>NZ_JAAIVJ010000004.1 GCF_011008935.1 Tabrizicola oligotrophica | reverse complement strand
GCGGGATCTCGATCCCGGTCGGCGGCAGCGAGACCTGGACGGCGAGCTATGCGGTCGATCAGGCGATGATCGACTCCGGCGCGGATATCGCGAACACGGCGAGCTTCGACCCGGCGGAAGCGGATGCGCAGTCCGACGACGCCACGACGACGATCAGCCAGACCCCGGGCTTCTCCATCGTGAAGGACGTAGATACCGCGACGCTTTCGGCGCCCGGCACGCTGACCTATACGATCACGGTGGCGAACACCGGCAACGTGACGCTGACGGAGGGCGCGCTGAGCGACAGCCTGCCGGTCGACTTCGGCGGCGCGGCGGTGAGCGGGATCTCGATCCCGGTCGGCGGCAGCGAGACCTGGACGGCGAGCTATGCGGTCGATCAGGCGATGATCGACTCCGGCGCGGATATCGCGAACACGGCGAGCTTCGACCCGGCGGAAGCGGATGCCCAATCCGACGACGCCACGACGACGATCAGCCAGACCCCGGGCTTCTCCATCGAGAAGACGGTGGATCAGGAGGTTGTGACCGAGGCAGGAACGGTGAGCTATACCATCACCGTCACCAAT
The DNA here is from genome assembly GCF_011008935.1 of Tabrizicola oligotrophica. Taxonomy (GTDB): domain Bacteria; phylum Pseudomonadota; class Alphaproteobacteria; order Rhodobacterales; family Rhodobacteraceae; genus Tabrizicola_A; species Tabrizicola_A oligotrophica. The sequence continues at coordinate 251,951 of NZ_JAAIVJ010000004.1, read as the reverse complement.
ACCGGCAACACCTCGCTGGTGAACGGCGTTCTGACCGACAACCTGCCAGTGGTCTTTGACGGCGACGCCCCCGAGCGCGAAGCAGTCTCGATCCCGGTGGGCGGCAGTGTCACCTGGACAGCAACCTATGCCATCACGCAGGAGATGATCGACGCGGGCGAGGATATCGTGAACACCGCGACCTTCGCTCCCGCTGGTCTGGAGCCACAAAGTGCGGTGGCGGTGGTCGGTGTCGCGGCGTCGTCTTCGTTCAGCATTGTGAAGGACGTCGACACCTCCGCGCTTTCGGCCCCCGGCACGCTGACCTATACGATCACGGTGACCAATACCGGCAGCACGACGCTGACCGGGGGCACTCTGACCGACAGCCTGCCGGTGGTGTTCAGCGGTTCCAGCCCGGCCTTGACGGGGGTGTCGATCCCGGTCGGCGGCTCGGCGGTGTGGACGGCGAGCCATGCTGTGGATCAGGCGATGATCGACGCCGGCGCGGATATCGTGAACACGGCGAGCTTTGCGGCCACTGGCGTGTCGCCACAAAGCGATGATGCGGTGACGACGGTGACGGCTGCGCCGCAATTCACCATCAGCAAGGTCGCGGATGACGACGAGGTGGACGTGACCGGCCAGATGCTTGGCTATACGATCACAGTGGCCAATACCGGCAATGTCGGCCTGACTTCGCCGGTCCTGACGGATGTGCTGATCCAGCAAAGCACCTCCGGGGACATTCCGCTCAGCCTGACGAGCGGTCCGACACTGGCCTCTGGCGATGCCGACAGCGATGGTGTGTTCGATGCCGGCGAAACCTGGATTTATCAGGCGACGGTCGAAGTCACGGCGGAAATGCGCGAACGCGGGCGGCTCAGCATCGTGAATACCGCGAGCTTCGACACGGCCGAAACCGGCCCGCAGTCCGACGATGCGGTGACGGCTGTCATCATCGACCAGACCAACCCGGCCGAGCAGCCCGACTACACGATCGAGAAGACCTCGTTGCGGGTGAACGTGCGGCAGGGTGAGCTGGTGCCGTGGCGCATCGAGGTGACCAACAACAACCTGACCACGACGCGCACCATCAGGGTCGTCGACCGGCTTCCCGCGGGCTTCGTGTTCCAGGACGGTTCGGCGACGGTGAACGGCAGTGCTGTGACGCCCAGCGTGACCGGATCGCATGTCACCTTCAGCGGAGTGGTGATCGCCCCCGGCGCGACGGCGACGATCGAGCTGTCGTCGCTGGTCACTGGCGGGGTCAAGCCCGGCACCTACACCAACTTCGCCAATATCGTGCGGCCGTTCCAGCAAGCCTCGGCGAATGTGACGGTGCAGGCGGAACCGGTGTTCGACTGCGGCACGGTCATCGGCAAGGTGTTCGACGACAGGAACCAGGACGGTTACCAGAACAAGGGCGAAACCGGCATTGCCGGGGCGCGGGTGGTCACGCTGCGGGGTGAACTCATCACCACCGACCAGCACGGCCGCTTCCATGTGCCCTGTGCTGACCTGCCGCGCGACATCGGCTCGAACTATGCTCTGAAACTGGACACCCGGTCGCTGCCCTCGGGCTATCGGTTGACCACCGAAAATCCGCGGGTCGTGCGCCTGACGGCGGGCAAGATGACCGAGGTCAACTTCGGGGTGTCGATCACCCGCGTCGTGCGCATCCTTGTGGCTGACAATGCCTTCGTTCCCGGCTCCAACGCGCCGAAGGACGATTTCGTCAAGGCCATCAGCCGGACGGTCGCGGCCATCCTGGACACGCCCTCGGCGGTGCGCATCACCTATCAGATGGCGGGCGAAAGCCGCGCTGTCGCCCGGCAGCGGATGACCGCGGTCGAGAAGGTGCTACGCAACTACTGGCGTGGGAACGGGCGATACAAGCTAGTGGTAGAAAAGACCATGAAGTGATATGGCCTGTGAGTATTGAGGATCGAGGATTATTGCCATGCCGAAAGTGAACTATCGCAAGGTGTCTGAACCCTCTGCCGGGGCCAGTTTCTGGTCGGCTGGAACGGCGCTTCGCCGCCGTCTGGCCTTCACAAGCGCCATGGCGATCGCGCTGGCCGCAGGGCAAGGTCTGTCGCAGGACGGCGGGCTGGCCGTGCCGCCGCTGACCCCGGTGGAAGGCTGTGCCCTGGTGGACGGTCGCCTGCCGGAAGGCTGTGTTCACTCCAGCGCGGGGACGGTGGTGTCCATGCCCGCGGGGGCCAATACCGAGGGCGATGTCGCCAGCGGTCCTCTGGGGGAACAGGGCTACTCGATCATCATTGACGCCCCGGGTTCGGGTGGTCCGGCGAAGATCATTGCCGGGGCGCCTGTCCGGGTCGCCAACGACCTGCGCACCATCGACGAGACGCTGGCCGCGGCCGGTGTCTCGGTGACCTTCGACCGGCTGGGCGCGAAGCAGCGGCTGGCGGTTTCCACCAATGACCTGCGGCGCAGCTATGCGGCGGGGGACAGCGTGGTGTTCCGGTCTTCCAGCAACTATCCCGCCTATATCGCCAAGTCCGAAGTCCGCATCGTGGACCGGCGCGACCCGGGCCGGGTGATCGCCGTTCTGCCGGTGTCGCCGAACGGCACGGCGGCGTGGAATGTTCCGGCCGATGGCACCGCCGACATGGCCTACTCGCTGCGGGTCTATGACAGCGTCGGGCGCTATGACGAAACGGTGTTTCTGCCGATCTCGCGGTCGAGCCAGCGCCTGGCCAGCCCGGTTCTGGACGGGTCGATCATCGCCGCAGGCGAGGGCGAGGACATGACCCGTCGGCGCTCCATCCCGGTGAATGGCGGCGCAGTGACGATTTCGGCCGACAATGTTCCCGCCGGCTCGACTGTGATGGTGATGGGCGAGGCGGTTCCTGTGGATGCGGGCGGCGCCTTCGTGACTCAGCGCATCCTGCCGCCCGGTCTGCAACAGGTGCGCGTCGGCGTCGGCGGGCGGGACTTCAGCCGCCCGGTCGAGATTCCGCAAGAGGACTGGTTCTACTTCGCCATGGTTGACCTGACCGTCGGCAAGAGCGACGGCGAAACCTATGAGCTTGGCCGCGTCGCCGGCTATGCCAAGGGCACCATGGCCAATGGCGTCACGGTCACTGCGGCGATCGACACGCGTGAGCAGGAGCTGGACAACATCTTCAACGATCTGGGGGCCAAGGAACCGTCCAGCGTCCTGCGCCGGATCCAGGACAACGATGTCTACCCGACCTTCGGCGACGACTCCACGATCATCGAGGATGCGCCGACCTCGGGCAAATTGTATCTCAAGGTGCAGAAGGACAATTCCCATCTGCTCTGGGGGGATTTCAAGAATGCGGATGACGGCACCAGCCTGATCCGCAGCGACCGGACGCTGTATGGCCTGCAGGGCGTGCATGAAAGCGTCGGCCAGACCGCCCATGGCGAACCGCGGCTGCGGGTCTCGGCCTATGCGGCGCAGCCCGATCGTCTGGCACAGCGCGACGTGCTGCGCGGCACCGGCGGCACCACCTATTTCCTGCGCCGTCAGGACATCCTGACCGGCACGGCGACGCTTTACATCCAGATGCGCGATCCGGTCACCGGGCTGGTGGTGCAGACCCGCCGTCTGGTGGAGGGGCAGGATTACGAGATCAACTACTTCCAGGGCGTCGTGATCCTGGCGCAGCCGCTCTCGACTGCCGCCACGTCGGGGGTGGTGAGCGACCGGCCGCTGGGGGACTATGATCTCGATCTCGTGGCGCAATATGAATATGTGCCGACGGTCGGCAATGTCGACGGCACCTCGGCCGGGCTGCGCGTCGAGGGCTGGGTGAACGACAGCCTGCGGCTCGGCGCCAGCGCGCAGCGTGAATCCACCGGGCTGGCCGACAACGACCTCGTTGGCGTCGACATGCTGATGCGGCGCAGCGACAAGACCTATCTTTCGGCGGAATACGCCCGCAGCAAGGGGCCGGGCTTCGGGTTCGACCAGTCGCTGAACGGCGGTCTGGATTACCTGACCGATCCCACCGCCGGCATGGTCGGCCGTCCGGCACAGTCTGTGCGGGTCGAAGGCCGCGCCGATCTGGCCGAGATCACCAACGGCCGGGCCGAGGGCTATGTGCTGGCCTATTACGACGAGAAGGAGCGGGGCTTCATCTCGCCGGATTACAACATCGCGCAGGACCAGAAGGCCGCCGGTCTGGAGGGCGAACTGGTGCTGAACCCGTCGGCCCGCCTGACCTTCGGGGTCGAAAAGTTGCGGCGCGGGGCGGCCGAGGATCGTGAGGATGGCCGGCTCGGCGTGATCTACGACATCAACGACCAGTGGCAGGCCGAAGCCGAAGTGGCGCATACCGACCGCTTCGACCCGAGCGCCGCGCCCCGCTACAACGGCACCCGCACCGATGCCGCGGTCCGGCTGACCTATACCCGCGACGAAGACCTGAGCGCCTGGGTCTTCGGTCAGGCCACGCTAGATGTTACCGGCGGCCTGCCGAAGAACAACCGTGTCGGCTTTGGCGTCAAGGCGCGGCTGACCGAACAGATCACCTTCGACGGCGAGATTTCCGACGGATCGCTGGGCGGGGCTGGTCATGCCTTGGTGACCTATGAGCCGAACGCGGCGACCAGCCTGCACATGGGCTATCGGCTGGACCCGATGCGCCGGTTCGACGGCACGGGCTTCCCCGGTGACGATGGCGGGGTCTGGGTGGTTGGCGGCCAGTCGCGGATCAGCGACAGCGTCACCCTGCGCGCCGAAAACACGCTGGACCGCAAGGGCGACACCCCGTCGCTGGCCAGCGCCTATGGTGTCACCTTCACGCCGAACGACCAGTGGACCTATGACGGCAGCGTGTTCTACGGCGAGTCCGAAGATCCCTCGACCGGCGTTTTCAAGCGCCGGGGCCTGACGATGGGGGTGCATTATGCCGAGGGCGAGCGGCTTCAGGCCGGGGTGAAGGGCGAATTCCGCCGCGAAACCTCGACGTCCAACCCGGCGCTGAACCGCAAGACCTGGGGTCTTTCGGGCTATGCGCGGATGCAGATCAACGACGCGACCCGCTTCCTTGCCAATATCGACGCGCTGGTTTCATCGTCGGATCAGACCTCGCTGCGTGATGGCCGCTATATCGAGGCCAATCTCGGTCTGGCCTATCGCCCGGTGGACAATGACCGGCTGAACCTTCTGGCCCGCTATACCTACCTTTACGATCTGCCCGGCCCGGATCAGGTCAACTTCGAAGGCAACCTGAACGGCCCGCGCCAGAAGTCGCATATCCTGTCGATCGACGCCAATTACGACGTGACGCAGGAAGTGACGATCGGCGGCAAGCTGGGTTATCGCAAGGCAAAGGTGGCCGATCGTGGTGCGTCGGCGTTCACCGACAGTACGGCGACGCTTGGCGTGCTGCGGATGGATTATCACATGGTCCACAACTGGGACATTTCCGCCGAGGCCCGCGTGATGCGGTTCCATGAGACCGGCGTGACCGAAAAGGCGGCGGTGCTTGGGGTCTGGCGGTACTTCGGCAACAATGTGAAGGCCGGGGTCGGATATCAGTGGGGCAAGGTCTCCAGCGATCTGCGCGAGATCGAGGGCGGCAAGGAAGGCGCCTTCCTGAACATCGTCGCCACATTCTGAGCCGACGCAAGCCGGACAAGGCAAGCGATGCCGCCCCGGGGTTCAGGGCGGCATCGCCGTTTCAGATGATCTGGATGTAGCTCGACAGGTCGCCGGCGCTGGCCACGTCGAGAAGGGTGATGGTCGAGCCATCCGCAAGCGTCAGCACCGTATCGCCGTGCTTTTCGGTGATCAGGATGTCGGCCAGACCGCCCGCGCCAAGCTGCTCGGACGAGATCTTCAGCAGGTCCGCGCCGGTGTCGAAATCCAGGATCGTGTCATGGCCCGAGTTGAAGCCGAAGACAAAGGTGTCGGCCCCGCCGCCGCCCTGCATCTGGTCCGATCCCCAGCCACCCTCCAGCCAGTTGTCCGCCGCATCGCCATAAAGCCGGTCGGCAAAGTCAGAGCCGATGACGCCTTCGACCTGCTGGATCTGGTCGCCCGCCGCGTAGCCGCCCGTTGCGCTGCGGCCGTCCAGATAGACGATCACGCCCCCGGCGGCGTCAGTGTAGTCGACAAGGTCATACCCCGCGCCCCCCCGGATGACGTCGCCGCCCTGCCCGCTTTCGAACCGGTCGTCGCCGTCGCCGCCCAGCAACGTGTCCCCCCCTCCGAGCCCGATCAGGATGTCGCCACCGCCGCCGCCGACAAGAAGATTTCTCCCGTCGTTGCCGGTCAGCACGTCCTTGAAATCTGAGCCGACGACGCCGTCGATGCCGTAGAGCTGGTCTCCCTGCGCCGCACCATAAAAGCCGGTGCCGCGGGCAAGCGACACGTCGACCCCGGCGGTGGACTGGCCATAATCTGCAATGTCGAAGCCGACACCGCCGCGCAGGACATCCGCCCCGTCGCCGCCGAAGATGGTGTCATCCCCCAGCCCGCCCCACATGCTGTCCTGCCCGGCGCCGCCGGTGATCCGGTCTTCGCCGTCCTCGCCGCGCAGCAGATCATTGCCGCCTTCGCCCGCGATCCGGTCCGACCCGCCGCCGCCAAACACCTTGTTGTCCCCCGAATTGCCCTCAAGCGTGTTGGCGACGGTATTGCCGGTGAGATACAGGTTGTTGGTGCCAAGCAGCTTGCCCGAGGTCAGGCCGGACAGCAGCGTCAGATCGCCCGAGGCCGCGACGGCCTTGTTGCCGATCAGGTCGAGCTTGATGTTTTCCCCCTTGAAGTTGACCTTCATGTTCAACGTGCCCGCGGCGGTTTCGGCGCGGATCGTCTGAAAGCCGGTCGCACCCACCGCGATCGCATAGCCACCCGCCGAGGCGGTCACGCCGCTTGATCCGGCGACATGCAGGTCAATCCCGCCCCGGCCTTCCCCGACCGAATAGAAATCGTCGCCATCGCGGTCGACATAGGCCACCCCTGTCAGGAAGGCGGTCAACTTGTTGCTGACGAAGTTCTGGGTGATGAGCGAGGCATCGTAGCCGTCGAAATCGCCCGTGGCCTGCCCGATGCCAACTTCGCTTGCCGCCGCGCGGAACATGTTCAGCCGGTGCAGCGCGCTGTCAAACAGGCTTCGGTGCTGGGCGATGATGGCCGACGTCTGGTCCAGCGTGCCGCTTGACGCCCGGAACGAGATGTTCTCGCTCCATGTGCCGCTGTCCTCGATATCAAGCCCTGTCGCCAGAATCCGGTCCCCGGTGTCAGAGCCTTCCGCCCCGGTGTGGCTGATGGTCTCGGTCTCCAGCATCCAGGCGCTGTGAGAATCGGCGGCTTCGGTCAGGTGGGCATTCAGGGCAAGAGGTTGGTAAGAGCTTGTCGAAATGCGGATTCCATCAAGGCCTTCGTTCAGATCAATGCCCAGCCGCGCCGCCTCGGCGGCAGGATCAAGGCGAGCCCGATTGATGAGTTCGATCATCAATTGCTCATGAGCACTCGTAGACATATCGTTCCCCAGGTGACAGCAGCGTCACCCGACAGGAGGCCTGCTCAATCTGGCCCAATCGTGGACATGGCGGGGTGGGGCGAAGAAAAATTGTCGGGAAATATGGCGAAAATGTGGAGCCAGCCCCTTCCGCCCAGATTTCGCCGGGTTTCGCCAGCCGCGTGATTGCCATTTCGCGCGGAACCTGCAGATTGTTTCCAAGGCATTGATCGGGTGATGCCTGTCGCAGATCGGTCGCGGGCCGTGTGCCCCCTCCCGCCGACGGTCCGCCGCCTTGCCCCGCCTTGACTCCCCTGCGCTTTCGGCGTATCCGCGCCCCTGAATTTCCCGGAGGCTCATGCTTCCGGTCCTTTGCCCATTGCGAAGGATCGCCACCTGCCAGCGCGTTGCGCCCGCAGGTGCCGTTGCGCTTTGGGCTTGGGGAACCCTGTCCGCCGTCCCATATGGGGCAAAATCGCATGATGAGGTGCGCCGATGTTTGAGAGCCTTTCCGAACGCCTTGGGTCCGTCTTTGACCGGCTGACCAAGGCCGGCGCGCTGTCCGAGGCCGATGTCGACGCCGCGCTGCGCGAGGTGCGCACCGCGCTGCTGGAGGCCGACGTTTCGCTGGCCGTGGCGCGGGATTTCATCAAGGCGGTGAAGGCCAAGGCCACGGGGCAGGCGGTGACGAAGTCGGTCACGCCGGGTCAGCAGGTGGTGAAGATCGTCCATGACGAGCTGGTGCATGTGCTGGCCGGCGAGGGCGAGCCGGATGCGCTCAAGATAGACAACCCGCCCTCGGCCATCCTGATGGTCGGCTTGCAGGGCTCGGGCAAGACGACAACCACGGCCAAGCTGGCCAAGCGCCTGAAGGACAAGAACGGCAAGAAGGTGCTTCTGGCGTCGCTGGACACCAACCGCCCGGCCGCGATGGAGCAATTGGCCATTCTGGCGGGGCAGGTGGGTGTTGACAGCCTGCCGATCGTCAAGGGCGAAACCGCGGTGCAGATCGCCAAGCGGGCGAAAACGCAAGCGACCCTTGGCGGCTATGACGTGGTGTTCCTCGATACCGCCGGCCGTCTGCACATCGACGAAGTGCTGATGGACGAGGTTCAGGCGGTGCGCGACATCGCCCAGCCGCGCGAGACGCTGCTGGTGGTCGACGGCCTGACCGGTCAGGACGCGGTGAACGTGGCGACCGAGTTCGACGGCAAGGTCGGGATTTCCGGCGTCGTCCTGACCCGGATGGACGGCGACGGCCGCGGCGGCGCGGCGCTGTCGATGCGCGCCGTGACCGGCAAGCCGATCCGCTTTGTCGGTCTGGGCGAAAAGATGGACGCGCTCGAGACCTTCGAGGCCGAGCGCGTCGCGGGCCGCATCCTTGGCATGGGCGACATCGTGGCCCTTGTCGAAAAGGCGCGCGAGACGTTTGAGGCCGAGCAGGCCGAGCGCATGGCCAAGCGGTTCGCCAAGGGTCTGTTCAACATGAACGACATGCGCAGCCAGCTGGATCAGATGCTGAAGATGGGCGGCATGCAGGGGCTGATGGGGATGCTGCCCGGCATGGGCGGTATGGCCAAGAAGGCCGAGGAGGCCGGCTTCAACGACAAGATGCTGAAGCACCAGATCGCGCTCATCAACTCGATGACCAAGAAGGAACGCGCCAACCCAGACCTTCTGGCCGCCAGCCGCAAGAAGCGCATCGCGGCGGGGGCAGGGCTTGAGGTTTCGGAGCTGAACAAGCTTCTGAAGCAGCACAAGCAGATGGCCGAGATGATGAAGAAGATGGGCAAGGGTGGCATGATGAAACAGGCCATCAAGCAGATGATGGGCAAGGGAGCCGGCGGTGGCATGCCCGACATGTCCAAGATGAGCCCGGCCGAGCTGGAAGCGGCGGCCAAGGGCATGAAAGAGGGCATGGGCATGGGCGGCGGTTTCCCCGGCATGCCGCGCGGGATGGGCCTGCCCTCGGGTCTGTCGGGGCTGATGAAGAAGAAATGACTCAATCCGTCGCGCCTGCGCTGGTCGGAGTGCCCGTTCTGGAAACGGAACGGTTGCGCCTGCGCGGGCCGAAGGCGTCGGATTTCGAGCCCTTCGCCGCCTTCCTGCAATCGCCGCGCGCCGCCTTTGTCGGCGGCACCGTGCCGCGGGTGCAGGCGTGGCGGGCCTTTGGCCATCTGACCGGCCATTGGGTGCTGCGCGGCTATTCGATGTTCATCATCGCCGACAAGGCGACCGACGCAGCCCTTGGCATGTCCGGCCCGTGGTTCCCCGAAGGCTGGCCCGAGCCGGAAATCGGCTGGTCGGTCTGGGCGCCCGAGGCCGAGGGCAAGGGCGTGGCGTTCGAGGCGGCGGCGGCGGCGCGGGCCTGGGCCTATGAGACGCTCGGCTGGACCACGGCGATCAGCCTGATCGTCGATGGCAACACCCGCTCCGAAGCCTTGGCCCGCCGCATGGGCTGCACCCTTGAGGGCGCGTTCACCCATGAGGTTTACGGCAAGAGCCGCATTTTCCGCCACCCGCCAGCGAGGACTGCATGAACGACGCCACCACCCGCGCCGCCGAAGTGCTGAAAGAGCATCGCCAGTCGATCGACCGGCTCGATGCCATCCTGGTCTATACGCTGGCCGAGCGGTTCAAGCACACGCAGGCCGTGGGCAAGCTCAAGGCCGCGCACGATCTTCCCCCGTCCGATCCGGCGCGCGAGGCGCGGCAGATCGACCGGCTGGAGAGACTGGCCGAGGAAGCCAACCTCGACCCGGAATTCGCCAAGAAATTCCTGACCTTCATCATCAGTGAAGTCATCAGGCATCACGAGAAACTGCAGAAATAACCAAACCCGGCGGACTGAACCCCGTCAAACGAAACCTGAAGGAGACTACCCATGGCTACCAAAATCCGTCTTGCCCGCGGCGGCTCGAAGAAGCGCCCGTTCTACTCGATCGTCGTGACCGACTCGCGCATGCCGCGCGACGGTCGCTTCCTGGAAAAGCTCGGCACCTATAACCCGATGCTGGCCAAGGACGACGCCAACCGCGTGGTGATGAACGTCGATCGCGCCAAGGAACTGCTGGCCACCGGCGCCCAGCCGACCGACCGCGTTGCCCGCTTCCTGGAAGCAGCTGGCGTTCTGGCCAAGAAGACCCGTTCGAACCCGAAGACCGGCACCCCCGGCAAGGCCATGGCCGAGCGCGCCGCCAAGAAGGCCGCCCGCAACGAAGCCCCGGCTGCCGAATAATCCCGGCTTGCGCTGGCCCCTGCAACACCGGGGGCCAGCGGTTTTCCCGCAAAGGATCGGACCATGACTGACCGCATCTGTGTCGGCGTCATCGGGGGCGCTTTTGGCGTGACCGGAGAGGTACGCCTCAAGTCGTTTTGCGCCGAACCCACCGCGATTGCCGATTACGGCCCCTTGTTTACCAAGGACGGCAGCCGCAGCTTTGCCTTGAAACTCACGCGTCCGGTGTCGGGCGGGTTTGGCGCGCGGCTGTCTGGCGTCAAGACCAAGGAAGAGGCCGACGCGCTGCGCGGCACCGAATTGTTCGTTGACCGGGCCCGGTTGCCGAAGCTGCCGGATGACGAATTCTACCATTCCGACCTGATCGGACTTGCGGTGCTGGACACCGGCGGTGTGGCCCTGGGCCGGATCATCGCCGTGCATAACCACGGGGCGGGCGACATTCTGGAAATCAGCGGGGCGGAACTGATTGCCGCGGGGCGCAAGTCACCCCTGATGCTGCCCTTCACCCTTGCCGCCGTGCCGACGGTCGATCTTGCTGCCGGCCGGATCATCGTCGATCTGCCTGAGGGCCTTGACTGAGGCTCTGGACTAAACCGCGCCGCCGCGCTTTGATGGGCGAAAAAGGTAAGGCGGGCATGAACAACCGGCTGAGGCTCTTGCAGGGCGCCACGGCGCTTTTGTATTTCGGGCCGCTTCTCGCGGGGCTTGGCGGTTTCGGCTGGAGCGTCATCCCGGTCTTCGTCGTGATTTTCCTCTTGTGGCTTTTCATCCTGCGTCCGCAGGACTGGCCCCGCCGCCCGTCCGGCTGGCTCCGCCCCGAGGCCCAGACCGCGTTTCTGACCCAGGGGCTTGTGCAGGTGCTGCTGGTCGCGGTGAGCTTTGGCATCGGGCGCGGCATTGGCGGGGTGCTGGGCGCCGCGCCGCGGTTTCCGCTGATGTTGCCGCTCGCCATTTCCTTCCTGTCGATCCCGCTGGCCCGGATGATCTGGGACCCGTGGCAGGCCGAGGCGGTGAACGACCTGCTTGACGGGGCTGTGGCGCAGATCGGGCCTGCGCGCGTGCTGGCAGTCTCGCCGGCGCGGCTGGCGGCCGCGGGGCGCATGGTGGCCACGCTTGACCGCTTGCCGCAAGACAGCCCGCCCGACGAGCTGCGGCGCCACCTTGCGGCCATGACCGCGCAGGTTGGGCCCGAGGTGCTGCGGGTGGCGCTGATGGATAAGGTCGGTGACGGCAGCGCCGGCGCGCTGCATCGCCGGGCCGCGGTGGTCCATGCCACCGACGGCGCGGTTGCCGATGCGCTTGCGGGCTCTGCCCATGCCGCGACGCTGTTTCAGCACCTGTCCGACCCCGAGGCGCTGCGGCTTTTCGCCCGGCGCTGTGCAGTGATGATCGGCGAAAATCCGGCCCGCCGTGCCGATTGCCCCGCCCCCGCAGAGGCGCGGGCGGCCGCGCAAGCGGTGCCAGAGGTCGCGGAAGCCCTGCATGGGCTGGCCATGGTGCTTGAAGCCGCGCCCCAGCCCGCAGGGCGCGGCTGACATGCGCATCCTCCTGCACGGCGGCTTCCACAAGACCGGCACCACCAGTCTGCAGGCGGCTCTGGTCGCCCATCAGGCGGCGCTGGCGGCCCGGCTGCATGTCGAGACCCTGCGCCACACGCCGGGCCTGTCCCGCGCGACCGAGGCGGCACGGGCCTATTCCCTGCATCCCGACGCGCTGGCCTTGGAGCACGCCATGCAGGACTGGGCGCTGGCTCTGCCAGACCTTGGCGGGCGCGATCTGGTGATCTCGTCCGAGGATTTCGCGGGCCACATGCCGGGCCGCCATGGCCTGACCGACTATCGTGCGGCGATCACGACCCTGCCCGCCGCGGCGCAGGCATTGGGCTTGCGGTTTCCCGGCGCCGAAATCGTGGTGCTGCTGACCACCCGCGAGGCGACGCAGTGGCTGCGCTCGCTGCACTGGCAATTGGCGATCCATCCCGAGCTGATGATGAAGCAGCGCCGGTTCTGCAAGGAATTCGTCGGCGCCGCGCACTTTGACTCCGTGACCGGGCCGCTGGCCAAGGCGCTTGACGGCGTGGCCCGGCTGGAAGTCGTGGCGCTGGAAAGCCTTGCGGAGCGGCGCCTCGGCCCGGTTGAAGCGATCTATGACCTTCTGGAGCTGTCGCATGCCCTGCGCCAGGGCCTTCCCGGCCTGCCGCGCCGCAATGCCCGCGTCGCTGAAGACCTGGCCGACCAGTTCGTCCTGCTGAACCGCGCGAAACTGCCGCCGGCAGAGTTGCGGCGGGCGAAATCGGCGATGCAGGGCGTAATGCTGGCCTTGGAGGACGAGGACTGACCGCGGCCCCTTCCCGCAGGCGCGCGACGAGGGTATGAACCCGGCCAATCGCATCCGAGAGGCCCGCGCATGTCCGATCCCATCGAGCCAACCCCGCCCGCGCGCAAATCCCATGGCCGGTTGCAGATTTCGGCCAGCCTGAAGCCGCGCGTGCTGATGGAGGAACCGATGCTGCTGAAAGGCGCATGGGTGGCAAGGATCATCACGCTGTTCCCCGACGCCTTCCCCGGCACGCTGGGCCTCAGCCTGACCGGCAAGGCGCTGGAGATGGGGCGCTGGAGGCTTGAGGCGCTGGACCTGCGGACCTTCGGTCTTGGCAAGCACCGCAACGTGGATGACACGCCGGCGGGCGGCGGGGCCGGGATGGTCCTGCGTGCCGATGTGGTGGACGCGGCGCTGAAGGTCGCCGCCGACGGCACGCCAAAGGATCGTGCGCGCTGGCCGGTGATCTACCTCTCGCCGCGCGGCAAGCCCTTTACGCAGGCCATGGCGCGGGACTGGGCGGCGGCAGAAGGTATTACGCTGCTGTGTGGCCGGTTCGAGGGCGTGGACCAGCGCGTGCTGGACCATTGGCAGATCGAGGAGGTCTCGCTTGGCGACTTTGTGCTGACCGGCGGCGAGATTGCCGCGCAGGCCATGCTGGATGCCACGGTGCGGCTGATCCCCGGGGTTCTGGGGAATGCCGAAAGCATCGAGGAGGAAAGCCATTCCCACGGGCTTCTGGAGCATCCGCAATACACCCGGCCGCAGGAATGGGAGGGGAGGGAGATCCCGGCCGTTCTGACCAGCGGCGACCACGGCAAGATCGCCGGATGGCGCCGGGCCGAGGCGGAAAAGCTGACCGAGGCACGCCGCCCGGACATGTGGGCGAAACGACAAGGCTAACTCGTCGGGCACTTCGTGCTCTCCTCGCGACAGGCGACGAGTGCACGAAGTGCTCGAGGAGTGCGGGTCAGACCGCGACTTCCACGCGGCCCAGGGGCCGCGAGCAGCAGGCCAGGATGAAGCCTTCGGCGACGTCGTCGTCGCTGATGCCGCCGTTGTGGACCATATGCACTTCTCCGGCGGTCTTTTTCACCTTGCAGGTGCCGCAAAGGCCAAAGGTGCAGCCCGAGGGGATGTTCAGCCCCGACCGCTTGGCCACCGCCAGAACGGTGTCAGTTTCGTCACAGGCCGCAGTGATGCCCGAGGCGGCAAAGGTGATCTCGGCCGCCGCGCCAGCCTCTGGCGTCACATCGTTCAGGTCCGGCGCTTCGGCCTCGTCATGCACCGGGGCGCCGAAGCTCTCCTGATGGTAGTGCGCCATGTCATAGCCGAGCGAGGCCAGCATCTCGCGCACCGCCTGCATGAAAGGCTCCGGCCCGCAGCAGAACACTTCGCGGTCGAGATAATCCGGCGCCATCAGACCCAGCATGATCTGGCTGAGACGGCCCTGATAGCCATGCCAGGTGCGGAACGGGTCGGGTTCCTCGACGGTGAAGCGCAGCTTCAGCCCCGGCACGCGGTTGGCGAAATTCTCCAGCCGCTCGCGGAAGATGATCTCCGAGGGATGCTGTGCGGCATGGACAAAGGTGATGTCCGGCATTTCGCCGGAATCCCAGGCCCAGGTCGTCATCGACATCATCGGCGTGATGCCCGAGCCTGCCGAGATGAACAGGTATTTCTTCGCCGGGTGGCGGTGGAAGCTGAAAATCCCTGCCGGGCCATAGGCCTTGATCTTCATCCCCGGCTTCAGGTGGTCCAGCATCCAGCGCGTGCCAATGCTGCCTGCCTGCGCCTTGACGGTGATCGAGATCGACAGCGGGCGCGAGGGCGAGGAGGAAATCGTGTAGGTGCGCTGCACGTTGCCGCCCGGTACCGGCAGGTCCAGCGTGATGAACTGCCCCGGCTGGTAGTCGAACCACGCGCCCGACGGCGCGCGGAAGGTGAAGCTTGCGGTGTCGGCCACATCGGGCACGACCATTGCACATTCCAGCCACTCGGCATCGGTCCAGGGCTGGCCGGACCAGTTGATCTGCGCGCCCATCTTATTCGGCCGCCATCGGTCGTGCGGGCATCAGGTGCCGCGTCATCGAAGCGCAATACCAGTCGATGAACTGCGCCACGCCGCTTTCCTGATCCGGGGAATAGGGGCCGGGCTCATAGGCGGGCGACAGGATGCCCTTCTGGTTTTCCTCGACCACCTGGCGGTCCTCGTCATTGGTGGCCTCCCAGACTTCGGTCAGGCGCTTCAGGTCATAGTCGCGGCCTTCCACCGCGTCCTTGTGGACAAGCCAGGTGGTGACCACCTCGGTTTCCGTCGGGCTGATTGGCAGCACGCGGAAGTTCAGCACATGGTCCGACAGGAAGTGGTTCCAGGTGTTCGGGTAGTGGAAGAACAGCAGCGAGCCGGCATTGGCAAAGGGCATGGCCGGCAGCCTGGTCGAGGCGGCCTTGCCATCCATCGTATAGCTGACCGCCGCGCCGACGAAGGGGATGCGGACCAGACGCCAGTTTTCCTCGGGCGAGATCAGATAGCGCGACGGCAGGCCCGCCGCCTCGCAGCGTTCGACATGCGCGGCGCCGACGGGCGAGGACAGGCTGTCATCGCCGCCGACAAGATGGGGATCGTCGTTGAAGGTGCGGCAAAGCGCGGGGTGGGCCCCGGCACAGTGATAGCACTCGCGGTTGTTTTCCAGCACGAGCTTCCAGTTGCCGTTTTCCACGATGCGCGACTGGAAGGCGACCTTGAGGTCCCCCATCCCATGCGGCGCCGAATAGCGGTCGGCCGCAGTCTTGACCGGCGCAAAGTCGGGCGCGGTTTCGGCCACGCAGACAAAAACCATCCCGGCGGCAACCGCGCAATGCACAGTCTTCAGCCCATGGTTGGCGGGCTTGAACTCGGGGCCCATCTCGCGCGCCCACATCAGCTTGCCGTCAAGGTCGTAGGTCCATTGGTGATAGGGGCAGACAAGCTTGACGGTGGTGCCCGAAGTCTTGGCGCACAGGCGCTGGCCGCGGTGACGGCAGACGTTGTGGAAGGCACGGATCTCGCCGTCCGACCCCTTGACGATCACCACGGGATAGGCGCCGAGTTGCAGCGTGGCATAGGCCCCGGCCTTCGGCAGTTCGGCGGCGGAGACGGCAAAGATCCAGTCCTTGTACCAGATCGCCTCCAGATCGGCCTGAAAGACGCCGGCGTCGCAGTAAAGCTCGCGCGTCAGGGAGTGATAGGGGCGGCGCGTGGCGAATTGCACGGCAATTTCGGCTTGGTTCAGCATGAGACCTCGCTTTCCCCGGCCATCCCGCCGGGGGTGTTTCAGATGGGGACGAAGGGCAAAGGGGCAACCGGGCAGCATGGGACCAGAGCCGCCCAACCGCCCGCCGCGGGTGACGTTTCCTGCAAGGCTGGTTTCCGGGCTTCGGGGTGGGGGCCTTGCGGCCCGGGCATGACGCCTTCCCAGGGCCTGCAGACCCCAGTGGCTTTCGTCACGCCGCTTTCCCGTTACCGTTGCGGGGGCAGCGCCGGCCTTGAACCGGCTTCCCAATTCTCCGCTGTCGCCAGCGGCACCTTGCAGAGCTGACGATACGCGACATGCAGGTCCGGCATATCGCGGCGGCGACCTTGGCGCGCGAAAATCCGACAGAGCGTGTCGTGAATTACAGATTCATCTTTCCGCATCGCGGTCCTGCGCCCCACAGGCGCCCTTGTCTTGTGCAGCAACCTGCACGGCACTTGACCCGCCGGCGCCCTTTGCCTATACGCCGCCTGTCCGGGACCCGTGGTCCAACGGATGCGATTCCCTTTGCCCGCCTGCCGGTTCCTTCGCCCGGCCCCTGGGGCAGCGGGGCGCGAACAGACAAGGCATGCGGCATCTCTGGCGGGCTTACGGTTGTAGGGACCCGGATAGAAGACCAGAAGCTCTGACGCGGGCCATCACCTCTGCGGAACCGCCGCAGGCACATGGAGACAGGCATGAACCTGATCGCACAACTCGAAGCCGAGCAGATCGCTGCGCTTGGCAAGAAGATCCCCGACTTCAAGGCCGGTGACACCGTCCGCGTCGGCTACAAAGTGACCGAAGGCACGCGGTCGCGCGTCCAGAACTACGAAGGCGTCGTGATCGGCCGCAAGGGCGGCCTGACCATCTCGGCCTCGTTCACGGTCCGCAAGATTTCCTTCGGCGAAGGTGTGGAGCGGGTGTTCCCGCTTTACTCGACCAACATCGATTCGATCGAAGTGGTCCGCCGCGGGCGCGTGCGTCGCGCCAAGCTTTACTACCTGCGTTCGCGTCGCGGCAAATCGGCCCGTATCGCCGAAGTCACCAACTACAAAGAAAAAGCTGAGTGAGGAGAGGCGCCATGAAAGACGGCATTCACCCCGACTATCACTTCATCGAAGTGAAAATGACCGACGGCAGCACTTTCCGCACCAAGACCACCTGGGGCAAGGAAGGCGAGACCATGTCGCTCGACATCGACCCGTTGTCGCACCCGGCCTGGACCGGCCAGACCGCCAAGCTGATGGACACCGGCGGTCGCGTGTCGAAGTTCAAGAACAAATACGCGGGCCTCGGCTTCTGAGCCAAGCTGCCAGCACGACCGGATCGGGCGCCTTCGGGCGCCCTTTTCCATTGGCGAGGGCGGATGGCTCCCCTTCGTCGCCCCCCACCCCCGGCCCCTCCCCACGGTGGGGGAGGGGAGGCGCCTGTGCTGCAGAGGTTCGACGGCTGTCTTTCCCCTTGCGAAGGGGAGTTCCCTTCGGTAGCGGGCGTCCTATAGTCGGCAAGGCCCCTGCAGAGGGCCGCAAGGGGGAAGCTTTCGTGGCCTATATCATCGTTGTCGGGAACGAAAAGGGCGGGTCGGGCAAGTCGACCACCTCGATGCATGTCGCCACCGCTCTGGCCCGGATGGGGCATCGGGTGGGGGCGCTGGATCTTGACCTGCGACAGAAGAGTTTCGCCCGCTATGTCGAGAACCGCTCGGCCTTCCTGAAGCGCAGCGGCCTTGAACTCAACAGCCCGGATTATCGCGATTTGCCCGAGGCCGAGGCCGCCGGCCTCCAGCCCGGCGAGAACCCCTATGACGCGCGGCTGTCGGCGGCGGTGGCGGCGCTGGAGCCGATTTCGGATTTCATCATCATCGACTGCCCCGGCAGCCATACCCGGCTGTCGCAGGTGGCCCATTCGCTGGCCGATACGCTCATCACGCCGCTGAACGACAGCTTTGTCGATTTCGACCTGCTGGCGCGGATCGACCCGGAGACGGGCAAGGTGAAAGGCCCGTCGATCTATTCCGAGATGGTGTGGAATGCACGGCAGCTGCGCGCTCAGGCTGGGCTGAAGCCCATCGACTGGATCGTCCTGCGCAATCGCCTTGGCGCACAGGCCATGCACAACAAGCGCAAGGTGGGCGCGGCGCTGGAAGATCTGTCACGCCGGATCGGCTTTCGCGTCGCGCCCGGTTTTGCCGAGCGCGTGATCTTCCGCGAGCTTTTCCCGCGTGGGCTGACGGTGCTCGATCTCAAGGACACCGGCGTTGATCAGATGAACCTGTCGAACGTCGCCGCCCGGCAGGAAGTGCGTGAGCTCATGAAAGAGCTGCGTCTGCCGAATGTGACGATTGACTTCTGAAGCAATTGCCGCGGACCTGCGCCCGCGCTTCGCGGCTTTCGATGCGCGTCAGGCGCAGATCGAACATATCGCATTCGGGCAGGGATTTCTGGGCGAACAGCCCGAACCGTGCAAGGAGGGGGTACAGCCGGGACATGATGGCCTCCTTTTGCGTCTTGTCCATACAACCTTACGGTGCGCTTGGGCAAAATCGTGACGCTTCAAGGGTGAATTCGCGCCAGATTGTGGCAAATTTTAAGCGCTCGCCTTCTGGTGGTGCGGTCGATCTGACCGCTTGAGTGCCCGCGACCTGCATGGCAGAGGAGGAACAGGCCCCGCCGCAGGAGGACATCATGACAAACCCGCTGTATTCCGCCCTTTTTGCCGCACTGGCAGAGCGCGACACCGTGTTGATGCACCTGCCGGCCGGTCGGTCCCTGACGGCGCGGGCGTTCCATGACCTGATCGGACAGGCGGCCAATGCCCTTGTGGCGGCTGGGGTGCGGCCCGGCGACCGGGTGGCGGTGCAGGTCGCCAAATCGCCCGAGGCCCTGGCGGTCTATGCGGCCACGGTCTCGGTGGGGGCGGTGTTCCTGCCGCTGAACACCGCCTATACCCCTGATGAAGTAAGCTATTTTCTGGGCAATGCCGCGCCCCGGCTGTTCCTGTGCGACCCGGCCCGCGAGGCGGCGCTGGCGCCGGTCGCGGCGGGCCATGCCGCGGGGCTGATGACGCTTGACGGGGCGGGGGGCAGCTTTGCCGCCGCGATGGCCGGGCAGGCCACAGGCTTTGTGCCGCGGGACCGGGCGCCGGGTGATCTGGCGGCGATCCTCTATACCTCGGGCACGACCGGCCGGTCGAAAGGCGCCATGCTGAGCCATGACAACCTGCTGTCGAATGCCGAAGTGCTGGCCGATCTGTGGCAGTTCACCGAGCAGGACGTACTGCTGCACGCCCTGCCGATCTTTCACACCCATGGGCTGTTCGTCGCCTCGAATGTCAGTTTCCTGACCGGCGGGCAGATGATCTTCCTGCCCGGTTTCGATCTGAACGAGGTGCTGGCCGCGCTGCCGCGCGCCACGGCGATGATGGGGGTGCCGACCTTCTACACAAGGCTGCTGGACGATGCCCGCTTCACCCGCGATCTGGTGGCGCATATGCGGCTGTTCGTGTCGGGATCGGCACCGCTGCTGGCCGAAACCCATGCCGACTTCGAGGCCCGGACCGGGCACCGGATTCTGGAGCGCTACGGCATGACGGAGACCAACATGAACACCTCGAACCCCTATGCCGGCGAGCGGCGGGCGGGGACAGTGGGCTTCCCGCTGCCGGGAGTGGAGCTGCGGATCATGGCCGATGCGGCCGAGGTGGCGCCGGGGGAGGTCGGCGGCATCGAGGTGCGGGGGCGGAATGTGTTCCTTGGCTATTGGCAGATGCAGGACAAGACAGCGGAGGAGTTGCGGGCGGACGGCTGGTTCATCACCGGCGATCTGGGGCGGCTGGACGCAGACGGCTATGTGCAGATTGTCGGGCGGGCCAAGGATCTGGTGATCTCGGGCGGGTTCAATGTCTATCCCATCGAGGTGGAGATGGTGCTGGACGAGCAGCCGGGGGTGCTGGAAAGCGCGGTGATCGGCCTGCCGCACCCCGATTTCGGCGAGGCGGTGTTTGCCGTGCTGGTGGCGCAGAACGGCGCGGCACTGGACCCCGCGGCGGTGCTGGCGGGGCTGCGCGAGCGGCTGGCGCGGTTCAAGCAGCCGAAGGCGGCAGTGGTGGTTGCGGCGCTGCCGCGCAATGCCATGGGCAAGGTGCAGAAGGCCGAACTGCGCAAGACCTATGCCGGTTGGTTCGCGGGCTAAGCGCCCGTCGCCCCCACCCCCGGCCTCTCCCCACGAGGGGGAGGGGGGCGGCAGGCTTGTCATGTTGCGCTGGTGCTGGCGGCGCAGGGGGGCTGTCTGCCCCCCTCTTGGCTGCGCCAATTCACCCCCCGAGGATATTTCCGAACAGATGAAGGTCAGGTTTCGTCTGGTTCTGCGAATTCGGTTTCCAGAAACTTCTCGAAAGCGTCGAGGTCGACCGGGTCGAACTGGCCGAAGCCCTGCATCCAGACGCTTGCGGCGCGCAGGGCGTCGGGTTCGAGTTTGCACCAGATCACCCGGCCGCGTTTCTCGCGGCTGATGAGGCCGGCCTCGGCGAGGATGCCGAGGTGCTTGGAAATGGCCGCGAGGCTGATGTCGAAGGGGTCTGCGACGTCGGTCACCGCCATGTCGTCTTCCAGAAGCATGGCGAGGATCGCCCGGCGGGTCGGGTCGGCGAGAGCGGAAAAGGTGGTGTCGAGCGTGGCGGCCATGCTGCGACTATCGGGGCAGGATGCGCGATCGTCAACCGGATGGTTGAATGTGGCAAAGGCAAGCGGTTTCGATGTGGCGCGGGTGCGTTTGGCGTTGAGAATTAGGAAAATTCATAAATTTCATGATGTTGCGTGATGTTGTCGCGTGTCTGCGCCATATTGACTCAGATCCCCCCGCCCGGTAGGTCATGGCCAACTTCCGAAGGGGCATTCTGCCATGGTGTCTGAGGCTGACCGCGCGCGACTTGCGGCGCTGGAAAAGCGGATCGCCGAGGCGAAAGGCGCGGTAAACCCGCCGCCAAACCCGAAGGAGGATCAGTATTCCCAGGCACAGCTTGCCTGGCGGATGGTGATCGAGCTTGTGGCCGGTCTGGCGATCGGCTTCGGCATCGGATACGGGCTGGACCGGATGTTCGGGACTATGCCGCTGTTTCTGGTGCTGTTCATCTTCGCGGGCTTCGCGGCGGGTATCAAGACCATGCTGCGCTCGGCGAAGGAAGTAGAGATGCGACGGGCTGCCAAGGCGGCCGAAGAAGGGGATGACGGACGTGGCGACTGAAGAAGTTGTGGAAGGCGCGGCGGAACACGGCGCGGAACACGGGGCCGGTCTGGCCTTTCACCCGCTGGACCAGTTCAAGATCACCCGGCTGTTCGGCGAAGGCCCGATCGAGTGGTATACGCCCACCAACGCCACCCTTTGGATGGCGTTGGCCGTGGTCGCCATCGTCGTGATCTTCGTCTTCGGCTCCAAGGGCCGCGCGCTGATCCCCTCGCGCCTGCAATCCATCGGCGAAATGGCCTACGGCTTTGTCTACAAGATGGTCGAGGACGTGGCCGGCCATGACGGCGCCAAGTTTTTCCCGCTGATCATGACGCTGTTCGTGTTCATCCTGTCGGCCAACATGCTGGGCCTGATCCCCGGCTCCTTCACGCCCACGAGCCATATAGCCGTCACCGCGATCCTTGGTTTCGGCTTCTTCATCTTCGTCACGCTGCTGGGCTTTGCCAAGAACGGCGCGCATTTCCTGGGCCTGTTCTGGATGTCGGACGCGCCCTTGATCCTGCGCCCGATCATCGCGGTCATCGAGGTGATTTCCTACTTCGTCCGCCCGGTCAGCCACTCGATCCGTCTTGCCGGCAACATCATGGCGGGCCACGCGGTGATGAAAGTGTTCGCGGCCTTTGCGCCGATGATCCTGATCTCGGCCATTGGCGTCGTGGTCACCCCGGTTTCGGTTCTGGCGATCACCGCCATCTATGCGCTCGAAGTGCTGGTGGCCTTCATCCAGGCCTACGTGTTCACCATTCTCGCCTGCGTCTATCTGAAAGACGCGCTCCATCCGGGGCACTGATCCGCAGGCCGGACAATCAATCCACCTATTCCATCGTAAGGAGAAGACACATGGAAATCGCAGCAGCCGCCGCTATGGGCAAATTCATCGGTGCCGGTCTGGCCGCCATCGGTTCGGGCGCCGCCGCCATCGGTGTTGGCAACGTCGCCGGCAACTTCCTGGCAGGCGCGCTTCGCAACCCGTCGGCCGCTGGTTCGCAAACCGCAACCCTGTTCATCGGTCTGGCCTTCGCCGAAGCCCTGGGGATCTTCTCGTTCCTCGTCGCGCTTCTGCTGATGTTCGCCGTCTGATCTGACGCTCGCATCCTTACGGTCAGGGATGCAGGGCCCCGCGCCTTGCATCCCTGAAACTCCCAAAGGGTCCGACGGAGGACAGGAACATGGCGACCGAAACGACTGCGTCTGAAGTGACGCATGGGGCCGCAGAGGCCGCCGAGGCAGCAGGTATGCCTCAGCTGGATTTCTCGACGTTCCCGAACCAGATTTTCTGGCTTCTGGTCACGCTGGTCGTGATCTACTTCGTGCTGTCGCGCGTCGCCTTGCCGCGCATCGGCTCGGTTCTGGCCGAGCGCAAGGGCACGATCACCAATGACCTCGCGGCGGCTGAAGAGCTGAAGCAGAAGGCCGTCGGTGCCGAAAAGGCTTACAATGACGCGCTGGTTTCGGCCCGCGCCGAGGCTGCCAAGATCGTGGCGGCTGCCAAGGCGGATATCCAGAAGGATCTGGACAAGGCGCTGGCCAAGGCCGATGCCGAGATTGCCGCCAAGGCTTCGGAATCGGAAAAGCGCATCGCGGAAATCCGCGCCGGTGCGATGGACGCCGTCACCGAAGTGGCGAAGGACACCGCCAAGGAGCTGGTCGCCGCGCTGGGTGGCAAGGCTGACGCCAGGGCCGTGACAGCGGCTGTGACCGCAGCACTGAAAGGGTAAGGCCATGAAACATCTGATCCTTCCCCTGACGCTGCTGGCCGCCTCGCCCGCCTTTGCCGCCGGTGGTCCGTTCCTCTCGCTGCGCAACACCAACTTCGTGGTGCTGATCGCGTTCCTGGTGTTCATCGCCATCCTGCTCTGGGCCAAGGTTCCGGCCAAGCTGGGCGGGATGCTGGATGCCCGCGCCATGCAGATCAAGGCGGAACTCGACGAGGCCAAGGCGCTGCGCGAGGAAGCCCGCGCGCTGCTGTCGTCCTATGAGAAGAAGCAGAAGGACGTGCAGGAGCAATCCGACCGCATCGTCGCCCAGGCCAAGGAAGAGGCGCTTGCCGCCGCCAAGCAGGCCAAGGAAGATCTGAAAGCCTCGATCGCCCGCCGTCTGGCGGCCGCCGAGGACCAGATCGCCAGCGCCGAAGCCGGCGCCCTGCGTCAGGTCCGCGAAAAGGCGGTTTCGGTGGCGATTGCTGCCGCGACCGACATCCTGGCCAAGCAGACCACGGCCGAAGCCGCCAGCGCCTCGATCGACGAGGCGATTGCGCAGGTCGAGGCAAAGCTGCATTGAGTGCCGCGACAGAATTGAAAAGGCCCCGGTTTTCCGGGGCCTTTTTCATTGCCGGCTCTTTTCGTGTTCCAGTCTTTGCCGGGCCACCGCCTCATTCCGCGCGGCCTTGATCTGGTCGGCCATGGATTGCCTGACATAGTCCATATGCCCTTCGACCGCCGCGCGGGCCGCCTTGGGCTCGCGGCTCTGGATGCCGGCGTTGATGGCGCGGTGCTGATCGAGCAGCATGTCGCGGGTCAGGCGGTTCTTGAACATCATCTGGCGATTGTAGAACACGCCCTGCCGCAAAAGGTCATACATCGACCGCATCATGTGCAGCATGACGACGTTATGGCTGGCCTCGATGATCGCCATGTGAAAATTGGCATCCAGTTCCGCCTCGTCCGTGGGGTCGCGCTTCTGGTGCGCGGCTTCCATCTTGCGGAAGATGGTGTCGATCACCTCGAGATCGGTATTGCTGCCGTAATGCGCGGCGCGTTCGGCGGCCAGTCCCTCCATGTCGCGGCGGAAGGCGACATAGTCGAACACCGCTTCTTCATGGGTGGAAAACAGGTCAATCAGCGCCGGCGAAAAGGCCGAGCCCAGCACATCGGCGACGAAGATGCCGGCATTGGGTTTTGACACCAAAAGACCGCGATCCTGCAAGTCGGCCACAGCCTCGCGCAGCGAGGGGCGCGACACGCCCAGCCGCTCGGACAGTTCGCGCTCCGAGGGCAGGCGTTCGCCGGGGCGCAGAATGCCGCGCAGGATCAAAAGCTCGACCTGGCTTATGACGCTGTGCGACAGCTTTTCCGCTTCGATCTTCTGGAACGGCATGGTCTCCTCCTGATTGGTTCGATCATATGACCAATTTCAGAAGGTTTTCAATGAAGAAGGGCCGGAGGTTTCCCTCCGGCCCGAAATCTTTCCTGAAAGGAAGATCGCCTCAGCGGGTCGGACGGATGATGATTTCCACCCGGCGGTTCTGCGCGCGACCGTAGTCCGTCTGGTTGGAGGCAATCGGCGCATCCTCGCCGCGGCCATAGCTGGTGATCCGGCTGGACGGCACGCCCGAGCCGCGCAGCACTTCGGCCACGGCCACCGCGCGGCGCTGCGACAGGTCCTGATTGTAGGCGGCCTCGCCGACATTGTCGGTATGACCGATCACCTCGATCCGGGAGTTCGGGTATTTCACAAGGCTCGCCGCCACGGCGCGCAGGTCGCCGACGAGATTGCCCGACAGGCTGGCGCTGTCGGTGGCGAACAGCAGATCCTGCGGCATGTTCACCACGAGGTAGTCGCCCATGTTGGTGACCGAGATGTTGGAGCTGAGCGAGCCGCGCAGTTCGGCCGCTTGACGGTCAAGGTCGGAACCGATCGCCGCCCCGGTGGCCGCGCCGACAGCACCGCCCAGAAGCGCGCCCTTCAGCTCGTCGCCATCGCCCGACACCGCCACCCCGGCTGCCGCGCCCAGAATGCCGCCGATGATGGCGCCGTTCTTGGTACGGGCGTTCGGGTCGTTCGGATAGGCGTTCGGATCAACGCAGGCGGTCAGGGCCAGCGCACCAAGGGCGGCCAGAATCAGTGGGGTTTTCAGGGTCATGCAAATGCCTCATTCGGAAGGATCGGCGGCTCGCGCCTTGGCCCGGCTATAGCAGGCTTTGCCATGTTATCCCATAGCAGCCCCGGCCGCAGCCTGGGCTGGGGCAGGTTCTTGCCCATCACGCGGTTGTGTTCAGCGCCTCACGCGCATCTTCCCGCGCGCCCTCCCAGGCCAGCATGGCGCGCTTGACCGGCAGGCCCCAGTGATAGCCGCCAAGCCCGCCCGACTTGCGCAGCGCGCGGTGGCAGGGGATCAGGAAGCTGATCGGATTGCGCCCGACCGCGGTGCCGACTGCGCGCACCGCCTTGCCATGGCCGATGGCGCCGGCGATTTCGGAATAGGTGGTGACATGGCCCGAGGGGATGGCCAGCAGCGCCTCCCAGACCTTGATCTGGAAGGGCGCGCCGATCAGGTGCAGCGCGGTTTCCTCGCCGCCAAAGGCTGCCGCCGCCAGGGGGGCAATCGCGGCGTCGTCGCGCCGGAAACTCGCGGCGGGCCAGCGCTGGACGAGGTCGGCCACCGCCGCCGCCTGTCCGATCTCCTGCGTGAAGCCCATGCCGCAGATGCCCTTGTCGGTGGCCATCACCACAGTCTCGCCGAAGGGGCTGTCGGCCAGCCCCCAGCGGATGTCCAGCCCGGCGCCGCCCTTGGCGAAATCGCCCGGGCTCATCGCCTCCCATTTCAGGAACAGATCATGCAGCCGCCCGCCGCCGGACAGCCCGGTTTCATGCGCGGTTTGCAGCACGGTAAAGCGGTGGGCCAGCAGGGTTCGGGCGTGGTCCAGCGTCAGGTATTGCTGATAGGCCTTCGGGCTGACGCCAACCCATTGGCTGAAGGTGCGCTGGAAATGCGCCGTCGACAGGCCGATGCGGGCGGCAAGCCCGTCCAGCGTCAGGCCCGGCCCGGCGGCGTCGATCTCGCGCAGGGCGCGGGCGATGACGGCATGGTGATAGCGGGGGGATTGGTCGGTCATGGGCGTCTCCTTGTGCTGAAGATAGGTCAGCGCCTGCGTCCGCGCGACCCGTTTTCTGCGGGATGATCCTCCGGCCCCGCGCGGGGCGCCGTCGCGGTTGCGGCGGGGCGAGGGCGGTTGCGGAAAGGCTGGCCAATGGTGCATAGCTTGACCATGGCCAAGCAGCTTTCCTATCCCGCAATGCGCCGCGTCTTCGCCCGGTTCCACGATCTGGAACCCGAGCCGAAGGGCGAATTGCATCATGTCAACGCCTTTACGCTGGTGGTGGCGGTGGCGCTGTCGGCGCAGGCCACCGATGCCGGGGTGAACAAGGCCACGCGGCGGCTGTTCGAGATCGCCGACACGCCGGAAAGGATGCTGGCGCTGGGCGAAGCGGGCCTGATCGAACATATCAAGACCATCGGACTGTTCCGCAACAAGGCGAAGAACGTCATCCGGCTGAGCCAGATCCTGCTGGACGAGTTCGGCGGGCAGGTGCCCTCCTCCCGCGCCGCCCTGCAATCCTTGCCGGGGGTGGGGCGCAAGACGGCGAATGTGGTGTTGAACATGTGGTTCCACCAACCGGCGCAGGCGGTGGATACCCATATCTTCCGTGTCGGCAACCGCAGCGGTATCGCGCCGGGCCGCGACGAAGCCGCGGTGGAGCGCGCCATCGAGGACAACGTCCCCGCCGAATACCAGCAGCACGCCCACCACTGGCTAATCCTGCACGGCCGCTATATCTGCATCGCGCGCAAACCCAAATGCGGCATCTGCCCGATCCGCGATGACTGTCAGTTCGAGGACAAGACCCCATGAAGAAGTATCAGGTTGTCGGCATCGGCAATGCGATTGTCGACGTGATTACCCAGGCCGATGAATCCTTCCTTGAGATGATGGGCATCGAAAAGGGCATCATGCAGCTGGTCGAGCGCGAGCGGGGCGAACTGCTTTATGCCGCGATGAAGGACCGGGTGCAGGCGCCGGGCGGGTCGGTTGCGAATTCCCTGGCGGGGCTGGGCAATCTTGGCCTGACGACCGCCTTCATTGGCCGGGTGCATGACGATGCCTTGGGCCGGTTCTATGCCAAGGGCATGGCCGGGGATGGCACCGATTTCGTCAACCCGCCGGTGCCGGGCGGCGAACTCCCGACCTCGCGCTCGATGATCTTCGTGTCGAAGGATGGTGAGCGGTCGATGAATACCTATCTTGGCATTTCCTCCGAACTCGGGCCGCAGGATGTGTCGGACGATGTGGCGGGCGACACCGACTATCTGTTTCTGGAAGGCTATCTCTACGACAAGCCCAAGGGCAAAGAAGCGTTTGAACGTGCTGCGAAGCTGTGCCAACAGGCCGGCGGCCGCGCCGGGATTGCGCTGTCGGACCCGTTCTGCGTGGATCGGCACCGCGACGATTTCCGGCGGCTGGTCAAGGATCTGGACTATGTGATCGGCAACGAGCACGAATGGCAAAGCCTTTACCAGGCAGACCTTGAGACCGCACTGGCGCAGGCGGTGCAGGATGCGGGCGTCGTGGTCTGCACCCGGTCAGGCGAGGAGGTGATCCTTGTGCGCGGCGCCGAGCGCGCCGTGGTGCCGGTGCGTCGCGTGGTGCCGGTCGATGCCACCGGGGCAGGCGACCAGTTCGCGGCGGGGTTCATCTATGGGCTGGCCACAGGGCAAAGCCTTGAGAAGGCCGGTCGCATGGGCTGCGCCGCCGCCGCCGAGGTCATCAGCCATTATGGCGCCCGGCCGGAAACCGATCTGAACGCGCTCTTCCGGGCGCAGGGACTTTTGTAAAGGGGCGGAACCATGGACTATGCAGCAGCGGGCAACCCGATTTCCTCGGGCAAGCAGCCCAAGCACAAGGTCGGCAAGAAGGGCCTTGGCGCCGAGAAAAGCCCGACCGGGGGCAAGGCCTCGAAGGAGGAGCTTCTGGCGCGGATGAAGGCCGCGGCCGAGGCGAAGAAGAAGGGCTGAAGGGCAGACCCTCCGGCCTTCCGCCCTTCAGGGGCTTTCATACTGGGTGAAATATCCTCGGGGGGTGAGGCGCGTAGGCGCCGAGGGGGGCAGACGGCCCCCTTGCTTCGGGGTCAGCCACGCTGCCGCAAGGCCTTGACCGCCTCGCCCGGCAGGATTGCGGCGCAGGCGGCATAGCGCGGGATCAGCCGGCGCGGCGACGACAGCGCCCGCCACAGCCACTCCATCGCCATCGCCCGCACCCAGGCGGGCGCGCGCGTCTGGCGGCCCGAAAGGAAATCCAGCCCCGCGCCGATCGAGGCAAAGCCGACTGCCGGGGCCAGACGCCGGCCAAGGGCGGCGAATTCTTCCTGCTTGGGCGAGCCGAGCGCGATCAGGCACAGCCCGACATCGCGGGCGGCCAGCTCGGCCAGCACGCCGGCGGCCTCATCGCCCGTAGGGTCAAATCCCATGGCGGGGGCGTGGCGCAGCACGACGACAAGGCCGGGGATCTGCCGCATCAGCTGGTCGGCGGCGGCCTGCAGGGTGTCCTCGGTGCTGCCGACAAAGGCCACACCCCGGCCTTCGCGGGCGGCAACCTCCAGCAGCGGGCGCAGCGCGTCCGACCCCGGCACCAGCGCCACCGGCTTGCCGGCCAGCCGCGACAGCCAGACAATCGGGTTGCCGTCGGCGCAGATCAGGTCATGGGCGGCATAGGCGGCGCGGTAGCGGGGCAGCCGGCGCAGCTTCACCAGATGGTCAAGGTTGATCGTGGCCAGGGCAAATCCCTGCCGGGTGCGCAGCCGCTCGGCCACTACGGCCAGAAGCGCCGCGCGGTCGGGGAGGTTCACGGTCAGCGGCGTATCGCCAAAGCGGAACTGCACGGCAAGGCACCTTTGCAACAGGACTGCCCGTCCCTAGCACAGCCTGCCCCCGATTTTCGAGGTCGATTTGTCCCGGCCTTTATCGGGATGCCGGCAACAGACTGTTTCAGCCTCCCATGGCCTGCGCCTTTTCCGTTGCCACAAGGGGATGCTTTGCACTAGCCAAACCGCGATGACCAAAGCCGTTTCTCACCGTCAGGGCATTGACCTTGCCCGTTTCCTTGCCGCCTTCGGGGTGGTGGTCGCCCATGCCGAGGCCAGCCCGCGCGACTGGGTCGGCCATCTGGCGCTGGCGCTTTTCGCCATTCTGACGGCCTATCTCGCGGTGAAATCGGCCGAGCGGGCCGGGGGCAGCTATGCCTATCTGCCGCGCGCGCGCCGGCTGATCCTGCCTTGGGCCAGCTGGTCGCTGTTCTACTGGGCGCTCGAGGCTGCCATCGCCGACGGGCCGGACAAGTTCCGCCCGCTTGTTGACCCGTGGAGCCTTTTGTATGGCGGATATATCCACCTGTGGTTCCTGCCCTTCATCGGGCTTGCAATGCTGCTGGTCGGCCCGGCGGTGGTCCATGTCACCTCGCTGCCACGCCTGACCGGGGCCGCGGCGCTGCTGGTGGGGCTGTCTGCGCCGCTGTTCTGGGCGCATGAAGCGCTGCACCTGCCCGACCCCCTGCCGCAATGGGCCTTCACGCTGCCCTGCTATGGGCTGGGCCTGCTCATGGCCAAGGCGCATGGCATGGGGCGGCCCGGCATCACCCTGATCGCGGGCGCGGCCCTGGCCGTTCTGGCGGTCTGGATGGGGCAGGCCGCACCCTGGACCTTTACCGTGCTGGCGGGCCTTGTCGCCTTCGAGATGTTCTGGCGCCTGCCGGTCAGCGGGCGCTGGGCGCTGCATCTGGGACAGATGGCCTTTGGCATCTACCTGATCCACCCTTTCCTGATGCTGGTGGTCTACAAGTTCGCCGGACCGGAGGTGCCGTTCTTCACCGGGGCGGTGCTGGATTTCCTGCTGTCCTGGGCCGTCATCGCCGGCCTGCGCCGCATCCCGGTCTTTGCCCGCCTTACCTGAAAGCCAAAGCCCCGCGTCACCGGATGCGCCAAACCCGAGTGACCGGCCCCCCGCCCTTGTGTTAAGCCAGTTCAACGAGTTCAGAAAGCAGCGTCGCCCGTGCAAAGCCCCAACCTCATCGCCTATCTTGCGCTTGCGCTCTGGCCGGTGGTCGGGTGGAAGCTGTGGCAAAGGCTGGACCGGGGGCAGGCGCTGATCTGGACGATCCTTGGCGGCTACCTGCTGTTGCCGCCACTTGCGGCCTTCAACTTTCCCGTTGTGCCCGACCTGAACAAATCCACCATTCCGAACCTCGTGGCCCTTGCCTGTGCGCTCTGGCTGGTGGGGGACAGGGTGGGGTTCATGCCGGCAAGCTGGCTTGGCAAGGCACTGATCGCGGTCTACATCGCCTTTCCCTTCGGCACAGTCCTGACCAACCGCGCGCCGCTGGTGTTCGAGCAGATGGCCATTCAGGGCATGCGGATCTATGACAGCTTTGCCGCCATCGCCTATCAGGCGATTGCCCTGCTGCCTTTCTTCCTTGCCCGGCGCTATCTTGGCCATCCCGAGGGCATGCGCGCCATCATCGCCGCACTGGTGGCTGCCGGACTGGCCTATTCGGTGCCGATGCTCGTCGAGGCGGTGATGAGCCCGCAGATGAACGTCTGGGTCTACGGCTTTTTCCAGCACGATTTCTTCCAGACCATCCGCTATGGCGGCTATCGCCCGGTGGTGTTCCTGCCGCATGGACTCTGGGTCGCGTTCTTCGCCTGCATGGCCGTGCTGGCCGCCGTTACCCTGCTGCGCCGCACTGTGCCCGACGCGCGGCCGAGGGTGCTTGTGGTGTTTGTCTATCTCTCCGTCATGCTGGTGATCTGCCGGTCTGCCGGCCCGATCCTTTACGCGCTGGCGCTGGTGCCGATGATCCTGTTCCTGCCCGCTCGCTTGCAGATCCTGATCGCGGCGGCGATGGCGCTGGTGGTGGTGAGCTATCCAGTCCTGCGCGGGGCGCATCTGGTGCCGGTGGACCAGATCCTTGATCTGGCCAATGGCCTGTCGCCCGAGCGGGCCGCGTCGCTGCGCTTCCGTATCGAAAATGAAGAGACCCTGCTGGTTCGCGCGCAGGAACAGCCCTGGTTCGGCTGGGGCGGTTATGGCCGGTCCTTCACCCATGATCCGGTCACGGGCCAGACCCTGAACATCGCCGACGGGGCCTGGGTCATCCTGATGGGGAACTATGGCTGGGTGGGCTATGTCGCCGAATTCGGCCTGACCGCCTTGCCGCTCTTGTTGCTGGCCCGCGAAAGCCTGCGGCAGGGCGGGGCAGAGCTGTCGCCCTGGGTTGGTGCGGTGGCGCTGATCCTCGGGGCCAACATGCTCGACCTTCTGCCGAACGCCACCCATATTCCTTTCACCTGGCTCCTCGCCGGGGCGCTGCTGGGAGAGGCCGAGCGTCTGGCCGCGCTGCGTGCCGACCGCGACGCCATGGCCCGGCGCGAGGGGCTGCACGCCGGCAAGCCCTTGCGGACGGTGATCTGATGCGGGTGGATATCGGGGTCTTCGCCCATGACGAGGGGCCGGGAATCGCCGCGATGGTCGCGCGCCTGCTGGCACAGGACCTGACAGGCCTTGATGCCCGCCTGCTGGTGCTGGCCAATGGCTGCCACGATGACACCGCCGCACGGGCGCGGGCGGCCGGGGCGGAGGTGGCCGAACTGGCCGAAGGCGGCAAGTCCCGCACCTGGAACCGCTTCGTGCATGACCTGTCGCGTCCCGACGCCGGCGTGCTGGTCTTCGTCGACGCCGATATCGACTTCGATGCGCCCGACAGCCTGCGCCGCCTTGCCCTTGGCCTTGCCGCCCGGCCCGCGCTTTGGGTGCTGAACAGCCAGCCGGTCAAGGACATCGTCGCCCGACCCGAGGGGCTTTCGGCCATGGACCGGCTCATCGCTGCGGCCGGTGGCGGCCTTGACGATTGGAAAACCGCGATCTGCGGCCAGCTTTACGCCATGCCCGCGGCGCGGTCGCGGTCGCTGCATCTGCCCATCGGCCTGCCGGTCGAAGACGGTTTCCTGCGCGCCATGGTGCTGACCGACGCGCTGACCGGCCCCGAGGATTTCTCGCGCATCGACGGTCTGGACGGGCTTTCCCACACCTACGCCAGCGAACGGACGCTGCCCGCCCTGATCC
Organism: Tabrizicola oligotrophica; assembly: GCF_011008935.1. Classification (GTDB taxonomy): domain Bacteria; phylum Pseudomonadota; class Alphaproteobacteria; order Rhodobacterales; family Rhodobacteraceae; genus Tabrizicola_A; species Tabrizicola_A oligotrophica. The sequence continues at coordinate 219,534 of NZ_JAAIVJ010000004.1, read as the reverse complement.
GGCACCAGACCCGCATCGTCATCGGCTCGGCGCTGAACTTTGCCGCCTTTGACACGCTCCGGGCGCTTGCCCCCGAGGCGCGACGCCCGGCCCTTGCCGCGGCGGCGGCCGACGAGGGCTGGCTTGCCCGCGCCGCGCGCGCGCGCCTGCCGCGCTGGCCCTTCGGTTTCGTGCCCTTCCATTTCCTGACCAAGCGCCTGAGCCGGGCCCTTGCACATCCTCGGCAGAATCTGCGACCGAGGCGCGCGGTTGTCACGCTTCTCGGCTTTGGCTTTGACGCAATTGTTTACCTTTTGGCGCAATATCGCATGGCGCGCGGAGCGGGTGCCGGGTTCTGGTAGCGGGTTTCGCGGCATTTCTTGCGGCAACTGCCCGAAACCGTGGCAGAGCTGCCTGAAAGGCGGCAGCATTGTTGCCGGGACATGCACTTTTCACAGGAAGGCCCCGGCGGGGTAGGAGAAATGCCGCAATTCTGCTAAAATATTCGTGTTTTAACGGGTTTTGCAGCTTTGGGTTGGGAAATGGTGGGCGCCAGATGACGGCTGAGGATCGCGCGGCGGGTATCGCCGGGGTCGGTATTGCAGATACCGATATTGCCGTCGTCGGCATGGCAGCACACCTGCCGGGGGCGTCCGACATCGCCGCCTATTGGGCCAACCTTGCCGCGGGCGTCGAATCGATCCGCGTCCTGTCGGAAGCAGAGCTTCTGGCCGCCGGAGAAAGTCCCGCCCGCCTGCGCAAGCCGCATTACGTTCCGGCCGCCGCGGTGCTGGAGGGGTTCGAAACCTTCGATGCCGATTTCTTCGGGTTTTCCCCGAAGGAGGCGGCGATCCTTGATCCGCAGCACCGCCAGTTCCTTGAGGTCGCCTGGGAGGCGCTGGAAAACGCCGCCCATCCGCCGGAACATTTCAAGGGCGCGATCGGGGTCTATGCCGGTTGTGGCATGGGGTCATATTTCTACTTCAACCTCTGTTCGAACCGCGATCTGGTCGATCAGACCGGCATGTTCCTGCTGCGCCATACCGGAAACGACAAGGATTTCCTCGCCACCCGCGTCAGCCATATCTTCGATCTGAAAGGGCCGTCGATCAACATGCAGACCGCCTGTTCCACCTCGCTGGTGGCGGTGCATTACGCGGCGCAGGCGCTTTTGAACGGCGAATGCGACATGGCGCTGGCGGGCGGCGTGACCATCGAACTGCCCCACGCGCGGGGCTATCTTTACACCGAGGGCGAGATCCTGTCGCCTGATGGCCATTGCCACGCCTTCGACCATCGCGCCCAAGGCACGGTGTTTGGTTCCGGCGCAGGCTGCGTGGTCTTGCGCCGGGCCAAGGATGCGATCCGTGACGGCGACCATATCTGGGCGATCCTGAAGGGGTCGGCGGTGAACAATGACGGCGCGGCCAAGGCGGGCTATCTCGCGCCTTCGGTCGACGGGCAGGCGCGCTGCATCGCCGAGGCGCAGGCGATTGCCGGGGTCGATGCCGCGAGCGTCAGCTATATCGAATGCCACGGCACCGGCACTTATCTGGGCGATCCGATCGAAGTGGCCGCCCTGACGCAGGCCTTCCGCGAGACAACCGATGCGGTGGGGACCTGCCGCATCGGCTCGGTCAAGACCAACATCGGGCATCTCGACACGGCGGCGGGGGTGGCGAGCCTCATCAAGGTGGCGCTGCAATTGCATCACCGGCAGATGGCGCCCAGCCTGGGTTATGAGGCGCCGAACCCTTCGATTGATTTCGAAACCTCTCCCTTCCGGGTGAATGACCGGCTGACCGACTGGCAGGCCCCCATCCTGCGCGCCGGGGTGAACTCGCTGGGGGTCGGCGGCACCAATGCCCATGCGGTGCTGGAGGAAGCCCCGCCGCGCGCGGCCTCCGAGGCCAGCATCTTTCCGTTCCAGCCGCTGGTAATTTCGGCCAAGTCCAAGGCCGCACTAGATGGTCAGGCCGCGCGGCTGGCAGCCCATCTGCGCACCCATCCTGAACAGCCTTTGGCGGATGTGGCCTATACCCTGAAGGAAGGTCGCCGCGCGTTTGAAAAGCGCCGGGTGATCGTGGCGGAAAGCCATGCCGAGGCGGCAAGCCTGCTGGAAGGTGCCGACGCCCGCCGGGTGTTCAACCATGACCACCTTGGCGAAAATCCCGAGGTCGTCTTCCTGTTTCCCGGCGGCGGCGCGCAATATGCCGGCATGGCGCGCGACCTTTACGAGACCGAGCCGGTCTTTGCCGACTGGATGGACAGGGGTCTGGCGGTTCTGGAGCCGCAGCTTGACTATGACATCCGCGCGCTCTGGCTGCCGGAAATGGGCGCCGAGGCGGCGGCGAATGCGGCGTTGAAACGGCCTTCGGTGCAACTGCCGCTGATCATGATTTGCGAATTTGCGCTGGCCAGACTTTACGAAAGCTGGGGCGTCACGCCCGCCGCGCTGGTCGGGCATTCGATGGGCGAGAACACTGCCGCAGCGCTGGCAGGCGTGATGAGTTTCGAGGACTGCATCGGGCTGGTGCTCTTGCGCGGGCGGCTTTTTGACACCATCGCGCCGGGCGGGATGCTGTCGGTTCCCCTGGCCGAAGCCGATCTGCGCCCGCATCTGACGGGTGATCTCGACATGGCCTCGGTCAATGCGCCGGGGTTGTGCGTGGTCTCCGGCCCCGATGCGGCGCTGAAAGCCTTGGCCGAGACGCTGGCGGTCGAGGGGGTGGAAACCAGCCGTATCGCCATCGACATCGCGGCGCACAGCCGGATGCTGGAGCCGATCCTGAAGCCTTTTGGCGATTATCTGCGGTCGATCCGGCTTTCCGCGCCGAGCCTGCCGATCATTTCGAACCGCACCGGGCTGGAGTTGACCGCCGCGCAGGCCACCGACCCGGACTATTGGGTGCAGCACCTGCGCAACACGGTGAATTTCCAGCCCTGCATGGCGGCGCTGATGGCTGATGGTCCGCGCGTCTATATGGAAATGGGGCCGGGCCGGGCGCTGTCATCGCTGGCGCAGGCCAATAGCGTTCCGGCGGGGCAGGTGGTCCCTGCCCTGCGCCATCCCGAACAGGCAATGGCCGATGACGCCTGGCACATCGGCACGATTGCCCGGCTCTGGGCCTGTGGCGTGGCGGTGGACTGGGAGCAGATCTGGGCCGGCGCGCGGCGCAACCGGGTGGTGCTGCCGAGCTATGCCTTCCAGCGAAAGCCTTATTTCATCGCGCCGGGCAAGGCGGCGGCGGTCGAGGCGCAGGCGCTTCCCGCCCGGATCGACGATCTGGCAAACTGGGGCTGGAAGCCGCATTGGAAACCGGTCTCCGCCGGGTTCGAGGCCGGCGATCTGGCCGAGGCCGGGCGGCAGAACTGGCTGATCTTCCTTGACGATCAGGGCCTTGGGGCCAGCGTCGCCAGCGCCCTGCGTGGCGCAGGCCATGAGGTGCGCTGCGTGCGCTCCGGTGATGCCTTTGGCCGTGAGGGGCAAGACTATGTGCTGGCCCCCGAACGCGGCCGCGAGGGCTATGACGCGCTGATCCGCGATCTGGTCGGCCATGGCCATTCGCCCTCCCGCATCGCGCATTTCTGGGGGGTGACCCGGGGCGAAAGCTTCCGCCCCGGGTCGTCCTTCCTGCACCGCAATCTGGAGCAGGGGTTCTATTCGCTGCTGTTCCTCGCGCAGGCCATGGCCGAGGAAAACCTGCCCCGGCCGATCCACCTGACCGCCTTCACCACCGGCGCGGCGCAGGTCAGGGACGAGCGGCTGGCCTATCCGGAAAAGGCAACCTTGCTTGGCCCGATGCGGGTGATCCCGCGGGAATTGCCGGGGGTGACAGTCTCGCTTTGCGATCTGGACTTGCCGCCCGCCCCACGTCGGGGACAGGTGGATCTGTCGGACCTTGTGCCCCGCGTGCTGGAAGAGCTTTGCCAGGACCCTGCCGAACGGATTTCCGCGCTGCGCGGGCCACGGCGCTATGAGCTGACCCTGAAACCGCAGGCCCTGCCCGAAACCAGACTGACCCTGCCGGACGGCGCCCATGTGATGATCACCGGCGGTTTCGGCGGCATCGGGCTGACCGTGGCCGAAGACCTGATCCGCCGCCATGGTGCCCGCATCACCCTGATCGCCCGCCGCGCCCTGCCCGAGCGCGCGACCTGGCCGCGCTATCTTGCGGCGCATGATCCGGGCAATCCGATCAGCCGCCGCATTCTGGCGCTGCAACGGCTGGAGGCGCTGGGCGGGCAGGTGCTGGTCGCCCCCGCCGATGTCTGCAACATGGAGGACATGGGCCGGGCGGTGCAGGCCGGCGAGGCGCGCTTTGGCAAGGTTCACGCCGTGATCCATGCGGCCGGCGTCGTCGATGACGGCCCCTTGATGCTGAAGGCCTCGGCGCAGGTCGAAGAGGTTTTCGCGCCCAAACTGCACGGCACGCAGGTTTTGAACCGGCTGTTTCCCGATGGCGCGATTGACCTGATGGTGCTGTTTTCCTCGACCTCCACTGTCACCGGACCGGCCGGGCAGATCGACTATGTGGCGGCCAACGAATACCTGAACGCCTTCGCCAGATCGCGGGCCGGCGGGAAAACCCGGGTGGTCGCGCTGAACTGGGGCATCTGGAGCGGCGTCGGCATGGCGGCCGAGGCTTTGGCCGACCGTACCGGCCGCCCGCCCGCGCCGATGGTGCCGGTCAAGGCGCCGATGATGGACGAGGCGGGGTTCGACGCCATGGGCAACCGGATGTTCGCCGCGCGCTATGGTTTGGACCGCTGGGTGCTGGACGGCCACCGCATCAAGGCGGGGCAGGCGCTGATCCCCGGCACCGCCTATCTGGAAATCGCCGCCGAGGCGATGCGGGCGCAGGGCGAGGTCGGCGGGTTCGAACTGCGCGATCTCTACTTCTTCCGCCCGCTAGCCGTGGCCGGCGATGAGGTGCGGGGGGTGCGGGCCAAGCTGATCCGCAGCGATGAGGGTTACGGGTTCGAACTGCGCTCCGAGGCGAGCGGGCGCGGCCGCACCGGCTGGCAGCTTCATGCGCAAGCCCGCGTGCTGCCGGTTGCCGCCGCAGCGCGCCGCATTGACGTGGCGGCCATCGCTGCCCGCCTGCCGGCACCGGAAACCGGCGAGGGGCTAGCCAGTCCGCAGGAAGCCCATCTCGACTTTGGCCCGCGTTGGCGGGTGCTGCGCTCGCGGACCACCGGGGCCGGCGAGGGGCTGGCGACTTTGGCCCTGCCTGCCGCCTTCCGCGCCGAGGCCGGGGATTGGCTGATCCATCCGGCGCTGATGGATATGGCGACCGGCTGGGCGATGGCACTGATCCGGGGCTATCGCCCCGACACGCTCTGGGTGCCGGTGTCCTATGGCATGGTGCGCGTGCATCGGCCCCTGCCGGCCGAGATCGTCAGCCATGTTGTCAGCGCCGCCGACAACCGCGCCGAGGGCGCGACGGCGACGTTTGACGTCACGCTGGCCACGCCCGAGGGTGAGGTGTGCATCGAGGTCGAGGGCTTCTCGATCCGCAAACTGGACGGGCCGTTGCAGTTCGGCCAGCCCGACCCGCGCGAGCTGGAGTTTGACGACGGTCTGGCGCAGGCCAAAATGCTGTCGCCGGCCGAGGACCGGCTGCTGCATGCCTTCTCACAAGGCATCCGTCCCGAGGAAGGCGCCGAGGCCTTTGCCCGCGCCGTGGCGTTGGGGCAAAGCCAGATCATCGTCTCCTCGCTCGATCTGCCGGCGCTGGTGCGCCAGACCGCCGAGGCCGAGGCGGCAAAGGTTGAAGGCCAGTCCTTCGATCGCCCCGATCTTGACACCGCCTATGTCGCGCCGCGCACCGACATCGAGCGCACGCTGGTCGGCTTCTGGCAGGAACTTCTGGGCGTGGGGCAGGTCGGCGTCGAGGACAGCTTCTTTGACCTTGGCGGCCACAGCCTGATTGCGGTGCGGCTTTTTGCCATGGTGAAGAAGGCCTGGCGCGTCGATTTCCCGATCTCGATCCTGTTCGAGGCCCCGACAGTGGCCGCCTGCGCCGCGCTGATTGCCGGGCAGGTGGGCGAGACGGGCAATGTCGACAGCCCGGCGAAACCGGCCGCGCCGGTGCGGCGCTTCACCCATCTGGTGCCGATGCATCAGGGCGAGGGCGGGTCACGCCAGCCCTTCTTCCTTGTCGCCGGCATGTTCGGCAATGTGCTGAACCTGCGGCATCTGGCGCAGCTTCTGGGCGGCGACCGGCCGTTCTTCGGGCTTCAGGCGCGTGGGCTGCTGGGCGATCAGGCCCCGCATGCGACCCTGCCCGAAGCGGCGGCCGATTACATCGCCGAGATGCGGCAGGTTCAACCGCAGGGCCCCTACATGCTGGGCGGGTTCTCGGGCGGCGGGCTGACCGCGTGGGAAATGGCCCGCCAGCTTGCGGCGGCGGGCGAGGAGGTGTCGCTTCTGGTGCTGCTCGACACGCCCTTGCCGATGCGCCCGGCGCTGTCGCGCGCCGACAAGGCGGCGATAAAGCTTGCCGAACTGCGCGCCGGGGGGCCGGGCTATCTGGTCAGATGGGCGAGAAACCGCTGGGCCTGGGAACTGCAGAAGCGCCGACCGAAGGCGCGCGAGGACAGCCCGGTCCAGTTTCACAACGCCGCGATCGAGGCGGCCTTCCGTCAGGCGATCTCGGTCTATGACTTGCCGGTGCGCAACGGGGCGACAGTGCTGTTCCGCCCGCCGCTGGACCGCAAATGGCCGGTGACGGGGGGCAGCTGGGTATCCGCCGCCAAGGAATATGTCTTTGCCGACAATGACCTGACCCGCTTTGCCCCGGCGCTTGAGGTGATCGAGGTGCCGGGCGACCATGACAGCATGGTGCTGGAGCCGAATGTGCGGGTGATGGCGGCGCGGCTGAAGGCGGTGATCGCCCGCGCCGAAGGGGAAACGTCGAATGTCATTTCTCTTGCGGCGGAGTAGGCCATGCCGCGGCTCCTGACGATCATCCTCAACTGGCGCACCCCCGACATGACGCTGCAATCGGTCGAGGCGGCGCTGGTGGCGCTGCACGGCATCGAGGGCGCGCTGGTGGTGGTGGACAACGACTCCGGCGACGGCTCGTTCGACAGGCTGTCGGCGGCGGTGGCCGCGCGCGGCTGGGACACGGGGCCGCAACAGGTGCGCGTGCTGCAATCGGGCCGCAACGGCGGCTTTGGCGCGGGCAACAACTTCGGCATCCGGGCGGGTCTGCCGGATGGGAGCCGGCCCGATTACGTCTACATCCTGAACTCCGACGCCTTCCCCGCGCCAGAGGCCATTGCCGCGCTGCTCGCCCATCTCGAAAGCCACCCCGCAACGGGCCTTGCCGGCAGTTTCATCCATGGCCCCGAGGGCGAGCCGCACCGCACCGCCTTCCGCTTCCCCTCGATCCTTGGCGAGTTCGAGCAGAACATCCGTTTCGGCCCGGTCTCGCGCCTGCTCCGCCGCTGGATCGTGGCGCAGCCCTTGCCGACCCGGACCACCCGCGTTGACTGGCTGGCCGGCGCCAGCCTGATGATGCGGCAAAGCGTGCTGGAGCGGATCGGGCTCTTCGATGAGACCTTCTTTCTTTATTACGAGGAAACCGACCTGTGCCGCCGCGCCGCGCTGGCGGGCTGGCCGACCGATTATGTCGTGGAAAGCCGGGTGGCGCATATCGGCTCGGTGTCGACCGGCATGAAGACATGGGCGCGCATCCCGCAATTCTGGCTGGACTCGCGGCTGCATTACTATGTCAAGAACCATGGCCGCGCCTATGCCTTCGCCGCCACGCTGGCGACGCTGGCGGGGGGCGCGCTGTGGCGGGCGCGGCTCTTGGTGCAGCGCAAGGACCGGGGCGACCCGCCGCTTTACTTGCGTGATCTTGTCGCACACGGGCTGCGCGCCATGCTGCGGCCCAGTTTTCCGGGCAAAAAGCCTGCAATCAAGACCCGCCCCGCCGAATAGGGGCTGCCGCGCCATGGCGCGGGAAGGAGTGTGGAATGTCTGTGTTTTCCGCTTTGCTGATTGGCAACCAGAGTCTGACCAGCCAGTGCGGGCAGGTGCTGCTTGACCGCGGCCACCGGATTGCGGCCGTGGTGACCGGCAATGCCGAGGTCCGGAAATGGGCCTTGGCCAGGGGGCTGACGGTGGCGGCGGATTGGGCCGGGGTTTCCGGCATGACGGTCGACTGGCTCTTGTCGGTGGCGAACCTGTCGGTGATCCCGGAACAGGTGCTGGCCATGGCCCGCAAGGGCGCGGTCAACTTCCATGACGGACCTTTGCCGCGCCATGCCGGGCTGAACGCGCCGGTCTGGGCTATCCTGCAAGGCGAGGCGCAGCACGGCATCACCTGGCACCTGATCGAGGGCGGGGTGGACGAGGGCGACATTCTGGAGCAGCGCCTGTTCGACATCGCCCCGACCGATACTGCCCTGACGCTGAACACCCGCTGCTTCGAGGCCGGGATCGAGTCGTTCCCGGCGCTGGTTTCCCAGCTTGAAACCGGGCTGCGGCGGGCGGCGCAAGACCTGAGCCGGCGCTCGCTGCACCGGCGCGATGACCGGCCCGCGGCGATGGGGCGGATTGATTTTGCGAGGCCCGCCGCCGAGGTGGTGCGGCTGGTGCGCGCTCTGGACCATGGCCGCTACTGGAACCCGCTGTCCACCGCGAAGATTGCAACGGCGGCCCGCGTGCTGAATGTCGGCAGCGCCGAGCTGGCCGAAGGCGCCAGTGCGCCGGGGCAGGTGTTGTCGGCCACGCCCGAGGGGCTGGTGGTGGCCTGTGCGGAGGGCGCAGTGCGGCTGAACCGGCTGACCTGTCAGGAGAAGGGCGGGGCGGTCTGTCCCTCGACCGTCCCTGACGCAAGGCTGCCGGCGCTGACTGATGCCGATGGCCTGACGGCCGCGCTTGCCGCCCTGGTGCCGGGCGAAGGGGCGATCCGGCGGGCCTTGCAGCGGCTGAACCCGGCGCAGGTGCCGGGGGCGGGGCCTGCGGGCGTCGCCAACTGGCACAGCCTGCCCTTGTCGGGTGATCCGGCAATCCTCGCGCTCGCCACTCTGCGCGCGCTGGGCCAACCGGCCATGGATTTCGCCTTGGCGGGCAAGGGCCTGCCCGGCTATTTCAGCGCCTGGGTTCCGGTTTCCGCCGCCGCAGAAGGCAGCATTGCCGAAGCCCGCGCAGCAATGGATGGCGCGCTTGGCAAGGCCCGGAGGTTCCCGGCCTTCGCGCTGGACCTGATGACGCGCGACAGCGCGCTTCAGGGGCTGGCCGCGCCGCAGATCGCCTTGGGCGAAACTCCGCTGGAGGGAACGGTCCTTACTCTGGCGGCGACCGCCCTGCACTACGACGCCGCTCGCCTGCCCGAAGCCGAGGCCAAGGCGCTGGCGGCGCGTATCGCGCATGTGGCGGCCGAACTCGCCCGCCTGCCGGCGGAAACCCCGCTGGCCGACGTCTCGGCCCTGACCGAAGCCGAACGCGCGCAGGTCTTGCACGGCAATAACGCCACCCTCGCCCCGCGCGCGCCGACCACCATCCATCAGGCCTTCGAGGCGCAGGCCGCGAAAACCCCCGAGGCCGTGGCGCTGGTCTGCGAGGGCCAGAGCCTGAGCTATGCCCAGTTGAACGCCCGGGCGAACAAGGTAGCCCATACGCTGATCGGCATGGGCGTCACCCCCGGCACGCTGGTCGGCCTCTGCACCCGGCGCAGCCTTGATCTGCTGGTCGGTGCCTTGGGCATCCAAAAGGCGGGCGGCGCCTATGTGCCGATGGACCCGGCCTATCCCGCCGACCGTCTCGCGCTGTTCATCGAGGATTCGGCCTGCCCGGTGGTGGTGACGCAATCGGGCATCGCACTTCCCGCGCACGCCGCGCAGGTCCTGGAACTTGATACCGACGGGCGCATCCCGGCGGCCCCGGCGCCCAACCCGGAAACCGCCGTCACGCCCGCCGATCTGGCCTATATGATCTATACCTCCGGCTCCACCGGGCGGCCCAAGGGGGTGATGGTCGAACACCGCAATGTGGCGAATTTCTTCACCGGCATGGACAGCCGCATCGGCTTCGAGCCGGGGGTCTGGCTTGCCGTCACCTCGCTGTCGTTCGACATTTCGGTGCTGGAACTGTTCTGGACGCTGGCGCGCGGCTTCAAGGTGGTGATCTCCTCTGATGAAAACCGGGCATTGGTGGCGTCGGGGCGGATTGCCAGCGCCCAGAAGATGGATTTCTCGCTGTATTACTGGGGCAATGACGACGGGCAGGGGCCGAAGAAATACGAACTGCTGCTCGAAGGCGCGCGTTTTGCCGACAGCCACGGCTTCGTGGCAGTCTGGACGCCCGAGCGGCATTTCCACGCCTTTGGTGGGCCTTACCCGAATCCGTCGGTGACGGGGGCGGCGGTGGCGGCGGTGACAAAGAACCTTGGCGTGCGCGCCGGGTCTTGCGTGGTGCCCTTGCACCATCCGGTGCGGGTGGCCGAGGAATGGGCGGTGATCGACAACCTGACCAATGGCCGCGCCGGGCTGGCGGTGGCCTCGGGCTGGCACCCCGACGATTTCGTGCTGCGGCCCGAGAATACTCCGCCCGCCAACCGCGACGCGACTTTCGCCGCCACCGAGCAGATCCGCCGGCTGTGGCGCGGCGAGACGGTGGAATTCCCGACGGCAAACGGCGGCAGTTTCGGCGTGGTCAGCCAGCCGCGGCCGGTGTCGCCGGATTTGCCAATCTGGGTGACGACCGCCGGCAACCCCGCCACATGGCGTGAGGCCGGCGAGATTGGCGCCCATGTACTGACCCACCTTCTCGGCCAGTCGATCGACGAGGTTGCGGGCAAGATCGCGCTTTACCACGAGGCGCTGCGCAAGGCGGGCCACGACCCGGCGCAGTTCACCGTCACCCTGATGCTGCACACCTATGTCGGCCGTGACCGCGAACAGGTGCGGCGCACCGCGGAAGGCCCGATGAAGGCCTATCTCGGGGCGGCGGCCAATCTGGTCAAGCAATACGCCTGGGCCTTCCCGGCCTTCAAGCGCCCGCCGGGGGTGACGAACCCGATGGAGATCGACACCCGGCAGCTGTCGCCCGAGGAAACCGAGGCAATCCTCGATTTCGCCTTCCAGCGCTATTTCGAGGAGTCGGGCCTGTTCGGCACGGTCGAAGATGCCCTTGCCCGCGTGGAGCAGCTAAAGCGCATCGGCGTGACCGAAGTGGCCTGTCTGGTCGACTACGGCATCGCGCCGGAAAAGGTGCTGGAGGGGCTTTATCCCTTGGCCGAAGTTGTCAAACGCGCCAATTCCGGCGGTGGGGTGGAGGAGGGCGACTATTCCATCGCCGCCCAGATCATCCGCCATGGCGTGACACATCTGCAATGCACCCCGTCAATGGCGCGGATGCTGGCGATGAACGACGAGGCGCGGATGGCGCTGTCCGGCGTCAAGACCCTGATGCTCGGCGGCGAAGCCCTGCCGGGGGCGCTGGTCAGCGACCTGCGCAAGGCGACATCGGCGCGTCTGCTGAACATGTATGGTCCGACCGAAACGACGATCTGGTCCTCGGTGAATGCGGTGACCGGGGCGGAAGCGACTGCCAATATCGGCACACCTCTGGCCAACCAGCAGATGTATGTGCTGGACGACGCCATGGCCCCGGTGCCGCCCGGCACGGCGGGGGAGCTTTGGATCGGCGGCGATGGCGTGACGCGCGGCTACTGGCAGCGCCCGGATCTGACCGAGGACCGCTTCAAGCCCGATCCCTTCGTCACGCCCGACCGGGCCTGCCCTTGGGGTGCGCGGATCTACCGGACCGGAGACCTCGTGCGGTGGCGGGCCGATGGGCGGCTGGATTTTCTGGGTCGGGCGGATTTTCAGGTAAAACTGCGCGGCTTCCGCATCGAACTCGGTGAGATCGAGGCGGTACTGGAGGCCCGGCCCGGCGTGAAACAGGCCGTCGTGCTGGCGCGCGAGGACAGCCCCGGCGATCTGCGGCTGGTGGCCTATGTCGTTGGCCCGGCGCAGGAGGCGGCGCTGCGGGCGGACCTGGCGGTCCTGCTGCCGGAACACATGGTGCCGGCGCATTTCGTGACGCTGGCCGAAATGCCGCTGACCCCCAACCGCAAGGTCGACCGCAAGGCGCTGCCCGCCCCCTCTGCCGCGCCCGTGGCAGAGGCCTTCGTGGCGCCGGAAAGTGACATCGAGGCGCAACTGGCGGCAATCTGGGGCCGGATTCTCGGTGTGCCCAAAGTGGGGGCCAAGGACAATTTCTTTGCCCTCGGCGGACATTCCCTGCTGGCGGTGCAGGCGCACCGAGAAATCCGCGAGCAGTTGAACGCGCCCAAGCTGTCGATCACCGACATCTTCCGCTTCCCGGTTCTGTCGGCGCTGGCACGGCATCTGGACGACAAGCCAAAGGCCGCGCCGCCGGCTGCTGCTCCGGTCAACGACCGGGCCGAGGCGCGGTCGGACGCCATGGCGCGGCGCATGGCGATGCGGGCACGGCGCGAGGAGGCCTGAAAAGACCGGCAAGGGCAAATGATGTATGCAAAAGAATCTTTTCTGCAGCGGACATCAGATGCAAGATTCCTGATGCAAGTTTGAAAGGCTTTGCTACCTATTGTCGCAGAGAGACAATCTGTCGCGGCACTGCGGGGAGGCAGGACCATGAACAAACTCATCGCGCTGATCTGTGTCATCAGCTGGGCCGGGTTCTGGTCCTTTGGCTATCTGGCACTGTCGGCGTCGAATTTCGAGGACGGGCAGGTGATCCTTGCCGCCGCCTTGGCCTTCGCAGGCTTCATCACCGGGATCTTTGCCTATATGTGGCTGGTCAGGGCGAAGCCCGTCGATTACCGCCGCGTGACCCAAGGCGCTTGAAAGGCGGCGCCTGAAGGCCAGCGCTTCAGGAAAGGCGCACTGCTCTGCAACCGGGACCGAAGAACCTCATCACCGATGTCGAAGGCCTGCGCGTCGGCCATGCGCAGGATGCGCGGCTGCGCTCCGGCTGCACGGTGCTGGTGGGCGAGCGCCCCTTCGCGGCGGCAGTGAACGTGATGGGGGGCGCACCGGGCACGCGCGAGACCGACCTTCTGGCGCCCGACCGTCTGGTGCAGGAGGTCGATGCGCTGGTGCTGTCGGGCGGGTCGGCCTTTGGGCTGGATGCCTGTTCGGGGGTGGCGGACGGGCTGCGCGCCATGGGGCGGGGCTTTGCGGTGGGCGATCAGCGGGTGCCGATCGTGCCGGGGGCGATCCTGTTTGATCTGCTGAACGGCGGCGACAAGGGCTGGCAGCGCAATCCCTATGCCGATCTGGGGCTGGCGGCCTTGCAGGCGGCGGCGGCGGAGTTTGCCCTTGGCACGGCAGGCGCGGGCTATGGCGCCCTGACCGGGCGCTGGAAGGGCGGGCTGGGCAGCGCCTCGGCGGTGCTGGACAGCGGCATCACCGTAGGGGCGCTGGTGGCGGTCAACGCGCTGGGCAGCGCCACCATCGGCGAGGGGCCGGGCTTTTGGGCGCATCCGTTTGAATTGGGCAGAGAGTTTGGCGGTCTGGGCGGGCAAGGGGCCCATGATCCCAGCCTTGAACCCGAGCCGATGAAACGCATGGGCGAGGCGACGACCATCGCCATCGTTGCCACTGATGCCCGGTTGACGCAGGCCGAGTGCCAGCGCATGGCCACGGCGGCGCAGGACGGCATGGCACGGGCGCTGGTGCCATCGCACACGCCCTTGGACGGCGATCTGGTCTTTGCCGCCGCCACCGGTGCGCGGGTCATGGCCGACCCTTTGCGCGACCGCTTCCAGATCGGCCACGCGGCTGCCGCCTGCCTTGCCCGGGCCATTGCGAGGGCGATCTATCTGGCGCGGCCGTTGCCGGGCGACCGGCAGCCGGCCTGGTCGGCGGTGCATGGTCAGGCCGGTTCGGCGGATTGAGCCGCGAACCCCGGGCGTTTTGCGGCGCGGTGGTCAGAGCAATGCGGCAGCCATGGGCCGCGCGCAGGTGTTCGGCGGTCGGCGCGGCTTCGGGTGGACCAGCCGCATCACCTGCCACGGGCCACCAAGGTCAAGGCTGGCGGCGGCTCGTCCCGAGACAGCCGATGCAGACCATCTGGCGCGACGGATATCCAGACCTGCGCCTGCGCCGATGGCGGTCCCGGATACCTTGCCGAGGGTATCTGCGGGTGGTGCTCGTCGGGCCAGAGCCTGCGCCCCCTGACGGGGCTGTGCGCGACGGCTCCTCCGCCGTCATCGGGAAATGTCCACGTCTAATCTGAGAAAAAGAATCGGCTTTACAGAAAAGCTTTTTTGTCGGAAATAGGGGCCAAGCCCAAGCCAGCCCGCCCGACGGGTCAGCCGGACGCCCCTTTGACCGGATCTGCCCGATGCCCGACGTCCCAGAGTTTCCCGAACGCACCCCTTTTGTTGCACCGGGTCGGTCGATGACACCGGCCCGGACATGACCGCCTTTGATGCCACGCCACTGCACGATGCCACCGCGCTGACAGCGGGGGGACGGGTGGCGCGCATCCATCTTAACGGCCAGCTTTATGCCCTGCGGATCACGCGGGCGGGCAAGCTGATCCTGACCAAGTAAAGGACCACTGATGACCCGTTTTCTAACCGCAGCACTTCTGTCCACCGCGCTGACTTCCCCCACCTTTGCCGCCGAGCCGGCCGAGGTGGTAACACATTACGCCGACCTCGCGGCGGCCAAGTACGGTGACAGCCTGACGACGGCGCAGGCGCTGCAGGCCGCAGTCGGCGCGCTGATCGCCGCGCCGTCCGAAGACACGCTGAACACCGCAAAAGAGGCGTGGCTCGCCGCCCGCGTGCCCTATCAACAGACCGAGGTGTTCCGCTTTGGCAACGCAGTCGTCGACGACTGGGAAGGCAAGGTCAACGCCTGGCCGCTGGACGAAGGGTTGATCGACTATGTCGCCGAAGGCTCGGCGGTGAACGAGGAAAACACCCACGCGGGCCTTAATGTGATCGCCACGCCGAAGTTCACCCTGTCGGGCACCGAGGTCGACGCCACTGCGATCACCCCCGAGCTGATCTCGGGCACGCTGCACGAAGCCGACGGGATCGAGGCCAATGTCGCCTCGGGCTATCACGCCATCGAATTCCTGCTCTGGGGGCAGGACCTGAACGGCACGGGCGCCGGCGCGGGCGCCCGCCCGTTCACCGACTTTGCGGCAGGCGATGCCTGTACCGGCGGCAACTGCGACCGTCGGGCGGCCTATCTGAAGGCGGCGGCCGACCTGCTGGTGTCGGATCTGGAGTTCATGGCCGCGCAATGGGCCGAAGGCGGCGCCGGGCGCACGGCGGTCACCGCAGATCCGAACGCGGGTCTTCTGGCCATGCTGACCGGGATGGGCAGCCTGTCCTACGGCGAACAGGCGGGCGAGCGGATGAAGCTGGGCCTGATGCTGAACGACCCCGAGGAAGAGCATGACTGCTTCTCCGACAACACCCACAACAGCCATTTCTATGATGGGCTTGGCATTCGCGATGTCTACCTTGGCCAGTATACCCGGATCGACGGCACCCAGATGACCGGCCCGTCGCTGTCGGATCTGGTGGCGGTCAAGGACGCCGCAGTCGACAGCCAGCTGAAAACCGAGCTGGACGCCTCGGTCGCCGCCCTGCAGGCGATCAAGACTGCCGCCGAAGGCGGGCTTGCCTATGACCAGATGCTTGAGGCAGGCAACAAGGACGGCGAGGCGCTCATCATGGGGGCGGTCAATGCGCTGGTGACACAGACCGCATCGATCGAACGGGCGGTCGCGGCGCTGGGCCTGTCGAAGGTCGACTTCGAAGGGTCGGACAGCCTCGACAATCCGAACGCCGTGTTCCAGTAAACCAAAGGGGACCGCCGCCATGATGGTCTGCCATTGCATGACGATCACCGACCATGACATCCGCGCCGCGGTGGACTGGATGCGGGCGGCCGACGCTGACACGGTCATCACCCCCGGCAAGGTCTATCACGCGCTTGGCAAACGGGCGGACTGCGGCGGCTGCATGCCGCTGTTTCTTGACACCCTGCGGCAAAGCGAGGGCTTCTCGGTGCCCGGCGTCGATGCGCCGCCGCGGCTGCCCCGGCGGGCGATCCGCTCGATTGCCGGAAGGTAGAGTCAAACTCTCGGATCTGGAAATATTCTAAAGGAGCCGCCCGCCCCATGGACAGAACCATGGGGCGGGTTTACCTTTTGCGGGCCAAGCCACGGCCTTTGCCTCAGCCAGGTGTTTTCTCAAACCCAGCCACAGGAAGGACAAGCCCATGAAAGGCGACGCCAAGGTCATCGAGTATCTCAATGCCGCGCTGCGATCGGAATTGACCGCCGTCAGCCAGTACTGGCTGCATTTCCGCCTGCAGGAAGACTGGGGCTTTGGCCATCTGGCCGCGAAAAGCCGGGCCGAAAGCATCGAGGAGATGCACCACGCCGACCGGCTGATCGCCCGCATCATCTTTCTGGAAGGCCATCCGAACCTGCAAAAGCTGGACAGTCTGCGCATCGGCCAGACCCTGCGCGAGACGCTGGAATGCGACCTGGCCGGCGAACATGACGCGCGCACCCTGTATATCGAGGCGCGGCGGCATTGCGACACGGTGGGCGACTATGTCAGCCGGGCGCTGTTTGACGAGCTGATCGCCGATGAGGAAGGCCACATCGACTTTCTCGAAACGCAGCTTGGGCTTTACGACAAACTGGGCGACGAGAAATACGGGATGCTCAATGCCAAGCCTGCCGATCAGGCCGAATAGCGACCCGGAGTCGCAGGCGCGCTTTCTGATTGAAACAGTCGGGAATTGAGTGCAGGAAGGCGGCCACAAGAGGTCTGACCCATGCTGCGCCCATTTCTGATTCTTCCCCTGCTGGCCGCCCCGGCCTTTGCCCAGACGCTGGATGACCGGCATCTGCCCGTCCTGCCCCGCACCGCAGAGGAGGTGGCGAAAGTCGCCGCCATCCTCGCCCCACCGACCGACTTCACCACATTGGAAAAGTTCGAGGCCAAGCCTGCGGGCGCGGCCACGGTGCGGGTTCGCGACAATGCCGACGCCTTCAGCCAGTTCTCGGCCAATATGCCGTTTGAAGACGAGATGAACTTCAAGCTGGGCAACGCGCTGTTCCGCAAGACCTGGGTTGCCTCGCCGTCCTCGACCGCCGCCTCTGACGGGCTGGGGCCGATCTACAACGCCCGCGCCTGTCAGGATTGCCACCTGAAGGACGGTCGCGGCCACACGCCTGAAGGGCCGCAGGATGGCCGGGTCTCGATGTTCCTGCGCCTGTCGGTGCCGGGCGGCACCAGCCCCGACGGCATCGAGGAGTGGCTGGCCACGCAGGCCGAACCGACTTATGGCGGCCAGTTGCAAGACCTTGCCGCCCCCGGCCATGCTGCCGAGGCGAAGATGGAGGTCAGCTACACCGAAACCACGGTGGCGCTTGCGGATGGCGAGGTGATCTCGTTGCGGATCCCCGCCTATGCGGTTAGCAACCCCGGCTATGGCCCGCTTGCCGCCGATGTCATGCTCTCGCCGCGCGTCGCGCCGCAGATGATCGGGCTGGGGCTGCTGGAGGCCATTCCCGCCGTCGACATCCTTGCCCATGAAGACCCCGACGACCGCGATGGCGACGGCATTTCCGGCCGCGCCCAGATCGTGCCTTCGGTGGAATTCGGCGTGCCGATGCTGGGCCGCTTTGGCCTGAAGGGCGGGGCTCCGACGGTCAAGGAGCAGTCGGCGGGCGCCTTTGCCGGCGACATGGGGCTTTCGACACCCCTGCATCTCGATCCTTGGGGCGATTGCCAGCCCGCTCAGGAAACTTGCCGCTCCGCGCCGCATGGGCAAGAACCGGGCGTCCGCGACGGGCTGGAGGTCGATGCCGCCAGCCTTGACCTCGTGACCTTCTATGCCCGCAATCTGGGCGTGCCCGAGCGCCGCACCCCCGACGCCCCGCAGGTCCTGCGCGGCAAGGAAGTGTTCCACGGCCTGAACTGCCAGGGCTGTCATACCCCGAAACATGTGACCAACCGGCTTGAGGGCCAGCCCGAACAGTCCTTCCAGCTGATCTGGCCCTATACCGATCTTCTGCTGCATGATCTGGGGCCGGGGCTTGCCGACAACCGCCCCGAAGGCCGCGCCACCGGCACG
This sequence comes from Tabrizicola oligotrophica, assembly GCF_011008935.1. Taxonomy (GTDB): domain Bacteria; phylum Pseudomonadota; class Alphaproteobacteria; order Rhodobacterales; family Rhodobacteraceae; genus Tabrizicola_A; species Tabrizicola_A oligotrophica. The sequence goes on along the minus strand of NZ_JAAIVJ010000004.1, from coordinate 201,429 downwards.
GAATGGAAAACCCCGCCGCTTTGGGGTCTTGGTCTGACCGCCACCGTCTCCGGCCATACCGAGTTCCTGCACGACGGCCGCGCCCGCAGCCTGCTGGAGGCGATCCTTTGGCATGGAGGCGAGGCGCAGCCGGCCCGCGATGGCGTGGCGAGCCTGCCCAAAGCTGATAGAGAGGCGCTGATCGCCTTTCTGGAGAGCCTTTGAATGCGCATCCTGACCCTCGGCCTCGCCTTGCTGGCGACCCCGGCCTGCGCCGATTTTCCCGAAACCGTGCAGGACCATATCCTGCCCGGCTATCAGGCCTTGGCAGACGCCACCGCAGCGCTGGCGTCGCAGGCGCAAGCGACCTGCGAGGCATCCGCGCTGCAACCCGGCTATCACGCCGCCTATGACGCCTGGATGGCGGTGCAGCACCTGCGCTTTGGTCCGGTGGAAACCGACGGCCGGGTTTTGGCGATCCTTTACTGGCCTGACCCCAAGGCACTGGGAACAAAGGCGCAAAAGGCGCTGCTGACCGGCGACGCGACCAAGCTTGAACCCGCCGCCTTTGCCGAACAATCCGTTGCCGCGCGGGGCCTCTTGTCGCTGGAGCGGCTGCTGTACCCGGCCGAGGCCTTGCCCGCCGATCCCTGCCTGCTGATCCGCGCCACTACCGCCGATCTGGCGGCCACGGCCGCGGCAGTTCTGGCCGATTGGCAGGGCGGCTTTGCCGAAACCCTGCGGACGGCGGGCGAGGCGGGGAATGCGGCCTACCTGAGCCGCCCCGAGGCCCGGCAGGTGCTGTTCACCCAGCTGGCAACCGGGCTGGAATTTCTCGACGACCAGCGCCTTGGCCGCCCGCTTGGCGATTTCGACACCCCGCACCCCGACCGCGCTGAAGCCCGCGCCTCGGCCCGCTCGGCCCGCAACGTGCTCTTGTCGCTGCAAGCCATGCGGCAGATGGTCGAGACCCTGACCCCGGACGCGCCCAAGACCATGGAGGCCTTCGATCACGCCATCCATCTGGCCGAAACGCTTGATGACCCGGATTTTTCGGGTGTCGCCGCGCCGCCCGAGCGGCTGAAGGTGGAAATCCTGCAACAGGCGGTCGCCCATATCCGCGAAGTGATCCTGACGGAACTCGCGCCTGAACTTGATGTCGGCATTGGCTTCAACGCCGCGGATGGGGATTGATATGGCAACCCGCCGCGGCTTTCTTGCCGGTCTCGCCGCGCTGGCCCTGCCATGCCCCAGCTGGGCGGATGTCGGTGCGCCTGCTTTCCTTGCCGCCGCCAAGGCCGGCGAGGACTACCTGCTGCATGGGTTGAACGAAACCGGCGACAGCCTGTTCTCGCTGTCCTTGCCCGCGCGCGGTCATGCGGCGGCGGCGCATCCCTCGCGGCCGCTTGCGGTCGCCTTCGCGCGTCGCCCCGGCACCTATGCCGTGGTGATCGATTGCCGGACCGGCACGGAAACCGCCCGCCTGACCCCGCCTGAGGGCCGCCAGTTCAACGGCCACGGCGTGTTTTCCGCCGACGGCGCCACACTTTACACCTCCGAGGTGATCGCCGACGGCTCCGAAGGCCGCATCGGGCTGTGGGAAACTTCCAGCTTCCGCCGCATCGGGGAATGGGCGTCCGGCGGCATTGGTCCGCATGACATGAAGCGGCTCGGCGACCGGCTGGTCGTCGCCAATGGCGGCATTGCGACCGATCCGAAGGACCGCTCCAAGCTGAACATCGACAGCATGCGCCCGAACCTGTCGCTGATCGGTCCGGATGGCGGGCTGGTCGAACAGGCAGAACTTGAAACCGGGCTGCACCAGAACTCCATCCGTCATCTGGCGCTTGACCCGGCGGGCGAGGTGGCTTTTGCGATGCAGTGGGAGGGCGACGCGGCCAATCCAGTGCCGCTGCTTGGTCTGTGGACGCCCGGTGCGCCGCCCGTCCTTTGCCCAGCCCCCGAGGCCGAGGCCTTGCGGATGAAGGGCTATGCCGGCTCGATCGCCTGGAGCGGCGACGAAATCGCCCTCACTTCGCCCAAGGGCGGGGTGGCGATGATCTTTGCCAGCACGGGCGCGCATCTGGCAACGGTCGAGCGCCCCGACATCTGCGGTGTCGCGGTGCTGGCCGGCGGCGGCTTTCTGGCCAGCGACGGGGCAGGGGGGCTTTCCGGCCTGTCGTCCAAGGGGCTGGTAAGGCTGAGCCAGCAGGCGCTGTCCTGGGACAATCATCTGGTCGCGCTGGGCTGACACCCGGCGCCTGACCCGGCAATTGTTGCCAAAATTCCTACAATCCACCGCAATTGTGCCGCGATTGGGGACAACGACTGGGCTTCAGGAAACGCATGAGGCCCAGACATGAGCAAGATCGCAAAGACCGGCGTTGTGGCCCTTCCCGATGGGCTGAAAGCCTGGATGCAGGGCCAAGGCCCCAAGGTCTGGCATGCATTTGCCCGCGGGGTGGAATTCGACGCGCCCGACGCCACGATCGACCTGCTGCTGGCCGCGCACTGGATCGCCCGCCAACCTGACATGGACCGCGCCACCGGCCTTTTGCTGCTGGCGCGGGCGCTGCAGGCGGGACTGCATTTCCACGCCCCCGTGGCGATGGACGATGCCGCCGCCCGCGCCTTCTGCCTGGACCTGCATCAGCGGTTGTCGCTTTGCGCTGCCCCCGCCCGCCTGCCTGTCATGCCTGACGAACAGGCGCTGATCGAGGCTCTGTCGGACGGCAGGGCGCCGCTTCCGCTGCCGCCGACCGCGCTGAAATCCGGCATCGCGCCCTGCGCCGTCACCTTCCGCGGCAACCGGCCCCACATGATCGCCACCGCCCTGCGCCGCACGGCCTGAAAGCTCGGGCATCCCCTTGCATCGGCGGGGCCTTCCCGCTAGCACCGTGGCCACTTGATGGAGACGTGCCATGGACGGGCTTGACGATCTGAAGGCCAAATATCTGACCGCAGTTGCGGGCGTGACCGACGAGGGTGCGCTGGAGGGCCTGCGCGTTGCCGCCCTTGGCAAGAAGGGCGAAGTGTCGGCCCTGATGGCGGGCCTTGGCAAGATGGAGCCTGACCAACGCAAGGCCGCCGGGGCCATGCTGAACGTCCTGAAAGACGAGATCGACGCCGCGCTGCGCGCCAAGAAGGCCGGGCTGGCCGATGCCGCGCTGGATGCCCGCCTGCGCGAGGAGTGGCTGGATGTCACCCTGCCCGGCCGCCCGCGCCCGCGCGGCACCATCCACCCGGTGTCGCAGGTGATGGAGGAACTGACCGCGATCTTCGCCGACATGGGCTTTGCCGTCGCCGAAGGCCCGCAGGTGGAATCGGACTGGTACAATTTCGACGCGCTGAACATCCCGCCGGAACACCCCGCCCGGCAGGAGCATGACACCTTCTTCATGCATCGCGCCGAGGGCGACGACCGCCCGCCGCATGTGCTGCGCACCCATACCTCGCCGGTGCAGATCCGCGCCATGACCGAACAGGGCGCCCCGATCCGCGTCATTGCGCCGGGCCGGGTCTACCGCATGGACATGGACCAGACCCACACGCCGATGTTCCATCAGGTCGAGGGTCTGGCGATCGACCGCGACATTTCCATGGCCAACCTGAAATGGACGCTGGAAGAATTCTGCCGCGCCTTCTTCGAGGTGGACAAGGTGGAACTGCGCTTCCGCGCCAGCCATTTCCCCTTCACCGAACCCTCGGCCGAAGTCGACATCCGCTATTCCAACGTCGGCGGCCAGTTGCGCATCGGCGAGGGTGACAAGTGGATGGAGATTCTGGGCTCGGGCATGGTGCATCCCAAGGTTCTGGCGGCGGCAGGGGTCAACCCGGATGAATGGCAGGGCTTTGCCTTCGGCATGGGCATCGACCGCATCGCCATGCTGAAATACGGCATCCCCGACCTGCGCGCCTTCTTTGAAAGCGACCTGCGCTGGCTGCGTCATTACGGGTTCTCGGCGCTCGACATGCCCGATCTTGCGGGCGGCCTTTCGGCCTGACTGCCGCGCGCCCCGCGCCTCCCGTCCCCTTGCCGGGGGGGCGGGTCTATTCCACGATCACATAATCCTTCAGCGTGGTCTCGACACAGTCCCAAGTGCCTTCGAAACCCGGCCGGATGATGAAGCTGTCGCCGGCCCGCAGATGGGTTGCGGTGCCGTGCTGGTCGGTCAGGATCGAATGGCCCTGATGGATGTAGACATATTCCCATTCGGCATAGCTGATGCGCCACTTGCCGGGCGTCGATTGCCAGAGGCCGCAGTATAGCCCGTCCTTGTCCTCTCGGCTCCAGGTGCTGTGCACCGGATCGCCCGCCAGCACCTTGGCCGGATCGGGGCGCGAAACTTCCGGGGTGATCCCGTCGCGGGTGACTTGCTCGACGAGCGTCATGGGGCCTCCTTGACCGTTGTGCCAAGAAGGGCGGGTTCGGGGCGGCAGGTCAAGGGCCGGCTCTCGCCGCAATGCAGCGTAATTTTCTTGCGAATGCGGCGGGGCTGTGCCCATATGGCGGGCAGAATCTCCATGGCCCGGAGCAGATGATGAGTGCCACCTCCCCCCTTCGCCCCGTTCTGCCGCCCGATATCCGGGCCCGCAAAGGCACGGCGCCGCTGGTCGTGCTGACCGCCTACACTACGCCGATGGCGCGGCTGGTGGACCCGCATTGCGACATTGCGCTGGTCGGGGATTCGGTCGGCATGGTGCTGCATGGCATGGCCTCGACGCTGGGCGTGACCATGGAGATGATGGTGCTGCACGGCCGGTCAGTGGTCAAAGGCTGCGGCAAGGCCATGGTGGTGATCGACATGCCCTTTGCCAGCTATGAGGAAAGCCCGGCGCAGGCCTATCGCAATGCCGCCCGGCTGATGGCCGAAACCGGGGCACCGGCGGTCAAGCTGGAAGGCGGGGCGCATATGGCGGAAACCATCGCCTTCTTGACCCGGCGCGGCGTGCCGGTGATGGCCCATATCGGCCTGACGCCGCAGGCCGTGAACACGCTTGGCGGCTACAAGGTGGTGGGCCGCGAGGACGAGGCCGACCGCGTGATGCAGGATGCCCTTGCCGTGCAGGAGGCCGGCGCCTTTGCCGTGGTGCTGGAGAAGGTGCCGATGGGCCTTGCCGGCCGCATCACCGAGCGGCTGGAGATTCCCACCATCGGCATCGGCGCCGGGGCCGCCTGCGACGGGCAGGTTCTGGTGATCGATGACATGCTGGGCCTCTTCACCGAGTTCCGCCCGAGATTCGTCAAGCGCTATGCCGAGCTTGGCAAGGCCGCTGACGAGGCCATCGCCGCCTATGCCGCCGATGTCCGCGCTCGCGCCTTCCCTGCCGAAGAACATGGCTTCCCCGATGTCCTGCCCGCGAAAGGCCAGAAATGACTCAAATCATCCGGACCGTGGCCGAGCTGCGCCCCCTCGTGCGTGGCTGGAAGGCGGCGGGCGAAGTGGTCGGCGTGGTCCCCACCATGGGCGCGCTGCATGACGGGCATCTGTCGCTGGCCCGCGCCGCCAGACGCGAATGCGGGCGTGTCATCACCACGATCTTCGTGAACCCCAAGCAGTTCAACAATCCCGACGATCTAAAGAAATACCCCCGCACCGAAGAGGCCGATGTGGCCTTGCTGTCCAGCGTGGGGGTGGATGTGGTGTTCATCCCGCAGCCCGACGAGGTCTACCCCGACGGTTTCATCACCACAGTGTCGGTCGGCGGTGTGTCCGAGCCGCTGGAGGGCCGGATGCGGCCGGGGCATTTCGACGGGGTGGCGACGGTCGTGTCCAAGCTGTTCGGCATGACCATGGCCGACCGGGGCTATTTCGGCCAGAAGGACTGGCAGCAGTTGCAGGTCGTCCTGCGGCTGGTGCGCGATCTGAACATCCCGATCACGATTGTCGGCTGCGAAACCATCCGCGAGGCCGACGGGCTGGCCATGTCGTCGCGCAACGTGCGGCTGACGGCGCAGGGGCGTTCGGTTGCGAACGTGCTTTACAGCGCGATCTCGGCTGCGGCAGAGGATATCCGCGCCGGGCAATCCGACCGCATGGCGATCCGCGAGGCGGCGGAAAAGATGCGCTCGGCCGGGTTCGAGCGGGTGGAGTATATCGAGTTGCGCGATGCCGAAACGCTGATGCCGTCGGACGACCCGCGCAAACCGCGCCGGATGCTGGCGGCGGTCTGGCTGGATGGCGTGCGGCTGATCGACAACATCCCGGTCTGATCCCGCCTCGGCCAAAGCCTGCGACCGGAAGCGCTGTCAATCCTGCGGCAGATCCACCTCGACCGGGGCATAGGCCAGATCTTCCAGCGCGGCGGTGGCCTCGGCCTTGCAGCTTCCGGCGGCCTGAATGTCGCGGATCAGGTCCTGCATGTTGCCCGCCTCATAGGGCAGCCCCGTGCAGTCGCCAAAGCCCATCCCTTCCGCCTCGCAGACCGCCATGAGCAGCCGCAACTGACGGACCAGCGGGCATTGCACCACGCTTTGCCAGCGCTCCTTGTCCACCGGCAGCGCTCCGGCCATCATCGCGCGCAGCATCACCGCCAGCTTGGGTGACGCCAGTTCCGTCAGGCGCCGGCTCTGATGGTTGGAATACACTACGGCGTTGATGAAATACGGCTCCGCCTCGGCCATCGCCGCGATTTCATCGTTCGCCGCCTCGCGGCCAAAGATCGTCATGCCGACCGAGGTCCAGGCCCGCGGCTCATAGGGCAAAAGCCGCAAGGCCCCGATCTGGCGCCGCCAAAGCTCGTCCATGTCGGCCTTGGTTCCGTTCACCTGCCGGTCTTCGGCAGCGATGTTGAGAAACCGCGCCACCACGTCCCAACTGCCCGGATTGGCCTCGGCCCTGCCCCTTGCCATCTCGACCTCGCGGGCAAGGGCGGCGGGAAATTCCGGCGGGCGAGTGTCGCCGGCCAGAATGGCGGTCTGCCCGGCGTCCTGATCGTAAAGCCGCGCTTCGGCAAGGCTCAGCTCCCGATCCTGCTTGACCTTGTCCAGATAGGCCAGCCGGTCGCTGGGGCTGTCGCCCGGCACGGTGCCGTTGTGTTCGTTCCAACCGGCAAGGGCCGGGTTGTCCGAATGCCGGATCTTTTCGGCCAGCGCCTCGGCCTCGGCGCCGCGCAGATAGCCGGCCTTCACCTGCCCGTCGACAAGGCAGACCTCGGCATCATAGCCCGGCCAATCGGTTACGAGGGGCGCATAGGCCCGGCACAACCCCTGCATCTGCCGCTCGCTGCCGCCCCAGTTCGGGGCCAGACCCTGACCGGCCAGCGTCAGGGTCCAGCGGTTCGGCCTGAGCGCCATGATCCGCGCGACCTCCGGCTCGATCAGGGCTTGCTGCCCGGTGGTGAAAGACATCGCGATCACCCCGTCCGAGGCCGGCAGGAACGCCGGGTCCGCCGCCAGCGCCGCCTGCATCAGCGCCAGTCCCGCGGTATGTCGTTCCTGCAGCGCCGCCATCGCCGGCGGCGAGGTTTCCCGCGCGGTCCCGCCGCCCCGCAGCGCCCCACCTTCGGACTCGAGCGCCCAGCCCCGGGCGGTCATCGCCAGCGGCGAGGCCGGGCTTTGCCGCAGCCAGTCCTCGGTGAAGGCGATGGTTTTCGGGTGACGCTCGCCAAACATCGCATAGATGCTGCGGATCCGCGCTTGGGCGTCCTTGCCCGTGGTCGAAAGCCCGGTCAGCGCCGCCTCGACCCCGGCGACATCGCCCGCGTGGATCATGGTCCGCAGGCGCACGGGGGTCAGCTCAGGCGCCGGCTCTTGCGGGGGTGCCGCAGCCGGGGCGGGTGCAGCCGATGCTGTTTCCGGTGGCGGCGCGCCCGGCGGAGCAATCACCGCCGCCGCGACAAGCACGAACAAGGTGCCCGTCGCGGCACCCGCCAAAAATCTGCTCATATGCCTTGTCCCAAAATATCATGAACTGCCTTCCGGCCATCTTCCGCGCAATAGCGGCGGAAATTTGGCTGCAAAGCGGACCGGCCCGCGCTGCCCCCGGTCAAAATACCGCAGCCCGCCGCCGCCGGCTGACAAGCCCGTTGCGGGGGGGCCTGACTTCGGCAAGGATAAGGCATAGACCCAAGGCGCCACGCACCGAAAATATCTTCGCCGGCAGGGATGCAATGATGTGAATCTTCATTACATAATCAGGCGGACCAGTTCAAAGGGAGGGCCAGATGGCCGATTTCGACGCGCAGATTCAGGAAAGCCAAAAGCAGGTAAGCGCCGCGCAGGCCAAGATCTCCGAAATCACCGCCCGGATCGAAGCAAGCCGCGCCAAGCTTGAGGCGGGCGGGACGGCGATCGACATCGAGAACGCCACGCTGGAAGACGTGCACAAGCACACCGACCTGATGAACGCCAATATCGCGGAACTCATCATGGGGCTGGACGACGTGACGGCGGGCTTTTCCAAGGACTTCGACGAGATGCGGTCGAAAACCGGGATGGAGAGCTTCATCGGCTTCTTTTCCGCCGCCAAATCGGAATCGATGCGGCAGGAACGGCTGCGCACCGCCTCGATTGACGACAAGCTGCAAGACCTGATCGCCAAGTCGGATGTCATCGTGAAGTTGTTGCAGGGCCAGCTTGACCTCTTGAACAGCCAGAAATCTCGCGTCGAGGTGAACCTTGGCGACACGCTGACCCAGCGCGAAACCACGGTGGCGGCGCTGGAAACCGTGCGGGCCGAGATTGCCGCAATGGATCCCAAGATCATCGAGCTGGAAAACAAGATCGCGGTCGAACAGGACGCTGCCGCCCGCACCAAGCTGGAAACCGATCTGGCGGCGCTGAACGCGAAATACAACGCGCTGGTGCAGGACGAACAGGTGCATCTGGCCAAAAGCCAGACCCTTGAACGCTATATCGAAAAGGGCAAGACTTGGGTGGACAGCCTGACCAATCAGGCGGCGACGCAGCTGGTGCTGATCAACAAGCTGCAAACCGACACCAAGCAGCGCGTGGTGCTTTATGATGCCCTGACCTCAAGCTTGAAAACCGCCCAGCAGCAGGACGTCGCCCACCGCATCAACGAAATCGGCGTGAAAACCGACCAGGAGGCGCAGGCCGCCATGGCCGCGATCGGGGCTGCCACCAATGACAAGATGGCCGACATGCTGGAGGCCCACGAGGGCCACATGGTCTTCGCCCGCCAGATCCTTGAGCAAAAGGCCAAGGCCGACGAACGCTTTGCCCGCCGCTTTGCCGCCATTGTCGAGAAACACGACAAGAACGCCTACGGGGGCTAAGCCTTGGCCGAGATCAAGGAGGCTCTGGTCTCCGACCATACCGAGCTTTACGACACCGCCATCGCGCGGCGCTACTTCGCCAAGTTCGACCGGATCACCGGGCATCTCGGCCGGGTGGCCGGAGAGGTCGAGGCTGAGGGCAGGCTGACGCGCACCGAGGCGCGCGTGCTGGGCCGCTATCTGGCCGGCCTCAATGCCAGCTTTGCGGCGTTGAGCCACAAATACCTGATGACGGGCCGCACCGACACCGCCCCGCGCCTTACCTTTGACCGGCACGAGTCGGGCTTTCCGGTGGCGCAGGAGCTGATGACCATGGCACTGGATGCCGCGCAGGTCGGCAAGCACCTGTCGGGCATGGCCTCGGAAGCCGAGCTGAAAGACCGCATGGTGCGCCAGATCGTCCGCGACCTGACGGTGCCGACCGAGTTGCAATTCGCCCTTTCGCAGCGGCTTTACTACGAGGCGCTGGCGGCGGGCGGCCTCTTCTGGGCGCGCAACGACCCCGAGGCGCAGTTCATCGCCGAGGCCGCAGACCGGCGGCAGTTCCTGATCCACTGGGCAGTCTGGGACACCCAGACCAACCTGCCGGTGGTCTATCTTTTCGACGTGCAGGACTCGGGGAAGAAGCCGCTGCCGAATGACGACCGCCGCTGGCCGCTGGTGCAACAGGGCCTGATGGCGCAATCGGTGGGCGGGCTGAAACTTCTGACCATGGCACAGGGCTTTGACAAGGATTTCGCGGCGATCCACCCCAAACGCCTGCGCCGCCTGACGCTTGGCCCGATGCACAGCCAGGACTTCACCCTGCAATCGGGGCCGATTTCCGACGTGTTGAAAGCCGCCAGCGCGCCGGACGGGCAGGATTGGGCGCTGGTGTGGACGGTCGAGGATATCGTCTCGGACCGCGAGGAGGAGGTGAAGGATGGCTGGTTCTCCACCGCCAACCGCCAGATTTGGAAGCTGGACCCGGTCCACGGCATCGACACCGGCACCACCTCGACCGAACGCATGGTGATCCTGCCCGAGCCGGTGTTTCAGGCCCTGGTCGAAGTCGACGCCCCCGGTCTGCGCCCCTATCGGAAATTCGTCGTCGGGGCGGCAGGACAGATCATTCCGGCGGTATGACGGCGGCCGCCCCGGGGGCCAGCCCCCGGACCCCCGGGATATTTGCACCAGTATGAAAGACAGTCGGCCTTTCATACTGGTGCAAATATCCCCGCCGGAGGCGAAGGCCGGGCAGAGGCACAGGTGTTGGAGGATGGTGATGGTCACGCGCGATACGATGGAGTTGAGGGAAGACGCGATCCGGGCGCAGTACGCCGCCGCGCTGGGTCTGCTTTCGGGCTTTGACCACGCCCCGCGACTGGCAAAGGCGAGCGCGCCGGCGGCGGAGGCGGAGCGGTCGCCCGGCATCGGCGCGCGGCCGCGCTTTCGCTCCACCGTGCCGGGCATGGCGGCGCGATCGACCGCGCGGCCGGGCGGCGTGCGGCTTTATGAGCGGATCGAAGGCTTCGGCGACGGGCTGATTTCGCCGCTGCAAGCCTCAGCGCTGAGCGCACTGCGGCGCAGCGTGGCAATTGCGCTGGCGCTGGGGGAGGCGGTTTCGGCACAATCGGGGCTGGCCGAGTTGAAGAAGGCCAATCTTGAGGGCCGTCTTCCTGAAGCAAAGCGCGCCGAGTTCACCGACCTTCTGGCCGGCGAGGCGCTGGCGGTGCTGTACACCTTCGCCAACAGCGCGGCCTTCCTGCTCGCCCCGCATCTCGGCGCCACCACTGTTGAAATCGGCGAGGTGGAGGAGGTCTTGACTGATAACGCACCCCTGGCCCTGCAAGGCGCCTTGTGGGAGCTGGATCAGGACATTGCCACCTTCGCCAGCGACGAGCCGCGCCTTGTGGCCACCCTCGCCGCCTTCGCCGAGGCGCTGATGCAGAAGGTCGCGCTGCGGGCGCAGACCGCGGGCGGCACGGCGGCTTTCACCGGATCGAGCTGGAAGGTCGAGGCGGACGGGCTGGCGATTTCCGGCTTCAAGCCGGCCCGGGCGGCCAAGGGCGGCGCGCTCGCCATGCAGTTCAAAAAGCCGCAGGAGGTGGTGGGCAACCACATCGCGAAATACCAGTCGATGCGGCTGGCGAAGATGCTGATGGCCTATGATTTCGAGCGTCGTTTGAACCCGTTTGCCGAGCTTGGCGGCTTCATCTTCACCTTCATGGGCGATGGCAAGCCCGGCACCGGCAAGACCACGCTCATCCAGATGATGGCAGGACTTCTCAACGATTACTGCAAGGTGGCGGGTTATCCGTTCCGCTACCAGAACTTCTCCATCGACCAGATCGACAGCTATCAGGGCAAGTCGGGGCAGAACGCCAAGGCCTTCGTCGACAATGTGCTTGACCCCGCGGTGATCGGGTTCGGCACGATTGACGACATTGACCAAGTGGCCGGCAAGCGCGGGGATCGGCAGTCCTCGGCCGGTCAGCAGGAAGTGACGGCGGTGTTCATGGGGGCCTTTGCCGGGGCCAATACGGTGGTGCGCGGCAATTGCACTTTCGGGATGTTCTCGAACTTTCCCGAGAACGTGGACGACGCGCTGCGCCAGCGGGCTGGGGCGCGGTTTCTGGTGGACGGGCCGCAGAGCCGTGAGGATTACATCGACATTCTCAGCCTCTTGCTGGGGAAAAACCATCAGATCCCTTTGGGCGCGCATGACCTGTTCGCCGCGCAAGAGATCAAACGCGCCGTCGCCGCCAGTTTCGAGGGCCATTCGCGCCCGCATGAGGCGGGTCTGGTGAAGGTCTGGGACAAGGTGGCGGTGGACATCGGCCCTCTGGACACGATTGCCAAGCTCGGGGCTTACCTGAAGGCCATCCAGCAGGCGGATGAGCGGTTCACCGGCCGGGCGGTCAAGAACATCACCGATGCCGTGAAGGTGCGGGCGATGGATTTCGAACTGCCCGATGAGTGGATGGAGAACCCCGATCTGTTCCTGTTCAAGGGCTATGACGAGAAGCTGGCGATGATCCGGGGCCTGATGACGCCGATTACGGTCGAGATGGTGGTGCAGGAGATCAACCGCTATGCGGACAGCGAATTCCGCTATGCCGACAAGTCGGATGAGGTGGCGATCGAGGGGATGGTGCGGGAGTTTGGGCGGCAGGAAGAGGCCAAGCGGCGGTATCTGGAGGGGAAGGCCAATGGCTGACCCTTTCCCCCCACTCCATCCCTCCCCACAAGGGGGAGGGGGCCACCTTGGGCAAAGATCCCGCCCTATGTCGTCCGTCACCTCCCCTCCCCCTTGTGGGGAGGGGCCGGGGGTGGGGGGCGCCGCGCCATGACGGATATCGCGCCCGACACCCGCGCCAAGGCCCGCCGGTTGCGGTCAGAGATGACGCCGCAGGAACGCCGGGTTTGGGCGCAACTGCGCGACTTCAATCATCGTCTGGGCCTGAATTTCCGCAGGCAGGCGCCGGTGGGGCGGTTCATTGCCGACTTTGCCGATTTCGGCCGCCAATTGGTGATCGAGGTGGATGGCGGGCAGCATGGCGGGGCCGATGATGCCGCGCGCGATGCGTGGTTTCAGACGCAAGGCTTCACCATCTTGCGGTTCTGGAACGCCGACGTGGACGGCAATCTGGACGGGGTGATGCAGGTGGTGCTTGATGCTTTGGAAGCTTGCCCCCCGCCCCCGCAAGGGGGACGGAGAGATGTTGAAGGGATGTGAGGAATGACTGGATCTGGTTTGCAGACTGGCCGGCTTTCCCCCCACCCCCGGCCCCTCCCCACAAGGGGGAGGGGAGGTGCCAAGCGGCACATGGCACGCCCTGTTTCCAAGGCGGCCCCCTCCCCCTTGTGGGGAGGGAGGGGGTGGGGGGTGCTTGCCCAAGGAGCCACGCCATGAACCGCCTCATCGCCGCCGGCCTGATGTTCGGCAATCTCATCGAAATCTCCTCGCCGGCGCTGGTCGAGCGCTATAACCGCGCGCTGAAGCACCTGACCGGCAAGACCACGAAGCTCACCGATTTCCACATCGACATTTCCGGCTACTCTCCGGAAATCGGGGATGAGCTGGGCGATCCGATCTACCTTAACCCCAACGGGGCGAACCGGCAGTTCATCCTGCTGACCACCAGCCAGAAGACCGCGCCGCTTCTGAACATGAAGTTCTCCACCTCTCGCGGCATTCTCATGCAGTTCATCGAGGCCAATGAAGCGCAGCTTTTTGCCCTGACGGCGCGGGATGCGGTGTGCGGGGAGTTGCAGGGTTCGGTTTATGAGGTCTCCGCGCCGGCGCGGCTTCTGGAGATGAAACAGGTGACGGTCGAGGCCGACACCATCGGTGGCCATGTGGCGGATGCCGAAAGGCTGGCGGGGCAGATCAACCGTTTCCGGCAGGAGCCGGATGGCTGGCGTGACGACGTGCTGATTGCCGAGATGATTGCGCTGGCAAGAAAGACCGGTGATGTGACCCGAGTGCCGATCAGCCTGCCCGCCATGACCTTCCAGCAGCCGAATTTCTGGACCAGCCATTTCGGCGGCATCTATGTGTTTCAGGACGTGGCCTTTCCCGGCGTGATCGCCTCGCTGCCACGCGAGAGCCTTGGCGCTATGCCGATCAGCCCGGTCATGGATATGACCCGCCGCAACCAGATCGCCGAATGGCTGGATCGCAACGGGCTGGTGGAACCCATCGTGCAGGCGCGGGGGCTGGATGCGGCGGCGGTCCTGCGGCAGAAGATGGATTTCATTCTGGTCGAAGCGGCCGAGGCGCTGGGGCTGGAGATCGGCGATGCTCGGCGGACTGAACTCCGCAAGATCGCCTACCGCTTGGGCGATGCGCTGCCCGACGAATTCCTCGGCCTGGCCAGCCTCTTGCGCTGGGTTGAAGGTCAGGGGCCATGGCCACGCATCACCAGCGAACACGCCTGCTATTTCTACACCCTGCGCGCCGCCCCCGGCAAAGACCGCGATCTGGTGAACATGCTTCTCAGCGAACTTGCCCCGATGGACGTGCGGCAGATGTTCATCACCCACAAGGAACTGTTCTACGCCCATTACGCCCGCTGGTCCGAGCGCAAGCGGCAATGGGTGGCGGGCTTTCTGGAACGCGAGTACAAGGTGGATGCGCAGGGCGCGCGCGCGGCGCTGTTCGGGCCGGAGCCGTCGATGGACGCCCGCGACCGCCCCGCGCCGCGGCCCGCGCGCGATGTGGGGCCGGTGGTCGGGCCTTGGGGCGCAAGCGGGGGACGGCGATGATCGCATTGTTTCGGGCGGGGATTCTGGCCTTTGTCATCCTGACGGTGGTCTATCTGCTGGTCTCGATCTATTCCCGCTCGATGCGGCGGGAAAAGCTTGAAAAGGAATGGGACACCGATCCGGCGCGCGAGGGGGCTGCGAAGGACGAGCGCGCCACCTATATCGAGTCCGGGATGCAGGCCTATCGCCACAGCCTGCGGCGACGGTTGATCCTTCTGGTCTATATCATTCCGATGGTGGTCTTTCTGGCCACCGTCTACGTCATCAACGCACAGTAAGGGATTTTCGCGATGTGGACCAAGGTGAAATGGGCGTTCAGGATCATCGCGGCGCTCTTCGTGCTGGGCTTCCTGCATTACACGCTGCCGCAGCATGACATCGTGCGGATCACCAACACCTACAACCGGCTGACCTCGGTCGGCCCCGAGAACTCCTGGGCCTATTCGGTGCCCGACATCGGCACGGCGGAAAGCACGACAACGCGCGACATCCGTTTCATAGACGCCTCCTATGCCGATGGCGGTGTGATCGTCTACCGCAACGAGGATACCGGCTGGATCTGGCCGCCCTATTTCAAATACGACAGCTCCAACCTGCAAGCCGAGGCGGGCAACCTGAAATCCACCGCCGAGGCGCCGAAATGGGTGGTGGTGACCCATTACGGCTGGCGCTTCCCGTTCCTGTCGATCTACCCGAACGCGGTTTCGATGCGCGAGGCGACCGGGCCGGATGAGCGGATCATCCCCTGGGTGCCGGTCGTCGTCATCGCCTTCCTGATTTTCCTCGTGGTGATGATCCGCCGGATGTGGGCGCAGTTCTGGGAACGCTCGGTCGAGCCGGTCGCGGCGGAAATGGGCGAGACCTGGGACGGGGTCGAGGCCAAGGCCAGCGGCGTGATTGGCCGGATCAGGGCCTGGCTCGCAAGCTGGCGCGCGAAGAAGTAAGCGCGCGCCGGCCTGCCGTGACAGGCCGGCGACGAGAGGCTTTAGCCGCGCAGCGTGCCGCCGGTGGCCTTGGTGACCTTTTCGATCACCTTCTTCGACACCGCCTCGATGTCGGCCTCGGTCAGGGTCTTGTCGGTCGGTTGCAACCGCACCGTCAGCGCGATCGACTTCTTGCCGGCGCCCATCTGCGCCTCGGCCTTGTCGCCGGTGAACTGGTCAAAGACCCGGACGCTTTCGATCAGCGCCTTGTCGGTGCCCTGCGCGGCATTGACGGCGGTCAGCACCTCAACTCCCTTGTCGACGACAAAGGCGAAATCGCGGTCCACGGCCTGCAGGTCGGAAATCGCCAGCGCCGGGCGGGTCGGAGTTTTCACCTTGGGCTGCGGCACGGCGGCGACCAGCACGGTAAAGGCCATGGCCGGGCCCTTGACGCCCATTTCGGCCAGCACCTTGGGGTGAACCTCGCCGAAGCTCGCCATGACATTCGGCCCAAGCCCGATGGCGCCCGACCGGCCCGGATGGAACCAGCCGGCCACCTTGCGGCTGATCTGCACCTTGGCCGGCGCCCCGAGCGCGGCCAGAACCGCCTCGACATCGGCCTTCACGTCGAACACGTCGACCGGGCGGCGCGAGCCATGCGGGTCGCGCGCCGCCGAAGCGCCGACCAGAAGCCCGGTGGCCTGCAGGTGCTGCTCCCCCGGCTCGCCGCCGTGGAAGGCCGGGCCGATCTCGGCCAGCGCCAGATCCATGAAGCCGCGCGCCTGATTGCGGGCAGCGGCGCGCAGCAGGCCCGGCAGAAGATCGGGGCGCAGGTGGGTCATTTCCGATGAAATCGGGTTCTCCACCCGCACGGCATCGCTGCCGCCGCCAAAGAGCGCCGCCGCCGCCTCGTCAATGAAGCTGTAGGTCACGCATTCGTTGTAGCCCAGCGCGGCAATCGTCCGCCGCGCCGCGCGCTCGCGGATCTGCAACGGCGTCAGGATCGGGCGCGGCACGCCCGGCACCATGCGGCGCAGCGGCTTGCCCACGAGCTTGGTCAGGCTGGCGACACGGGCGACCTCTTCGACCAGATCGGCATCGCCCAGCACATCGGGGCGCCACGACGGCGGCACCGCCTGATTGCCGTTCAGCTTGAAGCCCAGCGCAGTCAGCGTCTGGCGCTGCTCGGCCTCGGGAATTTCCATGCCGACAAGGCTGCTGACCCGCGCCGGGTTCAGCTTGTAGACGCGCGTCGTGTCCGGCGCCGCGCCGTCCACCGCCAGATCCGAGGCCTCGCCGCCACAAAGATCAAGGATCATCCGCGTCGCAAGGTCCAGCCCCGGCAGGGTGAAGGCTGGGTCCACGCCGCGCTCAAAACGATAGCGGGCGTCCGAGTTGATCTTCAGCGCCCGGCCGGTGGTGGCAATGGTGATCGGGTCCCAGAAGGCGCTTTCAAGGAAGACCTCGGTGGTCTTGTCGGTGCAGCCGGAATGCTCGCCGCCCATGATGCCGGCAAGGCTTTCCACCCCGTCGGCGTCGGAAATCGCCATCATGCCGGCACGCAGCGCATAGGTCTTGCCGTCCAGCGCAAGGAACTCTTCGCCGCCCTGCGCCGGGTGGATGCGCAGCACGCCGCCCTGCACCTTGGCAACGTCGAAGACGTGCAAGGGCCGGTTCAGGCCGAAGGTGAAATAGTTGGTGATGTCGACCAGCACCGAGATAGGGCGCAGGCCGATGGCCTTGAGCCGGGCCTGCAGCCAGTCGGGCGAGGGGCCGTTCGTCACGCCGCGAATGGTGCGGCCGGCGAAATGCGGGCAGCCCTTGGCCTTCAGGCTCTCGTCGATCGCCACCGTTACCGGGCTGGCAAAGCCGCCTGCAATCGCCGGCACCTCCAGCGGCTTCAGCTTGCCCAAGCCCCGCGCCGCCAGATCGCGGGCAATGCCGCGCACGCCCAGCGCATCCGGGCGGTTCGGGGTGATCTTCACCTCGATCACCGGGTCGCAGACCGCCGGACGGTTCTCCGCCAGCCAGTCGGTGAACTTTTGCCCGACCTCGCCCGTGGGCAGCTCGATGATGCCGTTATGCTCGTCCGACAGCTCCAGCTCGCGCTCCGAGGCCATCATGCCATGGCTTTCGACGCCGCGGATCTTGCCGACGCCAAGGGTCACGTCGATGCCCGGCACATAATCGCCCGGCTTGCACAGCACGACCGTGATCCCCGCCCGCGCATTGGGTGCGCCGCAGACGATCTGCTTTTCGCCCTCATTAGTCAGCACCTTGCACACCCGCAGCCGGTCGGCGTCGGGGTGCTGCGTGGCCTCCAGCACCTTGGCAAGGGTAAAGGGCGCCAGCTTGGCCACCGGGTTCACCACCTCCTCGACCTCAAGCCCGAGATCGGTCAGCGCATAGAGGATGTCCTCCAGCGACGCCGTGGTCTCAAGGTGGTCTTTCAGCCAGGACAGGGTGAATTTCATCGCATTGGCCCTTCGGGTCGGTCGTGGTCAGCTTTGCTAGGCGGATTAGCGCATCGCCGGGGAAAGGGAAAGCATCAAGGGGCCAAGGTCGATGCGGTCACGCCATCAGGGCGCGGGAAAGCGGTGGGGTTTCCTGGGCAGGAACAGTTTGTCGCGCAATTCCCGCCGGGATTGCCTCAATTGGGAAGGCGAAAGGGTATAGAAGAAGCCATGGACGCCATGCTCGACATCCCGAAGGACCGCAAACGCCAGTCGGCGCCGAGGCTTTGCCTCATCATGGGCTTGACGGCACTGCTGTTCATCCTTGCCGCGAACCAATTGGGCGCCGCGCAGGCCCTGTAGATCCTGCCCGGCGGGTTTTCAGAACAGATCCAGCAAGCGTTTCAGATAGTCGCGTTCGCCTTCCGGGCGGGCCAGATCGCCCGAGCGGCGGCGGATTTCCTCCAGCAGTTCCTCGGCCCGGCGATAGACCTCCTTGTCGGACAGCAGGTTGTCATCCGAGCCGATCCGCAGGCTTTCGCCGGTCTGGCGTCCCAGCGGATCGCGGCCCTCGGGGTCGTCCTGTCGGGCTTCGGCTCCGGCCTGACGCTGCCCCTCCTGGCGGTTCTCCTGCGCCAGAGCTTCGCCGAAGTCACGGATGCCGTCGCGCAGCGCCTCCAGCGCTTCGGCCTGCCGATCGAGCGCGCCGGGCAGATCCTCGTCGCGCAGGGCGTCCTCGGCCTCGCGCATGGCGCGGCGGGCGTTGTCCAGCGATTGCCGCCCGGCCTCGCCCCTGTCGCCCCCCTTGCCGGGCAGGTTGCCCTGCCGCTCCAGCCGTTCCAGCTCGCGCCGCAGCGCCTCTTGCCGCTCGGCAAGGCTTTGCTTCTCGCCGCCGGGTTGCTCGCCCTGCTGGCCATCTCCTTCGGCCTCGCCCTGCCGCCCGCGCTGCATGTCGCGGAAGGCGTCGTCCGACAGGCCCTGCTGGCCGCGCAGGGTTTCGCCGAGATCGCGCATGGCCTGCTGGCCGGGGCTGCCGCGGCCCTTGCCGCCCTGACCGTCGCCCTGCACCATGCGCATGTTTTCCATCATTTCCTGGATCTGCGCCAGAAGTTCGGCCGCCTCGGCGGTCTTGCCCTCTTCCATCAGCTTTTGCAGCCGGTCGAGCATTTCCTGCAGCTGGTCTTCCGACATGGTGGCGCCGCCGTCGGCCGACTGCTCTTCGGGGGTGCGCTCTTCCATGGTCTCGGCGAGCATGTCCATGTAGTCATCCATGGCCTGCCGCATCTCATCCATAAGCTCTTGAATTTCCTCGGGCGAGGCCCCACGCTTGATCGCCTCGGCCAGCCGGTCCTGCGCGCGCTTCAGCCGTTCCCTGGCGTCGTTCAGGTCGCCCTCCTCCATCAGGAGGGCAATCTGCCACAGCTCTTCGGCCACCTCATCCCGCAAGGCGGGGGTAAGCGAGGCGGCGTCCGCCTCCAGCCGTTTCATCGCCACGCGCAGCCGCAGAAAGGCCTTCCGATTGGTGAAAAAGCCCTCGGGCTTGTGGGTGAGGGCGCGCAGGATCTGCACGACGCGGGGGGCGTTGGCGCGGGTCCACAGCAGATCGCGCCGCAGTTCGATCAGCGCCGCCGCCGCCGGATCGAAAAAGCGCTTGCCGGGCAGCACGGCTGTGGTGGGGGCTGAATTCCCTTGTTGTCCCGCCGCATCGACGGCCGCAAAGGTCAGCGTCACCGGCATGTTGGCCAGAACCGATTGCGACAGGTCGTCAACCAGTGTGACGGCAAACTCCTCGCGCTTGCCCTTGCGCGGCATCGGCAGGTCCAGCACCACCGGGGCCAGGTCCTCGGGCTCCAGCGCCAGACCGAAGCGTCGGTCAACCTGCGCCAGATCAAGCGCAATCGTGACCGTGGCCTTGGTGATGCCGTAGTCGTCGCTGCCCTTGACCTTCTGCTTGAAGCGCCCGCCCTTGTCGCGGGAGATCGGGCCATCGGCGGCGATGGTGGGCGCGCGGTCGGGGGTGACGCTGACCGCCCATTCGCGCCCGCCGGCCCCGTCGATGGCCAGCTTGCCGCTTTGGGTGATGGTGAAATCCTGCGCCGCGTCCGAGGCCGGGGGAACCTCGGTCCGGCCCGAAACGGTTTCCGACAGGATCAGGCTGCCCGGCTCGCCGTAAAGCCGGAGCTGCAACTTGGTCCCGACCGGCAGGGTCAGGGATTCGGCGGTCTGATCGTTGAGGTAAAGCGTCGGCTTGGCCGTATAGGTGGGCGGCTTCAGCCAGCCCTCCCAGGTCGGGCCATCCGCCGCGATGTCGCTGGCCCCACCCGGGGCCAGCGCAGCCATGGAGCCCAGCCGCCAGATCGAGCCGAAGATCAGCGCCATCACCAGCGCTGTCAGCGCAATATAGCGCAGCGCAAAGGGATCGCGCGCGGCAAGTTTCAGGTTCGGTTCCACCGGCCTTGCCGCCTTTGCCCGTTCCGCCATGCGCGCCAGATGCGCGGCCCAGACCGCCCGAGAGGCAGGGTCGGTGGCGCCGATCGCCTGCGTGTCGCGCAGCGCGGCAAGCGGCTGGCCTGGCAACCGGCTGTCAAGCCGCACCAGCGCCTCGGTCCGCGTGGGTCTGTGGAAGCGGCTCAGGCCATGGGTCAAGGCCGCCGCAAGTCCGACCGCCGCGGCCACCGCGCCGGCCCAAAGCGCCTCAAGCGGCAGATGGTCCTGCAGCCCGAAGCTCAGCGCGGCGAGCAGCGAAATGGCCAGCGTCCAGAGCGGCCAGAAGGCGCGAACGGCACGTTCAGCCCAAAGCCCCGCCCAGGTCAACCGCAGCGGGGTTTCGATCCGTTTCAGCGTGGCTTTCGCGTGGTCGTCCATCCGCCTCGCCAGGTCAGAGCCATGCGGGAATGTTATCGCGACCGAGGATTTCGTCAAAGCTTGGTCGCGCCCGGATGACGGCGAAGTGATCGTCCTGCACCAGAATTTCCGGAATCAGCGGCCGGGTGTTGTATTCCGAGGCCATGACCGCACCATAGGCGCCGGCCGAGCGGAAGGCCACCAGATCGCCTTCGGCCAGAAGCGGCAGGCCGCGCCCCTTGGCAAAGGTGTCGCCAGTTTCGCAGACCGGGCCGACCACGTCATAGGCGGCAGAGGGGTTGCCCGCCGGGGCTTCGATCACCGGCACGATGTCATGATGCGCGCCATACATCGAGGGCCGGACCAGATCGTTCATCGCGGCGTCAAGGATCAGGAAATCCCGGCCCTCGCCGTTCTTCACATAGACCACACCGGCCACCAGCAGACCCGAATTGCCGGAAATCAGCCGCCCCGGCTCGATCTCGATCTCGCAGCCAAGATGCCCGACAGTCCGCTTGATCATCGCGCCATAGTCGGTCGGCAGCGGCGGGGCCTCGTTCGAGCGGGTATAGGGGATGCCCAGACCGCCACCAAGGTCGAGCCGCTCGATGGAATGGCCTTGGGCGCGCAGGGTTTCGGTCAGGGCGGCGACCTTGGTGAAAGCCTCCTCGAACGGCTCCAGCTCGGTCAGCTGGCTGCCGATATGCACGTCGATGCCGACGGCGCGCAGGCCCGGCAGCCGGGCGATTTCGGCGTAAACCTCGGGGGCGCGGGCAATCGGGATGCCGAACTTGTTCTCGGACTTGCCAGTGGCGATCTTTTCGTGGGTCTTGGCGTCGACATCGGGGTTCACCCGCACTGTCACCGGGGCGGTGACGCCCATCGACGAAGCCACCTCGGATAGCGCCCGCATCTCCGGCTCGCTTTCAAGGTTGAACTGGCGAATGCCGCCTTCCAGCGCCAGCCGCATTTCCTCGCGCGTCTTGCCAACGCCGGAAAACACGATGCGGTCGCCCGGTACGCCCGCTGCCTTGGCGCGGCGGTATTCGCCGCCCGAAACCACGTCCATCCCGGCACCAAGGTCGCCCAACAGCTTCAGCACCGCAAGGTTCGACAGCGACTTGATGGCAAAGCAGACCTGATGCGGCAGGGGTGACAGCGCCTCGGTGAACAGGCGATAGTGGCGGGTCAGCGTGGCGGCGGAATAGACGTAGAACGGCGTTCCGACTGCCGCCGCAATGTCGGGGATTGCCACGCCTTCGGCATGCAACACCCCTGATTTGTAGATGAAATGATCCATTGCCGCGCGGCCCTGCGTTACCTGTCCGTCGGGTATAGCAGAAGCCGCGCGGGTCGCAATCAACTGCGCCGGCCTTGGCGGCGCGCGGCTCAGCAGCGGGCGGGGCTGCCCGAAGTGACCGGCGGGCCGGCCACGACGCCGGCCTTGACGCAGCCCGAAAGGGTGATGCCGGTGGCGGGCGTATCCATGCGCGTCGGGGCCACGGGTGCGCCATCGGCACCACAGGCGGCGAGCGGGGCGATCAGCGCAAGGGCGAGGGCGGGTTTCAGCAAGAGGTTCATGACAAATCTTTCCTGTTCAGCGTCTTGCGGGGACAAGCGCCCCTTCTGACACCCTATGCGAAGCGCAAAGCCCCTTTGGCGGCAAGCCCCAAGACCGCTGCCAAGGCCCGGCTAAACGAAAGGCAGATGCGCCAGCGGCAGGCAAATCCTGCCCTACGCCAAAGCCGCCTTCCAGCGCGCCACCTGCTCGGCCACGCGGACCGGCGAGGTTCCGCCATAGGACATCCGCGAATTCACCGAGTTGTCGACGCCCAACACCTCAAAGACCTCTGCCGTGATCCCGGCATGGACCGATTGCATCTGCTCAAGCATCAGGTCGGGCAGGTCGATGCCGGCCTTTTCCGCCATGGCGACCAGCGTGCCCGTCACATGGTGGGCATCGCGGAACGGCAGGCCCAGACGGCGCACCAGCCAGTCGGCCAGATCGGTGGCGGTGGAGAACCCCGAGGCCGCCGCCGCCCGCAGCGTGTCGCGGTTCGCCGTCATGTCGGAAACCATGCCGGTCATTGCTGCAAGACCCAGCATCAGCGTGTCGGCGGCGTCGAAGGTCTGTTCCTTGTCTTCCTGCATGTCCTTGGAATAGGTCAGCGCAAGGCCCTTCATGATGGTGAACAAGGCCACCGTCGCGCCTAGAATCCGCCCCAGCTTGGCGCGCAGAAGCTCCGCCGCGTCGGGGTTCTTCTTCTGCGGCATGATCGAGGAACCGGTGGTCCATTTGTCCGACAGCCGGACGAACCGGAACTGCGCCGAGGACCAGATCACCAGCTCTTCGGCAAATCGGCTGAGGTGCATGGCGCAGATGCTGCTGGCGGCAAGAAACTCCAGCGCGAAATCGCGGTCGGAGACAGAATCGAGGCTGTTCGCCGTGGGCCGGTCGAACCCCAGCGCGCGGGCCGTGGCAAAGCGGTCAATCGGGAAAGATGTGCCGGCCAAAGCCGCCGCGCCCAGAGGGCATTCGTTCATCCGGCGGCGGGCATCCTCAAAACGGCTGCGGTCGCGGGCGAACATTTCGACATAGGCCAGCATGTGGTGGCCCCATGTCACCGGCTGCGCGGTTTGCAGATGGGTGAAGCCGGGCATCACCCAGTCCACCCCCGCCTCGGCCTGTGCCAGAAACGCCTGCATCAGCGCGGTGAGGCCCGCGATGGCGGCATCGCACTGGTCGCGCACCCAGAGCCGGAAATCGACTGCCACCTGATCGTTGCGCGACCGCCCGGTGTGCAGCCGCTTGCCCGCATCGCCGATGATCTCGGTCAGGCGGGATTCGACGTTGAGGTGAATGTCCTCCAGCGCGGCCGAAAAGGTGAACTTCCCGCCCTCGATCTCTGACAAGACCGTGAGCAGCCCTTCCCCGATCGCCTTGGCATCGTTATCGCTAAGGATGCCTTGCGCGGCCAGCATGGTGGCATGGGCGCGCGATCCGGCGATGTCCTGCGCATAAAGCCGCTGGTCAAAACCGATCGAGGCGTTGATCGCCGTCATGATGGCATCGGGGCCCGAGGCGAAACGGCCGCCCCACATGGCGTTGGCGGCGGCATCTTTGGATTGGGTCATGGTCTGGCCTTTGGGGGATGGAATGCGGAACGCTCTGGCGGTGCTTTATACGGCCTTTCTCTTTGGTGCAAACCCGGCGGCGGCGGATGTCGCCGCGCTTTTGACCGGCGACATGGCCAAGCTGGTGCTGGCCGAGACCCCGGCGCCGATCCCCGAGGCCGGCTTGCTCGACATGGCCGACGCGCCGCGCTCGATGGCGGAATTCAAGGGCAAGTGGGTGGTGCTGAACTTCTGGGCCACCTGGTGCCCGCCCTGCCGCGAGGAGATGCCGTCGCTCGACCGGTTGCAGGCGGCGATGCCCGAGCTTGCCGTGGTGCCGGTGGCGACGGGGCGCAATGACGTGGCCGGGATCGAACGGTTCTTTGCCGAGGCCGCGATCGAGAACCTTGAGAACCTGCGCGATCCCAGCTCGGAGCTGGCGCACGCCATGGGGGTCATGGGCCTGCCGGTGACGGTGATCCTGAACCCCGAAGGTGCCGAGGTTGGCCGGTTGATCGGGGACGCACATTGGGACGGCGCCGAAGCGCAGGCGGTGCTGAAGGCGCTGATGGCCGGGGGCTGACACCACCGCGAGCCATGGCCGGCATCATGGAAAAAGGCCCGGAGATGTCTCCGGGCCTTTTCCTGTTTCCGGTCCACCAGGCCGATCAGCCGTTGGCAGCCTCCAGCGGCGGACAGTCCTTTTCCTCGATGCCCTTGCGGGTGCAGGCGGCCAACCGCTTCTTCTCGGCGGCGGCGGCCGCTTTCTCGGCCTTGGCAGTAGCCTTCTCTGCCGCGGCAGCTTCCTTGGCGGCCAGAGCTTCGGCTTTGGCCTTCTCCTTCGCGGCAAGGGCCTCGGCCTTGGCTTTTTCCTTTTCCGCCAGTGCTTCTGCCTTGGCGGCGGCCTTGGCGAGCTTCTCGTCGTGCTTGGCCTTTTCTTCGTCGCTCATCGCGTCATAGGCGGCCTGTTCGGCAGCAGCCTTGGCGGCGGCTTCTTCGGCAGCCTTGGCTTCGGCGGCTTCCTGTTCGGCCTTGGCCACAAGGTCGGTTTCCTTACGCGCGGCGTTCTCGGGTGTTTCGGGAACGGCCAGGCCCCAGGCGTCGTCCATGTAGGGGCCCTCCAGCTCAAGGCTTTCTTCCTGCGAGCGGACCTTTACCTTGGTGCCCATCTCGACCTGCTCAAAGAGGTAGATGGCGTCCTGGTTGTAAAGCCGGATGCAGCCGGCGCTGGTGGCATGGCCGATGGTGGCGTTCTGGATCGTGCCATGGATGCGGAACATGGTGTCACGCCCGCCGCGATAAAGATACATCGCCCGCGCTCCCAGGGGGTTGTCGAGGCCACCCGCCATGCCGCCGGCGTATTCGGCGTAAAGGTCGGGGCGGGTGCGAACCATGTTGGCCGTGGGCTGCCAGGACGGCCATTTGGCCTTGCGCCCGATCACACCCGAACCGCGGAACGACAGGCCCTCACGGCCGACGGCGATCGAATAGCGCATCGCCCGGCCGCCCTCCTGCACATGGTAAAGCTTGCGGGCAAAGGTATCGACGACGATGGTGCCGGCGCTTTCCGGGCCGTTGTAGGCGACCTCAGTCCTTTCGCGCCCGCCCGAAAGATGGCGTTCCTCCACCGCCTCGATCATGAAGCCGTCGTCTTCCACTGCTTCATATCCGGGTTTGGTGGACGGCGCGGTCGAGCTTTCTTCCGGCGGGGTCGTGGCGCAGGCGGCAAGCACAGAGAAGGACGCAAGCGCCACAAGGCGGAGAATCGGGGACATGTCAGATCTCGGGAAAGGGCAATTCGCGGCACAGAAGCCGCCCGGCGCCCCTTGCGTCAAGGCCCCGCGCGACGTTGGAAAAAGAAAAGCCGGGGAAGTGGCGGGAAGGGCGGGTTTTCCGGGCTCAAGGCGGAAGACGCCAAATGCAGGATTCCCGCTGCCTGCCTGATCGTGTCGGACATTCAGGGCAGCGCGATGCAGATCGCGGTCTGCGCGCGGATGTTCCGGGCGTCTTGTGCGGCTATCCTGCTGGCCCTTGCGACAGAGAGAATCACGTTGTGAAAAAGGGCCGGGAGTTTCCCCCCGGCCCTCGCAAGCTTGCTCGGGCGTTCGCCCCTCAAAACGCTCCACCGGAGCGTTTTGACCCCGGCAGTTGCCGAGGTCGGGGCTTACCCCACGATGTTGAAGTCCGGCCCGTAGGGATACTTGGTGATATCCTCGTTCCCGTCCTCGGTGATGACCAGAATGTCATGCTCGCGGTAGCCGCCGGCGCCCGGCTGGCCCTCGGGGATGGTCAGCATCGGCTCCATCGAGATCACCATGCCCGGCTCCAGCACGGTGTCGATGTCCTCGCGCAGCTCAAGCCCGGCTTCGCGGCCGTAGTAGTGCGAGAGAACCCCGAACGAGTGGCCATAACCGAAGGTGCGGTATTGCAGCACCTGATGCTCTTCGAAGAAGGTGTTCAGCTTCTGCGTCACCTCGGCGCAGGAGGCGCCGGGTTTCAACAGGCTGATACCGTATTCATGGGCGGCGACGTTGATGTCCCAGATCCGGCGCGAGGCGGCGTCGCAGTCCTTGACGAACATCGTGCGTTCCAGCGCGGTGTAATAGCCCGAGATCATCGGGAAGGTGTTCAGCGACAGGATATCTCCGCGCATGAGCTTGCGGCCCGTGACCGGGTTATGCGCGCCGTCGGTGTTGATGCCCGACTGGAACCACACCCAGGTATCGCGGTATTCGGCATCGGGGAAGCGCTTGGCAATCTCCAGTTCCATCGCATCGCGACCTGCCATGGCGATGTCGATCTCGCGCAGACCTTCCTTGACCGCGTCGCGGATGGCAAAGCCGCCCACGTCGGCCACCGCCGCGCCGTGGCGGATCAGCTCGATTTCGGCGGGTGATTTCATCATCCGCTGTTCCATCGCCGCCTTGGAAATATCCACGCCCTTCTTCGGTTTCAGGAAGGCATTCAGCTTTTCCGACTGCACCAGCGTCAGGTGATCGGCCTCGCAGCCGATGACGCGGCCCTCGCCTGTCACCGACAGCACCGCGCGCCAGTAGTTGTCGCGCTGCCAGTCGGTATAGGTGATGCTGTCACCATGGCTGCGGCGCCAGGGTTGGGCGGCGTCGATGCCGGCCGAGATGGTCACGCATTCGCTGGGGGTGACGACAAGGCCGTAGGGGCGGCCGAAGGAGCAATAGAGGAAGCCCGAGTAATAGGCGATCGAGTGCATCGAGGTGAAGACGCAGGCGTCAACCCCGTGGATCTCCATGATCTCGCGCAGGCCGGCGATGCGGGCGTCATATTCCGAGGCGGCAAAGGGCAGAACCCGGTCGCCTTGGCGGAAGCGGTATTGTTGCGGACGTTCGATTGGCATGTTCAGACCTCATCAAAGGGGTCCGAAGGGGACCCCGAAAGGTCCCGGCGTACAGGACGGCAAGAGCGCTTTTCGGGGCGACGCCATCGCCCCGGCTCTGCGGGAACCATAATCGTTCGTCGCGGTCCTGTCCATATGCTCGTCATCGGACTGTTCGTCCGCTCCTCGCGCCGGGTCCGCGCGACGAGCGGTCGAAGACCGACGAGGAGGTGCCGCTCACACCGCCTTGCCGGCGAAATCTGCCGCTGAATGCCGGTTCGGCACCTGTTCGTCGTCCGGCCCCCAATTGCGGTTGACGAGCCGCCCGCGCCTTACCGCCGGCCGGGCGTCGATCTTTTCGGCCCATGCCACCAGGTGTTTGTAGGAGGTCACATCCAGAAACTCGGCCGCGTTATAGGCCCGCCCCAGCACCAGCCCGCCATACCAGGGCCAGATCGCCATGTCGGCGATGGAATAGGCGCTGCCCGCGACATAGGGAACCTCTGCCAGGTGACGATCCAGCACGTCGAGTTGCCGTTTGGTTTCCATGGCATAACGGTTGATCGGGTATTCGTGTTTCTCCGAGGCATAGACGAAGAAATGGCCAAAACCGCCCCCGACGAAGGGCGCGGATCCCATCTGCCACATCAGCCAGTTCAGGGTTTCCGTCCGCTCCGGGCCGGAGGCGGGCAAGAACGCGCCGAATTTTTCGGCCAGGTGAAGAAGGATCGAGCCGGATTCGAACACCCGGACAGGCCGGTCACCGGAATAATCCACCAGCGCCGGAATTTTCGAGTTGGGGTTCACGTCGACAAAGCCCGAGCCGAACTGATCGCCGGAAAGCGAGACCAGCCAGGCATCGTAATCGGCCAGAAGCCCGGCCTCGACCAGTTCCTCCAGCAGGATCGTCACCTTTTGCCCGTTCGGCGTGGCCAGCGAGTAAAGTTGCAGGGCATGCTTGCCGCGCGGCAGCGGCTTTTCATGTGTGGCCCCGGCGATGGGGCGGTTGGTGCTTGCGAACTTGCCGCCATTGCTCTTGTCCCAGGTCCAGACTTTCGGGGGAACATAAGGGGAATTGGTCATGGGTCGTGTCCTGGTGGGTTGGATCGGGATCAAGCTAGGGGTTGCGGGCGCGGCGTTCAATCCATCGGACAGCCCCTTGTCTGTGCGCCGTCGCACCCCCACATCGGCTGAAATGCGAAGAGGAGAGCCCATGCGTTGCCCGGTAGACAATGAAACCCTCGTGATGGCCGATCGGAACGGCGTCGAGATCGACTATTGCCCGAAATGCCGGGGGGTCTGGCTGGATCGGGGCGAGCTGGACAAGATCATCGAGCGGGCGGCAGCGGCCGAAGTCCCGGTTGCGTTGAAGGAACCGGCGCGCGGGGCGGCACAGGCCTATGCCGCTGAACCCCGGCGGGACGAGCCGCGGCGCGAGGAGCGTCGGGCACGGGATTACGACGATGACGACCATGACCGCCGCCCGCGCAAGCGGCGCGAGAGCTTCCTGTCGGACCTCTTTGATTTCTGAACTTGGCTCCACCTCCGGCCCCTCTCCACAGAGGCGCGCGCGGAACGGGCCAGGTTTCGCGCGTGGCCCGAACGGTCACCTGCCAGTGTCGCTGCTGCCGGTGTCGCAATCCAGCGCCAAATACCCCGAGCCCGCCTTGCAGGCCGATCGCCTCCCCTCCCCCTTCATGGGGAGGGGCTGGGGGTGGGGGGCTGTGGTGTCAGGCCGCCGCCGGGCGCTTGATCTTTGTGGCGGCGTCCAGCACCAGCGGGCGCAGACCAGTGCCGCCGGCATCCAGCACCTCGAACAGGTGGCGGCGCATCCGGGGTTCCCAGAAGTCGTTGATATGGCTGGACAACCCGGCGACGCCCTCGTCATGGGGCTTTGATTCCATGAACTTGGCAATCTGGTTGGCCATGTAGATCAGCTTGGAATGGGGCCCGGAATTGTGATGGATTTCATGCGACATGGGCGGCCTCTTGCGGTGCGATGCGGTGGGGGTGGGTAAAGACCTCGAACCCGTCGGGGCGGGCGAGGGCGATGAGGGTTATGCCGGCAGCCTCGGCCGTCTCGACGGCGGTGGCGGTGGGGGCCGAGGCCGCGATGATGAGCGGAAAACCGGCGGCGGCGCATTTCTGCACCATGTCGATCGAGGTGCGGCAAGTCAGCACGACCGCTCCCGCAGGGTGGGCAATCCTGCCCATCGCCCCGATGAGTTTATCCAGCGCGTTGTGCCGTCCGACATCCTCGCGCGCGGCAACGATCCCGCCTGACCAGAAGGCGGCGGCATGGGCGGCGCGGGTGATGTCGTGCAACGGCTGGTGCGAAGTGATGTCGGCCATGGCCTGCATGATCTCGGCCGGCGTCATGGTGAAGGTACTGTCGGCAACCCGGCGCGGCTTGCGCTGGGCTTCTTCCAGGCTGTCGATGCCGCACAGCCCGCAGCCGACCGGCCCGGCCATCGACCGGCGGCGCGCGCGCTGGCGATCCTCGGCGGGGGCTTTCAGCCAGATTTGCAGGTCGATGCCCAGATCGGTCTCCACCGCTTCGACGCTTTCGATCTCGTCCGCCGTGGCGATGCCTTCGGTCAGGCTGAATCCATAAGCGAAATCAACAAGATCGGCGGGGGTGGCCATCATCACGGCCTGAGTCGAGCCGTTATAGGAAATCGCCACCGCCACCTCGGCGGGCAGCTCTCGCGAGCTTCCCGAACCGCCCCGCCCGAAAACCAGGCGGGGAAGGGGGCGGTGGGTCTGCATCACGCGGCCCGTCCTATTCGGCCGCCGCGATCCGGCGCGAGCGGGCGGCTTGGGCGTTGTATTCCTCCTGCCACTCCGACGGCCCGTTCGAGGGCGCAACCTGCACCGCCGTCACCTTGTATTCCGGGCAGTTGGTGGCCCAGTCCGAGAAATCGGTGGTGATGACGTTGGCTTGCGTGTCGGGGTGGTGGAAGGTGGTATAGACGACACCCGGATTGACCTTGTCGGTCACCGTCGCGCGCAGCGTGGTTTCGCCCGACCGCGAGGCCAGCCGCACCCAGGCGCCTTCCTTGATGCCGCGCACCTCGGCGTCGTGCGGGTGGATCTCCAGCACATCTTCGGCATGCCAGGCCACGTTGTCGGTGCGGCGGGTCTGCGCGCCGACGTTGTATTGCGACAGGATGCGGCCCGTCGTCAGCAACAGCGGGAAGCGCGGGCCGGTCTTTTCGTCGGTCGCCACATACTCGGTGTTGATGAACTTGCCCTTGCCGCGCACGAAGCCGTCGACATGCATCAGCGGCGTGCCTTCCGGGGCCTTGTCGTTGCAGGGCCACTGGATCGAGCCAAGCTCCTCGATGCGGTCATAGGTGACGCCCGCGAAGGAGGGCGTCGTCATGGCGATTTCTTCCATGATCTGCGCCGGATGGGTGTAATTCCAGCCCGCGCCCATGGCATTGGCGAACATCTGGGTCACTTCCCAGTCGGCATAGCCCTGCTTCGGCGCCATCACCTTGCGCACCATGTTGACGCGGCGCTCGGCGTTGGTGAAGGTGCCATCCTTTTCAAGGAAGGACGAACCGGGGAAGAACACATGGGCGTAGTTCGCGGTCTCGTTCAGGAACAGGTCATGCACGATGACGCATTCCATCGCGGCGAGACCGGCCGAGACGTGCTTGGTGTCGGGGTCGGATTGCAGGATGTCCTCACCCTGGCAGTAAAGCCCCTTGAAGGTGCCTTCCACCGCGGCGTCCAGCATGTTCGGGATGCGCAGGCCCGGCTCGCTGTCGATGGTCACGCCCCAGAGCTTTTCATAGATGGCGCGGACATCGGCGTTCTTCACATGGCGGTAGCCCGGCAGTTCATGCGGGAACGAGCCCATGTCGCAAGAGCCCTGCACGTTGTTCTGGCCGCGCAAGGGGTTCACGCCCACGCCCGGACGGCCGACGTTGCCGGTCATCATCGCAAGGTTGGCAATGCCGATCACCGTGGTCGAGCCCTGGCTGTGTTCGGTCACGCCGAGGCCGTAATAGATCGCGCCATTGCCGCCCTTGGCGTAAAGCCGGGCCGCCGCGCGGACTTCATCGGCCTTCACCCCGGTCAGAACCTCGACCGCTTCGGGCGAGTTGTGGGCGGCGCTGACGAATTCGGCATAATCCTGGAACTCGTCCCAGTCGCAGCGAGTGCGGATGAACTCTTCATCATAAAGCTTTTCGGTCACGATCACATGCGCCAGCGCGGTGACGATGGCGACGTTGGTGCCGGGCGTCAGCGCCAGATGATGCGCGGCCTTGATATGCGGGCTGTCCACCATTTCGGTGCGGCGCGGGTCGATCACGATCAGCTTGGCTCCGGCGCGAATGCGCTTCTTCAGGCGGCTGGCAAAGACCGGGTGGCCCGACGCCGGGTTGGCGCCGATGACGATGGCGACATCGGTGAACTCGACCGAGTCGAAGTCCTGCGTGCCGGCCGAAGTGCCAAGGGTCTGGCCCAGGCCATAGCCGGTCGGCGAATGGCAGACGCGGGCGCAGGTGTCGGTGTTGTTGTTCAGGAACACCCCGCGGGTCAGCTTCTGCACCAGATAGGTTTCTTCATTGGTGCAGCGCGAGGAGGTGATGACGCCGACGGATTTCTGCCCGTATTTGGTGATGATGCCCTGCATGCGGTTCGCGGCGAATTCCATCGCCTCGGCCCAGGAGACTTCCTTCCACGGGTCGTTGATGCTGTCGCGGATCATCGGCGACAGGATGCGGTCCTGATGGCTGGCATAGCCATAGGCAAAGCGGCCCTTGACGCAGCTATGGCCCCGGTTGGCCTTGCCGTGCTTGTAGGGGGTCATGCGCACCAGCTCGTCGCCGCGCATTTCCGCCTTGAACTGGCAACCAACGCCACAATAGGCGCAGGTGGTGATGACCGAATGCTCCGGCGTGCCGATCTCGATCAGCGATTTTTCCGAC
The DNA here is from genome assembly GCF_011008935.1 of Tabrizicola oligotrophica. Classification (GTDB taxonomy): domain Bacteria; phylum Pseudomonadota; class Alphaproteobacteria; order Rhodobacterales; family Rhodobacteraceae; genus Tabrizicola_A; species Tabrizicola_A oligotrophica. The sequence goes on along the minus strand of NZ_JAAIVJ010000004.1, from coordinate 169,331 downwards.
AGGGTTGCAGTCGGGCAGGCCTGCACGCAGGCGCCGCACGAGACGCAATCCGAGGCCAGCGCGTCATCGGTCTTGGCGCCGAACGAGACCCGGCTGTCAAAGCCGCGGCCCTCGATGGTCAGGGCGAAGGTGCCCTGCACTTCCTCGCAGGCCCGCACGCAGCGCGAGCAGACAATGCATTTCGCCGGGTCATAGGTGAAATAGGGGTTGGATTCATCCTTGGGCAGCCATTGCGGATTGGCCTCGCCGCTGGTGTTCTTCGCCCGGAAATGAGTGTCGATCGCTTCATAACGCACGTCGCGCAGGCCGACGGCGCCGGCCATGTCCTGCAACTCGCAATCGCCATTGGCAGCACAGGTCAGGCAATCCAGCGGGTGGTCCGAGATGTAAAGCTCCATCACCCCCTTGCGCAGCTGCTTGAGCTTGCCGGTCTGGGTGTGAACCTTGATCCCCGGCGCAACCGGAGTGGTGCAGGACGCCGGCGTGCCGGCGCGGCCTTCGATTTCCACCAGACACAGACGGCACGAGCCGAAGGCCTCCATGTTGTCGGAGGCGCAAAGCTTCGGCACCGAAATGCCGATCTCGGCGGCGGCGCGCATGATCGAGGTGCCTTCCGGCACGGTCACGTCAAAGCCGTCGATGTTCAGCGTCACCGTGGCGGTCGAGCGGACAAAGGGCGTGCCGAAATCGCGGTCGGACGGGATGATGAAGTCTTTCATTCGGCGGCCTCCTTCTGGGTGGAGAAGTCGTCAGGGAAATGGGTGAGGGCCGACATCACCGGATAGGGGGTGAAGCCGCCAAGGGCACAGAGGGAACCGGCCTTCATAGTATTGCACAGATCGGTCAGAATCGGCAGAGCTGATGCGTCGCCGCGACCAAGACGGTCGAGGGTTTCCACGCCGCGCACCGCGCCGATCCGGCAGGGCGTGCATTTGCCGCAGGATTCGATGGCGCAGAATTCCATGGCAAAGCGCGCCATGCCCAGCATGTCGGCCGTGTCGTCGAACACCGTCAGGCCGGCGTGGCCAATCAGGCCATCCTTGCCGGCGAATTCCTCGTAGCCGAAGGGCGTGTCAAAGAGCGCGCGCGGGAAATAGGCGCCCAGCGGGCCACCCACCTGCACCGCCTTCACCGGACGACCCGAAGCCGTACCGCCGCCGATCTTGTCGACGATCTCGCCCAAGGTCAGGCCAAAGGCAATCTCGTAAAGCCCGCCGTATTTGACGTTGCCCGCAATCTGCAGCGGGATCGTCCCGCGCGACCGGCCAAGGCCGAAGTCCTTGTAATGCGCGGCGCCCTTTTCAAAGATCACCGGCACCGAGGCCAGCGAAATGACGTTGTTCACCACCGTCGGCTTGCCCATGAAGCCCTGCAGCGCCGGCAGCGGGGGTTTCGCCCGCACCACGCCGCGCTTGCCTTCAAGGCTGTTCAAGAGGCTGGTTTCCTCGCCGCAGACATAGGCCCCGGCACCGACGCGGATTTCCATGTCGAAAGCCGGGCCTTTGCCCATGACCTTCGCGCCCAGAACGCCCTCGGCACGGGCGATCTCGACGGCTTTCTGCATCACCTCGATGGCGACGGGGTATTCCGAACGGATATAGACAAAGCCCTTGGTCGCGCCGCAGGCGAGGCCGGCAATCGCCATGCCCTCGATCAGGGTGAAGGGGTCGCCTTCCATCAGCATGCGGTCGGCAAAAGTGGCGCTGTCGCCCTCGTCGGCGTTGCAGACGATGTATTTGCGGTCGGCCTTGGCTTCCGAAACCGTCTTCCACTTGATGCCGGTCGGGAAGCCCGCGCCGCCCCGGCCCCGCAGGCCGGAGTTGGTGACTTCGGCCACCATGTCGGCCTGCGCCATGCCAAGCGCCCGCTCAAGGCCCTTCAGGCCGCCATGCGCGCGATAGTCGGCCAGCGACAGCGGATCAATCACGCCGACGCGGGCAAAGGTCAGCCGGGTCTGCGCCTTCATCCAGGGCAGGTCGTCGGTCAGGCCAAGCGCCTTTGGATGCGCCGCCAGATCACCAAAGAGGGCCGGCACATCGGCCAGCGCCATCGGACCAAAGGCCATGCGGCCGGTGGGGGTTTCCACTTCGGCCAGCGGTTCCAGCCAGACCATCCCGCGCGAGCCGTTGCGGATGATCGTCAGGTCAACGCCCTTGGCCTTGGCGTGGGCATGCAGGGCATGGGCAATCTCGTCGGCGCCAAGCGCTACGGCGGCGGAATCGAGCGGCAGGTAGATCTTCATTTCAGGCCCCCGATGATGCTGTCCAGTTTTGCCTCGTCGACGCGGCCGACGAGCTTGCCGTCAACCAGCGCCGAGGGGGCGCAGGCGCACAGGCCAAGGCAGAACACCGGTTCCAGCGTGACGCGGCCATCGGTGGTGGTTTCGTGCCATTCGATGCCAAGGGCCTTCTGGGCATGGGCGGCAACCCGGTCGGCACCCATCGATTTGCAGGCCTCGGCCCGGCAGAGTTTCAGCACATGCTTGCCCGCCGGGTTCTCGCGGAAGTCGTGGTAGAACGACATCACGCCATGCACTTCGGCCTTCGACAGGTTCAGATCCTGCGCGATGATCGGCAGCGCGGCCTGCGGCACATGGCCAAACTCGGCCTGAATGGCATGAAGGATCGGCAGAAGCGACCCCTCCATCCCCTTGTGGGCAGTCAGGATTTCCCCAACCCGAGAGGTGACTTCGACAGAATCAAGCATATGGCGGCCCTTTGGTAGCTGCATGCCGTAGTACGCCGCGTGATAGGGAAATCAATATGGATATCCCGTCATTCAATAGGCGATGTCTATCGTTTCCGCCCGAGCCGCGCCGCCGCCTCGATCAGCGCCTGCAATACCGGGGTCTGCGGATCGCGGCGGGTGGTGACAAGGCCCACCAGATGCTCGGCCTCCGGTTCCACGATGGGAATGGCCACCAGACCCTGCCCGGTGAACATCTCGGCCAGCTTCATCGGCACGACGCTGGCCCAAAGGCCCGAGCGGACATGCGACACCAGCGCGATGGTGGAATTGCTCTCCACCATCGCCGCCACCCGCGCCCCGGCTTCGGCGAGGTGCTGGTTGACGATGCGGCGGTTCTGCATGTCGGAAGTCAGAAGGCACAGCGGCTCACTTGCCACCTCATGCCAGCTGATCTGCGCCCGCCCGGCAAAAGGCGAAGCCGGGGCGCAGAGAAACCGGTAGAACTCGGTATAAAGCGGGGTCTGGGTGACGCGCCCCAAAGGCTCGTTGTCGAGGTAGGTAATGCCCGCATCCAGTTCCAGACTGTCGATGCCGTCGAGAATTTCGGCTGAGGTGCGCGACAGGATCGTGACGCGCATGTTGGGGTGCCGGGCGGTGAAGGGGGCAGTCAGATCGGCCACCATCGGCAGGGCGGTCGGAATGACCCCGATCCGCAAGTTGCCCGACAGCCCGGCATGGACCGAGCGCATCTCGTCTTTCAGGGCGCGCATGTCGCCGACGATCCGCCGCGCCCAGTCCAGCACGCGCTGGCCCTCAGGCGTCAGGCCCTGAAACCGGCTGCCGCGATAGACAAGCTGCACGCCAAGCTGATCCTCAAGCTGGCGGATGGCGCTGGACAGGCTGGGCTGGGTGACGCCGATCACCTCGGCCGCCCGGCCGAAGTGCCGCTCGTTGGCCAGTGCGATGAACATTTCCAGCTTGTCGATCATCCCCGCAAATTGGCCCGCCGCGGCCGCCGTGGCAAGCGGTGCAACGCCGTGGTTGCGCAACGCCGGCGCGCACCCTACCTCTGAAGCCATGAAACGCTTCATTCCCTTCCTGAAACGGCCGCCGCGTGTCCCCGTCATCCGCCTGCAGGGCGGCATCGGCACCGGGCGCACGGCGCTTTCCGACGCAGGCCTCGCCCCGGTGATCGAAAAGGCCTTCCGCATGAAACCGGCTGCCGTGGCGCTGGCGATCAACTCCCCCGGCGGCTCGCCCGTGCAGTCCAGCCTGATCGCCGCCCGCATCCGGCGGCTGGCGGCGGAGAAGGGCGTCAAGGTCTATGCCTTTGTCGAGGATGTCGCGGCCTCGGGCGGCTATTGGCTGGCCTGCGCCGGCGATGAAATCTGGGTCGACGACAGCTCGATCCTCGGCTCGATCGGGGTGATCTTCGCCAGCTTCGGCTTCCCCGAAGCTATGGCCCGCCACGGCATCGAACGCCGCGTTGTCACGGCGGGCAAGTCGAAAAGCCTGGCCGATCCGTTCCTGCCGCAAAAGCCCGAGGACATCGAGCGGCTGCGCGCCCTGCAGACCCCGATCCATCAGGCTTTTGTCGCGCATGTCATGGCGCGGCGCGGCAACCGTCTGGCCGAGGGGGCCGACCTTTTCAACGCGGATGTCTGGGCGGGCGGGCAAGCTGTCGATCTGGGTCTGGCCGATGGAATTGGCCATCTGGTGCCAAAGATGAAAGAGATCTTCGGCGCCAGGGTTGATCTGGTGCCGCTGGGCATGAAGCGCGGCCTTCTGGCACGCTTTGGCCTGTCCATCGCCGAGGATCTGATGCAATCTGTCGAGGACAGGGCGCTTTGGGCCCGCTATGGCTTGTAGATGCTGTTCAAGATCATCCTCATCTTCCTTCTCGTCATGGCGCTGATCGGCATGATCGGCAAGCTGCTGTTCCCGAACCGGCTTGACCGCCTGACCGCGTTGCGCCGGAAGGCCGTCAAGGCACCTGTCTGTCCGCGCTGCGGGCGCTATATGATCGGTTCATCCGGGTGTGATTGCGGGAAGGGGTGACATGCGGGCATTGGTGACGGGGGCGGGCAAGCGACTTGGCCGCGAAATGGCGCTTTATCTGGCGAAGCGGGGCTATGACGTGGCCATCCACTACGCCGCCTCGCGCAAGGAGGCCGAGGCGGTGGTCAGGGAGATCACGGCGCTGGGGCGGCGGGCCTGCGCGCTGCGCGCCGATCTTCTGATCGAAAGCCAGGTGGAAAAGCTGGTGCCGATGGCCGTGCAGGGGCTCGGCGGGCCCTTGACCGTGCTGATCAACAACGCGTCGATCTTCGAATATGATTCACTGCGTTCGGCGACCCGCAAGAGCTGGGACCGGGCGATGGAATCGAACCTGCGCGCGCCCTTCGTGCTGACCCAGGCCTTTGCCGCCCAGGCGCCCGAGGCCGGGGTGGATGAGGCGGGAGAAGCGATGGCAAGTGCGATGATCCTCAATATGATCGACCAGCGCGTCCACAAGCTGACCCCCGAATTCATGTCCTATACCATCGCCAAGATGGGGCTTTGGGCGCTGACCCGGACGGCGGCGCAGGCGCTTGCGCCGCAGATCCGCGTCAACGCCATAGGCCCCGGCCCGACCTTGCAAGGCCTGCGTCAAAGCGACGGCCATTTCTCGCGCCAGCGCGCCGCTACCGTTTTGAAACGCGGCGCGAACCCGGCCGATATCACGGCCGCGCTTGGCTTTTTCCTCGATTCCCCGGCTGTCACCGGCCAGCTGATCGCGGTGGATGGCGGGCAGCATCTGGGGTGGCAGACCCCTGACGTGCTGGGGATTGAGTGACCGGGGGGCAGGGCCCGGCGACGAGTTGTCCACTTTCGGCAGAGCTGTCACGAAGTGTTCATAAAATCTCCTGATTTATCAGGGATTTGCCCGGTGGTAAAAAATGTTTTGTTGAAAATCAACGCGTTGTGGAATTGCCTAAAAAATAGGCAATTCGTTGAGGCGGGCTGAAAACAAGGGAAATTCCGCGCTCCCGAAATCTTCTCCGCAAAGTTATCCACAAAAGCGGTGGACTTCTTCCCTCTTGCTCCGCGCCCGGTATCATTGCAGCCAAGGGCAAGAATCAATGCATCCCGAAGGCCTCTTTCTGCATGAACGAAACACCCCTCACCGGCCATGACCTGATTCAGGATTACCTGCGCACGCTGGACTCCAGCCCAGGGGTTTACCGCATGTTGAACGCATCCTCCGAGGTTCTCTATGTCGGCAAGGCGCGGAATCTGAAGGCGCGGGTGTCGAACTATGCCCGGCCCTCGGGACATTCGGCGCGGATTTCGCGGATGATCCACGAGACCGCCTCGATGATGTTCCTGACCACGCGGACCGAGCTTGAGGCGTTGCTTCTGGAGCAGAACCTCATCAAGCAGCTGAAGCCGCGCTACAACGTGCTCTTGCGCGATGACAAGTCGTTCCCGAACATCCTCATCAGCCGCGAGCATGCCTTTCCGCAGATCAAGAAGCACCGGGGGGCGAAGAAGGAAAAGGGCCGCTACTTCGGCCCCTTTGCCAGCGCGGGCGCCGTGAACCGGACGCTGAACCAGTTGCAGAAGGTGTTCCTGTTGCGCAACTGCTCGGACGCGATGTTCGCCAGCCGGACGCGGCCCTGCCTGCAGCACCAGATCAAACGCTGCGCCGCGCCCTGCGTCGGGCGGGTGGATGAGGCGGGTTACGCCGCCTTGGTCGATGATGCCGAGCGGTTCCTTGATGGCAAATCCACTGCCGTTCAGGCCAATCTGGCGCGCGAGATGGCCGAAGCCTCTGCGGCGATGGAGTTCGAGCGCGCGGCGGCGCTGCGTGACCGGATCAAGGCGCTGACGCAGGTGCAGCAATCCCAGGGCATCAATCCGGCAAACGTGGCCGAGGCGGATGTGGTGGCGCTGCATCTGGAACACGGGCAGGCCTGCGTGCAGGTGTTCTTCATCCGCGCCAACCAAAGCTGGGGCAATCGCGATTTCTACCCCAAAACCGGGGCAGGGGCCGAGGAGCCGGAGATCCTTGAGGCTTTCCTGACCCAGTTCTACGGCGACAAGGAGCCGCCCCGGCTGATCCTGTTGTCGCATCCGGTGGAAAACCCCGATCTGGTGGCCGAGGCCCTGTCGGCCCGCGCCGGGCGGAAGGTGGAGCTGGCGGTGCCGCAGCGTGGCGAGAAGGCCGAACTGGTGGAAAACGCCACGCGCAACGCCCGCGAAAGCCTTGCCCGGCGGATGTCGGAAAGCTCGACCCAGATGAAGCTTCTGGCCGGGCTGGCCGAGGCTTTTGATCTGGACGCGCCGCCCGCCCGGATCGAGGTTTACGACAACGCCCATATCCAGGGCAGCGACGCGGTGGGCGGCATGATCGTGGCGGGCGCCGAGGGTTTCCTGAAAAGCCAGTATCGCAAGTTCAACATCCGCTCCGAGGCCGGGGTGAACAGCGACGATTTCGGCATGATGCGCGAGGTTCTGACCCGGCGCTTCGAGCGGCTCTTGAAGGAAGACCCGGATCGCAAGACCGAGATGTGGCCCGACCTTTTGCTGATCGACGGCGGGGCGGGGCAGATCTCGGCGGTGGTCGGGGTGCTGGCCGAAATGGGCGTCGATGAGGTGGCGGTGATCGGCGTGGCCAAGGGCATCGACCGTGACGCGGGCAAGGAGGAATTCCACCGCGACGGGTTGCCTCCCATGGCCCTGCCGCGCAACGATCCGGTGCTGTATTTCATCCAGCGCCTGCGCGACGAGGCACACCGCTGGGCCAATGGCGCGCATCGCGCCAAGCGCGCCAAGGCGGTGTCAGCGACGCCCTTGGATGAAATCCCCGGCGTGGGGGCCACCCGCAAACGCGCGCTTCTGGCGCATTTCGGGTCGGCCAAGGCGGTTTCGCGCGCGGGCCTGCCGGATCTGATGGCGGTCGAGGGCATTTCTCAGGCCATGGCCGAGACGATCCACGGCTTCTTCCACCCCGGCTGAGGCCTACAGAACCTCCATCGCCTCATACATCACCGGCTCGAACCCGCGGCAGAGCGTGTTGATGACGCGGTTCCTTTCGCGCATTTCCGGGCTGCGCAGCATGGCCTGATAATCCTCGCGCCGCTTCCATTGCGAGTAATTGCAGATCCGCGTCATCGCGTCGTTCATGTGAAGCGCTGCCGAGATGAATCCCGGCTGATGGCGGATCACCTCGTCATAGGCGGCATGCAGCCGCTCCATCAGGTCATGCGCGGTGGCGGGGGTCATCTCGAAGGTGGTGATAACGGTTTGCCCGGCAAAGCCGGGCGAGATTGCCAAGGATTTCTGTGACATGATGGGCCCTCCTCGGGCCAGTCTGGCACGTCTCTTGCGATAAATCATCCCGTTTCCGCGCCGCCCGTGCCATGATCGCGCAAGTCAGCGGAGGATGCGATGCCGAACGACCACGACGCCTACAAACCCGCCGAGATTGCTGCGCTGATCGAAGGGGCGGGGGTGGCCAAGGCGCATCTGCCCCTGGGGCAGATGTTCACGCTGGCGGTGCTGGCCGGGGCATTCATCGGCTTCGGCGCTGCGGCCTGGCTGATGGTGATGACCGGGGCCGATCCGGGATTCGGGCCTTTGCGGCTTTTGGGTGGGCTGGTCTTTGCGCTGGGGCTGATCCTTGTCATCGTCGGGGGGGCAGAGCTGTTCACCGGCAACGCGCTGATGGTGATGGCAGCCGTTGACGGCAAGATCACTCTGACCGCGCTTCTGCGCAACTGGGGCGTGGTCTATTTGGGCAATCTGGTGGGCGCGGTCGGGCTGGCCGGGGCCTTTGCGCTCTCGGGCCTGCTGGAGGCGCCGATGGGCGAAGCCGCCGCCAGTGTGGCCACAGCCAAGGCGGCCGGCTCGGCGCTGCCCTGGCTGGTCAAGGGCGCGCTGTGCAATGCGCTCGTCTGCCTTGCGGTCTGGCTGACCTTTTCGGCCCGCGACACCACCGGCAAGATTCTGGCTATCCTTTGGCCGATCAGCGCCTTTGTCGTCCTGGGGCTGGAGCATTCCATCGCCAACATGTTCTTTCTGCCGCTTGGCGCGCTGGCGGGGGCCGAGATCCCCCTGGGCGCGGCGCTGGGCAACCTGTTCTGGGTGACGCTTGGCAATATCCTTGGCGGCGCGGGCGGGGTGGCCCTTGCCTACCGCTATGCCTATCTTGGTGGCAAAGGAGCCCGCGCATGACCAAACCGCCCAAGCCCGAAACCCCGAAGCCCGAAGCGCCGAAGCCGGGCGCCGTCAAGCCCCGGTTCTTCGACCGCGACCACCCGTTCTTTGCGAAACCTTGGGTGCGGGCCGTGACCGTTGCCGTGCCGGGGACGATGGCGGTTGTGGATTTCACCATGGGAAGCCCCGGCTGGGGCGTGGTCTTCGCCGGGGCAACGGCCTGGGCGCTGTGGGAGCTGTTCCTGCGCCGCTAGCAACGGATCGAGCCCCGCATCTCGCCGCTGTCGCCCTGCAGCGTGCTTTCCACCAGCTTGCAGCCCGTCACCTCGGGGATCAGCGCGATCATCGTGGCGCGGATCGCCTGATGCTGGCCGCCGGACGCATGGCCGAGGCGGATCACCTCGACCCGCCGGTCGGTGAAAAAGACCGTGTAGGCCCGCCCGTCGCGGCTGACATCGGCGCGTCGGGCGGCAAGGAATTCCGGCGCGGGCTGGGCGCCGCAGCCGGCAAGAAGAAGCGTAAGGGCAAGGAGATTCCGGTTCATCGACCCAGTCTGCCCGGCGCAGGGTTAACAGCCGGTAAACGCCGGCAACCGACTGATCTGCGCGGGATTTTGGTCACGCAATGGCGACAAATTCGCCATTGTTGCCCGATTTGCCTTGAATTTGCCTCAATTCCCCGGTGTCACAACAGCCAGAGGCAACTTCCGCCGGATCGGCGGGAGAAACGAAATGATCCCGACCGGGCAAAGACCACGGCGGGACGGCAGAGCAGGATAACCGGACGTGGCCACATATACGGGCACATCGGGCAGCAATACCATCACGGGCGGCAATCAGGCCGATACGCTTTATGGTCTTGAAGGCAACGACTCGCTGAATGGCGGGAATGGTTCCGATGCCGTCTATGGTGGTGCGGGCGATGACACGCTGATCGGCGGCACCGGCAATGCGGATTCGCTTTATGGCGGCGATGGTCTGGATGTGGCGAGCTATGCCGCCTCGAACGCCGGCGTCGATGTCAACCTGGCGACGGGGCTTGGCAGCGGCGGCCATGCGGCCGGCGACGTGCTTGTCGAAATCGAGAACCTGATCGGCTCGGCCTATGCCGATACGCTGACCGGCGACGGCGGCGCAAACCTGATCGACGGCGGCGCCGGCAATGACGTGATGGCGGGCGGCGGCGGTGCCGACACGCTGATCGGCGGCCTTGGCACGGACAGCGTGGACTATTCTGCCTCGGGCGCGGCGGTCACGATTGACCTCGCGACCGGCAGCGCCTCTGGAGGTGATGCGGCCGGCGATGTGCTGAGCCAGATCGAAAGCATTCTGGGCTCGAACTTTGCCGATCTCATGACGGGGGATGCCGGCAGCAACAGCCTGACCGGCAATGCCGGCGCCGACAGCCTTTACGGCGGCGCCGGCGCCGACAGCCTTTATGGCGGCGATGACAATGACCTGTTGCAGGGCGGCAGCGGATCGGACCGGCTGGACGGCGGGGCAGGGGTCGATGCGGTCGACTATGCCGAGTCCACCGCGGCGGTGAACGTCAACCTTGCCACCGGCGCCGGGTCGGGTGGCACGGCGGCGGGCGACACGCTGGTCGCGGTCGAGAACATCTTCGGCTCGATCTACAACGACTCGCTTTATGGTTCGACCGGCAACAACGTGCTGTCGGGCGGGTTGGGCAATGACTACCTGTCCGGCGATCAGGGCGATGACACGCTGGCGGGCGGCGCGGGGCGCGACACGCTGGCCGGTGGTCAGGGGATGGACTATCTCGACTACCGCGAGTCCGACGCGGCGGTCTCGATCAACCTTGCCAGCAACAGCGCCTCGGGCGGTCATGCCACCGGAGACGTGCTGTCCGGGGTCGATGGCGTCTTCGGGTCGGCCTTTGACGACACGTTGCTTGGCTTCGACAACGAAGGCCTTTCCGGCGACGTCTATACCAACGTCTTCTTTGGCGGCGGTGGCAACGACTATATGGATGGCCGCGCCGGCGATGACGCGCTGAGCGGCGACGACGGCAATGATTCCGTCTATGGCGGCGCGGGCAATGACAGCGCTTCTGGTGGCGAGGGCAATGACGCCGTCTACGGCGGCGCCGGCAATGACAGCCTTGACGGCGGGGCCGGCGAGGACCTGATCGACGGCGGTACCGGCAATGACAGCGGCTATGGCGGGGCCGGCAACGATACGCTTGGCGGCGGCGACGGCAACGATCTCCTGGAAGGCGGGGCCGGCAATGACCTGCTCAGCGGCGGCGCCGGCAATGACCTGTTGGTCGGCGGAACCGGGTCTGACACCTTTGTCGGCGGGGTTGGCGACACCATCGTCGGCGGGGCGGGGGACAATGACGTGCTGGACCTGTCCAGCGCCGGCCCCTACCTCATCATCCGCGACCCGCTCGATCCGATGTCGGGGGTGGTCCAGTTCCTTGACGCTTTCGGCAACACCATCGGCACGCTGACCTTTTCGGGGATCGAGACCGGCATCGCCTGCTTCACACCCGGCGCCCTGGTGGAAACCGCGACGGGCGCGCGCGCGATCGAGACACTGCGCCCGGGCGATCTGGTTCTGACCCGGGACCGCGGCTTGCAGCCGATCCGCTGGGTCGGCCGCCGCAGCTTTGACACGGCCGACCTGCAGGCGGATGCGGGCCTGCAGCCGATCCTGTTCCGCAAGGGGGCGCTCGGGCCGAACCTGCCGGCCCGCGACATGATGGTGTCGCGCCAGCATTGCATGCTGGTCGAAGGTCCGCGGGCGGCGCTGTATTTCGGCGCCGAAGAAGTGTTGGTGCGGGCGCTGCACATGGCCGATCAGCCGGGAATCCTGCAGGCCATGGTGCAGGAGGTGACCTATATCCACCTGATGTTCGACCACCACGAGGTGATTATGGCCGACGGGGTCTGGAGCGAGAGCTTCCAACCCGCGGCGCGCAACATCGGCGGATTGGAGGCAGCTGCGCGGGACGAGCTGTTCAAGATTTTCGCCACGATGCCGGATGCTGCCGACCCGGAGAAATATCACGCGGCAAGGCTGATCCTGAAAGCGCATGAGGCGCGGCTCTTGCTCGCGCCCGAAGGAGCGCGGCGCAAGGCGGCCTGACGCCGCCTCCTCGCCCTGCGGGTTTGTCGCAGGGCAAAGGGTCAGGAGGGCTGGTTCAGCATGGCCGAAAGGCTGGCGCGGTTGTCGATGCCAAGCTTGTGGTAGATGGATTGCGTCTGGTTCCGGACCGTTGCCGGCGCCAGCCCCAGAAGCCGGGCGACCTCCTTGTGGCTGTGTCCATCCGACAGCGCGCGCGCCACCTCGCGCTCACGCGGAGTCAGCATGTCGATTCGCGTCAGGCGACGCAGGGTCAGGCGGCGCAGGCCCATGCCCTGAAAGCGCGGGGTGGTCTCGACCGTCACCACCAGATCGCGGTCTGGCAGGATGTGGGTGCCGGGCGTGCCGATCAGCCGGGCCAGTTGTTCGGGCAGGTGATCGCCGGTCCAGCGCGGCCAGATCTCGCCGAACTGGGCGCGAAGGGCGGTCAGACCCAAAAGGCCGATGCCGTTTTCCGAGGCGAGAATGGTCACCGTGCCGGGCCGGTCAGGCCGGCCCGGTTCGGCCGAGGTCAGTTTCATGGCCGACGACAGCTGATCCACCGCGCATTGCAGATAGTCGCGCTCGGTCTCGGACCAGTTTCTGGCCTGCGCGCCCACCCGGTAGGACGAGATGTAGAACGAGGCATAGTCGCCGTAATGCCCGTTCATCGCCGTGGTCATCCGGTTCAGCCCGAATTGATCCGACAGGCTTGCCATGCCGTCGGTCTGGCGCGGCTGCTTGCGGTCATAGATCGCCACTTTGCCGGGGTTTTCGATCATGTAGCGCGCCAGCAGGTCCTGATCCGACATGGTCCGCCAGTAGTCGTAAAAGCCATCCGGCAGGTTCAGCGTGGCGTTGGCGTAGACCTCCACCCCTTCGGGGCGCAGCTTGGCCCAGCCATACCAGGCGGCATCAAAGCCGATCGTCTGCGACAGTTCGGCCACCGCCCAGCGCGCCAGCCCTTCCGCATCTTCCTCGCGGGTGCGGTCGTTCATCTCGGTGACGAACCGAGAGAAGCTGGCGATGCCAAGGCCCATGCGCCCTCCCCGATCGCGCGCGCTTACCGCCAGAGCTTTTCGTCGCCCTTGTAGGCCGCCCCCGGCAGATCCCCTTCCTTCAAGAACGCATTGAGCACGTTCCGCATGATTCGGGCCACGTTGTTTTCGCCGTCCTTGCAGGGCAGGGCCTGGGACCAGGCGATCGAGCCGGCGGCAAAGCAGGCGCCGTGCCGGGGCGTGGTGAAATAGATCATGTCGCCGCGCACCTGCGCATCCTGCGTGCCGCCGCGACCGGGGAAGGCATAGGTGACTTCCTCGCTGACGAGGGGGTAGTTGTCGGAATGCCCGATGGTCGAGGCCATCAGCATCGTATGCGGTGGCGTGCCAAGGCCCAGGTCATAGCGGTCCAGTTCGATCCCGCCCGCGCCGCCGCCGGCAAGGCCGAAATCGCCGATCAGGTCCTCGTCGCCCAAGCCGTCAAAGATCCACGACACCCGGCGGTGGAAGCTGTCGGGCATGCGCTCGAAGGGTTCCGAGGCATCCATGCCTTCGGTGGTGAAGCCAAGACCGACGATCTTTTGCGGCGCGCGGCCGCGGTTGCGCCACAGGCCCGAGCGCTGGCCGGTGGAGGCCAGATAGCCCTCGCCCGGTTCGGCCTGCCAGGCGCGGCTGCCAGAATCGAGCTTGCGCACCTCGATGCAGGCGGGATCACCGGACCGCGTGCCGGTGACCCAGTAATAGCCATTGCCGCCGAGATACATCACCCGCCCGCCCTGCCGCAGATAGGCCTCGGTCGCGTCCATCATCTCCTCCGAGTAATACTCAGGATGAGTGCCGTTCATCACGCAAGTATAAGGCTTCAGGCAGTCCAGCCCTTCGGCGTGCAGGTCATGGTCGGTGATGAGGTCATAGTCATATCCCGCATGCTCCAGCCACCAGACCAGCGAGAGATCCGCCGGCAGCGCCCAAGGGAAGTTCATCGCCGGCAGCCGGTAGCGCGGGCGCAGGGTGATGATCGGGCGTTTCCACGACGAATAGCAGCAGCCGGCCCCGTCGGTGTGATGGTCATAGGTCGAAAGGCCGAATTCCTCGAGCTTCTTGTATTCAAGGTCTTCCGCCACGATCACCGGGGTATGGGCGGTGATGGCCTGCGCGATCGGCGCCTCGTAGGACAGGTGTTCGTTGCCATAGGCGAGATAGGTGAAGGTCGGCAAGAGGAAGGCGAGTTTCGCCTTGGACGTCTTGGGCCGCACGATGAAGGGAATGGAATCCTCGCCGCCGCCGCCCGACACCTTCAGGCAATAGACCCCGGATTTCAGGTCATCGGGAAGCGTCAGCGAATGGGTCACGTCCCAGGCACAATCGGTCATCGCGTCGTCGTGGTAATGCACGCCGCCGAAGGTTTCCGGGGCAAGCCGATAGCTTTCCTCGCCCCGCCAGTTGAAGCCGGTCATGCAGCGCACCGGGCGGTTGATGCCCTGCATGTGCAGGCCATGCGGGCCAGTGTCAGGAATGGTGTCGCCGACGCCCTCGCGCGCAAGGTTCGCCGTCGGGTCCCAATAGGCCAGAAGCCCGTCTTTCGCCGGTGCATCGCCCTTGGCCAGCGCCATCACCTCGGCGCGGGACAGCGGGCGGCTGTAGACGCCAGAACGGTCAATCTTGCCGTTGAACAGGAAGGCGCCGTAATGGCCGCGCACCGGGTTGCAGGCGGTGGCGGAGGCCAGCTTGAAACTCGCCGCCCCTGCTGTCGCCCCCGGACCATGGCGCAAGGTCTCCTTGATCCAGCTGTCGGCCTCGAACGGGACGACGGTGGAAATCCGGCTGTTCCACTGGCTCACGCAGTTGATGACGTGAAGCTGCGCTTCCTTGCTGGCCGCGTCATAGGAGGCGGCGACGAAATACCAGCAGCGCGGCACCAGCGTGATCTCGGTGCGGATCTCGTCCACCCCCGCGCCGTCGCCCAGCCACATCGCCACATGGCCGTCGGGGTCAATACCCAGACCGAACCCCCTGGAGCCTTCGATGTCCCAGCGGCCCAGAACCTGCTGGCGCTCGGCCTTGGGCAAGGTCGGGAAGACATGGGCAAAGAGCGTGAAGTTTTGCAGCCCGTCCAGCCGCCCCTCGGGGTCATCGGCGCGGGCGAAGCTGCCGACTTGCGTGAACTGCCGCTTCACCTTCAGCACCTTCGGCAGGTCAATATCGACCGCTTCTTCCAGATAGCCCGGCCCCTCGGGGTTTTCATCGCCATGGATCACCCGAACCAGCCGCGCCTCCACCTCGTCGCGGCCCTCGACCGAAATCATGAAATCCACGCGGCTGCCGGCGCGGGCGGCCAAAGGGTCGGCATAGCCGAAAATCCGGGTATTGGTCATGGGTCAGGCTTCCATCAGGTCATTGACGCGGAGCAGGAAGACCGCGTGATAGGCCTCGTTGATGTCATGGTAGGTGCGGTCGTCGACCAGCCGGGGCGGGGCGCCGCGGGTGCCGGAGAAGGCGACGATCTTGTAGGCGTGAAAGGCCTCGGGCTGGCGCATGATGGCGTATTTGTCGGCCACCTCGGCGCGGCGGAAGTGGTTCAGCACGCGGGACAAGGCGTCGGAGTGATGGCCAAGCGGGTTCTGGCGGTGTTCCTCGATCAGCTCGGGCGTGATGAGCGCCTTCAGCCGGTCGCGCAGGCGTTTCTGGAACCGGCGATAGTAGATTTCCTGCTTGTCGGCGATTTCGATGGCTTCTTCGGGCATGACCTCACCCCCCTTTTCGGTGCGGCGCGCGCGCGCCTCGGATTGTTTGCGGCGGCGCCAGCCGCGAAATTGCTCGCGCGCGCCGGCAAGGCCGTTGTGAAGGAACAAGGTCACGCCCAGCATGATGGCGGCGACCAGAAGGATGCGGATCGGGCCCAGGTTCAGAAACCCCTTGTCGATCAGCACGACGATGGCGGTGCCGATCACCGCGCCCTCGCTGCGCCCCAGCCCGCCGATGACGATCATCGCAAACAAGAGCATGAGCTGGTCCAGCGAGAACACCTGCGGCGAGATCGAGCCGTAGAACTGCGCATAGAACGCGCCGATCACCCCCAGCCCCGCGGACGAGATCAGGAACACATGCAGCCGCGCCCGGCGATAGTCGATGCCGGTCGCCTCGGCAAAGGCCTCATCCTCGCGCGCGGTTTGCAGGAGCATCCCCAGCCGTTCGGAATTGACGACCCGGAAGGTCAGCAGTGCCAGCAGCAGGATCACGAAGGCCCCGGCAAAGCCCAGAAGCAGCCCCGGCCTTTGCAATTGCCAGTCGGAGGGGATGAAGCTGGCGACGTTGTTGATCGAGCCGTTTTGCGGGCCGAGGGGCTTCAACTGCTGGACGAACACCCGGCAGATCTCGGCAAAGCCCATGGTCAGGAGGGCATAGTAAAGCCCATCCAGACGGGTCGAGGGCAAGGCGAGAAAGCCGCCGATCACCAGCCCGGCCAGCCCGCCCGCCACGAACATCAAGGGCCAGGGCAGGCCGAGATAGACGTTCAGCGCGGCCGACACATAGGCGCCGATGCCGACGATGGCCAAGGTGGCAAGGCTGAAGATCCCCGCCGTGCCGATGATGAGCGTCCAAAGCACGTTGATCGCGGAAAAGATGCAGAAGATCGCGGCGATGGTCAGCATCGGGTTCGACAGGAAGGGCGCGGCAAGCGCCAGCGCCAGCAGCCCCAGCGCCCACCACAGCGGGCGCTTGTCGGCCAGCATCCGCTCCTGCTCCAGCGTCTTGGCGTTCAGGCGTGACCGCCATTTGAACCAGTGCCGCCGGGTGAAGGGCAGGCGGCGGCGATGCAGGGGCGCATCCCCCGCCGGATGCAGGATGACCTCGGAGGGGCGCTGGCCGATTTCGTAGAACTTCTTTTCGGTCATTTGCGGGCCTCGTCCAGAAGGCCACCAATCCCGCGCGGGCGGAGGATGAGGACGGTGATGATGAAGACGAAGGTGGCGAACAGCACATAGCGCTGGCCAAGGAAGGGCACGGCGCCGACGATGGCTTCGAGAAAGCCGATGATGACTGCGCCGGCGACCGCGCCGGGCACCGATCCGAGGCCGCCCAGCAGCGCGATGGTCAGCCCCTTGATGAGCGGCATGGTGCCCGAGGTGGGCGAGACGAAGATAGTTTGCGACAGGAGAACCGCCGCAAGCCCTGCCAAGGCCCCGGTCAGCATGGTGACGGGCAGCGCCGTCCAGCGCACCGAAATGCCGGACAAGACCGCGCCTTCGGGGTTTTGCATCATGGCGCGGATTTCCAGCCCCTTGCGGGAAACCCTGAGCCACGTCAGCACCAGCCCAAGGATCGCCGCCGTCGCCACAATCGCGCCGATCTGGTCATAGCGGGCCGACAGCGGGCCAAGGTCCAGCTTGCCGGTGCCGAAGATCTTCGGCAGGTTTTTCTGCTTGGGTCCGAAATACCACAGCAGCAGTTGCACCGTGGCGAGGTTGATCGCCAAGGTCACGATCAGGCTGCGGACCGGAAAGTTCGGCTTGTCATGAATGGGCAGGAAGGCCAGCGCATAGATCAGCGCGCCAAAGAGCGCCCCCATCGCCGCCCCGGTCGTCAGCGTGATGCCGGCCATGGCGGCGGTGCCGACAAAGCCCTTGCCAAAGGCGGCCAGAAGGACCGGCTTCATCAGATCGGCCATGAACCACGCAGCATAGCCCGACACCGCAAAGGTCGCGCCATGGGCCATGTTGATCATGCCGATCGACGACCACAAAAGCGAAATGCCAATGGCCATCAGCCCGTAAATCGCGGCAAGGTTCAGCCCGTGGACGAGGGTGACGAAGATATCCATCAGTACAAACTCACATGGCCAACGTCGCCGCGGATGCGGCCGGCGTGCATGCCGACCATGCGGTCGACCTTTCCTGACAGAAGCGCGACGTTCTGTTCGGCGATCACCATGGCGCGGCCGTCTTTCGGCAGGGCGAAAAGCGCCTCGATCACCGAGGCGCTGATCTTCGGCGCCAAGCCCAGCGACGGCTCGTCGATGAGGTAAAGCGACGCCTCCACCATCAGCGCCCGGCCGACCGAGACCATCCGCCGCTCGCCGCCCGAAAGCCGGCCGACCAAGGCATGTTCCAGCTTGCGCAAGGGCGGGAAGATGTCGAACACCATCTCACGCCGCGCCTTGCGGTCGCGCCACGCCTTCACCGTATAGGCCCCGCAGTCGAGATGTTGCGCCACGGTCAGGCCGGGAAAGATCGCGTCGCCCTGCGGTGTCATCGCCAACCCGGCGCGCACGATGGCGGGCGTCTTGCGCCCCGGCCCGGCAGACCGGCTGCCGCCGATTTCGCGGCCATGCAGCAGGATCGACCCCGACTGCCAGCCGACAAGGCTGGAAATCGCCCGAAACAGCGTAGTCTTGCCGTGGCCGTTGAGGCCGACCAGCCCCACCCGCTCGCCTTCCAAGACCCTGAAGTCGATCTCATGCAGCACGCGCAAGGGGCCATAGCCGGCAGTCAGCCCGGTGATCTTCAACACTTCAGCCATGCGCCGGCTCCTCGAAATAGGCGGCCAGAACCCGCGGGTTTTCAAAGACCTCGCGCGGGGTGCCTGTGGCGATCACCTCGCCCATGTCCAGCACAACCGCGCGGTCAGCGATGGCGGACAAAAGCTCCAGCCGGTGCTCGATCAGGATGGCGGCGATGCCGTATTCATCCACCAGCCGGCGGATGATGAGATCAAGCTCGTCGATTTCCGAATTGATGAGACCCGAGGCCGGCTCGTCCAGCAAGAGCACCTTGGGCTTGCGCATCAGAAGGCAGGCGAGAAGCAGCTTGCGCCGGTCGAAGGTGTCCAGACTGCCCGCCAGCCGGTCCCAGGGCTGGCGCAGGTTGGCCAGATGGCAGGCCCATTCCGCCTCCATCCTTGTCTTGAAAGGCCGGTAGGCATAGCGCGCCGCCCGCAGCGTCTCGCCGATGGTCAGCGCGCCCGGCACCACCGGGCTTTGATAGGTGCGCGCCAGACCGGCGCGGGCACGGTCATGCACCGCCATGGCGGTGATGTCGCGGCCCTCCATGAACACCTGCCCCGCGGTCGCCGTATAGCGCCCGCAGAGAATTTCGAACAAAGAGGTCTTGCCGGCCCCGTTCGGGCCGACAAGACCAAGCACCTCGCCGGGGGATACAGCGAGAGACACATTCTTCAGGATCGCCCGGTTGCCGAAGGAAATCCCGATCCCCCGGCAGCCGAAGATACCGTCCACGTCCGTCATTGGCCTGTCCCCTGACGTGTCTGCTTACATCCAGGGCGCGGGCCGCATGTCGGCCTGCTTGTGGGTGGAGGGCGAAATGATGGTATGCGCGCCGTCCTGTACCTGGAAAATCAGGTGGGCCTGGCCTGCTTCGGGATCATCGGTCATGTTCGGATAGCTGACCGGGGTCTGTTCGGCATTGCCGAAAGTATAGGTGCCGCAGACGCCGCGATGGCTGATCGCCTTGATCGCCGCACCCACCGCGTCGAAATCGGCGGGGTCGACGGTTTTCCAGACCTCGGCCAGAATGTTGACCGTGTCATAGCCCGAGCCGGTATAGACCATGCCCATCGTACCGGGATACTTGGCCTGATAGGCCTCGCGGAAGGCCATGCCCTTTTCGTCGGCATAGACCCCGATGACCGACCCCCAGACAAACCCTTCAGCCGCATCACCTGCCAGATCAAGGAACTCCGGCTGCGAGGGGCCGTATTGCAGATAGACCAGCGCGCCCGGAACCGGGTCCAGCACATAGGATTGCGCGAAGCTGGCAAGCTCGGCGGCGACCCAGTGGTCGATCATGATGGTGCCGCAATCGGCCTCTTTCAGCGCCTGGATGATCGGCGTCCAATCCGCGACCGGGAACTGGATGTCGGTGACCGGACCTTGCTCCCATTCGCCGCCCGACGCCGCAATGGCCGCCTGCGTGGCCTTTGAGATCACCTGCGTATAGCCGATCTGCTCCTGGACGATGTGGACCTTGTTGTTCTTCGGCACCCAACCGGCGGCTTTCTGGTTCGACAGGAACTTGACAAAACCCGCGCCGTAATAGGTTTCCGCCACGTCGATCTGGAAGATGTTGCGGTATTTCTGCGGGTCGGATTTCACAAGATCAAGGCTCGCCTGGCTGGTGTTGCCGTGCAGGTAGGGAACACCCGTGGTCGCCGCCACGTCCATCGCCGGCTGCGGAATGATGGCAAAGGAATGCGCCAAGGCCTGCACGCCCTGTTCGACAAGGCTCTGGAAGGCGGCCACCGTGCCCTCGGGGGTCAAGAGGTCGATGTCGACCACGCGGGTCTCCAGCATGCGGCCGTTCACCCCGCCAGCGGCGTTGATCTCTTTGACCGCCATGGTGACACCGTTCAGCCAGTCCGCCTGATCGGCCACCCCGACGGGACCGGATTGCGCGGTGGGCACGCCGATCAGGATCGGGTCGGTCGCAAAGGCGGGGGCCGAAATGGCGGCGGCGGCAACGGTCGCGGCCGAGGTCATCAGGAAGTGCCGGCGGGTGAGCGTAAACATGAATTCCTCCCTTGGTGTTTTTTCCAAGGGGAGGGCAAAGCGCCGCACCTGTCCATGGTGCAAATGCACTAAGGCCGCCGAGCGAGGGGGGGAGGGGTGAGAGGCTGACAACGACCCAAGTGGGGCTCGTTACGGCTGCTTCCTTCCGGACCTGACCGGGTTGGCGAGGCACCTGCCCGCGCCAACCTCTCACGGCCCATATAGGCCGGGACGGGCGCGGTTGCAAGGCCCGCGCGACTGCCCGCCGCCGCATGGCTGGGGCGGACGACGAGCGGTCGAAGACCGACGAGGCGGCGGGGCCGAGGTCGGCTTTGAACAAGCCAGACCCGCCCGCATGCGCTATCAGGCGGGCGGCGACAGGACATTTTCATGAACACCCTTGCCACCCGGAACCCCAAGGCCTTTGGCCTGCTTGTCACCTTTGCCGGCGTCGCCTTTTTCTTTCCCGATGCGCTTGTGGTGCGGATGATCGGCGCCGACGCCATGACCATCGCCTTCTGGCGCGGGTTGGCCGGGGCCTGCACCACGCTGGCCTTCGTCGCCCTTTTCCTGCCTTCGGCCTGGCCCGGGTTCCGCGCGCTTCTGACCCCGGCCGCGCTTGCCATGATGGCCCTGCAAGGCACCGGGTCGATCTTCTTCCTGACCTCGCTGCAACACACCTCGGTTGCCAACAGCCTGCTGATCCTCGCCACTGCGCCCTTTCTTTCGGCCATCCTGTCGCGCCTCTTCCTGCACGAGACCATCGACCGCGGCACGGGGCTGACGATCCTTGTCGTCTTTGGCGGGGTGGCGGTGATTGCCGTCGGGTCTCTGGGCGGCGGCACGCTTCTGGGGGACGCCATGTCGCTGCTGAACGCCCTGACCATCGCCGGGTATTACGTCCTGCTGCGCAAGGAGCGGGGTCAGAACCTGATCGTCGCGATTGCCTTTGGCTATCTGGTGACCGCCCTTCTCGCGCTGCCCTTCGCCTCGTTCGAGCCGCTGGAGCCCCGGCAATGGGGCCTTCTGGCGCTTTCGGGGGGCGTGATCCTTGCCGGAGGTGTCGGCCTGCTCCAGATTGGACCGCGCTATCTGCCGGCGGCCGAAGTCTCGCTCATCACCATGCTGGAAATCGTCATGGGGCCGCTGCTGGTGTGGTGGATTCTGGGGGAATACCCCGGCATGGCGACGCTTTGGGGCGGGGCCGCGATCATCACGGCGATTCTGGCGCATGCCACATGGCAGCTGCGCCACCTGCGCGCCTGACCCGCAAGCGCCCGACCTGCAAGCGCCCGACCTGCAAGCACCCGACCGCGGCGCAAGGCCCGGCGTCCGACATGCCTTCGGGTTGCGCGCGCTGCAGCCTCGCCCTGGACGGCCTCAAAGATAGCTTTCCACCCAGCGCCGGATCAGCCCTTGCTGCAGCCTGCGCGCGCGTCGGGTCCAGCCGCGGCCGCCCTTCGGCTCCTCGCGCTCTGCCATCGGCACAGCGGCGCGGCGCGCGGGGTCGGCGGCGAGAATGGCAAAGGCCAGTTCGCCCCCGGGCTCGGAAATATAGCCCGCCAGATTGGACACGAAATTCAGCGTCCCGCTCTTGGCATGGATGCGCACCGGGCTGCCCTTGACCGCCTCACCTTGGGCATCGGTCAGGCCTGCCTCGCGCAGGAGGCCAGCGAGCATCGCGCCGTTCCGCGCCTCGCCCGCGCGCAGCATGACCTGCGCAAGCTCTGCCGCGGTGATCCGCGATCTTGGTCCGAGGCCGGAATGATCGCCAAACACCGCCGCAATCCCGAACCGCCGCCGCGCCCAGTCGGTCATTGCGGTGGCCGAGCCCTCCAGCGTGCCCGCGCCGCTGGCGGTCAAGCCGACGATTTCCGCCGTCAGGTTGGTGGAGAACTTCAGCATCGAGCGCAAGACCCCGGGCAGCGCCTCGCCAGAATGGGCCGCCACCTCGACCGCCTCGACTGGCGCGCGCGCCACGATCTCTGCCTTGGGCAGCCTCAGCCCCTGCGCCGCGCAGAGCGTTGCGAACACCTCTGCCGCATAGGGTGCCGGCGCGCGCACCGGAAGCCAGCGACTGCCCGCCTCGCCAAGCGCCGCCTGCGACACCGTCCAGCTTTCGTCGCCCTCATAGGCAAAAAGCGGCACATTGCGCTCGGCAAGCCGGATGCTGGCGCCCTTGACCAGCGGCAGGAAGCGCGCGCCCCGCGCGTCCATCGTCAGGTCATAGCCGTCGCCGGCCTGCTTCCATTCGAAATTCACCCGGTTGTAATTCAGGTTCAGCCCGCAAATGGCGGGGTTGTAGCCAAGGTACTCCGGCTGCTCGGCGTCGATCTGGAAACGATAGGGCAGGGCGCCGTCGCAGGCGAAGAAGCGCCCGGCGACTTCCCGGATCCCTTCGGCTGCCAGAGCCGCGG
This sequence comes from Tabrizicola oligotrophica, assembly GCF_011008935.1. Lineage (GTDB taxonomy): Bacteria > Pseudomonadota > Alphaproteobacteria > Rhodobacterales > Rhodobacteraceae > Tabrizicola_A > Tabrizicola_A oligotrophica. The sequence continues at coordinate 146,437 of NZ_JAAIVJ010000004.1, read as the reverse complement.
CCAGATCGCCCATCTGGTCGGTGTCAAGATTCGGATCGCCGCCGCCGACCAGGTAGAGATCACCCTCCAGCCGGCCCTGAACGATATCGCCCACCCGCATCACCCGCGTCCGAAAGCGGAACGCCGGCCCCAGCTTTTCCAGCGCATAAAGCGCGGTGACGGCTTTGGCGACGCTGGCGGGCGGCAGGGGTGTATCGGCCTCGCGCGCGGCCAGAACCCGCCCGGTCGCCCGGTCGGCGACCACGAAAGCCAGGCTGCCCGACAGCTTTGCCGCCTCGATCAACTGCTGCGTCGCGCGGTCCTCTCCCGGTTCCGGACGACGCGGCGGGCGCGGCACTACGGCGGGCGCCTCGGCCAGCGCCGCCCCGGCCAGGCCTGCCAGGACCCCTGCCAACATCTCACGCCGTGCGATCACCTGTGCAAACCTCTGCCATTCATCTGTTCCCAAATATCCTCGGGGGGAAGGCTGCGATGCAATCGCAGACGGGGGGCGGACAGCCCCCTACTTCCGCCACAACCCCCTGGCCCGGATCTCGCTTGAAGAGCTATCATTCATCGGCAGGTTCACAAAGACCCAGGCCGGCGGCTTCTGCCGGCCCAGCCCCTCGCCGCGCTGCACGCGATGCACCCGGAACGACTGCGCCGCAACCGAAAGCCGTGCTGCCACGCCCGACCCGGGCCGCGCCAGCACGCCGACGGCCACGCTGCGCAGGATATCCCGCCAGCGTCCCCATTTGTGGAACTGCACCAGATTGTCCGCCCCCATCAGCCAGACAAACCGGACGCCGGGATAGAGCGCCCGCAGCCGGTCGATCGTGTCGGCGGTCAGGCGGGTGCCCAGGGCCTGTTCCAGCACCGTCACCTTGACCCGGGGATGCCCGCCAAGCATCCGCTTCGCCCGCAGCACCCGATCAGCCAGCGGAGCGGGCTGCCGGGGCTTCAGCGGGTTGCCGGGTGTCACCAGCCACCAGACCTGATCGAGGTTCATCCGCTTCAGCGCCTCGCGGGTGATATGGGCATGGCCCTCATGGGCCGGGTCGAACGACCCGCCCAGAAGGCCGATGACCATACCCTTGCTTGCGATGGGAAATCCCGCGCGCATTCATCCCGCTTTCCTGTCCTGCCCGGCAATTGACCGCAAACGGCGGGCGGAAACAATGCCTCCGCCGAGTTTCAACGGCTTGACTGTGGAAATTATATCTGACTACAGTCAGGTATAGTCCTTCGGGGAAACCTCTCATGCTCTCGGACATCGACCGCCTTCGCCGGTTCAACCGTGCCGTCACCCGCGAGGTGGGGGCGCTCGACCACTCGTATCTCGGGCGCGGTCGTCCCCTCGGCGCAGCGCGGGTACTGCAACTTGTGACAGCAGGGGGAACCGACGTTGCCCGGATCCGCGACCAGCTGGCGCTGGATTCCGGGTTGATGTCGCGGCTGTTGCGCGCGCTGGAAGACGAGGGGTTGGTGGAAACCGGAGCCGACCCGGCCGACCGGCGCCGGCGCATCGCCCGGCTGACGCCCACAGGCGCCGCCGAGAATGCCGCCTATCGCGCCATCGGCCATCTCGCCGCCGAGACCACCCTCGCCCGCGCCGGTCGCCAAGGCCCTGCGCTCCTGGCGGCCATGGACCTGATCGCCACCCAGCTTCTGCACGATGTCACCGAGATCGTCGACGCCGATCCCGACGACCCCGCCGCCCTGATCTGCCTTGCGGCCTATTTCCAGCTGCTTCTTGACACCATTCCCGGCCTGCCCGCCGAAAAGCTGCCGCTGCCCTTGGCCGACGCCCCGCTTTACCGCCTGCCACAGGGGGCGTTTCTGATCGCGCGCAGCGACGGCCTGCCCATCGGCTGCGCCTCGCTGCGCCCGCTGGAGCCGGGGGTGGCCGAAGTGAAGCGCCTCTGGGTGCATCCCGACGCGCGGGGGCAGGGCCTTGCCCGCCGCCTGATGGTGCTGCTGGAGACGCGCGCCCGCGAACTGGGTTATCAGCACCTGAAACTCGACAGCAATTCGGCCCTGACCGAGGCCATCACCCTGTATCGCCGCATGGGCTGGATCGACTGCGCCGCCTATACCGGGTTTCCGGCGGATGTCTGGATGGAGAAGCCCCTCTAAGAGTTGCAGCCCCGGCCCCCAGTCGCTACATGGGGCGCAACCCCGCGATTGGAGATCATCATGGCCAGCTATCAATACGTCTATCACATGGAGAACGTCTCCAAGACCTATCCGGGCGGCAAGACCTGTTTCGAGAACATCCACCTGAACTTCCTGCCCGGCGTCAAGATCGGGGTCGTGGGCGTCAACGGTGCCGGTAAATCGACGCTTCTGAAGATCATGGCCGGCATGGACAAGGATTTCAAAGGCGAGGCCTGGGCCGCCAAGGGCGCCAAGGTCGGCTATCTGGCGCAGGAACCCTATCTCGACCCCAAGCTGACGGCGAAAGAGAACGTCATGCTGGGCGTGGCCGAGCAGCAGGCGATCCTTGACCGCTACAACGAGCTGGCGATGAACTACTCGGACGAGACCGCCGAGGAAATGGCGCAGCTGCAGGACCAGATCGACGCCGGCAACCTGTGGGAACTGGAAGCCACCGTCGGCGTCGCCATGGACGCGCTGCGCTGCCCGCCCGATGACGCCAATGTCGAAAGCCTGTCGGGCGGCGAGCGCCGCCGCATCGCGCTGTGCAAGCTGCTGCTGGAAAAGCCCGACATGCTGCTTCTCGACGAACCGACCAACCACCTTGACGCGGAATCGATCGCCTGGCTGCAAAAGCACCTGATCGACTACAAGGGCACCATCCTGATCGTCACCCACGACCGCTATTTCCTGGATGACATCACCACCTGGATTCTGGAACTCGACCGCGGCCGGGGCATCCCCTACGAGGGCAACTATTCGGCCTGGCTTGACCAGAAGGCCAAGCGCATGGCGCAGGAAGCCCGCGAGGACAAGTCCAAGCAGAAGGCGCTGGAAAAGGAACTGGAATGGATCCGCTCCGGCGCCAAGGCCCGGCAGTCCAAGGGCAAGGCGCGTCTGGCGCGCTATAACGAAATGGCAGGCCAGACCGTCATGGAACGCGCCACCAGCGCGCAGATCATCATCCCGAACGGCGAGCGTCTGGGCAACAAGGTGATCGAGGTCACGGGCCTGAAAAAGCACATGGGCGACAAGCTCTTGATCGAGGATCTCAGCTTCACCGTGCCGCCGGGCGCCATTGTCGGCGTGATCGGCCCGAACGGCGCCGGCAAGTCGACGCTGTTCCGCATGATCACCGGCTCGGAACAGCCCGACGAGGGCAACATCACGCTGGGCGACACCGTACAACTGGCCTATGTCGACCAGTCGCGCGACGCGCTCGACCCGAACAAGAACGTCTGGGAGGAAATCTCGGGCGGGGCCGAGGTCATTCACCTTGGCGACATGCAGATGAACTCCCGCGTCTATACCGGGGCCTTCAACTTCAAGGGCACCGACCAGCAGAAGAAGGTGGGCCTGCTGTCGGGCGGGGAACGCAACCGCGTCCACATGGCCAAGCTGTTGAAGTCGGGCGGCAACGTCCTGCTGCTTGACGAACCGACCAACGATCTGGACGTCGAAACCCTGCAGGCGCTGGAAGCCGCCATCGAGGACTTCGCCGGCTGCGCCATCATCATTTCGCACGACCGCTTCTTCCTTGACCGCCTCTGCACGCATATCCTGGCCTTCGAAGGCGACGCGCATGTCGAATGGTTCGAGGGCAACTTCGAGGCCTATGAGCAAGACAAGGTCCGGCGCCTGGGTCCGGATGCGCTGGAGCCGAAGCGGGTGAAATACAAGCGGTTCAGCAGGTAAGGTCGGCTGGTGGGTGAACCCAACGATTTGGAGGGCAAATCCTTGGAACCACCCACCCTACATGAACCCCGTGGTGGGCAAATTCGCGGAACCACCTGCCCTGCCAACACCGTAGGGTGGGTGGTTCTGCGCCAAGGGCGCGGGTTCACCCACCACTATTCGCCAAACTCGCCTGCCACCTCAGCCCATTCCGGCTCGACCAAGCCGAAACGCATATCGCGATGAATGGAGGAAAACGGCCAATCCGAGGCGCGAGCAACCAATCCGTGTTTGACTGGATTTCCCCAGCAATAGCGCAAATGCGCGGCATAATCGGCTTCGTCGCGAATGTGGTGGTCCCAGTAGCGCCGCTGCCAGATCCCTTTTTCCGCCTGCGCCACCTTGCTTGGGCTGCGCGGTTGCGCGTCCAGCCCATGTGAGAACCGCGATTTGATGAGCCGCCAGCGCAGGGGATAGTCGCTGTCGCCCGCAGGCAAAGTCCAGACCGCATGCAGGTGATCGGGCAGCACCACCCAAGCGTTGATCTCGAACGGCAGGTCGCGTTTGGTGATAGCCACAGCCTGTCGCAACCTGTTCACCTCGCGCAACAACAGGTCGCTGCCGCGCCGCGCCAGGGCGAGCGTGAAGAAGATGCAGGCGGCGTCAATGCGGGGGCGGATGTAATGCGACATGACCGCAGATTGCGGTGGCAAGGTTAACAGGCGGTTAAATCGAGGGGGGAGCAGGGTGGGTGAACCCAATGATTTGCCTTGGCAAATCCTTGGAACCACCCACCCTACGCGTAGCCGGCTAGGGGTTGACGGTGCAAACGCGCCCTCCCAGGGGGAGGTCGGGCCATGCCATTGGTTTCTCGAACCAATGGCATACCCGGCGGTGCAAGCGCCTTGATTCCGGGCAAATGAGGGGGCTCCGCCCTACCGCCCCCGGTTGCTCCGCTTGCCGCCCCGCTGCCCGGCGCGACCTGCCGTGGAGCGGCCGCGGGATTTCACGGCCTCCTCCACCGCCTCCTCGATCACCGATTGCCGGGCCAGCGGGTCATCGGCGACGGCCAGTTCCACCGCCTCCAGCCGCTTGACCTCATCGCGGATACGGGCGGCTTCCTCGAACTCCAGATTCTCGGCGGCCTTGCGCATCGCAAGGCGCAGCGCCTCGAGATGCGTGGCAAGGTTCTGCCCGACATTGGCCCTGTCGACCTTGGCCGTGACCCGCGCCTGATCGGTGTCGCCCTGATAGATGCCCAGCAGGATGTCCTCGACGTTCTTCCGGATCGTCGTCGGCGTGATGCCATGGGCGGCGTTATAGGCCTCCTGCTTGGCGCGACGGCGGTTGGTTTCGGCCAGCGCCCGCTCCATGCTGCCGGTGATGCGGTCGGCATACATGATGACGCGGCCTTCGGCGTTGCGCGCGGCGCGGCCGATGGTCTGGATCAGCGAGGTTTCCGAGCGCAGGAAGCCCTCCTTGTCGGCATCGAGAATGGCCACAAGGCCGCATTCGGGAATGTCCAATCCCTCGCGCAGAAGGTTGATGCCGACCAGAACATCGAAGGCCCCAAGCCGCAGGTCGCGCAGGATTTCAATGCGTTCGATGGTGTCGATGTCGGAATGCATATAGCGGATGCGGATGCCCTGTTCATGGAAATACTCGGTCAGGTCCTCGGCCATGCGCTTGGTCAGGGTGGTGACAAGCACCCGCAGGCCCTGAGCGGCCACCTTGCGGATTTCGTCGAGAAGGTCGTCGACCTGCATCTCGACCGGGCGGATTTCCACCGGCGGGTCAATCAGGCCGGTGGGGCGGATCACCTGTTCGGTGAACACCCCGCCGGTCTGTTCCAGCTCCCATGCCGCCGGGGTGGCCGAGACAAACACCGATTGCGGGCGCATCGCGTCCCATTCCTCGAACTTCAAGGGTCGGTTGTCCATGCAGGACGGCAGGCGGAAGCCGTGTTCCGCCAGCGTGAACTTGCGCCGGTAGTCGCCGCGATACATGCCGCCGATCTGCGGCACCGAGACGTGGGATTCATCGGCAAAGACGATGGCATTGTCGGGGATGAATTCGAAAAGCGTCGGCGGCGGCTCGCCGGGGCCGCGCCCGGTCAGCCAGCGCGAATAGTTCTCGATCCCGGCGCAACTGCCGGTCGCCTCCAGCATCTCCAGATCGAAGTTGCAGCGCTGTTCCAGCCGCTGCGCCTCCAGCAGCTTGCCCTCGGCGTTGAGTTGCTTCAGCCGGTGGAACAGCTCGTCCTTGATGCCCTTGATCGCCTGTTGCAGCGTCGGGCGGGGGGTGACGTAGTGGCTGTTGGCATAGATACGGATCTGGCGGAAATTGTCGGTCCTGGCCCCGGTCAGCGGATCGAATTCGACAATCGATTCCAGTTCTTCGCCAAAGAAGGAAAACCGCCAGGCCCGGTCTTCAAGGTGGGCCGGCCACAGCTCCACCACATCGCCCCGCACCCGGAACGCCCCGCGCTGGAAGGCGGCGTCCTGCCGGCGGTATTGCTGGGCCACGAGTTCGGCAATCACCTTGCGCTGGTCGTAGATCCCGCCCACCGTCAGATCCTGCGTCATCGCCGAATAGGTCTCGACCGAGCCGATGCCGTAGATGCAGCTGACCGAAGCCACGATGATCACGTCGTCACGTTCCAGAAGCGCCCGGGTAGCCGAGTGGCGCATGCGGTCGATCTGTTCGTTGATCTGGGATTCCTTCTCGATATAGGTGTCGGTGCGGGCGACATAGGCTTCGGGCTGGTAATAGTCGTAGTAGCTGACGAAGTATTCGACCGAGTTGTCGGGAAAGAAGCTTTTGAATTCGCCGTATAATTGCGCGGCCAGCGTTTTGTTCGGGGCGAGGATGATCGCCGGGCGCTGGGTTTCCTCGATCACCTTGGCCATGGTAAAGGTCTTGCCGGTGCCGGTGGCGCCCAGCAGCACCTGATCGCGCTCGCCCGCCAGAACGCCCGCCGCAAGTTCGGCAATCGCCGTCGGCTGGTCGCCCGCCGCCTGAAACGGTGTCTGCATGACAAAGCGCTTGCCGCCCTCCAGCTTGGGGCGGGTCAGCACGTCGGGGCGTTCGGTGGGCAGGTTGGTGTTGTTGTGGGGCATGGGTGATTCCCTTCTCGGCCCAATCTATTCTGTTTTTGTTCCGGTTAAAGGGGCGGCCCAACCCGGCGTTAACCTTGATGGGGAAAGGATTGACGGAAACAATTCAATTTTAGGGGAAACGTCGCAGGAAATCACATCTTATGGTTGCCAGACGGAAAAGACTGGGGCAGATTGACGGGGCAAGCAGCAACGAAGCTGCCGGTTGGTCGCACCACACACCCCACCCACACTCCCCGTGACCAGCCGGCAGCGGCTTCCTGCCCGGAACGCCGCCTGAAAGGCCCGGAAGCCCTTGCATGTTTCCCCGGATTTCGGAATAAACCAGCCAAAGCCAAGGGAGTTTCCGCCATGCGCGCCCGTATCTACCAGCCCGCGAAAACCGCCATGCAATCGGGCGTCGGCAAGACCAAGCTCTGGGTGCTGGAATATGCACCGGCCTCCAGCCGCACGGTTGATCCGCTGATGGGGTGGACCTCGTCCACGGACACGCAAACCCAGGTCAAGCTGCGCTTTGACAGCCGCGAGGCGGCGCTGGCCTATGCGGCCGCCAAGGGGATCGAGGCCGAGGTGGTGGAACCGAAGCCCCGCAAGCACAATGTCCGCGCCGGCGGCTATGGCGAAAACTTCGCCACGGGTCGCAGGGGCGCCTGGACGCACTGAGACATCATCGCGCGGCGCCCGCCCCAGCTGGTGGGCGTTTTCATTTTCAAACGCCTCATGAAAGGATTTCTCATGCGCATTCAGTCCCTTTCCGCGATTTCCCTGACCTGCGCCATGGCGCTGTGGTCAACCACCGCGCTGGCCGAAGCGACCGAGGAAGGCGCGGCCGGGCTTCTGGCGCTGCTCCAGACCTATGTCGGCGCCACCGAAGGCGTTGTGGCGGTGGCGGTGGATGGCGACGCCTACAAGGTGACGTTCGACGCCGCGCCGCTGCTGGCCAAGGTTCCGGCCGATGTCGGCCTGACGGCGACGGTTTCCAAGATCGACATGACCGTCATCGACAATGGCGACGGCACCTGGGATTACTCGGTCGATCAGCCAGCCTCGCTGGCCTATGAAGTCCCGAACGCGATGAAGACCAGGACCGATTACGGTCAGGTCATCCTGACCGGCACCTTTGACGAAGCGCTGGGCGACAGCAGCGAATATCATCTCGAGCTGAACGACATGGTCAGCGAGCAGACGCAGACCGACCCGACGATGGGCGAAATGGCCATCAAGATGACCCAGGACAGCATGACCGCGGACGGTACTGCCGTTGCGGGAGAGGCGGGCGTGGACAGCCAGTTCACCACGACGACCGCCAATCTGGGCTATGAGATGACGATGCCGGGCGGCGAGGGGATGCCGCCGATGGCCTTTACCGCCAGCGTGGCCGAAGGGTCGGCCACCGGCGGGCTGACTGGTTATCAGCCGCAGGGCCTTTATGGCCTGCTGGCCTTCTTTGTCGCCCACCCCGACGCCGCGCTGATCGAGGCTGACAAGGCCGGGCTGAAGACCGCCTTGGAAACCGCCATGCCGCTGTTCCAGAACGTGCAGATGACCGGGGTCTACAAGACCATCGCGGTTGAAACCCCGATGGGGCCGGTGGGGCTGGACGAGGTGGGCGTGACCATCGACATGAACGGTGCCGTGGCCGACGGCAAGTTCCGCGAGGCATTCAACCTGAAAGGGCTGAGCCTGCCCGAAGGTGTGCTGCCGCCCTTCGCCGCACCGCTGGTCCCGTCGGATCTGACGATCGACGTGACCGCCTCGAAGTTTGACCTCGCCGCCGCGGCCGGGCTGGGCCTTGGCCTGCTGGATCTGCCGGCGGGCGGCACGCCTCCTGCCGACTTCGAGGCGCAGATGCTGGCCGCGATCCTGCCTGCAGGCGCGGTGGATATCGCCATTGCCCCCGGCGAGACCAACGCGCCCGCCTACCGGCTGACCTATGAAGGCGCGATGACCGTCGGCCCGGCCCTGCCGATGCCGGTGGGCAAGGCCCGCCTTGGCCTGACCGGGATCGACGCGATCGGCGAGGCGCTCAAGGCCAGCCCGCCCGAGATGGGCATGGCCGAGATGGCTCCGATGCTGGAAATGGCCAAGATGATGGCCCAACCCGGTGTCGACGGCGAGCTGATCTGGGAGATCGAGACCACCGAGGCCGGCGGTCTGCTGGTCAACGGCCAGGACATGATGGGCGGCGGCCAGTAAACCCATGACCGTCACCATCGCCCGCGAAAACCCTGTCGGCAACGATCTGGACCTGCTGTTCGCGCGTCACACCGCGGACATGCACGCCGATACGCCGCCCGAAAGCATCCACATGATGGACGCCTCGGAGCTCGACATCCCGGCAGTGCATTTCTTCGTCGCGCGCGAGGCGGGCAAACCGCTGGCGATGGGGGCGTTCAAGGTGCTTGCCGATCCGGCCCATGCCGAGATCAAGTCGATGCATGTGCTGCACGAGGCGCGGGGCAGGGGGCTTTCCAAGGCCATGTTGTCCCACGTCGAGGCCACCGCCCGCGCCGCCGGTGTCACCCGGCTGTCGCTGGAGACCGGGGTGCAACCCACCTTCATCGCCGCCCGTGCGCTCTATGAACGCGCGGGCTATGCCGTCTGCGGACCCTTCGAAGGCTATTGGGACGATCCCAACAGCCTTTTCATGACCAAGTCGTTGGTCTAAAAGGCAGCAACGGTCCCGTAGCTCAGCTGGATAGAGCAGCCGCCTTCTAAGCGGCTGGTCGGGGGTTCGAATCCTCCCGGGATCGCCAGTCTTCTTCCTTTTCAAAGGCAAGGCTTGGCGGGGTGGCTGACTGTCTGTCGCCGCAGCGGCGCAGAGCCAGGACACGACCTGTTCGGCCAGAGCTTCGGCCGGCAGCGGCGGCGGTTGCCGCGGGCCCGCCCCGACGATGCGGCACAACGGCTTGGCCGGATTGAAGCGGTCAGGATCGTCGGGTGCGGGCGACAAGGACAGGATCGGGGCCCTCAATTGCTTTGGCACCGCCGAAATGGTTGCCGGCATCCGGGGCGGTGAATCTGGAAACCCGTTGCACCGGGCTGGAAGAAGGCGCCAGGGCAGGCGGCTCCGAGATCATCGGCTTGCCGCTGCCCGCCAACATCGACGGTAACGCCGCCACCGCCGAAGCGCTCAAGGCCGAGTTGCTCAAGGACCCGGCGATCGACTCGGTCGTGACCCTTGCCACTGCCCTGACCGGTTCCGCCGCCCCGCCGGCAGGCCCGACATGGTGCAGACCGTCGTGCTTCCCCTATCGCCGGCGACGCGGAGGGTGTCGCGCAGGCAATCGGCCTGCTTGCGGTCGGTGGGTGCGTTGGGTTGCCATTGGCATGCAGGCAGACGACTTCCAGCCCGCAAGCGTCAAAGGCCGCGCGAAACGCCTGACGGGGCGGGGCGCTCGACGTCATGGCGGCAAGGTCGAAATGCGGCGCGGTGGACCAGCCGCCGGTGTTGACCTCCACCCCCGAGACGCCGATCCTTGCGGCATGGTCCATGCATGGCCTTGAAGGATGGGCTGCCAAGGCTGTCCGCAACCAATCCGATCTTCATTCTGCACTCCCTCGCGTTCCCTGCGGCAGGGGGCTGCGCGCCCGGAGGTGATGGTTTCCAGTCAGGGGCCGGGTCAGGAACCGGCGCAACTGCCGGCGGGCAAAGGAACGTGGCCGCGTAAGGGCAGTCCCCGGGGGCATGGCCATGGCCGCTTGGTTACAGTCGTCTGCCACCAGCCCGGGCGACGCCGCGCCTAGTTGGTTGGCGCCCCACCCTCGGCCTTGCGGCGGGCGACGAAGGCTTCGAGTTCCTCGCGGATGCCCGCGTCCAGCGCCGGGGCCTCGTAACCGGCCAGCAGATCCTTCCAGATCCGGTTGGCCCGCACCGGCGCCTCTTCCGAGCCGCGCAGCTGCCAGTTCGGATAGCTGTCCCAGTTCGACAGCATTGGCGCGTGGAAGGCGGTTTCATATTGCGCCATGGTCTGCGCCGTGCCGAAGAAATGCCCGCCCACCCCGGCCTCGGCGATGGCCTCCAGCGACAGGGCTTCGCCGTCCACCCGCATCGGGGTGAAATAGGCCTGCATCATGCCCAGCATCTCGGCATCAAGGATCAGCTTCTCGAAACTCGCGGTCAGCCCGCCGTGCATCCACCCGGCGGCATGGATCACCAGATGTGCCCCGCCCATCAGGCAGCCCCAGAGCGACATCTGGGATTCATAGGCCGCCTGGGCGTCCAGTGCATTGGCCGCCGTGGTGTTCGACGAGCGGAACGGCGCCCCGATCCGGCGGGCAAGCTGACCGGAGGCCTGTGCCGCCTTGGCATATTCCGGCGTGCCGAAGGCCGGAGCGCCGGTCTTCATGTCGACATTCGAGGTGAAGCCGCCATACATCGCCGGCACGCCGGGGCGCACGATCTGGGTCAGCACCAGCCCGAACATCGCCTCGGCATGTTGCAAGACCAGCGCGCCCGCGAGGCTGACCGGCGCCATCGCCCCGGCCAGCGTGAAAGGCGTGACAATTGCGACCTGCCCGTGTTCGGCCAGCGCAATCAGCCCCTGGCTCATCGGGTCATCCAGTTGCCGGGGCGAGTTGGTGTTGATGACCCCCATCATCATCGGCTGGCGCGCGAGATCGTCCAGCGACCAGCCCATCGAGAGGGCCGCCATCTGTAGCCCGTCCATCGTGCGCTCGGTGCCAAGCGCGTTGAGGTTCCAGCTCTTGTCCAGCAGCGTGATCTGGCTGAGGTAAAGGTCAAGATGCCTTGTGCTGGCCGGCAGGTCCATCGGCTCCAGCGGGCCACCGGACTCCTGCTGGATCACGTTCAGGCTTTGGCAGAGCCGCAGGAAATCCTGCATGTCGGCAAGCGTGCCGTCGCGCCGGCCGCGGTCAAGGTCCATCACATAGGCCGGGCCGCCGACCGAGGAAAACACCATGTCATTGCCGCCAAAGCGCAAATCCTTGCCCCGGTTGCGCGCCGCAATGGTGAAGCGGGCGGGCAGGGTGGCCAGACGCTCCTGCACCATCGCAGGATCAAGGAACACCATGTTGCCCTCCACCCGCGCCCCAGCGCTGCGGTAAAGTGCGAGGGCGCGGCCGTTCAGCACCCGCATGCCCTGCTCGGCCAAGACCCGCAGCGCGGCGTTGTGGATCGCCTCCACCTGATCGTCCGAAAGCACCCGGATCGGCTCATAGCCGCGCGGAACCTGCCCGAAGGGGCGTTGCGGAATGGCATGGGCAGAGCGGGCCGGGCGGCGCTGGCGCATCAGATACCTTCATGGGCAGGGCGCTCGCGGCGCGGGGGGCGGTCCGGTTCGCCCAGCAGCCGGGCAAAACGGTGGGCGGAATAGACCGCATCGGCGATCGAGGACGGGGTCAGGCAATCGCCGAGGCGCACGGTGTTAGGGCGGGTTTGCAGAGCTTGCCAAAGCCGGTCATCCGGCAGGCGCCCGGTGACAAGGATCAGCGCTCCGCAGGCGATGTCACGGGCCTGCCCCGTCGTCAGGCAGGTGGCGCGGGCATGGGTCGCGCCCTGTTCCGTCACGCTGTGCTGCGGCAGGATCGTGACGCCAAGCCCCATCAGCCGCTCCTGAATGAAGCCTTGCTCGTCGGTCAGGACCGTCCAGCCCGACACCTGCGGATAGGGCGTGACCAGCGTGACCGGATGCCCCGCGCGCGCCAGTTTCTCGGCCAGCGCGCCGCCCATGAAATAGTGCTCGTCATCATGGATCACCACTGGCCCGATGATCTCTGCGCCGGCGAAGATGTCGTCCGGGGTCAGGGCGCGCGGAAACTGTCGCGGCTGCATTTCCACCACGCCCACCCCGTCGCGCCGCCAGTGCGAGCCGGTCGCCAGCACCACATGATCGGGGGCCAGATCGGCAATGTCGTCCGCCGCCATCCGGCTTTCACGATAGATCTGCACATTCGGCAGCTTGCCCAGCATCGTCAGCCGCCAGTCGCGCACCCGGGCCCAGGTCGCCAGCCCCGGCAAAGTGCTTTCGCGAGAAACCCGGCCGCCAAGCTGCCGCGAAGCCTCGGCCAGCGTCACCTCAAGGCCCCGCCGCGCCAGCGTCAGCGCCGCCTCCAGCCCGGCGGGACCGGCCCCCACCACCAGCGCGGTCTCGCGCCGGGGATAGGCCGCGATCCGCTCGGGGTGCCAGCCACGCCGCCATTCCTCGCCCATAGTGGGGTTCTGGGTGCAGCGCAGCGGCACGGCCTCGTTGTTCGCGGCCCGGCAGATGTTGCAGCCGATGCATTCGCGGATTTCGTCCGCCCGCCCCGCGCGGATCTTTGCCGGCAGGAACGGATCGGCAATCGAGGGCCGGGCCGCGCCGATGAAATCCTGCACGCCTTTCCTGATCTGCTCGACCATGCGGTCAGGCGAGGTGAAGCGGCCGACCGAGACCACGGGCTTCGAGGTCAGGCCTTTGACGAAGCGGATATAGTCCTCCTGAAACCCTTCGCCGGAGAAACGGGCTGATTTGCTGTCATTGCCCAAGGCGCCGGCGATGTTCACATCCCAAAGGTCGGGCAAGTCGGCCAGCATCTCGACTACCTCGCGGCCCTCGGCCTCGGCGCAGACGCCGTCCGGCCCGTGCAACTCGTCCACCGCCAGCCGGATCGCCACGGCGCAGGTATCGCCCACCGCCTCGCGGGTGTCCTCCAGCATCTCGCGCAGCAGCCGCGCGCGGTTCTCCAGCGACCCGCCATAGGCATCGCCGCGGGTGTTGCTGCGGCGCGACAGGTACTGGAAGGGCAGGTAGTCATGGCCGGCATAGACATAGACGATGTCGAACCCCGCCTGTTTCGCCCGCCGCGCCGCGTCGCGCTGCCAGCCGCGGAAGGCGCGGATGTCGGCAAGATCCATCGCCCGCGCGGTGGTGGGCAAATGGAACAGTGCCGGTTGCACCTGCGGCGCCAGCGTTGGCAGCCGGGTCATCCGGTTCGAGGCATGCGCGCCACCATGCCACAGCTCGATCCCGGCCAGTGCGCCGTGGGTGTGGATGGCGTCGGCCGTGGCGGCCAAGGGGGCGATGTCATCATCGTCCCACAGCGTCAGGAAAGCATGCGGGCTGTCGTCGCTGGTCGGGTGGATGCTGCAATATTCGGTGCAGACCACACCCCAGCCGCCCTCGGCCTTGATCCCGCGCAGGGCGGCACCCGATTGCGGGCGCTGCCAGCCAAAGCCGGTGGCATGCGGCGTCTGGTAGAACCGGTTCGGCGCAGTGACCGGGCCGATCCTGACCGGCTCGAACAGAATGGCGTGGCGGGGGTCCATGGCAATCCTCCTTGGCGGCAGGCTAGCACTGTTGTATGTGTGTTCAACAAGAAACCCGGCCGCCGCCGTTCAACAAGGCCGCACCATGACTGCGCCGAAATACAAACGCCTTGCGCCAGAAGACCGCGCCGCCGAACTGGTCGAGGCCGGGTTGAAGGTGCTGGCCAAGGGCGGCATCACCGCCTTCACCATCGACAACCTCTGCAAGGCCTCGGGCGCCTCGCGCGGGCTGATCGGCCATCACTTCGGCGGCAAGGACGGGCTTCTGGCCGCCTGCTACGCGGCCGCCTATGCACCCTTGCTGCAAGTCATCGGGACTGACACGCCGCTTCCCCTTGGTGCGCTCCTCGATGACCTCCTCTCCGACCGTCAGTTTCAGCGCGACGGGCTGAACATCTGGCTGGCGCTCTGGGGCGAGATCGCGGTGAACCCCGCCCTCCGGGCTGAACATCTGCGCCAGTATGACCGCTACCACCGCGCCATCGCCGCCGCGATTGCGAGCCACGCCCTTGCACACGGGCGACAGGTGGACCCCTCCCGCCTTGCATCCGGCCTGATTGCGCTCATTGACGGGCTCTGGGTCGAAATCTGCATCGCGCCCGACCGGATGGACCCGCCTGCGGCCCGCCAACTGGTCGAGGCCTTCCTTGCGCCCCATACCGGCCCGCTGCGCTGAGCCGCCTTCAATGTGGCGCAAATATCCCGGGGGCTTGCGACGCGGCGCATCCGCGGTCAATCTGGCCTCATGTCAAAGATCATCATCTCCTGTGCCATCACCGGCTCGATCCACACCCCCTCGATGTCGCCCTATCTGCCGATCACCGGCGCGGAAATTGCCCGCGCGGGCATGGAAGCGGCCGAGGCCGGGGCGACCATCCTGCACCTGCATGCCCGTGACCCGGCGAATGGCCGGCCCTCGGCCGATCCCGCGCATTGGGCGGGCTTCCTGCCGGCCCTCAAGGCTGGGTGTCAGGCCGTCGTCAACATGACCACCGGCGGTTCGGCGGTGATGACGCTGGAAAGCCGCCTTGCTGCGCCCCGGCAGTTCCGGCCCGAGATGTGCAGTCTGAACATGGGCAGCATGAACTTCGCGCTTTACCCGATGGCGGCGCGGATCAAGGGCTGGCGGTTTGACTGGGAAAGACCTTTCCTCGAGAATTCCGATGATCTGGTGTTCAAGAACACCCCCCGCGACATTGCGCAGGTGCTGGCCGAAATGGGCAGCCGCGGCGCGCGGTTCGAATTCGAATGCTACGATGTCTCGCATCTCTACATGCTGAAGCATTTCGTCGATCGCGGCGCGGTGACGGGACCGCTCTATATCCAGTTCGTGTTCGGCGTTCTGGGCGGCATGGCGGCCGATCCCGACATGCTGGTGCTGATGAAACGCACCGCCGACCGGCTGTTCGGCGCGCAGTACCTGTTTTCCGTCCTTGCCGCCGGGCGGCAACAAATTCCCATGGCCAGCATGGCCGCCGCCATGGGCGGGCATGTGCGGGTGGGGCTGGAGGACAATCTCTACATTTCCAAAGGCGTGCTGGCGAGCAGCAATGCCCAGCAGGTCCGGCAGATCCGCGCCATCGTCGAGGGCATGGGCCGCGAGGTGGCCACCCCGGCCGAGGCGCGTGCGATGCTGGCGCTGAAAGGCGCGGCGGAGGTAGGGTTTTGACCACCATCCGCAAGGCCGCCGCCGCCGATGTTCCCACACTTCTGCGCTTCCTGGTTGCCATGGCCGCCGAGACGGGAGAGGCTATCGGCTCGACCGAAGCCAGTCTCCTGGCCCATGGTTTCGGCCCCAGCCCGCGGTTTCATGCGCTCCTGGCCGAGCGGGCGGGTGATCCGCTGGGGCTGATCCTCTACTTTCCCGAATATTCCACCTGGCGCGGCGAGATCGGGCTTTTCGTGCAGGACGTCTACGTCAGCCCCGCAGGCCGGGGTCTTGGCCTTGGCCGCAAGCTTCTTGCCGCCGCAATGGTCCGTGCCGACTGGCAACCGCAGTTCCTGACCCTAATGGTCGCGCGGAAGAACACCGCCGCGCGCGCGTTCTATGCCGCCCTCGGCCTGTCGCTGCGGGACGAGGCCGACCAGATGATCCTAGAAGGAGAGGGCCTTGCCGCCCTGATGCGCCCATGATTACCGTGTTTGACGATGCCCAGCGGGCGCATGACCCGCAGTTCTTCCTGTCCTCGGGGGCGCCGCAGCCCTGCCCGGAAAAGCCGGCGCGGGTCGATGCGCTTCTGGGCGCGGTCCGGCGTCTGGGCGGTCCGGTGGTGCAGGCGCCGGATGCCGGGCTGGAGCCGATCCTGCGCCTCCATCCGCAGCGTTATGTCACCTTCCTGCAGACCATCCACGCCCGCTGGAGCCGGATTCCCGGCGCCTCGGCCGAGGTGATCCCCAACATCCACCCGGCGAACCGCTCCGACGGCTATCCCCTGTCCGCCGTGGGGCAGGCGGGGTTTCACCAGACCGACACCTCCTGCCCGATCAGCGCGAACACCTGGGCGGCCGCCTATGCCAGCGCGCAGACGGCGATCCATGGCGCCGATCTGTTGCGCGCGGAACGCGTGGTCTACGCCCTCTGCCGTCCGCCGGGCCACCATGCGTTTGCCGAACTGGCGGGCGGGTTCTGCTATCTGAACAACTCCGCCATCGCCGCGCAGCGCCTGACCGATGCGGGGCGCAGAGTGGCGATCCTTGATGTCGACCTGCACCATGGCAACGGCACGCAAGGCATTTTCTATGACCGGCCTGATGTGCTGACCGTATCGATCCATGCCCATCCCGAGCGCTACTACCCGTTCTTCTGGGGCTATCCCGACGAGCGGGGCCGGGGCGCGGGCGATGGGGCGAACCTGAACCTCTGCCTCGATCGCGGCACTGGCGACGAGGGGTTCATGGCCGCGCTCGACCGGGCCATGCAGGCGGTGGCCGACTGGGGCGCCGATACGCTGGTGCTGGCGCTGGGGCTGGACGCCTTTGAAGGCGATCCCTTTGCCGGACTGGCGGTGACGACGCCGGGCTTTGCCCGCATCGGCCGCGCGGTGGCCGGCATGGGCCTGCCGGTGCTGATCGTGCAGGAGGGCGGCTATCTTTGCCCCGAGCTTGGCGACAACCTCGCCGCGGTGCTGAGCGGGTTCTGACGCGGCAAGGGAAATCATCATGACAAACCGGCGTGGCCTTTACCCCGAGATTTCCCCCTACCGCACCGGCCGGCTGCGGGTGTCGGACCTGCACGAGATCCATTTCGAGGAATGCGGTAACCCGGCGGGCAAGCCCGCGCTGGTGCTGCATGGCGGACCGGGCGGCGGCGTATCGCCCTTCCTGCGGCAAGGCCACGATCCGGCGAAGTATCGCATCATCCTGTTCGATCAGCGCGGCTGCGGCCAGTCCACCCCGCACGCCTCGCTGGTCGACAACACCACATGGCATCTGGTGGCCGATATCGAGGCGCTGCGCCAGCATCTTGGGGTCGAGCGCTGGCAGGTGGTCGGGGGCAGCTGGGGCTCGACGCTGGCGCTCAGCTATGCGCTGACCCATGCGGAGAGGGTGACCGAACTGGTGCTGCGCGGCATCTTCACCATCCGGAAATCCGAGATCGACTGGTTCTATCAGGCGGGCGCCGATCAGATCTTTCCCGAGGCCTGGGAGGATTACCTTTCGGTAATCCCCGCCCGGGAGCGGGCCGATATGGTCGCCGCCTATTACCGCCGCCTCACCGGCCCCGACGAAGCCGAGCGCCAGAGGGCTGCGCGGGCCTGGAGCCTGTGGGAGGGGGTGACGCTGTCGCTTCTGCCCAATCCGGTTCGCGAGAAGGCCTTTGCCGCAGATCACTATGCCGCGGCGATGGCGGCGATCGAATGCCACTACTTCGTTCATGGCGGGTTTTTCGACCATGACGGCTGGATCATCGCCAATGCGCGCCGGCTGCGCGGCATTCCGGCGGTGATCATCCAAGGCCGGTATGACGTCGTCACCCCGGCCCGCACCGCATGGGATCTGCACCGGGCTTGGCCAGAGGCGCAACTCGTCATGGTCCCCGACGCGGGGCACACCGGAACCGAGCCGGGCATTGCCGACGCCATGGTGCGGGCGACGGATGGGTTCGCCGGTCTTTAGCCGATCACGCGGGACAGAAGGCCCATCCAGTTGCCCCAGCAGATGCGGCTGACCAGCCCCTCGCCATAATCCGCGTCGCGCATGGCTTGCACCAGTTTCGGCAGGCCGGCGGCATCCTTCAGGAAGGCCGGAATCATCGTGCCGTCAAAGTCGGAGCCAAGCGCGACGCCGGTTTCGCCCAACTTTTCCAGCAGGTGATCGAGATGGCGGATCAGCACTTCGGGCGCGGTATCGGGGGTCTTCGCCCCGTCCGCCCGCACGAAGGCGCAGCCGAAGTTCAGCCCCACCAGCCCGCCGCGCTCGGCCATGGCATCCAGCTGGCGGTCGGTCAGGTTGCGCGTCGCCGGGGTCACGGCATGGGCGGCGGAATGGGTGGCGACCAGCGGGCGCGTGCTGGTCGCGGCGACATCCCAGAACCCGGCTTCGTTCAGGTGGGCAAGGTCGACCAGAATCCCCAGCCGGTCGCATTCGCGCACCAGCGCCCGGCCCGCCTCGCTCAGCCCCGGCCCGGTGTCGGGGCTGGCCGGAAAGTTGAACGGCACGCCATGGCCAAAGGCGTTCGGGCGGCTCCACACCGGCCCGAGCGAGCGCAGCCCGGCGGCATAGAGCAGGTGCAGAAGGTCCATGTCCGGGCCAATCGCTTCGGCGCCCTCCAGGTGCAGCACGGCGGCAATCGCCCCCTCCGCCCGCGCCGTCTCGATCTCGGCCACCGAGCGGCAGGCACGCAGCGCGTCGGGCCACGACCGGGTGAGGCGGGCAAAAAGCGCCGCCTGCGCCAGCGTGTCGGCCAGCGCCCGGCCTTGCGGGATTTCGGGGAACTCCCGCAGGGTTGCCATCGGGTCTACCCGGGTGGCCGGATCATTGGTGGGCCAGATTGCGAAAAGCCCACCGGCAAAGCCCCCGGCACGGCATTTTTCCAGCGTGATGTCGCCGTCGCGCCCGGCAAAGAATCCCGATTGCGCCGTCTCTCCTTCGCGCTGCAGGCAGGACAAAAGGTCATTGTGCCCGTCAAAGATCGGAAAATCCGTCATCCTGCCCGCCTTTTCGCCAAGTTGTCTGAATGCGACATCAAATCCCGCCGCGCGTGTTGACAAGCCATGACGAAAACTGCCCAATTGGTCAAGGAATGGCCCGAAGACTCAGGGCATTTCCGTAAATAATAAACAAAATCAGGGAGTTGATGATGAAGCTTGATCCCGTTCTTCGCCGCCTTGGCGCAGCTGCCGTCGCCGGCCTGCTGATCGGTACCGCCCCGGCTGCGCTTTTCGCCGAAACCCCCGCCGATACGCTGGTGATTGCCGACGCCATTGACGACATCGTCGCGCTCGATCCCGGCGAGGCCTATGAATTCTCGGGTCTCGATGTGGTCAACAACGTCTATGACGGGCTGATCGAGCTTGATCCGGCCAAACCGGGCGAGCTGATTCCGGGCCTTGCCGAAAGCTGGTCGGTGTCGGAGGACGGGCTGACCTTCAGCTTCAAGATGAAGCCGGGCGTGACCTTTGCCTCTGGCAATCCGGTGCGCGCCGAAGATGCCGCATGGTCGCTGCAGCGCGCGGTCAAGCTGAACAAGTCCCCCGCCTTCATCCTGAACCAGTTCGGCTGGACGGCTGAAAACGTCGACAGCATGGTCAAGGCCGACGGCGATACCCTGACGCTGACCGTCGACAAGCCCTATGCGCCGACTTTCCTTTACAACTGCCTGACGGCGGGCATCGCCTCGGTGGTGGACAAGGAACTGGTCATGCCGAACGAGGTTGCCGGCGATTTCGGCAATGAATGGCTGAAGTCGAACTCGGCCGGCACCGGCGCCTATGTGCTGAAATCCTTCAAACCGAACGAAGGCTACATCCTTGAGGCCAACCCGACCCACTGGCGCGGCGCCCCGGCGCTGGCCAAGGTCTTCATGCAGCACGTCCCCGAAGCCGCCACCCAGCGCCTGCAACTGGAAAAGGGCGACATCGACATCGCGCGCGAGCTGACCCCGGTGGACATCGAAGGCATGGCCGGCAATGCCGACGTGAAGATTCAAGGCGACGTCGGCGGGCAGATCTTCTACCTGTCGTTCAACCAGAAGAACGAGATGTACAAGAACCAGAAGCTTCTGGAAGCGATGCGCTGGGCCGTTGACTATGACGGCATGGCGAACAGCTTCCTCAAGGGCAACATGGTGGTGCATCAGGCCTATCTGCCGAAAGGCTATCTCGGCGCGCTGGAAGATCAGCCCTACAAGCTCGACATCGAAAAGGCCAAGGCGCTGGTCGCGGAAAGCGGCATCGAGAACCCCAAGATCGTGCTGGACGTGCGCAACGCCACCGACCGGATGGAGATGGCGCAGTCGATCCAGAACACCTTCGGGCAGGCCGGCATCACGGTGGAGCTGAACATCGGCGAGGGGGCCGAACAGCTGAAGCGCTACCGCGCGCGTCAGCATGACGGCACGCTGCAAAGCTGGGGCCCGGATTATCCCGACCCGCACACCAATGCCTCGGCCTTCTCGATGAACGCCGACAATGCCGACGATGCCGGCACCGGCGGTCTGGCTTATCGCAACGCCTATGAGCCGGGCGAATGGCACGGCAAGACCGAAGCGGCGGTGATGGAGCGTGACGGCGCCAAGCGCAAGATGATGTACGAGGAAATCCAGAAGGCGCACCGCGAGACCTCGCCCTTCATCGTGATGTTCCAGATCGGCTATCAGACTGGCCTGCGCGCCAATGTGAACGGCTTCTACACCGGCGGCGCCACCGACTCGGCGGCCTACTGGACCGTGACGAAGTAAGACCCAAGGCCGGGCGGTCCGCAGATCGCCCGGCCCTTTCCGCATGTCAGACACCCTTGCCGCATCCCCGCTGACCCGCACGGTGAAACGCCTGATCGGCGTTGCCGCGTCCCTGCTGTTCACCTTCATCGGGCTGTTGTTCGTCACTTTCATCATCGCCCGCATCGTGCCGATCGACCCGGTGCTGTCGATCCTTGGCGACCGCGCCACCGATGCCCAGATCGCCGCCGAGCGGCTGCGCCTCGGTTTGGACGAGCCGCTGTGGAAGCAGTTCGGCATCTATGTCTGGCAGGCCTTGCAGGGCGATTTCGGCATTTCCATCCGAACCCGCGAGCCGGTGATCGCGGAGATCGCCCGCTTCTTCCCCGCCACGCTGGAACTCGCCACGCTGGCCACGATCTTCGGCGTCGCGCTGGGCGTGCCGGCGGGGGTGCTGGCCGCCACCAAGCCGGGGTCATGGGCCGACCAGATCGTGCGGCTGGTGGGGCTGATGGGCTATTCGATGCCGGTGTTCTGGCTGGGGCTGATGGGGCTTTTGCTGTTCTACGGCGTTCTCGGCTGGGTCGGCGGGCCAGGACGGCTGGATGCCGCCTATGACATGATGTTCGAATTCGAGGTGACGCAGCGCAGCGGCATGATCCTGATCGACACCGCGCTGGCCGGGCGCTGGGACATGTTCGCCAACGCGATTTCCCATATCATCCTGCCCGCGGGGCTGCTGGGTTATCTCTCGATGGCCTATATCAGCCGGATGACCCGCAGCTTCATGATGAACGAGCTGGGGCAGGAATACATCACCACGGCGCGCGTCAAGGGCATGCCCGAGCGCCGGGTGATCTGGGTGCATGCCATGCGCAATGTCATGGTGCCGCTGATTACCGTTGTGGCGCTCAGCTATGCGAGCCTGCTGGAAGGTGCAGTGCTGACCGAAACCATCTTTGGCTGGCCCGGCCTTGGCAGCTATATCACCGACGCGCTGATGGCCAACAACATGCCTGCCGTGATGGGCGGCACCATCGTCGTCGGCATGGTCTATATCGGGCTGAACCTGCTCAGCGACATCCTCTACAAACTCGTCGATCCGAGGGCCAGAACATGAGCACTGGCATGAGCCAGATCACCACATGGCTGCGCGACCCGAACCCGACCTCGCGTCGGCAGGCCCGGCTGGGGCAGGCTTTCATGGCCTGGCTCCGGATGCGGCGGAACCCCTTGGCGATGGTCGGCCTGGCCATTGTCGCCGTCCTTCTGGTGATGGCCGCCTTCGCCCCGTGGCTCGCCCCGCATGACCCGATCACGCAAGATCTGTCGAACCGGCTTCTGCCGCCGCTGACGCCGGGCCACCTCCTCGGCACCGACGATTTCGGCCGCGATATCCTCAGCCGCATTCTTTACGGCAGCCGGATCACGCTGTTCATCATCGGGCTGGTCGCCGTCACCGCGCCAGTCTTCGGCCTTCTGGTCGGCACTGTGGCGGGTTATTTCGGCGGTTGGACCGATGAGATCCTGATGCGGATCACCGACATCTTCCTTGCCTTTCCGAAGCTGATCCTTGCCCTTGCCCTTGTCGCGGTTCTGGGGCCGGGGATGGAAAATGCCATCCTCGCCATCGCGCTCACCTCCTGGCCGCCCTATGCCCGCGTCGCGCGGGCCGAGACGCTGACGGTGCGCACCTCCGACTATATCGCCGCCGTCCGCCTGCAAGGCGCAGGGCCGGCGCGGATCATCCTTGGCCATGTCATGCCGATGTGCCTGCCCTCGGTCATCATCCGGGTGACGCTGGACATGGCCGGCGTCATCCTGATCGCGGCCGGCCTTGGCTTTCTGGGCCTTGGCGTGCAGCCGCCCTTGCCGGAATGGGGCGCGATGATTTCGGCGGGGCGGAAATACCTGTTCGAGCAATGGTGGGTCGCCACCATGCCCGGCCTTGCCATCTTCATCGTCTCGCTGGGCTTCAACCTCTTGGGCGACGGGCTGCGCGATGTTCTGGACCCAAGGAGTGCCGGAAGATGAGGAGCGCCGGGAGATGAGCCTGCTTTCCGTCAAGAACCTGCGCGTCAGTTTCGACACCGAGGCGGGTCTGGTCGAGGCCGTGCGCGGCGTGTCCTTCGAGCTTGGCCGCGAGCGGCTGGGCATTGTTGGCGAAAGCGGTTCGGGCAAGACCATGACTGGCCGCGCCGTGCTGCGCCTGATCCGCCCGCCGGGAAGGATCGAGGCCGACAGAATGGCGTTCGACGGGCAGGATCTGATGCGCGCCACGGAACGCGAGATGCGCGCCTTGCGCGGGCCGCGCATTGCCATGGTGATGCAGGACCCGAAATATTCGCTGAACCCGGTGATGAAAGTCGGCGCACAACTGATGGAGGGTCTGCGCCAGCGCGACCGGCTGTCGCGGATGGAAGCGCATGACAAGGCCATCGCCGCGCTGGAGGCGGTGCAGATCCGCGACCCCGGCCGCGTGATGGAGGCCTATCCGCATGAATTGTCGGGTGGCATGGGCCAGCGGGTGATGATCGCCATGATGCTGATCCCGAACCCCGACCTCCTGATCGCCGATGAACCGACCAGCGCGCTGGACGTGACCGTGCAGGCCGAGGTTCTGGCCATTCTCGATGGCCTTGTGCGCAACCGGGGCATGGGGCTGATCTTCATCAGCCATGACCTGCGGCTGGTGGCGCGGTTCTGCGACCGGGTGCTGGTGATGTACAAGGGCAAGGTGGTCGAGGAATTGGCCGCGCAGGACCTGATGCAGGCGAAACACCCCTATACGCAGGGCCTCCTGAATTGCCTGCCCCGCATCGGCGGCCCGCGCCAGCCCTTGCCGGGACTGGACCGCAACGCGGATTGGGCGGTGTAGGATGGTCTGGTTGCGCCAGTCCTCCCCCACCCCCAACCCCTCCCCACAAAGGGGGAGGGGAGGCGCTTTTGCCTGCCATCCTGTCACCTCCCCTCCCCCTCGTGGGGAGGGGTTGGGGGTGGGGGGCATGGCGCAAGGCGTGTCGAAAGGACTCCGCACATGGCCCTGATTGAAATCGACAACCTCTCCGTCACCTTCCTGTCCAAGGGCCACAGAGTGCTGGCGGTCAAGGATGTTTCCCTTGCCGTCGAGGCCCGCGAAAGCTTTGGCCTTGTCGGTGAAAGCGGCTCGGGCAAGTCCACCATCCTGCGGGCGATCTGCGGGCTGGCGCCGGTGTCGGGCGGGGCGATCCGGATTGACGGGCAGCCGTTGGATCGGGGCGCGGGCAAGGGCTTTGCCCGGCGGGTGCAGATGGTGTTCCAAGACCCCTACGCGAGCCTGCATCCCCGCCACACCATCGACCGCACCCTCTCCGAACCGCTGGCCATCCATGGCATCGGCGACACTGATGCCCGCGTGATGCGGGCGCTGGATGATGTTGGCCTGCCGCGCAGCTTCCGGTTCCGCTTTCCCCACCAGCTGTCCGGTGGTCAGCGCCAGCGCGTCGCCATCGCCCGCGCCCTGATGCTGGAGCCGGAAATCCTGCTTCTGGACGAGCCGACCAGCGCCCTCGATGCCTCGGTGCAGGCCGAGACGCTGAACCTTCTGAACCGCCTGCGCGCCGAGCGCGGGCTGACGTTCCTCATGGTCTCTCATGATCTCGCCGTCATCGACCATATGTGCGACCGGATCCTGGTGATGCAGCACGGGCAGGCGGTGGAGGAACTCACCCGCGACCAGCTTGCCGGGGCGCAAATGAAAACCGACTATGCCCGCAGCCTGTTTGCCGCCAGCGCCGACCGGATGCTGGCCGGCTGAAAGGACCCCTGATGATTCCCGTTTTCGACGGTCACAACGATTTCCTCCTGCGCCTGCTGGACCATCCGGACCAGCGCGACACGCTGTGGCTGAAGGACGGCCGCGAAGGCCATCTCGACCTGCCGCGGATGCAGAGGGGCGGCTTTGCCGGCGGGTTTTTCGCCATCTATATCCCGTCCCCCATCGCCCATGACGCGCCCGACTATATGGCCGCGATGGAAAACCCACCCTTCGCGCTGCCCTTGCCCGACCTGATCGACCACCACACGGCCCAACCGATTGCCCTGGCCAAGGCGGGGCATCTGCTGTGGATGGAGCGGGCCTCGGGTGGCGCTTTCAAGGTCTGCCGCACAGTGGCGGAGTTGCGCGAATGTCTGGCCAAGGGGGTGATTTCGGCCATCCTGCATATGGAAGGGGCCGAGGCCATCGACCCCGACCTTGACGCGTTGCACAGCTTCCACGCCATGGGCCTGCGCTCGCTGGGGCCGGTCTGGTCGCGGCCGACGGTGTTTGGCCATGGCGTGCCCTTTGCCTATCCCTCTGGCCCCGATACCGGCAAGGGGCTGACCAAGGCCGGCAAGCGGCTGGTGCGGGAGTGCAACCGCCTGCGGATCATGCTGGACATGAGCCATATCAATGAGGCGGGGTTCTGGGACGTGGCCGCCCTGACCGATGCGCCCCTGGTCGCCACCCATTCCAACGCCCATGCGGTCACGCCCTCCTCGCGCAACCTGACCGACAGGCAATTGGCCGCGATCCGCGACAGCGGCGGCATGGTGGGGCTGAACTACGCCACCTCCTTCCTGCGCCGCGACGGCAAGCAATCGGCCGAGATGGGCTGGGAGGACGTGCTGGCCCATCTGGACCACCTGTTGCAGCATCTGGGAGAGGACGGGGTCGGCCTTGGGTCCGACTATGACGGCGCGACGATCCCGGTGGGGATTGGCGATGTGGCGGGCCAGCAGAACCTGATCGAGGCGATGCGGAGGCATGGCTATGGCGAGCGGCTCATCGCCAAGATCGCGCATGAGAACTGGTTCCGGGTGCTGGACAGGACCTGGGGGTAGGGCGGGGCCGACCCCGTCAAACCGGACGAAAGGCCGGCGATCCGACCCGCGGCGCGAAACCCGTCATATGGCCCCGTCTGCCCGGTCCCTTGGCGGAATGTCGCCGGTTTCGCGGCCGCCGCAGGCCCGAAAGCCGCCCGTCCGGGCCGCGCCCGATGCGCCACCCGTGCAAATCCGTGCACTTGCGCGCAGGCTTGGCGGGGAACTCTTGCAGCGGAGACCTGCCATGACACGCAACCCCATTGCTCTTGCCTTTGTCATCCTCTCTGCCCTTGGCCTGACGGGATGCCTTGCCAATGACACCGAACGCGGCCTTGTCGGTGCTGCGGGCGGCGCGGTGATTGCCGACGCCACCGGAGGCAGCCCCCTGACCGGCGCCGTCATCGGCGGCGCGGCCGGCTATTTCTGCCGCGACTTGCGGGTGCCGGGCTGTGTCGAATAGGGGGCATGGCGGATCAGGAAAGCGCCGGGCCGCCTGATCCCGCGCAGGGGCGTCCATGACAAGGCGGGAGGCCAGCAGCGGGGAGTTGCGCTGAAGCCCGACCTGCGGGGCGCCAAAGGCCGGAATCAAGGCGCGAACGCGCCGCCGGCCCGCGCCCGACCTCCCCCCGGGAGGGCGCGTTTGCACCGGTTGCCGGTAGAACATCGGTGGGATTGGCTGAACCATAAACCGCCTAGAACAGCGGTTGGAGCGCCCACCCGAGGTCGGGCGCGGGCCTGTGGGGGGAGAGGGTTGGTGCGCCATAAATGCGCACCCTACGCTTGCTATAGATACTTCATTAGCTGTTTGTTTTCCTCGTCGTCGGCTAACTGGAGTCTTCCAAGGTCCTTAGCGTTGAATGCTGTAAAAGAGTAACCGATATCTCGCCTCATGGCGACTAGGAGAGCAGCAACCGACTTCATTACACGAGCTAGGGCCAATTGAGTTTCGTCATTTGATGCATCGTTTGGCCTCTTTTCGGTAAAGATGGCAAGTTCATCTTTAAAACCTAGAAATGCACGGAGGACTTGGTCGGAACCCCAGAAAACTAGATCCTTCTGAAATTCCACAAGTTCACGAAGGATGTCGCCAGGTTCTTTCGGCTTCCCGTGAATCTTCTCATACGAGAACATATCAAAATAGAAGTCAAAGAATCTTTTGTAAACGGCTATTTTCTCGGAGTTGATTTTCGCCTTTCGATCTCGTGACTGTTCCCAAAGTTTTCCGATCAAGAAAGTAACCACAGTTACGAAAGCGGTGATTGAGGCCGCTCTAACTGTCCCGTCAACGCCATCATACAGATTCTTGACGCCTTCAAAAAGTGTAAACAATGTTAAGTAAACCAAATAGACCGCTGATGTTACACCTAGAAGTTTGAAGATGAAACTTAAAAATCTTGCCATCACCTAAACTTTCCGATGAGAGATGCCGTCGCGAATTTTTCTGCACGCTGAATTGACGGTGTCGGCGAAACTTGCTTCGTAAGCGAATGGAACTGGTTTCGCAATCCTAATAGATCCGTCTATCCACGACCAATAATCTAGGTGGTTGGCACGCGATTGGCCATGCCAACCGCTGCCGCCCACCGCCCCTCAAAATAGGACAATCAATTGTCCATCTTCAGCGCCGCAATAAACGCCTCCTGCGGGATCTCCACTTTCCCGAATTGCCGCATCCGCTTCTTGCCGGCCTTCTGCTTCTCCAGAAGCTTCTTCTTCCGCGTGGCATCCCCGCCGTAGCACTTCGCGGTCACGTCCTTGCGCATGGCGCTCAGGGTCTCGCGCGCAATCACACGGGCGCCAATCGCCGCCTGGATCGGGATCTTGAACATGTGCCGGGGGATCAGGTCTTTCAGTTTTTCAACCATCGCCCGGCCGCGGGCTTCGGCGCGGTCGCGGTGGACCATGATCGACAGGGCGTCGACGGGTTCCTCGTTCACGAGGATCGACATTTTGACAAGGAAATCTTCACGATATTCTGAAATCGTATAGTCAAAGGAGGCGTATCCCTTGGTCACCGATTTCAACCGGTCGTAGAAATCGAACACCACTTCGGCCAGCGGCAGGTCATATTCCACCATGGCGCGGTTGCCGGCATAGGTCAGGTTCAGCTGGACGCCCCGGCGCTCCTGGCACAGTTTCAGGATGTCGCCAAGGTAGTCATCGGGCACCATGATGGTGGCTTTGATCCGCGGTTCCTCGATGTGGTCGACATAGGTCAGGTCGGGCATGTCGGCGGGGTTGTGCAGGTCGCGCACTTCACCGTCCTTCATGTAGAGCTTGAACACCACCGAAGGCGCGGTGGTAATCAGGTCAAGGTCATATTCGCGTTCCAGACGGTCGCGGATGACTTCCAGGTGCAGAAGCCCAAGGAAGCCGCAGCGGAAGCCGAAGCCAAGCGCGGCGGAGGTTTCCATTTCGGTCGAGAAGGAGGCGTCGTTCAGCGACAGTTTCTCGATGGCGTCGCGCAGCGCCTCGAAGTCGTTGGCGTCGACCGGGAACAACCCGCAGAACACCACGGGTTGCGCGGGTTTGAAGCCGGGCAGGGCCTGAGTGCAGCCGCCGCGTTCGTGGGTGATGGTGTCGCCGACGCGGGTGTCGCGGACTTGCTTGATCGAGGCGGTGAAGATGCCGATCTCGCCCGGCCCCAGTTCGGCGATGTCGACCATCTGCGGTTTCAGCACCGCCAGCTTGTCGATGCCGTAGACCGCATTGGTCTGCATCATCCGCACCCGGTCGCCCTTTTTCATCACGCCGTCCATGATGCGGACCATGACGACGACGCCGAGATAGGGGTCATACCAGCTGTCGACCAGCATGGCCTTCAGCGGCGCGTCGCGGTCGCCCTTGGGGGCGGGCAGGCGGGTGACGATGGCCTCCAGCACGTCGGGAATGCCGAGGCCGGATTTGGCGGAAATGGCGATGGCGTCCGAGGCGTCAAGGCCGATGACATCCTCGATGTTCTGCTTGACCCGCTCCGGTTCAGCTGCCGGCAGGTCGATCTTGTTCAGCACCGGCACGATCTCGTGGCCGGCATCCAGCGCGTGATAGACGTTTGCCAGCGTCTGCGCCTCGACCCCCTGGGAGGCATCGACCACCAGAAGCGAGCCTTCGACCGCGCGCATCGAACGGGAGACCTCATAGGCAAAGTCGACGTGGCCGGGGGTGTCGATCAGGTTCAGGATATAGGTCTTGCCGTCCTTGGCCGGGTATTCGATGCGAACGGTGTTGGCCTTGATGGTGATGCCGCGCTCGCGCTCGATATCCATCGAGTCAAGGATCTGCGCCTTCATGTCGCGTTCGGCCACAGTGCCGGTCATCTGGATGAGCCGGTCGGCAAGGGTGGATTTGCCGTGGTCGATATGGGCCACGATGGAGAAGTTGCGGATGAGGTCAAGCTGGGTCATGGCGGCGGATATATAGGAGTGCCGCCTGCCGGGGAAGGGCCTGTGTTGGGGGGCGCAGGGGCCGTTTCCGCCAGCGCGGGAAAGCAGTCAGGCCATGGCGCTGACCTGATACTGCGCCTTGTCCAGCCAGCCCGGGTTGATCTCCACCCCCCAGCCCGGCGCGTCGGTGACGGTGGCGTGGCCGTCGGTGATGGCATAGGGCTGGCCGAGGAAAAGCCCCTCCTGCCACGGGTAATAGTCCGGGCCTTCGATGGAAAACTCCAGATACTTTCCGGCGTTCGGAATGGCGCGCAGCAGGTGCATGGTGCAGATCGTCACCAACCCGAGGTTGGCGGCGTGTGGCGTGACCGGCAGGCCATGGGCGGCGGCCATGCGGCAGACCTCCAGCGTGCGGTGCATCCCGCCCATATACATGATGTCGGGTTGGGCGATGTCGACGGCGCGGCGATCGAACATCAATTCCCAGCTGGAAAATTCGCAATCCTGCTCGCCCCCCGCCACATCGAGCGCCAGCGCGGCGCGGACCTCGGCGGTCTGGTCGGGGTGCCAATAGGGGCAGGGCTCTTCGAAATGGCCGATGCCGTTGTCCTCGAGCATCCGGCCGACTTCGATGGCGCGGGCGGGCGAATAGCAGGAATTGCCGTCGACCAGCTTGTCGATGCCATCGCCAAGCGCCTTGGAAACCACCGGGATCACCTCTTCGGTGCGGCCCGGCCATTCGTCGTTGTCCCGCCCGCATTCGGCGCCGACGCGCCATTTGAAGGCGGTGAAGCCAAAGGTGTCGCGCAGGTGCTGGAACCGCCGCGCCTCGTCTGCGGGCGTGATGTCGCGCTTCATAGAGGAGGCATAGGCCCGGACCTTGCCGGGGCTGCCGCCCAGAAGCGTCGCCACCGGCTTGCCTTCCAGCTTGCCGCGCAGATCCCAAAGCGCGGTGTCAAGCCCGGTCTGCGCCCGGCGCAGGTAGCTGCCGGGGAACTTGTGTTCCTTTTCGTAGATCCGCCGGATCGTGTCTTCAAAGTCGAGCGCGTCGGTGCCAAGCGCATGCGGCGCCACCTGCCGGTGAAACACCTGCGCCGTGATGTCAGCGTTGTAGGTCGACATCTGGCCCCAGCCTTCGGCGCCGGTGTCGGAGGTGACGCGGACAAAGCTGACGGCGGGGGTGGTGAAGCTTTCCAGCTTGACGATCTTCATCGGGCGCTCCCTTTTGGGGCAGAGTAGCCGGGCAGTCGGCGGGGGGTGGTCATTTCCCGACAGGGCTGGCCCGGTGGCGACGGGGCAGGACTCCGGCGGGGATATTTGGGCAGAGAGGATGGGATGGAACCGGTTCTGATCGTGGCACATGGCCAACCGTCTGATCCGGCGCCAGCCGAGGCGGCGCTGGCCGGGCTGGCCGGGCAGGTCGGCGCGCTGTTGCCGGGCCGGGCGGTGGGATCGGCGACGCTGGCCGCGCCGGGGGCCTTGGCGGCGGCAGTGGCGCGGCTCGGGCCGGGGCTGGTGGTCTTTCCGCTGTTCATGGCCGGGGGCTGGTTTACCCGCGTGCATCTGCCGGGCGAATTGGCCCGGGCTGGCGCGGTGGGCTGGCGGATGCTGGAGCCGTTCGGCTGTCTTGAGGCGGTGCAGGCGCTGGCGGTGGATCTGGTGGTGGAAACCGGCGCGACCGCGGCGATCCTCGCCGCCCATGGCAGTTTCAAGAGCCGGGTTCCGGCGGCGATTGCCGGGCGGGTGGCGGCGATGGTGGCGGCGCGGGGGCTGCGCGTGGCCTGCGGCTTCATCGACCAGGCGCCGCAACTGGCAGGGATCACCGGCTTTGGGCCGGGGTCGGTCTGCCTGCCGTTCTTTGCCGCCGGCGGCGACCATGTGACCGAAGATATCCCGGCCGCGCTGGCCAAGGCCGGGTTTCAGGGCCGGCTCCTGCCGGCGCTGGGGCTGGATGCGCGGGTGCCGGGGCTGATCGCCGAGGCAGTGCGCGAAGGGCGTGGGGTCTGTGCGGGCGGCTGCCGCTGGGGGTGAGCTTTCGTCACCCGGCTGCCCCCACCCCCGGCCCCTCCCCACAAGGGGGAGGGGAGGGCGCAGGTTTCAGACCGTGTGCAGGTAAAGGTCGAAGTCGACTTCGCTCACCGTGCGCATCACCCGGGCGTATTCGGCGGCCTTCACGGCGGTGAAGGTGCGGTGCATGTCTTCGCCCAGGGCCTCTTTCAGGAAGGCCGAATCCTGCGCCAGCTTGATCGCCGAGCGCCAGTCCTCGGGGATGATGACCGTGGTTTCGGCATCATAGCCGTTGCCAGTGGTTTCCGGGCCGGGGTCGATCTGGTGCTTCAGCCCGTGGCGGATGCCGGCCAGAACCGTCGCGGCCACCAGATAGGGGTTGGCATCCACGCCGGCCGGGCGATGCTCGATCCGCCGGGCGCGGATGTCGCCGGCCGGAATGCGCAAGGCGACCGAGCGGTTGTTGACGCCCCAGGTCGGGCTGACCGGCGCATAGCTCTGGCTGGCAAAGCGGCGCCAGGAATTGGCGTGCGGCGCAAAGACCAGCATGCTTTCGCCCATAGTCTGCTGCAGCCCGCCGATGGCGTGCTTGATGGTGTTGTTATACTGGCCCTCGACCGGCTCGACAAAGACGTTCCGGCCCGCCTTGTCCAGCATCGAGACGTGGAAATGCATGCCCGAGCCGGCATAGTTCTCGTTCGGCTTGGCCATGAAGCAGGCGGTGACACCGTGGAGGCGGGCGTGCATGCGCACCAGCCGCTTCAGCCGCATCAGATCGTCCGCGGCCTGCATCACGTTCTCGCGGTAATGCAGCGTCAGCTCATACTGGCCGGGGGCGAATTCGGAAATCAGCGTTTCGGCCTTGATGCCGGCGGCCTTGGCGCCGGCGTAGACGTCGTTGAAGAGGGGCAGCATGCCGTGCAGCTGGTCCACCGAATAGACGTCGGTTTTCGAATTGCGGCGGCGGTCCAGCACGTCGCGCGCCGGGATCATCTTGCCGTTCTGGTCACGCTCGTTTTCCAGAAGGAAGAATTCCAGCTCGAAGGCCCCGGCGGGGTAAAGCCCCTCGGCGGCCCAGGCATCGACCTGATTTTGCAGCGCGTGGCGCGGGTCCGAGGTCATCTGGCTGCCGTCGAGATTGTAAAGCGACAGGAACAGCTCACCGCGGGGCGGGTTGGTGCCGGCCAGGGGCACCAGCGTGCCGGGAATGGGCCAGGCCCGGCGGTCGCCGTCGCCCTGATCCCAGATCAGCCCGGTTTCATGCACATCCTCGCCGCAGATATCGAGCCCGAGGATCGAGATCGGCATGTGGCGGCCGGATTTGTAGATCGACAACAGCTCGTGCCGGCGGATGATCTTGCCGCGCCCGATGCCGTTGGAATCGTGCAGGATGATGTCGAACGCCTCGATCTCCGGATGGGCGGCGAGGAAGGCTTCGGCCTCGGTCACAGTGGAGCCGGAGGGGGAGTTGGTGGTCATGTCTCTGGTCTTTCAGCGGAAAAGTTCGGTCAGCACTTCGTCGAAGGCGGCGATCAGGCGATCAACCTGACGTTTTCGCGTCTTGGGGCTGATGAGCATCATGTTGTGAAACGGCGCGATCAGGCTGCCGCGGTTCAAGAGCGCGGTGTGGAGCGCGGCCTCGACCTGCGGCTGATGGGCATGCGCGGCCTCGGCGCCGTTCTTCAGCGGGCCGGGGGCGCAGATGAATTCCACCCGCGCGCCGACGCGGACGACATGCCAGGGCGCCTTCACCCGGTCGATGACGGCGGCAAGGCCATGGGCCAGCCGTTCGGCCAGCTTTTCCATGTGGTCATAATTCTGCGCGGTCATGACCTCGGACAGATTGGCGCGCAGGCAGGCAAATTGCAGCGGGTTGGCCGAGAGCGTGGTGCCCATGCCCGAATGGCCGGGCGCGCGCCGGGCGTTGGCCGCCTCGTAGCGCTGCGCGGTCTCGTCGGTCATGCCCCAGACCGCGGTGGGCAGCCCGCCGGCGACGCATTTGCCGACGACGAACATGTCAGGCGACAGCGAATGCACGCCCGTATAGCCGCCAAGGCCCGAGGAAATCGTGTGGGTCTCGTCGATGATGAGGAGCGCACCGTAGCGGCGCGACAGCGTGCGCAGCCCGTCATGGAAGCCGGCATCGGGCAGCACCATGCAGGAGTTGGTCATCACCGGCTCGGTCAGGATGGCGGCAATCTCGCCGGTCTGCAGCGCGGCCTCGACGGCCGCGAGATCGTTGAACTCGACACAGCTGGCGCCGAGCGTCAGATCGGCAACCTGCCCCATCAGCCCCTGCCGGTTCTGCACCTTGCCGTTCGACAGCTCCACCATCGCGTCATCGACGGTGCCATGATAGCAGCCGTTGAACACAAGGATCTTCGGCCGCCCGGTGATGGCGCGGGCGACGCGGATGGCAAAGCGGTTGGCATCGGTCGCGGTGGTGGCGATCTGCCAGCGGAAGGGGCCGAACACTTCGCGCAGCAGGCGGCCGGCTTCGAGCGCATCCTCAGTCGGCAGCATGTAGGTCAGCCCGCGCGTCGCCTGATGGCGGATGGCCTTGGCCACCGGCTCGGGCGAATGGCCGAACATGCTGCCGGTGTCGCCAAGGCAGAAATCGTCGATCTCATAGCCGTCGATGTCGGTCAGGCGCGCGCCCTTGGCCTTGGCGACCAGGGGCAGATGCGGCATCGGCCAGTCCTTCATCCAGTGCAGCGGCACGCCGCCGAGGAAGGCCTCCGCCCCCTTGTCGAGCGCCGCCTTGGCCTTGGGCCGCGAGGCGGCATAGCGTTTGGCCTCGCGCGCGGCGAAGGCGGCAAGGCGATCGGAGGCAACACCGGCAATCAGGTCTTGGGCCATGGGGCGACTCTCAACAGATGGTCGCAGTCTTATGCCGCATAATTTGATCAAATTAAAGCGCCGGCGCGAAGTTTCGGTGAAAATTCTTGCCGGGCGCTTTTTTCGGTGAAAATCCGGGGCGTCAGGCCGGCACGCGAACCTCGATCAGCCGCGGGCCGCTGTGCGGCTGAGCCAGCGCCCAGTGCAGCGCCTCGGGGTCGAAGGGAACCGAGGCGAAGGGCAGGTCGCAGGCCGCCGCGAAGGGCTCCAGCTTCAGGGGCGAGGGGTGGCAGCCGATCACCTCGGTATTGGCGGCGCGCATGGCGTCGGCAATCTCGTTATAGGCGGCGTTGTTCCAGACCAGAAAGGTGATCGGCAGACGCTCATCCACGGCGGTGCGCAGCTCGCCCGGCGAGAATTGCAGGCCGCCATCGCCGATCAGGCAGACCACCTTTTCTCCCGGCGCACCGATCGCCGCGCCGACGGCCGCGCCGGGGCCATAGCCGAGCGCGCCATAGCCGGTGGCGGCATTGAAATAGCCGTCGGGCCGGTCGTGGTCGTAATAGAGATTGGCGGCGTAGATCGGCTGCGTGCTGTCGGCGACGATCAGGCAGCCGGGCAGGGCGGCGCGCACCACCTCGACCATCTCGAGCCGGCCGGGCATCATCGGCTCCAGCTCGCCGATTTCGGCGCGGGCGCGGGCGCGGGTGCTGGCGGCGCGGCCCGCCCCGTCCGTGGTCTTTTGCCGGACCAGCGGCAAGAGCGCCGCCATGGTCGCCCCGGCGTCGCCATGCAGCCGCAGCGCCGCGGGCAGGCGGGCCAGTTGCTCGGCGCAGGCGTCGATGCGGATCATGTTCGGCGGCGCGGGCAGGTCGCCGATGACATAGGTGTCATATTCAGTCCAGCCGAACTCGGTCCCGATGGCCAGCACCTGGCCCGCCGACTGGATCAGCGCGCGCACCGCGGCAAGACTGGCCGAGGCCGGCACGGTCAGCGCATGGCCGTGCATCTGGCCGCGGGCATTGGCGGTCTGCACCACCGGCGCATCGAGCCGTTCGGCCAGCGCCCGAAGCGCCGCCTCCTGCCCGCGCGTGCCGCCGCCGGCAAGGATCACCACATCGCGGGCGGCGTTCAGCAGCTCGGCGGCTTCGGTCTGGCTCTTGGCGGCCGGGCGGGCCGGCACCGGGGCCGGCGCGGCCAGCGCCGGGCATTCCATCGGCATCACGTCGGTCGGCACTTCGATATGCACCGGGCCGGGGCGGCCGGAGGCGAGGGTGGCGAAGGCCCAGTCGAGCGTCTCGCCTACCTCGGACGGGTCGGTGATGCGGCGCGTCGGGCAGAGCGTGGCGATCATCGCCTGCTGGTCGGGAAGCTCGTGCAGCAGGCCCCAGCCCTTGCCAAGGCTGGCCCGCCGGTTGACGCCGGAAATCACCAGCATCGGCACCGAATCCTCGCGCGCCTGCGCCATGGCGGTGATGGCATTGGTCAGCCCCGGCCCGGTGATGACCAGCGCAACGCCCGGCTTGCCCGTGGCGCGGGCATAGCCGTCGGCCATGAAGGCGCAGCCCTGCTCGTGCCGGGCGGTGACATGGCGCACCGGGCTGCCGGACAATCCGCGGTACATTTCAACGGTATGGACGCCGGGAATGCCGAAGATCACCTCGACGCCGCGAGCGTGCAGGCCTTCGACCAGTCTCATGCCGACGGTGTTCATGCGGCTTCTCCCTTGGGTTCGGCGGCAAAAGCCGCGATGCGGGTGCAGGCGGTTTCAAGGACGCCGTCGGGTTGGGTCAGCGACAGCCGCAGCCAGCCCGCCAGCCCGGTGCCGAAGCTTTCGCCGGGCATGCAGGCGACGCCGGATTGCAAAAGCAGGGCGCGGGCAAAGGCTTCGCCGCTCATGCCGGTGCTGCGGATATCAAGCAGTGCGAACATGCCGGCCTCGGGGCGGTGGACGGCAAGCCCGGCCTTGCCGTGCAGCCGCGCGTGGATCAGCGCGGCGCGGCGGGCGAACCGTTCGGCCATGCCGCGCGCAACGGGCGAGCCTTCGGTGATGGCGAGCGCCGTCATGTCGGCGATGAAGGGCTGGCTGCCGAACAGCATGGTTTCCGACAAGGGCAGCATCCGGTTGCAGAAAGCCTGCGGGCCGACGCACCAGCCCGACCGGAACCCCGGTGCGGCGTGGGATTTCGAGATCGAGGAGGTGACGACGGTGCGGTCGGCCAGCTCGGGGAAATCGAGCGGCGAGGAGAACGGCACGCCGTCGAAGATCAGATCCTCATAGACCTCGTCGGCGACGATCCACAGGTCATGGGCGCGGGCCAGCGCGCCAAGCGCGGCGATCTCGGCGGCGCGCAGCACCGCTCCCGTGGGGTTGTGCGGCGAGTTCAGGAACAGCACCCGGGTTTTCGCGCTGATCTTCGGCGCCACATCGGCGGCCTGCAGGCGGAAGCCGGCCTCGGGTCGCAGCGCGACCGGCACGGCTGTTGCCCCGGTGGCGGCAATCAGGCCCTCGTAGGTGGCATACATCGGATCGGCCACGATCACCTCGTCGCCCGAACCGAGGAGCGTGCAGAGAACCGCGAAAAGCGCGGTCTGGGTGCCGGGCAGGGTCATGACATTCTCCGGCCCGAAGACGCGGCCGCGGCGCGCGGTGTAGCGCGCGGCAAGGGCCGCCAGCGCTGCGGGTTCGCCATGGCCATTCGAATACCCGGTGCGGCCTGCCTGCATCGCGGCGGTCGTGGCGGCGACCAGCGCCGGCGGGCAGGGCACATCCGGCTCGCCGATGGTCAGTTCAATGACCTCGCGGCCCTCGGCCTTCAGGCTGCGGGCGAGGTGGTGGATTTCCCACTTGGCGCCGCCAAGGCCTTGCAGCCGATGGGTGAGAGGTGAATAGCGCATGGATCAGGCTCCGGTCAGGTCGATGTTCAGGATGGCGGAAACGGCGGCAAGGCCGATGGATTCCAGTTCGCCCGGCGCAAATCCGTCGGGCAGGGCCGAACCTTCCAGCCACAGACCGTCGATAACGCCGTTGCAGGCGATGGCGTCGCGGCGGCTTTGGGCGGCATCGGTCTTGCGCGGCAATTGCGCGATCAGGGTTTCCAGGATGTCACGGTAGGCGCGATAGCCCTGCTCGTGGATGTCGCGCATCTCAGGGTCGGTGCGCAGCGCGTTCAGAAACCCGGCCCAGAGCCCCAGACGTTTCGGGTCCACCACTGGCGGCCGCAGCGAGGCTGACACAAACGCCGCAAGCCGCGCCTTCGGTCCAAGGTCGCCCGACAGAAGCGCTGCAGAGCTGTCACGGGTCATCCACTCCATCAGGCGGCGGAAGGCGGCGCGGGTCAGTTCTTCCTTCGAGGTGAAGTAATGCCGGATCAGCCCCGGCGTCACCCCGGCCCGCTCGGCGATCGCGCGCACGGTGGCCGCCTGCGGTCCGCCTTCGGCCACAAGATCCATGGCGGCAACGATCAGCGCATCGCGCCGCGCCTCTTCGCTTTCCCGTTTGTAGACCTTGCGATCGGTCGACATGACTCGCCTGTTATACAGATGAATAATTGCGCTGAAACTGGGGCCAGTTGCGACTTTACGCAAGGGTCAATGGTCTGGCGATCAGGGAAATGGCGCAAATTTTTCGCAGGCAGAGCCCGGAGCCGCCGAAACCGCCTCAGGTTTCGTTCGCAACATCCTTGTGGATGATGACATCGGTTTGCGGATAGGCCCGCAGGATGGCCCGCCGCAGGCCTGCGCCGATGGCATGCGCCTCGCGCAGGGTCTGCGCACCGTCCAGCTCGATATGGATGTTCACGAAGATTCGGCTGCCCGCGGTACGGGTCTTCAGGTCGTGAAAGCCATGCACCCCCGGCCAGCCCCGCGCAATCTCGGCAATGCCGGCGATGATCGCGGGATCGGCGCGGCGGTCCATCAGCGCGTCCCAGGCGCCCTTGCCGATACGCAACGCGCCAAGCGACAACATGACCGCCGCACCGATGGCGACGATGCTGTCGATCTGGCTCATGCCGAAGGTCGAGGAGGCCCAGAGCGAGGCGATGGCCCCGATGTTCGGCAGCAGATCGCCCAGGTAATGCAGCCGGTCCGCCGCCACCACCCGCGAGCCGGTGCGGCGGGCGACACGGCCTTGCCACAGGACCAGACCCAGGGTCAGCGCCACCGAAAGCGCCATGACCACGATGCCGCGGGTTTCCGATTGCAAGGGCGCGGTGGCCGGATCCAGCAGCCGCTGGGCGGCGGCAAAGGCGATGATCGCCGCCGAAATCAGGATGAAGATGGCCTGCCCCAGCGCCGCAAGGTCTTCGGCGCTGGTATGGCCGAAGGCATGGTCTTCGTCGGCAGGTTTGGCGGCATAGATCAGTGCCGCCATGGCCGCGAGCGACATCATCAGGTCCATGGCGCTGTCGGCAAGCGAGGCGGCCACCGAAAGCGCGCCAGTCTCGCCAAGCGCCCAGAGCTTGAGCGCGACCAGCAGCGCCGCCATGCCGACCGAAGCCGCTCCGGCGGTCAGGGTCAGGCGGGTGGAGGCGGGCGTGGACATGGAGCGGGACTCGCGGGCAGATGAGACGGGCGGGACGCAGGCCCGCCGCATAAGGCCGGAAGGACTTCCGATCAAGTGCGGAAACGGGCAGGCAGGCGCAACACCGGCAGGGTGGGGGTCCATCGCACCGCACTGCGGCTTCGTGGTTGGGGGGGAAACCCCAGCCTGTGGGGATAGCAGGGCGCGCTGCCAGATGTGACGGGCGGGGCGAGATGGGGTGGCCCCACCCTACGGGGGGCCATTGGGCGCCGGCGTTACTCCAGCACCTCGCCGGGCAAGACCCCCCAAAGTGCGGATTTCTCGATCCAGCCCTTTTCACCCTGTACGTTCATCCGGCACCAGTCGGGCTGGCATTCCACAAGCCGGCCCACGACGCCGCGCTCGGCCTGAAAGACGACCAGCGCTTCGGGATCGGGCTTCACCCGGAATTCGGCCATATCGGCGGAGACCAAGGCAGACCGCACACCGGACAGAAGCGCGTAATGCACCCAGCCGCCCATGCCCTCGGCATCCTCGACGCGGCGCCAGTTCTCATGCTCGGCGGTGACGCGCAACGGCATGCCGGTGGTGGTGAAGACCCAGTCGATGCGGTGCGTCAGGCTGGGGCCGCGCCGGGCGTTGCCCTCGTTGCCTTTCAGGCTGACAAAGCGCGGAATCGGCAGGTTCGTCACTGCGCCTTTGGACGGATCGCGTGGCGGCTTGGCGGGTTTGGCGGCGGATGCCTCGGTCGCGGGCCCCGGGGTTTCAGCCGCCGCAGCGGGAGCGGCCTCGGCCGCCGCCGCAACCCCGTCGAGGTCGGTGCCGGGGCGGGGGCGCGGACGCGGAGAGGTCGCAAGGCCCGCCAGCGAAGTATCAACCGGCGCCGGGGCGGACAGCGTTGCCGTCGCTTCGCCGCTGACCTGCGCCGCGGCGGGCCATGCGCCGATCACCAGCGCCAAGATCGCCCCGATCCCCCGAATTCCTGCCATCGCCCGTGCCTTTCGCAAGCCCTTAGGCGGAATGTCCGCGCGCGGGCCGCTGTTACTGCTCACCGGGGCTTGTGCCTCGCCCCGCTTCCCGTCACTTTGCCATTCTGGAAGGCGATTTGGAAGTGCAGGGAGGCCCTTATGCCCGCAGGACGTCTGAGTGTTGTCGTGACGCGACGCTTGCCCGAACCCGTGGAGACGCGGATGAAGGAATTGTTCGATGTCGAATTGCGCGACGATGACCGCCCGATGACCCGCGAGGAACTGGCGGCGGCGATGGGCAGGGCCGATGTGCTGGTGCCGACGATCACCGATCAGATCGACGCCAGCCTGATCGCCAAGGCGGGCGAACGGCTGCGGCTGATCGCGTCCTTTGGGTCGGGGGTCGATCACATCGACGTCGCCACCGCCCGGCAACGCGGCATTCTGGTGTCGAACACCCCCGGCGTCGTCACCGAGGACACCGCCGACATGACCATGGCGCTGATGCTGGCCGTCACGCGCCGCATCCCCGAGGGCCTTGCCGTGATGCAGTCAGGCAAATGGGAGGGCTGGGCGCCAACCGCCTTCCTTGGCGGCAGACTGGGCGGTCGCCGGCTGGGCATCCTCGGCATGGGTCGCATCGGGCAGGCCGTGGCGCGGCGGGCCCGCGCCTTTGGCTTGCAAGTGCATTACCACAACCGCAAGCGCCTGCGCCCCGAGATCGAGGAGGAACTGGACGCGACATGGTGGGAAAGCCTTGACCAGATGGTCAGCCGCATGGACATCCTGTCGATCAACTGCCCGCACACGCCGTCGACCTTCCATCTGATGAACGCCCGGCGGCTGAAGCTGATGAAACCCTCGGCCGTCATCATCAACACTTCGCGCGGCGAGGTGATCGACGAGAACGCGCTGACCCGGATGCTGGCGGCCCGCGAACTCGCCGGTGCGGGGCTGGACGTCTATGAACACGGAACCAACGTGTCGCCCGAGTTGCGCGCCCTGCCGAATGTCGTGCTGCTGCCGCATATGGGCTCGGCCACCGTCGAGGGCCGGATCGAGCAGGGCGAGAAGGTCATCATCAACATCAAGACCTTTGCCGATGGCCACCGCCCGCCGGATCAGGTCGTGCCGGGGATGCTGTGACGCGCTGCCCTGCCTTGGCGCGGCATTTTTGCGCCGGACGGGGGGGCGATCCGGGGACAGATCGCCCGTGCTGGTGAAACGGCGGCCTGAGGGAAGCGATTTCTTGCAAGAAATCGGGCCGGAGAATTGCAGTTTTCCGGGGGGAACCCTTTGAGAATGCCCGGAAGGCTGGCCCGCGGCAGGTCAGCCCCAGGGCATCCCCGTGTCAGGCCCATGTCAGCTTTCCCTGCCATATCCCCCGCAGGGAGCGCTTGATTGTCGGCCTGTCACTGCCTAAGTGACGCCAAAGGCCGCAAGGGCAAGACAGGACAGAGGGACGCATGGAAATCTTCACATACGAGGGCCTTGTCGCCCTCATGCAGGTCATCGGCATCGATCTGGTGCTGGCGGGCGACAACGCGATTGTCATCGGCCTCGCCGCCGCCGGTCTGCCCAAGGAGCAACGCGGCAAGGCCATCATGGTCGGGATCATCGCCGCGACGGTCATGCGCATCGGTTTCGCGCTGATCACCACGCAACTTCTGGCCATCGTCGGCCTGCTGCTGGCCGGGGGCATCCTGCTGCTCTGGGTCTGCTGGAAGATGTGGCAGGAACTGCGCGCCGGCGCCCATGAGCATGACATCGAAGCGGTCGAGGCCCTGACCAACGAAGATCTCGACGCCGACAACGCGATTGCCGACGACGCGCCGCGCAAGACCTTTGCCCAGGCCGCCTGGCAGATCGTCATTGCCGACGTGTCGATGTCGCTGGACAACGTGCTGGCCGTGGCCGGCGCGGCCAAGGATCATCCGACGGTGCTGATCATCGGTCTGGCGCTGTCGATCGCGATGATGGGCTTTGCCGCCAGCTTCATCGCCAAGCTTCTGAACAAGCACCGCTGGATTGCCTTCGTCGGTCTTGCGATCATCATCTACGTCGCCCTGAAGATGATGTGGGAAGGCTGGCACGAAGTGGAACCGATCGTGCTGGGCTATCTCGCCTGACACTGAAAAGGCCGCCTGCGGGCGGCCTTCTTGTTTCAGCCGAAGCGGTGGGGCAGGTAGGGGGCCAGTTCGACCTCGGGCGTGCGGCCCGCGACCAGCGCCGCGACCAGTCGGGCGGTGATCGGAGCCAGCGTCAGCCCGATATGGCCGTGGCCATAGGCATGAATGACCTCAGGCCCGGCGCGCGAGGGGCCGATCACCG
The DNA here is from genome assembly GCF_011008935.1 of Tabrizicola oligotrophica. GTDB lineage: Bacteria > Pseudomonadota > Alphaproteobacteria > Rhodobacterales > Rhodobacteraceae > Tabrizicola_A > Tabrizicola_A oligotrophica. The sequence continues at coordinate 104,470 of NZ_JAAIVJ010000004.1, read as the reverse complement.
GTCGGCTGTCGGGCATCGAGGGGCGAAAGCCCATCCACTCGCGCGACGGTTCGGGCAGATCCGGGAAGATCGCCCGTGCGCCCTCGACCAGCTTGGCGATGCGGTGGGCCGAGGGCGGGGCGGTCAGCCCGCCCAGCTCCACCGTTCCCGCCACCCGCAGCCGCCCGGTCATCGGGCAGAGATAGAAGCCGCGCGCGGTCGGGCAGGCGGGGCGCGTCAGGCGCGGTGCGGCGATGTCCCATTCGACATGATAGCCACGCTCGGTGTCCAGAGGCACCCGGTCGCCGGCTTGCGCCGCAAGGTCGCGCGAATGCGCTCCGGCGGCGATCACCACTTTGCGGGCATGCAGCCGCAGGCCCGGACCTTCGACGATGACGCCGTCGATCTGTCGGGTCAGCCGCTCGGCGCGGGTCTGGCGAAAGTTGGCTTTTTCCAACACTTTCCGGGTCAGAAGCCCGACCATTTGCCCCGGGTCTGACAGAAACACCGCATTGGGGAAAAAGGCGGCCCCGCCTTCGACGGCGGGCAGGCCCGGCTCCAGGGCCGCAAGCTCGCCGGGGCCGATCAGGTCAATCGTGATGCCATGCGAGCGGCGAAACGCCATGTCCTTGTCTGCCACCCGATAGGCCTTGGCCGCCTCGTAAAGGTAAAGGCAGCCGCGGTGCTGCAGGATATGGCCGCCGCCGATGCGCTCGGCCAGCGCCTGCCACAGCGGCGCGGCGCCGGTCAGCAAAGCGGCAATCGCCGCGGCATTGCGCGCCGTGGGGCCGGGCAGGGACTGCAGGGCAAAGCGCGCAAGCCATGGCAGCAGCGCCGGCAGCGCGGCGCGGCGGATGGCCAGCGGCGAGGTCTTGTCAAAGAGAAGCGCCGGCAGGTTCTTCAGCACATCGGGGCTGCCGACCGGCATCACCGCATAATCGGCGATGGTGCCGGCATTGCCATAGCTCGCCCCCATGCCGGGCGTGCCGGGGTCAACCAGTGTGACCTCATGGCCCGCAGCAACCAGCGCCTCGGCCACGCAAAGGCCAACGACGCCCGCGCCCAGCACGGCGATTTCGGTTGTGATGTGTTCGGTCATTCCTGCCTGCCGGATTGCTTGCGCCGCCGGCCCGGCGCCCCTTGGCAGGAGCGCCGGAACCGCGGCGATGCGCCGACCTTACAGACAGGCCTTGAACAGCGCGAGGGTGTTTTCCCGCGTCATGGTGACGGGGTTGCCGCCGCAGGACGGGTCTTCCAGCGCCATCTCGGTGAGTTCATCGAGGTTGGGGTTCGTCACCCCCAGCGCCGTCAGGTTCTCGGGGATGTTCAGGGTCTTGCGCAGGTCCATCACCGCGGCGCGGAAGCCGTCGAAGCCGCCCGTGATGCCCAGATAGGCGGCGGCCTTTTCGATGCGCTCCTCGATCGCCGGGCGGTTCATGTCCAGCACCATCGGCATCACGACGGCATTGGTCGTGCCGTGATGGGTGCCGTAGACCGCGCCGATCGGGTGGCTGAGCGAATGGATCGCGCCCAGACCCTTCTGGAAGGCCACGGCCCCCATGGCCGCCGCGCTCATCATATGGGCGCGGGCGTCAAGGTCGTTCGGGTTGGCATAGACCTTCGGCAGGTTCTCGAACACCAGCCGCATGCCCTCCAGCGCAATCCCCTGGCTCATCGGGTGGTAGAAGGGCGAGGAATAGGCCTCAAGGCAATGCGCCAGCGCATCCATGCCGGTGCCGGCGGTGATGAAGCGCGGCATGCCCACGGTCAGGGCCGGGTCGCAGATGGTGACGACCGGGAGCAGTTTCGGGTGGAAGATGATCTTCTTCTTGTGGGTCGCCGAATTGGTCAGCACCCCGGCGCGGCCGACTTCCGAACCAGTGCCGGCCGTGGTCGGCACCGCGATGATCGGGGCGATTTTGGCGGCATCGGCGCGGGTGAACCAGTCGTCGATGTCTTCCATATCCCAGACTGAAAGATCGGCCCGCTGATGCGCCATCAGGGCAATCATCTTGCCCAGATCCAAGGCCGAGCCGCCGCCGAAACAGATCACCCCGTCATGGCCGCCGGCCAGATACACGGCAATGCCGTCGGCCATGTTCTTCTCGTTCGGGTTCGGATCGACTTCGGAAAACACCGCCGCGCCAAGGCCGGCCTTTTGCAGCACCGCCACCGCCTCGGCGGTGATCGGCAGCGACGCCAGCGCCTTGTCGGTGACAAAGAGCGGCTTTTTCACCCCGGCGCCGGCGCAGTGTTCGGCAAGCTCGGCAATCCGGCCGACGCCGAACTTGATCGCGGTGGGGTAGGACCAGTTGCGGTTGGGGACCGAGTGGCTCATGGGTTCAGACTTTCTTCAGGTGATAGGATTTCGGGCGGGTCACCGACAGGAACCCGAGGTAGGAGAGCGAGCCGCCGCGGCCGGTGTCCTTGCAGCCGGTCCAGCACAGCGCCGGGTCCAGATAATCGGCGCGGTTCATGAACACCGTGCCGGTTTCGATCTGGGCGCCAATGGCGGCGGCGGTGTCATAGTCTTCGGTCCAGATGCTCGCGGTCAGGCCATAGGGCGAGTCATTCATCAGGCGGATCGCCTCGGCGTCATCCTTGACCTTCATGATGCCGACCACCGGGCCGAAGGATTCCTCGGTCATCACCCGCATCGAATGATCGACATTCACCAGAACCTGCGGCGCCAGATAGGCCCCGCCATCATCGGCCGGGAAATTCGCCGGGTCGATCAGCGGCTTGGCGCCGGCGGCGACAGCCTCGGCGATCTGGTCGCGCACGACCTTGGCAAAGCGCTTGTTGGCCATCGGGCCAAGGGTGGAGGCGCCGTCAAACGGGTTGCCAAGCTTCAGGGCATTGGTCCAGGCCACGGCCTTTTCGACGAAGGCATCGTAGAGCGATTCATGGACATAGATCCGCTCGATGCCGCAGCAGCACTGGCCGGCGTTGAACAGCGCGCCGTCCATCAGCGTATCGACCGCCGCGTCAAGATTGGCGTCGGCGCGGACGTAAGCAGGGTCCTTGCCGCCAAGCTCAAGGCCCAAGGGCGTGAAGGTGCCAGCGGCGGCGCGTTCCATCGCCTTGCCGCCGGCAACCGAGCCGGTGAAGTTCACGAAGTTGAAATAGCGGTTCGCGATCAGGTGTTCGGTGGTCGCGTGGTCCAGCACCACGTTCTGGAACACATCCTCGGGCACGCCGCCGGCGTGGAAGGCCTCGGCCAGACGTTCGCCCACCAGCAGGGTCTGGCTGGCGTGTTTCAGGACCACGGTGTTGCCGGCGATCAGGGCCGGGACCAGGGTGTTGATCGTGGTCAGGTAGGGGTAGTTCCACGGAGCGACGATGAACACCACGCCAAGCGCCTCGCGCGCGAGGTAGCGGCGGAACTTGTCGCTGTCCTCGACCAGCTTCGGGGCCAGGGTTTCCGCCGCGATTTCCGACATGTAGTCGGTGCGGGCGTTGACCCCGCCATATTCGCCGCCAAAGCGGGTGGGGCGGCCCATTTGCCAGGCGAGTTCTTCAACGACAATGTCCTTCATCTCGTTGAGCTTGGCCACGCCGGCCTTGACCAGCGCGATGCGCTCGTCCAGCGGGCGGGCGGCCCAGGCCTTTTGCGCGGCCTTGGCGCGTTTGGCGGCGGCGATGGCGGCGTCGAGGGACAGCGGCATGCGCTCGGCATAGACCGAGCCGTCGACGGGGGAGATCAGTTGAATGGGGGTCATGGTCGTCACCTTGTAGGGTGGGTTTTCAACCCACCGGTCTTGCGATGGGTGGGGTATGACCCCACCCTACGGAGTTACGCGCGCTCAAGCAGGCGCTGGAGTTCGAAGTCGGTGACCACGCGGTCGGTTTCCGAAATCTCCCATTGGGCGGCGTGGTGGTAGTGGTCCACCACATCGTCGCCGAAGGCGGCGCGCAGCATGGCGGATTTGTTCAGCAAATCAGCGGCTTCGCGCAGGGTGTGCGGGATTTCGCGGATGCCTTGGGCCGCATACATGTCGCCCTTCAGTTCCGGCTCCAGCTCCATTTTCTTCTCGATGCCGTCCAGCCCCGCCGCCAGCAGCGCGGCGCAGGCCAGATAGGGGTTCACGTCGGAGCCCGGAATCCGGCATTCCACCCGGACCGCCTTGGTATGCTCGCCGCAGACCCGGAAGCCGGCGGTGCGGTTGTCGGCCGACCAGACCGCCTTGGTGGGGGCGAACATGCCGATGGTGAAGCGCTTGTAGCTGTTCACATAGGGCGCAAGGAAGGCGGTGATGTCGCGGGCATGGGCAAGCTGGCCGGCGACGAAATGCTTCATCGTGGCGGACATGCCATGCGTGTCGTCCTTGTCGGCAAAGGCGGGCTTGCCGTCCAGCGTCCAGAGCGACTGGTGGACATGGGCAGAGGAGCCGGCCTTGCGGTGGTCATACTTGGCCATGAAGGTCACCGATTTGCCCTGCGCATGGGCAATCTCCCGCACCGCCTGCTTGACGATCACATGGTTGTCGGCGGTGTCGAGCGCGTCGGAATACTTGTAGTTCACCTCGTGCTGGCCGGAATCCGCCTCGCCCTTGGTGTTCTCCACCGGGATGCCCGCACCATAAAGCCCGTTGCGGACGGCGCGCATCAGGCCCTCTTCCTTGGTGGTCTGGAACAGGTGGTAATCCTCGTTATAGGCCGAGATCGGCCTCAGGTCGCGCAGCCCACCGTCGCGCAGGTTTTCATAGCTGTTTTCAAAGATGTAGAACTCCAGTTCGGTTGCCATCATCGGCTCGAACCCCATGGCGCGGGCGCGGGCGACCTGCCGTTTCAGGATCGCGCGGGGCGAGATGTCCACTTCCTCGTGGGTGTGGTGGTCCAGAAGATCGCCCAAGACCAGCGCCGTGCCCGGCAGCCAGGGCACCAGTCGCAGCGTCGTCATGTCGGGGCGGATCACATAATCGCCATAGCCCTTTTCCCAGCCGGTGGATTTATAGCCGGGGACGGTGTTCATCTCCATGTCCACCGCCAAGAGGTAGTTGCAGCAATGGGTCTCGGTATGGCCGCCGTTCACGAAGAAAGCGGCGTGAAAGCGTTTGCCCATCAGGCGGCCCTGCATGTCGATGCAGGCCACGAGGACAGTGTCGATCTCGCCCTTGGTCACAAGGGTTTTCAGGGTGTCAAGGGTCAGGGTTCCGGGCATGGTTGCCTCATAAATTCGGGTTTCGGAGTGCCCGTTGCCGGGCGGGGAAGCGCGGTTCAGCCGCGCCCACCTCCGAATTCGGGTTTTCTGGGCCAGCAATCACGGGCGTGGTTCATCGTCGTCTCCCTTGGGGGAAGCCCCCCACCCCATCCCTCCCCCACGAGGGGGGAGGGAGGTGCGTTTCGCCGCAGGGTGGGGTTCTGCCCCACCACGGCCCGATCAGCCGTAGCGGTAGGGCGGGCCGGCCTTTTTCATCACTTCGTTATACTGTTTGAAGATCGCCACAACCTTGGCCTTCACTTCGGATTCGGCGGCGATTTCATCCCAGAACTTCATCGCAGCCTCTTCGACCTGCGCCCATTCGGCATCGGGAATGGTGGTCAGCTGCAGCTTGCCGCCGTTGAGGCGCAGATCGGCCTCGCCCGCCCAATACCAGTGCTGGCGGTAGTAGTGCGACTGTTCGAAACAGGTGGCGAGCATTTCCTGCAGATGCGGCGGCAGGGCGTTCCAGCGGTCCATGTTGGCGAAGAAATGCCCGATCCAGGCGCCGGAAATGTTGTTGGTGCAGAAGTAGTTGGTCACGTTCGACCAGCCCACGGTGTAGACCTCGGTGATGCCCGACCAGGCGATGCCGTCAAGCTCGCCGGTCTGCATCGCTACTTCGATATCCTCCCAGGGCAGGGTGACCGGCACCACGCCGAACTGCGTCAGGAAGCGGCCGGCGGTCGGGAAGGTGAAGACGCGCTTGCCCTGCAGGTCGGCAAGGCTGTTGATCGGATCCTTGGTCGAGAAATTGCAGGGATCCCACGAGCCGGCCGAGATGTGCTTGACCCCGACCTTGGCATATTCCTCTTCCCAGATCGCCTTCAGCCCGTATTTGTTGAACAGCGCCGGCACGTCGAGCGAGTAGCGCAGACCCAGCGGGAAATAGCCGCCGAACACGGTGACTTCCGTCGGCGAGGCCATAGAATCGTCGTCCGACTGCACGCAGTCGATGGTGCCGGCCTGCATGGCCTGAAAGAGCTCGCCCGTCGGCACAAGCTGGTCGGCAAAGGAGAGTTCGATCTCCATCTGGCCCGCAGCCATCCGGTTGAAAGCGTCGACGGCGGGTTTCACCACATGCTCGCCAAGCGCGGCCCCGGCATAGGTCTGCATGCGCCATTTGATGACCTCTTGCGCACGCACGACAGTCGGCGCAGCCAGCGGGGCGGCGACGGCGGCGGCTCCGGCAAGGGCGCCTTTTGTGAGGAAGGAACGTCTGGTCGTCATCGAAAAACCTCCTTGTTGGGTTGGGTGCGCCGGGTTTGCCCGGCGTCATTTGGGCCTATTTGGGGTAAACGGTGTTGGGCAGCCACAGCGCCAGATCGGGCACGGCCATGATGAGCACCAGCGTCGCCACCATGACCAGCACGAAGGGCGTGACCGACCGGTAGATGTCGCCCATGCTGATTTCCGGCGGCGCGAAGGCACGCATCAGGAACAGGTTATAGCCGAAGGGCGGCGTCAGATAGGCGATTTGGCAGGTGATGGTGTAAAGAACGCCATACCAGATCAGCACCTGATCGGGCGGCAGGCCAAGGTCGAGCCGGGCAACCAGCGGCACATAAAGCGGCGCGACGATGACCAGCATGGCGGTGTCGTCAAGGAACATGCCCATGACGAGGAACGAGAGCTGCATCAGGATCAGGATGGTCCATGGCCCAAAGCCCAGCTTTTCGGTGAACAGGCTGTCAATCGCCTTCACTGCGCCCAAGCCGTCGAACACCGCGCCGAAGGCCAGCGCCGCCAGGATGATCCACATGAACATGCAGGAAATGCCAAGGGTATTGCGCGAGGCGGTTTCAAAGACCGCCCAGTTGAACCGGCGCTTGATGACGGCGGCCAGAACCGTGGTGGCCACCCCGATCACCGAGCTTTCGACAAGGCTGGCCCAGCCGTAGATGAAGGGGGTCATCATGGTGGCGAAGATCAGCAGCGGCAGGACGCCGGCGCGCAGCGTGGAAATCCGGTCGGCCCAGCTGATTTCAGCGCGTTCCTCGGCGGAAAGCGCCGGGGCAAGGCGGGGTTGCAGGGCGCTGCGGATGCCGATGTAAAGAATGAACATCCCCGCCATGACGAGGCCGGGAATGACGCCGGCCAGCCACAGCTCGCTCACCGGGGCGCGGGCGATCATGGCGTAAAGCACCAACACCACCGAGGGCGGAATGAGGATGCCAAGCGAGGAGCCGGCCTGAATCGTGCCTGTCACCATCTGCTTGTCATAGCCGCGCTTCAGAAGCTCGGGCAGGGCGATGGTGGAGCCGATCGCCATGCCCGCGACCGAAAGCCCGTTCATCGCCGAAATCAGCACCATCAGGAGGATGGTGCCAATCGCCAGCCCGCCGGGAACCGGGCCGAACCAGACGTGGAACATCCGGTAAAGGTCCTCGGCCAGCCGGCTTTCGCTCATCACATAGCCCATGTAGACGAACATCGGCAGGCTGAGGAGCGGATACCATTTCATCAGCTTCATGCCCGCCGAAAAGCCCATGGTATGCCCGCCGGTGCCCCAAAGCGCGATCGAGGCCACCACGGCGACAAAGCCGATGATCCCGAACACCCGCTGCCCGGTCATCATCAGCAGGAGCATGGTGGAAAACATCAGGACGGCGATCAGTTCCTGCGGCATCAGATGGTCTCCCCGCGAATGGTGGCAAGGTCGCGGATGAAGGCTGAAAGTGCCTGCAAGAGCATGAGGGCAAAACCGACCAGCATCACCAGCTTGATCGGCCAGAGATAGGGGCGCCAGGCCGTCGGGCTGCGCTCCAGCCGGCCGATCTGCGGCCAGAGGCCGTCCCAGGTCAGGCCCAGCGAATAGCCAAGGCTCTCGGCGGCGCCCCAGATCAGCACGGCCATGTAGAACATCACGACAAAGACGGTGAAGCCGTCCCAGACCGCCCGGCGCACCGGCGATTGCTTGGCATAGAACAGGTCCATGCGGACATGCGCCTCCATCTGCATCGCGTAAGGCCCACCGAGGACGTAATAGGCCACCATCAGGAACTGGGCCATTTCCAGCGTCCAGAGCGAGGGGTTGAAGAAGGCCTTCGAGATCGACGACCACATCAGGACTGCCATCAGCGCGAACAGAAGATACATGGCAAAGCGGCCGACACCGTAATTCGTCCGGTCGACCAGCCGGACAAAGGCGATCAGCGGGTGGGGCAGGCGCTTGGTCATGCGGCGGTCCTCATCTCGGTCAGGGCCGCCGACAGCACCAGGGCCAGACAGTCGGCCATGGCGGTCTCGGCCTGCGGGGTGGCGATCAGGTCGTTGCGGATCTCAAGCATGGCGTTCTGCAGCCCGTAGGGGGTGGCGTGAAGGCGCAGCGTGTGGGTCACGTCATCGGCGGCGGAATAGGGTTCGTTAAGCTGCGCGTCGAGGCCGGTCTGCCCGCGTGCCGCCGCCAGAATGGCCCGCGCCAGCGCCGGGTCCGCGTCGTGGATGATACCGAATTCCACCGCGCGGGGCTGGCCGTGATAGACTGGGGTGAAGGAATGGATCGTCACCACCACCGGGCGGAGCCCGCCGGCGATGCGGGCGGCGATCAGGTTGTGCAGGCCGTTGGCCCAAGGCAGGTAGACCGCCTTGGTCCGCGCCAGCCGCTCGGCCGGGGTAATGGCGGCATTGCCCGGAATGTCATGCACCTCGGACCGCGCGGGCATGGCGCCGGCCATGTCGGGCGCGCGGTTGCAGTCGTAGATCAGGCGGCTGACCGGGGCATGGATCAGCGTCGCATCAAGCCGCCGCGCCAGCCCGCGCGCCAGCCCCAGCGCGCCGGGGTCCCAGGCGATATGGGCGCGGGTCTGCTCTGCCGTCAGGCCAAGATTGCCCCAGGGGGCCGGCATGGCGTTCGAGGCATGCTCGCACACCAGCAGAACCGGGCTTTGCCCGCCCGCATTCTCGATCACGGGCGCCATGCCGCCCGGCGCGTCTGTGTCGTCTTGCGCCCGCATTTTGCGAGTCATCTCCCTGTTTGATCAAAGCGTCCCTCACGCTGCCCCCATCTGTCAAGAATGTTTCTTTTGAAAGTTATCTGTTACAATTCTTTCAGAAATGGAGAGGACGATGACCCAGACCCCGCCAATGGACGAAGAACTGCGCCTCGCGCTGCCCGATCTGACCCGGGCCGAACGGCAACTGGCCAGCCATATCCTGTCGAATTATCCGGTCGCAGCGTTGGGCTCGATCACGACGCTGTCGCAAGCCGCCGGGGTGTCCTCGCCGACGGTGGTGCGGCTGGTGCAGAAGCTGGGCTACAAGGGCTATCCGGATTTCCAGCGCTCGCTGCGCGGGCAGGTCGAGGCGATGCTCGTCTCACCGCTGGTCAAACAGGCCCGCGCGGCGGCGGCGCCCGAGGGCCATGTGCTGACGCGGTTTGCCGGGGCGGTGATGGAAAACCTGCAAGCCACGCTGGCGCAGATCGACCCGGCCGAGTTCGACGCGGCGGCGGTGCTGCTGGCCGATCCGTCGCGGCGGATCTTCGCGATGGGCGGCCGCATCACCCATGCGATTGCCGACTATTTCGTGACGCTGATGAAGGTGATCCGGCCCGAGGTCGTGCAGATGTCGGACATGTCGAACGCCTGGCCGCCGGCGCTACTGGACATGAAACCGGGGGATGTCCTGTTGATCTTCGACATCCGCCGCTACGAAAACGCCGTGGTGCAGGTGGCCGAGGTGGCGCGCGAGCAGGGGGCGGAAATCGTGCTGGTCACCGACCGCTGGGTGTCGCCGGCGGCGGCCCATGCCAGCCATGTGCTGCCCTGCCATATCGAGGCGCCTTCGGCCTGGGACAGCAACGTCACGCTGATGGTCTTGGTCGAGGCGCTTCTGGCCGCCGTGCAGGGGTTGACCTGGGAGGTGACCGAGACGCGGATGAAGCGGCTGGAAGAGCTTTACACCCGCACGCGGCTGTTCCGGCGCTATCGCTGACGGCGCAACGCCGGGTGCGAGGTCAGGCCAACGCCTGCCGCCGCGCGCCGGCCACCGCATTGCCCATCACCGCGATCAGCACCATCGCCCCGCCCATCAGCGTCGCCGGCGTGGCGGTTTCGCCCAAGAGCAGCCAGACCCAGATCGGCGCGAGGATATTCTCGATCGACGAGATCAGCGTCAGCTCCGCCGTCGGCAAGGCCTTGGAGCCAAAGGTATAAAGCGCCATGCCGCCGGTCAGAACCACGGCGCCAAGCGCCATGGAGACGGCGATGTCATGGCCATTGGCTGCAACTGTCTGCCCCAGCATCGGCGCAAGGCCGAAGGCGGCGACCATCGACAGGATGCCGCCCAGCAGCACCGTCGGCAGGCTGTCCTCGACATGGCCCCAGCGCAGGCTGACCGAGAACACCGCAAAGCCGAAGGCCGAGACCAGCGCGGCGATGTTGCCGTCCATCCGTCCGCCCTCGATGCCGCCGCCGATCATCACGAAGATGCCAAGGCCGGCGAGGCCCATCGCCGCCCAGGTCGTCGCCGGCACCTTTTCCCCCAGCGCGGCCCAGCCGAGAAGCGCGGCAAAGAACGGGGCGGCGGAATAGAGGAACACGGCATTGGCGACGGTCGTCGCCTGCAGCGAATAGATCGCGCCGGAATAGGCCGCCACCAGCCCCAGCGCGCCCACCAGCCCCGGCACCCCGACCGAGCGCAGCCCGGCCAGCACCCGCCCGCCCGAACGCCAGTGCAGGAAGGCCCAGAGCACCGGCAAGAGCCCGGCCGAGCGCCAGAACATCACCGAAGCCGCGCCGGCCTCGTCGATCTGGCGCACCACCAGCCCGATGCTCGACCACAGGACGCCCGCGCCCAGAACCAGTGCCACGCCCTTGCCGTATGTCATGCCGCTCTCCGCTTTGCCGGCAGATGGCCGGATTCGGCCGGCGGGCGCTGTCCTGATTGCGACCTCAGACGGCGGGGATCGGCGACGGGGCCAGAACTTCGCCGGCCGCCAGCAGCAGGTCCTCGCGGAACTGGTCGGCGACAAGCTGAACCCCGACCGGGGCGCCGCCGTGCCTGCCGGTGGTGACGGTCAGGCCGGGCAGACCCATGAAGGGCGTGGCGATCAGCGGCATCTGGGCCGCCAGCACCCGGTCAAAACCCGCCTCAGAGGCGACGTCAAGCTGATCGGGAAAGGCCAGCTCGCCCGAAACCGGACACAGGACCAGCGGCCAGTCGGCAAGGAAGCCGCGCCAGAGCCGGGTCAGCCGGGCGCGGGATTTCAGCGTGTCCATCAGGCCGTGAAGGTCGATCTCCGGGCAGTGCCGGGTCATCTGGGCATAGACGAAATTCGCGTCGGGGTCGTCTTCGGCCCGCAGCCCCGCGAGGTTGGAATGGCGGAACTCGGCCATCCAGAGCCGCAGTTGCAAGGCCATCGCCTCGGCCCAGGGCGGGGTCTGGACGGGTTCCACCCGGTAGCCCGCCGCGCGCAGGGTTTCGGCGGCGGCCTGGAGCGCGGCGCGGACCGGGGCGGCGACGGCCATGCCATCGGGGGCCTCGACCAGCGCGACACGGCGCGGGGCGGGCGGACCTTGCAGGGGCATCGGCTGATACCAGGCATCGCGCGGGTCTGGCGCGGCCATGGCCTGAAGCGCAAGCCGCAGATCGGGGATCGAGCGGGCCAAGGGGCCGGAGACCGCCATCAGCTGCGCCCCGATCAGCCGGTCGCCGCCGCTCGGGTTGAAGGCGGCGACGCGGCCCAGCGAGGGGCGCAGCCCATGCACGCCGCAGGCATAGGCGGGATAGCGGATCGAGCCGGCGATGTCGGTGCCATGGGCAATCGCGCCCATGCCGGCGGCCACCGCCGCCCCGGCCCCGCCCGACGAGCCGCCGGGCGTCAGCGCCGCATCGAGCGGGTTCTTCGTTGCGCCATGCAGCCCGTTCCTTGTGAACCAGCGCAGCGAGAAGGCGGGCGTGTTGGTGCGGCCCACAATCACCGCCCCAGCCCGGCGCAGCGCGGCGACCACGGGGTTGTCCTCGGTGGCGATCAGGTCTTTCTGGCTGCGCAGCCCGTTGGTGGTGGCATGGCCGGCCTGATCGGCGATCACCTTGATCGTCACCGGAACCCCGGCCAGGGGGCCGGCATCTTCACCGCGCCGCAGCCTTTCGTCCACGGCATCGGCGGCGGCAAGGGCCTCGGCGTCCATACGCTGCACGATGGCGTTGAGCGCGGGGTTGCGGGCCTCGATCCGGGCAAGGCTTGCCTCGGCCACCTGCCGCGCGGAAACCTCGCGCCGGGTGACAAGGGCGGCGGTTTCCGTGGCGGTCAGGCTGGCCAGATCGGTCATTCAATAGCCCCGCACGCGGTCGACCAGATGGAGGAGCGGCTCCCCGGCCTCGCCGCGGCGGATGTTCTCGGCGACGACCTCGGCCGAGGTGTCGGGCCTTGTGTCGGCGGCGATATGGGGGGTGACGGTAACGCGGGGATGCGCCCAGAACGGATGGTCCTGCGGCAGGGGTTCGACGCGGAACACATCCAGCGTGGCATGGCCGATCTGGCCGCTGTCCAGCGCCGCCAGCAGCGCCTCATCGTCGATCAGCGCGCCGCGTCCGGGGTTCAGGATCACCGCACCGCGCTTCATCCAGCCGATGGTTTCGGCGTTGATGGTGTTCTCGGTGTCGGGGGTTTTCGGCAGCAGGGTGACGACGAAATCCGCCCCGGAAAGCGCCGCTTTCAGCCCGTCCTGCCCTTGATGGGTGACAAGGCCGGGCAGGGATTTCGGGCCGCGCGACCAGCCTTCGACGTGGAAATTCAGCGCCTTGAGCGCGCGGGCGCAGGTCTCGCCCAAGGCGCCGATGCCCAGCATGGCAACCTTGCGGTCGCGCGCCAAGGGCGGGCAATCGTGATTCCAGGTCCGGTCCGGCGCCACGGTGTAGCGGTCGATGCCGATGTGATGGCGCATCGTGTGGCCCACCACCCATTCCACCATGCCCTCGGTCAGGCCCGGATCGACCATGCGGCACAGGGGCTGGGTCAGCGTCGGGTTGCCGGTGATCCGTTCCACCCCGGCCCAGAGATTCAGCACCGCCTTGGCGTTGCGATAGGGCGTGAAGTCCTGCAAGGGCGAGGAGGGGGCGTAGACGATGTAATCCACCGTCTCGGGCGCGGCCTGATCGGTCAGGGTGGCCGCGATCCCGGCGCCGGCAAGGGCCGTGGCGATGTGCGGGCCGTAGCGGTCATTGTTGGCGGCACCGGCGGCCAGCAGGACGGTCAGGGGCATGGGATGTTCCTTCGTTGCGCCGCGATGCTAGGCAGGCGCCGCGCCGACCGCAAGGCCGCTCAGCCGGCCAGCGAAACTGCGGCATTCACCGCCAGCGCCAGAATGACGGTGTTGTAGAAGAAGGCCAGAACGCCATGGCCCAGCACCAGACGGCGCATCGCTCCGGTGGCGATGACGACATCGGAGGTCTGCACCGCCATGCCGATGGTGAAGGCGAAGTAGAGGAAGTCCCACGGTGCCGGCGCCTTGGCGCCGGGAAAGACCAGCGGGGCGGTTCTGGCGTCGGCGTAGTGCACATGGGCATAGCGGAAGGCGATCAGCGTCTGCACCACGGCCCAGCCCAGCGGCACCGCCGCCAGCGCCAACACGGCGCCAAGATGGCCGACGGCCCCGTCGGGTCGGGCCATGACAAAGACCACCGCCGCGACCGAAGTGACCACTGCCCCCAGCGCCAGCGTCAGGATCAGCGCGGTGCCCTCGTCGCCCTCGGCGGCATGGCGGCGCAGGTCCTCGCCGGTGGTGGCATTGGCAAAGCGCACCATCAGCGCCAGATAGCACAGCGCAAAGCCATCAAAGCCGGCCAGCGTCGCCAGCGTGCCGTCTATCCGGCCGGCCCAAAGTGCCAGTGCAAAGATCATGACCCCCAGCCCGAAGGCGAGCAGGAAGCGGCGGTGGCGGGAATGGCCCTTTGCCATGGCTCAGCGCAGCCGGTGAACGATGGCGCTTTGCACAAGGCCAAAGGCCAGCATGATGACCAGCGTGGCCGAACCGCCATAGCTCAGCAGCGGCAAGGGCACGCCCACCACCGGGGCCATGCCCATCACCATCGACAGGTTGATGGCGAGGTAGAGAAAGAAGTTCACGGCAACGCCGATGATCAGAAGCTGGCTGAAGCGGTCCTTGTTCTGGACTGCGGCCCAGATCAGGAAGACGAGGATCAGCCCGTAAAGGATGAGCAGCGAGAAGGCGCCGACGAAACCGAACTCTTCGCCCAGCGTGGTGAAGATGAAGTCGGTGTGCTTTTCGGGCAGGAAGTTCAGCCGCGACTGGGTGCCCTGCATGAAGCCCTTGCCCGCCCAGCCGCCCGAACCCAGCGCGATCTTGGCCTGAATGATGTTGTAGCCCGCGCCCAGCGGGTCTGCGGCGGGGTTCAGGAAGGTGTCGATGCGGGCATACTGGTAATCGTGCAGCAGTTGCCAGGGTGTGCCGCGCGACAAAAACACCGAGGCCACTGCCCCCACCACCAGCGCCAGCACGGCGCCGAAATACCAGAAGCTTACCCCGGCGGCGAACATCACGCAGGCCCCGACGACCAAGAGCATGATCGAGGTGCCAAGGTTCGGCTGCATCAGCACCAGAACGGTGGGCGCCACGATCAGCGCCACCGGGACCAGCACCCAGAGCGGGCGCGAGATCTTCTTGTCGTCAAGCGCGTCGTAATAGCTGGCCAGGGCCATGACGAGCGTGACTTTCATCAGCTCGGACGGTTGCAGTCGCATGAAGCCAAGGTCGATCCAGCGCTGCGCCCCCATGCCGACGGTGCCGAAGAATTCCACGATCAGCAGCAGGATCATCGAAATGGCATAGGCCATGCCCGACATCGACCGCCAGAACCAGATCGGCGTGAAGGCGATGACGAACATCAGCACAAGGCCCAGGACATAGCGCTTCATCTGCGGCTCGGCCCAGACCTCCAGTCGCCCGCCCGAGATGGAATAGAGCATCAGCCAGCCGATGGCGGCGACGGCGGTGACGACCAGCACCAGCGCCCAGTTCAGCGCAAAGACCTTGGAAAACCCGGTCGGGGCGGTCTTGACGCGGTATTCGAGAAAACTCATGCGCCTGCCCCCTTCAAGTGTCTGATGCCGGGGGAAGCCGGCCATCGTCACCGCGCAGCACCAGCCCGTTCAGCAGGCTTTCCATCCGGCCGCGCTGGTCGGAGGGATAGGCCTCAAGCGGCGGCACGGCGCCGTAAATCGCGCGCAGCAAGGCATCGCGGGCGATCGGTGCCGCCGCGGTCGAGCCGCCGCCACCATGTTCCACCACGACCGCCACCGCATAGCGCGGATTTTCGGCCGGGCCATAGCCGACAAACAGCGCGTGGTCCCGCCGGTTCCACGGCAACTGGTCGTTCGAGATCACCCCCGCCGCCCGTTCCGCCGCCGAAATGTTGCGCACCTGCGCGGTGCCGGTCTTGCCGGCCATCTGCAAGCCTTCGGCGACGATGCGCGAGGAGCGCGCGGTTCCCGACTTGCCGTTCATCACCGCCACCATGCCGCCCTGCACGGCGGTCAGGTTCGAGGTGGAGATCCCGATGCTTTCGGCCGGTTCCACCGGCACTTCCTGCCCGTCGATGGCGCGCACCAGACGCGGCTTGATGGCCTTGCCAGAGGCAATCCGCGCCGTCATCACCGCCAGTTGCAGCGGTGAGGTCAGCACATAGCCCTGCCCGATCGAGGCGTTGATCGTATCGCCAATCCGCCATTCGGCCTTGTGCCGCTCCAGCTTCCAGGCCTTGTCGGGCATGTTGCCCTCGGTGATTGCCGACATCGGCAGGTCATGCCGTTGCCCCAGGCCCAGCCGGCGGCCCATCTCGGCAATCTTGTCGATGCCGACCTTGAGCGCGGTTTCATAGTAAAAGACGTCGCAGCTTTCCATCAGGCTGCGTTCAAGGTTCACCGGCCCATGGCCGCCGCGCCGCCAGCAGTGGAACTTGCGACCGCCCGCGTCGTAATAGCCGGGGCAGCGGAAGGTGGTTTCGGGGGTGATGGCGCCGTCTTCCAGCGCCGCAAGCGCCGTCACCATCTTGAAGGTAGAGCCGGGCGGGTAGGCCCCCTGCACCGCCTTGTTGGCCATCGGGCGGTGATCGTGATCCATCAGGAAGCGGAAATCCGAATTGGAAATGCCGCGCACGAAGAGGTTCGGATCGAAGGAGGGCGACGAGACGGCGGCAATCACGTCGCCGTTCGTCACATCGATCATCACGCAGGCGGCGCTTTCCTCGCCCATGCGGGCCTGAATGAAATTCTGCACCCCGGCATCCACCGTCAGATGCACGTCCGCGCCGGGCGTGCCCTCGATCCGGTCGATCTCGCGCATGACGCGGCCGATGTGGTTGACTTCGATCCGCTTGGTGCCAGCCTCGCCGCGCAAGGTGTCCTCAAGCCATTTTTCCACACCGATCTTGCCGATCTGGAACTTGGGGATGCGCAGCACGGGATCGGGGTTTTCCACGCCCTCGAAATCTTTTTCCGACACTGGGCCGACGTAACCGATGACATGGGCAAAATCGGTATCGCGCGGATAGACCCGCGACATGCCGGTTTCAGGGGTGACACCGGGCAGGGCCGGGGCGTTCAGGGCCACGCGCGAGAACTCTTCCCAGTCCAGCCGGTCCTTGACGGTGATCGGCACGAAGGGGCTGTTCTTTTCCAGCCCGTCCAGCGCGTCGGCGATGTCGGAGCGCGTCAGCGGGATGACATGCGACAGACGGTTCAGGACCGTCTCGACATCGCCCGCATCCTCGCGCGTCATCACCACGCGGTAATTCTGTTCGTTGCCGGCCAGAACCTTGCCGTTGCGATCATGGATCACGCCGCGGGTCGGCGGAATGAGCCGCATGTTAATCCGGTTTTCCTCGGCCAGAAGGCGGAACTCGTCGGCCTGCTCGACGCCGAGATAACGCATGCGATAGCCAAGCGCCGCGAACATTGCCGCCATGCCCCCGCCCAGCAGGAGCGCCCGCCGCGTCACCCGCCGCGCGCTGGCCTCGGAGTCACGGGCAACCCGTTTCACAGCCGCCTCCCATATGCGTCAACCTCGCCCATGCCGGGTTTGTAAAGGTCCAGCACCACGCGGGAAAGAAAGACCACCAGAGGGTAACACAGGATTGACCAGATCACCTGCACCATGGCGAAGCCGAAGGGAGGCTGCGGCAGGAGGACAAGGCCGAAGGCGATGCGATAGAGGACCAGCAGGCCGACCATGATCGCCGAGACCAGCAACCATTCGACCCCGAAGTTCAGCTCGCGCGTCAGCGCCACGCGCGAGCGGATGAATTCCGTGGCAATCACCACAAGGGCCGTCCAAAGCCCCGGCGGACGCAGCAGGATCAGGTCCTCGAGCAGGACGACCGCCGCGATGAGCAGGGCCGGCAGATAGTCGGGCCGCCGCATGGTCCAGGCAAAGACGATGCACAACAGAAGATCCGGCCCCGGCATGCGCGACAGCCAGGCCAGCGCCCGGCACCAGCCATCGCCCGCGCAGGCCGCGGGCATGGCCTCGGCGATGGGCAGCAGGCGGAAGAACAGAAAGACCAGCGCCAGCACCACGAAGAGAACCCGGTGAAGCCAGATCTCGCGGGTGGCGCCGTCAATCATGGCCGTGTCCCGATCTGCCGCCTGCCGAATAGCTGCCTGCCGAATTGCTGCCGCCCGAGGTCAGCGCGGGTGGCGCCGGCGGGCCCTGCATTTCGGCCGGGTCGGGCGCCAGAAGCGCGCCCTGATCGGTGATGGCTTCCAGCCCATGGCTGCGCAGGACGCGCAGGAATTCAAGCCGCTGGTAATCGGCGGCCAGCGCCACGCGCAGGCGCTTGTCAGTACCCAGCACCACCGAGCCGACGAGAAGCCCGGCCGGGAACACCCCGCCATCGCCGGAGGAAAACACCTGATCGCCGGGGCGCACCTCGGTCTGGTCTTCAAGGAAGTCGAGCGGCGGCAGATCGCCATTGTCGCCCGACAGGATCGCCTTCTGCCCCGAGGGCTGCACCACCACCGGCACGCGGCTGTTCGAATCGGTCAACAGGATGACCCGCGCCGTCTTTTCCCCGACGCCCGAAATGCGCCCGACCAGCCCCAGCCCGTCCATGGTGGCCCAGCCGTCAAGAATGCCATCCCGCGCACCGACGTTCAGCAACACCGACTGCCGGAACGGGCTGCCGCTGTCGGCCATCACCACCCCGGTGACATGGGTCAGCCGGGGATCGAGCCGCACCTGATTGAGGTCGAGAAGCCGGGCGTTGGTCTGCGACAGCTGCAACGCGGCCTCTTTCCACTGCCGCATCTGCTTCAACTCTTCGCGCAACTGCTGGTTCTGTGCCAGAAGCCGGGAGTAGGACTGGAAATCATCCACCACTCCGGCGGCCCATGTGACCGGCGCCATGGCCCATTGCATCGAGGGCACGAAGCGGTCGATCAGCGCGGCGCGGAAGCGTTCCACCCGAGGGCTGTCGATGCGCCAGAGCGCGAAAAGCCCGATCATGAACAGCACCAGAAGCCCCACCAGAACCCGGCGCAGCGGGCGGTGGAACTCTTCGGGATCGGTGGAGTTGCGAGCCATGGGTGCCGGATCGGATAGGTGGTTTCAGGCGGGGGCCGCCGGGGGTTTCACACCCCCGGACCCCCGTGGGATATTTATGAACAGATGAAGCACAATTTTAGTCGAATTGCGCGGATCTTCTGCGGATCGGCCGTTCCGGTCTCAGCTGTCGTAGTCGATGACGTGGGAAAGCTGCTTTTCGTATTCCAGCGCCTTGCCGGTGCCAAGCGCCACGCAGTTCAGCGATTCATTGGCGACCGAGATCGAAAGCCCGGTCTGCTCGCGCAGCGACAGGTCGAGATCGCCAAGCAGCGCGCCGCCGCCGGTCAGCATAACGCCGCGGTCGACGATATCGGCAGCCAGGTCGGGCGGCGTGGTTTCCAGCGCCTGCATCACCGCGTCGCAGATCTGCTGCACCGGTTCGGACAGCGCTTCGGCCACCTGGGCCTGGTTGATTTCGGTTTCCTTCGGCACGCCGTTCAGAAGATCGCGGCCGCGGATGGTCATTGCCGTGCCGCGCCCGTCATCGGGCATCCGGGCGGTGCCGATCGAGGTCTTGATGCGTTCGGCGGTGGATTCGCCGATCAGGAGGTTCTGGTGGCGGCGCAGGTAGGAGATGATCGCCTCGTCCATGCGGTCACCGCCGACGCGGACCGAGCGGGCATAGACGATGTCGCCAAGCGACAGCACCGCGACCTCGGTGGTGCCGCCGCCGATGTCGACCACCATATTGCCGGTGGGATCGGTGATCGGCATGCCTGCGCCGATGGCCGCCGCGATCGGTTCGGCAATGAGGCCCGCCCGGCGGGCGCCGGCGGACAGCACCGACTGGCGGATGGCGCGCTTTTCCACCGGGGTCGCGCCATGCGGCACGCAGACGATGATCTTCGGCTTGGCGAAGGTGGTGCGCTTGTGGACCTTGCGGATGAAGTGCTTGATCATCTGCTCGGCACTGTCGAAATCGGCGATGACCCCGTCGCGCATCGGGCGGATCGCCTCGATGGTGCCGGGGGTGCGGCCCAGCATCAGCTTGGCGTCTTCACCCACCGCCAGAACCTGCTTCTTGCCGTCCTTGACGTGGTAGGCCACGACCGAAGGCTCGTTCAGCACGATCCCCTTGCCGCGCATGTAGACCAGCGTATTGGCCGTGCCGAGGTCGATGGCCATGTCGGACGAAAAGAGGCCGTTGAGGAGAGACATGCCGATGAGGTCCTTGATCCGCGAATGAAGCTGTGCCCGCGACTCAGGCGGATGAGGCGGGCGCTTTCATATAGGCATTGGGGGCAAGAAGGGGAAGGGCCGCGAAGGCCGCTGGCACTTATCCGCCCGACTGCCTTGCAGTATCACAAATCGAGCATTTCATGGCAGATGAGGTGCGATATTTACCCCAGTTTTGACTTTTCCAAACCTGAGCGTCAGCCTTGGAGATCCGGTTCCACCAGCCGCGCCAGTTTGGTCAGCGAGTCTTGCCAGCCAAGATAGCAGGCGGCGACCGGGATCTGGTCGGGGATCCCCTCTTGCACGATGGCCAGCTCGGTGCCGCAGATCACGGCGGTCAGGTCAATCGTCACCATCATTTCGCCCGGCAAGGCCGGGTCGTCGAAGCGGTCGGTGTGGCGGATGCGGGCCGGGGGGACCAGTTCCAGATAGGTGCCGCCAAAGCTGTGCGACTGGCCGGTGGTGAAGTTGCGAAACGACATGTGAAAGCCGCCGCCCACCCGCGCCTCCATCCGGTGAACGGTGGCGGTGAAACCATAGGGCGGCAGCCATGTGGCATAGGCATCGGCCTCGGTGAAGGCGCGGTAGAGCTTGGCGGGCGGGCAGGCGAAGACGCGGTGAAGGCGGACGGTGCCGGTCATGGGGGGCCTCATTCGGGTTCGATTGTGGGCCAGTGAAGCAAACCTGCACAATATTGGCCAGCAGTTTCGGTGCCCGGGTAGGCCCGATAAACGTGACGCGACGGCGCGCTATGTGTGAGCCCCGACGACGCGCAGGCCCACGACGCGCAGGCCCACCGCCCTATTCCGAGGCTTCCAATGCTTCGAGCAGGGCTTTGTCAAAGCCAAGCTGTCTCAAGGTTGCCGTCGGGATGGTGACCGGGTTCTGACAAAAGGTAAAAAAATAAGCCAAGCCGAACGGCATCAACGTCAGGCCGTGTTGTGCGGCATTTGGCCAAACATCGAACAGCCCCTCGTTGTCCCGGATGAGATTGGCACAATCTGGGTCAATTTCCGGATCGGAGGAGATGTAGAGTTCGGCCACCTCTGGCGTGAACCTTGGCGGGAGATACCCCTTCGGGTCTGTTGTCGGTTTCGCGATGAACGCAGCGGGGAAAACGCCATGCATGTCGGTCGCGGTGCCAAGACTCACATCGAAATTCAGGGGCTCCACCCATGATAACCCGTGTGCCGCGCCGGGGCAATAGAAAGCCGTCTCGACCAAGATCGACAACAAAAGCGGCCCGTCGAAGGTTACTGCGAGGCTGCGCTCATAAAACGAGTTCGGTGGGTCGGAGTTGCAATCTTTGGCAAGTGCCAGAACCTCTGCATCCTTGGCGGAAAGAAGTGCATTGATCTGCCTGATGGCTTGGCCCTCTCCGACAAGACGGGGAAGGGCCGCGATTCCCTCGGCCAGATCAGGCCGGGTTTTAAGCGTGAAAGAAACCTCTTCGGCCGCGCCCGGCGCTCCGACCAGAAGCAGGGCGACGGCGACGAGGTTTTTCGCCATCGTCATGTGATCACTTCTGATCCATGTAGCTGACCGTCTTCACATCATCCCCCGGGGCTGATTTGGTGCGGCGCACGATCAGTTTGTTCAGGGCGTTGATATAGGCCTTGGTCGAGGCGACGATGGTGTCGGTATCGGCCGAGGATCCCGTCACGATCCGCCCGTCCTCTTGCAGGCGCACCGAGACCGTGGCCTGCGCGTCGGTGCCTTCGGTCACGGCGTGCACCTGATAGACCTCCAGCCGGGCGTGATGCGGGAAGAGCATCTTGACGCACATGAAGGCGGCATCCACCGGGCCATCGCCCGTGGCGTCGATGTGGTGGTCCACCCCGTCGATCGCCAGCACCATGTCGGCCTCTTGCGGGCCTTCGGTGCCGCAGATCACCCGCAGCTTCTTCAATTGCAGGTATTCATGGGCGTCATTGGTCTGCTCGTCGGCGACCAGCGCGATCAGGTCGTCGTCATAGACTTCCTTCTTGCGGTCGGCCAGGGCCTTGAAGCGCACGAACACGTCGTTCAGCTGGTTGTCGGCCAGTTCATAGCCCAGCTCTTTCAGCTTGGCGCGCAGGGCAGCGCGGCCGGAATGCTTGCCCATGGCGATGTTCTTTGCCGTCAGGCCGATATCCGAGGGCTTCATGATCTCGAAGGTCTCGACGTTCTTCAGGACGCCATCCTGATGGATGCCGCTTTCGTGCAGGAAGGCGTTCTTGCCGACGATGGCCTTGTTGAACTGCACCGGAAAGCCCGAGACCGACGACACCCGGCGGCTGAGGTTCATGATCTTGGTCGTGTCGATGCCGGTCCTGTAGGGCATGATGTCGTTGCGCACCTTCATCGCCATCACGACTTCTTCCAGCGCGGTATTGCCGGCCCGCTCGCCCAGACCGTTGATCGTGCATTCGATCTGGCGCGCGCCGGCATCCACGGCGGCCAGGGCATTCGCCGTCGCCATGCCAAGGTCATTGTGGCAATGGGTGGCAAAGATCACCTTGTCGGCGCCGGGTACACGGGCCAGCAGCATGGCGATCAGATCGGCGCTTTCGCGCGGCGCGGTATAGCCCACGGTGTCGGGGATGTTGATCGTGGTGGCGCCGGCCTTGATGGCGATTTCCACCACGCGGCACAGGTAATCATGCTCGGTGCGCGTCGCGTCCATCGCCGACCACTGCACGTTGTCGCACAGATTGCGGGCATGGGTCACGGTGTCATGGATGCGCGTTGCCATCTCGTCCATGGTCAGGTTCGGAATGGCACGGTGCAGCGGCGAGGTGCCGATGAAGGTGTGGATGCGCGGCGATTTCGCGTATTTCACCGCCTCCCAGCAGCGGTCGATGTCCTTGAAATTGGCGCGCGCAAGGCCGCAGATCGTCGAGGTCTTTGCCCGCTTGGCAATTTCGCTGACGGCGGTGAAATCCCCTTCCGAGGCAATCGGGAAACCGGCTTCGATCACGTCGACGCCCATTTCGTCCAGAAGGCCGGCGATCTCCAGCTTTTCCTCATGGGTCATGGTGGCGCCGGGCGATTGTTCGCCGTCGCGCAGGGTGGTGTCGAAAATGATGACGCGGGGTTGGTCGGTCTTGGTCATGTCGGGAATCCTTCGTGTCTTAGCTTTGCGTGTCCTGGGCGCTGGTCACCTCCGAGCGGTCGCGCCCTTGGGCACGCTCAGAGGCTGCTAAGAAGGAGAAGACCACGGGGAAGCCGCGCCGCGAATGCGGGCGTGGGCATGCCAGTAAAGATGCGGGTCCGTGCCATGAGGCGGGACTATAGCCAGCCTTTTGCCGAAGGGAAGGGGGGGCGGGAAATATTCCTCTGCGGGGCTTCCTCTTGGCAAAATACTCCCGCCGGAGGCCCAGGCTCGCACCCCGGGCGACCCGCAGACCGGAAAATCTCCGGCGAAGAGCGGGCGCAGGCCCGACGATGAGCGCGGGTTGCCCTTGACTTCACGCCCGCGCCAAGGTGTATCGGCGCGAAACCGCTTGAAGCCTCGCAAAGGGGAAGATGATGCACGCCTATCGCAGCCATACCTGCGCCGCCCTGAACACCGCCCATGTCGGACAAGAGGTCCGCCTGTCGGGCTGGGTCCATCGGGTGCGCGACCATGGGGGGGTGCTGTTCATCGACCTGCGCGACCATTACGGCATCACGCAGGTGCTGGCCGACAGCGACAGCCCGGCCTTTGCCGCCATTGACAAGATCCGCGCCGAATGGGTGGTGTGCATCGACGGCCGGGTCAAGGCGCGCGATGCGTCCCTTGTGAACCCCAAGCTGCCGACGGGCGAGATCGAAGTCTACGCCACTGGCCTGACTGTGCTGGGCGCCGTCGAAGGCGATCTGCCGATGCCGGTTTTCGGCGATGTCGACTACCCGGAAGAAACCCGGCTGACCTATCGCTTCCTCGATCTGCGCCGCGACAAGCTGCATCGCAACATGATGCTGCGCTCGAACGTGGTGCGCTCGATCCGCAACCGGATGTGGGATCAGGGCTTCAACGAATTCCAGACTCCGATCATCACGGCATCTTCCCCCGAAGGCGCGCGCGATTTTCTGGTACCGTCGCGCCTGCATCCGGGCAAGTTCTATGCCCTGCCGCAGGCCCCCCAGCAGTTCAAGCAACTCATCATGGTCAGCGGTTTCGACCGCTATTTCCAGATCGCGCCCTGCTTCCGCGACGAAGACCCGCGTGCCGACCGCTCGCCGACCGACTTCTACCAGCTTGATATCGAAATGTCCTTTGTGACCCAGGACGACGTGTTCGCCGCCGTCCAGCCGGTCATTCAGGGCATTTTCGAGGAATTCGCACCGGGCAAGAAAGTCTATTCCGACTGGACCAAGATCGCCTATCGCGACAGCCTGAAATGGTATGGCTCTGACAAGCCCGACCTCCGCAACCCGATCAAGATGGCCGATGTGTCGGAGCATTTCCGCGGCTCGGGCTTTGCGATCTTCGCCAAGCTGCTGGAGACCGAAGGCAACGAAGTGCGCGCCATTCCGGCGCCGACCGGCGGCAGCCGCAAGTTTGCCGACCGGATGAACGCCTTCGCCCAGAAAGAGGGCCTGCCGGGCATGGGCTATATCTTCTGGCGCAAGGCCGAGGATGGCTCGACCGAGGCCGCCGGCCCGATCGCCAAGGCGCTGGGCGAGGAAAAGACCGAGGCGATCCGCGTGGCCTTGGGCCTTGATGAGGGTGATGCGGCATTCTTCCTTGGCGGCAAGCCCGAGGTGTTTGAACCCGTCGCCGGCCGTGCGCGCAACGAGATCGGCCGCGAGCTGGGCCTGACTGAAGAAAACTGCTTCAAGTTCGCCTGGATCGTCGATTTCCCGATGTATGAAAAGACCGATGAGGGCGCGATCGACTTCAGCCATAACCCCTTCTCCATGCCGCAAGGCGGGATGGAGGCGCTGAACGGCGATCCGCTGAAGGTTTACGCCTATCAGTATGACCTGGCCTGCAACGGCTATGAGCTGATCTCGGGCGGCATCCGCAACCACAAGCCGGAAATCATGTACAAGGCCTTCGAACTGGCCGG
Source organism: Tabrizicola oligotrophica (assembly GCF_011008935.1). Taxonomy (GTDB): domain Bacteria; phylum Pseudomonadota; class Alphaproteobacteria; order Rhodobacterales; family Rhodobacteraceae; genus Tabrizicola_A; species Tabrizicola_A oligotrophica. Next base: position 79,511 of record NZ_JAAIVJ010000004.1, on the reverse strand, counting down.
CTACCCGAATTCCGAGGTCGACACGCGCTTTGGCGGCATGGTCAAGGCGTTCAAATACGGCGCGCCGCCCCACGGCGGCTGTGCGGCGGGCATCGACCGCATCGTCATGCTGCTGGCCGATGAGGCCAACATCCGCGAGGTCATCATGTTCCCGATGAACCAGCGTGCCGAAGACCTGCTGATGGGGGCGCCCTCGGAGCCGATGCTGAAGCAGCTGCGCGAGCTGAACCTGCGGGTCGTGCCGAAAGAGTAAGGGCGGCTTTCCGCCAATCTGCCGATGGGCGCGCTTTCCAGCGACGGAAAGCGCGCCCATAGTCGTTTCACCCCTTGTCACTTCAACCCTTGTCATTTCACCCCGTGTCACCGGTCGATTGGGAGTTCGCATGTCATCCCCCGCAAGCCTCGTCGCCTTCCGTTACGGTTGCGGCCTGCCTCTGACTCAAGGGGCGCCCACCACGCCCGACGCCATGCTCGCCGCCCTGCAGGGGCCCGATGAGATGGCCCGGCGCTTTCCGGTCATGTCCTATGACTGGGTGCATGAAAGAACGTCCGAGATCGCGCAGAACAAGAAGGCGGCAAAGACCGACCCTGACTTGCTGGCAAGGCAGAAGACGGTGGATGAAGAGTTGAAGCGGGAAGGGTTCCGCGCCCTGCGGGCCACGATCGCGCGGTCAATCGACGCTCCGGACGCCCTGCGCGAAAGGCTGCTGGCCTTCTGGGCCGACCATTTCACGGTCAGCTCCGGCGCGCAGGCGAGGTCCATCGCGTCCTATGCCTTTGTCGAGGATGCGGTTCGCCCCCATCTGTCCGGCCAGTTCGGCGACATGCTGTCGGCGGTGGTGCATCATCCGGTCATGTTGCTTTACCTTGACCAGACCCGCTCGGTCGGGCCGAATTCGGCCAAGGCGAAGCGGCGGGGCGGCGGGCTGAACGAAAACCTCGCGCGCGAATTGCTGGAACTGCATACGATGGGGGTCGGCGCGGGCTATAGCCAGACCGATGTCCGGCAACTGGCGGAGTTGCTGACCGGCCTGACCTATGACGCGCGCCGCGGCTATGCCTTCCAGCCCAATCTGGCCGAGCCGGGCCCGGAAGAGGTTCTGGGCAAGAGCTATGAAGGCAAGGGCGAGGCGCCGATCCGGGCCTTTCTGGCCGAGCTTGCGCGCCACCCGGACACCGCCCGCCATATTTCCCGCAAGCTTGCCGTGCATTTCCTGTCGGACGCGCCGGACGACAGCATGGTCGCGGCCATGGCCGAGACCTGGCAAAGGACGGGCGGCTCGCTGATCGAGGTCTACGGAACCATGCTGCGCCATGAAGCGGCCTTTGCCGGTTCCGCGGCCAAGGCCCGGCAGCCCTGGGATTTTGTGGTGGCGGCCCTCAAGGGGCTGGGGCTGACCGGCGAGACGGTGATGAACTGGCCGCGCGAGCGGCTGGTCGAGGTCGTTCTCGCCCCGTTGCGGGCCATGGGGCAGAGCTGGAAAAATCCGCCCGGCCCGGACGGCTGGCCGGAAGACATCGAAAGCTGGATCACGCCGCAGGGTCTGGCCGAAAGGATCGGCTGGGCCATGCGCTGGCCGGCGGAACTCGTCGACCCCTTGCCGCATCCCAAGGCCCTGGCGGAAACCGTTCTGGCCGACCGGGCCTCGGCGGCGACGCTTTGGGCCGTGGTGCGGGCGGAAACCGTGGCCGAAGGCGTGGGGATCGTGTTCGCCAGCCCTGAATTCAACCGGAGGTAAGCCAATGATGGATCGCAGAGCGCTGTTGCGGGGCTTGGGCGCGTTCGGATGTTCGGCCGCGGCCCATCCGTTCCTGACGACGGTGACGCTTGCCGGCACCGCAAGCGGCAAGGGGCTGGGCGACCAGCGGCTGGTCGTCATCATCCTGCGTGGGGCGATGGACGGGCTGGATGTGGTGCGCCCGCTTGGCGACAAGGATTTCGCGACCTATCGGCCCACGCTGGGCAAAGCGGAACATCTTGAACTGGACGGGTTTTTCGGAATGCATGTGGGGCTTTCCGGCCTGCATCCGCTTTGGGCCGCGGGAGAGCTGGCCTTTGTCCATGCCACCTCGACGCCCTACCGCGACAAGCGCAGCCATTTCGACGGCCAAGACCTGCTGGAGGCCGGGACCGGCCCGGACCTGCCGATTTCGCAGGTGCGCGACGGCTGGCTCAACCGGCTTTTGCAATCGGTTCCGGGGCTGAAGGCGGAAACCGCCTTTGCGGTCGGGCGGCAGGAAATGCGCGTCCTGCGCGGTCCGGCCCCGGTGCTGGAATGGGCGCCGGACACCGCGGTCGACTTGTCGCCGCAAGCCCAGTTGTTGCTGGAGCAGGTCTACCACGATGACGCGCTCTTCCAGTCCGCCGCCGCCGAGGCGCTGCTGCTGGGCGGTGCCGAGGACATGGACATGGCCGCCGAGATGGATCCGGCCAAGGCCATGCGGCAGGCCAAGCGCGGTGAGGCGGGCCGCGTCGCCGCTTATGCCGCCGAAAAGCTGCGTCAGGAAACCCGGATCGCGGCCTTTTCGCTGACCGGCTGGGACACGCACAAGGCGCAAGGCAAGCGGCTGGGCCAGTCTCTGCGGCAGTTGGAACAGGTGATCTTGCGGCTGAAAGCCGATCTCGGGCCGGAGATCTGGGGCAAGACGACCGTGCTGGCCATGACCGAGTTCGGCCGCACCGTCGCGGAGAACGGCACTGGCGGCACCGACCACGGCACCGCGGGCGCGATGCTGGCGGCGGGCGGGGCGATCCGCGGCGGCAAGGTTTACGGCCAGTGGCCGGGCCTGTCGGAAGCCGCGCTGTTTGACCGGCGCGACCTGATGCCGACTTCGGATGTGCGAACTTGGGCGGCGCATGCCATGCGCGGGCTTTACGGCTTTGACCGGACGCTGCTGCAGAGCAAGGTGTTTCCCGGTCTGGAGATGGGCGACGATCCCGGGTTGATCCTATAGACCTCTTGCCCTTGCCCCCTTGGCCTTCCATAAAAAGGCCAAAGGATGTGCCAGATGACAGATGATCTTTTGGGAACCCCGCTTCCCGGCTGGACCCCGCCGCCCGCGCCGGCAGGTGTGCCGCTTGAAGGCCGCTATGTGCGGCTGGAGCGGATGGATGCCGACGCCCATGCCGCCGACCTGCACCGCGCCTATTCCGGCCATGACCGGCTGTGGGATTACATGCCCTATGGCCCGTTCTCTTCGGCCGCGGCCTATCATCGCTGGGCCAAGGAGACCGCAAGCGGCGAGGACCCGCTGTTCTATGTGCTGCGCGACCGGGCGAGCGGGCATTGTGGCGGGGTGGCGAGCTATCTGCGCATCACGCCGGCCGCCGGGTCGATCGAGGTTGGCCATATCTGCCTGTCGCCCGAGCTAGCCCGGGGGCGGGTCTGGACCGAGGCGATGTTTCTGATGATGGACTGGGCCTTTCGCGCCGGCTATCGCCGCTATGAATGGAAGTGCAACGCGCTGAACATGGCCTCGCGCCGGGCGGCGCAGCGGCTGGGCTTCAGCTATGAGGGGATTTTCCGGCAGGCCACCGTGGTCAAGGGCCGCAACCGCGATACCGCCTGGTTCGCGGTGATCGACGCCGAATGGCCGGCGTTGGCCGAGGCCTACAAGGCCTGGCTGGCGCCGCGCAACTTCGACGCGGCAGGGCGGCAGAGAGAGCGGCTGTCCGATCTGACGCGGCTGGTGCGGGTGGCCGAGGACCCCGGCTTGCGCTGAGGCAGCGGGGCGCCTCGTCGTCGACTGCGTCGCTCCTCGGGGCGGTCTGTTTCGTCCGCACAACCGGGATCAGGGCCAAGCGTGGCCCTGCGCGTTCCCCTTGGCCCGCCCTCCCCGACGAGAAGCCGAAGGCGCTCGAGGAGCGGCGGTCAGCGCGAAGCGGCAAGCCCGCCGCCTGCCTTCAGCCGCGCCTCCAGCATCTGGCGCAACCGCTCCAGCCCTGGACCGTTCTCCGCCGAACGGGCCGCTTCCGCCAGCTCCCGGTCCTGGGCGTGGGCGGCAATTCCGGCAAGAAAGGCCCTGACATACCGCTGCCGCCCCGGTTCCGGCACGCCCTGCAAGGCGCTGGCGGCAAAAGCCAGGTCATCGCGCAGCGCCAGGGGATCCGGCGGCAGGTCGCGCCCGCGCCCGATCGGGGGCGGATGGATGTCCAGCTCCGGCAGAAGCGGCCGCAGCGCGCGGCAGAGCTGCGCGACATTCTCCAGCGGCTTGTCGATGAAGCCGGCCGCCCCGGCCGCGAGCGCCGTCGCGCGGCCGTCGGGGTTGCCGGACATGCCGATCACCACCGGGGGCCGGCGTTGCCGGTGCAGGATCTGCTGGATCAGCGCCTCGCCCCGGCCATCGGGCAGCCCGAGATCGACCAGCACCACGTCGGGCCGGTAGACGCGCAGATGCCCGCGCGCGGCCTCGATCGTTTCGGCGCGTCGCAGCCGCGCCCCGGCCCGCCGCGCCATCAGGCGCAGCGCCTCGCAGGCAAAGCGGCTGTCCTCCACCGCAAGGATCGTCACCCCCTGCAGCGGCAGGTCCGTCACCCAGCCCGTGAGTGGCCGGGCGCCGGCAAACGGGCCGCAGGACAGGCCGGGCAGGGGCGGCCCGCGGTCGGGCGGCGAGGACGGGGGCGGCGTCTGTTTCCGGGGCATGGCGGACCTTTGGCAGCAGGCTTGGGGTCAGTAGACCCTGTCTTGCCTAACAGCCGGTAAAGACCCGCCGGCTTTTGCGAGATTTTCTGCCCGGCCTCCGCCCGGCCCCTTGCCGAACACCGTCCGTCTTCGCATAAGACGGGAAACGCGCAACGCCCGGAGCCCCTCATGATCGGACGCCTGAACCATGTCGCCATCGCCGTGCCCGACCTTGAGGCCGCCGCCGCGCAGTATCGCAACACGCTTGGCGCCAAGGTGAACCCGGCCCAGGACGAGCCGGACCATGGCGTGACCGTGGTGTTCATCGAGCTGCCGAACACCAAGATCGAGCTTTTGTACCCCTTGGGCGACAACAGCCCGATCAAGGGGTTCCTTGAAAAGAACCCCTCCGGCGGCATCCATCACATCTGCTATGAGGTCGAGGACATCCTTGCCGCCCGCGATCACCTGAAGGCGTCGGGCGCGCGGGTGCTGGGCACCGGCGAACCGAAGATCGGCGCCCATGGCAAGCCGGTCTTGTTCCTGCATCCCAAGGATTTCAACGGCTGTCTGGTGGAACTGGAGCAGGTATGACCATCACCGCCGCCATCGTGCTGTTCGCCGTGACCTGGTTCATGGTGTTCTTTTGCGTCCTGCCCTTCCGCTTCAAGTCGCAGGCGGAGGATGGCTCCGTCACGCCGGGCACGCCGGCCTCGGCCCCGGCAGACCCGATGATCGGCAAGAAGGCGAAGATCACTACAGTCATCGCGGTGGTGATCTTTGCCGGGCTTTATCTGGTCATCACCTCGGGCGTCATCACGCGCGACAACATGGACGTGTTCCACATCCTGAACTGATCAGCGGCCGGCCATGATCTTGTGGAACAGGTGGGTGAAGGTCGCCACGCCCAGCACCGGAATGACGAGGTTCACGAGCGGGATCGACAGCGGCGCGGCCATCAGCGTTCCGGCAAGCCAGATGCGCCCCCTGTTTTCCGCGCGCAAGGCCTTGGCCCCGGTACGCCCAAGCCGGCGCATGGCGACGAGGGTGAAATATTCCCGCCCCAGAAGCCAGCCGTTCAGCGCCCAGAACACCACGGGAATGAGCGGCCCGGCAAAGGCGTAAAGGATCAGCGCCAGCGCGTTGGCGGCGACCAGAAGGCCAAGGAAATTCAGGCTGTCAACCAGCGTATCGGCCAGCCGCAGCGGTTCGACCGGCGGCAGGTTCGGATAATGCCGGTCCTCGACTGCATCGGCGATGTCTTCCAGAAACAGTCCCGAGAAGGCCGAGGCGACGGGCACCATCAGAAACACCGACAGCCCCAGCATCAACAGAAACGAGCCCCAGCCGAGCAGCGTGTCGATGCCGCCGACCGGGCCGACGAAGGGGATTTCCACAGACCCCGGCACCACGCTTTCGAGAAGCCAGAGGAAGGCCGCGTAGACCCCGGCGAGCAGCGCCAGCGCCAGCAGCACGCCCAGCAGCATGACCCGGCGGAAGCGGGCATCGCCCATCTGGCCCAAGGCCTTGAAGAAGCTGGAGAAGATCACGCAAGACCCCATTGCACGACGCGGGCCAGGTCGGGACGCGGGCGCTCTGGCGCGGCGGGTCCGGGGGTGCCGATGTGGACGATGCCCGCCACGGCCTCGGCCCCCTTGCAGCCGAAGGCGCGGGCGCAGAATTCGGCGTCATGGCTGGTCCAGCCGGTCAGCCAGTTCGCCCCCCAGCCCGCCGCCGTGGCGGCGTTCAACAGGCTGATGCATACCGCCCCCGCCGACAGTTTCTGTTCGGCCAGCGGGATTTTCGGCACGTCCTGCGGCGCCGAGATCACCACCACGGCCAGCCCGCCACGGTCGAACTGCCCCCGGCCTTTCTCGATCTTCTCGGCATCGCCGCGAAGTTCCAGCGCCCGCGCCTCGGCCATGGCGGCCAGCCGCTCCATGTCGGGCCGCGTCAGCACGATCAGCCGCCAGGGTTCCAGCTTGCCATGATCCGGCACCCGCAGCGCGGCGGCCAGGATCGGTTCCAGCTCGGCGCGTGAGGGCACGGGGCCGGAAAACAGCTTGGCCGGTTGCGACTGGCGCGCGGCAAGAAAGGCGAAGGCGGCGGGGTTCGGGGTCGGCATGCGGGTCTCCTTGTCGGCCAAGGTGTCGGGGTCGGCCAAGGTGTCGGGGAAAGCCGGCGGGGCGTCAAGCGGGCTTGCATGTGCGACGGCGAAGGCTCACCTTGCGGCCATGCAAAAGGGTGCCTGGGCAGAACTGGCGGTGACGGGGGCGGAATTCGCGCTGCGCGTGACACCACGGGCGCGGCGCGAGGAGATCAGCCGCGACGACACGGGCTTCAAGGTCGCGGTCTTTGCGCCGCCCGAGGATGGCAAGGCCAACGCCGCCGTGCAGGCGCTTCTGGCGCATGCGCTGGGCGTGGCCAAGTCGCGGCTGGTGCTGGTGCGGGGCGCAACCTCGCGCGACAAGGTGTTCCGGCTGGCGCAGTAGGGCAGCGAAGCGTCAGCCCTTGGCGGCCTTTTCCACCCGGTAACTGCCCTCGGGCAGGTCCAGGGCGGCGGCCAGATCGGCCAGCTGCGCCATCGACAGGGTGATGACCTGCGGCTCATCGGTCATGTCGTCGACCTGCCGGATCACCACGCAATCCTCGAAGGCTTCGATGATGACATCTTCCTGCAACGGCATGTCCCGGTCCCCCTCGTCGACGAGGGTGATGACGGTCGCGTCGAATTCGTGCTCGATGGTGAACATGCGCGCATGCTACGCCCCCAGGTCGGCACGGGCAAGCCCGCTCAGATTTGCGTGAGGCTCTGGCGGGTGGGGGCAGGTGGCTGCTAGAGAGGCGAAAAATCGGGCAAAGAGGAGGGCGGGCCATGGTGAACAGGGTTCTTCTGGCGGTGGTTGCAGCGGGGATGCAGGGGTGCGTGCAGATCGGGCCGGTGATGACGGCGCCTGCCGCCCCGCTGCCGGAACTTGAGGCCGCCCCGATCCTGCCGGTGGAAACGGCGGCGGAAAACTTTGTCGCGGTGGTCGCCCGCGTCGAGCCGGTTGCCGAACAATATTGCCGGTCGCTGCGCCGCGTGGCCAATTGTGATTTCCGCATCGTGATCGACGACCGCCCCGGCCAGCCGCCGAACGCCTTCCAGACGCTGGACGAGGCCGGGCGGCCGATTCTGGCCTTTACGGTGCCGCTGATCCGCGATGCCCGCAACCGCGACGAGCTGGCCTTCGTGCTCGGGCACGAAGCGGCGCATCATATCGCGGGCCATATCCCGCGCCAGCAGAATACGGCCCTTGCGGGGGCGGTGCTGGCTGGCGTGCTGGCGCAGGTCAGCGGCGCGGGCGAACAGGCGGTCGCCACGGCGCAGGATCTTGGCGCCACAGTGGGCGCGCGGCGCTTTTCCAAGGAGTTCGAGCTGGAGGCCGACAGCCTTGGCACCGAGATCGCCCTTGTCGCGGGCTATGATCCGATGTTGGGGGCCGCCTTCTTTGACCGGATGCCCGATCCGGGCGACCAGTTCCTTGGCACCCATCCTGCCAATGCCGACCGCAAGCGCGTGGTCGCGGCCACTCTGGCGCGGCTCGGCGGTTGAAACGCCCGGCCGGCGTTTTGATCTGCGTCAAGGCGCCACGTCCTGATGGGCGCATGCTGCGGGTCAGATGAACTGCAAGCCCGAGGAAATGGCATGATCGGCTATCCTGAAGCGCCCCGCGCGTGGGGCTTTACACGCGGCATGGCCCGGACGGTGGGCATCTCGCTGACCGAGGCGGTGGTCGAGGGTTGGCTCAGCCGGGGGGAACTTGGTTGCATGGTCGAGGCCTGCCGCACCTGCGGCCAGACCGTGAAATGCACCGACTGGCTGGCCAGCACGGTCAAGGCAGAAGCCCTGCCCGATTTCTGCCAGAACGCGCCCGCGATCGGGTCGCTGCGCGGCTAGGTCCAGTCCGGCGCGGCCCGGATTGCCGCAATGGCGGCGGCATGGGCGGCCTCGCAGGCGCGGTGCGCGGCGGCGATGGCCGGATCGGCCAGCAGCTCGGCGATGAGCCGGTCGGTCTCGGCAAAATAGCGCTGGATCGACGGCTCGGGCGTGCCGCGCCCGGCGCGTCGCGTGAAATAGTCGAAGGTGTGCCGGTCATTGGCCGCACCCGCCTTGCCTGCCGCAGCACCGCGCCCGCGGTCGCGGCGCAGCAGGTAGCTGTCCAGCGTCTTGATGGCGTAATGGTTGTACTGCGCCAGCTTGTAGCCCACCGCCTCTTTCGGGATGTGCCGCAGCCGGTCGCCCAAGGGCGTTCCCTTGGCGATCTCCTGCGTCTCGCCGGTCTGGGCGCTGAACACCCGCAAGGGCGCACTGCCGCGAAAGCCGATCATGTGGTGGTTGTGAATGCCGCCAAAGCGCGCCGGGTCGTGGGTCAGGGTCTTGACCGACTGGCTGGCGCGATGGTGCCGGGCATGGGCCATGGGAAAGGCGCGGGTGACGGGGCCGGGCTGCCAGGCGGTCTGCGGCAGGTCGGAAAAGCTGCGGGCGGACAGGCTGACGATGTCGGCCCCACTGGCCAGAGCCGTCAGATCCTGCACCCGGTGCCCGCCGACATGGATGTTCAGGAATTCGTCGGTGTCGAGCATCATCAGCCAGTCGGCCCGGTCGATCGGATGGGCGGCGCGGATCTTTTCATAGCCCGCATGTTGCGGGATGTCGCCGGGGTGCAGCAGGTTTGGCGTATGGCTGATGATCCCGGCCCGGGCCAGCGCCTCCAGCAGCACCTCCGAGCCGTCGGTGCAATCGTTCGAGGCGACATGGATGGCGTCGAAGCCCAGAACCCGGTGATGGGCGACCCATTCCAGAATGAACGGGCCTTCGTTCTTGAGCGAGGAAATCAGGACATGGCCGGGCACGAACGGGGCTCCTTGGGGGCGGGGCAAGCCTAGCATGCCGCGCGGAACTTGCCAGCCGGGTCGGGGTTTCCTCGGGGGGGACCAGCGGTTAGGCTGGCGCCATGTTGCAGATCGAAGATGTCCTGCGTGACCGGGGGTCGCGCTATGCCGTGACGGGCGGCCCGGTTCAGGGCCGCGCCGGTGCCGAGGCCTTTCTGGCCGAACTGAAGCGCGCCAAGAAATTCGCCAAGGCAACCCACAACACCTGGGCCTGCGTCTTTTCGGAGGCTGGCCCGGTGAAGAATGACGATGGCGAGGCGGGCGCGGGGGCGGTGATCCTGAAGATGCTGGAGCGCGCGGCGCTGGTCGATCACATCGTGGTGGTGACGCGCTGGTATGGCGGGGTGCATCTCGGCGGCGACCGCTTTGCCCATGTCGTGACCTGCACGCGGGCCTATCTGGAGGCCTTGCAGAAGCAGGCGGCGAAGGCATAGCCTGCCCGCCTGAGTCCGGGAGCAGAGTCTGGGAGGCTTTTCATGCGCGCCATTCTCGTCGCCGAGGCGCGGCGGTTCTGGAACACCTGCCTGTGGTCCTGGCAGGGCTGGGCGGCGGCATGGGCCAGTGAAAAGACGCTCCGGCAATGGACGGTGGTGAATGTCTTGTCCATCGCGGCGACGTTTCTGGTCGAAATGACACCCGTCGAGCGCGCGCTGATCTGGGTGCTGGGCCTTTTGATCCTTGCGGCGGAGCTGATGAACACCGGGCTTGAGGAAGTGGTGGATTACCTGTCCCGCGACATCGACCCGCGGGCGAAGAAGGCCAAGGATTGCGGCAGCGCGGCGGTGGCGCTGACGGCGCTGGCGGGTGGCGTGGCGTGGCTGGTGGTGCTGATCGGCTGACCTCCTCGGGGGCATGCGGCGTTTCTCGTCGGAAGGTCCCTTCCCCGACGGAAAAGGCAGTTCAGCCGATCAGATGCCGCAACCCCTGCGTCACATCGGTACGCACCGCCAGACGCAACCCCGGCTCGTCCCCGGCGCGCAGCGCGGCCAGAATCAGCCGGTGGTGCTGCGGCAGGTCACGGCGGCGGATCTTCTGGTATAGCGCGCGCATCGTGGGACCAAGTTGCAGCCAGACGGTCTCGATCATCGCCAGCATCGCCGGGGTCTGGGCGCGCAGGTAGAGCGTGCGGTGGAACTCCAGATTGGTGCGCACATAGGCGACTGCATCCTGATTCATCACCGCCTCCTGATTGGCCGAATTGATCGCGGCCAGCCGGTCGATCAGCGCGAAATGGACCCGCGGCAGGGCGCGGGCCGCCATTTCGGGCTCCAGCAGGGCGCGGATGGCGGCCAGTTCCTCGATCCGCTCCGGGGTCAGGTCGGGCGTGGTGATGCGGCCCGAGGACGAAATCGTCAGCGCGCCTTCGGCCGCCAGCCGCCGGGCGGCCTCGCGCACGGGGGTCATCGACACGCCGAACTGGGCCGCGATACCCCGCAGGGTGAGCGCCTGACCGGGCGCAAGCTCGCCATGCATCACCTGCTGGCGCAAGGTGCGGAACACCCGTTCGTGCGCGGCGGCATTCGGGTCGGCAAGACGGGGCGAGGGGCGGGGCAGGTCGGTCATGGCGACAGCGAACATGAAGCCCGCGCGGGGGTCAATCCCACATTCCATCCACGGGTTCAGTCTGGGGCGGCGGTGAAGCGCAGGGCATGCAGGGCGGTGCCATGGCTGTGCAGCCAGCGCCGTTCCGCCTGCCAGCCGGGATAAAGCCGTTCGACCACCGCCCAGAACCGGTCGGAGTGGTTCATTTCCAGCATATGTGCGACCTCGTGCGCCGCGACGTAAGCCAGCACCGGGGGCGGCGCCAGGATGAGCCGCCAGGAATACATCAAGGCGCCGTCATGGCTGCACGAGCCCCAGCGCGAGCGGGTATCGCGCAGCGTCACGCGGGCAACCTGATGGCCGATCACCGCGGCGTAATGGTCAGAGGCCGCCACCAGCCGGTCCCGCGCCAGCGCCTTGAGCCAGGCCTGCGCCCGCGCGCCCGCCTGTGCCGGATCGCCGGGAATCTGCAGAGAATCGCCCGCCAGCACGATCTTGCGCCCCTCGCCGCGAACAAGGCGGACCGGGCGACCTTCGACCGGAATCTCCGAACCGATGCCGACGAAATCGGTCTGCGGCAACCGGGCGAGCGCATCGCGCAGCCAGCCCTCCTGCGACCGGGCAAAGGCCATCGCTTCGGCCTCGCGGGCGCGCACGGGCAAGGACAGCGTGATGCGCCCGTCTACCCGACTGACACGCAACGAGAATCGCCGCGCCCGGGCCGAGCGGCGCAGCGTGATCTCGAGCGGAGGCGGGCCGGGAAGGACGGGCATGGAACCTCTTGAAACGGACGGCCAGAATAGCGATGTGAGGGCCAGTCGCAATCGGTCGAAATCGGCGCACAAAGGCTTTGACAGTTCCGGGCACTTGTGGCAATCGGCTGCGACTCTGGACATCCGCCTGAAAAGGCCAGCCTGAAAAGGGAAAACCATGCCCAAGGCAGAATGGGGCACGAAGCGCATTTGCCCGACCACCGGCAAGCGCTTTTACGACCTGAACCGCAGCCCGATCGTCAGCCCCTATACCGGCGAGATCGTGGATATCGAAAGCGCGCGCCGCAAGATGGCCGCTGCCGTCATCAGCCGCTCGACGCCCGACAAGGACGATGAGGTTCTGGTGGACGATCTGGAAGCCGATGACGACCTGTTGGCCGGCGGCGTTTCGGACGATGCCGAAATGGACGACGAGCTTCTGGAAGACGACGCCGACGACAATGTTTCGCTCGACGACCTGGCCGATGTGCCGGGCGACGAAGAGGAACTGTAAACCGTTCTGGCAGGCGCGAAAAAAGTGCATTTTTCCTCTTGCACCCCGCCGCGCCTGCCAATAAACAGCGCCCATCCGCAGCGTCCCACGCTCGGTAAGTTGGTAACGGGGTCATAGCTCAGATGGGAGAGCGCTTGAATGGCATTCAAGAGGTCGGGAGTTCGATCCTCCCTGGCTCCACCAACCAGCCTTCGAACAGCGACGCCTTCGGGCGTCGTTTTCGTTTGTGCATCACCGCAGGGTCAAGGGTCTGAATTTGCACAAAGGCCGGGGTTGATCGGCATGGCCTGCGGCGCAACCATCGGGCCAGCCATTCCACAAAAGGACAGCCAGTGACCGAGGTGCCGAAGCTTGCCCAACGCGGGCCCTACAAGGTGCAACTGGAGGCGGGAAAGACCTATTTCTGGTGCGCCTGCGGCGAATCGAAGACTCAGCCGTTCTGCGACATGAGCCACAAGGGATCGGCCTTCGCGCCGAAACGATTCACCGCCGAAGAGACCCGGACCGCCTGGCTTTGCGGCTGCAAACGGACGAAATCCGCGCCCTTCTGCGATGGCACCCACAAGACGCTCTGACCGCAGAACCGCCGCCCCAAATGCGGGTCCGGAGTAAAGCTGACTCGGCTTTGCATCTTTTTCGCGCGAGACGCGCGATTGGTGCTACTCTCTCCATGCGGGAAAACCCGCCAAATGGAGGAACAAATCATGTCAGTCACGCGTTTGTTCATGGGGATCGGGTCACTGTATCTGGTGTTGGGTATCAGTATCGGCATCTACATGGGGGGATCGGGCGATCACACGCTGGTTCCGCTGCATGTCCACATCAACCTTTTGGGCTTTGTGCTGATGACGGTTTTCGGGGTGGTGTATCACCTGTTCCCGGCGGCCGGGACGACGTCGATGGCGCGGGCGCATTTCTGGCTGCACCTCGTCGGCAGCGTGGTTCTGCTGACCATGCTGGCCTTGCTTCTGACCGGCCGAATCACCGAAGCCGGGATGTTCCCGCTGGCGCCGATCGCGGAACTGGCGATCCTGCTGGGGGTGATCTCCTTTGTCGTCAATGTCTGGCGGCACGTCCCCTGAGGACGGCACACAAGCGAAAGGGCCACGGCATGACCGTGGCCCTTTTTCATTGCGGCAGTCGGTAGCCGTTCAGGCGTGAATCGCGCCGTCGCCGCAGGCCAGCGCCGCCTCGCGCACGGCTTCGGAATAGGTCGGGTGGGCGTGGCAGGTCAGCGCCAGATCCTGCGCCGAGGCGCCGAATTCCATCGCAACACAAACCTCGTGGATCAGATCGCCCGCGCCCGGCCCGATGATATGGGCGCCAAGGATGCGGTCGGTGGCGGCATCGGCCAGAAGCTTGACGAAGCCTTCGGCCTGAAACACCGCCTTGGCGCGGGCATTGCCCATGAAGGGGAACTTGCCGACCTTGTAGGCGCGGCCCGCTTCCTTGAGCTGCTCTTCGGTGGCGCCGACCGAGGCCACTTCGGGGGTGGTGTAGATCACGCCGGGGATGACGCCGTAATTCACATGGCCATGCTTGCCGGCGATGATCTCGGCCACGGCCATGCCCTCATCCTCGGCCTTGTGGGCCAGCATCGGGCCGGGGACGGCATCGCCGATGGCGTAAAGGCCGGGGATATTGGTGCGGAAATGGTCGTCGATCTTCACTTGCCCGCGCGGCAGCATTTCAACGCCCAAGGCCTCCAACCCCAGACCGGCGGTGTAGGGGCGCCGGCCGGTGGCGACCAGCACGACCTCGGCCTCGATCTCGGCCTCCTTGTCGTTCTTGCGCAGCTTGTAGCTGACCTTGCCGCCCTCGACCTTTTGCACCGCCGCGCCCATGACGAACTTCAGCCCCTGCTTTTTCAGGATGCGCTCAAAGGTCTTGGCGACCTCGGCATCCATGCCGGGGGTGATGGCGTCAAGGTATTCTACCACCGTCACCTGCGTGCCAAGCCGGGCATAAACCGAGCCCATCTCCAGCCCGATCACGCCAGCGCCGATGACGACCATCGACTTCGGGATCGCGGGCAGGGTCAGCGCGCCGGTGGAGGTGACGACGGTCTTTTCGTCGACGGTGACGCCGGGCAGCGCGGAGGGTTCCGAGCCGGTCGCGATGACGATGGCCTTTGCGCTGTGAACCTCATCGCCGACCTTGACCTGACCGGCAGCCGGGATCGAGCCCCAGCCCTTCAGCCAGGTCACCTTGTTCTTCTTGAACAGGAACTCGATGCCCTTGGTATTGCCGCCGACGACATCGGCCTTGTAGGCCTGCATCTTGTCCCAATCCACGGTGGGGGCGCCGCCCATCAGGCCCATCTTTTCAAAGTTCTCATGCACCTCGTGCAGGTGATGGGTGGCGTTCAGCAGTGCCTTTGACGGGATACAGCCGACGTTCAGGCAGGTGCCGCCCAGTGTGTCGCGACCCTCCACGACGGCCGTGTTCAGGCCGAGCTGGGCGCAGCGGATGGCGGACACATAGCCGCCGGGGCCAGCGCCGAGGATGATGACGTCGAATTCTGCCATGGGAGGTTCCTTAGATTTGGCGCTGGAGCCGGGGGCGCTTCGCCCCCCGGACCCCCAGAGGATATTTGGGACCACGTTGAAGGTGTCAGATCAGGGCTGCAACCAGCATCGTGAGGGTGGCGATAAAGCCCACGAACCAGATCGCCGAGCGCCAGGGCCGCCAGCCGAAGGCATAGGCGGGGATATAGGCGATGCGGGCGGCAAGGTAGGTGAAGGCGGCGAATTGGGTGGCTGCGGTGGATTGGCTCGAAAGCGTCACGACCAGAACCGCAATGGTGAAAAGGATCAGGCCTTCGAAGTGATTGTTGAAGGCGCGCTGCAGGCGGCCCGCCAGTCTGGAAAGCTGCCGCGATGGTGCGCGATCACGGGCCGAGGCGGTATAGCCGATGCCGAGATCCCGGTTCGCCGGGACCGCATAGAGGGCGTATTGCACGACCTGCAGGAGGGCGGCGAGGGTGAGGGCGGTGAGTTCGGGGGTCATGTCACATCCCTTGCGGGTGAGGAGCACAAGGCGGGCTGAAGCCCGCCCTGCGCGGTGTCATGGTGGGTTAATAACCCACTCTACGCGACCCGTAGGGTGGGTTTCCAACCCACTTTTCATAGATCCATCAACAACCGGCGCGGATCTTCCAGCGCTTCCTTGACGCGGACGAGGAAGGTCACGGCGCCCTTGCCGTCGACGATGCGGTGGTCGTAGCTGAGCGCCAGGTACATCATCGGGCGGATCACGATCTGGCCGTTCACCACCACGGGCCGGTCCTGGATCTTGTGCATGCCAAGGATGCCGGACTGCGGCGGGTTCAGGATCGGCGAGGACATCAGCGAGCCATAGACCCCGCCGTTCGAGATGGTGAAGCTGCCGCCCTGCATCTCGGCCATCGACAGTTTGCCGTCACGGGCGCGGATGCCCAGTTCGGCGATCTTCTTTTCAATCGCGGCAAAGCCCATCTGGTCGGCGTCGCGCACCACCGGCACGACAAGGCCCGAGGGCGTGCCGACGGCCACGCCCATGTGGACGTAGTTCTTGTAGACGACATCCTGCCCGTCGATTTCGGCGTTGACCTCGGGCACTTCCTTCAGCGCATGGGTGCAGGCCTTCACGAAGAAGGACATGAAGCCCATCTTGACGCCATGCTTCTTCTCGAAGGCGTCCTTGTAGGTGTTGCGCAGTTCCATGATGCCCGACATGTCGACCTCGTTGTAGGTCGTCAGCATTGCGGCCGTGTTCTGGGCATCCTTCAGGCGCCGCGCGATGGTGGCGCGCAGGCGGGTCATCTTCACCCGCTCCTCGCGGGCGGCGTCGTCGGCCGGAACCGGGGCGCGCGGCATGGCGGCCGGCGCCGGGGTGGCGCTGGCGGCCGCCGAGACCGCGGCGGCGGCGCGGGCGACATCTTCCTTCATCACGCGGCCATCGCGGCCGGAGCCCTGCACCTGATCGGGAGAAAGCCCGGCCTCGGCCATCGCCTTCTTGGCGGCGGGGGCGTTTTCCACGTCGTTGGCGGCCGGGGCAGGGGCGGGTTTCGGCGCCTCGACCTTGGCGGCGGGGGCAGCGGGGGCAGCCCCGGCGGCACCTTCGGCGACGATGGCAAGGCGCGCCTTGGCGTCAACGGTGGTGCCTTCGGGGGCAAGGATTTCGCGCAGCACGCCCGAGACCGGCGAGGGCACCTCGACGGAAACCTTGTCGGTTTCCAGCTCGCACAGCATTTCGTCCTGCTTCACCACATCGCCGACCTTCTTGAACCAGGTCGAGACGGTGGCCTCAGATACGCTTTCGCCCAGGGCGGGCACCATAACATCGGTCATGATCTTCTCCTACCTCCGGGCGATCAGCCCAGAGCCTCCTTCACGAGGGTTTCCTGTTCATGTTTGTGGCGGCTGGCCAGACCCGTGGCGGGCGAGGCGCTGGCCTTGCGGCCGGCATAGGCAAAGCGGGTCTTCTTCGCGCCGATTCCAGTCAGAATGGTTTCCAGCTCCGGCTCGATGAAGGACCAGGCGCCCTGATTTTTCGGCTCTTCCTGGCACCAGACCCAGTCGGCGCCCTTGAAGCGCGACAGTTCGGCCTTCAGCGACTTGGTCGGCACCGGGTAGATCTGTTCCAGCCGCATCAGATAGGTGTCGTCCTGACCGCGGGCGTCGCGTTCGGCCAAGAGGTCGTAATAGACCTTGCCCGAACACAGCACGACGCGCTTGATCTTGTCGTCGGCCTTGAGCGTCAACTTGGAATTGCCGCGTTCGGCGTCGTCCCACAACACGCGGTGGAAGGCGGAACCGTCGAGGAAATCCTCGGCCTTCGAAATCGCCATCGGGTGACGCAGAAGCGACTTCGGCGTCATCATGATCAAGGGCTTGCGGAAGGTCCGGTGCAGCTGGCGGCGCAGGATGTGGAAATAGTTCGCCGGCGTCGTGCAATTCGCCACGATCCAGTTTTCTTCCGCCGAAAGCTGCAGGAAACGTTCCAGACGGGCGCTGGAATGTTCCGGGCCCTGACCTTCGAAGCCATGCGGCAACAGCACCACAAGGCCCGACATCCTGAGCCATTTCGATTCCGACGAGTTGACGAACTGGTCGAACATGATCTGCGCGCCGTTGGCGAAATCGCCGAACTGGGCTTCCCACAGGGTCAACCCGTTGGGTTCAGCCAGCGAATAGCCGTATTCAAAGCCCAGAACCGCATATTCCGACAGGGCAGAGTCGATCACCTCATACTTCGCCTGACCCGCACGGATGTGGTTCAAGGGATAGTGACGCTCTTCGGTGACTTGGTTGATCCAGCCCGAATGGCGTTGGCTGAAGGTGCCGCGGGTGCAATCTTGGCCTGCCAGACGCACCGGGAAGCCTTCGACAGCCAAAGACCCAAAGGCCAGCGCTTCGGCTGTTGCCCAGTCAAACCCTTCGCCTTTGGCGAACATGTCTTTCTTGGCTTCCAACTGACGCGCCACGGTCTTGTGAATGTCGAACCCTTCCGGCACGCGGGTGAGGGCGGCACCGATGTCGGCGAAGGTATCAGCCTTGACCCAGGTTTCGCCGCGTTCGTAATTCTCAAGGTCTTTGGTTTGCAGGTTTTTCCAGCGGCCATCCAGCCAGTCGGCCTTGTTGGGCTTATAGGCTTTGCCAGCTTCGAATTCTTCATTCAGGCGGGCCTGGAAGGCGGCCTTCATGTCTTCGATTTCGCCTTCGGGGATCAGGCCGTCTTTGACCAGACGCTCGGTATAAAGTTGCAGCGTGGTCTTTTGCTTGCGGATGCGGTTGTACATCGCCGGGTTGGTGAACATCGGCTCGTCGCCTTCGTTGTGACCAAAGCGGCGGTAGCAGAAGATGTCCAGCACGACGTCTTTATGGAACTTCTGGCGGTATTCGGTGGCGAGTTTCGCGGCATGCACCACAGCCTCGGGGTCGTCGCCGTTCACGTGGAAGATCGGCGCTTCGACCATCAGGGCGATGTCGGTCGGATAGGGCGAGGTGCGCGAGAAATGCGGCGCGGTGGTGAAACCGATCTGGTTGTTCACCACGATGTGCAGGCAGCCGCCGGTGCGGTGGCCCTTGATGCCCGAAAGCTGGAAGCATTCGGCCACGATGCCCTGACCGGCAAAGGCCGCATCGCCGTGCAGCAGGATCGGCAGCACCGAGATGCGCTCGACGCTGTCGCCGAACTGGTCCTGCTTGGCGCGGACCTTGCCCAGAACCACCGGGTTCACCGCCTCAAGGTGGCTGGGGTTTGCGGTCAGCGACAGGTGAACCGTGTTGCCGTCAAAGGTGCGGTCCGAGGAGGCGCCGAGGTGATACTTCACGTCGCCCGACCCATCGACTTCCTCGGGCTTGTAGGAACCACCCTGGAATTCGTGGAAGATCGCCTTGTAGGGCTTCTGCATCACGTTCGCCAGAATGTTCAGGCGTCCGCGGTGCGGCATGCCGACGATGATTTCCTTCACCCCATGCGCGCCGCCGACCTTGATGATGGCTTCCATCGCCGGGATCAGCGCTTCGCCGCCGTCAAGGCCAAAGCGCTTGGTCCCCATGTACTTGACATGCAAGAACTTTTCATAGCCTTCGGCTTCGACCAGCTTGTTTAGGATGGCGCGGCGGCCCTCGCGGGTGAAGGCGATTTCCTTGCCGTAGCCCTCGATGCGTTCCTTCAGCCAGCTGGCCTGTTCAGGATCGGAGATGTGCATGTATTGCAGGGCGAAGGTGCCGCAATAGGTGCGCTTCACCATCTCGACGATCTGACGCATCGAGGCGGTTTCCAGCCCCAGCACGTTGTCGATGAAGATCGGCCGGTCCATGTCGGCCTCGGCGAAGCCGTAGGAGGCGGGGTCCAGCTCCGGGTGGCTACCGGCGGGCGTCAGGCCCAGCGGGTCAAGATCGGCGGCCAGATGGCCGCGGATGCGGTAGGCGCGGATCAGCATGATGGCGCGGATCGAATCCAGCACGGCGCGCTGGATCTGGTCCTGCGTCAATGCCACGCCCTTTTCCGCGGCCTTTTCGGCAATCTTCCTGCCGGCAGCCCTGGCGTCCGCCGTGGCGGGCCATTCGCCGGTCAGCGCCGCGGTCAGGTCGTCAGCCGGCTGCGGCGGCCAGTCGGTGCGCGCCCAGGACGGGCCTTCGGCGGCGCGCTTGGCCTCGATCTCGCTGTCGCCAAGGGCACGGAAGAACTCGGCCCACTGCGCATCGACCGAGGCGGGATCGGCGGCATAGCGGGCGGCCAGCTGGTCGACATAATCGGCATTGGCCCCGTTCAGGAAGGACGAGGCGTGGAACTGGCTGTTGGGGGTCTGTTCGGTCATGGTTTCCTCCCTTGAGGCCGGATGGCCGGGCGTCGGGGGGCCTGTGGCCGCCCCTTGGCTGCGGTGTCGTAGGGTGGGTTTCTAACCCACCAAGGTTAAGCGAATGGTGGGTTGAAAACCCACCCTACGCCTTATTTGCCGATCGCCTTCATCACCGCCTCGCCCAGATGGGCGGGGCTTTCGGCGACGACGATGCCGGCCGATTTCATCGCTTCGATCTTCGATTCCGCGTCACCTTTGCCGCCGGCAACGATCGCCCCGGCATGGCCCATGCGGCGGCCCTTCGGTGCGGTGCGCCCCGCGATGAAACCGGCGGTCGGCTTCCAGCGGCCCTTCTTCTTTTCCGAGGCGAGGAATTCGGCGGCCTCCTCTTCGGCACTGCCGCCAATCTCGCCGATCATGATGATCGAATGGGTTTCCGGATCGGCCAGGAACATCTCCAGCACGTCGATATGCTCGGTGCCCTTGATCGGGTCGCCGCCGATGCCGACGGCGGTCGACTGGCCAAGGCCCAGATCGGTGGTCTGCTTCACTGCCTCATAGGTCAGCGTGCCCGAACGGCTGACCACGCCGACCGAGCCGCGGCGGTGGATATGGCCCGGCATGATGCCGATCTTGCAGGCATCGGGCGTGATGATGCCGGGGCAGTTCGGCCCGATCAGACGGGTTTTCGAGTTCAGCAGGGCGCGCTTGACCTTCATCATGTCCAGAACCGGGATGCCTTCGGTGATGCACACGACCAGCGGGATTTCGGCGTCGATCGCCTCAAGGATCGAGTCGGCCGCAAAGGGCGGGGGGACGTAGATCACCGAGGCATCGGCGCCGGTTTTCGCCACGGCGTCATGCACAGAGTCAAAGACCGGCAGGTTCAGGTGGGTGCTGCCGCCCTTGCCGGGCGTGACGCCACCGACCATCTGCGTGCCATAGGCAATCGCCTGCTCCGAATGGAAGGTGCCTTGGCTGCCGGTGAAGCCCTGGCAGATGACCTTGGTGTTTTTGTCAACGAGAACGGCCATCATGGCCTCCTTTTTTGCGTAGGGTGGGCAATCTGCCCACCATGCCGAGGGGATGGTGGGCGAAACCGCCCACCCTACGGATTAGCCTTTGACCGCCTTGACGATCTTCTGCGCTGCATCGGCGAGGTTGTCGCCGGCGATGACGTTCAGACCGGAGTTGCGGATGATTTCCTTGCCCAGCTCCACATTGGTGCCTTCCAGGCGCACCACCAGCGGCACCTTCAGGCCGACTTCCTTCACCGCCGCAATCACGCCTTCGGCGATGACGTCGCAGCGCATGATGCCGCCGAAGATGTTGACCAGGATGCCTTTGACGTTCGGGTCCGAGGTGATGATCTTGAAGGCCTCGGTCACCTTTTCCTTGGTGGCACCGCCGCCGACGTCAAGGAAGTTGGCCGGTTCCGCGCCGTAAAGCTTGATGATGTCCATGGTGGCCATGGCGAGGCCCGCGCCGTTCACCATGCAGCCGATCTCGCCATCGAGCGCGATGTAGTTGAGGTCGAACTTCGAGGCGGCAAGTTCCTTGGGGTCTTCCTCGGTCTCGTCCTTCAGCGCCAGAATGTCGGGGTGGCGATACAGCGCATTGCCGTCAAAGCCCATCTTGGCGTCCAAGAGCTTCAGCGAGCCGTCCTTCAGCACGCAGAACGGGTTGATTTCCAGCATGTCCATGTCCTTGTCGATGAACAGCCGATAGAGGTTCTTCACGATGGCCACGCATTGCTTGACCTGCGCGCCCTCAAGGCCAAGGCCGAAGGCCACGCGGCGGCCGTGGAAATCCTGAAAGCCGGTCGCCGGGTCGATGTCGAAGGTCAGGATCTTTTCGGGGGTGTCATGCGCCACGTCCTCGATGCTCATCCCGCCTTCGGTCGAGGAGACGATCGAGACGCGGCTGGTCTTGCGGTCGATCAGCAGCGCCAGATAGAACTCCTTGGCGATGTCGGAACCGTCCTCGATGTAGATGCGGTTCACCACCTTGCCGGCCGCGCCGGTCTGGATGGTGACAAGGGTGCGGCCGAGCATCTGGCGGGCGAACTCGGCGGCCTCGCCAACCGAACGGGCCAGACGCACGCCGCCCTTTTCGCCGGCTTCGGGTTCGACGAAATGGCCCTTGCCGCGACCGCCGGCATGGATCTGCGCCTTGACCACCCACAGCGGGCCATCCAGCTCGCCCGCAGCGGTCTTGGCCTCTTCGGCGCGCAGCACGGCGCGACCGTCGGAAACCGGAATGCCATAGCTGCGCAGCAGGGCCTTGGCCTGATATTCGTGGATATTCATGGGAGAACCCCCGTTTCGGATGAATTTCGGCGGTCATGCCACGAAAAAAGGCCGTCTCAAAACAGGAATCGTGGGGGAGGGCTGGAAAAGCGACATTTGTGATCACATGAAAAAAATTCGTGATCACAGGTTGCGCTAACGGTCAATTCCGGGCGTGGTTGCCCGCATTTCAGGGCTGCGCCGGCGGTGGTCTGCACTGCGCAGATTCACAGCACGTTAGGGAATAGCAGGATTTTGCGGTAGCCTGAACCGGTCCGGAACACGCCGGATCGGCCATTCCGTGACCAACAGCTTTTATTCAGGCTTAGGGGGAAATGCATCATGGCGACGATCAATCTGACATCCATCTACTCAAACCTCGGGGACTGGCCCGGCCGGCTTTTCGAGACGGGCACCGACACCACGATCCTGACGACGACGGCGACAAGTTTCGTCTTTCGGCTGGGGCCAAGCGCTGGAGACTTTGCCGATTTTCGCATCGTGGTCAGCGGCACCGGGTTTGCCTATGACGGCGGAGAGCCGATTGCCGGCAAGATGGGTTCGGTGCAGGTGCTAGATGGCAGCGGCAATCTGGTCATCGGCTTCACCAATCTGGGCAACAACAGCTTCGTGAACGACCTGAGCCAGTTCTACGCCAGTTGCTTTGGCACGCTCGACAGCGGGGATGGCGACGGAATTGACCCTCAGTACTGGTCGGCCTGGGGTCAGTTGACGGCCGGCAACGACACCATCAACGGCACCGACGGCGACGACTGGCGAAATATTGTCGGCTTTGATGCCGGCAATGATCTGTATCTGATGGGGGCTGGCGATGACTGGATCGCCGCCGCGCTTGGCAAGGATACGCTCAACGGTGGTGACGGTTATGACACCGTGTCCTATCAGGAGACGAACTGGATCCTTGGCGCGGCGGCCTTTCGGGGGGCCACGATCAACATGCAGACCGGTGTAGTGCTGGACCCCTGGGGCGGGCGCGATCTGCTGATCGGCATCGAGGAAGTGCAAGGATCCCGCTTCAACGACAGCTACACCGGCAACAACATCAACCGCGACCGTTTCATGGGGTTGCGGGGGCGCGATACGATTGATGGCGGCGCGAACAGCTTTACCGCCGGGGGCGCTGTGGACGACGACCGCCGCGACGAGGCGCGGTATCATCGTGACGCGGCCGATGGTGGGCGACGTGGCATCATTGTCGATCTGGAAACCGGCTTTGCCAACAACTCGATCTCCGGCACGATCCGCGACGGCTTTGGCAACCTCGACGTGGTGCGCGACATCGAACGCGTGGTCGGCACGCGGTTCAATGACACCTTTGTCGGTTCGCGGATGAGCAATGTGTTTTCCGGTGGGCAAGGCGTGGACAGTTTTGACGGAGAGGGGGATTTCGACAGCATCGACTTCGGCCGCGTCACCGGCAATTCCGGCGTGAGCAGCGGCATCGTCGTGAACTTCACGCTGGCCACCGGCCAGATCCAGAATGACGGCTATGGCAATGTCGAGACCGCGCTGAATATCGAAAGCGTCTGGGGAACCCACCTTGACGACTTTGCCCGCGGCAATGCCCGGGAGGAGGAATTCTATCTGGCCGACGGTCGCGACACCGTGACCGGCGGCGGCGGTAGCGACAGTTTCGTGTGGGATAACACGATCGAGCTGGGCGATGGGGACCGGATCACCGATTTTCAGGCGACAGGACCTGCTGCCGACCGGCTTGGCTTCAACACACCGGACATCGAAGGCATGACCGGCACGCTGACTCTGGTCAACGGCACGGCGGCAACGCAGGCCGGGGTGGGAACCTTCGTGTTCAATGCGGCCAACAACACCCTGTTCTGGGACCGCGACGGTGCGGGCGGTGCGGCGCAGGTTGCGGTTGTGGTACTGGTCGGCGTGACCGCTCTGTCGGCGGCGAACTTCGATCTTTGGACCTGAGGCCGGGCACGTCGCGCCCAAGGCCGGCCAGAGGGACCTTTCGCAAGACGGGTGCCTCTGGCCCTTGGTCCGGCGCGACAGGGGCGGGCGCGGATTGCATCGGGTCCGCAGGGACACTAGCCTCGGGCCAGTTTGCGGAGATTGCCCATGCCACCCAGTTGGGCCGTGGTTGCCACGGTTGACGAACCGGCCCCGCTGGTTGCGGCCTTTGTCGCCCATCACCTGAATGAAGGCGCGCAGGCGGTGCATCTGTTCCTCGACAAGGGCGATCCGGAGACGGTGCGGCTGTTGCGCGGGATGAAGGGCTGTCTCCTGACCCGCTGCAACAAGGACCATTGGGAGGCGCATAACAACGGCACCCATCCCTATCTGCATACCCGTCGCCAGATCATCAACGCCAACATCGCCTATGCGGCCTGCCGGGCCGACTGGCTGATCCATTGCGACGCCGACGAGTTCATCCGGGACGGCGCGGCGGTTTCTGCGGCACTGGCCAAGGCGCCGGCCGATTGCGACCACCTGCGCCTGCGGGTGGCCGAACGGGTGATGCCGGCGACGGCGACTCAGAGCGGGCTGTTCGACGGCATCTTCCGTCTGCCGGCGCATAGCCAGGACACCGCCCTGGCCGAGATCTACCATCCGGTTGCGGCCTATCTCGATCGGGGGCTGACGGGGCACCCGAATGGCAAGGGCGTGGTGCGGGTGGGCCGCGGGCTGACGCTTGGCATCCATCAGCCGACGCCGGAAATCCCCTCGCTGCCGATCCCCGGCACCCGGCTGTTGCATTTCGACGGGCTGACCGAGTTCCACTACCTGCTGAAACTGCTGCGCCGGGCGCATGAAAAGCCGCTACCCGGCCCGCCGCGCCACAAGCCGGGGCGGCTAGGGCAGATTGACGCGATGAAGGAGAACGCCGCGGACCCCGAGTTTTTCCGCGCGCTGGTCCGCGCCCTGAAAACCCTGACTGCGGCGCAAGAGGCGCGGCTGACAGCGCTGGACGTGATCGACACCACCGCCTTTGCGCCAAACCTAGGCGGGCTGGCGCTGGACCTTTCGGTCGCCAGCTTCGATGCGGCACTGCGTGAAAAGCTGGCGAAGTTTCTCGATCAGATCGGCTTTCAGGCCTGATGCCTCAGTTCAGCCAGATGGCAAACAGCATGGGATCGCCCGTCAGCATGTTTTCGAACTGCATCCAGCTTTCACCCGACACCAGCGGCCCCTGTTCCAGATAGGGTACGGCAGACCAGCCCTGAATCCAGCCTGCGACATCCTGCGGGCCGGGGGAGAGGAAGAGCTTTTGCAGGTTCACCCCGCCAGCATCCCCCATCCGCCAATAGGGGATCAGCTTTTCCCCGGTCAAAAGCGCCTCGGCGTCGGCCAGCACCGCCTGCCAGCGCGCGCCAGTCTCCGGTGGCAGCGGCAGGCCCAGACCCGAGTGCTGACGCGCATTCGGCAGCCATTCCTGCGCGTTGTCGGTTTCGGCCTCGACAAGCGCCCAGAACCGGCGGTTCTGGGCGATCATGGACAGGAAATGGCCATGCGCCTTGGCCGCCCGCCCGGCGTCGGGTTGCTGCCGCAGGGTGATCAAAGCCATGGCGATGATGTCGATTTCATCGGGCATGCGATCCATGCCGGTCAGGAAGCTGGGCGGCGGCGGGCCATAGGCGGCCATGGCCTTGCGCGCCTCGATCACGCGGGTCAGCGGCTCTGTCGGGTCATAGGCCAGCACGCATTCGGCGATGCCCGACAGAAGATGCGCATAGGCCGTGGCCCAGGCGGCATCGGCAATGTCGAAGCGGATGGTCGGCGGGTCAACGGCCGGGCTCTCGATCACGCCGGGCGAGATGTCAAAGATCAGGAAGCGGGCGATCTCCTGCAAGTCCTCGCCCGGCTCGCGGGTGGCATTGGCATTCACGTCGAACCACAAATCTCCAAGGCTTAATTCCAGCGCAGCGGGTGAGGCGTCGGGCAGGGTGGAGAAGGTGGCGATGGCGCGGGCCAGCCCGGTCTCGGCCTCCGAAAAGATCTGCGCGACGACTCGCGGCTCGAACGGCTTGGCGGCGGGGTTGTCGTCCAGTGGCAGACGCAGGAGCGGCAGCAGGCCCGAACGGTCGGTCACGCCATAAGTCCATCGGGTCTGGAACGAACCTTCGATGGCGTGCAGGAATTGCACCGCGCCAAGCGCCAGCGTGTCATCGTCGGTGGGGGCGGCAAGGGCGGCAAGCCGGGCCTCGGTCGCGGCAAGGCCCGCGCGGGCAATTTCGGCAGAGAGGGTCTCGGCGTGGGCCGGGGCAGCAGCAAGAAGTCCGGCCAGAAGGAATTTCCTGAACATGGGGCACCTCAATGCCCGTCAGGCTCTGCGCATTGCGTGCAGAAATCAACCGGAATTCAGCGGCCACCCATCGGCGTGGCCCGGATCAGCAGCTGCCCGCGGGGCAACTCGGTTTCCCGCGGTTCCGGATCGAACCCCGCTGCCCGTGCCGTGGCCAGCACATCGGAAAGCCGGTGATGCCAGGGGGCGCGGTCGGGGTGGGTGACGACGCCGTCGGGCTGGCGATGGGGTCTGGCGAAGCCGTCATCGGGCACGGTGAAGACTGTGAACATCAGCCAGTCGAGGTGGGGAAAACAGGCGCGGATCCGGGTCAGGCCATGGGCAAGATGGCCAAGCGGCAGGTGGGTGAAGACCGCGAAGGCAAGGGCATGGGTGATGGTGTCGGGCAGGCCTGGGAAGTCGAAATTCGCATCCTCGATCAGGTGATCCGGGGAAAGCCGGGATTTGTCCGCGATTTCCATCTCATAGCCACGACGCAACAGGTCGCCGGACAGGTCGGTCGCCCAGTAATGGCCCGGGCGCAGATACGGCACGAGCCGGCAGCCCAGCCGCAAGGAGCCCGCGCCGATGTCGAGGAAATGGTGCTGCGGCTCCAGCCCGGCATGCAGCAGGAGTTGCATCTGGATCAGACCCGTCTCCTCCCACCGCCCGCCGACGATGTCGCGGTGCCGGCCCTTGGCCAGGGCCTCGGCGTAGAAGCCGGGCTTGTGATAGGGCGAGACGGGACGCTCTTTGCCACTGGACATGGGGTTGCTCGGGTTCGGGATCGGGTCTGGCCCCGGGGACGCTGTCCCCGGACCTCTGGAGTATTGCGGCCAAGAAGGAGTCAGCGGGCGGCTTTCTGGACCAGGGTCAGCATCAGGTCGGTCGCCTTAGCCATGTCCTGCACCGAGACCCATTCGAGCGGACCGTGGATTTCCTGCATGCCGGTGAAGAGGTTGGGGCAGGGCACGCCCATTTCGGTCAGCCGCGAGCCATCGGTGCCGCCGCGGATCGGGACCGAGACCGGCTCAAGCCCAAGGTCGCGGGCGGCGGCGCGGGCAAGGTCGACCGGGGTCATGTCGGTTTCCAGCCAGTAGCGCATGTTGCGGTATTGCGGCTGGATGGTGCAGGTGATCTCGGCGCGGGGTTCGGTAGCCTGCACGGCGGCGCAGACGGCGCGCAGGATCTCGCCCTTTTGCGCCAACCCGTCGCGCTCGAAGTCGCGCAGGATGAATTTCAGGGTCATTTCCGAGGAGCCGCCGGTCATGTCGGTGGCATGGATGAAGCCCTCGCGCCCGTCCGTCAGTTCGGGCAGCATCGTGTGCTGTGGGAGCGCGGCGATGATCTTGGCGGCAAGGTGGATGGCATTGACCATCTTGCCCTTGGCCAGACCGGGGTGGATGGAGACGCCTTTGATCCGCACGATCGCGCCGTCGGCCGAGAAGCTTTCATACTCGATCTCGCCCACCATGCCGCCGTCGAAAGTATAGGCGAAATCGACGCCGAGGTCGGCGGGCAGGCGCGTGTCGACGCCGCGGCCGATTTCCTCGTCCGGGGTGAAGGCGAGGCGGATCTTGCCATGCGGGATATGGGGATTGGCCAGCAGGTGGCGCGCGGCGGTCATCAGGATGGCAACGCCGGCCTTGTCATCGGCCCCCAGCAGAGTGAGGCCTGAGGCCACCACGATGTCATGGCCCTGTTTCGTGGCCAGCTCGGGGGAGATTTCCGGCGTGAGTGTCAGCGCGGGATTGTCCGGGTAGCTGATCGCCCCGCCATTGTAGCCCCGGATCACGCGGGGCTTCACGCCGGTGGCGTTGAACTGGGGGGCGGTGTCGACATGGGCGAGAAAGCCGATGGTCGGGCCGGGGGCCGTGGCGGGGAGGGTGGCCAGAACGGTGCCGTATTCGGTGATCCGGACTTCGGCGGCGCCGATCTCGTGAAGCTCGGCTTCGAGAAGCCGGGCCATGTCCAGCTGGATCGCGGTTGACGGGGCCGTGGGGCTGTCGGCATCGGACTGGCTGTCGATGGCGCAGTAGCGGGTCAGGCGGGATTCAAGCTCGGTCAGGAAGGACATTTGGGCCTCATCAGGTTTGGGCCGAGTTGGGGGAAGGTGGAGATGGGTGTCAAGGGTGAAGGGGATGACAAGCGATTGGGGCGGGTGGGGGGATCACCCACCCTACGCTTCACCGCGAACGACCCCGGAAACGCCGGGGTCGCGGTTTGCCCGCCCGTCCCTTACCCCTGCAGCGTCCTCACCCCATAGCCATCGCCCCGCGCCTTCATCGCCGCCACTACGGCGATGCTTGCCGCCGCGGTGGTGAAGTAGGGGATCTTGTCCATCAGCGCCACGCGGCGGATGTCGCGGCTGTCGGAAATCGCCTGATTGCCCTCGGTGGTGTTCATCACGAGGGCAATGTCGTTGTTCTTCAGCCGGTCAACGATGTTCGGACGGCCTTCCCAGACCTTGTTGACCTGAGTGGCGGCGATGCCCTCGGCGGTCAGCCAAGCCGCGGTGCCCTTGGTCGCCACAATCTCGAAGCCAAGCGCGATCAGGTCGCGCAGGGCGCTCGCGAAGGTAGGGGTCTTGTCCATGTCCTTGATCGAGACGAAGGCGCGGCCGGTTTCGGGCAACACGACGCCCGCCCCCATCTGCGCCTTGAGGAAGGCCAGCGCGAAGGTGCGGTCCCAGCCCATGACCTCGCCGGTCGAGCGCATTTCCGGCCCCAGCACCGGGTCGACGCCGGGGAAGCGGGCGAAGGGCAGCACGGCCTCCTTGACGCTGAACCACGGGGTGATCGGATTGGCCAGTGTGTTGGGGTCCGCCAGCGGCAGCAGGCTGTCAGGGCCGATGCCGGCGGAGTAGGGCGCGCGTTCGGGGAAGTTCGACAGCGGCTCGCCCGCCATCAGCCGGGCGGCGATGGAGGCAATGGCGCTGTCGGTGGCCTTGGCGACGAAGGGCACGGTGCGCGAGGCGCGCGGGTTCACTTCAAGGACGTAGATTACGCCGTCCTTGATGGCGAATTGCACGTTCATCAGCCCGACCACGTTCAGGGCCTTGGCCATGATGACGGTCTGGCGTTTCAGCTCTTCCACCACATCTGCCGACAACTGGTGCGGCGGCAGGCAGCAGGCGGAATCTCCGGAATGCACCCCGGCTTCCTCGATATGTTCCATGATGCCGGCGACATGGACATTCTGGCCATCGGAGAGCGCATCCACGTCAACCTCGACCGCGCCGGACAGGTAGCTGTCCAGCAGCACGGGGCTGTCGCCCGAAACCTGCACGGCGGTGGAGATGTAGCGTTCAAGCTGCGCATCGTCGCGGACGATTTCCATCGCCCGGCCGCCCAGCACGAAAGAGGGGCGGATCACCAAGGGGTAGCCGACATCCTTGGCCACGGCGAAAGCCTCGTCGCGCGAGCGGGCGGTGCCGTTGTGCGGCTGTTTCAGGTTCAAGGATTGCAGAAGTTGCTGGAAGCGTTCGCGGTCCTCGGCCAGATCAATGGCGTCGGGCGTGGTGCCGAGGATCGGGATGCCCTCGTCGTGCAGGGCGTTGGCCAGTTTCAGCGGGGTCTGGCCGCCGAACTGCACGATGACGCCGTGCAGCGTGCCGTTCTCCCGCTCGACCCGCAGGATTTCCAGCACATGCTCGAGCGTCAGCGGTTCGAAATAGAGCCGGTCCGAGGTGTCATAGTCGGTCGAAACCGTCTCGGGGTTGCAGTTGACCATGATGGTCTCATAGCCCGCGGCGGTCAGCGCATAGCAGGCATGGCAGCAGCAATAGTCAAACTCGATGCCCTGACCGATGCGGTTCGGGCCGCCGCCAAGGATGACGACCTTTTTCGCGTTCGACGGGCGGGATTCGCACTCCACGTCGCCCATCGCCGGGGCTTCGTAGGTGGAATACATGTAGGGGGTCTGGGCCTCGAACTCGGCAGCGCAGGTGTCGATGCGCTTGAACACCGCCGTCACACCCAGATTGCGGCGGGCACGGCGGACCTGCGCCTCGTCGCGGCCGGTCAGAGTCGCCAGCCGCTTGTCGGTAAAGCCCATCATCTTCAGCGCGCGCAGGCCCGAGGCGTCGAGGGGCAGGCCGTTCTTCTTCACCTCCGCCTCGGTGTCGATGATCTCGCGGATGCGGTTCAGGAACCACGGGTCAAAAGCGGTGGCGGCGATGATCTCGTCATTGGTCAGGCCGTGGCGCATGGCTTGCGCAATCACCCGCAGGCGGTCGGGCGTGGCCTGACCAAGGGCTTTCATGATCGAGGCCTTGTCGGGGGCGCCGGGGATGGCGATCTCGTCAAAGCCCGAGAGGCCGGTTTCAAGGCTGGCCAGCGCCTTTTGCAGGCTTTCGTGGATGGTGCGGCCGATGGCCATGGCTTCGCCGACCGATTTCATCGCGGTGGTCAGGTTGGGTTCCGAGCCGGGGAATTTTTCAAAGGCAAAGCGCGGGATCTTGGTCACGACATAGTCGATGGTCGGCTCGAAGCTGGCGGGCGTGACCTTGGTGATGTCGTTGTCCAGCTCGTCCAGCGTATAGCCGACCGCCAGCTTGGCGGCGATCTTGGCAATCGGGAAGCCGGTGGCCTTGGACGCCAGCGCCGAGGACCGCGAGACGCGCGGGTTCATCTCGATCACCACCATGCGGCCATCGGCGGGGTTGATCGCCCATTGCACGTTCGACCCGCCGGTTTCGACGCCGATCTCGCGCAGCACGGCGATCGAGCCGTTGCGCATGATCTGGTATTCCTTGTCGGTCAGCGTCAGCGCCGGGGCGACAGTGATGGAATCGCCGGTATGCACGCCCATCGGGTCGATGTTCTCGATCGAGCAGACGATGATGGCGTTGTCGGCCTTGTCGCGCACCACCTCCATCTCGTATTCCTTCCAGCCGAGCAGCGACTGGTCGACCAGAACCTGCGCGACGGGAGAGGCTTCAAGGCCGGACTTGATGATCGCCTCATAGTCGTCGCGGTTGTAGGCCACGCCGCCGCCGGTGCCGCCCATGGTGAAGGCGGGGCGGATGATGGCGGGCAGGCCGACGTATTCCAACGCTTCCATCGCTTCGCGGATCCCGGCGGCGATGTCATATTTGCCGTTCACCTTGGGGGCGGCAATGATGGTGGCTTTCGGGTTTTCCAACCCGATGCGGTCCATCGCCTCGCGGAAAAGCTTGCGATCTTCTGCCATTTCGATGGCTTCACGCTTGGCGCCGATCAGCTCGACATTGAACTTTTCCAACACACCCATGTCGGCCAGTGCCAAGGCGGTGTTCAGCCCGGTCTGCCCGCCCATGGTGGGCAGCAAAGCGTCGGGGCGTTCCTTCTCGATGATCTTGGCGACAACTTCGGGGGTGATCGGCTCGATATAGGTGGCATCCGCCAGACCGGGGTCGGTCATGATGGTGGCGGGGTTCGAGTTGACCAGGATGACCCGGTAGCCCTCCTCGCGCAGCGCCTTGCAGGCCTGTGCGCCGGAGTAGTCGAACTCGCAGGCCTGACCGATGACGATGGGGCCCGCGCCGATGATCATGATGGATTTGATATCGGTTCTCTTCGGCATGGCCAGTCTCCTTTGATTGCGCCCCCGACGCGCAAAACTTCGTGGGTTATAGCCATGTGCGTCATGGGCGCAACCCCCCGACCAGAGGGAGCGCGGCAATTTTGACGCGGGTTGAAACGTCGGGCTGCGGCCTAGAATTTGGTCTCGAACATCAGCCCGACACCGTCCCGCGTGGGATAGGGGTTCACCGTGTAGCCACGCCGGCGATACTGCTCGTTGGAGTCGAGCACGACATTGCCGATGGCAATGCCGATCAGCGAGCCCGCCACCATGTCCGAGACCCAGTGGTGGTGCCCTTTGATATCCGAGGCAGCCAGGACGCCGACGACCCCATAGGGCACCCAGGAGTTGTCATAGATCCCGGAATAGACCCGCGCGACGGCAAAATACTGGGTGAAATGGTACGAGGGCATCGAGGTGCCGTAGCCGTCGGAAGCCAGCGAAATGCCGTGGAAATTGCCGAAATCAAGCGGGTCGTCAGTGTAGATGTCGCTTGAGGTCGGATTGTCCAGATCGGGGTAGGGCCGCTTGCGTCCGATCACCGATTTCAGCACGATCTGGCTGGTCAGCACCGAATAGGCCAGCGCCTTGGTGGACAGCAGCGCCGCGCGTCTGGCCTGATCGTCCTTGGCAACGGCGCCATAAAGGTAGGTCGCGCCGATGGAGCTGAGCAGCCAGCCATCCTCTTTCACCAGTCCCAGCTTGTCGAAGCCGGATTGCCAGGGCAATTCCGGCAGGGAAAAGCCGCTCAGCGCCTTTTCGACATGGTTCTGATAGGCGTTGGTCACCGACCTGTCGGCCAGCACCAGCAGGCCAATCCCCAGAAGCGCGTTCCTTGTGGCCCTGGGATGGTCCAGCGGATAGCGCAGGATGCCCTTCAGATCGGCTCCGATCGTGGCATAGGCTTCGCGCCACGGCGCGGAAAGGCGCAGATCCGGGTTTCCGGCCGTCGCCTCGGCATCGGGCCCAAGGTTGAATTCAAGCGGGACCGCCGGCATCTGCTCGGCTTGGGCAGGAAGGCCCTGCAGCAGCGTCAGGGCCAGCAGGCTGGCAAGGCGACGGACGCCCGATCTGAAGGTATTGCAAGCCATGATCCACATGCACCAAGGAGTTGTGCCGCAAACCTAGAGAGGATTGCCGCCGGTCCCAAGCCGCCCTGTTCCGACCTGCGGTTTTGTTGCCATTTTGCCGCAGGCCGCGGATGGGGCGGCGACGGTGCGGCCTGCGGGGGCAGATGCGGGGGTTAGAGCTTCAACCCGAAGCGTGGCCCGATCCAGAGCATCAACAGGTAAAGCGCGATGTTCAGGGCGCAGCTGGCGGCAAGCGCCGGCCAGAAGCCCCAGCCCGCGCGCAGCATCGCAGGAAGCGTGAAGAACATCGGAATCGAGGGGGCAAGGAACCAGATCGTGCCGATGGAATGGGCGGCAAGGCGTTCCACGTCCTGCGTGTCGCGCCAGAGCCAGATCATCGACAGGATCGACACCAAGGGCAGCGAGACGATCAGCGCCCCGATCCCCGGAAAGCGCCGGGCGGTTTCCGAGGCCAACGCGACCAGCAGGCCGGAGATCGCAGCTTTGATGAGAAGATAGGTCATGGCCCGAGACAGTGTTTGCGCCGGGCGTTCCGGTCAAGGGGGCAAGTCGGGGCAGGTCGGAAAATGCAGCGCAGGCGGCGGGCAGGCACTGGTCAGCGCGCAGCGATCGGCTTAGCTAGGGGGCATGGAAAAACGCGCCCCTTCAGGTCTGGAACAGGTGTTGGTCGAGGACGGTCCGGCGGGCCTGCCCGCGCTGTTCGACGCCGCGGCCGAGGTTCTGATAGCCCGGACCGGGGCCGAGATGCCGGGGCTGCTGGCCGCGCTCGACCGGGCGCGGGCCGACGGGTTCTGGGTGGCGGGATACATCAGCTACGAGGCGGGCTATGCACTGGAGCCGAAGCTCGCTGCGCTGGAACCTTCGGGCGGCGGCCCCCGCGCTGTGTTCGGCGTCTTTCCCGCGCCCAAACCCGCAGGGCCGCTTGTGGACCGGGCGGCGTCCGAGGCTGCGGGCGTGGCTCTGGCCCTGGTGGAGCCCATGGTCAGCCGGGCGGAGTATGACGCCGCGATGGCCAGGGTGATGGGCTATATCGGCGCGGGCGACTGCTATCAGATCAACCTGACCTTCCCGATGCGCACGACGCTGCTGCAAGGTTCGGCGCTGGGCCTTTACGGTGCGCTGCGCGCCCGGCAGGCGGTGGGGCGCGGGGCCTTTGTCGATCTGGGTGTCGGGCCGGTTCTGGTGTCGCGCAGTCCCGAGCTGTTCATCGCCGTGACATCCGAAGGCCGGATCGAGGCCCGCCCGATGAAGGGCACCGCCCCGCGCGATGCCGACCCGGTGGTGGATGCCGAACTGGCCGAAGAACTGCGCGCAAGCGAAAAGGGACAGGCGGAAAACCTGATGATTGTTGACCTTCTGCGCAACGACATCAGCCGCGTGGCCAAGGTTGGCTCGGTCAAGGTGCCGAAGCTCTTTGCCGTCGAAACCTATGCCACCGTGCATCAGATGGTCTCGACCGTGGTGGGTGATCTGGTACAGCCGCCGTCGATGGCCGGGGTGATGGAAGCGCTGTTTCCCTGTGGCTCGATCACCGGGGCGCCGAAGATCCGCGCGATGGAAATCATCCATGAGGTCGAACCCTTTGCCCGCGGCGCCTATTGCGGCGCGATCGGCTGGATGGCGCCGGATGGCGCGGCGCGCTTCAATGTGGCGATCCGCACGCTGTCGGTGACGGGGCGGGACATCGTGCTGAATGTCGGCGGCGGGGTGGTGCAGGACAGCACGGCCTCTGGCGAATGGGAGGAGGCCTTGTGGAAAGCGCGCTACGTTCAGGGGCTGGTGAGCCGGGGCTGAAGCTGATCGAGACGCTGCGGGTCGGCAGCACGCCGGCCCGGCGGGCGCTGCACCGGGCGCGGATGGCGGCCGGCGCGGCGGCGCTGGGCTGGGGGTTCGACGCGGCCGGCTTCGATCGGGCGGTGCAGGTGGACCCGGCCGCGGGCCTGCGGCTGCGGCTGACGCTTGACGCCGGGGGCCGGTTCGAGGCGACGCAGGCCGCCTTGCCCGCAATGCGGGCGGAGTGGGGGTTGGCGCTGGCCGGGACACGGCTCTTGTCCTCCGACCCATGGTTGCGGATCAAGTCCACGCGACGGGCGGTCTATGACACGGCACGGGCCGGGATGCCGGAGGGAGTTGAGGAACTGCTGTTTCAGAACGAACGCGGCGAGGTCTGCGATGGCACCATCACCACGCTGTTCTTCGACCGGGGAGACGGCATGCGCACGCCGCCCCTGTCCAGCGGGTTGTTGCCCGGCGTACTGCGCGCCGAACTGGCCTGCCCGGAACAGGTGCTGCAGGCCGATGACCTGCCCCGTGTCCGGCTCTGGGTCGGCAATGCTCTGCGCGGGCTGATCCCTGCGGTCTGGCAGGGGCTCCCGGCGCGGGAGGTCTGACGCGGGTGGTTCGCGGTGGTGTCCTTGGTCGGGGGGCGGAGCGGCCCGCGGGGGGTGCCAGCGCGTAGTCGGGGCGGCGCAGGCAGCGGAGCCCTCAGGACACCGTTCTGCCAGATGCCTTCAGAGGTCTCACCATTCTTGCAGGTCAGCTTGCGGCCCTTGACGCTTGCCCTTGTAGAACCCGCCCCCATGGCTGTCGCCGTCGGGCTGGGTAGTCCAGCCTTGGCCATGGCTCCGCGCCGGGTCGCCCGCTTGACGGGGACGGCCGGGCGGCCATGGGGAAAGGGGACGCCTTGCCCTGCGGTCAGGGCGTGGTCGCTGTGCCGGTGTCGGCTCGGGTGAACCAGCCATGGCCATGGCTCCGCGCCGGGTCACCCGCTCGACGGGGATGACCAAGCTGCCATGGGGAATCGGGACGCTTTGCCCTGCCGTCAGGGCGTGACGCCTGTCGTCGTCAGGCTGGGCAGGCCTGCCCCGGCCAAGGCTCCGCGCCGGGTCGCCCGCTTGACGGGGACGACCGGGCGGCCACGGGGAATTGGGACGCCTTGCCGTGTAGTCAGGGCGTGGTCGCTGTGCCGGTGTCGGGCGCGGCGGGCAGCGGGGCCTTCAGGATACCGTTCTGCCAGATGCCTTCCGAAGTCTCGCCATTCTTGTAGGTCAGCTTGCCCGGCCCCTGACGCTTGCCCTTGAAGAACCCGCCCTCATAGCTGTCGCCGGTCGGATAGCTGGCCAGACCCTTGCCCTGCATCTCGCCCGTCTCCCAGTCGCCTTCATAGCTGAAGCCATCGGGTTGGGTGAGCTTGCCGCGGCCATGGCGCTTGTCGGCCTTGAAGCTGCCTTCGTAGACGGTGCCATCGGCCCAAGTCGCCTTGCCCGCGCCTTCGCGCAGACCCGCCTTCCACGCCCCGTCATAGCTGTAGCCATCGGGATAGGTCATCACGCCGCGACCTTCGGGTTTGCCGTTGACGAGCGCGCCGCTGTAGCTGGTGCCATCGGCATGGCGCAGCGAGCCGCTGCCGGTCATGGCGCCCTTCGTCCAGCGCCCGTCATAGGCGGCGCCGTCGGGATAGGTGATCTTGCCGGTGCCATCGGGCAGGTTTTCGGCAAAGCGCCCCTGATAGACTGCGCCATCGGCATAGGTCATCTGGCCGATGCCCTGCATTGCGCCGGCCTCCCACGCGCCCTGATAGCGGCTGCCGTCAGGGCTGGTGAACCGGCCCTGCCCCTGCCGCTGGTCGGCCGCGAAGCTGCCCTCATAGACCGAGCCGTCGGCATAGCTGAGCTTGCCGTCGCCGTCGCGCCGTCCTTCGCGGAACTGGCCTTCGTAGACATCGCCCGACGGGTGGGTCAGCTTGCCCTTGCCGTTGATCTGCCCGGCCTGCCACTGGCCGGCATAGCTCAGCCCGTCGGGCATGGTGAGGCGGCCCTCGCCCTCGCGCCGGTCGGCCTTGAACTCGCCGTCATAGGTCGCGCCATCGGGATAGGTGATGCGGCCCTTGCCCTCTTTCACCCCCTGCACCCAGGCTCCTTCATAGCGCAGGCCCCTGGCATCGGTCAGCACGCCCGAGCCGTCATGCTTGCCCGCCTTGAACTGGCCCTCATAGACCGAGCCGTCGGCATAGGCCGCGCGGCCGGTGCCGGAAATCTCGCCGGCCGCCCAGGCGCCCTCATAGCTGCCACCATCGGCATAGGTGATCTTGCCGGCGCCATCCGGCTTGCCTGCCGCGAAATTCCCCTCATAGACCGAGCCATTCGGATAGCGCGCCCGGCCTTTGCCCTGAATCTGGCCCTTGGCCCATTCGCCTTCGTATTCAAAACCCGAAGGCAGGCGATAGATGCCCATGCCGTCCTGCAACCCGTCCTTGAAGGTGCCCTCATAGACCGAGCCGTCATTGTATTGCTTGGTAATCACCTCGCCCTCGGCCTGCGCCAGCGCCGGGGACACGAGGGCCAGTGTGGCGAGCGAGGCCAGCACCAAGGGGGAAAAACCGGGCAGTCGCATCGGGCAGGCCTTCGAAAACGGGACGGGCAGGGGCTGAGGCCAGAGACTAGGGGGGCATCGGGCCTCTGGCAAGCCGGGTCGGTTCGCGGCATGAAGGGGGAGTGTGATCCAAGGAGCCCTGCCGATGCCCGCCTTTCCGCCTGCCCACGTTCCCCCCGGATTGTTGCCGCTGATGGAGGCCGTTGCCGCTGCGGCGATGACGCTGGCCGCGCGGATCGCCCGCAACGGGGTGGCGGAACATCTTGGCGCCGCCGCCGGGGTGAACAGCGATGGCGACGCGCAGAAGGCGCTGGACGTGATCGCGGACGAGGTGTTCCTTGCGGCGGCCCGCGCGGGCGGAGTTCGCCACTATGCCTCCGAGGAGCAGGAGACGGTGCTGGACCTTGGCGCGGGCGCATGGGCGCTGGCGATTGATCCGCTGGACGGCTCGTCCAACATCGACACCAACGTCTCGGTCGGCACGATCTTTTCGGTCTACCCGGCGGCGGCCCATCCCGAGGCGAGCTTCCTGCGGCCGGTGGCAGAGCAGATCGGCGCGGGCTATGTGATCTACGGCCCGCAGGTGGCGCTGGTCTGTTCCTTCGGGCAGGGCGTGCAGCGCTATGTGCTGGACCTGGATGCGCGGGCCTTCGTGCTGGTCGACGTGGCCGCGGCCATCCCGCCCGCGGCGGCGGAGTTTGCCATCAATGCCTCGAACTACCGGCACTGGCCGGCGCCGGTGCGCGCCTTTGTCGACGAATGTCTGGCCGGGACCGAAGGGCCGCGGGCGCGGAATTTCAACATGCGCTGGATTGCCTCGCTGGTGGCCGAGGCACACCGGATCTTCATCAGGGGCGGGGTGTTCCTCTACCCGGCGGATGGGCGCAAGGGCTATGAGGCGGGGCGCCTGCGGCTGGTTTATGAATGCGCGCCAATGGCTTATCTTGCAGTGCAGGCGGGCGGCGGAGCGACGGACGGGCAGGGCGCCATTCTGGACATGGTGCCAGCGACCCTGCACCAGCGCGTGCCCTTTGTCTTTGGCAGCCGCGCCAAGGTGGACCGGGTGGCAGCCCATTTTGCGGGCGAGGCCTGAGCCTTTCCCTTCCTTCGGAACCTGATAAAGATCTGGCCTTGGAATAACCGGAACGCGCACATGTCCCCCTCGTCCCAGACTACCTTTCGCCTGACCCTTGCCCAGCTCAACCCGACTGTGGGCGCGATTGAGGCCAACAT
Source organism: Tabrizicola oligotrophica (assembly GCF_011008935.1). Taxonomy (GTDB): domain Bacteria; phylum Pseudomonadota; class Alphaproteobacteria; order Rhodobacterales; family Rhodobacteraceae; genus Tabrizicola_A; species Tabrizicola_A oligotrophica. Next base: position 41,040 of record NZ_JAAIVJ010000004.1, on the reverse strand, counting down.
CGCCCTGGCCTTTGACGCATGGGAACAGGGCCGGGCCGCAGGCGCGCAGATGGTGGCGCTGACCGAGATGTTCGTCACCGGCTATCAGACGCAGGATCTGGTGATGAAGCCGGCCTTTGCGGCGCAGGCCGAGCGCGCGGTGGGCGAGCTGGCCAGGCGGATTGCCGGTGGCCCGGCTTTGGGGATCGGCGGGCCGCATACGCGGGAGGGGCGGCTTTACAACGCCTATTACATTCTTGAGCATGGCCGGATTGCCGCGACAGTGCTGAAGCACGAATTGCCCAACGACGGGGTGTTCGACGAAAAGCGGATCTTCGCCAGTGCGCCGTTGCAGGGGCCTTATCGCGTCGGGCCGCTGCGCATCGGCTCTCCGATCTGCGAGGATGCTTGGCATTCCGACGTGTCCGAGACGCTGGGCGAAAGCGGGGCGCAGATCCTTCTGGTGCCGAACGGTTCGCCCTATCACCGGGGCAAGCCCTCGGTGCGCACCAACCTGATGGTGGCGCGGGTGGTCGAAACCGGGTTGCCGCTGGTCTATCTGAACATGGTCGGCGGACAGGACGATCAGGTGTTTGACGGCGCCTCCTTCGTGCTGAACCCCGGCGGCGCGCTGGCAGTGCAGATGCCGCAGTTCCTGCCCTGCGTCACCCATGTCGATTTTACGGAAACCGCCGAGGGCTGGCGCGCGAAGCAAGGGCTGATGGACAACCTGCCCCGCATCGTCGAGGCAGATTATCACGCCATGGTCATCGGCACGCGGGATTATCTGGCGAAATGCGGGTTCAAAAAGGTGCTGCTGGGCCTGTCAGGCGGGATCGATTCCGCGCTGGTCGCCGCGATTGCGGCCGATGCCATCGGCGCGGAAAATGTGCGCTGCGTCATGCTGCCGTCACGCTTTACCTCGCAAGCCTCGCTGGAAGATGCGGGCGAGGTGGCGCGCAATCTCGGGACGCGGCTTGACACGGTGTCGATCTCGGAGCCGCAGGAGGCGGTGGGCGCGGCCCTGGCCGATCTCTTTGCCGGAACCCAGCCGGGGATCACCGAGGAGAACGTGCAAAGCCGGCTGCGCGGGGTTCTCCTGATGGCGCTGTCGAACAAGTTCGGCGAGATGCTGCTGACCACCGGTAACAAATCGGAGATGGCGGTCGGTTACTGCACGATCTACGGCGACATGAATGGCGGGTATAACCCGTTGAAGGATATTTACAAAACCCGCGTGTTCGAAACCTGCCGCTGGCGCAACGATAATCACCGCGACTGGATGCAGGGCCCCGCTGGCGTGGTCATCCCGCCGCGCGTGATCGACAAGCCGCCCTCGGCGGAGTTGCGCGAGAACCAGAAGGATCAGGACAGCCTGCCGCCCTATGAGGTGCTGGACGACATCCTTGACGGGCTGATCGAGCGCGAATTGTCGGTGGCCGAGATCGTGGCCAAGGGTCATGACCGGGCCACGGTGAAGAAAGTGGAACACCTGCTTTACATCAGCGAATACAAGCGCTTCCAGTCCGCTCCCGGCACGCGGTTGACGAAAAAGGCGCTTTGGCTGGACCGGCGCTATCCCTTGGCGATGCGCTGGCGGGACGAAAGCTGAGCTGGCGGTGCCGGTCTTGCGGAACCTCGGCGGCAACAGGCGGCGCGTTGGTTCGACAGGCTTCTAAAGCGTCTCGATCCGGACGCCGGGCAGCAGCCGGGCCACATCTTCGGGCCGGCAGAGTTCGGTGGCCGGCGTCATCACCGCGGCGGCGGCGGCGGCGGTGGCCAGCGACAGGGTTTGCCGCCAGTCCTGCCCGCGCGCCAGTGACAGCACCAGCCCGGCGACAAAGCTGTCGCCCGCGCCGACGGCGCTGACCAGATCCACTTTCGGCGGCCGGGCGAAAAGGCGGGTGCCTCCGGTCACCAGAACATTGCCTTCGGCATTGCGGGCGACAAGAACGGCCTGCGCAACGCCGCCCTCCACCAGACGGCGGGCGAAATCTGCGGTGTCCTGCGCCGTCGTCAGCCGCGCTCCGGCGATGGCCTCGGCCTCGTTGCTGTCCATCCGCAGGATGGCAAGGCCGGGGATCGGATGGGCGACCGCCTCGGCCAGCGCCCGGCCCGAGGTGTCCAGCACCACCTGCATGCCGGCAAGCGCCGCGGCAAGCCGCGCGGGGAAGTCGGCAGGCACGCCGGGCGGCTGGCTGCCGGAGATCACCGCAAAGCCACCGGGCTGGGCCGCCTTGGCCAGATGGGCAAAGACCTGGGCCTGATCGCTGGCCTGCCATTCCGGGCCGGGCAGAAGAAAGCGGAACTGCCGGCCACTTGCCTCTTCGGTTACGGTCAGCGATTGCCGGGTTTCGCCGGGGCTTTCCAGCGGCTCGAACGTCACCCCCTCGGCCCGTAGGAGCCCCGCCAGTTGCGCCCCGGTCGCCCCGCCCAGGGCCACCAGCGCCCGCGACCGGCCGCCCAACCGCCCGATCGCGCGCGACACGTTCAGACCGCCGCCGCCGGGATCAAGCGTCGGCGCCCCGCAGCGCAGCTTTTCGCCCGCAACCACATGCGCGACATGGGTCGAGACATCCAGCGCGGGGTTCAGTGTCAGCGTCAGGATCGGGGTCTGCACCATTCACTCGACAAATTCGACAGTGTTTTCAAAGCTGCCGATCTTGGCGGAGTTCTTGTCGCGCAGCGTGGTCTGCAACACATAGCGCCCCGGCGGCACGCCAGTCAGATTGTAGGTCAGGTTGGCCTGAAACTCGCGGTTCGGATAGCGCGAGGTCAGGTCCAGCTCGGTCAGGTTCTGCAGGTCGCCCAAGACCTCGCCCGCCTCGGTCATCACCTTGAGATCGACGAAGAAGCCAATGGAATAAAGCCCCTCGCCGGGGCTGCCATAGCCAAAGCCCATCGGCTCGGCATAGATCAGCACCGGCTCGCCGATCTTGAACCTGTCGTCCGGGCGCGGATTGTAGATGCCATAGCCCGAGGCTGGCTCGGCAATCAGCACGGTCTCGCCGATGGCCAGCCCGCTGGTGGCCTCCCACGCCTTGCCGAACACCTCGCGCGCGGCGGCAACGGCGCCTGCGTCGTCGCCCGCGGCCAGAAGGCTTTCAACCTCGGCGGCCTTGTCGGCAATCTCGCCGGCATGGGCGGCGGGCGCGACGGCGGCGGCAAGGCTGAACAGGGCAAAGGCAAACGGGCGGGCAAATTGCATGGTCATGTCCCCAAAAGCGCCGCAGAACGGGCAACGGTGGGGCCATGATAGCGGCAGGCGGGGGGGCGGGCCAAGGGCCAAGATCACCGCCCGCCTCCGATGCCGGGCTGCACCGAGGGGCAGCGCCCCCCTTGCGTCGGCGCCCTGGCGGCTCACAGCATCAGCTGGTAGCTGGCCGGCACATAGCGGAAGCCTGCGCCCTGCGCCTCGACATAGCCGAGACCTGGAAACGGCATGTGATAGCCGATGAAGGGAATTCTGTCGGCCGCGACCATGCCGAATATCGCCTTGCGACTGGCCGCGGCGGCGGGTTTGTCGGCGTCAAACCGCACTTCCCAGTCGGGGTTGGCCAGTGACCAGACATGGTGATTGGCGGTGTCCGCCGTGATCGCCAACAGCTTGCCGCCGCTTTCCAGCATGTAGGCCATGTGCCCCGGCGAGTGGCCAAAGGCGGCCAATGCCGTGATGCCGGGGGCGACCGGGCCGCCATCGTCCAGCAGGGTCATCTTGTCGTTCAGGGGTCTGACCTTGGTGTCGAAGCCCTCGTTGCCCGCAGCGGACCAATGATTGTGCTCAACCGCACCCGTGACGTATCGGGCGTTGACAAAGGTTGGCCCCGCCGCGCCCATCAGCCCGCCGATGTGATCGCCGTGCATGTGGGTCAGCACCACGACGTCGACCTGATCCGGCGCGACGCCCGCCGCGGCCAGAACCGCGGTAATGCCGGCCGGATCAAGGCCGGTGTCGAACAGCACGAGCTCCGACCCGGTGTTGACCAGCGTCGGGGTGAAGAAGGTCATCGCGCGGTCGGCGGGCAGGAAGGCAGCCTGCGATGCGGCGGCGAATTCGTCGTCCGGGACGTTCAGCCCGAAGGTTTCGCGCGGCTTGTCATTCAACCGCGTGCCGGCAAGCAGTGTGGTCACCTCGAAATCGCCAAGGGCAAAGCGGTGGAAGCCGCCCTGGCGCGGGCCGAGCCTGTCGGCCCGCGCCAGGGCGGGGCCGGAAAGCGGCAGGAGCGGCAGGGCGCTGGCGGCAATCAGGGCGTGACGGCGGGTGAGCTGGGTCATCGGTCTTCTCCTGTGCGTGATCGGAGAAGGGTAGGGCGCGGGCCGCCGGTGTCGCCTCACGATCACGCGAGGCTGCGCGTTATTCCCACCAGGGGTCGATGCTGGCGATGTCCTCGTCCGACCAGCCGAAGTGATGGGCGAATTCGTGGATCACGACATGGGTAACCAGATCGACCAGCGCAATGTCGCCGCGTTCGATCCATTCCTCCAGGATCGGGCGGCGGAATAGCCAGACCGTGTCGGGCTGCAGCGGCTGGTCCGACACCGATTTTTCGGTCAGCGGAATGCCTTCGTATAGCCCTGTCAGGTCATAGGGGCTGTCGATGGCCATGGCCTCGAGCATGTCGTCGGGGGCGAAATCCTCGATGCGCAGCGCCACCTGCAGCGCCGCGGCCCGGTGCGGTTCGGGCAAGGCCAGCACCGCGTCACGGGCGAGCGCTTCGATGAGGTCAAGGGAAGGGGCGATGCTGTCGGGGGCGGGCAGGGTCATGGAACAAAGGGTAATCCGGCGGGGCGCAGGACGGAAGGGGCGATTTCCGCGTGGAAATCGCCTGCCTGAGTTCGTGCGACGTCCGGCAGGGCCGCAGGGCGCGCGAAACTGGACAATCGCGCCCCCTTGTGACAGGGAAGGGCGGTTCAAGGAGACTGCGCATGACCGTCACCCGCTTTGCCCCCTCGCCCACCGGCTATATCCACGTCGGCAACCTGCGCACCGCGCTGATGAATTACCTCATTGCGCGACAGACTGGCGGCACTTTCATCCTGCGGCTGGACGACACCGATCAGGAACGGTCGAAGCAGGAATACATCGACGGGCTGAAGCAGGATCTTGCCTGGCTCGGGATCCGCTATGACCGGATCGAGCAGCAGTCGAAGCGCATGGCGCGCTACGGCGAGGCGGCCGAGCAGCTGAAGGCGGCGGGCCGGTTCTATGAATGCTTTGAAACTCCGGTCGAGCTGGACCTCAAGCGCAAGAAATTGCTGAACATGGGCAAGCCGCCGGTCTATGACCGAGCCTCGTTGCACCTGACCGAAGAACAGAAGGCCGCCTACCGCGCCGAAGGGCGGCAGGGCTACTGGCGCTTCAAGCTGGATCTGGAGCGGATCGAGTGGAAGGACGGCATCATCGGGGACATCTCGATCGACGCCGCCTCGGTTTCGGACCCGGTGCTGATCAAGGCCGACGGGCAGGTGCTGTATACCTTCGCCTCCTCGGTCGATGATGTGGATATGGGGGTCACCCATATCGTGCGCGGCGCGGACCATGTGACCAATACCGCGACCCAGATCCAGATCATGAAGGCCCTGGGCGGCACGCCGCCGACCTTTGCGCACCATTCGCTTCTGACCGGGGCGCAAGGCGAGGAATTGTCGAAGCGGCTGGGCGTCCTGTCGCTGCGCGACCTGCGCGCGCGGGGGGTGGAGCCGATGGCGCTTCTGAGCCTGATGGCGCGGCTGGGATCGTCAAGGCCGGTGGAGCTGGCCGGGTCGATGGAGGATCTGATCGCGGGCTTCGACGTTGGCACCTTTGGCGCGGCGCCGACCAAGTTCGATGCCGAAGACCTGTTCCCGCTGACCCGCGCGCATGTGCAATCGTTGCCCTTTGCAGCGGTTCAGGAGCGCATCGCGGCGCTGGGCGTGCCGGCCGAAAAGGCCGAGGCGTTCTGGGCCGTGGCCAAGGGCAATATCACCGTGCTGGACGACCTTGCCGACTGGTGGGGGCTGTTCCGCGACGGTGCCGCGCCGCTTGTGGCCGAGGAAGATCGCGCTTTCGTGGCCGAGGCGCTGGCCCTGTTGCCCGCGCAACCCTGGACGACGGCAACCTGGGGCGAATGGACGGCGACGGTGAAGGAGGCGACGGGGCGCAAGGGCAAGGGGTTGTTCATGCCGCTGCGCAAGGCGCTGACTGGGCGGGAAAACGGGCCGGAGATGGCCGATGTGATGCCGCTGCTGACAAGACGGCCGGTGCTGTAACCGGCTGACACCCCGGGGTTTCACACCCCGGACCCCGTGGGATATTTGGGCCACATTGAAGGCCAGAGAGCTGCCAAATGGCTGGTCCGCTTCGTCAGGCGAAATTCGTGGATGGCAGTCTGATGCGGCACATCACGGTGATGTCGCTGACCTCGTCCGTCGGGTTGATGGCGATCTTCGCCGTCGATCTGATGAACATGGTTTTCATCAGCTGGCTGAAGGACGAGGAGATCACCGCGGCCATAGGCTATGCCGGCGCGATCCTGTTCTTCACCACGGCCTTCGGCATCGGGCTTTCGATTGCGGTTTCGGCGCTGGTGGCGCGGGCTGTGGGCATGCGCGACGTGGCGCTGGCGCGCGAGAAGGCGACAAACGGGCTGATCCTGGGGATCGGCCTCGGGGTGGTCTTTGCCGGGCTGGTCTGGGTGTTGCTGCCGGGCTTCGCCGGGCTTTTGGGGGCCACGGGGCGGACGCGGGATCTGGCGGTGCATTTTCTGGCGATCGTAGTGCCGTCGCAGCCGTTTCTGCTGGTGGGCATGATCGGCGGGGCGATCCTGCGCAGTCACGGTGACGCGCGGCGGGCGATGATGGCGACGGTCTGGGGCGCATTGGTGAATGCCGCGCTGGACCCGGTGCTGATCTTCGGCCTTGGCTGGGGGCTGACCGGAGCGGGGATTGCCTCGGTCGTCAGCCGAGTGGTGATTGCCGTCATGGCGCTGGTGCCGATCATCCGGCACCACGGCGGCTTTGACCGCCCCACGGCGCAAGGTGTTATGGCGGATGCGGCGCCGGTCTTTGGCATCGCAGGGCCGGCGATCCTGACGCAATTGGCGACCCCGGTGGGTCAGGCGATCGTCACGCGGATGGTGGCGGGGTTCGGCGAGGCGGCGGTGGCGGGCATGGCGATTGCCGGCCGTCTGACTCCGGTGGCTCTGGGGGTGATCTTCGCCATGTCTGGCGCGGTGGGCCCGATCATCGGGCAGAACTACGGCGCGGGCCGGCTGGACCGGGTGCGGCGGGCCTATCTGGATGCGCTGATCTTCACCGGCGTCGTGGTGGCCGTGACGACGGTGATCCTGTTTGCCCTGCGGGCGCCGATCGCCGATCTGTTCCACGCGACCGGCCTGACGCGCGAGCTGCTTTACCTGTTCTGCGGTCCCTTGTGTCTTTTGTTCTTCTTCAACGGCGCGATCTTCGTGGCCAATGCGGCCTGCAACAATCTGGGCGCGCCCTTTACCTCGACGGCGATCAACTGGGGGCGCCATACAGTCGGCACGGTGCCATTCGCCCTCTGGCTGGCGGGACCATGGGGCGCCGGTGGCGTTCTGATCGGGCAGGCGGCGGGGGGCGTGGTGTTCGGACTGATCGCCATCTGGCTTGGCCTGCGCACGATTGCCAGCGCCCGGTCCGCGTTGGAGTGAACTGCCCGCCTTGCCTGCGGTCAAGCACCCGCGGCCCGAGCTGAAGACCCTGCGGCGTCGGTCCGGTTGCCTTACGCGGAGCAGCTGACCTCATAAGCCGTGCTGCCCGGCGTGTTGCTGATGCGGTAGCAGTGTTGCACCCCGGCGTCATCGACGCAGGTCGCCCAGGACGTGCCGTCCCCCTGATCCATCCAATCGGTGCAGCTGGCCCCGGCTTGCGCCGCACTGAACACGGTCAACACGGCGGCAACGGCGAAAACAGACGCTTGCTTGCGGTGCATGGCTCGCTCTCCCTTTTGATCCACAGGCGGTTTCAGAACAAAGCCCGTGTAATCTATCCGTGACGCCGGGCAAAGCCTCCGCGGACACAGGGCAGCCCTTCGATCGTTCGCCAATGATGCCGCCTTTGCTCGAGGGGGTTTCGGGGGCGCCGCCGAATTCGATGGCGGAAATGCCGCAAATGTCTTGCATACTGTCGCATTCTTTTCACTGGACAGGCTTTGTGGCCTTGGGATAGCTAGGGGCGTCAGTTCGGGAGAATCCGGGGAAAGCCCGGTGCCGAAGGAGCAACCGCCCCGGTAAACTCTCAGGCGCAAGGACCGTTCTGGCACACAGACTCTGGAGAGTGGTGCGAAAGCATCCGCCGAAGGGATAACGATCTCAGGCGCCCATGCCGATGGTTTCGGCGGGCAAGGACAGAGGGGGCACCGAGGACAGGGGGACTGTCTGAACGGTGCCGGATTGCGCATTCCGGCGGAAAGTGGGGCGGCTTTGGCCGAGGAACTGCTGTATCTGGGTCTGAATGACCTGCATGTCGCCTTGGGCGGCAAGATGGTGCCCTTCGCGGGCTATTCCATGCCGGTGCAATATCCGGCCGGAGTGATGAAAGAACACCTGCACACCCGCGCCGCGGCGGGGTTGTTTGACGTCAGCCACATGGGGCAGGTGATCCTGCGCCCGAAAGGGGCTTACGCGGACACCGCGCGGGCCTTCGAGGCGCTGATGCCGGTCGATGTGCTGGGGGTGAAGCCGGGGCGGCAGCGCTATGGCCTCTTTACCAACGCCGAGGGCGGCATTCTCGATGACCTGATGTTCGCCAACCGGGGCGATCATATCTTCGTCGTGGTCAACGCGGCCTGCAAGCACGCCGACATCGCCCATATGACGGCGCATTTGTCGGGCGTCTGCGAGGTGATCCCGGTGACGGACCGGGCGCTGCTGGCGCTGCAAGGCCCGCAGGCCGAAACGGCGCTGGCGCGGCTGGTGCCGGAGGTTGCGGCGATGAAGTTCATGGATGTCGGCGTGTTTGGCGACATCTGGGTCAGCCGCTCGGGTTATACCGGCGAGGATGGCTTTGAAATCTCGCTGCCCATGACGCAGGCCGAGGGCTTTGCTCGAAAGTTGCTCGACATGCCCGAAGTCCTGCCGATCGGCCTTGGCGCCCGCGACAGTTTGCGGCTGGAGGCCGGGCTTTGCCTTTACGGCCATGACATCGACACCACGACGAGCCCGGTCGAAGCCGGACTGACCTGGGCCATCCAGAAGGCCCGCCGGACCGGCGGCGAGCGCGAGGGCGGCTTTCCCGGTGCGGCGCGCATCCTGCGTGAGCTGGCCGAGGGGCCGGCCCGGTGCCGTGTCGGCCTGCGCCCCGAGGGCCGCGCGCCGATGCGCGAACACACCGCGCTTTTCGCGGGCGATACCGCCTTGGGCGAAATCACCTCGGGCGGCTTCGGCCCGAGCGTCGAGGCCCCCATCGCCATGGGCTATGTGCCTGCGGCGCACGCTGAAATCGGCACCAAGCTGGAAGGCGAGGTGCGCGGCAAGCGGATGCCGGTGACGGTCGCCGCGATGCCTTTCCAACCCACAACCTACAAACGCTGAGGGACCCAAGATGAAATTCACCAAGGAACACGAATGGCTGCGCGTCGAGGGCGATCTGGTGGTGGTCGGCATCACCGAACATGCCGCAACCGCGCTGGGCGATGTGGTTTTCGTCGAACTGCCCGAAATTGAAACCCAGGTTGCCGAGGGCGACGAGGTTTCGGTGATCGAAAGCGTCAAGGCGGCCTCGGACATCCTCGCCCCGGTCGATGGCGAGATCGTCGCGGTCAACGAAAAGCTGACCGACAACCCGTCGCTGGTGAACGAAGACCCGCTGGGCGCCGGCTGGTTCTTCAAGATGAAGCTCGACGATCTGTCGGTGCTGGATCAGTTCATGGACGAGGACGAATACAACGAGCTGATCGCCTGATCGGTCGCAGCCGGAGTTTGGTACAAACTCCGGTCAATTTTCTGTGCCAGAAAATTGTCGGGCGGGAGCCGCCCGACCTTTCCCCCATTGCAAGAGGCAAGGCCATGACCTTCACGCCAACCGCTTACGATCCTTACGATTTCGCCAACCGCCGCCACATCGGCCCCTCTCCGGCCGAGATGGCCGACATGCTGAAGGCGGTGGGCGTGCCCTCGCTGGATGCGCTGATTGATGAAACTGTCCCGGCCTCGATCCGCCAGTCGATTCCTCTCGGCTGGGCGCCGCTGTCGGAACATGATCTGCTGGCCCGGATGCGCCGGGTTGCCAGCCGCAACAAGGTGCTGACCAGCCTGATCGGGCAGGGCTATTACGGCACTGTCACCCCGCCGGCGATTCAGCGCAACATTCTGGAAAACCCGGCCTGGTATACCGCCTATACGCCCTATCAGCCCGAGATTGCCCAAGGCCGGCTTGAGGCGCTTTTGAACTATCAGACCATGGTGGCCGATCTGACGGGCCTCGAGATTGCCAATGCCTCGCTTCTGGACGAAGCGACGGCGGCGGCCGAGGCGATGACCATGGCCGAGCGGGTGGCCAAGTCGAAGGCCAAGGCGTTCTTTGTCGATGAAAACTGCCATCCGCAGACCATCGCCGTCATCCAGACCCGGGCGCTGGCTCTGGGGCTTGAGGTGATCGTCGGCGCGCCGGAGGCCTTGGTGCCCGAACAGGTGTTCGGCGCGATCTTCCAGTATCCCGGCACCTGGGGGCATGTGCATGACCTGACCTCGGGGATTGCCGCCCTGCATGCTGCCAAGGCGGTGGCCATTGTGGCGACCGACCTTCTGGCGCTGACCATGTTGAAGGAGCCTGGCGCGATGGGCGCCGATATCGCCATCGGGTCGTCGCAGCGCTTTGGTGTGCCGATGGGCTATGGCGGCCCGCACGCGGCCTTCTTTGCCTGCAAGGACGAGCACAAGCGCAACATGCCGGGCCGGATTGTCGGCGTGTCGATCGACGCACGCGGCAACAAGGCCTATCGCCTCGCACTGCAAACCCGCGAGCAGCACATCCGTCGCGAGAAGGCCACCTCGAACGTCTGCACGGCGCAGGCGCTTCTGGCGGTGATGGCCAGCTTCTATGCCGTGTTCCACGGCCCGGTCGGCCTGCGCGCCATTGCCGAGCGGGTGCATTCGCTGACGGTGCGGCTGGCCAAGGCGCTGCGCGATGCCGGCGCCACCCTGCCGCCGAAAGCCTTCTTCGACACCATCACGGTCGAGGTTGGTGTCGGGCAGGCCGGTATTCTTGCCGCCGCCCGGCTGGAGGGGCTGAACTTCCGCAAGGTCGGCAGCGATCACGTCGGAATTTCGTTGGACGAGACCAGCGACGAGGATGTGCTGCGCCGTGTGCTGCGCGCGTTTGGCATTGCCGATGCGCCGCCCGTCGGGGCCGAACTTGGCTTTCCCGCCGAACTCTTGCGCACCAGCCAGTATCTGACCCATCCGGTGTTCCACATGAACAGGGCGGAATCGGAGATGATGCGCTACATGCGCCGGCTCTCGGACCGCGATCTGGCGCTGGACCGGGCGATGATCCCCCTGGGCTCCTGCACGATGAAGCTGAACGCTGCGGCCGAGATGATGCCGATCACCTGGCCCGAATTCGGCGCGCTGCATCCCTTCGTGCCGGCCGATCAGGCGCTGGGCTACCGCGAGGCGATCGAGGATCTGACGGCGAAGCTTTGCGAGATCACCGGCTATGATGCGTTTTCCATGCAGCCGAACTCGGGCGCGCAGGGCGAATATGCGGGGCTTCTGACCATCCTCGCCTATCACCGGGCGCGCGGCGACAAGGACCGCAAGGTCTGCCTCATTCCGGTGTCCGCCCATGGCACCAACCCGGCCTCGGCGCAGATGGCCGGGATGGAGGTGGTTGTCGTCAAGTCGATGCCGAACGGCGACGTGGACCTTGAGGATTTCCGCGAAAAGGCAACGGCGGCGGGGGGGCGGCTTGCGGCCTGCATGATCACCTATCCCTCGACCCATGGCGTGTTCGAGGAAACCGTCAAGGAGGTCTGCAAGATCACCCATGATCACGGCGGCCAGGTCTATATCGACGGCGCCAACATGAACGCGCTGGTCGGGTTGGTGAAACCGGGCGAGATCGGCGGCGATGTCAGCCACCTGAACCTGCACAAGACCTTCGCCATCCCGCATGGCGGCGGCGGTCCGGGCATGGGGCCGATCGGCGTGCGGGCGCATCTGGCGCCGCATCTGCCGGGCCACCCGGAAACCGGCGGCGCGGAAGGGCCGGTCTCGGCGGCGCCCTTTGGCTCGGCCTCGATCCTGCTGATCTCCTGGGCCTATTGCCTGATGATGGGCGGCGAGGGGCTGACGCAGGCGACGCGGGTGGCGATCCTGAACGCCAATTACATCGCCAGCCGGCTGAAGGGCGATTATCCGATCCTGTTCATGGGCAACAAGGGCCGGGTGGCGCATGAATGCATCCTCGACACCCGCCCCTTCGCGGAAAGCGGGGTCACGGTGGATGACATCGCCAAGCGCCTGATCGACAACGGCTTCCACGCCCCCACGATGAGCTGGCCGGTGGCCGGAACGCTGATGGTGGAGCCGACGGAATCGGAAACCAAGGCCGAGATCGACCGCTTCATCACCGCGCTTCTGGCGATCCGCGCCGAGATCAGGGCGGTCGAGGCCGGCGAGATTTCGTCCGAGGACAGCCCGCTGCGCCATGCGCCGCATACGGTGAACGACCTTGTGGCCGACTGGGACCGCAAATACTCGCGCGAGCAGGGCTGCTTCCCGCCGGGCGCCTTCCGGGTGGACAAGTACTGGCCGCCGATTGGCCGGGTCGACAACGTCTGGGGCGACCGCAACCTGACCTGCATCTGCCCGCCGGTCGAAAGCTATATGGAGGCGGCAGAGTAATCCGCCCCTTCTCGGGCGCCTTCGGCTTCTCGTCGGGGGCGTCTGGCCGGCCTTGCGCCCGCCGCATCTGTCGACCCGGATATTTGGACCACGTTGAAGGCCTTCAATGTGGCGAAAATATCCTGGGGGGTGAGGGCCAGCGGCCCGAGGGGGGCAAGGCCCCCCTGCTGCCCTCGGCTGACCGTGCGGTGGGCCGGGGAAAATGACCTTGCTTGCCTTTGGGCTGCGGATCGGACAGGTTGCGCGCCATGCAGACGGAACGCTCTTCAAACCTCGCCGACGGCCTGATCGCCGGTGCCCCCATCGTTCTGGGGTATTTCCCCATTGCCTTTGCCTTTGGCGTCGCCGCGACGGGGCACGGCCTGACTGGCTGGGAGGCCTTTGGCCTGTCGGTGATCGTCTATGCCGGCGCGGCGCAGTTTCTGGCGCTTGCGCTGGTGACATCCGGGGCGCCGGTGCTGGTCTCGGCCTTCACGCTGGTCGCGATGAACCTGCGCCATGTGCTTTATGGGCCGGCGCTGATGAAACGGGCCGGGCCGGTGGCGACGCGGCGGCATGCCTGGGCCTGGGCCTTCGGGCTGACCGATGAGGTGTTCGGCGCCGCCTTGGGCCAGCTTGCGCGGGGCCGGCAGTTTTCCGAGCCTTTCATGTTCGGCCTTGGCCTTGCCGCCTATGCCAGCTGGCTGAGCGGCACGGCGCTGGGCGCCTATGCCGGGGGCGGGGCGCTGCAAGGCTGGCCGGTGCTGGAGGCGGCTCTGGGTTTCATGCTGCCCGCGCTGTTCCTGTCGCTGCTGCTCTCCATTCTCAACCGGACGCAGCTGCCGGTCATCGCCGTGGCGGCGGTGGCGACCGTGGGCGTCACCCTCTTGTGGTCGGGCACGGCAGGCATTCTGGCCGGCATGATCGCCGGGGCGATTGCCGGGGTCATCGGGCTTGGAGGGCGCGATGCGGCTTGAGGTTTTGACACTGGCGCTGATCGTGGGCGCCTTCACCTGGGCGTTCCGTTATCTTCCGACGCGGGCGGATATTTCCCGGCTGCCGCAGGGCGGCCCCTTGGCGCGGTTTCTGGCGGCCACCGGCCCGGCGGCGATTGCCACGCTTTTCACCGCGTCGGTCGTGCCCTTTGTCCAGGGCGGTATGCCGCTGCCGCTGGGCCTTGGCTCCATCGCTGTTCTTGCAGTCTTTGGCGCCACGCGCTCGGTCGTCGGGGCCACCATGGCGGGGTCGGCGGCCTATGGGCTTGGGGTCTGGCTGCTGCCGCCGGGCTGAACCCTGCGGGCAGACCGCGCGCCTGATCTAGGTCAAGACAGCACCCCCCTTCCCGCGGTACAGTCGACGGGCGAACGGGAGAAGTGCCATGTCCGAGATCGATCTTGAAATCACGCCGGCCAAGGTGGTCCACATCATCTATCAGGCCCGCGAGGGGCAAGCGGCGTCTGCCGAGCTGCATGAGTTCATTGCCGCCCTGAACGACGACGAGAAGGCGCATCTGACGGCAATCGCCTGGATCGGGCGCGGCGCATTCGAAGCGGAAGATTTCACCGAGGCCGTGGAAACCGCCTATGCCGAAGCCACGACCCCGACCGAAAATTATCTGATGGGCATGCCGCACCTGGCCGAAAACCTGGAATCCGGGCTGGAGGCGCTTGGGGTCGATGTCTCGGGGGAAGAAGAGGATTTCCTGTGAGGCGCCCTTGACGCGCGGCCTTCGCCTTCCGATTTATGCGTAAAGATGAATGTGAGGCCCGCGATGAACGACGCTGTCAAACTGTCCTGCACCACCTGCGGCCAGATGAACCGGGTGCCGGTGGCGAAACTGGCCGAAGGGCCGAAATGCGGTGCCTGTGGCGATCCGCTGGCCGACGGCAAGGTCGCCGAGCTGGACGCCCGCTGTCATGACAAGGCGACGCGCGGCGATGAGGTGCCGCTTCTGGTGGATTACTGGGCGCCCTGGTGTGGCCCCTGCCGGATGATGGCGCCCGAATTCGCCAAGGCCGCGCAGGCGCTGAAAGGCCGGGCGCGGCTGGTCAAGCTGAATACCGAGGATCACCCCGACATCGCGGGGCGCGCGCGCATTCAGGGCATCCCGGCGCTGGTGCTTTACCGCGGCGGTCGCGAGCTGGCCCGGCTGGCCGGCGCAAGGCCCGCGGCCGAGATCGTGGCCTTTGTGCAAGGCCATGTCAGCGCCCGCGTATGATCGCACAGAAAATCCGCTAGGGGCGGGCGGTGCGGCCCGCTAGTCTTGCTGGAAACGGCGGGGGGCGGATGGACGATCTTTGGCGGCGCAAGGGCTGGGAGGGCCTGTCGCTGGCGCGGCAATTCGCGCTGGCAGGGGGTGTCGTCATGCTGGCGGCGACGCTTCTGGTCGGCTGGTTTGTCTCGGGCCGGATCGAAGAAGTGGTGGTCAGGAACACCGCCAATGCGACCGCGCTTTACATGGAAAGCTTCGTCGCGCCCCTGACCCAGGACCTTGCCCGCAGCGAGCGGCTGACCGAGGCAAGCCGGCGCAGCATCGGCGCGCTTCTGGCGGGCACGGCGCTGGGTCGCCGTGTCGTCAGCTTCAAGATCTGGCGCACGGGCGGGCTGCTGGTCGATGCCTCGAACACCGCGCTTGTGGGCCATACCTTTCCGCCGACCGAGAACCTGAAACTCGCCTGGTCCGGCGAGGTGCGGGCCGATTTCGAAGACACCGGCGACCCCGAGGATGCGCATGAGAATGCGCTGGGCGTGCCGTTGCTGGAAATCTATTCGCCGATCCGCGACATCGAGACCGGGCGCGTGATCGCCGTGGCCGAGTTCTATGAGGTGGCCACCCAGCTCAAGACCGATCTGGCGCGAGCCAGGCTGGCCAGCTGGGCCACGGTGGCCCTGGTGATGCTGGCGATCGCGGCAAGCCTGTTTGCCGTCGTGCTGCGCGGGTCGCGCACCATCGACAGCCAGTTGGCCGCGCTGTCCGACATGTCGGCACGCAATGTCGCGCTGCGGCTTCGGGTGCAGGGCGCGGCGGCGCGCTTTGCCGCGATGAACGACCAGACCCTGCGGCGCATCGGGGCCGATCTGCACGACGGTCCGGCGCAGCTTCTGGGCTTTGCCGCGCTGCGCCTGGACGCCTTGCGCAAGGCGGCAGGCCCCGAGGCCGGACCCGCGGTGGATGAAGTCGCCCGTGCCGTCAAGGATGCGATTGCCGAAGTCCGCACCATTTCGCGCGGGGTGTCGCTGCCCGACGTCGACCGGCGCTCGCTGGCCGATCTGGTGCAGGGGCTGGCCGATGCTCACAAAGCCCGGACCGGAACCGAGGTGCAGGTGGACGCGCACGTCGCCCCCGGGGTCGACCTGCCCGACGCGGTGAAGATCTGCGTCTACCGGTTCGTCCAGGAAGGTCTGAACAACGGCTGGCGCCATGCCGGGGGCAAGGAACAGGAGGTGCGGTTGCAGGTGACGGCGGATGAGCTGAGGCTTGCCGTGGCCGACCGTGGCCCGGGCTTTGCCGCGCCGCCACCCGGGGCCGGGGCCGATGGGACGACCCTCGGCCTTGCCGGACTGGCCGACCGGGTGGAAAGTCTCGGCGGCCAGTTCATGGCGCTGAACCGCGCGGGCGGCGGGGCGGAATTGGCAATGACGCTGGATTTGCGGGGGGTGTGATGGACAAGGCAATTCGTGTGGTGCTGGTGGACGATCACCCGATCTACCGCGAGGGCGTGGCCCGCACCTTGGCCGACGCGGGCGGCATCGACGTCGTGGGGCAGGCGGCCGATGGCGAGGCGGCGGTGGCGGTGGTTGCGGACTGCCGCCCCGATCTGGTGCTGCTCGACATCTCGATGCCCAAGGGGGGTGGCTTGCCGGCGCTGGCCCGCATCACCCAGCTGGCCGAACCGCCGAAGGTTGCCATGCTGACCGCCTCGGAAGAGGACGACGACCTTATGCAGGCCCTGCGGCTGGGCGCGCTGGGCTATGTCCTCAAGGGCGTTGGCGCGGGGGAACTGGTCGATGTGGTCCGGAGCATGGCCGAGGGGCAATCCTATGTCTCGCCGGGGCTGGCGGGGCGGCTTCTGATGGGCATGCGCGCGCGCGGTGGCGCCCCCGCCAATCCGCTGGAAGACCTGACCAGGCGCGAGGAGGACATCCTGCGGCTGGTGGCGCAGGGCCTGTCGAACCGCGAGGTCGGCCAGACGCTCGACCTGCAGGAAAAGACGGTGAAGCATTACATGACCGCGATCCTGCAAAAGCTGCATGTCAGGAACAGGGTCGAGGCGGCGATGCTGGCGCGCGAACATCTGAAAGGCTGACCATGGGCCGGTGGCGGCCGGACCAAGGTCCGTGACCGGCCCCAAAGATCGCAAGCCCTTGGTCCGTTATGGAGCAGGGCCGAATCGGGCAGGGTAGTTTCATCGAAACACCAATCCGAAAGGTCCCTGCGATGAAGCCCCTGATCCTGACTGCAACCCTCGCCGCGCTTGCCTTCACGCTGACTGCCCCGGTCAGCGCAGCCCCGAGGGCGACCGCCATCACCGCGCTTGAAACGACCCTGCAGACTGCCGTCGACAAGCGCCGCAAGCCCCGTGTCCCCGGCGGCTCGGGCTGTGACGACCCGGAAGACATCCTTGAGCATCCCGAGTGCGGCTGACCCGCTCCCCGCGTGCCGCCGGACCCAAAGGCGCGCGCGGGCGCCAAAGGCAGAGGGCGGGCCGCAATGCCCGCCCTTTCTCCCTCGCCGACCGCTTGACATTCGCCGCCGCATAGGCCAGATCACGCCTCAGGTCATTGGGGCAGTAGCTCAGTTGGGAGAGCGTATCGTTCGCAATGATAAGGTCAGGGGTTCGATCCCCCTCTGCTCCACCAATGACCATTGATCTTATTGTGAAAAATGGCAATTCGCGCGCCATACCCGCCTAAAAGCCCCCCATCTTGAAAACGCTTGGGTTAGATCGGTGTCGATCCAAGGCCGCCCTGCGCTGGGCTTGTGTCGTCGGCAAGTTCAAGGCTTGGGAAGGCGGCAAGGAAACGCGCCGCATCCTCTAGCGTCCTGAAATACACGGCGGTGCTTTCGGATCGGGGGCGGCCAGGGGAATGCATCGCGTAGCCATGCGGCCCGAGTTCCTTTGTTAGCCATCGGTGGGGGTCTATGCCCACCCCGGCAAAGCCAAAGCTCGGCACCCGGATGCAAGCCCGGATCGGCCAAGTTTTCTCGGCAAGGTCACGGGCGGGATAGATCGGCGGGTCATGGGGCCAGTCTAACAATCACTGCCCCGAATGCAAAAGCCCCGCACTGGGCGGGGCCTTTGGGTTATCTTAGGGCAAGCGGGCGGCTCTTATTCAGGCTTAGGCTTTGCCCTTGTCAGTTCCGCCCGTTGCAGCGCCTCTAAGGCTTCCACGATTTCCCCGGCCATTTCGGCCGCCATATCCAGAACGGAACCCCCGCCACAGTCCTCAAAGGTCTTGCCCGCGATTTGCTGGCCATCGGTGGCAAGCGACAGGATACGCAACAAGCTTTGCAGATCGTAGGCGCGATTGGTTGCCTCTTGCGCGTTCATGGCTGCACCACCCGGCAGGCAAGGCTTTCGGGGTTAAGGAAGGGGGTGGAAACCCACCCCGCGCGGTCGGCAGTCGTCATTTGGTCAATCCTTTCAGGGCAGGAGGTTGGTTTTGAGGAACAACGGTTCCCGGCGCTTCCATGCGGTCGCAGGGTCAAAGGCCCAATTCAGATTGATGCGAAGCGAAGCTGCGGCGCGAAGGGCAAGGCGGGTCATTGGCTACCCTCTTTCGGTTTGGCGGCATTGAAGGTGGAAAGCATGTCCAGCGCGACTTGCAGCAAGCCGGAAACATGGAAAGCGGCGGTGGCGGTCGGGCCCCCCTCGGGGCGAGCATGCGCCAGGTGGATCAAGTCCACAAAGTTGCGGGCGATGCTGATCTGATCGGCAATGTCGAGAAGGTCAGGCTTGGCTTCGGTCATGGGTGTTTTCCTTTCGGGGTCAGGTGGGGCGGCAATCAAGCCGCCCGGAAGCTATGGGTTGCGCCGTTCACCCGGATTTCGCGGATGGTGGCGAGATTGACAGATCGGGGCGCGCGCTTGTCAGCATCCCAGACGGGCAACAGGTGGGGGTGACGCTCGGCACGGGTGGCGGTGGCCTTCTTGCCTGCCTCGGTGGCGGTATCGCCTTTGACGTGGAATTTCAGGGCGGCGGGCTGCACCTTCATCGCGCGCTCGGTGCCATCGGCTTTCGTGAAAATCACGGTGCAGAAGCGGCCGCCGGCAGAAGCGATAAGCGCGCGCTTGGCGTCCAGATCGGCGGCGGCTTCGCTGTCCACGGCGGCGTGAAGGGCGGCTTGCGCTTCGGACAATTCCAGAAGGCCCGCATGCCCAAGAAAGTCGCGGTTCTCCAAATCGACAATCGCGGCGCGAATTTGGGGGATTGTCAGCGCCCCCCACTTGGCAGCACGGGCGGCGGCGCGCTGGGCGGCTTCGGCTGCAAGGCGCACTGCAACCTTCGCATTCCACCAGACCAGCTTAAGGGCGCGGGAAAGGCGCTGGCCCCAAGTCTCAGGGTTGCCAGCGAAGCGGCGGGCGATGGTCCAGGCTTCATTCATGATTGCGGCGCGGTCAAACATGGCAGCAACTCCGTTTGCGTTTTCGCTTACTGTGTTGTAGTTCTAATACAGGGTAAGCGCTTAGTCAACTACCACGTTAGCGAAAAGTGATACAGGGTATGCAAATGAAGCCGGAACAACTCCGCATGGCGCGCGCCGCCCTTCAAATCGGCGTGCGGGACTTGGCCGAATTGGCCGGAGTATCCTTCACCACGATCAACCGTTTCGAGACGGGAAAGAGCGGCTTGCAGCTTTCAACCGCAGAAGCCATCCGCAAGGCGCTTGAGGCCCAAGGCATCCAGTTCCTTGAAGCCGGGCAGGTGGCTACCGGGCCGGGGGTGGCGGTGAAGGGGTAGGCTCGCCCCAAGTTTGGGGTGACAGGGGGGCGGTCAAAGTCTGGCGCGTTTCCCCGCCCCGGACCCGCGTGCCCCTCATGAAGAGATTTTTTTTCTCCGCCTTGATTATCGGGGGTGCGAACCTTTGATTTGTTGTGCGGTGCGCACCGCCCGCGATGCCCGCAACAGCCCATGGGGCAGACGTGAAACCTTAGGGTAATCTTAGGGTGCCTTCCCGGCTTCCTCGGTGCGATATGCCGCCCAGCGCCTCACCTGTGCAGCCGCAATGCGGGCCAGTCCCTCGGGCGTCTTGGCCCCGGTGGATTTGCCGCCGTGAAGCTTGCAGCGGCGCTTGCCCGGTTCTGACTTGTTGCGGCATTCGCCCCCGGCGCAGCTTGCCAGATCGGCTTGGGTCAGTTTGGCAGCTTTGCGGAAAGCCCGCAAATCGGCCCCTGTGATTGCATCGCGAAGGTGGGTGCAGGTGGGTGCTTCGTTCCAGTCATATGCTTGCCACCACCACCACCCCACACCCCATAAGGGGGGGGTGGTGGGTGCAGGTTGCAGGCAAAAACCGCAGGTGGGTGCAAGGTGGTTGCAAGTGGGTGCAGGTGGGTGCAAACGCGGCCATCATTCCAGCCTTTCGGAAGGGTCATTTCGGCCGATTGTGATGCAAGAAACCGACTTGCGATTGGTGCCGATCGGCAGGTTTTCACGGGCCAAAACCCCGGTTTCCAGCCACGTCTTAAGCATCGCGGCAATCCGGGCTTTGTCGCTTTTCCTGCCCAGATCAAGGCCCAGAACCTCGGCCACAACCTTGCCTGCCCAATCGGTGGCCTGCACATTTTCGCGCGGGGCCGGGTCACAGGCAGCAATCGCAGCGCGCACCTTGCAGGCGTCGTTCACTGTCACCCCTGCGAAATGGTCGGGCCATGTCCAAGGCCGGATGGTGGCGATATTGGCCCCGTTGGCAATCTGCACACCCAGCTTTTCAAACCAGCGGTTCCGTTCGGAAGAAGGCGGGGCCAGGTTGGCTTCGGCTTCCCCGATGCGAAAGAAGCGCCGGAAGTCGTCAATGCCCGCCTGCACCCCTTCGGCTTCGGTCATGGGAAGTAGCAAACGATTGAACCGGGCTACCCCGCGAAGCGCAGAACCGCCCCGGCCATCGTCAAGCGTGGGGGTAATGCCGGGGGAAGCTTTTCGGGTATGGTGGACAAGACCAATCGCGGCCCCTGTGGCGGATGCAAGCGCCCGAATGCGCCCGCCCAGCGCTCGGAAGGCCTCGTTTGTCTCGGGGCTATGGCTCAGGTCTTGCAGCGGGTCAAAGACCGCAAAGGCGATGCCTTCGCGCCGGATCAGATCTTCAATGCACCTGAAGGCGGGTTCCACAATCTCGCCTTTCTCACCCCGGATCAACACAACCGGGTTTTGCGATGCCACCCCGGATTCGAGATAGAGGCGCCCCACGATTTCCGCTTGAGGAATGCCCCAGAGGTGCAGGACGGCGGCAACACGGGCTTGTAGCACCGCCAAATCATCCTCGGCGTTGTAGTAAAGCACCTTGATTGGGCCGGTCGGACGTGCCGTAAGGATGCCCCGCCCGGTCACGGCGTCAATCGCTTCACACAGGGCAAGAAGGCTTTTCCCGGTCTTGGGCGCGGCAAAGGTGACGCTCAGATACCCGGCGGCGTAGAAGTCGCTGTAGACAAAGCGCAGGCGCGGAATCGCCGCCAAGTCGATCTCTTCCCAAGCCCGGAAGGCGAAGGGCGCGAAAGGGATTATCTTCTGGGCGGTGGTCAAGCGGCTTCCCCTTTTCTCAGAACGTCATTCCAGTCTTGCCCCTCGGGCGCGGGCAACAGCGACACTTGCCAGCCCAGCGCATAGGCCCGCTCGGCAAGGGCGGTTGCAGCTTCGCGGCCTGGTGCGTCCCCATCGGCGGCGATAATCAGCGCCCCCAGATCGGCGGGCAGGTGTAGCGCGCGAAGGCCAGAGGTGGACAAGGCCGCCCAGACCGCCGCAGGGCCGTCCAGAAGGCCGCTCAGAAGGCTTAGGCCTGTCTCGATACCCTCACACACCACCAGCGGCCCCGGCCCTTCTGAAAGGGCTACAGCGCCCCCGGCGCAAGGCCCCTGCATCATCTTGGCATTGCCCGCGATGCGGCCCCCGGCCTTGTCAAAGAAGGTGCGATGAATGCCCCCGGTGGAAACATCCGCGACCATGGCCGAAAGCCATCGCCCAGAAGGCCCGTGGAAGGTATCAGCCGCCCAGCGCAAGGAAGGCGGCAAGGGGCAGGTGACGCCCCGGCCCCGCAAATAGGCTTCCCCCTTGGTGCCCCAGATCGGGGCGCTAGAGGCCCAAAGCGTGCGCGCCTTGGCCCGTTGCTCGGCTGCATAGGCTTTGCGCTGGGCGTCGGCTTTTCGGGCTTCCGCGGGGTCATGGCGCAGGGCTTCGGGCGGCAAGCCTGCGGCCTTCACAATGTCGCGGAAGTCGCACCCGGTCTTGTGGCAATAGGCCAGAAGGTGCCCGCCCTCGGACCGGATCGAAAGCCCGCGCTGATCGGAGCGCCGCTCGGGCTGGCAAACCGGGCAGGGGGCGTTGCCGTGATGCCCCCGCCACTGCCCGCCAAGGACGCGAACAAGCTCTTGTGCCTCGCTCATCCCTGGCCCTCTCGGTGATAGCCGCGCAGGGCCTCGGCCAAGGCCCGGACAATGACCGGCAGGTAGTGTTTATTGCACTTCGCTATCAGGACGTTGTCCATCCGGCGCCAGATCAGGGCGGTTGACCCCTCATAGGTGATGCGAAAGGGCGACGGTGGGTATTGCGGTTCGGTCATTTCGCATCGCCTTTCCGCCTGTCGGCAAGCCCTTTGGCGCTGGGCGGAAACCGCAGCGCGGCCCGGTCAGCGCCGGGCTGCAGCTTGTAGCAGGCCCGGTTTTCCGGCCCGACATACTCGGTCGAGATGGGCCAGCCGTAGCGGTGTTTCAGGCGGTGAACGATTGCCGCCAGTCGCCAGCCTTGCGCCTCGATGATTTCGTCACTGTGCCCGATGGTGCGCCCGGATAGCAGCGCCTCACAGGCCCAGCTCACCTGCGACGGATCGGAAAAGGTCAGATCGTGCATGTTGCCCTCTGGCATTGATGCCGGGGCCGGGGTGCGCTATCCTTGGGGCCTGTCCGCCGTCCAAACGAATAGAAGCCGTCACCCTCGCCCGGTGGCGGTTTTCGTTTAGGCGGCGGCGGTCTGCGCGGCTTCCCATGCGGCAACATCCGCCCAGCGCCAACGGGTCATCTGCGGCGAAAGCTTTACGGGGGCCGGGAAACCATTGCGCTTCACCCACCCCCAGATGGTGGCCTTGTTCACCCCGAAATGGGCTGCAAGGGCGGCGTCGGTGGCATAGGCCGGGCGGTCAGTCGGGTTGGAAATCTGCTTGGGCATTGGTGCATCCATCCTTCAACGGTGGTTGATGGGATGCAATTTCTGCGAAACGCTGCTGCAGGGGGATTGCGGAACAACGCTAGAAGTTAAAGCACAAACCTTGCGCTTGTTGCCAAACGTCTCGCGCTGTTTGCTCAGTTCGGGCCGTGCTTGCGTGCAGAACGGCTATTTCAGACCAAGATGCGCCATCAGCTCGGGCGTCTAGAGTTCGCAAATAGCCCAGCCATTTAGCTGGGTGCTTACGCCGTTGAACAAGCCGCCCATGCAAATGCTTCTGCATCAACTCCAGCGACCTCTGGGCCCTCGCAAGCTGGGCCTCAATCGGCTTGTCCAAGTCGAAGCAGAACACCGCGCCGTTTGTTGCAGGCGTCCAAATCTCGACAGATGAAGGCCCCGGCTCCCAAGGGCGGCTTGGGTGCATCCCGCTATCATCCGCAAATATTGCCTCTTCGTCGTGGTCGGAAATGCGCGGGTCTGGCAACCAGTATTTGTAACCGAACGGCGATGCGGTTGGCATGCAGTTCGGCGGGATTCCTTCAAGCATGAAGGCGTTTCCAGGGTTTAGTTGCGCCGCCACCTTGTCATACCATTCACGTAGATCAGGGCGACGACGATAAAACTCCCACCGCCATCTAAAAATGCTCCAAGCGGTAGTATGTCCATAGGCGGCGGGGTCGCGCCAGTCAGGGATTCCCCAAGCGTTCAAACCCCAATCCTCACAACTTTGCCCGACACTTTGGCCCCGGCAAGATACCCCGCCCAATCGGCCATCATGCGGCGGCGCTTCTCGATCATGTCGCCCCGGCGATAGGCGGCTTCGACCGCGTTGCTGATCCGGTGCGCCAAGGCCACCTCGGCCATTTCGCCGGGGAAGGTGGTGCGCTCGGCCACCCAATCGCGGAAGGTGCTGCGAAGGCCATGCGGCACGGCGGGGCGCTTGTTCACGCGGTCCAGAAAGCCGTGGCGCTCGGCCTCAATCTCGGCCTCATGAATGCGCCGCATAGTGGCGCTTAGGGTCATGTCGGACAGCTGCCCGCCCTTGGCCGATGGAAACACCATGTCGCACCCGTCCAGCCTCGGCAGGGCCTTCAACAGCGCCACGGCGGCGGCAGGCAGGGGCACCCGATGTTCCCGGCCCATCTTCATCCGCTCGGCAGGAATGACCCACAAGTCGCGCTCCAAGTCGATCTCTGCCCAGATCGCGCCTCGCACTTCCCCGGATCGGGCGGCGGTCAGGGCGGCAAATTCCAAGGCCCGTGCGCCAAAGCCTTCGCGGCCTTGAATGGCGGCAAACCAGCGCGGGGCGTCGTCAAGGCTCAGGGCTGGTTGATTGCTTTGCGTCTTGATCTTGGAAGGCGCGGGGAGAAGTTCCTTCAGGTTGCCAGCCCAGCGCGCGGGGTTGTCGCCTGCCCGGTGGCCCGAGACGGTTGCCCAAGACAGAACCGCCTCAATCCGCCCGCGAAGGCGGGATGCGGTTTCGGTGCGGTCAGCCCAGATCGGGTGCAGCACTTGCAGCACGTCTTGCACGGTGATTTCCGAGACGGGCAACTTTCCCAAGACCGGGTAGGCAAGTTGCTCTAGGGTCGCGCGCCATTGGTAGCGGTGTTTCTCATTCCTGTATGCGTCCAGCTTCGCGGCAAGGTAGTGGCTAGCCGCATCAGCAAAGGTCAGGCCCTTGCGCTGGGCGGTGGCCAAGGCGGCGCGGGCGGCTTTGCGCTCGGCCATGGGGTCAATGCCGCGTTCGATCTTGTCACGGGCTTCGCGTGCCTTGTCGCGAGCTTGGGCAAGGGTCACGGTCGGGAAGCCGCCCAAGCCAATCTCGGCCCGCTTGCCACCCATCGCCACGCGCAAAATCCAAGTCTTGCCGCCCTTGGGGGTGATTTGCATGTAAAGGCCCGAGACACCACCCACGGGAAGCATGGTGTTTCCCTTGCCCCCTGCATGGACTGCCCGCTTTACGTCCAGCGGTCCGAGTTCCTTGGCAACGCGCGGCATTTTATAGCCCCCATCTTACCCACCTAAGAATATAGCGCTTGAGGTCATGGGATGCAATGGCATGCGACTTTGTTAGATATTTTCTGCCTGTATTTTATTGAGTTAGATATTGTCGTTGCGCTTGGAAGTCACCGGATGCAATGGCGGAATGGCGGCCCTCTGCTCCACCAATGACCTGATTAATCAATAAATTCCGGATCGGCCCTGCGGGCGCATTGTGCGCGTTCGGTACGCTGTGGCCCGCGTTCTCCGTCGGGCGCCGTGGTGTGGTGGCTGCTGCCTGCACCTGCGCTCCCGGTCCCGAACGTGACGTTCTCAAGCTCCGCGTGAACCTTCTCAGCTCTTGTGGCGCGGCGCGGCTGTCGAGCCCCGCAGGGTCAGCGTGGTGTCCATGCAGCGTTCCTGCGGCGGCGCCTTGGATTTCAAGGCGGCCAGCAGCGCTTCGGCGGCACAGAGCCCCATTTCGTCCGCCGGTACGGCGATCGTCGTCAGCGGAGGATCGAGCAGGGGGGCATATTCCGCATCGTCAAAACCGATGATGGACAGATCGTCCGGAACGCGGATGCCCCGCTTGCGGCACTCGGCATAGGCGCCGACAGCGAAGATGTCGGTGTTGCAGACAATCGCCGTGGTGTCAGGGTAGTGATCCATGATCTCGGCCAGCGCCCGGCCGCCCGCGGCCATGTCGAAGCCGTGGCAGACGACCCGGTCCGCCCCGGTTGCCCCCGCCCTCTCAAGACAGCGCCTGTAGGCGGCGATCCGGTCGCGCTGGCGGTCGTTGCCATCGGTCAGGCCGGCGATCATCGCAAAATGCCGATGCCCGAGCGCAAGCAGATGTTCGGTTGCCGCCTGCGTCGCCTCACCGTTGTCAAAGCCGACCGCTGGAACCGCGCTGCCTTTCGGAAAGGAGTAGGTGGTCACGAACGGCACCTGGGTTTCAGCGAGGATCTCGTTAACCTTGGCGTCCTCGACCGCTCCGACAAGCAGCACGGCCTCGGCGCCGCGATCCAGAAGAAGTTGCACCGAGTCATGGATGTTGCGGTTGTCGAAGCCGGTGGTGAGAATGATGGTGGTGTAGCCTTCTTCGGCAAATCTGGACTGGAACCGATTGATAAGGCGCGCAAAAATTGAGTAGTCCAGCGTTGGAAGGGCGACGCCGATCATATGGGTGCGGCGCGATCGCAACGCTCGCGCGGCGGGGTCGGGACGGTATTGCTGTTCGGCGGCAACGGCCAGAATGCGCGCCCGAACGGCGTCATTCACCAACTCGGGGAGATTGAAGGCTCGCGACACGGTTGCAGGCGAAACGCCGGCCGCCTTTGCGACGGCGGCCAGGCCACCTCTCTTGGGTCGTTCTTGCATGTCTCCCCGGTCCTTCCCCTGCACCGCTCCGCCATCCTGACGCGGAAGAAACGGGTTGACAAGGGGGATTGAAATTGATTTCATGAAATCGGTTTCATGATTCCGATTCCCCGGGGTCGTGGGGCGCCAAAAAAAACTGCTGCAAAAACAACTTGGAGGAATGACGCATGGGACTCACGTCCAACCACCCGGTTTCCCGCCGGATGTTCATGAAGCAGACCGCGGCGCTTGCTTCGGTCCTGGCGGCCTATCGCGCCACTGGTGCCATGGCGCAGGGGGCCTCGCTGAATATCCTGAACTCCAACACGATCTGGGCCGAGGCCCTCACCGCGGGGGTTGCGGCCGAGTACAAGGGCGCGGGCCTCGTCGGCGAGGCCAATCCCTATGAGGCTCATTACGAAAAGATGCTGATCGAGTTGAGCCAGGGCTCCTCGACCTTTGATCTGGTCACAACCGACAACCTGTGGATCGTGCAGCCGATGGCGAATGGCTGGGCGGCGGCCTTGGACGACATCATGGCGGCCATGACCGAGGCGCCGCAGATGATGCTGGAGAACCTCGCCCAGGCCTCGGTCGGCTATCAGCAATTCAACGGCAAGCGGTATGGCATCCCGATGGTGATGACGACGCCGATCCTCGCCTACCGCAAGGACCTGCTGGAGGCTGCCGGTCTCGATGTGCCGAAGACCTGGGACGACTACCGCGAGGCGGCGGCCAAGATGCATTCGGCCGAGGTCGCGGGCAACGTCCTGTTGCTTGGCGGGCAGGACGCCCACGCGTCGGGCGACTGGGGCTCGCGCCTGATGGGCATGACCAAGATCGAGCCGCACAATGACGGCGTTCTGGATGAAAACCGCAACGTGGTCTTCAACAGCGAAGGCCAGGGCGTGAAGGCGATCAACCGGCTGAAGGAAGTTCTGCCCTATTGCCCGGCCGGCGTGGAAGGGTTCGACTATCCCGAAGGCTCGTCGATCATGCAGCAGGGTGGCGCAGCCATGATCATCACCTGGTCGGACGTGCTTCTGGGGCTGGAGGACGGCCCGCACAAGGGCAAGTTCGGCTATACCGTCTCGCCGACCGAGCAATATGAGCAGCAGATGGTGGGGGGCTGGTCGATGCTGGTCAACAACGCCTCGGCCAACAAGGAAGAAGCGGCCAAGTTCATGGCCTGGATGACCGAGGGCCGCGGCTACGAGATCATGCGCGAGGCCGGGGAAAGCTCGCTTTGCCTGCAGCGCGACATCGACAATCCCGAGGTCGTGGCCAAGGCGCCGACCTTGCAGGCCTTTGCCGATTTCAAGACCCGCGGCACCTCGCCGGTGGCCATTCCGCCCTACCGCGAAGTGAATGCCGTCGAGGTTCAGCGCGTGATCTACGAAGAGGTTCTCGCCGGTGTGAACGGGCGCAAGGAGGCCGAGCAGGCCATGGCCGATGCCGAGGCCCGCGTGAAGGAAGTGCTAGCGGGCTGATGCCCGCCGCGGAGGCCTGTTGCCTGAACTGGCCTCCGCATTCATCCTCTCTGTCTGAAATCGATGTCGAGGAGCCATCCCATGGCTGAATCTGCCATCCGCAGCGCGACGGTGCACGCCGGTGCCGCAAAGGCCCAACGTGCGGGCGAGAAATGGGCGCCATGGATCTTGCTGGCCCCGACTCTGGTCATCATGAACGTGGTCGGCGTCTATCCGCTGCTGCACTCGCTGTACATCTCGTTCACCGGCGCCAAGCCGACCGATCCGAACGCGCACCAGGGCTGGGTCGGGCTGAAGAATTACGCCGAGGTGGTCAGCGACGGCCAATTCTGGCACGCCGTTCTGGTGACGGGCGGCTTCACCGCGCTGAGCGTGGTCAGCTCTCTTGTCCTTGCCGTGCTGATGGCGATCCTGTTCAACCGACCGCTGCCCGGCTTTGTGCTGATGCGCTCGCTGATCCTGATCCCGATGCTGGTCACGCCGATTGCCGTCGGCCTGATCTGGCGGATCATGATGATGCCGGAACTGGGCGTGCTGAACTACCTTTTCGGTATCGTCGGGCTTGGGCCGTTCCAATGGGGCAGCTCGCGCGGGTCGGCCCTTGCTTCGGTCGTGCTGGTGGATGTGTGGCAATGGACGCCCTTCATGTTCATCATCATCTTCGCCGGGTTGAAGTCGCTGCCGCGCAGCCCGTTCGAAAGCGCCCAGATCGACGGCGCAAGCGGCTGGCAGACCTTCTGGCAGGTCACAGTGCCGATGCTGAAACCGGTGATCGTGATCGCGGTCCTGCTGCGCCTCATCGACGCGATCCGCACTTATGACACGATCTACATCATCACCCGCGGCGGGCCGGATTTCGTGACCGATGTCGTCTCGATCTACCTGCAGCGCGTGAACTTCCGGTTCTTCGACCTGGGTTATGGCTCCGCCCTCAGCTGGGTGACGATGCTGCTCATCCTCGCTGTAGTGCTGATCTTCGTGAACCTGTCGGGGTTCCTGCGCATCGTGAATGAAAAGGAGGCCCGCTGATGTCTGCCACGCTTGCCCGGCACAAGGCCCGCGAACGCCGCCGTGCCGTCACCCTCTGGCTGCTCGCCGTGTCAGTGACCGTGTTCTTCTTCTTCCCGGTCTACTGGATGTTCTCTTCCGCCTTCAAGACCGACGAGGTCAGCTCGACCTTCCCGCCGGTCT
Organism: Tabrizicola oligotrophica; assembly: GCF_011008935.1. Lineage (GTDB taxonomy): Bacteria > Pseudomonadota > Alphaproteobacteria > Rhodobacterales > Rhodobacteraceae > Tabrizicola_A > Tabrizicola_A oligotrophica. The sequence goes on along the minus strand of NZ_JAAIVJ010000004.1, from coordinate 11,826 downwards.
TCACCTTCGCGCCCTCGATGGACAATTTTGTTCATCTCTTCCTCGAGGCAGAGGCGGGCAAGGCGCTGTGGAATTCGTTTTTCATCGTCACGATTGCGACGCTTCTGGCCATGATCGCCGGCACGATGGCCGCCTATGCGCTGGCGCGCTTTGACATCAAGGGCAAGAACGCCATGGCGATCGAGATCCTCTCGGTGCGCATGCTGCCGCCCATCGTCTCGGTGATCCCGCTGTTCATGATCGCCCGCTGGCTGGGCATCTTCGACACGCCCTGGCTGCTGATTGCGGTCTATACGCTGAGCGGGCTGCCTTTCGTGGTGTGGATCATGCGGGTCTTCATCCAGGACATTCCGCAATCGGTGGAAGAGGCCGCGATGATCGACGGTTGCGGACGGATCGAGGCGTTCTGGCGCGTGACGCTGCCGCTCCTGTTGCCGGGTCTGGCCGCCACCATGGTCATCGTCTTCATGTTCGCCTGGAACGAGTTCCTGCTGGCCAGCCTGCTCACATCGTCAGATGCCAAGACCCTTCCGGTGATTGCGGCGAACGCGATCAAGCCCAAGGCCATCGCCTTTGGTCTGGCCTGTGCGGCGGGGGTGATCATGTCGATGCCGGTCATCGTGCTGGTCCTGATGATGCAGAAGTACCTCGTGCAGGGCCTGACGCTCGGCGCGGTCAAGGGATAGGGAGAGATTTCATGTCGGTCCAAATCAAGAATGTCGAGAAGTCGTTCGGCGCGCTGAAGGTGGTCAAGGGCGTGTCGGTCGATATCGCGGACGGTGAGTTCTTCGTGATGCTGGGGCCGTCGGGCTGCGGCAAGACCACCACCCTGCGCATGGTGGCCGGGCTGGAATTGCCGACTGCGGGCGAGATCCGCATCGGGGGCCGTGACGTGACCTATGAAGAGCCGCGCCACCGCGACATCGCCATGGCATTTCAGGACTACGGCCTGTATCCGCACCTGTCGCTGCGCGGCAACATCGAGTTCCCGCTGAAAGTCCGCGGTGTCCCCGAGGCCGAGCGCCGGACGAAGGTCGAGAGCGTTGCGCAGAAGATGGGAATCTCTCATCTTCTGGACCGCAAGCCGGGGCAGATTTCCGGCGGGCAACGCCAGCGCGTCGCGCTGGCCCGCGCCCTGGTGCGCAACCCGCGCGTCTTTCTGATGGATGAGCCGCTGTCGGCGCTTGACGCCAAGCTGCGCGCCACCATGCGGACCGAGATCAAGAAGCTGGTGACCGAGCTGAAGATCACCACGATCTATGTCACCCATGACCAGATCGAGGCCATGTCGATGGCCGACCGCATTGCGGTGATGAAGGATGGCGACATGGTGCAGATCGCCTCGCCCCTGGAAATGTATGAGCGCCCGCAGACGAAGTTCGTGGCCGAATTCATCGGCTCGCCGGCGATGAACCTGTTGCCGGCCCGCGCAAGGCCGGATGGCCGCATGGCTTGCGACCTGCCGGTTCTGGCCGAGCTGCTGCCGGATGCCGAACTGACCGCCAATCCCGTCGCGCCGGCCAAGATGGCCGCCTATATCGGCATCCGGCCCGAGCATCTTTCGTTGGTGGAAGGCGGCGAAGGTCAGGCGGATTTCGAGGCGGTCGTCGATCTGGTCGAACCGCTGGGTCAGACGACCAATGTCTATCTCAACGTCGGTGACATTCGCATGATCGCAGTGGTCGACCGCACCAGGGTTCAGGCCGGTCAGCGTGTCGGCGTGAAGGTGCGCCGCGAAGCCCTGCGGCTGGTCGCGGCCTGAGGACGGAGAAAGCACGATGCGCGCGTATCACCACTGGATCGGCGGCAAGGACGCGGTGGGGCATGGCCCTGACCGCGTGACCCGCAGCTCGCCCGCCCATGGCGCCCTGCTCGCGTCCTATGCCGCGGGCACGGCCGAAGATGTCGACCGGGCCGCCCAAACCGCGGCCGCGGCGCAAGTGGGCTGGGCGGCGATGACCGGCATGGAGCGGGCTGGACGCATCACGGCACTGGCCGATCTGATCCTGCGCGACCGCGAGCGTCTGGCGGTAATTGAGGCCGAGGAAGCGGGCAAGACCATCCGCGATGCCCGGGGCGAGCTGTCCCACAGTGCCAACCTTGCCCGCTATGCCGCCGCCCTGGCCTGGGAAATTCCGGGGCGGGCGCAAAGCCATCACGGCGACAGCGCTCTCGGTCTGGTGACTTATGAGCCGCGTGGTGTGGTGGGCATGATCACGCCATGGAACTTTCCGGCGGTGACGCTGTTCCAGAAATTGCCCTATGCGCTGGCGGCCGGAAATGCGGTGGTGATAAAGCCGTCGGAACTGACTTCGGGGACGACGCTGGAAATCGCGCGGCTGGCAGCCGAGGCCGGTATTCCCGATGGCGTCATCAATGTTGTCACCGGCAAGGGCACGGTGGTCGGCACGGCGATGATCGAACACCCGCTGGTGGACATGATCTCGTTCACCGGCTCCACCCGCGCCGGCACCGAGATTGGCGCGGCCTGTGCCCGTCAGGTCAAGCGGGCAGGGCTGGAGCTCGGCGGCAAGGCCGCGAACGTGGTCTTTGCCGATGCCGATCTCGACGACGCGCTGGACGGGGCGCTTTTCGGCACCATCCTGAACGCGGGGCAGGAATGCGTGGCCGGGACGCGCATCCTGGTCGAACGCCGCATCGCGAAGGATTTCACCGAGGCGCTGGTTGAACGTGCCGCCAAACTGCGCGTCGGCATGCCGCTGGACGAGACGGCGGATATCGCCTCGGTCATCCACGAAGCGCATATGACTTCGGTTCTCGGCCATATTGAAACGGCGCGCAAGGAAGGTGCCAGGATCGCCGCAGGCGGGCATCGCAAGCTCGACGGTGATTTTGGCAAGGGCTATTTCGTGCAGCCGTCCATTCTGGCCGATGTCACGCCGTCGATGACCTATTTCCGCGAAGAGGTGTTCGGGCCGGTGGCCTCGATCACGGTGTTCGACACCATCGAAGAAGCGGTCGCGCTGGCCAATGACACCACCTACGGCCTTGGCAACGGGCTTTGGACCAAGGATGTCGACAAGGCCCTGCAACTGTCCAAGCGCCTGAAATCCGGCACGGTCTGGGTGAACACCTATCTGGACGGCGCCCCTCAGATGCCCTTCGGCGGCTACAAGCGGTCGGGTCTCGGGCGTGAGAACGGGATCGAGGGTCTGATCGAGTTCATGGACGTCAAATCCACCTTCATCCGACTTGGCAAGCGAACCAAGGCGCTCGGCCATACCGCCGCCTGATGGCAATGGAATTGCAGGTGGCAATGAAAATCTTGGCAGCAGACCGGAAGGAACCCGCAATGGCAAAGAGTTACGACTATGTGGTGATCGGCTCCGGTTCCGCCGGTTCGGTCATCGCGGCCCGCCTTGCGGAGGACCGGAACACCTCGGTTCTTCTGCTCGAGGCGGGGCCATCGGACCGGCACCTTTACATCCGCATGCCTGCCGCCCTTGGCTTTCCGCTGATGAACGACAGGTTCAACTGGTTTTACAACTCGCAACCGGAGCCGCAGCTGAACGGCCGCACCATCCACGAGGCGCGCGGGCGGGTTCTGGGCGGCTCGTCCTCGATCAATGGCATGAACTGGGTCCGGGCAAATCCGTGGGACTATGACAACTGGTCGGCCATGGGCAATGCCGGCTGGAGCTATGCCGAGATCCTGCCCTATTTCAAGAAGGCCGAGACTTTCGACAAGGGCGCGAACGCCTATCGCGGCGGCGACGGGCCGATGCGCGTCGAGACCTGCAAGGCAGAAAACCCGCTGTATCATGCGTTCCTGCGGGCCGGGCAGGACACCGGGCTGAAGCATGTCGCCGACCACAACGGCTATCAGCAGGAAGGAGTTCACGTCACGCAGCGCAATGTCGGCAATGGTATTCGGTGGTCGACGTCGCAAGGCTATATCCACGCCCAGCCGCCGAAGCCCAACCTGACAGTGCTGACTGGCGCGCGGGTTCTGGGGATCGAAACCTCGAACCGCAGGGCAGTGCGCGTCGCGGTGCAGACGGCGCAGGGCCGCGTGCGGTATGAGGTCGAGCGCGAGACCATCCTGTGCGGTGGCGCAATCAACTCGCCGCAGCTGCTGCAGCTTTCGGGCATCGGCCATGCCGACGACTTGAAGCGCGCAGGCGTCGGTCTGGTCCAGCATCTGCCGGGCGTCGGGCGCGGCCTGAAAGACCATGTGGCGGCGCCTGTCATGTATCGGGCGACCAAAAATGTGTCGGCGGCCAAGGACCTGACGCTACTTGGCAAGGCCTGGCTTGGGGCAAACTGGCTGTTCTTCAAGCGCGGCCTCGGGGCGACGAATTTCTTCGAGGTTGGCGCCTTCATGCGCACCCGCGACAGCGAAGCCATCCCGAACGTGCAGTTCGAATTCGTGCCCATGCTGGGCGAGTTCCAGCACGGCAACGTCAAGCTTGAGAACGGTTTCCAGTATTTCCTGTCGCTGATGCGGCCCAGATCCGAAGGCCGGGTCTGGATCGACAGCGCCGATCCGCTGGCGAACCCGAAGTTCGTGTTCAACTATTTCGACAACGCCGACGATCTGGAGCAATGCGTGCAGGCGGTAAAGGCGATCCGCGCTACCGTCGCGCAAAAGGGCTGGGACGAATTCCGCGGCGCCGAAGTGACCCCCGGCCCCGAGGTGCGCAGCGATGACGAGATCCGGGCCTGGCTGCGCAACGTCGCCGGGACGAACTATCACCCCTGCTGTTCCTGCCGGATGGGCACCGATGACAACGCCGTGGTCGATGCCGAGGGCCGGGTTCACGGGGTCGAGGGCCTGCGCGTGGTCGATGCCTCGATCATGCCCGAGATCGTGTCGGGCAACCTGAATGCCCCCGTCATCATGCTGGCCGAGAAGATTGCCGACAACATCCGCGGGCGCAGCCCGCTGCCACCCGACGCCCAGCCCTACTATCGGGCGCAGTAAGGAGAGTTTCACGATGCGCTTTTCCCGCATGATCACTGTCGTCGGCCTGCATGCCGAAGGCGAGCCGAACGATGTCATCACCGGCGGCGTGCTGGATGTGCCGGGCAAGACCATGTTCGAAAAGGCCCGCTGGCTGGAAACCAAGGGCGACTGGCTGCGCGCTTTCCTGCTGCATGAACCGCGTGGCAAGGTCACGCAATGCGTGAACCTTGTGCTGCCCTCCTCGCACCCCGAGGCGCAGGCCGGCTATGTCATCATCGAGCCGGCCTCCTATCCGCCGATGTCGGGCACCAACACCATCTGCACCGTCACCGCATTGCTGGAAACCGGCATGATCCCGATGGTCGAGCCGGTCACCTACTTGACGCTTGAAGCGCCGGGCGGGCTGATCCGGGTGCGCGCGGAATGCGAGGGGGGCAAGGTCACCGGCGTCACCTTCCGCAATATCCCGGCCTTCGTGCTGCACCGCGATGCGATGATCGAGGTCGCGGGCCACGGGTCGCTGCGGGTCGATGTGGCCTATGGCGGCATGCTCTATGTCATCGCCGACGCCGCCGACATGGGCTTTGGCATCGTGCCGGACGAGGCCGCGGATCTCAGCCGCGTCGGGGAACTGATCAAGGCCGCAGCGGCCGAACAACTGCCTTCGGTTCACCCGGAAAATCCGGAAATCCACACGGTGAACCAGACTCTTTGGGCCGGCCCGCTGCGGCGCGAAGGTGGGGTTCTGACCTCGCGCAACGGCGTGATCGTGTCGCCCGGCCGGCTCGACCGATCCCCCTGCGGCACCGGCACGACCGCGCGGCTGGCGCTTCTGCATGCCCGCGGCGCCATCGCCGAAGGCGAACGCTTTGTCCATGAATCCATCATCGGCACCAGATTCACCGGCGAGATTCTCGCCAGCGGCACCACGGGCGGCCTGCCCTCGGTCGAAGTGGCGATCACCGGGCGGGCCTGGATCACGGGGTTCAAGCAATACGTCCTCGATCCGACAGATCCCTTCCCCGAAGGCTACACCCTGACCGACACCTGGCCCAAGGGCTGAACGCCCGGGCCATCCCCTTTCTAGGAGAGCTGCAATGAGCAATGAAATCGATTTCGCCGCTGCCGCCGCGAAGCTGAAACTGGAAACCCGGGCCTTCATCGACGGCAAATATGTACCTGCCGCGTCGGGCCGCACCTTTGCCACCGTCAACCCGGCGACCGGCAAGGTTATTACCGAAGTGGCCGCGGGTGATGATGAGGACGTGAACCGCGCCGTCGCTGCCGCCCGCCGCGCCTTTGAGGCCGGGTCCTGGAGCAAGATGCATCCGCGCGACCGCAAGAAGGTGCTGTTACGCTTTGCCGATCTGATCGAGAAGCATCAGGACGAGCTGGCGCTGATCGAAGTGCTGGACTGCGGCAAGCCGATCTCGGACGCCCGCGCCGTCGACCTGCCGGATTCGATCGAAACCCTGCGCTGGCACGCCGAACTGGCCGACAAGCTGCACGACCAGACCACCCAGACCCCGGCCGATGTGGTGTCGCTGATCGTGCGCGAGCCGATTGGCGTGGTCGGGGCGGTGATCCCGTGGAACTTCCCGATCTTTGTGGCGATGTGGAAGCTGGCCCCGGCGCTGGCGGGCGGCAACTCGATCGTGCTGAAACCCGCCGAACAAACCTCGCTCAGCCTGATCCGCATGGCAGCGCTGGCCAGCGAGGCGGGCATTCCCGACGGGGTTTTCAACGTCGTGCCGGGTCTTGGCCACGAAGCGGGAAAGGCCATCGGCCTGCACGGGGATGTCGACTGCGTCAGCTTCACCGGCTCGGGCGAGGTCGGGCGGTATTTCCTTGAATATTCGGCAAAGTCGAACCTGAAGAAGGTCGTGCTGGAATGCGGCGGCAAGTCGCCTGCGCTGGTGATGCGCGATGTGCAGGATCTGGCGCCGGTCGTGCAGCAGATCGCCATCGGTATCCTGTTCTGTCAGGGCGAGAATTGCTCGGCCGGCTCGCGCCTGATCGTCGAGGAACCGATCCGCGACCAGTTGCTTGAGGCTCTGAAGGCCGAATTCGCCAACTGGACGGTGGGCAACCCCTTTGCCGCCGCTACGCGCGTTGGCGCCATGATCGAGGCCAGGCATCTCGACAAGGTCACAGGCCTGATCGCCAAGGGCGCGGCCGAGGGCGGCAAGATCACCTTCGGCGGCAAGCGCATTCTTGAGGAAAGCGGCGGCTATTTCGTGCAGCCGACGATCATCGAGAACGTCCGCAACGACATGACTATTGCCCGTGAAGAGGTGTTCGGCCCGGTCCTGTCGGTGATCTCGGTCAAGGATGAAGCCGAGGCGCTGAAGGTGGCGAACGACACGCCCTACGGGCTGGCGGCGTCGCTTTATACCGACAACCTGAACGTGGCGCACCGGATGGCCAAGGCTCTCCGCGCCGGCACCGTGTCGGTCAACTGCTTCTCCGAGGGCGATTTTGCCATGCCCTTCGGCGGCTACAAGGAATCCGGTTTCGGCGGCAAGGACAAGGGGCTGGCCGCGCATGACCAGTACCTTGAGCAGAAGTCGATCTGGATCCAGTTGCGCTGAGGCCCAAAGCGATGACACCCATGACGGCAGCTCCTGTGAACGATGGCGCTCTCCCGGCCGAAGCGCTCCGGTGTCTTCGCGGCGGCCCCGTCATGGTTGTCGATCTCGCTGCGATTCAGGCGAACTTCCTGCAGCTGTCGCGGCGCAGCGCCGGGCGCACGGCGGCTGTGGTGAAGGGCGATGGCTATGGCCACGGCATGCTGCCAGCGGCGCAGGCCCTGCAACAGGCCGGCGCCGATCTGTTCTTCACGGCCCGGCTGGATGACGCGCATCTGCTTTGCCAGAGATTGCGCCCCGGCAGCACTGTCGCCGTTCTGGACGGGGCGCAGGACGCCACGATGGCAGAGGCGGTGGCGGCCGGAATCGTGCCGGTGATCAACGGGCCGGAACAGCTGCACGCCGCAGTCCGGACGGCGCACCACACTGGAAAGCGGGTGCGCGCCTTCGTCCATATCGACACCGCGATGAACCGGCTTGGCTTTGCCGCGCACGAGATCGAAGCGCTGGCCACCGCGATCGGGGCGCTGGAGGTTCAGGCCTACATGACGCACTTTGCCGCGGCCGATGACATCGACCTTACGCTGTGCCGCACGCAGGTTGCCCGGCTGAAGGCGGCGGTGCGCCGGTTGCCGCCGGCGCCCCTGTCCATCGCGAATTCCTGCGGGTTGTTCCTGTCGCGCGCCTTGCACGGCAACATCACCAGACCCGGGAAGTCGACCTTCGGCATCAATCCCCTGCCGGAAGAGCGCAACCCGATGGCCGAACCTGCGGCAGTCTATGCGCCGGTGGTCCAGCTGCGCGACCTGACCCGGGGCGATCCGGTTGGCTATTCTTCCACATGGCACGCCCCGGACAAATGCCGGATCGCCATCCTGTCCATCGGCTATTCGAACGGCTATCGCCGCAGCGCCTCGAACCAGGGCCAGGTCGCCTTCAACGGCCGGCTGGTGCCCGTGGTCGGGCGGGTGTCGATGGATCTGACGGCCGTCGATGTCACGGGTCTCGGGGATGTCGGCGTCGGCAGCATCGCCGAGATCGTCGGACCCTCCATCTCCTACCGCAGTCTGGCCCGCTTTGAAGCGACGAACGAACACGAGGCGCTGATTGCGCTTGGCGCCGGTTGCCCGCGGGTTCATGTCCGCGCCGCCCGCGCGGTTTCGCCGGAAGGGGTTGCCGCATGACCCTGCGACCAAGGCTGCTTTTCTGCGACATTGACCGGACCCTGCTGACCCAGGCGCATGCGCTGCTGCCCAAGGTGGCACAGGCCATCCGGCGCGCAGAGGCGGCAGGCATCCGGGTGGTTCTTGCCTCTGCCAGATCGCCCGTCGGGGTGCGCCGAATTCAGCACTCCCTCGGGCTCGATGGCCCGGCCATCTGCTTCAACGGAGCGTGGTCGGGAACTCCCGGCAATCGGCGTCCCTGGTATGGCTACGGGCTTGATCGGCAAACGGCCCTTTCCGTCATCGATTGCGGCAGAGCTGCCGGGCTTGCCGCGCTGTGGTACGGGACCGATACGGTCTATGCGCTGGAGCCTGACGCCAGCGCCGCCCGGTGGCAGGCTGCGGTGACACAGGACTGCCTTGACCTCGTCAACGCGCCGTCGGCGATACCGGAAGATCCGTTCAAGATCATGCTGGTCGCGCGACCGGAAGACCTGGCGGCCGCGCAGTTCAAGCTCGCCGCGGCTTGCGGCGGCACGGTGTCGATCACCCGGTCCGGCCCCGGCCTGCTTGAAGTGGTCCGCAAGGGCGTGAACAAGGCCGTCGCCACGGCGCAGATCGCCGCCCGGCTTGGCCTGACCCCGGCTGACTGCGCAGCTGTGGGCGACAGCGAAAACGACATCGACATGCTGCGATGGGCAGGCCTGCCGCTGACGGTTGCAAACGGCGTCGAAGCGGCGCGGCGCCTTGCCCGGTTCACCGGCGGCCATTGCGACGCAGGCGGCCTTGCCGGGGTGATCGACTGGCTGCTTTCGCGGACAGCCCACCCTCGTTCGCCAACTTTACCACCTTTGCCGGACGCAGTGCCTGTTTCCGGCAGAACCCCCGACTGAAACCAGAACCGCTTCCCGCGCTCCGGGCAAGCAACACAAAGGAGAGACAAAATGACCGACCTGACTGGCGTATGCGTGCCGATCTGCACCCCCTTCAAGGACAGCGGAGCCTCGCTGGACCTCAAGTCCTTTGAAGCCAACATCGACTCGCTGATTGAAAACGGCGTCCATATCATCGCCGTGAACGGTGGCACAGGCGAGTTCCCCTTCCTGGCCGAAGACGAAAAGCGCAAGCTGGCCGAAGTCGCCGTGAAGCGCGCAAACGGCCGCGCCAAGGTGATCGCCCAGACCTCGGCGATCCGGACCGAGGATGCCGTCGAGAATTCGAAACACGCCGACGGCATCGGCGCCGATGCCCTTCTGATCTTGCCGCCCTATTTCGAAGGCCCCGGCGAGGCGGGGGTGCGGTGGCACTACGAACAGCTCGCCAAGGCGGTCAAGACCCCGATCATGGCCTACAACATCCCGGTCTATACCCAGTTTGACATCACCCCGGAAATCTACGCCCGGTTCTCGGAAATCGACGGGATCAAGTACATCAAGGACTCGACCGCGGATCCGAGCCGGATCGAAAAGCTGGCCGGTCAGGGTGCCAAGGTGTTCTGCGGCTGCGACTTCCTGAACTTCTTCGCCATCGTCAACGGCGCGGCGGGCCTGTTCACCGGCTCGGGCAACGTGGCCCCGGCGCTGATCCGCAAGCTGTGGGATCTGTCGAAGTCGACCGAATATGGTGAGGCTGAAAAGGTCTGGGCGAAACTGCGGCCGATCAGCCGGCTGCTTTGGACGCTGCCGTTCAACCCGGTCGCCAAGGCCGGCAGCGCCATGACCGGCCGCCCGGCCGGCCTGTGCCGCATGCCGGTTCCGCCGCTGAGCGCCGAGGAAATGAAGCATGTCGAAGACGCCGTCGCGGCGCTTTCGGCCTGACCGGGCCACTCGGCCAGCATGCTCGCCGCCCGGGTCCCCGGGCGGTGAGACGCCTCCCCCCCCGCCTGTTCACTGCCGGGGAAACCCCATCAGGCTACACCCCTGCCGGGGTTTGCCACGCTGCACCTGTCGCCCGACGCCCTGACCGTCCGTTTGCCGGCGATTTTCCTGGCCGAAGGCTGCAGTGCCGCGGCCGCCGCCAGCCTTGCCCGCGAGCAGGGAATCCCCATCGACACCGCGACCTGGGACATGCTGTCCGCGCGGCCCCACGGGCTATCGCCAGGCGCAAGATCCCCAGGGCGCCGCCTGCGTTCCCGCGCCTGATGTCTACCACGGCCGGGCCGCGGTCGTGGACGCCCGACAGCGGGGCAGGGCAGGTCGCCCGGGGGTGTCAAGGTTTGTGAAAAGCCGAGTTTCAGAGTATGCTTTGCGCGCAGCTATAGATTCGACACTCGAAAGGCACACCGGTTTCGGTGCTGTCTCCTTATGCCATTCTCCAACTCCAGAAGGTGATATTATGGCAAGCTTCTTTGGCTCCAGCGCTAACGAGTTCATTGGTCCCACCTTTGTTTCCGCTACGGTGACAAAAATCGGCGGTGCGGCCCCGACTACGGCCGCGGACGCCCTATTTGGCGGCGCCGGCAATGACACCCTGAACGGCGGCGGCGGCTCGGATTCCTCCTATGGCGGTGACGGCAACGACTATATCTACGCCGTGCTCGGCACGCCCGAAGTGGTGGTCGGCGGCGCCGGGACCGACACGCTCGACACCACGGCCTTCGCCGGCAACTACGCGGTCAACCTGACGACCGGGCTGACCAACTTCGCCGGCGAGAGCTTTACCCAGATGGAGAACCTGATCTCCGGCATCGGCAACGACACGCTGACCGGCACCAGCGGCGCCAACGCGATCTACGGCGGCGGCGGCAATGACATCATCAACGGCGCGGGCGGCTCGGATTCCTCCTACGGCGGTGACGGCAACGACTACATCTACGCCGTGCTCGGCACGCCCGAGGTGGTGGTCGGCGGCACTGGCATCGACACGCTCGACACCACGGCCTTCTCCGGCAATTACGCGGTCAACCTGACGACCGGGCTGACCAACTTCGCCGGCGAGAGCTTCACCCAGATGGAGAACCTGATCTCCGGCATCGGCCATGACACGCTGACCGGCACCAGTGGCGCCAACGCGATCTACGGTGGCGGCGGCAATGACATCATCAACGGCGCGGGCGGCTCGGATTCCTCCTACGGCGGTGACGGCAACGACTACATCTACGCCGTGCTCGGCACGCCCGAGGTGGTGGTCGGCGGCACTGGCATCGACA
>NZ_JAAIVJ010000003.1 GCF_011008935.1 Tabrizicola oligotrophica | reverse complement strand
GAAGTCCAGCGACCAGCGCTGGTTTGGCCGCAGTGGAACCGGCATCGGCGTGCGACTGCCACGAGCCCGTTTGCGGCCACGACGGCGGCGCACCGACAGGCCCTCTTCCCGGTAAATCCGGTAGAGCTTCTTCTCGTTCATCACCATTCCCACACGTTCCAGCATGACACCAATGCGCCGATAGCCAAACCGACGCCGCTTCTCGGCGATCTTGTTCATTTCCAGACGGATATCCGGGTTATCGGGCGGCCTCTCGCGCCGCACGGTCTTGGGATCGACACCGATCAGGACGCAGGCCCGGCGCTGAGAGATCGGATGACCCTTCATCGCCCGCAGCACCGCGTCCCGCCGTTGCACCGGCGTCGTCAGGGCTTTCCCAGCAGATCCTTCAGAACCACATTGTCCAGCATGACATCCGCCACCAAGCGTTTCAGCTTGGCGTTCTCGTCCTCAAGCTGCTTCAGGCGCTTGGTGTCCGACAGGTCCATCCCGCCATACTTCGCCTTCAGCTTGTAGAACGTTGCCGGGCTGAGCCCATGCTTCCGGCACAGCTCTGCCGTCGGCAAGCCTGCCTCCTGCTCTTTGATCATCCCGATAATCTGCGCTTCGGTGAAACGGCTTTTCCTCATGTCGTCTGCTCCTTCAGGTTGGGCAGACTCTACATCACAGCGAGGGAACTTCCGGGGGGCAGGTCAAAACCAAAGACCAAGGTCTACGTGCATTCTGACCAAGGGTCCCAGTTCACCGGCTATGAGTGGCAAGAATTCCTCGAGCAGCACAATCTGGCTCCCAGCATGAGCCGCCGCGGGAACTGCTGGGACAATGCAGTCGTGGAGAGCTTCTTCAACCTGCTCAAACGCGAACGCATCCGGCGAAAGAAATACAAAAACCGCGAAGAGGCACGGCAGGACGTGTTCGACTACATCGAGTTCTTCTACAACCCGCAGCGCAAACACGTTAGGAACGGCATGCTGTCACCGATCGCCTTCGAACAGCAGCAAAAACTGAAACTGCGAGGCGTCTAGGAAACTAGGGGCGATTCAAACAGAAGAACTCCCGGTCTTTCAAACTTGGGGATTGTTGTTACCAGCCTCGAATTTCTTGGACCAGAAGCCGCCCTGTGTGATTTGTGCGTAGCCTTGGCGCCACATCTTACTCAAGTGCGGATAGTTCCATGCCAACTTGCCCATAATGCCAAGTATCGCCACAGCTTCCCTGGCAGCGACCAGCTTCGAGTGGCGGACAGTGAAGCTCTGTGTGCCCTCGCTGTTGAGATATGTGATCCGGGATGCGCCCCAAACTTCATTCAATTGGCCACGTTGACTTGACTTCAAAGTAACCGTGTTGCCCCAGTATCCGAAGAAGGGCAGCAGATGCCCGTTCAGGGAGTATTTCATGATGGTGCGAAGGAATTTATTGCGGCGAGGATCAAACTTTCGGCGCGAAGTTGGCGCCATGCCTTGAAGAGGTGCATAGGCCTCCACATTCCGCATCTTACCAATCCGGGCGCGACGCTCTGCCATGTCCGCGTTCTTTACGAAAAACTCCGGGCCCTCCATGACGTCCGTCACCGCAAGTCTCAAGGCTTGAAGCGTCTCGTAATGTGACTGAACCATTGATCGCAAAAAGAACTGAGCAACGATTCGCAAGATTCCCTTGCGCCCAATTTCCATAGTTGGCAGCGAGAGGTGGTGAGCCAAGTGGCTGCGTAGATCGAGATAGAGCGTCTGCAGGGTTTCCTTGTCAGAAAAGTCTGCGTCTTGGAAACACAAAACACCTGGCAAAGTGGCTATTTCAAAGTCATTTGCGATCGAGAAGCTGATGTCATCGCCGCGAACAAAGAACGGAAAAGGTCGGTATTTCACGTGCGCTATAGGAAAAGCGAAATACCACCAACCACCGTAAAAATTGTGCGGCTTTGCTCCGGTTGAGTCAAACTCCATCTTCAGAACTTCAGGAAGTGCGCGCAAATCCGTTCCATTCCACTTCGGGCGACAGACTCGATCGAATATTGCCCCGCACTCCCAAAGCGCCCAGCGATGGTTGGCCATTGTCAGCCCCCCCGCCACTGCGACCCTGGAGTCCTCCGCATAGGCAAGAAAAGCCCAGGTCCGTTCGACCGCTTCCATATGAATGGAGGCGTCGTCGTCCATGAACAGACAATGGCTGGCGCCCCTCTCTTCCGCCGCCAGCAAGCCTCTGGCAAAGCCCCCTGATCCCCCCAAGTTCTCATTCGCAATGGGCGTTACATGTGAGGATGCCTGGATTTCAGCGCTTTTCCCGTTGTCCACCACCACCAGGTGAAGGTACGGGGCCAGCTCTGATCGAGACATAAAGGCTTCAAATCTCGCGACGCTGGCACGTACGGCTTCTTCACGCTTGAAGGTCGTGATTGACAAAACCAATTGGGGCAAACTTTTGGGGGCCGCCGTCGTTTCCCAGCTTGCATCATTCAGGTACCCATCTCCAAGTGCCCGCAACTCGAAGAAGATGACACCTCCTGACACCCGAGAGATTAGCGGGGTCAGATTCAGCCGATAAGGGGCATCAGGTGTCAGTTCGACAGCTTCGCTGTAGATGCACTCCCATGATTTTTCAGGTGCAGCCTGATGCACGATCAGCGCGAAATTACCCCGACCCGCCAACCGCAGAATAATGTCTGTTTGGCCACAATGCCGTTGCCATTTCCCGAGGTTGAACAGGTTGGCCGACGTCGCAAAATTGGCCACGCCACCAAGCGAGAAAGTCAGACTGCGGCCTTTCAGGGAATGCACGACATCACCATAGAGCCGAAAGAAAAGATCCCGTTCGGTTGTTATGCCAGCTTCTGGCCAAAGCATTGATTGTATTGTGAAGTGAGTCACGTCTGCCATTCCTGGAATTCTTGGCGAAACTGGATTAGATGTCTGTGGCGTCATTGCGCAGCTCGGTCGAGAAATCTCGGCAGTACGTCTGAGGGCCAGAGTGCTGTGGCTCTCGAAGCGGATGCCGGGCCGGAGTTTCCTGGCGTTCTCTGATCTCGAAATGCCTGAAGGTTCGTTTTGCCCGTCGCGTGATGACCGATACGGCAGTTAGCTTCCATTGAGAGTCCGAGCCCCGAGCTGTGCCCCCAACGGGTGACGGTTGCGATTTCTGGAGGTTCTACCGTGTTTCCCTCGGGAATTGAAGTGCGAGGGTCGGGACGGAGTTCTCCCGCTCACTGGCAGGGTGGACGATCAGCGCGGGATAAGCTAGGGCGGCGGTGGGCATTCGGAAGGGATGAAAGCCTGCATCCGCCATCTGCCTGCAACAGGGCTCAGGTCGTCCATGTCCCACGCAACGCTATGCACCATTGTCGTCACTTACAATCGGCTCGAGAAGTGCCAGCGCACCCTGCTGCGCCTTTTGCAGGAGCCGATCGATCACCTGATTGTCATTGAGAACGGCTCGACGGATGGTACGCGCGAATGGCTGCGGACCTTGCATGACGATCGGATGATTGTTCTGGAACAGGCTGTGAACGGTGGCGGCGCCAAGGGCTTTGAAACCGGTATGCGCGAGGCGCGCGCGCGATTCGATCCTGACTGGTATCTTCTGATGGATGATGATGGTCGCCCGCACCAAGGCGCAATAGCCGCCTTTCGCGCCACTCTGCCTCGCCCCGAAGGTGCGGTTCTGGCTGCAGTCTATTTCCCGGACGGGACAATCTGCGAGATGAACCGGCCATGGCGGAACCCCTTCTGGCATGCGGGCGTGTTTCGCGACACTTTCCTCAAGCTGGGCGGACGGCGGGCCTTTCACATCCCCGATGCGGCCTACAGCGCCGGGGCGCCCGTTTCAATTGACGGTGGTTCTTTCGTTGGCCAATTCATTTCCCGAGTCGCAGTCGAACGCTGCGGCTTTCCGGATGGCCGCATGTTCATCTATGGTGATGACGTCCACTATACCTTGCGGCTGGCACGAGCAGGACTGTCGAATGCCTTCGACCCTCGCGTCCATTTTGAACACGAATGCGCGACGGCCCTGCATGGCGCAGTGATGCGACCCTACTGGAAAACCTACTATCACCACCGCAATCTTTTCCGGGTCTATCGGCTTGCCATCGGTCCAGTGCTGTTCTGGCCATTAATGCTGATGCTCGTGCCACGCTGGATGACCAAAGGCTCGGCGCTTCCTTCACACGATCGTCAGTGTTATCGAGCGTTGATCCGGATGGCGATCCTGGACGCGCTGCGAGGTAAGCTGGATCGGCCCCACGACGAGATACTGGCACGTTCCGGTGAAAGTTGACATCCTCGCGAAATCGTCTTGAGTATCGCTACTACCTTTTCTCGGCTTTGAAACAAGGCAACGTGCCGAAGGACCTGCTTCAGCGCCCCGCAAGTGATCTGTATTTGAGTGAAAGTTCTTGAGAAGGATGGTGCCGGTGAAGGGACTCGAACCCCCGACCCCATCATTACGAATGACGTGCTCTACCAGCTGAGCTACACCGGCATCCTTCTCGGTCATGGCCCTGCAAGGACCCCACTATATAAATACCAGCGGCGCAACTAACTGGGTCGTATTCAGCTGAGCTACACCGGCCTTAGGTGACGGGCTATTAGCACCCCTTCCCGGCGCTGTGTAGCCCTAATCTGCACTTCTTGCGACGGCGGCAAGGTCGATGATTTCCGGCTCCTGGCCGGGATCCCGGGGCGCGGCTTCGGGCTTGGCCGGGGGGTGTACCATCAGGGGCAACAGCTCGGCGCCGCGGGTGCTTTGCGCGGTGTTCTCCTGTGGCTCGCGCCAGGAAAGCGTGTCGAAGCCGCCGCAATTGTCGCAGATCGGGTGCCATTCGGCATGGATCGCCTGGCACTTGTCGCAGCACCACTGCGGCCCGCGCGGCGCGACCAGGGCTTTCGACAGCCAGCCGCGCACCACGGCGTCGTCCGAGCCTTCGCCGCGTTCGATGGCGGCCATGACGGCCAGCGCGCGCTGGGTCGGGTGACGTTCGACCAGATCGCCCAGCGCGCGGCGGGCGGCGGGGAAATCTTCGGCAGCAATCAGCATTTCGGCCTGCATCAGCCGGGTTTCGTCATGGTCCGGGTGCTGTGCAATCAGCGGCTTGAAGCGTTTCAACCGTGCGGCCGGGGTTTCCTCAGGTTCGATCTCGGCAAAGACGGCGGCAAGATCGGGGTGGGCCATGCCTTCCCAGGCCTTTTTCACCACCCGCGTCGCGCCTTTCCGGTCGCCCTTGGCAATCAGGCTGCGGGCCGCCATGACGGCGGCCGGGATCAGGTCGGGCGACTTGCGATTGGCCTCGATGGCGGCCTCGCGCGCCTCCAGGCTCGCGGTTTCGTCCATGATGCCCTTGGCTTCCTGCAGGGCCAGCACGGCATCACGGCGGCGGAAGACGTCCTTCGGCATGGCGCCGGCCCTGAGCTTGGCGCCCAGCGTGGCCCGCGCGCCCTTCCAGTCGGCGCTTTGCGACTGCAGCTTCAAAAGCACGTCCTGCGTTTCGGCATGCTTGGGTTTCAGCGCAAAGGCTTTCTCCGCCAGCTTCAACGCGGTTTCGGTATCGCCCTCGGCCAGTTTCTGCTGCAACAGACCGCGGATACCGACAAAGCGGGTAGAGTCATCGGCCAGAAGCGTCTTGTACGCTGCGGCGGCGCGGGCGGTATCTCCCGCGGCCTCGGCAGCTTGTGCCACCAGAAGCGTCGTCAGCTCGGGTCGCTCCAGATATTTCTCGGCCCGCTGCGCCCGCAAAAGCGCCAGCCGACCCTCGCCGGAGGCCAGGGCCAGAAAGCCATCGGACAAGGCCTGATAGCCCTTGCGCTGGCGGTCACGGTCGAAATAGCGCGAGATCGCGGTTTCATCGCCATTGAAGAACCGCAGCGTGGCAACGACAAAGCCGATGGTCTTCATCAACAGCCAGATCGCCAGCATCAGCACCAACAGGCCGATGATCGCTTGCAGGGGGCCAAGGGTGAACTCATAGCCCGCCGCGGAAAGGCGGATCCCGCCGCCGATGTCCAGAAGCAGGCTCGCCCCCCAGGTCAGGGCCGCGACGGCGACCACGAAGAACAGAACCTTCAGAAGTGACCAGAGCATGGTTTCCCCCTCATTCCCCGACCTTGCCGGCAAGGTCATCAAGGGCTTGCAGCCCCGCCTGGCGGGCTTCAGCTTTTGCCCGCCAGTCGGTCAGCGGGGCACGCGCGGGTTCGGGCAGGGCGGCAAGCTCATCAAGCGCCGAGGCCAGATCTCCCGCGGTCAAGGCCGCTTCGGCGCGGGACAGGATGGCATCGGGATCGCTGCCTTCGCGCGGCGTCAGCGAGCGGGCACCGGTCTGGCTGCGGAAAAAGCTCGTGGCCCGCTCGGTCCAGCTGTCGCCCATATTGGCGCGCAGAGCGGCCTCAAGCGCAAGCCGCGCCGCCTCGGGGAAAGTCTGCCGCAGGCTGGCAAGGCTGGGCAGGCCCGTCTCGGCATGGGCTTGCAGCGCTTCAGGCACAGTAAGCCCCAACTCGGGAAGGATCGCGGCAAAGGGGGCGCCGCTGTCGACGGCGGCCTGCAGTCGACCAAAGGCCGCTTGGGCGATCGCCGCGCGGATCAGCGCCTCGGCCTCGGCTTTCATCTGCACCGCCTGGGCCTCGGCCTCCTGCAACCGCGCCTCGGCTTCGGCTGCAAGGGCGGTGATGTTGTCGGGAACTTCACCGCCAGCTTGTGGGGCGGCAACCGGCCGGGCTTGCAGGGCTGCCACGGCTTGCGCCAGCGCTGCGATTTCCTCGGCCCGTTCCGCCGGGCCGGTTTCAAGGGCGGCCACCCGCCCGTTCAACGTGGCAAGCGTATCCATCAGCGGCGAGATGTCGGGCACCTTGGCGTCTTCAACCGCGGCAAGCCGGGCCTGCAGGCCGGCGATGGCCTCGGTCTGGGTGGCAAGCTGTTGTTCCAGCGCGGTGGTATCCTGCAGCGGCCAGCCGTTCGGCACATATTGCGCCAACCCAAAGCCCGCCGCAGCGGCCAGCGCGCCGCCGATTACCGGCGCGAGAAAGCCGCCGCGTCGCCGGTTCGGTTCCTGCGGTTTCACGGCTTCGGCCACCGGGGATTGGTCCGCGGCCGGTTCGGCCATGACCACGGGCGCGGCATCGTCATCGCTCCGGGCGGTGGTCTCGTCAGTCTCGGCCATGCTTGTCCCCCATGCGCCCGCGGCAAGTCTCAAGCTAATGCCTTGCCCCGCCCGGGTTCAAGCTTTGCCGGCCGAGATATACAGCCCCGCGACGGCATGAAGCATGTTTTCGCCGTCGGGATGATCGGCGATGACCAGCCTCGCCGGGGACAAGTCTGCGGCGGCCTTGGCAGCGGCGGCACTGATGGCGACAATCCAGAGCGGCGCCCTACGGTTCACCGGCACCGCTTCGGCCAGCAGCCGGGCCGAGCGTGGCGAGAAGATCGGCACGATCACGGGCTGATCGTGCAAGAACAGCGCCGCAGCTTCGGGGATCAGATTGGCGGGTTTCTGGGTGTAGACCACCAGGAAAACAGTCTCTAGACCGCCCTTTGTCAATGTTTCGACCAGATCTCCCGTGCTGTCGTGCCCGCGCAGGTGAAGCAACGGACCTTCAACACCAGAAGCCTGGATCATCCGGGCAAGGGCGTTGACCTCTCCCCCCGCCGATTGCGCGTCGAATCCGGCGCGGCGGGCGGCATCGGCGGTTCGGTTTCCGACACAGAAGGCGCGCTTCGGCAGCGCCTGTCCAAGGGCCAAGGCCGCCGCAACCCCGGTTTCCGATGTGAAGATGACGGCACGGAACGGAAACGGCGGAAGCGCGGGCTGGTGAAACTCGGTCTGCATCAGGGGCGCAATCACCACTGGCACCTCGCCGATCCGTGCGACCAGATCCTCAGCAAAGCGCTGGCTTTGCGGCGCGGGACGGGTCAAAAGAAGCGTGGGGGCGCGGGATTGTCTGGCCATGGCCAAGGTGTTACCTGCGCAAGACCCCCGAGGCAACGACAGACCGTGATGACGCAGGCGCTGACCTTTCTTGGCATTGAATCGAGTTGCGACGACACCGCCGCCGCCGTAGTGCGCCATGTGCCGGGCCAGCCGGCCGAGATTCTGGCCTCGATCGTCGAAGGTCAGACCGCCTTGCACGCCGCCTTTGGCGGGGTGGTGCCGGAGATCGCCGCCCGTGCCCACGCCGAACGGCTGGACCACTGTGTGGAGGCGGCGCTGGCGGGCGCGAACTTGCGGCTTTCCGATCTGGACGGGATCGCCGTCACGGCAGGGCCGGGGCTGATCGGTGGGGTCTTGTCAGGTGTGATGCTGGCCAAAGGCCTTTCGGCGGCCAGCGGGCTGCCGATGGTCGGGGTAAACCACCTTGCCGGCCATGCGCTGACGCCGCGCCTGACCGATGCGGTCAGCTTTCCCTATCTCTTGCTTCTGGTCTCGGGCGGGCATTGCCAGTTTCTGATTGCAGGCAACGTCGACGATTTTGAACGACTTGGTGGCACGATTGACGACGCGCCGGGCGAGGCCTTTGACAAGACAGCGAAACTTTTGGGGTTGCCGCAACCGGGAGGACCCGCGGTGCAGGCCGAGGCGGCGCAGGGTGACGCCCGACGCTTTGCCTTCCCCCGGCCGTTGCTGGACCGGCCGGGCTGCGACATGTCCTTTTCCGGCCTGAAAACCGCCCTGCTACGCGCCCGCGATGCGGTGATCGCCGAGAAGGGCGGCATTACCGTGCAGGATCGGCGCGACCTTTGCGCGGGCTTTCAGGCGGCAGTCGCGGATGTGTTGGCCGAGAAATCCCGCCGGGCGCTGGAGCGCTACCTGGCATTGAATCCACCCACGCCACTTCTGGCGGTTGCGGGCGGCGTTGCGGCGAACACGCTGATCCGTTCACGACTGACCGCGCTGTGCGACCGCATGGGCGTTCGCTTTCTGGCCCCGCCTCTGGCGCTTTGCACCGACAATGCCGCCATGATCGCCTGGGCGGGAATCGAGCGCTTCCGTCTGGGCGCGCGAGACGATGCCACGCTGGCGGCCCGGCCTCGCTGGCCACTGGATCAAACGGCGGCGCCGATGATCGGCTCCGGCAAGAAGGGGGCCAAGGCATGATCGCGATTGCAGGCGCAGGAGCATTCGGCACGGCCCTGGCCATCGCGCTGGGACGTGAGGGGCGGGCGGTTTCGCTTTGGGCGCGCGATGTCGGCGACCTGGCGAAAACCCGCAGGAATGAGCGCTATCTTCCGGGTGTGATGATCCCGGATTGCGTCACTGTTACAGCCGATAGTGACTTGTTTTCCAGCGTGGCAGTCATCTTGCTGGCCGTGCCGATGCAGGCACTTGCCGGATTTCTGAAGCTGCATGGCGACAAGCTTCAGGGTCGGTCTCTGGTGGCCTGCTGCAAAGGCATTGATCTGCAAACCTGGCTTGGTCCCAGCGCGGTGATCCGTGCAGCTTGCCCGGAAAGCCCGGTTTCGGTGCTGACCGGACCCAGCTTTGCCGCCGATATCGCCCGCGGCCTTCCGACGGCCCTGACTCTGGCGGGCGGGGACGAACCTCTGCAATCCAGGCTTTCAACGCCCACCCTGCGGCTTTACCGCAGCACCGATGTAATCGGCGCCGAACTCGGCGGGGCGCTGAAGAACGTGATCGCCATTGCCGCCGGCGTGGTGATGGGGGCGGGGCTTGGCGACAGCGCGCGGGCCGCGCTGATGACACGCGGCTTTGCCGAGATGCAGCGGTTTGCCCTGGCCAAAGGCGCGCGTGCGGAAACGCTGGCCGGGCTTTCGGGTTTCGGGGATCTGGTGCTGACCTGCACCTCAAACCAGTCGCGGAACTTCCGCCTTGGCCACGCCATCGGGCAGGGTACAAGCTTTGATCCCACCGTCACCGTCGAAGGCGCGGCCACGGCCCGGGCCGTTGCGGCGCTGGCAAGCCGCGACGGGATTGACATGCCGATCACCCGGATGATTGCTGCGCTGGTGGATGGCAAGATCCAGCTTTCCGACGCCATTCAGGCCCTGATGACCCGCCCATTGAAAGAGGAATGACCCCCATGCGCTATGCCCTGATCTGCACCGACAAGGCCGACCATCTGGAGGTTCGCAAAGCCAACCGCGACGCGCATCTGGACCATATCCGTACCTCGGGCGTGGTGGAAATGGCCGGTCCCTTCCTGAACGACATGGGCGAGATGTCAGGGTCGCTGGTGGTCCTGGAGGTCGGCTCGAAGGCCGAGGCCGAAGCCTGGGCTGCCGCCGATCCCTATGCCAAGGCCGGGCTTTTCGCCAAGGTGCGGATCGAGGAATGGAAGAAGGTCATCGGATGAACCACTGGCTGTTCAAATCCGAACCCGATGTCTGGGGCTGGTCGCATCAGGTGGCCAGGGGCGATCTGGGCGAGGAGTGGCATGGGGTGCGCAACTATCAGGCGCGCAACAACATGCGGGCGATGAAGGTCGGCGATCTGGGATTCTTTTACCATTCCAACATCGGCAAGGAGATCGTCGGAATCGTCGAGGTCATCGCCGAAAGCGCGCCCGACAGCACGACCGATGATCCGCGCTGGGACTGTGTCACCATCCGCGCGGTCAGGCCCTTTCTGCGCGCTGTGACACTGGAGGACTGCAAGGTGCAGCCGGGGCTGGAGGGGATGGTTCTCGTCAACAACACCCGACTGTCGGTGCAGCCGGTCACGCCCGAGGAATGGCGGATCGTCTGCGGCATGGGTGGCGTGGCCCCCTGAAATCCGCTTTGGCCGACTGCGCCCCGGTGTTAGCCTGAACGGGCGAACAGGGAGGGTGCCATGGGTGTGTCTGTCTTGGTCGGCTCGACCAAAGGGGCGTTTGTGCTGTCATCGGACAGGGCGCGGAAAGACTGGGGCCTGAGCGGCCCGCATTGCAGCGGATGGAACATCAATCATGTGCTGGGCGATCCGGTTTCCGGCTGTCTCTGGGCCGCCGGAGGGTCGGAATGGACGGGCGCCGGCATCTGGCGCAGCACGGATGGCGGCGCAAGCTGGACCCTTGCCAAACTGTCCAACGGCAAGTTCGACGAGTGGCTGGCCAACGAACCGGGCTTTGCGGCGCAGATTGGCATGCAACCCGACCCGCCCGCACCGTTTACCGGCGAGGTGGCCGCGATCTGGGTGCTGCATTTCGCCCATGGCCGGCTTTATGCCGGAGGAAAGCCGGGGGTGCTGTTCGCCAGCGACGACATGGGCGAAAGCTGGCAGCGCCTTGGCGGGCTGAACGCCCATCCCTCCGCACCAGACTGGCAACCGGGCGGAGCGGGGCTGGTGCTGCACACCATCCTCTCCGACCCGCAGGACAGGAGGAAACTCTGGGTGGCGATTTCGGCGGCCGGGGTCTTTCACTCGGAAGACGGTGGCGAAACCTGGGAGCGGCGCAACCGGCTTTCGAATGCGGCGGCGGATCATCTGCATGCCCACCCCGAGACCGGGCAATGCGGTCATGAGACGGGCCATTGCGTGCATAACATGGCGCGCGCCGCCGGGACGGGAGAAGTGCTTTACCAGCAGAACCACCACGGCGTCTTTCGCAGCCCGGATGGCGGGCGCAGTTGGGACGACATCACCCACGGCTTGCCCTCGACCTTTGGCTTTCCGATTGCCACCCACCCCCGCGACACCGAGACTGTCTGGACCGTGCCGCTGAATGGCGACATGGCGGGGCGCTATCCGCCGGAGGCCAGGGCCGCAGTCTGGCGGTCACGCGATGGCGGGCAAAGCTGGCAGGATCTGCGGAGCGGGCTGCCTCAGTCAGGCTGTTACTTCACCGTTCTGCGGCAAGCCATGGCGGCGGATCGGCTGGACCCGGCGGGCGTCGCCTTTGGCACCAATTCCGGCTCGGTGTTTTTCAGCGCCGACGAGGGGGACCATTGGGACGAGATCGCGCGGCACCTGCCCACGGTTCTCGGGGTCGAGATCATGGTGCGGGGTTGAAAGAATGAAGGGCCTCGCACCCCTACGAGACCCTTCACCACCCCACGCGCTCCCCTCGCACCGCACGTGTTCTGAAAAGGTCCCGGACATGCTGCCCTGTTGGGTTGACGCTAGCCCGGAATCGCCTGCCGAGGCAAAGCCGAAGCGTCTAAGGTTTGAGGCGAATGCCGGCGACCGTCAGTGTCGGGTGTCTGGCAGCAGGAAGGCCGCCAGTCCAAGCAGCGGCAAGGCGGCGCAGACCTGATAGACCGCAACGATCCCCCAGTGATCGGCCAGAACGCCCAGCACGGCCGCGCCGATGGCCGCGATGCCGAAGGCCAGACCGAACAGCAGGCCGGCGACCATGCCGGTATATTGTGGCATCAGGTCTTGCGCATAGACCACCATGGCCGGAAAGGCCGATGCCAGCACCATGCCTGCCAGCGCGGCAACGGCAATCGTCGGCAAGAGCGGCAGCCAGGGCAGGGCCAATGACAGCGGCACGATGCCAAGGATCGACCACAGGATCACCCGCCGCCGCCCGATCCGGTCGCCAATCGGCCCGCCGATGATGGTTCCGGCGGCCACGGCGGCCAGAAAGACAAACAGGCTCAGATTGGCTTCGGCTTTGGTCAGGCCGAACTTCTCGATCAGGTAGAAGGTGTAATAGCTGGAGAACGAAACCGTGTAGACGAATTTCGAGAAGATCAGCACCATCAACAGCGCCATGCCGCGCCGGGCCACCTCGGGCGGCGGCGCAGAGGCAAGGGCGCGGGCCTTGCGATGGGCGGCGCGGGCCACGCCTGCCGCCTGATACCAGCGCCCGATGAAGAACAGAAGCACCATGCCGGCCAAGGCCACGCCCGCGAACCATTCGATCGAAGCCTGCCCGCGCTCCAACACGATGAAGGCCGCCGCCAGCGGGCCAAGCGCCGAGCCGGCATTGCCGCCGACCTGAAACACCGATTGGGCGAACCCGGGCTTCATTCCGGCCGCAAGCCGCACAATGCGCGAGGATTCCGGGTGGAAGATCGACGAGCCAAGCCCGATCAGCGCGACCGCCAGCAGCACCATGCCAAAGCTGGAGGCATTGGCCAGCAGCACCAGCCCGACCCCGGTCGAGGCCATGCCGGCCGAGAGGGCATAGGGCATGGGCCGCTTGTCGGCATAGAACCCGATCACCGGTTGCAGGATCGAGGCGGTGCCCTGGAACACAAAGGTAATCAGGCCGATCTGGGTAAAGGACAGCGAGAGGTTCTCTTTCAGCAGGGGATAACCCGCCGGGATCAGCGACTGCATCAGGTCATTCAGGAAATGACCCAGCGCCACGGCAAAAATCACCGGGACAACGGTCGTTTCGGCGCTGTGAGTCGGGGATTGGGCTGACATGGCGGCCTTCCAGATGCAGACGGGCGGCACCATGGCCGCCTGTCCCGGGAAGTTCAATGCCGGATGCAGCTTATTTGTAGGCGGCTTCCTTGCCGAAATGTTTCACCAGCAGGTAATAGAACACGGCACGAAACTTGTTGCGCTCGGATTTGCCATAAGTGTCGATGGCGGCGTTGATGCCGTCCATCAGCTTCGGGCCATCGGCAAGGCCAAGCTTCTTCATCAGGAAATTGGCCCTGATCCGCTCCAACTCGTCCTTGTCGCTGGCAGCGACGGTCTGGGCGTCATTGTCATAGATCGACGGACCGCACCCAATCGTCACCTTGGTCAACAGCGCCATGTCCGGCGTCACCTTGCACTTGGTCTTCAGATCGTCGGCGTATTTGGCGATCAGTTCGTCTCTCTTGCCCATGTTCTTCCCCTGATTGGATGCGTGGCTCTTTGGGTAAAATTGCAGGCCGAAGCTTAGGCGAGGAAGAAATCTGCACAAAGGGAAATGTCGCCGGAACTTCCCCCCAAAGAAAAAGGCCCCGCAAGGGGGCCTTTTCGATGCCGGAGTGGCGACAATCAGTAGCGGTAATGCTCGCTCTTGAACGGGCCTTCGACCTTGACGCCGATATAGTCGGCCTGATCCTTGCGCAGTTCCGTCAGCTTCACGCCGATCTTCTTCAGATGCAGCCGGGCGACCTTTTCATCCAGCGCCTTCGGCAGGATATAGACGCCGGGGGCATAGTCGTTGCCCTTGGTCCACAGCTCGATCTGGGCCAGAACCTGATTGGTAAAAGAGGCCGACATCACAAAGGACGGATGGCCGGTGGCATTGCCAAGGTTCAAGAGGCGGCCTTCGGACAGCAGGATGATGCGGGCGCCCGAAGGCATCTCGATCATGTCCACCTGATCCTTGATGTTGGTCCATTTGTGGTTGCGCAGGCTGGCGACCTGAATTTCGTTGTCGAAATGGCCGATATTGCCGACGATGGCCATGTCTTTCATCGCGCGCATATGCTCGATGCGGATGACGTCCTTGTTGCCGGTGGTGGTGATGAAGATGTCGGCGGCAGCGACTTCGTCTTCCAGCAGCGTTACTTCAAAGCCGTCCATCGCGGCCTGCAGCGCACAGATCGGATCGACCTCGGTGACTTTCACCCGGGCGCCGGCACCGCGCAAGGACGCGGCCGAGCCTTTGCCCACATCGCCATAGCCGCAGACCACGGCGACCTTGCCGGCCATCATGGTGTCGGTGGCGCGGCGGATGCCGTCGACCAGCGATTCCTTGCAGCCGTATTTGTTGTCGAACTTCGACTTGGTGACCGAGTCGTTGACGTTGATCGCCGGGAAGGGCAACTGGCCCTTCTTGTGCAGCTCATACAGGCGATGTACGCCGGTGGTGGTTTCTTCCGACACGCCCTTGATCTCGGCGCGCTGCCTGGTGAACCAGCCGGGCGAGGCCTTCAGCCGCTTCTTGATCTGGTTGAACAGGCAAACTTCCTCGTCCGAGGTCGGCGTCTCGATCAGGTCGGTCTCGCCGGCCTCGACCCGCGCGCCCAGAAGGATGTACAGCGTGGCGTCACCGCCATCGTCGAGGATCATGTTGCAGGTGCCACCCTCGCCGCCGAACTGGAAGATACGATCGGTGTAATCCCAGTACTCCTCAAGGCTTTCGCCCTTGATGGCGAAAACCGGAGTGCCGGACTGGGCAATGGCGGCAGCGGCGTGGTCCTGCGTCGAGAAGATGTTGCACGACGCCCAGCGCACATCGGCACCCAGCGCCTTCAGCGTTTCGATCAGCACGCCGGTCTGGATGGTCATGTGCAGCGAACCCGCGATCCGCGCCCCTTTCAGCGGCTGCGCCTTGCCGAACTCGTCGCGGCAAGCCATCAGGCCCGGCATCTCGGTTTCGGCAATGGTCAGTTCCTTGCGGCCAAACTCGGCCAGGGCGATGTCTTTGACGATGTAATCGGCGGCCATGACGGCGCTCTCCTTGATCCTTTGATTGCGGGGCAGATAGCATTATCAGGGTGTTTCGACAACCGAGGCCGCATCATGAAGCAACCCCGCGCCTGGCAGCGCATGTTATCTGGCCGCAGGCTGGACCTGCTCGACCCGACGCCGATGGATATCGAAGTCGAAGACATCGCCCACGGCCTTGCCTTCGTCGCGCGGTGGAACGGTCAGACCATGGGCGACTGGCCTTATTCGGTGGCCGAACATTCGCTGCTGGTGGAGCAGATCTTCACCCGGCAGAATCCGGGAATTGCGCCGCGCTGGCAATTGGCGGCGCTTTTGCATGACGCGCCGGAGTACGTGATCGGCGACATGATCAGCCCGGTCAAGGCCGCCATTGGGGCGCAATACGGCGAATTGGATCAGCGGTTGACGGCGGCGGTACATTTGCGGTTTGGCCTGCCGGCACAATTACCGGTTGCAATAAAGAAAGCAATCAAGGCCGCGGACAAAATCTCGGCCTGGGCCGAGGCGGTGCAGATTGCCGGATTTTCGGCAGTCGAGGCGGACAGGCTTTTCGGCAAACCCGAGTTGGCAATGCAACGGGGCCTGACAATCCAGCCGCAACCGCCCGCGACGGTGCGGACGGCCTTTATTGCCAGACATCAGGCGCTGCTGGCGGCCTGCTGAAATCAGATCGCCAGATCTTCCGGCGATTTCCCGGCCTTGAGCGCAGCTTCGAACCAGCGCGGCTTGCGGCCACGGCCCGACCAGGTATCCGATTTGTCTGCCGGATTGGCATATTTCGGAACAGCCGGCGCGCGCTTGCGGGTTTTCACGATCGCGGCGCCGGTCAGCTCGGCCAGGGAAAAGCCCATTTCGCGGGCTTTTTCTTCAAGCTCGGCAAGTGCCTGTTTCTTTTTGCGATCTTCAAAGGAAGCTATGGATTTTGCCACCTGAGATTGAAGGTCTTTCAACTCTTTAAGCGACAAGGAGTCCAGATTGATTGTCATTTTTGCATCCTTTCCAAGCGCCGATAGGGCTTATTAGCCCCTAATTCCGCAATTGGCAAGAATTGGCATTATTTTGGGCTGCGCTTTGCCAGAATACGCTGAAGCGTGCGGCGATGCATCGAAAGGCGGCGTGCGGTTTCAGACACGTTGCGGTCGCACATTTCATAGACCCGCTGGATATGTTCCCAGCGCACCCGGTCTGCCGACATCGGATTTTCCGGAGGGGCAGGCATTGCGTCGCCCTTGGCAAGCAGCGCATTGGTGATGTCATTTGCATCTGCAGGTTTCGACAGGTAATCCGTCGCGCCGAATTTTACCGCCGCCACCGCCGTTGCAATTGCGCCATAGCCGGTCAGCACCACGATGCGGCAATCCGGGCGCCGCTCGCGCAGGGCCTCGACGACATCCAGACCATTGCCATCTTCAAGCCGAAGATCGACCACGGCATAGGCGGGCGGGCGCGACACGGCAATCGCGCGGCCCTCTGCCACGCTTCCGGCGGTTTCCGTCACGAAGCCGCGTTTCTCCATGGCCTTGGCGAGACGCTTGACGAAAGCATCATCGTCATCGACCAGAAGCAGGCTACGGTCGGCGCCGAGTTCGGCTGAAGGCTCATCCACCATGCTGCGGTCCTTGTTGCTTGGCATGCAGGACACCTAATGCGTCCCGCGCCCATGGTCAAATTGCGACTCTACGGCTTGGCTTTCTCGATGAAGCAAGCCGTGCGCTCCGCCATGTCTGCGGCGGTGTCGTCCCGTTTGAAGAACTCGACAAAGCCGATCTGCGGCAGGACAAGATACGTGAAGGTCGAGTGATCCATCAGATAGAACCCGTCCTGGCTGTCCTGTTTCTTGAAATAGGTCTTGTAGGCCTGTGACGCTGCCTTGATCTGATCCTCGCTGCCGGTCAGGCCGATCATCTTGGGATGCAGGTTGGCGGCAAAGTCGCGCACCACCTCGGGCGTATCGCGTGCCGGGTCGATCGAGATGAAGGCGGGCTGAACATCAAGGCCGTTTTCCTCCAGGATATCAACGGCCTCGGCATTGCGGGCATTGTCCATCGGGCAGACATCGGGACAGAAGGTATAGCCGAAATACAGCAGCGTCGGCTTGGTAAAGATCTCGATATCGGTGACCGGCTGACCCTCGCCGTTGACCAGAGACAGCGGCCCGCCGATCGCACCGCCCCCGATCGAGCCGACACGGCATTCCGCGAATGCGTCGTCGCCGCGCGCGGATTGAATGGCCCACCAGGTCCCGCCCAGAAGCCCCGCAACCGCCAGGACTGCCGCGCCCGCATAAAGTCTTGTCATGTCCATCGTCCCGAGTTTGCAGGTTCGCGTTGAACCCAAGCCGACACAGCCTTAACAATCGCTGGAAGCGCATCAAGACCGATTGTCAACCGAAACAATGGCTCCGACCGGGAATTTCACCGATTTCAACCCCGAACGCGGCGATTGGCTGCGGCTTCAGACGCTTGTCTTTCTGCGCTGGATGGCGATTGGCGGGCAATTGGTGGCGATTGCCGTGGCCACCCGCGCGCTGGAAATCTCGCTGCCGCTTGGCTTCTGCTTCATGGCTGTCGGCGCCGCGGTCATTGCAAATCTGGTGCTGATTTCGGTCTATCCCGCCAACAAGCGGCTGAACGAGACCGAAGCGCTTGTGGCGCTGTTGTTCGATCTGGGCCAGCTTTGTTTTCTGCTGTTCCTGACCGGAGGGCTGTCAAACCCCTTCGCGCTGCTGATCCTTGCGCCAGTCACCGTTTCGGCCAGCGTGCTGCCTTTGCGCTCGACGGTGTTTCTCGGTCTGGTTGCCATTCTGTTCGTGACGGTTCTGGCCCTGCTCAACGTGCCGATGCAGATGCGGGGCGAGGCCATCCGGATGCCGGCGCTGATCGGCTTTGGATTCTGGCTCTCGCTGGTGATCGGGATCGTGTTTCTGGGGATCTATTCGCATCGCGTTGCGGGTGAAAAGCGGTCGATGTCGGATGCGTTGCTGGCCACCCAGATGGCGCTGGCGCGCGAGCAGAAGCTGACGGATCTGGGCGGCGTAGTCGCCGCCGCCGCCCATGAGCTGGGCACGCCACTGGCGACCATCAAGATGGTCAGCACGGAAATGATGGATGAATTGTCCGGCCAGCCCGATCTGGCCGAGGACGCCCGTCTGATCCGCGAACAGGCCGACCGATGCCGCGACATCCTGCGGTCGAT
Source organism: Tabrizicola oligotrophica (assembly GCF_011008935.1). Classification (GTDB taxonomy): domain Bacteria; phylum Pseudomonadota; class Alphaproteobacteria; order Rhodobacterales; family Rhodobacteraceae; genus Tabrizicola_A; species Tabrizicola_A oligotrophica. Next base: position 418,089 of record NZ_JAAIVJ010000003.1, on the reverse strand, counting down.
GGGCAAGGCCGGCAAGGACGATCTCCACCTTCGGCAGGCACCTTTGAGCGCGGTGCTGCGCGAGGCCGCAGAGCCGCATCTCGACCGTGGCAAGCGGGTGCATTTCAGCTTTGCTCCGGCGGCGGGAGGGCAAAGGGTCGAGCCTGAAATCCTGCGTCGACCGGAATTGATTCATGGGCTGCGCAATCTGGTTCAGAACGCGGTGGATTTCGCCAAAGGTCAGGTTTGGGTGGATGCCAGCTGGACGGCCCACAGCCTGACGCTGCGCATCATCGACGATGGTGAGGGGTTTCCGCCGCAGGTTCTGGGACGGATCGGCGATCCATTTCTGCGCTCGCGGCGGGACGAGGCCGCGGCGCCGCGGCGACCGGGGTATGAGGGCATGGGTCTTGGGCTTTTCATCGCCAAGACCCTGCTGGAGCGCACTGGCGCAGAGATGAGCTTTGCCAACGCCGCCGATCCGTTCCTGACCTCGGAAGAGCGCCCGGAACGCTCGGGCGCGATCGTCGAGGCGACCTGGGCGCTGGACAGCATTGCCGCGCAGAAAGGCCGGCCCTTGGGGCAAAATCAGCCGATCTCGTGATGCCGGGCGCGTTCATCTTCTTGCATTAATTACCCCTTAACTCTTTCCTCCCTAAGTTGAAGGCAGCGGGAAGAATCCCGGCTTGGGAGGGGTGTGCATTGGACTGGCTTTTCGCGCTCGCGCTGGTGCTGATTGCCTTCGTGGCGGCCATTGCCGGGTTGCTTGTGGTCAGCGCCTTGCAGGGGGCGCCGAAACCGCCGGGACATTCGGTATTTGCCGATGCGGCTCAGGCGGGTGAGGCGGGAACGGTCTTTCTGTTCGACGGCGAAACGCTGGTGGATGCAACTCCGGGCGCGCGACAGATTCTGGCGACCAGCCGGGCCAGGGGCGGCAACTGGCTGCGCCTGATCGGCTTTCTGTCGCAGTATTTTCCCGATATCGAAACCCGGCTGCGCCGGATCGAGACCGAAGGCCAGGTTCTTCTGGATGGCCGGACCGCGCAGGACAAGCCGCTCTTGCTGTCAGCCGCGCTGCAGGGCGGTCTGACGCGCATCGCGCTGACAGACCCGGCGCTGGACGGCAGGCCGATGATGACCGACGCTCTGGCGCATTTTGCCCTGACCCAGGAGGTGGAGCAATTGCGCGAGGTGCTTGCCAAGGCTCCGATGCTGATCTGGCGCGAGACCGGGGCGGGCGACATCGTCTGGGCGAATGGCGCCTATCTGCTGAAGGCGATTGCGGCCCTGTCCCCCGGCAAGGAGCTGGGCTGGCCCCTGCCGCGCCTGTTCGAGCGGCTTGCCAGCCAGGAGGCCGCGCGCGGACAGCGGGCGGCCGTTACGGTTCAGGGCGAAGGCACCGCCTGGTATGATCTATACGGCATGTCAGGCGGCGAGGAGCGGCTGAACTTCGCCCTGCCTGCGGATGCCGCGGTCAATGCTGAAGCGGCGCTGCGCGATTTCATGCAGACCCTGACCAAGACCTTTGCACAACTGCCCACGGGCCTTGCAATCTTTGACCGGCAGCGGCAATTGCAGTTGTTCAACCCGGCCCTTCTTGACCTCACGGGTCTACCTGCCGAATTCCTTTCGATGCGTCCCTCGCTTGTGTCGGTTCTGGATGCGCTGCGAGATCGCAAGATGATTCCCGAACCGAAGGACTATCGCAGCTGGCGCCGCCAGCTCGTTGAAATGGAAAAAGCCGCGGCTTCGGGGCTTTACGAAGAAACCTGGAACCTGCCGGACGGTCAGACCTTCCGGGTGATCGGGCGTCCGCACCCCAACGGCGCGCTGGCCCTGATGATTGAAGACATCACCAACGAGGTATCCCGAAGCCGGCGCTATCGCTCGGACCTGGAGCTGGGTCAGGCGGTTATCGACGAAATGGACGAGGCGGTGGCGGTTTTCTCTGCCTCGGGTCAGCTGGTGATGTCGAATCTCGCCTATTCGGCCCTTTGGTCCCATGCGCCCGAGGAAGATATCCAGAATGACTCGATCCGCGCCATTGCCGGGCATTGGCGGTCGATGTCGGCCCCGGCGGGTCTTTGGTCAGAAGCCGAGGAGTTCATTTCCACAGTCGGAAACCGGATTTGCTGGACGGCGGAAACCCGTCTGCTGGATGGGCGCCTTCTGTCCTGCCGCTTTGCGCCGCTTTCCGGCGGGGCAACTCTGGCGGCCTTCCGCACGCTCGACCCTGTCGAAATGGCCCGCCCGGTGCGGTCCGAGTCCGATGCCTTGAAATCGGCCTGAAGGCTTGCGGTTGCGGACAGGCGGGGTAGAGTCGGCCCACGATGGTTGCCGACGCCTCCCCCTTTTCACTTTTCCTGGCTGATGCCGATGAAACCGACCGCCTGGGACGCTGGTTTGCTCCGCGGTTGGGCCCTGGGGATTGCCTGCTGCTTGAAGGGCCAATCGGGTCTGGCAAAAGCCAGTTCGCCCGCGCCCTCATTCAGGCGCGGCTTGGCCGGGCCGAGGACGTGCCGTCGCCAACCTTTACCTTGGTTCAGACCTATCACGCCGATGTCGAGATCTGGCACGCCGACCTTTATCGGCTGAGCCATCCCGATGAGGTTCTGGAACTGGGCCTTGACGCCGCCTTCGACACCGCGATCTGCCTGATCGAATGGCCAGACCGGCTGGGCAGCCACGCTCCGCCGCAGGCCCTTCGGCTTTGCTTTCAGGCCGAAGGCGATGGCAGGAGGGTTGTCATCGGTTTTGGCAAAAGGGCAGATCTGCGGGCCGCCCTGGCGAAAGAGCTTGCGGATGGCTGAGCGGGACAGTCTTTCCACGGCCTTTCTGGCTCGGGCCGGCTGGGGACTCGCCGATCGCCGGTTTCTGGCGGGCGACGCTTCGGACCGCAGCTATGATCGCCTGACGCTGGATGGCAAGACTGCGGTGCTGATGGACGCTCCCCCCGGCAAAGGCGACGACCCTGCGGCCTTCCTGCGAATTGCCGGGCATCTTCTGGAGCTTGGCCTGTCAGCCCCGCGCTGCCTCGCGCAGGATCTGACGCGGGGGTTCCTGCTGCTGGAGGATTTCGGCGATGGCGTATTTGCCCGCTTGATCGAGGTCGAGCCCGGGCGGGAATTGCCGCTTTATGCGGCCGCGACCGATGCGCTTCTCAGGCTCCAGTCGCAACCGGCACTTGGCCGACTGCCCGATCTTTCCGCGGCGGACTGGGCCGAGGCAGCCTGTTTTGCCCTTGACTGGTATCGCCAGGCGGTGACGGGCGACGCCGGAGACCGCGCCGGATTTCTTGCGGTTCTGGAGGATCTGATTTCCTCTCATGCCGATGGCCCGCGGGTGATGATCCTGCGCGATTACCACGCCGAGAACCTGCTTTGGCTCCCGGACCGCGCCGGGATCGGACGGGTCGGCATTCTGGACTTCCAGCTCGCCCAGATGGGGCAGCCAGGTTATGATCTGGTCTCGCTTTTGCAAGACGCGCGCCGCGACGTTTCACGTGAAACACAGGCCGGGATGATTCACAGGTTCAAGGCCGCAACCGGGGCAGGTCGCGACTTCGACGCGGCTTATGCCGTGCTCGGCGCCCAACGGGCCCTGCGCATCCTGGGCGTTTTCACCCGACTTTGCCTTGTCGCCGGCAAACCCGGCTACCTGCGTCTGATGCCGCGGGTCTGGGGTCAGTTGCAGCAAAACCTGTCCCATCCGGTCAATACCCCGCTTGCCCGCGCCTGCGCTGCACTCTTGCCCGAACCGACCCCGGAAATCCTTGCAGAAATAGGTAGAAAATGCCCTTCCCGCTGATGATCTTTGCTGCGGGCCTGGGCACGCGCATGGGCGCCCTGACCGCCAATCGCCCGAAACCGCTCATCAAAGTGGCGGGGAAGCCGTTGCTGGATCACGCGCTTGATCTGGCGGGAGCAGACGTGGGGCAGATCGTGGTAAATACCCACTATCTCTCGGCCCAGGTCGCCCGACACCTGCAAGGACGGTCCGTGGCGCTTTCGGACGAACCCGGGCAGATCCTTGAAACCGGCGGCGGGTTGCGACACGCCCTGCCGCTGCTGGGCGCGGATCCGGTGATGACATTGAACAGCGATGCCGTCTGGACCGGGCAAAACCCGCTGACCCAACTTGCCGCCCATTGGGACGCAGATCGGATGGACGCGCTTTTGCTCATGCTTCCGGCCCGGCAGGCGACGGGTCACGCGGGCAATGGCGATTTCCTGATCGGTGCCGACGGCCGGATCAGCCGGGCGGCCGGCAAACCCGGCCTTGTCTATCTGGGCGCGCAGATCCTGAAAACCGATGGGCTGGCCCATATCGACAAGACCGTGTTTTCGCTGAACCTGCTGTGGGACGCGATGATCGCCCAAGGCCGCGCCTTCGGCATCGTCCATCAGGGCGGCTGGTGTGACGTCGGACGGCCCGAGGGCATCGCGCAGGCAGAATCCCTGCTGGCGGCCGGCAATGTTTGACACCCCCGGCCCGCGCCTTTTCGCCCTGCCGCCCGGCAGCGATTTCCCGGCAGAACTGGTCTCCGGCCTGATCGAGCGCATGGCCGACCAGCCGCCCGAGGCCATGTCGCGGGTCGAGGTCTATCTGAACACTGCCCGCATGCGCCGCCGTGTGACCGACTTGTTCCTTGCCCGGGGCGCCCGCCTTCTGCCGCGCCTCCGGCTGCTCACGGAGCTCGCCGACCGACCCGGCCTTGCGCTGCCCCCGGCAGTTTCCGGCCTCCGGCGACGACTGGAGCTTGCCCAACTCATCACGGCGCTTCTCGATGCCCAGCCCGATCTGGCCCCCCGCCACGCGCTTTACGATCTGGCCGACAGTCTGGCCGACCTGATGGCCGAATTGCGCGTCGAAGGGCTGCACCCCGACCGGCTGGCCGCACTGGATGTCTCGAATCACGCCGCGCATTGGGCGCGGACCCAGGCCTTTCTGGGCATCGTGTCGCAGTTCTTCGACCAGACCGCCGCACCCGACGCCGAAGCGCGGCTTGCCATGGCAACCGACCTTCTGGCCCAACGCTGGCAGGCCGACCCACCGCGGCATCCGGTGCTGATCGCCGGCTCGACCGGCTCGCGTGGCACCACGCTGCGGCTGATGGAGCTGGTCGCCCGGCTGCCACAAGGCGCCCTGATCCTGCCGGGGTTCGACTTTGACACACCGGAACAGGTCTGGGCCCGGATGGACGATGCGCTGACCGCCGAGGACCATCCGCAATACCGCTTTCGTCGCCTAACCGACCGACTTGGCCTGACCCCTGCGTCGATCACGGCATGGCGCCGCACGCCGCCGCCCTCCCCCGCCCGCAACGCGCTGGTATCGCTGGCCTTGCGGCCGGCCCCGGTGACGGACCAATGGCTGACCGACGGACCAGCGCTGCCCGACCTGCTCGCGGCGACCGCGGATCTGACGCTGATCGAGGCCCCCTCAACCCGGACCGAGGCTTTGGCCATCGCGCTGATGCTGCGTCAGGCAGCGGACTCCGGTCAGACCGCCGCACTTGTCTCGCCCGACCGCAATCTCACGCGGCAGGTGACCGCGGCCCTCGATCGCTGGGGCATCCTGCCCGACGATTCCGCCGGGCGCCCGCTGAACCTGTCGCCGCCGGGTCGTTTCCTGCGCCAGATCGCCCGGTGTCTGGGGCAAAAGCTGACCGCCGACCATCTGCTTGCACTGCTGAAACATCCCTTGGCCGCCTCGGGCGGCGATCGTGGCACGCATCTGCGCCTGACCCGCGATCTGGAGCTTTCGATCCGCCGCCACGGCCCGATCTTCCCGACCGGAGCCGATCTGATGCGCTGGGCCGAAACCCGCGACGATCCGCAAGCGGGGTCCTGGGCCACAATGCTCGCCACCGTGATCGACCAGTTCGCGCCCACCCGGTCTGCCCCACTCGCCGATCTCGTCGCGCGCCACCGCAGTCTTGCCGAAACCCTTGCGCGCGGCATGGCCCCCTTCGGCTCTGGCGAGCTTTGGCTGAAAGAAGCCGGGCAAAGCGCGTCAGAGACGTTCCAGTCGCTGCAAGACGAATCCCCCCACGGCGGCCAGTTCCACCCCACCGAATATGCCGTTCTTTTCGAGGCCATCTTCGCCGGGGGAGAGGTGCGCGAGGCGGTCCAGGCCCATCCCCGCATCATGATCTGGGGTACACTGGAGGCCCGCGTTCAGGGCGCCGATCTTGTCATTCTCGGCGGGCTGAACGATGGCGTCTGGCCGAAAGCTCCCGACCCCGACCCTTGGCTGAACCGCAAGATGCGCAAGGATGCAGGGCTCCTCCTGCCCGAGCGCCAGATCGGCCTCTCGGCCCACGACTTTCAGCAGGCCATCGCTGCCCCGCGCGTCATCCTGACCCGCGCCACCCGAGACGCCGAGGCACAAACCGTGCCCTCGCGCTGGATGAACCGGCTGGAAAATCTCATGGCCGGGTTGCCCGAGCGCAATGGGCCGGAAGCCCTGAACAAGATGCGGGCCCGCGGCGCGATGTGGCTGGAGATGGCCCAGGCGATGGACCGCCCGTCGCCGGATCTCCTCGCCGATCCCCGCTTCCAGCCTGCCAGGCGCCCCGCGCCGCAACCGCCCCGGACGGCCCGGCCCGAGCGCCTGTCCCTCACCGAGATCTCCCGCCTGATCCGCGATCCCTTTGCGATCTATGCCCGCCACAGCCTGCGCCTGCGCCCGCTCGACCCGCTGCGCGCCAGCCCCGACCCGCGCGACCGTGGCTCGGTGCTGCATGACATCCTCGAACGCTTCGTCCGCACCCGTCCCGAGGATGAAACCCGCGGCGCGGCCCGCATCCGGCTGCTCGGAACCGCGGCCGAAGTTCTCGCCGACAGCACGCCTTTCCCGGCCGCGCGCCTGCTCTGGCTGGCGCGGCTGGAGCGCGCCGCAGAACACTTCCTGATCCAGGACGGCAGGCACGGCGGCACGGCGATCATGCTGGAAACTCCCGGCAGCCTGCGCATCGATCCTCCGGGCTTCACGCTGCATGGCAAGCCCGACCGGATCGACGCCTTGCCCGATGGCCGGCTGCATCTGATCGACTACAAGACCGGCACGCCCCCGACCGCCCGGCAACAGGAGGTCTATGAAAAACAGCTGCGCCTGACCGCCGCCATGGTCGAACGCGGCGGGTTCGAAAACCTTGGCCCGCGCGAGGTGGCCAGCTTTTCCTACATCGGCCTTGGCAGCGGCCAGAAGGTCGAGGAGACCGACCGCGCCAAGATCGATCTTGACCGCGAATGGGAGAAGTTTCTCCGCCTCATCACCCGGTATTCGCTGCGCAGCACCGGCTATGCCGCGCGCCGTGCGGTTTTCGCCGAGCGGATGGAGGGCGATTATGATCACCTCGCCCGTTACGGCGAATGGCAGATGACCGACCGCGCCACCCCGGCGCGCGTGGGCGAGGATGACCCGGCATGACCCCGCGTGACGACGCCTCCGAGCGCCAGATCCAGGCCGCCCATCCGGCACAAAGCACCTGGGTCGCCGCCAATGCCGGCTCCGGCAAGACCCGCGTGCTGATCGACCGTGTGGCGCGGCTCTTGCTGCGCGGCACCGAACCCCAGCGCATCCTGTGCCTGACCTATACCAAGGCCGCCGCCACCGAGATGCAGAACCGCCTGTTCCAGCGCCTTGGCGGCTGGGCGATGCTGCCGGATGACACATTGCGGACAGATCTTGCCAACCTTGGCGAAAGTACAGCCCTTGGCCCTGATGACCTGGCCCGCGCCCGCCGCCTGTTCGCCCGCGCGCTGGAAACGCCGGGCGGCCTGCGCATCCAGACCATCCACAGCTTCTGCGCCACACTTCTGCGCCGCTTCCCGCTGGAAGCCGGAATTTCGCCCGGCTTCCGCGAACTGGATGACCGCGCGGCAAAACTCCTGCGCGCGCAGATCGTCGAGGAGATGGCCGAAAGTCTGGCTCCGGCGGTGATGGCCGAAGTGGCCGGCATCTACACAGGCGAGGATTTCACCGCGCTGATGGAGCAGGTCGCGGGTGCAAGGCACGGATTTGCCGCGCCGCTCGATGTCGAAAGGCTGCACGCAACGCTGGGAATCATGCCGGGCGAAACGGAGGACTCCGTCATCGCGGACTGCTTCCTTGGTCAAGAGCAAGACCTCGTTTCCGCCTGCCTGCCCGTGTTGAAGGCCGGCAAGAAAACCGATGTCGACCTGGCCGACATGCTGAGACTTGTCGATTTCTCTGCACCCTTGCCCCAAAGGTTCGAGGCCTTGAAATCGGCCTGTCTGACCAAAACGGGAACCCTCCGCAAAACTGTTCCGACGGCCGATACCGCCAAGGCGCTCGGCCCCCTTCTTGCCTCCTATCGTGACCTTGCCGCACGGATCGAGGCGGCTCAGGAACCGTTGATCGCCTTGGGCGCCGCCGCCAAGACCCGCGCCCTCCACCGCTTTGCCGCCGCCTTCCTGCCGGTCTATGAGACGGCCAAATCGGCACGCGGCTGGCTTGATTTCGACGACCTGATCGCCCGCGCCAAGCGTCTGCTGACCGACCGTTCGGTCGCGCAATGGGTGCTGTACCGGCTGGATGGTGGCATCGACCATATCCTTGTCGACGAGGCACAGGACACTTCGCCCGACCAATGGAAGGTGATTGAGCTTCTGGCCGAAGAGTTCACCGCCGGGGAAGGCGCGCAGGCGGACCGCGGGCGCACGCTGTTCGTGGTGGGTGACAAGAAACAGTCGATCTATTCGTTTCAGGGTGCCGACGTTGCGGCCTTTGATGAAAAACATGCGCTGTTCAAAGCCAAGTTCAACGGCGCCGGCAAAGCCTTCGTGGACATGGAGCTTTCGCACTCCTTCCGCTCTGCCCCCGCAATCCTGAAGCTGGTCGACGAGACCTTCGCCGCCGGCTTTGGCGACGCCCTGGGAAGCGCTCCAAGCCACCTTGCCTTCCGCCCGGACATGCCGGGCCGCGTCGATCTCTGGCCGCTGATCGAGCCGGTCAAGACTGATGAGGATGAAAACTGGGACGACCCGGTCGATCTCATCGGCGAAACCCACCACACCGCTCAACTTGCCAACCGGATAGCGGCGGAAATCCGGGCGATGATCGACGGCGGAACCGCAATCATCGGCGAGAACGGCAAACCCCGCACGGTGCATGCCGGCGATTTCCTGATACTGGTGCAGCGCCGCTCGGCCGTGTTCACCGAGGTCATCCGGGCCTGCAAACAGCAAGGCCTGCCGATTGCCGGCGCGGATCGGCTGAAGCTGGGCGGCGAGCTGGCGGTCAAGGACCTTGCCGCGCTCTTGTCCTTCCTTGCCACGCCCGAAGACGACCTGTCGCTCGCCGCCGTCCTGCGCTCGCCGCTTTGCGGCTGGACCGAGGACGAGCTGTTCCGCCTGGCCCATGGTCGCAAAGGCTATCTCTGGGAAGCGCTGCGAGACTATCCGGCGGATAGTGACACATTGCAGATGTTGCGCGACCTGCGCGATCAGGCCGATTTCCTGCGGCCCTTCGATCTGATCGACCGGATCCTGACCCGCCATCAGGGCCGCCAACGCCTGCTCGCCCGACTGGGGGATGAGGCCGAGGACGGCATCGACGAACTGCTGTCGCAGGCGCTCGGCTATGAACAGACCGAGGTGCCCAGCCTGACCGGTTTCCTGATCTGGATGCAAACCGACGAGATCACGGTGAAGCGCCAGATGGATGGGGCAGGCGACAAGATCCGGGTGATGACAGTGCATGGCGCCAAGGGGCTGGAGGCGCCGATCGTCATTCTGCCCGACACCGCCGACCGCAATCCGCGTGACCTCGATGAGATCTACCGCCTGCCCGACGGCCTGCCGGTCTGGAAAACCCCGGCCGACGCCTCGCCCGCCGCGATCCGCGAGGCCCGCGCCCGCCGCAAGGCCGATCAGGCCGCAGAAAGCGCGCGGCTGCTCTATGTTGCTCTGACGCGCCCGCGCAGCTGGCTGATCGTGGCAGGGGCGGGCGAGGCCAAGACCGAGCGGAAGGAAGGCCCCAAGCCGGTGCAGGATTGGGCCTGGTACCGCTTGGTCGAGCGCGCCATGCAAGCCATCGGAGCCGTTCCCACCACAGGCGGCGTCTTGCGCTGGGCGAATGGCGACTGGCCCGCGCCGGTTTCCGCCCAGCCTGACGAAATCAGGCCAGACTCCGCGCTTCCCGTCTGGACCGCCACCCCCGCCCCCGAAGCCAGCCGCCCGGCCCGGCCGCTTTCGCCGTCCGATCTCGGCGGCGCCAAGGCCTTGCCCGGCGAAAGCCTGTCCCTGACCGAAGAAGCGGCAAAGGCTCGGGGCTCTGCCGTGCATCTTCTGCTTGAACATCTGCCATTGGTGCCGGCCGCGGATTGGCCCGTCACCGCCACCGCACTGATCCCGGAGGCCGGGCTTTGTGCCGATGCCCTGACCGAAGCGCGCCGCCTGTTGCAGGCGCCCGATCTCGGCTGGATCTTCGCGCCGGATGCCCTGGCCGAAGCCCCCTTCTGCGCCCGGATTGGTGAAGCCTTGTTTCATGGCAGCATCGACCGGCTGGTCGTGCTGCCCGACCGCGTGGCGGTGGTGGATTTCAAGTCAAACAGCCAGATCCCCGCCACGCCCGATCAGGTGCCCGAGGGCATCCTGCGCCAGATGGGGGCCTATGTCGCCGCCCTGCGGCAGGTCTACCCCGACCGCCCGATCCAGCCCTACCTCCTTTGGACCCGCAGCGCCCGGCTGATGCCACTGGATCCCGAGATGGTGAGTGCGGCACTGCATCGCGCCGCTATCCCTTGACGTTCCCGCCCGGCATGCCTAGCTTCGCTGCCTGACCAATTCCCTCAGGAGTCCCGCCATGGGTGCCAATACCGTCGCCGTCACCGATGCCACCTTCGACGCCGAAGTCCGCAAGTCGGCCATCCCCGTCGTCGTCGATTTCTGGGCCGAATGGTGCGGCCCCTGCCGCCAGATCGGCCCGGCGCTTGAAGAGCTTGCCGCCGAATATGCCGGCAAGGTCAAGATCGTGAAGGTCAACGTCGACGAAAACCCCGACAGCCCGGCGGTTCTGGGCGTGCGCGGCATTCCGGCACTGTTCCTGTTCAAGGACGGGCAGGTGGTGTCGAACAAGATCGGCGCCGCGCCCAAGGCTGCGCTGGCCAACTGGATTCAGTCCGCAATCTGATCGGCGGAAATCATCAGGCGTAAGGGCGGCCCATTGCGGCCGCCCTTTTGTTTTCCGCCCCGCCCTTCCATAGTGACCGAAACGATGGAGAGACCCATGGCGGACGACAAATTCCCCGGCTGGCACGGCACGACCATTCTGGCGGTGCGCCGGGGCGCGCAAGTGGTGGTGGCCGGCGATGGTCAGGTCAGCCTTGGCAACACGGTCATCAAAGGCACCGCCCGCAAGGTGCGCCGGCTGTCGCCCGGCGGGCATGACGTGGTCTGCGGCTTTGCCGGCTCGACCGCCGATGCCTTCACCCTTCTGGAACGGCTGGAGAAAAAGCTGGAAAGCGCCCCCGGCCAATTGGCCCGCGCCTGTGTCGAGCTGGCGAAAGACTGGCGCATGGACAAATACCTGCGCAACCTCGAGGCCATGCTGATCGTCACCGACGGGTCCGATCTTTACGTCATCACCGGCGCGGGCGACGTGCTGGAGCCCGAACATGACGTCGCCGCGATCGGTTCGGGCGGGAATTTCGCACTGGCCGCCGCGCGGGGGCTGATGCAGTCGGATCTGCCCGCCGAAGACATCGCCCGTCGCGCCATGGCGATTGCCGCCGACATCTGCGTCTACACCAACGGCAACCTGACGGTGGAGGCCATCACCAAATGACCAACCTGACCCCGCGCGAGATCGTCTCGGAGCTTGACCGCCACATCATCGGCCAGCGCGAGGCCAAGCGCGCGGTCGCCGTCGCCCTGCGCAACCGCTGGCGCCGCAAGCAACTGGCCGATGACCTGCGCGACGAGGTCTACCCGAAGAACATCCTGATGATCGGCCCGACCGGGGTCGGCAAGACCGAGATTTCCCGCCGTCTGGCCAAGCTGGCCAAGGCGCCCTTCCTGAAAATCGAGGCCACCAAGTTCACCGAGGTCGGCTATGTCGGTCGCGATGTCGACAGCATCATCCGCGATCTGGTCGACGCCGCGATGATCGACACCCGCGCCCGGATGCGCGACGACGTGCGCGCCCGCGCCCGCGAGGCGGCCGAGAACCGGGTGATCGAGGCGCTGGCCGGCAAGGACGCCCGCGAACAGACCCGCGAGATGTTCCGCGGCAAGCTGAAGCGGGGCGAGCTGGACAGCACGATGATCGAGATCGAGGTGCAGGAGGCCGGGCCGCAGGGCATGTTCGGCATGATGCCCGGCATGGAAAACCAGATGCAGGGGCTGAATGACCTGTTCAAGGCCTTCAGCGGCCGCACCGCGCGCAAGCGGGTGACGGTGGCCGACAGCTATGATCTCCTGCTTGGCCAGGAGGCGGACAAGCTTTTGGACGACGAGGCGGTGAAGGCCGCGGCGCTGGAGGCGGTTCAGGAAAACGGCATTGTTTTTCTTGATGAAATCGACAAGATCTGCGCCCGCTCCGATGCGCGCGGCGCCGATGTCAGCCGCGAAGGCGTGCAGCGCGATCTCTTGCCGCTGATCGAAGGCACTACGGTTTCCACCAAATACGGCCCGGTGAAAACCGACCATATCCTGTTCATCGCTTCGGGCGCGTTCCACATCGCCAAACCGTCGGATCTGTTGCCGGAACTGCAGGGCCGCCTGCCGATCCGGGTGGAGCTGGCGCCGCTGACCGAGGAGGATTTCGTCCGCATCCTGACCGAGACCGACAACGCGCTGACCCGGCAATATGCCGCGCTGATGGCAACCGAGGATGTCGCGGTCAGCTTTACCGCCGACGGCATCGCCGCGCTGGCCCGCATTGCCGCCGAGGTGAACCGCAGCGTCGAGAACATCGGCGCGCGCCGGCTCTACACGGTGATGGAACGGGTGTTCGAAGAGCTGTCCTTCACGGCCCCCGACCGATCCGGCGACAGCGTGACGGTGGATGCGGGCTTTGTCGAACGGCATCTCGGCGCACTGTCGCGCTCGGCCGACATATCGCGATATGTGCTGTAGTGCGCTTCGCCCTGATCCTGCCGTTCATCGTCCTTCTGGCCTGCGCCCCGCGCGGCGCGATCACGCTTGACCCCGCGGCGGCGGCAGTCGGGGATGTGACGCCGGTGTTCATCGGCACCACGCGGGAGTTTGACGGCGGCCGTTTTGGCCCCGCGCGCTCGGAAGAGATGCGCTTTGCCCGCTATGACATTTCGATCCCGCCGCTGCGCGAGGCAGGCGAGATCAACTGGCCGACCCGTCTGGCGAGGCCCGACCCGCGGCGCCACTTCCTGACCACGGCCGAAGTGGTCTACGGCAGCGATCCGGCCTTTCGCGCTGATCTGAAGCGCGATCTGGCCGCCCACGGGCAGGAAGCGGTGATCTTCGTGCATGGCTACAACAACAATTTCTCCGAAGGGCTCTACCGGGTGGCGCAATTCGCCCATGATCTGGAATTGCCCGGAACGGTGGTGCATTACGCCTGGCCTTCCGCCGCGCGGCCGCTTGGCTATGTCTATGACCGCGATTCCGCGATGTTCGCCCGCGACGGGCTGGAAAAGCTGATGGACGAGGTCGCGGCTGCCGGGGCGCGGCGCATCCTGCTGGTGGCGCATTCCATGGGCTCTGCCCTGGCGATGGAGTCGCTGCGGCAAGCCGCCATTCGCGGCGACCGGGCCACGCTGGACCGGCTGGCCGGGGTGATCCTGATCTCGCCCGACATCGACGTCGACCTGTTCCGCATGCAGGCCAAGGCGATCGGCAAGCTGCCGCAGCCCTTCCTGATCTTCGGATCGGACCGCGACAAGCTGCTGCGGCTTTCGGCGCAGCTCACCGGGCAATCCGAACGGCTCGGCTCGCTGTCGGATGTCTCGCGGCTTGCCGATCTTGAAGTGACGTTCCTTGATGTCGGCGAGTTTGGCAGCGGGACGGGCCATTTCATTCTGGGCGACAGCCCGGCACTGATCCGGCTGATCGACAGTATCGGCCAGATCGAGGGCGCGTTCGAGGCCGACCGCGCGCGGCGCATCGGTCTGGTCTCGGGGGTGGTGCTCTCGGTGCAGAACGCGACGCAGATCGTGTTGCGCCCGGTGGCCGAGATTGCGGTGGAAGTGAACCAGTAGTCAGCGGCGGCGCAGGTAGACGTAATAGGCGCCCGAGCCGCCGTGTTTCAGATGCGCTTCGGCCACTTGTTGCACGGCCTGCCCCAGCGGCGGCAGACGCAGCCATTGCGGCACCTGATGGCGCAAGACACCCATGCGCTGCGGAATGGGGCCGATATCCTGCCCGCGCTTGCCCTTGCCGGTGATGACCAGAACCAGCCGCATGCCGTCGGACTGGGCGTTTAGGAGGAAACGGATCAGCTCTGGATGCGCCTCGGACAGGGTCATGCCATGCAGGTCGATGCGCGCCTCGGGCATCAGCTTGCCGCGGGTCATCTTGCCGTGAGTCTTGGCGTCCATCTGCAAGGGCGCTGCCGCCAGCGCCTCGGCCGGGGTGGGCAGCAGGTCGATGCTGGTTGCGGATCGCGCCTTTTCGCCCAGCCGGAACAGCGGCATCCGCGGCTGGGCATGGCCGTGCGGCATCGGGGCTTCGGCCTGCACCGGCACGGCCTTGGCCGAACTGTCCACCTCTTTCAGGAAAAGCTGGCGGCCCGGATGCATCGGCGTCGCAGTGCGCGCCACTGCGGCCCAGATCTCCTGCTCTTCGGGACGAAGGGAGCGGCGGCGGACCACGGCTCAGTCTTCCGGCAACATGGCATAGGCGCGGTCGATGGGCAGAAGCACGATCAGCCGTCCGCCATCCTTGACCATTCCCGCTGCATCGCCCGCGGCATCCCCCGTACCATAAAAGATATCGGCCCGCTGCATGCCCTTGATAGCCCCGCCGGTATCCTGCGCCACCATCAGGCGACGCAAAGGGCTGGTGCCGTCTTTCTCGATCCAGAGCGGCGCGCCGAGCGGCGTAAAATCCGGATCAATTGCCACCGAGCGCAGGTCGGTGATCGACCGCCCCATGGCTCCGATCGGCCCCTTGCCGGCGGGCAGGTCATCAAGCCTGCGGAAGAAGACGTAAGACGGGTTGTGATTCAGCAGCGCACTGCCAGACCTTCCGCTCCGCCTGACCCAGGAGCGGATTTCCTGCGCGGAAACCTCCGCCAATGTATGGGTGCCGCGGCGGATCATTTCCTGCCCGATGGAGCGATAGGGATGCCCGTTTTTGCCACCATAGCCCACGCGCATCATCTGTCCATCCGGCAAGCGGATACGTCCAGAACCTTGAACATGCAGGAAATAGACTTCAACCGGGTCTTCCAGCCAGGCAAGCTCCAACCCGCGGCCGCGCAGCGCGCCGGCTTCGATGGCGGCGCGGTCCAGATAAGTCTGGCCTTCGGTCAGTTCCGGGGGCTTGCGATAGATCGGATAGGCGAAGCGCGGACTGCGGGTCAGCGCGCCGTTCAGTTCCGGCTCGTAATAGCCGGTGAAAAGCGCAGGCGGCGTGCCGATGATGACCGGCTTGAAGAACAGCTCGAAGAACGACTTGGCGGAGGCGTCCGAGGCCCCGGCATCGGCGGCAAAGGCGCAGATCGGGCGCCAGTCGGGATCGGTCAGCAGATCGCAGGTCTGCAGGAAGGCAGTCAGCCCGGCCCGGTGATTGTCATGCTCCCAGCCGTCCAGCGCCTCGAAATCCAGCATCTGCGCCGGGGCGCCGGTCGCCCAGGTCATGACCAGCGCCGCAAGGCATAGGGCAAGGACGGCACGCATGACCCCCTGTCAGTCCGCAGTGGCCACAAGCTGCCAGTTCGGGTCCTGTACCCCCATGCGGCGGGCAAAAGTCCAGCCGTCACGCTGACGCTTCACGCTGGTTGGATGCCCGTCCACCACCTCGCCGGCGGCGTTCTTGACCACCGAGGTCAGCTCGCCGGTGAAGCGCACGGTGATTTCGGCAGTGCGGCTGGTCGCGTCATACTCCGCCTCGGCGATGGCCAATTCGCGCAGACCGACAAAATTCGCCTCGACCGACAGGCCTTCGCGTTCGCGGGCATTGATGGCCTGGGCAAAGCTGGCTTCGACCTCATCGCTGAGGAAGGGGCGGATCGCCTCGATATCACCGCGCTCGAAGGCCATGAGGATCATCTCATAGGCACCGCGGGCACCCGTCAGGAAGTCAGATACCGAGAACCCGGGCTCGGCCTGTTTCATCTGCGCAAGGGCACGGGCGATCTCGGAGCCTTCGGCGGCGTGATCGGTGATGTCGCGGTCCGGGCCACCTTCGATCACCTCGAAATTCCGCTTGCCACGCGACCGCACCTGATCGGCCGGAACCGGAGGCTTTTCAAAGCCTTCGCGCGTGCCCAAGACCGAGCGCAGTTTCAGGATCAGGAAAACCGCGATCCCGGCAAGGACCAGAAGCTGCAACAACGACGAGTTCATGGACACCTCGGAACAATTGCTCCCGGCAGTTGAGCCGGGGGGGTTGTGATCTTATGTAGGGGTTGGGGGCGGCCAAGTCCAGTTAGGCACGCCAAAGGATGGGGCCATGCCGGTTTTCTTGCTGCTTCTTGCCGTGCCACTGATCGAGATCACGCTGTTCGTGGTTCTTGGCGGTGTTCTGGGCCTTTGGCTGACATTGTTTTTCGTGCTTGGCTCAACCGTTCTGGGCGCGGCGATCCTGCGGCGCGGCGGGCAGGTCGGACAGCCGCGGTCGCGCGATCCGATGATGCAGATGGCCGGCAAGGGGCTTTCCCTTCTGGCCGGGCTCCTGTTGATCGTGCCGGGTTTTTTCACCAGCGCGCTGGGGCTCTTGCTGTTGCTGCCACCGGTTCAGCGCCTGATGGTGGTGCTTCTGGGCCAGAGGTTGTCCGCTTCTGGCTTCATGTTCCGCAGGGCGACCGCGCAACACGACGACATCATCGAAGGCGACTACGAAGAGCTGCGCCGGCCCCAGGGCGAACGGCTGCCGCCTTCGCAGTGGACGCAGGATTGAGGCCGTGGTCCTGACCTGCTAGGAACACCCGCGACCCGTTCAACAGGAGTGAGTGCAATGGCCGAGGAAAACGGCGCGACGCCGCAGGTGCGGATGTCGGTTCTGGCGCAGTTCGTGCGTGACATGTCTTTCGAGAACATGGTGGCCCAGAAGGGCATCACCGGGGCCGATGTGCAGCCCGATATTCAGGTCGCGGTCAGCCTTGACGCCCGCAAGCGGCAGGCAGATCACCAGTTCGAGATCGTGACGAAATACAAGGTTACCTCGAAGAACAAGGCCAATGGCGACACGCTGTTCCTGCTGGAGGTCGATTACGGCGGGGTATTCCATGTCGAAGGCGTACCGGAAGAACAGCTGCATCCTTTCCTGCTGATCGAATGCCCGCGGATGCTGTTCCCCTTCGTGCGCCGGATCATCTCGGATGTGACGCGTGACGGCGGCTTCCCGCCCCTGAACATCGACACCGTCGATTTCCTCGTGCTTTACCGGCAAGAGATGGCGCGGCGGGCACAGGCCCAGACGCCGGCCAACTGAACCTGATGTGATAGTGGAAGGCCGGCCCAGGCGGGCCGGTCTTTTCACTTCCGCTTGGCCCAGAGCGCGTTTTCGCCAAGCTTTGCCACAAAGGCCGCATGGCTGGCGGCTTCCTCTGCCGTCAGACGGGGCGGCAAGGGTTCCGGGCGGGGGCGGGGCCGCCAGTCGTCATGCTGGGCCACCGCGCTGGCAGCGGATTTCGAGGGCTGGCTCGCCAGCCCGAAATCCGGTTGCCGACCGCCGATCAGTTCGAGATAGACCTCGGCCAGGATCTCGCTATCGAGCAGCGCGCCGTGTTTCTCGCGCGCGGAGTTGTCCACGCCAAAACGGCGGCAGAGCGCATCGAGCGAAGCCGGGGAGCCGGGGAACTTTTGCCGGGCGATGGCGAGCGTATCGATGGCGCGGGACCATTCGATGCCGGGCAGCGCCATTCGCTTCAGTTCGAAGTTCAGGAATTTGACGTCGAAGGCGGCGTTGTGGATGACCAGTCTTGCATCGCCGATGAAGTCGAGAAACGCCTGACCGATCTGCTTGAACACCGGCTTGTCGCGGAGAAAGTCATCGCCGAGGCCATGAACCTCGAAGGCCTCTTTCGGCATCAGGCGTTCGGGATTGATGTATTGATGATAGGTCTTGCCGGTGGGCATGTGGTTGAACAGCTCCACCGCACCGATCTCGACGATGCGATGGCCTTCGCTGGGTTCAAACCCGGTGGTTTCGGTATCGAGGACGATCTCACGCATGGCCGGTCTCGCGGGCTTGGGTCTCGCGGATATGGGCGATAAGGGCGCGGACATAGGCGCGGGTGCTGTCCACAGACAGGGTTTCGACGATATGCGTGGCGCGGGCCCGCTTTTCGGCATCGGGCATCTGACGGGCGAGAATGGTCGCCAACTGGCGTTCCGTCATGGTGCCGCGGGCAAGGACACGGGCCTTTTGCAGGTCGGCAGGGGCCGTGCAAAGCAGGGTGGCGTCCATCTGGGCCTCGGTGCCCTTTTCGAAGAGGAGCGGGATATCGAGAACGACGATATCCGCTGCGGCGCTGGCGATGAAGGCATCGCGGTCAGCGGCGACGAGCGGGTGAACGATGGATTCAAGCTGCACCAGTGCCGAGGGGTCGGCGGCGATCCAGTCTTTCAGCGCGGCGCGGTCAATGCCGCGGGTCGAGGCGGCCCTGGGGCAAAGTGCAGCGATCTGGGCAACGGCGGCACCATCGGGGCCATAAAGGCGGTGGACGGCGGCGTCGGCGTCCCAGACCGGCAAGCCCTCGGCAGCAAACATCCCCGCAGTGGTGGATTTGCCCATGCCGATGGAGCCGGTGAGGCCAAGGCGAAAGGCGGTCATGATCCGAGCACGGCCTGACGGGTTTCCTCATCGACCGCGGGCGTCGGGCCGAACCAGCGTTCGAAGCCCGGCGCGGCCTGATGCAGCAGCATGCCGAGCCCGTCGACAATGCTGGCGCCGCGCTGTTCGGCCTCAAGAAGAAATTGGGTTTTCAGAGGGTTGTAGACCAGATCATTGACAACGGCACCCGGCGACAGCGCATCCATCGGCACGCGGAACTCGGGCTTGCCAGCCATGCCCAGAGAGGTGGTGTTGATGACCGTCGCCGCCCCGTCCAGCATGTTGCCGGCCTGAACCCATTCATGGACCGACAGTTTGGCGCCGAAATCGGCGCGCAGGGCATCGGCGCGCGGGCGGGTGCGATTGGCGATGCGGATTTCCGGCACGCCGACCTCGATCAGCGCGGCCACGACGGCGCGGGCGGCGCCGCCAGCACCGAGAACCGCCGCAGGACCGGCGGCAGGGTTCCAGTTCGGGGCGTTCTGGCGCAAGTTGGCGATGAAGCCGGCGCCATCGGTGTTGTCGGCGTGAATCTTGCCATCCTTGCGGAAGATGAGCGTGTTTGCCGCCCCGATCAGCGCCGCGCGGTCGGTGATGACATCGGCGATCTTCAGGACCGCTTCCTTGTGCGGGATGGTGACATTCAGCCCGACGAAGCCAATTCTTGGCAGCAGACGCAGCGTGGCTTCCAGATCGGCCGGGGCGACATCCATCGGGATGTAATGACCCTTGATGCCGTGGCGGCGCAACCAGAACCCATGCAGCGCCGGCGACCTGCTATGCGCGATGGGGTGGCCGATCACGCCGGCGAGGGGGATTTTGGGCAGATCTGTCATGCGGGAATAAGACCCCGTGTGGCGAGGTAGGACAAGAGGGGAAGGAGCGGCAGGCCAAGGATTGTGAAGTAGTCGCCCTCGATCCGGTCGAATAGCCGGACGCCCTCGGATTCCAGCTGGTAGCCGCCGACGGAATGGCCGATCGCGGGCCAATTGCGAGTCAGATAGGCGTCAAGATAGGTGTCGGAAAAGCTGCGCATGGTCAGACGGGCCTGACCGACATGGCGCCAGACCGGCTTGCCGGATTCATAAAGGACGGCGGCGGACAGCAGGGAATGGGTCTGGCCGCGGAGCGCCAGCAGGTGTTGGCGAGCCTCGGCGGCGGTTTCGGGTTTGGCGAAAACCTGACCCTTGAAGTCCAGCACCTGATCGCAGCCCAGAACGAGAGCGCCGGGCATGCGGGCAGAGACCTTGGCGGCCTTCATCTCGGCCAGAGCGTCGGCGATATCGCGGGGTTTGGCGGCCTCGGCCTCCAGACTTTGGCGGATGGTGTCCTCGTCGATGCGCGCGGCCTGGGTGCTGACCTCAAGGCCGGCGTTGCGCAGCAGGTCGCGCCGGATGGCGGAGGAGGAGGCCAGGACGAAGGGCTGGGACATGGCTGTGGACAAATCCGGGGTGGCGCGGGGGCAAAACCGGAAAATGTGGGGCAGATCCGATCTCGGCGTCGAGGAGGGGGCGGTTTATCCGGTTTTGTCAAGACGCGCGGCGGGCGTTCTCCACATCTGGACAACGGTTCCACGGTACTGGTGATGAGTGATCTTCCACAGGGTGCAGAAGGCGTCCTGTGGAAGGAAATCCAATCAACACATTGTTTTTAAATACATATTTATTGCATTTTGACTTCAGTCAACTTTCGTCCACAGGCTTTTCCCTGGGGAAAAGTTCGTGGATCTGTGGTTGTATTCCGTTACCCACAGGGCTTACATCATCATCAATATTTTTTCTTTCTTCTTTATTAAGAAGAAGGGATTGCGAGGCGAAGATGGGCGATTTCCTGGCGGAGTGGTATCTTTGGACCAAGGCCTTGCATGTGGTCTCGGTGATGTCCTGGATGGCGGGGTTGTTTTACCTGCCGCGTCTCTATGTCTATCACGTCGAAGGATTGCGGAAGCAGGGCGTTCAGCCGGGCAGCGAGATGGACCTGTTGTTTCAGCATCAGGAGCGGCTGCTTTTGCGGGCGATCATGACTCCGGCGATGGTGGCAAGCTGGGTGTTCGGATTGGCGCTGGTTCTGACGCCGGGGATTGTGGTCTGGAGTGAGGTCTGGCCCTGGGTAAAGGCGCTGGCGGTCTTGGGCATGACTGCCTTTCACATGTGGCTGGCCGCGCGGCGCAAATTGTTCCTGGCCGGGGAGAATGGGTTGAGCGGGCGGCATTACCGGATGATGAACGAGGTGCCGACGGTTTTCATGTTGATGATCGTCTTTGCCGTGATCCTGAAGTTCTGAATGCTTGACTCGCCGCAGGGGCGGGCTTAGGTGCGGAGCATGCGCGGGCCGTCCGGCCGGAAGCGCTTTCCTGACGTTTGTTGCACTGATCGCCCGCCGGGCGGCACGAGGGGTTTCCCATGACCGTTGAGCATTTGAACCTTGCCGATCTCAAGGCCAAGACGCCGGCCGAATTGTTGTCGATGGCAGAGGAATGGGAGATCGAGAACGCACCCAGCATGCGCAAGGGCGAGATGATGTTCTCGCTTTTGAAGGAGCATGCCGAAGAAGGTTGGGAAATCGGCGGCGATGGCGTGCTGGAGGTGCTGCAGGACGGGTTCGGGTTTTTGCGCAGCCCTGAAGCGAACTATCTGCCGGGACCGGACGATATCTATGTGAGCCCGGAGATGATCCGGCAGTTTTCGTTGCGGACTGGCGATTCGATTGAAGGCGTCATTCAGGCGCCGCGCGAGAACGAGCGGTATTTCAGCCTGGTGAAGGCCACGAAGATCAACTTCGACGATCCGGAAAAGGCAAGGCACAAGGTTCACTTCGACAACCTGACGCCGTTGTATCCCGACGAGCGGCTGAAGATGGAGATCGAGGATCCGACGATCAAGGATCGCTCGGCGCGGATCATTGACCTGGTCTGTCCGATCGGGAAGGGGCAGCGGGCGCTGATCGTGGCGCCGCCGCGAACTGGCAAGACGGTTCTCTTGCAGAACATCGCGCATTCCGTCGAAAAGAATCATCCGGAGTGCTATCTGATTGTTCTCCTGATCGATGAGCGCCCCGAAGAGGTGACCGATATGCAGCGCTCGGTGAAGGGAGAGGTTGTGTCCTCGACCTTTGATGAACCGGCGACGCGGCATGTGGCGGTGGCAGAGATGGTGATCGAGAAGGCCAAGCGGCTGGTGGAGCACAAGCGGGATGTGGTGATCCTGCTCGACTCGATCACGCGCCTTGGTCGGGCGTTCAACACGGTGGTGCCGTCCTCGGGCAAGGTGTTGACCGGGGGTGTGGATGCCAATGCCTTGCAGCGCCCGAAGCGGTTCTTCGGTGCGGCGCGCAATATCGAGGAGGGCGGGTCGCTGACCATCATCGCGACAGCGCTGATCGACACCGGCAGCCGGATGGACGAAGTGATCTTCGAAGAGTTCAAGGGTACCGGCAACAGCGAGATCGTGTTGGACCGCAAGGTGGCGGACAAGCGGGTGTTCCCGGCGATCGACATTCTGAAATCGGGCACGCGCAAAGAGGATCTTCTGGTCGACAAGATCGATCTGCAGAAGACCTATGTGCTGCGGCGGATCCTGAATCCGATGGGCACAACGGATGCCATCGAATTCCTGCTGTCGAAGCTGAAGCAGACCAAGTCGAACGCGGAGTTCTTTGACTCGATGAACGCCTGACGGCGTTTCTTAGCAAAGGGTTGCACGATGGATACGATTTTCGCCCTGGCCAGCGCCCGGGGGAAAGCAGGCGTTTCTGTTATCCGGATTTCGGGTGAGCGGGCGTTCGAGGCCGCCGCGGCGCTTTGTGGCACTCTGCCGGAGCCTCGGCTGGCCGGGGTGCGGCCCCTGAAGTTTCAGGGGTCGTTGCTGGATCAGGCGCTGGTTTTGGCCTTCGAAGAGGGCGCGAGTTTTACCGGTGAGCGCAGCGTCGAGCTTCAGATCCATGGTGGGGCGGCAACCATCAGTGCGGTTTTGGCAGCCTTGTCCCGGCAACCTGGTCTGCGGCTGGCCGAGGCTGGCGAATTCAGCCGCCGGGCGCTGGAGAATGGGCGGCTGGACCTGACGCAGATCGAAGGTTTGGCAGATCTGATTGATGCGGAAACCGAGGCACAACGGCGGCAGGCTGTGGCGGTGCTGAGTGGTGCGCTGGGCAGGAAGGCTGAGGATTGGCGCAGGGATCTTGTGCGCTCTCAATCCCTTCTGGAGGCGACCATTGATTTTTCCGAGGAGGATGTGCCCGAGGTCGTGACCGAGGAAGTCAGTCAGGCACTGGGACGGGTGAGGGACGCCATCGCTGCCGAGCTTGCGGGGGCCGGGGCGGCCGAGCGGATTCGCGAGGGTTTCGAAGTGGCGATCGTCGGTGCGCCGAACGTCGGGAAATCAACCTTGTTGAATGCGCTTGCAGGTCGAGAGGCGGCAATAACGTCGGAGATTGCCGGAACGACGCGAGATGTTATCGAGGTTCGGATGGAGATCGCCGGATTGCCGGTGACTCTGCTGGACACTGCCGGGTTGCGGGATACGCAAGATCAGATCGAACTCCGCGGCATTGAGCGCGCCCTTGTGCGGGCACGGCAAGCAGACCTCAGGGTGTTTCTTGTTGCCGACGATGAGGAGTTGCCGCTTGTTCCGGAAGAGAGGGATCTGGTCTTTCTGGCGAAGGCCGACATGCGAGAGATGCGCGCCGGTGCGGTTTCGGGGTTGACCGGGGAAGGGCTTGACGAGCTGATCGCGCGCATCGCTGCGGCGTTGGAGGTTCTTTCGGCGCGGCCCAGTCTTGTCATTCGGGAGCGACAGCGTCATGGTTTGGAGCGGGCCTTGGCAAATTTGAGCAGCGCTCTGTCTCTCGTCGAGGTAATGGGTGCGGCTGAGTTGACGGCCGAGGAGATTCGGGGCGCAACAAGGGCCTTGGAGATCCTGATCGGGCGGGTCGGCGTCGAAGATCTGCTTGATGAGATCTTTTCGCGCTTTTGCATCGGGAAGTGAGGGTGTTTCACGTGAAACATTTTGATGTCATCGTCATCGGGGGCGGCCATGCGGGGACTGAAGCTGCCGCAGCCGCGGCGCGTATGGGTGCGCGTACGGCCTTGATCACGCTGGATCGTGAAAAGATCGGGGTGATGTCCTGCAATCCGGCCATCGGTGGATTGGGCAAAGGCCATCTTGTTCGCGAGATTGACGCCCTGGATGGCGTGATGGGTAAGGGTGCGGACCTTGCGGGTATCCAGTTTCGGCTTTTGAACAGGCGAAAGGGCCCTGCTGTTCAGGGGCCCAGGGCACAGACGGATCGAAAGCTCTACCGGAAGGCGGTGCAGGATTTGCTCGGTCGGGAACCGCTTCTGACCGTCGTTGAAGAAGAAGTCACCGACCTGAAAATTTCCGCGGGCCGCCTCGGGGGCGTGGGGCTCGCCAATGGTGAGGTCATTTCCTGCGGCGCGGCGATCCTTACGGCGGGAACTTTTTTGAATGGCCTGATCCATATCGGCGACGCCCGAACCCCCGCTGGTCGGATGGGCGATGCGCCGTCCTTGCGTCTTGCCGCACAGCTTGCCGAGATTGGCATCAGGGGCGGTCGGCTCAAGACCGGAACGCCGCCAAGGCTGGATGGCCGGACAATCGACTGGAGCCGGACTGACCGTCAGGACGGCGACGACGATCCGTCAATGTTTTCGTTCATGAGCATCGGGCCCGTCGTTCGCCAGATCACTTGTGGGATTACCCACACGAACGAAAAGACGCACGACATCGTGCGAGACCATCTCCACCTTTCTGCGATGTATGGCGGCTTTATTGAGGGTGTCGGGCCGCGCTACTGCCCGTCGATCGAAGACAAGGTCGTGCGCTTTGCCGACAAGAGCTCGCATCAGGTCTTCCTTGAGCCTGAAGGGCTTGACGATCATACCATCTATCCGAACGGCATTTCTTCCTCTCTGCCAGTCAGCGTTCAGGAGGCCTATGTTCGATCAATCGTCGGCCTCGAGCAGGTGGCGATCCTGCAGCCGGCCTATGCGATCGAGTACGATTTCTTTGATCCGCGTGGTCTTGGCCAGACCTTGATGACCCAAAGCGTGGACGGGCTCTTCTTCGCGGGTCAGATCAATGGGACCACCGGATATGAAGAGGCGGCCGCCCAGGGCCTGGTTGCCGGTCTTAATGCGGCGGCCATGGTTCTCGGAAAGGAAAAGATCCTCTTTGGCAGGTCAGAAAGCTATATCGGTGTCCTGATTGATGACCTTATCCATCGCGGCGTCACCGAGCCTTACCGGATGTTCACCTCGCGCGCCGAGTTTCGGTTGACCCTCCGTGCTGACAATGCCGATCAACGCCTCACGCCGCTGGGCCTCCAGATCGGCTGCGTCAGGCCTGAGCGGGCGGCGGCTTTTGAGAGAAAGCGGTCAGCGCTCAGCGCGGGGAGGGCGCTTATGGAGGAAAGCCTTCACAGTTCCAAGCAGCTGAATGCCCACGGCATTGCGGTCAATCTCGACAGCGGAAAGCGCAGTTTGTGGAAACTTCTCTCCATGCCCGGTGTCACGAGAGAGCAGATTGCTCAGCTTGATCCCAGGGTTGATGATCTGGACCCGAAAATTCGGACGCAACTGGAGAACGACGCGCTTTATCAGCAGTATCTTGACCGGCAGCGACACGATGTCGAGGCGATGCAGAAGGACGAGAACATTCTGATCCCTGAGGACTTCACTTATAAAGGCATGCCTGGTCTGTCTGCCGAGCTTGCCATCAAGCTTCAGCTTCGGCGACCGGAAACACTGTCGCAGGCGGGCAAGATCGAAGGCATGACGCCGGCGGCGCTGGCCTTGATTCTGGCGCACCTCCGGAAATCCAAACGGTCCGCCCGGCAATGACTCGCGAAGAAAGACTCGGACGTGCCTTGGGGTCAGATCTGGTGGTGTCGAGTCGGCTGGTCCGGCGGCTGGAGCTTCTTGTCGATCTGGTACAAAAGTGGAACCCGACGATCAATGTCGTCGGGCGCTCCACGACCGATCAAATCTGGGAGCGCCATATTCTTGATTCTGTACAACTTTTCAGTTGCGCCGCAGCCAGTCAGAGCCTCTGGCTCGACATAGGAAGCGGCGGTGGATTTCCGGGCCTTGTCATCGCCATCCTGGCGGATGAATTCCTGCCGGATCTGAAGGTGGCCCTGGTGGAAAGCGACAAGCGGAAAGCCGTCTTTCTTTCCGAAGCGGCGCGGCAAATCGGCATCGTCGTCGCTGTGCATGCCTGTCGCACCGAGACCCTGGCGCCTCAAGCTGCGGATGTCGTATCGGCGCGGGCATTGGCTGCCCTTGATGATCTGTGTGGCTATGCCCTGCGTCATCTCAAGGCGTCCGGCATTTGCGCATTCCTCAAGGGCTCGGGGGCCGAGGTTGAAATCGAAGCTGCAAGGAAGGCGTGGCATTTTGAGGTTGACCGCGTCAGCAGCATCACCGACAGCAAGGCTTCCGTGCTGTTTCTGAGGGACTTGCGTCGTGGCTGATCTTCTGGGTGAAAATTCGACCCGAATTCTCGCTGTGGTAAATCAGAAGGGCGGCGTGGGCAAAACCACGACGGCCATCAATCTGGCGGCCGCGCTCGTCGAGGCGGGCGGGCGTGTGCTTGTTGTTGACCTTGATCCGCAGGGAAACGCTTCGACCGGGCTGGGGATCGCTCCCGCACAGAGAATCGTTTCGACTTATGACCTTCTGGTTGAAGAGGCGGCGATTGGCCGTGTCGTTCAGCCGACGGCCATCGAAGGCCTGATGCTGTGCCCGGCCTCGTCCGATCTGTCATCGGCGGATATTCAACTGGTTTCGCGCGAGAAAAGGAGCTTCCTGCTTCACGACGCGCTTCGTCAGCCGGACCTGTCGGAGTTCGGTTTCGACTACATTCTCATCGATTGCCCCCCGTCACTCAATCTCTTGACGGTGAACGGGCTGGTCGCCAGTCACTCCGTCCTGGTGCCTCTGCAGACAGAGTTCTTCGCGCTCGAGGGGCTTTCACAGCTCATGTTGACCATCCGTGAGGTGCGGCAAGCGGCAAATCCTGCGCTTCGGATCGAAGGCGTGCTATTGACGATGCACGACACCCGCAATCGGCTGGCGCAACAGGTGGAAGCAGACGCGCGGGAAGCGCTGGGTGATCTGGTGTTCAAGACAATGATTCCGCGAAATGTTCGGGTCAGCGAGGCGCCGTCCTTTGCCCAGCCGGTCTTGAGCTATGACACGACATCGAAGGGCGCCGAGGCTTACCGTTCGCTTGCGGCAGAGATCTTGGCGCGGCACCCCCTGAGAAGCTGAAAGGAAGTTTGGGCGCATGGAAAAGAAGTCGGAACGTCGGGGCCTCGGGCGCGGGTTGTCTGCGTTGATGGCGGACATCAATCTGACCAACGGTGCTGCGCCGTCGGCATCTGCGAGGCGGCCGGACCTCTTGCTGCCGATCGAAGAGATCGTTCCAAATCCGAACCAGCCGCGTCGAACTTTTGAGCCCGCAGCGCTAAAGGAACTTGCCGATTCGATCCGGCAGAAGGGCATCATTCAGCCCCTGATCGTGCGTCAGATCGCTGACTCTGGAAAATATGAGATTGTCGCAGGAGAGCGGCGTTGGCGGGCAGCGCAGATCGCGCAATTGCACGCCGTTCCGGCCGTCCTGCGGGAATTCTCGGATTCTGAAGTGCTGGAGATCGCGATCATCGAGAACATCCAGCGCGCCGAGCTGAACTCCATTGAGGAGGCGCTGGCGTATCGTCAGTTGATGGATCGATTTGGCCACACCCAGGAAAAGCTGGCCGAGGCGCTTTCAAGAAGCCGAAGCCATATTGCAAACATTCTCAGGCTTTTGAACCTGCCGGACGACGTTCAGTCTATGGTTGCGACGGGCAAACTGTCGGCGGGCCATGCGCGGGCGCTTGTCACCGCGCCGAACGCCGGGGAGCTGGCGCTGAAGGTTGTCGGCAAAGGGCTTTCCGTTCGCGAGACGGAAGATCTGGTTCGAAAGGCGGGGCTGGAGGGGCTGGCGCCCAGGCGCAAGCGCGCGCCCGAGGATAAGGATGCGGACACCCGGGCCCTGGAGAATGACCTCGCTGCCGGGCTGGGCATGGGGGTTCGTATCGATCATGATCATTCCGGGGGTGGCAAGATGACCCTCGCCTATCGATCACTCGACCAGCTGGATCTGCTCTGCAGCGCGCTTTCGGCCGCCGCCATGGATGCAAGCCTCAAGCGCCTCTGAGTGCGTCTGCGCTTGGGTCAGTCGCACAAGTCTCTCAGGACTGCGTTCAGCAGCGGACGTCCGGCGGCCGTGGTGCCTACATGGCCGTCGGACGTCCAGACAAGCCCGAGGGCGATCAGGTCCCGCATCTTGCCTTCGGGGAGTCCTTTGCCCCGCATGACCTCATAGCGGCGCAGGTCGAGGCCTTCCTTGGTTCTCAGTGACATGAGCAGGTACTCTGTCCCCATTTCGTCGGGATCGAGTGTGGCCCTGGACGATTCGCCGCTGCCGAGTTTCAAGGCCCGCTCCAGCCAGACGGCGGGGCTCCGGTGGCTTTCTGTGGCAAATCGAGCCCGCTCCGTGGTGATCCTGCCGTGCGCGCCGGGGCCGACGCCAATGTAATCGCCGCCCCGCCAGTAAATCATGTTGTGCCGGGATTCGGCGCCCGCTTTCGCGTGGTTTGAAACTTCGTAGGGTGGAAGGCCGGCCGCCGACGTCATGTCCTGCGTCAGGTCAAACATGTCGGCGGAGAGCGCCTCGTCCGGCAGTCCCGGCAGGCGGCCGCGCCGCTCTCGTTCGGCAAAGGCAGTGCCGTCCTCAATCGTCAACTGGTAAAGTGAAAGGTGATCGCCGGCCATAGAGATGGCTTCCGACAGCTCGTCCTTCCAGGCGGCTAGCGTCTGGAACTGACGTGCGTAGATGAGATCGAAGTTCACCCGGTCAAACGTCGACCGCGCGATGTCCAGAGCGGTCAGCGCCTCAAGCTTGTTGTGCAATCGGCCAAGGGCCTTGAGAGAAGCATCGTCGAGGGCCTGAACACCCAGCGAAACACGATTCACGCCGGCTTCGCGATAGTCGCGAAAACGCCCGGCTTCGACTGAACTCGGATTTGCCTCAAGCGTCACCTCCAGATCGTTTGACATCGGCCAATTGGCGCGTGCGGTTTGGATGATGTCTGCAATCAGGTCGGGATCCATCAAGGAAGGGGTGCCGCCTCCGATATAGATGGTCTGCAGGACCCGCCCTGAGGTTTCTTCGGCGTAGCGGGCAATTTCGGCGCGGTACGCAGCGCGCCAGTCGCTGACCGCAACAGCCGATGACACATGGCTGTTGAAGTCGCAGTAGGGGCACTTGGCCTGACAAAATGGCCAGTGGACGTAAAGCCCGAAGCCTCCGGGTCGCCAGTCATACATGTTCGCACCAGAATTGGAACGGGATCATCAGTGTTTCACGTGAAACATTTCGCGGCAAACTGCTCAAAGGCCCGCGCCCTGTGGCTGATCGCGTTCTTCTCCGCGGCGCTCATCTCCGCAAAGGTCCGGCTCTGTCCTTCGGGCACAAACATCGGATCATAGCCGTGACCCAGCTCGCCTCTCAGCGGCCAGACCAGATCGCCATCGACATGCGCCTCAAACACCTCATCGCGGCCATCAGGAAATGCAAGAACAAGCGTGCAGCAGAACCGAGCTCTGTAGGGCGGGCCTCCTGCCGTTGCCTTGAGCAGATCCCAGGTCTTCGTCATCGCGTGAAGGAAGTCGCGCCCAGCCGAGGTTTCCGCCCAATCCGCGGTGAAAACCCCGGGCGCACCGCCAAGCGCCTCCACCTCCATGCCGGAATCATCTGCAAGCGCCGGAAGCCCGGTCTGGCTGGCGACATGGTGGGCCTTGAGTCTCGCATTTCCGACGAATGTCGTTTCTGTCTCTTCGGGGGCCTCGACGCCAAAATCAGCGGCGGACTTCACGGCAATCCCGCGCGACGCCAGCAAGGCGCGCATCTCTTCGACCTTACCCTCATTGTGGGTCGCGAGAATCAGGGTATCCCCGAAGCAGCAGGTCAAACCTTTCCCCCCAACGCCTTATTCTGCGCCGCTACCAGCGCTGCGCTGCCAAGCTTCGCCAGCTTGAGCAATTCCATCAACTCATCCTGAGCAAAGCTGTTGCCCTCGGCAGACATCTGAACCTCGATCAGCCGACCTTTGCCCGTCATGACGAAGTTCCCGTCCGTCCCGGCAACTGAATCTTCAGCATAATCCAGGTCAAGAACCGGTTGGCCACCATAGATTCCGCAGGAAATCGCGGCGACATTGTCCAAGATCGGGTCACTGGAAATCGCCCCCGCCTTCAAAAGCCGGTTCACGGCAAGTCGAAGCGCAACCCACCCGCCGGTAATCGACGCGCATCTCGTCCCGCCATCGGCCTGAATCACATCGCAATCAATGACGATCTGTCGCTCTCCCAAGGCCGCCCGATCAATGCCGGCCCTCAGCGATCGTCCGATAAGCCTCTGAATTTCTTGCGTTCTTCCAGATTGCTTCCCGGATGCCGCCTCACGTTTGGTCCGGCTATGCGTTGCCCGAGGCAGCATGCCATACTCGGCCGTCACCCAGCCCAGGCCGGTATTCTTCAGAAACGGCGGCGTCTTTTCTTCCAGCGAAGCCGAACACAGCACATGCGTGCCGCCCATCTTGATCAGGCACGAGCCCTCGGCATGCGCCATTGCGTTGATCTCGATCTGAACTTCGCGCAGTTCATCAAGTTTGCGTGCCGAAGGGCGCATTCTGGCCTCCTGGATGATTTTGCGCCAGATAGTCCCGACCTGTTGCCGGATGCAAGCGCCATTGACGCCGCGCTCCTTGTTTCCATAATCCCCGATCATGGCCGAGAAATCCAACATCCTGTCAGATCTGAACGACCGCTCCCGCGAAGTCTTCCGCAGGGTGGTCGAAAGCTACCTTTCTTCCGGCGATCCGGTCGGCTCCCGCACCCTGACCCGCAGCATGACCGAGCGGCTCTCCGCCGCCACCATCCGCAATGTCATGCAGGACCTCGAGTTTCTCGGCCTCCTCGACAGCCCGCATGTCTCCGCCGGCCGGATCCCGACGCAGCAGGGGCTCCGCCTCTTCGTCGACAGCCTGCTCGAAGTCGGCTCCGTCGCCGCCGAGGATCGCGAAATCATGGATGCCGCCCTGACGTCAGGTGAAAAAGACGTCACCAGCCTTCTCGACCACGTCAGCGCCACGCTTTCCGCGATCACCAATGGCGCCAGCCTCGTGCTGTCACCCAAACAGGACGCCGTCATCCGCCATATCGAGTTTGTCGGCCTTGCCGCAGATCGTGCACTGGTGGTGCTGGTCTTCTCCAACGGCCATGTCGAGAACCGGATGATCACGCCGCCCATCGGCCAGACGCCCGCCTCCATGCGTGAGGCCGCGAACTTTCTCAACGCCATCGCCGAAGGCAAAACGCTCTCCGAGCTGCGTCGGAGCATCGGGCAAGAGATCGCCAGCCGCCGCCAGGAAATCGATTCGCTGGCCCGCGAACTGGTCGAAAGCGGCCTCGCGATCTGGCAAACCAAGGGGGACGAGCCCGAGCGTCTGATCGTCCGCGGCAGAGGGAATCTGCTCGCCGACACCCACGAAACCCAGGACATCGACCGAATCCGCCGGCTCTTCGACGATCTGGAACGCAAGCGCGATATCGCCGAATTCCTCGATCTGGCCGAAAGCGGCGAAGGCGTGCGCATTTTTATCGGGTCCGAGAACAAGCTTTTTTCACTTTCGGGTTCCTCTCTGGTGGTCTCTCCCTATATGAACGCTGATCGACAGATCATCGGCGCCGTCGGTGTCATCGGACCTACCCGGCTCAACTATGGCCGCATCGTTCCGATCGTCGACTATACGGCGCAGTTGGTTGGCAAGCTTCTGTCCGAGCGCGGCAGAGGTTAGCCCCGAACGTGAACAGGCAAGGATAACGACCACCATGGTGCAGGACACCCCGCTGACCGAGGAGCTGAACCTCGAAGAACTCGATGACAACGGCATCTTGGCGAACGAACTTGAAGCCGCCCGTGCCGAGCGTGACGAATTGCGCGATCGCTTCATGCGCGCGCTCGCCGATGCCGAAAATTCCCGCAAGCGCGCCGAGCGTGACCGTCGCGAGGCCGAGCAATACGGCGGCACCAGACTCGCCCGTGACCTGCTGCCCGTCTACGATAACCTCAAGCGCGCGCTCGAGGCCGCCAACGACGATACCCGCGCCCAGGCCGGCGCCCTGATCGAGGGCGTCGAGCTGACCCTGCGCGAACTCACCAGCGTCATGACAAAACACGGCGTTTCGGCAGTTCAGCCGGCAATCGGCGACACCTTTGATCCGCAATCGCACCAAGCCATGTTCGAAGCCCCGGTTCCCGGCACCAAGGCGGGCCAGATCATTCAGGTCATGGCGGTCGGCTTCCTTCTGCACGATCGCCTGCTGCGGCCCGCGCAGGTCGGGGTGTCCTCCAATACCGGCGCCTGACGGACGGTCGTTCCGCAGCGGGCGGCGTCAGCCGCCCGCCCGCGCCAGAATCTCCCGCAACTCGTAAACCAGAGCAAGCGCCTCCTTGGGCGACAGTTCGTCCGGATGAACCGCCTTGAGCCGGTCCTCCACCGCCGAGCTTTTCACGGCCGCGCGCGGTGCCGGAGGCGCCGCCATGGTCCGGAACAGCGGCAGGTCATCAATCAGCGCCTTCTGCCGCCCCGCGCCTTCACGTTCCCCGGATTCCAGCGCCTCCAGCACGGCCCGCGCCCGTTCGATCACCACCGCCGGCAACCCGGCCAGCCGCGCCACCTGCACCCCATAGCTGCGGTCGGCGGCCCCCTTCCTGACCTCATGCAGAAAGATCAGCTCGCCCTCCCATTCCTTGACGGCGACGGTCGCGTTCTCCACGCCGTCCAGTTTGCCGGCCAGACTGGTCATCTCATGGTAATGCGTCGCAAAAAGCGCCCGGCACCGGTTCGCGGCATGCAGATGCTCCAGCGTCGCCCAGGCAATCGACAACCCGTCATAGGTCGCCGTGCCGCGACCGATCTCGTCCAGAATGACCAGCGCCCGGTCGTCCGCCTGATTGAGAATGGCCGCCGTTTCCACCATCTCCACCATGAAGGTCGACCGGCCCCGCGCCAGATCGTCGCTGGCGCCCACGCGGCTGAACAGCTGGCTGACCAGCCCGACATGCGCCTCGCGCGCCGGAACGAAGCTCCCGGCCTGCGCCAGAAGCGCAATCAGTGCATTTTGCCGCAGAAATGTCGATTTCCCGGCCATGTTCGGCCCGGTCAAAAGCCAGATCGCAGGCGTCCGTTCCTCGGTCAAGGCGCAGTCATTGGCCACAAATGGCCCCGCTCCCTGCCGGCGCAACGCCCGCTCCACCACCGGATGCCGCCCGCCCGTGACCTCAAAGGCGTGGCTGGCGTCCACGACGGGCTCCACCCAATCTTCCAGGATCGCCAGATCCGCCAAAGCGCTCGCCAGATCAATCTCCGCCAACGCCCGCGCCGCCGCGCCGATCGCGCCGGACTGATCCAGGACTGCGGCCCTGAACGCCTCATAGTGACGCTTCTCGATCTCGACCGCATGATTTCCCGCATTCAGGATCCGCGTCTCGATCTCGCTCAGGGGCAAAGTGGTAAAGCGCACCTGATTGGCCGTGGTCTGGCGGTGAATAAACGTCTCCGACAAGGGCGGCGCGAACATCCTCTCGGCATGGGTCGTGGTCGTCTCGATGAAATAGCCCAGCACGTTGTTGTGCTTGATCTTCAGGCTCTGCACCCCGGTCTGCGCGATGTAATCGACCTGCATGGCGGCAATCACGCCGCGCCCCTCATCCCGCAGGCGACGCGTCTCGTCCAGATCCGCATCAAAGCCCGTCGCCACAAAGCCGCCGTCGCGCACCATGAGCGGCGGTTCGGCGACCAGAGCCTCGTCCAGAAGCCCGGTCAGCCGCTCATGGCCGACCAGCGCCCGCGCCGCCGTCGCGAGGAGCGGCGGCACGCCGACGACGAGCATTTCGGAGATCTTCAGCGCCCCCTCCAGCCCCGCGCGGATCGCCGTCAGATCCCGCGGCCCGCCGCGATCCAGCGCCAGCCGCGACAAGGCCCGGTCCATGTCTGGCACCCGCCGCAACTCGACCCGCAGCGCCTCTCGCAGGGCCGAGGCCTCCTTCAGACACCGCACCGTCTCCAGCCGCGCCCCGATTACCGCCAGATCGCGCGACGGTCCCGAGAGCCGCCGCTCCAGAAGCCGCGCGCCCGCCGCCGTCACCGTCCGGTCCACCGCCGCCAAAAGCGAACCGTCCCGCCCTCCCGAAAGCGCCTGCGTGATTTCCAGATTCCGCCGGGTCGAGGCATCGATCTGCATCAACCCGCCCACCGCTTCCCGCATCGGCGGGCGCAAAAGCGGCAGCTTGCCGCGCTGCGTCAGGTCCAGATACTCGACCAAAGCCCCCATGGCCGAAATCTCGGCCCGGTCAAACGCGCCAAAGGCATCCAGCGACGCCACTTCAAACAGCCCGCAAAGCCGCTTCTCGGCGCTCGTGGAATCGAACGTCCCCCGGGCCAGCGCGGTCACGGCAGCCCCCGCCTCCTCGATCAGCGCCTGCAAATCGCGCTCCCGGGCTTCGCTGACCAGCACTTCGCGCGGCGCCAGCCGCGCCAGTTCCGGCGCCAGCCGCACCTGCGGACAGGCCATAACCCGCAATTCCCCGGTGGAAATATCGGCCCAGGCCAGCGCCGCCTCGTCCCGCACCTCGGCCCAAGCCGCAAGGTAATTGTGCCGCCGCGCCTCCAGCAGTGAATCCTCGGTCAGCGTGCCCGGCGTCACCAGCCGTACCACGTCGCGCCTGACCACCGATTTCGACCCGCGCTTCCTGGCCTCCGCCGGATCCTCCATCTGCTCGGCAATCGCCACCCGGAACCCCTTGCGGATCAGCGCCAGCAGATAGCCCTCGGCGGCATGCACCGGCACGCCGCACATCTGGATCGGCTCGCCCAGATGAAAGCCGCGCTTGGTCAGCGCAATGTCCAGCGCCTCGGCCGCCGCGACCGCATCGTCAAAGAACATCTCGTAGAAATCGCCCATCCGGTAGAACAGGAGCGCGCCCGGATTGCGCGCCTTGATCTCCAGATATTGCGCCATCATCGGCGTGACGCTGTCGTCGCTCACATTCATTCCCCCACCAGTCGAAAGACCCTACAAAAGCCGCCCCGTGGCGAAAAGCCCGAATAGAGCGACTAGGCAGAGGCGATTTGCGACGCTAAGACCCGAAAGATTGCAGAAGGATGGCCCCCTGATGACCAAGACCAAGATCACCCCGGAAGAGGCACTCGCCTATCACCTCGAACCGCGCCCCGGCAAATATGACGTGGTCGCCTCAACCCCGATGGCAACCCAGCGCGACCTGTCGCTGGCCTATTCCCCCGGCGTCGCGGTTCCGGTTCAGGCCATCGCCGACAATCCGGCCACCGCCTATGACTATACCGTCAAGGGCAACATGGTGGCAGTGATCTCCAACGGCACCGCAATCCTCGGCATGGGCAATCTCGGCGCGCTGGCGTCAAAGCCGGTGATGGAGGGCAAGGCGGTGCTGTTCAAGCGCTTTGCCGACGTCAACGCCATCGACATCGAGCTGGATACCGAAGACCCCGAGGAAATCATCAAGGCCGTCTCGCTGATGGGCCCGACCTTCGGCGGCATCAACCTTGAAGACATCAAGGCGCCGGAATGCTTCATCATCGAGCAGCGCCTGAAGGAAATCATGGACATCCCGGTGTTCCACGACGACCAGCACGGCACGGCGGTGATCTGCGCGGCGGGCCTCATCAACGCCCTCGAAATCTCGGGCAAGAAGATCGAGAACTGCAAGATTGTCCTGAACGGGGCAGGGGCTGCCGGCATCGCCTGCCTTGAGCTCATCAAGACCATGGGCGCCCGCCACGACAACTGCCTGATGTGCGACACCAAAGGCGTGATCTGGCAGGGCCGCACCGAAGGCATGAACCAGTGGAAATCGGCGCATGCCGCCAATACCGACGCCCGCACGCTGGAAGACGCAATGCGGGGCGCCGACGTCTTCCTCGGCGTCTCGGCCAAAGGCGCGGTCACGCCCGCGATGGTCGCCTCGATGGCCGACAACCCGGTGATCTTCGCCATGGCCAACCCGGACCCGGAAATCACCCCGGAGGAGGCCCATGCGGTGCGGCCCGATGCCATCGTGGCAACGGGGCGCTCCGACTATGCCAATCAGGTCAACAACGTCCTCGGCTTCCCCTATCTCTTCCGCGGTGCGCTCGACATTCACGCCCGCGCCATTAATGACGAAATGAAGATCGCCTGCGCCAAGGCACTCGCCAAATTGGCGCGCGAGGACGTGCCGGACGAGGTCGCCATGGCCTATGGCCGCAAGCTCTCGTTCGGGCGCGACTACATCATCCCCACCCCCTTCGATCCCCGGCTGATCTATGTGATCCCCCCTGCCGTCGCCAAGGCCGGGATGGATACCGGCGTCGCCCGCCGGCCGATCGTCGACCTCAAGGGCTATGAGCAAAGCCTGAAAGCCCGGATGGACCCGACCGCCAGCATCCTGCAAGGCATCCATGCCCGCGCGCGGCAGGCACAGGCGCGGATGATCTTTGCCGAGGGCGATGATCCGCGCGTGCTGCGCGCCGCCGTCGCCTATCAGCGCGCCGGGCTGGGCAAGGCCTTGGTCGTGGGACGCGAGGCGGATGTGCGTGAAAAGCTGGAGGCGTCCGGCCTGGCCGATGCCGTGCGCGAGCTGGAGATCGTCAACGCAGCCAATTCGCGCCACCTCGACCAGTACAAGGACTTCCTCTATCAGCGCCTGCAACGTCAGGGCTTTGACCGCCACGACGTCCACCGCCTTGCCGCCCGTGACCGCCATGTGTTTTCGGCGCTGATGCTGCAACACGGCCATGGCGACGGGCTGGTTACCGGGGCCACCCGGAAATCGGCGCATGTGCTCAGCCTCATCAACCACGTCTTCGACGCCAAGGCGTCAGACGGGGCTGTCGGCGTAACGGCGGTTCTGCACAAGGGCCGCATCGTGCTGATCGCCGACACTCTGGTGCAGGAATGGCCCGAGCCGGAAGACCTCGCCACCATTGCCATTCGTGCCGCCGGCGTGGCGCGCAATCTGGGCCTCGATCCCCGCGTAGCCTTCGTCTCCTTCTCGACCTTCGGCTATCCGGTATCAGAACGCGCCACCAAGATGCACGAAGCCCCCAAGGTGCTCGACGGCAGGAAGGTCGATTTCGAATACGAAGGCGAGATGACCGTCGATGTGGCGCTGAACCCCGATGTCATGGCGCAATATCCGTTCTGCCGCCTGTCGGGCCCGGCGAATGTCCTTGTGGTGCCGGCCCGCCACTCTGCCTCGATCTCGGTCAAGCTGATGCAGGAAATGGCCGGCGCCACCGTCATCGGTCCGATCCTGACCGGGGTGAAGAAGCCGATCCAGATCTGCTCCACCAATTCGACGGTGAATGACATCCTGAACATGGCCGTCATGGCGGCCTGCAAGATGGGCTGAGGCAGGTTCAGACCTTGGGCGGGCGTTCGGCGCCCGTCCGCTAGCCGAGCGTCGAGCGTTGGCCGACCGGCGATTTGCCGAAATGGCCCCGATAGACCTTGGAAAAATGCGAGGTTGACCGAAAGCCGCAGGCCATGGCGATCTCGGTCACCGACTGTTCGCTTTGCACCAGCAGATTGCGGGCCCGGTTCAGGCGCATCTCCATGTAATAATGCTTCGGCGTCGAATTCAGGAACCGGCCGAACAGCCGTTCAAGCTGTCGGGTCGAGATTCCCAATTCTTCCGCGATCAGGCTGGGCGAAAGCGGCTCTTCGATGTTGGCTTCCATGATGGCAATTGCCCGCATCAGATGGGCGTTGCGCATCCCGTGCCGCGACTGCAGCGAAACGCGCTGGGCGGCACTGCCTTCGCGCACCGCATTGTAGACCATCTGATCCGCGACCTCGGTAGCAAGGTCGTTGCCGTGCTGGCGGCCGATGAGATGCAGCATCAGGTCAGCCGCAGCCGTCCCGCCCGAGGCGGTGATGATCTTTTCTCGGGCAACAAAGACGTTGCGCACCAGACGGACCTCGGGAAACTCTTCAAGGAACAAATCGTGGTAGGCCCAATGCACGGCGGTCTCCACACCATCGAGAAACCCGGCCTTCGCCAGCAGATAGGCCCCCGAACAGATCGCCCCGAGCGGGGTTCCCGCCGCGCGCTCGCGCCGCAGATAGGTCAGGATCTGCGGCGTAGTGTTGGCCTGCATGTTGATGCCCGAGATCACGAACAGACGGTCGGCATGGCGCACCGGCTCCATGCCGGCCTGCACCAGCGTCACCGAGCCGTTCGAGCAGGTCGCGGTCTGGCCGTCCTCGCTGGCCAGCGACCAGCTGTAAAGCGGCTTTCCGGCCACCAGATTGGCGATCCGCAACGGCTCCAGCGCGCAGGAAAAGGCGAGGTGCGAGAACTCTTTCAGCAGGAAAAACACGAAATGCGTCGTGACAGGGGCGCCCGTCTTGGAGGCGGCCTTGCCCGTCGCTTTTGCTGCCGAACTGCGTTCCATCTCTCGCCCGCCGATTTGCAAAAGGGGGCGCGCGCATGGCGCACCCCCCCAGGTTGGTCTTGCCGGGCGCGTCAGACGCGCGCCTCGACTCGCTCAGTTCGCGGCGTCGCGGGCAGCAGCCAGCCAGGCGTCATATTCGGCCTGATGGGCGGCGATCCAGTCGGTCGCGTGCTTGTCGATGGCTTCCTGGGTGTTCTCGCCATCAGCGATCAGCTTGTTTTCGGCCGAAATGTCGTTGATGTCCAGCTTGGCGACCTCAAAGAGCTTCGCGGCGGCCGGGTTGGCGGCGAGGAAGTCATTGCGGGCGACGACACCGATGTTGTCGACGGCAAAGCCAAGGTTCTTGCCGTTGAATTCGGTGTTGCCGGTGGCGCCGTCGGGCAGGGCGGTGAAGGGCACGCTCAGCCATTCCACGTCACGGCCGGGGACCAGCGCGCCCGACACCCAGTAGGGGGTCCAGGTATAGTAAAGGATCGGCTGGCCGTTCTGGTTGCGCGCCATCACGTCGGCGATCATCGCCTGATAGGCGCCCTGGTTGTGGGTGACGGTGTCGCGCAGCTTGTAAGCGTCCAGCGCGGTTTCGATCACCCGCTCGCAGCCCCAGCCAGGGATGCAGCCGGCGAGATCGGCCTTGCCGTCACCATCAGCGTCGAACTTGGCGGCCACGGCCGGGTCGGCCAGCATGCCCAGATCGGTGACGCCGCTGTCATAGGTGGCCTTGTCGATCAGATAGCCTTGCAGCGCGCCTTCGATATAGGTGCCGACCTTGGTCAGAACCGCTTCGCCGCCGGCTTCCTGGAAGAAGGCGTCATGCAGGGTGTGCCAGGACACGGCGGTGAAATCGGCGTCGCCGGTGCCCAGCGCGAGGTGGATGGTCTGGTACTCGGCCTCGTTGGCGTCGGCCACGGTGTAGCCAAGATCGCTCAGTGCGTGGAACAGGATCTTGTGCTGGAAATGCTCCTCGATCTGCGTCGGCAGGATCGGGCGGACGGTCACGCCCTCACCGGGCTTTTCATTGGCAAAGGCCGGGATGGCCAGCACGAGCGCAAGCGCGGTGCCAAGGGTAAAATGTTTCATGGGTTGTCTCCTCCGGTTGTCGTTCTCAGTTAGTCTTGCCAAGCAGGTGGGCGATCACACCCACTGGCCCGGTTTGCCACCAGGGTTTGTGGCCGCGGTCACGACCCGACCGGCCCAAGCCCTGCGTGATGCGGTCCAGCACGATGGCCAGCATGACGATGCCCAGCCCGCCGACGATGGCCTTGCCGGCGTCCAGTCGGCCCATGGCGCGCAGCACTTCGTTGCCCAGCCCCTTGACCGAGATCATCGAGGCGATGACGACCATCGACAGGCTGAGCATGATGGTCTGGTTCAGGCCGGCCAGAATGGTGGGGGTGGCAAGGGGAAGCTCCACCTTGCGCAGGATCTGGCCCGGCGTGGCGCCAAAGGCGCGGGCGGCCTCCACCACGGCGGGATTGACGCCGCGGATGCCCAGCGAGGTCAGGCGCACCAGCGGCGGCAGGGCGAAGATGATGGTGACGATGACGCCCGAGACGTTGCCGATGCCGATCATCATCACGACTGGCACAAGGTAAACGAAGGCCGGGATGGTTTGCATGGTGTCCAGCACCGGCCGGATCGCACCTTCGAAACGGTCGGACTTGCCGGCCAGCACGCCCATCGGCAGGCCGATGAGGACGCACAGGATCACCGACGAAATCACGATGGCCAGCGTGGTCATGGCAAGACCCCAGGCCTCGGGCGCCAGAAAGCCAAGGATAGCAAGGCATGCGACCACCACCCAGACGGCGCGGCGCCCGGCGGTCTGCCAGGCGATCAGGCCAAGGATGGCCAGCATCACCATCGGCGGTACCGCCTGCAATGCGCCCTCGATGCCGACGATCACGCCGTCAAAGAAGCGCTTGATCGGCTGGATCATCTCGCGGTTCGAGATTGCCCATTGCTTGATGCCATCCGCCCAGGCGCCAATGCCCAGATCGACCGCGGCGAAGGGGTTCAGCCAGTTGAAAGAGCTTTCCATCACGCCGCCTTCCCTTCTTCGCGCCCCTGAATGCCGCGCAGAAGCGCGCGCTTCGACACCACGCCGACCGGCTGCCCTTCGGCCGCGATCAGGATCGGGTGATCGGTGTTCACGGCCAGATCCACCAGCTCGTTCAGCTTGTCGCCGGGCTTGGCGACCGGCCAGGCCGCATGGTCCTGCGGGCCGTTTTCTTGTTCGTATTGCCCCAGCGGCTGCATGATGCGGGCCGCCGTCACCAGATCGAGCTTGGAGATGCCGGCCACGAATTCGGCCACATAGGCATCGGCCGGGCGAGTGACGATTTCCTCCGGCGTGCCGATC
This sequence comes from Tabrizicola oligotrophica, assembly GCF_011008935.1. Lineage (GTDB taxonomy): Bacteria > Pseudomonadota > Alphaproteobacteria > Rhodobacterales > Rhodobacteraceae > Tabrizicola_A > Tabrizicola_A oligotrophica. Next base: position 377,202 of record NZ_JAAIVJ010000003.1, on the reverse strand, counting down.
TGCACCAGAACGCCGTCTTTCATGATGGCAATGCGGTCGCCGATGCGGATCGCCTCGTCGAGGTCATGGGTGATGAACACCGTGGTCTTGTGCAGTTCGGCCGACAGCTCCATGAAGGTGCCCTGCAACTGCCGCCGGATCAGCGGATCAAGCGCCGAGAACGGCTCGTCCATCAAAAGGATCGTCGGGTCGGCGGCGATGGCGCGTGCAAGGCCGACGCGCTGCTGCATGCCCCCCGAAAGCTCGTCGGGATACCTGTTTTCCCAGCCGGTCAGGTCGACCGCAGCAATGGCGCGGGCGGCGACTTCGGCGCGCTTGGCCTCGGAGACGCCGCGCACTTCCAGCGAAAACACCACGTTGTCGCGCACGGTGCGGTGCGGCATCAGCGCCATCGACTGAAACACCATGCCGATCTTTTCGGCCCGCAGCGCCCGCAATTCGCGCGGATTCATGGCGTTGACGTTCTGGCCCTCGATGATGACATTGCCCGAGGTCGGCTCGATCAGGCGGTTGATGTGGCGAATGAGCGTCGACTTGCCCGACCCCGACAGCCCCATGATGCAGAAGATCTCGCCACGCCCGACGCTGAACGAGGCATCCTGAACCCCGACGACGCAGTCAAACCGGTCGTGGATCTCGCGCTTGGACAGGCCGTCCTTGCGGACCGCCTCCATCGCCTGCTGCGCCTTGTCCCCGAAGATCTTCCAGATGCCTTCGCAGCGGATGACGTCCTCACGTCGCGGTTCAACCATGCAGATTCTCCCTCTCCTGCAAGACTACAACCATAAAATTCTATAGTAGACAACATGTATTTTATAGGCAGACATTTCATGAGTAAGCTGTAGACAATATGTATTTTGTAAGTTAGACAGAAAGAAGGTTACCTGATTCACCCCAGCCGGGACGAAATCAGGAAGGAGAAACCCGTGGAAACCGAGACCCGCAGCAAGAAGACGATCTGTGTCGAGGATCTGCGCCGCAAGGTTCTGACCCAGGATCTTGAGCCGGGGGCCTATCTCGACGAAACCGAGCTTTCCGAGGCTTACGGCATTTCCCGCCCGCCGTTGCGCGAAGTGCTGCGCCAGCTGGCCGGCGAGGGCTATGTGGTCCTGCACGAAAACCGCGGGGCGCAGGTGGCGCCGATGACCCACAAGACGCTGCGGAATTTCTTTGTTGCTGCCCCGATGATCTATGCCGCCACCACGCGGCTGGCGGCGGAACACGCCACTCCGGCGCAGATCGTGCGGCTGAAGGAATGCCAGTGGACTTTCCGGCAGGCTATCAAGTCGGGCGACGCGGCGGAACGAGCGCTGGGCAACGAGCGCTTCCATTCGATCATCGGCGAGATGGCCGACAACGAATTTCTCACCCCGTCGCTGCGGCGTCTGCTGATCGACCACACCCGCATCGGCATGACCTTCTACAGCCCTCGCAAGCTGGACCTCGCCAACCAGCGCGAATTGGCTGCCGATCAGCATGACGAGTTCATCGCCCTGATCGAGGCCGGCAATGCCGACGCGGCCGCCGATCTGGCGGTTGCCCATTGGGAGCTGTCGCGCGCCCAGATCGAAAGTTTCGTCACCCCCGTCAGTCTGCATTTTCCGCTGGGACGCGCGCCCGGCGCCGAGGAACAAAGAGGAGCTTCATGAAGTTCGAGGGCATCTACACGCCGGCCATCACTCCGCACCGCGAGGATGGCAGCATCGACCGCGACGCCTTTGTCGCCCATATCGAATACCTGATCGCCTCGGGCGTTCATGGCATCATCAACGGCGGCTCGACCGGGGAATACTATGCCCAGTCGATGGAAGAGCGGCTGGAAATGGCCTCGCTCGCCCGGGAAGCTACCAAGGGCCGCTGCCATCTGATGGTCGGCACCGTGGCGATCCGGCTGGAAGATTCGATCACCATGGCCGAACACGCGGCGAAGATCGGCGCGGATTCGATGCTGGTGGGCAGCCCGCCCTATTCGGTCCCGACCGAGCGCGAGAATGCGCTGAACGCGCTGGCGATCGACCGCGCCGCCGATCTGCCGATCATGCTTTACAACTACCCCGGCCGCATGGGCATCAACATGGGCGAGGAATTCCTTGACCGTGTCGGCCGCAGCCGCAACTTCTGCGCCATCAAGGAATCCTCGGGCGACATCAACCGCGTGCATCTTCTGGCCCGCGATTACCCGCATATCCAGATGTCCTGCGGCATGGACGATCAGGCGCTGGAATTCTTTGCATGGGGCGGCCGGTCTTGGGTCTGCGGTGGGTCGAACTTCCTGCCGGCCGAGCATATCGCGCTGTGGCAAGCTTGCGCCGTTGAGGGCAATTTCGACAAGGGCCGCCGGATCATGTCGGCGATGATGCCGCTGATGCGCGTCTTGGAGCAGGGTGGCAAGTTCATCCAGTGCATCAAGCATGGCGTGGAAATGGCGGGCAACTATGCCGGCCCGCCGCGCCCGCCGTTGAAGCCGCTGAACAAGGACGACAAGCGCCAGCTGGAACAGACGGTGCGCGTCCTGAAAACCACCATCGCCAAGATCGTTGCGGAGTGATCGCCATGAGCCTTTTGACCACTGAAGAATACAAGGCCATCGCCGCCGGTCTGTCCTTCCCGACGCAGGCCTTCATCGACGGCGCCTTCCGTCCGGCGATCTCGGGCAAGACCTTTGACACGGTGAACCCGGCGACGGGCGCGGTGCTGGCCAAGGTGGCCGCCTGCGACGCGGCGGATGTGGATTTCGCCGTTGAGAAGGCCCGCGACGCCTTTGAAGATGGCCGCTGGTCGCGTCTGCACCCCAAGGAACGCAAGGAGACGCTGATCCGTCTGGCCAAGCTGGTGGCGCGCAATGCGCAAGAGCTGGCGGTGATGGAATCGCTGGACAGTGGCAAGACAATTTTCGATTGCGAAACCGTCGATGTGCCGGAAACCGTGAACTGCCTGACCTGGCATGCCGAGTTGATCGACAAGATTTACGAGCAGGTCGCCCCGGCCTCGGATAACCACATCGCCATGATCGTGCGCGAGCCGGTTGGCGTGGTGGGCCTGGTGCTGCCGTGGAACTTCCCGCTTTTGATGCTGGCGTGGAAGATCGGCCCGGCACTGGCGGCGGGTTGCTCGATCATCGTCAAGCCGGCGCTGGAAACCTCGCTCACTGCGCTGCGCATGGCGGAACTGGCGATGGAAGCGGGGATTCCCGCGGGTGTGTTCAACGTCGTGCCGGGCGGCGGGGCCGAAGTGGGCGAGCCGATCGGCCGGCACATGGACATCGACGCCGTCAGCTTCACCGGCTCGACCGCGACCGGACGGCGGTTCCTGAAATACGCCAGCGAGTCGAACCTCAAGGAAGTCACGCTGGAAATGGGCGGCAAGAACCCGGCCGTGGTGCTGGACGATGCCGAAAATCTTGACCGGGTGGCGGCGCATGTCGTCAACGGCGCGTTCTGGAACATGGGCGAGAACTGCTCGGCCTCGTCGCGGCTGATCGTGCAGAAGGGCGTCAAGGACGCGCTGTTGGGGCGCATCTATGCCCATGCCCGCGAATGGCCGATGGGCGATCCGCTGGACCCGGTGAACCGCGTGGGCGCACTGGTGTCAAAGGCGCATTACGACAAGGTTTCCTCCTACCTTGGCAAAGGCCCCAAGGTGCTGATGGGCGGCAAGGCCGATGCCGGGTTCGTGGAGCCGACCATTCTGGATGTTGCCCGCGATGCCAAACAGGCGCGCGAGGAAATCTTCGGGCCGGTTCTGTCGGTCTTGACGGTGGACAGCTTTGACGAAGCCATCGCCTTGGCCAATGACACCGAATACGGACTGGCGGCCTCGATCTTTACCGCCAATGTCAAGAAGGCGATCCGCGGCGCACGGGCGATCCGGGCCGGCACGGTGACGGTGAACTCCTTCGGCGAGGGTGACATCTCTACCCCGTTCGGCGGCTTCAAGCAGTCGGGCTTTGGCGGCCGTGACAACGGCATCCACGCCCATGACCAGTATACCCAAATCAAGACGATCTGGGTCGATCTGGCCGATGACGGGGACGAGGCCGTCGGCTGATGGCGCGCGTCGGCTTCATCGGCACCGGCGAGATTGCCTCGCTGATGGTGCAGGGCCTTGCGGGGCAGGGGCATGAGATCGTCGTCTCGGACCGCAACGCGGAAGTCGCAGCGCGGCTTGCGGCAACCGTGCCCGGCCTGCGCGTGGCGTCGAACCGCGAGGTGGTTGCGGCGGCGGATATTGTCATCCTCTGCCTGCTGGCGCGCGTTGCCGATGAGGCCCTGACCGGCTTGCCCTTCCGGGCGGGCCAGTCGGTGATTTCAGTGATGGTCGATGTCGGGCTGGCAAAGCTGCAAAAGCTCTGCGCCCCGGCGACCGACATCGCCATCACCATTCCCCTGCCGCCGATTGCAACGGGCGGCTGCCCGCTGCCGGTCTATCCGGCGTCCCCGGCGCTGGAGATGCTGTTCGGTGCAAGAAACCGGGTGTTTACCGTGCGCGACGAGGTGGCGCTGAACGCCCATTTCGGGGCGACGGCGCTGTGTTCGCCCTTTCTCGCGCAGGTGCTGACCACTGCCGCATGGCTGACCGAGTTTACCGGCGATGCCGACCAGTCGCAGGCCTATGTCCGCGATGTCTTGCGCGGTTATCTGCCGGAAAACGGCGAAAAGGGCCATCTGGGCGCCGCGCTGCAAAGCCTGTCCACCGAAGGCGGCTTGAACGCGACACTCAGGGCGGCGATGAACGAGGCGAATGCCGATCTGCGGGCGGGGCTGGACGGCTTTCGCGGCAGGCTCGGGCTTGAAGGAAAGAAGACATGACAGGCTATACCGCCCGGCGCACTCCGGTTCATCGCGGCCCCGCCGCATGGTCGGCGATCTTGCCGGGGCAGCCCGCGCCGGTGACGCTTGACGGCGATCTGACTGTCGATTTCGCTCTGGTGGGCGGGGGCTTTGCCGGCCTTTCCGCCGCCCGGCGGCTGATGCAACTGAACCCCGGCGCATGGATTGCCGTTCTAGAGGCTGGCCGACTGGCCGAAGGTGCCTCGGGCCGCAACTCGGGTTTCATGATCGACCTGCCGCATGAGTTGCAGTCCGACGATTACGCCGGCCATGGCGATGACCGGGCGATGATCGACATGAACCGCCATGCCATCGGCTTTGCCGCCGATGTGGTGGAGGGCTACGGCATCGACCCGAATTTCTTCGATCGGGCCGGCAAGGTGAACGGCGCGGCCAGCGAAAAGGCCGATGCGCTGAACCGCAGCTATGCCGAGCATCTGAAAACCATGGGCGAGCGCAGCGAATACCTTGACGCCCGCGCCATGACCGAGATGACCGGCAGCCGCCACTATGTCTCGGGGCTGTACACTCCGGGCACGGTGATGCTGCAGCCGGCCGGCTATATCCGCGGCTTTGGCGAGGGCCTGCGGCGCGAGGGTGTCGGGATCTACGAAAACACCCCGGTGCTGGGCATGGACCGGCAGGGCAGCGCTTGGGTCGTGAAAACGGCCAAGGGTCGGGTGACGGCCGGCAAGGTGATCTTCACCAACAACGGCCAGCTGGAGAGCTTAGGCTTTGCCAGGAACCGGCTGATGCACATCTTCCTTTATGCCTCGATGACCGTTGATCTGGGGGATGAGGAGGTGAAGGCGCTGGGCGGGCAACCGCGCTGGGGGATCACGCCGTCCGACCCGATGGGCACCACCATGCGCCGGATCGACACCGCCCAGGGCGGTCGCCGCATCGTCACCCGCACCTGCGCCACGTTCGAGCCGGACATGGTTGCCTCGGAGGCGTCCCTGCGCCGCACCGCCGCCGTGCATCGCCAGAAATTCGACGACCGCTTTCCCCAGCTACGCGGCACGAAGATGGAGTTCGCCTGGGCGGGGCATCTCTGCCTGTCGCAAAACGCGGTTGCGATCATGAAGCAACTGGACGACGGGCTGTTTGCGGGGTGTGTGCAGAACGGGCTTGGCACGGCGCGCGGCACTCTGACCGGCATCGGCGCGGCGGAATTGGCCAGCGGGGTGCAAAGCCCCATCACCCGGCATTTCACCGCCGAGCCAGAGCCGACCAAGCTGCCGCCGCGGCCATTCTCGACCATCGGGGCCAATGTCTTTCTGCGCTACAAGGAGTGGCGTGCGGCGGCCGAGTGATCAGCGCGACGGGGTTCTGCGCCGCTCCACCTGTCCCAGCCGGATCTGCCGCAGCGCCTCGATCAAGAGCGCGGTCAGCAGGCCGAAGTTCAGAAAGCCGTTGGCGGCGGTCATGCCGGCAAGGATGCGCCATTCCTGCGGCAGCAGGACATCGCCAAAGCCCAGCGTGGTGAAACAGACCAGCGAGAAATAGACTGCCTCCTCCAGCGTGCCGAAGGCGCCCAGTTCCAGATAGGCCAGCGCCCAGACCCAGACCGCCGCGGTCACCACGCCCAGAACCCACAGCGATACCCCGGCAATCATCAGCACCAGCTTTGGCCGATGCGGCTCGCGCAGCATCCACGAATGGGTGCGCTGGAACATCACTTCCAGCAGCATCGCAGCCACGGCCGCAATCAGGATGTTCGTCAACAGCAGCGCCGTGCCGACCGTGATTTGCAGGACCATCCCCGCCCCCTTCTGGACTTGGGGCGGCAAAGCCCCTATCTCGGGTCCACCATGGCCAAGATGTCCGATCCCAACAACAAGCTGATCGCCGAAAATCGGCGCGCGCGTTTCGATTACCACATCGAATCCGATCTGGAAGCGGGCATCATGCTCCTCGGCTCCGAAGTGAAAAGCCTGAGGGCCGGTGGCTCGAACATTGCCGACAGCTATGCCAGCATCGAAAATGGTGAATTGTGGCTGATCAACAGCTATATCGCGCCCTATCTGCAGGCCAAGACCTGGGGCCACGAGGAACGCCGCCACCGCAAGCTTCTGGTCAGCCGCAAGGAACTCGGCCGGCTGTGGAATGCCGTCGGCCGCGAGGGCATGACGCTGGTGCCGATGAAATGGTATTTCAACGACCGCGGCATGGTGAAGGTCAAGCTCGGCGTCGCCAAGGGCAAGAAGCTGGCTGACAAGCGCGAAACCAGCGCCAAGCGCGACTGGGACCGTCAGAAAGCGCGGCTGCTGAAGCAGGGCGGGCGCGACTGACCCCTGCGAGGCTTGGCGTTTTCCGTGCGGGAAAGTCGATAATCTGCTAGAATTCCCCCTATCCGGACGGGCCTGAGCAAGGCCAGATGATCCGGTGAGACGCCCCTGCAGGAACGCCGGGGCGACATGGGGAAGGACGAGTATCATGGAACTTATCATCCAACTGATTGCCGGTGCCGTCGGCGGCAACGTCGCGGGCGCGGCTTTGAAGAACCTCAGTCTTGGCACCTTGGGCAACTCGATTGCCGGTATTCTTGGCGGTGGCCTTGGTGGCCAGATTCTTGCCATGCTGGGCGGCGGTGCGGCGGCGGCAGGTGCTGCTGCGGGAGGCGGCCTCGACATTGGCTCGATCATCGGCTCGATTGCCGCGGGTGGCGTTGGCGGTGGTGTCCTGATGGCCGTTGTCGGCCTCCTGAAGGGCATGATGTCGAAATAGGCATTTCTCGCGGGCGCCTTCGCCCCTGCGTTGGCGCCCCCTCTGCCCTTGCAGGCAAGGCGCCTTCGGGTTAGGTCCGGTTGATCCCTGACAGGAGACGCCGATGACCACCTTCACCGACGATCCCAAGACCCTTGTGTCGACCGCTTGGCTGGCTGCGCATCTGAAAGACCCCGACCTGCGGGTTATCGATGCCAGCTGGTATCTGCCCGGATCGGAGCGCGACGCCAAGGCCGAATACAAGGCGGCCCATATCCCCGGCGCGCGGTTCTTCGACATCGACGAGATCACCGACAGCCGCTCGAACCTGCCGCACATGGCCCCGCCGCCCGAAAAGTTCGTGGCCCGGATGCGGGCAATGGGCATCGGCGACGGGCATCAGGTGGTGGTCTATGACGGCGCAGGTCTGTATTCCGCCGCCCGCGTCTGGTGGACCTTCCGCCTGATGGGCAAGACCGACATCGCGGTGCTGGACGGCGGTTTCCCGAAATGGCAGGCCGAGGGCCGTGAGGTCGAGGACATGCCGCCCGTCATGCGCGACCGTCACATGATGGTCAGCCGGCAGAACCAGCTGGTCAAGGACGTGACGCAGGTGGCCCATGCCGCCAAGCTGGGCGAGGCCGAGATCATCGACGCCCGCAGTGCAGCGCGCTTCAAGGGCGAGGCGCCCGAACCCCGGCCGGGCCTGCGCGGTGGCCATATTCCCGGCTCGAAGAACGTGCCGTTCTCGGTCCTGCTGAACCCCGATGGCACGATGAAGTCGGTCGACGGGCTGCGCGCGGCCTTTGACGCGGCGGGCGTGAACCTTGCGAAACCGGCCATCACCACCTGCGGTTCCGGTGTCACCGCCGCTGTCCTGTCGCTCGCGCTGGAGCGGCTGGGCCACAAGAACCACGCGCTCTATGACGGCTCCTGGGCCGAATGGGGCATGTATGAAGACCTTGCCGTCGAGAAAGGCTGAAGACGAATGCTCGAAACCCTGAACCCGCAGCCGCAGGACAAGATCCTTGCGCTGATCGCCATGTTCCGCGACGACCCGCGCGACGGCAAGATCGACCTTGGCGTCGGCGTCTACAAGGACGCCACTGGCCTGACCCCGGTGATGCGCGCGGTGAAGGCCGCCGAAAAGCAGCTGTGGGAAGCCGAGAAGACCAAGACCTACACCGGCCTTGCTGGCGAGCCGGCCTATAACGCCGCCATGGTCGGGATGATCCTTGGCGCCGGTTATGCCGATCGCGCCGCCTCGGTCGCCACACCCGGCGGCACCGGGGCCATCCGGCAGGCGCTGGAACTCATCAAGATGTCCGCGCCCGGCGCGATGGTCTGGCTGTCGAACCCCACTTGGCCGAACCACCCTTCGATCATCAAGTATCTCGGCATGCCGATGGCCGAATACCGCTATTTCGACGCCGCCACCCGCGGCGTCGATTTCGCCGGGCTGCTGGAGGATCTCGGCCGCGTCAAGGCCGGCGATGCGGTGCTGCTGCACGGCTGCTGCCATAACCCGACTGGGGCGAACCTGACGCTCGCGCAATGGGAACAGGTCGTTGACCTTCTGGCGGCCAAAGGTGCGGTGCCCTTCGTGGATCTCGCCTATCAGGGCTTCGGCGACGGGCTGGAACAGGACGCCGCCGCCACGCGCCTGATCGCCGGCAAGTTCCCCGAAGTGCTGATCGCCGCCTCCTGCTCGAAGAACTTCGGCATCTACCGCGAGCGCACCGGCATTCTGATTGCCCTGACCAGCCCCGAGCGCAAGGCGGTGGTGCAGGGCAACCTCAACTTCCTCAACCGCCAGAACTACAGCTTCCCGCCCGACCACGGCGCCCGTCTGGTGACGATGATCCTTGAAGACGACGCCCTGCGCGCCGATTGGAAGGCCGAGCTTGAGGAGGTGCGGTTGAACATGCTCAGTCTGCGCCAAGAACTGGCCGCCGAATTGCGCAAGGCCACCAACTCGGACCGTTTCGACTTTGTCGCCACCCATCGCGGCATGTTCAGCCGACTGGGCCTGACCGAGGCGCAGGTGAACACCCTGCGCGAAACCCATGGTATCTACATGGTCGGCGACAGCCGCATCAACATCGCCGGGCTGAACGCGAAAACCGTGCCGATCCTTGCGGCGGCCATCGCCTCGGTCGCCGGATAGGCCATGCTCGCTGTCGTCCTGTCGCTGGGGGCGGCGGTGGTGTTTTCACTGTCCGCGATGGCGGTGAATGCCGTGGCGGGCCGGGTGGGCGTGTTCCAGCTTGCCCGCTGGCAAATGGCCATTGCCTTTGCGCTGACCGCCGGTTCCGCCGCCCTCACCGGCGGCTGGGCGGCGGTAGAGCCGTGGCAGGTGGGCTTCCTCGCCGCCTCCTCGGCCATCGGGATCATGCTGGCGACCAGTACCTATCTTGCCGCGATCTACGCTGCCGGCCCGCGCATCACCGCGCTGCTGTTCTCGCTGGCCGCACCCTTTGCCGTGCTGGAGGGCTGGCTGTTTCTGGATGAAACCCTCAGCCTGCCCCAGCTTTCGGGCATCGGGCTGATCCTTGCCGGTCTGCTTCTGGCCATTCTTGCCGGACGGAGCCGTCACCCGGACGATTCCCCGCGCCGCCCGCTCTGGCAGGGCGTGGTGCTGGGTGTCGTCACCGCCATCGGGCAGGCCACCGGCAGCCTTCTGGCTCGCCCGGCGATGGAGGCCGGGATGGACCCGTTCGCCGCCATGGCGATCCGCTCGGGCCTTGGCTTTGTGTTCTTCGTCGGGCTGATGGTGCTGCCCATGGCGCGCGCCGACCGGCTGCCTTCCGGGCGCGATCTGCGCAATGTCGGGCTGTCGGCGTTCTTCGGCATGTTCCTTGGCATGTGCCTGATGATGGCGGCGCTGGCGAGCGGAGATGTCGGTATCGTCACCACGCTCACCTCCACCACGCCGATCCTGATCCTGCCGATGGTCTGGTTTGCCACCCGCCGCGCCCCCGGCCTGCCGGCCTGGATCGGCGCCGCGCTGGCCGTGGCGGGCACCGCGCTCATCAGCCTTGCCGCCTGACCCGGCCTGCTCTGCCTCGCGAATCCGTTACTCGAAAGGGCCGCGCTGTGCTACCCTGCGGTCCGCAGCCTCTGCCTTGACTGCAGGTTTAGTAAGGTTCGGCGCGGCTCACATGGGCGCGTTGACTGCGACGGGAAAGGCAGGCCGCAGCCTGCGTGCCCTTCATCTTCAGGAGGGATTTCCAGATGTCTTTCTACCTTTACCAGATGTCTTACACACCCGAGGCGGTGAAGGCGCTTGTCGCCAGCCCGTCCGACCGCGAAGCCGCTGCCCGCAAGCTGATCGAAGGGCTGGGCGGCAAGTTGCATCACCTGTTCTTTGCCTTTGGCAAGCATGACGTGATCTGCCTGATCGAAGGCCCAGATGATGTGATGATGGCGGCAGGCGCGCTTGCCGTGGGCGCCACGGGCACGGCCTCGTCCTCGTCCACCGTCAAGCTGATGACTGCCGCCGAGGCGATGCGGGCGATGCAGACTGCCGGCAAGGCGCTGGGCACCTATCGCCCGCCGATGGCGTGAAACGCGGATACAGACACGAAAAAGGCCCGCCTTGGCGGGCCTTTCCATTGGGCAAGGGCGTTGCCCTTACATGTTGTAGGCGCTTTCGCCGTGCGAGGTCTGGTCCAAGCCCTGCCGTTCGTCGTCTGCCGTCGGGCGCAGGCCAAGGGTCATGTCCAGCACCTTGAACAGGAGGAACGACACGCCACCCGACCACACCAGCGTCACCGCCACGGCCTTGATCTGCACCCAGACCTGCGTGCCCATGTCATAGGCGCCGGCCACGGCGGGGAACTGGGTATAGTCGAAGAAGCCCTGACCGCCGAGGCTCGGGTCAGCGACGATGCCGGTGGCAATCGCGCCGATGATGCCGCCGATGCCATGCACGCCAAAGACGTCGAGGCTGTCGTCATACTTCAGCTTGGCCTTCACGACCGAGACGAAGAAGAAGCAGACCGGCGACACCACAAGGCCCAGCACGATCGAGGTCATCGGCGTGGCAAAGCCCGAGGCCGGGGTGACGGCCACAAGGCCCGCCACAGCCCCCGTCACTGCGCCGAGAAGCGAGGGACGGCCATGGCGCAGCTGTTCCACCAGAACCCAGGCCACCGCCGCCGCCGCCGTGGCGACAAAGGTGTTGATGAAGGCCAGCGCGGCCAGACCGTTCGCTTCAAGGTTCGAGCCGGCGTTGAAGCCGAACCAGCCGACCCACAGCAGGGACGCCCCGATCATCGTCATGGTCAGCGAATGCGGCGCCATGTTTTCCTTGCCGAAGCCCACGCGCTTGCCGATGGCGATACAGCCCATCAGACCCGCGATCCCGGCGTTGATATGCACCACCGTGCCGCCGGCAAAGTCCAACGCGCCCCAGCCCCACAGGAGGCCCGCATCCGAGGTGTTGTCCGGCAGGAAGTCCGGGCCGGCCCAGTACCACACCATATGCGCCATCGGCAGGTAGACGATGGTCAGCCACAGCACCGAAAAGATCATCAGCGGCCAGAACTTGATGCGTTCGGCAAAGGCGCCGACGATCAGACCGGGGGTGATGCAGGCAAAGGTCATCTGGAAGATGACGAAGGCATATTCCGGAATATAGACGTTGTTCGAGAATGTCGCGGCATAGCTGCCGGTGCCGACCCCCGCGAGGAAGGCCTTGGACAGCCCGCCGATATAGGGGCTGCCGCCGGTGAAAGCCAGCGAGTAGCCATAGGTCACCCAGCAGATCGCCACGATGGCGACGATCACGAAGACCTGCATCAGCACCGACAGCATGTTCTTGCTGCGGACAAGGCCGCCATAGAACAGGCCCAGCGCCGGGATCGCCATCATCAGCACCAGCGCCGAGGAAATCAGCATCCAGGTGGTGTCGCCCTTGTCGACCATGCCGGCCATGGCGGCGGCGTCGGGGGCCTTGATCGGGCCCGTTGCCTCTTGCGCGAGGGCAGGCAGCGCGGCCAGCGTCGTGGCGGCACCCGCGCTCAGGCCAGCGAGTTTGTCAGTCATTCGCATGATGTGGTTTCCCCCTTAAAGCGCGTCGTCGTCGGTGTCGCCGGTGCGCACGCGCAGGGCTTTCTCGACATCCATGACGAAGATCTTGCCGTCGCCGATCTTGCCGGTCCGGGCGGTTTTGGTGATGGTGTCGACCACGGCTTCGGCCATGCTGTCGGCCACAACGATCTCCAGCCGCATCTTGGGCACGAAATTCACCGCATATTCGGCGCCGCGATAGATCTCGGTATGGCCCGACTGCGTGCCGAACCCCTTGATTTCCGTGACCATCATGCCCCGAACACCGATCGCGGTCAGCGCTTCGCGCACCTCGTCCAGCTTGTATGGCTTGATGGCGGCAATGATCATCTTCATGTCTCACCCCTTTCCTTGTCCCCGGCCCTGTTCGCGGACCGCATGGGGAAATGAGGCGGCCTTCGCAGGTGCAGCACAAGTTTGAGGCGCGGCAGAAAGGGGCATGAGGCGCGATTTGGCAGCATGTGCTGCATTAATTTGCGCGGATGCCTGAAATTTGAGCGAACCGGATAGGCGAATCATCGCCCATGCGGCTTCGCTTTGGCTGCGGAAGCGGCTAAGTTGCGCCAAAAGAAGATCACGCAAGACGGGTCGGGCAGAGGCATGGCGGGAACAGGCAAGGGACAACGCCCGATGGTGGCGGACAGGCGCTATGGCGTGCCCAAATCCACACGCAAACCTGCGAGCGCCCCACCACCGCCGCGCAAACCGCGCAAGGCGGCAAAGCGGCAGGGCGGGCTGATCTCGCGGTTCTTCGGTTTCCTCTGGCGGCTCACCTTCGGCATCTTCTGGCGGGTCATGGCCGTGACGGGGCTGATCTTTGCCGGTGTGGTGTTCTTTTTCTACGCCCAGCTTCCGCCGGTCACCGACCTGCTCGATGGTCGCGCCCGCGGATCGGTCACGCTTCTGGACCGCAACGACAGAGTGTTTGCCTGGCGCGGCGAAACCTTTGGCGGCCAGATTACCGCCGACAATGTCTCGCCGCACCTGCTGAACGCGGTGGTGGCGACCGAGGACAAGCGGTTCTACCAGCATTTCGGGGTATCCCCGCGCGGCATCGCCAGCGCCATCCGCATCAACCTGTCCGAAGGGCGCGGTCCGCTGGAAGGCAACGGTGGTTCGACCATCACGCAGCAGGTGGCAAAACTGTTGTGTCTGGGCGTGGTCTATGACCAGAGCAAATGGAAATCCGAGGCTGACTACGAAGAAGATTGCCGCTCGGGCGGGGTCTACCGCAAGCTCAAGGAATTGCCCTTCGCCGTGGCGATGGAGGTGAAATATTCCAAGGAAGAGATCCTGACGATCTACTTCAACCGCGCCTATCTCGGTGCCGGCGCACGGGGGTTCGAGGCCGCCGCCCAGCGCTATTTCGGCATCTCCGCCAATGAGGTGAACCCGGCGCAGGCGGCCATGCTGGCAGGTCTGTTGAAGGCGCCGTCGCGCTATGCCCCCACCAACGACCTGCAACGCGCGCAGGATCGGGCCAATATCATCATCGGCCTGATGGAGGAGCAGGGCTATCTGACCAAGGACGAAGCCGATGCGGCCCGTGCAAGACCGGCCCAGTTGTCACAGGCGGCGCAGACCAAGTCGGGCGGGTTCTTTGCCGATTGGGTGATGGAAACCGCGCCGTCCTTCCTGACCAGCGAGACCATGGAGGACGTGGTGATCCGCACCACGCTGGACACCAGCCTGCAGAAGAAGGCCGAAGAAGGTCTGGCCTGGGTCTTCGACAACAAGCTCAAGGAAGGGTCCAACGCCCAGGCTGCCATCGTCGTGATGAGCGCGGATGGCGCGGTGCGCGCCATGGTCGGCGGTCGCAAGATCGAAGCGGCGGGCAGCTTCAACCGCGCCACGCAGGCGCTGCGGCAAACCGGCTCGTCCTTCAAGCCTTTTGTCTATGCCGCCGCGCTGGATCAGGGCTGGTCGCCGATGGATTTCGTCGAGGACACCCCGCTGACCATCGACATTCCCGGCTCCGGCCCCTGGACGCCGAAGAACTATGACGGCGAGTTCAAGGGTCTCATCACCCTGACCCAGGCGCTGGCCGAAAGCCGCAACATTCCCGCGGTTCGGGTCTCCGAGGCGGTCGGGCGCGAGAATGTCCGCCAGATCGCCGCCGATTTCGGCATCGCCTCCGACATGGCTGCCGGTCCCGCCCTGGCGCTGGGCGCCAGCGAATCCACTCTGATCGAGATGACCGGCGCCTATGCCGGCATCCTGAACGGCGGCTCCTCGGTGTCGCCCTATGGCATCCGCATTCTGGAAGTGCCGGGCAATGAAGAGCTGAACATGTTCACCGAAACCGGCATCGGCGAGCGGGTGATCAGCGAAGAGGCGGCGCAGCAGCTGGTCTACATGATGGCGCAGGTCGTCAACGACGGCACCGGCACGCGGGCGCAACTCGATGGGCGCCCGGCAGCGGGCAAGACCGGCACGACCACTGCCGGCCGCGATGCCTGGTTCATCGGCTTTACCGCCGATTATGTGGCGGGCGTCTGGATGGGCTATGACGACAACACGCCCTTGAAGGGCGTGACGGGCGGCGGATTGCCGGCCGAGATCTGGCACGAAGTGATGATGCGTGTGCATGACGGCCTGCCCGTCACCGAACTGCCGATGCTGGTTCCCGCGCCGCGCCAACCCCCGGTGCCCGATCCGGTGCCGCAAACTCCGGAAGGGTTCTTCCAAAGTCTCGACGAGGCCTTGGGCGGCCTGGTCAACGGGGGCGGGCAGACGAAACAGGAAAGACGGCAGGAAAGAAAACGCCAGAAGCAGTTCAGGAAGGATCAGCGCTAGACGTTTCGTCCTGATTGGATTGCGGCGCGCTGCGCAGTTTGGCCAGTTGCACCGCGAGAATGCCCAGCGTCGCCACCGCGACCCCCAGCATGTCCAGCCCGCTGATGGCTTCGCCCAACAACACCGCAGCGATCAGCACGCCGAAGAACGGGTTCAGGAAGTGGAAGGCCGAGGCCTTGATCGCCCCGATGCGTCCGACGAGGTAAAACCAGATCAGAGTCGCCGCCAGTCCCGGTACGGCGATCTGATAGGCGAAGGCCGCCGCCAGCCGCAGAGTCGGGGTGACACGCAAGGGCTCTGCCACCAGCGCGACCAGCGTCAGGGCGGCCGAGCCGACCAGCATCTGCAACCCCACCACCATCAGCAGATTGCCGCCGGCGCTTGCTCCGCGCACGGTGAGAGTGGCCACCGCCAATGCCGTCGCGCCGACGACGCACAGCATGACGGCAGCCGGGTCGGCCCCCGCCTGTATTCGGCTGCCCATGATGAGCGCCACACCGACGAACCCGGCGATCATGCCGGCAATGCCCAGGGGGGCCAGTCGCTCGCCCCGCAGCGCCCAGCCCAGAGCGGCCACGACGAGCGGCATGGACGAGGCGATGATGGAGGCCAGCGAGGCCTCGATCCGCTGCATGGCGACGAAGAACAGGCCAAGATACAGCGCGTTCTGGCACAGGCCGAAGATCACCACGGCGCGCGCCTGTTGCCCGGGAAGCCGCCAGCTTTGACCCAAGGCGCGCGCAAGGCCCACCGCCAACCCGCCAGAGATCAGGAAGCGCAGCGCCAGCGACCACAGGGGCGGGGCGTCCAGCAGGATGATCCGGGCCGAGGCGAAGGCCGACGACCACATCACTGCGAAGGTCAATCCCAGCGCGACGGCCCTGACATCCATGTCGTCCTCCATGAAAAAGGGCCGCCCCTTGGCGACCCTTTCCGTATTTCAGCCTGCCATCCGATCAGGCGTTGACGCTGTCTTTCAGCGCCTTGGCGATCGAGAACTTCACCTGCTTGTCGGCGGGCTTTTGCACCATTTCATTGGTGGCCGGGTTGCGCACCATGCGCTCGGCCCGCTCGCGGCAGACCACCTTGCCCAGACCCGGCAGCGTGACCGCGCCACCAGCGGCGACTTCCTTGGCCACAACTTCGGCAATCGCGTCCAGCGCGGCGCCAGCGGTTTTCTTGTCGGCGCCCATGGCGTCGGCGATGGCAGCCACCAGTTGGGTCTTGGTCATCGGTTTGGTCATCTTGTCATTCCTTCGATTGGGGCCGGATCAGGTTCCGGTCAAATCATGCCTTGCGGCGACGGCATGGCTTCCCATGTTTCAAGCCTGTAACGCAAGGGGTTTTTCCTTTCCGTCCCGGCTTTTCCTGCCTCACGAAGCGTCAAAGGAAGGCGGTTTCCTCGAAACTCCGCAGCTTGCGGCTGTGGATGCGCGCCACCGGCGTCTCGCGCAGCCGCTCCATGGCGCGGATGCCGATCTGCAAGTGGCGGCTGACCTGTGTCTTGTAAAAGTCGCTCGCCATGCCCGGCAGCTTCAGCTCGCCATGCAGCGGCTTGTCGCTGACACACAGCAGCGTGCCATAGGGCACCCGGAACCGAAAGCCGTTGGCGGCGATGGTGGCGCTTTCCATGTCCAGCGCGATGGCGCGCGATTGCGACAGGCGGCGCACCGGGCCGGACTGGTCGCGCAGTTCCCAGTTGCGGTTGTCGATGGTGGCCACCGTGCCGGTCCGCATGATGCGCTTCAGCTCGTAGCCTTTCAGCTGCGTGACCTCGGCCACCGCCTCTTCCAGCGCGATCTGGATTTCGGCCAGCGCCGGGATCGGCACCCAGACGGGCAGGTCGTCATCCAGCACATGATCCTCGCGCAGGTAGGCATGGGCGAGGCAGAAATCTCCAAGGCTCTGGCTGTTGCGCAGCCCCGCGCAATGGCCCACCATCAGCCACGCATGCGGCCGCAGCACCGCGATATGGTCGGTCGCGGTCTTGGCATTCGATGGCCCGACCCCGATGTTGACCAGCGTGATGCCCTGCCCATCGGCGCGTTTCAGGTGATAGGTCGGCATCTGCGGCATCTTCGAGGGCTGCACGATCGCCCCGTCCGGCGTGAAGATTTCCTGATTGCCGGTGGCGACGAAGCTGACATAGCCCTGCGATTTGTCGGCCAGCATGGCGCGGGCGTAGCATTCGAACTCGTCGACGTAGAACTGGTAGTTGGTGAACAGCACATGGTTCTGGAAATGCACCGCATCGGTCGCGGTGTAATGGCTGAGCCGCGCCAGCGAGTAATCCACCCGCTGCGCCGTGAAAGGTGCCAGCGGCATCGAGCCGTCGTCGTTGAAAGTCCGGGTGCCGTTGACGATGTCGTCGTTGGTGGTGGCCAGGTCCGGCACGTCAAAGACATCGCGCAGCGAGAACTCCAGCACGCCCTCTTGCGGCACCGCGACAGTCGGGTTGCCGGCCACCGCGAAATGCACCGGAATGGGGGTGGCCGAGGGGCCGATCTGCACCGTAACGCCGTGGTTTTCCATCAGCAGGGCGATCTGCTGGGTCAGATAGGCGCGGAACAGGTCGGGCCGGGTGATGGTCGTCGCATAGGTGCCGGGGCCGGAGACATGGCCAAAGGACAGGCGGCTGTCGACCTTGGCATGGCTGATGACGGTGAGGCGAATCTCGGGATAAAAGGCACGGACACGGGTTGCGGGTTTCGCCCCCTGAACGGCCTGGCTGAAATGACTGGCCAGAAAGCTGGTTGCCTCGGCATAGAGCGATTCAAGCCGGGCGACGGCTAGGGCTGCGTCGTCAAAGGCTTGCGGGTCGGTATGTTCCGGGGTCAGGACCGGAATGGGATCGTCTTGCATCTGTTGCTTCTTCCGTTTGATCGCGCATCTAAACCGGAAGCGGGCGGGTGCCGCAAGTGAAGTCTTGATGACGTCAGGCGACGCGGAACAGCACGATCTGCGCCCGGTCATCGGCATGGGCCGGGTCGATCGTCGCCGCGGCCGGGCCGTAGACCTGCACCTCGATCACCTGCATTCCGGCGATGTGGCCTGCGTCTTGCAGGTTGGCGAGCGCCCGGTCAAAGCCCATGGCCTGCCAGACGCGCAGATTGACCGACAGGGCAAACCGCGCCCCCGGCAGGGCCAGCGCCAGAAGGTTGGGCAGGGCGTCTGGCCCGACATGGCCGGCGGTGAAGGTGCCGGAGCTGACGAGGCCGCCATATTGCCGCGGCAGGGCAATCGGCCGGGTGATATCGGCCTGTGTCAGGCGGCGGTAAATCCCTTTGGCCCTTGCCCGCTCCAGCATTTCCGCCGAGAAGTCGACCGCATCAATCGGGCCGTCCTGTCCCATGTCGCGCAGCCGTTCTGCCAAAAGACCGGTGCCGGCTCCGATGTCCAGAACCGGGCTGCCGCCTCCGGCGGCCATGAAGGCTGCCGCGACATGGGCCGGGAGGCGATACTCCATGTCGCTGGCAAAGCCCGCATCATAGCTTTCCGCCCAGGCCCTGTAATGGGCAAGACAGGCTTCGGGGCTGGCAAGGGTCAGGGCGCCAGAGAGGTCGGGGTTGGTCATGCAACGATGCTGAGGCAAGGCGTCGCGCCGATCAAGCCTTGCCGCGACGCCGGCCTGTCGCAATAGTGCGGCCATGAACACGCTGCTTTCTCTTGGCCATGGCTATACCGCCAGCGCACTTGCCGCCCGATTGTTGCCGAAAGGCTGGACCGTCATTGGCACCTGTCGCACCCCGGCGCGCGCCGAGGAGTTGCGCGCCGCAGGGGTGGAGCCGCTGCTCTGGCCCACCGATCTGGCCGCGGTCTTGACGCGCAGCACCCATATCCTCGCCTCTGCCGCGCCGGACTCGGTGGGCGACCCGTTCTTGCGGGAGGCCGGGACGGCGCTGCGTGCGGCGAAGCCGGTATGGGTCGGCTATCTGTCGACCACGGCGGTTTATGGCGACCACGAGGGCGGCTGGGTGGACGAAGGAACCCCGGTCAACCCGCAATCGCTGCGCGCCCGGCAACGGGTTCTGGCCGAAGAGGCGTGGCTGGCCACCGGTCTGCCTGTCCACATCTTCCGGTTGGCCGGCATCTATGGTCCTGGTCGCGGGCCTTTCGAAAAGGTGCGCGACGGCAGCGCGCGACGGATCCTCAAGCCCGGCCAGGTGTTTTCCCGCATTCACGTCGAGGACATTGCCCAGACGTTGGCCGCGTCCATGGCCTGCCCGAACCCCGGCGCAATTTACAATGTCTGCGATGACGACCCGGCCCCGCCCGAGGATGTTCTGAGCCATGCCGCCGATCTTCTCGGCCTGCCCGAGCCGCCCGCCATTCCCTATGATGAGGCGCAAATGACCCCGATGGCGCGCAGCTTTTACGCCGAGTCAAAACGGGTGCGGAATGACCGGATCAAGCTCGAGTTGGGGGTGACGCTGCGTTATCCCGACTACCGCGCCGGTTTGGCCGCGTTGCTGGATTCGCAATAAACTTGCAAATATGCAAGATTCGTGCATATTGGAATCATGAAATCCGATTCCGATCTTGGCTCCCGTATCCGCGCCCTGCGCTTGTCGCGTCAGCTTTCGCTGGCCGAAGTGGCCGCGGGCACAGGGGTTTCCGAAGCCACTATGAGCCGGATCGAGACCGGGCACAGCCAGGTCTCTGCCCCGCACCTTTACGGGTTGGCGCAGATGTTCGGCGTCGAGATCGCAGATTTCTTCCAGGAGGACAGCCCGCTTCGCGGCCGCCGCAGCCTGACCCGCGCCGGTGAAGGGGCGGCATTTGCGACCCCGCGACTTGAAGCGCGGCTGATAGCCGGCGATCTGCGGCAAAAGGCGATGCATCCCTTCGTCAACCGCACCACTGCGCATGATCCGGCGCAGGTCGGTGGGTTGTTGGCACATGCGGGCGAGGAATATCTGCATGTGCTGCAAGGCCCGCTGATCTTTGTGTCGGAAAGTTACACGCCGCTGCGGCTGGAAACCGGCGACAGCTTGTATTTCGACGCCACTGACCCGCACGCCTATCTGACGGAGCAAGGAGCCGAGGCCGTGTTCCTTGTAGTCTCCTCGGCCATTTCCCCGCATCCGCTTGCAAAGGACGCCCCCTCATGACCGATGCCATTCTTGCCGAAATCCTGTTGCCGACCAATGAGCTGCGCAATGATCTGCCGTTCTTTACCAAGACCCTTGGCATGCGGCTGGAGAACATCTTTCCCGCCGACAATCCTTCGGTTGCGACGCTGTCAGGCCATGGGCTGCGGGTGCGGATCGACAGATCTGCCAAGGTCGGGCCGGGCAAGATCCGCATCCTGACCGATGATCCGGCCAGTTTTGCCGGTGGGCTGGACCGGCTGCTGGCACCGAACGGCACCGAGATCGAGGTGGTGGCGCTGTCGCCGCAGCTGGTGCAGCCCAGGACCGTGCATGAATTCGGTGTGCGGCGGCTGAAGGATTCCGCGCCCTGGGTCATCGGCCGGGCGGGGATGCAATACCGTGACCTGATCCCCAGCCGCCTCGGCGGGTCGATCATCGCCAGCCATATCCGCATCCCGGACGGTGGCCCGGTACCGGATATGGTGCATTACCATACCGTCGGCTTTCAGCTGATCTACTGCTACAAGGGCTGGGTCGACGTGCTTTACGAAGATCAGGGCAACGAGATGCTGCGGCTTTCGGCCGGCGATTGCGTGATCCAGCCGCCGGAAATCCGACATCGGGTGTGCCATGCCTCGCCGAACATCGAGGTGATTGAGATCGGGGTTCCGGCCGAACATATCACCACGATCGACCACGACATGACTCTGCCGAACGGCAAGGGCGACCCGGCGCGCGAATGGCAGGGTCAGCGATTCGTGCATCATGTGAAGGACAAGGCGGTTTGGCAGCCCTTCCGCATTCCGGGCTTTACTGCCCGCGACACGGGCATTGCAGCGGGCACACGGGGGGTTGCGAATATTCAGGTGGCGAGGTTCGACGGCGGTACGCCGCCCGCAACGAAGCATGACACGGACATCCATTTCACCTTCGTTCTGGAAGGCACCATGACGCTGAAAGCCAGGGGCGAGCCGGACCGCACACTTTCGGCGGGGGATGCTTTTGTCATCCCGCCGGGGATGGCGGTGCAATACGGGGACTGTTCGGCGGATCTGGAACTGCTGGAGGCGACGCTGCCCGCAGGCTTCACGACCACCGTGACCAACCTTTAGCGGCGGGTCAGGATCAATACGCCGCACAAGATGATGATCGCCGCGCCAATGAGCGTGGCGGCATCCGGGCGCTCGCCGAAGACCGCCATGCCGAGGGCCATGGCAAACAGGAGGCGCGTGTAGCGGAAGGGGGTGACGGCCGAAACCGCGCCCGTCCGCATGGCGCGGGTGAGGAAGCTGTAGCCGAGGACGCCAAAGACAGTGGCACCAAGGATCTGGGCGGCTTCGACCGGGTCGGGGAGTTCCGGGCGGTGGGTGACGGCAAGGATCACGGCACCGGATGCGGCCAGAACCAGAAAGCCCGCGGTGCCGAGTTGGGCGTTTGACAGCACAGGCGGCGCGGCGCGGGTGGCAAGATCGCGTCCGGCAAAGCCGATAAGGCCGATCACAGCCAGAAGCGACTGGGCGTCGAAGCCGTCAAGCCCGGGGCGCAGGATCACGAGGACGCCGATGAAGCCAAGGGTCGTCAGCATCCAGCGCCTTGCTCCGACCTTTTCGTCAAAGATCAGGGCAGCGCCGAGAACCACGACCAGAGGTGTCGCTTGCAGGATCGAGGAAGCGACGGACAGCGGCGTGAGGGCGATGGCAAGCGCGTAGAAGAGCCGGCCCGTCACTTCGAAGCAAGAGCGCAGCGCCATGGTGCGCGACCAGAGCGCCGGCGGCAGGGCAGGTTCGCTGGCGCGGTGGGACAAAAGAGCAAACCACAGCGCGCCACAAAGGCCCATGACCAGCAAGACCTGCCCGACGGGCAGGCTTTGCGCGGTCGACTTGATGAACATGTCCTCCACGGCGAAACCCGCCATGGAGAGGGTCATGAACAGGCTGCCGCGCTGGTTGTCGGTCATGGCCAAACTCCTCGTCGTCTTCGACGCTCGTCGTTGGACCCCGAGGAGCGCCGGAACGGCGACGATGAGGGGGTCAGATCAGCCCGGCGTGGCTCATCGCGGCCTTGATGCGGGCCTTGGTGCCGTCGGTCAGCGTGACCAAGGGCAGGCGCACGTCTTCGCTGCACTTGCCGAGGAGCGACAGGCCATACTTGGCCCCGGCCAGACCGGGTTCAAGGAAGATCGCCTCGTGCAGCGGCATCAGCTTGTCCTGATAGCCGAGCGCCTTTTTGTAATCGCCCGCCAGCGTCGCTGCTTGAAACTCGGCGCAAAGCCGCGGCGCGACGTTGGCGGTGACCGAGATGCAACCCACCCCGCCATGGGCGTTGAAGCCAAGCGCGGTGGCATCCTCGCCCGAAAGCTGGATGAAATCCGCCCCGCAGGTCGCGCGCTGCATCGAGACCCGCTCGATCTTGCCGGTCGCATCCTTGACGCCGATGATCCGCGGCAGCTTGGCAAGCTGGCCCATCGTGTCGGGCGACATGTCGACCACCGAGCGGCCGGGGATGTTGTAG
The DNA here is from genome assembly GCF_011008935.1 of Tabrizicola oligotrophica. Classification (GTDB taxonomy): domain Bacteria; phylum Pseudomonadota; class Alphaproteobacteria; order Rhodobacterales; family Rhodobacteraceae; genus Tabrizicola_A; species Tabrizicola_A oligotrophica. The sequence continues at coordinate 354,191 of NZ_JAAIVJ010000003.1, read as the reverse complement.
ATCACGATCGGCAGATTGCAGCAGTCGTGCAGCGCGGTGTAATGCGCCACCATGCCGGCCTGGGTCGGCTTGTTGTAATAGGGCGTCACCACCAGTGCGGCATCGGCGCCGACACTTTCGGCAAAGCGCATCAGCGAGATGCCCTCGACCGTGTTGTTCGACCCGGCCCCGGCGATCACCGGCACCCGGCCGCGGGCGGTTTTCACCACCACCTCGATGACGGTCTGGTGTTCTTCATGGCTCAGCGTCGGGCTTTCGCCGGTGGTTCCGACCGGCACGAGGCCGGTGGAGCCTTCGGCGATTTGCCATTCGACCAGATGTTTGAGCGTATCAAGATCCAGCTCGCCGTTCTTGAACGGCGTCACCAGGGCTGGAATGGACCCTTTGATCATGACACGTCTCCTTCTGGGGTGGGCATTTGCGCCCGGTTGCAAACGGAGCCTCAATAAACGGGCGGGGGGGAAATGCCAAGCATTGCCGATACGCCAGACTTCACGGGGCTTTGGGTTGTGGGGACAGAGGGTGTCTGGCAGGATCACCGGCATGAAACGTCTTGCCCTGATGATCCCCGTCCTTGCCGCCATGGCGCTGCCTGCCCATGCCGGCCCGACCGAAGACGCCTTGCGCGAAGGCCTGCGACTGGCTTCGGGCAAGGATTGGGCCAACGCCTCGGCCGCCGTCGCGGGGGTGGGGGGGGGCGCCGCCGATCTGGTGGAATGGCACCGGCTGCGCGGCGGCGACGAGGCGGCGCGGCTGGGGGATTATGAGGCCTTTCTGGCCCGGCATCCGGATTGGCCCGGTCTGGCGCTCTTGCGGGAAAAGGGCGAAGTGGCCGTGGCGCGGTCAACGGACCCGGCCCGGGTGATCGCCTATTTCGGCGCGGCCAAACCGGCGACGGGGGAGGGGGCTGTCGCCTTGGTCAAGGCCCTGATGCAGTCTGCCCGGCCCGGTGAGGCGGAAGCGGAGGCCCATCGCGCCTGGGCTGTGCTGAAATTCGAAGCGGATGAGGAGGCCGCCTTGCTGGATCTGCAAGGCGAGGCGATGGCCGTGGCGCATGAGGTGCGACTGGACAATCTGCTCTGGGATGGCAAGCGGACCGCCGAGGCGCTGCGCATGGTGCCGCGGGTCTCGGCCGGCTGGCAGGCCTTGGCCAAGGCGCGCTTGGCGCTGCGGGCCGACAAGGCGGGGGCAAGCGCGCTGATCGACGCGGTTCCAGCGGCGCTGAAGGACGATCCCGGTCTGGCTTATGAGCGGTTTCTCTGGCGGATGCGGCGCGACAACTATCCTGACGCCACGGAATTGCTGCTGGAGCGCTCTGACAGCCCGGCGCGGCTGGGGCGCCCCGAGGCCTGGGCCGAGCGCCGCGCGCTTCTGGCGCGGTGGCTGATGCGCAACGGCCAGGAAAGCACGGCCTATCGGCTTGCAGCCCGGCACCACCTGAAAGAGGGGAGCGACCGGGCCGATCTGGAGTTTCTGGCCGGCTTCATCGCATTGCGGAAGCTGGGCGATGCTGACACCGCCCTGCGGCATTTTGCCGATCTCAAGGCCGGGGTGAAGACGCCGATCAGCCTGTCGCGCGCGGATTACTGGACTGGGCGGGCGCTGGAGGCCAAGGGCGATGCGACAGGTGCGCAAGCGGCTTATCAATCGGCCGCGCAGTATCAGACCGCCTATTACGGACAGTTGGCGGCTGAAAAGCTGGGCCTGTCGCTGGACCCGGCCCTGATCGCAGTTGGCGAGCCGGCGCGGGGCTACAAGACCGCCGCCTTTGCCGGTTCCTCGGTGCTGGCCGCAGCCCGGCTTGCCGAGGATGTCGGGGACACCAACCTCGCCAAGCGGTTCTTCCTGCATCTGGCCGAAAGTCAGGACCGCGCCGGGCTGGAGGCGCTGAGCGACCTTGCGCTGTTGCTGGAGGATCCGCATATCGCGCTGGTGGTGGCCAAGCAGGCGGCCGAGAAGGGCTGGATCCTGCCGCGCGCCTATTACCCGGTGCCTGACATGGTGCCCGACAACCTTGCGGTCAGCCGTGCTTTGGCGCTGGCGATCAGTCGCCGCGAATCCGAGTTTGATCCGGCTGCGCGCAGTCATGCCAATGCGATGGGGTTGATGCAACTCTTGCCGGAAACGGCCGGGCGGATGGCCAAGGGCATGGGTCTTGCGCATGAGACGCGGCAGCTGACTTCTGATCCGGCCCACAATGCCACTCTGGGTGCGGCCTATCTGGCGAAGATGGTCGAGGAGTTCGGCCCCTCGGTCGCCATGGTTGCGTCAGGTTACAACGCTGGCCCGGGGCGGCCGCGCAAGTGGGTGGCGGAATTCGGCGATCCGCGCAGCGGTGATCCGGTGGACTGGGTGGAGACCATCCCCTTCGCCGAAACCCGGACCTATGTGATGCGGGTGTCCGAAAGTCTGGTGATCTATCGCCAACGGCTGAAAGGGCAGGCCGGCCCGGTGCGGCTTACGGCCGAGCTGACCGGGCAGTAGCTGCGGCCCGGGCGCGCACCCTTTGCCGCCAAAGCGTGAAGAGCCCGGCGGCGACCACGATCAGCGCGCCGGCGGCGACGTTCCAGCGCAGGACCTCGCCGAAGATGGTAATGCCGAAGATCGAGATGAACACCAGTTGCAGATAGGCAAAGGGCTGCACGGCGCTGGCTTCGGCAACTTCGTAGCAGCGGATCAGGAGGTAGTGGCCAAGAATGCCCGTGCAGCACAGGGTGGCCATCCAGATCGAATCGCCGGGGGTCATCGGCGTCCAGAACCAGAGGCCGGGCACCGTCAGGGTGACGGCTCCGATCGCGCCCATCCAGAAAAAGCTGACGGGGCTGGAATCGGCCCGTCCGACATAGCGGGTCAAGAGACCGTAAAGCGCGTAGAGGAAAGCGCCGAGCAGCGGCACCAGCGACCAGAGCGAAAACACCCCGGCGCCCGGTTTCAGAATGACCAGCACGCCCAGGCAGCCGACCCCGATTGCCGCCCATCGCCGCCATCCCACCTTCTCGCCAAGGATCGGACCCGACAGCGCGGCCACCATCAGCGGCGAAGTGGTAAAGACCGCATGGCTTTCGATCAGGCCAAGCCGGACAAAGGCAAGTTGCATGATGCAGATCTGCGCCACCAGCAACAGACCTCGCCCGACATGCATGGCCTTGAACGGGCTGGACAGGGCAGGCGCGATGCCGCGATGCGCCCGCAGCATCAACCAGATGCCAAAGGCCGCAAAAAGCCAATAGCGCAGCATGACGATGGAAAACACGTTGTATGTACTGCCAAGGTGGCGCGAGATCCCGTCCTGTGCCGCGAACACCAGCATCGCCGACATCAGGAACACCGTGCCTTTGCGGTTGTTCTGCTCAACCATCCTGTCCGTCCTCGGGCAAATGGCCGACCGACATATGCCGCTTGCGCCCGTGGCCGGGGCAACGTTTCACGTGAAACCCTGCTTCGGCCAGAGCCCGCCGAACATGGCCCGCCGCGGTGTAGGTGGCGAAACTGCCGCCGGGCGCAGTGTGGCGGGCAACTTCCGCCATCAGGTCCGGCGCCCAAAGCTCGGGGTTCTTGGCGGGCGAGAAGCCATCAAGGAACCAGGCATCCGCCTGGCCCTGCCAGCCAGGCAAGGTTTCCCGCGCATCACCAATGACAATGTCAACCGCGATCGCGCCGATCTGGAACCGTCTGATCCCTTGCTCCCAGGCCGCGAGAAACGGCCCGGCCACCGCTCGGGCCTCGGGGAAATGCTGCAAGGCGCGGTCAATCTCGTCTGCGGTCAGCGGAAAGGCCTCAAAGCTGGTGAAGCGCAGCGGAACGCCCGGATTGGCAAGATGCAGGGCCAAGAGGTTCAGTCCGGTGCCAAAGCCAAGCTCGGCCACCCCAAATCCGGGGCGCAGGCGGGCGGGCAGATCGTTGCCGTCCAGAAACACATGGCGGGTTTCGGCCAGCCCGTCGTTCAGCGAGAAAAAGGGGTCGTCGAAGCGGCGCGACACCGGGATGACGCCGTCGCGCCAATCAAGCCCCTGCCCCTGTTCGTCGCCCGTCATCTGCCGTATCTCCGACTCGGGCGGACCATGGGGAAGGCGTTGGCGAATGGCAAGGGTCGATCTTACGGTGCGCGGCGGTGGCGCCTTTGGCCTGTGTATCGCCTGGGAGGCCGCCCGGCGCGGCGCGCGGGTGCGACTGATCGAGAGCGCCCGGATTGGCGCGGGGTCGTCCGGCGGGCTGGTCGGCGCGCTGTCGCCGCATGTGCCGGAAAACTGGAACCCAAAGAAGGCATTTCAGCTGGAAAGCCTGGTGATGGCCGAAGCCTTCTGGGGGCAGGTTTCGCAGGCTGCCGGTTTGCCCACGGGCTACGGCAGAGTGGGCCGATTGCAGCCGCTGGCCGATGCCGCGGCGGTTGATCTCGCCAGAAAACGTCACGAAACGGCCATTAGTCTCTGGAATGGTTTCGCCGAGTGGTGCGTAGTTCCCGCCACAGGCGACGCGTGGGAGCCCCGCTCTGCCTCTGGCTGGCTGGTGCATGACACGCTATCGGCGCGGCTGCATCCCCGCATGGCGGCGGCGGCGCTGGTGGCTGCGATCCGCGCCCGCGGCGGCGAAGTGATCGAAGGCGACGCGACCGAAGCAGGCCCGGTCATCTGGGCAACCGGGGTGCAGGGCTTGCGCGAGCTCTCCGCCGACCTTGGGCGCCCGGTCGGTGACGGGGTAAAGGGGCAGGCGATCAGTCTGAAATTCGACGCGCGGACTGCGCCGCAACTCTATGTCGATGGCCTGCACATCATTCCCCATGCCGATGGAACCGTCGCAATCGGGTCGACAAGCGAGCATCACTGGCAAGATGATTCAGTCACTGATGGCCTGTTAGAGACTGTCTTGCTGCGCGCGGCCACCGCTCTGCCGATCCTTGCCGCTGCGCCGGTTCTGGAGCGCTGGGCGGGCATCCGCCCCCGCGCCCGGACCAAGGCGCCGATCCTGGGGGCCTGGCCAGGTCGGCCCGGGCATTTTGTCGCCAATGGCGGGTTCAAGATCGGTTTCGGCATGGCCCCCAAGGTCGCGACCACCATGGTCGATCTGGTGCTGGAGGACCGCGACAGCATCCCTGACGGCTTCCGGCTCTAACCCCTTGCCCGGCGGGATGGCTTGACCCATCTTGACGTCATGCGTCGCTTCATTCCCCCCGATGTTCTGGCTGCCTTCTGGCGCTTTTACCGGCGCACCGAACAGGCCGAGCTTGACCTGATCGCGGCGGGCGTCGCCTTTTATGGCTTTCTTGCCATCTTTCCGGCGGCGGCAGCGGTCATAGCCATCTGGGGCTTCGTCTCCGACCCGAGCGTCATCCGGCAGGAGCTGGAGCTGCTGCGCCCGGTTCTGCCGCCCGATGTGCTGGCGCTCATCACCGGACAGGTCGAAAGCCTTCTGAGCGCGACCTCGTCGAATCTCGGTCTGACTACCCTGCTGTCCACGGCCTTCGCCCTCTGGTCGGCCCGTGCCGGCGTGGCGGCGCTGATCCGCGGGCTGAATGCCATTCACCATCGCCCGAACCGCTCGGGCCATTGGCACCAGTTGCGGGCGGTGGCGCTGACCTTCGTGCTGGTCGGGCTGGTGCTGGCGGCGCTGGTGCTGGCGGTGATCCTGCCGCTGATCGTCGCCTTCCTGCCCTTGGGGGCCTATGGGCTGCGGGCCCTGCAAGGCACCAACATGGCGCTGGGTCTCGGGCTTGGCATTCTGGCGATGGCGCTGGCCTATCGGCTGGGCCCGAACCACGGGTCAAAGCCGCCGCCGCTGCTGTCCTGGGGGTTGTTGGTGGCAGTGGTCCTATGGGTGCTGGCGACGCGGGGCTTCATGCTCTACCTTGAGAATTTTCCAAGTTACAACAGGATTTACGGCTCCATCGGTGCAGTCGCTGCGCTGATGATGTGGCTGTATGTCTCGGCCTATGCGGTGCTTCTTGGCGCCGCCGTCGATGCCGAGCGGCATAGGCGCAAGCGTCAGTAGTCCTTCTCGACAAACACCCCGACGCCGGTCTGACCGTCAGACCCGGCCCGCCCGCGCAGGGTGATGCTGTCGGTCAGGTCAAGGTTGAGGTTGATCTGGCTTTTGCCGTCCTGCCCGACTGTCACCTCGGTATAGGCGTTCTTGCCGATGTATTTGCCCGCGGTCACCTCGGTGCCACCCTCCGCCGTGGTCTTGACGTCAAGGTTGTCGATGCCGATCCCCTGCCGCAGCTTCGTCATGACCCCCTCGCCGCCGCGTCCGGCGAGCGTGGCCACCGCGCTGGCCAGTTGCAGCGCCTGCAGGGCCGACAGGTTCTGCAAGCCCTGCCCGAACAAAAGCTGGGCCACAACCTCTTCCTCCGGCAGGTCCGGCGTCGAGGTGAAGCTGACCTTCGGATCATCCGCGCGGCCCTCGATCAGCACATTGGCGGTGATGCCGTCGTTTTCCGTGCTGGCCACAATCCGCAGGAAGGGAACCAGATCGCCCTCCAGCTGCATCAGCGCCTCATCCAGATCAAAGCGCTTGCCCAGAATGTCCAGTCGCCCGCGAATGAGGTTGAAGGCCCCGGCCGGGGCCAGCGCCGACAAGCTGCCCAAAAGCCGCACCTCGCCGCCCAACTCTGCATCAAGCCCGCGGCCGCGAATGAAAACCCGGTTCGGCGCCGAGATCGTCACATCCAGCCCCAGATCGCCGCCACCTGACCGCGCTGCGCCCTCAGCCTCGGTCAGCAAGCCGGCCCGAGCGCGGGTCGCGCGCACATCTTCGGGCTCGTTGCGGTGGAGCAACTCCGGCAGCCCCGCCGCGCCGCCAAAGCCGGTGGAAGGAACCCGCAGCTCGGTCTCGATCAGGGTGATCCGCCCCGCCAGCAGGGGCCGCGCCAGCAATGGTCCGGTAAGCCGCAGCGCGCCGGCCAGCCGTGTCTCAAACAGGTCGGGGTCGTGCAGGGTGACCCCTTGCAGATCAAGACCCAAGGCCGACACAAACGGCTCTGCAAGGCCAACAGTGCCGGAAACTGCCACCTTGCCCGAGGTGGTCAACGGCAAGGAGCCTGTGAGGTTCACCGTCCCGCCCGACAGCGTGGCCCGGGCCGAGATCCCGTCGAAAGCAAAGGCCAGCGACGGATCGGACAGCCGGCCGCGCTCCAGCGTGACCGGGCCGGAAAGCGACGAAAGCGCCATCGGGCCATTCAGCCGCAGATCAAACCCCACCTGACCGGCCATCGAACGGGGCAAAAGGAAAGCGTTGGCCAGACCTGCCTGCGCCCGGCCGCGAATCGTCAGATCGGACCGCTCGGGCGCGATCTGCCCCTTGATCGCCGCCTCGATGCCACCCGGCCCCTTGCCTGACACATCCAGCCCCATCCCGGCGCTGTCGCGCGTGATCGTGCCGGTTACCGACAATGGCCCCGGAAATTCCGGCAGCAGCAGCCCAAGGTTGCGCAAACTGGCCTCAAGGTTCAGCACCTGTTCAGCGCCATCGGCGAGGCCGGCAACGGTGGCCTTGATTTCAGGGCTCGTCAGCGTGGCGCGGTTGATCTGTACCTTGCCCGATCGCAGGTCCAGATCGGCGGCAATCCGGCTTTCGCCGGTCAGCAGCTTGTCCACTTCGGCGTTGCCGCTGCGCAGGGCCTTGCCGTTGGCCGTCGTGGTGATGTGGGCGGTTGCCAAGGGGCCGGTCATTCGCGCCCCGGCCTCGATCGCACCGCCGAAGCCGTCACCAAGGCTGGCAAGGTCGTCCAGCCGGAATTGGGCGGTCAGGTCGCTGGCGGTCGAGGAAATGAGGCCTTCAATCAGGGCTTCCAGTCCGTTGCCGGTCAGTCTGCCCCTTGAAAGCCGCAGGCCCGCCTCGTTGCGCTGCAGATGGGCAGCCAGGCTCGTCTGACCCCGCATCAGGCTGTCCAGCATCGCCTGACCGCTTTGCATGTCTTGTCCGTCGACCTTTACCGCAAGGTCGAAGGTGCCCGACAGCGGGGTGAAATTGCCGGAAATCTCGCCCTGTGCCGAGCCCGCCAAAGGCACCCCGGCCAAGCCGTCCAGCCGCGACAGGTCGTCCAGACGGGCCGAGATCTTGCCCGAAAGCGCCAGCCCCTCTGCCAGCCCGGCAATCCGGGCACCAGAAAGGGTCGCGCCGTAATCCGCACCCTGCAGGTTCAGCTCCGGGATGGCGAAACTGCCCTCGGCGCGGCGATAATACAACACCGCATCGCCCGACAGCCTTGAACCCAGCGCGCGGGCCATGGCGGCATCGGTTGGCTGCAGGCCGTCGCCGCGAAACCTGCAGGTCGCACCGAATTCCCCCGGGCGGATTCGGCCGGATCCGGTCAAAGTCAGCTTGTTGGCGCGAAAATCGGCTCTATCCAGCCCGTAGACTGTGGTTTCTGCCTGCCACCCCTCTCCCCTGCTCTTGTCGAAACTGATCGCCAGATCGGCGCTTTCAACGCGAACCGGTATCTCCGTGGTCAACGGCAAGAGCACGGGCTGCCTGTCGGCATGTGCAAGCCTGCCCTTCAGGTCAAAGCGGCTCGGGCTGCCATCCGCCGCCAGCGAGACCGATCCGGCAAGGTCGATCGCCTTGGCGGTCACGCTCAGGCGCGACAGGTCGATGCGGCCATCGGCAAAAGCCGTGCCAGAGCCGACGAGTTCCACCCGGTCGCCAAAGAATTCGGCGTAATCCGGCAGAAACAGCGGCGCGACATCGCCTGACAGGTTCGCGGCAAAACCGGTTTCGGTCAGGCCCGATTGCGTGACCACACGGCCCGCCAGCCGTGGCTGTCCGTCGGTTGACAGGGCAACATCGGCAACAAAGTCACTGATCGGCCCGTTGCCGATGATTTTCAGTTCGGCCGCCGGATGGCCCGGCAGGTTCAGGGCTGTCGCCACCAGCCCCCCCGCCGCTTCGGCAGCGGTCAGGTCAAGGCCGAGAAGGCGGGTTTCGTTGGAGTAGCTGGCCTTCAGGGCAATGCGGCCATCCGGGCCGGAATCCTGCCGCTCCAGCAGCAGATTGGCATCACCGATCCCGCCGGAAAGTGTCAGGTCTGCCTCAAGCCGTCCTTCCACCGCCTGACCCAGGACCTCGGGCCCGAGAGTGATGCGATCCGCTGCCAGCCGCCCGATTTCCACCGAAACCGGCAGGTCCGGCAGGCTGAAGCTGCCCGCCTCGGGCTGGGGCGAGGTTTCCCCGGTTACCGGCGGCCGCGCGACGATGATCTCTGCGGCCGAAAGCTCGTTGACCGAGACATTGCCACTGAACAGCGCGCTGCGGTTCCAATCCAGCACGACATCGCGCAGGGTCAGCCAGACCCCCTGTTCGTCGGCGATGGTCAGTTCCGCGATGCGGGCCTGGGAAGACAAGGCGCCATCAAAGCCGGTAATGACAACCTGACGACCCGCCCCCGAAAGGTTGTCCTCCAGAAAGGCGGTCAGATAGCTGCGGTCATCGCTTTGGGCGAAAGCCGGCAGGGGCAGCAGGCAAAGCGCAAGGAGGGCGGTGCGGTTCATCAGAAGGCCTGCCCCAGTCCAAGGTAGATCTGCAGCCCGTCGCCGGTATTGCCGCCGACCGGCGCGGCCAGATCAAGCCGCAGCGGGCCGACGCCGGTTGCATAGCGAACGCCAAGCCCCGCACCGGCGTGCCAGTCGCCGGTGTCGTTGAAAAAGCCGCCAATGTCGATACGCCCCACATCGACAAACCCGACCAGCCCCAGCCGTTCGGTTGCCCTGAGCCGCGCTTCAAGCGAGGCGCCGACAAAGTGATTTGCCCCGATCGAGGTGTTCAGCCCGCCGCGCAGGATCTCGACCCCCAGAGACTGATAGGGCTGCCCGCGCACCGTTCCCGCCCCGCCAGAATAGAACAGATCATCGCGCGGGGTGCCAAGCAGCGAGGCTCCGAAAATCGCGCCCAGTTGCAGGCGGGCAGCCAGAACCAGTCTCTGTTCGGCCCCAAGAGCCCTGTAGCCGCGCAAATCCAGTTTGGTCCGAACGCCGTCATCGGTGATGCCGAAGCCCTTGAACGGCTTGATTTCGGCGTCGATGTAGATGCCGCGTCTGGCATCGGTCTTGCTGTCGCGGCGGTCCCAGGTCAGGCCAAGGGGCAGGGCCAGATTGCGATAGGTGAGCTGGCCGATGGCATCGGTGATCGCGGCATGTTCATAGGCCAGCCCCACGCGCCCGGTCAGGCTGTCGGAAAACACATGGGTCAGCGTGGCGCCTGTGCTGGCGATATCGGCATCGAAATCCGCTTCGTCGAGGCGACTGATTTCAAAGGCCAGACCCAGGCTGGTATCGGGGGTAAAGGTGGCCGGACGGTTGATCCTGGCCCCGAGGATATAGTCGGTGCCGCCCGAGCTGGTGCCGATATTGGTGAGCTCGGCGCCGAGTTCCAGCCGCTCGCCGCCGCCCATCAGGTTGCGATGCAGCCAGTTGGCCGAAAGCATCAGCCCGTCCATGCTGGCCAGCTCCGCGCCGAAACTGTAGTGGCGCGGCTTTTGTTCGACCACAGTGACGGTGATGCCCAGAAGGTCGGGCCGGGTGATCTCTTCGTCTTCCGTCAGCGTGACGGATTTGAACACACCGGTCCGCCGCAGACGGTCGGCGGCGCGGTCAAGATCCCTGGGGTCAAACCGCGCGCCGTCAGGCAGGCCCGCGATCTTGCGGATTCGATTTTCGCGCATCCGGTCCTGACCTTCCACAGTCAGACGCCCAAAGCGCAGGACCGGGCCGGGCTCTACCCGAATGGTGGCGGAAAGCGTGGCGCGGGCGTGGTCGGCCACGATGTCCTGCGCCGAGATGCGGGCCTTGGCGTTGCCCTGCGCCCGCCAGCCATCGACCGCAGCCGTCGCCGCGCCGAGGATGACACCGCTTTCGGCGGGCGCACCGGGGCGAAAACCCTTGGGCAGGTCCGGGCGGCGGGGCAGCGGCTCTACGCTGGCGCGTGACAGCGCAAAACGCGGGCCGGGATCGACGGTGATCCGGATGTGGCCAATGCGAGAGGGGGCATCCAGCGGCGGGATCGCGGCCACTTCTTGCCCATCGGCATAGACATGGATCACGCCCGAGTAATGCCCGCGGGCGTATAGCGCATTCAGAAGGGCGGCATATTCCGCGCGGCCATCTGTCAGGATGTCCTGCGCCGCGGTCTGGCCATCCCGCTCGCTTGCCAGCACCACAGAAGCGGCACGCAGGGCGCTGGTCAGATCCCCATCTGCGGAGTTGACAAGAAACTCAACCCGATCAAGTGCCTGCGCAGAAGACGCGACAAAGGCCAGCGCGAAAACACCCATGCGACCCAAACAACGGATCGTAGCGGCAGCCATGAATAACCCCCAGAAATGGTGGTTGAGTATCGCAAGCCTTGGGGCCATGCGCAATCGGGACAGGCGGAAATTCTGGGGTCAGGCGGGAAGCCGCGCGTCAGCGTTTGACGCTGGCCGTGACATAGTTCACCGACAGATCGCGGTCCGACAAGGACCAGCGCCAGCTGACCGGATTGAACACCATGCCCTGCTTGTCCACCGGATCAAGCCCGGCCCGGCGGATCAGGTCGTAAAGCTCTTCCGGGGTGATGAACTTTGCCCAGTCATGCGTGCCCTTCGGCAGCCAGCGCATCACCCATTCCGCGCCGACGATTGCCATCATGAAGGACTTCGGGTTGCGGTTGAGCGTCGAGCAGATCATCAGCCCGCCGGGTTTCAGCAGCTGCCGGCAGGCGGTCAGATAGGCCAGCGGGTCGGCAACATGTTCGACAACCTCCATATTCAGCACGACGTCGAATTGCGCGCCCGTGGCCGCGAGATCTTCAGCGGTGGTCACGCGATAGTCGATCTTCAGGCCCGACTGTTCGGCATGTACCTGCGCGACCGGGATATTTCGTGCCGCCGCGTCGGCGCCCACCACATCGGCCCCCAGCCGCGCCATGGGTTCCGACAAAAGCCCGCCGCCACAGCCGATGTCGAGAATGCGCAGCCCTTCGAACGGATGCGGTGCCACCAGATTGCGGTCATACTCTGCCGCAATCTGCATGGTGATGTAATCCAGCCGGCAGGGGTTCATCAGGTGCAGCGGCTTGAACTTGCCGTTCGGATCCCACCATTCGGCGGCCATGGCTTCGAACTTGGCCACTTCGGTGGGGTCGATGGTGGTGGTCATGCGGAACTCCTTGCACAGCGGCGCGATGCGGCGCAGTCTTTCTGTCGGTAATATAGGACGATGATGGACCAGAGATCAGGCCAAAAGCGCGCAGCTGACTATCTTTATCCGCCGATCGAGCCCTTTGACCAAAGGGTGATCGAGGTGGGGGACGGTCACCGCGTGTTTGTCGAGCAATGCGGCAATCCGCAGGGCGTGCCGGTGCTGGTGCTGCATGGCGGGCCGGGTGGCGGGTGCAGCCCGGCGATGCGGCGCTATTTCGATCCAGGCCATTACCGGGTGGTGCTGTTCGACCAGCGCGGTTGCGGTCGGTCGCGCCCGCATGCCAGCGTCGAGGCCAACACCACCTGGCATCTGGTCAGCGACATCGAACGGATCCGCGGCGATCTGGGGATTGATCGCTTCGCGCTGTTCGGCGGCAGCTGGGGCGCGACCTTGGCGCTTGTCTATGCGATCACCCATCCTGACCGGGTGACGGCCATGGTCCTGCGCGGTGTTTTCCTGATGACCAAAGCCGAGCTGGAATGGTTCTACGGCGGCGGCGCAGGGGCGTTCTATCCCGAACTGTGGACGCGCTTCCTGTCGGTCATTCCCGAAGGCGAACGCCACGATCTTCTGGCGGCTTACAATACGCGGCTGTTCTCGGGCCTGTTGGGCGAAGAAACCCGCGCCGCGCGGGCCTGGGCCGGGTGGGAGAACTCGCTGGCCTCGGTCTTGGGGGATGGGGCGGCGGGCGAAGGCCCGGCAGAATATGCCCGCGCCTTTGCCCGGTTGGAGAACCACTATTTTGTCAACGGCGGGTTTCTGGAAAGCGACGGCTGGATTGTCGCCAACGCCGCCCGCATCGCCCATGTCCCAACGACCATCATTCAGGGCCGCTTCGACATGATTTGCCCCCCGACCTCGGCCTGGAAGCTGGCGCAGGCATTGCCCAAGGCGCGGTTTCACATGATCCCGATGGCGGGTCATGCCCTGTCGGAGCCCGGCATTTCCGAAGCTCTTGTCCATGCGATGAACCTGCTGCGCAGCTGAAAACGGCGAAGCGGGGGTTGAAATGCCGAAACCGTGAACCATCTTGGGCCTGCGGACCGGGCCCCTCTGACGTGCAAACGTGATGTCGGACCGCATCGAGCGCGCTCGATGTCATGCCCGGACCCTTTGGCTGACCTCTCGGCGCCCCCATGCGAGAAAGGTCTGACCTGTGGATTTTCTGTCGATTGCGTTTCTGGGAACCCCGCTGTGGATGTGGTTCACCTTCATCGGGCTGGTGATCGCCCTTCTGGTGCTGGATCTGGGCGTGCTGCACAAGGACGGCGCACAAGAGATCGGCGTCCGGGAAAGCCTGAAGCTTTCCACCATGTATATTGCCCTTGGCCTTGGCTTTTCCGGTTTCGTCTGGTGGCAGATGGGCTGGGATGCCACGGCGAACTATCTGACGGCCTTCGTCGTTGAAAAGACGCTGGCCTTGGACAACATCTTTGTCATCGCCCTGATCTTCGGCTTCTTTGCCATTCCGCGTGCCTATCAGCACCGGGTGCTGTTCTGGGGCATCCTTGGGGTGATCGTGCTGCGCGGCATCATGATCGGCCTCGGGGCGACGCTGGTGGCGCAATACGGCTGGATTCTCTACGTCTTCGCCGCTTTCCTGATCTTCACCGGCATCAAGATGCTGACGGTCGCCGACAAGGAGCATGACATCGGCGAAAACGCCCTGATCCGTCTCATGCGCCGGATGTTCAATGTCACCGACGGGCTGCGCGGCAATGCGTTTTTCGTGACCGAGCCGGACAAGGCGGGCAAGGTGACCCGCTTTGTCACGCCGTTGTTTCTGGCGCTGGTGATGATCGAGCTGGCCGATCTGGTCTTCGCGGTCGACTCGGTGCCGGCGGTGTTCACCATCACCACCGATCCTTTCATCGTCTACACCTCGAACATCTTCGCCATCCTTGGCCTGCGCGCGCTTTACTTCGCGCTGGCGGCGATCCTGCACCGCTTTGCCTATCTGAAATATGCGCTGGCCATCCTTCTGGTGTTCATCGGGTCGAAGGTCTTCGCGGCCGATCTGATGGGCTGGGCCAAGTTCCCGCCCTCGCTGTCGCTGGGCATCACTTTCGCCATCCTTGGCGCCGGTGTGGCGGTGTCGTTGTGGAAAACCCGCGGGCAAAGGGCCGAACTGGCGCACTAAGCCGCGCGTTCCCCCTTCCCCCGCATGGCGGTTTTGCCTATGCGGGGGAAAACCACGAGGTCCGCGATGAGCTTCAACACCTTCGGTCACATGTTCCGCGTCACCACTTGGGGCGAAAGCCATGGCCCGGCGATCGGCTGCACGGTGGACGGTTGCCCTCCGGGGATCGCCCTGACCGAGGCAGATCTGCAGCCTTGGCTCGATGCCCGCAAGCCCGGCACCTCGAAATTCACTACCCAGCGGCAAGAGGCCGATCAGGTGCGCATCCTGTCGGGAGTGTTCGAGGGGATGACGACCGGCACGCCGATCCAATTGATGATCGAGAACACCGACCAGCGCTCGAAGGACTATGGCGACATTGCGCAGGCCTTCCGGCCGGGGCATGCCGACATCACCTATCACCAGAAATACGGGCTGCGCGATTATCGCGGCGGCGGGCGGTCTTCGGCGCGGGAAACTGCCTCGCGGGTTGCAGCGGGCGGTGTGGCGCGGGCGGTTTTGGCGGCGCTTGTGCCGGGCCTGACGATCCGCGGCTATATGGTGCAGATGGGGCCAAAGGCGATCGACCGGGCGCGGTTCGATGCCGGCCAGATCGGCCAGAACCCGTTCTGGTGCCCCGATCCGGTGATGGCCGCGGACTGGGCGGCCTATCTGGATGAGCTGCGCCTGTCGCACAATTCGGTGGGCGCGGTGATCGAAGTGGTGGCTGAAGGTGTCCCGGCGGGCCTTGGCGCACCGCTTTATGGCAAGCTGGACGGCGATCTGGCCGCCGCGATGATGTCGATCAACGCGGTCAAGGCGGTGGAGATCGGCGATGGCATGGCCTCGGCCAGCCTGACCGGGGTTGAGAACGCCGACGAGATTCGCATGGGGCCGAACGGGCCGGAGTTCCTGTCGAACCACGCCGGCGGCATTCTGGGCGGCATCTCCTCGGGCCAGCCGGTGGTGGTGCGCTTTGCGGTGAAACCCACCTCGTCTATCCTGACGCCGCGCCGCACGGTGAACCAGAAGGGCGAGGAGCTGGACCTCATCACCAAGGGGCGCCACGACCCCTGCGTCGGCATCCGCGCCGTTCCGGTCGGCGAGGCGATGCTGGCCTGCGTGCTGGCCGACCATCTGTTGCGCGACCGCGGGCAGACCGGCGGGCAACGGGGCAAGATCGGCTGAGACCGGGGGGCGGATTTTGGCGCAGCCCGCCCCTGCCCGTCTTGACGAAGGCTTTTCCGGCTTGGCAGATAGCGCCTGCGTTGCCACCCGACGCCGGAGCCCTTTTCGCGCGCCTTGAAACATTGCGCCACGTCGGAACCGACGTGGCAAGACCGAAGCTGGAGATTTCATGACCAAGCATGTTCTGATGGTGGGGGCCGGCCTTTCCGGGGCGGTGATCGGGCGTATGCTGGCCGAGGCGGGCCACCGCGTGACGGTGCGTGACGCGCGCGGCCACATCGCCGGCAACTGCCATACCGAGCGCGACGCCGGATCGGATGTCATGGTGCATGTCTACGGCCCGCACATCTTCCACACCGACGATGCCGAGGTCTGGGACTATGTGAATCGCTTCGAGACCTTCCAGCCCTACAAGAACCGGGTCAAGACCACCTCGCAGGGCGCGGTTTATTCGCTGCCGGTCAACCTGCACACCATCAACCAGTTCTTCGGCCAGACCCTGCGCCCCGACGAGGCGCGGGCGTTTCTGGAAAGCAAGGCCGATACCAGCATCACCGATCCGCAGACCTTCGAGGATCAGGCGCTGCGCTTTGTCGGGCCACAGCTTTATGAGGCCTTCTTCAAGGGCTACACCATCAAGCAATGGGGCTGCTCGCCGCGCGATCTGCCGGCCTCAATCCTGAAGCGCCTGCCGGTGCGCTTCAACTACGACGACAACTATTTCTTCCATAAATTCCAGGGGATGCCGGAAAACGGCTATACCGCGATGGTCGACCGCATCCTTGATCACGCCAATATCACGGTCGAGCTGAACCGCCCCGTCACCCGCGACGAGGCGGCCGGCTTTGACCATGTGTTCTATGCCGGCCCGATCGACGGCTGGTTCGACTATCGCCTTGGCCGTCTGGGTTACCGCACGCTGGATTTCGAGCGCTTCGAGCATCAGGGCGACTGGCAGGGCTGCGCGGTGATGAACTACGGCGATGTCGAGGTGCCCTATACCCGCATCACCGAACACAAGCACTTTGCCCCTTGGGAAAGCCATGAAGGCTCGGTGCTGTACCGCGAGTTTTCGCGGGCCTGCGGTCCCGACGACATTCCTTATTACCCGATCCGTCAGGTCGCCGAGAAAACCCTTCTGGCCGAATATGTCGATCTGGCCCGCGCCGAGGCCAATGTCACCTTCGTCGGCCGCCTCGGCACCTATCGCTATCTCGACATGGACGTAACGATCCGCGAGGCGCTGGACTGCGGCCGCGCCTTCCTTGCGGCGCAAGAGAGCGGCGGCGCCATGCCGGCCTTCACGGTGAACCCGCTCTGACGGTCAGCGTTCCAGCAGCGAATACTGATGGCGGTAGAGCAGCATGAGCCCTGCCGCCCCGGTCACAAGACTGACCCCGGCGACATACAGCACCGACACATAGGGCGCGTGATAGGTCGAATAGAAACCGTGGCGCATCATGCCCACGGTGTGAACGATCGGATTGTACCACAGCCAGTCCCGCGCCCAGACCGGAAGCTGGTCGAACAGGTTGAACACGCAGGAAACGATGAACAGCGGGCGGGTCAGGATCGACCAGACTTGCTGCCAGACCGGGAATTGCGTGAACAGGAAGCAGTTCAGCGTTCCGATTCCCAGCGCAAGCATGCCCGACATCACCAACGACAGCGCGACGGCAGGAAGGTTGAGGATGACCCGCACATCAAAGACGATCAGAATTCCGGCAAAGATCACATAGGCCACCATGACCTGGGTCAGCGCGTTCAGCAGGAAGCGGGCCAGAATGGCATCGAGAAACTTCACGCTGGGATAGGCCAGCAGCGGCCGCGAGTAACTCACCGCAAGTCCGACCCGGCCCGCGATCGCGGTGAAGAAGGTCAGCGGCACCAGACCCGTCGCATAGAACAGCGCAAAATTGGTGCCGATCGAGGGGCTGCGGAACCCGAGCGAGAAGATGATCGACAAAAGCGCGATCCCGGCAACCGGCTCGAGGATGGCCCAGAGATAGCCGCCGGGCGAGCGGCCGTTGGTGGTATACATCTCGCGCAGGACCAGCGCTGCAACGGCGCGGAACGTGGCAAAGCTGCGCCTTGGATGAGAAGCAAGCACCTCCCCCGCGGGCAGATCGGGCATGATTTGGTCGTCGTCGGCGGAATTATCAGACATCTGGCGCATTGGCCCAAGCAACTCGGGAAAGTCCAGATGGTTTCTGGGCTTTTTGCGTCGCAATATGTAGGATATCGCTCTGGGAAACAAATCATTCCGTGAGGCCCCGTGTCTTCCACCCCCACCTCTCCGACAGACGCCGAAGCTGCGAACACCGAGGCATCGCGCGATGAAGCCGGGGGGCCAAAGCGGCGGGTCAGGGCTGGGGCGGGAGCCGGGCGGGTGATGGCGGGCAATCGGCGCCGGCAGCAGGATGAGGCAAAGGCAGCACCAGAGGTTGCCGATGCCGAATATCCGACGCCGGCCGTGGCACGGAAACGCGCTTTGGGGCCAAAGGCGGCGATGATGGCCGGGCGGGGCAGGGTGAATCGTGCCGAAAAGGCGACGGTCGAATTCACGCCCGAGATGTTGGCCGAGGCGTCCGCGGCCGCAGGCCCCATGGCCAGCCCTGCCCATATCAAACCGCGTCACAGGCTCTTGTTTCTGTCCTTTCTTGTTGTCATCCTGCTGCCGGTTCTGGTTTCGGCGGTCTATCTCTGGGGTGTCGCCAAGGACCAGTATGCCTCCACCGTCGGTTTTTCTGTCCGGCGCGAAGACGCCAGCGCCGCTGCCGACATTCTGGGCGGCCTGACTTCGCTGACCAAATCCTCCTCTTCGGACACTGATATTCTTTACGAGTATCTGCGCAGCCAGAAGCTGGTGGCCGACATGGATGCCCGGGTCGACCTGCGCACAACCTGGTCGAAGCCATGGGGGGATCCGGTTTTCACCTTTGACGCCGATGGTTCGATCGAGGATCTGGTCGATTACTGGCAGCGCATGGTTCAAACCTCGTATGACAGCACAACCGGGCTGATCGAAGTCCGCGTTCTGGCCTTTGAACCAGCGGATGCGACGGAGATCGCGCAGGCCTTGCTGGATGAAAGCGCGCGCATGATCAACGATCTCAGCGCGGCGGCGCGCGAGGATGCGGTGCGCTATTCGCGCAGCGACCTGCAGGCGGCAGAAGACAGGCTGCGGACTGCCCGCGAGGCGGTCACGGCCTTTCGGGTGAAAAACCAGATCGTCGATCCGACGACGGATTTCCAGATTCAGGCCGGGCTTGTCGGCACGCTCGAAAACCAGTTGGCCGAGGCCCAGATCGAGATCGACCTGCTGGCAGATGCCGCACAAAACGACCCGCGGCTGGTGCAGGCCAGGCGCCGGGCCGAGGTGATCGTGGCCCGGATCGCGGCAGAACGTGCGAAAGTCGGGGCCGAGGGCGGGCAGAAAGACCTCGCCGCCCTTGCCGCCGATTATGAGCGCCTGCTGGTGGATCGTGAATTTGCCGAAAAGGCTTATGTCGCCGCCCTTTCGGCCTATGACAGCGCCAAGGCGGAAAGCCTGCGGACCAGCCGCTATCTGGCAGCCCATGTGCTGCCGACGACGGCGGAGGTGTCCCGCTATCCCGAACGGCTTTCGATCCTTGGATTGCTGGTCCTGTTTCTCGGTCTGATCTGGTCGATCGGCGTGCTGGTCGCCTATTCCCTGAAGGATCGGCGCTGAGGACCGGCTGTCATGATCAGACTGGAAAACCTGACCAAGATCTTTCACATCGAAGGCCGCCGCAAGGTGGTGATGAGAAATGTCAGCATCACCTTTGCCTCTGGTCAATCGGTCGCCTTGCTTGGCCGGAACGGGGCGGGAAAATCGACGCTGTTGCAGATGATCGCCGGGACGCTGGCGCCGACGTCCGGCCGCATCGTGTCAACCGGCAGCATTTCCTGGCCGGTGGGCTTTGCCGGGTCGTTCCACCCCGAGCTTTCCGGGGCGCAGAACACCCGCTTTGTCGCGCGGATCTATGGCGTGGACGCGGACGAGCTGGTGGCCTTCGTCGAAGGCTTTGCCGGGCTGGGCGAGCATTTCCACCTGCCGTTCCGCACATATTCCTCTGGCATGCGGTCACGCCTGGCCTTCGGTGTGTCGATGGGCATTCCCTTTGACACCTATCTGGTGGACGAGGTGACCTCGGTTGGGGACGCGGCCTTCAAGGCCAAAAGCTCGGCTCTGTTCAAGGCGCGGATGCAGACGGCGGGGGCGGTGGTGGTCAGCCACTCGATGCGGATGGTGCGCGATCTGTGCCAGGTTGGCGTCGTGCTTGAGGGCGGCAAGCTTTACTATCATGACAACATCGAAACCGCGATCGCGCATCACGACTACAACATGACGCGCTGAACCGCGCGCCAAAGCGGCGCGGGGTCAGTTGTTCAGCTTGTTGGCGTTGACCGCCAGACCGAAGACCGAGCCGATCAGCGACAGCGCGTTGCGGGTGCCGATCAGCGGGCTTTCCGTGACATAGATCAGGTCGCCCGGCTGAATGTCGAACTCGCCGGCGCTGAACAGCCCGTCGGCGCTGGTCAGGTCAATGGTGAAGATGGTGCGGGAATGGCGCGGACCCGAGCCATCGGCCCGGACAATGCCCGGGTCATAGGCGCGCAGCACCAGAATACCCTGGGCGTCTGCCCGGGTGGGCGCCAGGCCGCCGATGATCGACATCGCATCCAGTGCCGTCACCCGATCCTGCGGGAAATGGTGCTGGGCGCGGGTTCCGGCGGCCCCCAGCGACAGGAAGTAACGCTCATCCGCCTCGACGAACATCCGGTCGCCACCGCGCACGGAAACGTTCAGATCGGTGTCTTTCATCACCCGGTCGAGCGAGATGCCGTAGGTGGTGTTGCCGCGCTGCAGGCGGATCTGCGGATTGGCGACGGCTTCCGGCACACCGCCGGACAGGGCCAGCATGTCCAGCACCGTCACGCCCGAATCCGACAGCGGATAAGAGCCGGGGCGGGCCACGCCGCTGACCACGCTGGCCGAGCTTTGCCGCCCCTCGACGCTGCGCAACTGGACCTGCGCCGAAGGTGCGACCTTGGCGTAAGCCGCCTCGATTTCGGCGCGGGCTTCTTCCTGCGACAATCCCGCCAGCTTGACCTGGCCGACATAGGGCAGGAAGACCTGACCCGAGGGCGAAACCGTCATCGGCGGCAGTTCCGCGACCCGCTGGCCCGGCGCGGTAATCAGGCCGTTTTCCTCGCTCACCCAGACCGAAATGCTGATCGTGTCGCCGGCGTTGACGCTTTTGGCAAGGCCGCCTTGCCCCTTGGGCCAGGCATAGGTCCGCCCTTGGGCGCGGGCAGGCCAGTTCGCATAGCGGCCAAGGGAGTTGCGGGTGATCTGCTCGACCGCGAATTCGCCGGGCAGGGCGTCCTGGACCGCGGATTTGCCGGCCGCGGTGCTGTTGGCAAGAACCTCGGATTGCAGGCCAGAGCCGCGCGGCCCGGCCGCGCAAGCGGCAAGCAACACGGCAAGCCCGATAGCGGGCCCCATCGTCAATCCGGTCTTCGGCATGTGTCTGCCTTGTTCTCGCGCGCGCCTTGGGTGGCGCTTTGCCTCTCAGGCGAAAGCCTTAGCACGGGACTCCGCGAAAGAAACGGGTCGAAAAATGGAATAGGCAGGCTGTTACCTATTTGTGTCGGCACCGGATGAAGGGCGGGCGTCCCGGTGCCGCAGGTATCCGGTCAGCTGACGGAAGGAACGTGCAGCACGATGCCGTCCAGATCGGCACTCATCCTGATCTGGCAGGACAGGCGCGAGGTCGGCTGACGCTCGGCCTCGGCGACGTCGAGCATGGCATCCTCGAAGGGGCCGGTTTCGCCGGTTCGCGCGGCCCAGGTGTCATCGACGACAACATGGCAGGTGGCGCAGGAGAGCGAGCCGCCGCATTCCCCGATCACGCGGGGGATGTTGGCGGTGACGGCGGCCTCCATCAGGTTCTGGCCTTCTTTGACCTCGGCGGTGATTGTCTGCCCGTCGGGCAGGATCCAGGTGGCGTGCATCGTGTGTCCTCAGATGTACCAGATATACCAGTCGCGCAGCGCCTCGCCCTCAAGGCTGGCGGTCTTATCGACCTCGGCGCGCTTCATGTAGAGATGGTTCTCGACCAGCCCGGCGCCGACGGCTTGCGACAGGGCGCTGTCGGCCTCGAGATCGTTCAGCGCCTCGGTCAGGCTGGCGGCGGTGCCATGCGGCGCATCGTTGCCGGTAAAGCCGTCGCCGGTTTCGGCGGGGGGCAGCGGGTACTTGTTCTCATAGCCGAGAAGCGCCGCCTGCAGGACGGTGGCGACCACGGTATAGGGGTTGGCGGCCGCGTCGGCCATGCGGTGTTCCAGCCGGGCCTTCTTGCCGCCCTCGGCGCTGACGCGGACGGTGACGTTGCGGTTGTCGCCGCCCCAGTTGCACCAGAAGCCCGAGAGGCTCGCCGGTTGCAGCCGCAGATAGCTGAGGGCGTTCGGCGCGATCAGGCCGGCCATGGCCTTGTGATGCTGCATCCAGCCCGAGATGCAGCCCCGGGCGATGTCGTTGAGGTTGGCCGGATCGCCGCGCTCGCCATTGGCGATGGCGTTGTGCTCTTTCCGGTCGGTCAGCGAGAAGTTGACATGCATCCCCGAGCCGCCCTTGTTCAGATGCGGCTTCGGCAGGAAGGTCAGCAGCACGCCATGGTCCCAGGCGATCTCGCGGGCCATCTGGCGGAAGAGGACGACCGTGTCGACATGTTCGACCGCGGTGTCGAAGGTCAGGGTGAATTCGAACTGCGGGCTGTCATATTCGGCGGTGATGAGGTCCAGGGGCAGGCCGATCTCCTGCGCCTTGTTCCAGATCGCGTCGGTGAAGCGATTGGGATCGGTGAAATTGCCGGTGCCGTAGACCACGCCGCCGGGGGTGTCATAGGGCACGATCTGGCCGTCGACGTTGCGGACAAAGGCATAGGCCTCCAACTCGATGCCGACCTTGGGGGTCAGCCCGTGCTTTTCCCAGCCGGCGACCGCGCGTTTCAGCGCGCCGCGCGGGCACATTGGCACCGGGCTGCCGTCGCCGGCGTGAAGATCGCCCATCACCACATGGGTGCCGGCTTCCCAGCCGGGGCGGATCTCGTCGCCCGTCCAGCGCAGGGCCATGTCGGGCAGGCCTTCAAGGCACATGGTGCCGGGCGCCTCGATCAGCAGGTCCTTGTCGTAATGCACCGAAAAGGTCGGTCGGGCAAATCGGCTTTCGTCGTCGCGCATCTTCGAGGCGGGAAGGTATTTCCCGCGCATGATCGACAGATGATCGCAGAACATGGCGCGCAGACGCGCGGGGTTGTCGGACATTTCTAACTCCCTGAGGGCGGTCTGGGCGCCGCTTATTGCAGTGTCACTGTAACGGGCAGTTCCTTGATCCCGCCAATGAAATTCGAGCGCAGGAACCTGTGCGGCGCGGCCGGTTCGATGGACTTGAGCCGCTTGGCCAGTTCTTCGAACAGCACCCGCACTTCCAGCCGCGCCAGCCACATGCCAAGGCAGACATGCGGGCCGCCCTGACCGAAGGACATGTGCCGGTTGGGCGTGCGCATGAGGTTGACGCGGAAGGGGTCTTCGAACACCCGCTCGTCGCGGTTGCCCGAGGCCCACCAGTAGATCACCTTCTGACCGGCCTTCACCTCCTTGCCGTGGAACTCGAAGTCGCGGGTGGCGGTGCGGCGGAAATAGGTGGTGGCGGTGCCCCAGCGGATGATTTCATCCGGCGCGGTTTCCCAGACCGCGCCGCCCTGCTGCATCTGGCCCAGAAGCTCGGGCTGATGCGCCAGTGCCTGAATGCCGGCGGCGATGGAATAGCGCGTGGTGTCATTGCCGGCGGCGACCAGCAGGCAGAAGAAGTTGCGGAACTCGTGTTCCGGCATCACCGTGCCGTCGGGGCCGGGTTGCAGGATGAGATGCAGCACGCCCGAGGTGTCGCCCGAGGCTTCCTTCTTCTTCAGAAGCTCCTTGGCATAGACGAACAGCTCTGCCCCCGCCGGCGAGTTGAACGGCATCATCCGGAACTCGTCGGTGGTCATCTTGTCCAGCACGTGCTGGGTGAAGTCAGGGTCGGTGTTGGCAATCAGCGTGTCGCCCTTTTCCACCAGCCAGGGCAGGTCTTCGTCGGGCGTGCCAAGGATGCGGCCCAGCATGCGCATTGGCAGTTGCCGGGCGATGTCCTTGGTGGCGTCGAACGTGCCCTTGGCCAGCGCCTCATCCAGGATCGGGCCGCAGAGGTCGCGGATGATCGGTTCGAACTGGGCGATCACTGGCTTGGAGAAGGCCTTGGCGACCTTGATCCGGGTCTGCATATGCTCGGGCGCGTCGGTTTCCTGAAAGGTGCGGCGGGCGAGGTATTCCTCGTAGGTCTGATCCTCCATCCGGATGCCGCGGGCCGAGGACAGCAGGTCGGGCTGGCCGTTCAGCTTGGTGATGTCCTCGTGCCGGGTGACCGACCAGTAGCCCTCGCCGCCCGACCAGTCGGACCAATGCATCGGGTCTTCGTCGCGCAGGCGCCTGAAGGTGTTGTGCGGCGGGCCGTTCAGAAAGGTATCATGGCTGCCAAGGTCGGCATGGCCGTTATCGGTCGGGGTCCAGACGGTCATGCTTGCTCTCCCTTGCCGCAATGCCGATTTCAAAATATACTAAACAGGTTCATAAATATGTAAAGCGGGAAGATCATGCATATCGCGCTGCTGATGACCAACACGGATGAATCGGAATTTGCCCAAGCCCGCCCGAAGGATGGCGAGAAATTCACCACGATGATTCAGTCGGTTCGGCCCGACTGGGCGGTTACGGTGTTCCCGGTGAAGGACGGGGTCTTTCCGCCGGAGGGCGCGAAATTCGACGGCTGGATGATCGGGGGAAGCCCGGCCTCGGTGCATGATTCGGACCCTTGGGTGGGCCAGCTTTTCGCGCTGATCCGGCGGCTGGTGGCCGCGGGGCAGCCGATGTTCGGCGCCTGTTTCGGGCATCAGGCGATTGCCATCGCGCTGGGCGGCCATGTTGCCCGCAACCCCGGAGGCTGGGTGTTCGGGCTGGTGGAGACCGAGATCGAGGGTGTGCCGCTGAAGCTTTACGGCAGCCATGTCGAGCAGGTGGTGGACCTGCCGCCGGGCGCGGTGCTCTTGGGCAGCACGGCCGGTTGCCCGGTGGGCAGCTTCGCGATTCCGGGCCGGGTGATGACGACGCAGTATCACCCGGAGATGAGCCATGGCTTCATCGGGGATCTGGTGGAGGAATATGCCGAGGAACTGCCGCCCGAGGTGGTGGCGCGGGCGCGCAGCTCGCTGGCCGAGCAGGCCGACAGCGCGGTGATCGCCGAGCGGATCGCCCGGTTCTTCGAAGGCCAGCGCTGAGGTCCGTCGAGCCTTTCAGGCAGTCCTCGCGGAGAACAACGCGGCCAGCGCGGCGCAGTCGATGCCGGGGATCACCTTGCCGGGGAAGCGGAAGGTCGGGGTGTCTGTGCCGGCGGTGATGGCATTGACCACCGATTCCTCGACCGCCTCGACGGCGGCAAGGTAGAGCGGGTCGATCAGCTCGGCGTTGATCTCGCTGCGCTGGATCAGGGGGCCCGCCTTTTGCGGCATCGGCCCGAAAGGGGCGGTGGAGAAGGCGAGGAAGATGTCGCCCGAGGAATTGCCCCCCGGCGTGCCGCCGCGGCCAAGACCCAGCCCGGCGCGGCGGGCGAGATGGCGCAGTGAGATGGTCGAAAGCGGCGCGTCGGTGGCAATGACTACGATGATCGAGCCGGTTTCACGGGGCACCAGCCCCTCGAACGGCATCAGGCGGCCGACCGGCTGGCCCAGCACGTTGAACCATGGGCGCTTGCCGTGGTTGGCCTGCACCAGAACGCCGACGGTATAGGTTTTGCCGCCAAGGCTGACCCGGCGCGAGGCGGTGCCGGTGCCGGCCTTGAACTCATAGGCAATCATGCCGGTGCCGCCGCCGACCGCGCCTTCGGCAACCGGGCCGGAGGTGGCGGCGTTCAGCGCCTCGATGGCATGTTCGGGCTGCACCGGCAGCGCGTTGATGTCGTTCAGGATGCCGTCATAGGTTTCGGCCACCACCGGCATGGCCCAGGCGATGCTGTCGCGGAAATGCTCGGCGTAGCGGTCGATCATCCAGCGGGTCGCGCCAGTGTGGCAGGCACCGATGGCATGGGTGTTGGAGATCAGCACCGGGCCGAGGAAATAGCCGCCGTCGTTGATCCAGTGGGCGCCGGTCATCTCGCCATTGCCGTTGAGCGTGGCCTGCCCGGCGCGGACGGGTTCGGGTGCTCCGGCGTCCATCCGCGGAATGATGGCGGTGACGCCGGTACGGATGTGGCGGGCCGGGTCAAGCAGGGTGCAGGTGCCGACGGTCAGGCCGGCGACATCGGTGATGGCGTTGAGCGGGCCGGGGGTGCCGGGGAAGGGCAGGCCAAGATCACGGGCGCGGGGCATGGGAAACCTTTGCATCTGGTTGCCCATGGCTAGCACGGCTGCCGGCGGAAGGAAGGGGTCAGACCGGCTGGAGGAGGTGAAAGCGCGACTGTTCGTACAGCAGCGGCGCGCCCTCGCCGGTGGTCACGGCAAGCACCCGGCCGATGAACAGGCTGTGGGTGCCGGCCTGAACCTCGTCGGTCACTTCGCAGGAGAAACTGGCGACGGCGGAGGCGAGGCGCGGCAGGCCGCGTTCGTCGGCCTGCCAGTCGCCGGTGGCGAATTTGCTCTCGCCGGTGGCGCCGGTCGCCCCGGCAAAGGCCAGCGCCAGCGGGCCGCCGTCGCCGGGCAAAAGGTTGACGGCGAAGGCGCCGCTTTCCGCCACCGCGGCACAGGTGCCGGTCTTGCGGTTGAGACAGACCAGCAGGCTGGGCGGGTCGGCGGTGACGGAACAGACGGCGGTGGCGGTGATGCCGCGGCGGTTTTCGCCGCTGCCGGTGGTGACGATGGTGACCGCCCCCGGGAAGCGGGACATGGCGGCGCGGAAGGCGGCGGCTTCGATGGGGGCGGTCATGGTTCAGGCCGCCTTCAGTTCGCTGAGGTAATTGGCGGCGGCGGTCGGATCGGCGAACCACGGGAAGAAGTCGCGCGGGTCGTCAAAGCCGTTGGCCATGCGGTGCGCCAGTTTCGGCAGGCCCTGCGCATTGCCCATGATGTCGAGGATGAAGGGCGGCGGCGGCATCAGCAGCATGTTGGTCCATTGCACGACCCATTGGGCGTAATCCCAGAACTGGTCGAAGGTGGCCTGCATGAAGGCCTCGTCAAAGGGCCGGTCGCCGTGGGCAAGGATCGAGCGCAGATAGATCGCGGCGGCCTTGGAGGCGTTGTTCGACCCCTGCCCGGTGATCGGATCGTTCAGGCAGACGGCATCGCCAAGGCCCAGCACCTTGCGGCCCGAGGGCAGGGTGCCGATCGGGTGGCGGATGGTGGGCGCAAAGCGGCCCGCAAGAATGCCGTTGTCATCGGTCAGCGTGCAATTCTTCGACCGCTCGTATTCCCAGGGCAGGAAGGTTTTCAGGATGTCGAGCGATTTCGCGAGATGCGCCTCAGGCGTCTTTACATCGGCCCAGCAATCCATCGGGCCGCCGGGGATGCCTTCGAACACCATGATCTCGCAGGGGCCGGTGGTGGTCAGCGCCGGGAAGACGAAATATTCGCCCACCCCGGGGATCAGGTTGAACTCCACCGCCGAATGCGGCTGGCGCGGGGTCATGCCGTTCACATAGGTCAGCGCAAGCGCCCGCATCGGCTTGTCATAGGCCGATTTCTGGGCGTCGCGGGTGAACATCTGGCCGACCTCGCCCTTGCCGGAGGCGACGATCACGAGATCGTCCTGCCGGGCGTAGTCGTCGATGTCGGCAAGTCCGGCGTCCTTGATGACAAGCTGGCCGCCGAGGCGCTGGAATTCGGCCAGCCAGCGCGGCATCTTCACGCGCTGGTCGACGGCATAGGCGTTTTGCTCAAGGCGCGAGGCCCAGTCGATCAGCTTGGTGCCCGAGCCGTCGGGGTTCGGTACGATGAAGTTGATGCCTTGCACCGGCGGGCAGCTTTCCGACCAGAAGTCGAGCCCGAGGTCGCGTTCGTTCTGCACGGCGTTGGAGAACATGCATTGCGAGGAGAGGACGCGGCCGTTTTCGATCTCGTCCGCCGTGCGGTTTTGCACGACGCGAACCTGATGGCCGGCTTTCAAGAGGCCGATGGCGACCATGAGGCCGGATTGGCCGCCGCCGATGATGGTGAACTTGCGCATGATGGATTCCCTGTTGTTGTGGCTCTGAACGGCCTTAAGACATGAGTTTTGGAATGGCGGGGACGGCCTGTTCCGGCCCCATGGCGGTATAGCCGCCGTCGACGCAGATATCGGTGCCGGTGATGAAGCTGGCGTCGTCCGAGCAAAGGAACAGCACGGCGGCGGCGACTTCCTCGGGGTTCGCCACGCGGCCCAGAAGGTGGAAGGGCGCGGCGACGGCATCGGTCTTGGCGCGGTTGCCGCCGGTCAGCTGGTCCATGATGTTCGACCAGGTCCAACCCGGCGAGACGGCATTGACGCGGATGCCCTCGGGGGCAAGGTCCATCGCCTGATTGCGGGTCAGTTGCAGGATCGCGGCCTTGGACACCGGGTAAACCCAGCGCCCGGTCTGCGCCACGCGCGACGAGATCGAGCCGAAGTTGACGATGGCGCCCTTGGTGGCGGCGAGCTCGGCGCGGGCGGCCTGCATCAGCATCACCGAGCCGACGATGTTGATGTCGAGCGCGGTCAGCCAGTCGGCGCGGGTGGTTGCGGCGCCGTTGTCGAGATAGGAGCAGGCGACGTTGACCAGAAAGTCGATGCGGCCGAATTTCTCCTTGGTGGCGGCGACGAGGGCGGCGATGTCGGTATCGCTGCGGATGTCGCATTTGTGGAAGGCGACACCGTCACGCTCCAGCGCGCGCCCGGCATCTTCGGCAATGTCGGCGACCATGACGCGCGCGCCGGCCTCGACAAAGGCCTGCACCACCGCCTGACCGATCTTCGTGGCCCCGCCCGGAACGATGGCGGTTTTCCCCTTCAGCCCTTTCATCGGACCCCCCTTTGTTCGTTGAAATTTGAAGAAGTCTTGGGCAGGGCCGGGCCGCGCGCTATCCGGCAAACGGGGCGACTATCCGGAAAACGAAAAAATCTGGGGCGCGGGGGTGGTGTGGCGCGGATTCATGCTAGGCTGGCCCAAGATTGCCGGTCGGGGAGGATGGCAATGCAGGGTGCTGGGGTGCAGCGGCCTTTGGGGGCCTATGCGCTGTTTCAGTCAGACGATCTGGACGAGGCGCGCGAGCGTGTCGCGGCGGTGTTTTGCCCGCACCGACTGGACACCATCGGGCGCGGCGCCCGGATTGCGGCGCGGCACCATCACCTGCGCGGCGAGCGGGTGAGCCTGAACTACATTGAATATGGCGCCAAGACGTTGATCGCGCCGGGGCTGCTGGAGCGGTTCTACCTGATGCAGATCCCGCTTGTCGGCGCGGCGGCGATTGCCAATGGCGCCGAGCACTATGCCACCGGGCCGGGGCAGGCGGCGGTGCTGAACCCGCAGGACCCGACGACGATGATCTGGGAGGAAGGCACGCGGCAGGTGCTGGTGCAGATCGACCGGCGGGCGATGATGGAACATCTGTCGGCGCAGCTTGGCCACCGGGCCGAGGAACCCTTGGCCTTTCAGGGGCCGATGGACCTGACGACGGGCGCCGGGGCGACCTTGCGACAGATGGTGATGTTTCTGGTGGCCGAGGCCGATCAGGGCCGGGTGGCGCTGGGTGCGGGGCTGATGGGGCGGCAGGTGGAGACCACGCTGATCGCCGGACTGCTGGAGGCGCACCGGCATGACTACCGCGACCGGCTGGGCCGGGTGCGGGCGGCGCCGCGGCCCCGGCATCTGCGGCTGGCCGAGGGGTTCATCGAGGCGCATCTCGACCAGCCGCTGACGGTAGAGGACATCGCGGCGGCGGCGGGAATTTCGGCGCGCGGCTTGCAGATGGTGTTCCGGCAATACCGCGACACCACGCCCCTGGGCTTTTGGCGCGATGCGCGGCTGGCGCGGGCGCATGGCGATCTGGTGGCCGGGCGCGGCTCGGTGACCGAGGTGGCGCTGAAATGGGGGTTTTCGCATTTCGGCCGGTTTTCGCAGGCCTATGCGGCGCGCTACGGCCTGTCCCCGCGCGACACGCTGCGGGCGGCGCGGGGGACCGGCTATCAGGACTGACGGCTAGATCAGGAATTCCGACAGGATCTCGTCCTGCGTGATGTCGCGGTACTGGAACGCGGCGGCGTCAAGCTGGTCGAACAGCTTCTGGAAATTCGCGGCATCCTTCGTCTCGATCCCGATCAGCACCGAGCCGAAGTTGCGGGCAGATTTCTTCAGGTATTCGAAGCGGGCGATGTCGTCATCTGGCCCCAGCATGGCCAGAAACTCGCGCAGCGCGCCGGGGCGTTGCGGCATGCGCAGGATGAAGTATTTCTTCACGCC
This sequence comes from Tabrizicola oligotrophica, assembly GCF_011008935.1. Taxonomy (GTDB): domain Bacteria; phylum Pseudomonadota; class Alphaproteobacteria; order Rhodobacterales; family Rhodobacteraceae; genus Tabrizicola_A; species Tabrizicola_A oligotrophica. The sequence goes on along the minus strand of NZ_JAAIVJ010000003.1, from coordinate 324,190 downwards.
GGAATAGCGCAGGGCGCGTTCCTTGACTTCGGGCAGGCGCTCAAAGTCGAAATTCCCGCCCGAGGTCACGCAGACCACGGTCTTGCCGGCGATCTCGGGGCCAAGGTCGGCCAGCGCGTCGACGGCCAGCGCCCCGGCGGGTTCCAGCACGATGCCTTCGGTATTCAGCATGGTCAGCATGGTGGTGCAGATGCGGTCTTCCGGGGCGATGAGAACCTCGGCGGGGTTGACCCAGTTCAGCGCGGCAAAGGTGCGGTCCCCGATCCGGGCCACGGCCGCGCCATCGACGAAATTGTCGACACGCTTCAGGGTGACGGGCTCATGTGCGGCAAGCGCGGCGGTCAGGCTGGCGCCGCCCTTCGGCTCGACAAAGCGGAAGGCGGTCTGCGGCGATTCGGCTCGCAGATAGCGGGTGACGCCCGAGGAAAGCCCGCCGCCGCCGACCGGCAGGATGACGAGATCGGGCGACTGGCCAAGCTGGTCAAGGAGTTCGACCGCGACCGAGGCCTGACCTTCGATCACATCCTCGTCGTCGAAGGGCGACAGGAAATGTGCGCCTTCCTCGGCGCAGAAGCGCTGCGAGGCGGCGAGCGTCTGGTCGAAATAGTCGCCGGTCAGCACGATGCGGACATTGTCGCCGCCAAAGGCGCGGGTCTTGTCGATCTTCTGCTGCGGCGTCGTGACCGGCATGAAGATGGTGGCCTGCACGCCGAAATGGTGGCTGGCAAAGGCCACGCCCTGCGCGTGATTGCCGGCGCTGGCGCAGACGAAATGGCGCTGGCCGGGGTTCAGGCTGCGCACCTTGCGCATGGCGTTGTAGGCACCGCGCAGCTTGTAGCTGCGCACCGGGGTCAGATCCTCGCGTTTCAGCCAGATTTCGGCGCCGTATTTGCGCGACAGGAAGTCATTCCGTTGCAGCGGGGTGCGCGGAAAAAGCTCGCGCAGGGCGCGGGTGGTCTGGCGGGCGGCATCGGCGAAATGGGTCATGACCAAGATGTGCCGGATGCCGCCCCCGGGCGCAAGCCTCAGACCAGCGGGCGGCCTTCGATGTAATGGCCGTAAAGCGTGGTCAGCACCGAGAGGCCGACCATCATCACCGGCCAGCCGGAGATGAATTGCCACAAGAGCGCCCCGATGCCATAGCCGCCGAACACATAGAACCCGACGATATTGATGACCCACATCGCCAGCGCAAGAATCGCGGCAAGTTGCAGGATTGTTTGCCAGTCGGCCTTGGTTGCCTCCCACCCGGCAAGAAAGGCCTGCTCGCTGCCAAGTGCTGCACCGGGCAGCGCGGTCGCAAGCCGGAGCCCGACGAAGATCAGCGGCAGCTGGACGAACAATGCCATGACCAGCAGACCCAGAAATCCGGCCCCATGCATGAACAGCCCCCCGGCGAGCATGCCCACCACCGTGCCGATGATCGCGCCGGCCACCACGATGACCAGGGTCAACAGAAGCGCGCGCAGGAAATAGGCCATCATGCGGTCCTGCATCAGCGGCGGAACCGGAGCGGTCGGGCTTTCGGCCAGCAGCACGAAACGGTGCCAGGCAACGGCGATCCAGACCGCCGTCACCAGCGCGACCAGAAAGACCACAATGGCGCCGAGGCCCATCCCGGCGCCGCCCATGCCGCCGTGCATCCCGATGCCCATCATTGCCCCGCCGAACAGCGCCGCAACCCCGAATTGCACGAGGTAAAGCACACCTGAAATCCGCAGGGCGGCCGGCAGATTGGCCGTCACCTGGCGCAACGAATGTGCAAAGATCTGAACGCCCTTCATGGAAACCTCCGGATGAAATTGCAGTTCTGATTGGGGGCCGATTTCCACCGCAAGTCAACTGCCGCGCGAGGTGTCCTTCCCTTGCTTATGCCCGCTTTTCCGGCTATCGCGGCGCAAACCGTGATGGAGCCTCTCATGCAGAAGCCGAAGAAAGTCGTTCTCGCCTATTCCGGCGGGCTGGATACCTCGATCATCCTCAAGTGGCTGCAGACCGAATACGGCTGTGAGGTCATCACCTTCACCGCCGATCTGGGTCAGGGCGAAGAGCTGGAGCCGGCGCGCAAGAAGGCCCTGCTGATGGGCATCAAGGAAGAGAACATCCACATCGTCGATGTGCGCGAGGAATTCGTGCGCGACTTCGTGTTCCCGATGTTCCGCGCCAACGCGCTTTATGAAGGGCTTTACCTTCTGGGCACCTCGATTGCCCGGCCGCTGATCTCGCAGCATCTGGTGAAGATCGCGCAGGAGCATGGCGCCGATGCCGTGGCGCATGGCGCGACCGGCAAGGGCAACGATCAGGTGCGCTTCGAGCTGTCGGCGGCGGCGCTTGACCCGGGCATCCGCGTGATTGCGCCGTGGCGGCTGTGGGATCTGACCAGCCGCACCAAGCTTCTGGAGTTCGCCGAGGCCAACCAGATTCCGATCGCCAAGGACAAGCGCGGCGAGGCGCCGTTCTCGGTGGACGCGAACCTGCTGCATACCTCGTCCGAGGGCCGGGTGCTGGAAAATCCGGCCGATGAATTCCCGAATTACGTCCTGCAACGCGTGGTGCCCGCCGAAGAAGCCCCGGATCAGGCCGAAATGGTCGAGATCACCTTCGAGCGCGGCGATGCCGTGGCGATCAATGGCGAGCGGATGTCGCCCGCGACCATCCTGACCAAGCTCAACGAAATTGGCGGCAAGCATGGGGTCGGGGTGCTTGATTTGGTGGAAAACCGCTATGTCGGCATGAAGAGCCGCGGCGTCTATGAAACCCCCGGCGGCACGATTCTTCTGGAAGCACACCGCGGGATCGAGCAGATCACCCTGGATGCCGGCGCAGGTCATCTGAAGGATTCGATCATGCCGCGTTATGCCGAGCTGATCTACAACGGCTTCTGGTTCAGCCCCGAGCGCGAGGCGCTGCAGGCGCTGATCGACAAGACGCAGGAGCATGTGTCGGGCACGGTGCGGGTGAAGCTCTACAAAGGGTCGGCCCGGACAGTGGCGCGCTGGTCGGAGCAGTCGCTCTATTCCGAAAAGCACGTGACCTTCGAGGAAGATGCCGGCGCCTATGACCAGAAGGACGCCGAAGGCTTCATCCGGCTGAATGCGCTGCGCCTGAAGCTGATTGCGACGCGCAATGCCCGAGTGGCAAAGAAGCGCTGATTTCCTTCTTTGGGGCGGCGAGTTCTCGCAGGGCCGGGCAGCCAATGGTTGTCCGGCCCTTTCATTTGCCGCATTTTCGCCATGGCTTTGTGAGAGCCAAGTTCCGTGTATCGTCCGGCTGGGGCCTTTCCTGGTCTGGTCGGACCGACCCAAGGAAAGGATATGACCTTGAAAACTCTTAAATCCTCAGTCGCGATCTTCAGCCTTCTGGCCGCATCGCTGTCCGTGGCACCCGAATTGCTGAACCCGTCCTCCGACGCTGGCGCGGCCTTCGCCCAAGGTAACGGCGGCGGAAATGGTGGTGGCAACGGCGGTGGAAATGGCGGGGGGAATGGCGGCGGCAATGGCAACGCCGGCGGCAATGGCCACGGCAAGAGCGAAACCGCCGGCAGCCATGGCAAGGGCGCGATTGCTTCGGAGCTGAAGGGGATGAATGCCATTCATGCCAATGCCAAGGCGTTTGAGAATGCCGCTCCGAACAGCCAGGTTGGCCGGATTGCCGCTTACCGCGATGCCGCCATCGCGGCGCAGGGCGCAGTCGGCGCCGTTGCGGATGCCGAAGCCGATCTGGCGACGGCGGAAGAGATGATGGCGGAAGCCGAGGCGCTTCCGGCGACGAACGCCGATGAAATCACGCTGCGCGATCAGGCGATTGCCGACGCGCAGGTTGCCATCGACGGCGCCACCGCAGCGCTGGAGACGGCGACGACCGAGCTGGAAACAGCCGCCGAAACCGAGGAAGCCGCCCTTTTGGACGCCACCAACGGTCGGGTTCTCTCGGCAGAGGCGCTGGCAGCGGTGCGCGCGGAGCTTGGCCTCTGACCTGTTCGGGGTAAAGTTCCGATGGCACTGCGCTTGGTGGGCCTGAAAGGGCTATTGCCTGTGCCTGCATGACGAAAAAGGAAAGGCCGCCCTTGATCGGGTGGCCTTTCGCTTTGCTGGAAGGGTCGGCAGAATGACAAGAAATTCTTGTCCAATCGCCAGAAATCTTGCTTCCCTGCGACAGGGTGTGCGGGCATCTTTGACCGGGCATGGAAGGCACCTTTCCGCCTTTCGCTTTGGGAGATCATGCGATGCGAAACGGTGGGCAGGTTCTGGTGGAAAGCCTTGTGGCCTTGGGCGCGACCAAGGCCTTCGGCGTACCGGGCGAAAGCTATCTGGCGGTGCTGGATGCGCTGCATGACACTCAAGGCAAGCTTGACTATGTGCTGTGCCGCAACGAAGGCGGTGCGGGGTTCATGGCGGCGGCCTATGGCAAACTGACCGGCCAGCCCGGCATCTGCATGGTGACGCGGGGCCCGGGGGTGACGAATGCCTCGATCGGCATCCATACCGCGATGCAGGATTCCGCGCCGATGCTGGTCTTTGTGGGCCAGGTCGGCACCGACATGAAGGGCCGCGAGGCGTTTCAGGAGATCGACTATCGCGCGGTCTTTGGCACCATGGCGAAATGGGTCGTCGAGATCGACGATGTCGAGCGTATTCCCGAAATCCTGTCGCGCGCCTGGATCACCGCCACGACGGGCCGTCCCGGTCCGGTGGTCGTGGCCCTGCCCGAGGATATGCTGACCAGCGACACCGATGTTCCCGCCCTGACCGGCCCGGCCCGCATCGCCGAACCCGCCCCCGAGGCTGGCGCGCTTGCCGAAGCTCTCAACCTGCTGGCCGGGGCCAAGCGTCCGGCAATCCTGCTGGGGGGCTGCAACTGGTCCGAGGCCGGGAAGGCCGCGCTCAAGGTCTTTGCCGAGGCCTCCGACATTCCCGTCGTGGCGGCCCTGCGTTATCAGGACATGTTCGACAACCACTCGCCCTGTTATGCGGGCGATCTGGGGCTGGGGCTGGCGGCAGGCGTGCGCAAGACCATGGCCGAGGCGGATGTGGTCCTGGCGCTCAACACCCGCTTCGGCGAGATTTCTACCGAAGGCTACACGCTGTTCCAAGTGCCTGTGGCAAAACAGAAAATCATCCATGTCCATGCCTCGACCGCCGAGATCGGCAAGATCTACATTCCAACCCTTGGCATCCCGGCCGGGCCGAATGCCTTTGTCGCCGCGCTGACTCCGGTCAAGGGCGATTGGGCGGCGTGGCGGGTACGGGCGCGGGCGGATTACGAGGCGACCTTCACGCTGCCGAAACAGCCTTCGCCCGTCGACATGGTGGAGGTCACGGCGCATCTGAACGCGGTCCTGCCGGAAGACGCCATTCTGACCAATGGCGCGGGCAACTTCACCATCTGGCCGAACAAGTTCTTCAAATTCGGCCCCAAGGCCCGGCTTCTGGCGCCGCAATCCGGCGCGATGGGTTATGGCCTGCCCGCCGCCGTGGCCGCGAAGGTGGCCTGCCCGGAGCGCACCGTGGTCTGTTTTGCCGGCGACGGCGATTTCCAGATGAACTGCCAGGAACTTGGCACGGCGATGCAGGCCGGCGCGCAGCCCATCGTGCTGATCCTGAACAACGGCACCTATGGCACGATCCGCGCCCATCAGGAGCGCAACTATCCTGCCCGCGTGTCCGGCACCGATCTGGAGAACCCCGATTTCACCGGTCTTGCCCGCGCCTATGGCTTCCATGCTGAACGGGTGGAGACAACCGTCGATTTCGCCGCCGCCTTTGACCGCGCGCTTTCCTCAAAAACCGGGGCGGTGCTGGATCTGAACATCGCGGCCGAGGCGTTGACCCCGCGCGTGACGCTGTCCCAGATGCGCGCCAATGCGCTGGCGGCAAAGGCCCAGAAATGACCATTCGTCTCGGCGCGGATATTGGCGGCACCTTCACCGACATCGCGTTGGAGGTGGGGGGGCGGTTCCATTCGACCAAGGTGCTGACCAATTACGCCGCCCCCGAGCAGGCGATTTTGGACGGCATGGAGATCGTGCTGAAAGAGGCGGGTCTGACCCCTGCCGATCTGGAGATCGTCATTCACGGCACGACGCTGGCCACCAACGCGCTGATCGAACGGCGCGGGGCAAAGATGGCCTTTGTGACGACCGAAGGTTTCCGCGATGTCATCGAAATGCGCACCGAAAGCCGGTTCGATCAGTATGACCTGAACCTTGAGCTGCCCGCGCCGCTTGTGCCGCGCGAAGACCGTTTCACCGTCAGGGGCCGGATCGGTGCACAGGGCCAAGAGCTTGCGGCGCTTGACGAAGCGGGCTTGCAGGCGATTGCCGACCGGATCGCGGCGGGTGGCTATGGCGCGGTGGCGATCGGCTTCATCCATGCCTACATGAACCCCGCACATGAGACCCGCGCGCGGGAGATCATCGCGGCCAAGGTCGCGGTTCCGGTGTCGATCTCCTCCGAAGTCTCGCCGCAGATGCGCGAGTTTGAACGCTTCAACACCGTCTGCGCCAATGCCTATGTGCGCCCGCAGATGGCCGATTATCTGGGCCGGTTGCAGGTGAGGCTGAAAGACATCGGCGCCGCTTGCCCGGTCTTCATGATCCATTCGGGCGGCGGGCTGATCTCGGTTGAAACGGCGTCGGAATTCCCGGTGCGGCTGGTGGAAAGCGGCCCCGCAGGCGGCGCGATTTTTGCCGCCGACGTGGCGCGGCGCTTTGGGCTCGATAAGGTGGTCAGCTATGACATGGGCGGCACCACGGCCAAGATCTGCCTGATTGAAGATTTCGCCCCGAAAACCGCCCGCACCTTTGAAGTCGCCCGTTCGACCCGCTTTGCCAAAGGTTCGGGCATGCCGATCTCCATTCCGGTGATCGAGATGATCGAAATCGGCGCGGGCGGTGGTTCCATCGCCTGGGTCGATACCCTGGGCCGAATTCAGACCGGGCCGGAATCGGCGGCGTCGGAACCGGGGCCGGCCTGCTATCAGCGCGGCGGCGATCGCCCGGCGATCACCGATGCCGATCTGGTGCTGGGCAAACTTGACCCCGACAACTTTGCCGGTGGGGCAATCAAACTCTCTACGGCGAACGCCCTTGCCGCAGTATCCCGCGATGTGGGCGACAAGCTGGGCCTTGGGGCCGAAGCAGCGGCCTTTGGCATCTGCGAGGTGGTGGACGAAAACATGGCCAATGCCGCCCGCGTGCATGCGGTGGAAAACGGCAAGAACATCTCGGACAACATGATGATCGCCTTTGGCGGGGCGGCCCCTTTGCATGCCGCGCGGCTGTGCGAAAAGCTTGGGATTGACCTGTGTCTGGTCCCGCCGGGGGCGGGGGTGGGGTCGGCCATCGGGTTCCTGAAGGCCCCCTTTGGGTATGAGGCTTTGGCGTCAAAGATCACGCGGCTGTCGGGCTTTGACCCTGCGGCGGTGAACGCGATGCTGGCTGATCTTTGTGCCACGGCGGAACGGTTTGTCCGGGCAGGCTCTGGCGGGGCGATCCGGCGCGAGATCACGGGGTTCATGCGCTATGTCGGGCAGGGTTGGGAAATTCCGGTGCCCCTGCCGGACCGCGCCTTTGCCGCCGATGACGCAGTTGGGCTGCGGGATGCCTTCCGCGCCGCCTATGCCCGCCACTTTGGCCGTGCCATCGACGGCATGGACGGGATGGAGATTGAAATCGTCACCTGGTCGGTGCGCGCCGAGGATATTCTGCCTGCACCTGACCGTCACGCCCTTGCCCTTGGCGGGTCTGATGCCCCCGCGACGCTCTCACGCGCGGTCTTCGATCCGGCCAAGGGCAAGCCCCTGCCAACTGCCATTGTCCCGCGGGATACGCTTGCAACCGGCCAGCGGGTGCAAGGCCCGGCGGTGATTGTGGAGCGCGAAACCTCAACCGTTGTCACCTCGCCCTTTGATGCGGTGATGCAGAGCGACGGCAGTTTGCTTTTGGTGCGCAAAGGCGGTCGGGCATGACAAGATATGGTTTTCGGCAAGCCGCCCCCCACCCCTCTCCCCTCCCCACAAGGGGGAGGGGGACCGCTTTTCCGGCCTGCGTCGCGTCGCTTGATGAGCGTTACCAGGCAGCTCCTCCCCTCCCCCTTGTGGGGAGGGGCTGGGGGTGGGGGGCGCGGCCCAACCAAACCCTTACCTTGAAAGGTTTCAGCAAATGACCGACCAGACACGCGAAATTCGCATGCAGGTCATGTGGAACCGGCTGATTTCGGTGGTCGAAGAACAGGCGATGACGCTGCTGCGCACCGCCTTTTCGACGAGCGTGCGCGAGGCGGGCGATCTTTCGGCTGGCGTCTTTGACCCCGATGGCCGGATGCTGGCCCAAGCTGTCACCGGCACACCGGGCCATGTGAACACCATGGCCGAGGCCGTGGGCCATTTTATCGCCGCCATTCCGCGCGACCGGATGTATCCCGGTGATACCTATGTGACCAATGATCCGTGGCTTGGCACCGGGCATTTGCACGACATCACCATGGTCTCGCCCAGTTTCAAGGGCGACCGCCTGGTCGGGTTCTTTGCTTGCACCGCGCATGTGGTCGATGTGGGGGGGCGCGGCTTTGGGGCTGATGGCAAGTCGGTTTACGAGGAAGGCATCCAGATCCCGATCCTGAAGTTCGCTGAACGCGGCGAGGTGAATGAAACCTTGCTGGCGTTCCTGCGATCGAACGTGCGCGAACCGGGGCAGGTGGTGGGGGATTTCTATTCGCTCGCCGCCTGCAACGAGGTCGGCCACCGCCGGCTTATCGACATGATGGCCGAGATCGGGCTGGAAAGCCTGGACGACCTTGGCGCCTTCATCTTCACCCGCACCCGGGCTGCCATGCTGGAGCGGGTCCGCGTCCTGCCGCAGGGCGAATGGTCGAACACGCTGGACACCGACGGCTATGATGCCCCGGTGCGCCTTGCGGCGACGGTGCGGATCGTGGGCGACGTTGTGAATGTTGATTTCACCGGCACCGACGGCGTCAACCCGCGCGGCATCAACGTGCCGATCATCTATTCCAAGGCCTATGCCAGCTATGCGCTGAAATGCGTCGTCGCGCCGGAAATTCCGAACAACTGGGCTTCGCTTGAGGCGTTCACCGTTTCCAGCCCGGAAAACATCCTGAATGCCCCGCGCCCGGCGCCGGTGTCGGTGCGCCATGTCATTGGCCATCTGGTGCCGGATCTGGTGCTGGGGGCCTTGGCCAAGGCGCTGCCGGGCAAGGTGCTGGCAGAAGGCGCGGCGGCCCTGTGGAACATTCACATGTCGGTGCGTCCGGTGGCGGGCGCACAAGGGCGGCGGGCCGAGATTTTGATGTTCAACTCAGGCGGCATGGGCGCGCGACCGGGCTTGGATGGGCTTTCGGCCACGGCCTTTCCCTCGGGCGTAATGACCATGCCGATCGAGGCGACCGAACAGGTCGGCCCCGTGGTGGTCTGGCGCAAGGAATTGCGGCCGGGGTCGGGGGGCGATGGCCAGCATCGCGGCGGGCTGGGCCAGATCATCGAGATTGAGCCCGCGCCCGGGCATGAGTTCGATTTCTCGGCGATGTTCGACCGGGTGAACCATGCGGCCAAGGGCCGGGACGGCGGCAGGGATGGCGCTGCGGGCATCGTGGCGCTGAATGATGGCACCGCGCTGAAACCGAAGGGCTGGCAGCATGTGCCGGCCGGGCGTCGGCTGGTGTTGCATCTGCCGGGCGGGGGCGGGTATGGCGATCCTGCACGGCGGAACGCGGGCGCGCGGGCACTGGATGCGCGTCGGGGCTATGTCACGGAGACCGGGAAATGAGCTACGTCGCAGGCCGCCTAGCAGCGGTGAAACCTTCGGCTTCGATGGCCGCCTCGATGGCTGCCAAGGCGCTTCGGGCGACCGGAGTGGATGTGATCGATCTGGGTCTTGGCGAGCCGGACTTCCCGACCCCCGCCCATGTGGCCGCGGCGGCGCACAAGGCGGCGCTGGCAGGCGAAACGCTGTATACCGCAGCGGCGGGCACCTTGGCCCTGCGCGCCGCCGTTGCAGAAAAGTTCCGGCGGGAAAACGGGTTGGACTATGGCCCGGACGAAATTGTGGTCGCCAACGGAGCCAAGCAGATCATCTTCAACGCGCTGATGGCGACGCTGAACGACGGCGACGAGGTTATCACCCCCGCGCCCTATTTCGTCAGCTATCCTGAAATGGCCAAGCTGTTGGGCGGCGTTCCGGTCATGCCGGTCTGCGGGGTGGAAACCGGTTTCCGCCTGACCCCTGCGGTGCTGGAAGCGGCGATCACGCCCCGCACCAAATGGCTGTTCCTGAACATGCCGGGCAATCCGTCTGGCGCGGTCTATTCGCTGGCCGAATTGCAGGCCTTGGGCGCGGTGTTGGCGCGGCATCCCCAGGTGCTGATCCTGTCGGATGAGATCTATGAACACATCCTGTTCGATGGCCGCCAGTTCGTAAGCTTCGGGCGTGCCTGCCCCGAGCTGAAGGACCGCACGCTGATCGTCAACGGCGTGGCCAAGGCCTATGCCATGACCGGCTGGCGCGTCGGCTATGCGGCGGGGCCCGCGCCCTTGCTGAAAGCGATGAACACCGTGCAAAGCCAATCCGTCACCTCGGTTGCGGCCCCCATGCAAGCGGCGGCGCTGGCGGCACTGACCGGTCCGCAGGACTGCATTCCGACCTTCCGTGCAGCCTTTGAGCGTCGCCGCGATCTGGTGGTGGCCGCTGTGGCCAAGATCCCCGGCCTGACGCTGCCTTCCCCCGAAGGCGCCTTCTACGCCTATATCGGCTGTGCCGATCTGATCGGCAGGCGCACGCCGAAGGGCGAGGTTCTGGCCGATGATACCGCCGTCGTCAGCTATCTTTTGACCGAAGGTCATGTCAGCGCCGTTCCGGGCGCGGCCTATGGCCTGTCGCCGTTCTTCCGCATCTCGACCGCCACGTCGGACGCCGTCCTGACCGAGGCCATGGCCCGCATCGCCCGCGCCGTTGCCGCGCTGGAGCCTGCGAGATGACCGCGCGGTTCGACACGATCCTGATTACCGGCGCCGCGGGTCGCCTTGGCACCGAACTGCGCAAGGGCCTTGCACCTTTGGCCCGCAAACTGCGGCTTGCGGATGTGGCGGCGATTGCCGATCTCAAGCCGAACGAAGAGGCCCTGATCTTCGATCTGGCCGATGAGGCGGCGGCGCATGCGGCTTGTCAGGGCGTTGATGCCATCGTGCATTTCGGCGGCGTACCGTTGGAACGCAGCTGGGACAGCATCCTGAACGCCAATATCCGCGGCAGCTATCACATCTACGAAGGGGCGCGGAAAGCCGGCGTTCGCCGCGTGGTCTATGCCAGTTCCGTGCATGCCATCGGTTATCACCGGTTGGAAGACCAGATCGACGCCAGTGCCGCGCATCGGCCCGACGGGCTTTATGGCCTGTCGAAATGCTTTGTCGAAGACCTTGGCCGGCTTTACTGGGACAAGTTCGGCATCGAGACAGCGGCACTGCGGATCTTTTCCTCTTTCCCCGAACCGGCCGACCGGCGGATGCTGTGGTCTTGGCTGTCGTTTGACGATTGCGTGCGCCTGGTGGCGGCCAGCCTGACGGCCCCGCGTGTCGGCTTTACCGTCGCGCATGGCCTGTCGGACAATGCGGTAAAGCCGGTGGACAACCGGCTTTCGGCGCATCTCGGCTGGCAACCGCAAGACAGCAGCGAACCCTTCCGTGTCGGCCTTGAGGCCAAGTTCCCGCCCCCCGACGCCCGCGCCCCTGCCGTCCAGCATCTGGGCGGCTGGTTTGTCGATCTGGGCCACCCTGATGATGAGGCATCCAAATGAAATCCAGCTATGACGTCGTGATCGTGGGCGGGGCCGTCATCGGCTCGGCCGTGGCCTATTTCCTGATGGCCAACCCGGATTTCAAAGGCTCGGTGCTGATCGTCGAGCGCGACCCGTTCTTCGCCAAGGCCTCGACCTCGCTTTCCGCCGCCTCGATCCGGACGCAGTTTTCCAATGCGATCAATGTGAAGATCAGCCAGTTCGGCACGGATTTCATCCAGAATTTCGCCACCACCATGCAGGTCAAGGGCGAGCCCGCGCCGGATCTGAACTTCCACTCCGGAGGTTATCTGTTCCTTGCCGCGACACCGGACCAGGAGACGGTGTTGCGCGAAAACCATGTGGTCCAGAAATCCTGTGGCGCCGATGTGGTGCTGTGGAACCAGGAGGAACTGGCTCGCGCTTTCCCGCATCTGAATGTCGATGACATCACGCTCGCCTCCTACGGCCAGTCGGGCGAGGGGTGGTTCTCCAACACCGGGCTGATGAACGGCTTCCGCGCCAAGGCGCGCGAGTTGGGCGCGGATTATGTGCATGACGAGGTGGTTGCAATTGGCCGCGACGGCGCGCGCGTGACGTCGGTGACGCTGAAATCCGGCGCGGTGGTGCCGTGCGGGACGGTGGTCAACGCCTCCGGTCCACGCGCGGCGCTGACGGCGCGGATGGCGGGTCTGGATGTGCCGGTGGAACCGCGCAAGCGCACGCTGTTCGTGTTCGACTGCGCCAGAACGCCGGAGGGTTCGGCCACCGTGAACGGCGGTCACCTGCCCCTGATGATTGACACCACGGGCACCTTTTGCCGCCCCGAGGGGCGCTATTTCCTTGCCGGTTGCCCGCCGGTTGAAGACCCCGGCGTCGATTGGGACGACTTCGAGCCGCGTTGGGAAGAGTTCGAGGACATCATCTGGCCGAACCTTGCCAACCGCTCGCCGGGGTTCGAGGCGATCAAGCTGGTCAACCAGTGGGCCGGACACTACGACTTCAACACGCTGGACCATAACCTGATCGTCGGGCGGCATCCCGAGGTGACGAACTTCATCTATGCCAACGGGTTCTCGGGCCATGGCCTTCAGCAAGGCCCCGCCGCCGGGCGCGGAGTTGCGGAGCTGATCACGTATGGCGGTTTCCGGACGCTGGACCTTTCGGAGGTGGGCTATGAACGTATTGTCGAGGGCCGTCCCTTCCTGGAAAAGGCCGTCATCTGATGGCCCCGCCCGACCGCCCGACACGCCTGCCGCCGCTGAACGCGCTGCGCGTGTTTCAGGTGGTCGTGCGGCACCGCAGTTTCCGGGCGGCAGCGGATGAGCTTTTGGTAACACCGCAGGCCGTCAGCCAGCAGATCAAGCTGTTGGAAGACACGCTGGGGCAGGAACTCTTTGCCCGCAAGGGCCGCGCGGTAGAGCCGAACGAACAGGCAATCCTACTTGCCCATTTCGTGCAGGCGGGCTTTGACGAGATGGCCGAGGGCGTGCGCCGGGTGACGAAACTTGGCCTGCGCAGCCGGATCAACGTCAATGCCAGCCCCTATTTTGCCACACGCTATCTCCTCGACCGCTTGGCGCGGTTCCGGGAAATCATGCCGGATGCGGATCTGCGGCTGACCACCATCGTCGACCTGCCGGATTTCGTGCGCGATGATGTCGATGTGGCGATCCAATGGGGCTTTGGCGGCTGGAAGGGGCTGGATCAGGTGCTGCTCTTGCAGGATGTGAAAATCCTGTGCTGCACCCCTGATATGGCGGCCAAGATCAAGACCCCGGCCGACCTGGCAAACCTGCCGCTTCTGCATCCGGTGCTGACCGATCGGTTGTGGGTCTCGGTTCTGGCGCATTTCGGGGTGAATGCGACGGCGGGCAAGGGAGACATTCGCATCGAAGATGCGGCGACGATGCGGCGGGCCACCTTGGCGGGTCTGGGCGTGGGTCTGTTGTCAGAAATTGATGCCGAGGAAGATCTTGTCACCGGCAAGCTGGTCGCCCCCTTCGGCACGCGGCTGATGCACGAGATGCCGGCGCATCTGATCCCGGGGTTCTACATGGTGCTGCCCAAGGCGCATCGGCGGGTCAAGGCGATTGCAGCGTTTTGCGCCTGGGTCGAAGGCGAGAACTGGCAGCAGCCGGTCTGGGAGGAAAGATGAGACAGGCGCCAAACTTCAATGCAATAGTCACCGGAGCCACCAGCGGCATTGGCCGCGCGATTGCGCTTGGCCTTCATGGCGCGGGCTATCAGGTGCTGGCCCTGGGGCGCGACGCAGGCGCGCTGGCCGAATTGCGGTCGGCAGGTCTTCAGGCCGAGGCGCTGGATGTCACCGACCGCGCCGCGGTGGCCGCGCGTCTGGGTGGTTCTGCGCCCGATGTTCTGGTGCTGAACGCAGGCATCATGCCGCCGATGGCCAATTTCTGCGATCAGGCGCAAGACGACATTGACCGCGCGCTGGAGGTGAACCTTTCTGCCGTGATCCACCTGACGCGCACAGTTGCGCCGGGGATGCGGGCGGCGGGCAAGGGGCATATCTTCTTCACCGGATCAACCGCAGGCCATGCGCCCTTTGCCAATCTGGCGGTCTACTGCGCCACCAAGGCCGCGATTGGCGGCTTTGCCCAAGCCTTGCGGCTGGACATGGCCCCGCATGGCGTGCGGGTGACGGAAATTGTCGCGGGCCGGGTGGAAACCGGGCTTTACAAGGATCTTCTGTCACCCGAGGCGCGGGCGGCGATGTATGCGGGCAATTCCGCTGTGCAGCCCAAAGACCTTGCCGACATGGTGCTGGCCACCCTCGCCTTGCCGCAATCGGTCGATGTGGCGCGGTTCGACATTCTTCCAACACATCAGGCGACAGCCACGGGCGGCCAGGGAAAGGGCAAATAAATGCGGGGACTTTCGGTTGTGATCGTCGGCGGCGGTGCGGGTCTGGGCGCGCTTTTGGGCCGCATGGCGGTAGAGCGTGGGGCGACAGCTCTGGGCATCATCGATCTGAACGCCGAGGCCGCCGAGGCTGTTCTGGCCCCCGCCCGCGCGGCAGGCCTCAAGACAGCTTTTGCCGCCTGTGACATCCGCACGGCAGACGCGGCGCATGCTGCCTTTGCCAAGGTGGCCGCTGATCTTGGTGGCGTCGATACGCTCATCAACTCTGCCGCGATCTATCCGCGCAAACCGATCCTTGAGATTTCCGACGCCGATTGGGATGCCTCAAACGCGATCAACGTCAAAGGCACCTATCACATGATGGTCGCCGCCATTCGTCAGATGCAGGGGCAAGATCCCAAGGGTCATGTGCGCGGGCGGATCGTCAACATCACCTCGGTCGACGCCTTCAAGGCCCATCCGCAGAACGCGCATTATGCTGCCACCAAGGCCGCCGTGGTGTCGCTGACGAAATCCATGGCCCATGCGGTGGCCCCCGATGGCATTCTGGTGAATTCGGTCGCGCCCGCTGGCATGGCCACCGAAAAGGCGCGTGAGGCGGGGTTCCTAGGTGAACTTGCCAAGGCCAGCCCCTTGGGTCGCGGCGGCGAGCCCGAGGAGATGGCAGAATGGGTGTTGATGGCCGGTGGTCCGAGGAACACCTATATGACCGGCGAGAACATCATCGTTTCGGGCGGCTATATCTACGCCTGAAGCGTCTTCACGTCAGACCACCACAAAGCCGTGGGCAAAGGGATCACGATCATCGATGAAGATGGTGTTGATCCCGGTTTGCCGCGCCCATCCGGCGATGGAGGGGATGATGGCGGCTTTGCCCGCCACCGTTGCCGCCGCTTCAACCCGTCCGTTGAACAGGCTGCCGATGATCGATTCATGCACAAACGCATCGCCGACGGCCAGTTTGCCCTTGGCCGCCAACTGCGCCATCCGGGCCGAGGTGCCGGTGCCGCAGGGGCTGCGGTCAATCGCCTTGTCGCCATAGAACACCGCATTGCGGGCATGCGCCCCCGCAACGGTCGGCTTGCCGGTCCATTGGATATGGCTCAGGCCCTGAATGGCCGGGTGTTCGGGGTGGATGAATTCGTATTTCTCATTCAGCGCCGCGCGCAACTTGGGCGACCAGCCCACCAACTGCCCCGCCGTATGGTCGGCCATATCGCGGAAATTCTTTTGCGGCTCGACGATGGCATAGAAATTGCCACCATAGGCCACATCGACCACCACCTCACCTAAGCCCTCGACATGGGCGGTCAGCCCTTCGGCGTGGAGGTATGACGGCACATTGGTCAGCCGCACTTCCTCAACAAAGCGGCCCTCTTGCCGATAGGTGATGTCCACCTTGCCCGCAGGCGCGTCGATCGACAGTTTCCCCGGTTCGCGCGGTTGGATCAGCCCGTTTTCGATGGCCATGGTGATGGTGCCAATGGTGCCATGGCCGCACATCGGCAAACAGCCCGAGGTTTCGATAAACAGCACCGCCACATCGCAATCGGGGCGCGTCGGCGGGTAAAGGATGGACCCCGACATCATGTCATGCCCGCGCGGCTCAAACATCAACCCGGTACGCACCCAGTCAAATTCACGCAGGAAATGCGCCCGGCGCTCCAGCATGGTGGCGCCTTCCAGACGCGGCCCGCCACCCGACACCAACCGCACCGGATTGCCGCAAGTATGCCCGTCAAGGCAGGAGAAGGTGTAAACAGCCATGGGTCAGAACCTCCGCGGGCGGATGCCCGCATTTAGAAACGTTGCGGGTTGAACGGGGTCAGGTCGATGGCGGGTGTCTGGCCCGTGACCAGATCGGCCACCAGCCGGGCGGTGCCGACCGATTGGGTCAGGCCCAGATGGCCGTGGCCAAAGGCATAGGTGACGCGACCCGTGGCGCGGGCGCGGCCAATGGCGGGAAGGCTGTCGGGCAAGGACGGGCGGAACCCCATCCATTGCACGCCGCCCGTCGGGTTCAGCCCCGGCAAAAAGGCCTGCGCTTTTTTCAGCATCGCCTCGGAGCGTTTGTAGTTCGGCGGCAGGTTGAGGCCGCCAAGTTCAACCGCGCCGCCCACCCGAACCCCGGTGGAAAGCGGGCTGACGACAAAGCCATGCCCGCCAAAGGTGACCTGCACGCGCAGATCAAAGGCCGTGCCGGGCAGGGTCGTGTTATAGCCGCGCTCGGTTTCCAGCGGAATCTTCTCGCCCAAGGTCCGCGCGATGCGGTGCGAAAACGCCCCCGCCGCCAGCACCACCTGATCGGCGGTGAAGCTCTGCCCCTGAGCCAGCACCTCAACCCCGCCGTCCACAGGGCGCAGGGCGAGAACCTCGGCAATCTCCAACCGCCCGCCATTCGCGCGGAACCGATCAGCCAGCGCCTCGGTGTAAAGTTTGGGGTCGGCGATGGAATACCAGCCGGGGGTAAAGGTGCCGTGGATAAAGCGGGGTGAGAGGCCGGGTTGTAGCGTGGCCATCTCCGCAGGCGTCATATGGTGAAATTCGATCCCATGATCCGCCCGCGCCTGCCAACCCGGCAGGCTGGCGCGAAACTCGGCCTCGGATTCATAGACCTGCAAGTTGCCCTTCTTGCGCAGCATTCCCTCGGTGCCAGTCGCGGCCAAAAAAGGCTCTAACGCGCCTTTAGACAGGTCCATCAGCGCGGTCTGTGCTGCGGTCGATGCCCCCACCCGCGACGGCGCGCAGGCCCGCCAGAACCGGAACATCCACGGCGCGATTTGCAGCGCATAGGCGGGCGGGATGGACAGCGGCCCAAGCGGGTCCAAAAGCCATTTCGGGGCTTTCTTCATCAGACCGGGCGAGGCGAGCGGCAGAATATCGGTAAAGGCAAAGGCCCCGGCGTTGCCCGCCGAAGCGCCTGCCGCCGGGCCTTCCCGGTCGATCACCGTGACGGAAATCCCCCGCGCCTGAAGCGTGAGCGCGGCGGACAAGCCCACCACGCCCGCGCCGATGACGATCACCCCGGTCATGGTTTACGCCGCGTGTTTCTTGTCCAAAGACTTGGACCAATCGGCATACCATGCATTGAACAGCGCGAATTGCTTTTCAACAAAGCCTTGCTGGCTGGGCGACAGCGCATCACCTTCGTTGAAGTGCAGCTTGTAGGCCGCGTCGCCCTTCAGAACCATCATGTGTTTGAAGAACAGCACCAGATCCGGCCCGGCATCGACCTCGGACAGAACCTGCATGGCGCCGTCCAGTTCATAGGCCAACCGCCGTGCGGTCGCATCCCCGGCCATGGCGGCCTTGCACAGCTTGGTCAGATGCAGAACCTCACGCGGGAAGACGTTACCAATCCCGGTGATCGCGCCATCGGCGTTGCAGTTGATGTAGCCGTGATAGACAGCGGTATCGACGCCGATCATCAGTTTGATGTCATCGCCCGCGCTGGTGATCGCCTCACCGGCATAAGACAGATCGGCAAAGCCGCCGAATTCCTTGAAGCCGACAAGGTTCGGGTGTTCGGCCCGGATCTGGTTGAAGAGGTCAGCCTTGGTCGAATAGCCGTAATAGGGGCTGTTGTAGATCACGGCGGGCAGGTTCGGCGCGGCGGCCAGGACGGTTTTGAAATGCAGGCGCTGGGCGGCCACCACGGTACCACGCGACAACAGGCGAGGGATCACCATCAGACCATGGGCGCCCACCTTTTGCGCGTGCGCCGCAATGGCCGCAGCGGTGGCAGTGTTCACCGCGCCCGTGCCGACGACAACCTTGATCCCGGCCTTCACCAGACGTTCGACGCCTTCCATCCGCTCTTCGGTGGTCAGAAGCGGCCAATCGCCCATGGAGCCGCAGTAGACCACGGCGGACATGCCAAGTCCCACAAGCTCCCGCGCCTTTTCGACCAGCTTGTCAAAGTCGGGTTTGCGAGCGGCGGTGCAGGGGGTCATCAGGGCGGGGATGGTGCCGGAGAAGATGTTCGCGTTCATGGGACGGGCTCCTGAAAAGAGGGCGAATCTGCTGGTGATGCAGGCAGTATAACTCTAGTATTTTTCAAGTCGACTAAAATCTGCACCCTCAGAGCGCCGGATGTTGCCGGCGGTCCCGGGCAATCAGTGCCTGGATCTGCGCCACGATCTGATCGGCATGGTCGCGCGCCAGCCGGTCGCATTCCTCGACATCGCGGGCGATGACGGCGGCAATGATTGCCTCATGCTCGACAATGTAGGGATGCGGCAGGCGGGATTCGAAACTGGGGTAGTAGTAAAGCAAAAGGATGCGGCGGCCCTCGTCCAGAAGCCGGGCGAAAAGCTGGCTGTAATAGGGGTTGCCGCCCGCCTCGGCGATGGAGAGGTGGAAATCGCGGTTGGCGGCGATCATCGCCATCGACTCGCCCGCAGCCACCGCGCGCGCAAAGATCGCCTGCCGCTCAAGGATGGTCGTCAGATCGGCGGGCGTGTGGTTGGTGGCGGCGAGCCGCGTCGTCACGCGATACATCAGCGTCATCGCATCGAAGAAATGCGGCAGGTTCAGAAAGTCGATGGGGGCGACGATGGTGGAGCGGTTCGGCAGCATCGACACCAGCCCATCGGCAGCCAGCCGCACCAGCGCCTCGCGAATCGGCGTGCGCGACATGGCAAGACGGTCTGCCAGCGCGGCCTCGTCGATGGTCTCGCCGGGGGCGAGGGTCAGGCTCAGGATCTCATCGCGTAACGTGTCATAGACCAGCCTTGCCCCCGATCCGCGCTTGCGGTCGGTCTGGTCGCCGTCGGTCTGATCTGCCATTGCCTTGCACCCCTTCTGATCCCGCTCAGGAATACCCCGAGCAAGGGACAATGCAAGCTGCTTGCCCGAAGGCGCCCTGTTGTTTTGCCATGTCGCATTTTGTCCCGTTCGCTTCGCCTCGGGGGCTGTTGCGGCGGCCGATTTGCCTGCTTTTAAGGGGGGTATCGGCCCAAAAGGAGCAAGACATGTCGGACCTTTCCATTCGAACGGCACGAGCAGGTGGTCGCGGCGCGCGCAGGGCAATGAGGGCGGCTCCGGACTTCGAGATGCTGCCCAGCCTGAAACGCGGCTTGCCGGAATGCGAGCCGATGACGCCCGAACAGGTGCGCCGGATCGACGAGGCGTCGATGGCCATTCTGGAAGAAGTCGGGGTGATCTTCCGCGACGAGATTGCGCTGGCCGACTGGAAGCGGGCAGGCGCAAAGGTGGTGGGCGAGCGGGTCTATCTTGACCGCCATCTGGTGCGCGAGCTGATTTCCACCATCCCCTCGGGCTGGTCCTACCGGGCGCGCAACCCGGAGAAAAGCCTGCCCTTCGGCGGCAAGCATTCGATCTTCGTACCGATGACCGGCGCACCGTTCATCCGCGATCTCGATGATGTGCGGCGCTGGCCGACGATTGCCGACCTGAACATGTTCCACAAGCTGGCGCACATGTCGCCGGCGCTGCATTCCACCGCCCATCACATCGTGGAGCCGATGGACATCAAGGTGTCGCACCGGCACCTTCACATCACCTATTCGTCGATGAAGCACTCCGACAAGACCTTCATGGGCATGACCACCAGCGGCAAGAACGCCGAGGATGTCATGGCGATGTGCGAGATCCTGTTCGGTCGTGAGGCGATGGAAGAAACCCCCGTCACCACCGGCAACTGCAACGGCAACTCGCCGCTTGTCTGGGACGAAACCATGCTGTCGGCGATGCGCGCCTTCGTAAAGCGCAAGCAGCCGGTTCTGTGCTCGCCCTTCGTTCTTGGCGGGGCGAACACTCCGGCGTCGGTTGCCCCCGCCGTCGCACAACTGAATGCCGAGGCGCTGTCGGCGCTGGCCTATACGCAGGTCATCCGCAAGGGCGCCCCGGCGATCTATGGGCATTACCTTTCCACTGTCAGCATGAAGTCCGGCGCTCCGATGGCGGGGACGCCCGAGATTTCCCTCATGAACTTCATGATCGGCCAGATGGCGCGGTTCTATGGCGTGCCGTGGCGGACTTCGAACCTGCTGGGCGGGGCCAAGACCTTTGACGCGCAGGCCGGCTACGAGTCCGCCATGACGATGAACGCCGTGCTGCACGCGGGGGCCAACTACATCTGGCATTCGGCGGGCTGGAATGAGGCCGGGATGCATTGCTCCACCGCGAAATTCGTGGTCGATGCCGAGATGTGCGCCATGGGCTACCGTATGGCCGAAGGCCCGCGCTGGGACGACTTCGACGAGGCGATGGGCGCAGTGCGCGATGTCGGCCCCGGCGGGCATTACCTTGGCCATCCGCATACGCTGGAAAACTTTGAACGCGCCTTCTTCATGCCGAAGATGTTCGACAACAATTCCATCGAACAATGGCAGGCCGAAGGCTCGGTCGAGATCACCGAACGCGCGCTGACCCACGCGAAAAAGCTCTTGGCCGACTACGAGGAGCCGAAGCTGGACGACGGCGTGAACGAGGCGCTTCTGGATTACATCGCCCGGCGTGAACGCGAGATTCCGGCGGTGGACGAGCTGAACACCGAACACTGATCTCCCTGTGACTGGCCGCCCTTCGGGGCGGCCATTTTTTCTGGCCTGAGCGGTAAAAGTAGAGCGATCACTCTACTTTTCCTTTGCATAGGTAGAGTGATCGCTCTACCATCGTGCCATGAACACCAAACAACGAATCGCATCCGATCTGGAACGCAGCTTCGCCAGCCTCGGCTTTGCCGAGCAGGGGGTCGAGGCCTTGCGCGGGCAGGCTGACGTCTCCTTGCGCACACTTTACAAGCACTTCCCCTCGCGCGAGGCGATGATCATCGGCGCGTTGCAACACCGCGATGCGGCCTATGCCGAATGGCTGGCGGGCGGGCCTGCAGACGGCGCGGCGCATGTGCTGCACCCCTTGGTGCGCCTTGGCGACTGGCTGGGCGAGGTGGCCAACACCGGCTGTCTGTTCCTGAACGCCTGGGCGGAATATCCCGACAGCGTGGCGATTGCCGCGGTGGTCAAGGATCACAAGGCCCGTCTGGCCGACGAGTTCCGCCTGCGTCTGGCCCATGTTGCGCCGGGGCAGGATACCGGCCATCTCGCCGAAACCCTGTTTCTCCTGCACGAAGGCATGACGCAGGCCGCCCGGCTGCAGGGCCGCGAGATTGCCTATGAGGCGGCCATGCATGCCGCGCGCGCCGCGCTGGCCGCCGCCAATATCCGCTGACCCAGAGGCTTTCATGAAGATCACCGAAGTCCACATCTACGCCCATGACCTGCCGGTCAAGAACGGCCCCTACCGCATGGCGATGACCGAGGTCTGGACCCTGCCGACGACGCTGGTGAAGCTTGTCTCGGATACCGGACATGTCGGCTGGGGCGAAACCTGCCCAGTCGGCTCGACCTATGCCGAAATGCATGTGGGTGGCGCGCGCGCCGCCTTGCAGGCGATGGCGCCCGGCCTGATCGGGGCCGAGGTCGCCCCGGTCCTGCTGCACGCCCGGATGGACGCGCTTCTGAACGGCCATAACTATGCCAAGGCCGCCATCGACATTGCCGCCCATGACCTCATGGCGCGCGCCCTTGGTGTTTCGGTCGCAACACTGCTGGGCGGGGCGCTGACCGACCGGGTGCCCTCCTATTATTCCACCATCGTCGGCAGCCCCGACGAGACCGCCCGCATCGCTGCCGAAAAGGCCGCCGAGGGCTATCCGCGCCTGCAGATCAAGGTCGGCGGCCGCCCGGTGGAGATCGACATCGAAACCGTCCGCAAGGTCTGGGAAGCAATCCGCGGTACAGGCGTACGCATGGCGGTGGACGGCAACCGCAGCCTGATCACCCGCGATGCGCTGACGCTCAGCCGCGAATGCTCCGACATCCCCTTCATCATGGAGCAGCCCTGCAACACGGTCGAGGATCTGCAGAAGATCCGCCCGCAGGTTCGCCACGGCATCTACATGGACGAAAACAGCGTCAACCTGAACACCGTGATCTCTGCCGTCGGCACCGGGCTGGTGGATGGCTTTGGCATGAAGGTGACGCGTATCGGCGGTTTGCACCCGATGCGGATCTTCCGTGACATCTGCGCCGTGCGCAACCTGCCGCACACCTGCGACGACAGTTGGGGCGGTGACATCATTGCGGCCGCCTGCACTCATGTCGGGGCAACCGTGCATCCGCGGCTCATGGAAGGCGCCTGGCTGGCGCAACCCTATATCGAGGGCAATTACGACAGCCGCAACGGCGTGAAGATCGAGGGCGGGCACATCAGGCTGCCCGCCGGCCCCGGTCTGGGCGTGGTGCCCGACGAGGGGATTTTCGGCAATCCGGTTCTGTCATTCGGCTGAGGGTAAGAGAAGATGAGCGATCTGAAGGGAAAGAAGGCGCTGGTCACTGGGGCCGCGGGCGGCATCGGTGCCGCGGTGGTGCGCGCACTGCGGGCGCGCGGCGCGCAGGTCGCGGTGGCGGACCGCGATGTCTCGGGGATTGAGGCGGAAGCCCATCTGCCGGGCAATCTTCTGGAAGCGGCCTATGCCGATGGCCTGCCGGCGGCGGCAAAGGCGGCGCTTGGCGGGCTGGACATCGTCGTCAATAACGCCGGCGTCATCACGCGCGGCAAGGTGGACGAGACCACCGATGCCGACTGGGACCTCTCGGTCGGGGTGAACGTGCAGGCGCCGTTCCGCATCTGCCGCGCCGCCATTCCGCTTCTGCCGCCCGGATCGGCCATCGTCAACGTCGCCTCCTGCTGGGGGCTGCGCCCTGGTCCCGGCCATGCGGTTTACTGCATGACCAAGGCGGCGATTGCCTCGCTGACGCAGTGCATGGGCATGGATCATGCCGACAAGGGTATTCGCATCAACGCGGTTGCACCGAACGAGGTGAACACGCCGATGCTGCGCACCGGCTTTGCCAAGCGCGGCTTTGACCCGGATACCGCCGTGGCGGAACTGGGCAAGACGGTGCCCTTGGGCCGGATTGCCGAACCCGAGGATATCGCCGATGTCATCCTGTTCCTCGCCTCGGACGCCGCGCGCTACATGGTCGGCACGGTGGTCGAGGTGAACGGCGGGAAGCCTGTCAAATGAGCCGTTTTGCTGGGGAAACCGCCCTTGTGACCGGCGGGCGGTCTGGCATCGGGCAAGCGATTGCCCGGCGTCTGGCATCAGAAGGCGCGCGGGTGTTCACCGCCCAGCGGGGGCCGGATGCCGAGTTTGCAGGCATTGAGGCCGACTTCACCGACACCGCCAGCCCGGAAAAGGTGGTGGCTGAGGTAGTCGCCCGCGCCGGCCGTCTGGATGTGCTGGTCAACAACGCGGGCATGATGCAGGAAGCCCGCGTCGAGGACATGAGCCTTGCCGATTGGGAGCGGAATATCCGGGTGAACCTGACGGCCCCGTTCCTGTTCATCAAGGCGGCCATGCCGCATCTGCGCGCCGCAAAGGGCGCCATCGTCAACATCGGCTCGATCGAGGGGCTGGGGTCGAACCCGGCCCACGCGGCCTACTCAGCGTCCAAGGCCGGCCTGCACGGGTTGACGCGCGCCGTGGCGGTGGACGAATCGACCAGCGTGCGCTGCAATGCGGTCGCGCCGGGCTGGATCGACACCGAGCTGAACGAAGCCTTCGTCGAGGCCATGCCCGATCCGGCCGCCTTCCGCGCCAACATCGGCCGCATTCACCCGGTCGGGCGCACCGGCAAGCCCGAGGAAGTCGCGGCACTGGTGGCATGGCTGGCCTCGGAGGAGGCGGGCTTTGTCACCGGGCAGGTCTGGACGGTGGACGGCGGGCGGATGGCCAAGCTCAGCCTGCCCTGACCTCAGGGCGCCAGCCCCAATGCTTGCAGCGCAAGCGCGGTACGGCGTTGCAGGTCGGGAACCGCCCGGTCGAGCGTCAGCCATTCGGCAAGCGGCATCATGCGCCAGAACTGACCCTCGCTGCCAAACCGGATGGCGGCGACATCCTGCGGGGCAAGGTGACCGACGAAAAAGGCCGCCATCTTGCCCGGTGTGTGCAGGGTCGGAAAGGTCGCGCGCCAGACCAGATGCGACGACGACAGGTGCAGGCCGAATTCTTCGTGGACCTCGCGAAACAGTCCCTGTTCGGCGGTTTCTGACGTTTCCAGACCGCCGCCGGGCAGATCCCAATGGCCGGGCCACGGCAGGCCGGGCTTGTCGTCGCGCAGATAGGTCAGGATGGTGCCGCCGCACAGAAGCGCCGCCTTGGCGCCGATGACGTCAGTCATTGATGTCCTTGTGCCAGATCTTCGCCTGCCCCTTCGTCACCCCGACAACCCGGCGCAGGATGAGCCAGGTGATCAGTGACAGGACGGCAAAGACCATGAGCAGCAAGGGCAACGAGCCGCCCAACACGCCAAAACCCAGAAGCACCCCGGTCAGCAGCGCCCCCATGGCAAAGCCAAGGAAGATGTAGCCGGGCGCAAGGATTTCCAGCACCCCCAGCGCGAAGCCCGCCACGATCCAGACCCACCAGACATTCCACATCTTACCCGCGCCCTTTCAGCATCTTGAAAGCGTCGCCAAAGGCCTCAAGCGCATTGGCCGGCACCAGAATGGTCTGCTTGCCCTGACCCGAGGCCACCGCCTGCAAGGCCTCCACCTGCTTGAGTGCCACCTGAAACTGCGCTGCCTCCAGCCCGTTCTCCTTGATCGCCCCGGCAATGACGCCGGTGGCATAGGCTTCAGCATCGGCGGTGATGCGGCGGGCCTTGGCCTGTTGCTCGGCGGCGTAAAGGTCGGCATCCGAGGCCAGCTCGACGGCGCGCTTCTTGCCCTCGGCTTCCATCACCTGTGCGCGGCGGGCGCGTTCGGCGTTCAACTGCTGCAGCATGGCGTGGCGGGTGGCTTCATCCAACGCGACGTCAAGGATCTCGGCGCGTGTCACCTCGACGCCCCAGTCATCGACCATGGCCTTCACATGTTCGCGCACGCGGTCGATCAGTTGCGCGCGGTTCGACTGCACCTGATCCAGTTCCAGCTTGCCGATCTCCGACCGGACGATGCCCGCAACCGTGGTGGCAATGGCGGCATCGACATCGCGGATGCGGTAGACGGTCTTTTCCGGCTCGGTCACCCGGTAGAACACGCTGGTTTCCACCTGCAACAGCACGTTGTCGGCGGTGATGGCATCCTGCCGGGCATTGGGCAGCTGACGTTCAAGAATGGAAACCTTGTGCGCCACGCGGTCCAGGAAGGGCACGGTAAAGTTGATCCCCGGCCCCAGAACGGCGCGGAGGCGGCCGAAACGCTCGACGACGAATTTCTCCGATTGCGGCACGATGCGCACCGCCTTGAAAATCGCGACAATGATGAACAGCGCGATGGCGAGGTAAACCGCACCGCTGCCGGCAATCTGTTGGAAATTCATTTCGGCCTCCCCTAAATTTGCCGTCAGGATGAGCGGGAAGGGGGCGGCGCGCAAGGGAAACCGGCATGGACAGCGGGCCGGAAGGCGCGGATAATTCGCCATGCCCAGCCTTTGCCGCGATTGCCTGACCCCGTTCGAGACCGGACCGCGCTGCCCCGCCTGTCGCAGCCCGCGTGTCCTTGCGCATGCAGAGTTGAGCAGCCTCTCCATCGCCCATATGGATTGTGACGCGTTTTATGCCAGCGTCGAAAAACGTGACAATCCGGCACTTAGAGACGTTCCTGTGATCGTCGGCGGCGGGCAGAGGGGCGTTGTCTCGACCTGCTGCTATCTGGCGCGCATCCATGGTGTGCGCTCGGCCATGCCGATGTTTCAGGCGCTGAAACTTTGCCCGCAGGCGGTGGTGGTGAAGCCGCGGATGCAGGTCTATGTGCAAGTCAGCCGGGCGATCCGGGCGATGATGGAAGAGCTGACGCCCGCCATCGAACCCCTGTCGCTGGATGAAGCGTTTCTTGACCTGACCGGAACCGACCGGTTGCACGGCGCCCCGCCGGCCGTGACGCTGGCGCGGCTGGTCCGGCGGATGGAGACGGAACTGGGCCTGTCCGGCTCCATCGGGCTGTCGCACAACAAGTTTCTGGCGAAAATCGCCTCCGATCTTGATAAGCCTCGGGGGTTTTCGGTGATCGGACGGGCGGAAACGGCGGATTTTCTGCGGCCAAGGCCGGTGCGGATCATCTGGGGCGTGGGGACGGCGACGCAGGGCGCGCTGGAAAAGGCAGGCATCCGCTCGATTGCCGATCTCTTGCGCTGGGACCGCGCCGATCTGGTGGCGCGCTTCGGATCCATGGGGGAACGGCTTTGGCATCTGGCGCGGGGCGAGGATCATCGCCGGGTCAACCGCGATGAAAAGCTGAAATCCATCTCGAAGGAGACGACGTTTTTCGAAGACACGTCCGACCCGGATATTCTTGACGGCCATCTTTGGAGATTGGCAGAGCAAGTGGCAGATCGCGCCAAGGCAAAGGCTCTAAGTGGGCGAACAGTGACGTTGAAGCTGAAGAAGGGCGACTTCCAGTTGCTCTCGCGGCGGCACGCGCTGTCTGATCCGACGCAGCTGACCGACCGCATCTATCGCGCCGCCGTCGAGATGTTCCGGCTCGAGGCGGGGCGCGGGCCGTTCCGGCTGATCGGCGTCGGGATTGCCGATCTGGCGCCGGAAGAACAGGCCGATCTTTCCGGCGATCTGCTGGACCCGGACGCCGCGAAGCGGGCCAAGGCCGAGCGGGCGACCGATGCCATCCGGGCTAGGTTCGGGCATGATGCGATTGTAAAGGGGCGGTCCTTGCGCTGACTATTCGGCGGCCAGCGGTATGTCCTGCCGTCCGATCCCCGACAGGCGCCGCACCACCTGCCCCATGCGCGCGGAAAAGGCGTCGAATTGCGGCAGGGGGGCAATGGCGTCTTCGTCCATGTAAAGCGAGCGGTCGATCTCGACCTGCACGACATGGCGGCCCGCCGAGGGGCGGCCATAGCTTTGCGCGATGAAGGCCCCGGCAAAGGGGGTGTTGCGCGACACGCGAAAGCCTTCGGCCTGAAAGGCGGCCTCAACGGCGGTCATCACCCAGGGCGCCGAGGCCGCGCCAAAGCGATCACCCAGAACCACATCGGGCAGATCAACACCGGGGCGGCTGTGATGTTCCAGCGCCTCGTGGGGCATGGAATGGCAGTCGATCAGGATGGCCTGGCCAAAACGGGAGTGGGTGGCCTCCACCAGATCGCGCAGCGCGCGGTGATAGGGATGCCAGAATCCGGTGATGCGGGTTTCGGCCTCGGCGCGGCTCAGCTTGCCGCGATAGATCGACCGCCCGCCCGAAACCACGCGGGGAATCACCCCAAGCCCCGAGGAGACGCGCGGGTTGTGCGGCGCGCGGCTGATGCCTTCGATCACCGCCGGATCCAGTTCGTCCGGGGCGCGGTTCAGGTCAAGATAGGCGCGCGGCACCTCGGCCACCAGCAGGGCCGCGCCATGAGACGGGGCATCGGCCAGCAGGCGGTCAACGAATGCATCCTCGGACGAGCGGATTTGCCGGGCATCCAGCACGGATTGTGCCAGAAAATCGGGGTGGTAGGCCGCTCCGCTATGGGGAGAGGCGAAGATGACCGGCGTTTCCTGCCGGGCGGGTTGGTGAAGACGAAAAACCCCTGCGGTCATCGGTCAAATCACGCGCCAGTTGCTCACGCTGTTGATATAAGGGCAAAACTGCACGGAAAGGTAGCCCATATCCTGTCGATACCCCCTTGAACGTGCCGGCGACTCTGTTTATAGCCCCCCCATCCGACGCGGTTCCGCCCGCGTCCTTTTCTTTGGGGACGGGTGGAATCAGGCTGGAACGTGGGCGGTTAGCTCAGCGGTAGAGCACTACGTTGACATCGTAGTGGCCACTGGTTCGATCCCAGTACCGCCCACCATTCACCGCCCCCTTGTGGGGCACGTTGTTTTCAATCGGCGCAGACGCGCCGCGTAGAGGAGAAGGCCGATGAAAGTTGCGAACTCGCTCCGCTCGCTGAAGACGCGTCACCGCGATTGCCAGATCGTGCGCCGCAAAGGCCGCGTCTATGTGATCAACAAGACGCAAAAGCGCTACAAGGCCCGTCAGGGCTGAGTGTTGCGCCAGCAAGCATGACAGGGCCGCCGAGGGGAAACCCGGGGCGGCTTTTTCATTTGTCCCGAAAGGTTCGCGCCATGCATCCCAACCCTGCCTTCCGTCAGGTGCCCGCCGAAGACAGTCTGGCCTTTGCTCGAGCGCGCGGCTTTGGCACGCTGTGCGTGAACGGGGAGGCGGCGGGTGAATCGGGGCCGCTTCTGGCGCATGTGCCGTTTCTGGTGACGGAAACCGGCGGGCTGTGTGCTTTGGTGCATCTCGCCCGGTCGAACGCGATTGCCCGTTCTGCCCTGCCCGCGCCGGCGGTGATCGCGGTGACGGGGCCGGAAAGCTATATCTCGCCCGATTGGTACGGGTCGGCCGATCAGGTGCCGACGTGGAACTATGTCGCCGTGCATCTGCGCGGGCGGCTGGAGCCGTTGCCGCTTGAGGCCCTGCGCCCGATGGTCGACGACCTGTCGGCCCTGTTCGAGGCCCGGCTTCTGCCCAAGAAGCCCTGGGTCAGCAGCAAGATGTCGGACGGGGTGATGGAGCGGATGCTGCGGATGATCCTGCCCTACCGGCTGGTCATTGAAGCCGTGGACGGCACCTGGAAGCTGGGCCAGAACAAGACGCCCGACCAGCGCGCCGGCGCGGCGGCGGGGCTGGAAGGCTGGGCCGAGGCCAGCCCGCGGGCCGAACTTGCGGCGCTGATGCGACGGGTCTCTGGCTGACGGGGGGCAAAAACCCAGTTGACCCAAGGCCAGATCGGGCGGGCAAGGAAAAGCACCGCTTTTCCCCGCCCGCAGAAATCCCCGTCCCGCAGGACCGGCTCCACCAGAACAGACGGAGGCCGGCGCCCGCCGGAGGCTTCTGGCCTCCGGCGGAAATGGGGCTGATGTGCTGCTTGGCCTCGGCGGTAGCCTCGGCCATGGCGGTCGGCGCGATCACCCGAACCTCAGGCCCGGTGATAGGGCCCGCCAGACAGGATATTGGCCGCGCGGTAAAGCTGTTCGGCCAGCATGACGCGCACCAGCATATGCGGCCAGACCATCGCGCCGAAGGACATCGGGAAGTCGGCTTTCGCGCGCAAGGATGGATCAATCCCGTCCGCCCCGCCGATGACAAAGGCCACGTCCTGCCGCCCGCCGTCGCGCCAGCGCGCAAGCTGCGCCGCGAACTCGGGGCTGGTCAGCAACTTGCCGCGTTCGTCCAGCGTCACCAGCACCGCACCCGCCGGCACGGCGCGGGCCAGCAAATCGGCCTCAGCCCCCATGCCGGCGTTCTTCTTGTTCTCGACCTCATGCTCGACCAGCGGACCCAGACCAAGGGGCCGCCCGGTGCGGTCGAAACGCTGGACGTAATCGGCGATCAGCTCGCGCTCGGGGCCGGACCGCAGCCGGCCCACGGCGCACAGATGCACCCGCAAGGATCAGGCCCCGCGATGGGCGCTGCCCGGCATCCACATCTTTTCAAGCTGGTAGAAGTCGCGGACCTCGGGGCGGAAGACATGGACGATGACATCGCCCGAATCGATCAGCACCCAGTCGCCGGTTTCCTTGCCTTCCATCTTGACCACGATGCGGAAGGCGTCCTTCAGCCGCTCGGCCAGCTTTTCCGAAATCGCCGCCACCTGACGCGAGGACCGGCCCGAGCAGATCACCATGTAATCGGCCACGTCGGACCGGCCGCGCAGGTCGATCTGCACGATGTCCTCGGCCTTGTCGTCGTCCACTGACGCCAGCACAGCGGCCAGAATCTGTTCGGAAGTGTAGTCCGGGGCAGCCATGCGGTCTGCGCGCGGTCCGACCGGCAATCCGGTCGACGGGTCAGAATGTGACAGGACCATGGTCCTCCATGCGGCGTGCCTGACATCCCCGGCACCGGGCCATGCCCCAGAGTAACACCGGGAATCGGGTTTCTCAACGGCGGCAAGTGCGCGCGGATACAGGCTGCCGGGTGAAACTGCAAGCCATGCGCTCTCGTCATGCCGCCTTTGCGGCGCTGGGCCTTCACATGGATGCCGCGGTGCAGCATCTCTGGGGGCGAGGGAGAGCATCAGGAGACACGCACATGACCTTCCTTCGCACCTTCTTTCCGCGCCGCCAGTCCCGCCGCGAGGCCGAACTTGCCTATCTGGCGCAATCCGTCAGCCTTTACGACCTCGAGCGCCGCGAGCGCGAAGTCGATCTGGGCAAGTTCGCAGGCTACTGACACCCAGCATAGCGATTGATCGGCCGGGGATTCGGGCGTATAGAACGCCCCCATGACCCGCTTTTTCGACATGGCCGATCACGAACGCCTGCCTTGGCGTTTCACCGCATTGGATCGGTCTGTTCTGGCACGACTTCGGTAAACCGGCGCCGACGCGCCCGCTTTGCCCGTTCTCCATCACAGCCAACTCCAAAAAGGATGAGCCATGGCTCCGCGTACACTCTATGACAAGATCTGGGACGATCACGTCGTCCATCAGGCCGAAGATGGCACCTGCCTGCTCTACATCGACCGCCATCTGGTGCACGAAGTCACCAGCCCGCAGGCCTTTGAAGGGTTGCGGATGACCGGCCGCAAGGTGCGCGCGCCAGAAAAGACCATCGCGGTGCCGGATCACAACGTGCCCACCACGCTGGACCGCGCCAATGCCTCGACCATGACCGAGGACAGCCGGATTCAGGTCGCGGCGCTCGACAAGAACGCCAAGGATTTCGGCATCAACTATTACCCGGTCTCCGATGTGCGGCAGGGCATCGTGCATATCGTCGGCCCCGAACAGGGCTGGACCCTGCCGGGCATGACCGTGGTTTGCGGCGACAGCCACACCGCGACGCATGGCGCGTTCGGCGCGCTGGCGCATGGCAT
Organism: Tabrizicola oligotrophica; assembly: GCF_011008935.1. GTDB lineage: Bacteria > Pseudomonadota > Alphaproteobacteria > Rhodobacterales > Rhodobacteraceae > Tabrizicola_A > Tabrizicola_A oligotrophica. The sequence continues at coordinate 292,661 of NZ_JAAIVJ010000003.1, read as the reverse complement.
CGGCACCTCGGAAGTGGAGCATGTGCTGGCCACCCAGACGCTGATCCAGCGCAAGGGCAAGAACATGAAGGTGGAAATCACCGGCAGCCTGCGCCCCGGCGTCACCGCCAAGGACATCACGCTGTCGGTGATCGGCGAAACCGGCACGGCGGGCGGCACCGGCTATGTCATCGAATATTGCGGTCAGGCGATCCGCGAGCTGTCGATGGAAGGCCGGATGACGGTCTGCAACATGGCGATCGAAGGCGGCGCTCGCGCCGGCCTGATTGCGCCGGATGAAAAGACCTTCGCCTATTGCATGGGCCGCCCGCATGCCCCGAAAGGCGCAAAGTGGGAGGCCGCGCTGGCCTATTGGAAGACCTTGTTTACCGATGAAGGCGCGCATTTCGACAAGGTGGTGACGATCAAGGGCGAAGATATCGCCCCGGTCGTGACCTGGGGTACCAGCCCCGAGGACGTGCTGCCGATCACCGGTGTCGTGCCGGCGCCTTCGGATTTCACCGGCGGCAAGGTCGAGGCTGCGGCCCGCTCGATCGACTACATGGGCCTGACGGCCGGTCAGAAGCTGACCGACATCCAGATCGACACCGTGTTCATCGGCTCGTGCACCAATGGCCGGATCGAGGACCTGCGTGCGGCTGCGGCCGTGCTGAAGGGCAAGAAGATCAAGGCCGGGCTGCGCGCCATGGTGGTGCCGGGTTCCGGTCTGGTCCGCGCGCAGGCCGAGGAAGAAGGTCTGGCGCAGATCTTCATCGACGCCGGGTTTGAATGGCGTCTGGCCGGCTGCTCGATGTGCCTTGCGATGAACCCCGACCAGCTGGCGCCGGGCGAACGCTGCGCCTCCACCTCGAACCGCAACTTTGAGGGGCGTCAGGGCTACAAGGGCCGCACCCATCTGATGAGCCCGGCCATGGCCGCCGCCGCCGCGATCACCGGTCATCTGACCGACGTGCGCGAGATGATGGGCGAAAAGGTGTAAGGAACCGAAACATGGAAAAATTCACCACCCTGACCGGCATTGCCGCGCCGATGCCGCTGGTCAACATCGACACCGACATGATCATCCCCAAGCAGTTCCTGAAGACCATTCAGCGCTCGGGCCTGGGCAAGAACCTGTTCGATGAGATGCGCTTTGACCGCGACGGCAACGAAGTGGCCGATTTCGTGCTGAACCAGCCGGCCTATCGCAAGGCGGAAATCCTTGTGGCGGGCGACAATTTCGGCTGCGGTTCGTCGCGAGAGCATGCGCCCTGGGCGCTTCTGGATTTCGGCATCCGCTGCGTGATCTCCACCAGCTTTGCCGACATCTTCTTCAACAACTGCTTCAAGAACGGCATCCTGCCGATCGTGCTGCCGCAGGATCAGGTGGATGTGCTGATGGCCGATGCCCGCAAGGGCGCCAATGCGCGGATCACGGTTGATCTGGACGCCCAGACCGTCACCACCTCGGACGGGCTGTCCTTCGGATTTGCCGTGGACCCGCACCGCAAGCACTGCCTGATGAACGGTCTGGACGATATCGGCCTGACGCTTGAGAAGGCCGCCGCAATTGACAGCTTCGAGGCCAAGAACGCCGCCCTGCGTCCTTGGGCTTGATAAGCCAATAACCACAATATCTTGCGCCGCCCGATTGGAAACAATCAGGGCGGCCTTTTTTCGACCGCAAGTTTGATGCATTCCGGCGACACCCCGACCGCGAAATCGCCAAACTGTGGGCGCAAGATGAATCATCCGATTGCGGGATTCGTCGAAAGAAGGCACAAATTGGGCAAGATTGAGGCAATCCGCCACAAAGTGCGGGGCAATTCCGGGACAAGGGGCTGGCACAGTACCAGCCTCGATCGGGTTGAGGATGGCAAGGCAGTGGTATCGCAACTGACAAGTGCGCTCATGCGTGCAGTCTTGGTAATGGTTGTGGTGGCAACACCCTCCATGCTGCTTCTGGACGTGACCTCTGACACCAAGCAGATGGTGGCGCTTGTGGCGCTGTTCCTGGGCCTGCTGACCTTTGTCGAATACAACTCCACCTACCCGAGCCTTGTCGAATTCCGCGATGCGCCGCCGTTCAACCGCATCCGTTTCCTGATGCTGTTTGCCATCGTGTTCTTCCTGTCGACCATCGAACGCGGCAAGGTTGCGCCGACCTCCTTTACCGAATTCACCAGCGCCGTGGGCATGGTGGTCGGCGCCTCGATGGATTTCGCCTATAGCCCGGTGCGTCTGGCCACGCTGATGATGTCCGATGGGGCATCGGCACAAGAGATTGCCGAAGTGCGCACTGCTGCGGGGATGGCCTATCTGATCTCGCTGGTGTCGCTGTCGGTCTTTGTCGTTGCGCTGAAGTCGGGCAACTGGCCGTCGCGGGGCCGGACCTTCAATGTCTGGGTCAACCTGCCGACGTTTGATCCGACAGCAGGCGGCGATGTCGTGGTGCGCCTGCAACGCGATGCGCGCATCAACATTGCCCTTGGGTTCCTGTTGCCCTTCCTGACCCCCGCCGTGGTGATGATCTCCTCCACCAGCTTTGAGCCGCTGTCCGCGGCAAATTCGCAAACCCTGATCTGGACGATGACGGCATGGGCCTTTCTACCTGCAAGCTTGTTCATGCGCGGCATTGCCATGGGACGGGTCGCCGACATGATTCAGGAACGCCGCAATGCCAACCGCGCGCTGCAGGGCGCGCGCGACGGGCTTGCCGCGGCCTGATTGCCGCTTTCGCCGCGGGCCTCTGGGCGCTGGGCGCGTCGGCCGAAACGCTGCGGATTGCCACCTACAATGCCGATCTTTCCGCCCCCGGTCCGGGGCTTTTGCTGTTTGACCTGCGCAAGAAGGAGCTTCCTGCGCAGCGCGCTGCCGTGGTCGAGGCGATCACCGCGCTGGATGCGGATGTGCTGCTGCTGACCGGCATCGACTTCGATCTGGGCGGAGAGGCCTTGGGCGCGCTGGCGGACAGGCTTGAGGCGGCGGGGCTTTCCTATCCGCACCGCATCGCCCTGCGTCCGAATACCGGGGTGCCGACCGGCCGCGACCTGGACGGCAACGGCCAGTTGGGCGAGGCCCGCGATGCGCAGGGGTGGGGCCGCTTTCCGGGTGAAGGCGGGATGGCGGTTCTGTCCCGTCTGCCTCTGGGCGCGGATGGGCGGGATTTCTCGACCTATCTCTGGGCCGATCTGCAGGGCAATCTGATGCCCGACACCGACCCGGCCCGCGACGTCCAGCGGTTGCACACCACCGGCGCGCATGAGGTGCCGGTGCTTTTGCCCGATGGCCGGACCCTGCGGCTTCTGGCCTTTTACGCCTCCCCGCCCGCATTCGACGGGCCAGAGGATCGCAATGGCCGCCGCAACCATGACGAGGCGGCCTTCTGGCTGCGGCTTCTGGCGGGCGATCTGCCGCTTGCCCCGCCCGAGCCGCCGTTCGTGATTCTGGGACAAACCAGTCTTGACCCGGAAGATGGCGGTGGCAGGCCAGAGGCCCTGCGCGCGCTTCTTTCCCATCCAGCCCTGCAGGACCCGGCACCACGCGGCCAGTCTGGTCGGGAAGATCCGGGGCAACAGGGCGATCCGGCGCTGGATACCGCGCTTTATGACGATCTCGGCGGCCTGCGGGTGGAGGTGATCCTGCCCTCGGCCGATCTGCCGGTGGCGGCAGCGGGGGTGCTGGGGCCGCCAGAAGAGGACGAGATGGCAAGGACGCTTGCCACCGCCTCCCGGCACCGCCCGGTCTGGGTCGATCTGCGCCTGCCCTGAGGCCCCGCTGCGCCCTTGCCTGCTTGACCCCGCGCGCCCCTTTGGCTAGGCCAACCGCGACCCATTTCAGCAGGAGCGCCCGATGGCCAACCCCTCCCTTCTTATCCTCGCCGGCGACGGCATCGGCCCCGAAGTCATGGCCGAAGTGAAAAAGATCATCGGCTGGATGGGGGCCAAACGCGGCGTCCAGTTCGACGTCAGTGAAGACCTCGTCGGTGGTTGCGCCTATGACAAGCACGGCACACCCTTGCACGACGACACCATGGCACGCGCGCAGCAAGTCGACGCGGTTCTCTTGGGCGCCGTGGGCGGGCCGAAATACGACGTGCTGGATTTCTCGGTGAAGCCCGAGCGCGGCCTTCTGCGCCTGCGCAAGGAGATGGACCTGTTTTCCAACCTGCGCCCGGCCCAGTGCTTTGACGCGCTGGCCGATTTCTCGTCGCTGAAAAAGGACGTGGTCGCGGGGCTGGACATCGTGATCGTGCGCGAGCTGACCTCGGGCGTCTATTTCGGCGAGCCGCGCGGCATCTTCAAGGAAGGCAATGAGCGCGTCGGCATCAACACCCAGCGCTATACCGAATCCGAGATTGCCCGCGTGGCGCGGTCGGCGTTCGAGCTGGCCCGCAAGCGGGGCAACAAGGTCTGCTCGATGGAGAAGGCCAATGTGATGGAATCGGGCATCCTGTGGCGCGAAGTGGTGCAGGAAGTGCATGACCGGGAATACCCGGATGTCGCCCTGACCCACATGTATGCCGACAACGGCGCGATGCAACTCTGTCGCTGGCCCAAGCAGTTCGATGTGATCGTCACCGACAACCTCTTTGGCGACGTGCTGTCGGACATGGCGGCGATGCTGACCGGCTCGCTCGGCATGCTGCCCTCGGCCTCGCTTGGCAGCCCGATGGCCAATGGCCGCCCGAAGGCGCTGTATGAGCCGGTCCACGGTTCGGCCCCGGACATTGCCGGTCAGGGCAAGGCCAACCCGATCGCCTGCATCCTGTCCTTCGCCATGGCGCTGCGCTATTCGTTCAGCATGGGCGACGAGGCGACCCGCGTCGAGAAGGCGGTGGAAAAGGTGCTGGCCGACGGCGTGCGCACCGCCGACCTGATGGGTCCCGAAGGCGGCACCCCGGTGTCGACCTCGGCGATGGGCGATGCGATCATCGCCGCGCTGGACGCCAGCCTGTAAGATCTTCGGCCCCCGTTGCGGGGGCCGTTTCCCGCTCAAGGGCAACGCCTCGGTCCCTGCCCGTCGGCGCGGCGCCGCTTTCGCTCTGGCCAACATCATTGCGGCGGGGCTGTTAATTCTTGCCGACTTGCCCAAAACCGCCGCCACCCCGGCTTGAGCCTTGCGCGCCTTTCTGCGACAAGCCGCCAGCGCAACACGGCCTGCTGCGCGGATAGGGCGAACTCATGGGACCGAACCTGAAAGGCGCGCTGCTGGCGCTTGCCGCCTTTGGCATCTACGCCACGCATGACGTTGCGATCAAAGTGCTGGGCTCGGAGTATTCGGCCTTCCAGATCCTGTTCTTCTCGGGGTTGCTGGGCTTTCCTCTAGTCACGATCATGCTGCTGTCGGACCGTACCGACGGCAACCTGATCGCCCGCCATCCCTGGTGGTCGGTGACGCGGGCGCTGACCACAGTGACGACCGGGGCGGCGGCCTTCTATGCCTTCTCGGTGCTGCCGCTGGCGCAGACCTATGCCATCTTCTTCGCCATGCCCTTGCTCATCACGCTGCTGTCGATCCCCATGTTGGGCGAACATGTCGGCATCCGGCGCGGAATGGCGGTTCTGGTGGGCCTGATCGGCGTGATGATCGTGCTGCGCCCCGGTCAGGCCGAGTTGCAATTCGGCCACCTGATCGGGCTTTGCGCGGCCTTCAGCGGCGCGCTGAACTCTGTCATCGTGCGCAAGATCGGTACGGCGGAGCGGTCGGCCGTGCTGATGCTTTATCCGATGATTGCCACCTTCTTCCTCACCGGGGCGACGATGCCCTTCGTCTATCGTCCGATGGAGATGGAGCATCTGGCGCTGATGGGGGTGATTGCCGGTCTTGGCTTTGTTGCCGCCATGCTGACCATCGCCGCCTATCGCACCGCGCCCGCGGTGATCGTGGCGCCGATGCAGTATTCGCAGATCCTCTGGGCCGCGGTCTATGGCACGGTGTTCTTCGAAGAAAGCATCGACATGTGGACCATGGTCGGCACCGCGGTCATCATCGCCTCGGGGGTCTACATCGTATTGCGTGAAGGCACGCCCACGGTGTCGAAGAACAGCCCCGTCCTGTCGAACAAATCCCGCGCCGAGACCGGGTTGATGCCGCGCATCGGCCTGCTGTTGCGCCGCGGCTCAGATTGACTGGAATTCCCGCCGGGAATCCCCTTGCCATTCCCGCCAGAAGCGTTTAACCCGCCCTCCACGGTCGGAGCGTAGCGCAGTCTGGTAGCGCACCTGCTTCGGGAGCAGGGGGTCGGAGGTTCGAATCCTCTCGCTCCGACCAAATTTTCCTTTCACTTGCTTCCATTTCACAGCGGCTTTGCCGGCCCGGCCAAGGGCATGGCCTGCGCATAGTTTTCCTGCATGAAGCGGATGAAGTTGTCGCGGAATTGCCGGGTATGGGCATGGGCCAGCGCATCGGCGCGCTCGACGTCGCGGGCGCGGATGGCTTCCAGCATGGCAACATGGTCGTCGGTCAGAAGATGGCCGTCATGGGTGCGTTCGAGATAGTCGAAATGCAGGTGCAACATGCGCCGGCCCTGATCGAGAAGGCGCTCGTAGAACCCCGCGAGATAGGGGTTCCGGCCTGCCTCGGCGATGGTCATGTGGAAGCGTTTGTTCGCCTCCGACATTTCCAGATGATTGCCGCGGCGCGCGGCTTCGACAAAGACCTTCTGTGCTTCGGCGATGCGGACCAGATCGGCGTCGGTTCGCAGATCCGCCGCCAGCCTTGTGTTCATGCGCTGGGCAATGTCGAGCGCCTCGACGTATTTCGGAAAGCTCTGCACATCGATCGGCGCAACAATGGTGGAGCGGTTGGCCAGCGTCACCACCATGCCTTCCCCCGCCAGCCGGATGAACGCCTCGCGCACGGGAGAGCGCGACATGCCGAATCGCTCGGCGAAGGTTGTCTCGTCAAGAAGCTGGCCCGGGGCCAGCGCCAGCGACAGGATCTCGTCGCGCAGTGTCTCGTAGGCAAAGCGCGCGCCCGTGCCCTTGGTGCGTTTCACGTCGCTTTCAACGTCCATCGTTCCGATCCCCTTGCTTTGAGCCATGGTTAGCCTTTGCGGTGCAGCGTGTCGACACGGAACATTCTTCCCATTGACTTGTCGGCACGGTGTCGGCAAGATGGGCGACAAGTCTACTGCCGCCCGGACACCTCGTTTTGCGCGGCCCGATCCGAAAGGTCTTCCCATGCTGAAACTGCAAGGCGTGATGCCCGCGCTGGTCACCCCCTATGACGCCGGGGGCGAGATCGACTTTGTGGCATTCGAGGCGCATCTGACCGCGCTCCGGGCTGCGGGCGTGTCGGGCTGGGTGCCTTGCGGGTCTTCGGGCGAATACAATCTGATGTCGAATGCCGAGCGCGATTCGGTCCTGCAATTCGTCAAGGATTTCGCCAAGCCCGGTGAAACCCTGATCGCCGGCACCAATGCGCCGTCAACCGCCGGGGTCATTGCCAATACCAAGCGCGCCAAGGCGATGGGCTATGACGCGGTGCTGCTGGCCGTGCCGTTCTACACCAAGCCGACGCAGGCCGAGATCATCCGCCACTTCAACGCGGTGATCGATGCCACCGACATGAACATCGTGCTGTATTCCTATCCCGGCAAGGACGGGGTGGAGATCGAGTATGAGTCGCTGGACGCGCTGGCCGACAATCCGCGCGTGATCGGCATCAAGGAATCCTCGGGCGTGATGCAGCGCGCCATCGGCATCTCCACCCGCTATGCCGGGCGCATCCAGCTGGTGTCGGGGTCCGACGACATCGCCTGGGATTTCATGCATTGGGGCGCTGACAGCTGGATCTGCGGTCCGGCGAACTGCATGGCCAAGCCGGTCTGCGAGATGGATACGGCCTTCCGGGCAGGCAACCACGCCCGCGCCAAGGAGATCATGCAGGCGGTCTGGCCGGCGATGAACGTGCTGGAATCCGGCAAGTTCGTGCAAAAGCTGAAATACGGTTGCGAGTTGCAGGGCAATCCGGTGGGCGAATGCCGCATGCCCTTCGGCCCGCTGACCGAGGCCGAGAAGGCGGAGTTTGCCGCCGCCATGCAGCCGATCCTGAACTGGAAATAAGCCCATGGTCACGGTCGTCGTGGGCGCAGGCATCATCGGCACGGCGATTGCCCATGACCTGCAAAAGCGCGGGCGTCAGGTGGTGCTGATCGACCGGGACAGCCCCGGCATGGGCGCCTCGTTCGGCAACATGGCGTCGATTGCCGTGACCGAATTCATGCCCGCCTCGCGCCCGCAAGTCTGGAAGCAGATGCCCGGCTGGATGCTGGATCCTGAAGGCCCGGTGCGGGTGCGGCCCGGCTATGTGCCGAAACTGATGCCGTGGTTCCTGCGCTTCATCGCCGCCTCGCGCCCTTCGAAGCTGCGCGCGCTGGAAGCGCAGGGCGCGGTGCTTTGCGCCCGGGCGCTGGACGACACGCTGGCGCTGCTGGCCGAAACCGGCTTGTCGGACCAGATCAGCACCGAAGGCTGCCTCTCGCTTTACACCGACGAGGCCGAATTCCGCGCTGACCGCGATCACATTGAAATCCTCGAACGCTTCGGCTTTGCCCATCAACGGCTGACCGGCGATCAAGCGCGAGAGCTGGAGCCGGAGCTGGCCAAGACCATCGGCCTTGCCGTGCTGTTCCCGCAGAACCGCTCGATGAAAGACCCCTACAAGCTGGTCCTGGCCTTGGCCGAACGCTTCACCGCCCAGGGGGGGCGGATCGAGCGCGGCGAGGTCGTGGGCTTTGCCCGCGGCGAGACCATCCGCGAGGTGGTGCTGAAGGACGGCCGCCGTCTGTCCGCTGATGAGGTGGTGATCGCCGCCGGGGCCTTCTCGCACCGGCTGTCGAAGCTGTTGGGCGAACCGATCCCGCTGGAGACCGAGCGCGGCTATCATACGCAGATCATGGCGCCGGGTATTTCGATGCGTCATTCGATCATCTGGCCTGCACGGGTTTTCATGGTGACACCGACCGCGGGCGGCATCCGCGTCGGCGGCACGGTGGAGATGGCGGGGCTGGAGGCCGCGCCGGATTATCGCCGCGCCAAGGTGACGGTGAAGCGGGCGATGACTGCGCTGCCGAACCTTCGCCGGGAGACCACCAGCGAATGGATGGGACACCGCCCGGCGCTGCCGGATACGGTGCCGATCCTCTCGGCCAGCGCCCGGACGCGCGGGGTTTACTATGCCACCGGACACGGACACCTTGGTCTGACCTATGCCGCCACCACAGCGCGGCTGATGGGCGAGCTTATCACCGGGGCCAAGCCCTCGGTCGATCTGCATCCCTATCGGGTCAACCGGTTCTAAGGAGCAAGAAATGACGCAAAAAGTCTGTCTCGTTACCGGCGGAGGCCGCGGAATTGGTGCCGCGGTCGCCCGCGAAATGCACGCCCGCGGCTACAGGCTGGCGCTGATGTCGCCCTCGGAAAGCTGCGAAACGCTCGCGGCCGAACTGGGCGGCGTTGCCCGGCGCGGGGTGGCTCAGTCCGAGGCCGACCTGAAGGGCATCGTCGATGCCGCCATGGCCGCCTATGGCCGCATCGACGCGGTTCTGAATCACACCGGCCACCCGCCGAAGGGTGATCTTCTGGATATCTCCGATGAAAACTGGGATCTGGCCAATGACATGATCGTCAAGTCGGTCGTGCGCATGGCCCGTCTGGTGACGCCGATCATGCAGGCGCAGGGTGGCGGGTCGATCGTGAACATCACCACCTATGCCGCTTTTGAGCCTTCGCTCTGGTTCCCGGCTTCCTGCGTCTACCGTGCCGGGGTGTCGGCTTTTGCCAAGCTTTACGCCGACCGCTACGGCCCGGACAACATCCGCATGAACTGCCTGATGCCGGGCTTTACCGACAGTCTGGACGTGGCGAAATACGGCGAACTCACCGCGCTGAAGCGGATAGGCCGGGTTGAGGAACAGGCCAAGGCGGCGGCCTTCCTTCTGACAGACGACAGCTCTTATGTCACCGGCCAAAGTCTGCGGGTGGATGGCGGTGTGACCAAACATATCTGAGGCCAAATGCAGACGCAGCTTTTCATCAACGGCGCATGGGTCGCCCCGGCCAGGGGTCGCACCCTTCCGGTTATCAATCCGGCAACCGAGGAGGTGGTTCACCACATCCCCGCCGCCGCCGCTGAAGACGCCGAAGCTGCCGTGCAAGCCGCCCGCGCGGCGTTTGACCATGGGCCTTGGCCCAGGATGTCGGGGGCCGAGCGGGCCAAGGTCTTGCGGTCCATCGCAGCGGGCATTCGCGCCCGTCTGCCGGAGCTTGCCAGGCTGGAAGTGATCGACAACGGCAAGCCGCTGCCCGAAGCCGAATGGGACCTGGGCGACGCGGCCGGGTGTTTCGACTTCTACGCCGGGCTGGCGGAGGAGTTGGACGGCGAGGTGCAGCAGATCGCGCTGCCCGACCACCGCTTTACTTCAAAAGTGGTTCGCGAGCCGGTGGGCGTCGCCGTGGCGATCATCCCGTGGAATTACCCCCTGCTCATGGCGGCGTGGAAGGTTGCCCCGGCGCTGGCGGCGGGCTGCGCCATGGTGTTGAAACCGTCGGAACACACGTCACTGACCGCGCTGGAACTTGGCGCCATCGTGGCCGAGGCAGGCCTGCCGCCGGGGGTCTTGAACATCGTCACGGGTCTTGGGGCTGATGTCGGCCAGGCGCTGGTCGACCACCCGAAGATCGACAAGCTGGCCTTTACCGGCTCGGTCCCGACCGGCGCGCGGCTGATGGCGGCGGCGGCGCGCGATGTGAAGAACATCAGCCTTGAACTGGGCGGCAAGTCGCCCTTCGTGGTCTTTGGCGATGCCGACATCGAACAGGCCGTCGAATGGATCATGTTCGGCATCTTCTGGAATCAGGGGCAGGTCTGTTCGGCGACGTCTCGGGTGCTGGTGGAGCGCAGCCTTTACGCTCCGCTTCTGGCGCGTCTGGTCACCGAGGCAGAAAAGATCACCATCGGGGACGGGCTGGCCGCCGGAACCTTGCTTGGCCCTCTGGTCAACGAGCAGCAATATCAGAAGATTCTGGGCTTTATCAGCCGCGCCGTCGCGGCCGGGGCGACACTGGCCACCGGGGGCAAGGCGGCAAAGGACAGGGGCTATTTCGTCACCCCCACCATCCTGACCGATGTGGCCCCGGACGCGGAGGCCTGGGTTGAGGAAATCTTCGGCCCCGTTGTCTGCATCCGCCCCTTCGACACCGAGGCCGAGGCGATTGCCCTTGCCAATGACAGCCGCTTTGGCCTTGCCGCCGCCGTGATGTCCGCCGACAGCGCGCGGGCCGAGCGGGTCGCCGCCGCCTTCCGCGCCGGGATCGTCTGGATCAACTGCAGCCAACCCACCTTCACCGAAGCGCCTTGGGGCGGCATGAAGCAGTCCGGCATCGGGCGTGAACTGGGCCGCTGGGGGTTGGACAACTACCTTGAGACCAAACAGATCACCCGGCTGGTCAGCGACGAGCCCTGGGGCTGGTATCTGAAAGGGTAAGACATGCGTTGGAACCGGACCATACAAACCGTTGACGTGCATTGCGCGGGCGAGATCGGCCGCGTCATCACCGGAGGCGTGCTGAACATCCCCGGCGCGACCATGGCGGAAAAACTGGCGCATCTGAACAGCGGCAACGATGACCTGCGGCGCTGGCTCTGCTCGGAGCCGCGCTCCGGTCCGGCCGGGTCGTTCTGCCTCTTGGTTCCGGCCTGCGATCCGGCGGCGGATGTGGGGCTCATCATCCTGCAACCCGATCAGGCGCATGCGATGTCCGGCTCCAACGCCATGTGCGCGACGACGGCGCTTCTGGAAACCGGCATGATCCCGATGGTGGAGCCGGTCAGCGTGGTGACCTTCGATACCGCCGCAGGGCTGGTGAAGGCCACGGCCACTTGTCAGGGTGGCAAGGTGGTGAAGGTGACGCTGGACATGCCGCCGTCGTTCGTGGTGGCCAAGGATGCGGTGATCGACACGCCGGAATGGGGGCCGGTCCGCTATGACCTGTGCTTCGGCGGCATCTTTTATGCGCTGATCGACGTGGATCAGATCGCCCTGACCATCGCGCCCGAAAACGCCCGCCAGTTGGCGATGACCGGCGTCGACCTGCGCGCCCGGATTGCCGGGCTGGAACCGGCGCTGCACCCGACGACACCGGCCCTGAATGGCGTCTCCTATGTGATGTTCCGCAGTAACGAACCCGACGGCGCTCTTCGCACCTGCACCACGCTGCGCCCCGGCCGGGCGGATCGCTCGCCCTGTGGCACGGGGTCAAATTCCAACATGGCGGCATGGGCGGCGCGCGGTCGGGTGAAGCCCGGCGATGTGGTCGTGTCGCGCTCCATCATCGGTGGCGAGTTCCAGACCGAGTTTGTCGAGGAAACCAGGGTCGGCCCCTACACCGCCACAAGGAACCGGGTTTCCGGTCAGGCCTGGATCTATGGCATCAGCCAGATCGGGCTGGACCCGACCGATCCCTTCCCGCAGGGGTTTACGCTTTCGGACACATGGGGAAGTTGATGCTGGCAAACCAGACCATCCTTGTCACCGGCGCCACGGGCGCCATCGGGCGGGCGATCTGCGAACGCCTTGCCGCCGAGGGCGCCCGTGTGGTCATCCACTATGGTCGCAACCGCGATGCCGCAGATGCATTGCTGCGCAGCATTGGTGGCAAGGGCACCTGTCTTCCGGCCGATCTTTCCGACCCTGCCGCGGCACCTGCGCTGTTCGATGCCGCGGTGCGCGCCGAGGGCCAGATCACCGGGTTGGTGAACAATGCCGGCATCCGCTCGGAGGTTGCCGTCACCGCCGATCTGGCCGACTGGCAGGCGACATGGGAACGGGAAATGCGGGTGAATTTCCTGTCCGCCGTCGATCTGACCCGCGCGGCCATCCTGCACTTCCGCAGCCTTGGCGGCGGGCGCATCGTGAACATGGCCAGCCGCGCCGGCCAGCGCGGCTATGCCTCGAACGCCATGGCTTATGGCGCCTCGAAGGCCGCGCTCATCAATCTGACGAAATCGGTGGCCCAAAGCCACGGGGCCGAGGGCATCACCGCCGTCGCGCTGGCCCCCGGCTGGGTGCGCACCGAAATGGCCGAGGCCTTCATCGCCCAACACGGCGAGGCGGCAGCGCTGAACGGCATTCCCATCGGCCGCATGGCCACCCCCAACGAGATTGGCGAACTGGTCGCCTTCATTTTCCGCCCCACACAGGCCTCGCTCAACGGCGCGGTTCTGGATGTGAACGGCGGCAGCTATCTGCGCTAAGGAGAACAGCATGCGCTTTCAGGACAAGGTCGTCATCGTCACCGGAGCGGCGGGCGGCATCGGTACCGCCATCGCCCAGCGGTTCGCCGACGAGGGTGCGCGCGTCATCGTCACCGACGTCAACGCCGAAGGGGTGGAGGCCACCGCCGCTGCCATTCGCGCCACCGGCGGCCGTGCGCGGGGCTTTGCGTCGGACATTTCCGGCGCGGCAGGCTGCAAGGCCGTCATCACCGATGCCATGGCGAACGAAGGCCGGATCGACGTGCTGTGCAACAATGCCGGGATCAACCGGCGCGGCCCGCTGCTGTCGCTGAGCGCCGAGGACTGGGATCTGTCGTTCGCCGTCAACGTCGATGCGATGTTCCACCTTTGCCAGGCGGCGTTGCCGCATATGATCGCAGCCGGCGGCGGCGCCATCGTGAACACCGCCTCGCAATGGGGGCTTTATCCGGCGCCGAACCACATTGCCTATAACGTCACCAAGGCGGCGGTGGCGAGTTTCACCCAGAACCTCGCCCGCGACTACGCGCCGCAAAAGATCCGCGTCAATGCAGTCTGCCCCGGCGAGATTCACACGCCCATGCTGGAGGCCGGCGTGAAACGCTCGGGCCGCACCATTGCCGATCTCGACAAACTCGTGCCCTATGGCCGCATCGGCAAGCCCGAGGAAGTGGCGGCGCTGGTGGCCTTCCTTGCCTCGGACGAAGCCGCTTTCATGTGCGGTTCGCTGGTGGAAATCACCGGCGCGCAAGCGGTGGCGTAAGGGGGACAGATGCGGCTGGGGTTTATCGGTACAGGCACCATCACCGCCCATATCGTGCGGGGGCTGAAAGGGTCCGGGCTTGCCGACTGGCAGGTCATCCTGTCACCGCGCAGCGAGGCGATTGCCGCCGAACTCGCCCGCCTGCCCGGTGTCAACGTGGCGGCCGACAATCAGGCCGTCCTTGACGCGGCGGATGTGGTGGTGTTGGCGGTGCGCCCGCAGGTCGCCGCCGAGGTGTTGAAGCCTTTGCGGTTTCGCCCGGACCGCCCGGTCATCAGCCTGATCGCGGCCACCTCGCGCGAAGATCTTGCGGCCTGGACGCGCGCGCGCGAGATCTGCCGCGCCATTCCCCTGCCCTCGGTCGAGGATCGGGCCTGCGTCACTCCGGTTTTCCCGCCGCACCCCGCGGCGATGCAGCTGTTCGGCGCGCTGGGTCAGGCCCTGCCGGTCCACGATCTGCCGGCCTTCGACGCCTATGCCACCGGCAGCGCCGTGATGGCGACCTGGTTCGGGATGGCCGAGACGGCGGCGGGCTGGATGGCAGATCACGGCATCCCGGCGGCCGATGCGCAAACCTACATGCGCGGGCTTTTCGCCAATCTGGGCCAGACCATCCGCGACCAAAGCCGCAGCCTTGAGACCTTGCGCCACGATCACGCCACCAGGGGCGGGCTGAACGAACAGATCTGGCGGGTGTTCGGAGAGCAAGGCGGTCCGCAGGCCCTGCACGCCGGCATGGATGCGGTCATGGCCCGGATCGGCGGCCCGAAATGAAAAAGCCCGGCAAGAATGCCGGGCCTTTCCGAACATCTTTCCCGGATCACAGATCGTCGGGCAACTGCCGCACCGCGCCCCTGTCAGCCGAGGTCGCCAGCAGGGCATAGGCCCTGAGCGCCGCCGACACCTTGCGCGGGCGGGCTTTTTCCGGCTTCCAGCCCTTCGCGTCCTGTTCTGCCCGGCGCTTGGCCAGATCGGCATCGCTGACCCGCAGGCTGATCTGGCGGCCCGGGATGTCGATGTCGATCATGTCGCCTTCGCGCACAAGGCCAATCGCCCCGCCCGCCGCCGCTTCGGGGCTGGCGTGGCCGATCGACAGGCCCGAGGTGCCGCCCGAGAACCGCCCGTCGGTCAGAAGCGCACAGGCTTTGCCAAGGCCCTTCGATTTCAGATAGCTGGTCGGATACAGCATCTCCTGCATGCCCGGCCCGCCCTTCGGCCCCTCATAGCGGATCACCACCACATCGCCCGCCACGATCTTGTTCGACAGGATCGCCTCGACGGCGGCATTCTGGCTTTCGAACACCCGGGCCGGACCCGAGAACACGAAAATGCTCTCATCCACGCCTGCGGTTTTCACGATGCAGCCGTCCAGCGCGATATTGCCTTTCAAGACCGCAAGCCCGCCCTCTTTGGTGAAGGCATGTTCGGCTGACCGGATCACACCGTGCTGCCTGTCAAGGTCCAACTCGGCATAGCGTTTGGACTGGCTGAAGGCGGTGGCGCTTCGCACATTGCCCGGCGCGGCCTTGAAGAACTGGCGCACGTTGTCGTGGTTGGTGCGGCTGATGTCCCAATGGTCCAGCGCGGCCCCCATGCTGGGCGAATGCACCGTCACGCAATCGCGGTTCAGCAGGCCCGCATTGTCGAGCTGGCCAAGGATCGCCATGATGCCGCCGGCGCGGTGGACGTCCTCCATATGCACGTCCTGCTTGGCCGGGGCCACCTTGCACAGGCAGGGCACCCGGCGCGACAGCTGGTCGATGTCGTCCTGATCGAAGTCGATCCCGCCCTCATGCGCGGTGGCAAGGATATGCAGGATGGTGTTCGTCGACCCGCCCATCGCAATATCCAGCGCCATGGCGTTTTCGAACGCCTGCTTGTTGGCCACGTTGCGCGGCAGGATGCTGGCGTCGTCCTGCTCGTAATAGCGCTTGGCCAGATCGACGATCAGGTGCCCCGCCTCGACGAACAGGCGCTGGCGGTCGGAATGGGTGGCAAGGGTCGAGCCGTTGCCGGGCAGCGACAGGCCAAGGGCCTCGGTCAGGCAGTTCATCGAATTGGCGGTGAACATGCCCGAGCAGGAGCCGCAGGTCGGGCAGGCGGCCTTTTCGATCGCCTCGACCTCTTCGTCGGTATATTTGTCGTCGGCGGCCGAAACCATGGCGTCGACAAGATCGAGCGCCAGTTCCTTGCCCTTCACCAGCGCCTTGCCGGCCTCCATCGGCCCGCCCGACACAAACACCGCCGGAATGTTCAGCCGCATCGCGGCCATCAGCATGCCGGGGGTGATCTTGTCGCAGTTGGAAATGCAGACCATGGCATCGGCGCAATGGGCGTTGACCATGTATTCCACGCTGTCGGCGATGATCTCGCGCGAGGGCAGCGAATAGAGCATGCCGTCATGGCCCATGGCGATGCCGTCATCGACCGCGATTGTGTTGAACTCCTTCGCCACGCCGCCCGCCGCCTCGACCTCGCGGGCGACCATCTGGCCAAGATCCTTCAGGTGGACGTGGCCGGGGACGAACTGGGTGAAGCTGTTGACGATGGCGATGATCGGCTTGCCGAAATCGCCGTCCTTCATGCCGGTGGCGCGCCAGAGGCCACGCGCGCCCGCCATGTTGCGGCCATGGGTGGTGGTGCGGGAACGATAGGCGGGCATGGGGGATTCCTCCGGCTTTGGTCAAAGGATGAAGTGGCACTCAAGGGCCGGGGGGTCAAGGTATGAGTTGGAAATCCGCCATGATCGGAGGGCCTTCAGATCACGGCTTGCCACAACTCGATGAACACCCGCGCCTCATCGTCCGGTTCGGTCCAGACGGTGCCGAACAGCACCGCATCCGACAGCCAACCATGCGGGCCGGGCGGGGCCTCGATCACGGCTCGCGTGCGCCCCTGATAGCTGCCGTCGGCCATCGGCTGCATGCGGCCGGCGTTCGTCACCATCAGCGGCGTTCCGTCATTCAGGCGCAGGCAATAGCGCGCCTCGATGTCATAGGCGCCATCGGGGCGGCGCCGGGCGAAATCGGCGCCGCCGGGAAGAATTTCGCCCGCCAGAGCCGCGCCTTGTACTGCGCCGGAGACGATCGGGAACATCGCCCTCACCGTGCCCTCTGCCGTCTCGAACTCTACCGCCGCACCCAGATCGGCGCGGATCGCGCAGACGGAGCGCAGCGCAGGTTTTCCGGGGCTGGCCTCTGCGCCGAGACTTGTCGCGGTCATGGCTTTCTCCCTATGGTCGGGGCGGATGGTGCCCGCAGTCGGTGCCGGAGGGCAAGGGGGAAGACCATGATCCTGATCGCAGGCGGCGGCATCGCAGGGCTGGTGATGGGGCTGACGGCGCATCAACTGGGCCTGCCCTTCCGGGTGTATGAGCGGGTGGCAGAGCCGCGACCCTTGGGCGTCGGGATCAACCTGCAGCCGAATTCGGTGCGGGAACTGTTCGATCTGGGGCTGGAGGACGAGCTGGAGGCGATTGGCGTGCGCACCCGGCAATATGGCTTTTATTCCAAGACCGGCCGCAAGATCTGGGTGGAGCCGCGCGGGTTGCATGCGGGCTATCACTGGCCGCAGTACTCCATTCATCGCGGCCAGTTCCAGATGATGCTCTTGCGCGTGCTGCGGGAACGGGCCGGGGCGGAATGCGTAGTCACCGGCGCGGGCGTGGCGGGCTTTGAGACCACCGACACCGACGCGACGCTGATCCTTGCCGACGGGCGGCGGGTGGCGGGCGATGTGGTGATCGCCGCAGACGGCATTCATTCCGCCATCCGCAAACAGATGGTTCCGACCGAGGGCGACCCGATCTGGAATGGTGCGATCATGTGGCGCGGCACTACGCAGGCCCGGCACTTTCTGGGCGGCCATGCCATGGCGCTGGCGGGCCATGACAGCCAGCGCTTTGTCGCCTATCCGATTTCCGGGGAAGACCCCGTGACCGGGTTGGCCGAGATCAACTGGATTGCCGAATTGCGGGTTGATCCGTCACGCGCACTGTCCAAGGGCGACTGGAACCGCCCCGCTGACAAGGCCGATTTCCTGCCCGCTTTCGAGGATTGGGTTTTTGACTGGCTGGACTGCCCCGCGATGATCCGCGCCTCGGGGACGGTTTACGAATATCCGATGGTGGACCGTGAGCCGCTGCCTAGCTGGACCGACGGCTGCGTCACGCTGATGGGGGATGCGGCGCATGCGACCTATCCGGTCGGCTCCAACGGCGCGTCGCTGGCGATCATCGACGCCCGCAAGCTTGGCGCGGCCTTTCGCGCCCATGGGGTGAACCGGGCGGCACTGCTGGCCTATGAGGCCGAGATGCGCCCGCGTGCCGAGGGTGTCTTGCGCGCCAATCGCGGCAAGGGGCCGGATGCGGTGATGCAGATGGTCGAGGACCGCTCGGGTGGGGTCTATGACGATATCGAGACCGTCATCCCTCGCGCCGAACTGGCGGCCCATGCCGAGAAATACAAGCAGTTGTCCGGGTTTTCGGTCGAGATCCTGAATGCCCAGCCGCCGATCCTGGGGGCGGGCTGACAGGACGCCCCGGGGGTTTGCCCCCTGCGCAGGTTTCGGGGAAACCCGCTTCGCCGGGAGGGTATTTTTTGCCCTAGCGCTGCGACCACATTGCGGCGATGTAGCTGGCCGTCATCAGGTCGAGATGCGCTCCGCCGCCGTTCTTGGCAATGGTGATCTCGTCGTCCGAGCGGCGGGCATAGAGCGCCGGGTCGTCGTAAAAATCGGCGACGATGTGATTTTCGGTGATCGCGCCCGATTTCAACGGCTCGATCAACTCACCGATGTGGTGGATCGTGGTTGCCCGGTTGTCGACGAACAGTCGTGCGCGAGACATGGCGGTGTCGTCCACCTCGCGCATGCCGGGCTTGAAGGCGCCGATCAAGTCGATGTGCTGGCCGGGCTGCAGCCAGTCTCCCTTGATCAGCGGCTCGGTCGCCATAGTGGCCGAACAGATGACGTCGGCCTGCTTCACAGCCGTTTCCAGATTGTCCGCCACCGCCAGACCCATCGCTTCGGCCCCGGCGCGGCTGCGGTTCCAGACGGTGAACCTGGCGTCCGGGATGATCGAGGAATAGGCCTCGACCATTGAGCGCGCCACAGTGCCGGCGCCGACCAGAAGGATGTTGCGAGCGTCCTTGCGGGCCAGTCGGCGGGCGGAAAGCAGGCTGTCGCCCGCGGTTTTCCATTTCGTCACCAGATGGAAGTCGACCAGCGCAGTCAGCTCCCCGGTGATGTCGTCGTAAAGCGTGACCGAGCCGAAGATCGTCGGCAGCCCGCGCTGGGAATTTCCGGGAACGACGGTGGCAACCTTCACCAGCGCGCCAAGGCCGTCAATCCAGGTCGCCCGATCCAGAATGGTGTCGGCGCCGCGATAGACGAACAAGTCCTTGATGTCGGGCATGGGCAGGCGATGGCCAGCCTCGAAAGCGTCCAGAAGCCCGGCCCAGCTCAGCAGGCTTTCCGCCTCTTTCGGCACGATCTGCATGGTCATATCCCCGCCTCTTCCCTTGTCAAAAGTCCCTCGGACACCAGTCGCGCCGCCCAGCCTTGCCAGCTTTCGAACTGGTGCGTCCGCCAGCCGCGCCGTGCCGCCGCCGTGATGTTGTCGGCGCGGTCATCGGTAAAGAGCAGGCTTTGCGGGGGCAAGCCGCAATCGTCTTCCACCATCTGATAGATGCGCGGATCAGGCTTGATGACGCCCATCCGGCCCGAGACATAAAGTCGGTCGAAGTCGGTCAGGAAATCCATCTTCGGCAAGGCTTCCTCGAAGGAATGCTTGCCGAAGTTGGTCAGGGCAAAGACCGGGACACCCTTGGCCCTGAGCGCCCGTTGCAGGGCGACGGAGCCTTCGATGCGCGGCGAGGCAAGTTCGATCCAGCGGTCGTACCACATGCGGATTTCATCGCGCCACTGCGGATAGGTCTCGGCCCAGCCGTAGATGGTTTCGCGGAAAAGCCCGCCGCCATCCACCAGATCGTTCATGTGGTGCAGATCGACCTCGGCAAAGAGCGCCCGGCGGCGCTCCTCGCCGATCACCCGGTCGTAGAAGGCTTCGGGTTGCCAGCGGGTCAGCACATTTCCGATGTCAAAGATCACCGCTTGGGGCTGCGACATCTTCCACTTTCCTTCTGACCGTTTCGCGCCAGAGCGTATAAAGCCCCGCCCCGCAGATCAGCGCAATCCCTGCCCAGGCGGTCTGATCGGGCCAGGTACCGAAAACCGCCACGCCCCAGAAGATTGCCATCGGCATGCCGACATATTCGAAGGGAGCTACCAGCGCGGCTTCGGTGGTGCGGTAGGCCTGGCTCATCATCAACCCGCCGATGCCCACCGCAAGGCCGGTGGCGACGAAGGCCCACCAGTCGGCCACGGGGGGCAGGATCCAGGGGCGGAACAGGAATTCCCATGTCGTGCCGGGGGCCTGGGCCATCTGGCCGTCTCCGGTCAGGATGCCGAAGGTGGAGGACACGAGGATGAAGCCGACCTGCACATAGAAGGACAGGGTCGCCGCGCTTTCGGTGTCGCGCATCCGCCGCGTCATCATGTGGCTCGAGGCATAGCAGAAGGCCGAAATCAGCACGAGGATCGCGGCAGGCTGGATCATGCCCTGGCCGGGGCGGGTCATGATGACGACGCCCAGAAGCCCCATCGCCACGGCGGCCCAGCGGCGGGGGCCGACCTGTTCGCCAAGGATCAGCGCCGACATCATGGTCACGAACAGCGGGGCGACGAACGCCACCGCCACCGCATCGGCCAGTGGCATCAGCGACAGGCCGACGAAATAGGTGATGTTCGACACCATGACGATCGTCACGCGGATCAGATGCGCCCCGGGCCGTCGGGTCAGGATCTGGCGGAACCCGGCCTTCGATATCCACATCAGCGCCAGCGCCAGTGAAATTCCGATGAAGGCGCGGATCAGGATGATCTGGTGCAGCGCATAGGCGCCCGACAGCGCCTTGATCGCCAGATCGTTCATTGACAGGATCACCCCGCCGCCCAAGGCCAGCAGAATGCCCGAGGCATTGCTTTTCGGATGCGCGTTCATGGCGACAATCAAGGCCGGCCGAACACCGGAATCTGTCTTGCTCGCGACATCAAAGGACGGCTTTGACCAAACGGTCCAACTGGTCAAGTAAGCGTGAGCGGTCCGCCTTGGAAAACGGCCTGCCGCCACCCTGACGGAACGGATCGGCCGAACGCAGGTCCTGCATGAGGTCGCGGGTGGCCAGCGCCATGCCGATGTTGGCAGAGGTCAACACCTCGCCATTGGGCTTGATGACCTGTGCGCCGGCGGCAACGCATTTGGCGGCAAGGGGAATATCGCCCGTCACCACCACATCGCCGGGCTGGCAATGGCTGGCGATGTGTTTGTCGGCCTCATCCGGGCCGGACGTGACATAGACGCTTTCGACAAGCGGGTTCTGGCTTGGCCGGATGCCGCCGTTCGACACCAGCACCATGCGGATGCGGTGGCGCGTCGCCACCCGCTCGGCCTCGTCCTTGACCGGGCAGGCGTCGGCGTCGATCCATATCGTCATTTCCGGCCCCGTCGGGTGGGTGATCCACCCACCATTCCCTTACCCATGCAGCGCCTGCGCGTGGAAGGCGACATGCTCCTCCATGAAGCTGGAGACGAAGAAATAGCTGTGGTCATAGCCCTTCTGCATGCGGAAAGTGCCGCCCTGACGGCGCTCGGCCATGGCGCCGGCCAGCGCCTCGGGCTTCAGCAAGTCGATGAACTGGTCAGCTGTGCCCTGGTCGATCAGCATCGGCCCGTCAAAGCCGCGCTTCTTCATCAGCAGGGTGGCGTCGTGGGGCGCCCATGTCGCCTCATCGCTGCCGAGATAGGCGGTGAACTGCTTGCGGCCCCAGTCGCTGGCGGTCGGGTTGCAGATCGGCGAAAAGGCCGAGACCGACCGGAACCGGCCGGGGAAACTCATGGCGATGGTAAGTGCGCCGTGGCCCCCCATGGAATGCCCGGTGATCGCCTGCGCCTCTTCGGCCAGCGGGAAGGAGTTGAACAGCACGCGCGGCAGCTCATCGGTCACATAATCCCACATCCGGAAATGCGGAGCCCAGGGCGCCTGCGTGGCGTTGACATAAAATCCTGCGCCCTGACCCAGATCATAGGCCGGGTCATTGGCCACACCCTCGCCGCGCGGCGAGGTGTCGGGAAAGACCAGCGCCACGCCCATCTCGGCCGCCCAGCGCTGGGCGCCGGCCTTGGTCATGGCGTTTTCATGGGTGCAGGTCAGGCCCGAGAGATACCAGATCACCGGAACCGCGCCGGTCTCTGCCTCTTCCGGCAGGAAAAGGCCAAAGGTCATGTCGCCGCCCGTGGACTGCGAGGCGTGCGAATACACCCCCTGCACGCCGCCGAAACACCGGTTCTCCGAGATCGTCTTCATATCTTCCCCACCATTGGCCCGATCAGGGCGATCACGCCCGAAACTGTCAGCACCGAGATTGCCGTCGAGATCAGAATTGCCGTTGAAACCCGCTGCGGCGCAACCCCGTAATGCTGGGCAAGGATGAAAACATTGCCCGCAACGGGCAGGCTGGCTGCCGCGATCATCACGCCTGCCGCAAAGGGCTCCACGCCGAAGGCAAAGGCAGAAGCGGCGACCAGCGCGGGGTGGATCAAGAGTTTTGCCGCCGCGATCCAGCCCGCGAGTTGCAGCCGGTCTGCGCGCCGCCCAGCAAGGCTTGCGCCGATGGCAAAGAGCGCGCAAGGGGTGGCGGCATTGCCGAGGAGCGCCATGAAATCGTTGACCACGTCGGGCAACGGCAGGCCGAGGCCGGACCAGAGGAAGCCAAGGACGATCGACACGATCATCGGATTGGCCAGCAGCCCCCTGCCCAGAACCGCGAGGGTTTGCAGGCGGAGCTGTCCTTCCCGCGCGCCGGTGACGACAAGGGTGATGAGGCTGGAAAAGATCACCATGTCGACGCTCAGCACCATCATCACCGGGCCGGCGGCGGCGGGTCCAAGCAGCATCACCAGCATCGGCACACCCAGAAACCCGGTATTGCCGGACACTGCCGCATGGGCCTCCATCGCCGCCTCGGGCCATGGCAGGGCGCGGAGTTTGCCGACCGCCAGCACCAGCGCGTACAGCGCGAAAGAGGCGAGGAGATAGGCCGCGACAAAGCGCGGCTCAAAGATTTCCGCCAACGACAGGTTCGAGGCAAAGCGGAACAGCATCGCCGAAAGCGGGAAATAGAACACGAACTTCGTCAGGAAAACCGTGGCTTCCGAGGAGAAGAACTTCGTCCGCCCGGCCCAGAAGCCTAGGCCGATGATCGCAAAGAACGGCAGGGTTTTCAGAAGGATCGGCAGCATGCACCCTTGGTGTCATGCGGGCGGCGCGGGGGCAAGGCCTAGCGTCCTCGCGTCCAGCCGCCCGACCCGCCAAGGCGCACCGCCAGCGAGACGGCGGCATAGGTGGCAAAGCCGACGGGATCTTGTAGTGCCAACTTCGCGAGGTTGATCTTGGTCAGCGGGGTCTTGCCGTCGCGGTCCGACAGGCCGGGGTAAAGCCGGTCGATCTCGGCCACACCCGCGTCTTGTCGGCGGCGCACGCGGGCCAAGGCTGCGAAGCCTTCGATCATCGGCCAGTCGTAGAGGCTGGCGACTTGCACCCGCTCGGCAGGGGTGAATTGCAGGCGGACGAAAGTGTCATCCGAAATGATGGCGGGAAATTCGCCCCAACGGGCGCGTCCCGCGGCGTTGACGGCGAACAGGCCATATCCCGGAGCTACACTTCGGGCAAAGGGCAGGCGCAGCCAGAACCTGGCATAGGCGCGGGTGATGGCGCTGCGCGCGCGCGGAATGCGTGGAGTGGCTCCGGCATAGAGGGGGGAGTCACCGTTCAGCACATGGGCTAGGTCGGCCATCACAGCTGGCGAAACGATCACATCGGCGTCGAGATAGGCGCGCGTCGCGCCGCTTGCTGCCCGGTCGCCGGCGTTCAGCGCCTTGGGCTTGCCGCCCTCGGCAAGATCCAGCACCTGAAACCCCCAACCCGCCGCCCTGGCCGCATTTGCCATGGCGCGGGCACGATCAGCGGTGTTGTCGCGGCAGCCATTGGCCACGACAATCGCCTCGGCCCCGCCGGGGATGGCGTGACTTTCAAACAGCGCCGTCAGGCAGGCGCCGATGTAGCCCTCTTCATTGCAGGCGGGGATGATGACGCTCAGCACTTTGCGCAGCCTTTCGCCAGAACCTGCCAGCGCGGGTTATCATCGCCCAGATGCCGCAGCGCGCCCCATGAGCCCCATTTGCCGGGGGCGTAGACATCGACAAAGGCGTTGAAAGGTTGATCGGAGATCTGGCCCCACCCCGCCAGAAGCTCTGCATAAAGCATTCCCATTTCCGGTGCATAGTTCAGCTGTTCGAAGAAGGCGGTCAGGTCTGCGTCTTCCATCTGCGCGCCAAAGCCCACGACATGCGTGCCGCCTTCATACATCACCAGTTTCAACCCCCGGTCGGCGGCGATGGCGGCGTGATAGGGCAGAAGCTCGGCGAGGAGCCGGGCAAGCGTGTCTTCCCGGTTGCCGGAAATCGAACCGTCGCGCAGTTCCTTCGCGGCCATTTCATTGGCAAGCCGGTAGGGCTGCGCGGGATCGGCGTCGCGCGATTGCGCGAGCCAGCCCCTGACCAGCGCCGCCTTGTCATCCGCGCCCAAAAGGGCGCTGAAATAGCCGGTTACGGCATAGGCATCAAAGCTTGCGACCGGGGCCTTGCGACCTTCGGCCACCACAAGAGGGGCGTCGAGGATCTGGTCCTCAAGCCCCAGCCAGCCGGTCTGCATGGCAATCACCCGCATCAGCCGCCGGGGATCGTCCCTGAACACATCGGCCCAGATGTCAGCCACCTCGGCGGCGCGGCGGGCGTAGAACTGCACCCATGTGCCATCCTTGTGCCACAGCGCCTTGCCCTGTTCCTCGGCCCACCTGGCCTGCGCGAACTGCCAGTTCCAGACCTCGTTGGAATATTCCACATGCGCAACAAGGCCGGGGTTCAGATCCTTGTGGGCAAGCTCGGCCCAGTCCCGCACCAAGGCATCTTCGGACAGGTGCGGCAGGGTGAACCACGGGTCGGCGTTCAGCTCGTTGGCCAGCGCGATCATCACCTCCATCGGCACGCCCTGACGCGCCCAGGTGTAATCGGCGGGCTTGGGGCGATCGGAGCGGCGGGACAGGGGGCTGTCATTCGTGGCCATCCAGTCCATGAAGCGCAGGGCTGTCACCCCCCGGATGCGTGCCAGCCAGTCGGGGTTGAAGATCTGCCCCGCCGCCAGGGCTTCGGCCCGGTCCTGCCGCACGACCACGATGTCGTGGATCGGGTCAGAGGGGTCGATCGCAGTCACCGTCAGCAACACCGCCCCTTCCCCGGGGGTGTAGTCGAACAGGATGCGCCCGGGCTGCGCCTCTGCCACGACCGCCCGGCCCTCAAGGACGAGCGTACCCTTGCCCGCCCATGTCAGCAGATAGCGCCCGGCAACGCCGCCTGCCTCTTCGGGCAGGTCGGTCAGGATCAGCGTCGTGATGCCGGAGAGGTCCGGCGGCAGGGCCTTCGGCCAGCCGTTTTCGTCAAGATAGCCCTTGGCGGCAAGATCGTCATGGCCCCAGCCGCCCCATTGGCCGGGCAGATGTCCCACCCAGGGCCGGGCGGTTTTCATCACGTCAAGGAAAGGTTGCTGCACCGACCAGTCGGTCACGCCCGCAAGGCCCAAGGCGAGATTGGGGTTGGTGACAGGCGCGAAGGCGCCCATCGGCAGCGCCTGAACCTGAGCGGGCGGATCCTTCTGCGGTGTGGGTGCAGCCTTTGGCGCGGCGCTTGCCGGGGCTGCGGCAGCGCTGGCTGACACCGCTTGCCACGCCACCCGCTGCAGGGCCGCAGCCTGAGCGGCGGAAAGATAGTCGTCCCGGCTGCTCCAGGCCCGGGTCAGCCGGGCGGGCAGGCCTTCGGGGGATTGTCCGGTGATGGCGCCTGCGATCACCATGGCAATGAAATACTGGCCCTTGCCGTTCAGGTGGATGTCGTCAGAAAACAGATCGTCAAGCCGGTCGATGCCCGGCACCCTGCCTGCGGCAGTCTCGTCCTCCAGCCGGGCCAAGGCCTGGCCGGCCGGGATGACCTTTACCCCTTCGCCAGCCGCGGCCTGCCAAAGCGGCAAGTCTTTCACCAGCCGTTCCCGCCAAGGCAGGCTGGCATCGGGATCATCCGCGGCATCGGCACCGGGGCCGGAGGCGCGGCTGGGCCAGCCTTCAAAGAGATAGACCCGCACCTCGGGGTTGGCGTCGCGGGCGAGGCCCGCAAACCTGGCGACATTCCCTGCGGTGTCGGACCACTGCACATGGCCTGCAACCGGAATCGCCTCGGTCAGGATCAGCACATCGGCGGGCCGGGTCGCAAGGCGAGCGCGGGCGTCGGCACCCTCGGCCTTGGCAGAGTTCTCCCAGTTGTAGGCAAGGCTGGCGCCGTTGATGATCTGGGTTTCCACCACCGATGGACCGGTCATCTCGCGCAGGGCGGATTCGGTCAGAACCGCGGTGTCGCCGCCGAACAGGCTGTGCCCGACCATCAGCACATCTGCAAGGAAGGAAAACACCGACATCGACTATCCCTTTGACATTCCGGCGAGAGGATAGCCTGTCACCACCCGCCAGACCAGTTCCTGCAAGGGGCGAACCGCATCAGCAGGTGGCGGCGTGGCGGGCATGCCATCGGCCCGGGTCAGGTGGGCGGGCAGGCCAATCGGGGCGCGGTGGTAAAGCACTGCATAATGGGTCATCGCCACCAGCCAGTTGCCCAGATCATTCAGGTGAATGTCATCGCTGAAAAAGGAGTGGCGGTCGGAGATGCCGGGCAATTGTCCCGCCTCTGCCGCACGGGCGGCGGCACCCATGGCTTGCCCGGCGGGGATCATGCGAATGTCACCCGCCTGCAGGATGGCGGGGCCAAGGATCTGATCTTCCCAAAGCGCCCGAAGATCGGAATCGATGCGCTGCAACCAGCCTGCGGGGTCATCCAGCCGGTGCCACGTCTCGTAAAGGTAAAGCCGCACCTCGGGGCGGGCCTTTCGCGCCAGACTGGCCCACTCGGCCAGCATGGCGGGGCTGTCGTGATAGCGGATGGCATCTTTCAGCTCGACCATCTCGGTGAAGATCACCGCATCATAATCGCCGCTTTCCAGCGCCTCGCGCACCGGGCGATGCGCAGGATGGGCATTTCCCTCGGCAAAGCCTTTGACCGTTCCGTTCCAGTGATCTGCAAGCGAGGCGCCCGAGCCCAGCTGGCTGTGATAGCCATGTCCCGCGAGTTGGGCCAGCATGGCGGGCATGTCGCGGCCCACAAGGCTGTGGCCCAAGTGGAAGGTTTTCAGCGGGCCTTTCGGCCGGGGCAGGGCGTCCATCCGGCGCGGCGCCTGCCGGAGGGGCGGGCGAAGCCAGAACGCTGCCGCGGCCCATGTGCCCAGCGCCAGAGGCAGGGCAAAAATCATCCTGCGCCGCATTCCCCGCCTCCGAATTCGCCCCCTGTTCATTGCCGTCATATCTGGTATTTCGGCGCGGGAAAAACCAGTCGCCGGGGGCATGCATGACTCATCTCTGGGTAAGGGCCGAACAGCGCCCGCACGAGGAACGCGTGGGCCTGACGCCCGAGGGCGCGGCGGCCTTGGTCAAGGCGGGTATCCGGGTGACGGTGGAGAAATCCTCGGTCCGGGCAATTGCGCTGGAGGGCTACGTGCAGGCGGGCTGCGAGATTGCAGAAGAAAACCTCTGGCCGAAAGCGCCCGCCGACGCGATCATCTTCGGGCTGAAGGAACTGCCCGAGGATGGCACGCCCCTGACCCATCGCCACATCATGTTCGGCCATGCCTTCAAGGGCCAGCCGGCGGGTCAGGTGCTGCTCAAGCGCTTCAAGGCGGGCGGCGGCACACTTTACGATCTGGAATATCTGGTGGATGAGACCGGGCGGCGCGTGGCGGCCTTCGGCTATTGGGCGGGCTATGCCGGGGCGGCAGTTTCGCTGAAATGCTGGGCGGCGCAGGCGCGCGGCGGCATTGCCGGAGCGGTAAGGAAGGTTGGCTCGAAAGATGCGCTTCTGACCGAACTGGCGGCGGACCTGCAGGGCCTTTCCCGCCCCCGCGCCATCATCATCGGCGCGAATGGCCGGGTCGGCACCGGGGCGGCGGACCTGTGCGAAGCGATGGGCGTTGCCGTGACCAAATGGGACATGGCGGAAACCGCCAGTGGCGGACCCTTCCCCGAAGTGCTGCAGCACGAGATCTTCCTGAACTGCATCCTGGCCCGTCCGGGCTGCCCGGTTTTCGTGCCGGCTGCAGCCAAGACTGATCCCGCGCGCAAGCTGACGGTGATCGGCGACATCGCCTGCGATCCGACCTCGGATTTTTCGCCGATCAAGGTCTATGACCGCGCGACCGACTGGGACGCGCCCGCGCTGCGGGTGGCTGAAAACCCGGTGCTGGACGTCACCGCGATCGACAACCTGCCCTCGCTGATGCCGGTGGAATCGAGCATCGACTACGCCGCGCAATTGTTGCCCAGCCTCTTGACCCTGACTGACCTGAACGCAGGGGTCTGGGGTCGGGCAAAGGCGGATTTCGACAAACACACATCCGGCCTTTAGGCCGATTTCTGGGCAGAAATCGGTCCGGAGTCTTGCAAAGCTCCGGGTCGCGCAATCTGGGAGAGAGAGAGAATGACGATTCACTGGTGCGGCACGGGGCTGTCGTCGGGGCCGGGTCTGCGGCGCTTGCTGGAGGGCGGCCGGAAGGTGGTGGTCTGGAACCGCACCGTCGAGAAGGCCCGCGAGGTGGTGGGCGATCTGACCGGCGACATCCGCGCCTACAGCCTCGAGGCGCTGACCGCCGCGCTGGAGCCGGGTGACATCGCGGTGTCGATGCTGCCGGCGGACCAGCATGTGTCGATCGCCAAGGCCTGCCTTTCGAAGGGGGCGCATTTCGTTTCCTCCTCCTATATCGCGCCGGAAATGCGGGCGCTGGACGAGGAGTTCCGCCAGAAGGGTCTGGTTTCGGTCAACGAGGTCGGCCTTGACCCGGGCATCGACCATCTGATGGCGCATGATCTGGTCGCGGCCTATCGCGCCTCGCCGGCCTATCATGTCGACAACGTGCTTTCCTTCGTCTCCTACTGCGGCGGCGTGCCGAAGATCCCGAACCCGTTCCGCTACAAGTTCTCCTGGGCGCCCGCCGGCGTGCTGAAGGCGTTGCGCTCGCCCTCGCGGTCGCTGAAGAACTTCAGCGAGCTGCGCGTGAACCGGCCCTGGGACGCGATTACCCGTTATGACGCGCCCCTGCCGCAACCGGAAAGCTTTGAGGTTTATCCGAACCGCGACAGCTATCCGTTCATGGAGGATTACCGCTTTGACAAGGCCTGGAAGGTGCGCGATTTCGTGCGTGGCACCATTCGCCTGAACGGCTGGGCCGAGGCCTGGGCGCCGATCTTCCGCGAGATCGAGGGGCTGGAGGGCAAGTCGGATGCCGAGATCAACGCGGCGCTGACCGCACGGGCCGATGCGCTGCTCAAGGTCAATTCCTATGCGCCGGGCGAGCCGGACCGGGTGGTGCTGTTCGTCAGCCTGAAGGCGGAACGCGACGGCCGTGCGGTGTTCGACCGGACCTGGGCGATGGATGCCTGGGGCGATGCGCGCGGTTCGGCCATGGGGCGGCTGGTGTCGGTGCCGGTGTCGCTGGCCATCGAATCGGTTCTGGCGCGCGAGTTCCCGGCAGGCGTCCATGCTGCGCCGCATGATCCGAAACTGACCGCCAAGTTCCTGGGTCAGGTGGGCCATCTGGCGCAATACATGGCCCGCGTCGATCATCTGGCCTGATGCGCCACTTGCGCCGGGCGATGCGTTTTCGCCCGGCTTTGGCGTGACAGGCCGGGCCGGCTTGGGTAGACTGGGCCAAAGACGGCCCGGTCAGCGGGCGAGTGACGAGAGCAGATCACCCCATGGCATCGCGCAGGACCCCGACGGCGAAGGGCAGTCTCGGCAATCGCTGGGCTGTTTCGCGTGCGTTGCGGGCGCGACCGGCCAGCGGGTTTGTCTCGCAGCCTGAACCGCGCTCGATCGGGCTTTACGCCAAGGGCCGGCAGATGATTGCCGGAAACGTGTTGTTCGGCGGGCAATTGGTGGAATTGCAGGGCCGAAGCCTGTGGGACATTGCGCAGCCCGATCCGGGGCAGGCCGATGATGTGCATGGCTTTGTCTGGCTGGACGATTTGGCTGCGGCGGGGGACGGGCAGGCGCGGGTGCGGGCGCAGGGCTGGCTTTGGGAATGGATCGAGCGGTTTGGCGTCGGGCGTGGCCCCGGATGGTCGCCCGACCTGACCGGGCGACGGCTGATCCGCTGGATCAACCATGCGCTGTTTCTTCTGATGGGGCGCGACAAGGCGCAATCGGATGCCTATTACGCGCAGGTCACGGCGCAGACGGTGTTCCTGTCATGGCGCTGGAAACAGGCCGCACCGGGTTTGCCGCGGTTTGAGGCGCTGGTGGGGCTGGTGATTGCCGGGCTGGCGCTGACGGGCATGGAAAAGCTGGTGACGCCGGCGGTCGCAGCACTGGCCGCCGAATGCGGGCGCGAGGTGGATCGGCAGGGCGGTATTCCGACGCGCAATCCCGAAGACCTGCTGGAGGTCTTCACGCTGCTGACCTGGGCCGAGAAGGCGCTGGCCGAAGCGGGGCGCATCGCGCCCGAGCCGCTGGTCGGTGCAATCGAGCGGATTGCCCCGACCTTGCGGGCGCTGCGGCATTCGGATGGCGGCCTGGCCCGGTTCCACTCCGGCGGGCGCGGCATGGAAGGGCGGCTGGAGCAGGCCCTGGCCGCAGCCGGGGTGAAGCCCGCGGCGACGGGTGGGCAAGGGCTGGCCATGGGCTTTGCCCGGTTGCAGGGCGGGCGTACCAGCGTGATCGTCGATGCCGCCGCGCCGCCCGAAGGGCGGGCAGGGACGTCGGCGCATGCCTCGACCCTGGCCTTTGAACTGACCTCGGGGCGGCGGCCCCTGATCGTCTCTTGCGGCTCGGGCGTGCCGTTCGGGCCGGAGTGGCGGCTGGCCGGTCGGGCGACGCCCAGCCACTCGACGCTGGCCTTGGAGGGGTTCTCCTCGTCGCGGTTCAAGCCGGGATCCGAATTGCTGTCGGACCGGGCCGAGGTGCATCACCTGCGGCTGGGCGCGGGCGAGGGTGGGCCGTTCTTTTCAGCCAGCCATGATGGCTGGGCCAAGACCCACGGTCTGTCACACCTGCGGACGCTGACCTTGTCGTCGGATGGTCGCCGACTGGTCGGGCAGGACAATCTGATTGCCGTCACACCGGCCCAGCACGCGCGATTCGAGCGACTGATGACCGAGGGTCGCCTGTCGGGCGTGGGCTTTGCCCTGCGCTTTCACCTGCACCCCGATGCCGATGCGACTTTGGACATGGGCGGCACCGCGGTTTCGATTGCCCTGAAAAGCGGCGAGATCTGGGTGTTCCGGCACAATTCGGCGGCAATCCTGGCGCTGGAACCCTCTGTCTATCTGCAAAAGGGCCGGTTGAAGCCCCGCCCGGCGCGCCAGATCGTGCTTTCGGGCCGTGCGATGGCGTTTGAAACCCCTCTGGGCTGGACCTTGGCGAAGGCACAGGATACTCCGCTGGCCATCCGCGATCTGGACCTTGGGGAAATGCCTGTGCCCCTTTGAGGTTCCCCCAAGAGGTGAGGCTGCCATGACCCATCCCGTCGCCACCGATCATGTCTATGTCGGACGCGCATTGATTTCCGTTTCCGACAAGACCGGGCTTCTGGACCTTGCCCGTGCGCTGTCGGCCCTTGGGGTGGAGCTGGTCTCGACCGGGGGGACCTCCAGCATGCTGCGCACGGCCGGGCTTGCCGTGCGCGATGTCTCCGAGATCACCGGTTTCCCAGAGATGATGGATGGCCGCGTGAAAACCCTGCACCCGAATGTGCATGGCGGGCTGCTGGCGCTGCGTGATGATGACGAACACCTTCTGGCGATGGCCGCGCATGGCATCGACCCGATCGACCTGTTGATCGTCAACCTTTACCCGTTCGAGGAAACTGTTGCGAAAGGCGCCGATCACGCCACCTGCATCGAGAACATCGACATCGGCGGGCCGGCGATGATCCGGGCCGCGGCGAAGAACCACCGCTTTGTTACTGTGGTGACGGATCCCTGCGACTATACCCAGCTTCTTGACCAGTTGAAGGCCAATGACGGGGCAACGACGCTTGTGTTCCGGCAAAAGCTGGCGCTGACTGCCTATTCCCGCACGGCCGCCTATGACACCGCGGTCTCCACCTGGCTTGCCGGGGAGCTGCAGGAAACCGCGCCGCGCTATCGCTCCTTCGCGGGCAAGCTGGCCCAGCCCCTGCGCTATGGCGAGAACCCGCATCAGGGGGCGGCCTTCTACACCGACGGCTCGCGCCGCGAGGGCGTTTCGACCGCGAAGCAGTGGCAGGGCAAGGAACTTTCGTACAACAACATCAACGACACCGACGCCGCCTTTGAACTGGTGGCCGAATTTGCGGGCCAAGGCCCGGCCTGCGCGATCATCAAACACGCCAACCCCTGTGGCGTCGGCAAGGGCGCAAGCCTGCTTGAGGCCTACAAGCGCGCCTATCACTGCGACCAGACCTCGGCCTTTGGCGGGATCGTGGCGCTGAACCAGCCGCTCGACGCGGCGACTGCCGAGGAGATTGTGAAGATCTTCACCGAGGTCGTCATCGCCCCCGGCGCCAGCGACGAGGCCAAGGCGATCTTTGCCGCCAAGAAGAACCTGCGGCTGCTGACGACCGCCGGGCTGCCCGATGCGAAAAAGGGTGGGCTGGCCTTCCGGCAGGTGGCAGGCGGCTTTCTGGTGCAGGATGGTGATGTCGACAGCATCACTGCCGCCGACCTGAAGGTGGTGACAAAGCGCGCGCCGTCCGAGGCCGAATTGGCCGACCTTCTGTTCGCGTGGAAGGTTGCCAAGCATGTCAAGTCGAACGCCATCGTCTATGTCAAGGACGGTGCGACGGTCGGCGTCGGGGCCGGCCAGATGAGCCGCGTGGATTCGACCCGGATTGCCGCGCGCAAGGCGCAGGATATGGCCGAGGTGCTGGGGCTGGCGCAATCGCCCACCATCGGTTCGGTCGTGGCCTCGGATGCCTTCTTCCCCTTCCCCGACGGGCTGCTGACGGCGGCCGAGGCCGGGGCCACCGCGCTGATCCAACCCGGCGGCAGCATGAACGACGCCGCCGTGATCGAGGCGGCCGACAAGGCGGGCCTTGCCATGGTCTTCACCGGCCAGCGGCATTTCCGGCACTGAGTCGTCATGCGCGCTCTTGCCGTTTCAGCGTTCGTGTCCCTGGTGGCCGATCAGGCCTCCAAGCTGCTGATGATCCACGCGCTGGATCTGCCGGAGCGGGGCGAGATCGACGTGATCGACCCGCTGCTGAATTTTCGCTGGGCGGAGAACCGGGGTGTCAACTTCGGGCTCCTGTCGGGCGATTCCGAAGTGACGCGCTGGCTTTTGGTCGTGCTGGCGGTGGTGATATCGGGCTGGGTGATCCGCTGGGCTAGGAAAGACCGCTTTGGCCGCTGGGGTCTGATCGCCGCCGGGCTTTTGGTCGGCGGCGCGATGGGCAATGTGATCGACCGGCTGGCTTACGGTTATGTTGCCGATTTCCTGAACATGTCCTGCTGCGGCATCGAAAACCCTTATGCCTTTAACATCGCCGACATCGCCATCTTTGCCGGGGCCATTGGCCTTGTTCTCTTCACCGGGAAAGGCCAAGGTGGCAAGGCGGCGCGCAAGCGCTGACAAGACCCCGTGACGAGGGCAGGGCTTTGCGCTAGAAGGGCCAAAGTCCCGAAGGGGAAAAAGGAGGCAGGCATGACGGCAGCACGTTTGGTACTCGCAATTGCGGGCGCTTCGCTGCTGGTGCTGGCGGGTTGCGGCGGCTGGCGCGACAAGCCCCCGCATCTGATGAACCTGCGGTCGTCCACCAATGGCCCGGATGAGTTTTCCATCGTTCCGCCCAAGCCGCTGGAAATGCCCGAAGATCTGGCCGCCTTGCCCGAACCGACGCCGGGCGGCGAAAACCTCACCGATCCGCGGCCCAAGGACGACGCCGTGCTGGCGCTGGGCGGCACCCCGCGCACGGCCAGCGAAAGCGTCCCGGCCGCAGATGGGGCGCTTCTGTCCCATGCCGCCCGCAACGGCATTGCGGCCGACATCCGCCCGACGCTCGCGGCGGAGGATGTCGATCATCGGCGCAAGAACAATGGCCGGTTGCTGGAGCGGCTGTTCGGCACCAACGTCTATTTCCGCGCCTATCGCAAGCAGGCGCTGGACCAGCAGCTGGAGCTGGAGCGCTGGCGCGCAGCGGGCGCAGGTACGCCATCGGCCCCGCCGCGCCAGTTGGGCGAACGCTAAGGCCTTCTTGCCCATCACATTTCCGCAAGCGGGCTTTCATGGCTCGCCGCCACGGCCTAGGTTAATCCGTGGCTTGCCTATGCCGGAGGTTTCCGATGCGCCCTTCCCTTGTTGCCCTCGCACTGGGTCTGGCCTGTGCCGGACCGGCCCGCGCTGCCGAAGAGGTCTCGACCTTCACCTTGAAAAACGGGCTGGAACTGGTGGTGATCGAAGATCACCGCGCCCCGGTGGTGACGCAGATGGTCTGGTATCGCATCGGGGCCGCCGACGAGGCGCCTGGCCATTCCGGCATCGCGCACTTCTTCGAACACCTGATGTTCCAGGGCACCGATGATCTGGCGCCGGGCGAGTTTTCCGCCACGGTCGAGGCGCAGGGCGGCAATGACAATGCCTTCACCAGTTGGGATTATACCGCCTATTTCCAAAGGGTTGCCGCAGATCGTCTGGACCTGATGATGCAGATGGAGGCCGACCGGATGCGCGACCTGACGCTGTCCGAGCAGGACGTGGCAACCGAACGGCAGGTCATCGTCGAAGAACGCGGCCAGCGCACCGACAGCGACCCCGGCGCGCTCTTGCGCGAACAGATGGGCGCGGCGCAGTACCTGAACCACCCCTACGGCCGCCCCGTGATCGGCTGGCTGCACGAGATCACCGCGCTTTCCCGCGACGATGCGCTGGCGTTCTACAGGGCCAACTACGCGCCGAACAATGCGATTGTCGTGGTCGCCGGCGATGTGACGCCGGATGCGGCGCTGAAGCTTGCCGAAACCCATTACGGCCCGCTGGAGCCCTCGGCCAGCATCACCCCCCGCGCGCGTCCGTCAGAGCCGCCGCACCTGTCGGAGCGCCGCATCGTGCTGCAGGATGAGCGGGTCTCGGAACCCTATGTCGTCCGCAGCTACCTTGCGACCGAGCGCAACCCGGGCGACCAGCGCAAGGCCGCGGCCCTGACCCTGCTGGCCGAGCTTCTGGGCGGCAATCCCACCACCTCGGTCTTTGCCCGCGAATTGCAGTTCAATCGCGGTGTGGCGACGTGGTCGGCGGCGTTTTACGACGGCACGTCGGTCGACCCCGCTACATTCGGAGTCTATGTCATGCCGGTTCCAGATGTCGCACTGGCCGATGCCGAAGCGGCCCTGGACGCGGTGATCGACGGCTTTCTCAAGGACGGCGTGGACCCCGAGGAACTTGCCCGGATCAAGACCCAGGTCCGGGCTTCTACCATCTATGGCCGCGACAATGCCGAGGGATTGGCGAACATGTATGGGCAGGCGCTGGCCGTCGGGTTGACGGTCAAGGATGTGCAGGACTGGCCCGACATCCTGCAATCTGTCACCGAGGAAGAGATCATGGCCGCCGCGACCGAGGTTTTCGACAAGCGCCGCGCCGTCACCGGCTGGCTGCAAACCCCCGCCCCGGTGAAGGAGGCCAAGGAATGATCCTGCGCATTGCCCTTTTCCTTGTGGCGCTGGCCACCCCGCTGCGCGCCGAGATCGCCATTCAGGAAGTTACTTCGCCCGGCGGCATCAAGGCCTGGCTGGTGGAAGATCACAACATTCCCTTCATGGCACTGGAACTGCGCTTTCGCGGTGGCACTTCGTTGGACCAGCCGGGCAAACGTGGCGCGATCAACCTGATGGCCGCGACGCTGGAGGAAGGTGCGGGCGAGATGGACGCTCAGGGCTTTGCCGCGGCGCGTGACGGGCTGGCGGCGAAAATCGGCTTCGGCGCGGGGTCGGATGAGATTTCCGTCTCAGCCCAGACCCTTACCGAAAATCGCGATACCACGATGGGCCTTCTGCACCTTGCGCTGACCGCGCCGCGCTTTGATCAGGACGCGGTGGAGCGGGTGAAGGGACAGGTTCTGGCCGGGCTGCGGGCCGAGGAGCAAGATCCCTCGGCGATTGCCGCCCGGCTTGCCCGCGCCCGGGCCTATGGCGACCAACCCTATGGATCATCAGGCGACGGCACGATTGAAGGCGTCACCTCGCTGACCCGTGACGATGTGCTGGCCGCGTGGCAGGGGGCCATGGCGCAGGATCGCCTCTATGTCGCGGCAGCGGGCGATATTTCGGCGGCGGAACTGGGGCTGCTGCTTGACAAGCTGTTGTCCGACCTGCCCGCAACCGGCTGGCCGATGCCGCCGAAAGCCGCACTGGACGAAAAGCCCGGGGTTGTGGTGCAGGCCTTCCCCGGCCCGCAATCGGTGGTGCTGTTCGGCCATGGGGGAATCGGCTTTGACGACCCGGACTTCTTCGCCGCCAGCCTGTTGAATGACATCCTTGGCGGCGGGCGTTTCTCGTCCCGGCTGATGCAGGAGGTGCGCGAAAAGCGCGGGCTGACCTATGGCATCGGCACGGGGCTGGCCAGCCGCGACCTGTCGGCGGAATGGGTCGGGCAGTTTCAGGCCAGCAATGACAAGGTGGCCGAGGCGATCAAGGTCGTGCGCGACGAATGGGCCAGGATGGCGTCAGAGGGCGTGACCGAGCAGGAACTGGCCACCGCCAAGACCTATATGACCGGCGCCTACCCGCTGCGCTTTGATGGAAACGGCCCGATTGCCAGCATTCTTGTCGGCATGCAGATGCTGGGCCTGTCCTCTGACTATCCGAAAACCCGCAATGACAAGGTGAACGCCGTGACGATGCAGGACATCCGTCGCGTCGCTGCCCGGTTGCTGAAACCGGAAAATCTGTCCTTTGTCGTGGTGGGCGAACCGGCAGGCGTGGTGGCTACGGAATAGAGTCACGCCCGCTCGAATCTGTGGCCTTGCCCCACCCACCCTGCTAGGCTTGGGGGTATGACGCTGTACGCCCCCAATATATCCGGTTCTCCGCGCCCGGTGATCCGTCCCTTGGATGAGGCGGCGATCAATCGCATTGCAGCGGGCGAGGTGGTGGAGCGCCCCGCTTCTGCGGTCAAGGAACTGGTGGAAAACGCGCTGGACGCCGGCGCGCGGCGCATTGCGGTCGACTACGCGGCGGGCGGCAAGGTGTTGATCCGGGTCACGGATGACGGCTGCGGCATGACGGCCGAAGATCTGCCCTTGGCCGTCGCCCGCCATGCCACTTCGAAAATCGACGGCTCGGATCTGCTGAACATCCGCTCCTTCGGCTTTCGTGGCGAGGCCTTGGCCAGTCTTGGGGCCGTGGGGCGGCTGACCCTCACCAGCCGGGTTGAGGGCGGCGATGGCGCGCAGATCACCGTGGCCGGGGGGCGTCTGACGGGTCCGCGCCCGGCGGCGGCGCAAAAGGGCACCGTGATTGAGCTGCGCGACCTGTTCTATGCCACGCCGGCGCGGCTGAAGTTCCTGCGCTCGGATCGGGCAGAGGCGCAGGCGATTGCCGAGGTGGTGCGGCGTCTGGCGATGGCCGAACCCTCGGTCGGCTTTACCCTGTCGGAAGTGGCCGAGGGCGAAGCGCCCCGGGTGATTTTCCGCGCTGATCCGCAGTCAGGGGATTTCTTTGATGCGCTGCATGGGCGGCTGACGGGGGTCTTGGGAGCAGAGTTTACCGCCAATGCCTTGAAAATCGACATCGAACGCGACGGGTTGCACCTGACCGGCTATGCCGCGCTGCCGACCTATTCGCGCGGCTCTTCGGTGCAGCAATTCGTGTTTGTGAATGGCCGTCCGGTCTTGGATCGTATGCTTCTCGGGGCGCTGCGAGTGGCTTATTTCGACTTCCTGTCGCGCGACCGTCACCCCGCAGCCGTGCTGAACCTGATCTGCGATCCGGAGCGGGTGGATGTGAACGTGCATCCGGCGAAATCCGAGGTGCGTTTCCGCGAGCCCGAGGCCGCCCGCAGTCTGATCATCACCGGTCTGCGCACGGCGCTTTCGGGGGCAGGCCACCGCGCCTCGACCACTGTGGCCGATGCGACGCTGGCCGCCATGCGCCCGGAAATGCCCGCCTTTGCCCCGCGCGTCTATCAGATGGACCGGTCTGGTCAGAATTGGCCGTCGCAGGCCAGCTTCGCCCGCGCCGCGACATGGCAAGCGCCCGAGGTCGCGGGTGAGAGCCATGGCTTTGCCGAAATGCCGCAAGCCAGAATGGAGCCCGCCGGGCAGAACCCGCAAGTTGACGATGAGGCCTTCCCCTTGGGTGCGGCCAAGGCGCAACTGCACGGCAATTACATCGTGGCCCAAACCGCGCGCGGCATGGTGATCGTGGATCAGCACGCCGCCCATGAACGGCTGGTTTATGAACGGCTGAAGCGACAGATGGCCGAGACGGGGATCAAGGCGCAGGCGCTGTTGATCCCTGAAATAGTGGAGCTTTCCGCCACAGATGCCAGCCGCCTGCTGGAGCATGCCGAAGCACTGGCCCGGCTTGGCCTGTCCATCGAACCCTTTGGAGGCAGCGCGGTTGCGGTGCGCGAAACCCCGGCCATTCTGGGCACCGTGTCTGCCGCCGCCCTGCTGCGCGATGTGCTGGATGAACTGGCTGATCTTGGCCGCAGCGACAGCCTGCAGGCAAAGATCGAGGCGATCCTCAGCCGTATGGCCTGCCACGGCTCGGTCCGCTCGGGTCGCCAGTTGCGGCCTGATGAGATGAACGCCCTGCTGCGTGAGATGGAGGCGACGCCGCATTCCGGCCAGTGCAACCATGGCCGCCCGACCTATGTCGAGTTGCAGCTTCACGATATTGAACGATTGTTTGGTCGCAGATGATTACGCTTTTTGGCCAAAGCTATGCGTGGAACTCCCCCGAGGTATTGCTGGTCGGCGGGTTGCTTGTGCTGCTCGTCGGCCTTCTCCTCCTGACGCTGCGCAGCGCGGGGCGGTCGGCGAAATCGGCCGAGCCGTTGATGCGCGAAATGGCGTGGATGTCGCAGCGGGTGCAGTCCCTGTCCGATGGACAGGAGCGGCT
The DNA here is from genome assembly GCF_011008935.1 of Tabrizicola oligotrophica. GTDB lineage: Bacteria > Pseudomonadota > Alphaproteobacteria > Rhodobacterales > Rhodobacteraceae > Tabrizicola_A > Tabrizicola_A oligotrophica. The sequence continues at coordinate 253,300 of NZ_JAAIVJ010000003.1, read as the reverse complement.
CGCCGGTGGCCTGCACCATGTGTCGGAAAATCAGGCGGTCAGCCAGACCGCGATGCTGAAGGTGATGGAGCAACGTCTGGCCGAGGTCACGCGGCAGATGGGCGAAAGCCTGCAGGGTACGGCGACCCGCACGGCGCGGTCTTTGGGCGAGTTGCAGCAGCGGCTGGAAACCATCGACAAGGCGCAGGCCAATATCGAAAAGCTTTCCGGCAATGTGCTGAACTTGCAGGATATTCTGGCCAACAAACAGGCGCGCGGCGCATTTGGCGAAATTCAGTTGAACGACATCGTGCAAAAGGCCCTGCCCGCGGACGCCTATTCCATGCAGGCGACGCTGTCGAACGGCAAGCGGGCCGATTGCCTGATCCATCTGCCCAATCCACCCGGCCCCATCGTGATCGACGCGAAATTCCCGCTGGAGGCCTATGAGGCCCTGCGCCGCGCCGACAATCCGCGCGCCTTGGCTGAGGCGCAGACCCTGCTGCGTGGCGCCGTCCGCGCCCACATCAAGGCAATTGCCGAGAAGTATATTCTTGAAGGCGAAACGGCGGATGGCGCGCTGATGTTCCTGCCCTCGGAAGCCGTCTATGCCGAGTTGCACGCCAATTTCCCCGAAGTGGTGCGCGAGGGCTTTGCCGCGCGGGTCTGGATCGTGTCGCCCACCACCTGCATGGCGACGCTGAACACCATGCGCGCCGTGCTGAAAGACGCCCGGATGCGCGAACAGGCCGGGGCGATCCGCACTGCGCTGCGCCAGTTGCACCGCGATGTGGAGATCGTGGTGGAGCGGGTGGACAAGCTGAACACCCATTTCAATCAGGCGCGACAAGACCTTGACGGGATCTCCACCGCCGCCGAACGCGCGGGCAAACGGGCCGCGCGGCTGGACAATTTCGACTTCGAGGAATTGAAGCCGAGCGACCCTTCCCCCCTCCTTGGACCGCAAGCCGCCGAATGATGCGCCATCTGACCCCCGCCGATTACACCGTGATGCCTTGGGCCAATGGCAAGGGCACGACGATCGAGATGCTGAAGACCTTGGATGGTGGCCAGCTGAAATGGCGGCTTTCCCGCGCCTCGGTGGTGGAGAACGGCGATTTCTCGATCTTTCCGGGGGTGGAACGGAACCTGACTGTGCTGACCGGGCCGGGGTTTGATCTGGTGGGGCAGGGGCTGCATCTGCCCGCGCGTCCGTTGGTGCCGGTCGCCTTTGCCGGCGATCTGCCGATCCGCGCCGAAGGCGTCAGCGCCCCGTCGGATGATTTCAACGTGATGACGGACCGTGCCTTGCCACGCCCGGAAGTGGCTGTTGTCACCGGCGCGGCGCAGGTTCCGGCGGGCGGGTTGCTGGCGGTCTATGCCCTTGCACCAAGCAGGGTGAATGGCCGTGACATGGCGGCGCAAGACCTGCTTCTGACCGACGATGCCCTGAGCATTGCCGGTCAGGTGATTGTCGTCCGTCTTCTGGATTAACCCAAGACCTCGTCCTGATGTTCCCCGAGTTTCGGCGCAGGACGATCCAGCGCCAGATCGGCCCCCGAGAAGGTCATCGGACTGCGCACGCCGGGCAGGCCGCCGGGGGTGATCTTCATGCCCCGCGCCTGCACCTGCGGGTCGTCGAAGACCTCGGCCAGATTGTTGATCGGCCCGGCAGGAACGCCCTGATCCTCGCAGGCTTGCAGAAGGTCGGCCTTGGCCCAGCGTTTCGTCGCCTCGGTGATCCGGTCGGTCATTTCGGTCCGGTTGGCGATGCGGTCGGCGTTGGTCAGGTATTCGGGCGCTTGGGCCATATCGTCCAGCCCCAGAATGGCGCACAACCGCTGGTATTGCGCATCATTGCCCGTGGCGAGGATGATCCAGCCATCGGCGCAATCAAAGACCGCATAGGGGGCAAGGTTGGGGTGGGCGTTGCCCATCATGGCCGGGGCCTTGCCCGAGACGAGGAAATTCATCGCCTGATTGGCCATGATCGAGGTGGCCACGTCCAGCAAAGCCATGTCGATGTGCTGGCCTTCGCCTGTGCGCCCGCGCTGCACCAGCGCCGCCAGAATGGCTGTCGCGCCATAGATGCCGGTGAACACATCGGTCACCGCGACGCCCACCTTTTGCGGCTGGCCGCCCTTTTCGCCGGTGACACTCATCAGCCCGGCCATGCCCTGGATGATGAAGTCATAACCCGCGCGGTGGGCATAAGGCCCGGTCTGGCCAAAGCCGGTGATCGAGCAATAGATCAGCCGGGGGTTCACCTTCTTCAGGCTTTCATAGTCCAGCCCGTATTTCGTCAGCCCGCCGACCTTGAAATTCTCGATCAGCACATCGGCGTCGGCAACCAGACGGCGCACGGTTTCCTGCCCCTCGGGCGTGCGGAAATCGCAGGTGATGCCACGCTTGCCGCGGTTGGTGGCGTGGAAATAGGCTGCCGATTTCTCGCCGTCGCGGTCAATGAAGGGGGGGCCCCAGCGGCGGGTGTCGTCACCCTCCGGCGCCTCCACCTTGATTACGTCAGCCCCCAGATCGGCAAGGGTCTGACCGGCCCAGGGACCGGCCAGAATACGGGCGAGTTCGACAACCTTGATGCCGGCAAGCGGAGTATTCATCTTATTTGGCCAGCTCTTCGTCGAGGATCGCCTTCAGGTCGGCATAGGTCATGTTCGAATGCTTGACCCCGTTGATCATCAGGGTAGGCGTGCCTTCGACGCCATCGGCGGTCATGTTGGCTTCGGAGCGGTCGATCATGGCCTGCGCGGTGTTGGCGTCCTTCATGCAGACATCCATCGCCGCATCGTCCATCCCGGCGGTGCGGCCGATCTTCTTCAGGTTTTCGAAGATGACGGCCGGGTCATCCGAGGCGGGCCATTCCTGCTGGGTTTCGAACAGGATGTCGGAGATCCCGAAATAGCGCATGTCACCACCGCAGCGGGCGATCATCGCGGCCCAAAGGCCGGGGCGGTCGAAATAGACCTCGCGGTAGGTGAACTGCACCTTGCCGGTGTCTATGTAATCGGTCTTCAGCGACTTGAACACGGTCTCGTGGAAGTTCGCGCAATGCGGGCAGGTGAAAGACGCATATTCGATGATCTGCACCTTGGCATCCGGAGCGCCGATGGAGAAATCCTTCAGCTCGGTGACTGCCGCCGGGGCGGCCTCCTGCGCCGAGGCATAGCCGCCGAGGCCAAAGGCCAGCGTCAGGGCCATAAGGCCGGAGGCAAGGGTGGTTTTCATGGTCATGCGCCTTCCTTTGGATTGCGGCGGGTTAAGATGTTTTGCGCCATGGATTCAAGCGCGGCCCGAAGCGCGGGGTCCTGCACCGGGGCGGCGGTTTCGGCGGCCTTGGCTACGATGGCCGGATCGGGCCTTGGCACGGCTTTCGGGGCCGGGGCGAATTCGGCCTGTCCTTCGGCAAAGCCGGAGGCGGCGGTCTGGGTCAGCAGGATGCGTGAAATCGCGGCATAGCCGTAGATGGCGTTTACCCGTTCGCGCAGGCGTTCCTTCTGCATCTCGACCATGGGGGCCATGGCACCCGTGGTCAGCAGCGTCAGCGTCGCGCCCATGCCTTCACGCCCGTAACCCACCTTCACCGGCCGGGTGACGCGGGCAAGGTCTTCGCCTGCGACTTCGGCCCAATGGGTCAACAGCCGCGCCACCGCAAAGCCCCGCGCTTCCCCGGCGGCACGGATCTGCTGCTTCAACAGCCCACCGGTGGGTTCAAAGCCGCGCTCGCGGCGGGTGGGAGGAGGGGTCGGTGTGCGGGCCATCTGGTCCTATCCGGAATTGGCGCTATTCTACGGCGGCGGGGTGGAAAGGGAAGCGTATTGCGTGGCTCTGGCCGCCGGGAGGATCCTCCCCCCACCCCCCCGTGGGCCATTTGTGGACCAGATGAAAGGCAATTTTTCTCAACTGGATATGAGTTTTCAGTCGGGGGGCAGAAGTGGGATGGCAGGGATAAATCTTGCGTGAGATCGACTGTGAAGTGGCAGGGGCGCGGCTGTTGCGCTGGTATGACGCCCACGCGCGGGCGATGCCTTGGCGCGTCGGGCCGGCAGATCGGGCGGTGGGGGTGCGGCCCGATCCCTATCACGTCTGGCTTTCGGAAGTGATGTTGCAGCAGACCACGGTTGCAGCGGTGCGCGACTATTTCCGGCGGTTCCTGGCGCGCTGGCCGCGGGTGGAGGATCTGGCGGCGGCAGAGGATGCCGCGGTGATGGGGGAATGGGCCGGGCTTGGCTATTACGCCCGGGCGCGGAATTTGCTGGCCTGTGCGCGGGCGGTGGTGCGCGACCATGGCGGGCAGTTTCCCAAGACGGTGGAAGGCTTGCGTGCCTTGCCGGGCGTGGGGCCCTACACGGCGGCGGCGGTGGCCTCGATCGCCTTTGATGCGCCTGCGGTGGTGGTGGACGGCAATGTGGAGCGGGTTTGCGCGCGGCTCTTTGCCGTGCAGACGCCGCTGCCCGCGGCCAAGCCAGAGCTGGTGCGGCTGGCCGGGCTTCTGACGCCAGACCTTCGCCCGGGCGATCATGCGCAGGCGATGATGGATCTCGGCGCAACGATCTGCACGCCGCGCAATCCGACGTGCGGCATTTGCCCGTTGCTTGGGCTTTGTGCGGGTCAGGCGGCAGGGGCTGCGGCGGAGCTGCCGCGCAAGCTTGCCAAACCGGTCAAGCCGGTGCGGCAGGGGGTGGTCTGGGTCTTGCAGCGGCCCGACGGCGCAGTGCTGGTCGAGCGCCGGCCGGAGCGCGGGCTCTTGGGGGGGATGCTGGGGTTTCCCGGCGACGCCTGGGATGGCGGTGGCGGCCCGGCCCCGGTGTCGGCCAATTGGACGGACGCGGGTGAGGTGCGGCACACCTTCACGCATTTTCATCTGCAGTTGCGGGTGATGGTGGCAACCGGCGCGGGTAACCCCGAGCGGGGTGGGTTCATGGCCGACTTCCGCCCTGACGATCTTCCGACCGTGATGCGCAAGGCCTGGGATGCTGCGACCCTGCGCGCGGTTGAGTGATGGCAAATCCCCACCTAGACTTGTGGCGAAGGGGAGTTTCATGATGTCCAAGACCTTGCGTGCCGCCTTGCCGTTCTGGCTGTCGCTCGGGCTGGTGCCCCTGGCCGTGATCGGTGTCACGGTTGGCGGCTGGTCGGTGGTGCTGATGCCGCTGTACGCCTGGGCGCTGGTCACGGTGCTGGATCTGCTGCTGGGGCTGAACGAGGAAAACCCCGACACGACGACCGACGAGCGTGAGCTGTTCTGGTATCGGCTGGTCACGCTGGTCTGGTTTCCGGTGCAGGCGGCGATCATCTATGGCGCGATCTGGTGGGTGGTGCGGGCCGACATGGGCTGGATCGAGGTCATCGCGCTGATGTTCGGGGTCGGGGTGGCTTCAGGCACCATCGGCATCGTCTATGCCCACGAGCTTCTGCATCAGGGTCATCGCGGCGAGCGGTGGCTGGGCGATCTTCTGCTGGCTACGGTGCTGTACAGCCATTTCCGCACCGAACATCTTCTGGTGCATCACATCCATGTCGGCACTCCGCGCGATGCGGTGTCCGCGCCCTATAACGAAGGATTTCATCGCTTCTTCCTGCGGGTGCTGTTCGCCTGTCCGCGCTCGGCGTGGCAGGCCGAAGCGGAGCGGCTGGCGAAGGTGGGTCGTCCGGTCTGGCACAGCTCGAACCCGTTCTGGCGCTATGCGGGGCTGCAGGTCTTGGCGTTGCTGGCCGCATGGCTGGTTGGCGGGGCCCAGGGCCTTGGGCTGTTTCTGATGCAGGCTTTCTTTGCCGTCTGGCAGTTGGAGCTGACCAATTACGTCGAGCATTACGGGCTGGTGCGGCAAAAGCTGCCGAGTGGCAAATACGAACCCGTTCGCCCGCATCACAGCTGGAACGCGCCGCAAAGGGCGTCGAACTGGTTGCTCATCAATTTGCAGCGCCACTCGGACCACCACTACAAACCCGACCGCCGCTTTCCCCTGTTACAGACCTATCCGGAAACCGAGGCGCCGATGCTGCCGTTCGGCTATCCGGCGATGACGACGCTGGCGATGTTTCCGCCCCTGTGGCGGCGGAGGATGAACCCGCGGGTCCGGGCGTGGCGCAAGCAGTTCTACCCCGGCGTGACGGATTGGGCGAAGGCGGGGAAGGCCGACTGAGACGCATCTAGGTTCGCCTGACGTTCACACTTCCTTGTTGGGTGGGTTTTCAACCCACCTGATCGGATCAAACTCAAGACGGAAATGCCAAAAGGCCCCGGCATGAGTTGATCATGCCGGGGCTAGTTGTGCCGCAGGCGGACTGCGGCACAGGCGTAAACCATATGGTCGGGGGAAGGGCGGGATGGGCGATGTTGCCCATCCGCCGGATCAGTTCGGGCGGCGCTCGTCGGCTTCCATCTCGGCGCGGATCTGCTGGCGCAGAAGGTCGATCGGCACCATCTTGCCGTCGCGCTTGTAGTGCCAGTAGGTCCAGCCGTTGCAGGAGGGCGCGCCTTCCAGCGCGGCGCCGACCTGATGGATGCTGCCCTTCACGTCATTGCCGATCAGCGTGCCATCGGCGCGGACCTTGGCCTTGAAGCGGTTGCCGATGGAGAACAACTCCTCGCCGGGGCGCAGCATGCCGCGTTCCACCACCTGCCCGAAGGGCACGCGCGGCTCGGCCCGCTTCGATCCGGTGATCTCCAGCGCCGAGGCGTCGAACTTGCGCACCCGGTCGATGCGGGCCTGGGCGGCCTTGCGGTAGCTTTCCTCGCGCTCGATCCCGATGAAATCGCGGCCCAGCATCTTGGCCACCGCGCCTGTGGTGCCGGTGCCGAAGAACGGGTCCAGCACCACGTCACCGGGGTTGGTGGTGGCCAGAATCACCCGGTGCAGCAGGCTTTCCGGCTTTTGCGTCGGATGCGCCTTGTCGCCGTGTTCGTCCTTCAGCCGCTCATGCCCGGTGCAGATCGGCAGCACCCAGTCCGAGCGCATCTGCACCCCGTCGTTGAGCTCCTTCAGCGCTTCATAGTTGAAGGTGTATTTGGCGTTTTCATCGCGCGAGGCCCAGATCAGGGTTTCATGCGCATTGGTCAGCCGCTTGCCGCGGAAGTTCGGCATCGGGTTCGACTTGCGCCAGACCACGTCATTCAAGAGCCAGTAGCCCTGATCCTGCAAGGCGGTGCCAAGGCGAAAGACGTTGTGATAGCTGCCGATCACCCAGATCGCGCCGTTCGGCTTCAGCAGGCGCTTGGCGGCGGCCAGCCAGTTATGGGTGAACCGGTCATAGGCGGCGAAGCTGGAAAACTGGTCCCAGTGGTCATCCACCGCGTCGACGCGGGAATTGTCGGGGCGATGCAATTCGCCCTTCAGCTGCAGGTTATAGGGGGGGTCCGCAAAAATCAGGTCAACCGACCCGGCGGGCAGGCTGTTCATCACGTCAACACAGTCACCGGGAACGATCTGGTTCAACGGCAGGGGAGAGCCCTGCTCGGTCTTCATTTTCGTCGCCATCTTTGCCTCATCTACCCCGGCATCTTGTGTGCCGTGGGTTGCCATCAAGATGAGTCAGGACCGATTCGCCGTCAAATTCTTTTTTGAATCAATCACTTACAGAAATGTCTTGATACAAGATATTGTGGACGGGCCGGAACGAACGTCTATGCCAAGGGGTGACACCAAGATTTAGGAGCGCCTCAAGATGCGCTTTTGTCGGGTAGCCGGCATTGGCTTCCCAGCCATAGCCGGGGTGCTGTTGCGCCAAATCCACCATGATGCGGTCGCGCGTCACCTTGGCGACGATCGAGGCGGCGGCGATGGATAATGATTTGGCGTCGCCCTTGACGATCGCTTCGGCGCGGCCTTTCAGTCCGGCGGGAATCAGGTTGCCGTCGATCAGGGCATGTGCCGGGGTGATGGGTAGCCCTGCCACCGCGCGCTCCATCGCCAGATGGCTGGCGCGCAGGATGTTCAGGCTGTCGATCTCCTCGACCGTGGCATGGGCGATGCAAACCTGCGCCGAGGCCATGATCTCGCCGAACAGCCGTTCGCGCTTCGCCGGTGTCAGCGCCTTGCTGTCGCCCAGACCCGGCGGAATCCGCGCCGGATCAAGGATCACGGCGGCGGCGGTGACAGGGCCGGCCAAGGGGCCGCGCCCGACCTCATCGACCCCGCACACCCGGGCAAGGCCGCGGCCAAGCGCGGCGGATTCAAAACTGAAATCGGGGGGTATGCGGGCCATGGCACTGGCCTAGCGCGGATGGCGGCAAAGAAAAAGGGGGCAGAGGCTGCTCACCCCTCTGCCCCCGACAGCGCCGGGCGGGATCGTCCCGGCGCCTATTCGGCGACGCAGGCCGCGACGGCATCAACGGGTTTGGCGCAGACGTTGCGATGGGCTTCGACCGGCAGGACTGTGGCAAGGATCAGCGTCACGGCTACGGCAAAGCCGGTAAAACCCGCCATCATCCGCGCCAGCGGGCTTTCGGACTTCAGGCCGAGTGCGGTTTCCGCGAGAGTGGGGGAATGGATCGTCTTTGCCATGGGTGTCTCCTGCTTTGGGCCCGTTCCGGGATTGCGTCTCATGGGCAAACCCTGAGGGCGGCGGGCAAGGCCACGCAATAACGCCGCGCTGCTAGGCGATAACAATGCCATAAACCCGATTGGATATTGAATAGCCCGCCGGCCATGCGCAGGATGGCCCCAGACCTTTCAGGAGTGCGTTCCCATGCGCCACCTACCCCTTGCCCTGAGCTTGATGCTGGCCTTTGCCCTGCCGGCGCAGGCCGAATGTTATGCCGATTACAAGGCCAAGCAGGACGCGCCCTTGCGGCTGCATTACGGCGTGGCGCAGGTGGCAGAGTGCAACAAGGCCGCCGCCAAGGCCGAACTTGCCGACCGTCTTGCCGCCGCCGGCTGGACGTTGTTGAATGTGCTGAGTGTCTTTGGCCCCGAGGGGCTGGAGGAAAGGAAACCGAGTGCAGCCGAATACTTCCTCCGCTTCTGACAGTTTGCGCGCGGGCAACCGCGTGGTGGCTTTCGGTATCGCGGCGATCGTCCTGATCCTGCTGGGTGCGGCGGTGTTCCTGTTCCTGAACCTGCCCGACGCCAACGCCTTCAACGCGCGGGTGGAGCGGCTGTTCGTCGAAAGCGACCTGAAATCGGGGGCCGAGATCAAGCTGCTGGAGATTCTCGCCCAGTCTGGCACCTCGTTTTCCGAAGTGCTGACCAGCTATCGCTCGGTGATCTTCGTGCTGCTGGTCTTTGCCACCGCGCTGTTGATTGCGTCGCTGGTGTTTCTTGTCACCATCGTCGCGCTGAACCGCCGTATTTCGGCCATCCAGCGCTCGGGCATTCAGGTGGCCACCATGCTCATCTCGCGTGAGGCGAGGGCGGTCTATATCAACGACATGGAGTTCGCGCTGACCGAAGCCGCGCTGGAAACGCTGGCCGTGCTGGCCGAGGCGCGCATGGATGACGAGGTGCTGACCGGCGCGCAGATTGAAGCGGTGATCTCGGGGCGGAGCGAGGCCGATTGCGACGAAGCGGCCGGCGCGACGCGGGTAAAGCGGCTGCGCGATGCGCTGGGCAATCAGCTGGTGAGTGAACTGCTGGTCAAGACCATTGCGCGCCGCGGCTATGTGCTGGCAGTGGGCAAGGACGCGCTGAAAATGATTTGACGTAAGGGAAGGTACGGGCGTTGCCGGAAGAAAAGCTGCACGCGCCATTGACCTTTTCTGAAAAGCCATGATCTTTCCGCCCATGTGTCACGGCTGCCGGGCATGCTCCGCAGTGTGGCGGCTTTTGCAAAGGCATTTGACATGTTCTCCCGCATTCCTCTTCACCGACTTCTGGCTTTGGTGGTCTTTGTGGCTGCTGCCCTTTGGGTCTTGACCGGCCATTTCGCCGCCGTAGGCAGCGAAGAAGCCGAGGCAAGCGAGGCGAAGGCCGCCGAGCCCTTGGTGGAAACGCCGAAACGCACCGTTGCCGTGGTTCGGGCCGAGGTGGCCGATTATGCGCGGCTGATCCGCATCCCGGGTGTGACCGAGGCGGACAAGCTGGCAATCCTGGCCGCGCGGTCCAATGGCGTTGTGCAGGAACTGGGGGCAGAGCCGGGCGATGTTCTCGAACGCGGGGCGACCGTCCTGCTGCTGGAGGGCGAGGATGTGCGCGCCGCAGTCAAGGCCGCCGAGGATCAGCTGGCGCAGGCCGCCGAGCAATTGGCCGTGGGCGAGGCGTTGAACGCCAAGGGCAGCTTGCCCGAAACCGAAGTCACCTCGCGCCGGGCGGCCAAGACCGCCGCCGAGGGCGGGCTGGCACAGGCGCAGGCCGCCGCCGACCGCCTGTCGCTGACCGCGCCTTTTGCGGGCACGGTGGATGCGGTAAACGTCGAGATCGGCGAATGGGTGCAGGCCGGAACGCCGATTGCAACCCTGATTGCGCTTGATCCCATCGTGGTCAAGGCCGAGGTCAGCGAACAGGATGTGGCCCATGTCACCGTCGGGGCAAAGGCCTTGGTCCGGCTGGTGTCGGGGGTGGAGCTGGAGGGCACAGTGCGGCATCTGGCGCGCAAGGCCAGCGACAAGACCCGCACTTTCGCGCTGGAGGTCGATCTGCCGAATCCGGAAGGCAACATTCCGTCAGGCATGACAGCCGAGGTGCGGCTTTCCGCAGCGATGCAACCCGCGCTGACGGTGCCGCGCTCGGTCCTGACCTTGAACGAGGCCGGGCAGGTGGGCCTGCGCGTGGTGAACGAGGGCGACGTGGCGGGTTTTCTGCCCGTGCAACTGATCGACGACACCGAGGAGGGTTTCGTCGTCGCGGGCGTACCGCAGGGCGCGCGGGTCATCGTGGCGGGGCAGGATCTGGTGCGCGACGGTGATCCGGTCATTGCCAAGGAAATGACCCGGGCCGAGGCCGAGGCAGCGCAAAAGGCGGCCGAGCCATGAATCTTGTCGAATTCGCAATCCGCAACACGCGGCTGACCCTGTCGATTCTGGTGTTCCTGATCCTGTCGGGGGCCATGGCCTATATGACCATCCCGAAAGAGGCCGAGCCGGACATCAAGATTCCGATCATCTATGTCTCGATGCATTACGAGGGCATCTCGCCCGAAGACAGCGAGCGGCTCTTGCTGCGCCCGATGGAAACCGCGCTGAAATCCATTCAGGGCATCAAGAAGATGACCGCGACCGCCTATCAGGGCGGCGGCAACGTGCTGATGGAGTTTCAGGCCGGGGCCGATCTGGACAAGGCGCTGACCGATGTGCGCAACAAGGTTGACGATGCCCGGCGCGACCTGCCCACCGAGGCCGACGAGCCGACGGTGAACGAGGTCAACATCTCGGAATTTCCGGTGCTGGTTGTCACCCTGTCGGGCGATGTGCCGGAGCGGGTGCTGACGGCGGCAGGCCGCACGCTGCGCGACCGGATCGAGGAGATTCCCGGCGTTCTGGAGGCCGGCCTGCGCGGCACGCGGGACGATCTGGTGGAAATCATCATCGACCCGGCGAAACTGTCGTCCTATGGCCTGCGCCCCGATACGATGATCGCCGGCGTCATGGCCAACAACCAGCTGATCGCGGCGGGGTCGATGGAGGGGGCCGAGGGCCGCTATGCCATCAAGGTTCCTTCGCTGATCGAAACCGCCGAAGATGTGGCCCGCCTGCCCGTGGTCGCCTCGGAAACCGCGGTGGTGCGGGCGCTGGATCTGGCCGAGATCCGCCCGACGCACAAGGACCCCGAGACAATCACCCGGCTGGACGGCAAGCCCGCCGTGGCCATCGAAGTGTCAAAGCGGATCGGCGCCAACCTGATCGAGACGGTGGATGCGGTCAAAGCCACCACCGAGGCCCTGCTGAAAGACCTGCCCGAAGGCGTGGCGGTGTCGTTCAGTCAGGACAAGTCCACCACCATCCGGCAGTTGCTGTCAGACCTGCAGAACTCGGTGCTGACCGCTGTGGTGCTGGTGTTCATCGTCATCCTTTATGCGCTGACGGTGCGGTCTTCGATCCTGATCGGCCTTGCCATTCCGGCGAGTTTCCTGATGGGCATCCTTGGCCTGCAAATGGCCGGGTTGACTGTGAACCTTGTCGTGCTGTTCAGCCTGATCCTGGCTGTCGGCATGCTGGTCGACGATGCGATCATCGTGGTGGAATATGCCGAACGCCGCATGGCCGAGGGGCAGGAGCGCCGTCAGGCCTTTGCCGAAGCCAGTCATCGGATGTCGGGTCCGGTGATCGCCTCGACCATGACGCGCATTGCCGCCTTCTCGCCGCTGTTGTTCTGGCCCGGCGTGGTGGGCGAGTTCATGAAATACATGCCGATCACCCTGATCGCCACGCTTTCCGCCTCCATGGCCTATGCGCTGATCTTCGTCCCCGTTCTGGGCGCGCTGATCGCCCGGCCGTTCAAGGAGCCACCGCGCCACAAGGACGGGGCCTATATGATGCTGGTCGGCCGGGCCATCCGGCATCCCTGGATCGTGTTGATGCTGGCGGTCGGCAGTCTGGTGGCGGTGCCGGCGAGCTATAGCGTGATCGGCAAGGGGGTGGAGTTCTTCCCGAACGTCGAGCCGGATTACGGCCTTCTGTATGTCAAGGCGCGCGGCAACCTGTCGATCCATGAGAAGGACGCGCTGGTCAAGCAGGCCGAGGCGCGGCTCTTGGGCTGGCCGGGGGTCAAGGCTATCTACACCCGCGTCGGCAGCGCCGGGCAGTCGATGGGCGAAGGCCCGGCCGATGCGGTGGGGGTGCTGCAATACGAATTCGTCGACTGGCGCGAGCGAAAGAACGCCAACGAGATCCTGAATGACCTGCGCGCCGCGATGGTCGGCATTCCGGGTGTCGATATCGAGGTATCGGTGCCGCAGGCAGGGCCGCCCACCGGCAAGGCCATCCAGCTTCGGCTTTCGGCCGATGATCCGGCCGGTTTGAATGAGGTTGCCCGCGATCTGGCCGAAAAGATCGCAGCCGTCGAACATGTGATTGATGTCTCGAACGGTCTGCCGCTGCCCGGCATCGACTGGGAGCTGCGGGTCGACCGGGCCGAGGCCGCGCGCTATGGCGCTTCGCCGGGGGCCGTGGGGGCGGTGGTGCAAATGGTCACCTCGGGGCTGAAACTGTCGGAATACCGTCCGGCGGGCAGCGATGATGCAGTGGACATCGTGCTGCGTCTGCCACCCGAACAGCGCAACATTGCCGCGCTGGACCAGTTGCGCATCGAAACCGAGGATGGTCCGGTGCCGATTTCCAACTTTGTCAGCCGCCAGCCGGCGCCCACTGTCGGCACGCTGACCCGTATCGACGGCGCGCGCGCCATCACCATTCAGGCGGGCATCGCGGCAGGCGTGCAGGAGCAGCCGGTGCGTGACGCGGTGGCAAAGCTGGTCGAGGCTGCGTTCCGCGACAAGGGTCTGGCAAACGCCGGCTATCGCTGGACCATGGCGGGCGAGGACGAAGAACAGGCCGAGGCCGGGGCCTTCCTGACCAAGGCCTTCGGCGCGGCGGTCTTCCTGATCTTCGGTGTCCTTCTGGCGCAGTTCAACAAATTCGTCTCGGTCGGGCTGGTGCTGTCGGCGGTGCTGATGTCGACCATCGGAGTGTTCCTTGGCCTGATGATCATGGGCCAGCCCTTTGGCGTGGTGATGACCGGCATCGGCGTGATCGCGCTTGCCGGGGTGGTGGTGAACAACAACATCGTGCTGATCGCCACCTATGACGATCTGCGCCACCACGGCATGTCGAAGATCGAGGCAATTCTGGAAACCTGCCGCGAGCGGGCGCGGCCGGTGGTGCTGACGGCACTGACCGCGATCTTCGGGGTGTTGCCGATTGCCTTCGGGCTGAACCTTGAGCTTTTGAACCACGAGACCACCATCGGCGCACCCTCGACGCAATGGTGGATCTCGCTGTCCTCGGCCATCGTCTACGGCCTTGCCTTCGCCACCATCCTGACGCTGATCGTCACGCCGTCGCTGCTGATGCTGGTCAGCCGCGACGGGGCGAAGAAACCCCGCCGCAAGTGGTGGCTGTTCGGGCCACGCCTGGCGACCTGAGGCGTCAGGGCTCCCCACCCCTGAACCTTCACGGATAAGGTGCAGCACAGCCAAGGTTGTGCTGCGATGGGCCAGCCATAGGTGCGTTTGAGCGGCGCGGCTTGCGCACTCTCACGGGCGCGAGCGTGGGGATTCGGTGCCTGCGTCGGGCCTGCAGGCCTGTGTCCGAGGCGGCTTTGCGGCGTACCCATCTTGCAGAATGCGGCCACCGCCACGGAGCGCAAGTCTCGGCGCGGCATCGCCGGTCCTGACCGCCCAGGGCCAGCCGCTCGTTGGCCCTGCGACCCCCAAGCGAAGCCTTCAATCAAACCCTTGCATTTCAATCGTGGACCGACAGGGAGCGGCCGGGGGAAGTGGGCGGATCAGGCCCGAAACCCGGCCAGAATTTCCCGATGAAGCGGCCCCGGCGCGGCGAGGATGCCGGCGGTTTTTGCGGCGGGCGAGTTGAAGCGCAGCGGTCCGCCCTGCCGGTCGCTGACCGCAGCCCCTGCCCGTGCGGCAATCAGGCTGCCGGCCGCGATGTCCCATTCCCAGGCGTCGCGGGTGGATATCATGCCGTCGAACGCGCCCTCCGCCGTCAGGCACAGCCGGTAGGCGATGGAGGACCGGAAGCTGCGCTTCAGATCCGGCGGCGGATGGCGCCAATGGTCCGGCGCAAGAAAACTTTTCGACATCAGCAGGTTGGCCCCGTTCAAGCTGCCCCTTTGCGCGCAGCGGATCGGTTGGCCGTCGCATAGCGCGGAGCCATCTGTGCTTGCCGTGTAAAGCCGATCCAGTGCGGGCAGATAGATTGCCCCCGCGACCACGTTGCCCTTTTCCGCCACGGCAATCGACACGGCGAAGTGCCTTTCTCCGGCAATAAAGGCGCGCGTGCCGTCAATCGGATCAAGGATGAACACCCGTTCGCAATCAAGCCGTGCGGGATCGTCCGGGGTTTCCTCGGACAGCCAGCCATAGCCCGGACGCGCGCCCCGCAGACGGTCGGCGAGCATCTCGTTGACCGCCAGATCGGCCTCTGTCACCGGGCCAAGGCCCGGCTTTTCCCAGACCTTGGGACCTGCTTTCCAGTAGCGCAACGCAAGGAGGCCGGCGTCACGGGCGGCCGCGGCGATCAGAAGAAGGTCAGGCCCCGGCAAGGGTCAGACCTTCGACCAGGAGGCTGGGCACGCGGGTCGACAGATGCGGGCGGGCATCGTTCGCGGCGATCATGCTGCGCAGCATGTCGCGCAGGTTGCCGGCGATGGTGCATTCATTGACCGGGAATGTCACCTCGCCGCCCTCGACCCAGAAGCCCGAGGCTCCGCGCGAATAATCGCCGGTGGTGGGGTTGATGGTGGACCCGATCAGCGAGGTTACCAGCAATCCGGTGCCCATCCGGGCGATCAGATCGTCACGGCTATATGCCCCCGGCGCAAGGTCAATGTTCGAAGTGGCGGGCGAGGGCGGTGAGGAGGTGCCCCGCGCCGCGTTTGCCGTGCTGGCCATCCCCAGCTTGCGTCCGGTGGCCAGATCCAGCGTCCAGCCCATCAGCACGCCATCCCGCACGATCATCCGCCGCGCCGTCGGCAGCCCCTCGCCGTCGAAGGGCCGCGAGCCGGAAATCCGTGGGCGCAGCGGATCTTCGAGGATCGACATCCCCTTGGGCAGCACCTGGCTACCCAAGGCATCCAGCAACCAGCTTGCCCCCCGCGCGATCGAGGTGCCGTTCACGGCAGACAAGAGATGCCCGACCAGCGATGCGGCGATGCGCTCATCGAACAGCACCGGAAAATGGCCGGTCTTTGGCTTCACCGCCCCCGCGCGGGCCAAGGCGCGCTCGGCCGCAAGGGCGCCGATGCCGCCCGCATCCGGCAGATCGGCCTGAAACACCCGGCCCTCGCCCGCGAAATCCCGCTCCATTCCCGTTCCGCTGCCGGTGAAGGCCACGGCGGAAACCGACCGCGAGGTGCGGGCGTAATGGCCGGAAAAACCATTGCTGGCCGCCAGGTAAACCCGCCGGGCAGAATAGCCTGCACTCGCCTGCACCTGGGTAATCCCCTTGGCCGCCATGGCCGCGGACTCGGCCGCGCGGGCATCGCGTTCCAAGGCGGCGGCCGAAGGTTCTTCGGCAGGATCGGCAAGCTCAAGGCCCGCCAGATCCCAGGTCCGGGCGATCTGCGAGGGGTCGGCCAGTCCCGCCGTCGGGTCCTCCGGCGCCTCGCGCGCCATGGCGACGGCGCGTTCGGCCAGCGCCGCAATCGTGGCCAGCGACGTATCCGAGGCCGAAACGCAAGCCTGCCGTCCAGCGATCAGCACCCTGAGCCCGATCTCCACCGCCTCGGACCGTTCGGCCTGTTCCAGCGCGCCGCCGCGAATGTCGATCGACGTCGCGCTGCCATCCAGCGCCATGGCATCGGCACTCTCGGCTCCGGCCTTGCGGGCGGCGTCCAGCAGGGCTTGGGTCAGGCGCTGAAGCATCTCGGGCATGGGAAAACTCCTTTGTCCCGTGCTTTGGGCCACAAGCGCGGCCGGTCCGCAAGGCCAAAGCAGGGGGCCACCCGATACGGGGCCGCCCCTGCCTTCTGCGACGGCTATTGCAGCTGTTGGCCGTTGGCGAAGAAATGCTTGTCCTTGAACTCCAGGGTCGAGGTCAGCACATCCTCACCCTCGCCCGCCTTGGCAAACATGGCGACCATCATGCGGATGCCCATGACCTCATCCTCGCTGACCAGACCCATCGCCACCAGCTTGTCCAGCAGCGTGTTGCCGCCTGTCATCTTCAGATCCAGCGTCCCGGTCGGCGCCGGCAGGCCGTCATAGGTTGCAAGGTCGGTGTTGTCGAAGGTGAAGGCCCCGTTGCCCGTCAGTTCCGCCCCGGCAATGCGCGCGGTCAGATCCTTGACATCCAGCGCCAGAAGCTCGCCGTCCGGTTGACCACCTTCCGGCGTCGCCATCAGGTCGGCCTTCAGCCGCGCCTTGCCGGCCGTGTCGATCACCACGGTCGCCGGATCATGCGGCAGCGCCGCGGTCGGGTCGAACATGCCCCAGATTTCCTCGGAGACCTGCAGGTCGACGATCTTGGTGAGGAAGGAGAACTCCTGCGCCTCGTCGGATTTCGACAGGGGCATGGTCAGGTTGAAGCCGCTTTCGGCATAGGTCAGCTTCACCTCGGGGAATGGCAGTTGCGCACCCGAGAAGGTGACTTCGACGTTCTTGCCTGCCGCGGCCAGCAGCATTTTCGCCGCGTCCATCGCCATCTGGAACGACCCGCCTTCCGACCCGCCCGTCAGCTTGGCCGGGCCGGTGTCGTCGGTGATGTCGAAATCATAGCTCAGCGCGCCGAACGACAGGCTGCTGTCCAGCGCAAAGCCCTTGCCCAGCGCCACCGCGATGTCCTCGTGTTCGACACCGGCGAAGGTGCCCTTCGTCGAGCCTGACAGATCGGCGACATTGACGGAGCCCATAAAGGTTGTCGCCTCATCCTTGCCTTCAAGGTTCATCGCCGCCGAAGCCGCGGTAAAGCTGCCGTCGAACACCTTGGCCTCGGCCGGCCCGGTCAGGTGATAGCTGGAGGTGCTGCCTGACAGCAGAACACCGAACGTGCCCACCGGCTTGCCATCCTCGCTCGGTTCCAGCGCGATTTCGACACTTGGGAAATCAAAGGCATAGGCCATATCCTCGGCAGAACCGGAAACCGTGCCGACAAGGCCGGGCATCTTCATGGTGCCGGTTGCCCCCCGCGGTTTGCCGCCCTCGCTTCCCGGCGAGGAAGACGAGAAACTCGCCTCTTCCGACAGGGTCATTTCGACCGTGCCATCGCCCTTGTCGCGCAGGCGGATCTCGGCAATGGCGGTCTCGCCCTTGCCTTCTGCGCCGTCAAAGGCGGCCTTGAAATCGGTGATGACCAGGCTGTCGCCGTCCCGCGCCGCCGATCCGGTGGTGATAGTGCTGCCCGAGGTGGCGAAAAAGTCCTGCCAGCTTTGCCAGACCTCTTCCGGCGTCACATCGGCAAGGGCGGCGGTGCCGGTCGTCAGGGCCAGAATGGCGGCGCTGCCGGCCAATTTCCACGGTTGCATCTTGAAGCCCTTTTGCGAGAAATGGATCGCCCGAAACATCCGCCCGCCGCAGACCAGCGTCAAGCTTCAAATCGGCGGTTCCCCTTCGGCTTTGCCATGGGGTAACACTGGGGCGGGGGCCAGCAAGAGGTGCGTGATGCAGGGTAAGGTGGTGGCGATAACCGGCGCCAGCCGCGGGATCGGAGCGGCGGCGGCGCGCGTTTTCGCCGAAGCTGGCGCCAAGGTGGTGCTTCTGGCGCGGAACCGGGCCGAGATTGACGCGCTTGCCGCCGAGATCGGGCCGCAGGCGCTCGCCTTGCGCTGCGATGTGTCCGACTGGAGTTCGGTGCAGCGGGCGGTGGCGACGACGGTGCAGCATTTCGGCAGGCTGGATGTGTTCATCAACAACGCCGGCACCATCGAACCGATTGCCCGGCTGGCCGAGGCAGAGCCCGGGGCCTGGGGCCGCGGCATTGATGTGAACCTGAAAGGCGTGTTTCACGGCATGCGCGCGGCGCTGCCGGTGATGCGGGCGCAAGGTGGCGGCACGGTCATCACGGTCTCGTCGGGCGCGGCGCGCAACGCCTATGAGGGCTGGTCCAGCTATTGCGCCGGCAAGGCCGGAGCCCTGATGCTGACACAGGCTGCACATCTGGAGGAAGGCCCGCACGGCATCCGGGTTCTGGGCCTGTCACCCGGAACCGTGGCGACCGAAATGCAGGTCAAGATCAAGGCGAGCGGTCTCAACCCGGTCAGCCAGCTGGACCCCTCTGTGCATATCCCGGCACGCTGGCCTGCACGGGCGCTGTTGTGGATGTGCGGGCCGGAGGCCGATCCATGGCTTGGCAACGACATCTCCTTGCGCGATGAAGCGGTGCGCAAGGCAGCGGGGCTTTACTCATGATCGAGATTTCACGCGATACCGGGCTGTGGGTGCTGACACTCAACCGCCCCGACAAGGCCAATTCGGTGACGAAGGCCATGCTGACCGCGCTTGCCGACGCCGTGGATGCGGCGCGCGCTGCTGGTGTAGCGGCGCTCATCCTGACCGGCACGGGCAAGGTGTTTTCTGCCGGGGCCGATCTGGACGATGCCCGCGCCGGGCTGGCGACCGATCCGGTCTGGGAGCGTCTGTCCGCGGCCATCGCGGGCTTCCCCGGTCTGACCATCGCGGCGCTGAATGGCACGCTCGCGGGAGGGTCGATGGGCATGGCGCTGGCCTGTGACCTGCGACTGGCGGTGCCGGGTGCGAAATTCTTCTACCCGGTGATGAAGCTCGGGTTCCTGCCCCAGCCGTCCGACCCCGCCCGGCTGGTGGCGCTGGTCGGTCCGGCGCGCGCCAAGCTGATCCTGATGGCCGGCGCGCGGATCGAGACCGAGGAGGCCCTGGCCTGCGGTCTGATCGACCGCATCGTGCCGGGTGACGCGCTGATGGAAACCGCAAAGACGCTGGCCGCCGATGTGCTGGTCGCCAAACCGGGACACGCCGCGGCGATCAAGGCGATGATCGGCTGAACCAGTCCCCCGGCCGCTGCCTCTCGGTCCACGTTTGAAGTGCAAGGGTTTGATTGAAAACTTCGCTTGGGGAGGTTTGTATCCGAGGAATCTTCCGGGTGTCTCGATGTATGGTTCGAGCCTGCAGTCAAATTCGGTCTTTGCGAGGTTTTGCGGGGCAGGACGCGCCTGAGATCGCCGCGTTTCCGGCGCTGTCTTTCTGCCGGGGGGCGTTGGGGCGCGAAGGGCCAGCAGGCGAGGGTGAGGTGGGTCACGATCCCGGCATGGGCGACGAACTTGCCGCTGTTGTCGTGTGTCAGCAAGCGGCGGGCAGGGCAGTCAGGATCTGTGATGCCGCGCCGAGGCTTGCGCTCTGTGGCAGTGGCAGCATTGTGCAAAATGGCGCATCGCAAAGCCGCTCCACGCCGCTCAGGTGCATATATGGCTTGTCCTTCGCAACACAACCTCAGCTGTGCTGCACGTCATCTGTGAAGGCACAGGGGGATGGGGAGAGGGTTTTGGCCTCGTGTAGCCCGCCTCGCCGCGAACAAGCGCCGGCCGTCAGTCCTGTCCCCAACCCGCGCCCTGCATTTCCCGCAGGCGACTGGCGGTGCGTTCGAATTCGAAGGCGCCCGAACCTTCCAGATAAAGCCGCTCCGGCACATCGGCGGCCGAACAGATCAGCCGCACCCTGGATTCGTAAAGCGCGTCGATCAGCGTGACGAAGCGCTTGGCCTCGTTGTAGTTTTCCGCCGAAAGCTGGGGAACATCCTCAAGGATCAGCACCCGCACCGCCTGCGCAATGGCCAGATAGTCGCCGGGGCCCAGCGGACGGGAGCAGAGATCCCAAAACGTCGCCCGCGCCACGCCATTGGCAAAACGCGGCACATCGATGGTGCGGCCGTTGACCGGCAGAACCAGCGCCATGCCCGGCGCCCCGCCGGTGAGGTCGTCCCAAATGCCTTGAATTTCGCCCTTCACCTTGCCGGAAGGGTGGAAATAGACCTGCGCGCCGGCCAGACGGTGTTGGCGATAGTCGTTCGGGCTTTCCAGCTCCACCACCTGCAGCCGGTCGCGCAGCATGGCGATGAAGGGCAGGAAAAGCTGGCGGTTGAGGCCGTTCTTGTACAGCTCTTCCGGGGCCCGGTTCGAGGTGGTGACGATCACCACCCCCGCCGCCATCAGCTTTTCAAACAGCCGCCCGACGATCATCGCGTCGGTGATGTCGGTGATCTGCATTTCGTCAAAGGCCAGAAGGCGGATGTCGCGCGCCACAGCCTCGGCAACCGGGGCCAGGGCATCGTCCACGCCCTGCTTGCGGGCCTCGTGCATGCCGTGGTGGATTTCCTGCATGAAGGCGTGGAAATGCACCCGGCGCTTCTGGCTGATCGCGGTGTTTTCGACGAACAGGTCCATCACCATGGACTTGCCGCGCCCGACCCCGCCCCAAAGGTAAAGCCCCGGTGGCGGCGTGACAGGTCTGGCGAACAGCCCGGCAAAAAGCCCGACCTTGCGTGTCGCGTTGGCCTCAAGCCAGATCCGCAAAGCCTCCAGCGCCGGCAAGACCGCGTGCTGCGCCGGATCAGGGCGCAATGCGCCTGCGGCCGCCTTGGCGTCATAGATCTCGGTCAGGGTCATCTGCATACTATCGTATACCGCACCCCGCTCTGGCAGGAAAGCCCGGCTTGCAAGGATCAGGTGTTCTTCAGTGCCGCCGTCAGCGCGTCCACGTCGCCCTTGTGCTTGTCCAGCATGGCGCCGATTTCGGCACGTTCGCTGGCCAGCATGTTCACGCCTTCGATGATGAGGTTGAAGAACCTGAGCGAGCCGGATTTATCCGACACATGCCAGCGCAGGTCGAACGGCGCTTCGCCCTTCAGCCGGGCAATCGAGATCACTTCATAGTAGCTTTTCACCGGCTTGGCGTCGGTCACTTCGATGGTGCCGCCGATGAATTCACGGAAACGACGGCCGTACTTGCGGCTGATGTAGCCCTGAAACGCCTTGGTAAAGGCGCTCATCTGCGCCTTGGAGGCTTGTTTCGCGGCCGGACCAAGGGCCGAACGCGCAATGACCGGCACGTCGGCATATTTGGCGAAGATGCGCTCGAAATCGCCGATCATCGCGCTTTCGGACTTGCCCGAGCCGATGACGGCGTTGATGTCGCCCACAGCCTTGTCAATCAGCGAGCGGGCCTGATCCACCGTCAGCGCTGCGGCGCGCATCGGCAAGGCGAAGGCCACGGTGCCAAGCGCCAGACCGGCCGCGAAGCGGCGGCGCGAAAGGGTGGAGGTGTCATTCAGCATAGGGGTCCTCGTAGGGGTCAACGAAGTTGCCTTCGTCCGCAGTCTGGCCCAGCTTGTAGCGGCGGTTCTGCAAATACAGAAGACGCGCCTGCGCATAGCTGTCGGCACTTTCATATAGAACGGAATCAACCAGTTCGGAATAGCGCCCGCGGTCACCAATCCTTGAGGCCAGCCGGGCGACAGTTGCGCCGCGCACCTGATCGCGGTTCAGATGGTTCAGCGGGTCAATCGCCAGATCGACCAGCGAGCCGGCAAGATCGCGCGTCGTCGAGGGCCCGATGAAGGGAACCTCAAGATAGGCCCCTTCGCCAAAGCCCCAGACATGCAGGGTTTCGCCAAAGTCGGTGTCGTTTTCCGGCATGCCGGCGGCGGTCGCCACATCAAACAGCCCGCCCACGCCAAAAACGGTGTTCATGCCAAAGCGCAACACGTTCTCGCCCGCCTTCACCAGCCGCAATTGCAGCACGTTGTTCACGATATCCGCGGGCTTGCCGAGGTTGGCCGAGAAATCACTGATCCGCTCGGCCAGCTCTCCATTCCCCTTGGCCGAAACCGCCATCGGTCGCAGCACGAATTCGTCAACGCTTCGGTTGAAGGCGTGAACCTGCCGATTGAAAGGCTCAAGCGGATCGCGCGTCGCCATCGGATCGACCGTCCGCGAACATCCGCAAAACCCTGCGCCGACAAGGCAACAGAGCAGAACCGAGGGCACAAATTTCCGTGTCATGGGCATCGAAAGTGATGGAATCGCAAGCTGCATGGGTCTAGGTTCCCGCCGGAAGCAAGCTAGCATAGACTGGCGCCGCGGAAGGCAAGGGATAAGTTGCCACCCGGACCAAGACAACGGCCAAACGTGGCCATCGGGTGACGCAGGACATTTTCCGCCGATGCCAGTTTGGCATCCGCGGGCAGCAGGCAGGGGGACGCATGTCTCAAAGTGAATTCGCTCGGGGCTATGCCGAGCTGAAGGCCGCACGGGCCGATCATCGCAAGCTGTTCTGGGCGGTGGGTCTCTTTTCGGTTCTGGTCAACCTTCTGATGCTGACCGGGCCGCTTTACATGCTTCAGGTCTATGACCGCGTGTTGGGCAGCCGGTCCGAGGCGACGCTGGTCGCGCTGTCCCTGCTGGTCGGCTTCCTGTTTCTGGCCATGGGTCTGCTTGACCACGCCCGCGGCCGGGTCATGGCCCGCATCGGCGCGGCCATGCAGGACAAGCTGGACCGCCGGGTCTTTGCCGCCGCGATGAAGCGACTGGCACTGATGCCGACCGATCAGGTCGGACTTGCCGCCCAGCGCGATCTCGAGGCAGTGCAGAGGCTTTGGGCCTCGCCGGTGCTGATGGCGATCTTCGACATTCCCTGGACGCCGTTCTTCGTGGCCGCGATCTTCGTCTTTCATCCGCTTCTGGGCTGGCTGGCCGTCGCTGGTGGCGCTTTCCTGATCGCCGTCACGATCCTGAACCAGAGCATGACCCAGGCCCCGGTCAACCGCACCAACGGGTTGACCCTGCAGGCCGAGCGGATGTCCGATCTCATCAAGACCGAGGCCGAGGCGGTGCAGGCCCTTGGCATGACCGGCGCGGCCTTCCAGCGCTGGCACAAGGCGCGCGGCGCGGCGTTGGCCGAGGGCCTCAAGGCCGGCGATCTTGGCGGCCGCTTCGGCTCGGTGTCAAAGACGTTCCGACTGTTCCTGCAATCGGCCATGCTGGGCGTGGGCGCATGGCTGGTGTTGCAGAACGAACTGTCGCCCGGCGCGATGATTGCCGGCTCGATCCTGATGGGACGGGCGCTGCAACCGATCGAGCAGGCGGTGAGCCAGTGGGCCATGGTGACCCGGGCGCAGGAAGGCACGCATCGTCTGGCAGAACTCCTGACCCGCGTGCCGCCGGAACCGCAGCGCACCGCCCTGCCGCGCCCGCGCGCCAACCTGGACGTGCAGGCGCTTTCGGTGGTGCCGCCGGGAGAAACCCAGGCCGTTCTGCGTGGCGTGACCTTCCAGTTGGGTGAAGGCCAGGCGCTTGGCATCATCGGGCCGTCGGGCGCCGGCAAATCCACGCTGGCCCGCGCCATCATCGGCGTCTGGCGCCCCGCCGCGGGCAAGGTGCGGCTGGATGGTGCGGCGCTGGATCAGTATGATCCTGACGTTCTGGGCAGCTATATCGGCTATCTTCCGCAGCGCGTGACGCTGTTCGAGGGGACGATTGCCGAAAACATCGCCCGTCTGCATCCGAACGCGGACAGCGCCAAGATCGTCGAGGCCGCCCAGAAAGCCGCCGCGCATGAGATGATCCTGCGTCTGCCCGAAGGCTATGACACCCGCGTCTCCACACTTGGCGGGCGGCTTTCCGGCGGCCAGATCCAGCGCATCGGCCTTGCCCGGGCGCTTTACGACAACCCGGTGCTGCTGGTGCTGGATGAGCCGAACTCGAACCTCGACAATGACGGTACGGTGGCGCTGAACGTCGCCATCCGCAGCCTGAAAGCCGCTGGCGGATCGGTCATCATCATGGCGCACCGCCCCGCCGCCATTCAGGAATGTGACCTGTTGCTGGTCATCGAGGATGGCATGCGTCGCGCTTTTGGCCCGCGCGATCAGGTGCTGAAGGAAATGGTCAAGAATCACACGGAAATTGTCCGCTCTGCCGGGCCGGGAGGCGTGTCATGAGCCTGTTGCGCAAGAAACCTGCCGACGGGGCCGTCGAGGCAAAGGACGCCAAGCTGCCGGCGAAACCGGCCAGGACCGATCTCGCCGCCCCGGTGAAGCCGCCAACCGAGGCCGAGGTGCAGGATCTGCTTTCGGCGCGCAAATCGCTGTTGCTGGGCGGCATCACGGCGGGCGTGCTGGTCTTTGGCTTTGGCCTTTGGGCGGTCTTGTCGGAAATCTCGGGCGCGGTCGTGGCCTCGGGCCAGATCGAGGTGTCGCAGAACCGCCAGATCGTGCAGCACCCCGATGGTGGCGTCGTGGCCGAAATCGCGGTGAAAGAGGCCCAGCCGGTCAAGCAGGGCGATCTTCTGATCCGGCTTGACGGGGCGCTGGTGAAATCGGAACTCGCCATCGTCGAGGGCCAGCTGTTCGAGGTCATGGCCCGCTCGGTCCGGCTGGAAGCCGAACGCGACGACGCGGCAGAGCCGGTGTTTTCCGGCGAGATCGCGGCACTGGCCAAGGAGCGGCCGGAGGTTGCCGAACTGGTCGAAGGGCAGCGCAGCCTGTTCGTCGCCCGCCGTGAAACGATCTTGAAGCAGTCCGAACAGTTGCAGAAACGTTCGGCCCAGATTGCCGCCCAGATCGAAGGTATCGACGCGCAGGTCGCCTCGCTGTCCGAACAGCTGGCGCTGATCGAGCAAGAGCTTTCCGACCAGCGCAGCCTGCTGGAAAAGGGGTTGGCGCAATCGTCCCGCGTGCTGGCGCTGGAGCGCGAAGCTTCGCGCCTGCAGGGTTCGGTCGGCGAGCTGCAATCCTCGCGCGCGCAGGCCGAGGGCCGGGCGACCGAAGTCGAGCTGGAGGTCTTGCGGCTGGCCGCCGTGCGCCGTGAAGAGGCCAACACCCAGTTGCGCGACATCGGCGCCAAGGTGCTGGAACTGGCCGAACGCCGCCGCGCCCTGTCCGAACAGATCGCCCGGCTGGAGATTCGCGCGCCGGTGTCAGGTACGGTTCTGGGCCTTGCCGTAACCACGCCGCGCTCGGTTATCCGGGCGGCAGAGCCGGTGCTGTATCTCATCCCGCAGGACCGGCCGCTGGTCATCAACGCGCAGGTGCAGACGATCCACGTCGACGAAGTGCATGTCGGCCAGAAAGTGCGGCTGATGTTCCCGGCGTTTTCGTCGCGCACCACGCCGGAACTCTGGGGCCATGTGGTTTCGGTTTCCGCCGATGCACTGGTGGACGAACAGGCCAAGATGGCCTTCTACAAGGCCGAAATCGTGCTCGACCCCGGCGAGATGCAGCGGCTTGAAGGCCTGACCCTGATCCCGGGCATGCCGGTTGAAGCCTTCATCGAAACCGGCGCCCGCAGCCCGATGGCCTATCTGCTGAAGCCCTTCACCGATTACTTCTCGGTCGCTTTCCGCGAAAGCTGAGGGCGCGGGCGAAAGCGGCAAGGGCAGCGGCACCCGGCGACGGTCTGCAAGCCCTTTGGCGAGCGGGTGGCAACCATCAATCTCGCCACGGGACCTGAAGACCGCGAGGACAAAGGCTGGATAGGCGAGCGGTTTGATCCTGAAACGGGCCTCCAATACCTCAACGCCCGCTACTACGACCCCGAGCTTGGCATGTTCCTCCAGCCGGATTGGTTCGAAGTCACCAAACCCGGCGTCGGGACCAACCGGTATGCCTATTCGTTTGGGGATCCGGTCAACAAGATGGATCCGGGGGGAATGAAACGCTGGGGTCGCTCGAGCGGCAGCACGACCAACTGTCTGGCATGATCGACTCGGCATACGACGCAATGTCGAACGGAGAAAGTATTGACCCTTCTGACATTGCCGATTTGGTTGCTGAGAGAGATGCAATCCAGTCTCAAATCGACCATTCCACGGTCAATGAGATCATGAGCCTGTCTATGCAAGTCCTTGACATGATGACCGACATGTCAAGGCGGAACGTTGCAGTTGGAAAGAAAGTAGCCGATGCCATCTTAGACCGCCCTCGCGGTATTCGACAAAACCAAATTGATGGTGCACGGAGACAAGCAGAGGAAGTTGCCATACAGAAGGCCAAGAACCCAGGTGCGAGCGTGCAAACCGAGCAATACCTTAGGGACTCGAATGGAAAAATTCTAAAGGGAGATGATAACAGGGGCCGAAGACTTGACATTGTTGTCATCAAGGACGGAAAAGTCGTAGGGAACCCTATTGAGGTCACAAGTATGAACGCCTCGAAAAGGCAACAACTCAGTCGTGAAGCATCAATACATGCGAACAGCAGTGTTTTTGTTCGGGATCGGACAACTGGCAATCTTGTTGAGATATCGGGCCTAATCAGCAGAGTGGAGCGAAGACCATGAGCACTTCAGAAAGGAATGACAGAGCGATTACAAGCTTCGCGTTGATGTTGCAGTCGGTTGAGCACATTCCAGAATTTTACGAACACTCCGTAAAGTTGATCGACTCGCTTTTTGAGTTCTTGACTTCCAACGATCTCTTTAGTGACAGCGCTCAAACGATGACCAAGGAGGAGTTTAGAACCTGTGTATTGAGGTATTCCGACATTAAGCCTCACGGAGCTTTATTGTTTAAACCTCCGATAAACGCCTTTAGTAAATGGCTAGCGGCAAATGACAGGATTGACAGACCTATTTCAATGCGAAGCCTCCAAAATGGTCTAAAGAAGGTAGGCATGCCATAGTATACGCAATTTGTGCGCTACGCTGTGCCCAAGACACCCGACGCCAAACCCTAACAAACCTCTAATCCAACCACCCTATCCGATTGAAATGAAACAACAAAAATAATGTCCCGACTCGGGACACCCCCTCACCCCTCCCACAACTCCGCCGCCAAGCGCCGCTCCCCCACCCCCGCCCCGCCGCATGCAGCACAGCCCGCCCCGCTGCAAGCCAGGCAGGGGGTGACCAGCAACTCCTGCCCCAGCACGCCGCGCAAAACATCGCGCACCAAAAACTCCGGCACCCCCAAGATCGACCAGCCGCGTCACTGCCCCGGCAGCGGAATTGGTGTGCAGGGTCGACAAGACCAGCCGCCCCACCTGCGCCGCCCGAACCGCAATCTCGGCGGTCTCCTCATCGCGGATTTCCCCGATCAGGATCACATTCGGGTCGTGCCGCAAAATCCCCCGCAGCACGCGCAGGCGGGGCTATACAGGCGCCACCTTTTCCGTTATGGCCCCCCATCGGCGCAAGCATCCTTGGGCAGCGTTCGGGCAGGGAGGCCCGGCTGCCAGCAAAGGGGAAAGGTGCCGGACTGGTGCCCTCGGGCGGCAAGACCGCCCCCCTTTTGGAAATGAACATGCAGAACCTGAATATCGCCGCGCCGCTCGCGGCGGCTTTGTCGGCCCGTGGCTACGCATCCCTGACCCCCGTGCAAGAGGCCGTTCTGGCCGATGGTGTCGCCGGGCGCGACGCACTGGTGTCGGCGCAGACCGGCTCGGGCAAGACAGTGGCCTTCGGTCTGGCGATTGCCCCGGAAATCCTGAACGGCGCCGACCAGCTTCTCTATGCCGACACCCCTGCCGCTCTCATCATCGCGCCGACGCGCGAGTTGGCCCAGCAGGTCGCGCGCGAGCTGGAATGGCTCTATGGCTCGGCCGGCGCCAAGCTGGCCACCTGCGTCGGCGGCATGGACTATCGCACCGAAAAGCGCGCGCTCGATCGTGGCGCCCATATCGTCGTCGGCACGCCGGGCCGCCTGCGCGACCATATCGAACGCGGCAGCCTTGATCTGTCTGGGATCAAGGCGGTGGTGCTGGACGAGGCCGACGAGATGCTCGACCTCGGCTTTGCCGAAGATCTGGAATTCATCCTCGCCGCTGCGCCGGACACCCGCCGCACGCTGATGTTCTCGGCCACCGTGCCGCAGGAAATCGCCAAACTGGCGCAGACCTTCCAGAAAGACGCGCTGCGGATCGTGGCGCAGGGCGAGGCCAAGCAGCATTCCGACATCGAATATCGCGGCATCTCGGTCGCCGTGCGCGACCGCGAACATGCGATCTTCAACATTCTGCGGTTCTATGAGGCGCGCACGGCGATCGTGTTCTGCAAGACCCGCGCCAATGTGAACCACCTTCTGGCCCGCATGGGCAACCGCGGCTTTCAGGTTGTGGCGCTGTCGGGCGAACTCAGCCAGACCGAACGCATGCACGCCTTGCAAGCGCTGCGCGACGGCCGCGCCCGCGTCTGCATTGCAACCGACGTTGCCGCGCGCGGCATTGACCTGCCGGGGCTGGAGCTGGTGATCCACGCCGACCTGCCGCAAAACTCTGAAACGCTGCTGCACCGCTCGGGCCGTACGGGCCGCGCCGGCAAGAAGGGCGTCTCGGCGCTGATCGCCGCGCCGTCCGAATTCCGCAAGGCCCAACGCCTGCTGGCGGGCGCCAAGGTTGTCGCCGAATGGGGCCCGGCCCCCAGCGCCGACGATGTGCAGGCCAAGGATGACCTGCGCATTCTGGAACATCCCGCCCTGGCCTCTGCCCCCGGCGACGAGGCCGCGATGGCCGACACCCTGCTGTCGCGCTTCGGCGCCGAACAGGTCGCCGCCGCCTTCGTGCGGATGTGGCGCGAGGGCCGCTCGGCCCCTGAGGTGCTGTCCGACGCCCTGCCCCCCGCCGAACCGCGCGCCCCACGCGAGCGTGGCGAGTTCGGCCCCTCGACCTGGTTCAAGCTGTCGGTCGGCCACACCGGCCGCGCCGAGGCGCGCTGGCTT
Source organism: Tabrizicola oligotrophica (assembly GCF_011008935.1). Taxonomy (GTDB): domain Bacteria; phylum Pseudomonadota; class Alphaproteobacteria; order Rhodobacterales; family Rhodobacteraceae; genus Tabrizicola_A; species Tabrizicola_A oligotrophica. The sequence goes on along the minus strand of NZ_JAAIVJ010000003.1, from coordinate 224,077 downwards.
TTGCCGAAGATCTGCGAGGCAGGCGGCATTTCGCGGGACAGCATCGGCGCAATCCGCGTGCAACAGGACGAAACCTTCGTCCAGATCGCCGAAGCCGTTGCCGGGCGCTTCCCCGCCGCGCAAGAGCTGGAATCCGGCCTGAGCATGGAAAAGATCGCGGGCGAGCCGAACCTTGAACGCCCCGAACGGGCACCGCGTGGCGCTCCGGCTCCGCGTGCGCCCCGTGCGCCGCGCGCCGACAAGCCGGTCTACACGCCCAAGCCCTCGCGCTTTATCGAGGACGAGGGCGACGGCCCCGCCCGCCCGCCACGCGCACCCCGCGAAGAGAGTGAGCGCAAACCCTACGCCCCGCGTGAGGCTGCCGAGCGCAAGCCCTACGCGCCCCGCGAGGACGGCGAGCGCAAACCCTATGCTCCGCGCGCCGCCGGCGAGCGCAAGCCCTATGGCTCGCGCGATGGCGAGGATCGCAAGCCCTACGCCAAGCGTGATGAGGCGCCGCGCGCGCCCTACGCCAAGCGCGAGGATGGCGAGCGCAAGCCCTACCCCAAGCGCAGCGAGGATGGGCCGAAGCCCTATGCCAAACGCGAGGATGACGAGCGCAAGCCGCGTTGGAGTGCCGGGGACAAGCCGGCGCCGAAATCGGCTGGCTACAAGTCCCATGGCGGCTCGGCCGACCGCCCGGCCCGCGCCGAGGGCTACAAGAGCCACCGCAGCGAGGGCCCTGCCAAGCCGCGCAGCGACAGCTACGGCGAAGAAAAACGCCCCTATGCCCCGCGCAAGGACGGCGCCGAGGCCCGGCCTTTCGCCAAGAAATCCGGGCCGGCCAAGGCCGCGGGCTTCAAGAGCCACGCCGCCGAAGGCAAGAAGCCCTTCGCCAAGGCAAAACCGGCCGCGCCCAGAACCGATGCGCGCGACACCTCCAAACGCTTCGTGCCGCCGAAAAAGAAGTAACCGGCAGCGCCACAAGCGCCAGCCCGAACACCCGGCACCTTCCTGTCTGGTTGTCACATGCCAGGATTGGAACCGGTGGTGAGCCCCTGTGCCGGCCTGAACAAGTCAGGCCGGTCCTCGGACAGGGCCACCACCGGCCCATCTGCCCGACCTGGGCCAGTTGGACCGCAAGGCTATCGCCTCAGCGGACGGGATCGCCCCGCTCCGCGCCCACTAGGGCGGCAATGGCGTGGCACAGATCCCTTCGGCGCCGCGCGCCGCCAGCCCCTTCGCAAACAATGTCCGGCGCCTACGTGACAAAGGGAAGACCGCGCAGACTCATCGCAATTGCAGGGCGCGTGCTCGCCATCGCAAACGCCATCTTCAGAGATCAAATGCAGTAGCTGAAACAAACAACCTGAGCATTACCGCAGCTGCCGGCAGCGGGCGGGGCTGCATCCTAAACGCTCATCCCGCCATCGACCGACAGGATCAGCCCGGTGGTAAAAGCCGATTGGTCGGAAGCGAGATACAGCACCGAGGCGGCAATTTCCTCGGGTCTGGCGTGGCGGCCCATCGGGATGTTGGCGTCAAAGAACTGCGTGGCATCGCGGCCGAGAAGCGGGGTCAGGTCGTCTTCGACCCTTTGCTGAAAGGCATTGGCCACCGGACCGGGGTTGATGGTGTTCACCCGGATGCCGCGCGGCGCAAGTTCCTTGGCCAAGACCCGCATCAGCCCGGTCTGGGCGTGTTTGGCGGTGATATAGCCGTAGACGCCAGGATCGCCGCGCAGGCCTGCGACTGACGAGGTGATGATGATGCTGCCGCCCGTGCCCATATGTGGCACGGCATGTTTCGCCGCGAGAAACGCCCCGCGCACATGCACCGCCAGCACCGCGTCGAAGGTTTCGGTCGGATAGGTCTCGATCGGGGCCACGGTGCCGAAGTTCCCGGCATTGGAGAACAGCACGTCGATCTTGCCGAACTGCGCGACGGTTTCGGCGACATAGCGGGCGGTGTCAGGTTCCGATGCGACATCGGCGGCGATGGACAGAGCGCCGGGGGAAAGCGTCTGGGCGGCCTTGTCCAGAGCATCTTCGTCACGGTCTACCAAGGCAACCAGCGCCCCATGGCTTTGCAAAAGTTGCGCCGAGGCCAGCCCGATGCTGCCCGCGCCACCGGTGATGAGACAGGTCTTGCCCTGAAGTCCGAACATCCTGCCTCCTTCAGATCCCGAAATAGGCCTCGTGCAACAGCCGGGAATCCTCGGCCAATGCGCTTGCCGGGCCGTTATAGCGCATCTTGCCGCCGCGCAGCACGACGGCGCTTTCGGCAATGCCCAGTGCAAGGTCGGTGAACTGCTCGATCAACAGGATGCCGACGCCCCTGGCCTTGAGATCCGTCACCACGCCCAGAAGCCGCTTGACGATCAGCGGCGCAAGGCCCAGCGACATTTCGTCGATCAGAAGGAAGCGCGGCCGGCTCATCAGGGCATGGGCCAGCGCCACCATCTGCTGCTGCCCACCCGAGAGCGTGCCGGCAAGCTGGGCCTTGCGCTCGGCCAGTTCGGGAAAGACCGCATAGGTTTCCGCCAGCCGCTCGGCCAGCCCGCCCCGGATCAGGCTTCCGGCGGCGCGCAGGTTGTCGTCGATGGACAGGTCGGTCAGCACCCGGTGGCCTTCGGGCACGGCGGCGATGCCGGCGCGGCGGATGGCCTCCGGCCCCTTGCCGGTCAGCGCCGCCCCGTCCAGCCGCACCTCGCCGCCGGTGACGGGCAGCACGCCCGCCAGCGCCAGCACCAGTTCCGACTTGCCCGCCCCGTTGGCGCCGATGACAGCGGTGACCTTGCCCGGCTCCACCGTCAGGTCGACATTGTGAACCGCCGTTCGGTTTCCGTCCTGCACCACCAGCCCTGTGACCACCAGTGTCATTGCATCCCCTCCTCGGTGCCCAGATAGGCGGCTTTCACCTTCGGATCGGCCAGCACTTCGGCGGTCGGGCCAAAGGCGATGCGGCGGCCGAAATCCAGCACGAGTGTTTCGGCGCAGATGCGGCTGATCAGCTCGACATCATGGTCGATGATGACGGTCTGCGCCCCGGTCAGCCCGTGAATTTGCAGAACAAGATCGCCGAGTTGCCGGGTTTCCTCCACCGAAAGCCCGCCTGCCGGTTCGTCGAACATGATGAGCCGGGGCCTGCCCGCCATGCAGCGCGCGACGTCGGTGAGGCGGCGTTCAAAGCCCGAAAGCGCCGCTCCGATCTTGTGGGCGCGGTCCGCAAGGCCCACCACCGCCAGCATCTCCATCGCTTCGGCCCGTTTGGCGCGCGCGTTGGTCAGCGACCAGTCGGTCTGAACCAGCACATTTTCCAGAACCGTCAGATCATCGGCGATCTGTTCCTTTTGGAACGACCGGCGCAGCCCACCTTGCGCCCGCCGGTGCGGCGCGAGGCGAAGAAAGTCCTGCCCCTCGACCAGCACCCGCCCCGATTTCGCGGTGATGAAGCCCGAGACCACATTCATCAGCGTGGTCTTGCCCGCCCCGTTCGGCCCGATGATCCCGGCGACCGGCGCGGTCAGGCGGGCGGAGACCTCGTTCAGGGCGACAAGCCCGCCAAAGCGGACGGTGACGGCGTCGATCTCAATCATGGCGCTTGCCCCGCACTTTGGCCACAAGGTCATGGACCTGCCCGGCAATGCCGTTCGGCGCGGTGATGAGCGCGTGCAACAGCCCCGCGCCGAAGATCACGAAGGCCAGATCGGTATCGACGCCCCAGGTGTTCAGAAGCCCTGGCAGCACCCGGAACAGCACGGCGGCGATCACCGCGCCCAGCCAGAACCGCGCCCCGCCGACCACCGCCAGCGCAAAGAGCATGATCGATTCCGACGACCGGAAGGTGCCGTCATCAAGAAGCCCAAGGCTCCCCGCCAGCAGCGCGCCCGCCGCTCCGGCAATCGCGCCGGCGATGCCGAAGGCCCAGGTCTTGTAGAGCGTCACGTTGACACCGGCGGCCATGGCGGCGGCCTCGGACCGGCGGATCAGCGCCCAGGCGCGGCCGGGAAACAGCCGGCGATGGGCTTCGATGAACAGAAAGCCCAGCGTGGCAATGGCGATGCAGTAGCGCAGATAGGCCTCGGGCGACTGCGCCAGCGCCGGGCGACGGAAGGGCGCGGTGGAGCCGATCTTGACGCCCCAGAACCCTGTCCCGCCGTTCGGGAACTGGTAGGTGGCGAACAGGATCTCCAGCCCCCCGGCGGCCATCAGCGTGACCAGCGCTAGATAAAGCCCGCGCATCCTCAGCGCCGGCAGCGCCAGCACCCAGCCGCAGATCATGGTGGCAAGGGCGGCCAGCACCATGTTCACCTCGAAGGGCAGGTCCCAGAGGTGGTTCAGCCGCAGCGTGACCCAGCCGCCAAGCCCCATCAGCCCGACTTGCGTCAGGCTGACCATGCCAAGACGGGCATACATGAACGCAACGCCCGAAATCGCCATGGCGAAGATCGCCGCCGAGGTGAAGATCGACAGCCAGTAAGAGCCGGCCAGCATCGGCAGAAAGACAAAGCACAGCGCCGCAAAGCTCAGGCCCGAGGCACCCGAAGCGGTAAGGCGGAACAGCGAACGGTCCATCAGTCGCGCCCTCCGAAGGTGAGTTTCGTGCCGCGCTGCGACCACAGAAGCACAAGGGCGGCGATGACGAAGGGGGCGATGGGGCGGACGCCCTTCAGGGTGGGCGACAGCGTCAGCAGGCTTTCGATGACTCCCATGGAAAGCCCCCCGACCAGCACGAGGGCAAGGCTGTTCAGCCGGCCCGCCAGCGCAGCGGCGATCGAGGGAATGACCATGAAGGTGATGACCACCGGCTCCAGCCGGATCAGGTTGGCGAACATCAGCCCGGTGAAGCCGGCCAGGAGGCCCGAGATGCCCCAGGCGATGGTCTCCACCCGGCGAATGGGAATGCCGAGAAGCGCGGACAGGTCGCGCGCATTGGCAACGGCGCGCATCTGCAGGCCAATCTCGGTGCGACCCAGAAAGGCCCAGATGCCGACGACAATGCCAATGGCGGCAGCAAAGGCCAGGAGCCGGGTCGCAGTGACGCGCAGGCCAAACAGCACGATGCCGATCTGGTCGGTGGGCAGTTCCAGACTGCGGGGATCGTCGATCCAGATAAAGCTGACAAGCCCGAGGATGATCAGCGCAAAGCCCAGCGTCGCCACCGCCTTCACCACGGTCTCGCGCCATGCCAGAAGCGGCGCGAGATAGCGGCCATAGGTCAGCGTCAGCGCCAGCGCGACACCGATGCAACCGGCCCAGGCCAGCGGCGGCCAGACCCCCCATTGCCCCAGTTGCCATGCGGTCATCGCCCCGGCCGCACCCGCCGCGCCGGCGGAAAAGTTCAGCACGCCCGAGGCGCGATACAGCACCACCATGCCGATGCCGCCCAGCGCATAAAGCGAGCCGATGGCCAGCCCCGAGGCCAGAAACATCCCCGTCACCTTGAAGGGCATGCCGCCCGCCAGCCAAAGCCAGATGCCCGCCATCAGGGCGGCATAGACCAGCCAGTTCACCATTGCGCCGCGCGTCATCCTTGCCCCTCTTGCAAAGACCCCCGGCCCGGATTGCGGGCCGGGGGCAGTTGGCTCAGTTCAGGCCAAGAGCCTTTTCAACCTCCTTGTGGCGGTCGAAATAGGCGCTGTCATATTCATAGCAGGGGCGCACCACTTCGAACCCACCTGCCACGACCTTGACCATCTGGCCCGCGTGGTTCGGCTGGTGGAAAGCCGCGTCGCCGACATAGTAGGGACCGCACATCAGATCCGAGGTATAACCCTTGATGCCCTTGATTGCGGCGGTCACCGCGGCGCGGTCATCAAGGCCCGCCGGGTCCATCTCCAGCAGCGCCTTCACGAAGAACTGCGCCGACAGATAGCCGGCCTGGCTGAAGGTGTCGCGCGGATCGTCGGCCTTGCCGAAGGCGTCCAGCACCGCCAGCCAGTTCTGCCCATCCGGCCCGCCCTGATTGATCGGCGCCAGCTCGGCGTTGACCCAGATCTTGCCGTGCCAGTATTCGCCCACGGCATCCGGCACCGACAGGTCGTAAAGCGGCGTCGGCGCGATCCAAGTGTAGGCATCGCGCAGGTCCTGTTCCTGCGCCGCCTTCAGCACGGCCAGCGCCAGCCCGGCGGGCAGGTTCATCAGGATGGTGTCGGCCCCCGAGGCCACCGCCTCCAGAAGCGCCGAGTTCACATCCGGCGCGCCGGGGTTCAGCATGGCCATGCTGCCGGTGCCGCCTTTCGACGTCATGTAGTCGATGACCGCCTGGCACGACCAGATGCCGTTGTTCGGGATGTTCAGCCCGATGCAGGCGACATTCTTCGACCCAAGTTCCTCCTGCGCATATTGCGCCGCGCCCAGGTTCGAGGCGAGCGGGCCCTGGTTGGTGGAGACAAGGTTCGGCGTCTCGAAACATTCCGAAATCGCGCAGGCCGAGGCCATCGCCATGATGCCCTGATCGACATAAGTCTGCGCATTCACTGCCATTTCGGTGAACGAGCCGTTGCCGACCATCGCCACGGCCTTCTGGTCATTCACCAGCTTGGCGGCCGCGGCCGCCGCGGCTTCGGGGTTCCATTGGTCATCTTCGACATGATATTCGATCGGCCGCCCGCCAATGCCGCCATTGGCGTTGACGCAGGCGAAATAGGCCGCCGCCGCATCGGTCGATGACGACCAGTCCCCCGGCGCCCCGTTCGAGAAGATGCCCCCGACGATGATCGGCGCGCCGGTCGCGGCCTGCCCGGTGTTGGCGCCGCAGGAGGGCGCGGCAAAGGCGGCCCCCGCGATCATGCCGAGGCCAAGGGCAAAGGCCCCGGCCAGTCCGTTTCTCAGTTTCATCTGCGTTCCTCCCGTTTGGTTTCGGTTGACCCGGCTCTCCCGTGGCCGGTGGTGGTTCAGGCGGTCCTGCGATCCTCAAGGATCATCTCGGCGGCTTTCTCGGCGATCATGATGGCGGGGGCGTTGGTGTTGCCCGACACGATGGTCGGCATGATCGAGGCATCGACCACGCGCAGCCCCTGCAGGCCGTGGACGCGCAGGCGCGGATCGGTGACGGCCATCGGGCCGGTGCCCATCGCGCAGGTGCCGACCGGGTGATAGACGGTGCGGGCATTGGCGCGGATATAGGCGCGCAGTTCCGCCTCGCTTTCCACATTGTCGCCGGGGATGATCTCGGTCAGGCCATGGCGGGCCATCGGCCCTTGGCGCAGGATCTGGCGGGCAAGGCGCACACCCTTCAGCAGCCGTTGCATGTCCCGGTCATCGGTCAAAAGGCCAAGGTCGATGCGGGGCGGCCCGTCCGCGCCGCCGCGTGTCACCGAGCCCCGGCTGTCGGGGCGCAGCACGCAGGTATGCACCGAAACCCCGTGGCCATATTCCACCATCCGGCCCCGGTGGCTCTTGCGCCCCGGAATGATGTGAAACTGGATGTCGGGGCGCGGCTCGGCCGGCGAGGTGCGGACAAAGCCCCCGGCCTCGACCATGTTCGAGGCCAGCATCCCGCGGTTGCCGAACACCCAGCGCGCGCCCTCCAGCGCCAGCCGCGGCAGGGCGGCGACCGAGATGCCATAGGGCGTGCGCGAGCGGCTCTGGCAGATCACCATGCAGTCGACATGATCCTGCAGGTTCTGGCCGACGCCCGGCAGGTCATGCGCCAGCCCGCCCCCGATCCCCGAGCGCAAAAGAATGTCGGGCGAGCCGATGGCCCCCGCGGACAGGATCACCTCGCCTCGGGCGGTGACGGTTTCAGTCTGCCCGGCCCGGCGCAGCGTCACGCCCGTGGCGCGTTTGCCCGCCAGCACCAGACCCAGAACCTCGGCCCCGGTCAGGATGTGCAGGTTCGCCCTCGCCTTGATCGGGGCAAGGAAGGCGCGGGCGGTGGAATGGCGTTTGCCCGCTGCCTGCGTCACCTGATAGATGCCCATGCCCTCGGGCTCGGCCACGTTGAAATCCGGGCAGGGGCGGAACTGCAACTGCTCCGCCGCCGCGATGAAATCGCGGTCCACCGGGTTCGCGTCGCGCAGGTCCGACACCGCCAGCTCGCCACCCCGGCCGTGATGCTGCGGGTCGATGCCGTCGCGGCGGTTGTCCTCGGAACGGCGGAAGAACGGCAGCACCTCGTCATAGCCCCAGCCAGTGCAGCCCGCCGCCGCCCAGCCGTCATAATCGGCCCGGTGACCGCGGATGTAGATCATGCCATTGATCGCCGAGGAGCCGCCCAGCACCTTGCCGCGCGGGATCGACACCTCGCGCCCGTCCAGCGCCACCTGCGGCGCCGAGGTGTAAAGCCAGTTCAGCCGGGCATCCTTCGACAGCTTCATCACGCCCAGCGGCACGGTGATGAACGGGCTGCGGTCGGCCGGTCCGGCCTCGATCAGGCAGACCGAGACGCGCGGATCGGCCGACAGCCGATTGGCCAGCACCGCCCCGGATGACCCGGCGCCGACGATGACGTAATCGAACGAACCCTCAACCGACATGCGCCGCGCCAACTCCTGTTCCAGAGGCTGCGGCCATGGGGCATCCCTGCACTGGCCGCACAAGGCCAGCGCCCCGGCAAACGCCGGACCCATGCTTTCCGTCAGAACCTCCCAGCCCCGGTTTTCCGGGGTCTCCTGCGAATCAGCTTAACGGGTTATCTTTGGATTTTCTTTGGACATTTGCCGGTCACCGACTATAGTTTTCCCAAAGAAAGAGAACCCATGGCCCGCAAACCCAAACCTGACGAACGCATCAATGCCGCGCTGATCGCCGATTTCGCGGTGGCCGGCTTTGTCGCCAAGGCGCTGGCGCTGATGGCCAGCCCCGGCAAGACCTGGCTGGTCAGCGACGATTTGCGGCTCTTGCCGGACATGCCCGCCGCGCGGCGGATCAGCTTCGATCAAGCCGGGCTGGACCATTCGCCGATGGACCCGGAAGAGGCCTTTGTGCGGCTGCGGCAAGAGCTGGAAAAGGCCCGCGGCATCGCCGCGCTGGTGGTCGACATGGGCTGGGTCGTCGGCAACCTGCAAGGCGTCACCGGGCTGGAGAACTGGGGCGGCGTGGCCGACCGGCTGGCGGCGCATTTCGACCTGCCGGTGATCTCGCTCTACAATCAGGACCTGACGATCGAGGAGCAGATTCAGGCCGCGCTGCGCGCGCACCGGCAATTCCTCGCGCCCTCGGGACTTTACGAAAACCCCTACTGGATTCCCGCCAGCCTGCTGGAAGGCGGCGCGCTGGATGAACAGCTTTCCTTCATGCTGGGCCGGGTGGTGCCCGATTATACCGGGCTTCTGGCCCGCCGCCAGCAGGGCCAGATGTTTGCCCGCGGCGCGACGCCGTCCTGGCTTGCCCCGCCGCGCGCCGGGCTTGGCAACCCGGCCAAGGCGGCGCGCTGGCATGTGCATTGCCTTGGCCGGCTGAAGGTCTTCATCGGAGGGCAGGAAGTGAACTGGCAGCTTCCCGGCGGCGCGCCGAAAAAGACCCGGACGCTGTTCGCCTATCTGCTGCAAAGCGGTGACAAGGGCGCCCATGCCGACCAGCTTGGCGAACTCCTCTGGCCCGAGGGCGAATCGGAGGAGGTGAAGCGCACCCGGCTGCACCACACCGTCGCCATGCTGCGCAAGACGCTGGGCGAACCGGGCGCGGTGGAGCGGGTGGGCGAGACCTACCGGCTGAGCGCCCCGCCCGGAAGCTGGATCGACATCGACACCTTCGAGCAGCTCTGCCGCCGCGGCCTGTCGCTCTACAAGCGGGGCGAGTTGAATGCGGCGTTGCGGGTCTATGCCGCGGCCGACCAGCTTTATGGGGGCGATTTGTTTGAAGATTTGCCGCTGGAATATGTGCGGTCCGAAACCGACGACTGGTGCATGCCGCGCCGGATCTGGCTGCGTGAAATGGCGGTGAAGCTGCAATACGACTTCTCCAAGGTCTGCATGTCCTCGGGCCGCACCCGCGAGGCGCTGGCGCATTGTCAGAAGGCGCTCAGCATCGACCCGGCCAGCGAAGGCGCCAACGCCGAGGCGATGAAGATCTTCGTCGCGCAGGGCCGGCTGGATGCCATGCACCGGCAATACCGGCAATACCGCGCGGCGCTGGAGGCGATCGGCGCCAGCGAAGGGCTTGAAATCAAATCGCTTTACCGCGAGCTTTCCAAAGCGGGTTGAGGGTTTCCGCCGATCCCGAAAAATCACCAAAGAAAAACCAAAGCCACCGGACTTAGGCTGATTCTCAACATGTCAGGCTCAGCTTTTGGGAGAGAGCGGCCCGGCATATCAGGGAGGATACCGCGATGAAGGACCACGCAGGCGCCGCGCCGTCTGACGGCTTTGACCCGTTCGATCTGAACAAACCCCATGCCCGATGGGCCGAGCTTCGCAAGGAGGAACCGATCTTCTTTCACGAGCCGACCAACTACTGGGTCGTGACGCGCTATGAGGACATCAAGGCGATCTTTGACGACTACAAGACCTTCAGTTCCGAAAACGCGCAAAAGCCGGTGCGGGCGATGTGCGAGGCGGGCCGCAAGGTTCTGACCGACGGCGGCTTTACCGCCTATTCCGGCCTGACCGCCCGCGTCCCCCCCGATCACACCCGCATCCGCAAGGTGGCGCAGTCCTGTTTCGGCCCGCGCCGGTTCAAGTCGATCCAGCCGCAGATCGAAGGCATCGTGCGCCGGCATCTCGACGAGCTGGAGGCTAAGGGCGCGAACGGTCCGGTCAACTTCTGGGAGGTGGTGGCCTATCCGGTGCCGGCCTATGTGCTGTTCACCCTGATGGGCATTCCCGACGCGGATGTGCCGAAGATCAAGCAATATGGCGCCTCGCGCGGCAAGATGACCTGGGGCGAATTGACCGACGAGGAACAGGTCGAGGTTGCCCATGACATGGTGGCCTATTGGAAATACATCCACGACCTTCTGGACATGCGCCGCGCCAATCCGGGCGACGACTTTCCATCCGACCTGCTGCGCCTGCAGGCCGAAGGGGCCGAGATCACCGACGAGGAAATCGCCGGCGTCCTCTACTCCACGCTCTTTGCGGGCCACGAGACGACCTCGACCTTCATGGGCAACTATGTGCTGACCATCATGCAGCACCGCGACGCCTGGGATCAGCTCAAGGCCGACCCTGCGCTGATCCCCAATGCGGTGGAAGAAATGCTGCGCTTCACGCCTTCGGTTGTCGGCTGGCGCCGGAAGGCCCGCCATGCCGCCACGGTGGGCGGGGTGGACCTGCCGGAAGGCGCGGAAATCCTGATGATTACCGGCTCTGCCAACCGCGATGAGGCGCAGTTCCCCGACGGCGAAAAGCTGGACCTGACGCGCCCCAACGCCCGCACGCATCTGTCGTTCGGCTATGGCATCCACTATTGCCTTGGCTTCCAGTTGGCCAAGATGGAGGCCACCGAACTGTTCCGGCAGCTTCCCGAACGCTTCCCCGACATGAAGCTCGTCGACGGGTTCGAGGCGCAATATCATCGCAACCTCGGCTTCCGCGTGCCGCAATCGGTCATGGTGGAGACGGGGAAAGCAGAGGTGGGGAAATGACCGATCTTTTCACGCTGGATTTTTCCCGCATCAGCCAAGCCGATTTTGCCCGCGTCGGCGGCAAATGCGCCAGCCTTGGCGAGATGACGCAGGCCGGCGTGGCCGTGCCACCAGGCTTTGCGGTGACGACCGATGCCTATCAGGCGATGCTGGCCCATCACGACATGCGCGCCGAGATCGAACGACATCTCGCGGGGGTCGACCCCTTCGACATTGATCAGGTCGACCGCGCTGCGCAGGCGATCCGCATCCGCATCCGCAGCCACAAGCTGCCGCCGGCGGTCGAGACGGCGATCCGCACCGCCTATGCCCAGATGGGCGCCGACATGCCGGTCGCCGTGCGCTCCTCGGCCACGGCCGAGGATCTGCCGGACGCCTCCTTTGCCGGCCAGCAGGACACCTACCTCTGGGTGCGCGGCGCCGATCAGGTGGTGGAAAAAGTCCGCGATTGCTGGGCCTCGCTTTATACCACCCGCGCCGTGGCCTACCGTGAAAAGAACCGCATCCCGCATATTGACGTGCTGATGAGCGTCGGCGTGCAGAAGATGGTCAACGCCCGCGCCGCCGGGGTGGTGATGTCGATCGACCCGGTGAACGGCGACCAGACGAAGATCGTGATCGACGCTTCCTGGGGCCTTGGCGAGATGGTGGTCTCGGGCGTGGTGACGCCGGACAACTTCACCGTTGAAAAGGTGCTGATGGAAATCACCAACCGCAAGATTTCCGACAAGCATGTCGAGCTGGTGGGCGATGCCGTCCGCGGCGAGGCGGTGGAGCGCGAGGTGCCCGAAGACCGCCGCCGCATCCAGTGCCTGTCTGACGCCGAGGTGGTCGCCGTGGCCGCGCTGGCCAAGCGGCTGGAGCGGCAGAACAAATGCCCGCAAGACGTGGAATGGGCGATAGATGCCGATCTGCCCGAAGGCGAAAACCTTCTGGCGCTGCAATCGCGCCCCGAAACCATCTGGAGTCAGAAGAAGGCCGAAACCCCGAAAAAGACCTATGCAACCGGCATTATGGGGATCGTCGGCACGCTGAACTCTGCCTTGACCGTCAAGCGCTAGCTGCGCGGTCCAACCAAAAGTCCGTTTCAGGGAGGAAACGCAAATGGACGCCAAGACCCCGATGTTCCCCAGTGCCTTTGACGTGAAGGCGCCGAAGGGGGCGGAAGGCTGGGAAAGCCTTTACCCCTATTACACCCGCTTCCAGCCCAGCCGCCGCGCCGAAGACGACGCGAAGTTCTGGTTCTGCAACAGCCAGCACTGGCCGAACCCGCTCAGACCCTTTGACGTGATCTTTCTGGATTTTGCCATCAAATGCCTCGGGCAATACAACAGCCGCCATCTTCTGGTGCCGCCCGCCAACGGCATCGACTACCGCATCCTGAACGGCTTCGTGTATTTCTCGCCCGTCGCTGTGGCGCCCGAGAACATCGAGGCCCGCATCCCGCAATTCCTTGACCGGGCCGGGCATTACTTCGGCAACTGGAACGACCTTTACGCCAATTGGAAGAAGAAGGTTCTGGCGATGATCGCCGAGCTGGACGCGATTTCCTTCACCGACTTGCCGGATGTCGTGCCGGTGGAATGGGTCAAGGGTGGCGTCGGGCTCGACAATACCAACGCCCTGTTCGAGGCCTATGACAAGGCGATCGAGCTTTCCTACAAGATCTGGCAATACCACTTCGAATTTCTGAACCTCGGCTATGCCGCCTATCTCGATTTCTTCGGCTTCGTGAAATCGCAGTTCCCCACCATCCCCGATCAAGCGATTGCCAAGATGGTGCAGGGAGTGGACAGCGAACTGTTCCGCCCCGATGACGAGATCAAGAAGCTGGCGCGGCTGGCGGTGGAGTTGGGCGTCGATGGCGCGCTGATGAGCGGCACGGTGGACGAGGCTTTGGCGGCGGTGGGCAAGGCCCCGAACGGCCAGAAATGGCTGACCGCCTGGAAACAGGCGCAGGACCCGTGGTTCAACTTCACCAGCGGAAACGGCTTTTACTCGACCGACAAATACTGGATCGACCACCTCGACATTCCGCTCGGCTATCTGCGCGACTACATCCCCCGCGCCAAGGCCGGCGAGCAGATCGAACGCCCGACCGAGCGGCTGCTGACAGAGCGCGACCGGATCACTAGCGAATACCGCGACATGATGGACGAAGAGGCGCAGGCGGTGTTCGACGGCAAGCTGGGCCTTGCCCGCACCGTGTTTCCCTACGTTGAGGATCACAACTTCTACATCGAGCATTGGGCGCTGGGCGTATTCTGGCGCAAGATGCGCGAGCTGTCGAAGCTCCTGCAAGGCGCCGACTTCTGGGCCGAGGAGGACGGCATGTTTTTCCTGCACCGCAACGAGGTGCGCGACGTGCTGTGGGACTATGCCGCCTCTTGGGCGATCGGCACGCCGAATGTCGGCTCTGCCGTCTGGCCTGAAGAAGTGTCCCGCCGCCGCGCGCTGGTCAAGGCGCTGGCCAGCCAGCCGCCGCTGCCCGCGCTGAACGAGCCGCCCGAGGTCATCACCGAACCCTTCACCATCATGCTTTGGGGCATCACCTCAGACGCCATCGACCGCTGGACCGGGAAGGGCGACGACGGGGCCGGGCTGAAGGGCATGGCGGCCGCGCCGGGCGCGGTGGAGGGCATCGCCCGCGTGCTGCGCAGCCCTGACCAATTGGGCGAGTTGCAGAAGGGCGAGATTCTGGTCACGCCGGTCACCGCCCCCTCTTGGGCTCCGGTCTTTGGCAAGATTGCAGCCGCTGTCACCGACATCGGCGGCATGATGAGCCACGCCGCGATCGTCTGCCGCGAATACGGCCTGCCGGCGGTGACCGGCACCGGCACCGCGACGGCGAAGATCAAGACCGGCATGCGGCTGCGGGTCGATGGCAACACCGGCACCGTGACGATTCTGGAGTAAACCGGGCGCCTCCCTCCCCCCTCGTGGGGAGGGGGGCCGCCTTTCCCGCAACCTGTTGGACCCTTGCCATGAGCCTCGACCTCTCGCGCTATGACCCGGTCTGGCGTGCCGCCGAACCCTACATGCGCGCTCGCAAGAACGATGTGCATATCCCCCTGTCCTTCGACTGGTGCGTCCGGCTTCTGGAGCATTTCCCGCAGGCCGACCGCGACGTCTGCCTGCTGGCGATCCTCTTGCACGACATCGGCTGGTGGGCGATCGACATGGAGACCATCATTTCCGAAGGCTTCCGGTCGGAAAACATCCTGCAATCCGATGTGCGCTACCGGCACGAGGCCGAGGGCGTGCGGCTGGGCACCGAGGTGCTGCGCGCGACCGGCTGGAGCGAAGACATCATCGCGCAGGTCTGCGAGATCATCGACGGCCATGACACGCGGCCAGAACCGCGCCATCTCAACGACCGCATCGTCCGCGACAGTGACAAGCTCTGGCGCTACGAGGTGACGGGCACGGCGGTGGGCTGCGACTGGTTCGGCGAGACACCGGCCGAGAACTGCCGGCGCAACGAGAAGATCCTGCCGAAATTCGAAACCGAGCCGGGCCGGGCCATGGCCACGGCGGCGCTGGCGGAAACCCGCAAGGCGCTGAAAGTGCATGTGCTGTAGGAGCGGGCCATGGAGATGTTCATCAACGGGGCCTGGACGGCTTCGGTCACCGGCGCCACGCAACCCGTGACCGATCCGCGCTCGGGCGCCCAGTTCGACACCGTGCCGCAGGGCAATGCGCAGGATGCCGACCTCGCCATCCGCTCTGCCGCCGCCGCGTTCGAGCTGTGGCGCAAGACCCCCATGGCGGACCGGGTGCGCCTGCAAAAGAAACTGGCGCAGGCGATGCGCGACGCCGGCCAAACCATCGGCACCGCGCTGCACCGCGAGCTTGGCCGCCCGCTGCCCGCATGTCTGCAAGAGGTGAACCGCGCTGCCGACCTTCTTGACATCTACGCCGAGGAAGGCCTGCGGCTGCACGCCGCCATGACCTCGGGCGGCCCCGGCGAGAAAACCGTCGTCACCCGCGATCCGGTCGGGGTGGTGGTGGCGATCACGCCGTTCAACTATCCGCTGAACCTGCTGATGTTCAAACTCGGCGCCGCGCTGGTGGCGGGCTGCACCGTCGTCGCCAAGCCCTCGGCCGACACGCCGACCTCGACGCTTCTTCTGGCCGAGCTGTTCCACAAGGCGGGGCTGCCGAAGGGCGTGTTCAACGTCGTCACCGGCGCGGGCCGGGCGATTGGCGAGGCGCTGGTCAACCATCCGGTCCCGCGGAAAATCGCCTTCACCGGCGGCACCACGGCGGGCAAGGCGATTGCCGCCGCCGCGGTGCAGACCATGAAACGCGTGACGCTGGAGCTGGGCGGCCAGTCGGCGGCCATCGTCTGTGCCGATGCCGACATCGACAAGGCGGCCGAGGCGATTGCCCGCCACGGCTTCGCCAATTCCGGCCAGTTCTGCTACCGGGTGAACCGGATCTATGTCGAGCGCCCGGTCTATGAGGCCTTCCTTGAAAAGCTGCTGGCGCGGGTGCGGCAGTTCACCCTCGCGCCCGCCGGCGGCGAGGGCGACCTTGGCCCGCTGGTCAACGAGAAGATCTATGCAAACAGCGCCGTTCAGGTCGACGACGCCCGCGCCAAGGGCGCCCGCATCCTCTGCGGCGGCCAGCGCCAGACCGGGCCCGGCTTTGACGGCGGCTTCTACTATCAGCCGACACTGGTGGCCGATGCGAGCCATGAGATGCTGGTGCTGACCGAGGAAACCTTCGGCCCGGTGCTGGGGATCTGCCCGGTCGATGACCCCTGGCAGGGCTTGAAATTCGCCAATGACAACCGCTATGGCCTCGCCGGCTTCGTCTTTACCCGCGATCTCGCCCGCGGCCTGACGCTCTGCGAAGGGATGGAGGCCGGGTCGGTCTGGCTGAACGACATCCAGCGCTCCTCGCATTACGAACCCTTCGGCGGCGTCAAGGAAAGCGGGCTGGGGCGCGAGAAGGGGCGCTACGGGGTGGAAAGCTATCTGGAATACAAGACCATGTATCTGAGTTACGAGGTGCCGCGATGACCGCGCTTCTGCGCCCGCAGGACGAGGTGCTGTGGCACGAGGCCCGGCCCTTCCTTGACGTGCGCAACAATGACGAACACACGCTGGTCGCCTACGGCGTCGCCAGGGCGCTGCTCGCCGCCCTGCCCGAGGCCGAGGCCGATGTGGTGCTGCCGGCGATCCTGCTGCATGACGTCGGCTGGAAGCGTATCCCGCCCGATCTTCTGCTGGCCGCCATCGGCCGCAACCCGACGCGGCGCGATCTGGTGTTTGAACACGAACGCCATTCGGTCGTCATCGCGCGGGAGATCCTGACGCGGCACGGTCTGGGCCGGGTCGACGAAATCCTTGCCATCATCGACGGGCACGACACCACGACCGAGGCGCGGTCCTTGAACGATGCGGTGATGAAGGATGCCGACAAGGGCTGGCGCACCACGCCGCATGGCATGCGGATCATCCGCGGCTGGTATGACTGGTCGCTGGCCGACTACATCGACATGGTGACGGTGGTGTCGAACCCGCGGCTCCTGACGGCGCCGGGCAAGGCGATGGCCGAGGGGTTCACCGCCAGCCTGCGGGCGGAACGGCAACTGACACGATATATGGAGACGGGCGCATGACCGATCTGGGACTGTCGGGCAAACGGGTGGTCGTCTCCGGCGCAGCGGGGGGCCTTGGCCGCGCCTTCGCGCTGGCCTTCGCCGGGGCCGGGGCGCGGGTGCTGGCCTGCGATCTGAACCTTGCAGGCTGCGAGGAAACCGCCGCCGCAACCGGCGGGCTTGCCGCGCAGGTCGATGTGACCGACACCGCGAGTTGCCGCGCGCTGGCCGATCTGGCGCAGGCGCGGATGGGCGGGGTGGATGTGCTGGTGAACAACGCCGCGATCTATGGCGGGCTGGAGCGGCGCGATTTCGAGGATCTCGACGAAGAGGTCTGGGACCGGGTCATGGCGGTCAACGTCAAAGGCGTCTGGCAGATGTGCCGGGCCTTCTCGCCCGCCCTGCGCGCCGCGAAAGGGGCGATCGTCAACATCGCCTCGGCCACGGTGTTCTCCGGCTCGCCGCAATGGATGCATTATGTCGCCTCCAAGGGCGCGGTGATCGGCCTCAGCCGCACCATGGCCAAGGAGATGGGCGCCGACGGGGTGCGGGTGAACGTGCTGGCGCCGGGCTTCACCATGACCGAGGCCAGCCTTGGCCTGATCGAGAACGCCCGCAGCTATGGCATCGACCGCGCGGCGCTGAAGCGGCCGGCCGAGGTGGAAGACATCGTCGGCGGCGCGCTGATGCTGGCCTCGCCGCTCGCGGGCTACATGACCGGGCAGACGCTGGTGATCGACGGCGGGCGGCAGTTTATCTGAGGGGAATGCAATGGTTCAGGTGACGTTCATCGAGGCGGATGGCACGCGGCGCGCGATTGCGGCGGTGGTGGGCGAGCCGCTGATGTATCCGGCGCGCAACGCCGGGGTGCGGGGCATCATCGCCGAATGCGGCGGCAGCGCGATGTGCGCCACCTGCCATTGCTATGTGATCGCGGCCCCCGAGGGCGCGCTGGCGGCCCCGAAGCAGGACGAAGCCGACACAGTGGAGTTCAACGCCCATGAACCTCGGGAAAACAGCCGGCTGACCTGCCAGATTGTCGTGACGCCGGCGCTGGAGGGCGCGGTGTTTCAGGTGGCGACGGGGCGCTAGAGGGCGCTCATCGAGCCCGTTCCGGACACTCTTCGCTGCGCAGCGAAACTGCAGCATTTCTTCTTTGGCAGCCACAGCACCGGGGGCGCTTCGCCCCCCGCGCGGGCTTGTGCCAAGCCCGCTTCCCCCCGAGGATATTTGGGCCAGTCTGAAAGGCGGGGCCGGCCGGATACCCCTCAGCGCGCCAGCACGCCGCCGTCGATCACCAGCGTCGTGCCGGTGACGAAATCCGAGGCGGTGGAGGCGAGGAACAGGGTGGCGCCCTTGATCTCGTCGGGGCGGCCGAGGCGGCCCATCGGGGTATAGGCGATGGCGGCGGCGGGGTCTCTGGGCCGTGTTTCGGTCTGGAAGATGCCGGGGCAGAGCGCGTTCACCTGAATGCCCTTGTCGGCATAGTGCAGCGCCATTTCGCGCGTAAGGTTGACAACCGCACCCTTGGAGGCGGCATAGGCCGGGCGCGGGAAGGCCCCGGCTGGAGCGGCGAGGCCCCACATCGAGGCGACGGTGATGAGCTTGCCCCGGCCCTGCGGCAGCATCGCGGCAAGCGCCGCGCGGCAGGTGTGAAAGAGCCCGGTCAGGTTGACATCGAGTACCTTCTGCCAGTCGGCGTCGGTGATCTCATGCAGGAGGCCCGGCCGGGCGTCGGAGATACCGGCATTGGCGATGCAGATGTCGAGTGGGCCAAGGCGGGCGGCGGTTTCGGTGATGGCGGCGGTGACGGCGCGGGCGTCGGTGACATCTCCCGGCAGGGTCAGGACTTTCCCACCCTGCCGGCGCAAGTCGGCGGCGGTGTCTTCCAGCCGGTCCGCGTCGCGGTCAAAGAGCGCCAGGGCGGCGCCGTTCTCGGCCAGAGCCTCGGCCATGGCGCGGCCCAACCCTTGCGCCGCGCCGGTGAGAAAGGCGGTCTTGCCCTTGACCGAGAAGATCTCGGCGGCCGTCATGCCTGCCGCTTCCGCGCGAGGTCGGCGAACCAGTCTAGCGCGGCGGGGTTGCGGGCTGCATCCCGGCTGGCGGCCTTGTCCAGCGGCAGACCCAGCATCAGCTTGCGCACCGGAACCTCCATCTTCTTGCCGGTCAGGGTGACGGGAATTTCCGGCGCCGCGATGATCTCGTCCGGCACATGGCGGGGCGAGCGTTCGCTGCGCAGCCGGTGGATGATTTCGTGGCGCTTGGCCTCGTCCAGATCGGCGCCCGCGGCCATCTGCACGAAGAGCGGCATCCAGTAGCCGCCCTTGCCATCCTCGACACAAAGGATGAGGCTGTCGGCCACCCCCGCGATACCCTCCATCGTGCGGTAGACCTCGGCCGAGCCGATCCGCACGCCGAAGCGGTTCAGCGTGGCGTCGGAGCGGCCCAGCACGAAGCTGCTGCCATGCGCCAGCATCCGCAGCCGGTCGCCATGGCGCCAGATGCCGGGCCAGGTGTCGAAATAGCTGGCCTCGTAGCGGGCGAACTCCGCATCGCCCCAGAGACAGAGCGGCATCGAGGGCATCGGTTTCAGGATGGCAAGCTCGCCCTCGGCACCGATCAGCGTTTCGCCCTCCTCCGAGAGCGCGCGCACGTCGACCCCCAGCGCCGGGGCCTGAATTTCACCGGCCCGCGTGGGCAGCAGTGGCGAGCCGGCCAGCGTGCCGGAGCAGAATTCGGTGCCACCGGACTGCGAGGTGACCCAGAGGTCGGGTTTCACAGCCGTCTGCGCCCAGGCGAAGGTTTCGGGCGTCGCGGGCGAGCCGACCAGCAGCAGGGTTTCCAGCGCCGGCAGGGCAAACTCCCGCGCCGGGTCGATGCCCTGACTGCGCACCATCTGCAGAAAGGTCGGCGAGGTGGCAAAGACCGAGGCGCGGGTTTCTTCGGCAATCTGCCACATCCGGCGGGCATCGGGAAAGCTGGGATGGCCGTCATAAAGCACGGCGCGGCCGTTCATCAGCGGCGCCATCATCAGCGTGTTCCACACCATCCAGCCGGTGGTGGAATAGCACAAAAGCGCCTGTCCCGGCTTCAGTTCATAATGGAAGGCGGCGGTTTTCAGGTGTTCCAGCACGATGCCGTGGTGGCCGTGGGTGATGGGTTTCGGCAGGCCGGTGGTGCCGGAGGTGAACAGGACCCACAGCGGATGGTTGGTATCGACACGGGTAAAGGTGAAGGCCTCGGGCGGCACTTCGGGGCCGGTGAAGAGGCTGTCCCATGGCAGGGCGGTTTCCCGCATGCCGGCGCCGGACAGATAGTCGAGCATCACCACGGTTTCGACCGTCGGCAGCGCCGCAAGGATGCGGTCCAGATCGGCGGAGCGGTCGAAGTCCTTGCCGCCATAGCGATAGCCGTTGACGGCGAAGACCAGCTTCGGTGCGATCTGCGAAAAGCGGTCGATCACGGTCTGGGCGCCAAACTCCGGCGCGGCCGAGGACCAGACGGCGCCAATCGCGGTGGTCGCCAGCATGGCGATCACGGTTTCCGGCAGGTTCGGCATATAGGCCACCACCCGGTCGCCGGGGCCGATGCCCATGGCGCGCAGCCGGGTGGCCAGCTTGCGCACCGCGCCGCCGACCTCCGCCCAGCTCATCTCGGCCATCGGGCGCAGTTCCGAGACATGGTGCAGCATCGGGCGGGCGGCATCGCCCGCGGTCTCGTGCCGCAGGACATGTTCGGCATAGTTCAGCCGCGCCGCCGGCAGCCAGCGGGTGCGGGGCATGGCGGCATCGGTCAGCACCGGCTCGGGCTGGCCCTCAAGGATCAGGCCGAAGTAATCGCGCACCGCGCCCCAGAAGCCGGCAAGGTCGGTGATCGACCACTGATACAGATCGGCGTAGCCGGAAAAGCCATGACCCCGCGCCTTCAGCCAGCCGAGGAACTGCGTCAGGTTCAGGTCCGCCTTGCGGGCGTCGGAGGCGGTCCAGAGCAGCGCGCCCTCCGCGACCATCACCACCACCCCTGCGCCATCAACCCGGCGAGCCCCGGCAGCACGACATGGGCACGCAGCGCGGCCTCGGCGGCCTCGAACCCGGCCCCGTCGACCGTGCCCGTCGTCACCCCCACGGCAAAGGCCCCGGCCTTGCGGGCCATGGCGATCTCCAGCTTGGGGTCGTCGCCGATCACCACCATCTCGGCCGCCGGAATGCCCAGCATGTCCGAGATGTCCTCAAGCCCGACGGTTTCCGGCTTGCCGAACACCCGGGCCTTCACCCCGGTCGCGTTGTGCAAGGCCGCCGCCACCGCGCCCGAAATCCCCAGAAGCCGCCCCTTGGCCCCGGCGAAATGTGGCGCGATCGAAGTGGCGTAAAGCGGCTTGCCGGCCCAGAGAAGCTGCGCTGCCTCCTCCAGATCCTGCGCGCCGAAATCCTTGGTCCAGCCGAGGATGACGCCATCCACCTCGCCGCCCTCACCTGTCAGCGCCACCTCGATCCCGGCGTCGCGCAGCGGCACGCGGGTGCCATCGGCGGCGATGGTCAAAAGCCGCTTCACCCCCATCTTCGCCAGTTGCCGCGCCGCCACCGTGGCCGGGGTCAGGATATGCCCCGGCGCCAGCACCAGCCCGGCATCGGCGAGGAGCGGATAGTAATGCGCCGGCGGAAAGAAGGTGCCGTTGGTATAGGCCACCACCGGCAGCCCACGCGCCCTGAGCGCGGCTAGCGCCTCGACCGCGCCGGGCAGGGCAGCATAGGTGCCGCTGTCCTTGTCCATCATGGCCAGCGTGCCGTCGATGTCGAACACCGCGGCGCGGATCGGGTGGGAATGCATCAGCGGCCTCCGTTCAATTGCAGGGAAAAGCCGGGCTTGGTGATCTTCACGCCCGACAGGGTCGGCCGCCTTGTCAACTCGCCGACCAGATATTTCAAGGCCCGCGTCCGGGGATCATAGCCGCGCGGCGCAGGTCCGGCGGCGTTCATCGCGTCGACCTGATCGGCGGGCATCACGGCGCGCAAAAGGAACTCCTCGTCCGAATAGCCCCGGCCGACCTTGGCGCGCAGCTCATCGAGCGAGGCCATATGCGGCTCGTCCTCCAGTTCCCGCGCGCGTTTCGACGACCTGATCCGGTCCTCGACTTGTGGGTCAAGCGGCATCGCGGGCGCGCCGAACCGGCCCAGAACATAGCGCGTCACCTCAT
Source organism: Tabrizicola oligotrophica (assembly GCF_011008935.1). Lineage (GTDB taxonomy): Bacteria > Pseudomonadota > Alphaproteobacteria > Rhodobacterales > Rhodobacteraceae > Tabrizicola_A > Tabrizicola_A oligotrophica. The sequence goes on along the minus strand of NZ_JAAIVJ010000003.1, from coordinate 201,764 downwards.
CCGGCACGGTTTCATAGCGCTTGCCCGACAGCACGTTCATCAGCGCCTGAGACCCCACAAGCTGCGAAAACGGCGTCACCATGATCGGATAGCCGAGATCAGCGCGGACATGCTCCACCTCCTCCAGCACTTGCGGCAGAAGGTGCAGGCGCTTCATTTCGGCAAGCTGGCGCTTCATCGTGCCCATCATGCCGCCGGGCATCTGGTGGCGGAAATAGCTGCGGTCGAACTCGCCGGGCACGCCATGCGCCAAGCCTTCGGCCTGCGCCAGCGCGGTGAACCAGTCGTCCATTTCGGCCACCGCCTCGTCATCGACGTCCACCGTCAGCCCCAGATCGCGCAGGTTGCGGATGGTCGGCGTCATGGCGGGCTGGCCGGTGCCATTGGCGGCGGCGGAGGACGAGGTATGCAGGCAGTGCGCACCCAGCTCCGCGGCCTCCAGATAGCTGAAGGGCGCAAGGCCGATGGTTGAATGCGAATGAAACTCCAGCGGCACGGCGATGGCCGCGCCGATCGCCGGGATCAGCGTGCGGGCGCGGTCCGGCGTCACCAGCCCGCCGGGGTCTTTCAGGTAAAGTCGGTCGAACTGGCCGGCCTCGGTCAGCTTGCGCGCCGCCTCGGCGAAATGCGCATCGTCATGCAGCGGCGAAAGCGTGAAGGTCAGCGCCGCCACGATGTCGCGCCCCCCAGCCTTGCGCGTGAGGTCCGCCATGGTCCGCATCGCGGCGACATTGTTCATCGGGTCCATCACCGCAAAACGGTCGATGCCGCTGTTGACCAGAAGCCGGAAGGCGAATTCCATCAACTCATGGCTGGCGGTTTCCCATGAGATAAAGCGCATCCCGGTGGTCAGGAAAGACAACTTGGTTTTCGGCGCGGCGGCGCGGAACAGGCGCAGCCGCTCCCAGGGGTCTTGTTTCGAAAACCGCACCGCCACCGCCATATGGGTCGATGTGGTGAAGTCAATTGCCTCGAACCCCACCCGGTCCATCGCCGGGGCGATGCCCAGCATCATCGCGGTGTCCAGCCCCGTCGCGCCCCAGTTCGACTGGTTGCCGTCGCGCAGCGTGGTGTCGATCAGCGACATGGTCATGGGCAGCCTCCGGCAAGGCGGGGCAGCAGTCCCGCGAGGTAATTGGTATCGACGCCGCCCGCCGCGAACTCCGGGTCGGCCATGATCGCGGCATGCAAGGGCGCGTTGGTGGCGATGCCTTCCAGTCGCAGCACCCGCAGCGCCTCGGCCATGGTGGCAATCGCGGCGGCGCGGCTCGGACCATGGGCGATCAGCTTGGCCACCATGCTGTCGTAATGCGGCGGGACTGTCGCGCCGCTGGTCATATGGCTGTCCACCCGCAGCCCCGGCAGCGCCGGAAACCACGCCAGCGAGACCCGCCCCGGTGAAGGGCGGAAGTCATGCGCAACATCCTCGGCGTTCAGCCGGCATTCGATGGCATGGCCGGACAGGGTGATATCGTCCTGCTGCAGCCCCAAGGGCCGGCCCTCGGCGATGGCAATCTGGCGGGCGACCAGATCCAGCCCGGTGATGGTCTCGGTCACCGGATGCTCCACCTGAATCCGCGCGTTCATTTCCAGAAAATAGAAGGCCGCCCGGTCCACATCGACCATGAACTCCACGGTCCCGAGCGAGCGATAGCAGATATGGCGGGCAAAGGCCGTGGCAGCCTCGCAAAGACAGGTGCGCAGGGCCGGGGACAGACCCGGCGCCGGGGCCTCCTCTACCACTTTCTGATAGCGGCGCTGCACCGAACAGTCGCGCTCGCCGGCGTGGATCACCGTCTCGCCATCCGACAGGATCTGCACCTCGACATGCCTGCCGGAAGTGACGAAGCGTTCCAGATAGACCCGCCCGTCGCCAAAGGCCGCGGCGGCCTCGGCCATCGCCAGATCAAGCTGCGGGGCAAGGTCTTGCGGGCGGTTCACCCGCTTCATCCCCTTGCCACCACCACCCGCCACCGCCTTGATGAGCAGCGGATAGCCGATGTCGCGGGCCACCTCTTGCGCCTCGGTCAGGCTTGCCGCATTGCCGCCGGGCACCAAAGGCACCCCGGCGGCAACGGCGTGACTGCGGGCGGTCAGCTTGTCGCCCACGGCCTCCAGATTGGCCGGGCTGGGGCCGATGAAGGTGATCCCGGCCTTGTCGCAGGCCAGCGCCAGATCGCGGTTTTCCGACAGGAAGCCATAGCCCGGATGCAGGGCGTCGCAGCCGGTGCCCAGCGCGGCCTGCATCACGGTGTCCACCTTCAGGTAACTGTCGCGCGACGGGCCGGGGCCAAGGCAAACCGCCCGCGTGGCAAGCCGCGCCCCAAGGCTGTCGCGGTCGGTCTGCGACACTCCCAGCACGGTTTCAATCCCCAGCGCCCGCGCGGTGCGGATGATGCGCACGGCAATCTCGCCCCGGTTGGCGATGAAGATGCGGCGGATCGGCGTCATTTCAGTGCGGCCGGATGCGGATAAGGCACTGGCCATGCTCGACCAGTTCGCCATTCGGGGCGGTGATTTCCAGAACCGTCCCGGCGATGCCGGCGGCGACCGAGTTCATCAGCTTCATCACCTCGATGATGCCGATGACCGTATCGGCGCCGACACTATCGCCCGGCCTGACAAAAGGCTCGGCACCGGGACGCGGGGCATGCCAGAAGGTGCCGAGCAGCGGGGCCGGAATCTCCGACCCGCCGCCCGAGGCGACAACCGGGGCCGGAACGGCTGCGGGCGGGGCCGGCGGCTGCGGTTGGATGCCTCCGGCGGGGATATTTTGGCCAGTATGAAAGGGCTGGGCGAGGCCCCCCTTGCGCAGCTCCAGCTTCAGATCGCCCATCTCGAGTTTCAGCTCGGTAAAGTCCGAGCCGTCGATCAGCCTCAGGATGTCGTCAATCTCGGCGCGCGTCAGCATGGTGGCCCTCCTGTTAGAGGCCCTGAGGCTAGGGCGCGGCGCCCTTGCGGCTCAACCGGCTTCGGGCGTGATTTCACCCTGTGAAACGCCGGGGCGCATCAGGTGGCGGGCAATCTCCTCGGCGGCGCGCCGGGCGGGCGGGACCAGAAGCTCGATGGCGCGGCCCCGGCTCAGCACCCGCCGCGTCCAGGTGATGTTCAGCGTGCCGGGCACATGGTGGCCGAGGCGGATCGCGACGCCCAGCGACTCGCGGCCGTCATCCGCCTCGGCCCGGCCCCTGTCGAAATCGCCGCCGAAATCCGGATCGCGCAGGCCAAAGCCCTGCGCGCGGGTTTCGGCCAGCACCTGCGCCACATAATCCGCGCTGCGCGCCATGCGGTTGCCGGGCCGGTCCGACCTGCGCAGGGTTTCCAGAATCGCCTCGCGCAGCGGCGCTTCGCAGGTGGCGATGAAGGCCCGCCCCGAGGCCGAGCGCAGCATGTTGACCTGAAACCCCAGCGGACCGAGCGCAATCTGGTCGAAATAGGCGCGGGCGGCGTTGGTCTCCAGCACCTCCATATGGGTCAGGCGCGGCACGGCCAGCACGCTGGGCCATTCGATCTCGGCCGTCAGCGCCGCCAGCACCGGCGAGGCGACCTCGACAAGCTGGCTTTCGCGGTCCATCCGGCCGGCCAGTTCGGCCAGCGAAAACGACGGTGCCCAGGCGTCATCGACCATGCGCTGCCAGATGAACCCGCGCTCCATCAGGGTTTTCAGAATCCGAAGCAGCGAGGCCTTGGGGATGCCGGTCAGCCGGTGCAGATCGGCCAGTGTCAGCGCGCCCGAGGATTGCAGGATCTGCAAGACCTCCAGCCCCCGCGCCAGGGCATTGATGGATTTCACCTGCATCGCCGGCTCCGGTTTCACTTGGTGAAACGGTGCAGGATCGGCCTTGGCAAGGCAAGCCCCCGAAGCCCAGACTGACAAGACAAGGGGCCCCGTCGGGGCAAGCGGGAGGGGCTCATGGACAACATTCACGAAGGCGGCTGCCAGTGCGGGCAGTTGCGCTATCGGGTCGAAGGCGCCCCGGTCAAGGCGGCGGTCTGCCACTGCCGCTATTGCCAGACGCGCACCGGCTCGGCCTTTGGTGTTTCGGCCTATTTCCCGCAGGACAAGGTGACGGTGTCCGGCCCGGTGAAGGATTACTCCTTTACCACCGAAAGCGGTCGCCCCTTCACCACGCAGTTCTGCCCGAATTGCGGTTCCAACGTGCTGTGGCGCCTTGGCCTGTCGCCCGAGCTGATCGGCATCGCGGCAGGCAGTTTCGACCCGCCCAGCTTCTGGTTCCCGATCAGCCGCGAGATCTTCACCCGCTCGGCTGCGCCCTTCGTGCATACCGACCTGCCGGAGAAATCCGAAACCACCGCCAGCTATGCGCCGGTGCAGGATGATCCTGCCGCGCTGCGGGGGGCCTGAGATGGTGGATTTCGCCGCGGTCCGCGCCATCGACTTTCACACCCATGCCGAAGAGCCCTGCGGCTGCCATGCCGATGACGGCTATGACGATCTGCAGGCGGCGATGGCGACCTATTTCGGCGCGCCCTGGACCCATCCGCCGACCATGGCCGAGACCGCCGCGCATTACCGCAGCCAGAACATCGCCGCGGTGATCTTCCCCGTCGATGCCGAGCGCGAGACCGGCTACCGGCGTTATGCCAATGAGGAGGTGGCGCGGATCGCCGCCGAGAATGCCGATGTGCTGATCCCCTTTGCCAGCATCGACCCGGCCAAGGGCAAGCTTGGCGCCCGCGAGGCGCGGCGGCTGATGCGCGACTTCGGCGTCCGGGGCTTCAAGTTCCATCCGACGCAGATGGGGTTCTATCCGAACGACCGTTCGGCCTATGGGCTTTACGAGGCGATTGCCGACGAGGGCGGCATCGCGCTCTTCCACACCGGGCAGACCGGGGTGGGCTCGGGGATGCGCGGCGGCAATGGCATGCGGCTGAAATACTCGAACCCGATGTATCTCGATGATGTGGCGGTGGACTTCCCCGACATGACGATCATTCTGGCGCATCCGTCCTTTCCCTGGCAGGACGAGGCGCTGGCGGTGGCCCAGCACAAGCCGAATGTCTTCATCGACCTGTCGGGCTGGTCGCCGAAGTATTTCCCCGAGACGCTGATCCGCTATGCCAACAGCCTTTTGAAGCACAAGATGCTGTTCGGCAGCGACTGGCCGATGATCGCGCCGGAAAAATGGCTGGACGCTTTCGCGAAGGCCCCGTTCAAGGACGAGGTGCGGCCGCTGATCCTGAAGGACAACGCGATGCGGATTCTGGGCGCTCAGTAGGGCAGTCCCGTGTAATTTTCGGCCATCAACCGACGCGCGACGGGATTGGTCTCAAGCTGCGCAAGCTCGCTGTCCTGCATCCGGCGGTCATAGTCGGAAGCCCCCGGAAAGCGGTGCATCATGGTGGTCAGCGACCAGGAGAACCGCATCGCCTGCCAGATCCGGGCAAGGGCGCGCTGGGAATAGGCGTCGATCCCGGCGCTCTGGTTCTGCCGGTAGTGCTGCACCAGCCCTTCATACAGGTAATGCACGTCGGAGGCGGCAAGGTTCAACCCCTTGGCGCCGGTCGGCGGCACAATATGGGCGGCGTCGCCGCACAGGAACAGCCGACCCCAGCGCATCGGCTCGGTCACGAAGGACCGCAGGGGCGCGATGGATTTCTCGATCGACGGCCCGGTGACAAGCCGGGCGGCGACGGCTTCGGGCATCCGCCGCCGGAACTCGGCCCAGAAGGCCTCGTCAGACCAATCCTCGACCGTATCGGTCAGCGGCACCTGGATGTAATAGCGCGACAGCATGGCGTGGCGCATCGAGGCAAGGGCAAAGCCCCGATCATGGGCGGCATAGATCAGCTCATGTTCGACCGGTGGAGTGCGCGACAAGATCCCAAGCCAACCAAAGGGATAAACCTTTTCGTATTCGCGCCGGACCTCGGCCGGCATCGACGGACGGCTGACGCCGTGGAACCCGTCGCAGCCGGCGACAAAGTCGCAGCCCAGCCGATGCGCAGCGCCGTTCACGGTATAGCTGACGTAAGGCGCATCGCTGGTCAGATCGTGCAGCGCGACCTCCTCGGCCCCATGGATCACCGTCGCGCCTATGGCGTCCTGTGCGTCGTAAAGGTCTTTCGTCACCTCGGTCTGGCCATAGACCATCACCTGCTTGCCGCAACTGCCCTTGAAATCGACATGGAACATCCGGCCATTCGAGGCCAGATAGCAGCCGTCATGCAGATGCCCCTCGCGGTCCATCCGCGTGCCCGCCCCGGCGGCGCGGATCAGATCGGCCGCCCCGGTTTCCAGCACACCGGCCCGGATGCGTGACAGCACATAGTCGCGGCTCTTGCGCTCCAGCACCACGGTCGCAATGCCCGCCTTGTTCAGCAGCTGCGACAGCAGCAGCCCGGAGGGGCCGCCGCCGATGATGGCAACCTGTGTGCGCATGGTGCTCTCCCTTTTCACTGACAGTGACGGATTGCCGCGAAAAGCCGAATGGACGATGTGTCAAATAACTGGTATTTTTCGGCCATGGTCACGGCAAAAATTCCCTCTTGGCAGCTTTACGGCGAGCAAAGCCCGTTTCCGGACCTGATCCATATCGAAACCATCACCGACCGGGCGGCGGGGTTGGACTGGCAGATTGCGCCGCATCGGCATGTGCATCTGCATCAGGTGTTTCTCGTGCTGTCGGGCGAGGTGCGGCTTACGATTGATGGCAGGGCACAACGCGGCGTACCGCCGCTGCTGATGAACATGCCGCGCGGACATGTGCATGGCTTTGGCTTTGCCGCCGGCACGCAGGGCTATGTGCTGACCTTGCCCGCCGCCGATTTCCCGGAGCTTTTCCGGCCGGAGGCGGAAACCCGCGCCGCGCTGGAACGGCCCTTTGTGGCGGCGGCAGGGGGCATGGAACCGCTGTTTCAGGATATCGCGCGCCTGCATGCCGCGCCCGACCCGCTGCGGCGGCTGAAGCTGAGGGCGGCGGCGCTGGCCCTGTGTTGTGCGGTGGCCGAGGCGGGGGGGGAGCGGCCGGACAGGTCGGAGGGCGATGCGCGGATTGCCCGGTTTGAGGAACTGATCCGCGCCCATCTGGCGGATGGCTGGCAGCTTGCCGACTATGCCGGGGCGCTGGCCGTGTCCGAACGCCACCTGCGCCGTCTGTGCCTTGCCGGTACTGGCCTTTCGGCGCATGGCTTTCTGGAGGCGACGCGGCTGCGCGAGGCCTGTCGCCTGCTCGCCTACACCCGCATGCGGGCGCAGGAGGTGGGCTTTGCGTTGGGTTTCGATGACCCGGCCTATTTCGCGCGGGCGTTTCGGCGGGGTATGGGAATGTCGGCCAGCGACTATCGGCGGCGGCTGGAGGGAGATGATGGTTGATCTGGTGATCTTCGATTGCGACGGGGTGCTGATTGACAGCGAGGTCATCTCGGCCCGGATGCTGATCGCCGAATTGGCCGGGTTGGGCGTGAGTGTCGACATGGCCTATGTCGCGCGGCATTTTCTGGGGCGCAGCTATCCCACCGTGATGGCGACGATCCGCAAGGATTTCGGACTGGACCTGCCGCCAAGCTTCGAGGAGGCCTATCGCACTCGGCTGCTGGCGGCGTTCGAGCGCGAGTTGCGGGTGATGCCGCATGTGGCCGAGGTGTTGGAGCGGCTTGCCTTGCCGTTCTGCGTGGCCACCTCCTCCAGCCCGCGGCGCGCGGCGATATCGCTCAGGCTGGTAGGGCTGGCCGGGTTGGTGGGCGACCGGCTGTTCACCGCTTCGGAAGTGGTGCGGGGCAAGCCGGCGCCGGATCTGTTCCTGCATGCGGCGGCGCGGATGGGGGCTGATCCGGCCCGCTGTCTGGTGATCGAGGACAGCCTGACCGGTGTCCGGGCCGGGTTGGCGGCGGGGATGGAGGTCTGGCGTTTTACCGGCGGCAGCCATCTGAAAGGAATGGCCATGGAGGCACCCGACGATGCCCGGCCGCAGCGGGAATTTGATTCTTTCGCGCATTTCTTCCAGATTGATCCGGCAACCACAGGCCACCCATGACCCCGCGCATCGATCCAGAACCTTCCTTGCATGATGAGGCCGCCCGGGCGGGCTGGCTCTATTACGTCGGCGGGCTGACGCAGGACCAGATCGCGCGCGAGCTGGGCGTCAGCCGACAAAGGGCGCAGCGGCTGGTCAGCCGGGCGGTGGCCGAAGGGTTGATCCATGTCCGGCTGAACCATCGGATTGGCGTCTGCCTCGACCTTGAACAGGCCCTGACCGACCGCTTCGGCCTGACGCGCTGCCGGGTGGCGCCGGGGCTTGGGGCCGGGGGCGACGCGGTGCGGGCGATTGCCTCGGCCGCCGCAGGCGAGTTGGAGCGGTTCCTGCGGATGGAGGAACCTTCGGTCGTGGCGGTTGGCACGGGCCGGGCGCTGCGCGGCATGGTGGACGCGATGGAGGACGGGATCGAGGCGGGCCAGCACCGGCTGGTTTCGCTGATCGGCAACATCGCGCCAGATGGATCGGCTTCGTTCTTCGATGTCGTCATGCGGCTTGCCGACAAGGTGCATGCGCCGCATTACCCGATGCCGGTGCCGGTGATCTCGCCTACGCCCGAGGAAAACGCGGCGTTCCACGCCCTGCCGCCAGTGCGCAAGGTGGTGGATCTGGCGCGCAAGGCGGACGTGGTTTTCGTCGGCGTCGGGCAAATGTCGAATGACGCGCCCTTGTTGAAAGACGGATTCGTCAGCCGGGCGGAGCTTGATGAGATGCAGGCGGCGGGCGCGGTGGGCGAGGTGGCCGGCTGGGTGTTCGATGCGCAGGGCCAGTATCTGGATCTTGGCACCAACCGCCGCACTGGCGGGGTACGGGTGGAACCGGGCCTGGACCGCCCTTCGATCGGCATTGCAGCCGGGGAAACCAAGGTTTCCGCCATTCGCGGTGCGCTTCTGGCGCGAATCGTCAACGGTCTGGTGACGGACGAACCGACGGCGCGGGCGCTGCTGGCCTGATCCGGCCTGTTTAAATCTAATAGCAGTATCAATGGCTTCATTGCGCAATGCCGCGGTGCGGCAACGAATTTCTCATTCTGCCTGAAGAATAAGCTTGACGATTTGCTTGTGTAATGGGCATTTTCTCATATAGCGATCATTTGCTCACATCGCTTCCGAGGGAGGACACCATGACTGTTACGCTTCGCGCGCTTCTGGGCGCGACGGCTTTCGTTGCGCTGACCGGCGCGGCCCTGGCCGAAACCACCATCACCGTCGCCACCGTGAACAACGGCGACATGATCCGCATGCAGGGTCTGATGGACGACTTCTATGCCAAGAACCCCGACATCAAGGTCGAGTGGGTCACGCTGGAAGAGAATGTGCTGCGCCAGAACGTGACCACCGACATCGCCACCAATGGCGGGCAGTATGACGTTCTGACCATCGGCACCTATGAGGTTCCGATCTGGGGCAAGCAGGGCTGGCTTGCCAGCCTGAACGACCTGCCTGCCGACTATGATGTCGACGATCTGCTGCCCGCGATCCGCGGCGGTCTGACGGTGGACGGCAACCTGATGGCCTCGCCCTTCTACGGCGAAAGCTCGATGGTGATGTATCGCAAGGACCTGATGGAAGCCGCTGGCCTGACCATGGCCGACGCGCCGACCTGGGCTGATATAGAAGCCGCCGCCAAGGCGATGACCGACAAGTCGAAGGAACAGTATGGCATCTGCCTGCGCGGCAAAGCAGGCTGGGGCGAGAACATGGCCTTCCTGACCGCGATGTCGAACTCGTTCGGCGCGCGCTGGTTTGACGAGTCCTGGAAGCCGCAGTTCGACCAGCCCGAGTGGAAGGCGACGCTGGACACCTACCTGCGGGTGATGACCGAATACGGCCCGCCCGGCGCGTCGAACAACGGCTTCAACGAAAACCTGACGCTGTTCCAGCAGGGCAAGTGCGGCATGTGGATCGACGCCACGGTTGCGGCTTCGTTCGTGACCGGCAAGGATTCCACCGTGGCCGACAAGGTCGGCTTCGCTCTGGCCCCCGACAACGGTCTGGGCAAGCGCGGCAACTGGCTCTGGGCCTGGTCGCTGGCGATCCCGGCCTCCAGCCAGAAGCAGGACGCCGCCAAGACCTTCATCAACTGGGCGACCAACAAGGACTATCTGGCGCTTGTCGCCTCCAAGGAAGGCTGGGCCAACGTGCCTCCGGGCACCCGGACCTCGCTGTATTCCAACCCGGAATATGCGGCCATCCCGTTCGCCAAGATGACGATCGACTCGATCAACGCGGCTGACCCGAATGCCCCGACCGTGAAGCCGGTGCCCTATGTCGGCGTGCAGTTCGTCGCCATCCCGGAATTCCAGGGCCTTGGCACCAGTGTCGGTCAGGAATTCTCGGCGGCGCTGGCGGGCCAGAAGTCGGTGGATGAGGCTCTGGCTGCGGCTCAGGCGCTTGTCACCGACGAGATGACCGCTGCGGGCTACATCCAGTAATCCTCCCAAGGATGACGGTCCCTCCCTTCGGGGTGGGGCCCACCTGACGGCGACCGCGCCACGGCAAGCCACCGCGGTCGCCCGTTCTTTTCCGACAAGCCGCCTCCTGCCAAACTGGTCTTTCAGGGCCATTGCGGCCCGTTCCCAAGCGGAGTTTTCCATGGCCACGCAATCCTCGCGCTCTGCCGCCCGCGCCATGTTGTCGCCGACCGTCATCCTCTTGCTGATCTGGATGATCGTGCCTCTGGCAATGACGATCTGGTTTTCGCTGCAACGCTACAACCTGCTGTATCCCGACCGGACCGGCTTCAACGATTTCGGCAACTACACGCGCTTCGTGCTGTCACCGGCGTTCGGCGGTGCGGTGGTCAACACCCTGATTCTTGTGATCGGCGTTCTGGTTATCACCGTAGTTCTGGGCATCCTGATCGCGCTGCTGATCGACCAGCCGATCTGGGGGCAGGGCATCGTCCGCATTCTGGTGATTTCGCCCTTCTTCATCATGCCGCCCGTGGCGGCGCTGATCTGGAAGAACATGTTCATGAACCCGACCAATGGCCTGTTTGCCGAGGCAGCAAAGGTCATCGGCCTCTCGCCCTATGATTTCCTCGGGCAGGCGCCGCTGACCTCGATCATCCTGATCGTCGCCTGGCAATGGCTGCCCTTCGCCACGCTGATCCTGTTGACCGCGCTGCAGTCGCTGTCGTCGGAAGAACTGGAGGCGGCCGAAATGGACGGTGCCAACGCGCTGAAGCGGTTCTGGTACATCATGCTGCCGCATCTGGCGCGCGCGATCACTGTGGTCGTGTTGATCCAGACCATCTTCCTGCTGGGCATCTTCGGCGAGATCCTCGTCACGACCAATGGCGGCCCCGGCACCTCGTCCACCACCTTGCCCTATCTGATCTACAAGGAAGCACTTCTCGATTTCGACGTCGGCACTGCAGCCGCCGGTGGGGTCGTCGCGGTGATCCTTGCCAATATCGTTGCCTTCTTCCTGATGCGCGCCATCGGCAAGAACCTTGATGCGTGAGGAATAATCATGGCCCGTCACGTCACCACCCAACGCCGCGCGATCAATACGGCTGCCGCCTGGACCGTCGCGCTGATCCTGTTCTTCCCGATCCTGTGGACCGTGCTGACCAGTTTCAAACCCGAAGCGCAGGCCGTCGCCTCGCCGCCCATCTTTCTTGGCTTTGACTGGACCTTGCAGAACTATGTCGATGTGAACGAACAGCGCGAATATTTCCGCTACTTCGTCAACTCGATCATCATCGCGCTTGGGTCTACCGCGCTGGGTTTGGCCTTGGCGGTTCCCGCGGCCTGGTCCATGGCCTTCGTGCCCGGTCGCAAGACCAAGGACCTCTTGATGTGGATGCTGTCGACCAAGATGATGCCCGCCGTGGGCGTGCTGGTGCCGATCTATCTTCTGTTCAAGACGCTTGGACTTCTCGACACCCGCATTGGTCTGGTCATCGTGCTGACGCTGATGAACCTGCCGATCATCGTCTGGATGCTCTATACCTATTTCAAGGAAATCCCCGGCGAGATTCTGGAAGCCGCGCGGATGGACGGGGCAAGCCTGAAGGCCGAGATCCTGCATGTGCTGACGCCGATGGCCGTGCCGGGCATCGCTTCGACGGTGCTGTTGAACATCATCCTTGCATGGAACGAGGCGTTCTGGACGATCAACCTGACCGTCACCGATGCCGCGCCCCTGACCAAGTTCATCTCGGGCTTCTCGTCGCCGCAGGGTCTTTTCTACGCCAAACTCTCGGCGGCCTCGACCATGGCCATCGCGCCGATCCTGATCATGGGCTGGTTCAGCCAAAAGCAACTCGTCCGCGGCCTGACCTTTGGCGCGGTGAAGTGAGGGAACATGGGTAAGATCACACTCAGCCAGGTCCGCAAGTCCTTTGGGGAAGTGGACGTCATTCCGGGCATCGACCTGTCGATCGAGGACGGGGAATTCGTTGTCTTTGTCGGGCCGTCCGGGTGCGGCAAGTCCACGCTCCTGCGGCTGATCGCGGGGCTGGAAGATACCACGTCGGGCAAGATCGACATCGACGGGCGCGACGCCACGCTGCTGCCTCCGGCGCAGCGCGGGCTGGCAATGGTGTTCCAGTCCTATGCGCTTTATCCGCATATGACGGTGCGGAAAAACATCGCCTTTCCGCTGAAGATGGCGGGGATGAGTGCGGCAGAACAAGAGGCGAAAGTCCAGCATGCCGCGAAGATCCTGAACCTGACCAACTATCTTGACCGCCGTCCGGGGCAATTGTCCGGCGGCCAGCGCCAGCGCGTCGCCATTGGCCGTGCGATTGTGCGCGAACCGGCGGCCTTCCTGTTCGACGAGCCGCTGTCGAACCTTGATGCAGCCCTGCGGGTGACGATGCGGCAGGAAATCTCCGAGCTGCACCAAAGCCTGAAGACCACGATGATCTATGTGACGCACGATCAGGTGGAGGCCATGACCATGGCCGACAAGATCGTCGTGCTGAATGCAGGGCGGGTCGAACAGGTCGGCAGCCCGCTGGATCTGTATCATTCCCCCCGCAACCTGTTCGTGGCCGGCTTCATCGGCAGCCCGAAAATGAACCTCATCACCGGGCCCGAGGCGGCCAGGCACACCTGCACCACGCTGGGCGTGCGGCCCGAGCATATCCGGGTCGGCGATGGCCCCTGGCAAGGGGTTGTCGGCCTCTCGGAACATCTGGGTTCCGACAGCTTCATCAAGGTCGAGGTCGACGGCATCGGCACCATCAACGTACGGGCCGGGGGCGAGATCGACGTGCGTCACGGCGACCGGATCAGGCTGGCACCGGACATGGACAAGCTGCACCGCTTTGATGCGGAAGGACTGGCGCTGAAATGAGACTTTCCGGCAAAACCGCCCTTGTCACCGGGGCTGCGCGGGGGATCGGGCTGGAATTCGCCCGCGCCTATATCGCCGAGGGCGCGCAGGTGGCTTTGGCCGATATCAATGCCGAGGCAGTTGCCAGCGCTGCTGCTGCGCTTGGTCCGCAGGCGATTGCGGTGCAGATGGACGTGACCCGGCAGGACAGCATCGACGCAGGCTTTGATCGCGCCGTGGCCGAGATGGGGCAGCTCGACATCCTTGTCAACAACGCCGCGCTGTTCTCTGCCGCGCCCATCGCCGAGATCACCCGCGCCGATTATGACAAGCTGTTCGCGGTGAACGTCGCGGGCACCCTGTTCTGCCTGCAAGCCGCCGCGCGCCATATGATTCCGCGCGGCGAGGGCACTGTCATCAACATGGCCTCGCAGGCCGGGCGGCGCGGCGAAGGCCTTGTCGCGGTCTATTGCGCCACCAAGGCGGCGGTCATTTCCCTGACCCAATCCGCCGGCCTGAATCTGATCCGGCACGGCATCAACGTGAACGCCATCGCGCCCGGCGTGGTGGATGGCGAGCATTGGGACGGCGTCGATGCCTTCTTTGCCAAGTATGAGGGCAAGGCGCCGGGCCAGAAGAAGCGCGAGGTCGGTGCCGCCGTGCCCTTTGGCCGCATGGGCACCGCCGCGGACCTGACCGGGATGGCGATCTTCCTTGCCACACCGGAAGCGAAATACATCGTCGCCCAGTGCTTTGGCGTGGACGGCGGCAACTGGATGGCCTGACATGACCTATGCAACCCCCTCTTATGACCGCAAGCGTCTGACCCCCGGCATCGTGCATATCGGGCTTGGTAACTTTCACCGGGCGCATATGGCGGTCTATCTCGACGACCTGTTCGCCTTGGGCGAAAGCCATGACTGGGCGATCATCGGAGCCGGGGTGCGTGCTCCGGACGCGGCGATGCGCGATGCGCTGAAGGCGCAGGACTGCCTTTCGACCGTGATCGAACTGGACCCGAAGGGCCAGACCGCCCGCCGTGTCGGCGCGATGATCGACTTCCTGCCAGTCGAGGCGGGCAATCAGAGCCTGATTTCGGCCATGACCCGGCCGGAAATCCGCATCGTGTCGCTGACCGTGACCGAGGGCGGCTATTTCATCAATGCCTCGACCGGGCAGTTCGACCCGAGCTTGCCAGAGATCGTCGCCGATGGCGCGAACCCTGGCCGCCCCGCTACCGCCTTTGGCGCCATCGTCGCGGCGCTGAGGGCGCGGCGGGCGGCGGGGATGCAACCCTTCACCGTGATGTCCTGCGACAACCTTCCGGGCAATGGCCATGTGACCAAGGCCGCCGTCGTCGGTCTGGCCCGGCTGTCGGACCCTGACCTGGCCGGCTGGATCGCCGCCAATGTCGCCTTTCCGAACGGCATGGTGGACCGGATCACCCCCGCCACCGGCCCGCGGGAGCGCGCCATGGCGGCCAGCTTCGGTCTTGGCGACGATCCGGTGCCGGTTACCTGCGAACCCTTCCGGCAATGGGTGCTGGAGGACAACTTCCCCGCCGGCCGCCCGGCCTTGGAAAAGGTGGGCGTGACCTTCACTGCCCATGTCCATGCCTTCGAGATGATGAAGATCCGCATCCTGAACGGCGGCCATGCCACCATCGCCTATCCCGGCGGATTGATGGACATCGAATATGTCCACGAGGCGATGGCGCATCCGCTGATCAAGGGCTTTCTGGAAAAGGTCGAGCGCGAGGAGATCATTCCCTATGTCCCGCCGGTACCTGACACCAATATCGACGCCTATTTCGATCTGATCGTCGAACGGTTTTCCAACCCCGAAGTGGCCGATACGGAGCGCCGGCTTTGCCTTGACGGCTCCAACCGGCAGCCGAAGTTTATCGTGCCATCGATCCGGGATGCGCTGGCGGCGGGAGGGTCGGTAAAGGGGCTGGCTTTGGTCTCGGCGCTGTGGTGCCGCTATTGCTATGGCGAGACCGACAGCGGCACGCATATCCCGCCGAACGATCCGAACTGGGACGCGCTGCAAGGGCTGGCGCTGGCGGCGAAGGCTGACCCGAAAGTCTGGCTGTCGCAGCGCACGATCTATGGCGAGGTGGCCGATGACCCGCGCTTTGTCGCGGCCTTTGACGCGGCGCTGACCCGGCTCTGGCGCGATGGCACGGCGCATGTTCTTGCGGAGTATCTGCGTGGCGCGGGCTGAATCCTGATATTCAAGCGTTGGCTTACGCGGCGCGGCGGTCGGGGTCTTTTCATTCCGGGGCGGCGGGCCTTTACTGGGGCAAAGTCGTTTCGGAGTTTTCCCCATGCTGTCCGCCATTTCCTCGCGCCGCCGTTTTGCCGATCTGTCGGAGCAAGAGGTGCTGGCGCTGGCGATTTCGTCCGAAGAGGATGATGCCCGCATCTACCGCATCTACGCCGAACGCCTGCGCGCCGAATATCCGGCCTCGGCGGCAATCTTTGACGGCATGGCAGAGGAGGAGGACGATCACCGCCGCCGGCTGATCGACCTGCATCAGGCGCGGTTCGGGCAGGTGATCCCCCTGATCCGGCGCGAACATGTGGCCGGGTTCTATGCCCGCAAGCCGGTCTGGCTGAACGAAACGCTGGGCCTTGACGCCATGCGTGCCGAAGCGCGCGCGATGGAGACGCAGGCCGCCGCGTTTTACACCCGGGCGGCGGGACGGACCTCTGACGCGGCGACGCGCAAGCTTCTGGGCGATCTGGCGGCCGCAGAATCTGGTCATGCGGAACATGCGGGTGAGCTGACGGCGACCCATCTGACCGCAGGCGAAAAGGCTTCCGAGGATGCCGGCGCGCGGCGGCAGTTCGTCCTGACCTGGGTGCAGCCGGGGCTGGCAGGGCTGATGGACGGTTCGGTTTCCACCCTCGCGCCGATCTTTGCCACCGCCTTTGCCACGCAGAACACCTGGACGACCTTCCTTGTCGGCGCGGCGGCCTCGGTCGGGGCGGGGATTTCGATGGGCTTCACCGAGGCTGCGCATGACGATGGCGTGCTGTCCGGTCGCGGCTCTCCCTGGAAACGCGGCCTCGCCAGTGGCCTGATGACCACGCTGGGCGGTCTTGGTCACGCGCTGCCTTATCTGATCCCCGAATTCTGGACCGCTACCACGATTGCCATGATCGTCGTGTTCGTCGAGCTGTGGGCAATTGCGTGGATTCAGAACAGATACATGGAAACACCCTTCCTGCGGGCCGCCTTGCAAGTGGTTCTGGGCGGTGCTTTGGTCTTTGCGGCGGGGGCTTTGATCGGGGGCGGCTGATGTATCGCAAGGGCGAGGTTCACTATCAGGCATTGGCCTTGCCCGACCGGGTGCAAAAGCCCGACGATCAGGCGCTGGCCGATGCGCTGGCCTTTCGCGACTACATGAAGAAGCGCCATTCGGTGCGGCAATACGCGCCGCGACAGGTGCCCGAAGAGATCATCACTGCCTGTATCGAGGCCGCCTGCACTGCGCCGTCCGGGGCCAATCACCAGCCTTGGCATTTCGTCGCCATCGCCGATCCGGCCATGAAGGCACGCATCCGCGAGGCGGCGGAAGAGGAAGAACGCGCCTTCTATGCCGGGGGGGCCGGCGATGAATGGCTGGCGGCGCTGGAACCGATCGGAACCGGGGTGGACAAGCCGCATCTGACCGATGCGCCCTGGCTGATCGTGGTCTTTGCCCAACGCTTCGGCCTGACCGAGGACGGCACGCGCTACAAGAACTACTATGTCCCGGAAAGCGTGGGCATCGCCACCGGCATGCTGATTACCGCCCTGCATCACGCCGGCCTTTGCTGTCTGGAACACACGCCCAACCCGATGAAGTTCCTTGGCGAAATGTGCGGCAGGCCCGAACAGGAAAAGCCGATGATGATCCTGCCCGTGGGTTGGCCGGCGGAAGATGCGACCGTGCCGGAAGTCGCCAAACGCAAGAAGCCGCGCGATCAGGTGCTGACGGTGTTTCGTTAGGCTGTCCTTTCCTCGATCGCCGGAGGCGGGGCATAGTTTTTTGGTGCGCCGGACAAGGTTTTCAGCCAAGCTGTGGATAGTAGGGCGGCGTTCGCGCCTTCCGGGGCTCACAAACGTGGAGAAGGCTATGTCGGATTCGCAAAGAGAACTCGTGGTGCTCATGACGAAGGGTGTCGATCACGAATTGTCCTCGGTCGGTTTCACCATTGCCAACGGGGGCATCACCTCGGGGCTGAAGGTCTGTGTATTTCTGACGAGCGCGTCGGTGGATCTGGTGCGAAAGCGGGCCGTGGAGCTCACGCATGTTCCGCCGCTTGATCCCTTGAAGGCGCTGATCGAAGACTTCATGCGCCGCGGTGGTGAGGTGGTTGCCTGTCCGCCATGCGTAAAGACCCGCGGATACACGCAGGAAGATCTCCTTGACGGCGTGAAGATCGCGGGCGCGAGCGTGATCCACGAGAAGTTCAAGACCGGCGCCGCGTCCCTGAGCTTCTAGCGCCGCCCGCCCGGCACGCGGCTTTGAAAGCCCGGCGGGCGCTTGGCCACCCAGTCCAGAAAGGACCGAAGCCGATCCGATCCGCGCAGGGCCTCGATCGTGGAAAACTGCCGGGCGAGGTCGGCCTCGGAAAACCGGGCGTGAACTTCCTTGTGGCAGATGTGGTGCAACAGCACCGTCTCGCCGCCCTTGCCGCCTTTCAACCTTGGCACCAGATGGTGCAGGCTTTGCGGCGCATCCGGCGGGATCGGGCGCAGGCAGAGGGGGCAAACGGGGTCGGTCATCTTGCCTTGAGCCTTGTGGAATGTCACAGGATGGGCTGACAGCCGTGTTTGGCAAGGGATTAACGAATGAGTGGGACGGGCGATTTTGCCGCCAAGGTGACGGGCTGGATCGAGCAGGCAGGCGAGATTGCGATGGGCTGGCTGCTGTCGCCCGCCGCCTGGTCGCAGTTCGGGCTGCTGGCGGTCGCGGTGATCGTGGCGCGGCTGGCGACGGCGCGCCTGCTGCCTGCCGCCACGCGCTTTCTCGATCCCGCCAGCAAGATCGGCCATATCGCCAGCCTCCGCCGCTTTGCCCTGCGCCTGCTGCCCCTTCTGTTGCCGCTGTTCGCCTATGGGCTGACGGCGGTGGGCGAGGAAGTGACCCGCGCCGCCTTCGGTTCGGGTGACGTCATTGCCTTTGGCAAGCGGGTGTTCATCTTCCTTGCCGCCCGGGCGTTCGTGCGCGAGGTGCTGACCGACAGTTTCCTGCGACCGCTTGGCAGATATGTGCTGCTGCCAGTGGCCGGGCTCTATGTGCTGGGGCTGCTGGACGACATCACGCTGCGGCTGGAAGAAACCATCATCGCGCTGGGCAATATCCGCTTTTCGGTTCTGGCGCTGATCCGCGGTGTGATCGCGGGATCGGTGCTGTTCTGGCTGGGGTCGTGGTCGAACCGGCAAAGCGCCAGCTACATCAAGGCGCAGGAAGAACTGCGCCCGGCCACGCGCGAGCTGGCGGTCAAGGCAGTGGAGGTGATGATCTTCGGCGCCGCCTTCCTGCTCTTGCTCTCCATCATGGGGATCGACCTGACCGCGGTCGCCGTCCTGGGCGGTGCGCTGGGCGTCGGGATCGGCCTTGGCCTGCAACAGATCGCGGCGAATTTCGTCTCGGGGATCATCCTGCTGGTCGAGGGCCAGACCACGGTGGGCGACTATGTCGAGCTTGACGGGGGCGAGAAGGGCACCATCGTCAAGATGACCGCGCGGGCCTGCGTGCTGGAAACCTTCGACGGCAAGTGGATCGTGGTGCCGAACGATCATTTCATCACCACGCGGGTGGTGAACTATTCCGATCAGGGCAGCGCCAACCGTTATGACGTGCCGTTTTCGGTGAGCTACGACACCGACATCAACCGCGTGCCCGAGATCATCGAGACGGCCGTTGCCGCCTTGCCCTTCGTGCTGAAACAGCCCGACGGGCCGGATTGCGAGTTGCGGGGGTTTGGCGAGTCGAGCGTCGATTTTGCGGTGGAATACTGGGTTTCCGGAATTGACGACGGCAAGAACAAATACGCCAGCCAGGTGAATTTCGCGATCTGGAACGCGCTGAAGGCGGCGGGGATCGAGATGCCCTATCCGCACCGGGTGGTCGAGCTGAAGGGTGGCGCGGTTGCCTGACGCGGCCCCCGACGCGCTGGTCATCGGGGCCGGCCCGGCCGGGCTGATGGCCGCCGAGGAGCTGGCCCGCGCGGGGCGGCGGGTGCTGGTGGTCGAGGCCAAGCCCTCGCCGGCGCGCAAGTTCCTGATGGCGGGCAAGTCGGGGCTGAATGTCACCAAGGACCAGCCGTTCGAGACCTTTCTGGCAGCCTATGACTGCCCGGATCGTCTGCGGCCCATTCTGCAGGCCTTTGGCCCCGAGCAGGTGCAGGACTTCTGCCGGGGGCTGGGCCAAGAGGTGTTCACCGGCTCGTCCGGCCGGGTGTTTCCGGTGGCGATGAAAGGCTCACCGCTGCTGCGGGCCTGGCTGGCCCGGCTGGCGGGGCAGGGCGTGGAATTGCACAGCCGCTGGCGTTGGGTGGGGTTTGAGGGCGACGGTTTCGCCTTTGATACGCCCGAAGGGCCGCGGGTCCTGCATCCGCGCGTGACGGTGTTGGCGCTGGGCGGGGCCAGCTGGGCGCGGCTGGGGTCGGATGCGGCATGGGTGCCGTGGCTGGCAGAAAAGGGCGTGCAGATCACCCCGTGGCAGCCCGCCAACATGGGTTTTGCCGTGGACTGGTCGGCGCATATGGCGCGGCAGTTCGGGCAGGCGGTAAAGGGCGCGGCGCTGATCGTGGGGGAGAGCCGCGAGCGGGGTGAGTTCGTGATCTCTGCCCGCGGGCTGGAGGGCGGCGGGATCTATGCCGTCAGCCGCGCCCTGCGCGCCGGAGCCGGGCTGGTGATCGACCTGATGCCGGATGTCCCCGCCGCCGAAATCACCGCCCGCCTTGCCCGTATGCGGCCCGGCGAAACTGCCGCCAACCGGCTGCGCAAGCTGGGCCTAGCCCCGCCCGCCGTGGCGCTGGTGCAGGAATGGGGCCGGGGGATGGATCTGGCGGCGGCGGTCAAGGCGCTTCCGGCCCGCCTGACCGGCCCGCGCCCGCTGGACGAGGCGATTTCGGTGGCCGGGGGGGTGGCGTGGGACGCCGTCACCGAGAGGCTGGAACTGCGCGCCCTGCCCGGCGTCTTTGTCGCCGGCGAGATGCTGGACTGGGAGGCCCCGACCGGCGGCTATCTCCTAACCGCCTGCTGGGCCACGGGGGCCTGGGCGGGCAAGGCCGCCGCCCGCGTCTGACCCCCTGCACTCGGCTTCTGGCGCTGGCGCAGAACCGTGAATGGCTGGAAAACAGCTTGCGGCGCACCCGAAACCGTTGCGCCCATGCGCCCTGCTGCTCCTATGACGAACTTGTCCCATGTTGCTTGCTTCCAATCGCTCGAAAGGATCGCACCATCAAACCATGGGATCAAATAGCTAGATCGACGGAAGGCTCTCCTGATCGACGGCGGCGCGGAAGCGGCGCTGAACCGCCTGTTTTGCCCCGCCGATCGCCGCTTCAAGCGACCGGCCCAAGGCAATCTGCGCCGCTATGGCGCTGGCCAGCTGGCAGCCGGTGCCGCGCAAGGCGGCCTTGAGCCGGGGCGCGCGAAACGGCGTGGGAGGGGCGCCGGGCAGGTATAGCCTGTCCTCGCAGACCTTGCCAAAGGCGGCATGGCCACCCTTGACGAGCACCGCGCGGCAACCAAGGCGGAAAAGCCCCTCGACACGGGCCGCCTCGTGGCGCGCGGCACAGCCGGACAGACGCGCCAACAACGCAAGTTCCGGCAGGTTCGGGGTCAGCAGGTCGACATTCGGCAAAAGCTGGTGCAACAGCGCATCGGCGCCCGCCGCGTCGATCAGGTCGTGACCCGAACTGGACCGCAGGACCGGATCGAGGATGCAAGGCGCGTTCGGCAGACAGGCCGCGACCGCCTGCACCACCGGGGCGGTACAAAGCATCCCGATCTTGACCGCCGCAATCTGTCCTGCCGCCAGAATCTGTGCCGAGACCACTCCCGGCGCGACTGGCTGAACCGCGGTTACCGCCCGGTCAGTCTGGGCCGTGATTGCGGTGACGGCGACGCGGGCCAAGACGCCAAACTCCGCCGCCGTGGCGCAGTCGCGCAGAAGTCCGGCCCCGCCGCTTGAATCCATGCCGCCGATGAAAAGGACGGGCGCCGTCATGCCCCGTCTCCGATAATGGCGACCGACCTGTGCCCGGATGCGATGGCGGCTTTCGCCGCGCGCCAGGCCCGCAGACCCGTCGTGCAGACGAAGACGATCCGCTGACCCGCCCGCACTTGGGGTTCGGGCAATGCCGCCGCGCGAAGGTCGATCACCAGATCGTCGCGGGTGATCTGCGCCGGCGCAAGGATTTCGGGACTGGCGGTTTCCGGCTCTTCCGCCCCGTCGAAGCGAAAGCCGCCAAGCCGCCAGCTTGCAAGATCCAGCGAGAGCATCTGCCCCAGCGGCGACGGCGCCTGTTCCAGTAGAACCGCAAGCGCCATCTGGGCCTGCAAGGCGCCCAGTGCCGCGACCACGGGCGCCATCACGCCATCGCTTGCGCAACTGCCCATCCGGTCGGGCAGATCGGGAAACACGGCCCGCAGGCTGGGCGCCCCGCCACAGAAGCCGCCGACATAGCCTTGCCGGCCCAGCACCGAGGCGCTGACCAGTGGCAGCCGCCTTGCGTGGCAGGCATCCGACAGCGCGTAGGTCGTGGCAAAACTGTCGGCGGCATCTATCACCAGATTGATCCCTGAGAGTTCCGCCTGCGCCACAACCGGATCGACGCGGGCGACGAGGGCCGAGATCTTGCAATCGGGGTTCAGGCCGGCCAGCGCCATGGCGGCCGCCTCTGCCTTGGGGCGGCCGATATCCGCCATGCGGAACAGGGTCTGGCGGTGCAGGTTGCTTTCTTCCACCACATCAGGATCGGCAAGCCGCAGATGACCGATCCCGGCGCCGACAAGGGCGGGCAAGACGGTCGCGCCCAGCCCGCCGGCTCCGACCACCAACACCCGGGCGGCGGCCAGTTTCGCCTGGCCGGCCGCATCAAAGCCGGGCAGGCGGGTTTGCCGGTCGTAGCGGGTCATCGCAGATACTCCCGCGTTGCGGCAAGCCATTCGCGGCAGCGCGCCTCGGGATCAGGGGCCTGCTGGATGTCGGTCACGACCGCCGCGCTTGCGGCCCCGGCGGCAAACAGGCTGGGCAACCGCTCGGGCGTCAGGCCGCCGATTCCGACAAGTGGCGTCGCGCCGGCCCGCGCCTTCCAGTCGCGTACCCGGTCCAGCCCCTGCGCGGCCCATTTCATCTGCTTCAGCCGCGTCGGGTAAACCGGGCCGAGCGCGACATAGGCCGGCCCCAGCGCCAATGCCCGCTCCAGTTCCGCCTCGTCATGCGTCGACAGACCGTAGCGGACCCCCGCGCGCCGAAGCGCGGCAAGATCGGCACTGTCCATATCCTCTTGTCCAAGATGGACGAAGTCGCAGTGCAGATCGAGCGCGATTTCCCAATAGTCATTCACGACCAGCCGGGCACGATGCGCGGTGCAGATGTCGCGGGCCCGGGCGATTTGCCGACGGACATCCGCCTCGGGCAGGGATTTGATCCGCAACTGCACCAGCCGGACGCCAAGCGGCACCAGCCGTTCCAGTTGCGCGACATCCCCGACGATCAGGTAAAAGGGATCAAGCTGTGTCATGCCAGTTCCGCCATGCCGAAGATCGGAGTTGACGGCTGTGCCATGTCGCGCCGAGGCATCAGCCCTGCGGCATGGGCAAGCCTGCCGGCCGCCACCGCCTGACCAAAGGCCCGCGCCATCGCGACCGGATCCAGCGCCTTGGCCACTGCAGTATTCAGCAGCACAGCGTCGAAACCCAGTTCCATCGCCTGCATCGCCTGCGAGGGCGTGCCGATGCCGGCGTCAATCACCAGCGGCACACCAGGGAAATGCGCCCGCATGCTGCGCAGCCCGTCAAGATTGCGCAACCCCTGACCGGAACCGATGGGCGCCCCCCATGGCATCAGCACCTTGCAGCCGGCCGCGAGCAACCTTTCGCCGACGATCAGATCCTCGGTCGTGTAGGGGAAGACCTTGAACCCGTCGGCGCAAAGAATGCGGGCGGCCTCGACAAGGGCGAAGGGATCGGGTTGCAGCGTGTCGGCGTGGCCGATCACCTCAAGCTTGATCCAGTTCGTGCCGAAAAGGTCGCGGGCCATCTGCGCCGTGGTCACCGCTTCGCGCACAGTATGGCAGCCCGCCGTGTTGGGCAGGATGAGACAGCCGCAGTCCCGCAGGATGTCATGAAAGCCCGCGCCACCGCTGCCCTCGCGCCGGAGCGAGACGGTGATCACCTCGGCGCCAGAGGCGGCAATCGCGGCGCGCAGCACCTGCGGCGAGGGATATTGCGCCGTGCCGAGCATCAGCCGGTTTTGCAGATCCAGACCGTAGAACATCGTTCATCCCCCCTGCATCGGCGACAGGATCTCGACTCTGGCGCCGGGGCGAAGCACGGCGGTTTCCCGCGCCTGTCTGGCAACGAATTGCCCGTCAAGCGCCGTCGCCACCGAAGCGCCATCAAGGCCCCGGTCGGCGATCAGGCCGGCGAGTGTTTCGGCGGCGGTGTCAAGCGGCACGCCATTCAGGTCAATGCGCATGGGCAAGCTCCTCTGCCAGCATCTGCACCAGATGCAGCGCCAGTACCGGCGCCATCAGGAACCCGTGGCGATAAAGCCCGTTCAGATGCACCGTATCGCCGACCCGGCGCAGCGCGGGCATGTTGTCGGGAAATGCCGGGCGCAGGCCAGCGCCAGTGCCGATCACTGCGGCTTCTGCAAAGGCGGGGTGCAGCGCATAGGCCGCCGAAAGCAGTTCCATGGCCGCGCGCGCGGTCACGGGGCCGGCACGGTTGCATTCCACCATTGTCGCCCCGACCATGTAGCGCCCCTGCCCGCGCGGCACGACATAGCAGGGAAACCGTGGATGAAGCAGGCGGACAGGGCGCGAAAGGGTTACGTCGGGCGCGTCAAGCAAGAGCATCTCGCCCCGCACGGCGCGCAGGTCAGGCAGCGCCTGAGCGGCGCCAAGCCCCCGGCAATCCACGATGCGCCCGCGCGGCCCCCCGTCACGGAACACAACCCCTCGCGACAAGAGCGCTGCGCGCAGGGCGGCAAGGGCCGCCTCCGGGTCAAGATGTGCCTCGGCGGCAAAGAACAACCCGCGACCAAAGCGCTGCGCAAGGTCGGGTTCCAGATCGTCGGGCGCCACCCATCGGTGGCCTTGGGTGGCGCGGGCAAAACGCTCCAGCTCGACTGCATCGCGGGGGGGCGCCAGTACCAGCGTGCCCCTGCGGGCAACCTCCGGCACATGCGCGTCCCACCAGCCCACCGCCATCTGCCCCTGCACGACGACCCGCGCATCGGCGCTTTCGCCTTCGCAGAACGGCGCGAGCATTCCCCCGGCCAGGTGCGAGGCGGGCGGCGGCGGCCCTTGCGGGTCGATCACCTCGACCATATGGCCAGCTTCGGATAGGGCGGTGGCGGCGCAAAGCCCCGCCACGCCGCAGCCCAGAACCGAAATCATTGCCCTGCCCCCTCGGCCGGAACATAAAGCGCCCCGCCCTCACGGAATTTCGCGGCCATGGTCTCCATGCCCTGCTGCTTTTCCGCCTCGGCGCGGATGTCGTGGGATATCCGCATCGAGCAGAACTTCGGCCCGCACATCGAACAGAAATGCGCCAGCTTGTGCGCCTCTTTCGGCATGGTTTCGTCATGCATCGCACGGGCGGTATCCGGGTCGAGACCCAGATTGAACTGGTCCTCCCAGCGGAAGTCGAACCGCGCGCGCGACAGCGCATCGTCGCGGCGCTGCGCCCCCGGATGGCCCTTGGCCAGATCGGCGGCATGGGCGGCCAGTTTGTAGGTAATCACCCCGGTTTTCACATCGTCGCGGTCGGGCAGGCCAAGGTGCTCCTTGGGCGTGACATAGCACAGCATGGCGGTGCCAAACCAACCGATCATCGCGGCCCCGATGGCGCTGGTGATATGGTCATAGCCCGGCGCGATGTCGGTGGTCAGCGGCCCGAGCGTATAGAACGGCGCCTCGTGACAGTGCTTCAGCTGTTCGTCCATGTTGGCCTTGATCTTGTGCAGCGGCACATGGCCCGGCCCTTCGATCATCACCTGACAATCCCTGGCCCAGGCAATCCTGGTCAATTCGCCCAAGGTGCGCAGCTCGGCGAATTGCGCCTCATCGTTGGCGTCGGCAATCGAACCCGGTCGCAGCCCGTCGCCAAGGCTGAACGACACGTCATAGCGGCGGCAGATCTCGCAGATTTCCTCGAAATGCTCATAGAGGAAGCTCTCGCGGTGGTGGTGCAGGCACCATTTCGCCATGATCGACCCGCCGCGCGATACGATACCGGTGACACGCTTTGCGGTCATCGGGATCATGTGCAGCCGCACCCCGGCGTGGATGGTGAAATAGTCGACCCCCTGTTCCGCCTGCTCGATCAGCGTGTCGCGGAAGATCTCCCAGGTCAGATCCTCGGCCACGCCGCCGACCTTTTCCAAGGCCTGATAGAGCGGCACCGTGCCGATCGGCACCGGGGCATTGCGGATGATCCAGTCGCGGATGTTGTGGATGTTGCGCCCGGTGGACAGGTCCATCACCGTGTCGGCGCCCCAGCGGATCGCCCAGACCATCTTTTCCACCTCTTCCTCCATGCTGGAGGTCACGGCGGAATTGCCGATGTTGGCGTTGATCTTCACCTTGAAGTTCCGCCCGATGATCATCGGCTCCAGCTCGCGGTGATTGATGTTGGCGGGAATGATCGCCCGTCCGGCGGCAATTTCGGCGCGCACGAATTCAGGGGTGACAAGATCGGGCAGCTCTGCGCCGAAGGCCTCGCCATCCCGGGGCGGGGCCGCGCGGCGGGCTTCATTTTCCCGGATGGCGACGAATTCCATTTCCGGCGTGATGATGCCGGCGCGGGCATAGGCCAGTTGCGTCACCGCCCGGTCGCCCACGGCGCGCAGCGGGCGGCGGCGTTGCGGAAAGGCGGGGGTCAGATGCGCGCCGGAGGCAAAGCCGTTGTCCGCCGCCGCGACCGGACGCCCGTCGTAGGCCTCGATCTCGCCGCGGGCCTGAAGCCAGCCGCCCCGCACGTCGCCCAGCCCCGTCGCAATGTCGATCGGAGCGTTGGAGCAGGTATAGGGCCCCGAGCTGTCATAGACGACCAGCGGCGTCTCGCCGGAAATGGCGATCTCGCGCATCGGCACGCTGAGGTCATGGATTTCCCCCGGCAGGTGGATCTTGCGCGAAGCGGGCAGCGGCCCGGTGGTGATGGTCGGCAGGATGTCTTTCATTTCGGTCTCCTCTTGCGATGAGACCCAAGTGAAACTTTTGGCAGAAAGCGGCCCCAAGGCCCCGGCAAAAGGGCCATGCGGCCCGAAAGGACCGCCCTCTGGTCGCGAGGAATGCGGAAATGCCCTTCGGTCTTCCTACGCCAGTGTCAACTGGGTCAGGTTCAAAGGGTCGCTTCACCGGGGTTTCCCCCTGTCAGCCTCTCAGTCCCCTTGGCGGGACTCCCCTGACGTAGGCGCACAATCTGGCCAGGCGCGCGTCGTGTCAACCGCGAATGGCCCGCGCCGGCAATTTTCCGGGCGGAGCGTCACGGCGCCATTGGCAGGCCCTGGCCATCGAACCCGGCCGAACTTTCCCCGCGCTTGAGTTAGGTCAAGGCCCGGTCAACCCGGCTGTGGCAACAGGAGGCCTGCCACGAAGGACCGCTGATGAGATTCCTTGCCCTCCTCTTTCTCGCACTTCTGTCGCTCGCGCCTTATCCGCTGGCGGCCGAGCCGGTGCTTGCCGACCTTCTGCCCAAGGTCGCCGCGGCCGATCTGGTCGCCGGGGCCGAGAGCTTCGGGCCGATTCGTGACGATGCGGCCGTCGCCCCGGTGCTGAAAGGCGGCGAGACCGTGGGCTGGGCGTTCATCACCAGCGATTTTGTCTCGACCACCGGCTATTCCGGCAAGCCGATCCACACGATGGTAGCCGTGGACGCCGACGCGCGGATCACCGGGGTCAAGCTGGTCAAGCATTCCGAGCCCATCGTGCTGATCGGCATTCCGGAGGCCAAGATCACCGCGCTGGCGCAAAGCTACGTCGGGCTTGATCTGGTGGCCGAGGCCAAATCCGGCGGCACGTCGCATGATCTGGAAATCATCTCGGGCGCGACGGTGACGGTGATGGTGATCGACGATTCCATCGTGCGCGCCGGGTTGAAGGTTGCGCGGCGGCTGGGACTTGGCGGGCTGGCGCCGGATGCGGCCACAGCAGGCCCGGCGTTCGAGCTGAACCCCGAGGCCACCGCGGCGCCGGACTGGATGGCGCTGGAAGGTGACGGCACGCTGCGCCGGCTGTCGCTGGATGTCGGGCAGGTCAACGCAGCCTTTGCCGCGCTGGGTGACGACCGCGCCACGGCCCGCGCCATGACCGAAGCGCCCGAGACCACCTTCATCGAGATGCAAGCCGCGCTGGTCTCGCATCCCGCGGTCGCAAAGGCGATCCTCGGCGAAGGTGAAGCCGCGAACCTGACGGGTTGGCTGCAACCGGGCGAGCATGCCATCGTCGTCGTCGGTCGCGGTCTTTATAGCTTCAAGGGCTCGGGCTATGTGCGCGGCGGCATCTTTGACCGGATCGTGCTGATTCAGGACGATGTGTCGGTCCGCTTCCGCGACAAGATGCACAAGCGGCTGGTTGCGGTGCAGGCGACGGGCGCACCCGAGTTCACCGAGGCCGATCTGTTCAAGATCCCTGCCGACGTGGGCTTTGATCCGACCAAACCCTTCCGCCTGCAGCTTCTGGTGCAGCGCGAGGTGGGGCCGATCGAAAAGCTCTTCACCACCTTCGATCTCGGCTACCAGTTGCCTGCCAGCTATCTGCGCCCGCTGGCCCCGGCCCCCGCGGCAGAGCCGGAGGCGGTCGACGCGGTGGCCGGTCAGGACGAGATGGCGGCGCAGCAGGCGCTGTGGAAGAAGATCTGGCAGGACAAGAAGCCCCAGATCGCCGGTCTCAGCGTCCTGCTTCTGGTGCTGACGGCGGTGTTCTTCTTCCAGAGTCTGGCGACGCGCAATGCCAGGGCCTTCTTCTGGTTTCGCATCGGGTTTCTCAGTGTCACGCTGGTCTTTCTCGGCTGGTATGCCAATGCGCAGCTTTCGGTGGTAAACCTGATGGCGCTGTTCGGCGCGCTGGTGGAAGGGTTCAGCTGGCAGGCCTTCCTGCTTGATCCGCTGACCTTCATCCTGTGGTTCTCGATCGCGGCGGCGCTTTTGTTCTGGGGCCGCGGGGCCTATTGCGGCTGGCTCTGCCCCTTCGGTGCGCTGCAGGAGCTGACCAACCGCCTCGCCAAGGCGCTGCACATCCCGCAATGGACGCTGCCCTGGGGCCTGCACGAGCGGCTCTGGCCGATCAAGTACATGATCTTCCTCGGGCTGTTCGGCGTTTCGCTGATGAGCATCGAGCAGGCCGAACACCTGGCCGAGGTAGAGCCGTTCAAGACCGCCATCGTGCTGAAATTCGTCCGCGCCTGGCCCTTCGTGGCCTATGCCGCCGCGCTGTTGATCGCCGGGCTCTTCGTCGAGCGCTTCTATTGCCGCTATCTCTGCCCCTTGGGCGCGGCGCTGGCGATTCCGGCCCGCATCCGGATGTTCGACTGGCTGAAACGCTACAAGGAGTGCGGCAGCCCGTGCCAGACCTGCGCCAACCAATGCATGGTGCAGGCCATCCACCCGACCGGCGAGATCAACCCGAACGAGTGCCTGAACTGCCTGCATTGTCAGGTGCTCTACCAGTCGAAAACGCTCTGCCCGGTCGTCATCAAGACGCTGAAGCGGCGCGATGCTGTCGCCGCCAGCCCGGCGCGCGACCTGCGCAACCACCCGAACGTCTCCAAACCCCGAATCTCACCCGAATCCCAGACAACCAACTGAAAAGGAGTTCCGATCATGACACAGGAACACAAGACAGGGCTTTCCCGCCGCGCGCTTCTGGGCGCGACCGCGGGCGGCGCGGCCCTTGCCGGCACGCTTGGCGGCCGACTGGCGCTGACCGGCGGCGCGGCGGGCCTTGGCACGCTGGCCACCGCCGGCGCGGCGCTTGCCGCAGGTGATGGCTTCAACGTCGCGCCCGGCCAGCTTGATACCCATTACGGCTTCTGGTCCTCGGGTCAGACCGGCGAGATGCGCATCCTCGGCATCCCTTCGATGCGCGAGCTGATGCGCGTACCGGTGTTCAACCGCTGCTCGGCCACCGGCTGGGGCCAGACCAATGAATCGCTCCGCATCCACCAGCGCACCATGAGCGAGAAGACGAAGAAGCACCTCGCCGCCAATGGCAAGAAGATCCATGACAACGGCGATCTTCACCACGTCCACATGTCCTTCACCGACGGCAAGTATGACGGGCAATACCTGTTCATGAACGACAAGGCGAACACCCGCGTCGCCCGGGTTCGCGCCGACGTTATGAAATGCGACGCCATTCTTGAAATCCCGAACGCCAAGGCGATTCACGGGATGCGGCCGCAGAAGTTCCCGAAATCGACCTATGTGTTCTGCAACGGCGAGGACGAGGCGCCGCTGGTCAACGACGGCACCACGATGCAGGACGTTTCGACCTATGTGAACATCTTCACCGCCGTCGACAGCGCAAGCTGGACCCCGGCCTGGCAGGTGATGGTGTCGGGCAACCTCGACAACTGCGATGCCGACTATGAGGGTAAATGGGCCTTCTCGACCTCGTACAACTCGGAAATGGGCATGACGCTGGCCGACATGACCGCCTCCGAGATGGACCATGTCGTCATCTTCAACATCGCTGCCATCGAAGCCGCCATCGCGGCGGGCGAAGGGCAGGAGCTGAACGGCGTCCGCGTTCTGGATGGCCGCAAGGACGCCAAGAGCCAGTTCACCCGCTATGTGCCGATCGCCAACAACCCGCACGGCTGCAACATGGCGCCGGACAAGAAGCACCTGTGCATCGGCGGCAAGCTGTCGCCCACCGTCACCGTGCTGGACGTGACCAAGTTCGACACGCTGTTCGAAGGCGATGCCGATCCGCGCAGCGTGGTGGTGGCCGAGCCGGAGCTGGGCCTTGGCCCGCTGCACACCGCCTTTGACGGGCGCGGCAATGCCTATACCTCGCTGTTCCTCGACAGCCAGGTGGTGAAGTGGAACATCGAGGATGCGATCAAGGCCTATGCCGGCGAGAAGATCGACCCGATCAAGGACAAGGTTGACGTGCAGTATCAGCCCGGCCACCTGAAAACCGTGATGGGCGAGACGCTGGACGCCGAGAACAACTGGCTGGTCTGCCTGTGCAAGTTCTCGAAAGACCGCTTCCTGAACGTCGGCCCGCTGAAGCCGGAAAACGATCAGCTGATCGACATTTCGGGCGACAAGATGGTCGTGGTCCACGACGGCCCGAACTTCGCCGAGCCGCATGACGCCATTGCGGTGGCCGCGAGCAAGGTGAACCCGCTGTCGGCCTGGAACCGGCAAGATCCGATGTGGGCCGAAACCCGGGCGCAGGCCGAGGCGGACGGGGTGAACCTCGACGAATGGCAGGACATGGTGATCCGCGACAAGGACGATCCGAAGAAGGTGCGGGTCTACATGTCCAGCCAGGCGCCGAACTTTGCGCTGGAAAGCTTCACGGTCAAGGAAGGCGACGAAGTCACCGTGATCGTCACCAACCTCGATGACATCGACGACCTGACCCACGGTTTCACCATGGGCAACCATGGCGTCGCCATGGAAATCGGCCCGCAGGCGACCAGTTCCATCACCTTCACGGCAGCCAATGCCGGGGTTTACTGGTATTACTGCCAGTGGTTCTGCCATGCGCTCCACATGGAGATGCGCGGCCGGATGTTCGTCGAACCCGCTGGGGCCTGACCGATGCGCCGCTGCCTTGTCGCCCTGCTGACCTTGCTGTCCGCGCCGCTTGCGGCGGCGGAGCTGCATGTCGCGCCGGGCGAAGGCACGCTGGCCGCCGCCATCGCCGGGGCTGCCCCCGGCGATGTGCTGATCCTCTCTGGCGGGGCCTATGCGGGCCCCGTCACCATCGACCGGACGCTGACGCTGCAGGGTGACGGCACGGCCACCCTCGACGGCCAGGGTCAGGGCAGCGTCGTCACCATAACGGCCGATGACGTAGTGCTGACCGGGTTGCACATCACCGGCTCGGGCAAGGTCAACCAGACGCTCGACGCCGGGATCAAGATCGTGAAGGGTGCCGATCGGGCGCGGATCGAGGGCAACCGCCTGACCGACAACATGCACGGCATCGACGTTCACGGCGGGCTGGACACGCTGGTCCGCGGCAATACCATCGAAGGCCGCCAGAACCAGCGGATGAACGAACGCGGCAACGGCTTTTATGTCTGGAACAGCCCCGGCACCGTGATCGAGGGCAATTCCGTGCGCTGGGGCCGCGACGGCATCTTCTCCAACGCCTCGAAGAAAGGCACCTACCGCAACAACCTGTTCCGCGACCTGCGCTTTGCGGTCCATTACATGTACACCCACGACAGCGAGATCACCGGCAATATCTCGATCGGCAATCACCTTGGCTTTGCGGTGATGTTTTCCGACCGGGTGGTGGTGAAGGACAACCTGTCGCTTGGTGACCGCGAACATGGCCTCATGCTGAACTTCGCCAACGGCGCCGACGTGGCCGGCAATCTGGTGCGTGGCGGCACGAAGAAATGCCTGTTCATCTACAACGCCCACAAGAATCTCTTGTTCGGCAACCGTTTCGAAGGCTGCGGCATCGGCATCCACTTTACCGCCGGGTCAGAGCGCAACATGCTGACCGACAACGCCTTTCTTGGAAATCAGGAGCAGGTGAAATATGTCGGCACCCGGTTCATGGAGTGGAGCTTCGAGGGCCGCGGCAACTTCTGGTCCGACCATCCCGCCTTCGACCTGAACGGCGATGGCATCGCGGATGGGGTCTTCCGTCCGAACGATCTGATGGACCATATCCTGTGGTCGCAACCTGCGGCGCAGCTTCTGACCGGCTCGCCTGCGGTGCAACTGGTGCGCTGGTCGCAAGCCTCGTTCCCGGCGATCCTGCCGGGCGGGGTTACGGACAGCCACCCGCTGATGCAGCCCATCACCATTCCCGTCCCCGACGACATCGCCGCCCTTGAGACCGACGTCGCCGGAAGATGGAGCAAAGGCACATATGATGACCTCGACCCTGACGATCTCGCAACTCACTAAACGGTTCGGCGAGGTGGCGGCCCTGACCGGGGTCAGCCTGTCGGTCGCGCCCGGTGAACGGGTCGCGCTTCTGGGCCACAACGGCGCGGGCAAGTCGACGATGATGAAGATCATCCTTGGCCTGATCCCGGCGACCAGCGGGCAGATCAGCGTCTGCGACGCGGCTCCGGGCTCTATCGCTGCCCGGCGTTCGGTGGCCTATCTGCCCGAGAATGTGGCCTTTCACCCCGCCCTGACCGGCGAGGAACAGCTGCGCCATTACCTCGTGCTGCGTGGCGAAAGCCCGTCGCAGGCGATGGGGTTGCTGGAAAAGGTGGGGCTGGCGCAGGCCGCCCGCCGGCGGATCGGCACCTATTCCAAGGGTATGCGTCAGCGTGTCGGTCTGGCGCAGGCGCTGATCGGCCAACCCCGGCTTCTGGTGCTGGACGAGCCGACCTCGGGTCTGGACCCGGTGTCGCGGCGCGAGTTCTATGCACTCCTGGACGACCTTGCAAAGCAGGGGGCCTCGATCCTGCTCTCCTCGCATGCGCTGACCGAGGTCGAGGCGCGGACCGACCGGATCGTGATCCTGTCCAAGGGCCGGATGGTGGCCGAGGGCAGCTTGGCCGAGTTGAGACGCCGCGCCGACCTGCCGGTCACGCTGCATGTGACGGCAAGGAACGGTTCCGCGCCCGAGATTGCCCGCAGCCTGCCGGGGGCGATCCTTGTGGACGGGGCCTTGCACCTGACCTGCACGCAGTCCGAAAAGCTTGCCCAGCTTGGCCGCATTGCCGGGCTGGGTGACAAGGTGGCCGATCTGGACGTGCTGCCGCCAAGTCTTGAAGACCTTTACAGCCATTTCAGCCGGGGGACCGTCCAATGAAGCGCATCCTCTCGACCGCCCGAACCGAGTTTCGCATCGCCCTGCGCAACCGCTGGGTCTCCATCGCGCTTGCGGTGATGGCGGTGTTCTCGCTCGTGCTGGCGCTGGCCGGTTCTGCCCCGACGGGAGGGTTGGGGGTGGACCGGTTGTCTGTCACCGTGGCCTCGCTGACCTCGCTGTCGGTCTATCTGATCCCGCTTCTGGCGCTGCTGATGAGCTTTGACGCCATCGCCGGCGAGGCCGAGCGCGGCACGCTGCCGCTGTTGCTGGCCTATCCCATCGCGCGCGAGGCGGTGCTGATCGGCAAGCTGGCGGCGCATCTGGCAATTCTGGCGCTGGCGCTGCTGCTGGGCCACGGGCTTGCCGCGGGTGTTGCGATCTGGAACGACCCCGAGGCGCTGACCGGCCTGCCTGCCCTCTGGCGGCTTTCGTGGTCCTCGGTGCTTCTGGGCGCGACGTTCCTGGGTGCCGGCTATGCGCTTTCCGCCTTGTCCCGTCGCCCTTCGGGGGCGGCCGGGCTGGCCATCGGGCTTTGGCTTGGGCTGGTCGTGCTCTATGATCTTGGCCTGCTGTCCGCCATCGTCGCCGACAACGGCGGCTGGTTCACCACCGAGGCCTTCCCGGTCGCGCTTCTGGTCAATCCGGCCGATGCTTTCCGGCTGTTCAACCTGACCGCCTCGGGCGCCACCGCCGCCGCGGCCGGCGTCGGCGGCGCTGCCGACACCATCCCGCTGTGGCAATCCCTTGCCTCGGTCCTTCTCTGGCCGCTGGCCGCTCTGGCCCTTGCCGCCGCCGCCTTCCGAAAGGTCACGCCATGAAACGCGCCTTGCTGTTCGTCCTCGCTCTCGCCGCCTGTCAGGAAGAGGTCGCGCAGAACACCGCCCCCCTGCCGCTGAAGCCGGAGACGCTGGGATATTTCTGCCAGATGAACCTGCTGGAGCATGAAGGCCCGAAAGGCCAGATCCACCTGGAAGGCCTGCCGGGGGCACCGCTGTTCTTCAGCCAGGCCAGCGATACAGTCGCCTATCTGCGCCTGCCGGAACAAAGCCACCGGGTCCTGGCGATCTATGTCAGCGACATGGGGGCGGCGGGGGCCAGCTGGGCAGAGCCGGGGGCGGACAACTGGATCGACGCCACTACGGCGCATTTCGTCGTCCAGTCGGATGCCGAGGGCGGCATGGGCGCGCCCGAAGTGGTGCCCTTCGCCGATCCGGCCGCCGCCGCGGCCTTTGCAGCGCAGCATGGCGGCAGCGTCGTCGGGCTGGAGGCCATCGCCGACGCCACCCTCCTTGCCGCCGAGTCGCCCGAGGCCGAGGGCGATGCGGATTATGCGCGCCGCCTGAAATCCTTGTCCGGCGCGACGGGAGGTTGACCATGCTGACCCGCCGCCGCTTCATCGCGATTTCCGCCGCATTGATGCCGTCGCACGCGTTGGCACGCGCGCCCGATCTGCATGTCGAAACCGGACTGGCGTTGGGCGCGCGGGTGACTCTGCGGTTGCAGCACCCCGAGGCCCCGCGGCTTGCCCGAATGGCCATGGCCGAAATTCGGCGGCTGGAAGGCGTCTTCTCGATCTACCTGCCGGACTCAGCGCTGTTGCGCCTGAACCGCAACGGGCAGCTTCTTGCCCCCCCGTTCGAGCTTCTGGAATGCCTGGCCCTTGCCGGGCGGGTCCATGCGGCCAGTGGCGGGCGGTTCGACCCGACCATCCAGCCGCTGTGGCAGGCCGAGGCCGGGGCGCGGGGGGCAGGTCAGCGCCTTTCGGATGCGCAGCGTTCTGCAGCCCGTGCCCTGATCGGCTGGCAGGGCGTCGGCCTTTCGTCAGACGCCATCGCACTGCGCCCCGGCATGGCGCTGACGCTGAACGGGATTGCCCAGGGCTACATCGCCGACCGTGTAGCGGCGCTGCTCGCCGACAACGGCCTGACGCGCGCGCTGATCGACAGCGGCGAGTTGCGCGCCCTGCCCGAAGGCGACTGGCCGGTGCAACTGGCCTCGGGGGGCAGCGTTGCCCTGAGGAACCGGGCGCTGGCCACTTCTGCCCCGCTCGGCATGACCTTCGCGGGCGATGGTGAGAGCAGCCATATTCTCAACCCCGAAACCGGCCGGCCAGTCCAGTCGCGCTGGCGGGCGATCTCGGTTTCTGCGGGGTCGGCCGCTCTTGCGGACGCGCTGTCCACCGCCGCTTGCCTGAGCAGGGATCGCGACGACGTTCTGGCCCTGTGCGCCCGGTTCGACGACGCAAGGCTGGAAGCCGCCGTTCCGGCGTAATATCGCTGCAGCCGTCGTGGCCCGGCACTGGTATCAGGCGCTGGCCTTGGCCCTGTGCGATTTCAACCTGCTGGAGCGGCTGCGCCATGCCTCTCATTCGCGGATCGGCGCCGCTGTTTCAGGCTTGCAGGCTGGGATCGTGACGGGTTCCTGCCGCACCAGAAAAAGGACGCAGACGTGGCGGAGGGTGCAAGACGGCGGGGGCAACATCCTGTGACTGAGAGGCAATTTGGCCTGATGTGGCAGATGCGGGGACAGGAAATCCGGGCGGACGGAGCCGCCCGGGATCTGACCGCGCGGCCCTGAAGACCGCTCAGGCCTGCGCTTTCCACCATTTGTAGTGATGATGCTCGATCATCGGGTGCTGTTCGCAACCATGAATTTCCGGCGCGGTGTGGCGGTAAAGCGAACGCCAGTAGGGCTGGATCAGCACGCCCTCATCCTGCATGATCCTTTCGATCTTCTCCATCACCACCTTGCGCGCCGCAGCATCAGAGATCGACAGCGCTTCGGCCAGAGCGGCGTCGAGATCGGCATTGTTCAGCGCGGTTTCGTTCCAGGCGACACCGGACTTGTAGGCGAGCGAGAAGATCTGCACGCCAAGCGGGCGCATGTTCCATTCGGTGGCCGAGAACGGATACTTGGTCCAGTCGTTCCAGAAGGTCGAGCCGGGCAGCGTGGTGCGCTTGATGGTGATCCCGGCGTCGCGGATCTGCGCCGCAACGGCGTCGCAGGTCGCCGCCTGCCAGTCGTCTTCCAGCGAGATCAGCTCGAACTCGGTGTCGATCAGCCCTGCCGCCTCGATCGCGGCTTTGCCGGCGGCCGGATCGACGACCAGCGGCGGAAGCGGGGCGTATTCCGGGTGAATTGGGCAGACGTGATGGTTTTCGGCAGGTTGGCCAAGGCCGCTGTAGCCCAGTTCCAGCACCACCTTGTTGTCGACGCAGGATTGCAGCGCCCGGCGGACGGCCTTGTCCTTGTAGAGATCCGAGGCCTGGTTGAACCGCACCGCCAGCGTGGCCGCGGTCACGGCTTCGGATTTGGTCCAGCCGATGGCGTCAAGCTGGTCGATGAAATCCCCCTGGCTGCGGTAGGAGGCGTCAATCTCGCCCGACCCGGCTGCGGCGACGACGCTGGACGGATCGGTCCCGAGGTCGATGTATTCGATCTTTTCAAGGTAGGGCCCGCCATAGACGGCAGTGCCCCACCAGGTATGGTCGCGGTTGAGCACAAGCGTTTGCTTGACGCCGATTTCGTTGACGTCCGGCAGGTAGGGGCCAGTTCCGACCGGGCTTGCCGCGTTGTCGCCGCCCGCATAGCTGGCGTGGTAGACCGCTGCCGGATAGTCCGCCATGCCGACGATGATCGAGATGTCGGGTGCGGGCAGGGTCAGCCTGACGGTGTGGTCGTCCACCTTGGTGACGGAACCGTCGCGGACCTTTTTGGTCGTCTCGTCCACCAGCCCGCCCATGCGCGCCGCCATCGAGTTGCCTTCGACATTGGCGTCGCACCAGTCGGTGATGATCCGCACCACATCGTCCGCGGTAAAGGCGTCACCGTTGTTCCAGCTCACGCCCTTGCGGACATGCAGCGTGAATTCGGTGGCATTGTCATTGACCTCCCAGCTTTCCAGAAGCATCGGCCGCAGCGAGCCGTCGGCTTCATATTCGACCAGATAGTCGAGCCAGCCCCGGGCAAAGTTCGCCAGTTCTGCCCAATCCCAGGTGCGCGGGTCCTTGCCGGGGCGGGTTTCCATCGCCATGCGCAGCGTGCCGCCCGTGGCGGGGGCCTCTTGCGCGGCGACCGGGGTCTCAAGGCCCAGCAGGCCATAGGCCGCGGCCGCCGAAACGCCGAGCGCGGTCGCCCGGGTCATGAATTCCCGGCGGTCGAGCTGGCCGCGCTGGCATTCATCGGAAAACAGGACCGCGCCGGGATGGGCCGGTGGGTGCAGCTCTTCTGTCATCTTGATCTCCCTGTTGCCGTATTTGTCAAATTTAGGGACATTTATGTACCTAATGAAGCCAAACATCTGGACTGATTCGAGTCAAGTGCCGCGGGTGATCGGGAGTGGAGCTTGGGCAATATTCGGAAAATATTGAATATATCGGGTGGATTGGCGCTTGGACTTGCCGGGGTGCCTCGGGATGTGCCCTTGAAACCCGGGGATGGGTGGCATTCGCAAGGGGACAGTCTTGCACGTTGGCTCTCTGTGGTGATGGCAACCTGCCTGCGGGGCGTGGCAGTCCTTGCGCCGGGCCGTCTTGCGGCTTCCGCAAACGCTCTGGCATCGTGCATTGCAAGAACGGATGGTCAGGGCCTATGCTTGGCCACAGGCAGGACAGGAAGACCAGGATGACCGAGCAGAGCCATATCGGCGCGGAAGACAGCCCGGAGTTGGAGGCGGAGCGCTCTGAACGGCTCAGCCGGCAGGACTGGCTGGATCTTGCCCTGCGCACTCTGGTCGACGATGGCATCGACCGGGTCAAGGTGCAGATCATGGCCAAGCAGTTGGGCGTCGCAAGGTCCAGCTTTTACTGGCATTTCGAAAGCCGCGAGGATCTGCACAAGGCGATGCTTGACGATTGGCTGCGCAAGAACACCAGCCCGATCATTGAACGGGCAATGCGGCCGGAGCCAGATGTGAACCGGGCGCTGATCAGCGTCTTTGAGTGCTGGATTGACGAGGCGCTGTTCGACCCGGCGCTGGACATTGCGGTCAGGCTTTGGGGGCGCCGCTCGCCCGCGGTGCGCGCCGTCGTGGTCGAGGCCGACACGTTGCGCGTCGATGCCCTGCGCCGGATGTTCCTGCGCTATGGCTATCGCGAACAGGAGGCCCTGATCCGGGCTCGGGTGATCTATTTCACCCAGATCGGTCAGTACACCCTTGACGTGCTCGAGGAGCCCGAGGTCCGCTTTTCGCATGGGCCGACCTACATCCACATCTTTACCGGTGTCGCGCCGGATGCGCGCCAGTGCCAGGAGCTGGCGGATCGGGTCGACGAAAAGGTGTTCAAGTTGCCAAAGCGTTCAAAAGTCTGACGCTTTTCTGTAAGTTGCGCAGATTTCTTTCTAAGGTCAGATATGCTTTCCGGCACGGCGCGGCAGGGTTCTGCCGTGGCACTTCGGCGATTCTGCATCCGTCCGTCCATTTGTGTGTGGATAAAACTAGACATTAGTGTACCTTCATGGCAGCCTTTCAGCAACAGGAGGTGCCTCATGAAGAATCACTACCGCGTGGTCATTGTCGGCGGTGGAGTCGTGGGTGCTTCGGTTGCCTACCACCTGACGAAGTTTGGCTGGAGCGATGTCGCCATTGTCGAGCGCGACGTGCTGACCGCCGGCTCCAGCTGGCACGCGGCGGGCGGGTTTCATGCGCTGAATGCCGATCCGAACATTGCCGCCCTGCAGGCCTATACCATCGACCTGCTGACCGAGGTCGGGGCGGAATCGGGTATCAACATCGGCATGCACATGACCGGCGGCATCTCTGTCGCCTCGGCGCCGGCGCGCTGGGAATGGCTGCAATCGGCCTATCGCACCTTCCAGTCGCTCGGAATCGACGACGTGGAGCTGATCGGCCCCGACGAGATCAGGCGCCGCTGCCCGATCATCTCGACCGAAGGTATCATCGGCGGCATGTGGAGCGACCGCGAGGGCCATATCGACCCCTCGGCGGTGGTGCATGCCTATGCCCGCGCCGCAAAGAACCGGGGGGCGGATATTGTCGAGCATACCAAGGTGGAAAGCCTGCACCAGCGTGCCGATGGCCAATGGGAGGTGCGCACCGACAAGGGCGTGATCCTGGCCGAACATGTGGTCAACGCGGGCGGGCTTTGGGCCAAGCAGGTGGGGCGCATGGCCGGTGTCGACCTGCCGGTCTCGCCGATGGAACATCACTACCTGGTCACGGAAGCCATTCCCGAACTGGTCGGGATGGCGGGCGAAATCCCGCTGATCGTCGATCTGGAAGGCTTTACCTACACCAGGCAGGAACAAAAGGGCCTGCTGATGGGGATCTATGAGCGCAAGTACCAGCATTGGAACATGGATGGCGCGCCCTGGGATTTCGGGGTCGAGCTGATCCAGGAAGACCTCGGCCGCATCGAGGACGAGCTTTCGCTGGGCTTCCAGCGCTTCCCCTGCCTGAACACCGCGGGCGTCAAGCGTTGGGTCAATGGCGCCTTCACCTTTTCACCCGATGGCAACCCGCTGGTCGGCCCGGTGCGGGGCTTGCGCAATTACTGGGTGGCTTGCGGCGTGATGGCAGGCTTCCTGCAGGGCGGCGGGGTGGGCAAATCGCTGGCGGAATGGATGATCGGCGGCGAGCCGCAGGCCGATATCTACGGCATGGACATTGCGCGCTATGGCGAGTTTGCTTCGAACCGCGAATATATCCGGCAGACCACCGGCCAGTTCTATTCGCGCCGCTTCGTGATGTCTTATCCGAACGAACAACTGCCCGCCGGCCGCACCCTGAAGACCCCCGGCGCCTATGAGGGCATGACCGCGGCAGGCTGCCGCTGGGGCGCGGGCTGGGGTCTGGAACAGCCGCTGTATTTCGCGCCGGACGGGTTCGAGGAAACCCCGTCGCTGAAGCGGTCCAACGCTTTCGACCTGATCGGCGAGGAGGCCCGCGCCGCCCGCACCGCCGCCGGGCTTTTGGATATCACCGCCTTTTCGCGCTACGAGGTGGGCGGCCCCGGGGCGGCGGGCTGGCTGGACGGCATCTTTGCCTGCAACCTGCCGAAACCGGGCCGTGCCACGCTGGCCCCGATGCTGGGCGAAAACGGCAAGCTCAAGGGCGATCTGACACTGTTGAACTGGGGCGATGGCCGCTATTGGATCATGGGGTCGTATTACCTGCGGCAATGGCACATGCGTTGGTTCGAAACCCATGCCGCCCCCGGCGTGACGGTGCGCGACATTTCCGATGCGGTGGGCGGCTTTGCCCTTGTCGGTCCGAAGGCGCGCGAGATCCTGCAAGGCCTGACGCATCAGGATCTGTCGGCCAAGGCCATGCCCTTCATGGCTTGCCAGATGCTCGACATCGGCCTGATCCGCGCCCGGGTGGCGCGCATGTCGGTGACGGGTGAGACGGGATATGAGATCAACTGCGGGGCTTTGGAACATGCCACGCTGCGCAAATTGCTGTTGGCCGTGGGCGCTGGTCATGGCCTGCGCGAGATCGGCTTCAACGCTGTCCTGTCGTTGCGGCTGGAGAAAAGCTTTGGCATCTGGTCGCGAGAATTCACCCAGGGCTATACCCCAGGCGAAACCGGGATGGACCGCTTCATCGGCTGGGACAAGCCCGCCTTCATCGGTCGCGATGCCGCGCTGGCCGAGCGCGCGACCGCCTCGAACCGCGTGCTGGTCACGCTGGAAATTGCGGCGACCGATGCGGACGCCTCGGGCTATGAGCCGATCTGGCAGGCGGGCAAGGTTGTGGGTTTCGTCACCTCGGGCGGTTATGGCCACACGGTCGGCAAAAGCCTTGCCATGGCCATGGTCGACCGGGCAGTTGCCAACCCCGGCTCGCGGCTTTCCACCCATATCGTCGGGCAGGAGGTGGCGGCCACCGTCATCGTGGGCTCACCCTATGACCCCGCGGGTCGGGCGATGCGCAGTTGATCTGCGGGAAACGTCATGACCCGCCATGACCCTGCGCCCGGTCTTTTGAAAGAGGGCCTGAACAACCGGAAAGGCCAGCCGCCTGTCGCCACGAGGGCGCCCTTCGCCTGCATCCAAGCCGCGGGCTGCTGCCCTGTTCTATGAGCTGGATCGGCGCGACCGATCTGGTTGACCCAATCGCCTGACCAAGGAGACGTGCCACCATGGAACCGACCCCCGAGCCCGACACCCGCACGCGCCGCCGCAGCCGCGAGCAGGCGCCCAAAGTCACCCGGCAGCCGAACTATCGCCAGTTGCGCCACCCGTTCCCGGCGCAGGCCATGTTCTCCGACGACGAGATCGCCGCGATCCACGACACCGCCCTGCGCGTGCTGGAGGAACTCGGCATGCGCGTGCTCCTGCCCGAAGCGCGGCAGATCTATGCTGCGGCGGGCGCGAAGGTGGTCGATGACATGGTCTTCATCGGCAAGGACATCGTGCGGGCCGCCCTGGCCTCGGCACCGAAACGCTGGGCCTTGCGCGCCCCGAACCCCTTGCGCGATCAGGACTATGCACAGGGCGCGATGATCTTCATGGCCGGTGTCGGCTGTCCCAATGCGACTGACCGCGACCGGGGCCGCCGCCCCGGCTCCATCGCCGATTTTGTCGAGACGGTGCAGCTGTGCCAGCATTACGACGTCATCCACATGCTTGGCCCGATGACCGAGCCACAGGACGTGCCGGTGCATCTGCGCCACTACGCCACGCTGCAGGCGCAGCTGGAACATTCCGACAAGCCGCTGTTCCTGTTCTCGCGCGGGCCGGGGCAGGTGCAGCAGGGGTTCGAACTGATCCAGACTGCGCTTGGCCTGTCGGATGCCGAATTCGCCCGCGATGTCTGGGTCAGCACGGTGATCAACACCAACTCGCCCCGGCTGCTTGACAATCCGATGGCACAGGGCCTGATCGACTTTGCCCGCGCCGGCCAGATGTGCATCGTGACACCCTTCTGTCTGGCGGGCGCCATGGCCCCGATCACACCGGCGGGCGCCCTGACGCTGCAACACGCCGAAGCCCTGGCAGCGATCACCCTGACACAGCTTGCCCGCGCGGGTTGCCCGGTCAGCTATGGCGGGTTTTCCTCGAACGTCTACATGAAAAGCGGCGCACCCGCCTATGGCACCCCCGAGCATCTCAAGATGCAGATCGGCGGCGGCCAGCTGGCGCGGCATATCGGCCTGCCCTGGCGCACCGCCTCGGGGGCGGCATCGAACACCGCAGACATGCAGGCGGCGCTGGAAACCACCATGGGGCTGTGGGGGGCATCGCTGGCGCACGGCACGCTGATCGTCCATACCGCCGGCTGGCTGGAGGGTGGCCTGACCTTCGGCTACGAGAAATTCATCAATGACATCGAAAGTCTGCAGGTTTTTTCCGAACTGGCCAGCCGGCCGTCCGGCTCTGCCGCCGAGATCGGCTTTGACGCGATTGCCGATGTGCAACCGGGCGGGCATTTCTTCCAGACCCAGCACACCATGGACCGGTATCAGACCGCGTTCTACGCCCCGATCGTGGCCGATCTGAACAATTTCGGCACCTGGAGCGAACATGGCGCCAGGACCTCGACCGAGCGGGCCACCGATGTCTGGAAGCAGGTGCTGCGCGATGCTCGCAAACCCGAAGGGGCCGAAGAGCGCGTCGCCCGGATGCAGCCGCTGATCGCGGCCTTTGCGGCCGCGGGCGGCGCTTCGCCGATGGATTGACAGGCAGCGCGGCACGGACATGACCTTCCTTCGCCCTCTGACCGGACGTGGCGCGACGCAGCACCTTGTCTTCCTGCTGCTCGATGGCTTTACGCAGGTGTCCTTTGCCTGCGCGATGGAGCCGTTGCGGCTGGCCAACTGTGCCAGCGGCATGCCGACTTTCGCCTGGCAAACCCTGTCGGTCGATGGCGGGCCGGTGAAGTCGTCCTGCGGCACGACGATTCTGGTGGATGGCGCGTTGCGCAACCTGTCCCGAGCCGACACGCTGGTCGTCGTCGGGGGACACCGCAGTCTGACGGCAGACACGCCCGCGCTGCCGGCGTATCTGCGGCGCCAGCATGCCCATGGCGTTGCCATCATCGGCCTTTGCGGCGGGCTGGAGGCGCTGGCCCGCGCGGGGCTGCTGAACGGTCAGGAATGTGCCGTCGACTGGCAGTTTGCCCAAGGTTTTGCCGAACGGCACCCCGCCGCCGTGGCCAGCGATCAGGCCTTCGTGTTGTCGCGCATCTCGACCGCCGCCTCGGGAACCGCCGCCGCCGACCTGATGCTGCATCTGATCGGCCAGTCGCATGGCGGCG
Source organism: Tabrizicola oligotrophica (assembly GCF_011008935.1). Classification (GTDB taxonomy): domain Bacteria; phylum Pseudomonadota; class Alphaproteobacteria; order Rhodobacterales; family Rhodobacteraceae; genus Tabrizicola_A; species Tabrizicola_A oligotrophica. The sequence continues at coordinate 158,056 of NZ_JAAIVJ010000003.1, read as the reverse complement.
ATCTGGCCAATCAGGTGGCCGACATGATGATCTACGGCCACGTCCGCCAGCCCGGCGCGAAACAGAGGGTGTCGCTGAACGCGCTTCTCGGCGTGCGCAGCGAAGTCCTCTCCGGTGCGATCCGGATCATGGAAGGTCACATCGACAGCGTGCTGCAGGTCGCTGAAATCGGCGAAATGCTGCGGACATCTGTCCGCCAGCTGGAACGGCTGTTCGCCCGGCATCTGAACCTGTCGCCAAGCCAGTATTACATCAGGATCCGGCTTGCCCGGGCCACGGCGCTGCTGCGCGAAACCGAGATGTCCGTGACCGAAGTGGCCTTTGCCTGCGGCTTTTCCGGACCGAGCCAGTTTTCCAAGACCTACCGCAAGCATCTGTGAACGTCGCCGGCGCGGTTCCGCGTGGTGCAACTGCCCACGGCCCCGGTGGTTGCAGTCAGATCGGCACGTTCAGACTGTGCTTGACCCGTTTCAGGGTAAAGCTGGTGTTGATCGACTGCACGTTCGGCAATTCGACCAGCGCGTTCTTCACCGTCGCCTCGTAGTCGCGGACGCTGGCGGCGATGACCTGCAGCACATAGTCGTATTCGCCGCTGAGCGAGTAGCATTGCATCACCGCAGGCACCTGCGCCACCGCATCTTCAAAGGCGCGCAGCCGGTCGCGCTGGTGGTGGCTGATCTTCACGAAACAGAACGCCAGGATTTCATAGCCCACCGCCTCGGGGTCGATGACAAAGCGGCGCGGGGTAATGGCGCCATCGGCCTGCAACCGCTGCAACCGCCGCCAGCAGGGCGAATGGCTGAGGCCGGTCACATCGGCCAGTTCGCGCATGGTCAGTTCGGGCTGCGTCTGCAGCGCCCGAAGGATGCGCTTGTCCGAATCATCCAGATCCATGGCTTTCCCCGCTTGGCGACAAGTCTTGCATTGATAACATATTTGGACAACAGGGCGTGCAAATCGGCGCCTCATCAAATACAATGTACCATATCGCCGAAGAACAAGGTCAGCAATAGCGACCTTGTTTCAGGGCGCCCGCAGTAAGGTTGTCTCAGTTTGCACCGCGCGAATGAGGGAAGGACCGCGGATGGCCATTTCGCTGGACGACAAATACACGGCGGAACGCGGGGCGGTCTATCTGACCGGCACGCAGGCGCTTGTGCGGTTGCCGATGACCCAGATCCGCCGCGACCGGGCGGCGGGGCTGAACACGGCGGGCTTCATCTCGGGTTATCGCGGCTCGCCCTTGGGGGCCTATGACCAGCAACTGGTCAAGGCGCGCAAACATCTCGACCGGCATGAGGTGGTGTTCCAGCCCGGGCTGAACGAAGACCTCGCCGCCACCGCCGTCTGGGGCAGCCAGCAGCTGCACCTGTCGCCGGGCGCGCGCAAGGACGGCATCGTCGGCATCTGGTATGGCAAGGGGCCGGGCGTGGACCGGTCGGGCGATGTGTTCAAGCACGCCAACGCCGCCGGATCGTCGCGGCACGGCGGCGTTCTGGCAATTGCCGGCGACGATCACACCTGCAAATCCTCGTCCATTCCGCACCAGTCGGACCATGCCTTCATCTCGGCCCTGATGCCGATGCTTTACCCCTCGTCGGTGCATGAGTTCCTGGAAATGGGCCTGCTGGGCATCGCCATGTCGCGCTATTCGGGCTGCTGGGTCGGCTTCAAGGTGATCTCGGAAACCGTGGAAATCACCTCGGTCGTCGATCTGGCGCAAGAGGCGCGGCAGTTCGTGCTGCCGACCGATTTCGAGCTGCCGCCCGATGGGCTGAACCTGCGCTGGCCCGATCCGCCCTTGGTGCAGGACGAGCGGTTGCAGGAACACAAGGGCTATGCCGCTATCGCCTTTGCCCGCGCCAACGGGGTGGACCGGCTGGTGATCGACCACCCGAACGCCCGCTTCGGTATCGTCGCCTCGGGCAAGGCCTATGAGGATGTGCGGCAGGCGCTGGCCGAGCTGGGGCTGGGGCCGCAGGAACAGGCGGCGATCGGGATGCGGCTTTACAAGGTCCGCATGCCGTGGCCGCTGGAGCCCGAAGGCATCCGCGCCTTCTCCCGCGGGCTGGAGGAGGTGCTGATCGTCGAGGAACGCCGCGAGATCATCGAGAACCAGATCAAGGAACAGCTGTTCAACTGGCGCCCCGACGTGCGCCCCCGCATCGTCGGCAAGTTCGATGAGGCGGGCCATCCCTTCCTGCACCTGTCGGCCGGGCTGACCGTCGGTTCCGTCGCGGGCGCGATTGCCGAACGTCTGTTGCGGCTGGATCTGCCCGAGGGCATGGCCGCCCATCTGCGCGCCCGGACCGAAGTGCTGCACCGCGCCGAGGCGCGCGGCGCCGAACATGCGCCCCCCGTGCTGCGCCTGCCGCATTACTGCGCCGGCTGCCCGCACAACACCTCGACCCGCGTGCCGGAAGGGTCCAAGGCGATGGCCGGGATTGGCTGTCACTTCATGGCGCAGTGGATGGACCGGCGGACCGAGACCTTTACCCATATGGGGGCCGAGGGCGTGCCGTGGACGGCGATCAGCCGGTTCACCGACGAAAAGCACCGCTTCGTCAATCTCGGCGACGGCACCTATTTCCACTCGGGCCATCTGGCCATCCGCCAGTCGGTCGCGGCGGGGGCGAACATCACCTACAAGATTTTGGTCAATGATGCGGTTGCGATGACTGGCGGCCAACCGATCGACGGGGTGCTGACGCCGCAGCAGATCACCCACCAGATGTATCACGAGCGCGTCGCCCGCATCGTGCTGATGTCGGATCACCCCGAGGTCTACCGCCCCGCCGATCTCGCCCCCGGAACCGCGATCCGCCACCGCGACGAGATTGACGCGGTGATGCTGGAGCTGCGCGAGGTGCCGGGCGTCACCATCATCGTCTTTGAACAGACCTGCGCCGCCGAAAAGCGCCGCCGCCGCAAACGCGGCGCGCTGGAAGACCCGCCGCTGCGGCTGTGGATCAACCCGCAGGTCTGCGAGGGCTGTGGCGACTGTTCCGAGAAATCGAACTGCATCGCGGTGGAGCCGCTGGAAACCGAACTGGGCCGCAAGCGGCGGATCAACCAGTCGGCCTGCAACAAGGACTACTCCTGCCTCAAGGGCTTCTGCCCGTCCTTCGTGACGGTGCGCGGGGGCGGTTTGCGCAAGAACCAGCCGCAAGGCGGGGCGGATGTCACGGCCCTGCCTGAACCGGACCTGCCGGAGATCGACCGGGCCTGGAACCTTGCGCTGGCCGGGGTGGGCGGCACGGGGGTTCTGACGATCAGCGCCATTCTGGGCATGGCCGCCCATGTCGAGGGCAAGATCCCGATGGTGCTGGACATGGCCGGGCTGGCGCAAAAGGGCGGTGCGGTGATGAGCCATGTCCGCATTTCGCGCCCCGACCGGCCCATCGCCGCGCCGCGGATTGCCGCGGGGTCTGCTGATCTCTTGCTCGCGGCGGATTCGGTGGTGGCCGCGTCGAAGGATGCCATCCTGCTGTGCAGTCCCGACCGGACCGAGGCCGTGCTGAACACCCGCATTACCCCGGTGTCCGATTTCGTCCGCCTCCGCGATTTCGATTTCCGCGAACCGCAGGTCGAGGCTTCGGTCACGGCGGCCGTGCGCTCTGCCCGGCATTTCCGCAACTTCTCGGCCCTGGCGCAAAGGCTGACCGGCGACGAGATCGGCGCGAACCTGATGATGCTGGGCTATGCCTGGCAAAACGGGCTGGTGCCGCTGGCAAGCGCCTCGATCCTTGAGGCGATTGCCCTGAACGGCACGGCGGTAAGGGCCAACACCGACGCCTTCAACTGGGGGCGGCTTCTGGCGCATGACCCGGCGCGGGTCGAGCTGCTGGCGCATGTGCCGAAGCCACCCGAACCCCTGTCGCTGGACGCCCTGATCGCGCGGCGCGCAGCGCATCTGACGGACTATCAGAATGCGGCGCTGGCCGAGCGTTACCGCGCCGGGCTTGCCGGGGTCGTCGCGGCGGCGGCGCGGATCGGTGCCGCGGACCTGCCCCGCATCGCCGCCGAGGCCTATGCCAAGGTTCTGGCCTACAAGGACGAATACGAGGTCGCCCGGCTTTATTCCCTTCCGGCCTTCCGTGCCGGTCTGGAGGCTGAATTTTCCGGCGACTACCGCATCGCGCTGAACCTTGCCCCGCCGATCCTGCCGGGCAAGGCCGCTGATGGCCGGCCCCGCAAGCGCGAATTCGGGCCGTGGATCCTGCCGGTGCTGCGCCTGCTGGCCCGGCTGAAGCCGCTGCGCGGCACCTGGGCCGACCCGTTCGGCCAGAGCCACGACCGCAAGCTGGAGCGCGCCCTGATTGCCCTTTACGAGGCCGATCTGGCGCTGGCGGCACAAACCCTGACCGCCGAGACGCTGCCGACGCTGCGCGAACTTCTGTCCCTGCCGCGGGACATCCGCGGCTATGGTCCGGTCAAGGACGCGGCTTTCAAACGACAGATGGCGCGGCGCGACCGGCTCCGCGCCGCCTTGCAAGACAAGACCTCTGCGGCGGTGGCGGCGGAATAGGGAGGGAAGGGCATGTTTCTGCACTCGATGAGCTTCGATCTCGGCGAAGAGGTGAACGCGCTGCGCGACATGGTGCATCGCTGGGCGCAAGACCGGGTCAAGCCGATGGCCGCCGCGGTCGACCGGCAAAATGCCTTTCCGGCCGAACTTTGGGCCGAGATGGGCGGCCTTGGCCTTTTGGGCATCACCGTGCCCGAGGAATATGGCGGGGCGGGGATGGGCTATCTTGCCCATGTCATCGCAGTCGAGGAAATCGCCCGTGCCTCGGCCTCGGTGGCGCTGAGCTATGGCGCGCATTCGAACCTGTGCGTCAACCAGATCAAGCTGAACGGCACCCCGGCGCAGCGCAGGAAATACCTGCCGGGCCTGATTGCCGGCACCCAGGTCGGCGCGCTGGCCATGTCCGAGGCGGGGGCCGGGTCGGATGTGGTGTCGATGACGCTCAGGGCTGATCGCAATGGCGACGCCTATGTGCTGAACGGCACGAAATACTGGATCACCAACGGACCGGATGCCGATGTGCTGGTGGTCTATGCCAAGACCGATCCGCAGGCCGGGTCCAAGGGCATCACCGCCTTCATCGTCGAAAAGACCATGCAGGGGTTCAGCACGTCGATGCATTTCGACAAGCTGGGGATGCGCGGCTCGAACACGGCGGAGTTGATCTTCGACAATGTCGAGGTGCCGGCGGAAAACGTGCTGGGGTCCGAAGGCAAGGGCGTGCGCGTGCTGATGTCGGGGCTGGATTACGAAAGGGTGGTGCTGTCGGGCATCGGCACCGGCATCATGGCGGCCTGTCTGGACGAGATCATGCCCTACATGGTCAGCCGCAAGCAATTCGGACAAAGCATCGGGCAGTTCCAGCTGATGCAGGGCAAGATCGCCGACATCTACACCAAGCTGAATTCAGCCCGCGCCTATGTCTATGAGGTGGCCCGTGCCTGCGACCGCGGACAGGTGACGCGCGCCGATGCGGCGGCCTGCGTGCTTTACGCCTCGGAAGAGGCGATGGTGGTCGCGCATCAGGCGGTGCAGGCCATGGGGGGCGCGGGGTTCCTGAATGACAGCCCGGTTGCCCGCCTGTTCCGCGATGCAAAGCTGATGGAGATCGGCGCCGGCACCAGCGAAATCCGCCGCATGCTGATCGGGCGCGAGCTTATGGGGGCAATGACGGCATGACTCTCCTGACTTCGCACATCTCGCCGCGCAGCGAGACTTTCCGCGCCAATCTGGCCGCCAACATGGCCGCCTTCGACACCGTGACAGCCGCTGCCGGGCTGGCGTTGGCGGGGGGCGGCGACAAGGCCCGCGCGCTGCACCAAAGCCGGGGCAAGCTTTTGCCGCGCGAGCGGATCGACCGGCTTCTGGACCCGGGCTCGCCGTTTCTGGAGGTTGGCCTGTTTGCCGCCCACGCGATGTATGACAGCGCCAGCCCCTCGGCGGGCCTGATTGCCGGGATCGGGCGGGTTGAGGGCCAGGAAGTGATGATCCTGTGCAACGATGCCACCGTGAAGGGCGGCACCTATTTCCCGATGACGGTGAAAAAACACCTGCGCGCGCAGGAGATTGCTGCCGAGAACCGGCTGCCCTGCGTCTATCTGGTGGACAGCGGCGGCGCCAACCTGCCCAATCAGGACGAGGTTTTCCCTGACCGCGAGCATTTCGGCCGCATCTTCTTCAATCAGGCCAACATGTCGGCGCAGGGCATTGCGCAGATTGCCGTGGTGATGGGCTCCTGCACGGCGGGCGGCGCCTATGTTCCGGCGATGTCGGATGTGACGATCATCGTGAAGGGGCAGGGCACGATCTTTCTGGCCGGACCGCCGCTGGTGCGGGCGGCCACGGGCGAGGTGGTCTCGGCCGAAGATCTGGGCGGCGGCGAGGTGCATACCCGGCTGTCGGGCGTGGCCGACCTGCTGGCCAATGACGACATCCACGCGCTCGCGCTGGCCCGGCGGGCGGTGGCGGGCCTCAACCGGCAAAAGCGGCCCGGCCTTGCTCTGCAGGCGCCGGAAGACCCGGCCTATGACCCGGACGAGATCATGGGCATTGTGCCGGCGGAACTGAAAACCCCCTACGACATCCGCGAGGTGATCGCCCGCACCGTTGACGGCTCGCGTTTTGACGAATTCAAGCCGCGCTATGGCACCACCATCGTCTGCGGCTTTGCGCATGTCATGGGCATGCCAGTGGGCATCATCGGCAACAACGGGGTGATCTTTTCGGAAAGCGCGTTGAAGGCCACGCATTTCGTCGAGCTGTGTTCGCAGCGCGGTATCCCCTTGGTGTTTTTGCAGAACATCTCGGGCTTCATGGTGGGGCGCACGGCGGAAAACCGCGGCATTGCCAAGGACGGGGCGAAGCTTGTCACCGCGGTCGCCACGACGCAGGTGCCGAAGATCACCCTGATTGTCGGCGGATCGTTCGGGGCGGGCAATTACGGCATGTGCGGCCGTGCCTATGGCCCGCGCTTTCTGTGGACCTGGCCGATGAGCCGGATTTCGGTGATGGGGGGCGAACAGGCGGCCGGAGTTCTGGCCACCGTCCGCCGCGACGGGATCGAGCGCAAGGGCGGCACATGGTCGGCCGAGGAGGAGGCCGAGTTCAAGCGCCCGACGATCGAGATGTTCGACCGCCAGTCGCACCCGCTTTATGCCTCGGCCCGGCTTTGGGATGACGGCATCATCGACCCGCGCCAGACCCGCCAGGTGCTGGCCCTGTCGCTGTCGGCCACACTGAACGCCCCGATCCCAGAGACGCGCTTCGGCGTGTTCCGCATGTGAGGCCCGCGCCATGTTCACCAAGATCCTGATTGCGAACCGGGGCGAGATTGCCGCCCGTGTCATCACCACCGCCCGGCGTCTGGGCATTGCCACGGTGGCCGTCCATTCCGACGCCGATGCGGGCGCGCTGCATGTCGCCATGGCGGACGAGGCGGTGCATATCGGCCCGGCGGCGGTGGCCGACAGCTATCTGCGCGGCGACCGGATCATCGCCGCCGCGCTGCGGACGGGGGCGCAGGCGATCCATCCCGGCTATGGCTTCCTGTCGGAAAATCCCGGTTTCGTCGAGGCGGTTCAGGCTGCCGGTCTGGTTTTCATCGGCCCGCCCGCCAGCGCCATCCGCGCCATGGGTCTGAAGGATGCCGCCAAGGCGCTGATGCAAAGCGCGGGTGTGCCAGTGGTTCCCGGTTATCACGGCGAACGGCAAGAGCCCGCGCTGCTGGCCGTCGAGGCCGCGGCCATCGGCTATCCGGTGCTGATCAAGGCCCGGGCAGGGGGCGGCGGCAAGGGCATGCGGCTGGTCACGGACCCGGCCGATTTTGCACAGGCGCTTGAAAGTGCGGCGCGCGAGGCACAGGCCAGCTTCGGCGACCCGGCCTGTCTGGTCGAGAAATACATCACCCAGCCCCGGCACATCGAGATTCAGGTCTTTGGCGATACGCATGGCAATGTCGTCCATCTGTTTGAACGCGATTGCAGCCTGCAACGCCGCCACCAGAAGGTGATCGAAGAGGCTCCCGCCCCCGGCATGCCCGCCGAGGTGCGCGCTGCGATGGGTCGGGCGGCAGTCGAGGCGGCGCGCGCCATCGGCTATCAAGGGGCCGGAACGGTGGAATTCATCGTCGACGGGGCCGGACCGCCGCGCGCCGACGGGTTCTGGTTCATGGAGATGAATACCCGGCTTCAGGTTGAACACCCGGTGTCCGAGGCGATCACCGGTCTTGATTTCGTCGAGCTGCAACTGCGCGTGGCGGCGGGCGAGGTGCTGCCCTTCCGGCAAGAGGATCTGGCGATCACCGGCCATGCCTTCGAGGCCCGGCTTTATGCCGAAGATGTCGACAAGGGGTTCCTGCCCGCCATCGGCCGGCTGACCCATCTCGGCTTTCCGGCGGCGACCAGCTTTGCCCGCGGGCCGGTGCGCATTGATGCGGGTGTGCGGCAAGGGGATGATATCTCGCCGTGGTATGACCCGATGATCGCCAAGGTCATCGTCCACGGACCGGATCGCGCGGCGGCACTGCGCCAGTTGGCCACGACGCTGGACGCCTGCCGGATTGCCGGCTGCACCACCAATGTCGAGTTTCTCGCCGCGCTTGCCCGGCACGACGGCTTTGCCGCCGGCCATGTCGATACCGGCCTGATCGCCCGCGACCTGCCGCGGCTGACCGAACGGCCCGCCATGCCCGCCGAGGCACCGGCGCTGGCGGCGCTTGCAGCGTTGCACCTGCTTGACCCGGCTGCGACCCTCGACCCCTGGGACCGGCTGACCGGCTGGCGCGGCTGGGGACAGGCCGAGGCGCATGTGACGCTGGACTACAAGGGCCACGCTCTTGGCCTGCGGGTGCAGCACCTTGGCCCGCGGCATTTCCGGGTAACCGGCCCTGATCTTGCGGTCACGCTTGACCTGCTGGACCACCGCGGCGGCGCACTGCGCTTTGCCAGCGATGGCCACCAGGCCTCGGCGCATGTGGTGATCGCCCCGGAGCGGATCAGCCTGTTTTTGCATGGGCACAAGCATGACTTCACCCCGGTCGATCCGTTGCAGGTGGCCGCGCATGACCACGACGGCGGCCTTGCGGTCATCGCACCGATGCCCGGGCTGGTCTCATCGCTGCGCACCCGTGCCGGGACGAAAGTGACGAAGGGCACGCCGCTTCTGGTGCTGGAGGCGATGAAGATGGAGCATATCCTGACCGCCCCGCGCGATGCCACCGTGCGCGAGGTGCTGGTGGCCGAGGGCGATCAGGTGAGCGACGGCACGATGCTGGTGCAACTGGAGACGGATGATGCCTGAGGCGGTCACGCTTTACGAAATGGGCCCGCGCGACGGGTTGCAGAACGAAGCGCGCCAGATCGACACCGCCGACAAGATCCGCCTTGTCGATCAGCTTTCCGACTGCGGCTTTTCCTATATCGAGGTGACAAGCTTCGTCAGCCCGAAATGGGTGCCGCAGATGGCCGATGCCGCCGCGGTGCTTGCGGGTATCCGCCGCAAGCCCGGCGTGATCTATGCTGCGCTGACCCCCAACCTTCAGGGCTTCGAACGGGCGCTGGAGGCCGGGGCGGATGAGGTGGCGGTCTTTGCTTCGGCCTCGGAAGGGTTTTCGCAGCGGAACATCAACTGCTCGATCGCCGAAAGTCTGGACCGGTTCCGGCCTGTCCTGCAAAGCGCCCGCACCGCGATGATCCCGGTGCGCGGCTATGTGTCCTGCGTTACCGATTGCCCCTATGACGGCCCAGTCGGCCCCGAGGCGGTGGCCGAAGTGGCCGAAGCGCTGGTCAGGATGGGCTGCTATCAGGTCAGTCTGGGTGACACGATCGGCGCCGGCACACCCGAGACGATCGGCCGGATGCTGGACGCGGTTCTGGCGCGGATTCCGGCGGGTCGGCTGGCGGGGCACTACCACGACACGCGCGGCCGGGCGCTGGACAATATCGCGGTCAGTCTGGATCGGGGCCTGCGGGTATTCGACAGTTCGGTCGGCGGTCTCGGTGGGTGTCCCTTTGCGCCCGGCGCCAAGGGCAATGTCGCCACCGAAGCCGTGGCGGCGATGCTTCATGCCGCGGGCTTCGAGACCGGGCTTGACCTTGACCGGCTGGCCCGGGCCGGCGAATTTGCCCATAGATTGAGGAACCCGACATGACCTGGCAAACGCTTGATGTTCGTCGCGACCCTCGCGGCGTGGTGCATGTCACACTGAACACGCCCGACCGCCGCAACGTGCTGTCCGCTGCCATGATTGCGGAGCTGACCGAATTCGCCCGCAGAATGGCAGAGGAACGCGGCACTCGCGCCGTCGTGCTGTCGGGCGCAGGGTCCACCTTTTGCGCCGGCGGCGATCTTGCCTGGATGAAGGCGCAGATCGAGGCCGACCGCCCGCAGCGTCTGGTCGAAGCACGCAAACTGGCCGAAATGCTGCAGGCGCTGAACACCCTGCCCGTGCCCTTGATCGGCCGGCTGCACGGCGGGGCTTTTGGTGGTGGCGTTGGCATGGCCTGCGTCTGTGATGTTGCGGTCGCGGCGCGCGGCACCAAGTTCTGTTTCTCGGAAACCCGGCTGGGCATCATTCCCGCGACCATCGGCCCCTATGTGCTGGCCCGCATGGGCGAGGGCCGGGCGCGGCGTGTCTTCATGTCGGCACGGGTCTTCGAGGCGGATGAGGCAGAGACACTTGGTCTTGTGTCCCGCGTCGTCGATGCGGCCGATCTGGATGCCGCCATCGAGGCCGAGGTCGCACCCTATCTCGCCACCGCCCCCGGCGCAGTTGCGGCCGCCAAGTCTCTTGCCCGCTCTCTTGGCCCCCGGATCGACGCCAGCGTGATCGACGACAGCATCACGCGCCTGGCCGACATCTGGGAAGCTGAGGAGGCGAGGCTGGGAATTCAGGCCTTCCTTGACAAGCGACCTCCGCCCTGGGGTTGAGTTCAGGCCCCGAAACACTGCGACCGGCGCCGCAGGTCGGACATGGGCTTCAGATCGGCAGGGTCTTTGAATCCTTGACCACCTCAAGGATGACGGAGCTTTGCATCTCGCGCACGCCGGGCAACGAGACCAGCTTGTTTTGCAGCAGTTGCTGGTAGTGGTCGACATCGCGCACGATGACCCGAAGATAGAAGTCGAAATCGCCCAACACCAGCAGCGCGATCTGGATTTCGGGGATCTCCCGCACCGCTTTCTTGAAGGCTTCGAGCTGACCGCGCTCGTGCCCCTGCAGTTTGATGCGCAGGATGATCAGCGTGTCGAACCCAAGCTTTCTGGCATCAAGAACCGTCTGTTTGCCCCGGATCACCCCCTGTTCCTGCAAGCGGGCGATTCGGCGCGAGCAGGGTGACTGCGACAGCCCCGCACGGGAGGCAATCTCGGTGACCGACAGATTGCCGTCACCTTGCATTGCGCGGAGAATCCGAAGATCGGTCTCGTCCAGATCAAGCATGCCACACCCGATAATGGCGAAATTATTGGCTGAATCATGCTCAGATTGCCTCCGATGGCAAGAGCTGAAGGAGACCCATGCCGGCAAACGGCTGTAGACTGGAGGCAGCGCAGGGCAATCCGCCCGACGCAGACTGCAGGGGAGGGTCGGTCATGGAACCGGTCGCAATCGTATCGGCACAGCGCACGCCCATCGGGGCGTTTCAGGGTGCGTTCAGCGATCTGGCTGCCCCGGATCTTGGCGCGGTCGCAGTGCGGGCCGCGGTTGCGCAGGCGGGGCTTGCGCCCGAGCGGATTGACGAGGCGCTGTTCGGGCTGGTGCTGGGGGCGGGCGTTGGTCAGGCTCCGGCGCGACAGGCCGTGCTGCGGGCGGGCCTGCCGCACTCCATTCCCTGCACCACGATCAGCAAGGTCTGCGGCTCGGGGATGCGGGCTATCCTTGACGCGGCGCTGCGCATCCGTGCCGGCGAGGCGCGGGTGATGCTGGCCGGCGGCATGGAAAGCATGACCAATGCGCCGCACCTGATCCCCAACTCGCGCCGGGGGCAGCGGCTGGGGCATGGGCGGCTGATCGACCACATGTTCTTTGACGGGTTGGAGGACGCCTATGACAAGGGCGCGCTGATGGGCCAGTTCGCCGAGCTTTGCGCCGGAACTTTCGGCTTCACCCGCGCCGAGCAGGATGCCTGGGCCATCCGCTCGCTGGAACGCGCGCTCGATGCGCAGGGCCGCGGCGCCTTCGCGCGCGAGATTGCGCCCGTCACCGTGACCGGGCGCAAGGGGGCGGTGGTGGTGGCGGCGGATGAACAGCCCGGTCTTGCGCAGCCCGCCAAAATCCCGCTGCTGAAGCCCGCCTTCCGCGCTGACGGCACCGTGACCGCCGCCAGTTCCTCGTCGATTTCGGACGGCGCGGCGGCGCTGGTGCTGGCCTCGGGCGAGGCCCTGCGCGCGCAGGGGCTTGCGCCGCGCGCCTGGATCATCGGCGCGGCGGGCCATGCACAGGAACCGGCCTGGTTCTCGACCGCGCCGGTCGCCGCCACACGCAAGCTTCTGGACCGGCTGGGCTGGCAGGCAGGCGATGTGGACCTGTGGGAGGTGAACGAAGCCTTTGCCGTCGTCGCGCTTGCCTTCGTGCGCGAGCTTGCGCTGCCCGAGGACCGGGTGAACGTCAATGGCGGAGCCTGCGCGCTGGGCCATCCGATCGGCGCTTCGGGGGCGCGGATCGTGGTGACGCTCTTGCATGCCCTGGAAGACCGCGGGCTGAAGCGCGGCATCGCCTCGATCTGCATCGGCGGCGGCGAGGCGCTGTCCATCGCCATCGCGAGGGACTGAGATGAACCTGATCCTGACCGACGAACAGGTGATGATCCGCGACACTGCCCGCAGCTTTGCCCAAGGCCGGCTGGCGCCGGGGGCCGCGGCGCGGGCAAGGGCGGGCGAGATCGAACCGGAGCTGATTGCCGAAATGGCGGCGCTCGGGTTTCTGGGCATGACCGTGCCGGAAGGTCAGGGCGGCATCGGCGCCGATTACGTCTCTTACGCGCTGGCGCTGATGGAGGTGGCGGGCGGCGATGGCGCGGTGTCGACGATGATGTCGGTTCACAACGCCCCGTTCTGCGCCATCCTGTCGCGCTACGCCTCGCCGGACCAGCAGCGGCTCTGGCTGCACCCTGCGGCGCGGGGCGCGTTCATCGGCGCTTTTGCCCTGACCGAGGCGCAGGCCGGCACCGATGCCGCCGCGATCCGCAGTCGCGCCCGGCGCGCGGGCGAGGGCTATGTCCTGGACGGCGCCAAGCAGTTCATCACCTCGGCCCGGATCTGCGGTGGCCTCATCACCTTTGCCGTCACCGATCCGGAGGCTGGGAAGAAGGGCATCACCGCCTTTTACGTTCCCGCCGGCAGTCCCGGATTGTCGGTCGCCGCGCCCGAACGGAAAATGGGCCAGCGCGCCTCGGATACCTGCGCGCTGACCTTCGACAGGCTGCGCCTGTCTGACAACCACCGCATCGGCGCTGAAGGGCAGGGCCTTGCCATCGCGCTGTCGTCACTGGAGGTCGGGCGCATCGGCATTGCCGCGCAATCGGTCGGCATGGCGCAGGCGGCGCTGGAGGTGGCGGTGGCCTATGCCAAGGGGCGCAGGGCCTTTGGCAAACCGATAGCCGATCATCAGGCCGTGGCTTTTCGACTGGCCGACATGGACACGCAGGTCGAAGCCGCGCGGCAACTGGTGCTGAACGCGGCCCGGCGCAAGGATGCCGGCGCACCGTGCCTGCGCGAGGCCTCCATCGCCAAGCTGTTCGCCAGCCAGATGGCCGAGCGCGTGGTTTCGGACGCGATCCAGACGCTGGGCGGCTACGGCTATCTGGAGGATTTCCCGCTGGAGCGCCTCTACCGCGATGTGCGGGTCTGCCAGATCTACGAGGGCACCTCGGACGTCCAGCGCATCAACATATCCCGCGAGCTGCTTGGGGGGAAAAGGCCATGAAACTGGGCAAGGACATGTCCGCCGTGATTACCGGCGGGGCCTCGGGGCTGGGGCTGGCCGTTGCGCAGGCCCTGGCCGCCCGGGGGGTGCGGACCGGCATTCTCGACAGGGACGAGACGGCCGGATGGGCGGTCGCGGCCGATCTTGGCGGCAGCTTTGCGCGCTGCGATGTGTCCGACCCGGCGTCGGTCGCCGCTGGCTTGGCCGAACTGCGCGCGGCCAACGGGCCAGAGCGGATCTGTGTCAACTGCGCCGGCATCGCGCCCGCAATCCGCACTGTCTCGCGCGATGGCGCGCATGATCCGGCAGGGTTCGCGAAGGTGATCGGCATAAACCTGATCGGCACCTTCAACGTGGCCAGCCAGTCAGCGGCGGCCATGGCGGCGCTGGACCCGCTGGACGGCGATGGTGAGCGCGGCGTGATCGTCAACACCGCCTCGATTGCCGCCTGGGACGGACAGATCGGGCAGGCGGCCTATGCCGCCTCCAAGGCGGGCGTGGCCGGCCTGACCCTGCCCATGGCCCGCGATCTGGCGCGCAGCGGCATCCGCGTCATGGCCATCGCGCCGGGCATCTTCAGCACGGCGATGGTGACGGGCTTCGCCCCCGAAGTTCAGGCGGCACTGGCGCAACACGCGCAATTCCCGCCCCGCCTTGGCCGGCCCGAGGAGTTTGCCGCGCTGGTCTGCCACATCGCCGAAAATCCAATGCTCAACGGCGAGGTGATCCGCCTTGACGCTGCAACCCGGATGCCCCCGAAATGACCGCGAAACTCGCCTTTCCCCACCCGCCAGCCCGGCCCGACCAGTCGCCGGACTTTTCCAACATCGTCGTTCCCCTGGCGGGCAGCCTGCCGGTCCCGCCGCTGGATCTGGAGGCAAGGGACGCGCGTCCCTTCGCCATCGGCCTGATCCGCGTTCTGGATGACGAGGGCCGGGCCGTCGGACCCTGGGCCGACTGTATCGGGGACCTGTCCGACGACGATCTGCGGCTTGGCCTGCGTGACATGCTGCAGATGCGGGCCGTGGACCGGCGAATGCTGAATGCGCAGCGGCAGGGCAAGACCTCGTTCTATCTGCAATGCACCGGCGAGGAGGCGATTGGCTGCGGCTTCCAGCGCCAGTTGGAAAAGGGCGACATGAACTTCCCGACCTATCGCCAGCAAACCCTTCTGATCGCGGCGGATTATCCGCTGGAGGCGCTGATGGGCCAGCTTTACTCGAACGATCTCGACCCGTTGCAGGGCCGGCAACTGCCGATCATGCATTCGGCGCGCGACTATGGGTTCTTTTCGATCTCGGGCAATCTCGGCACGCAATATGTGCAGGCGGTGGGCTGGGCGATGGCCTGCGCCCTGCGTGGCAATGGCAAGATCGCGGCAGGCTGGATCGGCGATGGCGCCACGGCGTCGAACGATTTCCACAGCGCGCTGCTTTCGGCATCGGTCTACCTGCCGCCGGTGGTGCTGAATGTCGTGAACAACCAATGGGCCATCTCGACCTACACCGGGGTTGCGGTGGGCAAGAGCGAAACCTATGCCGCCCGCGCGCTTGGCTATGGCATTCCGGCGCTCAGGGTGGACGGCAACGATTACCTCGCCGTGGCGGCGGTGTCGCGCTGGGCGATCCGCCGGGCGCGGCAGGGCCATGGCCCGGTGCTGATCGAATGGTTCACCTATCGCGCGGCCGCGCATTCGACATCGGACGACCCGAGCGCCTATCGCCCGAAGGACGAGGCCCGGGCCTGGCCCTTGGGCGATCCGGTCGAGCGGCTGAAGGCGCATCTGATCCGGCGTGGCGCCTGGTCGGAGGAACGGCATGCGCAGGCCGAGGCCGAGATCCTTGACGAGGTGAGGACAGTGCAGAAGGCGGTCGAGACGCATGGCACCTTTGTCGATCCGAAGCCGATCTCGCCGGCCGAGATTTTCCGGGGGGTCTACGCCGATCTGCCCGACCATCTGCGGCGGCAGCGGCAGGAAATGGGGTTCTGACATGGCCCGCATGACCATGATCGAGGCGCTGCGCAGCGCGATGGACGTCAAGCTGGCCGATGACCCTTCGGTCATCGTCTTTGGCGAGGATGTCGGCTATTTCGGCGGCGTGTTCCGCTGCACCGCCGGCCTGCAGGCCGCCTACGGCGAAGAGCGGGTGTTCGACACGCCGATCAACGAAAGCGCCATCGTCGGCATGGCGGTGGGCATGGCCGCGCAGGGCATGCGGCCTTGCGTCGAGATCCAGTTCGCCGATTACGTCTTTCCCGCCTATGACCAGATCAGCCAGGAGGCGGCCCGGCTGCGCCACCGCTCGAACGGGCAGTTCACCTGTCCGCTGGTGGTGCGCATGCCGACGGGCGGCGGAATCTTCGGCGGCCAGACCCACAGCCAAAGCCCCGAGGCGCTGTTCACCCATGTCGCCGGGCTGAAGGTGGTGATCCCCTCCAACCCCTACGACGCCAAGGGCCTGCTGATCGCGGCGATTGAAGATCCCGACCCGGTGATCTTTCTGGAACCGAAGCGGCTCTACAATGGTCCGTTCAATGGCGACCATTCCGGCAAGTCGACCCCATGGTCCGCCCATCCGGCCGGCGAGGTGCCTGAGGGGCATTATGCCATCCCTCTCGGCAAGGCCGAGCTGCGGCGTGCGGGCCGGGACGTGACCGTTCTGGCCTATGGCACTATGGTTCATGTCGCCGAGGCCGCCGTGGCGGAGGCCGGTGTCGATGCCGAGATCATCGACCTGCGCAGCCTCTTGCCGCTGGATCTCGACACGATCCGGGCTTCGGTCGAAAAGACCGGGCGCTGTGTGGTGGTGCATGAGGCGACGCGGACCAGCGGCTTTGGCGGCGAATTGATCGCCGAAGTGCAGGAGGCCTGTTTCTGGCACCTGCGCGCGCCCCTGATCCGCATCGCCGGCTGGGACGCCCCCTATCCGCACGCGCAGGAATGGGACTACTTCCCCAGTCCCGCCCGCATCGCCCGCGCCTTGCGCAAGGTCATGGAGGAGTGAGATGAGCATCAGCAGCATCCGGGTTCCCGATGTCGGCGAAGGCGTGGCCGAGGTCGAACTGGTCGAATGGCATGTGAAGCCGGGCGATATCGTCCGCGAAGATGACACGATTGCCGCGGTGATGACCGACAAGGCCACGGTGGAAATCCCCAGCCTTTTTGCCGGAAAGGTCCTGTCGCTGGGCGGCGAGATCGGCGAGACGCTGGCCGTGGGGGCGGTGCTTGTCACCATCGAGCATGCGGGCGAGGGCCGGGTCGCTTCCGCGCCTGCTCCCGCGCCGCAGGCCGAGGCCGCCCCCGCCGCTCCGGCAGAGGCGCCCATGCCGAAAGCGCCCTCCGCTGCACCACTCGGGTCTGTCGCGCCGCGCCCCGCAGTGCAGGCGCCGCTCGCCTCTCCCGCGGTGCGGGCGCGGGCGCGGGAGGCGGGCCTCGACCTGCGCCAATTGCGCGGAACCGGGCCTGCGGGGCGGATCACCGAGACCGATCTGGCCGCCGCTTTGGCCGCACCACCGCAGGCGCCCGCCGCGCCGACCGGTCGCCGGCGCGAGGGCAGCGAGCAGATCCGCATCCTCGGTCTGCGCCGCAAGATCGCTGACCGGATGGCGCTGGCCAATGCCCGCATCCCGCATATCACCGTGATCGAAGAGATCGACATGACCGCGCTCGAGGATCTGCGCGCCACGATGAACGCGACGCGCGGTGAAAGACCCAAGCTGACGGTCTTGCCATTCATCGCCGCCGCCCTGTGCCGCGCCGTGGTCGACCACCCCGAAATGAACGCCCATTTCGACGATGACGCCGGCATCGTCACCCGCCATCGCCCCGTGCATCTGGGCATCGCCACCATGACCGGTGCCGGCCTGATGGTGCCGGTGCTGCGTCACGCCGAAAGCCTTGGCCCCTTTGCCGCCGCCGCCGAAATCGCCCGTCTGGCCGAGGCGGCCCGGTCGGGCAAGGCCACGCGCGACGAGTTGACGGGATCGACCTTGACGATTTCGTCGCTGGGGCCGCTGGGGGCAATTGCCACGACCCCGATCATCAACGCGCCCGAGGTGGCGATCCTTGGCGTCAACAAGATGGCGGTGCGGCCGATGTGGGATGGTCGCCAGTTCGTGCCGCGCCAGATGATGAACCTCTCGGCCAGTTTCGATCACCGCGTGATCGACGGTTGGGATGCCGCCCGCTTTGTCCAGCGTCTCAAGCAGCTTCTGGAAACCCCGGCGTTGATCTTCATGGAGCCAGAGGTATGAGACGCGAAACCTGCCAGGTACTGATCCTTGGAGCCGGTCCCGGCGGCTATGTCTGCGCGATCCGGGCCGGCCAGCTGGGCCTTGATACCGTGGTGGTCGAGGCGGCAGCGCCGGGGGGCACCTGCCTGAATGTCGGCTGCATCCCGTCCAAGGCGCTGATCCATGCGGCGAACGAATTTCAGGCTGCGCGGCATCTGGCCGGGCCGAATGCGCTTGGCATCACGGGCGCGGCGCCGACCATCGAGCTGTCGCGGACGATGGCCTGGAAGGACGGGATCGTGGCGCGGCTGACCGGCGGGGTGGCCGGGCTGATGCGCAAGGCGAAGGTGCGCATGGTCGCGGGGCAGGCCCGGATCCTTGACGGCAAGTCGGTCGAGGTCGCAACATCCGACGGCCCGCTGCACATCCAGACCGAACATCTGGTCATCGCCACCGGATCGCGCCCGCAAGATCTGCCGGTGCTGCCCTTTGGCGGCGACATCCTTTCCTCCACCGAGGCACTTTCGCTGGCTGCGGTGCCCCGGCGGCTGGCCATCGTCGGCGGCGGCTATATCGGGCTGGAGATCGGCACCGCCATGGCCAAGCTGGGTGCCGAGGTCACGGTGGTCGAGGCCGCGCCGCGCCTCCTGCCGCAGTATGACGCCGAGCTGACCAGACCGGTGGCGGCGCGGTTGAAGACGCTTGGCGTGGCCGTGCTGACAGGTGCCCGCGCGCAGGGCTTTGCCGACGGGGCGCTGGTCGTGGCCACGGCCGAGGGCGACCGGAGGATTCCGGCCGACAAGGTGCTGGTGACGGTCGGGCGCGCGGCGGCGACCGGCGGCTTCGGGCTGGAGCTGCTGCAGCTGGACATGGCAGGCCCGTTCATTGCGGTGGATGACCGCTGCCGCACCTCGATGCACCGGGTCCATGCCATCGGTGACGTGACCGGCGATCCGATGCTGGCACATCGGGCCATGGCGCAGGGCAATCTGGTGGCCGAGGTCATCGCCGGGCGCAATGCGGTCTGGGACAAGCGCGCGATGCCCGCCGTCTGCTTCACCGATCCCGAGATCGTCACCGTGGGGCGCCTGCCCGGCGATGCGCCCGAGGCCGCCGTGACCAGCTTCCCCTTTGCGGGCAATGGTCGCGCATTGACGCTGGAGCGCGACGACGGGTTCGTGCGCGTCGTGCATGACCGCGCCACCGGGCTGGTTCTGGGGATTCAGGCGGTCGGGGCGGGGGTGTCGGAACTGGCGGGCCAGTTCGCGCTGGCGCTTGAGATGGCGGCGACCCTGACCGACATCGCGGCCACGATCCACGCCCACCCCACGCTTGGCGAAACGGTGCAGGAAGCCGCGCTCAAGGGTTTGGGCCAAGCGCTCCACATGTGAGCCGCGCGGCGGGTCACTGCCGCCGCCCCGCGCGCAATCGGCCCCGGCAAAGCCGGCGGCCCGGGTCGTGGCTGGTCGCCGCCGGGTTTCGCATCAGGACATTGCAGAAAATTTGAACCGGATGCGCCTGTCGCACGACCAAGCTCTGTTACAGGTGCGAGTGATCGGTTTCGTGAGGGGTTCCGGCGGTTGTGTAATGCCGGGGCACGCGGGCTGCCCTTCGTCTTGTGTCCCCAGAACCGGGGAAGGGCGCCCGTCTTGTCAACCGTTCCGCTGAGTAGAAAGTGGCCTTGTTGTGTGGGACGGGCCGGGTGTGGGAGGCGGGCAGGCCGTCCGCCGTCCCAGACCCGGTGACCATGCGGCCTCGCGTTTTTCTCTTGCCTGCAAGGATAATTGCCGCACAAAACACTGGCATGGGATCTGCGCTTCTGGTTTCTAGCCGGAAGCGGATGTGAAAGGTGGTAGCGTAACGTGGCAGGGGCTTCGGTCAGGCTTGGTCTTGTGCTGGCTCTGTTTGCCGCGGCGGCAGGGGCGCAGACCCGGTTGGGCGAGGCCGACCCGGACGGCAAGCTGCGCATCAGCCTTGACGAGATCGTGCCGCTGTCCCGCCTGCGGGTGGAGATTGACGGCCAGCCGGTTGCGGTTCCGCTGGCCCTTGCCGGCCGGACGCTGATCGTCACCCTGCCCGATGGCCTGCAGGGCCGCGAGCATGACATCGTCGTGTACCGGCGCCAGCCGGACGTCGATGACGAACTCGGGATCTGGACCTTTGCCACGCAAACGGCTGCCGCCGAGGCGAGCTTTGTCGGCACGGTCGAGGTCGAGCAACGAAACGGTCCTGCCGGGTCCGGCACTGTGATCAACGGCAATGGACGTCTGGCTTTTGCGCTGGGCGGTGATCTGCTGCGCGGCGGGCTTGGGTTCGTGCAGACTGGCAGCACGCGCCGCGACCAGCGCAGGACCGAGGTTTCCGATTACTTCCTTGAAACCCGTCAGGCGCTGTTCGGTCAGGACTTCTATGCGCGTCTGGGCACGCAGGACCTGCCGGCAGAAAGCCTTCTGGCCGACGATGACAGCTGGCGCGGGGCTTCGCTGCGCCTTGCGGCCCCTGACGGGCGCAGCGAGGTCATGGCCTTTGCCCTCCACCCCGGCCAGATTTCGGGCCTGTCGAACCTTTCAGGCCTCGGCAATCCGCAGGCGCGGCTGACCGGGTTTGCTGCCCAGCTCTTCCCGATCGGAACCTCCAGCCTGCGCGCCGATGCTCTCGTCTATGAAGGAAAGGCCAAGGTGGCCGGGGCAGGATCGGGCGCGGTGGAAGGCCGCGGGATGCGGCTTTCGGGGCCAGTGGGCGCCGATTTCGGGGATTTTGCGCTGGAATTTGCCAGAACGGCGACCGGTCCGGTGCGGGGCAACCCCGCCGCTTCCGGCGCCGCGGTCGAGGCGGAACTGGGCGTCGCGCTCTTGCCTGCGGGCCACGACGACAGCCTGGAACTCCGGGTTTCCGCCACGCGCCATGAGCCGGGTTTCTACAGCCCGCTCAATCCCGATGTGATCGCGGATGAAAACACCCGCCGGGCAGAGCTGCTGTTTCAATCCGATGAGTGGCAGGCAAATCTTTACGGCGAACAGGGACGGTCGAACATCGCCGATGATCCCGCGCTCCCCACCGACCGTTTCCGCGAGATCGGGCTGGATCTGACCTACAGCCCCTACATCTTTACCGGCGGCTTCCTGCAGGGGCTGACCTTCTACGGATCGCTTTACTCCGAAGACCAACGGCGGCTTGCGACGCCTGCGGGCGGGCCGGATCCGGAGGATTTCCGGCTGAACAGCGTCAGCTTCGGGGTGGACAAGTTCCAGCCCGATTATGCATGGGCGGCAGGTCTCAAGCTGGACTGGTTGCAGGATCTGGCCAGAGGTGGCACGTCAGAGCGCCGTCAGCGCCTGGAGTCCGCCTTCGCCTGGACCCCAGGCGAGCTGACTACCTTCACCCTGCGCGCCGAGGCGGGGCGGTCACAAAAGACCGGCCCGTGGCGCCGCGATGCGACGTTGGAGATGAGCTTCGCCTTTCCCATCGTGCCTGATCGCTGGTCGGCCTCAGTCGAGGCGGGCGCTACCCGGATCGAAGGGCGTTCGGCGCAGGACGGCACCTATCTCGGGCTGGAGGTGAAACGGTCCCTTTCGGCCAATACCGCCATGCTGCTGCGCGCCGATTACGGATCGGGTGCCGAGGCCGACGATCTGGCGCCAGGGCGCGGTTGGGTTTTCGGCCTGGCCTTGCGCCACGAGTTCGGGGTGGGCACTCCATGACCGGTACGACGGCAACCGCAGACCGGCACGCTGTCCTGATTGATCGTGTCGCAAGCGGCGACAAAGCCGCGATGGCGGCGCTATATCACGCGCTGGAGCGCCCCCTCTTCGCCTTTGTGCAATCAAGATTGAACGATCCCTTCCTGTCGAACGACATCCTGCAAGACGTGTTTCTGGATGTGTGGCGCGGAGCGGATCGGTTCGAGGCGCGCTCAAGCGTCCGCAGCTGGATCTTCGGCATGGCATGGCGAAAGGTGATTGACGTGCATCGGGCAAGCAAGCGGCTGAGTTTCTCTGACAGTCTTCCTGACCAGGAGGACGAAAGCCCGGCGGCGCTGAGCCTGATCGGTCAGGAGCAGGAATCGCGCCGGCTGCGGGGCTGCATGGCCGATCTGAAGGACGATCACCGCACGGCCATCGAACTCGCCTTCTATCACGACCTTGGCTATCGCGAGATATCCGAGGTGATGGGCGTTCCCGAGGGTACGGTGAAGACCCGGGTCTTTCATGCCAAGAAGCTTTTGCAGCATTGCCTCGAGCGCAGTGGAATAAAGGGATCGGTGCCATGAGTTCGCCGCCGGAAGACATTCGGGAATTGCTGCCGTTCTGGGCAAATGGAACCCTGACCGAGGAGGAGCGGGCCAAGGTGGCAGCGGCGCTTGCGGGTTCGGCCGAGCTGCGCGCGGATCTGGCCGGGATCGAGGCGTTACACCGCCAGATGCAGGCCGTCCCGCTGCCCCAGGGTCCTGGCGAGCTGGGCCTGGCCCGCTTGATGCGGGTGGTCGACGCCGAGCCAAGGCAATCTGCGCCGCCGCGCAGGCAGGGGGGCGGTCGGCTTGCGGCATCGGTGGCCGTGGCTGCCGTGCTGTCCAGCGTGCTGACCTTGACGCTGACGCGGGACAGGTCCGGCGAGGGGGCGGTCTACGAACAGGCCTCTGGCGAGGATCTGGCGGCCACAGTGACGGTGACGTTCCGGCCCGAGGCGACAGAGGCCGCAATTTCGGCGCTGTTGCGGGCAAAGGGGCTGGTCATCGTTGACGGTCCATCCGCAATCGGGCTTTACCGGATCGGCCTGCCCTATGATCTTACGGCCCCGGAGGCCGCCAGCTATCTTGCGGCTGCGGCAGGGGTGATCGCCACGGTGGACCCGGTGGAATGAGGCTGGTGCGGCGCATCCGGGCGATAGTGGCTTTGGCCGTCGTGGTCGGGTCGGTCTCTGGCCCGGCTCTGGCGGCACGCTGCGTCGAGGTGGGGGGCATTCTGGACGTGCCGGTGCGCGGCTTTCTTCGCGACGAGGTTCCGAACCTGACGCTGGATTTCCAGAGCGGCGAGTCCTTCCCGATCGCGCCATTGTCGATGACCGCCAGCCGCCTGCGCATCCGGCTTCCGGCCACGGGCTTGCCGGACGAGGCGCATTTCAAGGTGCGCCACCATCCCGATCACGGCCCGGCCAAGGTGGTTGCCAATGGCCAGCTTTGCCCAAGTGGTCCGGTTGATCCGAACGATCCCGGCGCGGGCACTGCGGGGTCCGGGGTGCTGGATGCCCGCGGCGCGCGGCTGCCGTTCGAACGCGCGACCGCAAACGACGTGGCTGCGCCAAGCGGTGGGGCAGAGTATCTGCTGGCCGGCTCAGCGCGCGAAACGACCAGGGCCGAGGCCGTTCTGCTGCGACTTGGGGTGACAGTTCTGCGGCGCAACCAATTGGACGGACTGCGGCTTTCGCTGCTGGCGCTCGATCTGAACGGCGTGGTGCGCCCGGCGCAGTTGCGCAGCGCGCTGGCGCGTGAGGGCGTCAAGGTGGTGGTCGACCGCCACAACGTCTATCGCGCGGCGCAGGGAACGGCCGCCGCTGCGGCCGAACCCGCTCCGCAGGCCATCGAGGCGGTCTGCCGGCTATCGCCCTCGGTGCGGGTGGGTCTTATCGATGGCCCGATCGACACCGGAAACCCGGCGCTGGCCGATGTGGCGATCCGGTCCACCTCGGTTCTGGACGCGCGGGAAAAGCAGGGCTCGACCGATCACGCCACCGGAATCGCGGCCCTGATTGCTGGCAAGGCGACCGGAGGTGTTCCCTCTGGCGTGGCGCCCGGGGCGCAGCTCTATTCTGTGGTTGCCTTTGCCCGCAACGGCGGTCGCGACGTGGCGCGGCTGGAAAACATTGCCGAAGCGCTCGATTGGCTGATCGCGGCCCGTGTCGGGCTGGCGAACCTTTCGCTGGCGGGACCGGAAAACGCCACGCTGGCCGAGGTGCTGCGCATCGCCGATGAAAACGGCATGCTCATGGTCGCGGCAACCGGCAACAACGGCCGCCCCGAGCTTGCCTTTCCGGCCAGCGATCCGCGGGTCATCGCGGTGACGGCGGTTGATGCCGACCTGCGCCCCTATCGCAAGGCCAATTACGGCAAGGGCATCGGCTTTGCCGCCCCCGGTGTCGATGTGGCAGTGCCCACAGGCGCGGGGGGTGTCGCCCATCGCAGCGGAACTTCCTATGCTTCGGCCATTGCGACGGCGGTGGTGGCGCAGGTCATGGCGCAGGGCGTGCAAGGCCGTGCCGCGGTGGAGGCCGCCCTGAGGAGGAATGTGACCGACCTTGGCCCGGAAGGTTATGACGAACATTTCGGCTGGGGCCTGATTGCCGCGCCGTCCTGCAACTGACGGCCCCTGACCGTCGCGGCGCGGCAGGACGCGCATCAACCGCTGGCTCGCACGTGTCGGTCCTGCCTCTCCGGCGTGCAGGTCATGGCGCTGCCCATGCCGGCAATGACCATTTCCAGCGCCCCGTTGGACCTGTCGGTCTTCAAGCCCTGCGACTGCGGCAGGTCGGTCAGCCGGTGATGGCGGCCCAGCAGATGGATCATTCCCCGGCCCCGAGCGTAACCAGGGCGGTTTTGACCGACTCTCAGCGGGAAAAGCGTTTCACAGGGATGATTTCTGCTCCCGCTTTGACGTCGATGACGACATGCCTTCGCCGGCCAGCCCGGCCTGCAGGGCGCGCAGACATGGCGAGGGATGCTCGGTCAGGCGCTCCAAGGCGCAAGCCCGATCCGCGGCCATGATGTCACGTCACCTCTCGCCCCTCGGCTTGGCCGAGAAGAACCACGCGCTCCCGAAGATCGTCAGGACGAAGCTTCACCATCCAGCTGGACCTCGCGCCAGGCGCCATGGAGAAACAGACATCACCCTTCCTGGGAATCCCCAAAGGGCTCAATCGGAAAGACCACGCGCCAAGGCCTCAACCATTTTCGCGCAGGATGCTGCCCGCGAGATAGAGCGAGCCGCAGATCAGCACCCGCGCCTCGGGGCTGTGCGCCGCGATTCCGGCCAAGGCTTCGGCCACCGACGGCGCGGTGACGGCTGCGATCCCGGCCGACAGCGCAGCATCGCGGGTTTCCTCGGCGGGAAGCGTGTTCTTTTCGCCGGGGATCGACACCGCGTGCAGCCGCGTCACCTGACCGGCCAAGGGGCGCATGTAGCCGGTGACATCCTTGGTGTTCAGCATGCCGCAGATCAGATGGGTCTCGCGCGCGGGCATCCGGGCCAGCGTTGCCGCCACGGCCTCGCCGCCGGCCGGGTTGTGGCCGCCGTCCAGCCAAAGCTCCACCTTCGGCGCGCTGTCGACCAGCGGACCCTGCCGCAAGCGCTGCATCCGGGCGGGCCAGTAGGCGCGGCTCACCGCCGCCTCGCAGGCCGCATCGTCGCGCCTGAGCGCGCGCAGTGCGGCAATCGCCGCCCCGGCGTTCTGAATCTGGAAGGGGCCGGGCAGGTTGGGCAAGGGCAGGTCCAGCAGGCCGTTTTCATCCTGAAACACCAGCCGCCCGCGTTCTTCGAAGGCGTGCCAGTGCTGGCCATGGGCGATGACCGGCGCGCCCAGCCGCGCCGCCTTGGCTTCGATCACCTCCAGCCCGGCGGGGTCCTGCGGACCGACGATGACTGGCACGCCGCGCTTGAGGATCCCGGCCTTTTCGCCGGCAATCTCGGGCAGGGTCTCGCCCAGATATTGCTGATGGTCGATGGAAACCGGGGTGATGATGGTCAGTGCCGGCTTGTCCACCACATTGGTAGCATCGAGCCGCCCGCCAAGGCCGACCTCCAGCAGGGTGAAGTCGGCCGGCGTGCGGGCAAAGGCCAGAAAGGCGGCGCAGGTGGTGATCTCGAAGAAGGTGATCTCGTCGGGACCATTGGCCGCGACGCATTCGTCGAGAAGCGCGGTCAGCGCCGGTTCGGAAATCAGCTCCCCTGCCAGCCGGATGCGCTCGTGGAACCGCGCCAGATGCGGCGAGGTATAGGCATGCACCTTGGCGCCGCCCGCCTCCAGCCCGGCCCGGATCATCGCCTGCGTCGAGCCCTTGCCATTGGTGCCGGCAATATGAATCACCGGCGGCAGCGACCGCTCGGGATGGCCCAGCTTGGCCAGAAGCCGATGCACCCGGTCCATCGTCAGATCGATGACCTTGGGATGCAGCGTCATCATCCGCTCGAGGATCAGATCGGAACCGCTCACCTGCAGGCTCACTTGGCGTCCGCCGCAACAGCCAGATCGCCGGGGGGCGGCAGATCGCCCTTCACGGCAGGGGACAGACCCATGAGCATCCGCAGGATGGTGATCAGCTCCTCGCGCATGGATTTGCGATGGGTCACGCGGTCCAGCATGCCGTGGTCCAGAAGGTATTCGGCGCGCTGGAAGCCCTCGGGCAGCTTTTCGCGGATGGTCTGCTCGATCACCCGGGCGCCGGCAAAGCCGATCAGCGCATTCGGTTCGGCGATCTGCACATCGCCCAGCATGGCATAGCTCGCCGTCACGCCGCCCGTGGTCGGATGGGTCAGCACCACGACGTAAGGAAGGCCTGCCTCTTTCAGCAGCTGCACCGCCACCGTGGTGCGCGGCATCTGCATCAGGCTGAGAATGCCTTCCTGCATCCGCGCCCCGCCGGCGGCGGAGAACAGCACGAAGGGCCGCTTCAGCTTCACCGCCCGCTCGGCTCCGGCCAGAATGGCATTGCCGACGTAAAGCCCCATCGACCCGGCCATGAAGCTGAAGTCCTGCGCCGCCGCCACGATCGGCGTGCGGCCGATCTCGCCCTCGGCCACCAGCATCGCCTCGCGCTCGCCGCTGGCCTTCTGCGCCGCCTTCAGCCGGTCGGGGTATTTCTTCTGGTCACGGAAATGCAGCGGGTCCGCCGGCGGTTCCGGCACCTTGACCTCGGTGAAGATGCCGCCGTCAAACAGGCTGGTGAAGCGGTCGCGCGGGTTGATCGCCATGTGGTGATCGCAGGAGGAACAGACGTTCAGATTTCCCGCCAACTCGCGGTGAAACAGCATGGTCCCGCATTCGGGGCATTTGGTCCACAGATTCTCCGGCACCTCGCGGCGGGAAAACAGCGAGTTGATCTTCGGTCGGACGTAGTTCGAAATCCAGTTCATCGCCTGTGCCCTGCGGTCATTTCTGGCTTCCAGATAGCCGCAGGGGGGGTGAATTGCAACGCCGGGGGCGCCGCATGGGCCATGTCATGCCCGCGGCCGGCGGCGAAGGGGGGCTGTCCGCCCCCCTCATGGCTGCGCCAATTCACCCCCTGAGGATATTTTCACCAGTATGAAAGGCGAGATCGCTCTGGCCTTTCATACTGGCATAAATATCCCCGCCGGAGGCTCCGGCCGAAGCAACACTTGCGGCGGAAAGCCGGGAAATCACCCGACGAGCAGCCTGCCTTGCGATTGGCCGGTGATGCCTGCCGTCACAATCGCCCCTTCGGGCTGGTCGCTGGCGAAGGTCACTTCGGTGAATTGTTCGGTCCGGCCAAGGCGCGGAGATTCGGTCAGGATGCGGTGCATGCTGCCTTGCTGCGCCGCCAGATGGCGGGCCAGCGCCGCCTCCCCCGCTGTTCGCAGGCGCGCGGCGCGGAACTTGATCTGATCGCCCGGCACCCGCGGCATGCGCGCAGCCGGCGTGCCCTTGCGGGCCGAGAACGGAAAGACGTGCAGGAAGGTCAGGTCGCAGTCGGCGACGAGCTTCATCGAGTTCTCGAACATGTCTTCTGTTTCGGTCGGAAAGCCTGCGATGATGTCGGCGCCGAAGATCATGTCGGGGCGCAGCCGCCGGGCCTCCTCGCAGAACCGGATTGCGTCATCCCGCAGGTGGCGGCGCTTCATCCGTTTCAGGATCATGTCGTCGCCGGCCTGCAAGGACAGGTGCAGATGCGGCATCAGCCGGGGTTCGGTGGCGATGGCCTGCATCAGGTTCTCGTCGGCCTCGATGCTGTCGATCGAGGAGATCCGCAGGCGGACGAGGTCGGGCACCAGCTTCAGGATGCGCATGACGAGATCGCCAAGCCGCGGCCCGCCCGGCAGGTCGGCGCCCCAGGAAGTGAGGTCGACCCCGGTCAGCACCACCTCGAGAAAGCCATTGTCGACAAGGCGCCGGATCTGCTCCACCACCACCCCCGCCGGGACCGAGCGGGAATTGCCGCGGCCGAAGGGGATGATGCAGAAGGTGCAGCGGTGGTCGCAGCCGTTCTGCACCTGCACATAGGCGCGGTGGCGGCCGAAGCCGTCGATCAGGTGGCCGGCGGTTTCCCTGACCGCCATGATGTCGTTGACCTGTATCTTCTCGGTCGCGCCGATGAAATCGGCGGGGCGCAGGTTGGCCCAAGTCTCGGCCTGCATCTTTTCATGGTTGCCGATCACCCGCGTCACCTCGGGCATGGCGGCGAAGGTTTCGGGTTCGGTCTGGGCGGCGCAGCCGGTGACGATCACCGGGCTGCCGGGATTTTCGCGGGCAAGGCGGCGAATCTCCTGCTTGGCCTTGCGCACGGCCTCGGCCGTCACGGCGCAGGTGTTGACCACCACCGCGCCCTCGACGCCGGCGGCCTCGGCCAGTTCCTTCATCGCCTCGGTCTCATAGGCGTTGAGGCGGCAGCCGAGGGTGGAAAACACCGGCGGGCGGAAGTTCGGCAGGCTCATGCGTGGGCCGCCAGAAATTCCGGCGTCAGCCAGCCGTCGAACACATGCGCCACCGGGCCGGTCATCCAGACCCCGTCCTCGCGCCAGTCGATCTCGAGGATGCCGCCGTCGAGATCCAGCGTCACGCTCCGCCCGGTCAACCCGCGCAGATGCGCCGCTACGGCCGTGGCGCAGGCGCCCGAGCCGCAGGCGAGCGTGATGCCCGCCCCGCGCTCCCAGACCCGCATGCGCAGGTGGTCGGGGCCGATGAGGCTGGCAAACTCGACGTTGGTGCGCTGGGGATAAAGCGGGTCATGTTCATACTTCGGCCCGACCTGTCGCAGGTCCACCGCCTCGGCATCGGCGACGAAGATCACGCAATGCGGGTTGCCCATGCCGACGGCGACCGGATCGCCCGGCAGCGGCAGGTGCAGCGTGTCCACCGTGTGCGAAAGCGGCACCGACTGCCAGTCGAGTTGCGGCGCGCCCATGTTGACCGAGACCAGCCCGTCGGCGCGGCGCAGCGCAGAAAGCTCGCCGCGCGCGGTCACCAGTGTGACGGCGTCCTTGCTCAACTGCCGCATCATGTAATCGGCCACGCAGCGCGTGGCATTGCCGCAAGCCCCGGCGCGGCTGCCGTCGTTGTTCCAGAAATCCAGCGCAAAATCGGCGGCTTGCGAATCGCGAATCTCGGCAAGCTGGTCGAATCCGGCGCCGCGGTTGCGGTCGCCAAGTGCGCGCGCCAGCGCCGGCGTGACCACCGGGGCGCTGCGCCCCCGCGAGTCGATCACCACAAAGTCGTTGCCCGCCCCATGCATCTTCATGAAGCCAAGGCCGGAAGGGGGTCTTGTCTGGTCCATGGCCCGCATATACGCCGCGCCGCAGGTTTTTGCCAGTAACCCGCGCATTTTACCCTTGACCCCACCGCCGCATCCCCCTAATCAGCGGCCCTGTCGTGGGCCGGTAGCTCAGTTGGTAGAGCAGCTGACTTTTAATCAGCGGGTCACAGGTTCGAATCCTGTCCGGCTCACCATGACACCTCATCGAAATGATGTGTGAAGCGCGACCCCTCCGGGGGCCGCCGCTTTATGCGTTGTCGGCAGGGGCCAGCCGGTCGACCAGCCGGAAGACCAGCGGGTTCAGCAGGATCGACACCAGCGCGCCTGCGACGATGAGCCCCTGTCCCTCGACCGGGACGATCTCTAGGCCGACGCCCATGACGATGAGGATAAAGGAAAATTCGCCGATCTGGGCCAGGCTTGCGGCGATGGTCAATGCCACCTCGCGGCCATGGCCGAAGGCCCGGACGATGCCATAGGCCGCAGCCGATTTCACGCCGATGATGATGGCAACCGTCGCAAGCAGGCTCAGTGGCGCGGCAAAGATCACCGAAGGGTCGAACAGCATTCCGACCGAGACGAAGAACAGCACCGCAAAGGCGTCGCGCAGCGGCAGCATGTCCTTCATGGCCTGCGCCGACAGGCTGGAGCCGGCCATGACCATGCCGGCGAAAAACGCCCCGAGTGCAAAGGACACGCCAAAGAAATTGGCTGAACCCCAGGCCACGCCAAGCGCGATGGACAGCACTGAAAGGCGGAACAACTCGCGCTGGCCGGTGTGGGCGACGTAATGCAGGGTCCAGGGAATCAGCCTTTGCCCGACGACCAGCATCAAGGCAACAAAGGCCGAAACCTTGACGCCGGTGACAAGCAGCGTGGCCAGAACCGGGCCGAACCCCATACGGGCAACCTCGGCAGCCTCACCGTCCAGAGGGGCCGCCTCGCCACCCAGAAGACCCGCGAGGGGCGGCACCAGAACCAGCGTCACCACCATCACCAGATCTTCGACGATCAGCCAGCCCACCGCGATTCGCCCGCGGTCTTCCTTGACCAGTCCGCGTTCCTGCAGGGCGCGCAGGAGGACGACGGTCGAGGCGACCGAGAGCGACAGGCCGAAAACCAGCCCGGCCCCGATGCTCCATCCCAGAAGCCAGCCCATCGCCAATCCGGCCAGGGTCGCCACGGCAATCTGGCCAATGGCGCCGGGAATGGCGATGGCCTTGACCGCCAGCAACTCTCCCAGCCGGAAATGCAGCCCGACCCCGAACATCAGCAGGATCACCCCCATCTCGGCCAGTTCCTGCGCCAGATGCTGATCGGCGACAAAGCCCGGCGTGAACGGCCCGATGATGACCCCCGCCATCAGGTAGCCCGCGATCATCGGCAGGCGCAGGCGGTGGGCCAAGAGGCCGAAAGCGAAGGCGAGGCAAAGGCCGACCACCATGGTGGTGAGAAGGGGGGTGTCGTGGGGCATCGGTCCTCATGAAATGGGTGTGGTGAATGTGACAAAATTAACCTTGTCCAAGGCGCAAACAACCGCAAATCCTGTGCAAATGGGTCAAGATTTGTGTCCTGATGTTTCACATCGCCGTCAGCCGTTCCGAGAATGCCGGATTGACCGGGGCATCAGGCCTGCTACCCCTGTCTCATGACCTTGCCGCTCTTGCCCAACGCTCAGGCTCGCCGCCTGTTTCTGCACCGCCACGCGCTGGCCGAACCGCCCAGCGGCCCGGCGACGGGGGCCGATCTGGCGGCACTGATCCGCCGGATCGGCTTTGTGCAGGTCGACAGCATCAACACGGTCGAGCGGGCGCATCACATGATCCTGTGGTCGCGGCGGCAAAGCTACCGACCCGCGTCGCTGAAGCGCCTGCTGGAGCGGGACCGCGCGCTGTGGGAGCATTGGACGCATGACGCCTCGATCCTGCCGGTCGAGACCTTTCCCTATTGGCGGCACCGCTTTGCCCGCGACGCCGACCGGCTGCACGGCAACTGGCGCAAGTGGTTCCGCGATGGCTACGAGGCGCAGTTCGACCGCATCCTGAACCACATCGCCGCCCACGGCCCGGTGACATCGGCCGAGGTCAGCGAGGGCGAGGCGCGCGGCAAGGGCGGCTGGTGGGATTGGCATCCGTCAAAGACCGCGCTGGAATGGCTGTGGCGCACCGGGCAATTGTCGATCACCCGGCGCGAGGGGTTCCAGAAGGTCTATGACCTGACCGAACGGGTCATTCCTGAACACTTGCGGCAGGCGGACCCCGATTTCCCCGCCAAGGTCGACTGGGCCTGCCGGTCGGCGCTGGACCATCTCGGCTTTGCCACGCCGTCCGAAGTGCAGGCCTACTGGAACGCCATCCCGAAAGAGGCGGTCGGCCCTTGGGTCAAGGCGGCCTTGGCGCGGGGTGAGATCGTGGAGGTGCTGCTGGAAGGTGCCGACGGCAGCCCGCGCAAGGCGCTTGTTCGGCCGGAGGTGCTGGCAGAGGCCCCGGACATCAGCCCGCGCCTGCGCATCCTGTCGCCCTTCGATCCGGCGCTGCGCGACCGGGCGCGGGCCGACCATCTGTTCGGCTTTTACTACCGGATCGAGGTTTTCGTCCCCGAACCGAAGCGTCGCTGGGGCTATTATGTCTTTCCGGTGCTGGAAGGCGACCGTCTGGTCGGACGGCTGGACGCCAAGGCGTTCAAGGCCGAGTCGGTTCTGCGGGTCAGGGCCTTCTGGCCCGAGGTCGGGGTGCGGCTGACCAAGGTCCGGCTCGGCAGGCTGGAGGCCGAGTTGCACCGACTGGCAAAATTCGCCGGCTGTGATCGGGTGGAGTTCCTTCCCGGATGGCAGCGCGATTTCCTCGCGCCGTAGGGTGGGCAATTTGCCCATCTTGCCACCCAACCCGCAAAGGCAACCCGATGCCCGAAGATGACAGCACCCTGGCGATCGCGCGCCTGATCCCCGCGCCGCCCGCCGTGGTCTGGCGCGCCTGGAGCCAGCCCGAACATCTGGCGCAATGGTGGATTCCGAAGCCGATCGAATGCCGCGTGGTCAAGCTGGACCTGCGGCCCGGCGGCGGCTTCGAAACCCGGATGCGCGAGGGCGACGGGGAATTCCAGCCGCATCTCGACGCCTGTTTTCTGGAGATCGTGCCCGAGCGGCGGCTGGTCTTTACCACCGTCCTCACCGAAGGCTGGCAGCCGGTCGAGCCATGGCTCGCGCTGACCGCGATCATCAGCCTTGAGGCCTCGGGCGCCGGCACCCGCTATTCGGCGCGCGTGCTGCACCGCTCGCCGGAAGACAGCCGCAAACATGCCGATCTCGGCTTTGAGGCAGGCTGGGACGCCGTTCTCGACCAGCTGGCCGCCTACGTCCCGACGCTGGTCTGAGCGCGGCGCGTCAGGCGCAGTTCCGGTCGAAACCGTCAATCGCCGCCAGCGCCTCTTCGGCGGTTTCGACGAACTGGAACAGCGCCAGATCCTCGGGGCTGATGACGCCGGCCTCGGCCAGATGCGACCAGTTGATGACGGTTTCCCACCAGCCCTTGCCGAACAGCAGGAAGGGCACCTTCTTCATCCGTCCGGTCTGGATCAGTGTCAGGGCTTCGAACGTCTCGTCCAGCGTGCCGAACCCGCCCGGAAAGATGCAGACCGCCGCCGCGCGCATCAGGAAATGCATCTTGCGGATGGCGAAGTAGTGGAAGTTGAACGACAGGTCGGGCGTGACATATTCGTTCGGGGCCTGCTCATGCGGCAACACGATGTTGAGCCCGATCGACTGGCCCCCGGCCTCGGCGGCGCCGCGGTTGCCGGCCTCCATCACGCCGGGGCCGCCGCCGGTGACGATGACGTTCTGCTTGCCATAGGTCTCCATGCTGCGCTCGGTCATCAGCCGGGAAAAGCGCCGGGCCTCGTCGTAATAGCGCGTCAACTCGGCCAGCATCGGGGTTCTGGCACTGGCCTTGTTCTCCGGCGCCGGAATCCGCGCGCCCCCGAACAGCACGATGGTACTTTCGATGCCGCGCTCGTCCATCACCATCTGCGGTTTCAGAAGTTCCAGTTGCAGCCTGACCGGGCGCAACTCCTCGCGGGTCATGAAATCAAGGTCGGCGAAGGCCAGACGATAGGCCGGGGCGCGGGTTTGCGGCGTATCGGGAATGCGGTGCGCGGCCGCAATGTCCTGGTTTGAATCGCGGAACGGGTGAGTTCTGGGTTCGTCTTTCATCGGCCTGCCGTCGTTTTTTGCCCGATTGATTGCACGGGGGGTCTTATAGCCATATAGACAACGCCGAACCGAGACCAACCGAAAAAGGGTGATCCCATGTCTAATGCCGCACTCGAAGCTGCCATCGAATCCGCATGGGAGGCGCGCGACAGCATCACCCCGGCCACCAAGGGCGAGACGCGCGACGCGATCGAGGCCACGCTGAGCGCGCTGGACAACGGCAGCCTTCGCGTCGCCGAAAAGCGCGGCACTGACTGGCATGTGAACCAATGGGCCAAGAAGGCCGTCCTGCTGTCGTTCCGCATGACCGACATGTACGAGATTTCCGGCTCGAACGGCGGGTCGAACTGGTGGGACAAGGTGCCATCGAAATGGCAGGGCTGGACCGCCGATGACTGGCGCCGCGCCGCGTTCCGCGCCGTTCCCGGCTCCATCGTCCGCCGCTCGGCCTATATCGCCAAAGGCGTGGTGCTGATGCCGTCCTTCGTCAACATCGGCGCCTTCGTCGATGAAGGCTCGATGGTCGACGGCTGGGCCACCGTCGGCTCCTGCGCCCAGATCGGCAAGAACGTCCACCTGTCGGGCGGCGTCGGCATCGGCGGCGTCTTGGAACCGATGCAGGCCGGTCCGACCATCATCGAGGACAACTGCTTCATTGGCGCCCGCTCCGAAGTCGTCGAGGGCTGCATCGTCCGCGAAGGTTCGGTGCTGGGGATGGGCGTGTTCATCGGCCAGTCGACCAAGATCGTCGACCGCGAAACCGGCGCGGTGATGTATGGCGAAGTGCCGGCCGGCTCGGTCGTTGTGGCAGGTTCGATGCCGTCGAAGGGCGGGATCAACCTGTACTGCGCGGTGATCGTGAAGAAGGTCGATGCGCAGACCCGCTCCAAGACCTCGATCAACGAGCTCTTGCGCGACTGAAGCCAAGGTGGGCAATCTGCCCACCCTCCCGACAAGGATCACCCCAATGACCGACGCTGAAAAGCCCATCGCTGAGAAACCCGCCAAGGTGAAACGCACCCAAAGCGTGTTCACCCTGCTGGTGCAGGTCGGCCGCAAGGAGGGCGACGGTCTGCCCGACAAGGCCACCGGCGCCGGGCTGATGATCTATGCCTCGGGCGTCGACGAGGCCGAGGCGGTGCGCGAAACTGTCGCCATCCTGAAGGAGGCCGACCTTGCGGTGCTGGAGGTCGAGGGCCTTGGCACCATCGAGGAACGCGAAGCGGCGGGCGACGAGATCGACGGCGAGGAGCGCAAGCTGATGGGGCGGGCGCTGGCCGAAAACTCGGTGATCGTGGCGCAGATGACGCCGTTTTACGACTGAGGCTCAGGCACTGCGCCTGACCCCGCCGGCCCGGCCCAGCATCGCCATCAGCGTCAGGGCTTCATAGGATTGCAGCACCCGGCGCGGCGCGGCATCGCCCGGACGCGCGGCCAGCAGGGCGCAGCCATCGGCCAGCAGAAGCGCGGGGTGATCGAATTCCAGCGCCAGAACCGAGGCGACGGCCCGGCGCCGCTCGGCCAGCGCGGTGCGCCCATCCACCAACGCCCCCGCTTCGACCAGCACTTCATCCTCGCTGAACAGGTATTCCACCTCGGCGCCTGACAGCGCCAACTTTTGGTCCGACGATACCAGAAGGTCATGGCTGGCCCCGAAAAACGGCGCGCGCAGGATCACCGGCGCAAAGGACCCGCACGCAGGCAAATCCAGCCGCCGCACACGCCTGAGCGGCAGCAGGCCGCCATCCGCCGTCGCAATCAGCTCGCCCGGGCGCAGATGCCCGGCCATGACCGGGCCACGCGCGGTCTCAACCGGCGTGCGCTGGCCGATCCAGGGCGCGCGGGCGGGCAGATCGGCGCCGCGCGTCAGCCCGAACCACAGCACTGCGCCATGACGCGCTGCCCGCGCCGGCCCCCGCGACAGCCCGTGCAGATCGGCACTGCGCAGGGCCAGCGGCCTTGTTCCCTGCGACACCAGGACCGGCGCGTCGGCAACGCCCAGCAACTCCAGCTTCATCTGCCAATGGTTCGCGGCAACGTCGAAATGCAGGCTCAACCTGCCGGTGGCACTCTGATAGGGCAGGGGGCCGGGCAGCGCGTGGCGGGCGACGACCTGGCCCTGGCGGTGGATCAGCACAATGCCGGCAAGCGGATCGTGAAACAGCGTGAAGGTGTGCGGCGTGGCGCCCGCTGTGTGGAAGTCCAAAAGCACGGCGGCCTCGGCAATGGGCAGGGCCAGTTCCACCACAAAGACGCCTGCCTGAATCGTCTGCGCCTCGTCTTCGGCAACCGGCGCACGGTCAGACAGGACCAGCCATGCCTCAGTCATGGCCCGCCCCAAGCCCCAGGCAAACCACCACCAGCCGCCAAAGCGACGCCCGGTTGGGTCGGAACATTGTCGATTTGCCTGCCATCTTTGCCCGTCTGCCGCACCGCACTGCGTGGCGCGGGTCTTGTTGTTCTGACCGCACCCTAATGCCTGATCCGGGGGCTGTCACCGCCTATCGGGGCCGCCGTCAAAGGCCCGACCAGAGGTTGCGCACAGGCCACAGAGTTGCGCGCCGCCCCGCTGTTGCACCACGGCCGATGCCGGGGTAAGCCGGAGGCTCAGATCCGACAAGGCCGCACCATGACCCACCATTCGCCCGTTGATCCCGCCGCGCTGACCGCCGCCCTGATCCGCTGCAACTCGGTCACGCCTGCCGAAGGTGGCGCGCTGGTGCTGCTGCAAGCGCTGCTCGAAGGCGCCGGCTTTGCCTGCACCCGCGTTGACCGCGGCGGCATTGCCAACCTCTTTGCCCGCTGGGGCGCCAAGGGCGCGAACAAGAGCTTCGGCTTCAACGGGCATACCGATGTGGTGCCGGTGGGCGATCTCGCGGCCTGGACGCGTGATCCCTTCGGCGCCGAAGTGGTGGAGGGCTGGATGTATGGGCGTGGCGCCACCGACATGAAATCCGGTGTCGCTGCCTTTGCCGCCGCCGCAGTGGATTTCGTCCGGCAAACACCGCCGGATGGCGCAGTCATCCTTGCGATCACCGGCGATGAGGAAGACGTGGCAACCGATGGCACGGTCGCGCTGCTCGACTGGATGGCGATGCAGGGCGAGCGGATGACGCATTGCCTTGTGGGAGAGCCGACCTGCCCGAACGAGATGGGCGAGATGATGAAGATCGGCCGCCGCGGCTCGATGACC
This sequence comes from Tabrizicola oligotrophica, assembly GCF_011008935.1. GTDB lineage: Bacteria > Pseudomonadota > Alphaproteobacteria > Rhodobacterales > Rhodobacteraceae > Tabrizicola_A > Tabrizicola_A oligotrophica. The sequence goes on along the minus strand of NZ_JAAIVJ010000003.1, from coordinate 120,998 downwards.
TGCTGGTTCACCGCCGCCGGCGTGCAGGGTCATTCCGCCTATCCGCACCGGGCGAAGAACCCGATGTCGGCGCTGGTCAGGCTGATGGCCCGGCTGGAAGAAAAGCCGCTGGACCAAGGCACGGCGCATTTCGACCCCTCGACCCTTGCCATCACCACGATCGACTGCGGCAATCCGGCCACCAACGTGATCCCGGCCAAGGGTTCGGCCACGGTGAACATCCGCTTCAACGATCTGCACACGGGGGCAAGCCTGTCGGACTGGCTGCGCGGCCATGCCGCGGCGGTGCAGGCCGAAACCGGGGTGGAGATCACCTGCCGGATTTCCATTTCGGGCGAAAGCTTCCTGACCCCGCCGGGCGATTTCTCGGCACTGGTGGCGGGCGCGGTGCAGGCCGAAACCGGCCGTCTGCCCGAGCCTTCGACCTCGGGCGGCACCTCGGACGCGCGCTTCGTCAAGAACCACTGCCCGGTGGTGGAATTCGGCCTTGTCGGCCGCACCATGCATCAGGTCGATGAGCGGGTGGAGGTGGCGCAGATCCATCAGTTGAAGGCGATCTATTCCCGCATCCTGAACGACTATTTCGCATGATCGAGATCATCGAGACCCGCGACATCGCCACCTGCCGCACTCTGCGCCGCATTGTCTTCATCGAAGAACAGGGGGTGAGCGAGGCCGACGAGGTGGATGACAAGGATGACGAGGCCATCCACCTTCTGGCAATGCAGAATGGCCAGCCTGTCGGCACGGCCCGGCTGCTGGTGCAGTGCGGAACGGGCAAGGTGGGCCGGGTTTGCGTGCTGTCGGCAGCGCGCGGCACCGGGCTTGGCGCCGCCTTGATCCGCGCGGCGGTGGACCGCCTCCGCATGGTGCCCGGCGTGGAAAAGGTGAAACTCGGCGCGCAGACCCATGCACTTGGCTTTTACGAACGCCTTGGCTTTGCCGCCATCGGCGAGGAGTTCGACGACGCCGGCATCCCGCACCGCGACATGGTTCTGATGCTCTGACCCGCGCGCGGAAGACCCCCGACTTTCATACTGGTCCAAATATCCCCGCCGGAGGCTCCCCAAATTCGCCGACGGAGCCTCCGGCGGGGATATTTGAGCCAGCATGAAAGGGCTTGAGGTGGCCTTGGGTCGCCGGTCGTGCTAGGCAGGAGGGATGAAGCCAGTTCCGAACAAAGACCAGATCCGCCAGTGGATCGCCGAGAACCCCGGCCTCTCGGCCAAGCGTGACATTGCCAAGGCCTTTGGCATCAAGGGCGATGCCAAGATCGACCTCAAGCGCCTGTTGCGCGAGATGGAAGATGAGGGCGCGCTGGAGAAGAAGGCCCGCCGCTTCCGCGAACCGGGGTCCTTGCCACCGGTTGCCGTCCTGCAGGTACTGGCCCCGGACCGCTCGGGCGATCTGTTTGCTGTGCCGCTGGAAGAGGGCGTGGACAGCACCATCCGCATTCTGGTCGTGGCGCAGAAGGGCGACCCGGCTCTGGGGGCGGGCGACCGGATTCTGGGCCGGTTGACGGCCGTCAGCGCCGAAGGCCACGCTTATGAGGCCCGGCTGATCCGCAGGCTTGGCTCGAACCCGCTCAAAGTGCTGGGGATTTACCGCGAGGGGCATGAGGGCGGGCGGATCGTGCCGATCGACAAGGGGCAGGACAAGGAATGGCGGGTGGCGCGCGACGCAGCTGCCGGCGCGCGGGACGGTGAACTGGTGGAGGGCGAGGCGGTTGGAAACCGGCGCCTTGGTCTGCCACAGGCGCGCATCGTGGCGCGGCTGGGCGATCCGTCCGGCGCGCGGGCGGTCAGCCTGATTGCCATTCACCAGCACGGCATTCCCGACCAGTTCCCCGACGCGGTCATCGCCGAGGCCGACCGCGCCGCACCCGTCGGCCTGAAGGGCCGCGAGGACCTGCGCGACCTGCCGCTGGTCACCATCGACCCGATCGACGCCCGCGACCGCGACGATGCGGTCTACGCCATGGCCGATGACCAGCCCGGCAATCCGGGCGGCCATGTGATCTGGGTGGCCATCGCCGACGTGGCGCATTACGTCACCCCCGGCGCGGCGCTTGACCGCGAGGCGCGGCGGCGCGGCAATTCCACCTATTTCCCCGACCGTGTGGTGCCGATGCTGCCCGACATCCTGTCGGGCGATCTGTGCAGCCTGCATGAACATGTCGACCGCGCCTGTCTGGCGGTGCGAATGCGGATTGATGCCCATGGCAACAAGCTGTCGCATCGCTTCGTGCGCGGCTTGATGCGGTCGAAGGCCTCGCTGCATTACGGTCAGGTGCAGTCCGCCATCGACGGGCAGGCCGATGACAAGACCGCGCCCTTGCTGGAACCGGTCCTGAAGCCGCTCTATGCCGCCTATGCCGCGCTGGTGCAGGCCCGCGCTGCGCGCCAGCCGCTGGACCTTGATCTGCCCGAGCGCAAGATCGTGCTGGATGACGCGGGCAAGGTGACATCGGTCGCCTTCTACGAACGCTATGACGCGCACAAGCTGATCGAGGAGATGATGATCCTCGCCAATGTCGCCGCCGCCGAAGAGCTGGTGCGGCTGAAGCAGCCGCTCCTGTTCCGGGTGCATGAGGAACCCTCGCCCCTGAAACTCGACGCGCTGCGCGAGGTGGCCGAGGCGTCGGGCATGACGCTGGCCAAGGGGCAGATGTTGAAGACCGCCCACCTGAACCGGCTGCTGTCGCAGGCCCAGGGCACCGAGTTTGACGAGCTTATCAACCTGACCACGCTGCGCAGCATGACGCAGGCCTATTACAACCCGGAAAACTTCGGCCATTTCGGGCTGGCCTTGCGCAACTATGCGCATTTCACCTCGCCAATCCGGCGCTATTCCGATCTGATCGTGCATCGGGCGCTGATTGCCGGGCATCGCTGGGGCCAGGATGGCTTGTCTCCTTGGGATGTCGAGAATCTTGACGAAACGGCCAAGCTGATTTCCGAAGCCGAGCGCCGCAGCATGGCGGCCGAGCGCGACACCACCGACCGCTATCTGGCGGCCTATCTCGCCGACCGGGTGGGCAGCAGCTTTGCCGGACGCATTTCGGGGGTGCAGCGCTTCGGGCTTTTCGTGCGGCTGGACGAGACCGGGGCGGACGGGCTGATTCCGATCCGGGCCGTGGGGCGCGAATTCTTCCACTATGACGAGGCCAGCCAGACCCTGATGGGCGCCGATACCGGGCTGACCATCGGCATCGGGCAGCGGGTGGTGGTGAAGCTGTCCGAGGCGATCCCGGTGACGGGTGGGCTGGTGCTGGAATTGCTGGAGATCGAAGGCTCGGCGGTTCCGGCCGGCCGGTCGCGCAAGGGTGGGCGGTTCAGCCCGCGCAAACCGGGGGCGGCCAGCGCCAAGGCGTCGAAACTGGCGCGCAAGATCGTCCGCAAGCGCCGGGGCTGACGGTGGGTGCGCAGGCGGCAGGGCGGGCTGGTCTGTTGGTCCTGTGTCTGGCACTGGGCGGCCCGGCAGGCGCAGGCCCGCAGGACACCGAAGCGGCGATGAGCGAAACCATCGGGGAGGCGAAGTTGACTGAAGGCAGCGGCACGCAAGACGGGCTGAACCAGTGGTTGGCCGTCTTTCGGGAGCGCGCGCTGGCGGCGGGGATTTCCTCGGCCACGCTTGATGCGCTGCAGGGGGCGGAATACCTGCCGCAGGTCGTTTACAACGACCGCCACCAGAACGAGTTCACCAAGACAATCTGGGATTACCTCGACAAGGCGGTTTCCGATGACCGCATGGCGTCTGGCGTCAAGGCGCTGAAAGCCCGCGCGGACACCCTTGCCCGCATCGAGGCGACCTATGGCGTCGATGCCGAAGTCGTCGCCGCGGTCTGGGGGCTGGAAAGCGCCTATGGTGCGGTCAGGGGCGATGTGCCCACCCTGCACGCGCTGGCGACGCTGGCCTATGACGGGCGGCGCGGGGCGTTCTTTGAAGGCGAACTCATTGCGGCGCTGAAGATCGTGCAACTGGGCGATGCCACGGCGGAAACCCTGCGCGGGTCCTGGGCGGGGGCGATGGGGCACACGCAGTTCATGCCGTCAAGCTGGCACGCCTTTGCCGTCGATTTCACCGGCGACGGCAAGCGCGACATCTGGAGCGATGATCCGACGGATGCGCTGGCCTCGACCGCGGCGTATCTGGCCGGCAAGGGCTGGATCAGGGGGGCGCCATGGGGCGTGGAAATCACCCTGCCGCCGGGGTTCGACTATGACCTGACGACCGAGCGGGTGAAAAAGCCGGTCGCGGGCTGGCAGGCTATGGGGCTGCGCCTGGCCGACGGTGGCGATCTGCCCGACCATGGGCTGGCCTCGGTCCTCCTGCCGGGCGGGCACCGGGGCGCGGCCTTTCTGATCTTTCAGAATTTCCATGTGATTGAGAGCTACAACACCGCCGATGCCTATGTGATTGCCGTCGGCCATCTGGCCGACCGGCTGCAAGGCGGCGGTCCGATCCGGGCGCAATGGCCGCGCGAGGAGCGCGCCTTGAGCTTTGACGAACGGGTGTCCTTGCAGAGAAACCTGACGGCGCAGGGGTTCGACACCGGCGGGATCGACGCCAGAATGGGGCCGAAAACCGTGGCGGCGATCAAGGGTTTCCAGAAGGCGCGCGGGCTGGTGCCCGACGGGTTTCCCAGCCTTACCGTCTTGCAGGCGCTGCAATAAAGATTCCGTGAGCCTAAGGATTTCGGACCAAAGTCCGTATCTGCCGGTTTCCGATTGTGTCTAGCTTGCACAGGACATTTTCCCGATCCAGCCAACGGAGGGCCAGATGAAGATCTCTACCACGACGCTGCTTGTCAGCGCACTTTTGATGACGGGCGCCGCTTTCGCCGAGACCGAGGCGACCACCCCGGAAGCCATCGCACGCCAGGCGTTGATGAAATCCTTTGGCGGCGCGGCCAAGACCCTGGGCGGCATGGCGTCGGGCGAGGTGGCCTATGACGCCGCCGCCGCCGAAGCGGCCAAGCAAGTGCTGGTCGCAGGCGCGGCCACGATCGAGGCCAAGTTCACCGCCAAGGTCGAAGATGCCGGCAGCAAGGCCAAGCCCGAGATCTGGACCGGCTGGGAGGCCTTCCTTGGCAAGGCCAAGGCGCTGGGCGATGCGGCCGGGGCGCTGGATGTGGCGTCGGCCGAAAGCATCGGCGGGGGCATGGGCGGCGTCGGCGGCGCCTGCAAGGCCTGCCACACCGACTTCCGGCTTGCTGACTGAGCGGCTGAAACCCATCAGACAAGATTGGCCCCCGGATCGCTCCGGGGGCCTTTGTCTCAGCCGCAGCTGAGGCGCGAAATCTTGCCCGCGTCGTCAATCTCGATGTTCAGCCGGCTCTCGCTGTAATCCATCGTTACCGCCGTGCCGGGATGGATGATGCGTACGGGGCCGGCGAATTGCAGGGTCTGCAACTCGGATTCGGGTTGGCCCAGCAGATATTGCAGGTCGGAGGCCCCGCAAGCGTCGGCGGGCGGCACCTGCGGATCGATCATGCCGGGATCGGGCGGGGCTTCGCCAGCGGCACAGGCGGCAAAGACAAGCGGCAAGAGCAGGGCAAAGGCGCGCATCGGAAATCTCCTTTTTCAACCGCACATCAGCCGCAGGATGCGGCCGGCCACGTCCACCTCGGCATTCAGGCGGGATGGGTCGACTTCATTGGTAATCTCCTGCCCCGGCCAAAGCACGCGCAATGCGCCGGTCAGGCGGAAGTCGGCCAGCCGCGCCATGGGCTGGCCTGTCAGCTCGGGCAAGGCGGCAAGGCCGCAGCGATCCGGCTGGGGTGGCAGCATCTCGTCGACCGGCCCCATGCGCAGATCGCCGCCAAAGCCTGCACAGCCCGCCAGCAGGCACAGCAGCAGAGCGGGCCCGCGCCTCAATGACATGACAGCCGCAAACTGCCGAACCATGCGGCCGGGGTGCCGCATCGGGTGCGGGCCGAACGGCCGGAAATCGGGATAAATTTCGGGAGGATTGCCTTCATCGAATGTCGTTTCCAGCGTTGCAATTTCACCCGTTCTGGCACAGCCTGCGGGCGCTGATAAGGGGAGGAATTCCAAAATGCGCACCCGTGCCGCCGTTGCCGTTGCCGCAGGCAAACCGCTTGAAATCATGGAGGTGAACCTCGACGATCCGAAAGAGGGCGAGGTTCTGATCGAGATCAAGGCCACCGGCATCTGCCATACCGACGAGTTCACCCTGTCGGGTGCCGACCCCGAAGGCATCTTCCCCTCGATCCTTGGCCATGAGGGTGCGGGCGTGGTGGTGAAATGCGGCCCCGGCGTGAAATCGCTGAAGCCGGGCGATCATGTGATCCCGCTTTACACCCCGGAATGCCGCGAATGCCCGTCCTGCCTGTCGCGCAAGACCAACCTCTGCACCGCCATTCGCGCCACTCAGGGTCAGGGCCTGATGCCCGACGGCACCACGCGGTTTTCCATGCTGGATGGCACGCCGATCTATCACTACATGGGTTGCTCGACCTTCGCCCAGCACACCGTCATGCCGGAGATTGCGCTGGCCAAGGTGCGCGAGGACGCGCCCTTCGACAAGATCTGCTACATCGGCTGCGGCGTCACCACCGGCATCGGCGCGGTCCTGAACACCGCCAAGGTGGAGCATGACGCAACCGCCGTGGTCTTCGGTCTGGGCGGCATTGGCTTGAACGTCATTCAGGGCCTGAAGATGGCCGGTGCGCGGATGATCATCGGCGTTGACCTCAATGATGACAAAGAGGAATGGGGCCGCAAGTTCGGCATGACCCATTTCATCAACCCCAAGAAACTGGCCGAGGGCACCTCGGTCGTGCAAGCTATTGTCGATCTGACCAAGACGCCTTTCGACAAGATCGGCGGCGCGGACTATTCGTTCGACTGCACCGGCAACGTCAGGGTGATGCGCGACGCGCTGGAATGCACCCACCGCGGCTGGGGTCAGTCGATCATCATCGGCGTGGCACCCGCCGGGGCCACCATCGAAACCCGGCCCTTCCAGCTGGTTACCGGCCGGGTCTGGAAAGGCACCGCATTCGGCGGCGCACGCGGCCGGACGGATGTGCCGACGATCGTCGACTGGTATATGGACGGCAAGATCGAGATCGACTCGATGATCACCCACATCCTGCCTCTGGAACGCATCAACGAAGGCTTCGATCTGATGCACGCCGGCAAGTCGATTCGCGCGGTCGTGGTCTACTGATCCGGCCTCAGGGCGCAGCAGGGCCGGGGGGAAACCCCCGGCCCTTGCCATTTTTCTTCGTTCAAGATGTGGTCACGGCCGATGAACCTGCCGCCAAAGGCCCCGGGAAAGCGCGCTGGCCGCGATTGACAATCCACCCCGGCAAGTGTTGCCTTTGCCGGCAAGAAACTGGGGGGCCGAGGCGGTCATGCTTTCCTACGGACAGGCGATCAACACCTTCCGCGCCACCGTTATGTCACTCCGGGCACGGGGCTTGCCTATGTCGATTTTCTGGTATGGTGATGCCGGCTGGTTCATTTCCGCCCCAATAATCGAGGTTTCCTGAATGGCCCGCGATGGCGCCAAACTTCTGGCAGTTCTGATCGACGCCGACAACGTGCTGGCCCGCCATGCCGAGGCGATCCTGAAGGAAATCAGCACCATCGGCGAACCGGCCCTGCGCCGGGTCTATGGTGACTGGTCCAGCTCGCGGCTGAGCGGCTGGAAGTCGACGGCTCGCGATCTGGGGTTGGTGATGCATCAGCAATCGGCCAACACCACGGGCAAGAATGCCAGCGACATCGGGCTGGTAATCGACGCGATGGACATCCTGCATGCCGGCAAGTTCGACGGTTTCGTGCTGGTCAGTTCCGACAGCGATTTCACGAGGCTGGCCAGCCGTATCCGCGAGGAAGGGCTGGAGGTGGTGGGCATCGGCGAGGCCAAGACGCCGGAGAGCCTGCGCAAGGTCTGCAACCGGTTCATCCTGATCGAAAACATCCTGAGCGAAGCGGAAACCGAGCCCGCCAGCACGCCGGCCCCGCGACCGGCAGTTGCGGCGGCCAAGATCGAAGACCCCAGCCCGCCCCCGCCGGTCAAGAAGCCGATGACCGAAGCGATTCCGCTGATCTTCAAGGCGATGAAGAACATCGATCCGGATGCCGAGTGGTATCATCTTGGCCAGCTTGGGCAGTACATGGTGCGGGCCGACCCGGATTTCGACTCACGCACCTATGGCGCGACGAAATTGTCTGACCTTATCAAGGGCCTGCCCAAGCGGTTTGAAGTGAAGAAGGAAGGCAATATCTGGATGGTCCGCGACATTGCCTGACCGGGCTTAACCGGCCTTCGTCTCCGCCTCGATCTGCGCCCGGCTTTTGCGGGCGCGTTCGGTGGCGGATTTCAACTGTCCGCAGGCGGCCATGATGTCCTCGCCGCGCGGGGTGCGGATCGGGGTGGCATAGCCGGCCTTGTAGATGATGTCGGCAAAGGCGTGGATACGGTTGCCGGACGAGCGTTTGTAGGGGGCGCCGGGCCATTCGTTGAACGGGATCAGGTTCACCTTGGCCGGAATGCCTTCCAGAAGCTTCACCAGCCGGTGCGCATCTTCTTTGGTATCATTCACGCCATCCAGCATCACATATTCGAAGGTGATCCGTTCCGAATTGGACAGGTTCGGATACTCTTTCAACGCCGCCAGCAGCGTCTGAATGTTCCAGCGCTTGTTGATTGGCACCAGCACATCGCGCACCTCGTCGGTGGTGGCGTGGAAGCTGACGGCCAGCTGGCAGCCGATCTCGGTCGCGGTGCGGGCAATTTCCGGCACCACACCGCTGGTGGACAGCGTGATGCGGCGGCGGCCAAGGGCGATGCCCTCGTTGTCCATCACTACCTTCATCGCGTCGCGGACATTCTCGAAATTGTAAAGTGGCTCGCCCATGCCCATCAGGACGATGTTCGACACCAGCCGCACCTCTTCCTTCGGCGCGCCCGGCACCGGCCATTCGTCCAGATCATCGCGCGCCAGCATCACCTGCCCGACGATCTCGGCCGCAGTCAGGTTGCGCACCAGTTTCTGCGTGCCGGTATGACAGAAGGAACAGGTCAGCGTGCAGCCGACCTGGCTGGAAATGCACAGCGTCCCGCGGTCGGTTTCGGGGATATAGACCACCTCCACCTCATGCCCGCCGGCGATGCGCACCAGATACTTGCGCGTGCCATCTTCGGAAATCAGCCGCGTCACCACCTCCGGCACTTCCAGCACGAAGTTGTCGGCCAGAAGCGCGCGGTAATCCTTGGCGAGGTTGGTCATGCGGTCGAACTCGCGCACGCCCCAGTGATAGACCCATTGCCAGACCTGCCCGACCCGCATCTTGGCCTGCTTTTCCGGCGTGCCGGCCGCGATCAGCGCGGCGCGCATCTGGTCGCGAGTCATGCCGACAAGGTTTTGCTTCCCGCCTTCGGGCGATTTGCGCGGCAGGGTCAGCACGTCTTGGGTGATAGGCGCGGTGGCGTCGGTCATGGCAGATTCCAGAATGGGCAGATTGGGCATATAGGGCATCTGCCGCAAAAACAAAAGCGCCCCGACCTTGCGGCGGGGCGCCCGGCACTTTGCGCAGGAAAATCAGCCGCAGCGCTTGGCGGCTTCTTCCATGGCGGCGGTGAAACCGCGCAGGCTGAACGTGTCCTTGGTCTGGGTGCCCTTGCCCGACTTTGCGGTCAGAACCGCCGTCGTGCCCTTTTTCAGCGCCGCCAGAATGGCCGCGTCATCATCCTTGGTGCCCGGCCAGGCCCATTCGCCATCGGTGATCAGCTCATAGGCGGTGCCATCGACGTCCAGCCCGACGGTGGAGCCGCCCGCAAAGGGATAGCCGCCCGAGAAGGAAATCTCGCCGGCAACGCCGGGGCGGAAGGTGACAAACAAGAGGATGTCGCCGCGGCGCACCTGAACCGGCTGGCCGTCACGGGTGTTCACGGTTTCCTTGGGGCTGGAGACGCCCCAGCATTCCTTGGGGTCCTCTTCGGCAAAGACGCTCCAATCGGTCATCGTCGCCACCCGATTGCTCGATTCCTGCGCCTGGGCCATGGTGGACCCAAAAGCAAGGCTCGCCACCAGAAGGGTGCGGGTCATCCAGCTTGCCATGTCTACAGCCTCCAAGCTGCGGTTGCCTCTGCCCTGCCAAGCCGGCTTGATCGCGCGGTTTTTCCTGTGGCGTGGGGCCGTTACACTCGATATCCCATGCATAGCCGAAAATGACCAATCCGCGAAAGCCCCTTGGGCATAAAATCGCGCATCCGTGACGGGAGGGGATGATGGGCAAAGCTGTCGAGATGGTGGAACTGTGGCGTGGCGGGCTTCTGGAAAGCACGCATCGCGGCCATGCTGTCCTGTGTGACGAGGCCGGGCAGATCGTGCAGGCCTGGGGCGACCCGGACCGCATCATCTTTCCACGTTCGTCGTGCAAGATGATCCAGGCGCTGCCGCTGGTCGAGAGCGGGGCGGCCGATGCCTTTGGCCTGAGCGAGGCGCATCTGGCGCTGGCTTGCGCCAGCCATCAGGGCGCGGCGCTGCATGTGAACATGGCGCGCGACTGGCTGAAGGATCTTGGTCTGGGCGAGCCCGATCTGCGCTGCGGTAGCCACGAGCCCTATGACCGGGTCGAGCGCGACCGGCTGATCTGCGACCACGAAGGGCCGTGCCAGCTGCACAACAACTGCTCGGGCAAGCATTCGGGCTTTCTGACCTTCGTCAAGCACCAGAAGGCCGGGCCGGAATACGTGGAGCTGGACCACCCGCTGCAAAAGGCGATCCGCGCCGCGACCGAAGACGTCACCGGCGAGACCGCCGCGGGTTATGGCATCGACGGCTGCTCGGCCCCGAATTTCGCCATGTCGATCGCGGGTCTGGCGCGCGGGATGGCGAAATTCGCCTCCTCCGACGGGACCGGAGCGCGGGGCCGCGCCATGCAGCGCCTGACCCGCGCCATGGCCGCCCATCCCGAACTGGTGGCGGGTGAGGGCCGGGCCTGCACCGAACTGATGCGCGCCATGGGCGGACGGGTGTCGATCAAGACCGGGGCCGAGGCGGTGTTTGTGGCGATCATGCCCGAGAAGAAGCTGGGGCTGGCCCTGAAGATCGAAGACGGCAATGTGCGGGCCTCCGAGGCAGCCCTGGTCGGCATCCTGTCGCAGCTTGGGGTTCTGGATGCGGCGCATCCGATGGCCCAAAAGCGCCTGCCGGCGCCGCAGATCAACTGCCGGGGTTTCACCACGGGTGAATTGCGCTTGTCCGAGGGCTTTGTGTAAGCGCGTCGACGGGCTTGATTCGTGACAGGGCTCAGGTACAGTTTTGTCATGAACGCGCCGGTGCCCTTCCCGCACTCTTCCGCCGAGGTGGTCAGCTTTGACCGCGCCGAGCTTGGTGCCATCCTGTCGCTTTATGGTCGCATGGTCGCCGCCGGGGAGTGGCGCGACTATGCGATGTCGTTCCTGCCCGAGGTGGCCGAATTCTCGGTGTTCCGCCGCACCGCCGAGGTGCCGCTGTACCGCATCGAAAAGCGCCCGAAGCTGCGGACCCGACAAGGGATCTATGCCGTTCTGGGCGGCGAGGGTCAGGTCTTGCGGCGCGGTCATGATCTGGCGGCGGCGCTGCGGGTGCTGGAAAAGCCGCTGCGGCCGATCGACTAGAGCACGCGGCGGCGGTGTCTGACGGGCCGCCCTTCCTGAGCCTGAATGCGGTCGATGCAGGCCTGAATACCCTCATGGGCCACGGACATCGTATGGCCGTTGGCATGGATCAGCCGTGTCTCGTCGACGACAAGCGCGACATGGCCTTTCCAGAAGATCAGGTCGCCGCGTCTCAGGGCGGCGTCCGGCGTGATCTCGGTCCCTGCGCTTTCCTGCAAGTCGCTGTCGCCGGGAAGGCTGATGCCGCAGGCCCAGAACGCCAGTTGCACCAGACCCGAGCAATCGATCCCGCCGCGCGAATTTCCGCCCCAGAGATAGGGCGTGCCCAAAAGGCTTTCGGCCACCGCCACCGGATCGGCAAGCCAGTCGCCAAGCGGGCGCAAATGGCAGGCGGGCAAGAAGCCTTGGGTGGTTTCCAGCCATTTGCCGTGGTTTGCGGTGATGGCCACCTGCGCGCCCAGCGACAGCGCGCAGACCTCGGGTGCCTGTATCCTGGCTTCGGGATAAAGATGGGTGCCGGGGGTGCTGACCCAATGGCTGGGCACCGGATCGCGGGACAGGGCCGCGTCGGCCAGCCAGCCGCAGTAACCATCCTTGCCGGCAAAGCCGAAGGCGTGTCCCTCGTTGCGGTCGATGACGGTGAAGGGTTCCCCCTGCAGAAGCTGGCGCTCGCGCGGGCCATGCGGGCTGCGCAACAGGTCGGCGACGGGCTGGGCGACGCGCATGGGCGTGCCGTCGGTATAGACGGGAACCTCCACCCGACCTTTCAGCGAGATATGCGCGATGCGCGGAGTGGCGGGGATAAGACGACGGTCCATCGGTGCGCCTCAGAGCTTCAGGCCAAGGATGGCGGGCAAGGCGCCAAGGATGGCTCGGGCGCCCTGACCCGCGCCGCCCTTGGGACGGGCGGGCAATTCGGCGGGGGTGTGGCCGTAGATGTCGAAATGCATGTAGCGCGGGCCTTCGACAAAGCGGCGCAGGAACAGCGCGGCGGTGACGGAGCCGGCAAATCCCCAACCCGGCGCGTTGTCGAGATCGGCGATGCCAGGCTCGATGATATGCTCGTAAGGCGTCCAGAAGGGCAGCCGCCAGACCGGATCGAAACCCTGCTTTGCCCCGGTTTCCAGCGCCTGCGCCATGTCGTCGTCATCGCAGTAATAGGGCGCGAGATCGGGCCCAACCGCGACCCGCGCCGCCCCGGTCAGGGTGGCCATGGAGATCACCGCGTCGGTCGGGGTTTCGCAGGCATAGGCCAGCGCGTCGGCCAGAACCAGCCGCCCTTCGGCATCGGTGTCATTGACCTCGACCGTCAGGCCCTTGCGGCTGGTCAGGATGTCCTTTGGTCGTTGGGCATTGCCGGCGATGACGTTTTCCACCGCCGGAACCAGCACGCGCAGGCGCAGCGGCAGGCCAAGCCGCATGATCATATGGGCCAGCCCCATCACGGTTGCCGCCCCGCCCATGTCCTTCTTCATCAAGAGCATGCCGGAGGAGGGCTTGATGTTCAGCCCGCCGGTGTCGAAACACACGCCCTTGCCGACCAGCGTCAGATGCGGACCGGTGCTGCCCCAGGCCAGTTCCAGAAGCCGCGGCGCGCGGCTGGAAGCGCGACCGACCGCGTGGATCATCGGGAAGTTCTGCGCCAGAAGTTCTTCGCCGCGAACGATCCGGGTCGTGGCGCCAAAGGTCTCGGCCAGCGTCAGGAAGGCGGCTTCCAGCTCGGCCGGACCCATGTCGAGCGCGGGGGTGTTGATAAGGTCGCGCGTCAGGAATTCACCCTCGGCCATGGCGACAAGGCGGGCTGCATCAACGCCGCCGGGCGCCTTGAGCCGCGCGGGTTCGGTCGGCGCCTTGCCGGGGCGGTAGCGGTCAAAGCGGTAAGATTGCAGCAGAAAGGCCAGCGCCGCCTCGGTCTTGTCCTGCGCGGACATCTCGCCCTCCAGATGCCACTCGCCCGGTGGCAGGGCGGCTGCGGCCTTCGCCAGATGGAACCGGCCGCGGGCGCGGGACTTGGGCGTGCCAGCCCCGGCCACCGCGGCGCGCAGGGAGCCATCCTCGGCCGGGATCAGCCGCAGATCGCCTGCCGTGGCCTCGAAACCGGTGGCCTGCAGCCACGCGGCGGCGGGGTCGGGCAGGGCCGACAGGAAACTGGCCAGCCCCTCGGGCGACACGACATGCAAGGGGCGTGACGGGGCGTCCGGTGCGGCAAAGGCGGGAAAAGGCATGGCATCCTGCGGATCTGGGAACATGGCGCGAAGCCTAACCCATCCCGCGCGGCCCGCAAGAGTGCCCGGTGCGGCGCCCTAGCTGAAGGTCTGATCCAGCAGCGCCTTGTCCGGTGCCAGAGAGCGCTCTGCCACCCGCACCAGCCGCGCCCATACCGCGGAAAAGGCGGTGACGTCCCCGCGGTCAAGGCAGGTGCGGACGTCGCCGGCCACAAGGCCAAGGCTGACCATGCCCAGATTTTCCGACATGCGCTGCAAGCGCCGCAGCTGCCGGGCCAGATCCTGCAGCTCTCTTTCGCGCACCTGTGCCGCCAGACCCGCCATGGTGAGCGCCAACTCTCCCAAGGCGCGGGTCACGACCTGTTCGGCGGAAGAGGTTCCCAGATTGCGGTAGATCGTGGCAATGGGTTCGGAATCCTGCCGGACCCGTTCCTTGACCGGCAAGGCCACAACATTTTCGCGCGACATGACACACCCTTTCAGCAACACCCGTTGCCATCCTTGCGCGTCGTGCTGAAGAAAAGGTTCATCCGGCCGGAAAAAGCCTCTCGCATTTTCTGCGAATGCAGCCTAACGGAAGGAAACCTCAGAAGGATGCCGACGATGACCGTCACCGCCCGCCCCCTTCCCGCCTATCTCGTCAGCCGCTTCAATGGCTGGCGCGCGACCAGCTATCAGGACAACAAGGCCTGGTATCGCCGCCTTGCCGAAAGCGGCCAGCACCCGCGCGCCATGGTGATTTCCTGTTGCGACAGCCGCGTGCATGTCACTTCGATCTTCGGGGCCGATGAGGGCGAGTTCTTCATCCACCGCAATATCGCCAACCTTGTGCCGCCCCATAACCCGGACGGCGAACGGCACGGCACCTCGGCGGCGGTGGAATATGCGGTCACCTCGCTGGGGGTCGCGCATATCATCGTTCTGGGCCATTCCGGCTGTGGCGGGGTCAAGGGTTGCCATGACATGTGTTCGGGTCATTCGCCGCAACTGGAAGAAAAGACCAGTTTCGTCGGACGCTGGCTGGATATTCTGAAGCCCGGCTACGAACGTGTCGCCACGCTGCCGCAAGACCAGATTCTGCGGGCGCTGGAAAAGCAGGCGGTGCTGGTGTCGCTGGAAAACCTGATGACCTTCCCCTTTGTCATGGATGCGGTGGCCGATGACCGGCTGACGCTGCACGGGCTTTGGAACAACATCGGTGAGGGCGAGCTGGAGCAATATGACCCCGCCCGCGGCGGTTTCGTCGCCATCTGAAAGGGTCGCCCCATGATACCCGATTTTGCCAGCCACCTTGCGCTTGCCCAGATGGACATCGGCCCCTTCGCGCCGAAGCCGACTTCGTTCGAGGGCGACCAGCAGGAGGCGGCGGTCGAGCTTTGGGCCTCGCCCGATGGCCGGATCAGCCTTGGCGTCTGGGAATGCACGCCGGGGCGGTTCACCGCCGATCGCAGCGCCTCCACCGAGTTCTGCCACTTCCTGTCGGGCCGGATCGAGATGACGCACGAGGACGGCCGCGTTCAGGCCTTTGGTCCGGGCGATGCGATTACACTGCCGCAGGGCTGGAAGGGCATCTGGCGCGTGGTCGAGCGGGTGCGGAAGATCTATGTCATCACGCAGGGCTGAGGCCGGGCACTGCGCATCGGGCCGGCGCATTTCCCTTGCAGATTCGGTTTATCGGACCTATATGGCCTTCAACAGCGGTTTCGGGGTCCACACCTGAGGCTACCGAAAGTCACGGCGGGCCTGTGGGCCCGTTTTTTGTTTCTGGGATATGCATGTCCGATCTGATCGCTAAAACTGCCATGGACCGCCGTCTGGCCGATATCGTTCAGCCCGTCATCGAAGGGCTGGGGTTCGAGCTGGTGCGCATCCGCCTGATGGGCGGGGCGACGCGCACGCTGCAGATCATGGCCGACAAGCCCGAAGGCGGGATCGAGGTCGACCACTGCGGCGACATCTCCACCGCGGTTTCCGCCGTGCTGGATGTCGAGGACCCGATTGAAGAGAATTATGTGCTGGAGGTTTCCTCCCCCGGCATCGACCGGCCGCTGACCCGTCTGAAAGATTTCGAGATGTGGAAGGGCTGGGAGGCGCGCGTCGAGACGACCGAGCTGATCGACGGCCGCCGCCGCTTCAAGGGCACGCTTGCGGGCGTGGAAGGCGAGGAAGTGCTGATCGCGCTGGATGAGGGCAAGGAGACCGTCGTCATCGGGCTGCAGTTCGACTGGCTCTCCGACGCCAAGCTGATTCTCACCGACGAGCTGATCACCGAAATGTTGCGCCAGAAGAAGGCGTCGGGCGTGATCGACGAATCGCAGTTCGACGAGATTGACGAAACCGAGGGTGACGAGGACGACACCCTGGATGATACCAAACACTAAGCCGGGAGAGACCCATGGCGATTACGTCTGCCAACCAGCTTGAACTTCTGCAAACCGCCGAGGCGGTGGCGCGCGAGAAGATGATCGACCCGGATCTGGTGATCCAGGCGATGGAAGACAGCCTCGCCCGGGCCGCCAAGTCGCGTTACGGCGCCGACATGGACATTCGGGTGAAGATCGACCGCAAGACCGGCCGCGCCACCTTTGCCCGCATCCGCACCGTGGTTGAGGATGAGCTGGTGGAGAATCACCATGCGCAACTGACCGTCAAGCAGGCCAAGTCCTACCTCAAGGATCCGCAGATCGGCGACGAGGTGATCGACGAGGTTCCCCCCGTTGATCTGGGCCGCATCGCCGCGCAATCGGCCAAGCAGGTGATTCTGCAGAAGGTCCGCGAAGCCGAGCGTGACCGCCAGTATGAAGAATTCAAGGACCGCAAGGGCTCGATCATCAACGGTCAGGTCAAGCGCGAGGAATACGGCAACGTCATCGTCGACATCGGCCGTGGCGAAGCCATCCTGCGCCGCAACGAGAAGATCGGCCGCGAGGCTTACCGGCCCGGCGACCGCATCCGCTGCTACATCAAGGACGTGCGCCGCGAACCGCGCGGCCCGCAGGTCTTCCTGTCGCGCACCGATCCGCAGTTCATGGCAGAGCTGTTCAAGATGGAAGTGCCGGAAATCTATGACGGCATCATCGAGATCAAGGCCGTGGCCCGGGATCCCGGCTCGCGCGCCAAGATCGCCGTCATCTCCTATGACAACTCCATCGACCCGGTCGGCGCCTGCGTCGGTATGCGCGGCAGCCGGGTGCAGGCTGTGGTGAACGAGCTTCAGGGTGAAAAGATCGACATCATTCCGTGGAATGGCGATCAGGCGACCTTCCTGGTGAACGCGCTGCAGCCGGCCGAGGTGTCGAAGGTCGTGATCGACGAGGAAGCCGGCAAGATCGAGGTCGTGGTGCCGGATGAGCAGCTGTCGCTGGCCATTGGCCGCCGGGGCCAGAACGTGCGTCTGGCCAGCCAGCTCACGGGTCTTGATATTGATATCATGACGGAATCCGACGAATCGACCCGCCGTCAGGCCGAGTTCGCCGAGCGCACCAAGCTGTTCATGGACACGCTGGACGTCGACGAGATGATGGCGCAGCTTCTGGTTGCCGAAGGCTTCACCAACCTTGAGGAGGTCGCCTACGTCGAGGAGGACGAGCTGCTGTCGATCGACGGTTTCGACGAAGGCACGGCGGCCGAACTTCAGGCCCGCGCCCGCGACTATCTGGAAGAGCAGGCCCGCAAGGCGCTGGAAGCAGCCCGCGCCATGGGGGTCGAGGAGAGCCTTGTCAACTTCGAAGGCCTGACCCCGCAGATGCTCGAGGCGCTGGCCAAGGACGGCATCAAGACGCTGGAAGACTTCGCCACCTGCGCCGACTGGGAACTGGCCGGCGGCTGGACTACCGAGAACGGCCAGCGCAAGAAGGACGAAGGCGTGCTGGAGAAGTTCGACGTCTCGCTGGAAGAAGCGCAGACCATGGTCATGACCGCCCGCGTCATGCTGGGCTGGGTTGACCCGACCGAGATGGAAACCGCCGACGAGGGCGAAGCCGACGAGGAGGCCGAGGCCTGATTTCAGGCCTCGGAGCTTTGCCCGTGACACGCGGCGGCCGGGAAAAGGATCAGGACGACCCCGAACGCAAGTGCATTGTGTCCGGGGAAAGCCAGCCCAAGGCGGGTCTGGTGCGGTTCTGCATTGGGCCTGACAATCAGGTGGTGCCCGATATTCTGGGCCGTCTGCCCGGGCGCGGCATCTATGTCGCCGCCGACCGGGCGGCGATTGCCAAGGCGGCGACGAAGGGCTTGTTCTCGCGCGCTGCGCGCCAGCCGGTGAAAGTGCCCGACGGCCTGCCCGATCTGGTCGAGGCCTTGCTCGCCCGCCGGGTGGTTGACCTTATCAGCATGTGCCGCAAGGCGAATGCGGCGGTGATGGGCTATGAGAAGGTGAAAGACTGGCTCGCCTCGGGCAAGGCACGGGTTCTCGTGCAGGCCTCGGACGGGTCGGAACGTGGCAAGACCAAGCTGCGCCCCCCCGAGGGCGAAGGCACCTTCATCGGCCTTCTGACCGCCGGGGAAATGGGTTTGGCTTTCGGTCGCGAACGTGCAATACACGCGGCGCTTGGCGCTGGTGGACTCACGACGCGTGTTGTAGAGGAAGCGGCAAGGCTTTCCGGCCTGCGGGTGCAGGCTGAAAAGCAGGACGGCGGCGAGACCGCCATGAAGGATATGTAGGACGCATGAGCGATACTGACGGCAAGAAACCCCTCGGTCTGGGTGGCGCACCTCGTTCCGGCTCGGTGAAGCAAAGCTTCTCCCATGGCCGGACCCATGCCGTGGTGGTTGAAACCAAACGCAAGCGCGTTGTGGTGCCGACGCCGGGCAAGCCCGGCGCTGCTGCAGGCGGCACGGCCTCGACCAGCCCGAACCTTGGGGATCCCGCCAAGCGCCCCGCCGGGATTTCCGACGCCGAGATGGAACGCCGTCTGACCGCGTTGCGTCAGGCCAAGGCCCGCGAGCAGGAAGAAGCTGCCAAGCGTGCCGATGACGAGCGTCAGCGCGAGGAAGAGCGTCAGCGTCGCCGCGAGGAGATCGAGGCGAAAGAGCGCGAGGACCGCGCCCGCGAAGCTGCCCTGCGCGCCAAGGCCGAAGAGGAAGAGCGTGCCAAGCAGGCCGCGATTGCCGAGGCCGCCGCCCGCGCCGAGCAGCGCAAGGCCGACATTCTGGGCACCCAGCGCCGCAAGCCCGCCGCACCGGAAGCGCCCGCCGCTGCCGCCGAAGCTGCCGCTCCGGCCCGTGCCGGCCGTGGTGCCCCTGCCGCCGCTCCGGCGGCTGGTGCGGATGCCGAACGCGGCCCGGCCAGCTCCAAGCCCGGCCTGCCGACGCCGCGCAAGGTGGACCGTGAGCGCGAGGAACGCGACCGCAATGCCAAGGCCAAGGGCGACGAAGGCCGCCGCGCCGGCAAGCTGACGCTCTCGTCGGCGCTGGATGGCGAAGGCGGGCGCACGCGCAGCCTTGCCGCGATGAAGCGCAAGCAGGAAAAGGCCCGCAACAAGGCGCTGGGCTTTGGCCAGAAGGCCGAAAAGCAGGTGCGCGACGTGCAGCTGCCGGAAACCATCATCGTCAGCGAACTGGCGAACCGGATGGCCGAGCGCGCCGCCGATGTCGTCAAGGCCCTGATGAAGATGGGCATGATGGTCACCATGAACCAGGCCATCGACGCCGACACCGCCGAACTGGTGATCGAAGAGTTTGGCCACAAGGCCGTGCGCGTCTCGGACGCCGACGTGGAACAGGCCATCGAAACGGTCAAGGACGCCGAGGCCGATCTGGTCACGCGCCCGCCGATCGTCACGATCATGGGCCACGTCGACCACGGCAAGACCTCGCTTCTGGACGCGATCCGCAAGGCCAATGTGGTCTCGGGCGAGGCCGGCGGCATCACCCAGCACATCGGCGCCTATCAGGTGAAGACCGAGCGCGGGCAGGTGCTGACCTTCCTCGACACCCCCGGCCACGCCGCCTTTACCTCGATGCGGGCCCGCGGGGCCAATGTCACCGACATCGTCGTGCTGGTGGTCGCTGCCGATGACGCGGTGATGCCGCAGACCATCGAGGCGATCAACCACGCCAAGGCCGCCAAGGTTCCGCTGATCGTGGCCATCAACAAGATGGACAAGCACGGCGCCGATGCGACCAAGGTGCGCACCGACCTTCTGCAGCACGAAATCGTGGTCGAAGCGATGTCCGGCGATGTGCAGGACGTGGAAGTGTCGGCCAAGACCGGCATGGGTCTGGACAACCTTCTGGAAGCCATCGGTCTGCAGGCCGAAATTCTGGAACTGCGCGCCAACCCGAATCGTTCGGCGGCGGGCGCGGTGATCGAAGCCAAGCTCGACGTGGGTCGTGGCCCGGTTGCCACCGTTCTGGTGCAGAATGGCACGCTGAAGAAGGGCGACATCTTTGTCGTCGGCGAGCAGTGGGGCAAGGTCCGCGCGCTCATCAACTCGCAGGGCGAGACGGTGGCCGAAGCCGGCCCGTCGGTGCCGGTCGAGGTGCTGGGTCTGTCGGGCACGCCGTCGGCGGGTGATACGCTGAACGTCGTCGAGACCGAAGCGCAGGCCCGCGAGATTGCCGATTACCGGATCAAGGCCGCCAAGGACAAGCGCGCCGCCGCCGGGGCCGCAACCACGCTGGAACAGCTGATGGCCAAGGCCAAGGCCGATCTCGACGTGGCCGAACTGCCGGTTCTGGTCAAGGCCGACGTGCAGGGTTCGGCCGAAGCCATTGTTCAGGCGCTGGAAAAGGTCGGCAACGAGGAAGTGCGCGTGCGCGTGCTGCATTACGGGGTCGGCGCGATCACCGATACCGATGTGGGTCTGGCCGAAGCCAGCAAATGCCCGATCATCGGTTTCAACGTGCGTGCCAATGCCTCGGCCCGCAACTCGGCGCATCAGAAGGGTGTCGATATCCGCTACTACTCGATCATTTACGATCTGGTGGATGACATCAAGAAAGCCGCCTCGGGTCTCCTGAAGGCCGAAGTGCGCGAGCATTTCATCGGCTATGCCCAGATCAAGGAAGTCTTCAAGATCACCGGCATCGGCAACGTGGCGGGCTGTCTGGTCACCGAAGGCGTGGCGCGGCGCTCGGCGGGCGTGCGCCTGCTGCGCGACAACGTGGTGATCCACGAGGGCACGCTGAAGACGCTGAAACGCTTCAAGGACGAGGTGAAGGAAGTCATCTCGGGCCAGGAATGCGGCATGGCCTTCGAACGCTACGAAGACATCCGCGCCGGCGATGTCATCGAGATCTTCGAGCGCGAGGAGGTCCAGCGCACGCTGGACTGACCTTGGCGACAGGACAAAAGAAAGGGCCGGGGGAAACCCCGGCCTTTTTCATGCGGTAGTGGCCAGATCAGGCGGCACGGACCGTGGGCACCGGAACGCCGACAAAGGTCTTGTCATCGACCCTGACGATGATCTTGCCATCCGACAGGTGACCCACCAGAACACCTTGAACCGAAACGCAGCTTCCGACAGCAATGGTGCGAAGCATATGCCAATCCCCCAATCAGCTTTGCCTGATCGCAGGCTACTGCCGATTCGTTGAAAAAGCATTACAAATCTGCCACAAACTTCGGCAGCCCAACGGGGAACGCGCTGATTTTACAGCCAATCGCGCAGGATAGGGATCAGCGGCAAGTCGGCGGGGGGCATGGGATAGTCGCGCAACTTTTCCGGCCTTACCCAGGCAAGGGTCTGGCCCTCGCGTCCGGTGGCCATGCCGTCCCAGCGGCGGCAGGCGAAAAGCGGCATCAGCAGGTGAAAGTCTTCGTAGCTGTGGCTGGCAAAGGTCAGCGGCGCAAGGCAGCTGGCCTTGGTTTCAATGCCAAGCTCCTCGCGCAATTCGCGGATCAGCGCCACTTCGGGGCTTTCGCCGGTTTCAACCTTGCCGCCGGGAAACTCCCACAGGCCGGCGAGTGACTTGCCCTCGGGCCGCTGGGCCAGCAGCACGCGGCCATCGGTGTCGATCAGGGCGACGGCAGAGACAAGGATGATCTTCACGAGCGGTAGTCGGCGTTGATCTCGATGTAGCGGCTGGTCAGATCGCAGGTCCAGACCGAGCGCGCGGCCTTGCCAAGGCCCATGTCGACATGGATCAGCAATTCGGGGTTCAGCATGTAAACCGCCCCGTCCTCTTCCTTGTAGTCGGGGCACCGCCAGCCGTTTTCGGCCACCAGAATATCGCCGAACCGGATGGAAAGCCGGTCGCGGTCAGCCTCGGCCCCGGACTTGCCGATGGCGGCAACGATGCGGCCCCAGTTCGGGTCCTGCCCGGCGACGGCGGTCTTGACCAACGGAGAATTGGCGATGGCCAGCGCGGCCTTCTGGGCGTCGGCATTGCTGGCCGCGCCAGTCACGCGGACCTCGACAAACTTGGTCGCACCTTCGCCGTCACGCACCACCTGATGGGCAAGGTCCATCATGACGCCGCGCAGCGCCGCCTCGAACGCCTTGGCAACCGGGCCTTTGACCTCGGCGGCATCGGACTGGCCGGTGGCGGCGATCAAGAGCGTGTCGGAGGTCGAGGTGTCGCTGTCGACGGTGATCGAGTTGAAAGTCTCGTCCACGTTGCGCGAGATCATCTTCTGCAGTGTGACGGCGGGGATCTTGGCATCGGTGAAGATGTAGACCAGCATCGTCGCCATGTCGGGCGCAATCATGCCCGAGCCTTTGGCGATGCCAGAGATGTGGATCGGCCCGCCGTCGCCCTGCACTACGGCCGCCGCGCCTTTCGGGAAGGTGTCGGTGGTCATGATCGCCTCGGCCGCGCCCTGAATCGCGGCTTCCGAAAGCTGGCTGGACAGGGCGCCGATCACGGCGGTGATCTTCTCAAAGGGCAGAGGCTCGCCGATCACCCCGGTCGAGGAGGAGAACACGCGGCTGGCCGGAACGCCCAGCGCCGCGGCCACGCCACCCGTCACCGCAGCGACGGCAGTGTCGCCGATCGCGCCGGTGAAGGCGTTGGAATTGCCGGAGTTGACGATGATCGCCGCGCCGGCGCCTTCGGGCACCTTGGTCGCCAGCTTGGTCTGGCAATCGCGCACGCAGCCTGAGCGGGTGGTCGAGCGGGTAAAGACCCCGGCCATGGCGGTGCCGGGGGCAAGGCGGACCAGCATCACATCCTTGCGGCCCTGATACTTGATCCCCGCGCCGATGGCGGCAAATTCTGCGCCCTTGATGACGGGCAGGGTGGGAAAGCTGGCGGGGGCAAGCGGCGAGACCGGCTTGGCGGCCTTCGCCGGCTTCGCGGGCGCATCGGCCGCAACCGGCACGCCACCGCTCAGGGCCTTCAGTTTCGCCTTCAAGGCCCTGGCCTTGGCCTTCCAGTCTTTCTTGCCCATCGCCTGCCCCTTTGTGCCCGCTTACTTGTCGAGGAGAGTAAGATCACCCAAGAGCGCCGGGTCAATG
Source organism: Tabrizicola oligotrophica (assembly GCF_011008935.1). Classification (GTDB taxonomy): domain Bacteria; phylum Pseudomonadota; class Alphaproteobacteria; order Rhodobacterales; family Rhodobacteraceae; genus Tabrizicola_A; species Tabrizicola_A oligotrophica. Next base: position 97,729 of record NZ_JAAIVJ010000003.1, on the reverse strand, counting down.
CCCTCGCCGGGTTTTTCCACTGTTGCCGCTTCGGTAATGGCGGTCACATGGGCCTCGATCGCCTTTTGCTCGATCTCGGCGGCCAGTTCGTCGCGGATGTCGTCCAGCGTCGGCTGTGCGGCGATGCGCGTTTCCTTCACGAGGATCAGGTGAAAGCCGAAATCGGTCTTGACCGGGCCGACCACCTTGCCCACCTCGGCGGCTACGACCGCCTCTTCAAAGGGCTTCACCATCATGCCCAGCCCGAACCAGCCCAGATCGCCACCATTGGCGCCCGATCCGGTGTCGGTGGAATTGGCCTTGGCCAGTTCGGCAAAATCGGCGCCGCCTTCGAGCTGGGTCAGCAGCTCTGCGGCCTTGGCTTCGTCGGCCACCAGAATATGCGAGGCGCTGTATTCGGTCTGCGGCGCGGCATCCTTGAAGCGGGCGTCATAGGCGGCCTGCAGTGCCTCGTCCGTCACCGCGCCCAGAACCACGGCCTCAAGCGCGCGCGACGAAACGTAGCCGCGCTTGTCATTTTCCACCTGCAACGTGTCGCGGCGGGTCAGCTTGCCCTCCATCGACTGTTCCAGCGCGGTCTGCTGCACCAGCTGGTCAAGGATGCCCTTGAAAAGGACATCCGGCGGCAGGGATTTGTACTGCTCGGGCAGAGCCTCGCGCGCGACGATCATGTGGCCGAGCGTGATGGCCGTGCCGTTCACCGTGGCAACCACCGTGTCGGCGGTGGGCGCCTCTTCGGCCCAGACCGGCAGCGCCAGCCCGGCGGCCAGCGCCGCCCCTGCCAGAAAACGCATCGCTTTTGCCATCTCACTTACTCCTGATCGTGCCGCGCACCCGCGCGACGTTGACTATCCCGGCCCTTCCCCTTACATCGCGACAGTCGCGTGCGACGGGGCCGTCCGGCCTTGACCGCCCTTCTAGGGAAGGCCGGAGGGGCGGGCAAGGCCAGAGCCTCACACGATCCTGTCAGATACGGCCAGTCGGAGAAAACATGCTGGGTTTTGGGGCGCTCGCGAAAAAGATTTTCGGCACGCCGAATGATCGAATGGTGAAGTCGGTTCGTCCGCTGGTCGCAAGGATCAACGCACTGGAGCCGGAATTTGCCGCCCTGTCGGATGAGGGTATCATCGAGAAGACGCGCGAATTCCAGCGCCGGGTGCAGGACGGCGGCGAAAGCCTTGACGCCATTCTGCCCGAGGCTTTCGCCAATTGCCGCGAGGGTGCGCGCCGGGCGCTTGGCCTGCGCGCCTTTGACGTGCAGCTGAAGGGCGGGATTTTCCTGCATCAGGGCAATATCGCCGAAATGCGCACGGGCGAGGGCAAGACCCTTGTCGCCACCTTCCCGGCCTATCTGAACGCGCTGACCGGCAAGGGCGTGCATGTCGTCACGGTGAACGACTATCTGGCCAAGCGCGATGCGGAATGGATGGGCAAGGTCTATGCCCAGCTCGGTCTGACGACGGGCGTGGTTTACCCCTATCAACCCGATGCCGAGAAGAAGGCCGCCTACCGCGCCGACATCACCTATGCTACCAACAACGAGCTTGGCTTCGACTATCTGCGCGACAACATGAAGGGCAGCCGGGAAGAAATGGCCCAGCGCGGGCATTTCTTCGCCATCGTCGACGAGGTCGACTCGATTCTGGTCGACGAGGCGCGCACGCCGCTCATCATCTCGGGGCCGAGTCAGGACCGCAGCGACCTTTATCAGAAGGTCAACGCGCTGATCCCCGAGCTGGGCGAGGCGCATTTCAAGATCGACGAAAAGACCCGCAACGTCACCTATACCGAGGATGGCAACGAGTTCATCGAGCAGCTCTTGCACCAGTCGGGCCTGCTGCCCGAGGGGCAGAGCCTGTATGACCCGGAAAGCACGACGCTGGTCCACCACGTCACGCAGGCATTGAAGGCGCACAAGCTGTTCAGCCGGGATCAGCAATACATCGTGCGTGACAACGAGGTCATGCTGATCGACGAATTCACCGGCCGCATGATGAAGGGCCGCCGCCTGTCGGACGGTCTGCATCAGGCGATCGAGGCCAAGGAAGGCGTGGCGATCCAGCCGGAAAACGTTACCCTGGCATCGGTGACTTTCCAGAACTACTTCCGGCTTTACGAAAAGCTCGGCGGCATGACTGGCACGGCGGCGACCGAGGCCGATGAATTCATGGAGATCTACAAGCTGGGCGTGGTCGAGGTTCCGACCAACCGTCCGGTGCAGCGCAAGGATGACCACGACGCCGTCTATCGCACTGCGCGCGAGAAATACGAAGGCATCGTCAAGACCATCCACGAGGCCCATGAAAAGGGTCAGCCGATTCTGGTCGGCACCACCTCGATCGAGAAATCCGAATTCCTGTCGGGCCTTCTGAAAGAGGCAGGCATTCACCACAACGTGCTGAACGCCCGCCAGCACGAACAGGAGGCCCAGATCGTTGCCGACGCGGGCAAGCTGAACGCGGTGACGATTGCCACCAACATGGCCGGTCGCGGCACCGACATCAAACTCGGCGGCAATGTCGAGTTCAAGATCATGCAGGCCATCGCCGCGCATCCCGAAGCCGACCACGCCGCCATCCGCGCCCGCATCGAGGAAGAACACAAGGCCGCCGAAGAGGCGGTCAAGGCCGCGGGCGGCCTGTTTGTCCTTGGCACCGAACGCCACGAATCCCGTCGGATCGACAACCAGCTGCGCGGCCGTTCGGGCCGTCAGGGCGACCCTGGCCGCTCGGCCTTCTTCCTGTCGCTGGAAGACGATCTGATGCGGATTTTCGGCTCGGAGCGGCTGGACAACGTGCTGTCCAAGCTGGGGATGAAGGAAGGCGAGGCCATCGTTCACCCCTGGGTCAACAAATCGCTGGAGCGCGCGCAGGCCAAGGTCGAGGGGCGCAACTTCGACATCCGCAAGCAGCTTCTGAAGTTCGACGACGTGATGAACGACCAGCGCAAGGCGATCTTTGCCCAGCGGCTGGAGATCATGGAGGCCGACGATCTGGGCGACATCGTCCGCGACATGCGCCATCAGGTCGTGGAAGACCTGATCGACGATCACATGCCGCCGAAGTCCTACGCCGATCAGTGGGACATCGCCGGGCTGACGGTTTCGGTCCGCGAAAAGCTGTCCATGGATCTGCCGATTGCCGCTTGGGCCGCCGAAGAAGGCGTCGATCAGCTGGCGATGACCGAGCGGTTGACCGCCCAGTCGGATGCCATGATGGACGAAAAGCTGGCCGCCTTTGGCGCCGAGGCGATGCGGTCGATCGAAAAGCAGCTCCTGTTGCAGACCATCGACGCGAAATGGCGCGAGCATCTCTTGCGGCTGGATCACCTGCGCTCGGTCGTGGGGTTCCGCGGCTATGCCCAGCGCGACCCGCTGAACGAATACAAGACCGAAGCCTTCCAGCTGTTCGAGAACATGCTCGATTCGCTGCGGCAGGATGTGACGCAGAAACTGTCGCAGATCCGCCCGATCTCGGAAGAAGAGCAAAAGGCGCTGATGGAGCAGTATCAGGCGCAACTCGCCGCCTATCAGGCCCAGCAGGCGCAGGCCAAGGCCAATGGCGAGCTGATGGCCGCCGGGGTGGCGGCGGTTGCTGCACCCGTGGCCGCAGAGGCTTTGGCCGGCTTTGACGAGGCCGATCCGGCGACCTGGGGCAACCCTTCGCGCAACGATCCCTGTCCCTGCGGTTCGGGCGAAAAGTTCAAGCACTGCCACGGCAAGCTGGAATGACGGAAAGGGGCGGCTTGGACCGCCCCTTGTTCGTTTATCCGGCGGAAACATTCCAAGTTTCCGCCATTGGATTGCCCGGATTCGCTGACAGGGTGCAGCCAGGAAATTCTGGCTTTATTGGGTGTGACGATGGATGTGAAACGTAAGGCGGCGAGTGGAATTGTCGTTCTGGCAGTGGCGCTGGCGGCGGGGCATCTGGTTCAAAGCATGGGCAACAAGCCTGCCCCGAGGCCGGTGGCTTCGGCCGATCTGACGAACAAACCTGCCAAGGTCGAAACCGTTGCCGCCGGGCCAGAGGCCGCGGCGGCCGCGTCGGTGACAAAACCGGCAGACAGCACGGCTCCCTTGCCGGCAGCCCCACTTGCCGCGACGGTGCCCGAGGCCACGCTTCCGCCTGCGCCTCAGGTAAAGGTCGAGGTTCGCAAAGCCAGCCCGGCGTCGGCGACGCCCGAAGTGTCGACCGCCACGGCCTGCGACGTTTCGCTCGACCTGATGACCGAACCGAACGCCATGATCGGCGTGACGCTTGTCGCCCCCTGCTATCCGGGCCAGCGTGTCGTGCTGCAGCATGGCGGGCTGGCTGTGACCGGTCAGACCACCTCGACCGGCGCGCTGTTCACTGCGCTTCCGGCGCTAGAGAGCCAGTCGGTGGTGGAAGTTGCCTTCGCCGACGGCACCAAGGCCAGGGGCGAGCTTGCCATGCCCGAACTGGCCACCCTGCGCCGCTTTGGCGTGCAGTGGCAGGCCGACGACGCCTTCCAGCTGCATGCCTTCGAAGGCGAGGCCAGCTATGGCGGGCCGGGCCATGTCTCGGCCGCCGACCCGCATCTGCCCCCGCCGGGGCTGGAGGCGAAAGGCGGTTTCCTGACGCAGCTGGGCGACGCAACTGCGCCCAATCCGTTGCTGGCCGAGATCTACACCTTCCCGGCTGATCCCGCCATCAGGCCCGAGGTGGTGGTCGAAGCCGCCGTCACCGACAAGACCTGCGGCCGTGAGCTGCTTGCCGAGACGCTGACCAGCACCGGCGGCACGGTCTTTGTCACCGATCTGACGCTAGCCATGCCGCAATGCGATGCGGTGGGCGATTATCTGGTGTTGAAGAATCTTGTGCTTGACCTGAATATGGCCGCCGCAAATTAACGGATCAGGCCCACAGTCATGACGCTCCTGATGCGCGCGGCGGTTCTCGCCGCGCTTGTCTTTTCGGGCCTTGCCTCGCACGCCGGGGCGCAGGACGTGACGCTGACCTCGCGCGATGGGGCGCTGGCCGTTTCTGGGCAGCTGCAGGGCTATGACGGCGAGTTCTACCGCATCGACAGCGCCTATGGCCTGCTGACGGTCGATGCGCAGGGGGTGATCTGCGACGGACCGGCCTGCCCGGACCTGACGGCCCCCAAGGCAGTGATCCGCATCGTCGGCGCCGCGGCACTTGGCGAAAAGCTGGTTCCCGGTCTGGTGTCGGGCTTCGCCCGCAGTCAGGGCTGGCAGCTTCGCGCGCCGGAGGCCCCGGATGCGCCGACGCGGCTGGTCGATCCGGCAACGGGCAAGGTTCTGGCCGAGTTCAGCTTCCAGCCGCTTGGTTCTGGCGCGGCTCATGACGCGCTTGCCTCCGGGCGGGCAGAGTTGATGCTTGCGGCCGCCGGTGATCCGGCCTTTGGCAGCCGCACGTTGGGGCTTGACCCTCTGGTTGCGATCACGGCGCCGGACAATCCGCTGCACGCGATTTCCACTCCCGATCTGGCCCGCGCCCTGACCGGCGACGTGACCAACTGGTCCGAGTTGGGCGGGGCGGACATGCCCATGGTGCTGCACGGCTTGTCGGACGAGGCCGATCTGAGCCGCGCCCTTGCCGCACGGTTGGGCCGCAAGATTGCCGCCGCTGTGGTGCATGACACGCCCGAGGCACTGGCCGAGGCCGTGGCGCGCGACCCCTGGGCGCTGGCGGTGACGGGCCGGTCCGTCACCGGGGCCGCGCGGGTGCCCGGTCTGACCGACAGCTGCGGCTTTCCGCTGCAAGCCACGCCCTTGGCGGTGAAGGCCGAGGATTACCCGCTGACCTTGCCGGTCTATTTCCTGACCCCGCGCCGCCGCCTGCCGCTGGTCGCCCGCGAGTTTCTGGAATTCCTTGCCCTGCCTCCGGCGCAAGAGGTGGTCGAGGCGGCCGGGCTTGTCGGGCGGGGCTTGACCCGTCAGGCCATGACCGGCGACGGGCTGCGCCTGATCAATGCCATTCAGGGCGCTGGCGCAGACATCACGCTGGAGGATCTCAAGCGTCTGGTGGATGCGATGGACGGGGCGGACCGGCTGTCCTACACCTTCCGGTTTCAGGATGGCTCGACCGAACTGGATGCAGCCAGCCGCGACACGTTGGCCGACCTTGCGCGGATGATCGAGGCCGGTGTCGTCGCCGGGCAGGATCTGGTGCTGGCGGGCTTTTCGGATGGGTCCGGCGTGGCGGCCGAAAATCTGGGTCTGTCACGCGACCGGGCGGAACAGGTGCGGGAAGCGTTGCGCGCCGCCCTGCCCGGATTGCCGACCGACCAGCTGCCGCGCGTCGAACCCTTTGGCGAGGCCCTGCCGATGGCCTGCGACCAGACCACGGCAGGCCGCAGGCTGAACCGGCGGGTTGAGGTCTGGGCCGTGCCGGAGGCGCGCAAGGCCCCCTAAAGATACCCGGCGGAGCGCAAGCTGATTTCGCGCGACTTTCCGATGATCAGATGATCGTGCAGCACAAGGCCCAGTACCTGCGCGGCATCCTGCACCTGATGGGTCATGCTGAGGTCAGCCTCTGACGGCGTCGGGTCGCCCGAGGGGTGGTTGTGGACCAGAATCAGCGCCGAGGCATTCAGCTCCAGCGCCCGTTTTACCACTTCGCGCGGGTAGACCGGCACGTGGTCGACCGTGCCTTTGGCCTGCTCCTCATCCGCAATCAGGACATTCTTGCGGTCTAGGAACAGGATGCGGAACTGCTCGGTCTCGCGGTGGGCCATGGTGGTGTGGCAATAGTCGAGCAGCGCATCCCACGACGACAGCACCGGCCGGTGCAGCACGCGGGCGCGCATCATGCGATGGGCTGCGGCCTCGACGATCTTCAGTTCGGTGATAATCGCCTCTCCCACGCCCTTGACCAGCGACAGCCGGGCCGGGCTGGCGGTGATGACGCGGTTGAAATCGCCGAACGTCTCCAGCAGCAGATGCGCCAGCGGTTTGACATCCTGCCGCGGAACGGCGCGGAACAACACCAGTTCCAGCAACTCATAATCCGGCAGGGCCGCAGCCCCGCCCTCGCGGAAGCGGGTGCGCAGGCGGGCGCGGTGGCTGGCGATATAGCTCGGCAACCGGCCCGAAACCGGAGTTGCCAGCGCCTCGTCACTGTCCTCGGCGGGGAAAAGTGGCAGGATGCCGTCGGAGAAACCTTGCTGAGCCATGGCGCAAGGGTGGCACAGCATCATGAAAAAACGGTTAACGACCGCCTTTGCTCGTCGTCGCCTCCGGCGCTCCCCGCAAGGAGAAGCCGAAGGCGCACGACGCGCGCCAGGTCAGCTTTTCATGCCGTCCCAGAAGCCCTTGACCTTGGAAAAAAAGCTCGACCCCTCGGGGTTGTTCTCTTCGGAAAGCGCTTCGAACTCGCGCAGCAGTTCCTTCTGTCGCGTAGTCAGGTTCACCGGCGTCTCGACGGCAAGCTCCAGCAGCATGTCGCCCGCGCCCGCGCCGCGCAGCGCAGGCATGCCCTTGCCGCGCAGCCGCATCTGCTTGCCGGTCTGGCTGCCCGCGGGCACTTTCACCCGCGCCTTGCCGCCGTCGATCGTCGGCACTTCGACTTCGCCGCCAAGGGCGGCTGCGGTAAAGCTGATCGGCACGCGGCAGAACAGATGCACCCCGTCGCGCTGGAAGATCGGATGCTCTTTCACCTCGATGAAGATGTAGAGATCGCCCGTCGGCCCGCCGCGCAGGCCGGCCTCGCCCTCCCCCGCCAGGCGGATGCGCGTGCCGGTTTCGACGCCTGCCGGGATGTTCACCGACAGCGCGCGTTCCTTCTCGATCCGGCCATGGCCGTGGCAGGACTTGCAGGGGTTCTTGACGATCTGCCCCGCGCCCGAGCAGGTCGGGCAGGTGCGTTCCACGGTGAAAAAACCCTGCTGCGCCCGCACCTTGCCCATGCCCGAGCAGGTCGGGCAGGTGGTCGGCTCGGAGCCGCCTTCGGCGCCGGTGCCGTGGCAGGCCTCGCAGGCAACCGAGGTCGGCACGTTGATGGTTTTCTGCACCCCGGCAAAAGCCTCGTCGAGCGAGACGCGCAGGTTATAGCGCAGGTCAGAGCCGCGCTGTGCCCGGCTGCGCCCGCCGCCTCCACCGCCACCGCGCCCCATGAAATCGCCGAACAGGTCTTCGAACACATCCGAAAAGGCGCTGGCAAAATCGCCCTGACCACCGCCCTGAAAGCCGCCACGCTGTCCGCCACCGCCCATGCCGCCCTCAAAGGCGGCATGACCGTAGCGGTCATAGGCGGCCTTCTTGTCGGCATCCTTCAACACGTCATAGGCCTCGTTCACTTCCTTGAACTGGGACTCGGCGTTGGGGTTGTCGGAGTTGCGGTCGGGGTGAAGCTCTTTCGCCTTCTGGCGATAGGCCTTTTTCAGCTCATCGGCCGATGCGCCCTTCTTGGCACCCAGCACGTCGTAATAGTCGCGTTTTGCCATGGCAAACCCCAAAGATGGGGAACAGGCGAAGGGCGGCCCTTTTCAAGGCCGCCCCCGGAAGTTCCCTGCGGATCACTTCCGCTTGCTGTTGCCCATATCTTCGAAGTCGGCGTCGATGATGTCATCATCCACGTCACGCGGACCGGGCTCCTCGGCATCGCCGCCTTCGGCCTGCTGCGCCTTGTAGATCGCTTCGCCCAGCTTCATCGCGGCTTCGGTCAGGTTCTGGATCGCGCCCTTGATCTTGCCGACATCGTCGCCCTTCAGCGCCTCTTCCAGGGGGCCCATCGCCAGTTCGATCACTTCAACCGTGGACGGGTCCACCTTGTCGCTGTGATCCTTGAGCGACTTCTGCGTCGAGTGCAGCAGGCTTTCGCCCTGGTTCTTGGTTTCCACCAGTTCGCGGCGTTCCTTGTCGGCTTCGGCGTTCGCCTCGGCGTCCTTGATCATCTTTTCGATGTCATCGTCCGACAACCCGCCCGAGGCCTGAATGGTGATGGCCTGTTCGCGGTTGGTGCCCTTGTCCTTGGCCTTCACTGTCACGATGCCGTTGGCGTCGATGTCGAAGGTGACCTCGATCTGCGGCATGCCACGCGGGGCCGGCGGGATCTGTTCCAGATTGAACTGGCCCAGCATCTTGTTGTCGGCCGCCATCTCGCGCTCGCCCTGGAACACCCGCAGCGTCACGGCGTTCTGGTTATCCTCGGCGGTCGAGAAGATCTGGCTCTTCTTGGTCGGGATCGTGGTGTTGCGGTCGATTAGGCGGGTGAAGACGCCACCCAGCGTTTCGATGCCCAGCGACAGCGGGGTCACGTCCAGAAGGACCACATCCTTCACGTCGCCCTGCAGCACGCCGGCCTGAATGGCGGCACCGGCGGCCACCACTTCATCGGGGTTCACGCCCTTGTGGGGTTCCTTGCCGAAGAACTTGGTCACTTCCTCGATGACGCGCGGCATGCGGGTCATGCCGCCGACCAGCACCACCTCGTCGATGTCCGAGATCGACACGCCGGCATCCTTGATAGCGGCCTGACAGGGCTTGATCGACTTCTTGATCAGGTCGTCGACCAGGCTTTCCAGCTTGGCGCGGGTCAGCTTGACCACCAGGTGCAAGGGCTGCCCGGTGTTCTTGTCCATCGAGATGAACGGCTGGTTGATTTCGGTCTGCTGGCTGGACGACAGCTCGATCTTGGCCTTCTCCGCCGCCTCTTTCAGGCGCTGCAGGGCCATCTTGTCCATCGACAGATCGACGCCATGTTCCTTTTTGAACTCGTCCGACAGATAGTTGACGATGCGCATGTCGAAGTCTTCACCGCCAAGGAAGGTATCCCCATTGGTGGATTTCACTTCGAACAGGCCGTCGTCGATTTCCAGAATGGTGATGTCGAAGGTGCCGCCGCCAAGGTCATAGACGGCGATGGTCTTGGTCTCTTTCTTGTCCAGACCATAGGCCAGCGCGGCAGCGGTCGGTTCGTTGATGATGCGCAGCACCTCAAGCCCGGCGATCTTGCCGGCGTCCTTGGTGGCCTGACGCTGGGCGTCGTTGAAATAGGCCGGAACGGTGATGACGGCCTGCGTCACGGTTTCGCCCAGATAGGCCTCGGCGGTTTCCTTCATCTTCTGCAGGATGAAGGCGGAAACCTGGCTCGGCGAATACTTCTCGCCGCGAGCCTCGACCCAGGCGTCGCCGTTGCCGCCGTTGAGAATCTTGTAGGGCATGTTCTTCTGGTCCTTGACGATCACCGGATCGTCATAGCGGCGCCCGATCAGACGCTTGACCGCGAAGATGGTGTTGGCGGCATTCGTCACCGCCTGACGCTTGGCGGCCTGACCGACAAGACGCTCGGTGTCGGTAAAGCCGACGATCGAGGGCGTGGTGCGCGCACCTTCCGAGTTTTCAATGATCCGGGGCTGCGAGCCGTCCATGATGGCAACGCAAGAGTTGGTCGTCCCGAGGTCAATACCAATGACTTTGGCCATGAGTGGTCCCTTTCCTTCGGCGATGTTGTGGGGCGGAACCCAAGAAGGCATCCCGACCCGATCCCATGTGAGACCCGGAACAGGCGGCCGCCCGGTCCGGCTTCTGGGCGTATATAGGGAGGGGATTTTGGGGCCGCAAGCGGGCTTGGCAATCGAATCTGGCTCGAATGCGCAGAAATCGGACGGAGGGGCAACGGCTCATGGGGCAAGGGCGCAGCAGCCGCGCAGCGCCCGGGCCTCGCCACCGTTGCCGAGGTTGAGGAACAGGTCGATTCCAAGGCCGGACGCCCGGTCTGACATGCCGTCGGAACAGCTCTCGGCGCGGATCACGGCCATGCCGGTCGCTGTCGCCGAGGCAAGGCTCAGGCCGGCAACCGGGCGCCAGTCATCCCCCGGCCAGAGAGCTTGAATCTGCAACGGGAGATCGTCGGTCTCCGGTGTGCCAAAGGTGACGAGCCCGGCGCCTGCCGGGTCGATCTGTGCGGCCCAGAACGGCTCGGCCCCCGCGCAGTGCAGGCTCCCCTGCAATGCGAACCACGCCGGCCTGTCCTGCACCCGCAGATAGGCCAAGGCCGCCCAACCCGAGGTCTCGCCGGTATTGACCCGTCCCCACCTGCCGTCGGGGCTGATGGCGACGACCTCGATACCGGTTTCAGTCGCCGTGAGACTTCCGATGATTGCGCTTGCGCTTCGGGGTTCGGCGCGGATGTTCAGCACATCGGTTGCCGCCACGCCGGCCACATCATGCAAGGAGGGATAGGCCGTTTCGGCCATGACCGGCGTGGCCGCGAGCGCGAGGCCAAGCCAAAGCTTCATCGCTTGGCGTTCCAGCTCGCCGAGATGTGCTTTTCGGTATACCGCTCCATCATCAGGCCGATGACCAGAAGGACGAAGGTCGTGATGACCGGATAAAGCGCCGAAGTATAGCGCGGCTCGTAATTCAGGAACATGTAGCCGCGGGTCTGGTCGATGCAGTGGAACAAGGGGTTCCACATGAAGACCGACAGGATGTACATCGACGTCATGTTGGCCACGAACATCTTGCCGGAAAAGACGAAATTCGCACGCGTATAGGCCGTGGTGGCCACCGAGAAGAAGTCGGGCGCCCAAGGCGTGATCGCCTTGAAGATCAGCCCGATGCCGATGCCCGACGACCACGACAGCAGATACATCGCGGCCACGCCCACCGGTTCGTCAATCGAGATCGGCGTCCAGAGCGCATGATAGCCGAACAGGATCACCGCCGCTGACAGGGTTTGCATGTAAAGCGCCGAAAGCGCCGCGGCCGAGACCGAAACGATGGTGTTCATCGGCGCGTGCTTCATCATTGACGAGGTCGGCCCTTCGGCCCCGGACACCGCCTTGATCGCCTTGGCATGGGTCATGAAGCTGAAGATGCCCGACATGATGTAAAGGATGAAATCGCCGCGTACCTGCGTGCCGACACTGCGGCCGATCAGGTTGAACATCAGCAGCATCACCCCGATGCCGACCAGCGATTGCGCGATGGACACCAGAAGACCCACGATCGCATTGCCGTTCGACTTGCGGACGTGACGCACCGAGGCATGGAAGATCAGCTCGAGCAGCGCGAAGGTGCTGCCGATCCGGCTTGTCGGCGCGGTGGGACGGAACATCGCTGCACTACCTCATCCGGGGCCTTGCCGCCCGGTTTGCGCGGGAAATCTTGTTGTTCCCTTTTCAGCACATGATAAAGGCCGCTCTGTGTTAAATCAACGTCAAGGCCGTGATGGCCCGCCTGCCCAGGAGTTCCCATGGATTTCGACCGCCTGATCCCGATCATCCGCCGCCTTGCGCTCGAGGCGGGGGAGGCCATCATGCAGGTCTACAACGGCCCGGATTTCGAGGTGAAGGTGAAGGGCGACGCCAGCCCGGTGACCGAGGCCGACGAGGCGGCCGATGCGCTGATCTCGGCGGGGCTCAGGGCGGCGTTTCCCGACGTGGTGCTGATCACCGAAGAGCAGGCCGACAGCCACGCGCTGACCGCCCAGACCTTCCTGATCGTCGATCCGCTGGATGGCACCAAGGAATTCGTCCAGCGCCGCGGCGATTTCACGGTGAACATCGCCTATGTCGAAGATGGCGTGCCGCTGCGCGGAGTGGTCTATGCCCCCGCACAGGGGCGGCTGTTCTACACGCAGGCCGACGGCCAGTCGGTCGAGGAAACCGGCATTTTGGCAAAGGATGCCACAGGGCCGGTGCAGCCGGTCAAGGTCTCGGCCCCCGACAATGGCGCGCTGATGGTGGTGGCCTCGAAGTCGCACCGCGATGCGGCAACCGACGACTACATCGGCAAATATGCCTGCAAGGACATGAAATCCGCGGGCTCCAGCCTGAAGTTCTGTCTGGTGGCGACCGGTGAGGCCGACCTTTACCCGCGCCTTGGCCGCACCATGGAATGGGACACCGCCGCCGGCGACGCCGTGCTGCGCGGCGCGGGCGGGCAGGTGGTGCGGTTTGACGACCATACGCCTTTGACCTACGGCAAGTCCGGCTGGGACAACCCGTTCTTCATCGCCCATGCGCCCGGCGTGGACCTGAAGAAATGAGCGTTCTCGTTGCCATTCCCGCCCGCTATGCCTCGACCCGATATCCCGGCAAGCCCTTGGTTTCGCTGAAAGGTCCCGATGGCGACAAGACCTTGATCCGCCGCTCGTGGGAGGCCGCCATGGCAGTTGCGGGCGTTGACCGGGTGGTGGTGGCCACCGATGACGACCGCATCCGCACCCATGCCGAAAGCTTCGGGGCCGAGGTGGTGATGACCTCCCCGGACGCCCAGAACGGCACCGAGCGCTGCGCCGAAGTGGCGGCAAAGCTGCCGGGGTTCGATGTGGTGGTGAACCTGCAGGGCGACGCGCCGCTGACGCCGGCCTGGTTCGTCGAGGATCTGGTCAAGGGCCTGATCGCCGATCCTGCCGCCGACATTGCCACCCCGGTTCTGCGCTGCGACGGGCGTGGGCTGAATGGCCTGCTCGCCGACCGCCGCGCGGGCCGGGTGGGGGGCACGACGGCGGTGTTCGGGGCGGGGATGCGCGGGCTTTACTTCTCGAAAGAGGTGATCCCCTTTACCGGCAAGACCTATGCCGACGACGAGGCAACCCCGGTGTTCCATCATGTTGGCGTCTATGCCTATCGCCCCGCCGCGCTGGCGGCTTATCCCGCGTGGCTGGTCGGTCCCCTGGAAAAGCTGGAGGGGCTGGAGCAGCTGCGCTTCCTTGAAAACGGCCGCCATGTGCTGTGCGTCGAAGTGCAGGCCAAGGGCCGCCAGTTCTGGGAACTGAACAACCCCAGCGACGTGCCGGTGATCGAGGCCATGATGGCCGCGATGGGATGAGCCAGACGCTGCCCAGTGTCTCGGTGGTGATTGTCAGTTGGCAAAGGCCGGTAACATTGCGGCGCTGTCTGCTGGCTTTGCAGCAACAGGATCATCCGGCGCTGGAAATCCGGCTGGTGGCGGACGGCGCTTCCAGCGAGCAGGCCTGCAACGCGATGCGCGCTGCGGGCTGCACCGCGGGGGTCGTGGCCAACCCCGGCAACAACATCAGTCTTGCCCGCAACATGGGGCTTGGCGTGGCGCAGGGCGAGGTGGTGGCCTTCATCGACGATGACGCCGTGCCAGAGCCCACATGGGCCAGCCGTCTGGCGCGCGCCTTTCTTGATCCGCAGGTGGTTGCGGCCACGGGATATACCCTTGGCCGCAACGGGATTTCGCTGCAGTGGGCGGCGGCGGAAACCGATGCTGCCGGGCAGGACCATCCGTTGCCGATCACCTCTGGCATCAGCCTGCACGCGGGAACCCTGCTGCGTGCGGTCAAACCCGTTGGCACCAATTGCGCTTTCCGCCGCTCAAGCCTGCTGGCGGCTGGCGGGTTTGATCCGGCCTACCGGTTCTATCTTGAAGATGCCGACATCGGCCTGCGCCTTGCCCCGCAGGGGCTGACCGCCATTGTACCCGAAGCCCGGGTCCATCACGCCTTTGCCGCCAGCGCGCGGCGGCGGCAGGATCGGGTGCCGACCAGCCTGTACGAGATTGCGGCCAGCATCGCCGTCTTCCTGCGCCGCCACGCGCCCGAGATGCTGGAGCTGGACACCCTCCCCGCGATCGAGGCTCAGCGCGACCGCGTTGCCCGCCTGCGCGCCGAAAACCGGCTTTCGCCGCCCGAGGCCGAGGCCCTGCTGGACACGCTTGCAGCCGGATGGGACGATGGCATGGCCCGCCCGCTGGGCCCGCTGCCGCCGATTGCCGCTGTGCCGTCGGAGTTCTTGCGCCTTGCCGGCACCGGGCCGAAGCCGGGGCGCGTCATCGCCGGGCGGCCGTGGCAAAAGCCGCGCCTGTTGCGTCAGGCGGCGGCGGCCGTCGCGGCAGGCGAAATCGTCACCGTCTTCTGCCTTGCCCCCAGCCCGCGCGCCCATCGCGTCCAGTTCACCGACCAGGGCTTCTGGCTGCAAACCGGCGGTCTGTTCGGCTGGTCCACCCGTCAAGGCCCGCGCCTGCGCCTGACGCGGTTTTCGGCTCGCGTTGCCGAGGAAACGGCGCGTGTCGCACCGTTTCGCCCGGTTCGGTGAGAATTGACGGGTTATTCCCCGCAATCTTGCCAGAATTGTGTGTAAAGTGACGTAATGTGCAGTTAGGAACCGCCATAGTCGGCGGAAAACCTGTTAATTGTTTCCCGCTGGTGCGTAATATGGCAAAAACAAGGCGGGCAGACCGAAGGTTGTTACGATGAAGGCCAAGAAAGTTACGAAGGCAGTTTTCCCGGTTGCCGGCATGGGCACGCGCTTCCTGCCCGCGACGAAGTCGATCCCGAAAGAAATCATGACCTTGGTCGACCGGCCGTTGATCCAGTATGCGATCGACGAGGCCCGCGCGGCCGGTATCAAGGAGTTCATCTTCGTCACCTCGCGCGGCAAATCCGCACTTGAAGATTACTTCGACCACGCCCCGGAACTGGAAAACACACTTCGCAAGGCCGGCAAGGACGAGCTTCTGGAGATTCTCAAGGAAACCAACATGGATTCCGGGGCCATCGCCTATCTGCGGCAGAACCGCCCGATGGGTCTTGGCCATGCCGTCTGGTGCGCCCGCCGCCTGATCGGCGATGAGCCCTTTGCCGTCCTGTTGCCCGACGACGTGATCGCCGCCGAAAAGCCCTGCCTGCAGCAGATGATGGAAGCCTATGACCAGACCGGCGGCAATATGGTCGCCGCGATGGAGGTGCCGCCGGCCAAGGCCTCGTCCTATGGCGTTCTCGACATTGCCGAGGACATGGGTTCGATCGTGCAGGCCAAGGGCATGGTGGAAAAGCCAAAGCCCGAGGATGCGCCTTCGAATCTGGCGGTGATCGGGCGCTATATTCTGTCGCCCAAGGTGCTGACCAACCTGAACAAGCTGAAGCAGGGCACGGGCGGCGAAATCCAGCTGACCGACGCCATCGCCGAGGAAACCAGGACCGGCAAGGTCTATGGCTACCGGTTCCGCGGCCAGCGCTATGATTGCGGTTCGAAGGCCGGGTTCTTGCAGGCCACCGTGGCCTTCGGCCTTGCCCGGCCCGACCTGCGCGAGGAATTCGGCGCCTATCTGCAGGACATGATGGCGCTGCAAAAGGCCGCGCAGTAAGCGGTGGCGGCGGCGCGGCTTCTTGATCTGACGCGGCTGGTGTCGCGCTTGGGCAGGGGGCCGCTGACGGGCATCGACCGGGTCGAACTTGCCTATCTGCGCCATTTCCTGTCGGAGGCCGCTCCGCTGTTTGCCTTGATCCGCACGGCGGCGGGCTGGCTGCTGCTGGACCGGTCCGGTTGCGCCCGGCTTTTGCACCTGCTGCAGGCAGAGGCCCCGCTGCCGCCCGCAGATCTCTTGTCGCGCCTTCTGCACCGCAAGGACAAGACACGCGCCCGGGCGGAAACCGCGGCAAGGAAGACCGCCCTGGCCCGTGCCGCCCGGTCCGGTCTTTCCCGCCTGTTGCGCCGCCTGCCGCCTGCCACGACCTATTTCAACGTCGGACATGCGAACCTGACCGATCAGGGGCTTGCCGCGCTGAAGGCGGCGGGATTGTCCGTCACCGTGATGGTGCATGACACGATCCCGCTGGATCACCCCGAGTTTGTCCGCCCCGATACGGTGCAGGTCTTCCGGCGCAAGCTGGCGGCGGTGGCGCATCATGCCGACCGGGTGATCCATCTGACCAACACGACGCGGCAGGGCACCGAGGCGCAGTTTGCCCGGCTGGGCCGCATTCCCCCTGCCCTGGTGGCGCCCTTGGGCGTCGATCTTGCGCAGCCCGACCCTGCCGCCCTGCCCGAAGGGCTGGCGCCGACACCGCCTTTCTACCTGTGCCTTGGCACCATCGAGCCGCGCAAGAACCATCCGCTTTTGCTTGATGTCTGGGAGCGCCTGCCACAGCCGGCCCCGACATTGTTCATCATCGGCAATCGGGGCTGGGCAGACAAAGACCTGCTGGCCCGGCTTGATGCCCTTCCTCGCGGTGGTCCCGTTCAGGAAATCAACGGATTGTCCGACGGGGCCGTCGCAGCACTTCTGTCGCGTGCCACGGCGCTTCTGGCGCCAAGCCGCGCCGAAGGGTTCGGCCTTCCCCCGCTCGAGGCCGCCAGTCTTGGCATCCCCGTGATCGCCGCAGACCTGCCGGTTACCCGTGAAACCATTGGGAACAAGGCAGTTTACCTGCCCCCGGACGACATATATTCTTGGGTGGAAGCAATCGTGAGGCAATCGGCTTTTCCACAAGATGGCAGGCCCGGAACAGAGCCGCCGATCCGCCTTCTCTGGGCGGATCATTTCAACGCGGTCTTAAGTCTTGGCGGATAACCATGCTGGAACGGATGAGGCAGTGAGCAGAAAGTCTGGGGTTTGAGCGTCTTTTCCAGATACATGCTTCGGCTTGCGCGCAAGCGCTGGCTGATCCGGGCTTTTCGCAAACGCCGGGAGCTGCGGGCGGTGTCGGAGCGCACGGCGCGGATCGCCCCCGGCAACATCCTGCTTTACTCGACCTTCCGCAATGAACGGGTGCGGCTGCCGTTCTTTCTGAGCTATTATCGCGACCTCGGCGTTAACCACTTCCTGATGGTGGACAATGGCAGCGATGACGGGGGCCGGGAATACCTGGCGGCGCAGCCGGATGTGTCGCTGTGGACCACGGGCCACAGCTATAAACGGTCGCGTTTCGGAGTCGACTGGCTGAACTGGCTGCAATTCAAATACGGGCACGACCACTGGTGCCTTGTCGTCGATCCGGACGAATTCTTCGTCTATCCGTTCTGCGACACGCGGCCGCTGCGGGCGCTGACCGATTGGCTGGACGCCTCGTCGATCAAGTCGTTTTCGGCGATGCTTCTTGACATGTATCCCAAGGGACCGTTTGACGCGCAGACCTATCACGAAGGGCAGGACCCGTTCGAAATCGCGCAGTGGTTCGACAGCGGCAATTACACGATCGAGCGTAACCGCAAATACGGCAACCTGTGGATCCAGGGCGGCCCACGCGCCCGGGTATTCTTCGCCGACCTGCCTGAACGGGCGCCGGCGTTGAACAAGGTCCCGCTTGTCAAATGGCATCGGTCTTATGCCTATGCTTCCTCGACCCACATGCTTTTGCCGCGCGGGCTCAATCAGGTCTATGACGAATGGGGCGGAGAAAAGGCTTCGGGCGTGTTGCTTCATGCCAAGTTTCTCGACACCTTCGCGCGCAAGGCCGAAGAAGAGATGGAGCGCAAGCAGCACTACGCCAACAGCCACGAATATCGCGCCTATCGGCTGGCCATGGCCAGAGAGCCCGATCTGTGGTGCAAATGGTCCGAGAAATACATCAACTGGCGCCAGCTGGAGATTTTGGGCCTGATGTCGAAGGGGAACTGGGCGTGACCGTCGGCTTCGTCATGCTGTGCCACACGGCACTGGACCGGGCGGCGCAGGTGGCGCGGCACTGGGCCACGCATGACTGCCCGGTGGTGATCCATGTCGACAAGCGGGTGAAGCGCAAGGCCTATGACGGGCTGGTGCGGGCGCTGGCCGATTTGCAGAACGTGCGGTTTTCCGGGCGGCATGCCTGTGAATGGGGCACCTGGGGCATCGTTGCTGCCACACAGGAAGCCTCGACCATCATGCTGCGGCACTTTCCGAAGGTGCGGCACGTCTATCTGTCCTCCGGTTCCTGCCTGCCGCTGCGCCCGGTGGAAGAGCTGGTGCGCTATCTCGACGAACGCCAGCGCACCGATTTCATCGAAAGCGTCACCACCGAAGATGTCGGCTGGACCATCGGCGGGCTGGATGTCGAACGCTTCACCCTGCGGTTCCCGTTTTCGTGGCGCAAGCAACGGCGGCTGTTTGACGGCTATGTCCGCCTGCAGCGCCGCCTGCGCTTTCGCCGTCGCATCCCGGCGGGTATCGTGCCGCATCTGGGCAGCCAGTGGTGGTGCCTGACGCGGCAAACCCTGTCGGCCATCCTGGAAAACCCGGAGCGGGAGGAGATCGACCGCTATTTCCGCCGGGTTTGGATTCCCGACGAATCCTACTTCCAGACGCTGGTCCGTCAGGTCTCGGCCAATGTCGAAAGCCGATCGCTGACGCTGTCGAAGTTCGATTTCCAGGGCAAGCCGCACATCTTCTACGATGACCACCTGCAAATCCTGCGCCGGTCCGATTGCTTTGTCGCGCGCAAGATCTGGCCGCATGCGGCACGGCTTTACGCCACGTTCCTGTCCGACGATCCCGGCAACCAGCCGGCGGCCGAACCGAACCCCGGCAAGATTGACCGGCTCTTTGCCCGCGCGGTCGAGCGGCGGACAAAGGGCCGGGCCGGGCTTTACATGCAATCGCGCTATCCGAACGTGAACTGGGAAAACGGCCGCACCGCCGCGCCCTATTCCGTGTTCGAGGGCTTTTCCGACCTGTTCGAAAATTTCGAGATCTGGCTTGGCAAGGCCACCGGCACCCGGGTTCATGGCCATCTTTTCGCGCCGGAACGGGTGCATTTCGCGGCAGGCGATGCGGTCTACAACGGCGCGCTTTCCGACAGCGCGGCGATGCGCGACTACAACTCGAAAAGCTTTCTGACCAACCTGATCTGGAACACCCGGGGCGAGCGTCAGTGTTTCCAGTTCGGGCCGGCCGACAATCAGAAGCTTGCAGGCTTCGTCGCGGGCGATTCAAACGCGCAGATTTCGGTAATTTCCGGGGCCTGGGCGATCCCGCTGTTCCATTCGAACCGCAATTTCGGGGATATCCGGCGCGAGGCGGCGCAGTTGCAGAAGATCGAGGCGGAATTTCTGTCGATCCTGCGGGCCTCCTGGGTCAAGGCGCGGGTCCGCACCTGGACGCTGGCCGAATTCGTCGAAAGCCCGATGGAGCCGTTGCAGACCATCGTTGACGAGATCAGCCCACGCTCCATGCGCCGCCTGACCGAGGCGCCGCGACTCGCCGATCTGACCGGCTTTGGGCAATTTCTGCAAAACCTGCGCAATCAGGGGATGCAGCCGGTTCTCATGGGCGATTTCCCGACCTCCGGGGCGCTACCAAACGGAACATCCCGCCGCGGCCGGCCTTATCTGGTCAAGTGATCCACCCTCAGGCGGCAGCCGGCGCCTTGGCTTCGGTCAGGATGGCATACAGCTTGGACGGGTCGCTGTTGGCGCGCAGCTTGGCGCAGGTGCCGGCATCGCGCATCGTCCGGCTGACCAGCGCCAGAGCCTTCAGATGGTCCACCCCGGAATCCTTGGGGGCAAGCAGGCAGAACACCAGGTCGACCGGCTGGCGGTCGACGCTTTCATAATCCAGCGGCTTTTCCAGCCGCAGGAAGATGCCGGTGATCTTCTCCATCCCGACCAGACGGGCGTGGGGCAGGGCAATGCCATTGCCCACACCCGTCGGTCCAAGGCTCTCGCGCTCTTGCAGCCCGTCGATGGCGGTGGCGGCGGTCAGGCCATAGGCCTGCGAAGCGATCTCCCCCAGTTCCTGGAAGAGACGCTTCTTCGACGTCATCTGGCCCAGCACCCGCACCGCGGCAGGGGTCAGAAGTTTAGACAGGTCCATCGGCCGTTCCCGTATCCGCCGCCCGTGACGGACGGCTCATTTGCTGTTGCGCGGGTCGATCCAGCCGATATTGCCGTCATCCCGGCGATATACGACGTTCACCCCGCCATGTCCCTCATTGCGGAACACCAGCATCCGCTGACTGCCCAGCTCAAGCTGCATGACCGCTTCGCCGACGGTGATCGAAGGAATCTTCGTCTCCATCTCGGCAATGACGATCGGCTGCAATTCGCCGGAGTCACCGTCTTCGGGTTCCTCTGTTGGCGCGAGGATATACGAGGACGCCCCGCCGAATTCAACAGGGGCCGGACGGTTCTGGTGATGGTTGCGGATGCGGCGCTTGTAGCGGCGCAGCTGCTTGTCCATCTTCTCGCGGCAGGATTCAAAGGCGGCATAGATTTCGGCGGCATGCCCCTTGGCCTGGGCATTCAGCCCGGTCGACAGGTGAATGGTCGCCTCGCAGACATACTCATGCGCGGATTTGGAAAACACCACCACCGCCTCGGTCGGCCGCTGGGCATACTTCTCCACAACTTCGCCAAGTTCGGCCTTCACATGGGTCTGAAGCGCCTCACCGATGTCGATTTGTTTACCGCTGATTTGATAGCGCATGATGCCTCCTTCGCGCAGGTGATCAGCCCCGGACTTCCGCCGAGGTCTGTGAATTTTTCGTTGTTCTTATGGGGGGTCTGGCAGTCAACCGGCGATCATGGCGGGGCCGGGGGCTGGCCGCATCGTCAGGACCGTGAAGGGCAAGTGACGGTTGCATCCCCTTCATTTGGGGACGCGCAGGGGCACTTGTCAACTGCGGCGTATGGCCTTCGGTCAAATGATGCGGAAGTTCTCGCCGAGATAGACACGGCGCACCATTTCATCGCGGATGATTTCGTCGGTTGTGCCGTGCTTCAGCACCGTGCCATCGTGCAAAATATAAGCGCGATCAACAATTTCCAGCGTTTCGCGCACGTTGTGGTCGGTGATGAGAACGCCGATGCCGCGCGATTTCAGATCATGGACCAGATGGCGGATTTCCCCGACTGCAATCGGGTCAACCCCGGCGAACGGCTCGTCCAGCAGCAGGTATTTCGGATCGGCAGCCAGACAGCGGGCGATCTCGACCCGCCGGCGTTCTCCGCCTGACAGGGCCAGCGCTGGGGCGCGGCGCAGATGGGTGATGGAAAACTCGCTGAGGAGTTCTTCCAGCCGCTCGCGCCGCTTGTGCCGATCGCCTTCGCGAATCTCCAGCACGGCCAGAATGTTGTCTTCAACCGACAGGCCCCGGAAGATCGACACCTCTTGCGGCAGATAGCCGATGCCCAGGCGCGCCCGGCGATACATCGGCAGCGCGGTCACATCGCGCCCGTCGATCAACACCTGCCCGCCCTCGGGCGTCACCAGCCCGGCGATGGAATAGAAGGTCGTGGTCTTGCCCGAGCCGTTCGGGCCCAGAAGCGCGACGACCTCGCCGCGGTTCAACTGCATCGACACGTCGCGGATCACCGGGCGGCGCTTGTAGCTTTTGCGCAGCGCGCGGATCGTCAGGCCGCCTGTGCCTTCGGTGACGCCAAGATCTGGACGGCTCATCAGTTGCCCCCCGGCATGAAGGTGGTGGTCACGCCGCCCTCCATGCGCCCGGTGCCGGTTTTCAGGTTGATGTGCAGCGTGTCGCCCTTGATCGCGGTGGCGCCCTGGGTCATCAGTACGCCGCCCATCATCACCACTTCGCCCGAAGCGATAGTGTAGACGGCTTCGGCGGCCTCGGCCGCGTCGGTGGCATTGACCATCAGGACGCCGCCGGTCGCGTGCAGCCGGTCAATGGCCTTGCCGGTTGCATCATATTCCACCTTCACCTCGCCGGCCTGCAGGCGCATCTCGCCCTGCTTGACCAGAACTTCGCCGGCAAAGATCGCGGTGCCGTCGGCCTGATTGACCGACAGGCTTTCGGCGGTCACTTCGACGGGCAGGCCGGTATCGGCCTTCAGCCCGCCGAAGGAAACCTCTGTCCCCTGCGCCATGGCCGGAGCGCTGGCAAGGCCAAGGGCCAAGGCAAGCAAAGCGGGGAAGAAACGATCAAGCATCGGGAAAATCCGTCAAGGCTGGGGCCGGTATATCAGGCGAACGCCCTTGTTGAAAACCAGAAGATGGGTAGAGCCATCCGCCGCGCGGTCCAGTCGCAGGCCACCCGAAGTCAGCTCTCCCATCGGCGCCGTCGCGGTGACCGGCCCGCCGCTTTCCAGAAAGCTGCGGTCGGTGCCCATGGTCAGGCTGTCGGTCACCACCTCATACCCGGTCGATGTGGAAAGTCTGACCCCGTCGTGCAACTCCAGCTGACCCGCTGTGCGGTCAAGTTTTCCGGCGGCAGCCGTGATTTCGGTCACCGCCCCGTCGGCAGACGCAAGCTGTCCACGCAGCCCCGCCACCTCTGCCCCGCCGGCAACAGGCGCTGCCCGGTCGGCAGAAAGTGTCAGCGTTGCGCCGTCCGAGGTGACGGTCGCAAAACCCGCGCCGGTCATGCGGGGCTCGGCCAGGCGGTCAGCGATTTCGACATCGGCATAGGGGATGGCATCCTCGGGGTCGATCGGCGGTGAGATCAGGAAAAGCGAGGACAGGATTGCCAGCGCCACCAGCGGCAAGCTGACTTTCAGGATCATCACCACCCTGGAATGCAGGTTGTCGCTGGCCGGGCGGGCCACCTCAGACCACTCCGGCGCGCAGGCAATCGTGGATGTGGACGATGCCCAGCGGCTTGCCGGGATCGGCCGGATCGACCACGAACAGGCTGGTGATCTTGCGGTCGTTCATCTCGGCCACAGCCTTTTCGGCCAGTGCCTCGGGCGCGATGGCGCGGGGGTTCTTCGTCATCACCTGCCCGGCGGTCAGGGCCAGAAGCCCCTCCATATGCCGCCGCAGGTCGCCGTCGGTGATGATGCCGGCCAGAAGCCCGGCATCATCGGTCACGCCCACGACGCCAAACCCCTTGCGGCTGATCTCGATCAGCGCCTCGCCCATGGGGCGGTCCCAGCCGATCAGCGGCACCTCGTCATGCATCAGGTCCGCGACCTTCAGCAGCTTCGCGCCCAGCTTGCCGCCGGGGTGGAACATGCGGAAATGCTCGGGCGTGAACCGCCGGTGTTCCATCAGCGCAATCGCCAGCGCATCGCCAAGCGCCAGCGTCATGGTGGTGGAGGTGGTCGGCACGATCCCGGTTTCGCAGGCTTCCGGCACCTGCGGCAGCAAGATCGCCACATCGGATTGCCGCAGCAGGGTCGAGCCTTCGCGGCTGGCAATCCCGATCAGCGGGATGGAGAACCGCCGGGTATGGGCGATGATGTCGGCCAGTTCCGAGGTCTCGCCCGAATTCGACAGCACCAGCGCCACGTCGCCCGACGTCACCATGCCCAGATCGCCGTGGCTGGCCTCGGCGGGATGGACGAAGTGCGCGGGCGTCCCGGTGGAGGCGAATGTCGCCGCGATCTTGCGCGCGATATGGCCCGATTTTCCCATGCCCGAAACGATCACCCGGCCCTGCGCGGCAAGGATCAGTTCCACCGCGCGGCCGAAACTGTCGCCAAGGCTGTCGCCCAGAATGCCCAGGGCCTCGGTCTCGCGCGCGATGACGCGGCGGCCGGTGGCCAGAAAATCAGTGGTGGAAGAGATCATTCGGCTCGTCCCATCCCAGAAGATCCAGTTCCGCCCGGGCAGGCAGGAAATCAAAGCAGCGCTGCGCCAGATCCATCCGGCCCTCGCGCAGCAGGATCGCCTCCAGCGCGTCCTTCAGCTTGTGCAGATACAGCACGTCCGAGGCGGCATATTCCTTCTGCGCCTCGGTCAGTGTCGCCGAGCCCCAGTCCGAAGTCTGCTGCGCCTTGGACACATCGACCCCGACATATTCCGCCAGCAGGTACTTCAGCCCGTGCCGGTCGGTGTAGGTGCGGATCAGCTTCGAGGCGATCTTCGTGCACCAGACCGGCGCCGTGCGGACGCCAAAGGCCTTTTGCAGCGCGGCCACGTCAAAGCGGCCAAAGTGAAACAGCTTCAGCACCGCCGGATCGGTCAGAAGCCGCTCCAGATTGGGCGCGCTGGTCTGGCCACGGGCGATCTGCACCAGATGGGCGTCGCCCTTGCCATCCGACAGCTGCACCACGCAAAGCCGGTCGCGGCGCGGGTCAAGGCCCATGGTCTCGGTGTCGATCGCCACGATCGGGCCAAGGGTCAGGCCGTCAGGCAGGTCATTTGCGTGCAGGTGGATGGTCAAGGCGGGGTTCCGTTCCGAATATGTCGGCTTCGGCTTAGACCTGCCAAGGGGAGGGGTCAACGTTGACGCGGGCCGAAAAGCAAAAGACCGCCCGAAGGCGGCCTCTTGAGAGTAGTTGGTGCCCAGAAGAGGACTCGAACCTCCACGCCTTGCGGCGCTGGTACCTGAAACCAGTGCGTCTACCAATTCCGCCATCTGGGCACGCTTCAGTGGGGCGGGGTGTAGCCGCGGCAAATGGGGGAGTCAACGGGCTTTTCGGCGGCTTTTTGTGTTTTTTCGTCGCGACGTGAAAACGGCCTTTGGTCTTGCCCGTGACCGGCGGCAAAGCTATTCAGGGCCAAACCGGAGGCCGGTCCTCCGTGTGCCAGCAAGGGGTTTGGCCATGAGCAAGCTTGTCACCATCTACGGCGGTTCGGGTTTCGTCGGGCGTTATATTGCCCGGCGCATGGCGCAGGCAGGCTGGCGGGTGCGGGTGGCGGTGCGCCGCCCGAACGAGGCGCTGCACGTCAAGCCCTATGGCGTCGTCGGTCAGGTGGAGCCGGTGCTGTGCAATGTGCGCAACGATGCCTCGGTGGCCGCTGCCATGGCGGGGTCGGATGCGGTGGTGAACTGCGTCGGCACCTTTGACCGCGGCGGCAAGAACAACTTCAGCGCCGTGCAGGCCGAAGCGCCGGGCCGCATCGCGCGCATCGCGGCGGCAAGCGGCGTGCAGACACTGGTGCATATCTCGGCCATCGGCGCCAATCCCGAAGGCGGCAGCCTTTATGCGCGGTCGAAGGGCGAGGGCGAGAAGGCCGTTCTGGCGGCCTTCCCGAATGCCATGATCCTGCGGCCGTCAGTGATCTTCGGCTCCGAGGACCATTTCTTCAACCGCTTTGCCGCGATGTCCCGCCTTGGGGCGATCCTGCCGGTTGTCGGTGCCGGCACCCGTTTCCAGCCGGTGCATGTCGACGATGTGGCGCAGGCTGCAGTCAAGGGTGTGCTGGGGCAGGCCCATGGCATCTATGAACTCGGCGGACCGGAAGTGGCGACCTTCCGTGACCTGATGGGCAAGATGCTGGGCATCATCCGCCGCCGCCGTCTGGTGCTGAACACGCCGTTCTTCGTGGCCAAGGCCATGGCCACGGCGCTTGATTTCGGCTCTGCCCTGACGCTGGGCCTGATCCCGAACAAGATCCTGACCCGCGATCAGGTCGACAGCCTGAAATCCGACAACGTAGTCTCGGCGGGCGCCAGGGGCTTTGCCGATCTGGGGATTGAACCCACCGACATGGACTCGGTGCTGCCGGAATATCTGTGGTGCCACCGGCCCTCGGGCCAGTATGCCGCCATCATGGAATCGGCCAAGAATCTGCGGAAAGCCTGATTGGGCGATCTGCTGACCGCTGCTTTTCTGGGCCTTGTCGAGGGCCTGACCGAGTTCCTGCCGGTATCCTCCACTGGGCATCTGCTCTTGTCCTCGCATTTTCTGGGCTTTGAAAGTGCCGGCAAGACCTTTGAGGTGGTGATCCAGCTTGGCGCAGTGCTGGCACTTCTGACCGTCTATTTCGGCAAGCTCTGGCAGGTGTTCTCGACAGTCCATCGTGACCCGGCCTCGGCGCGCTTTGTCGCTTCGGTGACGCTTGCCTTTCTGCCCGCCGTGGTGGTGGGCGTTCTGGCGCATGACTTCATCAAGTCCGTGCTGTTCGAAACGCCGCGCCTGATCGCGGTCATGCTGATCCTTGGTGGCGTGGTGCTGCTGTTCGTTGACCGGCTTGCCCCGGAGCCCCGGCACCATGACGCCACGGCGCTGCCGTTCCGCAAGGCGCTGGTGATCGGGGTGGTGCAATGTCTGGCGATGATTCCCGGCGTGTCCCGGTCTGGTGCCACCATCGTCGGCGCGCTGTTTCTTGGCGTCGAAAAGCGCGCGGCGGCGGAGTTTTCGTTCTTCCTGTCAATGCCGACCATGGCGGCGGCGGTGGGCTATGATCTGTTGAAGAACCGCGACGTGCTGGACTTTTCGGCGCTGTCCGAGATCGGCGTCGGGTTCGGGCTGGCGTTCTTGACGGGTGTCATCGTGGTGAAATGGCTGCTCGGCTACATCAGCCGGCATGGCTATGTGCTGTTCGGCTGGTGGCGAATCATCCTCGGCGCCGCCGCGCTTGGGGCGCTTTCGCTGGGGTATTGAGGAAATAGGTAAATCTAGCTGACCATTTTTTGCGAGATAAATGAGAAGCTGGGCGTATAGGGGCGGAAATTACCGCCAATAGGTCAGCTGTGCTGACTTTTATTTGTCGGCATCCCAAAGTATCCCTGCGACGGAAGAAAACTCTGTCGAAAATCCTTTGGGGGCGCGCAGCCATGGCCACGCAGAAGATGCTGAAATTCGTCACGGTCGGCAAGGAAATGCCGACCAAGCGCGAAGCGGCCAACCGGGCGACCGATTTCCACGAAATCTACCGCGAATTTGCCTCGGAAAAGGCGGCCGAACAGGCCAGCCGCTGCAGCCAGTGTGGCGTGCCCTATTGCCAGTCGCATTGCCCGCTGCACAACAACATCCCCGACTGGCTGCGCCTCACCGCCGAGGGCCGGCTGCAAGAGGCCTATGAGATCAGTCAGGCCACCAACACCTTCCCCGAAATCTGCGGCCGCATCTGCCCGCAGGACCGGCTGTGCGAGGGCAACTGCGTCATCGAACAGTCGGGCCACGGCACGGTGACGATCGGCGCGGTGGAGAAATACATCACCGACACCGCATGGGAACAGGGCTGGGTCCAGCCGATCAAGCCCCATGCCGAGCGTTCGGAATCGGTCGGCATCATCGGCGCTGGCCCGGGTGGTCTTGCTGCCGCCGACATGCTGCGCCGGCAGGGCGTGCAGGTCACGGTCTATGACCGCTACGACCGCGCGGGCGGGCTGCTGACCTATGGCATCCCCGGCTTCAAGCTGGAAAAGCCGGTGGTGATGCAGCGCATCGAACAGCTGGAAAAGGCCGGGGTGCAGTTCGTGATGAATTGCAACGTGGGCGTGGACATCTCGTTCGATGCCATCCGCGGCCAGCATGACGCGGTGCTGATTGCGACCGGCGTCTACAAGGTGCGCGCCATCGAGGCGCCGGGCGCGGGTCTGTCGGGCATCGTCAAGGCGCTCGACTACCTAACCGCCTCCAACCGCAAGTCCTTTGGCGATGATGTGGCCGAGTTCGACAACGGCACGCTGGATGCCAAGGGCAAGCGCGTGGTGGTGATCGGCGGCGGCGATACCGCGATGGATTGCGTGCGCACCGCCATTCGGCAGGGTGCGGTTTCAGTGAAGTGCCTTTACCGCCGCGACAAGGCGAACATGCCCGGCTCGATGCGCGAAGTGCAGAACGCCGAGGAGGAAGGCGTCGATTTCGTCTGGCTCTCGGCCCCCCGGGGCTTTACCGGCAATGGCGCGGTTGACGGGGTTCTGGTGCAGAAGATGCGCCTTGGTGCGCCGGATGCCTCGGGCCGCCAGTCGCCGGAAGTGATCGAGGGCGCGGATTACGCCGAGCCGGCCGAGCTGGTGGTGCAGGCGCTGGGGTTCGAGCCGGAAGATCTTCCGACGCTCTGGGGCGTGCCGGATCTGGGCGTCACCCGCTGGGGCACCGTCAAGGCCGATTTCCGCAGCCATGCCACCAATCTGCCCGGCGTCTATGCCGCCGGCGACATCGTGCGGGGCGCGAGCCTTGTGGTCTGGGCGATCCGCGATGGCCGCGAGGCGGCCGAGGCGATCCTTGGCTATCTGGCTCAACCGAACGCCGTTGCGGCGGAATGACGTCAGGTTCACCGATGAAAGCCCTCGCCCTGCCGTTTCTGCTTGCCGCCTCCCCCGCCTTTGCGGGCAGCTTTGTTGCGCCCGAGGGCTGTGCGACCTATCTGACCGTGCAGTCGCGCGGCTGCTATGTGGCGAATTACTACACCTGCGAGGCCGATCCGGCGGGGCACAAATGGCGGGCGGATTTCGATCAGGAAGGTCCGTTCTTCCTGAGCCGGATCGACGACGAGACCCAGTGGATCGAAAGCATCGAGCTGAACCCGGTGGTGACGCAGACGCTGGATGCGAACCCCGACGATCCGGCCAGCTTCAGCACACTGGTTGAAACCGGGCGCGACGACTTCATCTTCGAGCTGTCGAAGGACACGGGCGAGCATTCCAAAGTGCGCGGCTATGACCGGCTGACCGGCAAGACCGTGACCATCGACGGCGTGACGCTGGACGAGACCGAATTCGAATACACCGAAACCGATGCTGCCGGCACCATCCTGCGCCGGGCGCGGGGGAATGAATACATCAGCCGCGACTGGCGGATGTTCTTCTCGGGCGCGTCCGAATGGGACGACGGCAATGGCGGCTGGCTGCCGATGGACGGCCACCCGGTGAAGTTCTTTCGCCCCGGCGACAAGGGCTTTGAATCCACTCAACCGATTTTCGACTGTGACGCCGTGCTGTCGCAGCTTTCCAAGGAGGGCCTGACCCATGACCAACTTTGATGCAGCCTGGGTGAAAGCTGAGGAAGAAAAGCGCGCCTGGCTGGATGCCAACGGGCTTTACAAGGCCGAGGATGAGCATTCGTCTTGCGGCGTCGGTCTGGTGGTTTCGGTCTCGGGCAAGCCCTCGCGCAAGGTCGTGGAAAACGGCATCAACGCGCTGAAGGCGGTCTGGCACCGCGGCGCGGTCGATGCCGATGGCAAGACCGGCGACGGCGCGGGCATCCATGTGCAGATCCCGGTCAAGTTCTTCTACGATCAGGTGCGCCGCACCGGGCATGAGCCCGATCTGCACAAGCTGATCGCGGTTGGTCAGGTTTTCCTGCCGCGCACCGATTTCGGCGCGCAGGAGCGTTGCCGGACCATCGTGGAAACCGAAGTGCTGCGCATGGGCCATTACATCTATGGCTGGCGCCATGTGCCGGTGGACACCAGCGTTCTGGGCGACAAGGCCAATGCCACGCGCCCGGAAATCGAGCAGATCCTGATCCGCTGCGAAAAGGACATCGACCAGGAGCAGTTCGAGCGCGAGCTGTACATCATCCGCCGTCGGATCGAAAAGGCGGCAACCGCCTCGGGCATCGCCGGGATGTACCTGTGCAGCCTGTCGTGCCGCTCGATTATCTACAAGGGCATGATGCTGGCCGAGCAGGTCTCGACCTTCTACCCCGATCTGGAAGACGAGCGGTTTGAAAGCGCCTTTGCGATCTACCACCAGCGCTATTCCACCAACACCTTCCCGCAGTGGTGGCTGGCGCAACCGTTCCGCATGCTCGCGCATAACGGCGAGATCAACACGCTGAAGGGCAACGTCAACTGGATGAAGAGCCATGAGATTCGCATGGCCTCCTCGGCCTTCGGCGACATGGCCGAAGACATCAAGCCGATCATCCCCGGCGGCACGTCGGATTCGGGTGCGCTGGATTCGGTGTTCGAGGTTCTGGTACGCTCGGGCCGGTCGGCGCCGATGGCGAAAACCATGCTGGTGCCGGAAGCCTGGTCGAAGGCCACCACCAACATGCCCAAGGCCTGGGCTGACATGTATTCCTACTGCAATTCGGTGATCGAGCCCTGGGACGGCCCGGCGGCGCTGGCCATGACCGATGGCCGCTGGGTCTGCGGCGGGCTTGACCGCAACGGGCTGCGGCCGATGCGCTATGTGGTGACGGGCGACGGCCTGCTGATCGCCGGGTCCGAGGCCGGCATGGTGCCGGTCGATGAAACCACGATCCGCGAAAAGGGCGCGCTGGGACCGGGGCAGATGATTGCCGTCGATATGGCGGCGGGCAAGCTTTACCACGACACCGAGTTGAAGAACAAACTCGCCGCCGCACAGCCCTATGGCGACTGGATCGGCAAGATCGTTGACCTGAACGCGCTTCTGAAAGACGTGCCGGAAAGAGCGCAGTTCCAGGGGGCCGAGCTGCGCAAGCGCCAGATCGCCGCCGGCTATTCGGTGGAGGAGCTGGAACAGGTCCTGACGCCGATGGCCGAAGACGGCAAGGAAATGGTCGCCTCGATGGGCGATGATACGCCCGCCGCCGTGCTGTCGTCGATCTACCGGCCGCTCAGCCATTTCTTCCGGCAGAACTTCTCTCAGGTCACCAACCCGCCGATCGACAGCTTGCGCGAAGGCCGGGTGATGTCGCTGAAAACCCGCTTCGGCAACCTGCGCAACGTGCTGGACGAAAACTCCAGCCAGACCGAGATTCTGGTGCTGGAAAGCCCCTTCATCGGCAATGCCGAGTATGAGGTGCTGGTGAAGCGCTTTGGCGCACAGGTGGCGTTTATCGACTGCACCTTCCCGGTGACGCCCGGCCATGATGACCTGCGGCAGGCGCTGGAGCGTATCCGGGCCGAGGCCGAAGACGCCGTGCGCTCGGGTGCGGGCCAGCTTGTGCTGACCGACGAACATCAGGGGACGGGCAAGGTCGGCATGCCGATGATCCTTGCGACCAGCGCCATTCATTCCTGGCTGACCCGCAAGGGCCTGCGCACCTTCTGTTCGATCAACGTCCGTTCGGCGGAATGCATCGACGCGCATTATTTCGCCGTGCTGATCGGCTGCGGCGCGACCACGGTGAACGCCTATCTGGCCGAAGATTCCTTGGCCGACCGCATCAACCGTGGCCTGCTGGAAGGCTCGCTCACCGATGCCATGCGGCTTTACCGCGATGCGATCGACGCGGGTCTCTTGAAGATCATGTCGAAGATGGGGATTTCGGTGATCTCCTCCTATCGCGGCGGCCTGAACTTCGAGGCTGTGGGTCTGAGCCGCGCCATGGTGGCGGAATATTTCCCCGGCATGCAAAGCCGGATTTCCGGCATCGGTCTGCACGGGATCGAGCAGAAGCTGGAGGAAATTCACGCGAAGGGCTGGCTGGGCGGTTCCGACGTTCTGCCCATCGGCGGCATCTACAAGGCGCGGCGCTCGGGCGAAAAGCATGCCTGGGAGGCCCAAACCATGCACATGCTGCAATCGGCCTGTGACCGGGCGTCCTATGACATCTGGAAGCAGTATTCGGCGGCAATGCGGGCCAACCCGCCGATCCACATCCGCGACCTTCTGGACATCAAGGCGCTTGGCAAGGCGGTGCCAATTGAAGAGGTGGAAAGCATCACCTCGATCCGCAAGCGCTTTGTCACGCCCGGCATGTCCTTGGGTGCCCTTAGCCCCGAAGCGCATATGACGCTGAACATCGCCATGAACCGCATCGGCGCGAAGTCGGATTCGGGCGAGGGTGGCGAGGACCCGGTGCACCAGCATCCGTTCCCGAACGGCGACAACCCCTGTGCCAAGATCAAGCAGGTGGCCTCGGGCCGCTTTGGCGTGACGGCGGAATATCTGAACGCCTGCGAAGAGCTGGAAATCAAGGTCGCCCAAGGGGCGAAGCCCGGCGAGGGCGGCCAGCTTCCGGGCATGAAGGTGACCGAACTGATCGCGCGGCTGCGCCATTCGACCAAGGGCGTGACGCTGATTTCGCCCCCGCCGCACCACGACATCTATTCGATCGAAGACCTTGCCCAGTTGATCTATGACCTGAAGCAGATCAACCCACGCTGCAAGGTGACGGTGAAGCTGGTGGCGGCCTCGGGCGTGGGCACCATCGCCGCAGGCGTGGCCAAGGCCAAGGCCGACATCATTCTGATCTCGGGCCATAATGGCGGCACCGGGGCCAGCCCGGCCACGTCGATCAAATACGCTGGCCTGCCGTGGGAAATGGGCCTGACCGAGGCGCATCAGGTGCTGTCGATGAACAACCTGCGCGAGCGGGTGACGCTGCGCACCGACGGCGGTCTGCGCACCGGGCGCGATATCGTGATGGCGGCCATGCTGGGTGCCGAGGAATACGGCATCGGCACGGCGGCCCTGATCGCGATGGGCTGCATCATGGTGCGTCAGTGCCAGTCGAACACCTGCCCGGTTGGGGTTTGCACCCAGGACCAGAAGCTGCGCGACAAGTTCACCGGCAGCGCCGACAAGGTGGTGAACCTGATTACCTTCTACGCGCAGGAAGTGCGGGAAATCCTCGCCGCCATCGGCGCGCGGTCGATGGATGAGATCATCGGTCGGGCGGATCTGCTGACGCAGGTCTCGCGCGGTTCGGCGCATCTGGATGATCTGGACCTCAACCCGCTGCTTATCACAGTGGATGGGGCAAACCGCATCACCTATGACCGCTCGAAGCCCCGGAATGCGGTGCCGGACACGCTGGATGCGGAAATCATCAAGGACGGACACCGCTTCTTTGAAGACGGCGAGAAGATGCAACTCAGCTACGCCGTGCGCAACACGCTGCGCACCATCGGCACCCGGGCCTCGTCGCACATCGTCAAGAAGTTCGGCATGAAGAACAATCTTCAGCCCGACCATCTGACCGTGAAGCTCTCGGGCTCTTGCGGTCAGTCGCTGGGGGCCTTTGCGGTGCGGGGCCTCAAGATCGAGGTGCAGGGCGATGCCAACGACTATGTCGGCAAGGGCCTTTCAGGCGGCACGATTACCGTGCGGCCGCAGATGTCTTCGCCGCTGACGGCCTCGGACAACACCATCATCGGCAATACCGTGCTTTACGGCGCGACCGACGGCTTCCTCTATGCCGCCGGCCGCGCGGGCGAACGCTTTGCGGTGCGCAACTCGGGCGCCTCGGTGGTGGTCGAGGGCTGCGGTTCCAACGGGTGTGAATACATGACCGGCGGTGTGGCCGTGATCCTTGGCCGGATCGGTGCCAACTTCGCTGCGGGCATGACCGGCGGCATGGCCTATATCTATGACCCGGCGGGCACGGCCGAGGATTTCGTCAACCCCGAAAGCCTTGTCACCTGCGGCATCGGCCATGGCCACTGGGAGGCGCAGTTGAAAGGCCTGGTCGAGGCTCATGCGGCCGAGACCGGCAGCCGGCTGGCAAGCCGCATTCTGGCGAACTGGGAAGGCGAGCGGGCGAACTTCCTGCAAGTCTGCCCGCGCGAGATGCTGCCGCATCTGGCCCACCCCTTGTCGGATGAGCCGATGAAAGTTCCGGCGGAGTAAAGGATCAGGCCCCCCGCGCGGGGGCCTTTTTCATTGAAGGGGTGTCAGCCGAGCGCCTGCCACAACAGGCGCAGCGCCATGGCGACAGACACCGTCACGATCAAGGGCTTGATAAGTCGTGCGCCCACCCGAATCGCCATCTTCGCCCCAAGCGCGGCCCCGGCGATCTGCGCCAGTCCCATGCCGATGCCGACCCCCCACCACATTGCGCCGGAAGGGATGAATACGGCCAGAGATCCGATGTTGGACGCAAAGTTCAGCAGTTTGGTGTGCGCCGTGGCCCTGAGCATCCCAAGCCCCGCCAGCAGGACAAAGGCCAGCATGAAGAAACTGCCGGTCCCCGGCCCGAAGAATCCGTCATAGCCGGCAATCAGCGGCACGGCGGTAAAGGTGAAGGCGGCAGGCGCCAGCCGCTGCACTTGTTCCAGATCGGTAAGCCCCGGTTTCAGCGCGAAGAAGGCCGCGACGGCGACAAGGATCACCGGCATGAGAAGGCGCAGGATGTCGGCCGGCATCGCCTTGGCCACCACGGCCCCTGCCGCCGCGGCAAGGGCAGAAACCGTCGCCATGCCCAACTGTTCTCCAAGCCGCACATGGCCGGCGCGGGCATAGGCCACCGTTGCCGTGCCGGCTCCGAAAGCGCCCTGCAATTTGTTGGTCGCCAGAGCCTCCAGCGGCGAGGCCCCTGCGATCAGCAGCATCGGCATGGCGATCAGCCCGCCGCCGCCCGCGATGGAATCGACAAACCCCGCGACAAAGGCCGCAACGATCAGGAGAAGCGCGAGGTGGGTGGCGATTTCGAACATGGGCGCGGCCTTTCTGGCATCGGGCCTTTCTTTCCAGTGGCGCACGGAATGTAAAGCCAGCGCGGAAAACGGCTGACCGGGCCGCCGGCCGGACATAGGCTGGGCGAAACCGAAGGAGCCCGCGATGCCGCCAAGCGCCAAAGCCGTTCTGCATCTGGATGATGACCGCTTCAAAGTGACCGAATGGCAGTTCGAGCCGGGGGCCGAGACGGGGTGGCATCGCCACGGCCACGATTATGTCATCGTGCCGCTGACCGATGGCACGCTGGGCCTCGACCTGCCGCGGAACCAGACGATGACTGCGCATCTGTCCCGCCACATCCCCTATTCCCGCCGCGAGGGGGTGGAGCATAACGTCACCAATGCGGGCAAGGATTACCTCGCCTTCCTTGAGGTCGAGGTGGTGGACGACCATATCGCCCATCGGCGCCGCGCCACGATGGAACGGTTGATGCAGGCCTTCAACGCCCGCGATCTGGAGGGGGTGATGGCCTGCATGGCCGAGGACTGCGCTTTTCATTCTGCTGCCGGGCCAGAGGTGGTGGGCACACGCCACGAGGGCCGCGCTGCAGTGCGGGCCGCCTATGCCGCGATTTTCGACAGCTTTCCGCAGGCGGCATGGACGGAAGGCACCCATGCGGTTTCGGGGGAAACCGGGATGTCGTCATGGCGCTTCATCGGCACCGACAAGGCGGGAAGGGACGTGGATCTGTGCGGCTGCGATGTCTTTGCCTTCGACGGCGACAGGATCGCGCTGAAAGACAGCTATCGCAAGGCGCGGGGGTAAGCAGAGCCGGGCCGATCAGGGCGCGCGGGCGATCGTCACCAGCGTATCGCCGTACTTGCGCTGATCCTCCAGGGCTACGCCGTCGGGAAGGGCAGGGGGGGTGCCTTCTTCCCAGACGATCAGGGCGCCGGGCGCGATCCAGCCCCCTGCCAACACGGCCTGCAAGGCGGCCTCGCCCATGGCCTTGCCATAGGGCGGATCAAGGAAGATCACCTCGAAAGGTGCCGCGGGATTCGGGCCGGGGGTGAGGGCATCGCGGCGGTGGATCGCCGTCTCCGCCTCTGCCCGCATCAACGCGATGTTGCGGGTCAAGAGCGCCAGCGCCGCCTTGCCGTTCTCGATGAAGGTGGCGTGCAAGGCCCCGCGCGACAGGGCTTCCAGCCCCAGCGCTCCGGTCCCCGCGAACAGGTCCAGCACCCGCGCGCCGTGCAGCGGGTTGCCATAGCCGCCGTTCACCAGCAGGTTGAAGATCGCCTCGCGCACCCGGTCCGAGGTGGGCCGCAGATGCGCCCGGGGGTCGCCTGCGCCCACTTCGGCCAGCTTCAGGCCCCGCGCGCGACCTCCGACGATCCTCATGCCTTCAGAAGATCCTTGATGGCAATCGACAGGTCCGCCACCTGTGCCTTGGCAGGGGATTTTCCCATTTCGATCAGCCGCTTGCCCACCATATAGCCGCGTGGGTCGTTCATCGCATCGACCGCCAGCAGGGTGTCGCCCTGATAATACCAGAAGCTCACCGCCTCGCCATCCGGCCCGCGGGTGACGATGTTGTCATAGCCGGTGTTCAGGCCTGCGATTTGCAGCTTGCACTCGTACTGGTCCGACCAGAACCACGGTTTCGCGGCATACTCCTTGTTCGCGCCCATGATGTTTTCGGCGACAAGGTCGGCCTGATCAATGGCATTGCCCACCGATTCCAGCCGGATGCGTCCGCCCTTGTAGGGGAAGGATGCGCAGTCCCCCGCCGACCAGATCGCCGGGTCCGAGGTCCGGCCGTGGGCGTCGGTCTTGATGCCGTTCTCGATTTCCAGGCCTGCCGCTTCGGCCAGCGCCTGACCGGGAATGATGCCGACCCCGGCAATCACGAAATCGGCCGGCAGCTCGCGCCCGTCCGCCAGGCGAACGCCGGTCACACGGCCCTCGCCCAAAAGCCGGTCCAGCCCGGTGGATTCCAGAATGGTCACGCCATGGTCACTGTGCAGCTTGCGGATGTAGTCGCTGGTTTCGGGGGCCGCGACGCGCTGCAGGATGCGCGGAGCCATTTCCAGCACTGTCACCTCAAGCCCGAACTTGCGGGCGACGGCGGCCGCTTCCAGCCCGATATAGCCGCCGCCGACGATCACCACCCGGTGGCCGGCCTGGAACTCGGCGCGCATGGCGTCGACATCGGCCAGCGTGCGCACGGTGTAGACCCCGGCCAGCTCGCCACCGATGGCTGCCGGCAGCCGGCGCGGGGTCGAGCCGGTGGTCAGCACCAGATGATCGTAAGACAGGGTTTCGCCGCCCGCCGTCAGAGTCTTTGTGGCGCGGTCAATGGCCGTGACCTTGACCCCCAGCTTCATCGTCACGTTGTTTTCGGCGTAATAGGCGTTCGACCGCAGCCAGAGCCGTTCTTCCTCCATCTCGCCCAGAAGATAGGCCTTCGACAGCGGCGGGCGCTGATAGGGGGGGGCGGGTTCTTCGCCGATCATGGTGATCTGGCCGTCAAAGCCCAGACCCCGCAGCTTTGCCACCACGGCCGATCCCGCCTGACCCGCTCCTACCACAACCACATGCGTCATTGCCCGCTCCCTCTGGTCGAATGCCCGGGCGGAGCCTATATCCGGGGCGGGATGAAACGCAACGCGCGAGGACTGTTGGAATGACGATTTCTGTCGGGGATAAACTGCCGGGGGGCAAGGTTCTGCGAATGGGCGAGAACGGAGCCGAAGCGGTGGACATGGAAACCAAGCTGAAGGGCCGCAAGGTCGTGATCTTCGGCCTGCCCGGCGCCTTTACCGGCACTTGCACCACCTCGCATGTGCCGTCGTTCCTGAGGGTGATGGACAAGCTGAAGGCCAAGGGCGTGGATGAGGTGATCTGCCTTGCGGTCAACGATCCCTTCGTCATGAAGGCTTGGGGCGAAGCCACGGGGGCCACTCCGGGCATCACCTTCCTGGCCGACGGCGATGCCTCCTATACCAAGGCCATCGGACAGGCGTTCACGGTGCCGCATCTGGCATTCTTTGACCGCTCCAAACGCTATGCGCTTTATGCCGTCGATGGCGTTGTGCAGGTGTTGAACCAGGGTCAGGAAACCAGTGCCTGCGAGATTTCGGGCGGCGAGGCGATGGTCGCGGCCATTTGATGCGGCAGGCCGGGGTGGCTTGTTCTGCCCCGGCCGTTCACAGACCCAGCCGCGTGAACGCCGCGTCAATCGCCGACCAGTCGTCAAGGTGCAGCCGCACTGGCAGCGACAGCACCGATGACCGGAAGGCAGCAGGCAGACGTGCCGCGTCTTTTTCGGTGGTGACAAGCTGCGCCCCGGCAAGCAGGGCCTCGGCCTCAAGCCGCCGGATCAGCGTGTCCGAGAGTGGCTGATGGTCGTCCAGCGCCTCGGCCCGAAGGATTGTGGCGCCAAGACTGCGCAGGGTGGCAAAGAACTTTTCCGGCCTGCCAATGCCCGCAAAAGCGATGACCCGTTCGGATTGCCAGTCGATGCCCATTTCAATCGGGTGCAGATGGCCGCGCAGCAGGGGCGGGTGGATGGCGGAACCCCAGTGCGCGGCGAATGTCGCCTGTGCCGCCTGCGGCCCGATCGAAAGCACCAGATCGGCACGGGCGAGGCCAACCGCCACGGGTTCGCGCAACGGACCGGCGGGCAGGCAGCGCCCGTTTCCGAAGCCCTGTTCGGCATCGACGACGACAAGCGACAGATCCTTGACCACGGCGGGATTTTGGAACCCGTCATCCAGAAGGATCACGCCGGCCCCCCCGGCCACCGCCTGTTTCACCCCTGCCGCCCGGTCCTTTGCCACCCATGTCGGCGCAAAGGCAGCCAGCAGCAGCGGCTCATCCCCGACCTCTGCCGCGCTATGGCGCGCAAGGTCCACCCGCACCGGGCCGGGCAGGTTGCCGCCATAGCCCCGGCTGACGACATGGACCTTGGCGCCACGCTGCATCAGGCGGTCCACCAGCGCCATGGCCGTCGGGGTCTTGCCGGTTCCGCCTGCGTTCAGGTTGCCGATGCAGATCACCGGCACCGGGGCCTTGAACCCCGGCTGGCGCAGCCGGCGTGCCGTCGCTGCGGCGTAAATCCGACCCAAGGGCGCAAGCCACCACGCCACAAGGCCGGGACGATCGGGCGGGTTCTGCCAGAAACCGGGCGGGCGCATCAGCCGTCTCCGATCAGTTGACGCAGGCGTCGCAGCACCCTCTCGGTGACTTCCGCCCCGTCCGAGGCGACTGTCCACGCCGCCTGTGCCATCAGCGCGGCGCGGTCCGGGGCCAGCAGGTCGGCCAGGGCTTCGGCCAGATCCGCCGCAGATCCGACCGCCCGTGCGCCGCTGGCCGCCCCCAGCCGCCCGATCATCGCGCCATGCGCGCCCGGGCGCGGGCCGTGAATGATCGCCGATCCCAGCGCCGCCGGCTCCAGCGGGCTGCGCTGGACCCCGGTGCCGGCAAGGCTGCCGCCCAGATAGGTGACGGGAGCCAGCCGATACCACAGGCCGAATTCCTGATCGCTGTCAGGCAGATAGATCGAGGTTTCGGCGTCGATCTCATCCTCGCGGTCGCGGCGGGCGACGATCCAGCCCTCCTGCGCCTCCAACTCCTTGGCAAGCGCGTCGACGCGGGTGCAGTTGTCGGGAACAAAGATCAGCAAAAGCCGATGCGACAGCCGCAGGGCCGCGCGATGGGCGGCGATGACGGCGCCTTCTTCGGCCTGAGGCACGGCGGCGGCAAGCCAGACCGGCCGCGTCTTCATCGCCTCGGCCAGGGCCGACCGCTCGCCCTCATGACAGGGCAGGGCGGCCGACAGTTCTTCCATGCGACCGGCGGTTTCAACCTGCGCGGCCCCGGCCTTGCGCCAGGCGCGCGCGGCGGTGTCATCCAGCGCGAAGACCTGGCGCAACGACTGCACCGCCCCGCGCAGAAGCCCCGGAAACCAACCATCCCGGCCCCGCGACAGATAGGGCTCGCGCCCGTCGACCACCATGACGGGGATGGCCCGCGCCTCGGCTTCAAACAGCAGGGCCGGACGAATCTCGCCTTCGGCCAGCACTAGAACATCGGGCTGCCAATGGTTGAGAAAAGCCTTCACCTCGGCAGGCTGATCGGTGGGCGGGGCGAGCGTGCCGCTTTCGGCGGGACCGGTCATGAGCGTGGCCAGCCCGTCTTCTTCCGCCAGTTTGTTGGCCAGCTGCACCAACCCCTGCACCGCTTCGGCCCGTGGCGCATGCAGCCAGATCAACCGGCCCTTGGGCCGCGGCGGCCATGACGGCCCCTCCGGCGCTTCGCGGCGGCTTGTCAGGTTGTAAAGGCGCCGACCAATCGAAAGGGCCATGGGTCAGTGCGTCATGCGCCCAGTTCTTCGGTTGCCGACACGGCCGAGCTTTCATCGCGCAGCCGGTGAATATGGGCGATGTAATAACGCATATGGGCATTGTCGACCGTGCGCTG
The DNA here is from genome assembly GCF_011008935.1 of Tabrizicola oligotrophica. Lineage (GTDB taxonomy): Bacteria > Pseudomonadota > Alphaproteobacteria > Rhodobacterales > Rhodobacteraceae > Tabrizicola_A > Tabrizicola_A oligotrophica. Next base: position 57,734 of record NZ_JAAIVJ010000003.1, on the reverse strand, counting down.
CGCCTCGGCCTTCCAGGCCGAGAACGCGGTGGCATAGTCGGGAAACATGCCGACGATGTGAATGTCCTTCACCTCGCGGAACACGTTCTTCTGCGGGTCGATCAACTCGCCACCAAAGACGAGATGCAGGCGTTGGGTCATGGCAGATCCTTTCGGGCGCGCGTTGGAGCGCAACCTAGCGGCAGGGCCGGGCGGGGACAAGCGGGGCAGCGCCGATGCGGCCTTGCCCCGACCGCGCCACGCCGCTAGCTTCGCCGCGAAATTCCAATTCCCGACTCCCAATCCCGAGGTTCCTCTCATGTCCAGCATCGAAACCCGTCTTGCCGAGCTTGGCGTCACCCTGCCCGACGCGCCCGCCCCCGCGGCCAATTATGTACCCTTCGTGCAGGTGGGCGATCTGGTGCATATCTCGGGCCAGATCAGCCAGAACGCGGCCGGGCTCATCAAGGGGCGTCTCGGCGCCGACCTGGATGTGGCGGCGGGCGCCGAAGCGGCCAAGTCCTGCGCCGTCTCGCTGCTGGCGCAGCTGAAGAAGGCCTGCGGCGGCGATCTGTCGCGCGTGGTGCGGGCGGTCAAACTGGTGGGCTTTGTCAACTCCACCGCCGATTTCATCGACCAGCCCAAGGTCATCAACGGCGCGTCCGATTTCATGGTGGCAGCCCTTGGCGATGCCGGGCGGCACGCGCGGTCGGCGGTGTCGGCCGCCTCGCTGCCTCTGGGCGTGGCGGTCGAGATCGAAGGCATCTTCCAGATCCGCTGAGCGCACGGCCATGACGATGCCCCTGCCTGCCGTGTTCCTGCGCCTGCCGCTTGCCCATCGTGCCCTGCACAACCGGGCCGAGCGGCGGCCCGAAAACTCGCCCGCGGCCATTCGTGCGGCCGTGGCAGCGGGCTATGGCATCGAGATCGACGTGCAGGGCACCGCGGACGGTCAGGCGGTGGTGTTCCATGACGAATGGCTGGAGCGCCTGACCGACGCCACGGGCTTTGTGAAGGACTATACCGCCGCCGAACTGGGCCGCATCCGCTTGCGCGATTGCGACGATTGCATCCCGACCTTGCCCGAGGTGCTGGCGCTGGTGGCGGGCCGCGTGCCGGTGCTGATCGAGATCAAGGACCAGACCGACCGCATGGCCGAAACCGACGGACGGCTGGAGGCGGCGGTGACGCGGGCCCTGGCTGGCTATCAGGCGCCGGTTGCCGTGATGTCCTTCAACCCGCATGCGGTGGCCAACATGGCCCGCCTTGCCCCCGCCGTCCCACACGGGCTGACAACGGCGGCCTATGACCATGACGGCTGGGCGCCCCTGCCGCCGGCGCGCTGCGACGAGTTGCGCCATATCGCCGATTACGACCGGGTCGGGGCGTCGTTCATCAGCCACGAGGCCGCCGATCTGGCCAGCCCGCGTGTCGCCGCGCTGAAGGCCGGCGGGGCCGCGATCCTGACCTGGACCATCCGCAGCCCGCAGGAGGAGAGCCTTGCCCGCAAGGTTGCCGACAATGTGACCTTCGAAGGCTATCTGGCGTCGCTTCCGGCTTGACCTTTCGGTCGGGGGTTGCATCCTTTGCGTTGCAATTTCCCCCGAGGGCTTCTGCGTGGCCGAGACGGTCGAACTGCTTGAAAACATGGCGGCAATCCCGGCGGAGATCTGGGATGCGCTTGCCTGCCCCGAGGCGGTTTCGGGCCGGGCGCTGGATCCTTTCACCACCCATCGCTTCCTGCTGGCGCTGGAAGCCTCCACCTCGACCGGCGCGGGCACGGGCTGGCAGGCCCGGCCGCTGGTGGTGCGGCACGATGACCGGGTGGTCGCGGCGATGCCGCTTTACGTCAAGACGCACAGTCAGGGCGAATACATCTTCGATCACGGCTGGGCCGAGGCCTACGACCGCGCAGGTGGGCGTTATTACCCGAAATTGCAGGGTGCCGTGCCGTTTACGCCGGTGACGGGCCGGCGCTTTCTTGGCCCCGAGACCCTTCGCGCGACGCTCATGCAGGCGGCGATCGCGGTGACGAAGGCCAACGGCCTGTCCTCGCTGCACATCACCTTCTGCACCGAGGCGGAGGCGCTGGCGCTGGCCGGGGTGCAGGGCACGCTGCATCGCATCACCCAGCAGTTCCATTGGGAAAACCGGGGTTACGCCGATTTCGCGGCGTTTCTGGCCGATCTGTCCAGCCGCAAGCGCAAGATGATCCGCAAGGAACGCGAAACCGCACTGGCCCATGGGCTGACCCTCCGCGCCCTGACTGGCGAAGAGATCACCTCTGCCCATTGGGATGCCTTCTGGGCCTTCTATCAAGACACCGGCGGTCGCAAATGGGGCCGGCCCTACCTGACACGCGGGTTCTTTGACGAGATCCACCGCAGCATGCGCGGCGACGTGCTGCTGGTGCTGGCCTTTGACGGGGCGCGGCCTGTCGCCGGGGCGTTGAACTTCATCGGACGCGAGGCGCTTTATGGTCGGTACTGGGGTTGCATCGCCGATTACCCCTGCCTGCATTTCGAACTGTGCTACTATCAGGCCATCGACTGGGCCATTGCCCGGGGCCTTTCCCGGGTCGAGGCCGGGGCGCAGGGGGAGCACAAACTGGCACGGGGCTATCTGCCACACGCAACCCACTCGCTGCATTGGATCGCCGATCCCGGTCTTGCGCGGGCAGTGGCGCGCTATCTGGATCAGGAACGCCGCGCCGTGGGCGAGGAGATAGAGGTCTTGACCGCTTATGGTCCGTTCCGGAAAGTGGATGGGGAAAGCTGACAAGGGCGACAGGAGCCGACATGCTGACCTTCTACACCAACCCCATGTCGCGCGGCCGCATGGTCCGCTGGATGCTGGAAGAGATTGGCCGGCCCTATCAGACGGTTGTGCTGGCCTTTGGTGCCATGATGAAGGCCCCGACCTATCTGGCGGTGAACCCGATGGGCAAGGTGCCGGCGCTGGTGCATGATGACCAGATCATCACCGAGGCGGCGGCAATCTGTACCTATCTGGCCGAGGTTTTCCCCGACTCCGGTCTGTTGCCGGTCCGCCGGGGCGAGTTCTTTCGCTGGATGTTCTTTGGCGCCGGTCCGCTGGAACAGGCCGTCGTCAATGGCTCGATGGGGTGGGAGCCTGCACCCGAGATGAAAGGCCGCGTCGGCTATGGCAGCATGGCGGATGTTCTGTCCACGCTATCTGGCCATCTTGGCGCGAACCGCTATTTCTGTGGTGATCGGTTTTCGGCGGCAGATGTCTATGTCGGCAGCCAGATCGGCTGGGGGCTGGGCTTTGACACGCTGCCGGCCACGCCAGAGCTGGTGGCCTATTGGGACCGGATCAAGGGCCGCCCGGCCCTGGTGCGGGCAAACGCGCTGGATGATGCGCTGATGAAAAGGGGGGCATGATGGACCGCTTGACCATAGCCGAACGCGAGACCGCGCTGCCGCCCTTGGGCGAAACCGGCTGGGGGCCGGTGCCGGACCGCGATGCCATCCGCAAGGTCTGGAAGTTCCGGTCCTTTTCCGAAGCCTGGGGCTTCATGTCCCGCGCGGCGCTCGCGGCGGAAAAAGCGAACCACCATCCGGAATGGACCAACCGGTTCAACATCGTCGATGTCACGCTCACCACCCATGATTGCGAGGGGCTGTCGACGCTGGACATCGACCTTGCGCGCCGGATGGACCGTCTTGCCGGGCCGGCAGAGGTGATCCGCGACCATGCAGAGCCGATTTCCTGCCTGTGTCAGATCCGGCGCGAGGGCACGAAGGCATAGCCCGAGGGCGACAGGATCACCGCCTCGCGCAGCCCGTGGCCCGGTTTGTCGGTGGGGGGCTGCAGCACCACGCCCCCGGCCTCTTCGGTCCGCGCCGCGGCCTTGTCGGGGTCGGCCTCGTGCAGGCGAATCTCGACACCGGCACCGCGTGGCCCGGCTTCCGGCAGAAGGGACGGCAGCGGGTGGCTGGCATAGGCGGCGTCGGAATGCAGTTGCAGGGGTTGGTCCGCGTGCAAGAGAATGGCGAAGTCGCGGCTCACCCGGTGGGCGGTCATGCCGAACACCGTGGTCAGAAAGGCCACCTCGGCGGGAACATCCCGGCACAACAGATTGACGCTGGTCGCGCGGAGCGCATGGCCGAAGTCACGGGCGGGAACGGTTTCGTACTCCATGGCGGCACCTCCGGGGCCAAGGCTGGCCCGGCGGGCGCGAAAGGTCAAATCACCTCTCTTGATCTTCCCGATCTTCGCCCCGATGCTGCGGCCATGTTCGATCTTGTTCCTCTGGAAACCCTGCTGGCCTTCACCTCGGCTGGTATCTTGCTGAACCTGACGCCGGGGGCAGACGTGATGTTCGCCACTGCAAGCGGCATGGCAGGTGGGCCGCGCGCCGGAATGGCGGCCGGCGCGGGCGTCGGGCTTGGCGGCTTCTGGCATGTCGGGCTGGCGGCGCTGGGCGTTGCGGCGCTGCTGGCCGCGCATCCCGCCGCCATGACGGGCCTGCGCTGGTTCGGCGCGGGCTATCTGCTTTATCTGGCCTGGGGCGCCTGGACCGCCGGTCCCGCGCCGGCGGGCACCGGTGTCGCCAGCCTGTCCCGGGCCTTCTGGCGGGGGTTCGTCACCAATGCGCTGAACCCCAAGGTTGCACTGTTCGTGCTGGCCTTCCTGCCGCAGTTCACCGACCCGGCGCGCGGGCCGGTCTGGCAGCAGATTCTGATCCTCGGCGCAGTCTTTACCCTGACCGGCATGTGCGTTACCGCCGGATACGGCGCGCTGGCCGGTTGGGCGGGCGCGGCATTTTCGGCCCGCATGGGCGGGATGAACAAACTTGCCGCCGGGGTCTTTGGCCTGATGGCGCTGCGGATGCTGAAGGACTGACCATGGCGCTGATTACCCTGCTTGACGGCGGCATGGGGCAGGAGCTTGTCGCGCGTTCCGGTGACGAGCCGACGCCGCTCTGGGCCACCCGCGTGATGATCGACCACCCGGGGCTGGTGAAGGCCATCCATGCAGATTACTTCGCCGCCGGGGCGACGGTGGCCACCACCAACACCTACAACATCCTGCACGACCGGCTGATCGGCGTCGGGCTGGACCATTACTATCATGCGCTGCACCTGCGCGCCCTGATGGAAGCGCATGAAGCGCGGGCCGAGGCGGGCCGGGGGATCATCGCGGGGTCGATGGGGCCGTTGGGCGAAAGCTACCGGCCCGATCTGACGCCGCCCGTCGCGGTCTCGACCGCGCTTTATGCCGAGAAGGCGGCGCTGATGGCGCCGCATGTCGATGTGATCCTGTGCGAAACCATGTCCTCGCTCGATCTCTGCCGGGGGGCGCTTGCCGGGGCGCAGGCGGCCGGCAGGCCGGTCTGGCTTTCGGTCTCGGTCGATGACCGTGACGGGTCGCGCCTGCGCTCGGGCGAGCCGGTGGCCGGGCTGGCAGGGGTGATTGCCGAACATCCGACTGCCGCCGTGCTGGCCAATTGCTCGATGCCCGAGGCGATGGAGGCCGCGCTGGCGGTCCTTGCCGGTATGGGCCGGCCTTTCGGCGCCTATGCCAACGGGTTCTCGGAAATCTCCAGCCTGCCGCTACCCGAAACCGACGACGCCCCGGACTATTGCGCCCGCCACGACCTGACGCCCGAGAAATACGCCGCCTTCGCCCTGCGCTGGGTGGACATGGGCGCGACCATTGTCGGCGGCTGCTGCGAGGTTGGCCCGGCCCATATCCGCCACCTTGGGGCGGCGCTGCGGGCCGCGGGCCACGGCATCGCATGAGGCCCGAGTTCGATTATCAGCCGCCGGATGTGCCGCTGGACATCCTCTATCAGGACGATCTGGTTCTGGTAGCGAACAAGCCGGCGGGCTTGCTGTCGGTGCCCGGAAAGCTGGAGGGGCGGGCGGATTGCCTGATTTCCCGCCTGCAGGCCGCGCAGTGGAACACGCTGCTGGTGCATCGGCTGGATTGCGACACCTCGGGCGTGATGATCTTTGCCAAGACCAAACCGGCGCAGGGGTTTCTCGGGCAGGAGTTCGAGCAGCGCCGGGCGAAGAAGACCTATGTCGCGCGGGTGGCGGGCGAGATCGTCGGCGACGCTGGGCATGTGGACCTGCCGCTTTGCGCCGACTGGCCGAACCGGCCGCGCCAGATGGTCAGCCATGAGCATGGCCGGCCGGCGCAGACCGACTGGCAGGTGATCGGCCGCGCGTCCGGCGAAACCCGGGTGCGGCTGTTCCCGAAAACCGGCCGCAGCCACCAGCTCCGGGTGCATATGCTGGCGCTGGGCCATCCGATCCTGGGCGACCCGATCTATGCCACGGGCGCGGCGACGGATTATCCCCGGCTGATGCTGCATGCCGAAACGCTGGGTCTGCATCACCCCGGAACCGGCGCCTGGGTAGAGTTCACTGCCCCCTGCCCGTTCTAGCGCCGGGTCACAGACCCAGCGCCAGCTTCCGCCCCTCGTGGAAGGCATAGGCCGCCAGCCGCGGCGCGGCGCAATCGCCGATCCGGTGGGTCGCCTTGCCGGCAAAGCCTTCGGGCCAGGGGTCGAAGCTGCGGTTGGTGGTCGCCATCACCAGCCCGCTGGCCGGCAGGGTTTCCTCCTCGCCGGTCAGGAAATTCTTCACTGTCACGCCGTTGCCATGCCAGCGCGTCAGGCAATGCTCGGTCAGGAACTTTACCCCCAACTTGGCCAGCTTGCGCCGCGCCGAGCCATCCGCCGAGGTGCGGGCAATCTCCTTGCCGACAAAGGGCTCGGGCGTGACGATGGTCACCTGATGCCCACGCTCGGCCAGCGCCCATGCCGTGCCGACCCCGCGCCAGTTCGACCCTTCGTCATAAAGCACCACCGCATCGCCCAGCCGCGCCTCGCGCCGCATCGCCGCCTCGGGCGACCAGACCCCGCCCAGCTCGACCCCCGGCAGGCTGGCCAGATGCGGTTGCCAGCGCTGGAAGCCGGTCTCGTCGGGCAAAGAGCCGGTGGCCAGCACCACCACCTCCGCCGGATGGGCGGCAATCTCGTCGTCATCAAGAAAGCTGTTCAGCCGCAGCGTCACGCCCAGCTTGTCGAACTGCCGCTCATACCACTCCATCAGGTCAAGGATCTGCGCCCGGCGCGGCTGCATGCCCGCCAGCCGGAACTGCCCGCCGATCACCGGCAGCGCCTCGACGATTTCCACCCGGTGCCCGCGTTCCGCCGCCACCCGCGCTGCTTCAAGCCCCGCTGGCCCGGCGCCGACGACCAGCACCGATTTCGGGGTTCCGGCGGGCGTGAAACGGTCGCCCCCCCATTCCCATTCCCGCCCGACCGAAGGGTTGATGAGGCAGGAAATCCAGTAATCGCGCGACCGGCGACCCCAGCACATCTGGTTGCACGAGATGCAGCCCCGAATGTCCTCGGCCCGGCCTTCCGTCACCTTGCGCGCCAGATGCGGATCGGCAATCTGCCCGCGCACGATCGACACCATGTCCGCCTCGCCCGCCGACAGGATGGTTTCGGCATTGTCCGGCGTGCGCACCCCGGCCTCTGACGTGATGAGCGCGTGGCTTACCACCGCCTTCAGCCGCGCCGTCATCGGCGTTGTCAGCTTTTCGCCCTCGGTGAAGGCGGGGATGATGCCTTCGAACTCCAGATAGCTGCCATAGCCGCAGGTGAAATAGTCGACCTCCCCCGTCGCGTCATGCAGCGCGACAATCTCGCACAGCTCATCGGCGGAAAGCGAAACCGAATAGGCGGGCGAATAGCTGATGGCGAGGCCGATGATGAACTCGGGCCCGCAGTCGCGGCGGATGCGGGCGATCAGCTCGCGCGAGAACCGGGTGCGGTTTTCCAAGGATCCGCCCCATTTGTCATCACGAGTGTTCGACCACGGCGTCCAGAACTGGTCGACGAGCGAGTGATAGGCCGCCCAGACCTCCACCCCTTGAAAGCCGCAGGCCTGCGCCCGGCGGGCGGCGGCGGCATGCGCCTCGAATATCTCCTCGATCTCGGCCTCGGTCATCTTATGACTGCCGTCGCTGTCATGGTAGGACGGCCCGCCCGAGGGCGACCAATGCGGCTGGAACGACAGGTCCGAATCGCCATGGGCGCCGACGTGGTAGATCTGCTGGATGATCACCGCGCCGGCCGCCTTCACCTGTTCGGTGATGGCGCGGAAATGCGGGATCACCGCGTCGCTTTCATGGGCCAGATTGCCCTGCGTCAGCACCCCGGTGCGATGCGCCGGCACCGGCTCGGTCACAATCATGCCCGCCCCACCCAAGGCCCGCTCGAGCCAATAGGCCCCCTGCCGCGCCAGCGGCAACCCGCCCTCGGCCATGTTGTTGGTATGGGCGCCAAAGACGATGCGGTTGCGCAGAGTCTGGCCGCGCAGTTTGACGGGGGAGAGAAGGCGGGAATGCTGGCTCATGGTCGGTTCCTCGGCTGATGGGCCAAGGGAATGCTAAATCGACACATGTGTCAAGTTTTCTTCGCAGGCAAAAAAGCCCCGGGGCCGCCGGGGCTTTCGCACTCAGTCCTGCGCCGGATCCCAGGCCGAGACCGCCTTGACCTCTAGGAACTCCTCCAGCCCCCAGACGCCGCCCTCGCGCGCCCGGCCCGAGGATTTCACCCCGCCAAAGGGCGAGCCGGCGGCGCGGCTCTTGCCATTCATCTGCACCATCCCGGCCTTCAGCGCCCGCGCCATCCGGTTGCGGCGCGCGCCGTCCTGCGACTGGACGTAATGGGTCAGGCCATAGGGCGAGTCATTGGCGATGCGGATGGCGTCGGCCTCATCCTCGAAAGGGATCATGCACAGCACCGGCCCGAAGATTTCCTCGCGCTCGATGGTCATGCCGGGCACCACATCGGCAAAGACCGTGGGCTTGACGAAATAGCCGCGGTTGACGCCCTCCGGCAGGCCGGGACCACCGGCGGCCAGACGCGCGCCCTCGTCCAGACCCTTCCGGATATAGCCCTGAATCTGGTCCCACTGGCGCCGGTTCACCACCGGGCCGATATGCGAGCCCTCCTCCAGCGCATTGCCGGTCTTGATTTCGCCGGCCACTTTCGCAGCGATTTCAACGGCCTTGTCATAGATGCCGCGCTCAACCAGCATCCGCGAAGGCGCGTTGCAGGACTGGCCGGTGTTGTCCATCATGTGCCGCACCCCGCGCTCCACCGCGCGCTCGTCGGCATCGGCGAAGATCACATTCGCGCCCTTGCCGCCCAGTTCCAGCGTCACCCGCTTTAGCGTCTCGGCGGCGGCCTTGGAGATCGCCCGCCCGGCGCGGGTCGAGCCGGTGAAGGAGATCATCTCGACATCGGGGTGGCTGGACAGCCGGCTGCCCACCCCCGCGCCATCGCCGTTCACCAGATTGAACACCCCCGGCGGCAACCCGGCGTCATGGCAGAATTCGGCGAAGATCATCGCGTTCAGCGGGCTTTCCTCGGACGGTTTCAGCACGCAGGTGCATCCCGCCAGAATCGCCGGAATCGCCTTCAGCGCGATCTGGTTCATCGGCCAGTTCCACGGCGTGATCAGGCCGACAACTCCGATCGGCTCCAGAAGGATCCGGTCGTTCGGCGCATGGTCGCCCAGGGGCCGGTCCCAGTGCAGCGTGTCGAAGGCGGTCAGGAAGTTGCCGGCATGCCAGGGCAGGCAGGGCGCCTGCTGCTCGCGCGCGTGTTTCAGGGGAGAGCCCATTTCCAGGCTCATGGCGCGGGCCAGTTCCTCCTTGCGCGCCTCGTATTGCTCCAGAATCCGCACCACGGCGGCGCGGCGCAACGCGGGCGGGGTCGCGGCCCATGCGGGAAATGCGGCCTTGGCGGCGGCAACAGCGGCATCGCAATCGGCCTCGGAGCCGAGCGAGATCACCGCCACCGGCTCTTCGGTCGAGGGGTTGATGACCTCGCAGTCGCGGCCCGCGATCGGGGCCACCCAGCGGCCGTTGATGTAGAAATCGCGTTTGATGAGCATGTCACCCTCCTTCGGTCTGGCGGCAAGGTGCCAGCGCGCGCGGCTGCCGGCAAGGGGTGGAGGTCATAATTTGATCAAATTTTTCGCCAGCGGAGAACAGATGTTCCGAGAACCGCCCGGATTGAGGACGCCGGTTTCGCCGCGCCCCGCCCCCGCAGCCGAACGGTTCTTAACTGCCGCCCCCGCCGCCCGAGGGGGTGCATTTCCCGCGCATTGCGCTAATGTCATCCAAAGACAACACCGGAGTTTGCCATGGCCGTCCGTATCAACGACACCGCCCCCGATTTCACCGCCGAAAGCACCGCGGGGACCATCAACTTTCACGACTGGCTGGGCGACGGCTATGCCATCCTGTTCAGCCATCCGCGTGATTTCACGCCGGTCTGCACCACCGAATTCGGCGCCGTGGCGCAACTCGCCGCCGAATGGAAAAAGCGCAATACCAAGGTGATCGGCGTCTCGGTCGATTCGGTGGCCGACCATGAGAAATGGAAGCGCGACATCGAGGCGTTTTCCGGCGTGGCGGCCGATTTCCCGATCATCGACGATGTGTCGCTGACCGTGTCGAAGGCCTATGACATGCTGCCGGCCGATTACTACCTGCCGGCCGAGGGCCGTACGCCGGCGAATTCGGCGACGGTGCGCACGGTCTACATCATCGGGCCGGACAAGAAGGTGCGGCTGACCATGACCTATCCGATGAGCGTGGGCCGCAACTTTGCCGAGATCCTGCGGGCGCTGGATGCGGTGCAGGCCACCGACGGCGTGCCCTTCGCCACGCCGGCCAACTGGGTGCCGGGGCAGGATGTGATCGTGGCGCTGGCGGTTTCGACCGACGATGCCAAGGCGCGCTTTGGCGAGCTGGACATCAAGCTGCCCTATCTGCGCTTTGCCAAGCGGCCGGTCTGACCATCCGGCTTCGCCATCGGCGCCACACAGGAAAACGGGGCCTCACGGCCCCGTTTCTTCATTCTGCGGCAATGGCTTGCGACACGGGCGCCGCGGCTTTCGATCGCCGCTGGTAGCGGGCATAGCCCAGACCCGCGGTGTCGATCTCGGCCACTCGGCCCGACACCATATCGGCGATCACCCGGCCCGAGCCGGCGGCCATGGTCCAGCCCAGCGTGCCGTGGCCGGTGTTCAGGAACAGGTTCGGCACGGTCGAGCGGCCCACCAGCGGCGTGCCGTCCGGCGTCATCGGCCGCAGGCCCGACCAGAAGATCGCCTTCGACTGGTCGCCCGCCCCGCCGAACAGATCCTCGACCGAATGGGTCAGCGTCGCCTGCCGCTTGGGGTGCAGGTGGTTGTTGAAGCCCGAGATTTCCGCCATGCCACCAACCCGGATACGGTCGCCCAGACGGGTGATGGCGATCTTGTGGCTTTCGTCCATCACCGTCGAGACCGGGGCGCGGTCCTCGTTCACGATCGGAACCGTGATCGAATAGCCCTTCACCGGATAGACCGGCAGGCGCATGCCGAAGGGCCGCGCCAGCGCCGGGGAATAGCTGCCCATCGCCAGCACGAAGGCATCGGCGCCAAAGCGGCCGGCGCTGGTCTGCGCCGAGGTGATGCGGCTGCCGTCTGATTCCAGCGCCTGAATGGTCACGCCCCAGCGGAAGGTCACGCCCGCGGCGGCGGCCATCTCGGCCAGCGAATTGGTGAACTTGAAGCAGTCGCCGGTCTCGTCGCCCGGCAGGCGCAGGCCGCCGGCGATCTTGCCGATGTTCGGCGCAAGGCCGGGCTCGGCGGCCACGCAGGCAGCGGCATCCAGCACCTCGAACGGCACGCCATCGGCCTTGAGAACCTTGATGTCCTTCTCGGCCGCCTCGACCTGCTTTTCGGTGCGGAACAGTTGCAGCGTGCCCTGCGTGCGTTCGTCATAGGAAATGCCGGTGTCGCGGCGCAGCTCGATCAGGCAGTCGCGCGAATATTCCGCCAGCCGCACCATGCGCGACTTGTTTACCGCATAGGCCGAGGAGGTGCAGTTCAACAGCATCCGCCCGACCCATTCGATCTTGGCCAGATCCGGGCGGGCCTGAATGATGAGCGGGGCGTGCTTCATGAACAGCCACTTCACCGCCTTGGCCGGAATGCCCGGCGCAGCCCAGGGCGAGGCATAACCGGGGCTGATCTCGCCCGCGTTCGCAAACGAGGTCTCCAGCGCCGGGCCGGGCTGGCGGTCGATCACCGTCACCTCATGCCCGGCTTTGGCGAGGTAATAAGCCGAGGTCACACCGATGACACCAGCACCAAGGACGACGACACGCATGGGATTCTCCTGTTCGCAGATTTGCCGGCAAAATACGGCATCTGCGAGAAAGGATTTGGGTAAGTTTGGCATGATTTCGACAGTTTATCGAATAATATTCGATAAAACTACATTTAACAAGAATATCTAGTCGAGGCCTGAAAATTTCAGCGAAGAAAAAAGCCCCGGCGCATCGCCGGGGCTTTGTCTGTTTCAGAGTGCCAGCCCTCAGGCCTCGGCGCCTTCTTCTTTCTTTTCGGCCACGATCTCGGCCCCGGTCTCCTGATCGACCATCTTCATGCCAAGGCGCACCTTGCCGCGGTCGTCAAAGCCCAGCAGCTTGACCTTCACTTCCTGACCTTCCTTCAGCAGTTCATTCGGGTGGTTCAGGCGCTTGTTGGCGATCTGGCTCACATGCACCAGACCATCGCGCTTACCGAAGAAGTTCACGAAGGCGCCGAAGTCGACCAGTTTCACCACCTTGCCGGTGTAGATCTGGCCTTCTTCCGGCTCTGCCACGATCGACCAGATCATGTCATAGGCCTTCTTGATGGCGGCAGCGTCCGACGAGGCGATCTTGATGATGCCGTCGTCGTTGATGTCGACCTTGGCGCCCGAGGTTTCCACGATCTCGCGGATCACCTTGCCGCCCGAGCCGATCACTTCACGGATCTTGTCGGTCGGGATCTGCAGGGTTTCGATCTTCGGCGCATATTCCGAGAAGCCTTGCGGCGCGGAAAGCGACTTGTTCATCTCGCCGAGGATATGCAGACGGCCGTCCTTGGCCTGCGCCAGAGCCTGCTTCATGATTTCCGGGGTGATCCCGGCAATCTTGATGTCCATCTGCAAGGAGGTGATACCCGAAGCGGTGCCGGCCACCTTGAAGTCCATGTCGCCGAGGTGGTCCTCGTCGCCAAGGATGTCGGTCAGCACGGCCCATTTGCCGTCATCTTCCAGGATCAGGCCCATGGCCACACCGGCCACCGGAGCCTTCAGCGGCACGCCGGCATCCATCATCGACAAGGAGCCACCACAGACCGAAGCCATGGACGACGAGCCGTTCGATTCGGTGATCTCCGACACCACGCGGATGGTGTAGGGGAAATCGGTCGGGGCAGGCAGCACGGCCTGCAGCGCACGCCATGCCAGTTTGCCGTGGCCGATCTCACGACGACCGGGCGAGCCAACGCGACCCACTTCGCCAACCGAATAGGGCGGGAAGTTGTAGTGCAGCAGGAAGTTCGAGCGGGTGTTGCCGTTCAGCGCGTCGATGATCTGCTCATCTTCGCCGGTGCCGAGGGTGGTGACCACAAGGCCCTGGGTCTCGCCGCGGGTGAACAGGGCCGAGCCGTGGGTGCGCGGCAGGATGCCGGTTTCCGCGACGATCGGGCGAACGGTCTTGGTATCCCGGCCGTCGATGCGGACGCCGTTCGACACCACGTCCCCGCGCAGGATCGAGCTTTCCAGCTTCTTGATTGCCGAGCCGAGGTTGATGTCCTTCTGGTCATCTTCCGACAGCGCGGCCTTGATCGCGTCAACCGCAGCGCCGATGGCGTTGGTGCGGTCCTGCTTGTCCTTGATGGCAAAGGCGGCGCGCATCTGCGCTTCGCCCGCGGCTTTCACCTTGCCGAAGATTTCCGACAGATCGGGCGGCGTGAAGTCGAAGGGCTCTTTCGCGGCGTCTTCCGCCAGATCGAGGATCAGGTCGATGACCGGCTGCATCGCCTCGTGGCCAAAGACCACGGCGCCCAGCATTTCCTCTTCGGTCAGCTCGTAGGCTTCCGATTCCACCATCATCACGGCGTCTTTGGTGCCGGCAACCACCAGATCAAGCCGCTGTTCGGGCTTGAGGCGGAGCTGGGTCATGTCGTCCATGGCCGGGTTCAGCACATAGCCGCCGTTGACGAAGCCGACGCGCGCGGCGCCGATCGGGCCCATGAACGGCACGCCCGAAATGGTCAGCGCAGCCGAGGCGGCGATCATCGCCACGATGTCGGGGTCGTTGTGCAGGTCACACGACAGCACGGTGGCCATGACGAGGACTTCATGCTTGAAGCCTTCGACGAAGAGCGGACGGCAGGGCCGGTCGATCAGGCGGGAAACCAGCGTTTCCTTTTCCGACGGGCGCGCTTCACGCTTGAAGAAGCCGCCGGGGATCTTGCCGGCCGCATAGTATTTTTCCTGATAATGCACGGTCAGCGGGAAAAAGTCCTGTCCCGGCTTCGGTGCCTTGGCGAAGGTCACGTTGGCCATGACCGAGGTTTCGCCGAGCGTTGCGATCACCGACCCATCGGCCTGACGCGCAACCTTCCCGGTTTCCAGCGTCAGCGTCTCACCGCCCCACTGGATGGATTTCTTTGTCACATTGAACATCTGTCGTTTCCTCCGGGACCGGCCCCCTGGCCTGTCATCCCGCATATATGGCGGCCCCATTGCCGCCGCCCCCAATCCTGATGCACGGGCCCGGGGGTGGGGCCTCACGTCGCAGATGGGCGGGCGCATACAGGAAAAGCCGGGGTTTGGGAAGGGCTTTGGCGGGAGGCGGCACCGCGCCGGCCCTGCGGCGATCCGGCTCGGGGCATCATTAACTGTTGCGAAGTTTCTGCCGTGCAGTATGCAGGCGCAAACAACAAGAGAAGCTGTGATGTTGGACGCAAGCGGGGCCGGGCCCATGGCGCAAGGGGTGACGGCCGCCCGGGACTGGGTAAAGGTTCTGGCGAAGTATCGCCAACCCGATACCGCGCGCAGCCTGTTTGAGCTGAGCGTGACCATCGGACCATTCGTGCTGTTCTGGGCGCTGGCATGGTGGGCGATGGGCATCAGCTATTGGCTGACGCTGGCGATTTCCTGCGTCAACGCGGCCTTCCTCCTGCGGCTTTTCACCATCCAGCACGATTGCGGCCATGGCGCCTTTTTCGAAAGCCGCACGGTAAGCGACTGGCTGGGGCGGGTTCTGGGGGTGCTGACGCTGACGCCCTATGACGTCTGGCGGCGCTCACATTCCATTCACCATGCCAGCGCCGGCAATCTCGGGCGGCGCGGGATCGGCGACATCACCACGCTGACCGTTGCCGAATACCGGGCGCTGCCGGTCGTGCGGCGGGTGCTTTACCGGCTGTATCGCAACCCGGTGGTGTTGTTCGGCATCGGGCCGGGTTACATCTTCCTGCTGCAGAACCGCGTGCCGCTCGGGCTGACGGGCCATATGAAATACTGGATCAGTGCCATGACCACCAATGCCGCCATTCTGGCGGCGCTGGGCCTGATCCTGTATTTCGGCGGCTGGGCGCCGATCCTGTTGATCTTCCTGCCGACCAGCCTTCTGGCGGCGACCACCGGGGTCTGGCTGTTCTATGTTCAGCACCAGTTCGAATCCACCCACTGGTCCGAGGAGCAGGATTGGGATCTGCACACCGCCGCGCTGAAGGGCAGCTCCTATTACGTCTTGCCGCCGGTCCTGCAATGGCTGAGCGCCAATATCGGCATTCACCATGTCCACCATCTTTACAGCCGGATTCCGTTTTACCGCCTGCCGCAGGTGCTGCGCGACCATGCAGAGCTGGCGGGGATGAACCGCATGTCGATCCGCGAAAGCCTGCGCACCGTGCAGTTGCAGTTGTGGGATGAGCAATCCGGCCGCCTTCTGTCCTTTGCCGAGGCACGGCAGGTCTAGGAGCGCCGCTACGTCTTGCGCCCGGCCACCAGCGCCACGCCGCAAAGCGTTACCAGCAGGCCAAGCGCCATGCGCCAGGTCAGGGGTTCGCCAAACAGCGCGAAGGCCCAGACCATGGTGACGGGCGGCGACAGGTAGACGACGGCAGAGACCATCGCAGGCGGGTAAAGTCTGAGGAACAGATAGTAGATCAGCCACCCGCCGTAGGTCGCCAGAACCACGAGCCAGCCGATGCCCAACACATAATCCGGGGTGATGGCGGGAAAAAGCCCGCCACCCGCAGCGGCAAAAGGCGCGAAGAATACCGCCGCCCACAGGCATTGCAGGCCCAGCCGCTGTGGAATGGTCAACCGGCTGCCGCCGCGGCGCTCTTGCAGCACAGTCGAGACGGCGAAGGCCAGCATGCCCAGAATGGGCAGGGCATAGGCCCAGACCGGCGCCGCACCCAAAGCCAGCGCATCGGCGGAAACCGCCAGCACACCCGCGCAGGCGATGGCCGTGCCAAGCCATTGCCGCGGCGTCAGTCTCTGGCCCAAGAGCGGTGCCGAAAGGGCGGCAATGCCCAGGGGCACCAGATCGGCCATCAGCGCCACCAGACCGGTCGGCACGCCCGCGCCGATGCCCATGGCGAAGCCCCCAAGGTACAGGAACATGCCGAGGAAGGCGTAAAGCCCCTGTTCGGTCACGTCCCGCGCGCCGATCTTCGGCCCCTTGGCCCAAGGACCGATCAGAAAGGGCAGCAGGCCCAGCCCGGAACACAGGCTGCGGGCAAACAGGATCTGCGGCACCGTGGCGACCTCATGGGTGAACCGGATACCGACAAATCCCGACGACCAGGCGACGAGCAGGGCAAGCGCCAGTCCGAGAAACACGGGAAGAGAGGGACGCAGGGCAGTCATGACGCGATCCTTGCGCGGGATGTGTCGCTGCCCTTACGCGGGTGCGACCCTTTGGCCCCGTCCCGCGACACAGCAAAACGCCCGGAGGTTTCCCCCCGGGCGCTTCGCTATTCCATGTGCCCCGGCTTAGCGGCGCAGGCCCAGACGCTGGATCAGCGAGCTGTAGCGGCCTTCGTCCTTGCCCTTGAGGTAGTCCAGGAGCTTGCGGCGCTGGGCAACCAGCATCAGGAGACCCCGACGCGAGTGGTTGTCGTTCTTGTGGCCCTTGAAATGCTCGGTCAGGGTGGCGATGCGCGACGACAGGATCGCAACCTGAACTTCGGGCGAACCGGTGTCGCCTTCCTTGGTCGCATATTCCTTGATCAGGCGGGCTTTTTCTTCGACGGTGATCGACATCGGATTTCTCCTTGGGTTGGCGGTGACGGCACAAGCCGGGATGTCGTCCAGCAAGGCCCTTGATGCCCTTTCGGGCGCCCGCAGTTTGCTGCGGATGGCGGCGTATAGACGAGATGCTTCGAAATTGAAAGCCCGGAATCGCCGGGGCGCGGCCATCGTGCCGGAGATGCGGCCGGGCCGTTAACCATCTGCCCAGATTGATCGACTTGTCAGGATCCGTTGGTAGAGGCAGGTCCGGGTTCGTGCTATGGTGGTGGGGGCCGGGGGAATTCTGCCGTGATCCCCGCGGCATATGGTTAATTTTCCGGGCCACCGCGCGACCGGAAAGCAGCTCAAGGTTGCATGATGCTTGGTTTGGTCGGTCTTCTGGGCGTGCTGATTGCCGGCATGTCGATGGACAGCCTCTCTGTCGAACAGGACGGCGGCCGCGAGGCGGAAGATTCGCCCCCCGAAGATGCGGACTGGGCAGTCTCGACAGCCTTCATGGATGCCGACCCCGCCGATACCGGCGGCACGGACCCAGACGGTCAGCCGGTTTCCGACGACGTTCCGGACCCGCCCGAGCCCGACCTGTCGCTTTCCGGCGGCAAGGGGGATGATGTCCTGCAAGGGCGCGGGGGAGCGGACGCGCTCATCGGGGCCGAGGGGCAGGATCAGCTTTATGGCGGCGAGGGGCAGGATGTGCTGGCCGGCGGCGATGGCGACGATGGCCTTTGGGGCGATGCAGGGGGGGATGCGCTGACCGGCGATGCCGGGGATGATCTGGTTGCCGGCTGCGAAGGCGACGACAGCGCCCGGGGTGATCAAGGCGATGACAGCGTGATCGGCGGCACCGGCGATGACAGTCTCGCCGGTCAGTCCGGCGATGATCTGGTCGATGGCGGGACCGGCCACGATGCCCTGTTCGGTGGCGATGGCGTGGACGAACTTGAAGGCGGGGCGGGGAATGACACGCTTTGGGGCGACGGCGACGGCGACGGCGACGGCGGGCCGGATGCCGAGCCGGACTTCCTGAACGGCGGCCGGGGGGACGACGCGCTGCATCTCGGTGCGGGCGATTATGGCAACGGCGGTCAGGGCGCCGATGCCTTCACCCTGCAGGATTTCGCGCCGGGGGAGCCCGTGGTGCAGATCACCGATTTCGATCCGGCCGAAGACCAGCTGGTGGTGATTTATGATGCCGCCTTGCACCCGGACCCGCAGTTGACGCTTGGGTTGGGGGGCGGGGCGACGCTCCTCATGCTGGATGGCGTGCCGCTGGCAAGTCTGACCAATGGTGCGGCGCTGGATCTGGCAATGGTGCGATTGCAGGCAGCCTGAGAGGGCGGGACATACCCGGAACCGGTGTCAGGCGCTCCATGCCACGGGCTGGACCGCGTATCCGATGTAAAGCGGATGTTTCGGCTGTCCGCCCCGCGTCAGACCAAGGTGCGACAACGGCTTGCCGGAGCGCCGCAACAGCGCGGTGACGGCCAGATCCCGACCGCCCATCGCGCCATGCCCGCCCCAGCCGCAAACCACTGCATCGGCCCAGTCGGCCGCTTCGGCCACGGCCGCGTCATTGCCCGGCCCGACCGGATCTGCCACGCGGCCCAGCGCGCGGGGATCGGTGGCGCGAAAGGCGAAGAGGTTCACCACCCGAAACCCGCCAAACCCCATGGCCCGCGCCCGGCGCTCGCAGCGCTCGACGGTCGGGTCATTGGCCTGCTCGCTGGCGGTCGAGGGGTTCAGCATCACCCACAGCAACCGTCGCCCCGCCGCCCATTGACGGGTCAGCGCATAGCGATAGGCCGTGCAATCGGAATAGACCGCCTCGCTGGTCGCATCGTGCTTTTGATGCGTGCGCCGGATCATCGCCGGACCATCCTAGTCGAGGTTGAACACGCGGGAGGGGTGCAGCTCGCCCGCCTTGTAGATGCCGACGGCCACCGGGTGACCCTGATAGCTGGCCCAGGCCTCATCGCCATAGTGAACGGACGAGGCCAGCACCATGCCGGGATTGCCATTGCGCAGCCGCGCGGCGCCTTCCGGCGTGCAGGGCAGCTCCGGCAAATCGGCAAGGCCCAGTGTCAGAGGGCGCAGCAGGGCGTCGATCTCGGGCGTCTTGGCCAGCCGGTCGATCTCCTCCAGCGACACGCCATCGCACGCGTTGAACGGCCCCGACCATTCGCGGCGCAGCCATTGCACATGGCCAAGGCAGCCCAAGGCGCGGCCCAGATCGCGGGCGATGGAGCGGACATAACCGCCCTTGCCGCAAACCATCTCCAGATCGACGTGATCGGCGTCGGGGCGACCGAGAACCTCCAGCCGCTCGACCCAGAGCGGACGGGCGGCAAGGTCCATCAGCTCGCCCTCGCGGGCAAGGTCATAGGCCCGCTCGCCATCCACCTTCACGGCCGAGAACTGCGGCGGCACCTGGGCGATGTCGCCGCGGAACGCCACTAGGGCGGCCTCAATTTCGGCGTCTGACGGGCGGTTCTCGCGGGTGTCCAGCACCTCGCCTTCGGCGTCATCGGTGGTGGTCGAGGCCCCCAGCGTCACCCGGAAGCGGTAGCATTTCAGCGCGTCGGTGATATAGGGCACCGTCTTGGTCGCTTCGCCCAGGGCCACCGCCAGCACCCCGGTCGCCGCCGGGTCAAGCGTGCCGGCATGGCCCGCCTTCTGGGCGCCAAACGCCCATTTCACCTTGTTTACCACAGTGGTAGAGCCAACCCCCGCAGGCTTGTCCACCACCAGCCAGCCATTGACCGGCCGCCCCTTCTTGCCGCGTGCCATCCTAATCCCTTGCCGTCACAACGCCGACGATCGGCCCCATCGGAAAGCCCATATCGTCGCGGTCAAGCTCGGGCGCATACAGCCGCGAGATCGAACCATCAAGGAAAAGCGCGTTCTTCACCCCCAGCACATCGCGGAAATAGCGGGCGAAGGCGTGGAAGTTGACCGCGTCGTTCGAAATGGCAAACAGCGCCCGGCCATCCTCGGCCACCCCGACGCCATTGCGGTAGTTGAAGCTGTCTGACCCCGGCACGAACATGGGATGCAACGCGCCGTCGATCACCAGCAGCGGGCCGGATTGCGTGGCATAGCGACACTCCGGCGGGGACGCCTTGAAGGCGCGGCTTTCGATGATCGCAAAACCCTCGCCCGCGCAGAATACGCCGTTCGGCAAGAGGCCGAAATTCCCCGGCCCTTCGGAGGTGATAAGCCGCATCTTCTGCTGGCGGTTCTCGATATAAAGCCCGGCCGGTGACAGATCGCTGTGGAACATGCCGGCATTCATGGCAAAGGCCAGCTTTTGCCCCTTGGCCGCAAGCGCGGTCTCCACCGCCGCGAAGCTGCCATAGGGGCCTTCCGGCCCGTTCAGGAACAGGCGCAGATCTTCCTCGGGGCTGACTGCGCAGACCGAATAGGACGCACCCTCAAAGCTGTCGTCCCGGCAGGTCACCGCCTGCGCCATGCCCGGCAGGCACAGCGCAAGAAGGACTGCCTCAATCCTCATCGCCGTCGGTCTCGGACCCAAGATCGCGCAGCACCGAGGGGTCGGAGAACATCCGCCGCGTCTCGTCCAGCCGATCAAAGGTTTCATCCGGGCGGAACCGCAGGTCCGGGGCGTATTTCAGCGTCATTTCCTGCGCGACCCGGTGGCGCAATTCGGCCTTGTTGCGGGCCAGCGCGGCGATGGCATTTTCGACCGGGACCGACCCCATCAGCGGCATGACATAGACCGTCGCCACCTTCAGGTCGGGCGAGCAGGACACCTCGCCCACGGTGATCGACATCGCGTTCAGCTCGGGGTCGTGGATCTCGGCCCGGTTCAACACGTCAGACAGCGTGCGGCGGATGAGTTCACCGACGCGAAGTTGGCGTTGCGAGGGGCCATTGGCCGAATGGAAGCGCTTGTTGGACATGAGCGCCATGTAAGCCCTTTTGGCCCTGCCCGCAACGCCGGGCTTTCCGCATGCGCCGAAGGGCGCTAAACGGGCGTTGGAACAAAGGGGTGCGCCATGGAAAACCTGCCGGGAATCGTCGTCACCGGGGCCTCGGGCCGGATGGGGCAAATGTTGGTCAAGACCATCACCGCCTCGGGCAAAGCGCGGCTGGTGGGCTGCGTGGAGCGCGCCGGAAATCCCTGGCTTGGCCGGGATGTGGGAGAGGCGATGGGAGGGGCTGCCCTAGGCGTGACCGTGACCGATGATCCGCTGCCGGCCTTTGCCCGGGCGCAGGCCGTGATCGACTTTACCGCCCCCGCCGCGACAGTGGAATTCGCGGCGCTTGCCGCGCAGGCCCGCGCGGTGCATGTGGTCGGCACCACCGGGCTGGAGCCCGCGCATCATGCGCGGCTGGATGCCGCCGCCCGTCACGCCGTGATCATCCAGGCCGGCAACATGAGCCTCGGGGTGAACCTGCTGGCGCGCATGACGCAGAAGGTGGCGGCGGCGCTTGATGCCGATTGGGACATCGAGGTGATCGAGGCGCATCACCGGATGAAGGTCGACGCGCCCTCGGGCACAGCGCTGATGCTGGGGCAGGCTGCGGCCGAGGGGCGCGGCGTGGCGCTGGAGGCGGCGAAGGTTTCGGGCCGCGATGGCATCACCGGCGCGCGCGAACGCGGCAGCATCGGGTTTTCGGCGGTGCGCGGCGGGGATATCGTGGGCGAGCATGACGTGCTGTTCGCGGGCGAAGGCGAGCGGATCATCCTGCGCCATGTGGCGACCGACCGCACCATCTTTGCCCGTGGCGCACTGCGCGCCGCGCTGTGGGGGCAGGGGCAGAAGCCCGGGCGCTATGACATGATGGATGTTCTGGGTCTGTGAGCTGCGGATCAGAAATCCACCGCCAGCCCCTTTTTCTCCCAATCGCCAAAGCGCACCGGCTCCGGCCCGTCGCGGCCGCCAAGTTCGGGCGGCATCTCGGCGGCTTTGGCGGCCTTGCGGCGGGCCTCGGCCTCGGCCAGGGCGCGCTGGGCGGCGGGCGGCAGTTCGGGGGCTTCGGACATGGTCTATCCCTTCGGGCGGTTCCGGTGATATAGGTCGGGTCAGGGATTGCGGCAAGGACATGTAATGGCGCAGGGAAAGACCGGATCGGCACGACCGGGTTCTGCACGGGCAGGGGCGGTGGCGCTGTTGAACGCCGTTCTGGGCGAGGGCCGGCTTCTGGCGCAAGCTCTGGACGAGCCGGGCTTTGCTGGGCTTTCGCCGGCCGACCGCGCCCGCGCCCAGCGGCTTGCAACCGAGACCCTGCGCGCCATCGAACCGGCTGACAAGGTGTTGAAACCCCTGTTGCGCAAGGCCCCGCCTTTGCCGGTGCTGAACATCCTGCGCCTTGCCGTGGTGGAACTTGCCGGGGGCGCCGCCCCGCATGGCGTGGTGAACGAAGCCGTCGGGCTGGCGCGGTCCAGCCGCAAGACGGGTCATCTGTCCGGGCTGGTCAACGCGGTGTTGCGGCAGCTGCCCGAAGAGCTTGCCCTGACCCCGGTGCAGAAAATGCCGCGCTGGCTGCGGCAACCGTTGGTGCATGCCTATGGGCGCGAGATCGTGACCGCGATCGAGGCGGTGCAGGCCATGGCACCGCCGCTGGATCTGACGCTGCGCACAGGTGCCGAACCTCCCGAGGGTGAGGCCCTGCCGACGGGCAGTCTGCGCCTGGCCGACCGGGCGCAGGTCTCAACCCTGCCGGGGTACGAGGCAGGCGGCTGGTGGGTGCAGGATGCTGCCGCAGCCTTGGCGGTGCCGCTGCTGGGCAAGGTGCAGGGTCTCAGGGTGCTGGACCTTTGCGCGGCCCCCGGTGGCAAGACCCTGCAGCTTGCCGCTGCCGGCGCGCAGGTGACGGCGCTGGACATCTCTGGCCCCCGCATGACACGGGTGCAGGAGAACCTTGGCCGCACCGGGCTTGCGGCGGACTGCGTCGTGGCCGATGCGCTGCAATGGGCCCCCGCTACGCCGTTCGATGCCATCGTGCTGGACGCGCCCTGTTCGGCCACCGGCACCATCCGCCGCCATCCCGACCTGCCCTTCGTGAAGGATGGCTCGGAAATCGCCGGGCTGGTGGAGCTGCAGGCGAAATTGCTGGACCGCGCCCTGGGCTGGCTGCGCCCGGGCGGGCGGCTGGTCTATTGCACCTGCTCGCTTCTGCCCGAAGAAGGCGAGGCCCAGCTTGCCGCTGCCCTGGCCCGCAATCCCGGCCTGCGGGTGATCGCGCCTACGGTTCAGGGGCTCGACCCGGCATGGATCACCTCCGAGGGCGGGCTGCGGCTGCGGCCTGATCACTGGGCGGAAAAGGGCGGGATGGACGGGTTCTTCATGGCCTGCCTGCAAGTGGGGTAAGCGGGCGGGACCAAGCGGCTGAAGGGGTGAGCGGCAGGCGATCTTCTGCACGCCCGCCCCCGCCTTTGCCCGCAGCATCACCCCCCTGGCCGCGCACCGGATGGCGACGACTGGCGACTTCGGGCGGATCCCGGCGCCAAAGCCGGGCCGTGCCCGCGCCACCAATGGCACTGCGACGCGGCGAAGGGCCGAAAGCCTCGAACGGCATGGTCTGCCCCCCGGGTCGGAGTTTCAGGTCTTGCGAAGGCAAGTTGAATTTGGATCACCGGCGCGGTGATCCGGATTGGCTTGGCTGGCGTAAGATCTGCATGATGAGCCATGCCATCGCCCTGCAAAATCCCGATGCGGCAGACCTGCCTAGGGCCTATGCTGGGCCAAAGCAGGCGGTGCAGGGCAGGCGATTGGCGGCAACGGACGAAACCGACTGGGCGGCATTGATGGTTGCGGTGCGGGACCGGCAGGACCGGGCCGCCTTCGCCATGCTGTTTCGCCATTTCGCACCGCGGGTGAAGGCCTTTCTGATGAAATCCGGCACCGAAGCGGCGCTGGCCGAGGATTGCGCGCAGGATGTGCTGGCAACTGTCTGGCAGAAGGCGCATCTCTTTGATCCTGCGCGGGCCTCTGTCGGCACATGGGTTTTCACCATCGCCCGCAACCGCCGCATCGACATTGCCCGCCGCGACCGCCGCCCCGAGCCCGAGGTGCTGGAGTGGGGCGGCGATGTCCACGAACCCGATCAGGCGGATCTTTATGAGGCCGCGCAAGACGCCGCGCGCCTGACCGCGGCCCTGCAATCCCTGCCCGAGGCGCAACGCGCGCTGGTGGCGCGGGCCTTCTATGGCGAGCTTTCGCACCGCGAGATCGCCTCGGAGACCGGCCTTCCCCTGGGCACCATAAAATCGCGAATCCGGCTGGCGATTGACCGGCTGCGGATGAAGATGAGCTGAGACCATGACGATCACACATCACCTTTCCGACCAACTCCTGATCGCCTACGCGGCAGGCAGCTTGCCCGAAGCCTTCTCGCTGGTGGCCGCCACCCATGTCTCGCTGTGTGACGACTGCCGCATCCGGATCGAAGCCTATGAGGCGATCGGCGGCGCCGTGCTGGAAACCGAGACCGCCGAGATGGGCGAGGCCAGCCTGGAGGCTTGTCTTGCCCGACTTGGCCAGCCCGATACCCCGCACAGACCCGCCCCGCGCCGGGGGCTGTTGCCGTCGCCTCTGGCGGATTATGTCGGTGGCGATCTGGACAAGGTGCGCTGGAGGTCGCTCGGCATGGGCGTGCGGCAGGCGATCCTGCCGACAGCCAAGGGGGCCTCGGCGCGGTTGCTCTACATCCCCGCCGGGCAAGGCGTGCCAGACCATGGCCATCGCGGTCTTGAGTTGACGCTGGTACTGCAAGGGGCGTTCCACGATGCCAGGGCGCGGTTCGGGCCGGGCGACGTGGAAATTGCCGATGAGTCGGACGAGCATACCCCCGTGGCCGAGACTGGCGACGCTTGCATCTGCCTTGCCGCCACCGACGCGCCCTTGCGCTTCATCTCGCTGCTGCCGCGCCTGTTGCAGCCCATCTTCCGGATCTGAACCGATCGCTCGTCGAACATGTCATGCCCTCCTCGCGGGGCGACCCGACGAGTGCATGACATGCTCGAGGAGGTTCAGGGTTTGAATGGCGCCATTCCGGCGCGGGCCAGGGCATCGGCGCGTTCGTTCTCGGCATGCCCGGCGTGGCCCTTGATCCACTTCCACACCACCTTGTGCCGGGCCTGTGCCGCATCCAGCCGCTGCCACAGCTCGGCGTTCTTCACCGGGTCCCTGCCCGCCGTGCGCCAGCCGTTGCGCTTCCAGCCATGGATCCATTCGGTCACGCCGTTCTTCACATAGGCGCTGTCGGTGACGATGGTGATGTCGACCGGGCGGCTCAGGGCTTCAAGCGCCGAGATTGCCGCCATCAGCTCCATGCGGTTGTTGGTGGTGGCAGGCTCGCCCCCAGACAATTCGCGTTCCTTGACCACCGCGCCGCCTTCGCGGGCAATCATCAGCACGCCCCAGCCACCGGGGCCGGGATTGCCCGAGCAGGCACCGTCAGTATAGGCGAAAAGGTCTGGCATCGGTCCCCCGGAGTTCGCCGCTTGGATAGGGGGATGCGCGGATGCGGTCAACCGCGTGACGCGGCGCTGGGCGTGACGCGGCGTTGAGCGTGACAGGGGGCCGGCCGCGTTGCATCTTGGGCGCCTGAGGAGACACCCATGACCGCATATCCGAACCTGCTTGCGCCGCTGACCCTTGGCCCTGTCACCCTGAAGAACCGGGTGCTGATGGGGTCGATGCATACCGGGCTGGAGGAAACCGGCGACTGGAACCGGGTGGCCGAGTTCTACGCTACCCGCGCACGCGGCGGGGTGGGGCTGATGGTGACGGGCGGCATGGCGCCGAACCGCGAAGGCGGCGTGTTTCCCGGTGCGGCGGGGTTGTTCAGCGGCAAAGACATTGAAAACCATCGGCTTGTCACAGACCGGGTGCATGAGGCCGGCGGCAAGATTGCCATGCAGATCCTGCACGCGGGCCGCTATGCCTATGGCAAGGACTGCGTCTCGGCCAGCGCCGTGAAATCGCCGATCTCGCCTTTCGTGCCGCAGGAGTTGGACGAAGCGGGCATCGAGAAGCAAATTTCCGACATCGTCACCGCCGCAACACGAGCCCGCGAGGCCGGCTACGACGGGGTGGAGGTGATGGGGTCCGAGGGCTATTTCCTCAACCAGTTCCTTGTCACCCATGTCAACCGCCGCACCGACCGCTGGGGCAGGTCTTATGAAAACCGCATGCGCCTGCCGGTCGAGGTGGTGGCCCGCGTGCGGGCTGCGATGGGGCCAGAGGCGCTGTTGATCTACCGGATTTCGCTGATTGATCTCATCCCCAACGGCTCTACCTGGGACGAGGTGGAACAACTGGCCCGCGCGATTGAGGCGGCGGGGGCCAGCCTTCTCAACACCGGCATCGGCTGGCACGAGGCGCGGGTGCCAACGATTGCGACGAGCGTTCCGCGGGCTGCCTTTGCCCACCTGACGGCAAGGTTGCGGCATGCGGTGACGATTCCGGTCATCGCCTCGAACCGGATCAACACGCCTGATGTTGCCGAAGACCTGCTGGCCCGCGGCCTGGCCGACATGGTCAGCATGGCGCGGCCTTTCCTTGCTGACCCGGACTTTGTCGCCAAGGCGGCGGCGGGCCGCGCGGCCGAGATCGCGCCCTGCATCGCCTGCAATCAGGCCTGTCTTGACCATACCTTCGCTGGCAGGCTGACTTCGTGCCTCGTGAACCCGCGCGCCTGTCACGAAACGGTTCTGCGCTATCCGCCCGCTGAAACCCCGATCCGCCTTGCGGTCGTCGGTGCGGGGCCGGCCGGACTCATGGCAGCCAAGGTCGCGGCAGAGCGCGGGCACAAGGTGGTGCTATTCGATCGGGCGGATGCGCTTGGCGGGCAGTTGAACCTTGCGCGGCAGGTGCCGGGCAAGGAGGAGTTTGACGGGCTTGTGGCATGGTTTTTAAATGAAATCAGACGATTGCAAATTGAAACCCGGCTTGGCCGCCCGGTCGATGTCGCTGATCTGACGGGTTTTGACCAAGTGATCGTGGCCACCGGCATCACGCCGCGCGATCCGCAGATTCTGGGACAGGCCCGGGCCTTGGGCTATGTCGACGTGCTGAAAGGCGCCGCAGTTGGCAAGCGGGTGGCTGTGATTGGCGCAGGCGGCATCGGGTTTGACGTGGCAGAATATCTGGTGGCGGGCGGCCATTCCGCCACGCTGCATCCGCAGGAGTGGCGGCGCGAATGGGGCGTCGGTGATCCGGCGATCACTCCCGGCGGGCTGGCTGGCCCCTTGCCCGAACCGCCGGCGCGCGAGGTCTGGCTGTTGCAGCGCAAGGCGGAAAGGCCTGGGCGGGGTCTGGGCAAGACGACGGGCTGGATTCACCGCGCCGCCCTGCAGGCCAAGGGGGTGAAGATGCTCGGCGGGGTCAGCTATGACCGGATCACAGCCGAAGGGCTGTGGATCACCCGCGACGGCACCGCGCAGCTTTTGCCGGTCGATGACGTGGTGCTGTGCGCCGGCCAGTTGCCCGAGCGCGGACTTTATGACCGGCTCATCGCGGCGGGCGTCACGGCCCATGTGATCGGTGGGGCCGATGTGGCGGCGGAACTGGACGCCAAGCGCGCGATTGATCAGGGGGCGCGGCTGGCGGCGACGCTGTAGGCAAAGGCGCGCGCCTCGATGGGCGCTTGACCCAGCCCGGCTGAGGCCAGCCGCGCCGCCCAGTCGGTGCCGGGAAAGTCGCGGATGGCAAGGCTCGCCAGCGGCGTGCCGGTTTCCATCACCTCTTGGCAGAGCCGCTTGACGGCCGCCTGCGCCTCGGGACGGGGCAGGGTTTCGGCCAGGGCAAAGCTCAAGGCCTCGGCATGGATCAGCCCGCCGCCATCGTTCAGGTTGCGGGACATCGCGGCGGGATCAGGCGCGATGCGTCCCGCCAGATCCAAGGCCAGCCCGACCCCCCGGCTGGTCGAAATGGCCATCTGCGGCAGGGTCAGCCACTCGGTGAACCACGCCGCCCCGTCGCGCTGCTGGCGGTGTGCGCCCGCGCCTTGCAAGGTTGCCGCCAGTCCCGTGACCTGCCGCGCCAGCGCCACCAGCACCGATGGGCCGACCGGGTTCTGCTTTTGCGGCATGGTCGACGACCCACCCGCGCCTGAAATCTGAACCTCACCGATCCCGGACTGCGTCATCAGGATCAGATCCTCGCCCAGCTTGCCCAGCGCGGCAGACGTGGTCGCCATCCAGCCCGCCAGCGCGCCGATCCCGGTGCGGTCGCTGTGCCAGCTGTGGACGGGGTCGGCCAGTCCCAGCGCCTTTGCCAGCTCCGCCCGGACCTCTGGCCCCTTGTCGCCCATCGCCGAAAGCGTGCCGGCCGCGCCGGAAAGCGAGACGCGCAAAAGCGCGGGCCGCAGAAGGGCCAGCGCCTGCCGCTGGGCCACGAGAGGCCAGCCCCATCCCGCCACAACCGCGCCGAAACTGGTGGGCGTGGCCGCCTGACCATAGGTGCGGGCGGCCATGGGCAAGGTGGCATGGGTGTCCGCCAGCGTTGCCAGCGCCGACAGCAGCGCCTCCAGCCGGGTTTCCCACAGCTCGATCAGGCGTTTCAGCCGTAGTGCCAAGGCGGTGTCCATGATGTCCTGACTGGTCGCGCCCCAATGCGCAAAGGCGGCATGGTCCGGCGCGTTGCAGGCCTTGCGGAACGCGGTCACCAGCGCCGGAACCGGCACCCCATTCACCGCCGTCTCCGCCGCCAGCGCCGAAGGGTCGATCTGCACCTCAAAGGAGGAGCGGTGCAGGAAGGCGGCACTTTCCGCCGGGATCACCCCAAGCTCACCCTGCACCTTGGCCAAGGCGCCCTCGACCAGCAGCATCGCCCGCACCTCGGCGCTGTCGGAGAACAGCCGCGCGGCCTCGTCATCGCCGAAAAGGCGGGCGTAAAGCGGGCTGTCGGCGGGGGCGGCGGGCATGGGCGGTCCTTACATGGGGGCGGCAAGGCCGAGTATCTGCCGCGCCTGCCGCCAATCCGCAACCGGGCGTTCGTATTTCTCGCAAAGCGCCACCACCCGGGCCACAAGGGCTGCGTTCGAAGGCGCCAGCCTGTCGCGGTCCAGCCGCACATTGTCTTCCAGCCCGGTGCGGGCATGGCCGCCCGAAGATACCGCCCAGTCGTTCAGCACGATCTGCGCCGGCCCGATGCCCGCCGCGCACCAGGGCGCGTCTTTTCCGAACAGCCGTTCAACAGTGCGGATATAGTAGTCGAACACATCGCGGTCGGCGGGCATGGCATTTTTCACGCCCATGACGAACTGCACATAGGGCGTGCCGGCAAGCTGGCCCTTTTGCTGCATCTCATGCGCCCTGAGGATATGGGACAGGTCGAACGCCTCGATCTCGGGCTTGACGCCATGGCGCAGCATCTCGGCGGCGAGCCAGTCCACCAGATCCGGCGGGTTTTCATAAACCCGGGTCGGAAAGTTGTTCGACCCGACCGACAGGCTCGCCATGTCGGGACGCAGCGGCAGCATGCCGCCGCGCGCCTGCCCCGCGCCCGACCGTCCCCCGGTGGACAGTTGCACGATCATGCCGGGGCAATGCGCCTCGATCCCTTCCTTCAGCCGGGCAAACCGCTCGGGGTCCGAGGTGGGTTTGCCCTCGTCGTCGCGCACATGGCAATGGGCGATGCTCGCGCCGGCCTCGAAGGCCTCATGCGTGCTTTCGACCTGCTCGGCCACGGTGATCGGCACCGCGGGGTTGTTGGCCTTGGTCGGCAAGGAGCCGGTGATCGCCACGCAGATGACGCAGGGTTTGCCTTTTACATCAGCCATTTAGATATCCATGAACACGGTTTCTCCGTCACCCTGCAGGCAGATGTCAAAGCGGTACTGACCGGGGGCCACCTTGCGCGCCAGAAGGGTTTCGCGGCGGTGGGCCTGTTCGATGAGGTTCATCACCGGGTCGGCGGCGTTGTCCTCATCCTCGAAATACATCCGGGTGTTGAGGCCGATGTTGATGCCGCGCGCCACGATCCACAGGTTCAGATGCGGCGACATGATCCGGCCGTTGCGGCCCGTCACCGCGCCGGGCTTGATGGTGTCAAAGCCCCAAACCCCGGTCTCGAAATCGGTAATCACCCGGCCCCAGCCGCGAAAGCCCTTGGCCACCTCGGCCGCGCGCGGGTCTTCGGGGTGGGGGTAGATGCCATTGGCGTCGGCCTGCCAGACTTCCAGCATCACATCCTTGACCGGCGCGCCGGTGCCATCCAGCACCACGCCTTCGACGCGGATACGCTCTCCGGGCGCATCCGGCCCGGCAATGTCCCAACCAAGCTCGCGTTCAAAGATCTGGAATCCGGCCGCGCCGGGGGCAAGGCCGATATGAACGTAAGGCCCTGCGGTCTGTGAGGGGGTTTCTTTCAGATAGTTCAATGGCTGCGGCATCTCAGTTCCCCTCCAGCCGGTTTTCGAACAGCGTCGACCGACGGCCCCGCAGCACGATGTCGAATTTATAGGCGAGGCTGTCCAAGGGGATCGCCGCGTTCATATCGAGGGGCGCGATGAGTTGTTCAATCGCTTTGGGGTCGGGGATGGTCTGCACAATCGGGCATCTGGCAATCAGCGGGTCGCCTTCGAAATACATCTGGGTGATGAGCCGCTGGGCAAAGGCGGTGCCAAACACCGAGACATGGATATGCGCCGGGCGCCAGTTGTTCACCCAGTTGCGCCACGGGTAAGCGCCGGGTTTGACCGTGCGGAAATAGTAGAACCCGTTCTCGTCCGTCAGCGTCCGCCCGCAGCCGCCGAAATTCGGGTCGATGGGGGCAAGGTAGCTGTCCTTCTTGTGCCGATAGCGCCCGCCGGCGTTGGCCTGCCAGATTTCCACCAGCGTCTTCGGCACCGGGCGGCCGTTTTCGTCCAGCACCCGGCCATGAACGATGATCCGTTCGCCCACCGGATCGCCGGTCTTGGCGTAGTTCTTGAGGAGATCATTGTCCAAGGGCGCGATGTCGTCATGGCCAAAGACCGGCCCGGTGATTTCCGACATCGAGCCTTGCAGGGAAAGCAGCGCCTGCCGCGGGCTGCGCGGCACCGAGGTCTTGTAGTTCGGCGCATGGGCGGGGGGCTGCCAGAGCCGGTCACGCTGGTAGAACTCGGCGGGCTTCGGGGCGGGTTTCATGGGGCCTCCCTCATGGCGGCAAAGGTTTCCTTGGCGATCTTGATGGCATGATTGGCGCGCGGCACGCCGGCGTAAATGGCGACGTGCAACAGGGCCTCCATCACATCGGCCTCGGATGCCCCGGTGTTGGCCGTGGCGCGGATGTGCATGGCAAGCTCGTGGTCGTTCCCCAGCCCGGCCAGCAGCGCAATCGTCAGCATCGAGCGTTCGCGCAGGGAAATGGTGTCGCGGCTCCAGACATGGCCCCAGGCGGCATCGGTGATGAGCGCCTGAAACGGCGCGTCAAAGGCGGTCTTGGCGGCCTCGGCCCGATTGACATGGGCATCGCCCAGAACGCGGCGGCGGGTCTTCATGGCCATTTCGGAAAGCGCGGTCATGCGTGGGCCTTGAGAAAGGGGGTAAGGATCGCGGCATAGGCGGCGGGGTTTTCGACGCAGGGCAGATGCCCGGTGCCGGGGATGACGTGGAATTCCGCGCCGGGGATCAACGCTGCCGTGGCCCGTACCAGATCGGGCGGGGTGGAGCCATCTTCGGCCCCCGCAATCACCAGCGCCGGCAGGCGCAGGGCGCGCGTGGCCTCGGTCTGGTCGGCCGCTGCCAAGGCGCCGCAGGCGGCGATGTAGCCCTCGGCCGGGGTGCGGATCATCATGTTGCGCCAAGGGATTACGGCCGGGCTGTTGCGGAAGGCAGGGGCGAACCAGCGCTCCATCACCGCATCGGCTATGCTGGCAAGGCCGTGGGCGCGGACGGCATCAATCCGCGCCCGCCAACTGTCCGGCGTGCCCAGTTTCGCCGCGGAATTGGAAATCACCACGGCGTGCAGCAGGTCAGGCCGCCGCGCCGCCAAGGCTTGCGCAATCAATCCGCCGATGGACAGGCCGACGAACACCACCGGCCCGCCGAGATGGTCGATCAGCGCGGCGGCGTCGTCGGCAAGGTCCGCCGCCGAGACCGGCCCGCCCAGATCAGACAGCCCATGCCCGCGCTTGTCATAGCGCACCAGCCGCAAATCCTTTGGCAAAAGCGGCACAAGCGCATCCCACAGCCGCAGGTCGGTGCCAAGCGAATTGGCGAACACCACAGTCTTTCCCGTGGCTGCGCCATCAAGCCGGTAATGCATCGCCCCCCAGGGCCGTGTCAGAACTTGCATGGGTCTCTCCCCTTGATGCATAATCTAACAAGCAAGCTTGGCGCGGGATAATGCAAAATTGGCAAATATGCATAACCATACGGGCATACACCCCGGCCTGAAACTGCGCCATATCCGTGCAGTTCTGGATATTGCGGCAACGGGAAGCCTGTCGCAGGTCGCCCGGGCTCAGGGCATCACCCAGCCCGCGCTGTCCCGGACGCTTGCCGAGGCGGAGATGCTGCTGGGTGTGCCGCTGTTTCGGCGCGAGAGCCGGCGGATGGTGTTGACCGAACAGGGCGGGCGCTTTCGCCAGCATGCGAGCCTTGCCTTGCAGGCGCTGGAGACCGCGGCGGCGTCGCTGCATCCCGGCGCAGGGCAGGGGCGGCTGACGGTGGGGGTCCTGCCCACCGCCGCGACAAGGCTGTTCCCCCGCATCGCCTTGCGCCTGCGTGATCTGGCGCCCGAGGTGCTGCTGTCGGTCATCACCGGCCCGCACAGCTATCTGACCGGGCTTTTGCGCGATGGCACCATCGACCTGATGCTTGGCCGTCTGCCCGGTGCGCGCGAGGTGGCGGGGCTGGCATTCGAACATCTTTATGACGAAGAGATCGTGCTGGTTGCCCGCTCCGGCCATCCGTTGATCGGCGACACCCGCGCCGCGCTGGCCGCTTGCCCTCTGATCCTGCCGCCCGAAGGCGCGATCATCCGGGGGGCGGTGGATGACTATCTGGTCAGTCTCGGGCTAGGTCTGGTCCGGCCTGCGATCGAGGCCGTCGCGCTGCCCTTGGCGCGCGGGGTTCTGCTGGGGTCCGACGCGCTGTGGTTCATCTCGCGCGGGGTGGTGGCCGAAGACCTTGACCGCGGCGATCTTGCAGTTCTGCCGACCGACGCCCGCTATCTCGCCGGAGCGGTGGGCATCACCCGGCGGCAGGCGGGGGCGACGTCGCCGGCGTTGGATCTCTTGATGCAGCTGGCGCGAGAGGGGGCGCAGGCCGGGCTCTATCGCTGACGGCCAAGCGAGGCGAGCCAGGTTGTCCGCAGGCGGGCCATGAGACGGGCATGGGCAACGGCCTCGGCGGGGGAAACCAGACGAAACTGGAACGCCTCGCCCGGGCGCAACTGGGCGAAGCGGTCAAGATCGGCATCCAGCACAGTGGCGATCTTCGGATAGCCTCCGGTGGTCTGGTGGTCGGCCAGAAGCACGGTTGCGACGCCGTCCCCGGCCACCTGTACCGAGCCACGCGCAACGGGTTCGGAGGGCATGTCCAAAGGCGCATCGGGGGGCAGCTTCGGCCCCGACAGGCGCACGCCCATCCGGTCATAGGCGCCCGACATCCGCCAGACCGCGCCTTCGAGGGCTGCGATCTGGTCGGGGGTGAAGAACCGGTCCTGCGGGCCAAGCGTGGCGCGGATTTCCCGCAACGGGCGGACGAACGGCGGGCAGGGCAGCGGGGCGTCGGGCGCAAGGTGGGGCACGAGGCGGGGCGCAGCAATGTCAACCGTGCCGCCGGTCGTCAGTTTGCCGCCGCCGAAACCCGATTGCGAATGGGTGGCCCGGGAATTCAACCAGGTGGGGGCCTGCAAGTCTCCGGCGAAGGCGAGATAACACCACGCCCCCCAAGGTCCGGGGCGCAGGGTAAGGATCTCGCCCGCGCGCAGGGTGGCGACCTGCCACGCACCGGACTTGCGCCCGGCATGCTCCACGATGAATCCTCCTCCGGCGATGGCAAAGCTGACCTGCCCTTCGCGGCACTCCAGCGTCAGGCCGCCCAGCGATACCTCGATGCAGGCCGCCCCTGCCGGATTGCCGAGCGCAAGATTGGCCGCCGCCAGTGCGGTGCGGTCCATCGGCCCCGACTGCGGCACGCCAAAGCGCGCAAGACCGGGGCGCCCGCCGTCCTGCACCGAGACATGCGGCCCGGCAAAGCGGATCTGCAGACGCGCCGTCATGCCGTTACCTGCCGGAATTGCACCCGGTCGCCGACATCGAACAGGAAAGGTCGCGGGCCGTTCGGATCAAGGATCGGTGTCGGCGAATGGCCGATGATCCACCAGCCGGTGGGCATGGTCAGCGTGGTGACGATGCATTGCCCCGCGGCAATGATGACCGACCCGGCGGGAACTCCCCGGATGGCGGCCTCTTTCCGCGGCAGGCGGATCGGATCGGGCAGGCCGGAAAGGTAGGCATAACCCGGCGCAAAACCGTAAAGCGCGACGCGATATGCGCCCGAAAGATGGGTGGCAATCACCTGTCCGGTGGTCAGGCCGCTCAGCGCTGCGACCTCGGCCAGATCAGGGCCGTCATAGACGACATCCACGGTGCGAAGCGCGCCGGCCTGCGCCGCGCCCGCCGGTTGGCGCAACAGGGCTTGAAGGTGGGCCGCGACCCGGACATGGTCGGTGACCAAGGGGTCAAACCGTACCAGAAGGTTGACATAGGCCGGAATAGCCTCGGCAAATCCGGGGAAAGGGTCGGCCGCCAGCGCCTGGTCAAGCCGCAGCACGGCGGCATGTGTGGCCTCCTCCAGCCGGTCGCCAAATTCGACCAGCAGGCCATGTTCGGCCACGGGGCGGAACAGGGGAGCCTGCGTCATGCCCGGAACGGGGCCAGCTTCACCCCCGCCGCCGTCAGCCGGGCGCGGATCTCGGCGGCCATGGCCACCGCCTCGGGACTGTCGCCATGCACGCAGATTGATTGCGCGGCCAAGGGTATCGGATCGCCCCCGATCACCGGCATCCGACCGCTGTCCAGGAAGTCGATCAGCCGGTCTGCGGCGGCTTTCGCACCAAGGATCATCGCGTCGGGACGCGATCGCGGCACGAGGCGGCCGTTGGGCAGATAGGCGCGGTCAGCGAAGATTTCCGAGAAGGTGGGCAAATCGGCGGCGCGGCCGGCAGCCTCCAGTTCAGTGCCGGAAATCGCAAGGATGGCCAGCCCGCCCGGCAAGGCCTTGACGGCGCCTGCAATGGCATCGGCCACCTCGCGCCGGTCGGCGGCCAGATTGGCCAGGGCGCCGTGGGCCTTGACATAGGCCACTTTCGCCCCGGCCAAGGCCGCCACGCCCTGCAACGCGCCAACCTGCGCGGCGACCATGCGGGCAATCTCGGCCGGCTCCATCGGGATCACCCGGCGGCCAAAGCCCAGACGGTCGGCATAGCCCGGATGCGCCCCGATGCAGACCCCCTTTTCCGCCGCCATGCGCAGCGTGGCAAACATGGTGTCAGGATCGCTCGCGTGGCCGCCGCAGGCGATGTTGGCCGAGGTGACGATGCCCAGCATCGCCGCATCATCGCCCATTGCCCAGGGGCCAAAGCCCTCGCCCAGATCGGAATTCAGGTCCATCGCATGCCCCCCTTGCCCCGCCAGATTGCCTTGGGCCGGGCCGGGCGTCCAGCCCCTCTCCGGCGCGGGTGGTCAGCACCCGGAAGGCCTCATGCTGGCTGAGAAACACGCTCCCCGTCAGCTGGTCTAGGAAACTGGTGCGTTGCAGCCGGTCCATCACCGGGCCCTTGACCTCGGACAGGTTGAGCGAGATGCCCCGGTCCCTGAGATGATGGTTCAGCGCCTCCAGCGCGTCCAGCGCAGTCATGTCGATTTCGTTCACCGCCGAACACATCAGGATGACGTGGCGCAGGCCAGGCGCATTGGCGCTGCGCTGCAGGATCAGCTCTTCCAGATAGCGGGTGTTGGCGAAATACAGGCTTTCGTCGATGCGCAGCGTGACGACTGCGGGGTCGGTGATGACCCGGTGACGCAGGATGTTGCGGAAATGCTCGGTGCCTGCGACGAGTCCGACCTCGGCCACATGCGGGCGCGAAGAGCGCCACAGGTGCAACCCGATGGACAGAAGGACGCCGGCGGAAATTCCGGCCTCGACGCCGAAAAGCAGGGTGACAAGGATGGTTCCGGCAACCGCGGTGAAATCGGCGCGGGAATAGCCGAAGGCACGGCGCAGGATCGACAGGTCCACAAGACCCAGAACGGCGATGATGATGGTGGCGGCCAGTGTGGCCTTGGGCAGGAAGTGGAGCAGTGGCGTCAGCACCAGCCCGGCAAAGGCCAGGCCGAGGGCGGTGAAGATGCCCGCCGCCGGCGTGACGGCCCCCGCATCGGCATTGACGACCGACCGCGCAAAGCCGCCTGTCACCGGAAATCCGCCCGAGAAGCCGGCGGCAAGATTGGCCGCGCCAAGGCCGATCAATTCCTGATCCGGCTGGATGCGCTGGCGTTTGCGCGCTGCAAGGGTTTGCGCCACCGAAACGGATTCGACGAACCCCACCACCGAAATCAGCAGCGCGGGCAGGGCAAGCTCGCGGATCAGGGCAAGGGAAAATCCGGGCAGGGTGAAGGGGGGCAGTGCGGCGGGAACGTGGCCCACCACGGCAACGCCCGCGTCCTGCCATTCCAGCGCCCAGACGGCGAGGGTAGAGGCGACGACCGCAAGGACCGGGCCAGATTTGGCCAGGGCATCGGCGAGAACCGGTCCGGCGCCCGCCCCGCGCAGCGTGGCCTTCATGTGCCGCCGCACCCAGGTGAGGAACGCCAGCGACAGGCCCCCGATCAGGGTGGTGCGCCAACTGAGGCCCGTGATCTTGCCGCCGATACCGTCCAGCAACTCGGGCAAAGAGGCTCCTTTGACCCCTATCCCCAGAAGCGGTCCAAGCTGGCCCATGGCGATCAGGATACCCGAGGCGGTGATGAACCCTGCAATCACCGGATGGGACAGGAAGTTGGCGACGAAGCCCATGCGCATCAGACCCATGGCCAGAAGCATCGCCCCGGACAGCGCGGCCAGCGTCAAGGCGGCGCTGGCGTAGGTGGCGGTTCCGGCCTCCGCCACCTCACCCAGCGCGGCGGCGGTCATCAGCGACACCACGGCAACCGGCCCCACTGCCAGCACCCGGCTGGAGCCGAACAGCGCATAGGCGATGATCGGCAGGATCGAGGCATAGATCCCGGCCTCGGGTGGCATGCCCGCCAGCATGGCATAGGCCAGCGACTGCGGGATCAGCATGACCGTGACGATCACCGCGGCAAGCCCGTCGCGTGACAGATCCTGCCGGGAATAGACCCGCGCCCAGCTCCGGATTGGCAGAACGCGGTCAAGAACGGAGGGCGGCAAATGCGGCATCGGTCATGTCACCAGATCGGGGGCGGCGGGGCAGGTGCCCCAAAAAACATTCACGAAGTAGAATTTATATGATGCCAGTGCAACCCCGGCTGCTTGTCTTGCGGTGCAGATTGTCAGGCGGTCAGCCCGACGAGCGCCTTGAAAAGCGCGGACTCGGCATCGGCCAGGTCAAGGATCACGTCGAAATGGTTGCGCCCTGCGATCTGCAGGAGCGGCCAGCCGGTCAGGGCGGCAAAGGCTTCGGACTGGCGGTGAAACCCGGCGCTCTCGCCCCTGTCGGCGGCGAGAGCCACCACGCCCCGCAGACCTTGCGGCAGATGTCGCATCGGGCTTTGACCAAGTTCCTCGGCGGTAAAGCGCATCCAGTCCTGCACATGGCTGGCGGCGAGGGGGGCGAGCTCGAACAGGCCGGAAACCGGCAGGCAACCATGCAAGGGCTGATCGGGCAGGCCAAGCGCCGCTTGCCAGCCGGGCTGCGCCATGGCGGCGGCCAGATGGCCCCCGGCCGACGAGCCTGTCACCACGATGCGGTCGCGGTCTATGCCAAGGGCTTCGGCGTTCGTCCACAGATGGGCAATCGCGCGGCGACAGTCCGCGATGATCCGGGTGATTGAAACTGCAGGGGCTAGCCGGTAATCGGGAACCGCGCAGGCAATGCCGTGGGCTGCGAGCATCGGCGCGGCAAAGCCCGAATGTTCCCGCCCCAGCGCACGCCAGTAGCCGCCGTGGATAAACACCACCAAAGGGCGCAACTCGCCGGTCTTGCGGCCGTAGAGGTCGAGTTTCAGGCCGGACTCGCGGCTGAATTCGATCTCGGACCAATCGGCCAACTGGGCCTGCGCCGCTTCGGTCAGGCGCTGATAACGTCCGATGATGGCGGTGAACTCGGCATCCGTGACCGTCGCGCGGGCCGTGTAGTCGGCGTCCAGATCGGCGCGGGGCAGCAGGGCTTCGTCTTGCAGCATCAGATCACCAGAGGGCTTGCGCGGTTCTCGATCAACCGCACCAGCGACAGCGCGGTCAGGGCCGAGGATTTCGGATTGCCGGGCAAGGGGGCATTGTCGAGCGTGACCTCCATCCGTCCGAAATCACCGGTTGCCAGCAGCCGGTGGCGGTTCCCTGTCGCCGCCGGGTCGGCGACCAGCCGCAGGGTGGTTGCATCCGGGCCGACGCCTGCCAGCGCGGTAATCAACGCGACATTGGCATTCTGCGGGAACCGCCGGGCGGCCTCGCGTGCCGGGCCTTCAAAGAAGATGTGCGGGTGAGTCAGGGTGGAGAGATCGCACAGCGCCTCGGCCTCGGTGCCGCGCCATGCCAGGGCGGGTTTGGTGATTTCATGGATGACACAGGCAAGCGGCTGTCGTGCGGCGGCGGAAAGCGCATCCAGACCCCCCAGGGCGCCGGACGGAATCAGCACCTGCCGCCCCCGGGAGCGGGCAAGGGTGAGCAGGCGGTCAAGTGGCGCGTCCTCGGCAAAGGCCGAAGTCGAGGCCGGGGCAAAATCGGCGCCCGCCTGAAGCGCGGCTTCGCCCCAGGGCAGAACGGCGGAGCGGCCCGCGGCCTCGACCACCAGATCGGGGTGAAAGGCGGCGAGGTCGGATGGTGTGGCGATTGCCGGATAGGGCAGGTTCTGCACGGGGGTGCGCTGCCCGACGCCGACCAGCTTGACCGGCGCCTTGCGGGCGGCCAGAAGCCGCGCCACTTCGGCGCTGATGGCGCCCCAGCCAACCAGCACCAACCGCATCAAACCCCCACCCAGCCCTGCACGCGGTCATGGTCGCGGGTCAGGTCTGCGCCGGTGCCGGTCCAGACCGTGCGGCCCTTTTCCAGAATGAAATGCCGGTCGGCAAGGCGCTTCAGTACCGAAAATGTCTTGTCGATCAGCAGGATGGATTGGCCGTCAGCCTTCAGCCGCTCCACCACATGCCAGATTTCGGCGCGGATCACCGGAGCCAGACCTTCGGTCGCCTCATCAAGGATCAGCAGGCGCGGGTTGGTCATCAGCGCGCGACCGACCGCCAGCATCTGTTGCTCGCCCCCCGACAGCGTGCCGGCAAGCTGGCCGGCCCGTTCGCCCAGCCGCGGGAAAAGATCGTAGATCCGGGCCAGCGTCCAGGGCCCTTTTGCCCCCAGCCGGTTCGCCGCCGTGGCGACCAGATTTTCCCGCACTGTCAGCGTCGGGAAGATCTGGCGGCCTTCGGGCACCAGTCCGAAGCCCAGCCGCGCCACCTTTTCCGGCGCGAGGCCGCCGATGGCGCGGCCATCATATTCCACCACGCCGCCGCGCGGGCCAAGCAGCCCCATGATGGTGCGCACGGTGGTCGTCTTGCCCATGCCGTTGCGGCCCATCAGCGTGACAACCTCGCCTTCCCGGATGTCGAGCGAGATGTCGAACAAGACCTGAGAGGCGCCATAGCCGGCTTGCAGATTCTGAACCGACAGCATCAGGCGTCCTCCTCTCCCAGATAGGCTTCGCGCACTGCCGGATTGGCGCGGATTTCCTCCGCCGTGCCGGCGGCGATGATCCGGCCATAGACCAGCACCGAAATCCGGTCGGCCAGCGCAAAGACCGCCTCCATGTCATGCTCGACCAGCAGCATGGCGCACTCGCCGCGCGCGGCGTTCAAGGCTTCGATCATCTGCTGGCTTTCCACATGCCCCAGGCCCGCCATCGGCTCATCGAGCAGCAGCACCCGGGGACGCTGCGACAGGGCCATCAGCAGCTCCAGCTGCTTCTTCTCGCCATGGGCAAGATCGGCGACCTTGACCCCGGCCCGCGCGCTCAGCGCCGAGCCGGCAAGCACGCTGTCGGCCTCGTCCCAAACCTCGTTGCGCTTGGCGGCCCGGTCAAAGATGCGGAAATTTCCGCCCTCGCGGGCCTGAATGGCAAGGCCGAGATTTTCGCGCACCGTCATGTCGTCCAGCAGCGAGGTGATCTGGAAGGTCCGGCCCAGCCCCAATGCCACCCGGCCGGCGGGGGGCAGGCGCGTCACGTCGCGGCCGGCGAGGTGGATCTGGCCGGCGTTCGGAATGATCTCGCCGCAGATCTGGTTGATGAGGGTCGATTTGCCCGCGCCGTTCGGGCCGATCAGGGCATGAATCTCGCCGGTGTCCACAGTCAGCGACACATGGTCGGTGGCGGTCAGCCCGCCGAAGGTTTTCACCAGACCCGCGATGTCCAGCACAGGACTCATTTCGCGCCTCCCTTCAGCTTGGCGATCAGCGCCATCAACCCGCCTTTCGAGGTGAGGACCACGACGAGCAGCAGGATGCCGACCGGCAGCATCCAGTGCTCGGTATAGCGCGCCAGCGTGGTTTCCAGCGTGAACAGCGCACCGGCGCCGATGAACGGCCCGGCCAGAGTGCCAACCCCGCCCAGAATGACCATGACCATCAGCTCGCCCGAACGGGTCCAGTGCATCATGTCGGGCGAGGCGAAGCGCAGGAAGTTGACCATCAGTGCGCCCGCAAGACCCGCCCCCATGCCCGACAGGATGAAGGCGTAAAGCTTGTAGCGCAGGGTCGAGATGCCCATGGCGGCCATCCGCCGCTCGTTCTGCCGGATGCCGGCGATGATCTGGCCGAAGGACGATCGCACAAGACGGCGCAGGAACAGGTAATAGGCGGCAGCGAAGGCCAGCACGACCCAGTAGAGCGTGGCCTTGTCCTTCATGTTCAGCCCCGGCAGGGCATTGGTGCGGCGCACCATGATGCCATCCTCGCCGCCATAGGTCTTCAGCGAGATGAACAGGAAGAAGAACATCTGGGCAAAGGCCAGCGTGATCATGATGAACTGCACGCCCCCCGTCCGCAGCGACAGCGCGCCCACCAGTGCCGCCGCGAGGCCGGCGACAAGGACAGCGGCGGGCAGGGTGACAAGCATCTGGTCGGTGCCGGGGATGATCCCGAGGAACGCGGTGCCGGCGTCGAAGTGGTGATAGAGGATGCCCACCACATAGCCGCCGATCCCGAAGAACGCCGCATGGCCAAAGCTGACCATGCCGCCATAGCCGAGGATGAAGTTCAGGCTGGCCGCCGCCATGCCATAGATCAGCGCTTGGCCGACAAGTTTGGTCCAGCTTGATTGCCCGGTGAATTCGGCAGCGAAGGGCACCAGCGCCAGCAGGATAAGGACTGCCAGAAGGACAAGGTTGTCGCGTTTCATCGGTTCACCCCCGTGCCGCGAACAGGCCGCGCGGGCGGACCAACAGGACAAGCGCCATCATCAGATAGATGCCCATCGATGAAATCCCCACCCCCAGCGCCTGCGCTTCTGGCCCCGGCATGACCTGTTGCAGCGTGGCGGGCAGAAAGGCGCGCAGCATGGTGTCGAACAGGCCCAGCACGATCCCGGCGACAAAGGCGCCCTTGACCGATCCGACACCGCCGATCACCACCACGACAAAGGTGGCCAGGATGATCTCGTCGCCCATGCCGACCTGCACCGAGACGATGGGCGAGGCCATGACGCCCGCCAGCCCGGCCAGAAGCGCCCCCAGCGCAAAGACGGCGGTGTAAAGGCCCTGAATGTTCACCCCCAGCGCCCGCACCATCTGGCGGTTGGTGGCACCGGCGCGCACCAGCATGCCGATACGGGTCTTGTTGATGAGGAAATACAGCCCCAGCGCCACGGCGAGACCCACGGCGATGACGAACAGCCGGTAGGTTGGATAGGGCAGGCCGGGGATGATCTCGACCGAGCCGGAGAAGATCTCGGGCAGGGTGGTGAACAGGGGTTGGCGGCCAAAGATCAGCACGGTGGTCTGGTTGAAGATCAGGATCAGCGCGAAAGTTGCCAGCACCTGATCGAGATGGTCGCGGGCATAAAGCCGGCGGATCACGGCGGTTTCCACCACAAGCCCGATCAGGCCCGAGGCAACCAGCCCAGCCACCAACCCGCCCCAGAAACTGCCGGTCTGGATCGCCACCCAGCTCGCGGCAAAGGCGCCGACCATGTAAAGTGCGCCGTGCGCGAGGTTGATGACGCCCATGATCCCGAAGATCAGCGTCAGCCCGGCGGCCAGCAGGAACAGAGTGACACCGTATTGCAGCCCGTTCAGAAGCTGCTCGAACAAGAGGATCATCTGCCCCCGCTCCCGGCCGCGCCGGTCATGTTTTCAGGTTGAGAAAACGGGCCGGAAGGCGACACCCTTCCGGCCCGGCCAGGATCGACAGATCACATCTTGCAGTTGGCAGCGTAGACGTCGCCCACCGCTTCGCGGATCTTTTCCTTGGTCACGACCTTGGGATTGCCGGCTTCGTCCGCCTCGATTGCAGTCATGTACCAGTCCTGCACCGGATGCTGGTTCGGGCCGAAGGCAAAGCTGCCGCGGGTCGAGGCGAACTCGGCCGCCTTGATCGCGGCTTGCAGCGCGGCCACGTCGCCGTCGCCGCCTGCCTTGACCAGCGCAGAACCGATCAGCAGCCCGGTGTCATAGGCCTGCTGGCCATAGGTGGTCAGCGGCACGTCCGGGTGGGCCGCGGCCCAAGCGGCGACCATGGCCTTCGAGGCTTCGTTGTCGAAGTCGGCATTCCAGTGCGTCGTGCCGGTCACACCGACGGCCGCCGGGCCTACGGCCTTGAGGATCACCGCATCATAGG
This sequence comes from Tabrizicola oligotrophica, assembly GCF_011008935.1. Taxonomy (GTDB): domain Bacteria; phylum Pseudomonadota; class Alphaproteobacteria; order Rhodobacterales; family Rhodobacteraceae; genus Tabrizicola_A; species Tabrizicola_A oligotrophica. The sequence goes on along the minus strand of NZ_JAAIVJ010000003.1, from coordinate 14,635 downwards.
AGGGCTCGGACAGCACCATGGGAACGGTGCCCAGAAGCCCTGCCTGCTGATATTGTTTGAGGAAGGCGATGCCCTGACCGCCGGGGTGGAACTGGAACACCACCTGCGGGGCCTTGTCGCGGATCTGCGCCATTTCGCCAGCGAAATCGGACTGCTCGACGCCGGTGTAGATTTCGGTCACTTCGCCGCCAAACTCGCGCTTGAAGCCCTCGATGGCGTCCTTGCCGGCCTGATAGTTCGGGGCGAGGGCGACCGCCGTGGTATAGCCCAGTTTCTTGGCCGCAGCGCCCGAAGCCTCGTGCAGGCTGTCGTTCTGCCAGCTGACGACGAAATAGTTCGGATGGCACTTTTCACCCGCCAGCGGCGAGGGGGCGGCATTCGGGCTGACATAGATCGCACCGGCATCCAGCGCCTCGGGCACAACCGCGCCCGACACATTCGAGAACACGATGCCGGTCAAAAGCTTGATGCCCTCTTCGTTCAGCATCCGGTCGGCCACCTGAACCCCGGTGTTCGGGTCGCGCCCGTCGTCTTCCACCACCAGCTCAAACGCCGCGCCCGAGGCTTCCAGCCCCAGCGTCAGCCCGTCGCGGATCTGTTCGCCCAAATAGCCCGCAGGGCCCGACAGTGTGGTGATGACGCCAATCCTTGTGCCTTCGGCATAGGCCGGCACGGCCAGCGCGACAAGAAGGCTGGCGGTGGTCAAAAGTCTTTGCATCTCATTCTCCCGGTTAACGATGGAATCTTGTTCTTGTTGTTGCCGTCACTGTGACAGGCTTGAAAATTATTTCAAGTCTAAAATATCTACAGCTTCACCCACCCCGCCGGAGGCTTTTTCCCGGGGTGCAATTCGCCGCAATTCGGGCAGGTGCGCAGCGCCTCGTCGGCGTAGAAGGCGACATAGATCGGCGGCAGGTCATCGACGATCGACTCCAGATCCACCTCGGCACGATGCACGCGGGCGCTGCAGCCGAAGCAATACCATTCGATCGCATCCAGAGCGCCCTCGGGGCGGGCGGGTTCGATGACAAGGCCGATGGAGCCTTCCTGCGGCCGCTGCGGCGAGTGGCGCATATGGGCGGGAAGCAGGAAGATGTCGCCCTCACGGATCGGCACGTCATAGAATTCGCCCGTCGCCGTATCATGCAGTTTCAACAGCATGTCGCCCTTGAGCTGGTAGAAGAACTCCTCCACCGGGTCGTCGTGATAGTCGCAACGCTCGTTCGGGCCGCCGACCACGGTGACCATCAGGTCGGCGTCCTTGAACACCAGTTGGTTGCCCACCGGGGGTTTCAAGAGATGTTTGTGCTCGTCGATCCAGGTCTGGAAATTGAAGGCGCTCAGGCGGGTCATGTGGCTCTCCCCTCGTCAGGCCAGTTTCAGGCCGCAGGTTTCAAAGGCTTTGCGGGTCAGGGTCTTTTCGTCCTCGGTCAGCTCCAGACTGGGAGGGCGCACCCGGCCGCCCACCTGGTCCAAAAGCTCCTGCCAGTATTTCTGATGGGCATGGGGCTTTTCTGCGGGCCGCGTGGATTTCAGCGCATGGCGCACGGGCTCCAGACTGTCACGAATGGCCCGCGCTTCTTCCACGCGGCCCGCAAAAGCCGCATCGGTATAGGCGCGCATCCGTTTGTCGGCGGCGGTCTGGAGCAGGTAGGGCGGCGAGGAACAGAGATAGAGCCGCCAGTTCAGTTCCAGAATATTCTCCAGCCATTCCTCTTCCGAGGCCGTAGAAACGATCATCCGATCGCCAGCCAGTCGTGAAAGCTCTGCATACATCGGCCTTGGAACCGAATATTTGATCGCTACAACGGTTTCGATATCGGCCAGCCGGTTGCAGAGCTGAGGCGGCATCAGATAGCCGCTGTCGGGATGCGACCAGAGCGCAATGCCGATGTCGACCTTGCCGGCAATCGTTTCGTAATAGCGGATCAGGGTCTCGTCCTGCGCCTTGTAGAAATGCAGCACCGGGGCGTGCACCACGATGTAATCGGCGCCGCAAGACTGGGCGTGTCTGGCCAGATCAATCACCACATCCATGTTCTGATCCGAACAGGACATGATGGTCTGCGCCCGGCCATCCGCCGCCTTCACCGCCAGATCGAAGGCGCGCTTGCGCTCCTCCAGCGACATCGCAAAGAACTCGCCCTGCTTGCCGGCGATGAAGAAGCCGTCGATCCCCAGATCCCGGATCCAGTGATCCATATTTGCGGCAAAGCCTTCCTCGTCGATCGACAGATCGTCACGAAAGGGCATCAGCGCGGCGGCCCAGATGCCTTTCATATGGGCAAAGGCATGCGACTTGGCGTCGTGGCGGGCGTATTTCACGGCTTGGCTCCTGAAACTGTTGGCTCATGGTCAAGCTCCATCTTGTGCGAGATGGTCTTGGTCACGGTGTAATGGTGCAGCCCCTCGGCCCCGCCTTCGCGGCCATGGCCTGAGTATTTCACCCCGCCAAAGGGCACCTCGGCCACGCTGGCCTCCAGCGTGTTGATCGACAGGTTGCCGGCCTCGATCCCCTGGGTCAGCCGGTCGACATTGGCCGCCGAATGGGTAAAGCCATAGGCGGCAAGGCCGAAGGGCAGGGAATTGGCGCGGGCGATGGCGTCGTCAAGGTCGCGCACCGGGTTGATGATGGCCAGTGGGCCGAAGGGTTCTTCCCGCATCACCCGGGCATCGTCGGGCACCTCGGCCAGCACGGTGACGGGGAAGAAATAGCCCGGCCCGTTCGGGCGCGTGCCGCCGGCCAGAACCTTTGCCCCCTTGGCGCGGGCATCCTCGACCAGCGCCTCCAGCGCGGCGATCCGGCGATGGTTGGCCACCGGCCCCATCTCGGTTGCCGGGTCCAGCCCATTGCCCATCCGCACCGCTGCGGCGCGGTCGGCAAAGGCCTTGGCAAAGGCCTGATAGCTTTTCTCCATCACGAAAAACCGGGTCGGAGAGGTGCAGACCTGCCCCGAATTCCGCGCCTTGCGCACCGCCGACATGGTGCCTGCGGCCGCCGGATCGACATCATCGCAGACGATCACCGGCGCGTGGCCGCCCAGCTCCATCAGCACCGGAGTCATTGCCCGTGCCGCCATTTCCGTCAGGTGGATGCCAACCGAGGTCGAGCCGGTAAAGGCGACCACCCGCACCCGGTCCTGCGGGATCAGATAGCTGGAAATCTCGGCAGGGTTGCCGAACACAAGGTTCAGAACCCCGGCAGGCAACCCCGCATCCTGAAAGGCCCGCGCGATGTGCATGGCGCCCGCCGGGGTTTCCTCGGCCGCCTTCAGGATGATCGAACAGCCCGAGGCCAGTGCGCCGGCCACCTTGCGTGCGGGCTGGCTCAGCGGGAAGTTCCACGGCGCAAACCCCGCCACGATGCCGGCCGGTTCGCGGATCACCGAATAGCGGATGCCGGGGGCCGAGGGCACCACATGGCCATAAAGCCGCTGCGCCTCACCCGCGTCCCATTCGAAGAACTCCGCCCCGCGGACCACTTCCATGCCGGCCTGCGCCAGCGGCTTGCCGTTCTCCAGGGTGATCGACGGCGCGATTTGCGGCCCGCGTTCCCGCATGAGACTGGCCGCTTTCAGGATGATCTGCGCCCGGATGCGGGGGGCGGTGCGGCTCCAGATCTTGAAGCCACGCTCGGCGGCTTCCAGCGCATCGTCCAGATCCGCCCGGCGCGCAATCGGCAGGCGGCCGATCTCCTGTTCGGTCGCCGGGTTCAGGACGGGCAGTGTCTCGGCCGCCTTGCGCCAGCGGTTGTCGATGAAAAGCTGAAGCTCGGGGTAGTCGGTCATTGCGGGGCCTGTCAGTTGCCTGCCGCGATTAATCCGCACTGGCATATTGAAGGCAAATGAAGTATCAGGCTTTGACTATTCCTGAATGGAATATTGAAATGGCCTCCCGCCCACGTCCGCTTCGCCTTGAAACCCATCTCAGCCTGCGGCTTCTGACCCTCGTTGACGCCATCGCCCGCGAGGGTAGCCTGCTGGCCGCCGCGCAAGAGGTTGGGCTTACCCAATCGGCAGTGACCAAGGCGCTGCAAGAGGCCGAGGCCATCGTCGGCACCCGACTGTTTGACCGCACCAACCGGGGTGTCCGCGCCACGCAGGCCGGCGCGGTGCTGGTTGCCCATGCCCGCCTTGTCCTGACGCAATTGCGCCATGCCGGGCAGGAACTGGAGGACATGCGCCTGGGCTCTGGCGGGCGGGTGGCGGTGGGGGTGCTGGTGTCGGCGGCGGTCACGCTGCTGCCCCGCGCCATTGCGCAGGTTCGGAAAGCGCGGCCCAATCTGGCGGTCAAGGTGATCGAGGGCACCAATGACGTGCTGATGCCCCTGTTGCGCGCCGGGGAACTGGACCTTGTGATCGGCCGTTTGCCCGGCTTTTCCAGCGGTGCCGGGATTGCCGAGGAAACCCTGTGCGACGACCATGCGCAGATCGTCGTGCGGGCCGGGCATCCCTTGCTGTCGCGTCGGGGGCTGCGACTGGCGGACCTGCTGGACGAACCCTGGATATTGCCGCGCCAGGAAACCTCGATGCGGCGGCAGATTGACGAGGCGTTTCGCGCCGAAGGTCTGCCGCCCCCGGCGAACTCGGTCGAGTCAGTGTCGATCCTGACCAACCGCTCCTTGGTGCTGCTGGCCGATTATCTGGTGATCTGGCCGGTGCAGCTGGCGCGGTTCGAGGCGGCGCAGGGGCGGGTGGCCGCCCTGGACGTGGCGCTGCCCGCAACCCACCGTCCGATCGGCATTTCCACCCGACGGGGTGCGCGTCTGTCCCCGGCCGCCGAAACCCTGATTGCCGCCCTGCGCGAGGCTGCCGCGTGAGGCGCTTGCAATTCCTTCAAACTTGAAAGACCATAGGCCAATCCGAAGGAGGCCGCCATGACCGACGCCTATATCTGCGACTACATCCGCACGCCGATCGGCCGCTATGCCGGGGCCTTGGCGCAGGTGCGCACCGATGATCTGGCGGCAATCCCGCTGGCCGCGCTGCTGGCGCGCAATCCCAGCCTGAACCCAGCGGCGGTGGAGGAGGTCTGGCTGGGCTGTGCCAATCAGGCGGGCGAGGACAACCGCAACGTTGCGCGCATGGCGCTGCTCTTGGCCGGGCTGCCGGAAACCGTGCCGGGTGCCACGGTCAACCGGCTTTGCGGCTCGGGGATGGAGGCGGTGTCGGCCGCCGCCCGGGCGATCAAGGCCGGCGAGATCGGGCTGGCGATTGCCGGGGGGGTCGAGAGCATGACGCGTGCGCCGATGATCCTGCCCAAGGCCAGCACGGCGTTCGCGCGCACCGCCGAGGTGGCCGACAGCACGATTGGCTGGCGCTTCGTGAATCCGAAGATGCAGGCGGCCTATGGCACCGACTCGATGCCGGAAACCGCCGAGAATCTGGCGGATGAGTATGGCATTTCCCGCGCCGATCAGGATGCCTTTGCACTGCGTTCGCAGCGGCTGGCGGGGGCGGCGCAGGCCAACGGACGGTTTGGCGCCGAGATCGTGCCGGTGACAGTGGATCTGGGGCGCGGCAAGACGGTGGAGGTGACGCAGGACGAACACCCCCGCGGCGACACCCGACCGGAAGACCTGGCCAGGCTGCGGCCGATCACCCGGGCCGATGGCACCATCACCGCGGGCAACGCCAGTGGCGTCAATGACGGGGCGGCGGCGCTGCTGATTGCTTCGGCAGAGGTGGCCAAGGCCCAAGGGCTGAAGCCGATTGCACGAATTCTGGGGGCCTCCAGCGCCGGGGTTGCGCCGCGCGTCATGGGCTATGGCCCGGTGCCGGCGGTGCAAAAGCTGCTGGCGCAGCATGGGCTGAGCGTGGCCGATCTGTCGGTGATCGAGCTGAATGAGGCCTTTGCCGCGCAGGGGCTGGCGGTGCTGCGCGGCCTTGGCATTGCCGACGACGACCTGCGCGTGAACCCCAACGGCGGGGCCATTGCGCTGGGGCATCCCCTCGGCATGACCGGGGCGCGGATCACCGGCACGGCGGCGCTGGAACTGGTCCGGACCGGCGGGCGTTACGCGCTTGCCACCATGTGCGTGGGCGTCGGGCAAGGGACGGCGGTGCTGATCGAACGGGTCTGACGGGGCGCTCGTCGAGCATGTCATGCACTCCTCGCCGGGGCTTTCCCGACGAGTGTACGACGTACTCGAGGAGGGGTCAGCGTACGATCAGCCTTGTGCCGGGGGTGATGCGGCTGGCAATCCAGCGCAAATCACGCGGGGCGAAGGCCACGCAGCCGGCCGTGGGATAGCCCATGCGCCGCCAGCGGTGCAGGAAGATCGCCGAGCCGCGACCCGGCACGGCATGGGGCCAGTTCCAGTCGGTCAGCAGGACGAGGTCATACAGCGGGTCCGCGCGGCGCAGGGCCTCATGGCTGAAACCATGCGGCGCGCGGACCATCTGGTTATAGTCGCTGTCCTCGGGGTCATCCGACCAAAGGTCCATCGGCCCGATCGGCACGGCCCAAGGCTGCGGCGGGGCGATGCGGTCGGGGCGGTAGAGCATGCCGGTGATGCGATGGGTGCCGGTCGGGGTGCCGCCATCGCCCTCGCGCTTGGCGCTTGCCTTGACGATGCCGCCGCGCCCCAGCATGCAAGGAAATACCCGGCCCATGAAGCGCACACCCATCGGGGTGACGACCAGATCAAAGGGCGTCACAGCAGATGCCCGGACTTGGCGGCCTTGGTGGCGAGATAGGCGGCGTTCTCGCGCGTCTCGCCGACTTTCAGCGGCACCCGCTCTACCACGGTCAGCCCGCAGGCCGAGAGCATCGCCAGCTTCTTCGGATTGTTGGTCAGAAGCCGCACCTGCGAAAAGCCCATGCGTTTCAGGATCTCGGCGCCGATGCGGAAGTCGCGTTCGTCATCCTCGAAGCCAAGGCGGTGATTGGCCTCGACCGTATCAAAGCCCTGATCCTGCAGAGAATAAGCGCGCATCTTGTTGGCAAGGCCGATGCCCCGGCCTTCCTGATTGAGGTAAAGCAGAACCCCTGCGCCTTCCTCGCCCATCTGTGCCAGCGCGGCGCGCAATTGCGGGCCGCAGTCGCATTTCAGGCTGCCCAGCACGTCGCCGGTGAAACAGGCCGAATGCAGCCGCGCCAGCACCGGCTTGTCGCGGTCGGGGCGGCCGATCTCGATGGCGTAATGCTCGGCCCCGCCGTCGTCGGGGCGAAAGACATGCACCCGCCCCGCGTGACTGGCCACCATCGGCAGGCGGGCCGAGATCACCGGCGCAAAGGGCGCAAGCCGGTCAAGCGCGGCGCTGTCCTGTGTCGAGACCAGCGTCAGGCCATGGGTGGCGGCAAAGGCCAGACCGTCCGGCACCGGCACCAACACTGCCGCCGGCAGGAGCTGCGCCGATTTCGCCAGCGCCAGCGCCAGACGGTGCAACCCGGCATCGCCATCGCGCCGACTGGCCAGCGGCCCCTTCATCGGCAAGCGCAGATCATCCGCCGGATCGGCCACCGCCAGAATCCAGCGCAGATCGGCGCCCTCCGGCACGGCGATGCGGGCCAGGTCGTCGTCATAGGCGCGCGCTTTCAGCGTCTCGGCCCGGCGGGCGGTGAGGGCAAGATCCAACGGCCCAAGCGCGCGCATCTGGGCCAGCCGCTCGGCCGTCAGCGCCTCGACGGCGACGGCGGCCATGGCGTGTCCCGCGCCTACCAGCACGACCGGCAGGCCCAGCCGCAAATCGCCGCGCGCGCGGGCCAGCGTTTCGGTCTGGTTGGGGCCTAGGGTCATGTCGTTCTCCTTGCCCATTACATAGGCCGGACGTTACGGAATTGAAACACAGGGCCGCATCCCGACACGACCGCGTGAGGGATTTGTTGCAATTCTTGCCAGACCGGGAAGCGGGGCGCATCTGTGGCGCAAGGGCAGGCGCCCGATGGAGGCATGAATGGCAACGCTGCGGAAAATCCTGCTGGTGGACGACGACGACGACCTGCGCGAGGCGCTTTCGGAACAGCTGGTAATGACCGAGGATTTCGACGTGTTCGAGGCGCGCAACGGCGCCGAGGGCATGGAGAAGGTGAAGCAGGGGCTTTACGATCTGGTGATCCTTGATGTCGGCCTGCCTGACACCGACGGGCGCGAGCTGTGCAAGCGGATGCGCAAATCGGGCGTCAAATGCCCGATCATGATGCTGACGGGGCATGACACCGACTCTGACACCATTCTGGGGCTGGATTCGGGGGCGAATGACTATGTGACCAAGCCCTTCAAGTTTCCGGTCCTTCTGGCCCGCATCCGGGCGCAGCTGCGCACGCATGAACAGTCGGAAGACGCGGTGTTCCAGCTTGGCCCCTATACGTTCAAGCCGGCGCAGAAGCTCTTGGTGGATGCCAAGGACAAGAAGGTGCGGTTGACCGACAAGGAAACCAACATCCTGAAGTTCCTTTACCGGGCGCAATCGGGCGTGGTGGCGCGCGATGTGCTCTTGCACGAGGTCTGGGGCTACAATGCCGGGGTGACGACGCATACGCTGGAAACCCACATCTACCGGCTGCGCCAGAAGATCGAAGCCGACCCGTCGAACGCCCGCCTTCTGCTGACGGAAAGCGGCGGATACAAGCTGGTGGCGTAATTGGCGAAAAATTAACGGTCTGGGACTTATTGTTGCCCAGATCGTTTCCTATCTTGGGATCAGCGGGTGACCTCCTCCCTTGATCCCGCCTTCCTTCCCCTCGCCGTGTCGGGGTCATGACACGGCATCCCTCCCTGTTGGAACTGGCCGGGCGCTTGTCGCCCGGTTTTTTTATTCCAGCCGCAGGCGGAAGGCGGCATAGAGCGTCAGCGCCGCGGCGAGAAGGGCAGCCAGCCCATAGGGCAGCAGCACTGCGCCCGCCCCCTCGCCGAGGGCGATCAGCGCGCCGAAGACAAAGGCGCCAAAGGCCGCCGGCCCGGTGCCGAGGAAGCGGAAAGCGCTGTTGACGCGCCCCAGCAGCGGGCCGGGGATATGGCGTTGGCGATAGCTGACCTGCGCGATGTTCCACAGCATGCCGGTGAAGCCGTCCAGCACAAGCACCCCGGCGACCAGCCACAAGGGGGCGCCAAGGGCCAGCGTGGCCGAGGCGACGGTAAACCCCGCCATGCCGGTCACGATGGCCGTGGCAGGCGCCATGTGGCGCAACACCCAGGGGCCGATGAGGGTTGCCGCCAGCCCGCCGCAGGCGGCGGCGGTCAACAGGGTGCCATAGCCAAAGGCGTCAAGCCGCAGCACCCTTTGGCCATAAAGCACAAAGACCGCCCAGAACCCGTAGCCGAGAAAGTTGAACCCGCCGAGCAGAAAGGCCAGCCGCCGCAGTTCGCGGTCGCGCCAGAGCCAGAGGATGCCTTCCTTCAACGCGGCGATCGGGGGCAGCACCGCCTGCCCGCCCTCGCGCGGGCCGAGCCGCATCGCGGCGGTCAACCCGATGGCCGCCACCAGAAGCCCGGTCTGAATGCCAAAGGGCAGGGCCACCGCCAGCCCGATCAGGAACCCCGCCAGCGGAGGCCCCAACAATTGCCCCGCCAGTTGCTCGGTCGCCCAGAGCGTGCCATTCGCCCGCTCGAGCTGGGGCTTTGCGACGACCGAGGGCAGGAAGGTCTGCGCAGTGTTGTCGCGCAGCACTTCGGCTGTTCCCAGAAGGAAGGTCAGACCCGCCATCAGCAAGACCGGGCCGGTGCCGGGGCCAGCCAGCAGCGCCAGCGCGACCAAGGCCGTCACCAGCCCCACGCGCAGCGTGTCGGCGGCGATAAGGATGTGGCGATGGTCGTACCGGTCGGTCACTACGCCCGCGGGCAGGGCGAACAGGAACCACGGCAGATGCCGGGCCGCGGCAACAAGGCCGATCAGCAGCGGATCCCCGGTCAGCAGGGTGGCCAGCCATGGCACTGCCACCGCGGCCAGCCCGTCGCCGATATTGGTTGCCGCGGCTGAGGCAAACAGCAGGCGATAATTGCGGCTTTTCCAAAGACTTGTGGTCATGGCCGAACCATGACCGCCCGCTGCGTCCGCGTCAACTTGTGGCGCAACCCTCGATTGTGACCGAAAAACCATGACGCCTGTGCTTTTGATTTCGGTCAATTCGCGGAACGCTGATTCTGTGATATACAGAATCCACCTCCCTGTTGGACTGCGCCCGGCCCCGTTTGGTCGGGCTTTCTTTTTCCGCCCAAGACGGCATAAGGGGACGACCCGAACAGGAGATCGCCCATGCCCTTCACCCTCGCCACCTGGAACATCAATTCGGTCCGCTTGCGCGAAGGTCTGGTGGCAAAGCTGATGGCCGAGGAAGCTCCCGACATCCTTTGCCTGCAGGAATGCAAAAGCCCGGTCGAGAAGATCCCGGTCGAGCAGTTCCGGGCGCTGGGCTATAGCCACATGGTCGCGCGCGGGCAAAAGGGCTACAACGGCGTGGCGATCCTGTCGAAGCTGCCGATCACCGACGCGGGCGGGCAGGATTACGCCAGCCTCGGCCACGCCCGCCATGTCGCGGCCCGGCTGGAAAACGGCGTCACGATCCACAACTTCTATGTGCCGGCAGGTGGCGACATTCCCGATCGCAGCGAGAACGAGAAATTCGGCCAGAAGCTCGATTTCCTGACCGAGATGCGCGATGCCTTCCGGGCTGATGCGCCGGCGAAATCCATTCTGGTCGGCGACCTGAACATCGCCCCGCGCGAGGATGATGTCTGGGACCACAAGGCGCTGCTGAAGATCGTCAGCCACACCCCCATCGAGGTGGCGCATCTGGCAGACACGCAAGACGCGGGCAAATGGGTGGACGTGACCCGTGCCGACATTCCCGCGGGCCGGCTTTACAGCTGGTGGTCCTACCGCGCCGCCGACTGGAACGCCGCCGACAAGGGCCGCCGACTGGACCATGTCTGGGCCACGCCCGATATCGCCGCCGCCGCCCATGGCAGCCGCATCCTGCGCGCCGCGCGGGGCTGGGAGCAGCCTTCCGACCACGCGCCGGTCTTTGCCAGCTTTGATCTCTAGGTCGCCTCAGCGCGGTGGCAAGAGGTCCATCTGCCGGGTCTCTTGCAGATAGGCTTCCATTTCGGGCCAGTTCTCGACCCCGCTTTCGAAAGGCGCGGTGAACTGCTTGACATGATCCGAGGCCAGAAGCGCCCCGTCCCCCGCCGAGCCGAGAAAACCCATCAGCGCCTTGCGGCTTTCCACGGTGTTGAGCTGGGCGTAATCCAGCACATGCACCAGATCGGGGCCGCTTTTCTCCAGCGCCGTCTGCGCGTCCCGGGTCAGGTTGCGGTGGCTGCCCATGGATTTCTCGAACCGCTCGGCGTCAAAGCGGATCGGGCGTTTCAGATCCAGCCCGGCGTCCTTGTTCCGTTCGGTGACCACGAAAACCCCGGTCAGGTCGGCGCGCTCCATCGAGATGTAGCGCTCGACCGGATTGCGGAACAGGAAGACCTTGCGCCAGCCTTTCGAGTTGGTGATCTGCTGGTAGATCTTCGCCCGCGTCAGGTTGAAGCGGAAATCCTTGAAGCCAAGGATCTGCTCTGCCGCGTCGGTTTTCTTGCGCAGCCGGTTCAGTACGGCCATGCCCATCTCGTCGCGCTTCTGGGTGTCCTTCTTACCAAGCCCGACCAGCACCAGGTCTTCTGGCGGAAGCTCGACCTCGCTGCCCTTGAAGATCTCGCCATAGCAGCGAATGTCGGGGGCGGAATCCAGAAGCGCGCGCAGGTGGTAAGACCCGCTGCGGGGCAGGGTGACGATGACAAAGGGGGTCTTGCTCATGCCTGCCTGCAACCTTTAACGGCCCGTTTTGCAACAGCATAGAGCAAGCCTCCGGCCCTGTCACGTTGGCGGGAAAGCCGGTCGAACCCGGTGCGGCGCCGGGTTTGCGAGAGGGGCTTTGCCCGAGAGCCACCCCTCCCTCACGCTTGGTGCGCAGTTTGCAACCGGGCATTTGTTCCACTATTGTTCCGATAAACACTCTGCCGAGCCGCCCCGGAGTCGCCCATGTGCTGGTGTGGACGGCTCCTCACCCGCCTGCGCTATGGTCTTTGGAACCGCAGCCACGAAACGGAGGAGAGAGCGATGAAGAACCCACCAGTCCGCATCGGCATGGATACATCCAAGTCCGTCTTTCAGTTGCACGGGGGAGACGCCGACGAAGTTGTCGTCGTCCGCAGATCGTTCCGGCGATCCGAGATGATCCACTATTTCGAGACGCTGCCGCCTGCGCTCATCGCCATCGAATCCTGCGGCAGTTCGCATCACTGGGCGCGGTTGCTCACTTCGCTTGGCCATGATGTGAGGCTGATACCGTCGCAATATGTAAAGCCCTACGTGAAGCGGGGCAAAAACGATGCTGCCGATGCAGAGGCTCCTTGTGAAGCAGTCACCCGACCGAGCATGCGCTTCGTGCCAATCAAGTCGAAGGAACAGCAGGCAGCGTGTATGCTGATGACCGTGCGCGAGCCCTGGTCTCGGTCAAATCACAGCTCTCGAATGCGTTCCGCAGCTATGCGGCCGAGTTTGGCATTGTTGGGGCCGCCGGTCGGCAGAACGTCAATGCGCTGATACAACGCGTTCTGGAGGATGAGTCGTTGCCTGAACTGGCACTGGAGCTCTTCCGCTTTCAGGCCAAGGAATATGCCGCGGTCGAAGCACGCCTGGAAGAGATCGAAGCCAGGCTCATGAAATGGCACCGCGAGAATGAGGCCAGCCGACGCATCGCGACAATTCCTGGGATAGAACCGATCGGGGCGACGCTGTTCAGCATGAAGGCACCGCCGGCCGAGAGCTTCCGATCCGGCCGAGACTTCGCAGCCTGGATCGGTCTGACACCCCGGGATCATTCCACAGGCGGGCGTATGAGACACGGAGGCATCACCAAGACCGGTGACGCTGCCCTGCGATCCGTTCTGATCGTGGGTGCCACGGCACTGCTTAGGCATATCAGGGCTGGTCGCCACAAGCCAACAAACTGGCTCGCGGCACTGCTCGAGCGCAAACCACCGAAGTTGGTCGCGGTGGCACTGGCCAACAAGTTCGCTCGGATAGCCTGGCGGCTGATGGTGTCGGGCGGAATTTGCAGTCGACCATCTGATAGTGTGGCGGCATAATCGAGATCGGGCTCGAAGGGCGGATTGTCCCCGGATAGCCTTACCAGTCTTGCAGGACGCATGAGATGGAAAACCCAACTGGCCCTGCAGCTGATCGGGGATCTTATCGGCTTTCCCCGCCACCTTTCCCAGCACGTCGGCGGTTTTGTCATCACGCAGGGGCGCCTTGATGAGCTTTGCCCCATCGAGAACGCCGCGATGGAGGACCGCACCGTCATCGAATGGGACAAGGACGATATCGACGCGCTGGGGCTCTTGAAGGTGGATGTGCTGGGGCTGGGGATGCTGACATGCATCCGCAAGTCATTTCAATTGCTGAAAGATCATCGCGGGATCCAGATGGATCTGGCGACCCTGACGCCAGATCCGGACAAGGCCGACCCGTCCGGGGACAGCCCCGGGAACATTGCCCGGAAACAGGTCTATGACATGCTGTGCCGTGCCGATGCCATCGGGGTGTTTCAGGTGGAAAGCCGGGCGCAGCTCAACTTCCTGCCCCGGATGCGCCCGCGCCAGTTCTACGATCTGGTCTGCGAGGTCGCCATCGTCCGCCCCGGCCCGATTCAGGGCGGCATGGTGCATCCCTTCATCAACCGCCGTCAGGGCAAGGAACCGGTCGAAGATCTTGGCCCGGCGATGATGGAGGTGCTGGGCCGCACCTATGGCGTGCCGCTGTTTCAGGAGCAGGCGATGCAGATCGCCGTGGTGGCGGCCGGGTTCACGCCCGCCGAAGCCGACCGCCTGCGCCGGTCTCTGGCCACCTTCAAGCGCATGGGCACCATCGGCTCGTTCCGCGACCGTTTCGTCTCCGGCATGCTGGCGCGCGGCTATCAGGCCGATTTCGCCGCCCGCTGCTTTGCCCAGATCGAGGGCTTCGGCAGCTATGGCTTCCCCGAAAGCCATGCCGCCAGCTTCGCCCGGCTGGTCTATATTTCCGCCTGGTTGAAGCGCCACCACCCGGCGGTCTTCACCTGCGCGCTGCTGAATGCCCAGCCGATGGGGTTCTATGCCCCCGCCCAACTGGTCCGTGATGCCCGCGAGCATGGGGTCGAGGTGCGCCCGGTGTCGGTGGATCATTCGCAGTGGGACTGCACGCTGGAGGCACGACCCGATGGCGCCCTGGCGCTGCGGCTCGGATTCCGGCAGATCAAGGGGATGCGGGCCGAAGATGCCGACTGGATCGCGGCGGCGCGCGGCAATGGCTATCCCGATGTCGAAAGCCTGTGGCGCCGCGCCGGGGTGGGGCCGGAGACGCTGGAACGGCTGGCCGAGGCCGACGCCTTCACCCCGCTTGGCCTCAACCGCCGCGAGGCGCTCTGGGCCGCCAAGGGGCTGAGCGGCCCCGCGCCGCTGCCGCTCTTCGGGCTTGACGGCGAAGGTGGCATTGAACCAACCGTTACCCTGCCGCAGATGACCCTGGGGCAAGAGGTTGAATCGCCCCTAGATTTGTAGACGCCTTGCTTGGTAATTTTGGAAGCAAGGAGGACAAGATGTCCGGAGCTAAATTCACAGACGAGTTCAAGCGCGATGCCGTGGCCCAGATCGAGGATCGGGGTT
>NZ_JAAIVJ010000002.1 GCF_011008935.1 Tabrizicola oligotrophica | reverse complement strand
CGGCGGTGAAGATCCCCAATGTCGACAACCCGATCCGCAACATGAGCGGAGGCCAGCGGCAATGCGTGTCGATCGCGCGCACGGCGGCCTTTGCCTCGAAGCTCGTGATCATGGACGAACCGACGGCCGCGCTTGGCGTGCAGGAAACCGCGCAGGTCGAAAACATCATCCGCGGCCTGAAGGAGCGCGGCATCCCGATGATCCTGATCTCCCACAACCTGCGCCAGGTCTTCGACCTCGTCGACCGCATCGTCGTCTTCCGCCGCGGCCGCATCGTCGCCTCGCTCCGCAAGGACGAAACCGACGGCAACGACATCGTCAGCTACATCACTGGCGTAAAGGGAACCGAAGCCGCGTAACGGGGGGGGACGGGGCGGGCTATTCCTTCCGGCCCACCACGCTGACCCCATCGGCCACTGTGTCGCCGGGATGCAGGATCACGGCAGCGCCGGCCGCAACCCCCGACAGAACCTGCGCGAATTCCTCGTTGCGTTCCCCGAGCGTGATGGGTGTCAGGCGCGCCCGCCCATCCGTCACGACAAAGGTCGCCCAGTCCGATCCGTCGCGGAACAGCGCCCCGACCGGAATGGACAGGATATCCACGCCCTGCCAGAGGGTGATCCGCGCGACAACGCGGAAGCCATGGCCAAGCCCGGCCCATTCCGCCGGATCGCCCTGCAGCGAGAGGATGGTTTCGACCCGTTGTTCATCAATGCCCAGCGCCGAGACCCGCGTTCTGGCCGATGGCTCGATACGCTCGACCCGGGCCTCCAGCGCCGCACCGCCCCAGCCGATGATCGCCGCCCCCGCCCCTTCGCGCACGCGCACTGCGTCGCGGGACAGAAGATCGACCACCACTTCCAACTTTCCCGGATCGCCGATTTCAAGGATCGGCGTTCCCGGCTGCACCACCTGCTCGCTTTCGGTCAGCACCCGCAGCACCCGGCCCGAAGTTGGCGCCACGATGTTCACGCAGCAGGGGTCGGCGTCCGGGGTCTGGTCCGACCGCAGCACCGCCTGCGCGCTTTCCAACTCCTTCTCGCGGACGGACAGGTTTGCCAGCGCGCTGGACACCGCAGTTTCGGCGGTCTTGTGTGCGCTCAGCGCGGTGTCGCGGACCCGCTCGGACACCGTGCCACGCTCATAAAGCGCCCGGGTCCGGTTGGCCTCGCTGGTTGCCAGATCCAGCGCCGCTTCGGCCTGTGCCAGTTGCGCCCGCGCCAGATCGGTTGCGGCCCGTGCGGCGGCAACGGTTGCCTCGGCGATGGCGCGCGAGCGGGCGTCAAGCAACACCGGCGCCGCCGGTCCGATGACCGCAACCACGGTCTCATTGGCCACCACAGGATCGCCGGCATGCAGGCCGATCCTTTGCAGCCTGCCCGCATTGCTGGCCGAAATGGTAAAGACATTGCGGATGCGCGCCACACCGTCCTCTTCGACCCGCACGTCAAAGCTGCGAGGGGTGATTTCGGCAAGCTCGACCTCGACCGGGGCGGGCCGGAAGGCCCAGAAGGCAAGGCCTGCGATCACAAGGGCGGCTAGGGCATAGGTCACGCGGCGCATCGGTCATTCCCTTGTTTTCAGAACCTCGATCATGTCGAGGCGGTTGATACGGCGGCGCACCGCCAGCGCCGAGGCGAGGGCGGCGGCGCAGACAACCAGACTGGCCATCGCATAGACCTCGCGACCGATCACCAGCGGCACGCGGTAAAGGTCTGAAGAAAAGGCCGTCACCATGCCAAGGCCGATGAGATGCCCGATCCCCCAGCCCAAGGGCTGCGCCAGAAGCACGATCACAGCCAGTTCTCCGAACAGGATGCCCGAGACTTCGGCCTTGGTGAAGCCCAGAACCCGCAGGCTGGCCAGATCGCGCCCCTGTTCGGACAGGGCAATGCGGGCAAAATTGTAGATCACCCCGACTGCGATGATCGCAGCAAGCACGACATAGACGGAGATCATCGCCGTGATGTTTTCCGCCAGCGTGTCGCGGAACCTCTGGACCGTCCTGCCCAGCACGATGACAAAGCCGGTCTTGGGTGCCGCCTTGGCAGCGGCGTAGAAGGCCGGACCCTGCGCCTTGTCCAGCATCAGGTTGACGCCCGAAATCAGCGCGCCTTCGTGCATGGCGCGGTTCAGGGCCGAAATCTCCATCGCCGCGCCCAGCCCGACATAGCCGAGAGACTGGCCACTGACCGGCAGGGTGATGGTGCGGCGCTGGCCTTCCAGAAACTCGACCGTCACCAGATCGCCCGGACGGACAGCAAGGGCGTCGCACAGCGCCTCGGACAGGACCAGCCCGGCGTCGGGCAGGGCCATCGGGCGGGCATCGGGCGACAGGACGCGCGACAGCGTGGTTTCAGCGGGCCGCCCGGTGATCGACACCTTGCGCGACAGGGTGCGATGCGAGATCCGCGCGGCCACGCTGCGATAGGGCTCGGCCAACAGGACCCCCGGCATCTGGCGCACCGCCTGCACGGCGCGCGCCGGCTCGGCACCGGCAAAGGCGACGGTGACGTCCTGCCGCTCGGCCTGAAAGAAGGTGAGGTCGATCAGCCGCTCGATCGAGCCGAAGGTCCACAGCGAGGCGACCAGAACCGCAACCGCCATCGCCACGCCGAAAATACCCGACGCCGTACGCAGGGGCCAGCGGATCAGGTGCCGGACGGTCATCACTGCGGTCTGGCGCAGCGCAAGATGCTGCAAGGCAAAGCCCATGCGCGACCGGTAATCTGCGGGCGCGGGCGGCGACATGGCCACGGCGGGCGGCAGCGTCAGCACCGCCCGCACCGCGAAAAGTGCCCCGGCAACCGCGGCCCCGGCAGTGACAAGGGCAGCAAGGCCGTAAACCCCGGCGTCACGGGCAAAGACCAGAAACGGAAAGGCGTAGAACCGGGCATACAGCCCGGCCAGCCCGGCGCCAAGCCAAGCCCCGGCGGCAAAGCCGATCGCGATGCCTACGACAGCGACGGCCAGCACGAATTCGACATAGTGCTGGGCAATGGCACGGCCCGAATAGCCGATGGCCTTCAACAGCCCGATCTGCTCGCGTTCCAGCGTCACCAGCCGCGACAGCGTCATGTTCACCAGCATCGCCGCAACCAGGAGAAAGACCGGCGGCAGGATCTTGACCATGGCGCTCAGCTGTCTCAATTCGGCATCCAGAAAGGCGTGCGAGATCTGGTCCGCCCGCCCGATCGCCCCCGCCCCGCCATAGGCCGCGGTCAACCGGTCCACCGCTTCGATCACCCGGTCGGCATCCGCGCCGGGGGCGAGCTTCAGCACCAGATTGGAAAACGCGCCCTCAAGATCGTGCGCCGCCTCCAGGCCCGGACGTGGCAACCAGGCGACGCCGAAACGGCGCGGGTCCGGCATCAGCTCTCCGGGGCCAAGCGCATAGATGAACTCGGGCGACAGCACGACTCCGGTGAGCCGCAGCGTCCGGCGCTGGCCGTTCATGACCACCGCGAGAGACGACCCCGGCCGCAGGCGGTGCGCCGTGGCAAAGCCTTCGGACACCACCACCTCGTCGGCGGATTGCGAGTCCGGCAACCTGCCCTGCCGCAGATAAAGCTGGTTCAGCCCCGCCTCCCCGGCCTCGGGCAGCGAAACCAGCAGGATCGTCCCCGGCTCCGCCATGTCGGGCAAGTCGAGCAGCGCAAGCTTCACGATCCGCCCCTCGGCGGCCAGCACGCCCGCGATGCCGCGAACCTCCGCCATGAGCGCCAAGGGCGCGCGCGTCACATCGGCAAAGACATCGGCAAAGCGGAACTCGCCGTAATATCGCGCCCGCGTCTCGGACAGCGAGGCATAGGCCCCGTTGCCAAGGATCAGCGTTGCCACGCCCGCCGCCAGCACCAGCGCGATGGCCAGTGCCTGCGCCCAAAGCCTGCGCAGATCGCGCAGCACCTTGCGGCGCAGGGGCGAGATTACCATGACACCTCCGCCGGGCGCTTTTTCGTGGCATTGACCGTTTCCTCCACGATCCGCCCGTCGGCAAAGCGCAGCACCCGGTCCCCGATGTCGCGGATCGCGGCGTTGTGGGTGATGACCAGCGTTGTCGCACCGACCTTGCGGTTCACCTCGGCCAGCGCCTCCAGCACCTTGATCCCGGTCGCACTGTCCAGCGCGCCGGTCGGTTCATCGCAGAGCAGCACCTCGGGGTTCTTGGCGATGGCGCGGGCAATCGCCACCCGCTGCTGCTCGCCGCCCGAAAGCTGAGCGGGAAAGTGGTCGCGACGGTCCGACAGACCGACCAGCGCCAGCGCTGCATCCGGCGACATCGGGCGGCGGGCGATTTCGGTGACAAGCGCCACGTTCTCGCGGGCGGTCAGGCTGGGCACGAGGTTGTAGAACTGAAAGACAAAGCCGACATGATCGCGCCGGTATTGCGTCAGGCCGCGATCATCGAGTGCAGTCAACTGATGATCCCTGAACCAGACCTCGCCACCGCTGGCCCGGTCCAGCCCGCCGACGATGTTGAGGAAGGTCGATTTTCCCGACCCGGACGGCCCGAGGATGACGATGAATTCGCTCTTGCGCGCCTGGAAATCCACCCCGCGCAGGGCCTGCACCTCATGCGCGCCGCTGCGATAGACCTTGGTCAGGCCCGTGGCGTGAAAAACCGTTTCGTCCTTGCTTGCCATCGCGCGCAACGCCCCTGCACGGCCGCCGCGAAATCCGGTCGGCCTTGTGCCGCATGAACCGGAGCCGCAACAAACCATGTGGCCCGCAGCCGGATTAGTTCCGGGCTTTCCGCCATGTTAGGCGGCTCGCGGGGTGAAAGCCACTGAGGAATTCTGTCGCAGGCCGGCAGGGTTGCCGGACCGGTGAACTGTTCATGGCGTCTGCCGGCATGGCCGTTGACAGCCTTGCCCACTCCCGGCACAGTGGCATAGCTGCACTAATGCACCCCGGCCGCACCCCGCGCGCGCCTTACCTGTCAGGCCTCTCGTGAAACCTGTCCATCGCAGGCACCTGCCCTCTCTTGGCGCGCTCGCCACCTTCGAGGTGGCCGCGAAACATCTCAGTTTTACCCTTGCGGCGCGCGAGCTGAACATCACCCAGGGCGCCATCAGCCAGCAGATCCGCCTTCTGGAGCGCGCCCTGGAAACCGATCTGTTCCTGCGCAAGCACAACGCGCTGGAGCTGACTCCGGCCGGGGTCGATCTGGTGGCGGCGGTCTCGGACGGGCTTGACGCCATCAGCGCCGGCGTCGGCCTGTTGCGCCCCGGGGACCCCTCGCAAAGTGTGACGATTTCAGCAACCGACGCGCTGGCGGCCTTCTGGCTGAAGCCCTTGATCGACAGCTTCCGCGCCCACCATCCCGGCACCAGCTTTACTGTGCTGGCCTCGGACGAAGATGCCGCGCTCAGCCAGCATTCCGGGGTCGATATCGCGCTTTTGTGCGGCAACGAGCGGTTCGAGATCGGCGACACCCTGCATCTGATGTATCCCGAAGTTGCCCAGCCCGTCTGCACCCCGGCCTATCTTGCGGCGCACGGTCCCTTCCCCGACCCCGAAAGCCTGAACCAGACCAACCTTCTGCACCTGCATGAACGGCACTGGAGTTCGGGCGCGATCCAGTGGCATCCCCTGGGCTGGGAGGAGTGGTTTCAGGCGCAGGGCGCGGTCTATCGCAAGGCGGCCTTCAGCCTGTCCACCAACAAGGTCACGCTTCTGACCGAAGCTGCACTGGCGGGCGAAGGCGTGATGCTGGGCATCCACAACCTTGTGCGCGGCCATATCCAACGCGGCGACCTGATCTTTGCCCATCCGGCGCAGATCACCTCGGGGCGGTCGAATTTCATGAAGATCAATCCCTCATCCCGCCAGCGCCCTGTGGTGCAGCGCTTTGTCGACCACCTGCTGCGGGACCTGCGACGTTGACAGTCCATTAGTTTTACTAATGCGGCAGGCGGGAAATTTCTCGTTTGCGCGGATTGGCTCCGGTATCTGATATGGCGGCCACCACCATCAGGATCAGAGGCAGACCATGGGTTTCAAGCGCACGATACAGGCCATCGACACGCATTCGGGCATTCCGATGCGGGTCATCACCGGCGGCGTCGGACATATTCCGGGGGCTTCGGTTCTGGAAAAGATGCGCTGGCTTGAAGCCAATGACGACCAGCTGCGCAAGCTGGTCCTGCGCGAGCCGCGCGGCTATCCGGCGCATTGCTGCAACCTGCTGGTGCCGCCCTCGCACCCCGAAGCGGACGCGGGTTACATCATCATGGAACAGGTCGAATATCCGGTGATGTCCGGTGGCAACACGATTTCGGTCGTGACGGTGTTGCTGGAAATGGGCATCCTGCCGATGAAAGAGCCGGTGACGGAACTGGTGCTGGAGGCCCCGGCCGGGCTGATCCGGGTCAGGGCCGATTGCCAGAACGGCAAGGTCAAGGCGGTCACCTTCCGCAATGTGCCGGCCTTTGCCGCGCATCTGGATGCCGAAATCGACGTGCCGCATCTCGGCAAGGTCCGGGTGGATGTCGGCTGGGGCGGCATGTTCTACGTCATCGCCGATGTGCGCCAGTTCAAGGGGCTGGAACTGATCCCGGAACATGGTCGCGAAATCGCGCGCGTCTCGGCGATGATCCGGCAGGCGGCGATCGAGCAGCTTCCGGTGGCGCATCCCGATTACCCCGGCGTCGGCATCACCATCTCGCAACTTTCCGGGCCGACGGACGATCCCCGGGCCGACTGGAAGAACGCCGTCACCATGGCGACCGGCCCGCTGTCATGGGACGACCCGAACACCTGGACCGGGGCGATCGACCGCTGCCCCTGCGGCACCGGCACCTGCGCCAAGATGGCGGTGTTGAACGCCAAGGGGGAATTGCCGCTGGGTCAGGACTTCCGGCATCAGGGCATTCTCGGCACCGTCTTTACCGGGCGGCTGGTGGACGAGGCGCGGATCGGCGACCGCCCCGCCGTGGTGCCGACGATCAGCGGCACGAGCTGGATCTTCGGCATCAACACTCTGGTGCTGGATCACGACGACCCGCTGCCGAACGGCTATACCATGGGTGATATCTGGGCCTGACGCCCCCTTCCGGCCTCTTGAAATTCCGGGGGCCTCTCCCCAGATCGCTGTTATCCCCGGCGCCACGAAGGGCCGGGGAGCCTTTCCTGTCCGTGCCCGAACCCGGGGCGGGCGCCCATAACATCGCTCCTGGAGGATGACATGCGTGGCTTTGATTTTGCCCCCCTTTACCGTGCCACCGTCGGCTTTGACCGTATCGCCGACCTGATGGACCGCGCGCTGACCGCCGATGTGGCCCAGCCCACCTATCCACCCTACAACATCGAAAAGACTGCCGAGGATGCCTATCGCATCTCGATCGCCGTGGCCGGTTTTACCCCGGAGGAACTGTCGGTCGAGGTCAAGGAAGGCGCGCTGATCGTTGCGGCCCGCAAGGCCCCGGAAACCGCGGACAAGACCTATCTGCACCGCGGCATTGCCACCCGCGCCTTTGAACGCCGCTTCGCGCTGGCCGATCATGTGCGCGTGACGGGGGCCGCCCACGAACACGGCATGCTGCACGTTGATCTTGCCCGCGAAGTGCCCGAGGCGATGAAGCCCCGCCGGATCGAGATTGGCCGCGCCGGCGCGACCGAGACCCCGGCAATCGAAGCCAAGCCGGTCGAAACCAGCGCGGTCTGATCCGCCCAGCCGGACAGAAAAAGGCCCGGAGGCAGCTGCCCCGGGCCTTCCTGCATCCCGTGTCGCCGGTCTGGCGGCGCGCTATCTGTCCAGCGCCTCGGCAAGCCGCATCAGCCCAAGCGCTTCGGCGCGATAGCCGAAGGCATCCTCACCCCGCGCGCCTTGCGCCAGGGCAATGGCCTCCGACCAGCCCCAGCCCCCCAGATAGGTCGCCCCGGTCAGCAATTGACCAAAGCCCGCCATCGCCACGGCAAAGCGCGCCTCGTCCCCGGGTGCCGACATTTCGGGCAGGATCGGGGTTTCCTGCAACCGGCTCTCGGTTTCGCCCGGCGCGACGTGCCGCAGGCGCAGGAACCCAAGCTCGGCCCCCGGCGTCGGCGGCGTCGCCGCGCCATAGCGCAACGGGTCATTCAACAGCGCCGGGCTGCCCGGCGCGGTGATCTCATAGATCGCCGTCACCTGCGCACCGGCGCCGATATCGCCGGCATCCACCTTGTCATTGTTGAAATCCTCGCGTCGCAGGGCGCGGGTTTCATAGCCGATCAGCCGGTATTCCGCGACCGCGACCGGGTTCCACTCAACCTGGATCTTCACGTTGTCGGCAATCGGGAACAAGGCCCCGGTCAGCTGATCGACCAGCACCTTGCGGGCCTCGGACAGGCTGTCGATATAGGCCGCCATGCCGTTGCCGTTCTGCGCCAGCGCCTGCATCGTGGCGTCATCCAGATTGCCGCGACCAAAGCCCAGAACCGACAGGTAGATCCCCGCCTCGCGTTCCCTGGCGATGAACCCCTTCAGCGCCTCGGGATCGGCCATGCCAACGTTGAAATCGCCATCCGTCGCCAAGAGCACGCGCGAAACCTCACCCTCGGCAGTCATGCCCTGCGCCACCTGATAGGCCAGCGCAATGCCCTCAGCCCCGGCGGTCGAGCCGCCAGCCGCCAGCCGGTCCAGCGCGTCAAGGATCGCGGCGCGGTCACGTGCTGGCGTCGGTGGCAGCACTTGCCCGGCCGATCCGGCATAGCTGACGATCGCAACCTGATCCTCGGGCCGCAGTTCCGGCAGGACCAGCGCCAGCGATTGCTTCAGAAGCGGCAGCTTCATCGGGTCGTCCATCGAGCCTGAGGTGTCGATCAGGAACACCAGATTGAGCGGCGGGCGGGCCTTGACCTCGGGCAGCGCGCCCTGAATGGCGATATGCACCAGCCGCGTGCCCGGGTTCCAAGGCGTCGGCATCACAGTAACCGTCGGGCGGAACGCCTCATCCGCCGCGGGGGCGGGGTAGGAATAGGGGAAACGGTTCACCATCTCCTCGACCCGGACCGAAGCCGGATCGGGCAGGAAGCCCGCGTTCAGCGACTGGCGGACCATGGCATAGCTGGCAGTATCGACGTCGATTGAAAAGGTCGAAACCGGTTCCTCTGCCGTCACCTTCACCGGGTTGGTGGGGGCGTTCGCAAAGGCCTCGGTATTTTCCTTGGGCGGGGCGGCCATGTCAGGGTCCGCAGCGGCCACAGGCTCCATCGCCATTTCCATCATGGGGGCGTCGGCCAGCATGGCATCGGCCTCGGGGGCCGCCATTCGGGTCATCGCTCCGCCTTCGGGGGCGGCCTTGGCCATGGGCGCTGGCGCGACCAACACCGGTGGGGAGGCCAACTGTTCGGCCTCAGCCGGGACCTCCTCGATGCGCTGACGCGACTCGTTGGTGGTCTCAACGGCGACAGGTTTCGGCGCGGTACCGGGAACCGCCCCCAGGTCGATCAGCGGCAGGACGATGACCATCCCCGCGACCAATGCCGCAGCCGAGGTCGTCGCGGCCAGCACCGGCCGCGAGGCAAGCTTCTTCAACATCTGGAAGGCTCCGCTCAAGACACCCCGCCCTTCCATGGGGCGGTCTGTCATGAGACGGGCCGGATCGGCCGATCCTTGGAGCCGGTCGAAATTTTCCAGCGCCAGCCGCAGGGCCTCGGCCCGGGCGGCCGGGTCGGCGGGCGGCGCGGCGCGCAATGCAGCTTTCAGATCGCCCACATCATCGGTCATCTCGCCCCCTCCTTTGCCATCAGGCGCAGCCGTTTCCTCACCTCGGCCATGCGCCAGGCGATGGTGCCTTCCGACAGACCCAGAACCTCACCCGCCTGTGCCTGGGTCAGGTCTTCGCCCAGCACCAGCGCCACGGTGTCACGCAGCTCCGGCGACAACCGGGCCATCGCCTGCGTCAGCCAATCCAGCCGCTCCCGCTCCTCCACGATCTCGTCCTGCCGCGCCAGCTCCCAGTCGCCCCAGCCATCCGCCGCCTTCGAGCGCGTGGCCTGACGGCGGCGCAAGTCATGAGCGGCGTTGACCACCACCCGGTAGAGCCAGGTCGAGAACCGCGCCTCGGCCCGCCAGTGCCGCAGCTTGGCGGGCAGGGCGGCGAAGATGTCCTGCGCCAGATCCTGCGCTTCTGCCGGATTGCCGGTCAGCCGCCAGGCCAGCCCCTGCACCCGGTCATAATGCCGCTGGATCAGCGCGGAAAACGCCGCGCGATCTCCGGCAGCGGCGGCGGTTGCCAGAAGGTCGTCGCCAAGAGGTTCTGGGGGCATATCCATCAACATCACAATGCTTGGACGCGGACCGGGCCGCAATCCTTGGGGGCAGGCGAAAAAAAGCGGCACAGGACCAAGGGGTCTTGCGCCGCTTTGCGGCTTGGCAAGCAAAGATCAGTAGATCAAGCTGTCATAAACCCCGAAAGCCCCTGCAGTCGTGCCAAGGCTGCGGCCCATGCCATTGGCGCGGGCATAGCCGACGACCGCCGCATAGGTGCCGGGACCGAACGAGCCGTCGATGCCCCCGCGGTAATAGCCCCAGCTCGCCAGACGACGCTGGATCAGATAGCGCTGCGAGACTGGATAGCTGTAGAACGCGCGGGCAATCGGCGTGTTGTAGATCGAGACAGCCGGCCTTGGTGTGTAATGGCCATAGCCGGGGGCGGGCGGGTAGTAATAGCGCGGCTGCGGTGCCGGTACGGTGCGATAGATGGGCGGATTGTGCCGCCGCGCATCGTCGATGATGGCTTTCAAGATCAGCGCCCCGACGGCCCCTTTCAAGGTATCCTGCTCGCGTTGCCCCCAGGCCGCAGCCGGCCCCGAGGCCCCAAGCGCCACGGCGAGCGCAAGAACGGCAGAAACGGTGGCATTTTTCATGTTCGGCAACATGGCAGTGTCCTTTCCGGTTGAGCCCGAGTCGTGGGCCATGGGGAAAGGATGGGCCGGGATGGCGCCGCTAGGCAAAATCTGCCGGTCGCTATCGGATAACGTCGGGGCGTCCGTCGAAAGTTGATGCGAACGGCCGGCCGGATATCGCCGCGATGGCCAGGGACGCTGCCCCGCAACCGCAAGCTGCGGGAAGGCGGTCCGAACCGCCGGATCAGACGCCGTGGCCGCAAAAGAAAACGGGGCCCGAAGGCCCCGTTTCACCGCGCTGCCGCCGGATCAGATCGACAGGCAGACGTATTTGATTTCCATGTAATCCTCGATCCCGTGGCTGGAGCCTTCGCGGCCAAGGCCCGACTGCTTCACCCCGCCGAACGGCGCGACCTCGGTCGAGATCAGACCGGTGTTGACGCCGACCATGCCGTATTCCAGCGCTTCCTGAACGCGGGTAATCCGGCCCACGTCGCGGGCATAGAAATAGCTCGCCAGCCCGAAGATCGTGTTGTTGGCGAGGTGGATCACCTCTTCCTCGGTCTCGAACTTGAACAAGGGCGCAACCGGGCCGAAGGTTTCCTCGCTGGCCACCTTCATGTCATTGGTTACACCGGTCAGCACGGTCGGCTCAAAGAAGGTGCCGCCCAGCGCATGCGCCTTGCCGCCGGTCAGCACCTTGCCGCCGCCCGAGACGACATCGGCGATATGCTCTTTCACCTTGTCGACCGCGCCGTCGTTGATGAGCGGGCCGGTGGTGATGCCATCCTTCAGCCCGTCGCCGACGTTCAGCTTGCGCACCGCCGCGGCCAGCTTTTCGGCGAAGGCGTCATAGACGCCGGCCTGCACATAGATGCGGTTGGCGCAGACGCAGGTCTGGCCGTTGTTGCGGAACTTGGAAATCATCGCGCCTTCGACAGCCTTGTCGAGATCGGCGTCATCGAACACGATGAAGGGCGCGTTGCCGCCCAGCTCCATCGAGCATTTCAGCACCTGATCGGCGGCCTGACGCAGCAGGATGCGGCCCACCTCGGTCGAGCCGGTGAAGGTCAGCTTGCGCACGCGCGGGTTCTCGCAGAACTCCTTGCCGATGTCGGAAGAGCGCGACGAGGTGACGACCGAGAACACGCCCTTCGGCACGCCGGCGCGTTCGGCCAGCACGGCCATGGCCAGCGCCGACAAGGGCGTTTCGGCGGCGGGGCGCGAGACCATGCCGCAGCCCACGGCCAGCGCCGGGCCGACCTTGCGGGCGATCATGGCGTTCGGGAAGTTCCACGGCGTGATCGAGGTGGCCACCCCGATCGGCTGTTTCAGCACGGTGATGCGCTTGTCGCGCTGGTGGCCGGGAATGGTCTCGCCGTAGATGCGTTTGGCCTCTTCGCCGAACCATTCGATGAACGAGGCGCCATACAGGATCTCGCCCTTGGCCTCGGCCAGCGGCTTGCCCATTTCGGCGGTCAGGATGGCGGCCAGATCGTCGGCATTGGCGACCATCAGGTCGAACCACTTGCGCATGACGGCGGCGCGTTCCTTGCCAGTGCGGGCTGCCCATTCGTGGCGGGCCTTGTCGGCGGCCTCGATGGCGCGGCGGGCATCCTCGCGGGTCATGTCGGCGACATTGGCGATCACGTCGCCACGCGCGGGGTTGGTGACGGCAAAGGTCTTGCCATCGGCGGCATTCACCCATTCGCCCGCGATATAGGCCTGTTCGACCAGCAGGCTGGGATCTTTCAGGATGGAGCGCAGATCGGTTGCAGTATCGAGCATGTGGGCCTCCCATTTCTCGGCTGGCTCTGCAATGCATCTTGAGGCACAAAAAGTCTAGCAGGCGCTGCTTTACTGGCGCCAAATTCTGCTTGAAACTGGAATCATCGCATGACCGATCTGAGCCGCGACTATCAGAACTCCGCCTTCATTTCCGGCGGGGATGCCTACTATCCGCGCTGGCAGGCAGAGGCGGCTGCGTTTCGCGCGGGCCTTGGCGGGCGGGCCGAGTTGAACATTCCCTATGGCTCCGCGCCGCGGCAGGCCTTTGACCTCTTTCACCCCGAAAGCCGCCCCAAGGGTCTGCTGGTCTTTGTTCATGGCGGGTACTGGCTGGCCTGCGGGCGCGAGGATTACAGCCATCTCGCGGCCGGGGCGCTGGCGCGCGGCTGGGCCTGCGCGATGCCGTCCTATACGCTGGCGCCGGAAGGCCGGATTGCCGCCATGACGCAGGAGGTGGCGCAGGCCGTCCGCGCCGCCGCCGCGCGCATCCCCGGCCCTCTGGTCGTGACCGGCCATTCGGCGGGCGGGCATCTGTCGGCCCGCATGGGCTGCGCCGATCTGGCCTTGCCGGTCGCGCGCGTAGTGCCCATCTCGCCGCTGGCCGATCTCGCACCGCTGATGCAAACCGACATGAACGCCGATCTTCGCATCGACACACCGGAGGCCGCCCACGAAAGCCCCGCCCGGCTTGCGCTTGGCAAAGGCGTTCAGGCCCATGTCTGGGTTGGTGGACAGGAAAGACCCGCCTTCCTCTGGCACGCCCGCACGCTGTCAGAGGCGTGGTCCTGCCCTTGGACGGTCGACCCCGGCAAGCACCATTTCGACGTGATCGACGGGCTGACCGACCCGGACTCGGCGCTGATGGCGGCCTGTCTTGACGGGCTTTAGGCCGGATCAGGCCAGCCGCGACACCACATAGACCGAAAGATCGTCCAGCACCTGCCGCAGCGGATGGTCGGGCAGCGCCGCCAGCGCAGCGCGCGCCCGGTCGGCCCAGACCAGTGCATCGGCCCGCGCGGCCTCAAGCGCGCCGTGGCGGGACATGATCGCCAAAGCCTCTTGCAGATCGCCCTCGCGCTGGTCGCCCTTCTCGATCACCCGCACCCAGAAGGCACGTTCTGCGGCATCCGCCTTGGCCACCGCCTTGATCAGCGGCAGCGTGAGCTTGCGCTCACGGAAATCATCGCCGGTGTTCTTGCCGATGACCGAGGCCGTGCCGCCATAATCCAGAAGATCATCGGCAATCTGGAACGCAATGCCCAAGGCGTCGCCATAAGTGTAAAGCGCCTGAACCGCCGCCTCGGGCGCACCGGCAATCACACCGCCAACTTCGGTCGCGGCCGAAAACAGCGCCGCCGTCTTGCCGCGCACGACCTTGAGGTAGATCTCCTCGGTCGTCGCCAGATCCTGCGCGGCGGTCAGCTGCAACACCTCGCCCTCGGCAATCGTGGCGCTGGCATTGGCAAGGATGCCCAGCACGCGGATCTGGCCCGGTTCGGTCATCAACTGGAAGGCTCGGGCGAACAGATAATCCCCTACCAGAACCGAGGATTTGTTGTCCCACAACAGGTTCGCCGTCGGCCGCCCGCGCCGCTGGGCGCTTTCGTCGACCACGTCATCATGCAACAGCGTTGCGGTATGGATGAACTCCACCGCCGCGGCCAGATGCACGTGATAGGGGCCGGAATAGCCACAAAGCCGCGCGGCGGCCAAGGTCAGCATCGGGCGCAGACGCTTGCCGCCTGCCTCGATCAGATGGGCCGTGACCTGCGGGATGCGCGGGGCGTGTTCCGACGCCATGCGTTCGCGGATCAGCAGATTGACCGCCTCCATATCCGCCGACAGCATCTCGGCCAGCCGGTCATGCGGTTTCTGCGCCAGATCCAAAGCCATCCCCACCCATCTCGACATTCCGTTCCGCGCCCGCGAAACTGTGCCACATGAAGCTCCTGCTGCAAACCACAGATCCGACCGTGATCGCTTTCGCCCAGGCGCTGCTTGAGGGCGAGGATATAGACAGCTTTGTGCTGGACGTCCACATGAGCATCTTCGAAGGCGGGTTGGGCATTCTGCCGCGCCGACTGATGGTCGCGGACAGCGACTGGTTCTTGGCCCGCGCCGTGATCCGCGACAACGGGATTGACGAGGGCTATGACGCAAAACCCTGAATTTGCAGAGAAAGACCTGTCGCGAGATGCCTTCCTGTGCGGGCGGCTGCACCTGTGGCAGCCGATAAAGGGCTATCGCGCGGCAACCGACCCGGTGCTTCTGGCCGCCGCCTGCCCGGCTGCGGCGGGGCAATCGGTGCTGGACATGGGCTGCGGTGCGGGGGCGGCGGCGCTTTGCCTTGCCGCGCGGGTGCCGGGCGTCCGGCTTGCCGGGCTGGAGCTGCAACCGGCCTATGCCGCGCTGGCCCGCCGCAATGCCGCCGGGAACGGCATCGAGATGCAGGTCGAGGAGGGCGATCTTGCCCATATGCCCCGGCCCCTGCGCCGCGAATTCGACCACGTCATCGCCAACCCGCCCTATTACCCCGCTGGCGGGACGCCCTCGCCCATTGCCGCCCGCGCCCGGGCCCTGCAGGTCGACACGCCGCTGGGCGACTGGGTGCAGGCCGCCGCCCGCCGCCTTGCCCCCGGTGGCTGGCTGACGCTGATTTGTGGCGCCGACGGTCTGCCGGCCGTGCTGGCCGCCATGGGCACCAAGCTTGGCTCCGCCTCAGTCCTGCCGCTGCAACCGCGCGAGGGCCGCGCGGCGTTGCGCATCCTGTTGCGCGCGCGCAAGGGCGGCAAGGGCGCCTTCCGCCTGCTTGCCCCGCTCGTCCTGCATCAGGGCCCCGCCCATGACGGCGACCGCGAAAGCTATACCCCCGCCGCCAATGCGGTCCTGCGCGAAGGCGCCGACCTGAACGCCGCCTTCAGCGGGATTTGACCGAATGTCGCGGCCGATTTCTGTGAAGAATTGGTGACAGGGGGGCCGAATCGTGCTGCACTGGCTTGGCAGAAACCATCCACAGGAGGATTTCCATGACCGTTGCTTCCCACATCGCCGAACTGAAGAAGAAGCACGAACAGCTTTCCGAGATGGTGGAAAAGGCGCAGCGCGCGCCGGGGTCGAACGACTTGCAGATCCACGAATGGAAACGGCAGAAGCTGAAGATCAAGGAAGAGATCGAGCGGCTGACTCAGTCGGCGTGACGGAGCTTTGACGTCAGGCTGGCCCGCGCTGCCAGTGCCGCTCCAAGCGTAACCAGCAGCGCCGCCAGCAAAAGTACGGGCTTGGCTTCGGCCAGCCCCGCCGCAATCAGCGCCAGCGTTGACAGAAGCGGCGCCGCATAGGAGGCGACACCCAAAAGCTGGATGTCGCCTTTTTTCATGCCGATGTCCCAGGTGAAGAAGGCCGCACCCACCGGACCAAGCCCAAGCCCGGCCACAGAAAGCCAACCCAGCGTGCCTTGCGGCCATTGGGTTTCCTCCAGCGCCAGATGGGTCGGGATCGAAAGTGCAGCGGTCAGCAGGCAATAGACCACCACCGATTCGGTCGGCACATGGCCCAGCCGCCGTGACAGCACAGAATAGGCCGCCCAGGCGAGGGCGCACAGGAAAGCCAGCGCAAGCCCCAGCGCCGGAATGCTGGCCGCCGACGCGCTGTCGCGACTCATGACGATCAGCCCGGCGCCCGCAAAGGCCACCAGCGCGCCGATCACATGCATCGTGCGCAGCCTTTCCCCGGGCAGGAACCCGGAAAACAGCACGATGAACAGCGGCCACAGATAGGCGATCAGCCCGGTCTCGGCGAAGGGCGCAATGCGGAAGGCGGTGAAGTACAGCGCGTGATAGCCGAAAAGCCCGATGGTGCCGAAGGCATAGACCTTCCACGGGATCTGCCGCAAGACGCCGAACCCCGCCCCGAGGCCGATCCAGATCAGGCCGATCGTGCCACCGATGCCAAAACACAGCGCATTCAGCAGGAAGGGTGGCACCGGAGTTGACCCGATGGTCATCAGCGCCAGAAGCGCCCACATCAGAATGGCGCTGAAGCCGATCACCGTCGCCTTTTGCCGCATCATTCCCGCCCCCTGCCCGCGTCTGGCAAGGGGTATACGCTGGCTTCAAAGGCTTCAAGCCCGTGGCGGCCATGCACCGGGCGGGCGACGGCAATGCTGCATCCGCATGGTGATTTCCGTTGCACTGCAGCATCCGTCAGCGCAGATTGCGCGGCAGGGGAGGGCATCCGCAAGGAGATGTCCGATGCACGTTCAATCCGCCGATTATGCAGCCGTCCTGCGCGAGGCCCGCCTTCTGCGCGCCCGCGCCATCGCCGACTTCTGGCAACACCTGCGCGACACGCTGTCCCTGCATGTGCCGAAGCTGTTCCCGTCCGAGTTCTGAAACGAAAAAGCCCGGCACAAGCCGGGCTTTCCGCACGAATTGCCATCGGATCAGACGAAGAACTGCCCGCCGTTCGCCGAAATCGTCGCACCGGTGATGAAGCCGGCGTCGTCGGCAGCGAGGAAGGCCACGCAGCGCGCGATTTCTTCCGGTTCACCCAGACGGCCGACCGGGATCAGCGGGATGATGCGTTCGTTCAGGACTTTTTCATCAATGGCGCGCACCATTTCGGTGCCGATGTAGCCGGGGCAGATCGCGTTCACGGTGATGCCGGCGCGCGCGCCTTCCTGCGCCAAGGCCTTGGTAAAGCCCAGATCGCCCGACTTGGCGGCGGAATAGTTCGCCTGCCCGGCCTGGCCCTTCTGGCCGTTGATCGACGAAATGTTGATGACGCGGCCGAACTTGCGGTCGCGCATGCCCGACCACAGCGGATGGGTCATGTTGAACAGGCCCGTGAGGTTGGTGTCGATCACCTCTTTCCACTGGCCGGGGGTCATCTTGTGGAACATGGCGTCGCGGGTGATGCCCGCGTTGTTGACCAGCACGTCGACCGGGCCAAGATCGGCCTCCACCTGCTTGATGCCCGCCACGCAGGCGTCATAGTCGGCGACCGACCATTTGTAGGTCGCAATCCCGGTTTCCTTGGTGAAGGCAGCAGCAGCCTCATCATTGCCGGCGTAGTTCGCGGCCACCTTGTAGCCCGCCGCCTTCAACGCCACCGAAATCGCGGCACCAATGCCGCGCGAACCACCAGTGACCAATGCTACTCTTGCCATCAAATCCTCCTTCCAAGAGATGTCCTTGAAATCCTGTTACCGAAATAGAAATGGACGCGCAACTTTATTGCGCGTCCATTTTGCAGTTGCGGCGACTTTTTCGCGTGCGCGGCACAAAAATGCCGCGAGATCAGCGTTCCAGCGTCAGGGCAACACCCATGCCGCCGCCGATGCACAGCGTCGCAAGGCCCTTCTTGGCGTCGCGGCGGCCCATCTCGTGAATCAGGGTGTTCAGAATGCGGCAGCCCGACGCGCCGATCGGGTGGCCGATGGCGATGGCGCCGCCGTTGACGTTGACGATGGCCGGATCCCAGCCCATGTCCTTGTTCACCGCACAGGCCTGCGCGGCGAAGGCCTCGTTCGCCTCGACCAGATCAAGATCGCCCACTTTCCAGCCCGCCTTGTCCAGGGCCTTGCGGCTGGCATAGATCGGGCCGACGCCCATGATCGAAGGGTCAAGCCCGGCGGTGGCATAGGAGGCGATGCGCGCCAGCACCTTGAGCCCGCGCTTTTCGGCCTCCTTGTCGGTCATCAGCATGACCGCCGCGGCGCCGTCATTGATGCCGCTGGCATTGGCCGCGGTGACCGAGCCGTCCTTGGCGAAGGCCGGGCGCAGTTTCTGCATCGATTCCAGCGTGGCGCCGTGGCGGATGTATTCGTCGGCGTCGACCACCACGTCGCCCTTGCGGGTCTTGATCGTGAAGGCGATGATTTCGTCCTTGAACTTGCCGGCCTTCTGCGCCGCCTCGGCCTTGTTCTGGCTGGCGAGCGCGAATTCGTCCTGCATGTCGCGGGAAATCTGCCACTGGCTGGCGACATTCTCGGCGGTCTGGCCCATGTGATAGCCGTTGAAGGCGTCCCACAGCCCGTCCTTGATCATCGAATCGATGAAGTTCATGTCGCCCATCTTCTGCCCGGCGCGCAGATGCGCGACATGGGGCGAGAGCGACATGTTTTCCTGACCACCCGCGACGACGATCTTCGCGTCGCCCAGCGCCACATGCTGCGCGCCCAGCGCCACCGCCCGCAGGCCCGAGCCGCAGACCTGGTTGATGCCCCAGGCGCTGGCCTCTTTCGGCAGGCCGGCGCGGATCGCCGCCTGCCGCGCCGGGTTCTGGCCCTGACCGGCGGTCAGCACCTGACCCAGAATGACCTCTTCCACTTCCGCCTTGTCGATCCCGGCCCGCGCGATGACCCCCTCCAGCACCGAGGCGCCCAGTTCATGCGCCGGGGTCGTGGCGAAAGAGCCATTGAAACTGCCGACTGCGGTCCGGCCGGCCGCGACGATCACCACATTGGTCATGAAATCCCCTCCTCAAGGCTGGCGGCGGAAATGCCGCTTTGCAGCAATGGCTAGGCAATGGGACGCACAAAAGCAAGCGCGCTGAACGGGCAGATGGCCGCAGGATCAGGCCGAGGCGCGTTTTTGCCGGATTTCGCGGTCAAGGAAGGTCGGGCGCAGCGCAGCCGCGCCAAAGAGAAAGCCCTGCAGGCAATCGACGCCAAGGTTGATCAGGAACTGCGCCTCCTCCGGGGTTTCCACCGCTTCGGCCACGGTGAACATATGGAAATGCTTGCCGATCGACAAAAGCGCTGCCGTCAGAGCCGCGTTGTCAGGGTCGCGGTGGATATTTCGGATGAACTGGCCGTCGATCTTCAGGATGTCGAAGAAGAAGTCCTTGAAATAGCGGATCGCCGTGTAACCGGAGCCGAAATCATCCAGCGCAAAGGCCACGCCATCGGCCTGCAATTCCTCCATGAAGGCGGTGACAAGCTCGGGCACCAGCATGGCGGAGCTTTCGGTGATCTCAAGGATCAGCCGTTCGCCCACCGTCGGCCCGGCCGCCAGCCCCTTGCGGAAGGCGCGCATCCAGCGCGGATAGCCGATGGATCGCGCCGACATGTTGATCGACAGCCGCACATCGGGGTGCCGGGCCAGCGCGCCCATGCCCAACTCCAGCGCGATACAGTCGATCTCGCGGCCAATCTCGGTATCTTCGACCGCGCCGATGAAATCCCGGGCCGGGATTTCCCGCCCGTTCGGATCCAGCACGCGAATCAGACCCTCATGAAAGGCCACCCGCTCAGGCTCGCGTGCCAGGACCACCGGCTGATAGGCCAGCCGCATGCGCCGTGTGTCAATCGCCTCGCGCACCATGGCCATGGTATCGTGGTCCTGACTGGAGATCATCACGCCAAGCGGGCTGGCCGTTCCCGGGCTGGCGTCGATTCTGGGCTTTTTCTGGTCCGGCTGCATGACATTCCCCATATCCCGCGCCACAGTGTCGCCACGCGGGTAAAGACCGGGTAAAATTCGGCTCTTGCCTCAAATCCTTGGCAATTTCGGAGGCCCCATGATTCAGCGTTGCCCGTGGTGCGGCACCGATCCGCTCTATGTCGCCTATCACGACAGCGAATGGGGCGTGCCCGAACATGATCCGCGCGCGCTTTGGGAATGCCTGATGCTGGAAGCCTTTCAGGCCGGGCTGAGCTGGATCACCATCCTGCGGCGGCGCGAAAGCTTCCGGGTGGCGTTTCAGGGTTTTGACCCGGCGGTCATCGCCGCCTGGGGCGAGCCGGATGTGCTGCGCCTGCTGGCCGATCCCGGCATCATCCGCCACCGCGGCAAGATCGAGGCCACCATCCGCGGCGCCCAGGCCTATCTGCGGATCGAGGCGCGCGAGGGGTTTTCAGCTTTCCTCTGGAAACATGTCGATCACCGGCCCATCGTCAGCCACCTGCCCGACATGGGCGCCGTGCAGGCCCAGACGGCGCAATCGGAGGCGGTGGCAAAGGCATTGAAGAAAGAGGGTTTTACCTTCTGCGGCCCGACGATCAGCTATGCCTTCATGCAGGCGGTGGGCATGGTGAACGACCATCTGGTGACCTGCCATAGGCACCCGTCGCAACAATGAAAAAGGCCCCGCACAGGGGCGGGGCCTTTTCGGATTGTCAGCCAGATCAGGCCAGCGCGGCCTTGGCCTGCGCGGCGATGGCGTTGAACGCCTCCGGCTCATGCACGGCCAGATCGGCCAGAACCTTGCGGTCCACCACGATGCCGGCCTTGGTCAGGCCGTCGATCAGGCGCGAGTAGGTCATTTCCAGGTCGAACAGCCGCACGGCGGCGTTGATGCGCTGGATCCACAGGGCGCGGAACTGACGCTTGCGGGCCTTGCGGTCGCGGGTCGCGTACTGGTTGGCCTTGTCGACAGCCTGGGTGGCGGTGCGGAAGTTGGTGGAGCGGGCGGCATAATAGCCCGACGCCGCCTTGATCACCTTGCGGTGGCGGGCGTGGGTAACCTTGCCGGATTTGACGCGGGACATGTTCGGGCCTCCTTAGCGGTTATACGGCATGTATTTCTTGACGATCTTCTCGTCGCTGTCGCACAGGACCATGGTCCCGGATGCGTCGCGAATGAATTTCGTCGAGCGTTTGATCATGCCGTGGCGCTTGCCGGCCACGCCTGCCTTCACATGGCCGTTGGCCGTGAAGGAGAACCGCTTTTTCGCAGCGGATTTGGTCTTCATCTTGGGCATTTCCATCTCCATGGTTACAGGCGCGACTCGGCATGCCACGTTGGCCGGCCCCGCAGGGTATTGAAGCCGCCGCTATAGGGGGCCTTTGGAAAAGGTGCAAGCCTTCAGTTCAAGACGCGGGCAAAGACGCGCATGATGACATCAGGCACTTCGGCAAAGGCATAGCCCGATGGCTTCTGGGTCAGCGCCAGCGCCAGCAGGATGCCGCCGACCAGCACCATCAACGCTGCCATGCGGGGCGGGCGGCTTTCCGAAAAGGCCGCCAGCAAGGCCGGGATGGCCAGCACGATGACCGCCAGCCCAAGGACGAGCATCAGATCGGTATCCATGCAACCCTCCCACGCAAGCCGTGAGATCAGTTATTCAGGATCGACCCGCGAAATCAACCGCTCATCACAGGGGGCGACGCGCAGGATGTTGGTGGTGCCCTTGACGTTGAAGGGCACGCCCGCCGTCACCACGATCATGTCTTCCTCGCCGGCAAAGCCGTCGGCCCGCGCCGCCTTGACGGCCGAGATCACCGCGCCCTTGAAGCGTTCCTGCGGTTCGGTGATGACGCAATGCGCGCCCCAGGTCAGGGCCAGCCGCCGGGCAGTGGACATCAAGGGCGTCAGGGCGATGATCGGCACGCGCGGACGCTCGCGCGCCACCAGCGACACGGTCTGGCCCGACTGGCTGAAGCAGGTGATGGCCTTGATGTTGGTCGCCTCGGCAATCTCGCGCGCCGCCGCCACGATGCCATCGGCAATCGTCTCGCGCCGCACCACGCGGCTGGCTTCGATGACCTGCCGGTAGGTCGGATCCTTTTCCACTGACAGCGCGACGTTGTTCATCGTCGTCACCGCCTCGACCGGATACTTCCCGGCCGCCGATTCCGCCGACAGCATCACCGCATCGGCGCCCTCATAGATCGCGGTGGCGACGTCCGACACTTCGGCCCGCGTCGGCACCGGGCTTTCGATCATCGATTCGAGCATCTGCGTCGCCACGATCACCGGCTTGGCCGCCGCGCGTGCGCCGCGCACCAGCCGCTTCTGGATCGGCGGCACTGACGTCACCGGCAGCTCCACGCCCAGATCGCCGCGCGCCACCATGATGCCGTCCGACACCTGCAGGATGGCGTCATAGGCCTTCACCGCCGCCGGCTTTTCGATCTTGGCCAGAATGGCGGCGCGGCCCTTGGCCAGACCGCGGGCCTCGATCACGTCTTCGGGGCGCTGCACGAAGGAAAGCGCCAGCCAGTCCACACCCAGCGAACAGGCGAACTCCAGATCGCCCCGGTCCTTGTCGGACAGGGCCGCCAGCGGCAGCAGCACATCCGGCACGTTCACACCCTTGCGGTTGGAAATCGTGCCGCCGACCGTCACCGTGCAATCGGCGAAATCCTTGCCGCAGGCATCGACCTGCAGGCGGATCTTGCCGTCATTGACCAGAAGCGCCGAGCCGGGCTCCAGCGCGGCGAAAATCTCGGGATGGGGAAGCTGCACGCGGGTCGCGTCGCCCGGGGTGGCCGACAGGTCCATGCGGAACTTCGCGCCCTCCTCCAGCTCCTCCTCGCCGTTGGCAAAGGTACCCACCCGCAGTTTCGGCCCCTGCAGGTCGGCCAGAATCCCGATCGGGCGGCCCAGATCGGCCTCGACCTTGCGGATGATCTTGTGGCGGGCCTCGATGTCGGCATGAACCCCATGGCTCATGTTCAGGCGGAACACATCGGCGCCGGCTTCGAACAGCGCGCGGATGGTGTCGTAATCACTGGAGGCCGGGCCAAGCGTGGCGACGATCTTCACACTGCGCAGGCGTCTCATGGCAGCCCTGTCCTTTGTTCCCTCTGAGTTGCCGGGTTTATGGACGAAATCTCCCCGAGGGGCAACGGGCGCTGCATGTTAGCGCTAACTTTTTTCACCGCCCTGTTGCAAAACCCGACAAATTCCAGTCGAACCGCTAGAGCAGAGGCATGAAGAACAGGTGACAGCCGTGCAGGAAGCCTACCAGATCGTCGGCAAGGACCGCCCCGGCCGCTGGCTGGTGACCTGCGACCACGCCTCGAACCGGGTGCCGGACTG
This sequence comes from Tabrizicola oligotrophica, assembly GCF_011008935.1. Taxonomy (GTDB): domain Bacteria; phylum Pseudomonadota; class Alphaproteobacteria; order Rhodobacterales; family Rhodobacteraceae; genus Tabrizicola_A; species Tabrizicola_A oligotrophica. The sequence goes on along the minus strand of NZ_JAAIVJ010000002.1, from coordinate 467,392 downwards.
GGTGGCGGGCGGCAGCCTTGGCATTGCGCCCGAGGACATGACCCGCCACATTGCCTGGGACGTGGGCGCGGCGGGGCTGACGCTGGCCTTGGCCGAGGCGCTGGACAGCCCGGCAATCCTGTCGGGTTTCTCGCGCCTGGTGATCGACCCGAACCGCGGCGAGGACGACCCGACGCTGGTGATGCGGCTTTACGATGGCACGATCATTCCGGCCAACCGGAACATCGACGCCGCCGGGATCGAGGAACGGCTGGACCGGCTTTATCGCCCCTATCACGCCGCCTATGCCGCGCTGGCCGCCCGTCAGTCCGATACGGTGGTGCTGGCCATCCATTCCTTCACCCCCTGCCTCAAGGGTCGCAGCCCCCGGCCCTGGCATGTCGGCGTGCTGCATTCGCATCTCGACAGCCGGTTTTCCCTGCCGCTGATTGCGCGGCTGGGGCAAGAGGCCGATCTGTGCATCGGCGACAACGAACCCTATGCCGGCCACCTGCCCGGCGATGCCATCGACCGCCATGCCCTGACACCGGGCCGCCACAACACCCTGATCGAACTGCGCAATGACCTGATCAACACCGAGGCCGAACAGCAGGCCTGGGCGGCCCGGCTGGCACCGATCCTGACGCAGGTTCTGGCGGGGCTTTAGGGCCGCGCGCCAACATCAGAGTCCCGACCCGCGGATGCCTTCGCCAGAGCCGGACTGAGAAGCGTGTCGCTACCCGGCCGGAGGGCCCCAAAGCCCCCCGCTGCTGGCAGTTTCAAGCCCTCAGACCGCCGCCTTGCGCATCTCGTCCAGATAGATTTCCCGCAGCCGCGTCACCACAGCGCCGGGCTTGCCGGCGCCAACCGCCTTGCCGTCGACTTCCACGACCGGCATGACGAAGGCCGAAGCGCTGGTGATGAAGGCCTCATCGGCGCCTTGGGCTTCGGCAATGGTGAAGGGGCGTTCCTCGACTTCCATCTGCGCCTCGACCGCAAAGCGCAGCACGGCAGCGCGGGTGATGCCGTGCAGGATGTCGTTCGACAACTGGCGGGTGATGATCTTGTTGCCCTTGACGATATAGGCGTTGTTCGAGGTGCCCTCGGTCACGACGCCCTCTTCGACAAACCAGCTGTCATCCACGCCGGCCTTCTTGGCCGCCATCTTGCCCATCGAGGGGTAAAGCAGTTGCACCGTCTTGATGTCGCGGCGGCCCCAGCGGATGTCGGGGATCGAGATCACCTTCCAGCCGGTCTTTGCCGCCGGATTTTCAGCCAGACCCGGTTTCGACTGGGTGAACAGCACCACGGTCGGCTCGGTCTCAGGGCCGGGATAGGCGAAATCGCGGTCGCCGGGATTGCCGCGCGTGACCTGCAGATAGACCATGCCGTCGACAATGCCGTTCCGCGCCACCAGTTCGCGGTGGATCGCCAGCCATTCGGCATCCGAATGGGGGTTCTTCATCTCAAGCTCCGACAGGCTGCGCGCCAGCCGCACGCAATGGCCGGCAAAGTCGATCAGCTTGCCGTCCAGCACGCTCGTCACCTCATAGACCCCGTCGGCCATCAGGAAGCCCCGGTCAAAGACCGAAACCCTGGCTTCGGTTTCCGGCAGGTAGTCGCCATTCAGATAGACGGTGCGGGTCATGCTTATCCCCATAGCTCGGGTGTGGACGGGTGAACCCCTGCCGCGTCATAGCGCAAGGGGTGAGGGCGGTCTTCCCGCAGAAGGAGAGGCCCGTCAAGGTCTGTTTCCATGGCGGTTTGCGCCAGCAGCACCGCCGGGGCCATCGCAAGCGAGGAGCCGACCATGCAGCCCACCATCAGACCGAAGCCCAGCCGCGCCGCCTCGGCCCGGGTGCGCAAGCCCTCGGTCAGCCCGCCGGTCTTGTCGAGCTTGAGGTTCACCATGTCATAGCGGCCCTTCAGCGCCGGCAGGCTTGCGGCATCGAAACAGGATTCGTCGGCGCAGACCGGCAGGGGCCGGGCGATCTCGGCCAGCATCTCGTCGCGGCCTGCCGGTAGGGGCTGTTCCACCAAGGCCACCCCCAGACGCAGAAGATGCGGGGCAAGCTCGGAATAGACCTCGGGCGTCCAGCCCTCATTGGCGTCGATCGGGATGCGCGCCTGCGGCGCCCCCTGCCGCACCGCCTCCAGCCTTGGCATGTCATCGGGGGTGCCAAGCTTGATCTTCAGGACCGGCCGGTGGGCATGCGCCGCCGCCATCGCCCGCATTGCCTCGGGCGTGTCGAGCGACAGGGTATAGGTCACTTCCTTCGGTCCCGGCGCATGCAGCCCCGCAAGCTGCCAGACCCGCTTGCCCGCCGCCTTCGCCTCCCAGTCCCAAAGCGCGCAATCCACCGCATTGCGCGCCGCCCCCGGCGGCAGGCTGTGTTGCAGCGCGCCGCGGCTGATCCCTTCGGGCAGGCTTTCGATCTGCGCCGTCACGCTTTCAAGGCTTTCGCCATACCGCGCATAGGGCACGCATTCGCCCCAGCCGGTGACGCCGCCGCGCGTGACGCGCACGGTCAGCACATGGGCATGGGTCTTTGAGCCGCGGCTGATGGTGAAAGTCTGGGCAAGGGCAAAGGTCTCGGGCGTGACGGCAATCATCAGGCAGCCCCTCCCAGCGGCTGCGGCAGTCTTCGCGTGCCCTCCGGGGGAGAGCAAGCGCAAGATGACAAAGGCTTCAGGAAACGCCCGCATCGGGCGGCAGAGGCAACGAAACGCCTGCATCGGGCGGACAAGGAAAAGCACCGCTTTTCCCCGCCCGCAGAAATCACCGATCCGCAAGACCGGCTCCGCCAGCCCATACAGAGGCCAGCGCCGGCCCCGGCGGGCGAGGAGCGCCCGCCATGGGCGGGGCGGGCGCTGGCCGGGGGGCTTTGGCCCCCGGCTGGCAGGTGGCAGACGTGGTGCGCGGCCTCGGCGGTAGCCTCGGCCAAGGCGCGCGGGAGGGTTGCGACCGCCATTTCTGCCCGGCAGCACAAACCATGCTGCATCTGCAATTCGCACTTGCAGCACGTCGCGCAACAATATAACCAAACCGCAAGCCACAACGAAACTTCCTTGCCGAGAGAATTCCGATGAGCTTCCGCCTCCAGCCCGCCCCCCCTGCCCGCCCGAACCGCTGCCAGCTTTTCGGCCCCGGCTCGCGCCCGGCGCTGTTCGAGAAAATGGCGGCCTCGGCGGCTGATGTCATCAACCTCGATCTGGAAGACTCGGTCGCGCCGTCGGACAAGGACGCCGCCCGCGCCAATATCATCACGGCGATCAATACGCTCGACTGGGGCCGCAAGACCCTGTCGGCGCGGATCAACGGCCTCGATACCCCGTGGTGGTATCGCGACGTCGTCGAGCTTCTGGAACAGGCCGGCCCCCGCCTTGATCAGATCATGATCCCCAAGGTCGGCTGCGCCGCCGATGTCTATGCCGTCGACGCCCTCGTCACCGCCATCGAACGCGCCAAGGGGCGGACGAAACCCATCAGCTTCGAGGTCATCATCGAATCCGCCGCTGGCATTGCCCATGTCGAGGAAATCGCCGCCGCCAGCCCCCGCTTGCACGCGATGAGCCTTGGTGCGGCCGACTTTGCCGCCTCGATGGGCATGCAGACCACCGGCATCGGCGGCACGCAGGAAAACTACTACATGCTGCGCGAAGGCGCCAAGCACTGGTCCGATCCCTGGCACTGGGCGCAGGCCGCCATCGTCGCCGCCTGCCGCACCCATGGCGTGCTGCCGGTCGACGGCCCGTTCGGCGATTTCTCCGATGACGAGGGCTTCCGGGCGCAGGCCCGACGCTCGGCCACGCTGGGCATGGTCGGCAAATGGGCGATCCACCCCAAGCAGGTCGCCCTGGCCAACGAGGTCTTCACCCCCTCCGAAGCCGCCGTCGCCGATGCCCGCGCCATTCTGGCGGCCATGGAAGAGGCCAAGGCCAATGGTCAGGGCGCGACCACCTACAAGGGCAAGCTGATCGACATCGCCTCGATGAAACAGGCCGAGGTGATCGTGAAGCAATACGAACTCATCATGGGGAAATGAGGAATCGTTGACAAAACGCCTGCCGAACGGGCAGAAGCTGTGACGTAGCGTCACACCTGCGGGCAGACGCAAAAGAATACCCGCGCGGGGGCTGGGAGAGGAGGCCCGAACCCGCATCCTCGGGAGGACATGCACGCCCCGTGGCCCGGCCGCGGGGCGTTGCTGTTTCCGGCGGCGGCGGGGCCGGAAACCGGCCCGCTCCGGGCCGGGAAACGCCGCCTCCGCCCGCCGCCCCTCCTGCCCGGTTGCATTTCGCCCCCCCCTCTTGCATAACCCATGCTGCAGTCGCAGGGGTGCCCGATGAACTATCTGGATTTCGAAAAGCCGCTCGCCGAGATCGAAGGCAAGGCCGAGGAGCTTCGGGCGCTGGCCCGGGCCAATCCGGCCATGGACATCTCGAAAGAGGCCGAGGCGCTGGACCGCAAGTCCGATTCCCTGCTGAAGGATCTCTACAAGTCCTTGACGCCATGGCAGAAATGCCAGGTGGCGCGCCACCCCGACCGGCCCCACACCAGGGATTACATCGAAGGGCTGTTTGCCGAATTTACCCCGTTGGCCGGTGACCGCGGCTTTGCCGATGACCATGCGGTGATGGGCGGCCTTGCGCGCTTCAACGATCAGCCCGTCGTGGTGATCGGCCATGAAAAGGGCCATGACACCAAATCCCGGATCGAGCGTAATTTCGGCATGGCGCGGCCCGAGGGCTACCGCAAGGCCGTGCGCCTGATGGACATGGCCGACCGCTTCAACCTGCCGGTCATCACTCTGATCGACACCCCCGGTGCCTATCCCGGCAAGGGGGCCGAGGAACGCGGCCAAGCCGAGGCGATTGCCCGCTCCACCGCCAAATGTCTTGAAATCGGCGTGCCGCTCCTGTCGATCGTGGTGGGCGAAGGCGGCTCGGGCGGCGCGGTGGCCTTTGCCACGGCCAACCGCATCGCCATGCTGGAACATTCGGTCTATTCGGTGATCTCGCCCGAGGGCTGCGCCTCGATCCTGTGGAAGGACGCCGAGAAGATGCGCGAGGCCGCCGAAGCGCTGCGCCTGACCGCGCAGGATCTGCAAAAGCTGGGCGTGATCGACCGGATCATCAAGGAACCGATGGGCGGGGCGCAACGCGGCCGCAAGGAAACCGTCGAGGCCGTCGGCAAGGCGATCGAGGCGATGCTGGCCGAAATGGCGGGCAAGAAACGCGCCGAAATCCTGAAGGACCGCCGGCAGAAGTTCCTTGCCATGGGGGCCAAGGGCCTCGCGGCCTGAGCAAACCCTTCCTCGAAAAATCCTCGTCGCCGCCGCCGCTCATTGGGTGGGGCGCGGACGAGAAGCCGGCAGGCGCCCGAGGAGGGCAGCGTCCCTTCGGGCCTAGGTCGCCCGCTTGCCCTTCGGCTTTGGCGCCGGTGTTTCCCCGGCCACGACGCGCAGCACGCGGGCGCAAAGCTCCGGATCGTCCAGCACTTCCGAGCCTATGATGTAGTCCTTCGAACCCGGATAGGCCGGGCCGCGCCCGGTGTCCGGCAACAGGGCCAGCGCCCCCGGTGTCGGCTTGATGAACAGCGTGTCGTCGCAGACGAAGGCGACCGTCTTGCCCTCCAGATACAGCGCATATTCGCCGAACATCTTGCGGCTGGTCAGCGGCAGTTCCGCCAGCGTGTCAAGCAGATGGGCGATCGTGGCCGCCGAGCTTCCCATCAGCGACGGAACCCGGTTTCGGCCAGCAGGCGGTCAGAGGAACCCTCCACCTCGGCTTCCAGTTGCGCCATGAAGGCCGGCACGGCCATGCCCGGCTCGATGCGCGGCAGGAACTCGACCACCGCCACCCCCGGCTTGCGCAGGATACCGCGCTTGGGCCAGAACACGCCGACATTGGTGCCAACCGGCACGCAGGGTTGACCGAGCTGGTCGTAAAGCAGCCCCGACCCGACCTTGTAGGACTTCTTCACCCCCGGCGCGACGCGGGTGCCCTGCGGATAGATGATGAGCTGGCCCGGAAATGCCGTACCCGCCTGCACATCGGCCTTCATCCGGGAAATCGCCGCGCCGCGCTTGCCGCGATCCACCGGCACGCAGCCGATGCGCAGGGCATACTGGCCAAGGAACGGCGTCCACAAAAGCTCGCGTTTCATGATGAACTTGCCGCGCGGTACGGCGTTGTAGATGGCGATGATGTCAAGGAAACTCTGGTGCTTGGCGGCGATCAGCACCTCATCGGTGGGCGGGGTGCCGCGCACCTCGGTGCGCAACCCGCACAGGATACGCAGCGACCAGAGCACCCACTGGCAAAAGACATGACAGGCCTTCACCGCCGCCGTGCGGGAAAACAGGGCGAAGGGCGCAAAGGCAAGCGCGATCACGGCCATGGCCAGATACATCTGGACGATGAAGATCAGCGACAGAACCCAGCGGATGGCCAGCATCAGGTCAACTCCCGAAGTTTGCGGAAGGCCGCCGCGCGGGTGGCCAGAAAAGCGACAAGGGCGGCCAGCGGTGGCAGAGCAAAGGGCCAGAGCCAGCCCGCGCCCTGAAAGCCAAGCCCGGTCAGAAAGCCGCCCGCGTCATTGGCCGAGGGCAGGAGGAGAACTCCGATCAGGCCGGCACCAGCCCCGATGGCCGCGCCGATGGCCGCGCGCAGGGTGAAGCGGCGCACGAAAGCGCGGGCGATATAGGCATCGCGCGCGCCGACCAGCCGCAAGACCTTGATGACCTGCGCATTGGCCGCCAGCGCGGCATTGGCCGCCAGCGTGATCATCGCCGCCATCGCCGCCCCGATCAGCCCGATCGACAACAGCCCCAGAAGCCGCAACCGTGCGGCCGCCACCGCCATCGGCTCGCGCCAGCGGGTGTGGTCGTCCAGAATGGCCCCGGGCGCCTCGGCCGCAAGCCGTTGACGCAGGCCTTCCCCATCATAGCCGGTGCCATCCTCGACCACCTCGATCAGGCGCGGCAGCGGCAGGGCCTCGACCGGCAGGTCGGGGCCGAACCAGGGCTCCAGCAGCGAGCGCTGTTCGTCCTGGCTCAGGACGCGGGCGCCCTGAATGCCCGGCGTGGTCGCCAGAAGGCCCAGCACCAGCTCCACCTGCTGATTAATCTGATCCTCGGGCGCCGAGAGCCGCACGGTGGCCGTGCGCTCCAGGGCCCCCGACCAGCGCTCGGCAAGCCGACCCGAGGCGAGCGACAGGGCAAGGGCAAAGACCGCCAGAAAGGTCATGGCGCCGGCGGTGAAACTGGTCAGCCAGGCAGACGGGCCCGAAGGCGGCACTACCGAGTCCGCCGGTTCGGCAAGCAAGACGCGACCCAGGCTTTTCACAGATCGGCCCCCGCCAGTTGGACCCGCCGTCTGGCGATCCGCAGCACCCGGGCGGGCACCTGCGATTTGGCCTGTCGGATCAGATTGAGGTCATGGGTCGCGATCAGCACGGTCTTGCCCATCCGGTTCAACTCGACCAGCAGGGTTAGCAGCCGCAGCGACATGTCCCAGTCAAGGTTGCCGGTCGGTTCATCCGCAAGGATGACATCCGGCCCCATGATGACCGCCCGCGCCAGCGCCGCCCGCTGACGCTCGCCGCCCGAAAGCGAGGGCGGCCGCGCATGGGCCAGTCGGTCAAGCCCCACCCAGGCCAGCAGATCGGCCAGATCGGCGGCCGCACCCTGACGGCCCGCCACGGCGAGCGGCAGCTCCACATTGGCCGAAAGCGGCAGATGGTCAAGAAACTGGCAATCCTGATGCACGACCCCGATCCGCCGCCGCGTCAGGGCCACGTCGTCGCGCGACAGTCCCTGCACGTCCCGGTCAAACAGCATCACATGGCCAGAGGTCGGCAACAGCTCGGCATAGCACAGCTTGAGGAAGGTGGTCTTGCCCGCCCCCGATGGCCCGGTCAGAAAATGGAACGAGCCCGGCGCCAGACGCAACGAGATGTCCGACAACAACTCGCCCCCGCCGTAATTGTAAGCCACATTCTCGAAGGCGATCACGAAAGGCGTTCCCTGCTGCTCCCCGTTCCGTCCGAGATACTCGCCGATGGGCGCGGCGGTTTCAATCGGCTCTCTGCCCGATGCAGCCACTAACGCTTGGATAAGACGGATATCGTTGCTACAACACCTCTGACCGCTGTCCCCGCGAGTGCCGGATCTGACCCAATGCGCCTAGTTTGCCCGAATTGTGACGCTGAATACGAAGTAGACGCATCGGCAATCCCCGACACCGGCAGGGATGTTCAATGCTCGAACTGCGGTCATGCCTGGTTCCAGATGTCGCCGCGCGTCGAAGAAGAACTCGCGGCCGAAGAGGCACTGTTCGACCCGCCGCCGCCCCTGCCGCAAGACAGCGACGAGGACGAAACTCCCCCCGCCGCCTCGCCTGCCGCCGACCTGCCGCCGCGCACGCTGGACGAAAGCCTGCTCGCCGTCTTGCGCGAAGAGGCAGAGCGCGAAACAAACGCGCGCCGGTCCGAAGCGCCGCCGGTCATCGAGACGCAGGACGAGCTCGGGTTGACCGAACAAGGTGTGACCTCGGGATCAGCCCAGGCCGAGCCTGACCCGGTGTCAGAGCGTATCGCGCGGATGAAAGGGCTTGCCTCGCCCCCGCCCAAGCCGCAATCACGGCGCGAGATGCTGCCCGAGATCGACGAGATCAACACCACGCTGCGCGCCAGCAGCGAACGCCGCAGCGGCGAGGCGGGCGCGGTGACCGACAGCCTGCCCGCAGCAAAAGGCGCGGCTTCGTTCCGCAGCGGCTTTCTGCTGATGATCCTTCTCGCGCTGGCGATCATCGCGCTTTACATGATGGCCCCGAAACTGGCCGAGCAGATTCCGGCGGCCAAGGGCGCGCTTCAGACCTTTGTGGCGCTGGTCGATGCCGCGCGGCTCTGGCTTGACGGGCTTTTGGACAAGGCGACCGGCTGGATCGGCGGCAAGGCGAGCTGACGCGGCTTTTGGGCCTGCGGCGGCATCACCAGCGCTTCAAGGCATCCTCATCGGCGTCCTTGGCGGCCACCCATTCCGCCCCGTCGGCGTGGATTTCCTTTTTCCAGAACGGCGCGCGGGACTTCAGGTAGTCCATCAGGAATTCCGCCGCCGCAAAGGCATCGGCCCGGTGCGGCGCGGCGGTGGCGACCATCATGATCGGCTCGCTTGCGCGCAGCACACCGTGGCGATGGATCACCAGCGCATCCAGCAAGGACCAGCGCGTGCGCGCCTCTTCCATGATCGCGCCGATCGCGCGTTCGGTCATGCCGGGGTAATGCTCGATCTCCATCGCGGCCAAGGCGCCGCCATTGTCCCGCACAAGGCCGGTAAAGGTGACAACCGCGCCCGCGCCCGGAACCATCTGGGCAAAGGCATTGGCCTCTGCACCAAGATCGAAGGCGGCTTGCTGCACAACCAGCCGCATGGCTCAGCCCCCCGTCATCGGCGGGAAGAAGGCCACCTCGCGCACCCCGGCCAAGGGGGCGGAGAACTCCGCCAGTTCCTGATCCACGGCGACACGCAGGCTGGTCTTGTCGGCAAAGGCCAGAGCATGGCCGTCTGACCGGGCTTCAAGCTCAGCCATCAGATCGGCCACCGTGGCCGCAGAGCTCTCCACCCGCTCGCGGTTGGTGCCGATGCGTTCGCGCAGCCAGGCAAAGTAAAGCACGTCGATCATTTGTCATCCCTGAGCAAAGGCAGAGATTTGCGGAAGTATTCCCACCCCGTCAACGCCGTCAGAAAGGCGGCCACCCACATCAGCACCAGCCCCACATCTCCGGCAAGCGAAGCACAATCGCGCTTGCCACAGGCCCGGACCGGATCGGCCAGACCCGCCATCACGGCCTCGGCATATTGTTCGGTGGTCATGCCTTTCATGGCGACGCCATTCAGATATTCCAGCCCGGTGCCAAGAAACATCACCGCAATCGCCACCATCTGCGCCGTGGTCTTCCACTTGGCCAGCTTTGTCACCTTCAGCGTGCCCGCCGCCGCCCCAAGATATTCCCGCAGACCCGAGACAAAGACTTCGCGGAACAGGATCACCGCTGCCGGCAGGATGAGCCAGGGGTTCATGCCATTATAGCCGGTAATGACCATGATCGCGATGACAACCATCGCCTTGTCGGCAATCGGATCCAGCATCGCGCCGAACTTGGATTCCTGCTTCCACAGCCGCGCCAGATAGCCGTCAAACCAATCGGTGACGGCCGCCCCGACAAACAGCGCCAGAGCGAACCAGTCGGCCCAGGGCCGGTGGAAATAGAGAAACATCACCGCCACACCGGGGGCCGCCAAAAGGCGCAGGACAGTCAGCGAATTGGGCAGGTTCCATATCATGGCCCAAGTGTTAGCGAATGCTTTGACCGGGGGGAAGGGTCAAGCAGGGCCTTGCCCGAAATGCCTGACCCGGCCAAGGCCGCGCAGGACGCGGTCCCGCCGGCGCGCGCAGCGCCGCCATCCCGCTCAGAACACCACGAACTCGGCCGCGGTCAGGGCAAGGCCGGCCTGCAAGGTGGCAAACCGTACTGCCGCCACCCCGCCCGCCCCGTCGGCATCGAAGAACAGACCTCCCGTCGATGGATCCCACAGGATCCTGTCCGAGGTATCAGCGGCCCCCAGCGCCAGGTTCTTGAAGCGCGTCTCGGTCAACAGCCCTCCGGCCAGCCCGGTAAAGACCGCGTTGGAAAGGGCGATGACATCATCGGCCATCGCATAGTCGGTGATCCGGTCGATGTTGGCCGTGAGGGCGACGTCAAAGACAAAGCGGTCGGCATCGCCGCCCCCGCTCAGCACATCGTTGCCGGCCCCACCGCGCAGCGTGTCGGCCCCGAAACCGCCCAACAGCACATCTGCCCCGGCATCGCCGCGCAAAAGATCGGCACCGTCTTCGCCCGACAGGCTGTCCGATCCGGCCCCCCCGGCCAGAATGTCGTTGCCCACGCCGCCACCAAGCGTGTCAGCGCCTTCGCCGCCGTTCAGGTTGTTATTGCCCGCGCCGCCGTCGAGGCGGTCCGACCCGGTTCCGCCGATCAGCCGGTCATTGCCGTCTTCCCCGAACAGCGAATCTGCCCCCGCGCCACCGCCCAGCACATCATCGCCCAGTCGCCCGGAAATCTGATCCGCCGCACCCCAGCCGTTCAGGACATTGGCGACGGCGTTGCCGGTGATGGTGTCGGCATAGTTGCTGCCCTCGACATTCTCGATGTTCAGCAGGAAATCCCGCGCCATCGAAATGTGGACCTCGGTCATGTCCAGCGTGACGAAAGCCGAGAACGGGCTGTTCGGATCGTTGGGGTTCACCACGCGGCTGAGATCAATGGTGACAGCAACCGGAAACTGCTCCGGCTCGCTCGGCCGCTGGGCAAGGAAGCGATAATCCACCGTGTCGATGCCGTCACCGCCATCCATCAGGTTGAAGCCGCCCGCCGCCGTCATCGCGTCATTGCCCGCCCCGCCATAAAGGCTGTCGTCGCCATATTGCGCGCCCGGCACCAGCGCATAGTCGTCATCCCCGACCAGCGTATCGTTGCCGCCCCAGCCGACCAGCGTGTCCTCGCGGTCCCCGCCGCGCAGGATGTCTTGGCCGTCGCCCGCACTGATGTTGTCGGCCCCACCGCCGCCGCGCAAAAGGTTGTTGCCATCGAAGCCCCAGATCCGGTCATCCATGAGGCTGCCGTCGATGGTGTCATTGCCCGCACTGCCGTTCAGGGTGATGCGGTCGAATTCGCCCAGCCAGTTGTTCCAGTTGACGAATGCCACCGTCGACAGGTTCATCACATTCGATCCGGCAGCCATGTCGACCCGCAGACTGTCACGGCTGATCGAGCCGGCCTCGATGGTCTGAACCGTGCTGGAACCCCCGACCTGACTGGAGTTCAGCACGATCTCGCCCCAGATGATGCGAATGGCCTCGATGTTGTAGAAACTGACCCCGGTGTAGAACACCGGCACCGGCACGCTGAGGCCGGTCGAAAAGGTGCCGGTCAGCGCCCAGGTGTCGACGTTCGCGCCGCCGTCGATGTAATCGCCGGCGGTATAGCCGACAATCAGGTCATTGCCCGACCCACCATAAAGATCATCCGCCCCGTCGCCACCGTTCAGCGTGTCATGGCCGGCATTTCCGTAAAGCGCATCCGACCCGCCCAGGCCCGAAAGGGAATCCTCGCCGCCAAAGCCGTCGAGAACCTCGGTGCCGGCATTGCCGGTCAAGATGTCATTGCCGCCGAACATGATCTCGTTCAGCGGCATCTCGCCGAACTGGAAGCTGTTGGCAAAGGCGTTGATCGGATTGATGGCAACCGTGGTCTTGTTGGAATTGATGGCAAAGCTGAGACCGTCGACATAGTTGTAGACCTTGCCGGTGGCGTCGATGACCTCGATCCGGTTGATGAGGCTGCCGGCCTGCACATAGGTGCCGGTGCCGCTGGGCGTGACATCGGTGACAAAGTTGAAATGCCCGTAGACCCGGAAGAACAGCGGCGGAAATCCGGGAACCGCCGTCATCTGCATGGTCAGGTAGTCCATTTCGACAAAACTGCCGTTGAACCCGCGCGAGACCATCTCGACGATGGGGGCCGAGAGCCAGTTGTTCATTGCCAGTTGGGAAAAATAGGTGCTGCCGTCGGGGCTGCGATTGAGAACCTGAAAGCTTGCCATGGGAAAGACCTTGCGCTGCGCCCGAAACCGTCGGGGGATAACGCAGGCAAACTAGGCGGACGGCAGCGCGGGCCGCATACCGCAAATGATGTAAGGGTGCGATTTTATGCAAGGGTTTGGCCGGACAGAATGTCGCAGGCCTGTCGCGGAATTTCAAATTCCAGTTATTGAATTTGTATTGCGGCGATGCTAGATGATTGAGACCCTGATCCTTGGAGCAATCAATGAACCTCGACCGGACCGTTACGCTTTTCGCTGGCTGCATGGTGCTTTTGTCGGTGATCCTGACGCAGTTCGTCAGCCCCTACTTCCTGTGGTTCACCGTCTTCATTGGCGCGAACCTGATCCAATCCTCGCTGACCGGCTTCTGCCCGGCGGCCTCGATCTTTCGCAAGTTCGGCATCAAGACCGGCTGCGCCTTCGGCTGATCGCGCGCCATCCGCGACCAAAGGAAAAGGCACCCCCGGGGGTGCCTTTTGCATTCGGACCCGACGGGCAAAGGTCAGTTCAGGAAACCGCCGTCGCTGTCGTCGCCGGTTTCCTCGAGCAGGCGGTCGAAGTCGGCCACCTTGACATGGCGCTTGCCCTCCAGGCCGATCACCCCGTCACGCTTTAGCGCGCTCATCTGCCGGCTGACGGTTTCCAGCGTCAGGCCAAGGTAATCGGCCATTTCCTCGCGCGTCAGCGGCAGATCGAAGGTCACGACACCCTTGGTCGCGCGCAGCTTCAGGCTGGCATCGCGGCGGGCAATGATGGACAAGAGCGAGGCGATCTTTTCGCGCGCGGTCTTGCGGCCCAAAAGCAGCATCCATTCGCGCGCGGCATCCAGCTCATCCAGCGTCATTTCCAAAAGCCGCTGCGCGACATGTGGCGTCTTGGACATCAGCTCTTCGAAGGGCTTCTTGCGGAAGCAGCACATCACCAGATCGGTCGCCGCCGTCACGTCATAGGCCGCCGATTGCCGACCCGGACGCCCGACGAAATCGGACGGCAGCAAAAGCCCCACCATCTGCCGCCGCCCGTCCTCCATGGTCTGGGTCAGCGTGGCGATCCCGGTCACGACCGAGGCCACGAAATCCATCCGGTCGCCGGACCAGATCAGGGTCTGGCCGGCCTGATAGCTGCGGTAATACTTGATCTGCTCCAGCTGCTGCAGCTCGTCGGCATCACAGCGCGCGCACACGGCGCGATGGCGAATCGGGCAGGAGCCACAATCATGCGACAAAAGCTGCAAGTCCTGATGCGACATCCGGTCCCAATCCAGTTGATCTGCGTCAATGCGACAGGTGTTTTACATCTTTAGGTTACCCCAATGACCATTGAATCGCAACTCATGCGGCTGGGGCTTTTTGACGCCCGCGTGCCCAGATACACCTCCTATCCCACGGCGCCCCATTTCGCGGGTGGGGTAGGCCCGGAGACCTTTGTCCAATGGATTCAGGCCATTCCGGCGCAGAGCGAGATCTCGCTTTACCTGCATGTGCCGTTCTGCCGCCGCCTGTGCTGGTTCTGCGCCTGCCGCACGCAGGGCACCTCCAGCGACACGCCGGTTCTGGCCTATGCCAAGGTGCTGAAAGCCGAAATCGCGCTGCTGAAGCGCCACCTCGCGCCGGGGGTGAAGCTCAGCCGCCTGCACTGGGGCGGCGGCACGCCCACGCTTCTGCCCGCCGATTGCATGCGCGATCTGGCCGCGACGGTGTTCGAGGCCGTGCCGATGGCCGAAGGGGCCGAGTTCTCGGTCGAGATCGACCCGAATGAAATCGACGCCGCACGGCTGGATGCGCTGGCCGCTGCCGGCATGAACCGCGCCTCGATCGGGGTGCAGGATTTCGACCCCGAGATCCAGAAAGCCATCGGCCGCGAGCAGAGCTATGAGCTGACCAAACAGGTCGCCGACATGATCCGCGACCGTGGCATCAAGAGCCTGAACGCCGACATCCTTTATGGCCTGCCGTTCCAGACCAACGAACGCATCGCCGATTCGGTGCAGAAGCTTCTGACGCTCAGCCCCGACCGGGTGGCGCTTTACGGCTATGCCCATGTGCCATGGATGAGCCGCCGCCAGCAGATGATCCCGTCGGACGCCATGCCCACCCCGCAAGAGCGGCTGGCGCTGTTCGAAACCGCCCGGCAGCTGTTCGTCTGGGACGGCTATGACGAAATCGGCATCGACCACTTCGCCCGCCCCGAGGATGGCATGGCCAAGGCCGCCAAGGCCGGCACGCTGCGTCGCAATTTCCAGGGCTATACCGACGACACCGCTCCGGTCTTGGTCGGGCTGGGCGCCTCGTCGATCTCGCGCTTCCCGCAGGGATTTGCGCAGAACGCCTCAGGCACCGCAGACCATACCCGTGCCATTCGCGAGGGGCATTTCTCCACCCACCGCGGCCATGTGTTCACGCCCGACGACGTGATGCGCGCCCGGATCATCGAGGCGTTGATGTGCGATTTCCGCGTCAACCGCGAGGAAATCCTCAGCCACTTCGCCGTGACGCCCGAAGCCTTGCAGGCGATGTTCCGGGCCGCCGCCGATACCTTTGGCGACATGGTGACGCTGGATGACACCGGGCTTGCCATCCCGCCGCACGCCCGCCCGCTGACGCGGATGGTGGCGCGGGCCTTTGACGCCTATGACCAGTCGAAGGCCAAGCATTCGGCGGCAATCTGAGGAGTTTGTCGTGAAACCGCCGGCGGGTGAACCCGCGCCGGTGGCGCGGAACCACCCAGCCTGCGGCAATGGCTTGGCGGGGGTAGCCTGGGGGATTCACCCACCGCTGGGGGCAAAGCTTTCGACGTATTCCACCATCGCGGGCAGACAGATCGACTTCAGATCATAACCTTCCAGAATGGTCTGGCGCGCGGCGCGGCGGATATCCTCGAATTTCTCGGGCCGGGCCAGCGCCTTGACCAGTGCCTTGGACCAGGCCTTGACGTCGAAGAAATCTACCAAAGTGCCGTTCTCTCCGTCCCGGATCAGTTCACGCACCGGCGCGGTGTCAGAGCCGACGACATGCGCGCCGGCGGACATTGCTTCCAGCATCGACCATGACAGCACAAAAGGATAAGTCAGATAAGCGTGGGCGCGGCTGACCTGCATCAGATTGACAAAGACCGGATAGGGCACCTTGCCCAGGAAATGCACGCGGGACAGGTCGATCTGATCCTTCACCTCGTTCAGGAACACATCCTTCCAGCCCTTCGCCCCCTTCGGCGCCGAGCCATAGCTGACCTCGTCGCCGCCAACGATCACCACCTGTGCTTCGGGTCGCTGCTTCATCACCTGTGGTAGGGCGCGCATGAAGGTGTGATAGCCGCGATAGGGCTCAAGGTTGCGGTTGACGAAAGTCAGCACCTCATCCCCCGCCCGCAGCACCGCTCCGGTCGGCAAGGCCACCTGCGCGGAATCGTCGGGGCGCATCACCGCAGTATCCACCCCGTCGAAGATCACCTCGATGCGGTCGCGCAGCACTTGCGGATAGGTCGAGGCCTGCCATTTCGTCGGCGACAGCCCGGCATCGGCGTGCAAGAGCGCCTGGCCCAGATGCGTGGTGCGGCCCTGTGCGATCATCACCTGATCGAATGCGGGCTTGGTGAATTCCGGGTCGAAGCCCACGTCGGCGCCGCGCCCCTTGTAGTAGAACTCGGCATAGACGATCAGCCGGGCCTCGGGCCAGACCTCTTTCAGGAACAGCGTCTCGCCCCAGCCGGAATGGCCAAAGATCACATCCGGCATATAGCCCTTTTCGCGCAGTTGCAGGCAGGCGCGGGCAGTGACGACGCCGCGGTCGCTCATCGTGGTATAGTTGCGCCCCAGCCGCGTCGCCACCGGATCGACCGGCGGCGCTTCGTATTTGTAGCGGAAGGCCTGGGTCTTGAACTGGCGGGTATTGGCCGCATCGGTCAGCGCCCTGACCTCATGGCCGCGCTGTTCCAGCTCGGGTGCGAGATGCAGGAACTGGCCGGGAAAATTCTGGTGAACGAACAGGATCTTCATGCATTTTCCCCAAAGGCGGCTGCGAACAGCGTGCGGGTGTAGTCGGTCTTGGGTGCCGAAAACAGCGCCTCGCCCGAGCCCGCCTCGACGATATCGCCATCCTTCATCACCAGAACCTTGTGCGACAAGGCCCGGACCACCCGCAGGTCGTGACTGATGAAGATGTAGGCCAGACCCCATTTGCGCTGCAATTCGCGCAGAAGTTCGACGATCTGCACCTGCACCGTCATGTCCAGGGCGCTGGTCGGCTCGTCCAGCACCACCAGTTTCGGCCGCAGGATCATCGCGCGGGCGATGGCGATGCGCTGGCGCTGGCCGCCGGAAAACTCGTGCGGATAGCGGGTCATGGTGGCGGGGTCGAGGCCGACCTCGGTCATGATTTCGGCTACCATCTCGCGCCGGTTGCGCCCGGGTTCAAGGCCGTGGATGCCCAGGCCTTCGGCGATGATCTCTTCGGCGGTCATGCGCGGCGACAGGCTGCCGAACGGGTCCTGGAACACGATCTGCAGATCGCGCCGGATGCCGCGCAGCTCGCGGCCCAGAAGCGTGCTGATCTCGCGGCCCAGCAGAGTGATGCGGCCTTCGGACGGGATCAACCGCAAGAGCGCCAGCGCAATGGTGGTCTTGCCCGATCCGCTTTCGCCGACGATGCCAAGGGTTTCCCCGGCCCGCACCGACAGCGTCGCATCATTCACCGCCTTCACATGGCCCACAGTCCGGCGCAGAAACCCGCGCTGGATCGGGAACCAGACCCGCAGATGACGGGCATGGATCACCTCCGCCGCGGTCTCTGCCACCGGCTCGGGCCGGCCCTTGGCTTCTGCCGCCAGAAGCGTCCGGGTATAGGAATGCCGGGGGTTGCCAAAGACCTCGGCCGTCGGCCCGGCCTCGACGATCTCGCCGCCCTGCATCACGCAGACCTTGTCGGCAATCCGCCGCACGATGTTCAGGTCATGGGTGATGAACAGCATGCTGAGCCCCTCGGAGGCCTTCAACTCTGCCAGAAGCTCCAGAATTTGCGCCTGTACCGAGACGTCCAGCGCCGTCGTGGGTTCATCGGCGATCAAAAGCTCCGGCCCGTTGGCCAGCGCCATGGCGATCATCACGCGCTGGCGCTGCCCGCCGGACAACTGGTGCGGATAGGCCGTCAGACGCTCTTGCGCGTTGCGGATGCCGACCTTGTCCAGCAGGGTCAGCGCGCGCTGCCGCGCGGTCTCGCCCTCCAGCCCCTGATGCAGCGCAAGGCTTTCGCAGATCTGCCGCTCGATGGTATGAAGCGGGTTCAGCGAAGTCATCGGTTCCTGAAAGATGAAGCTGATGTCGTTGCCGCGCACCACCCGCAAGTCACGCTCCGAGGCGCCGATCATCTGGCGGCCCAGATAGGTGACAGAGCCCTCCACCGTAGCGTTGTCCGACAGAAGCCCGACGGTCGACAACGCCGTGACTGATTTGCCCGACCCGCTTTCACCGACCAGGGCCACGGTTTCCCCCTTGGCCACGGCAAAGGACACGCCCTTGACCGCCGGGATCAGACGCCCGTCCTGACGGAAGCTGACGCGCAGCCCTTCGACATTCAGAACCACCGTCATTGGAAGGTCTTCCTTGGGTCGAAGGCATCGCGCACGCCTTCGAAGATGAAGACCAGCAGCGACAGCATGGTGGCGAAGGTGAAGAAGGTGACAAAGGCCAGCGATGGCATTTGCAGGTTCTGCTGCGCCTGCCGCGACAACTGGCCAAGCGAGGGCAGTTCCGGTGGCAGGCCGAAGCCGAGGTAGTCCAACGCGGCCAGAGAGCCGATGGTGCCGGTGACGATGAAAGGCATCATGGTCAGCGTCGCCACCATGGCATTCGGCAGCACATGGCGGAAGATGATGGTGCGGTCGGGCACGCCCAGCGCCCGGGCAGCGCGGACATATTCGAAGTTGCGGGCGCGCAGGAATTCAGCCCGGACCACGCCGATCAGCCCGGTCCAGCCAAAGGCCACCATGATCGCCACCAGAAGCCAGAAGCTGCGGTCGAAGGCGGCAAAGAAGATGATGATGACGTAAAGCGTCGGGATGCCGCCCCAGATCTCCAGAAAACGCTGGAAGATCAGGTCCACCCGCCCGCCGAAATACCCCTGCACCGCCCCCGCCGCGATGCCGATGACCGAGGTGAGGGCCGAGACCATCAGCGCGAACGCCACCGACAGGCGGAAGCCGTAGATCACGCGGGCCAGCACATCGCGGCTGGCGTCATCGGTGCCAAGCCAGTGATCGCCATCGGGGGCGGAGGGGGCCGCCTTGCCGCCCAGATCGTTGATCGTGTTGTAGGAATAGGGGATCGGCGCCCAGATCATCCAGCCCTTTTCAAAGCCCTCGATCATCGTATCAAAACTGCCGGCCGCCACCGCTTGCGCGATGCCTTCAGGGTCATCGAAACACTCGACCAACCCGCCGGTGACGATCAGGCATTGCACCTCCGCCGAGCGGTAGTTCGCCTCGGTCTGGAAATCGCCGCCGAAGTCCTGTTCGGAGTAGAACCGCAGGAAGGGCGCATGCAGCGCGCCGCGATAGCTGACCAGAAGCGGCTTGTCATTGGCCAGAAGCTCGGCAAACAGCGTCACGCCAAACAGCACCGCAAAGAGGATCAGGGACCAGAGCGCCCGGCGGTTGGCCTTGAAATTGCGCCAGCGGCGCTGGTTCAGAGGGGAAAGCGCCATCACTGCCTCCGCTCGAAGTCGATCCGGGGGTCGACCCAGACATACATCAGGTCCGACAGGATGCCGACGACAAGGCCGATCAGGCCAAAGGCAAAAAGCGTGCCGAAAATCACCGGATAGTCGCGTTCGACCGCCGACTTGAAGCCCAGCTGCCCCAGCCCGTCCAGCGAGAAGATGGTCTCGATGATGATGGAGCCGCCGAAGAACACCGCGACGAACAGCGACGGGAAACCCGCAATCACGATCAGCATGGCGTTGCGGAAGACATGGCCGTAAAGCACCTGCCGCTCTGACAGGCCCTTGGCGCGGGCGGTCATGACATAGTGCTTCTTGATCTCGTCCAGAAAGCTGTTCTTGGTCAGCAGCGTCAGCGTGGCGAATGAGGAAATCGTCGAGGCCACCACCGGCAAGGTGATGTGCCAAAGATAATCCAGGCCCTTGCCGACCAGGGACAGCTGCTCCCACCCCGGGCTGGTCAGGCCGCGCAGCGGAAAGATCTTCCAGTAGGAGCCACCGGCGAACAGCACCAGCAGGAGGATGGCGAACAACAGCCCCGGAATGGCATAGGCCGCGATGATGATGCCACTGGTCCAGCTGTCAAAGCTGGAACCGTCGCGCACCGCCTTGCGGATGCCCAGCGGGATGGAAATGAGATAGGCGATCAGCGTCGACCACAGGCCAAGGGTGATCGACACCGGCATCTTCTCGACGATCAGGTCGGTGACGGAAGCCGAGCGGAAGTAGCTGGTGCCAAAGTCGAAGCGCAGGAATTTGCCCATCATGATGGTGAAACGCTCCCAGGCGGGGATCATTTCCTTTTCGCAATCCTTCGCCTGCGCCAGCAGGTTGCCGCTGTAGCCTGCCGGGCAGTTGAACCGGGCAAAGCCGAACTCCACCTCCAGCTTGGCGCGGAACTCGGGCGGCAGCCCGCGCGAGCCGACATAGCCCGAATCCGCGCCGGGGTCTTCGCCGCTGGCCCCGGTCACCGCCTCGATCGCGTCGCCGCTGCCTTCCAGCTTGGCCTCGATCTGGTCGAAGGGGCCGCCGGGCACAAGCTGTGTCAGGGCAAAGTTGATGAGCATGATCCCGAACAGAGTCGGGATCACCAGCAGGATTCGGCGCAGGATATAGCCGCCCATCGCTTACTTCAGCGCCCCGACGGCACGCAGGGTGGCCTCTTTCTCGGGGTTCAGCCACCAGAAATCCAGCTCGCCCAAGCCATAGGGCGGCAGGGTCTCGGGATGCTCATACATGTCGTAATAGGCCACGGTGTGAACCGCCTTGTACCACTGCGGCACCCAGATCCGCTCCGACCGCAGCACCCGGTCCAGCGCCTGCACCACCACATCCAGCTCCTCGCGGGTCGTGGCCGCCTCGACCAGATCGAGAAGCCGGTCCACCGCCGGATTGGCATAGCCCATGCGGTTGCGGGTGGAATTGTCCTTCGTCACCGAGGCCCAGGCCTGTTTCAGCTCGGCCCCCGGCTCATAGCCTGAATTCACCGCATTGCCGACGATGATGTCAAAATCGAAGGCGGGCGGGTCGACGCGCTGTACCAGCTGGGCGCTGTCGACCATCACCAGTTGCGCATCCACCCCCAGCGCCCGCAGGTTTTCGACATAGGGGCTGATGACGCGCTCGAAGGACGGGCTGTCTTCAAGGAATTCGATCTTCAGCGTCTCGCCCCTGGCGTTGCGGCGCAGACCGCCCTCGCCCACCGTCCAGCCCGCCTCGTCCAGCAGCGCCGAGGCCGCGCGCAGGTTCTTGCGGTCCATCGCCTTTTCCACCGTGGACACCGGCGCCATCACTGCCTCGTCGGTCAGGATCGTGGCGGGCAGCAGCCCCTCGTCGATCAAGGGTTGCAGAAGCGCTGTCTCTTCGGGGCTGGCCGGGCCGCTGGCGGCCATGGCGGTGTTTTCCCAGATCGAGTTGATGCGCTGGTAAAGCCCGTAGAACAGCGTTTGGTTCGACCATTCGAAGTTGAACATCAGGCCGATGGCCTGCCGCACGCGCGGGTCCTGAAACGTCTCGCGCCGCAGGTTGAACAGGAAGGCCTGACCCGAGGCAATGGCGCCGGACGGCAGCGTGGCCTTGACGATCTGGCCACTGGTCACGCCGGGGAAATCATAGGCGGTGGCCCAGTTCTTCGACGAATTCTCGTTGCGGAAGGTGTAGTCGCCGGACTTGAAGCCCTCCAGCGCCGCGGCATCGTCCCCGAAATACTCCACGCGGATGCGATCGAAGTTGAATTGCCCGACTGACAGCGGATGCGCCGCGCCCCAATAATCCTCATCCCGCTTGTAGACCACCTGCTGACCGGGGCGGATGCTGTCCAGCACATAGGGCCCGGTGCCAAGGAACGGCTCCAGCGTGCTTTCCTCCAGATCGCGCTTCTTGCCCTCATAGTCGGCCTTCGACAGGATCGTCAGCCCGCCCGCCGTGGCCGGCATGTCGCGGAACGGTGTGCCGGGGGTGAAGGTGAACTTCACCCGGTAAGGGTCCAGCGCTTCGACCGACTGGAATTTCTCGTTGAAGACCGAGCGGAACTCGGCAATCCCCTTGTCGCGGAACAGCTCATAGCTGAACACCACATCCTCGGCGGTCATCGGCGTGCCGTCCGAGAAGGTGACATCCTTGCGCAGATTGAAGATCACCCAGGAGCGGTCTTCGGGATATTCCATCGTCTCGCACAGCTTGCAATAGGCGGCGCCGATCTCGTCGGCTGTGCCGCTCAGGATGCTTTCGAAGAAGATCTGCCCCAGCGCCACCGGCACGCCCTTGATGGTATAGGGGTTGACGCTGTCGAAGGTGCCGGGCGCCCATTGGCTGATCTCGCCGCCCTTGGGGGCCTTGGGGTTGACATAGGGCAGATGCGGGAAATCGGCCGGCAGCTTCAACTCGCCGAAGGTCGAGATGCCATGCGAGACGATCACCGCAGGTTCTTCGGCCCGCGCCTGACCCGCAAGACCTGCCAAGGCGATCCCGAGCAACCCCGACGCCGCCACGGCCCGGATATCCCAAGATGCTGCTGCCGTGCTGCTGCGCCTCATGCCGGTATTCTCCCTTGCCTGCCTGCGCCTGTTCCGGCGCGTTGGGCCGAATCTAGTCCGCGCCCCCGCCCCTCACAAGGCGCGAATGCGTGAAGCCCGGGCCGTGCAACGAAAAAGGCCGCCCGAAGGCGGCCATTTCCGTTGGAACCGTCCTGCGATCAGGGGTTCGATTCGAGATACTTGATGAGGTTGGCGCGATCTTCGACCTTGGGCAGACCGGCGAAAGACATCTTGGTGCCGGCGACATAGCCCTTGGGGTTGGTCAGGAAGGCATCGAGGTTTTCCGGCGTCCAGCTTTCGCTGGCCATCGCCAGCATCCCGTCGGAATAGCCGAAACCGCCAACCGACCCCTTGGCGCGGTTCACCACGCCGTTCAGGTGCGGGCCGGTGCCATCCGAGCCGTCAAGCTTGTGGCAGGCCTTGCACTTGCCGAACACCTTCTCGCCAGCGGCGGCATCGGCAGCGGCGAACACATCGGCGAATGCCGGGCCTTCGGCGGCAGCCTCGGTCGTGGCCGCTTCGGCGCCGGTGTCAATGGAATAGGCCTGCGCCACTTCCTCGTCGCCATGGGCGGCAGGGGCGGTGGCATAGAGCGCATCAGACGCCCAGGAAGCAAACAGGTAAACCAGAAGCGAGCCGCAGATGGCCCCGGTCACTTTGGTCACGGTCATCGTATCGAACATGTCTCGCCTTCCCTCTCGGCTGGCCTGTCTGCTGGCCTTGACTGCAGAATTCCGCGCTATCTACCCGCTTCCCCATATCGGTTTCAAGGTGTAGTAGCGCGACCAATCGCCCAATTCGGGCCAATTTGTCACGGAGCCTGTGAAAATGTCGGGGCGCATCGCATTTCAGGGAGAACTTGGGGCCTATTCCCATCAGGCCTGCGCTCAGGCCAGACCCGACTTCACCCCGGTTCCCTGCCAGACCTTCGAGGATGTGGTTGAAATGACCCGCTCGGGCGCGGTGGATCTGGGCGTGCTGGCGGTGGAAAACTCCACCTATGGCCGGGTGGCCGACGTGCATTCGCTATTGCCGAAGGCCGGCCTGCATATCGTGGACGAGGCCTTCGTGCGCGTCCATGTCAACCTGCTGGGGGTCAAGGGCGCCAAGCTGGACAATGTGACGGAAGCCCATGGCCATGTGGTCATCCTGCCGCAATGCGCGGGCTTTCTGAAGGACCACGGCATCAAGGGCAAGGTCAGCTCCGACAATGCCCGCGCCGCCCGCGAAGTGGCCGAGGCCGGCGACAAGACCCGCGCCGCGCTGGCCAGCGAGCTGGCCGCCAAGATCTACGGGCTGGACGTGCTGGCCCGCCACATCGAGGACCACAAGAACAACACCACCCGCTTTCTGGTGATGGCGCGCGAGGCCGACCATTCCCGCCGGGCCGAGCGGATGATCACCACCTTCACCTTCCGGGTGCGCAACATTCCGGCGGCGCTTTACAAGGCGATGGGCGGCTTTGCCACCAATGGCGTGAACATGACGAAGCTGGAAAGCTACATGGTCGGCGGCACCTTCACCGCCACCGAGTTCTACGCCGACATCGAAGGCCACCCCGAGGATGCCAACGTGAAACTGGCGCTGGAAGAACTGGCCTATTTCACCACCAAGGTGAAGATTCTGGGCGTCTACCCCTCGGACCGCGTGCGCGGCTGATCCGCAAGGCCGCGGAACCAAAGGCGGGTCGGCGCCTCAGCCGCGCCGCGCGATGGCCTTGGCCCTGGCTTCCAGATCGGCGGCAAGCTGACCGACCTTGGCATCGAACTTCCGCTCCACCTTGGCACGGG
The DNA here is from genome assembly GCF_011008935.1 of Tabrizicola oligotrophica. Taxonomy (GTDB): domain Bacteria; phylum Pseudomonadota; class Alphaproteobacteria; order Rhodobacterales; family Rhodobacteraceae; genus Tabrizicola_A; species Tabrizicola_A oligotrophica. Next base: position 443,210 of record NZ_JAAIVJ010000002.1, on the reverse strand, counting down.
CCAGGCGCAGCGATTGCAGGAACAGCCGCGCGCCGAGCGAGCGCGGCTTGATCTCGGAGGTCAGATGCAGGCGGGTGCGCCTGGCGCTCATCTCGATCAGTTCGACGCGCGAGACCGCTTCGATCGCATCCGACACCACGGTAAACCCCATGGCGCCCGGGCCGGTCATCTCGGTCACCTGCAGATCCGCCTTGCGGTCCCGGCCGCGAAAGCTGAAGCGCGAGGTCCAGGCCATGCCGGGACCGGGGCTGCGCAGTTTGTCGGTGCGCTCCACCTCGACGCCACGGCGCATCGCGGCGCGCTCCCAGGCCTCATGATCGGACACCGCGGCCCAGACCTGTGCAATCGGAGCTTCGATGTCTTTCTTGGTGGCCAGTTTCATCTTCCATCCGTCTGCTCGGGCGGCGGGGCCGCATGGTGGCGGGAATCTGGCGTCAACGCAGCCGATCCGCAAGCCAATTGCGCATCAGAAACTCGGCAATCGCGCCTTTTCGCGGCGGCCTGATCCGCGCATGCCGACCGGCAAAGACCTGAAGCAACTCCTCCCGGCCGATCCAAAGCGCGTCCTGCAACTCCGCCGGATCAAGCGTGATGGTGTCCGAGACCGCCTCGCCCTGCGCGCCAAGCATCAGGTTGGCGGGAAAGGGCCAGGGCTGGCTTGCCAGATAGCGCACCGGACCGACCCGGACGCCGGTTTCCTCCAGCACTTCGCGGCGCACCGCCGCCTCGACCGTCTCGCCCGGTTCGACGAACCCTGCCAGCAGCGAATACATCCCCTCGGGCCAGACCGCATTGCGGCCCAGCAGCACCCGGTTGCCATGCGTCACCAGCATGATGACCACCGGATCGGTGCGCGGGAAATGCTGCGCGCCACAGGCCGGACAAAGCCTTTGCCAACCGGCCTGCGCCATCTCGGACCGCGCGCCGCAGGCGGCGCAGAACCGGTGCGACCGATGCCAGTGCAGCACGGCCCGCGCCGTGGCGGCAAGCTCGGCCTCGCGCGGGGCAAGCCGGGTCATGGCGTTGCGCAGATCCTCGAACCCCGGACCTGACCCAAGCGCGGGATGCGGCTGGCGGCTTTGATCGAAGAAGGACTGCTCGGCCGTCTCGCCGCTTTCCGGCTCCCAGTCGGACAGGTCGGCGGCAAAGCTTGCCTGCCCGTCTTCCTCAAGCCCCAGAAAGACCGCCGGCGCGCTGCCTGCCAGTACCGGATGGTCCGGGCCGACCCAGCACAGCGCGCCCTCTGCCGCAAACAGAGGCTTGCCGCGCCAGACCGGCAGCACGCGGCCCACCGCCCAGGCGCGGGCGATCTCCTCCGGTTTCGCCCGCAGGGCAGCGGCACGGTCAAGCCCGGAGGCTCCGAAGACAAGCGTCGCGTCGTCGTGCATGTCCGCCATCCCCAAGCCGGTTCCCGCCGCGGCATCTGGCACGAAGCGGCCCGCAAGATCAAATCCTGATCTCAGGCGACAGGATTGTCATTTTTGCAACTAAAGGGAGAAAATTGTTGCCAGAATTCATCTGGATCAAAGCCAGTTTGCGACATCCCTGCAAGATGCGCCCAAGCCGGTGCCGCGTGATCCTGAAAGGTCGATGGTGAGAACGCAACATTCCCTTCCCGAGCCGTTTGCAGACCCCTCCCTGACGCCGGACAAGGAAAGGCCGCGCCTGCTCTTGCGTTTGCTTGCCACTTCTGACCTGCACGCCCATATCCTGCCCTGGGATGACCTCGCCGACCGCCCCGCGCCCGATCGCGGGTTGGCGCAGGTGGCCAGCCTGATCGCCCAGGCCCGCGCCGAGGTGCCGGGCAGTCTGCTTCTGGACAATGGCGATTTCCTGAACGGCAGTCCGCTGTCAGACCACGCCACCGAGGTCGCCGAACAGGACCGCAGCCATCGTCACCCCATGATCGCGGGAATGAACCGGCTGGGCTATGACGCCGCGACGCTGGGCAATCACGAATTGTCCAACGGGCTGGGGCATCTGCGTCGGGCGCTGTCGCAGGCCGAGTTTCCGGTTGTGGCCACCAACCTTGACCGGATCAACCCGGCAGATGGCAAACGGCGTGCCTACCTGCCGCGCCAGATCCTGCTGCACCGCGTTCTGACCGATCAGCACGGCCAGCAGCACCGGCTGGTGATCGGTGTCCTTGGCTTCCTGCCGCCCCAGACCGCGCTGTGGGAACGGCGGCACATGGCCGGCACGCTGGCCGCGCGCGGAATTCTGGCCGCGGCCCGCGCCGAGGTGCCACGCCTGCGCCGGGCCGGGGCCGATCTGGTGATCGCCCTGTCGCATTCCGGCCTTGGCGACGGGGTGTGCGAGGATGCGGACGAGAATGTCTCGGCAGCCCTCAGCGCGCTCGACGGGATCGACGCGGTGATTGCCGGCCATACCCATCAGGCCTTTCCCGGCGAAGGCGGGGGCCGGCCGGCACGGCCGCTGGTGATGCCGGGTTTCTTCGGCTCGCATCTTGGGGTGATCGACCTGTCGCTGGATCATGACGGGTCGGGCTGGCGCGTGGCGGGCCACCGGACCGAAGTGCGTCCCGTCTCGCGTCGTCGCGGCCCGCAGGGGCTGGTCGAGGCCCTTGTCCAGACCGACGCGGCGATTGCCGCCTCGGCGGCCGAAGATCTTGCGGCGATGCGCGCGCAGGCCGCGATTCCGGTCGGGGAATGCGCGGTTGCGTTGCACTCCTATTTCGCGCTGATCGGCCACAGCCCGGTGCAAACCCTGCTGGCCGAGGCGCAGATGCGGAACATGCGCCGCGCGCTGAACGGAAAGCCCGAGGCCGCCTTGCCGATGCTGGTTGCGGTCGCGCCCTTCAAGGCCGGAGGGCGGGGCGGGCCGGGAAACTATACCGCGATCCCGCCCGGCCCGCTGACGGCCCGCAACATCGCCGACCTTTACATCCACCCCAACAGCCCGGTGGCATTGCGGATCACCGGGCGTGAGCTGGCCGACTGGCTTGAACGCTCGGTCAGCCTGTTCAACCGGATTGCCCCGGGCACCGAGGACAGCCCGCTGATCGACCCCGATTTCCCGGCCTACAACTTTGACATGATCCACGGCCTGACCTTCCGCATCGACCTGTCGCAGCCCGCGCGCTTCGACTGCCTTGGCCGCCAGGTCAATCCCGCCTCCCGGCGCGTGACCGGGATGTCCCGTCTGGGACGGCCGGTCGCCCCGGATGAAGAATTCGTGCTGGTCACCAACAGCTATCGCTCCAGCGGCGGCGCGGGCTTTGCCGGCACCGAGCCCGCCCGCGTGGTGCTGGAGCAGGCCCGGCACCTGCGGCGCATCCTGCAAGACCATGTGGCGCAGACCGGCCGCGTCGCCCCGACTGGCGCCGCCGACTGGGGGTTTGCACCCATGCCCGGCACAACCGTTACCTTCGACACCGCGCCCGGGGCGGCGGAACTTGCCAAGGACATCGCCGGGCTCGAGGTCATGGGCCTGCAACCCACGGGCTTTCTGCGCTTTCGCCTGCGACTTTGATCGGCTAAGGCGCTCATCGACGCGCAAACGGGTTGGCCCATGTCCTACGACGCCTTGCTTTTCGATCTGGACGGCACCCTGATCGACACCGAAACCGTGGCGCTGACCACCGGCATGGCCGCCTTTGCCGCCATGGGCCACCCGGTTGACCGCAGCTTCATGCAGCGCCTAGTCGGCGTCGATCTTCCCACTGCGGCCGGCATCATCGGGGCGGCCTTGCCGACGCTGGACCAGAAGGGCCTTCAGGACCGCTGGCATCACGCCTTTTCCGCTGCCATCGACCGCGACCTGCCGCTGAAACCCGGCGCGCTGCACCTGCTGCAAGCCCGCCATTGCCCCATGGCGCTTGTCACCTCGTCAGGCGAGGCCGAGGCGCATCACAAGCTGCGGGTGACCGGGCTGAGACAGCATTTTGCCACTGTGGTGACGCTGGCCGATGTAACCCGGCCCAAGCCCTCGCCCGAACCCTACCTGCTGGCTGCGGAACGGCTGGGGGTGTCCCCCGCGCGTTGTCTGGTGTTCGAAGACAGCGAAACCGGGGCAGAGGCTGCACACCGCGCCGGTTGCACCGTGGTGCAGGTGCCGGATGTCGGCCCGGTCACTGGCCGCTGGTCGCATCACCTTGCCAGCGACCTGCTGCAGGGTGCGCGCATGGCCGGGCTTACGGCCTGACCCCTTGCCCGCCTTGCGGCGTCGCCGCTCAGGGCGTCATGTGGCGCACCCGCGCGCCCCATTCGATCGCCGCCGCATGCAGCCGGTCGATGTGCAGCTCCTCGCGCACCTCCTCCAGCATGCGCAACTCGACCTGCGAGTGCTTGCCGTCGGCCGTGACCACATCGCAGGCCAGCGCATAGGCAGTTTCGTTCAGCCGCTCGGGCAGCGCCTCGCGGATCAGGCCGAACAGCGCATCCAGCCCGTCCTCCTCTTCGAACAGGTCAAAGACCGTCTGGCTGATGCGGCGGATGCGGTCGGCGTCATATTCGGCAAAGATCGGCATGTGGTTGACCATGCGCTGAATGGCCACCAGTTCCGCCGTGCGCATGTTCTGGTCGCTCGCCGAAGCGGCCACCATCACCGCCACCAGTGCATCCTGAGGTGACATCGCCGCCGTATCAGACATGATCAAATCCCTTTGCATCTGCGGCGAGATTATTGACGGCCCGCGCCCATGGCAATATGGCACGAAAACCCGCCAGAACATGGGGTTTCGGCGGCGTTTGAGGAAATGACCATGACCGCGCTCCGTGATGCCGCGATGAAGTCCAAGGCCTGGCCTTTCGAAGAAGCCCGCGCCGTTCTCAAACGCTACGAAAAGAAGGCCCCGGAAAAGGGCTATGTGCTGTTCGAAACCGGCTATGGCCCCTCGGGCCTGCCCCATATCGGCACCTTTGGCGAAGTGGCCCGCACCACGATGATCCGCCGCGCCTTCGAGGTAATTTCCGACATCCCGACCCGGCTGATCTGCTTTTCCGACGACGTCGACGGCATGCGCAAGGTGCCGGAAAATGTGCCGCAGCAGGACATGCTGCGCCAGCACATGCAAAAGCCGCTGACTTCGGTGCCCGACCCATATGGCGAGTTCGACAGCTTCGGCCACCACAACAACGCCATGCTGCGCCGCTTCCTCGACACCTTCGGCTTCGAATACGAGTTCATCTCGGCAACCGAATTCTACAAGTCCGGCCGCTTCGACGACACGCTGAAACTGGCGACCGAACGCTATGACGCCATCATGAAGATCATGCTGGCCTCCTTGCGCGACGAACGCCAGCAGACCTATTCCTGCTTCCTGCCGATCCACCCCGAAACCGGCCGGGTGCTTTATGTGCCGATGAAGAACGTGGACGCGGTGAACCACACCATCACCTTCGATGACGAGGACGGTCGCGAATGGACCCTGCCCGTCACCGGCGGCCATGTGAAGCTGCAATGGAAGCCCGACTTCGGAGCCCGCTGGGCCGCGCTGGATGTCGACTTTGAAATGTATGGCAAGGACCATTCGACCAATACCCCGATCTATGACGGGATTTGCGAGGTTCTGGGCGGGCGCAAGCCCAACCACATGACCTATGAGCTGTTCCTCGACGATGTCGGCCAGAAGATCTCGAAATCCAAGGGCAACGGCCTGACCATCGACGAATGGCTGAGCTATGCGGCGACCGAAAGCCTGTCCTATTTCATGTATCAAAAGCCGAAAACCGCCAAGCGGATGCATTTTGACGTGATCCCGCGCGCGGTGGACGAATACCACCAGCAACTGCGCGCCTATCCGACGCAAGACATCGACGCACAGGCCAACAACCCGGTCTGGCACATCCACAACGGCAAGCCGCCGGCCTCGCATATGGTGGTGCCGTTCTCCATGCTGCTGAATCTCGCCTCGGTGGCGGGCGCCAAGGATGCCAAGGGGCTCTGGGGCTTCATCAAGCGCTATGCCCCCGAGGCCTCGCCCGAGAAGAACCCCGATCTCGACGCCGCCGCCGGCTTTGCCGTGCGCTACTATGCCGACAAGATCGCGCCGACGCGGAAGTTCCGCCCGCCGACCGACGCCGAACGCGCCGCCATGGCAGACCTGCGCGCCCGGCTGTCCGGCTGGACCGGCGGGCTGGATGACGAGGCGCTGCAATCCATGGTCTTCGCCGTCGGCAAGGACCACGGCTTCGAGCCGCTGCGCGACTGGTTCAAGGCGCTCTACGAGGTGCTGCTGGGTGCCTCCGACGGCCCGCGCTTCGGCGGTTTCATTGCGCTCTATGGGATCGAGGAAAGCATCGCCCTGATCGACAAGGGCTTGTCCGGCGCCTTGGTCGGCTGAACCCGGCGCAGGCACAACGGGGCCCGGACCGCGAGGTCCGGGCATTTCCTTTTCTGAATTCGCCCTACCTTCCCTGCTACGCAAAGGGAGGGTTTCATGCGCATCATCCTTGCCTGCCTGCTCTTCGCGCTGCCTGCCACGGCGCAAGAGGCCCCGATCCGGTCCACCATCGAAAGCCAGCTTCAGGCGCTGAAGGTCGATGATTTCGCCACCGCCTTCACCTTCGCATCGCCCTCCATCCAGGCCCTCTTCGGCACTCCGGAGAACTTTGGCCGCATGGTGGCGCACGGTTATCCCATGGTCCACCGCCCCGCGGCGGTGAAGATGCTGGGGCTGCGCGAGGTGGCAGGTACCCTTTGGCAGCGGGTGATGCTGACCGACGGCATCGGCCGGACCTATCTGCTGGATTATCAGATGGTGGAAACCGCCGACGGCTGGAAGATCAACGCCGTGCTGCTTCTGCAAGCCGCAGGGACCGGCACCTGAGCCACGGAATTCCTGCGAATTCCGTCGGGAAATCGCCCGGGGCCAGTCGGTGTGCGGCGGACAGGGCGGAATTCTCCGGAATTCCGCAAGCGATTTCCGCAGGGAAATCGCCCTGGTCACGCCCCCTTGGGACGATGGGCCTTGACGAGCGCCGGGTCAGTTTCGATCCGTCCCGCGCCGATCAGGTCGAGACAATAGGGCACGGCCGCGAACACCGCCTCAAGGCTCGTGGAAATCGCATTCGGGCTGCCCGGCAGGGTGATGATGAGCGTGCGGCCCCGCACCCCCGCGCCTTGTCGCGACAGGATGGCGGTCGCCACCACCTTGCCATTGGCCGCCCGCATCGCCTCGCCAAAGCCCGGCAGGTCAAAGCTGATGACATCGGCCACCGCTTCGGGCGTCTGGTCGCGGGGCGCAGGGCCGGTGCCACCGGTGGCAAGGATCAGATCGGCGCCCCAGCTGTCGGCCAGATCGGTCAGCGCGGCGGCCACCTCGGCCCGGCCGTCCGGGGTGATCCGGCGCAGGATCTCGACCGGGCTGGTGACGACGCGGCGCAGCCAGTCCTCGCAGGCCGGGCCGCCGCGGTCTTCATACTCGCCGCGGCTCGCTCGGTCGGAAACGGTCAGGATGGCGATCTTTGCCATGGCAAACTCCGGTCTTTTGCTACCCTTCGCGCCGAATGGCGCGGGCTTCAAGCCCCAAAGGCCCAGGCCATCTGCGCCTTGGTCTCCACCGCGCAGGGCCGGGCAGCGCGCAGGCGGGCAAGGGCGGTCTCGGCGGCTTCACCGGCGTCGATCATCAGCCGCAACAGGATCATCCCCGACCGCCCGCACCCCCCCATGCAATGCACGATCATGCGGTCGGCCCCGAGCAGGCGCCGGGATATCTCGGGCCAGCCTGCGCGCAAGGCCCGAGGCGGTGTACCGAAATCGGGGATCGGCAGGTGCAGCCACGCCACCCCCGCTGCAGCCAGATCGGCCGGCAGGGATGCCGCGCCGCGTGCGACCATCTCGCCCGCCTCCGCCAGCGTCACCACCAGCGCCGGTTGCCAGGACAGAAGCGCGGCAAGGTCACCGGCATAATCGCCCGTCCGTCCCGGCATCGGGCAGATCCCCCGCATGCGCCCGGCAATCTCGATCCCGGCAATCTCCATCCCAGCCCTTCCGGTTTACCTCTGCCCTGCAAGCGCCTAGTCTGGCTCGCGACGAATCCCGCGAGGCATCATGTCCGACACGCCCGAGCAAGCCTATCAGGTTCTTGCCCGCAAATACCGCCCCGAAACCTTTGCCGATCTGGTCGGGCAAGAGGCGATGGTGCGCACGCTGAAGAACGCCTTCGCCGCCGACCGCATCGCGCATGCCTTCATCATGACCGGCATCCGCGGCACCGGCAAGACCACCACCGCCCGCATCATTGCCAAGGGGCTGAACTGTGTCGGCCCCGATGGCGCCGGCGGACCGACGACCGAGCCTTGCGGCAAGTGCGAACCGTGCCGGGCGATTGCCGAGGGCCGCCATGTCGATGTGATGGAGATGGATGCCGCCTCCCGCACCGGCGTCGGAGATATCCGGGAAATCATTGATTCCGTTCACTATCGGGCCGCATCGGCGCGCTTCAAGGTCTATATCATCGACGAAGTGCACATGCTGTCGACCGCCGCCTTCAACGCGCTGTTGAAGACGCTGGAGGAACCGCCGGCGCATGTGAAATTCATCTTCGCCACCACCGAGATCCGCAAGGTGCCGGTGACAGTTCTGTCGCGCTGCCAGCGCTTCGACCTGAAACGGATCGAGCCCGAGGTGATGATGGCGCTGCTGTCGAAGATCGCCGCGGGCGAAGGCGCGACGATCACCGAAGGCGCGCTGGCGCTGATCACCCGGGCCGCCGAAGGCTCGGCCCGCGATGCCACCAGCCTTCTGGATCAGGCGATTTCCAACGGCGCGGGGGAAACCGGCGCCGATCAGGTGCGCGCCATGCTGGGGCTGGCCGACCGCGGCCGGGTTCTGGACCTTTTTGACATGATCATGCGGGGCGCCGCGCCCGAGGCGCTGGCCGAACTGGCCGCGCAATATGCCGACGGGGCGGACCCGATGGCGGTGCTGCGCGATCTGGCCGAGATCACCCACTGGATTTCGGTCATCAAGATCACCCCCGAGGCCGCCGAAGACCCGACAACCCCGCCCGAGGAACGCACGCGCGGGCTGGAGATGGCGGGGCGGCTGCCGATGCGGGTGCTGTCGCGCATGTGGCAGATGCTCTTGAAGGCAATCGAGGAGGTGGCGCTGGCCCCCAACGCCATGATGGCCGCCGAAATGGCCGTCATCCGGCTGACCCATGTCGCCGACCTGCCCGACCCCGAGACGCTGGTGAAAAAGCTGCAATCGCAGCCGGCGCCAACGCCCGGAACCGGGATGGCGGGCGGCACTTATGGCGGCTCGAATGGCGGGACGCTGCATGCCCCGATGCTGGGCGCCTCAATGGCCCCGATGCGTGGCCCGACCATGATGGGCGGGCAGGCGACGGCGCTGGCGCAGGCCCCGGCGATGGCCTTGCCGACCTTCCAGCATGTCGTGGACCTGATCCGCGAGAAACGCGACATGCTGCTTTTGAAAGAGGTTGAGGACGGGCTGAAGCTGGTGCGCTATGCCCCCGGCCGGATCGAATTCCAGCCCAGCCCGCTGGCGCGCGCCGATCTGGCCGCGCGGCTGTCGCAGCGCCTGCAGGGCTGGACCGGCAGCCGCTGGGGCATTTCGGTGGTCAATGAGGGCGGCGCCCCCACCCTTGCCGAAGAGCGCGATGCCGAAGAGAATGCCGCCCGGGCCGAGGCGCTGGAAAATCCGCTGGTCCAGGCCGTGCTGACCGCCTTCCCCGGGGCGAAGATCGCCGAAATCCGCACGCCCGAGGCGATGGCCGCCGCCGCACAAGCCGAGGCGCTGCCCGAGGTCGAGGATGAATGGGATCCGTTCGAGGATTCCTGACCGCACCCGTATTGCCCGCCCTTCCCCCTGCGCCTATCTTGTGGGCCGAACAACCGGAGTGACCAGATGCTGAAAGGCTTGGGCGGGCTTGGCGACATGGCCAAGATGATGAAGGCGGCGCAGGACGCGCAGGTCAAGATGGGCGAATTGCAGCAGGAGCTGGCGCGCATCGTGGTGATCGGCGAAGCCGGCGCAGGGCTGGTGAAGGCCCGCGCCACCGCCAAGGGGCAGATCACCGGGCTGGACATCGATCCGTCGATCCTTGTGCCTTCGGAAAAGGAGGTCATCGAAGACCTGATCCTTGCCGCGCTGAACGATGCACAGGCCAAGGCCGCCGCGCGGACCGAGCAGGAAATGGGCAAGCTGACGCAAAGTCTTGGCCTGCCGCCCGACTTCAAACTGCCGTTCTGAGCCATGGACGACACCCGTGACATCGAGGCGCTGATCGACCTGATGGCGCGGTTGCCGGGCCTCGGGCCACGGTCGGCGCGGCGCGCGGTGCTGGCCTTGCTCAAGAAACGCGGGCAGCTGATGGCGCCCTTGGCGCAGGCCATGGCCAATGTGGCGCTGAACGCCCGCGATTGCATGGTCTGCGGCAATATCGGCACCTCAGAGCTGTGCCCGATCTGCGCCGATCCGGCCCGCGCCACGGGCGAGATTTGCGTCGTGGAAGATGTGGCCGACCTTTGGGCGATGGAACGCGGCCAGGCCTTCAAAGGCCGCTACCACGTTCTCGGCGGCACGCTGTCGGCGCTCGATTCGGTCGGGCCGGACGAACTTGGCATTCCCCGTCTGGTCGCGCGCGTGGCCAGCGAAGGCACGCGCGAAGTGATTCTGGCGCTGAACGCCACGGTGGATGGCCAGACGACGGCGCATTACATCGCCGACGCATTGGCCGGCTCTGCCGCGCAGATCACCAGCCTTGCGCAAGGCGTGCCGGTCGGGGGCGAGCTGGACTATCTGGACGACGGCACCATTGGTGCGGCCCTGCGCGCCCGCCGCCGGTTCTGAAGTCCTGCGGGCAGGCCCCACAAAGTCTCCGCCTTTCCGCCACGTTCTCGCCGCAATCCGGGAACAGACCAAGACCTATCGGACGCGGGAGGCCAAGATGGCGACTGTTGCGATGATTTTCGGCGGCATGGCGGGCCTTGTGATGGCCCTTGTCGCCCTGGTCCTGTTCAACGCAAGCTGGCTTCTGGCGCTGGCGCTCTGGTCGCTCGGCGGGGCCGCAATCGCGCTGACCCTGATCGGCGTCGCCCTCACCGCCCGCCAACCTGACGCTGACCTCATTGTGGAACACGCCTGACCCGCGCAACCGGGGGTTCTGAGAATCCCCTTGATCCACAAGCCTTTCGCCCCCATATAGCGCGGGCTAGGTTATCTCTACTCGATCTCTGTCTCCGTTCACGGCCACAGCATTCGACCAAAAGCTGACTGGCCGGGCCGCTGCAATTTCGCGGGTGGCAACATGACAGGAGACATCACGATGGCCAAGGGCACCGTGAAATGGTTCAATGAAACCAAAGGCTACGGCTTCATCGCCCCGGAAGGCGGCAAGAAGGACGTGTTCGTTCACATCACCGCGCTGGAGCGCGCTGGTCTGCGTTCGCTGAAGGACGGCCAGCCGGTCACGTTCGACATCGAAGCCGGCCGCGATGGCCGCGAATCGGCGACCAATCTGGCTCTGGCCTGATTTTTCGACCTGCGGACGAAAGAAGGGGCGGGCCGATGGCCTGCCCCTTTTGCATGGCATGCGCCGGCAGTCAGCTTGCCCGCGCGATCAGCAGACGCTCTTGCATCGCGTGTTCGAAACCCACTCGCAGCGCCGCTGCGCTGTGGGGCGCGCGCAGCACGGTCGGTTCATGGCGGCTGGTCGGAAAGCTCTGTTGCGTGCAGTCGCGGCTGATGAGGATCATCGGGACACAACGGCCGCTGGCCCTCAGAAGGGCGTTGGCGCGCTGTCCCAGAGTGATTCCCCCGGCGGTATCGCAGTCGACCACGATCAGGTCGAACACCTCTCCGCCATCAACGACCCGATCCAGCGCGGAATAGATGTCCTCGCACATCTCGACTCGGCAACCAAGACCCGCAAGCCTTTGGCAAAGAACGGTTTCCTGACCACTGCCGGAAATCAGCAGCGCACCGATGCCAAAGCCGACGACGGTTGCCTCGTCTCGATCAAAGGAATTGAAGAGGTTCATCTCGGCTTTCCCCGCTACGCCCTTGACCAGATGGTGCCAGTGAATTGTGCCCAAACTGGGCATAATTCTCGGCAAGCTTAAGGTAAATTCAGCCAATCCTTGGCCATTGCCGCACGGCGGCTTTGAGGTCATGGTGCAGGTGCCAGCCTTGGCCCCGATCCCCATCTTTCCCGATCCCCATCCACCCCGAGCCCAGCATGACAGCCGTTGATTACCAAAGCCTTATTGATGCTCCGACCTGGGCCTTCATCGAAGCGACCAATGCCGCATATCCGCCCGACACCGCGACGCTGACCATCGCCGATCAGCGCGCGATCTATGATCGGATGTGCCGGCTGTTCCATCGCGGCTACCCGCCGGGCCTTGCGGTGCGGGACGAGAACGTTGCCGGCGTGCCCTGCAGGATCTACGCCGGCAAGGCGCCCGCGGTGATCTACCTGCACGGCGGTGGCCATGTGGTCGGGGGGCTGCACAGCCACGATGATGTCTGCGCCGAAATCTGCGACCGCACCGGGCTCACGGTGGTGGCCGTTGACTACCGGCTGTCACCCGAGAACCTGCACCCCGCGGCGTTTGATGATGCCTGCGCGGTGATCCGCGCCGTTGCGGCCGAAGGGCCGGTGGTGCTGGCGGGTGACAGCGCGGGGGGCAATCTCGCCGCCGCCGCCGCCCATGCCCTGCGCGGCAGCGGGGTGCGGTTGCTGGGTCAGGTCCTGATTTATCCGGGCCTTGGGGGCGAAGTGAACAAGGGCAGCTACCTGACCCACGCCCATGCCCCGATGCTCAGCCGCGATGACGTGCTGTTCTACAAGGACATCCGCCACGGCGGCCCGCCTCCCGAGGATGACCCGACCGTCTACCCGTTGCGCGACCGCGATTTCACCGGCTTGCCGCCAACGCTGGCCATCGGCGCCCAGTGTGACCCGCTGGCGGATGACGCGCGCGACTATGCCGCCCGGATCAAGGCCGCCGGGGGACAGGCGGACTGGGTGGAGGAGCCCGGTCTGGTGCATGGCTACCTGCGCGCCCGCGCCACCGTGCCACGCGCCGCCGCAAGCTTTGCCCGCATCGTCAACGCCATCTCGACTTTCGCCAAAGGAGACCAGCCATGAACGCCCCGCTGCCGAACCTGACCCATTGGGCCGAACGCGTCGACATAGCCGCAGCCTTTCGCTGGACGGCACGGCTGAACCTGCATGAGGCGGTGGCAAACCACTTTTCGCTGGCCGTGAATGAGGCTGGCTCGCGCTTTCTCATCAACCCGAACGGGCGGCATTTCAGCCGGATCACCGCGTCGAGCCTGGTCGAGATCGACGCCAATGATCCCGAAACGATGCAGCGCCCCGATGCGCCCGATCCCACCGCCTGGGGCCTGCATGGCGCGATCCACCGCGCCCTGCCGCATGCCCGCTGCGTGATGCATGTGCATTCCATTCATGCCACCGTGCTGGCCAGCCTCGCCGACTCGCGCCTGCCCGCCATCGACCAGAACACCGCGATGTTCTTTGGCCGGCATGTGGTGGACGACCATTACGGCGGCATGGCCTTTGAAGAGGAAGGCGCGCGCTGCGCGGCGATGCTGGCGGACCCGAAGATCACCACGATGATCATGGGCAACCATGGCGTGCTGGTGGTCGGGCAGACGGTGGCCGAAGCCTTCAACCGGCTTTATTATTTCGAACGGGCGGCGGAGACCTATATCCGCGCCTTGCAGACCGGGCAGAAGCTGCGGGTGCTGCCCGATACGGTCGCCGAAAAGACCGCGCGGGAATGGGAGGATTACCCCGGCTTTGCCGAGGCGCATCTGCGCGAGATGAAGGCCATTCTTGACGAAGAAGGCTCGACCTACGCGGCCTGAACCTCATCGTCGGCTTCGCCGCTCTTCGGTGTCACGACGAGAAGGCGAAGCCACCCGAGGAGTTACGCCGAAAAGAACGGTTTCGCCTTCATCGTCGGCGGCACCGGCACGCCCAGCCGGGTCAGGATCGAGGGCGCCAGCGCCAATTGGTCCAGCACCACATCCGATGCCGGCATCGCGCTGTCGCCGAAATAGTAGAACGCCGCGTCCTGCTGCAATTCGCCGGTGCCGCCATGGTGCCCGCGCTCGTCCTGCCCGTGATCGGCGGTGACAATCACCTCATAACCGTTGTCGCGCCAGCGTTGCAGGAAGGGCGCCAGCATGGCGTCCATCACATAGCAGGCGTGATCCATCTCCTCGCAGTCATGGAAGAATCTGTGGCCCATGCTGTCCAGCGTGCAGGTATGCAGGATGCCGTAGTCGATGCCATGCACCTCGGTCAGGCGGGTCAGCGTGGCGAAGAGATCGACGTCCGAGGGCGTCATCTGGTTGATGTTGCCGTAGCCGGTCATGGTGTGGAAGCGGCCATGGGTGATCGGGCCGCCCGGCTCGTCATATTCGATATCGCGGACAACGTCGAAGGGCGCGCGGTTGAAGAATTCCGACCAGAAGCTGTGGGTCACCGCCCCGGTCTTCAGCCCCGCCTTGGTGGTCTCGGAAAAGATGTCGGGCTGCTCCAGTCGGTAGACCGCCTCATTGCCCCAGACCCGATGCACCTGCGGCGGCACGCCGGTGTGGATCGAGGCATAGCAGGAGGCGCTGGTCGACGGCAGCACGGCGCGGATACGGTGGACCGAGGCGTCGCCATGGGCGACCCAGCCCTCGAGATTGCCAAAGAGCCGGCGCCAGTTGCGGTAAGGCACGCCGTCAAGGATGATGAGCAGGAGCTTGCGTTTTGTCATGGTCTGAAACCTTGCGCCCGCCGGGGCCGTCAGAGCCTCCGGCGGGGATATTTGGGCCAGTATGAAAGGCCGGGATACTCAGTTTCCGGCGGATTCCATCTTGCGGGTTGTCAGGACGTCTTCCAGCCAGCCAAGTTTCATTTCCGGAACCGAGGAAAGCAGGAGATCGGTGTAATCGTCGAAGGGCGGGGTCAGCACGTCGGTCTTCTGGCCGTAGCGCACCACCTGGCCCTTGAACATCACCGCGATCTTGTCGGCGATGGCCTTCACTGTGGCAAGGTCATGGGTGATGAACAGATAGGCGACATTCTCGCGGGCCTGAAGATCGAGCAGCAGCTTCAGGATGCCGTCGGCGACCAGCGGGTCGAGCGCGGAGGTCACCTCGTCGCAGATGATGAGCTTCGGTTTGGCCGCCAGCGCCCGGGCGATGCAGACGCGCTGCTTCTGGCCGCCGGAGAGTTCCGCCGGATAGCGGTCGGCATAGCCTTTGCCCATCTCGATCTGGTCGAGAAGTTCCTGAATGCGCTTCTCTTTTTCTGCCCCCTTCAGGCCGAAATAGAATTCCAGCGGGCGGCCGATGATGGTGCCGACGGTCTGGCGCGGGTTCATCGCCACGTCGGCCATCTGGTAGATCATCTGGAGTTCGCGCAGATCGTCCTTCGTGCGCCCGGCGAGGTCTGCCGAGAGCGTGCGGCCGGCAAAGGTGATGCGGCCCGAGGCGGGCGGCAGCAGGCCGGTGATGGCGCGGGCAAGCGTCGACTTGCCGGAGCCGCTTTCGCCGACGATGGCCAGCGTCTGGCCCGGCGCCACATCGACGGTGACATTCTTCAGCACGTCGAAACTCGTGCCCTTGTAGCGGGCGGTGACGTTCTGCACCGACAGCACCGGCGCGGCCTGCGGCTTTTCGGCGTGGTCGATGGAGCGGACCGAGACGAGGGCCTGCGTGTAGGCTTCCTTCGGGGCGTTGATGATCTGGTCGGTGCTGCCGTATTCCACCTTCTTGCCGTGGCGCAGCACAAGGATGTCATCGGCGACCTGCGCCACCACGGCGAGGTCATGGGTGATGTAAAGCGCGGCGACCCCGGTTTCGTGGATCGCCCGCTTGATCGCCGCCAGCACGTCGATCTGGGTCGTCACGTCAAGCGCGGTGGTGGGTTCGTCGAAGATCACGAGGTCGGGCTTGGGGCAGAGCGCCATCGCGGTCATGACCCGCTGGAGCTGGCCGCCGGAGACCTGATGCGGGTAGCGGTTACCGATGGTTTCGGGGTTCGGCAACGAGAGCTGGCGGAACAGCGAAACCGCCCGGGCCTCGGCCTCGGCCTTGGTCATCACGCCATGGGCGACCGAGGTTTCGATCACCTGCTCCATCAGCTTTTTCGCCGGGTTGAAGCTGGCCGCCGCCGATTGGGCGACATAGGTGACTTCCCTGCCCCGCAGGTCGCGCAGGGCGCCGGCGCTGGCAGTGCGGATGTCGCGGCCGTTCAGCACGATCTCGCCCCCGGTCAGGCGCACGCCGCCGCGGCCGAAGGACATGGCCGAAAGCCCGATGGTGGACTTGCCGGCGCCGCTTTCGCCGATCAGGCCCAGAACCTTGCCCTTTTCGACCGACACCGACACGCCATCGACCAGCACCACATGGCGCGGCGGTTCGCCCGGCGGATAGGCGGTGGCTTCGATTTTCAGATTGTTGAACGACAGCAGGGTATCAGCCACCGCGGCCCCCTTTCAGGCTGGAGGTGCGCGACAGGATCCAGTCGGCAACGAGGTTGACCGAGATTGCCAGCGCGGCAATCGCCATGGCGGGCATCAGGGCGGCGGCCTTGCCGTAGATCAGCCCGTCCTTGTTTTCCTTCACCATGCCGCCCCAGTCGGTCAGCGGCGGCTGGATGCCAAGGCCGAGGAACGACAGGGTGGAGATGAACAGCACCGCGAAGATGAAGCGCAGGCCAAACTCGGCGACGAGCGGCGAGAGCGCGTTGGGCAGGATCTCGCGGAAGATGATCCAGCCCTGCTTTTCGCCGCGCAGCTTGGCGGCCTCGACATAGTCCATCACGGTGATGTCCATGGCGACAGCGCGGCTGAGGCGGAAGACGCGGGTTGAATCGAGAACGCCCATCACGAGGATCAGCACGGTGAGGTTCAGCGGCAACACCGACAGCATGACCAGCGCCACGATCAGCGAGGGGATCGCCATCACCAGATCGACGATGCGGGAAAGGGTCTGGTCGATCCAGCCGCCGCGCACGGCCGCGAAGAAGCCGAGGAACGAGCCGAGCGAGAAGGCGAGGATCGAGGAGGCGAGCGCGACAAAGATCGTCACCTGCGCACCGTAGATCAGGCGGGAAACGATGTCGCGGCCGATGGTGTCGGTGCCGAGCCAGTAGGCGGCGCTCGGCCCCTCCCACACGCCGCCGACGGCGGAATCGATCGGATAGGGCGCGATGAACTGGGCAAAGAGGCCGACGAACAGGAAGGCCCCGGTCAGCACCAGCCCGATGATGGCGGAAAGTGGCATTCTCATTTCGGGTGCCTCAGGCGCGGGTTCGCGACGATGGCAATCACGTCCGCCGCCATGTTGAGGAAGATGTAGACGGCGGCGAAGATCAGGCCCACGGCCTGCACCACCGGCACGTCACGCTTGGTCACGTGGTCGACGAGGTATTGCCCCAAGGCATTGTAGCCAAAGACAACTTCCACCACGACGACGCCAACCACCAGATAGGCAAGGTTCAGCATGACCACCGAGACCACCGGCGCGATGGCGTTCGGGAAGGCATGGCGCCAGACCACCTGCATCGGCGTGAGACCCTTCAGCTCTGCCGTCTCGATATAGGCCGACTGCATGACGTTCAGGATCGCCGCGCGGGTCATCCGCATCATATGCGCCAGCACGACCAGAACCAGCACGATCACCGGCAGGGCCACGGCGTGCAGCTTGGCCCAGAAGCTCATGCCCGGAAACACCATGGCAACCGGCTGGAAGATCGGGAAGACCTGCGTCAGCAGGAAGATCACGAAATAGGCCGCGACGAATTCGGGCAGCGAGATCGTGGTCAAGGTCACCCCGGAAATCAGCTTGTCAGGCCAGCGCCCGGCATAGCGGGCCGCGATGAGGCCCAGCAGGATCGCCAGCGGCACCGAGATCGCGGCGGCACATCCGGCCAGAAACAGCGTGTTGCCAAGGCGTTGCCCGATGGATTGGGCAATATCGGCCTTGTTGGTCAGGGCCGTGCCCAGATCGCCCTGCACGACCCCGCCAAGCCACTGGAAGTAGCGGGTCAAGGCGGGCTGATCGAGCCCCATCTGTTCCCGCAGGTTGGCCAATGCCTCGGGTGTCGCCTGTTGGCCAAGAATAGCCTGCGCGGTATCACCCGGCAGGGCCTCGACCCCCAGAAAGATCACAGCCGAAACGGCGAGAAGGAGCAGGAGGCCCAGCGCAACGCGCTGGACCACCAGTTTCAGAACCGGATGCAAGGACCCGGCCTCAGGCGTTCAGCCAGCAGCGCACCTGCGCCCGGCCGTTCATCAGCTCGCCGTTCGGATCGTCGACCCAGCCGCCGACCGCTTCGGACACGCCCGACACGAAGTCGTTGAACATCGGCAGGATCAGGCCACCCTCGTCGCGCAGGATATGCGCCATTTCCGAATACTGACCCTTGCGCTTGGCCGCATCCAGTTCACCGCGCGCCGCCAGCAGCAGCTCGTCGAACTTGGCGTTCTTGAACTTGGTGTCGTTCCATTCTGCGGTGGACAGATAGGCGGTGGAATACATCTGGTCCTGCACCGGACGGCCGCCCCAGTAGGAGGCGCAGAACGGCGCGACGTTCCAGACGTTCGACCAGTAGCCGTCATCGGGCTCCAGCTTCACTTCCAGCGGAATGCCGGCGGCCTTGGCCGAAGCGGCAAACAGGTTGGCGGCATCCACCGCCCCCGGGAAGGCACCCGGCGCAGTGGCAAGGATGATCGGGCTGCCGTCATGGCCGGATTTCTTGTAGAACTCGGCGGCGGCGGCGGCATCGTATTCGCGCTGCGGGATGGTCTCGTCGAACAGGGGATACGCGGCATTGATCGGGAAGTCATTGCCGGGCTTGCCCAGACCGCCCAGGATCTTGTCGACCTGCTCCTGACGGTTGATCGCCAGTTTCAGCGCCATCCGGAGATCGTTGTTGTCGAACGGTGCCTTGTCGACATGCATGATGAACACATAGTGCCCGCGACCGGCGGCCGAACGGATCTGGATGCCCGGAACGCCCTTCAGCAGTTCCACGATCTTCGGGTCCACCCGGTTGATCATGTGAACCTGACCCGATTGCAGCGCGGCGGTACGGGCGGTGTTGTCGTTGATGACCAGAATCTCGATTTCGTCGGCGTGGCCGATGGTGCTGTCGAAATAGTTGGCATGCTTGACGAAGGTGTGGCGCACGCCGGGCTCGTTCACCACCACCTTGTAGGGGCCGGCACCAATGCCTGCCGCCGGATTGTCCACGCCGCCGCCGGGTTGGATCATCAGGTGATAGTCGGCCATCAGATAGGGCAGGTCGGCGTTGGCGGCGTTCAGCTTCAGCGTGACCATGTCACCTTCGGCCTTCATGTCGGTGATGCCCTGCACGATGCCCAGGGCGCCCGACTGCGCCTTCTCGTCGGTGTGGCGCTTCAGCGTCGCCACCACGTCATCGGCGGTCACGGTCTTGCCGTCGTGGAACTCGACGCCGGCGCGGATCTTGAACTTCCACTCGGTCGCGTCGGGCGAGGAGGAGATTTCCTCGGCAATGCGGTGGTCGATCGAGCCGTCGGGGTTCACGTCGACCAGCATCTCGCCCCAGGTCATGTTGACCTGGAACGGCACTTCCGAAGCGGCCAGCGCCGGGTCAAGGCTGTTGGTCGATTCACCGCCCTGCATCCCGACCCGGATGATGCCGCCTTTCTTGGCCTCTTCCGCATGGGCGGCCTTGGTGAACAGCGCCCCGGCGAGGCCCGCCGAAATCCCCATCGCCGTAGTACGGCCAACGAATTCGCGCCGCGTCATCGCGCCCTTGCGGACGCGCGCAATCATCTGGTCGAGTTGATCGGACATAGATTTTTCTCCCTGCGTTTGGCCCGGATTGCCGGTGCCTTCTTGTTGATTTGAGACCTACTAAATCGTGAAGCACCTGGGCTGGCAACGATTCTTGCCGGCGGCCCGGTCAGACAAACTGGCGCGGCACCTCCTCGTCAAAGTGGCGCTCAAAGACCTTTTCATCGCCCTCATAGGCGGTCAGCCGGGCCTGCAACCGCAGGTGGCTGGCGGTCGCCGTCATCTCGGCCCTGGCCTCGGTCCGCACCCGCCAGTCGCCGCGCGACAGCCGCTGCTCCCAGGTGTGGACGGCGCGCGCCGACAGGGGATCATCGGGGTGAATCTCCCACAGTTCAGTCATGGTCTCGCCGGTGCAAAGCCCGTGATCGAGGTTCTCGGCATCGCCCAGATCGTCGCGAATCACCAGCGCGACCCTGCCCGACATCAGATCCGTCTCGATCTTGCGCGTGGTCTGGGCCGCACGCAGAACCTTGTGTTTCCACGGGCTTGCATGCTCGGCGGGCGGCGGAGCCCACTCCGTTCCCGCGCCCTGATGCACCGGCAGGTCCAGACGACCGCCAGTCAGGGTCAGCCGGCCGGCCTGCGGCGAGGGCCAGACAAATGGCCAGTAACTGTTCGACAGCGCCAGCCGCAAGCGGTGTCCGGCGGCCAGCCGATAGGCCATCTGGTCGATGTCGAAGGCAACCTCCACCACCTCTCCCGGGACCAGCGGCGCAGGGGTTTCCATGCCGTTACGGTGGCACAGGTTCAGCATGCCATGGGCAATCCGCACCGAGGCCCCATCCGGCCCGACATCGCACAGCCGCGCCACGACGAAGCCCAGAGGTTGATCGGAGGACAGCCGCAACGACAGTCGCGTCGCGCCGATCAAGTCCAGCGGCGCCGCCAGCACCGACCCGTCGAAACAGACCGACAGCGCATCGTCGCCCGCCTGATCCCCCGGCATCTCGGCATTCAGCCCCATCGGGAAGAACTCGCCGGTGTGCATGCCCAGATGCTGCGGCGTGGCAATCTCTGCCCGAACTTCGCCTTCAATGTGGCTCAAATATCCCACGGGGGCCCGGGGGTGTGAAACCCCCGGGGGTTGGCCCAGATGCCACATCTCCCGCCGCACCCGCGGGCTGGGCCAGACAGCCTCGGCCACCCATTCGCCCGCCCGATGCTTTGCACTGGCATCGGGGGCTTCCGACTCCAGCCGGTACACTCGATAGGCCGGATCCGCCTCGGCCCCGTTCTCGATGCCCTTCAGCCAGCGGTCCCACCAGCGCAACGCCTCTTGCAGAAAGCCGATCCGCGGCCCCGGCACAGCGGTATGGGGATACTGGTGCACCCAGGGCCCGACGATGCCCTTGACCGGCCCGGCGCAATTTTCCACCAGCGCCGCCACGGTGTTCATGTAATTGTCGGCCCAGCCGCCCCAGATCTGCACCGGAACGGTCATCCGGGCAAAATCCTCGCAGACCGAGCCGTGCTTCCAATAGGCGTCCCGCGCCTGATGCCCGGCCCAGCGCGGCGCCAGCCAGGGCTCGGCCTCCAGCCGGGCCAGCCAGTCGGCCCGCCAGTCGGCGCGCAAGGCCGGATCGGCCGGCCGGCTGGAATAGGAGAGCATCACCGCCCCCCAGCCGAAATTCTCGCCCAGAAGGCAGCCGCCCTTGAAATGGATGTCGTCGGCGAACCGGTCGGTGGTCGAGCAGACCGACACCACGGCCTTCAGTGCCGGCGGCTGGCGAAAGGCGGTTTGCAGGCAGTTGAAACCGCCCCAACTCTTGCCCATCATCCCGACCGACCCGCTGCACCAGGGTTGCGCCGCCAGCCAGCCGATCACCTCCTCGGCATCTCGCAGTTCCTGCTCGGTGTACTCGTCGGCGATCAGCCCCTGACTGTCGCCGCAGCCCCGCATGTCGACCCGCACGGCGGCATAGCCATGCCCGGCAAAATACGGATGCATCATCTCGTCGCGCGGCAAGGTACCGTCGCGCTTGCGATAGGGAATGTATTCCAGAATGGCCGGCACCGGGCGGGCCAAGGCATCTTCGGGCATCCAGACCCGCGCCGACAGCCGGCAGCCGTCGGACAGGACGATCCCCAGATCGGGGGTCTCGGCCACAGGACACGGAAGCGTGCGAACGATCGACATGGACATTCCCCCTGACCCGATTGGGCAATGTTTTTGCCCCCCGCCCCCGGCCGGAAACGCCGCATTTTCGACCATTTGCGACACAATTACACGAACGTATAATTGACGGCCCACGCAATGTCACCACCGGCCTTCCGGCGGGCCTGACTCCGTCGTCAATGCGTCGGGAAACTACGCCCTTGAAGCAGATTTGGTCGCCCCCGAGACTTGCGATCAGCTCGCCCGGCGCTAGGCTGGCGCAAACCAGAACTGGAGCGATCATGGCCATGCCAACCTCTGCCCGCCCGAACATCCTGATCCTGATGGTCGACCAGTTGACCGGAACCCTGTTCGAGGACGGTCCGGCCGATTTCCTGCATGTGCCGAACCTGCGCAAGCTGGCCGCCCGGTCGGTGCGCTTTGCCAACAGCTATACGGCCTCGCCGCTCTGCGCCCCTGCCCGCGCGGCCTTCATGTCCGGCGCCCTGCCCCGCCGCACCAAGGTCTATGACAACGCCGCCGAGTTCTGCTCCGACATCCCGACCTATGCCCACCACCTGCGCCGTGCGGGCTATTACACCGCGCTTTCCGGCAAGATGCATTTCGTCGGCCCCGACCAGTTGCACGGTTTCGAAGAACGCCTGACGACCGACATCTACCCCGCCGATTTCGGCTGGACCCCCGACTATCGCAAGCCGGGGGAACGCATCGACTGGTGGTATCACAACATGGGTTCCGTCACCGGCGCGGGGGTGGCGGAAATCACCAACCAGCTCGAATATGACGACGACGTCTGTCATCAGGCGGTGCAGAAGCTTTACGACCTGTCGCGCGGCCTTGACCCGCGCCCGTGGTGCCTGACCGCCAGTTTCACCCACCCGCATGACCCCTTTGTCGCCCGGCGCAAATACTGGGACCTTTATGAGGGCATCCCGGAACTGGAACCGCCAGAGGGCCTGGCCTATGAGGACATGGACCCGCATTCCAGGCGCCTGATGGACGCCTGCGACTGGCGGTCGATGGAGGTGACGCCCGAGCATATCCGCCGCTCGCGCCAAGGCTATTTCGCCAACATCTCCTACGTCGACGACAAGATCGGCGAGATTCTGGCTGTGCTGGAAGCCTCGCGGCAAGAGGCGATCATCGCCTTCGTGTCCGATCATGGCGAGATGCTGGGCCGCAAGAGCCTGTGGTTCAAGATGAACTTCTTCGAAGGCTCGGCCCGCGTGCCGCTGATGATCGCCGCCCCCGGCCTTGCGCCGGGCTTGGTGACAACGCCGGTCTCGACGATCGACCTGACGCCCACGCTCTGCGATCTGGCCGGCATCTCGATGGCCGAGGTGATGCCCTGGACCGATGGCGAAAGCCTCGTGCCCCTGGCCAAGGGCGCCGAGCGCACCACCCCCGTCGCCATGGAATACGCCGCCGAAGGCACCATCACCCCCATGGTCGCCCTGCGACAGGGCGCCTGGAAATACATCCACTGCCCGGCCGACCCGGACATGCTGTTCGACGTCGCCAATGACCCCGAAGAGACGAACAACCTGGCAGGCGATCCGCGCGTGGCCGAGGTGCTGGCGCATTTTCAGGGCCTTGCCAAAGACCGCTGGGACATGGCCGCCTATGACGCCGAAGTGCGGCAATCCCAGGCCCGGCGCTGGGTGGTCTACGAGGCGCTGCGCAATGGCAATTACTATCCCTGGGACCACCAGCCGCTGCGCCTCGCGTCCGAACGCTACATGCGCAACCACATGGACCTGAACGTGCTGGAGGACAACAAGCGCTTCCCGCGCGGCGAGTGATCCTGCGACGACAGCGCGCCGACAAGGGTTGGACGCTCCGCGGGGGATATTTGGGGCCACATTGAAGGCTTCAACGTGGCGGCAAATATCCCCGCCGGAGGCTCCGACCTGTCAGCCGCGCGAGCCCCGGGCGTCCTCCAGCAGCATTTCCGCGCCCTTCCAGCCCATCAGGATCGACGGCGCGTTGGTATTGCCGGCGATCAGGTTCGGGAAGGCCGAGGCGTCGATCACGCGCAAACTGTCGACCCCATGCACCCGGCAGCGCGCATCAACGACGGCGGCTTCGGCACTGGCCCCCATCCGCGCAGTGCAGGAGTGGTGATAGACCGTGCCCGAGCGCTGGCGGAAATCGTCGATCAGCGCGGCATCGCTTTGCACCGCCGGGCCGGGGCGCAGCTCTTCCTCGATCAGGCCGGCAAGCGCCGGCTGTGCCGCGATGTGGCGGACATATTTCACCGCTTCGAGCATCTCCTGCACGTCGTGATCGGTCGAATAGACATTGGCCACGATCTTCGGATGCGCCAGCGGATCGGGCGACTGGATATGGATATGCCCGCGCGAGGTCGGGCGGCAGTTCGACAGGCCGATCGAGAGGCCGGGGAAGGGATCGGGCGTCAGAAGGGGGCGCTCGCCCGCCTTGGGCAGGAGCGTTGAAAAGGCCTGCAGGTAAAGCTGCATGTTGGGCCGCGTGAGATCGGCCCGCGTGCGGAAAAACCCGCCGCCGTGGTTGATCGACTTGGCCAATGGCCCGCTGCCAGTCAGGACATACTGCAGGCCCACAAGAAACTTGCCCCACCACGGCCGCAGGATGTCGTTGTAGGTCGGCACCTTCATGCGGAAGGTATAGTTGATCCCCTGATGGTCGGACATATGCTCGCCGACGTTGGGGTTATCCAGCACGACCGGAATGCCAAGACCCTGCAGCAGGCCGGCGTTGCCGATGCCCGACAATTCCAGAAGCTGCGGCGAGTTGATTGCGCCGCCGGACAGGATCACCTCGGCGTTGCAGCGCAGCTCATGGCGTTGACCGCCTTGCAGATAGTCCACCCCGACGGCGCGGCGGCCTTCCATCAGCACCCGCGTCACCTGCGCGCGAGTGAGGACCCGCAGGTTCGGCCGCTTCATCGCCGGCCGCAAGAAGGCCCGCGCGGTGGAGTTGCGGCGCGCGTCCTTGATCGTCATCTGGTAATTGCCGGCGCCTTCCTGCTCGGCGCCGTTGAAATCGCGGTTGTGCGGCAGGCCCGCCTGACCGCAGGCCTTGATGTATTCATCGACCAGCCAGTGCAGCCCCTTGCGGTTCTCAGAGATGAACAAGGGGCCACCCTTGCCGCGATACGCATCCGCCCCCGCCTCGTTATCCTCGATCGCGCGATAGGCCGCGTTGCACTCCTGCCAGCCCCAGCCCGGGTTTTCCGCGCCCCATTCGTCATAGTCGGCCTTATGGCCCCTGATCCACACCATCGCATTGATGCTGGACGACCCGCCAAGGATCTTGCCGCGCGGCCAATGATCGCGCTGGCCGTTCAGGCCCGGATCGGGCTCGGTCGCGTACATCCAGTTGACGGCCGGGTTGTAGAACAGCTTGCCATAGCCCAAAGGCAGGTGGACGAAGAAATTCGTCAGGTTGAGTGCGGTGTCGCTGCCCCCCGCTTCGATCAGCGTGACCCGGTGTTTGCCGTTCTCGGACAGCCGATTGGCCAGAACGCAGCCCGCCGACCCGGCGCCGACGATGATGTAATCGGTTTCGTGCATCCCCGGTCCCCGTCTGGCTGCGGCGTGACCCTTTTGTCAGGGCCTTGCCGGTGTTGTATCCGGGCCACCCCGCCGAACCTTGCCGGGCTGCGACAGAAAATGTCGCTTTCCCCGGCGACGGCGCTGCGCCATACTGGACCGACGCAGGACGACCTGTGGCATGATCCTCCTGCCGGGACGACCCGGCCCCTTGATGGAGTTCAACATGCCGTGGATCTGTCTGGGCCTTGCCGGGCTTCTCGAAGTCGTTTGGGCCTTTGCGATGAAGTCGTCCAAAGGCTTCACCCTGTTCTGGCCAAGCCTTGTCACCCTGATTGCAATGGTCGCAAGCTTTGCGCTGCTGGCCCTTGCGATGCGCAGTCTGCCGCTTGGCACCGCCTATGTGATCTGGACCGGGATCGGCGCGGTCGGGGCGTTTGTGCTGGGTATTGCCGTTCTGGGCGAGGCCGCAACGCCCCTGCGGATCGTGGCGGCCCTGCTGATCGTGGCGGGGATGGTGCTGATGAAGCTGGCCAGCCCCGGATAAGGCGGCTTACCGCCCCTTCCACACCGGATCGCGCTTTTCGGCAAAGGCGCGGGCGCCTTCCAGCTGATCCTCACTGGAATAAAGCTTGTCGACCGTCGGCATCTGCCGCTTGGTGATGCGATTGAGGGCATCCTGAAAGCGCATGTTCTCGGCCTCGCGCACCACTTCCTTGATGGCGGCGTAAACCAGCGGCGGGCCGGATTCCAGAAGCCGCGCCAGATCCCAGGCCTTGGTCAGCAGGTCCTCGGGCTGGCAGACCTCCTTGATGAGCCCCCAGCGGAAGGCCTCCTCGGCATCGAACCAGCGGCCGGTCAGCAGAAGGTCCATGGCGACGTGATAGGGAATACGCTTCGGCAGCTTGATCGAGGCGGCATCGGCCACCGTGCCCGAGCGGATTTCCGGCAGGGCGAAGGTGGCGTTGGTCGAGCAGAGGATGATGTCGGCGGAGAGGGCAAACTCCAGCCCGCCGCCGCAGCAGATGCCCTGCACCGCGGCAATCACCGGCTTGTTGAGGTTCGGCAATTCCTGCAAGCCGGCAAAGCCGCCCACCCCATAGTCGCCGTCCACCGCGTCGCCCTCGGCGGCGGCTTTCAGGTCCCAGCCGGGGCAGAAGAATTTCTCGCCGGCGGCGCGGATGATGCAGACGCGCAAGCTGTCGTCATCGCGGAAGTCGCGGAACACCAGTCCCATCACCCGGCTGGTTTTCAGGCTGATCGCATTGGCCTTCGGGGCATCCAGCGTCACCTCAAGGATCGCGCCTTCGCGGCGGGTCTTGATCGGGCCCTCGGTTCTCATTTCCATCGCCATGTCACACCTTCCGGATCAGGGCATCCACCGCCACGGCGCCTTGGGCGCGGACGAGGATCGGGTTAATTTCAATTTCTTCAAGGCTGTCGTCGGCTAGCATCCGCTGCCCCAAAGCCACGGCGATGCGGGCGACGGCGGCCATGTCGGCCTTCACCCGCCCGCGATAACCATCGAGCAGCGGCCAAAGGCGCAAGCGGCGCATCGCCTCCAGCACCTGCGCCTCGGTGGCGGGCAGCACCAGCGTCACGGTATCGGCCAGCACTTCGGCGGTGACGCCGCCCATGCCAAGGGTCAGCGTGACGCCGTAGACCGGATCGCGGCGCAGCCCCAGGAGGATTTCGGCCACTGCGCCGGTGACCATCTCTTCCACCAGATAGCCGGTCGCGCCCGCCATCTCGGCCTGGCCGTCAAGGCTGGAAAGACCCAGCCGCACCGCCCCGGCCTCGGTCTTGTGGGCAAAGCCCAGACCCTTCAACGCGTAGGGCGGGGTCAACGCCGCCAGATCGAGATCGGCCAGACGCGCCGCCGAAACCGCCTTCGGCACCGCCACCCCGGCCTCGGCCAGAAGCGCCTTGCCTTCGGCCTCGCTCAGCATCCGGGCCTCGCGCGGGGCCAGCGCCTTGGCAGGCCGCCAGCCGGGCGCCCCCGCCGGCGTCTGCGCCGCCTTGATCGCGGCCAGCGCGGTTTCCAGCCCCAGAAGCGTGCAGACCCCCTGCGCCATCATCGCCTGCACCCGCTCCTCGCCGAAATTCTCGGCCATCGAAGCGACCGGCAGGGCAATCTTGCCGGTCGCCTTTTGCGCCGCGACAATGGCGTCGAAGGCCGGCTGATAGCCCGACGGGTCGCAGCGGTCGGGGCGCGGGCTGTCGATGATGTAGATGCCGGCGTCATAGGCGTCGAGCATGGCGGTGAAAACCTCGGTGGTCTTCGGGCCGTCGCCCCAGATGAAAGTGTGGTAATCCAAGGGGTTGGAGATGGTCGGGATCTCGCCCAGCACCTTGAACAGCCGGTCATGCGTGGGTTGCGGAACCGGCGGAAAGTCGATGCCATAGGGCGCGGCCAGATCGGCGACCAGTCCCGCCTCGCCCCCCGAACAGGACAGCGAGCAGATCCGCGTGCCGATCTCTGGCCCGTGCATGTGAAAGAGCTTCAGCGTCTCGATCAGTTCCGACGGCGTGTTGACCTCGGCCACCCCGATCTGGCGCAGGAAGGCGGACGAGGCCGCGCCGCCCCCGGCCAGACTGGCGGTATGGCTGGCAGCCGCGGTGCGGCTGAGTTCGGTCTTGCCCGACTTGATCGCCACCACCCCCTTGCCCATCGCCCGCGCCCGCTCGGCCAGCGCGGCAAAGGCCGGGGTATCGTCGATGCCTTCGATATAAAGCCCCAGCGCCGTGACGCGCGGATCATCGAGCAGCGCGCCCGCCAATTCGGCAAGCCCCACCACGGCCGCATTCCCGAGGCAGGCGACATAGGCCACCGGCAGCCCGCGCTGCTGCATCCCGAGATTGATGACGATGTTCGAGGACTGGCTGACCAGCGCCACCCCCGTCTCCACCGGCACTCCGCCATGCTGGTCGGGCCAAAGGAGCGCGCCGTCGAGATAGTTGATGACGCCGTAGCAGTTCGGCCCGAGGATCGGCATCTCGCCCGCCGCCGCCACCAGCTTGCCCTGCAACTCCGGCTCGCCCGCCTCGGTCCAGCCGCTGGCAAAACAGATCGCCCCGCCCGCGCCCATGGCCGCAAGCTCGGCCACCACGTCAATCGTGGCAAAGCGGTTGACGCCGATGAAGGTGGCGTCCGGCGGCTCCGGCAGATCGGCAAGCGAGGCATAGGCCTTCAGCCCGCCGATCTCGGCCTTGGTCGGATGCACCGGCCAGACCGGCCCCTTGAAGCCCATCTTGCCACATTGCTCGATCACGTTCAGCGCCCAGCCCGCCCCCAGAACGGCAATGGATTTCGGGCGGAGAAGGCGGTTGAGGTTCTTCATGCCCACCCCCCGCACCTTTGACCGGCCCCGAGGCGCTGCCCCGGACCCCGGGATATTTTTGAACAGATGAATGAAGGGCAAAGACGCTCTGCCCCGAGCCAACGAGGCAGAGAATCTTCACCTGTTACCGTCATCGGGGTCCCCCCCTGTTCGGTGATTCCATGATAGGTCATGCCGGTTAACACTTCGTTTCTTTCATCTGTTCGCAAATATCCACGGGGGTAAGGGGGCAGTCAGCCCCCTGATTTTCGCAGAAAATCGTCACGCCCCATATGGGCGCAGAAGTTCGCGGCTGATGATGTGGCGCTGGATCTCGCTGGTGCCTTCCCAGATCCGCTCCACCCGCGCGTCGCGCCAGATGCGCTCCAGCGGCAATTCGTCCATCAGCCCCATGCCGCCGTGGATCTGGATCGCCTCGTCGGCCACCATGGCCAGCACCTCGGTGGCCTTCAGCTTGGCCATCGACATGTCAGCTTCGGTCACCGTGCCCTGATCGTATTTCCATGCCGCCTCGCGGGTCAGCAGTTCCGCGGCTTTCAACTCCATCGCCATATCGGCCAGCTTGAAGCTGATGCCCTGGAACTTGCCGATCTGCTGGCCGAATTGCTTGCGCTCTGCCGCATAGGAAATCGCATGGCCCAGCGCACGTTCGGCGCGGCCAAGGCAGGTGGAGGCAACTTGCAGGCGGGTCGCGCCGAGCCAGCTGTTCGCCACCTCAAAACCTTTGTGGACCTCGCCAAGGATCTGCCGCTTGTTGAGGCGGCAATCGTCGAATTCCAGAATGCCGTTGGTATAGCCCCGGTGGCTGACGTTGCGATAGCCGTCGCGGACAGTGAAGCCCTTGGTGCCCTTGTCGACGAAGAAGGCGGTGATCTTCTTTTTCGGGCCGCGCGGGGTGTCCTCCTCGCCGGTCGCCATGAAGCAGATGGCAAAGCCGGCAAGATCGACATGGGAGATGAAATGCTTGGTGCCGTTCAGCACCCAGTCATCGCCATCCTGGCGTGCCGATGCTTTCATCCCGCGCAGGTCCGACCCGGCGCCGGGTTCGGTCATGGCAAGGCAATCCCAGGTCTCGCCGCGGATGCACGGCATCAGATATTGCTCGCGCTGTTCTGCGTTGCCAGCCAGCAGGATGTTCGACGGCCGCGCCACGCAGGTCCAGTGCAGGGCGTAATTCGCCCGGCCAAGTTCCTTTTCGTAAAGCAGCCAGGACAGGGTATCGAGCCCCGCGCCGCCCACCTCGGCGGGCATGTTGGCGGCGTAAAGCCCGGCGGCGATGGCTTTCTTCTGGATCTCCTTGATGAGCTCCAGCGGCAAATGGCCCGAGCGCTCCACTGCAAGCTCATGCGGGAAAAGCTCGTTTTCCACGAAAGCCCGCGTCGCATCGACGATCATCTGCTGTTCTTCGGTCAGTCCGAAATGCATGGCTTACTTCCTTTGACCAACAGCACGGCCGGCACCTTCGGGCAGAGGCAGATTGGCATGGGCATCAGCAACCGCTTTCAGCTTGGCCCAGACCTCTGCCGAAGCGGGGGACGATTTGCCCGCCGCCATATCGACGTGCAGGCAAAGCTGCTCGATGGTGGCCACGCAGTCCTCGCCCTTCATGATACGCACGAAGGACCGGAAGCGCTTTTCATCCGCCGAAATGATCTGGATTGTGCCGGTCAGCCGATCGCCGAGCTTGGCCTCGCCCAAATGGCGGATATGGGTTTCGGCCGAATAATAGCTGTGGCCAGCAGCAACATAGTCCATCCCGGCCCCGATCAGCCGCAGGAAGGCGTCGATGGTTTCGGAATTGGCAAAGTAGTAGCGGCTTTCGGTCATGTGGCCGTTGTAGTCGATCCAGCCCGGCAGCACCTGCATATGCGCCATTTCCAGGGGCGCGGCCTTGGGCGCGCTGTCGGTGGCGCCAAAGAACGCCGCCGCCTTGCGCTCGTCATGCTCGCGCAGCACCTTGCCCGCGCCCCAGTTGCGCTCTTTCAGCGCACGCAGGAAGCCGATCAGGTTGCTGTCGCGGATCCGCTCCAACTCGCGGATCGAATGGTGGCCGGATTGCGCGTCGGACTGACCGGCGATCAGGTCCACGAGCTCGTCGTTGAACTCGGGCACGTCCATCAGCTTGGTCCAGGGCCAGGTCAGGCAGGGGCCGAACTGGGCCATGAAATGCTTCATGCCGGCCTCGCCGCCCGCCACGCGATAGGTCTCAAAGAGACCCATCTGGCCCCAGCGCAGGCCAAAGCCCATGCGGATGGCTTCGTCGATTTCCTCGGTGGTGGCGATGCCGTCCTTCACCAGCCACAGCGCCTCACGCCAGACCGCCTCAAGGAAGCGGTCGGCGATATGGGCGTCGATTTCCTTGCGGACATGCAGCGGGAACATGCCGATTTCGCGCAGGATCTCCTTGGCGCGCTCGATGGCCTCGGGCGGGTTTTTGGGCGAGGGCACCACCTCGGCCAAGGGCAGAAGGTAGACCGGGTTGAACGGGTGGGCGACGAAGATCATCCCCGGTTCCGGGGCTTTTTCCTGCAATTCCGAGGGTTTGAAACCGCTGGTGGAGGAGCCGATCAGCACGCCAGGCGCGACCTGCTGGATTTGCGCAAAGACCCGGTGTTTCAGGTCCAGCCGCTCGGAGACGGATTCCTGAATGTATTCGGACCCCTCCACCGCTTCGGTGATGGTGCTGACAAAGCTCAGCTTGCCCTCGGCCGGCATCGGCACATCGCTGAGCGCCGGCAGCGCCTGCCTGGCGTTGGCGATCACCTCACCCACCTTGCGGGGCGCTTCGGGATCGGGGTCGAAGACCGCAACGTCCCAGCCGTTCAAGAGGAACCGCGCCGCCCATCCGCCGCCGATAACCCCGCCCCCAATGATTGCCGCTTTCCGTGCCATGTCTTTTCCTTTTCCTCCGGGGCCGACCGCCCCCCCTGCCCTCCCCCACGAGGGGGGGGAGGGAGGTGCCCGATTTCGTTGTCCCGCGGCCCTGGATCAGCGCGGCAAAGGCGCCCGCTTTTCCAGTTTCAGCTTGGCCCGCACCTCGGCCGGGGTGATGACCCGCGCCCCGAGGTTCGAGATGATGCTCACCGCGCGTTCCACGAGTTGCGCGTTGGTGGCCAGCACGCCCTTGTCGAGCCAGAGATTGTCCTCCAGCCCCACCCGCACGTTGCCCCCGGCCAGAACGGCGGCGGCGACATAG
The DNA here is from genome assembly GCF_011008935.1 of Tabrizicola oligotrophica. Lineage (GTDB taxonomy): Bacteria > Pseudomonadota > Alphaproteobacteria > Rhodobacterales > Rhodobacteraceae > Tabrizicola_A > Tabrizicola_A oligotrophica. The sequence continues at coordinate 411,221 of NZ_JAAIVJ010000002.1, read as the reverse complement.
GGCATCTGGTTGCGGCCGATTGCGAAGGCCGACCAGAACCAGTCGGCCGGCACGTTGTTGACCATGGCCATGAAGGTATTGAGATCATCCGGCGCCCCCCACGGCACGCCCATGCACAGCTGCACCAGCGTCGGGGCCGGAATGACGCCCTCGCGCGCCAGTTCCTTGGCCAGCCACAGATGGCCGGTGTCGAAAGCCTCGATCTCGATCCGCACCCCCGCCGCCGTCATCCGCCGCGCCATGTCGCGCAGCATGCCGGGGGTGTTGACCATGACGTAATCGGCCTCGTTGAAGTTCATCGTGCCGCAGTCGAGCGTGCAGATCTCGGGGCGGCATTCCACAACATGCGCCACCCGCTCGGTCGCGCCGGCCATGTCAGAGCGCGGACCCATGCGGCCCATCTCCTCGGTGCCCTCGAAATAGATATCGCCGCCCATGCCGGCGGTCAGGTTCAAGACCACATCGGTACCCGAATCGCGGATGCGCTCGGTGACTTCGCGGTAAAGCGCGCCGTCGCGGCTGGGCTTGCCGGTTTCCGGGTCGCGCACATGGCAATGCACCACCGCCGCGCCGGCCTTCGCCGCATCAATCGCCGATTTGGCGATTTGCTCGGGGCTGCGCGGCACATGGGGCGATTTGTCCTGCGTGCCGCCCGAGCCGGTGACGGCACAGGTGATGAAAACTTCGCGGTTCATGGCCAGGGGCATGGGAATCCTCCAATTCGATGGCCGGCAGCATAGCGGGCTTGTCGCGGCGCGCATTGCGATTTACGAAAGAAGCATGGCAAAATCCGCATCAATTTTCGCTGCATCGCAGCAACCACTGACCCTGGCGCTGCTGGTGCTGCCGCAGGCCTCGATCCTTGAGGTCGCCTCGACGCTCGACCCGCTGCGCTCTGCCAATCGGCATTTGGGATCAGAGTCTTACCGCTGGCGCGTGGTCTCGCCCGACGGCCGCGCCGTGCCCCTGACCTGCGGCATCGAGCTGCCTTCGAACGGGCCGCTGGCCGCCGCCGACGGAGCGGATGCGCTGATCGTGATCGCGGGCTTTCAGCAATGGCAGGGCGCCACCCCGGCGCTGATCCGCGAACTGTCGCGCATGGCGCCGCGCTTTGCCGCCGTGGGCGGGATCGACGCCGGTTCATGGGTGCTGGCGCGGGCGGGGCTTTTGAACGGCTACAAGGCGACGGTGCATTGGGAAGACCTCGAAGACCTCGCCGCCGCCCACCCGGCGGTGGAGGTGCTGCCCGACCGCTTCGTCATCGACCGCGGCCGCTTCACCGCCGGCGGCGCGGCTCCGGCGGCGGACCTGATGCTGCACCTGATCCGCGCCCGCCACGGGCCGGCGCTGGCGCTGCAGGTGGCGGCAAGCTTCATCACTACCGCCCGCGACGGGCATGAGCCGCAGATCAGCCCGCGCAAGACCGACCCGCGGCTTGACCCACGCGTCGCCGCCGCCATCGCCCGGATGGAAGCCCGGCTGGACATGCCCGAAACCGCCGCCGAAACCGCCCGCGCGATCGGCCTGTCCGCCCGCCGGCTGGAGCAGATTTTCGCACAAAATCTGGGCCTCACCCCCGCCGCCTATGCCCTGTCCCTGCGGCTGCAGGCGGCGCGGCGGATGATCACCGATACCCGCCACCCGCTCGCCGAAGTGGCGCTGCGCTGCGGCTTTTCCTCGGCCTCCAGCCTGTCGCGCGCCTTCAGCGCAAAATTCGGCCAAGCCCCCAGCCGGCTGCGCTGAACTTTGACCCGCCGCCCCGGCGCTGCTGTCGGAGCCTCCGGCGGGGATATTTGCACCAATGTGAAAGGGCTTTCATACTGGCCGAAATATCCCGGGGGTGAGCCCGGAACGGGCGAGGGGGCTGGCCCCCTTACACCGGCTCCAGCAATCCCCGGCCCTTCAGCAGCGGCTCCACTCCCGGCATGCGGCCGCGGAATTGCGTGTAAAGCTCTTCGGCGGGTTGCGAGCCGCCGGCGGAGAGGATGAAGGTTTCCAGCCGTTTGGCCATTTCGGGATCAAAGGCGCTGCCGGCTTCCTCAAAGGCGGCGAAGGCGTCGGCGTCCATCACCTCGGACCACATGTAGCTGTAATAGCCCGAGGAATAGCCGTCACCCGAGAACACATGCGCGAAATGCGGGGTGGCGTGGCGCATGCGGATGGCGCGGGGCATGCCGATGCCTTCCAGCACCTCGGCCTGTTTCTGCATCGGATCGGCGGGCGCGGCGCCTTCGTGGAAGGCAAGGTCGACAAGGGCGGAGGCGACGAATTCCACTGTGGCGAAGCCCTGGTCATAGGTGCCGGCGGCGAGCAGGCGTTGCAGAAGATCGGCCGGCATCGCCTCGCCGGTCTGCCAGTGGCGGGCGTGTTTTTCGAGAACCTCGGGCACTTCCAGCCAGTGCTCGTAAAGCTGGCTCGGCAGTTCCACGAAATCGCGGGCGACCGAGGTGCCGGAGATGAAGCCATAGGTCACATTCGACAGCATCTGATGCAGGGCATGGCCGAATTCGTGGAACAGCGTGCGCGCGTCGTCATAGGACAGGAGCGCTGGCTCTCCCTTGGCGAAGTTGCAGACATTGACCACGATCGGCCTTGTGTCCTGTCCGAGCTTCTTCTGGCTGCGCATCGCAGAACACCACGCGCCCGAGCGCTTTGAGCCGCGCGCGAAGTAGTCGCCCAGAAACACCGCAACGTGGGCGCCATTGCGGGTGACGTCCCAGCCGCGCACATCGGGGTGATAGAACGGGCCGGCAATCTCGCGGAACTCCAGCCCGAACAGGCGGCCCGCGCAGTCGAACTGCGCGGCCAGCATCGCATCGAGCGACAGGTAAGGTTTCAGCGCCGCCTCGTCGAGGTCATGTTCGGCCTTGCGGCGCTTCTCGCTGTAATAGCGCCAGTCCCAGGGCTCCAGCGGGCCGGAAATCCCGTCGCCGTGCAGCATGGTTTCGAGAATGGCGGCGTCGGCGAGGGCCTTGGCGCGCGCCGGTTGCCAGACCCGCATCAGAAGGCTCCGTACTGCCGCCGGGGTCTTGGCCATTTCCGGTTCCAGCTTGAAATCGGCAAAGCTTTGATACCCCAGAAGTTTTGCCCGCTCTTCGCGCAGGGCCAGAATTTCGGCGGCAATCGCGCGGTTGTCGTTGGCATTGCCATTGGCACCACGGGCGACCCAGGCCTCATAGGCCTTTTCGCGCAGAGGACGGCGCGGCGAGAATTGCAGGAACGGCACGATCAGCGACCGCGACAGCGTGACCACCGGGCCGGGCTGACCCTTCTCCGCCCCTGCGGCGCGGGCCGAGGCGATGACGAACTCGGGCAGGCCGGCGAGGTCAGCCTCGGTCAGCGGCATGAACCAGTCGCGTTCATCGGCCAGCAGGTTCTGGCTGAACCGGGTGCCAAGGACGGCAAGGCGGGATTTGACCGCTGTCAGCCGGTCGGCGGCGGCGCCTTCCAGATTGGCCCCCGAGCGGACGAACATCTGGCGGTAAAGCTCCAGCACGCGCGCCTGTTCGGCGGTCAGGTCAAGGGTCTGGCGGGCCTGCCAAAGGGCCTCGATGCGGGAAAATAACGCCTTGTTGTTGGTGATCTCGGAGGAAAAGGCGCTCATTTTCGGGGCGAGGTCGCGCATCAGCGCCTCGCGCGTGTCATTCGCGTCGGCCCCGGCGAGATTGTAGAAGACCCCCGACACACGGTCGAGCAACGCCTCGGAAAGTTCCAGCGCCTCGATGGTGTTGGCAAATGTCGGAACTGCGGGATCTTCCGCGATTTTCGCAATGTTTTCGCGCGCCTGCGTCAGGGCTGCGTCAAAGGCCGGGGCGAAATCCTCATCACGGATGGCGGCAAAGGGCGGCAGGGAAAACTCGGCGGTCCAGTCGGTTAGGAGGGCGTTCATGGGGTGTCCTTTGGGGGGTCAGCGCTGATTGCGCGCGCGCAGGCGTTGCTCGATTCGGCGCAGGATCAGGCTGAGGGTGATGGTCATGGTCAGATAGATCAGGGCCGCGACGTTGTAGGTTTCGAAATAGCGGAAGTTGCCGGCGGCCGTGACCTTGGCCAGCTGCGCGACATCGGTCACGCCCAACACGGCGACAAGCGAGGAATCCTTCACCATGGCGACGAAATCATTGCCAAGGGGTGGCAGAATGAGCCGGAATGCCTGAGGAAATGTAATATGGCGAAAGCGCTGCCAGCCATTCAGACCCAAGGCCTGCGCCGCCTCGATCTGGCCTTTGTCCACCGCCTGCAGGCCAGCGCGGAAGATCTCAGCGAGAAAGGCGGAATAGGCCAGCATCAGGGCGATGACGGCGCGGCTCAGCAGCGGGAAATCTCGGGTCCGAAGCGGCGACAGGCCAAGCGGCTCCAGTGCCTGATTGGCCAGCCAGACGAGGCCGGGGGCCAGCACGAAGGCGACATAGAGCAAAAGCACGATGATCGGCACGCCGCGCATCACCTCGATGTAAAGCCGGGCGATCTGGCGCAGGATCAGATGGCGCGACAGCGTCATGACGGCCAGCCCAAGCCCGATGATGCAAGCGCCGAGATAGGCCACCACGGCGACGCCGATGGTGATCCAGATGCCTTTCGACAGGGCCGAGAGGGCGGCTGAATAGACTTCGGAGGTGGCGATCTGGAAGAACAGGAATGCCCCGCTCAGGGCCAGGATCACCAGCCACCAGGGGAAATCATCTTCGGGTCGGGCAGAGGGGGTCATGCGGGAAAGCGGCGGCCCCGCCCCAAAGGACAGGGCCACCATGAGAGGTCATTCGCCCATCTTGTAGTCGACGAACCATTTCTGGTTCAGCGCGTCCAGCGTGCCGTCGGCTTTCATCGCGGCAATGGCGGCGTTGATCGGGGCGACAAGTTCAGAACCTTTCGGGAAGATGAAGCCGAAATCCTCCGAGGCAAGCGGCGCGCCGATAATCTTCAGCCCGCCGTTTGAGGCCGCCACATAGCCATTGGCCGCCGTGCTGTCCGACAGCGTCAGATCGACATCGCCCGCTTTCAGTGCCTCAAGCCCCGCGCCGAAAGTCTCGAACTTGATGACGCGGGGGTTTTCCTCATTGCCATCAAGGATTTCATAGATCGCGGCATAGAAGGGGGACGTGCCGGGCTGGGCGGAGATCAGCAACTCCGGAATCGCTGCGAAAGACGCGGCATCAGTAAAGCGGGCCTCGTCGCCGCGCACGATCATCAACATTTCCGACCGCATGTAGGCGTCGGAGAAATCGACCTTCTCCTTGCGCTCGTCCTTGATGGTGATGCCGGTCATGCCAATGTCATACTGACCTTCCGACACCGCCGGAATCATCGCATCCCATGACGTGTTCTCATATTTCACGGTGATGTTGATACGCTTGGCGATCTCGGCCATGACATCATATTCCCAGCCCACCGCGGCACCGGACTTGTCCAGAAACTGTAAGGGCGGATAGGCGTTCTCGGTCACGACGACCACGTCCTTGCCGTCAAGGTTCGGCAGATCCTGTGCCGAAACGGCGGTGGCCAGCATTGAAAATCCCGCAAGGGCGGCGGCGGCAAACTTCATCTGTAAACTCCTGTCTCGACGTGATGGCGGACTATGGCAGCGCCGCACGCCGGGGCGCAAGAGGGGGGCGCCGACCGCCCCATCCATTCGCACAAACACACCGTTTCATGGTGAAGAATTTTGCAAATTTGCACAAGACTTCCCCCATTCCCCGCCACTTCTTTCCGTTGCGAGAATCTCCCGCCAGCCCCATCTTTCTCCCAAGCGAACAGGAGAGCCGACATGACCCGGATGCCCACCTATTTCATCAGCCATGGCGGCGGCCCCTGGCCCTGGATGCCCGACTGGCGCGCGATGTTCAAAAATCTGGAGGCCAGCTTCGTGCAGATGGTGAAAGACCTGCCCGAACGCCCGAAGGCCATCCTGATGATCTCCGGCCATTGGGAAGACGACAGCTTTGCCGTGATGACCAGCGCCAACCCGCCAATGGTCTATGACTACCACGGCTTCCCGCCCGAGACGTTCCAGATCGTCTATCCCGCCCCCGGCGCCCCCGATTTGGCGCAGAAGGCGGCCGACCTCATCAAGGCGGCGGGCCTGCCGGTGCGGCTGGATGCCAGACAGGGGTTCGACCATGGCTGCTTTGTTCCGGCCTATGTCATGTATCCCGATGCCAGCGTGCCGGTATTCCAGATCAGCCTGCAAAAGGGCTATGATCCGGCGCGGCATGTCGAGCTGGGCCGCGCGCTCGCGCCCTTGCGCGACGAGGGGGTGCTGATCGTCGGCTCTGGTCTCAGCTATCACAACCTGCGCCTGTTCGGGCCGGGCGCGAAAGTGCCGTCCGAGGCCTTCGATGCCTGGCTGAAGGACGTGATGGCCAAACCGACCGCCCAGCGCACCGCCGATCTGATCGACTGGGAAAAGGCCCCCTACGCCCGCACCTGCCACGCGCAGGAGGACCATTTCGCCCCGATCTGGGCCGTGGTCGGCGCGGCGGAAGCCGATCCCGCCCGCATGGTCTATCACGACACCGGGCTGTTCGGCGGGGTTACAGCGTCAAGTTACCGTCTGGGGTAGGGCAAGGTTCCCCCTTACAAAAGCCCCTGCGCCAGAAGCATCAGCACGCCGGAAGCTGCCCAGCTTCCGGCGTCAATCGCGCGGCTCGCCGGCCCCAGCTTCTTGAAGGCGTTGTTCGAATAGCCCATCACGATGAAGGCGATGACCCCAAGGATCAGCGGCCCCGTCATGCCGCGCGCCACCATCACGCCCACGAAAACCGAATACAGCACCAACCCGACCACCAGGCTGCCAAAGGCCGCGCCCATCGGATCACCCGGCTGATGCCTGACCCCGGCAGAAGCACTCCATGCCGGATAGAACCCTTTCGGCCCGTAGTAAAACCAGCCAAAGCCGAAGGACAGGACGAAGCCCAGCCCCACGGCCAGCCAATTCACCCCTTCAAACATGTGAAACCCTCCCTGTTCGCAGCCTGAGCTTACACGTTTGTCTGCCGGCGTCAGGCCTTTCCTGCGCAGACCGGACAATCCGGGCGTTTCTTGACACCGATCACCCGCGCCTCGGCATAAAGCGCGTCGAAAATCATCAGCCGCCCGCGCAGCGCTTCTCCTGCGCCGGTCAGGTGCTTGACCGCCTCCATCGCCATCATCGCACCAATGATCCCCGGCAAGGGCGCAGCCACCCCGGCTTCGGCACAGGTCGGCACCATGCCCGGCAAGGGACGCTCGGGAAAGACGCACTGATAGCAGGGGCCGCCGCGCGCCGGATCGTAAAGCGCAATCTGGCCCTCCCACTGGGTGATGGCCGCCGATATCAACGGCTTGCCCAGATCGGCACAGACCCGGTTCACCAGATAGCGGGTGTCGAAATTGTCGGTTCCGTCCAGGATCAGATCATACTCGGCAATCAGCGCGGCGGCGGTTTGCTCCTCCAGCCGCCGCTGATAGGGCCGCACCGTGATGAACGGGTTCAGCGCCCGCATGGCGATCTCGGCCGACTGCACCTTCGGCAGACCGATGCGAGCGTCGGCATGGATGATCTGGCGCTGCAGGTTCGATCCTTCGACCACGTCGGCGTCGATCACCCCGATCGTTCCCACCCCGGCCGCCGCAAGATAGAGCAAGGCGGGCGAGCCCAGCCCGCCGGCCCCGACCACCAGCACCTTCGCCGCCTTCAGCCTTTGCTGCCCCGGCCCGCCGATCTCGCGCAAGAGGATATGGCGGGCATAGCGGTCAAGCTCGGCGTCACGGAACGCTCCGTCCTGCACCGGCTCCCGCACCGCCAGTGGCCGGGCGCGGTCGCGCAACAGGCGCAATCCGAAAACATAGCCCGCAACCAGGACCCCGCCCCCGCCAAGCACCAGCCAGACCCTGACATCCCCGCCGATGGCAAGCCGAACCGCATGCCCCTCCGGCAGCACCAGATGCACCAGAACCACCGCTGCCCAAACCGCCCCCAGAACCGCCAGACGCCGGACAACCGGCACCTCCATGACCCAGCCCAAAGCCCAGATCCCAAGGCCCAGAGCGATCACCAGCATCAGCGTGTCCCCGTCGAGCCAAAGCCGCCCTGGCCGCGCGGCGTGTCGTCCAGATCCGCCACCAGCGCAAAGCCCGCCTGCACCACCGGCGCCACCACGCATTGCGCGATCCGGTCGCCATGGCGCACCACATAGGGCGCCGCCCCAAGGTTGACCAAGGCCACCCCCAGCGGTCCGCGATAGTCGCTGTCGATGGTGCCGGGCGTATTCGGCAGGGTGATGCCATGTTTCAGGGCCATGCCAGAGCGCGGCCGGATCTGCATCTCGAAACCCACAGGAATCGCCACCCGCAGCCCGGTCGGCACGATCGCCCGCTCCATCGGCTGCAGGACAAAGCCCGCCGCCCGCATCTCGACCGGCAGATTGGCGCAGATGTCCGCCCCGGCACTGCCCACCGTCTGATAGGCCGGCAACGGCACCGCAGGGTCCGCCCCGTCTTCCCGCATCACCCGAACGTCAACTGCCATTCATCTGTTCCCAAATATCCCCGCCGGAGGCGCACATCTGCGCCAGCACTCCCCTTCGCCAGATCGCCCCGGAATTCGCACGAATTCCGGACAAAATTCCTGCTTCAGGAATTTTGCAGCGCTAGGGCAATGCGGTCTGCAAGTTTCTTCGCCACCTGATCCTTGGCCATGCGCGGCCAGGCCTCTGCGCCCGCGGCCGAGATCAGCACCACCGCATTCTCGGTCCCGCCCATGATCCCCGTCGCGGGCGAGACATCGTTCGCCACGATCCAGTCACAGCCCTTGCGCACCCGCTTGGCGGTAGCATGGTCCACCACCTGCTCGGTTTCGGCGGCAAAGCCTATCACCAGCCGGGGCCGCGTCGGCCCTTTCGAGACGCTCGCCAGTATGTCGGGGTTCTCGGCAAACTCCAGCGCCGGGGCCTTGCCCGAGCCGTCTTTCTTCATCTTCTGGCCGTTCTGGTTGGCCACCCGCCAGTCTGCAACCGCGGCAGTCATCACGGCGGCATCGGCGGGCAGCGCGGCCTCGACCGCCGCCAGCATCTCGCGCGCCGTCTCCACCCGCACCACCTGCACCCCCGCCGGTGGCGGCACAGTGGCTGGCCCGGTGACAAACGTCACCTGCGCCCCAAGATCGCGCAGCGCGGCGGCAATCGCAGTGCCCTGCGCCCCGGACGAGCGATTGGCGATGTAGCGCACCGGGTCGATCGGCTCATGCGTCGGACCCGAAGTCACCAGCACATGCCTGCCCTTCAGCGGCCCGTCCGCCAAGGCGGCGTCAATGGCCGCAAGGATCGTCTCGGGTTCGGCCATGCGCCCCGGCCCGAATTCGCCGCAGGCCATCTCGCCGTCCTCCGGCCCGACAAAGCGCACGCCATCGGCCTGCAGCACCGCCAGATTGCGCCGGGTTGCCGGATGGTCCCACATCCGCACATTCATCGCCGGCGCCATCAGCACCGGGGTATCCGTCGCCAACAAGAGCGTCGAGGCCAGATCTTCGGCCCGGCCGGTGGCAAGCTTCGCCATCAGATCCGCCGTTGCCGGGGCGACAATCAGCAGATCGGCGACGCGGCTGAGCTGGATATGGCCCATCTCGGCCTCATCCGTCAGGTCGAACAGCGCCTCATGCACCTTTTCACCGGCAAGTGCCGCAACCGAGAGCGGCGTGACAAATTCTGCCCCTGCCCGCGTCAGCACCGGCGTCACCGCTGCGCCTGCGGTTTTTAGCAGCCGGATCAGCAAAAGCGATTTATAGGCCGCGATGCCGCCGCCGATCACCAGAAGAATGCGCTTGCCGGCCAGCATGGGGGTCTCCGCTCAGGGTCGGCCCACGTTAGGGCCGGGCCGGGGCGAACTCAACCCGGCTCAGGCAATGCCGGCCAGATCGACAAGGCGATCATTGATGAAAACCGGATTGCAGCGCCGCAGGACCGGGCGCCCGCCCAGCTTGAACTCCATCATCTGTTCAAACAGGTAGAACAGCAGGAAGCCGCGTCTTGTCAGGAAAGAGGACAGCGCCTCGAATGGGACATGCGTCTTGTTGTAGGGGTTCATCCCGGCTTCGACCTGCACGAAATCCACCCACTTCAGCAGGGCACCAAACCCTTTCAGCACCTCCAGATCGTGACCTTCGGTGTCGATCTTCAGATAAGAGATCCGGCGGATGCCGTGGCTGTCGCAGAAATCCGCGCCGCGCAGGATCTGCACAGTCTGGGTGGTGGTGGCCTCGGCTGCGGCCGCGGGTTCGGCGACGATCCGGTTCTGCACCGAATTGGCCAGATCCGTCATCTCTGCCGCCCCCGAATGGCGGCCAAGGCCGAGGTTGTGCGCAGTCACCAAAGACAGGTCGCGGGTCGCCTCGCACAGCCGCGCAAAACTGCGGGGTACGGGTTCAAAGCTGTGGATCCGGGCGTCGGGCCAGCCTTGGGCAAATTCTCGGGCAGATTGGCCCACGTTGGCCCCGACATCGAACACCACGTCCGCGCGCCAGTCCGGCAGGCGCCGGGCGATGAGCTGTGCCGGACTGGCGGGGGGCGGGCGGTGCCGGGTGGCCATCTTGCTCCACGGTTTCAGGGATGGTGCTGCGGCCCATCGGTCTGCAGGTTTGCCGATAAGCCGGTTCCGCGCAAGGCGGATTGCCGGATCAGCCCCGAAACGCAGCGCAGGGGTCGTCGCGCGGCGCGGGCGGGGTGACAAGCCAAAGGTCAAAGGGCGGGGCGTCCGGCACCATCGCTTCGAACTGGCCGATGGACAGCAGCCGCAACTCGGGCGCGACCCGGGCCAGCGGCACGGGCAAGCCCTCATCCTTGCGCGCATGGCCAGTGCCGGTGATGACTGCAACCGGGCCGCCGGTCTCGGCCATCGCCTGCACGACAGCGCGGGCCAGAACCGCGTCGCGCAGGCGCTGCACCGCCACCATGCCGGGCAGCAGATCGGGCGGCAGCGCGTTGCAATGCGCCGCAAGCTGCTCGGCCTCGCGCTGCGCCTGTTCGGTGGCGGCAAGCGCGGTGGTCAGGCCATAGGCCGCGGCGCCCTCGCCGAACTGGGCGGCGATGCCGGTGTCAAAAGCCCTGCGCGCGATGTCCCGCGACACCTCCGCGCCGTAAACCCGCGCGGCGGGAGCGGCAGCAAAGATCGGGTAATACAACGAGAAATCCGGCCATCCGGTCGCATCCCAGCCCAGCGTGGTGGCAAGTCCGGGTGCATCGGGCAGGACTGCGGGCATCCGCGCCGCCGCCTCTGGTGACACCATCTCGAAGACCAGCGCCTTTGGCTTCAAGGTGGCCACTGCCCGGGCCTGATGGGCGTGATGGGCCGGGTTGTCGTGGGTTTCGCCAAGGATCACCACGTTGACCCCCGAGAAGATCGTGGGGTCGTCCAGCGCCTCGAGCGGGATTTCTTTGGCACAGGCCGGGGTGGCGAGCGCCAGCAGGAGCGCAAGAACTTTCATCACAGAAAGTCATGCACCCCGGCGCTGTGGGTTTCAAGGTGGCGGCGCAGCTTGGCATAGGCGGCGGCCTCAAGCTGGCGGATGCGCTCTTTCGACAGGCCCAGCTCCAACCCCAGCGATTCCAGCGTGCGCGGCACATCCCGCAGGCGGCGCTCTGTCACGATGTAGCGCTCGCGGGGTTTCAGCGCCCCCAGTGCCCCGGCCAGCCAGTGGCGCAGCTGCGCCCGGTCATGGGCGGCTTCCACCGCCTCTGCCGCCTGCATCGCATCGTCCTCAAGCACGTCAATCCACTCGCGCCCGTCTTCATCACTGACTTGTGGCGCGTTGAGCGAGGCATCCATGCCGGAAAGCCGCCCCTGCATCATCTGCACCTCGGCGAGTGTCACGCCCACCTCGTGCGCCACCCTTTCGCGCAGCTGGTGCGGATCAAGACTGCCGCCCGCCGCCTCGGCTTCGCGCGAAAGCTTGGCCTCGACCCGCCGCAGGTTGAAGAACAGCGCCTTTTGCCCGGTGGTAGAGCCGGTGCGGACCAAGGACCAGTTGCGCATGACATAATCCTGCACCGAAGCCTTGATCCACCAGACCGCATAGGTCGAGAATCGAACCCCGCGATCGGGATCGAACTTTTCGGCCGCCTTCATCAGGCCAAGGCTCGCTTCCTGAATCAGGTCGTTCATCGGGGCGCCATAGCGACGGAACCGGCAGGCCATCGAAATCGCCAGCCGCATATAGGCCGTCACCAGCCGGTGCAGCGCGGCGGTATCCCCGTGGTCGCGCCAGGCGCGGGCAAGGGCGGCTTCGGTCTCGGCATCCAGAAGTTCGGCTGCGCGCGCTTGGCGGGGCAGCGTTTGATCGGTATATCCATCGAGAGCCATCGCCGCCTCCCCCTTCTGGCCAGAGCGACTTCTGGAACTTATACGGACCAACCGCGTGACCGGATCACCCCCGCCCTTCCCGAAATTTTCCCTGATAGTCGGCGGCGCAAGGTCCGGCAAATCGCGGCTCGCCGAGCGGCTGGCACATGCGGCGGGCCTGCCGCGGCATTATATCGCAACTGCCGAGATTTGGGATGAAGAAATGCGGGCGCGGATCGACCGGCATGTTGCCGACCGCGGCACCGGTTGGGTGACGCATGAGGCGCCGCGCGATGTGGCGGGCGCCTTGGGCCGCGCGCCGGGTGTGGTGCTGCTTGATTGCGCAACGCTGTGGCTGACCAATGTGATGCTGGGCGGCGACGACATTGCGACCGAAACCGCCGGGCTGATCGCGGCTATTGCCACGCACCCCGGCCCGGTGATCGTGGTGTCGAACGAGGTCGGCTGGGGCATTGTCCCCGACAACCGCCTGTCCCGGGATTTCCGGGACGAGCAGGGCCGGCTGAACCAGCGTCTGGCCGAGGCCGCCGATCTGGTGGCGGGCGTCATGGCGGGGCTGCCCTTGGTGCTGAAAGGCCAGATGCCGGTGCTGCCTTGAACCGGGGCGGGACCTGTCGGGTCTGGCTGGTGCGCCACGGGCCAACCCACGCCAAGGCCATGGTCGGCTGGACCGACCTGCCCGCCGATCTGTCGGACCATGCCGCACTTGCGCGGCTGAACGCGCACCTGCCGGACGTGCCGGTGATCTCTTCGGACCTCAGCCGCGCGGTGGCGACGGCCGACAGGTTGCAGGCGCGTCCCCGCCTGCCGCATGACCGCGACTGGCGCGAACTGCATTTCGGCGCCTGGGAAATGCGCAGCTTTGCCGAGGTCGAGGCCGAAAGCCCCGACCATATCCGCGCCTTCTGGGAAACCCCTGGCGATGTCAGCCCTCCGGGCGGCGAAAGCTGGAACGCGGTCACGGCCCGCGTGGAAACTGCCTTGCGGCGGCTGGCCCACCTGCCCGAGGTGATCGTGGTTGCCCATTTCGGCGCCATTGTCGCGGCGATCCAGCACGCTGGCGCCATGACCCCGACCGAGGCCTTCTCGCACAAGATCGACAACCTGTCGGTGACCTGTCTGGAGTTCGGCGCCGCGCCAAGAGTGATTTCCGTCAATCACATCCCGTGATGGGCTTGCGCACAAATCGGCGCTTTTCCTGATATCTGCGGTGTGCTTCCTTGCCGCGAAAGGAGACGCCCAATGACCTATGATCTTGTGATCGGAGACCGCGCCTATTCCTCGTGGTCCTTGCGTGGATGGCTGCTGTTCGATGCCTTCGGCATCCCGGTGAATTTGCACCACGCCCGACTTTACACCGACGAATTGCCAAACCTTCTCAAGGCCTTCCACCCGGGCAAGACCGCCCCCACCATGCGCACGCCCGACGGGGTGGTGGTGCCGGAAACCATCGCGATTGCCGAGGAACTCGCCAGCCGCCATCCGGAGGCCGGGCTTTGGCCCGCCGATCCCCGGGCCCGCGCCGTGGCCCGCGTTCTGGCCGCCGAAATGCACGCGGGGTTCACCGCCCTGCGCAGCCATTGCCCGATGAACCTGCGCGTCAGCTATACTGACTGCCTGCCGCCGGCCGAGGTGCTGGCCGATCTGCAGCGGCTGGAGACGATCTGGGACTGGGCGCGCGAACAAACCGGCGCAAAGCTTTGGCTGGCGGGGGATTATTCCGCCGCGGATGTCTTCTTTGCCCCGGTTGCGACCCGGATCGCCACCTACAACCTGCCGGTCTCGCCCCGCGCCATGGACTATGTGCAGGCTCATCTGGCGCACCCCTCGTTCCGCCGCTGGCGCGCGATGGGTCTGGTCGATGGCGCCGATCAGGACTTCTACCGCCGCCCCTATCCGCGCCGCCCATGGCCCGGCCCGGTGCCTCTGGCCGCCCGAGCCGTCGAGGGGACCGGGGCCGAGAACGCAGCCTGCCCCTATTCCGGCAGGCCGGTGACCCATGTTCTGGATCTGCAGGGCCGGCGCATCGGCTTTTGCAACGCCTTCTGTCGCGACAAGACCGTGGCCGATCCGGAAGCCTGGCCCAGGTTCATGGCGCTGGTCTGATCCGTCTCATCGCTCCGTTCCGGTCGCTTTTCGCAGACCGGAACGGCGCTCCGAGGCGTGTTAACCCTTTGCTAACGCTGTCCGCCTATCCGTTAACCAGACGAACGGAGGCAATATGGTCGCGCGGGCCTTTACGGTGGCATTCGAAGGCGTCGAGGCGCGGCTGGTCGAGGTGCAATGCGCGCTGTCTCCCGGCATGCCATCGTTCTCGCTGGTCGGCCTGCCCGACAAGGCGGTGAGCGAAGCCAAGGAACGGGTGCGCGCCGCGATGAACACGCTGTCCATCGCGCTGCCGTCGAAACGCATCACCGTCAACCTCTCGCCCGCCGACCTGCCGAAGGAAGGCAGCCACTTCGACCTGCCGATTGCGCTCGCCCTGCTGGCGGCGCTGGAGATCGTGCCGAAGGAAGAGGTGGAGGCCACGATCGCGCTGGGGGAACTGTCACTGGATGGCCGGCTGATCCCGGTCATCGGCGCGCTGCCGGCGGCGATGTGCGCGGCGGAAGAGGACAAGTCGCTGCTCTGCCCGCGCGCCTGCGGTGCCGAGGCCGCCTGGGTCGGCGCGGCCGAGGTGCTGGGGGCCGGCAATCTGCAGGAAGTGGTGCGGCATTACACCGGCCAGGTGCCGCTCATGGCCGCCGAAGCGGGCGAAGTGACGCGGGCCGCAGGCGGCCGCGACCTGCGCGACGTCAAGGGACAGGAACGCGCCAAACGCGCGCTGGAAATCGCGGCGGCGGGGCGGCATCACCTGATGATGATCGGCACGCCGGGCTCGGGCAAGTCGATGCTGGCAGCACGGCTGCCGACAATCCTGCCCCCGCTGTCGGCAGCAGAAGCCCTTGAAACCTCGATGATTCACTCTCTGGCAGGGCTCCTCAGCGAAGGCGGCATTTCGCGCAACCGCCCGTTCCGCGAACCGCATCACACTGCCTCGATGGCCGCGATCGTCGGCGGCGGCAAAGGGGCGAAACCGGGAGAAATCTCGCTGGCCCATAACGGGGTTCTGTTCATGGACGAATTCCCGGAGTTTCCCCGCGCCGTGCTGGAAACCCTGCGCCAGCCGATTGAAACCGGCGATGTGGTGGTCGCGCGCGCCAATGCCCATGTGCGCTATCCGGCGCGGTTCCTACTGGTGGCGGCGGCCAACCCCTGCAAATGCGGCTACATGACCGACCCCGCCCGCGCCTGCGCACGGGTGCCGGCCTGTGGCGAGGATTATCTGGGCCGGATTTCCGGCCCGCTGATGGACCGCTTCGACCTGCGGGTCGAAGTGCCCCCGGTGGCCTATACCGACCTTGACCTGCCGCCCTCGGGCGACACGTCAGCCGAGGTGGCGGCGCGGGTGGCGGCGGCGCGGACGGTGCAGGCCGAACGGTTCAAGGACCACGCGACAGCCCGCGTCAACGCCGACCTCGAGGGCCCGCTGCTCGAGGCCGCCGCGGCCCCTGACGCCGAGGGCCGCGCGCTGCTGGCCCGGGTGGCCGAACGCTTTGGCCTGTCGGCACGCGGCTATCACCGGGTCCTGCGGGTTGCACGCACGATTGCCGATCTGGACCAAAGCCCCGATGTCCGCATGCCTCATGTCGCCGAAGCGGTCAGCTTCCGCCTGACCGTCGCAACCAAGGGCTGACGTGATCTCGTCGTCGACGTCGTCGCTCCTCGGGAGGCCCGCGACGAGAAGCCGAAGGCGCCCGAGGAGGGGTCACAACCCGCGCTTGGCCTCGATCACCTGCCAGATACGTTCGGCCGTATTGGTGCCGTCAAATCGCTCGAGCTCCTGAATTCCGGTGGGCGAGGTGACGTTGATCTCGGTCAGCCAGTCGCCGATCACGTCGATGCCGACGAAAACCTGCCCTTTTTCCCGCAGGACCGGCCCGATCCGCGCGCAGATTTCCAGATCGCGCGGCGTCAGGCCCACCTTCTCGGGACGCCCGCCGGCATGCATGTTCGACCGGGTTTCGCCCGCCTGCGGCACCCGGTTGATCGCCCCGACCGGCTCACCATCAACCAAGATCACCCGCTTGTCCCCCTTCGACACATCGGGCAGGAACTTCTGCACGATCATGGGTTCGCGGCTCATCCCGGTGAACAGCTCGTGCAGCGAGGCAAGGTTGCGGTCGTTCGGGTCCAGCCGGAACACCCCCGCGCCTCCATTGCCATAAAGCGGCTTCAGGATGATGTCGCCATGCCGCGCCTTGAAGGCGCGGATGGCAGCCAGATCGCGGGCAATCGCGGTGGGGGGCGTCAGATCGGGGAACCGCAATACCAGCAATTTCTCGGGACTGTTCCGCACCCAGAACGGATCGTTCACCACAAGCGTCTTCGGATGGATCATCTCCAGCAGATGCGTCGTCGTGATGTAGCCCATGTCAAACGGCGGATCCTGCCTCAGCCACACGACATCGAAGTCGCCCAGATCCACCTCGGTCTCCGGCCCATAGCTCACATGGTTGCCCGGCTCGCGGCGCAACTCGATCGGATAGCCCCGCGCCATGACTCGCCCTTCGACAAAGGCCAGATTGTCGGGTGTATAGAAGAACAGCGAATGCCCGCGCGCCTGTGCCTCCAATCCAATCCGGAATGTCGAATCGCCGTTGATGTTGACCGACCCGATCGGGTCCATCTGCAAGGCAACCTTCAGGCCCATGGCGCGCTCCTTCGTTGAACGTGCCCTTTGTGGCGCATGACCAGCGGAGTTGCAAACCCCTCAGGCCGCGAAGGCGTTTTCCAGAATTTCGATCCGGCCCTGCCCGTCCACCAAGGCCACGTCAAAACGCACCGGCGTCAATTGCCCCGCGGGTTCACCCCCGATGAATTCGGACGCGGCGCCGTAAATGCGCGCCATCTGGCGTTCGGTCAGATGTTCGGCGGCCATGGCATGGGTCTTGCTTTGCTTGACTTCGATGAAGATCACCTCGGCCCCGTCGCGCGCCACAAGGTCAATCTCACCCGCCGAACCGCGCCATCGCCGGGCACAGATCTGCCGACCGGTCCGCTCATAGACCTGTTCGACAAGGTGTTCCGCCGCCAGCCCCGCGTAATAGGATCTTGCCCCGCTCATGCCTTCCCCCGTGCCAAAGCCATCTGATACACCTCACGTCGCGGCAGGTTGAACGCCTCGGCCACCGCCGCCGCGGCATCCTTGACCGTCATGCTGGCCAGAGCCCTGTCCAAAGCCGCCTCCACCGTGGCTGCATCCGCCGCAGCCTTTTCGCCGCGCCCGATCACGAGCACGATTTCGCCTTTCAAGTCACGCCCTGCGCAGACCTGCCGCACCTCGGCAACTGTGCCGCGGATCACCTCTTCGAATCGCTTGGTGAGTTCGCGGCAGAGGGCCATCTTGCGCCCTTCCCCCAGAATCTCGCAGCAATCTTCCAATATTTGGTTAATCCGCTTCGGGCTTTCATACAGCACCAGCGTCGAGGCGATGGGCGCAAGCTCTTGCAGGAAGCTGCGGCGGGCGGATTTCTGGCTTGGGGCAAAGCCCGCGAACAGGAAGCGGTCGGTGGGCAGGCCCGCAACCGTCAGGGCGCAGATCGCGGCCGAGGGGCCGGGGGCCGAGGTGACGGTCAGGCCTTCGGCGATCACTGCGCGGGCAAGCGGAAAGCCGGGGTCCGACACCATTGGCGTTCCGGCCTCGGAGGCATAGGCGACCGATTTTCCCGCCGCGATGGCCTGCAGCACGCGCGGGCTGACCTGCGCCTCGTTGTGGTCGTGGCAGGCGATCAGAGGCCGGTCCCCAAGTGGAATGCCATGGATCTCCATCAGGTGCCGCAAGGTTCGGGTATCCTCAGCCGCCAGGACATCGGCTGAAGCCAGCACATCGAGCGCCCGAAGCGTGATGTCACGCGCCGTTCCGATGGGCGTTGCCACCAGATAAAGCCCGGGCGCGAGCGGGCTGAGCTGATACGCCGAATTGCCGCCTGCCATGGCCTGCCCCGTCCTCTTTGCGTTTACTTCCCGGCACGAAGGCCTTAGGTTCGGCCTTCATGTAGCCAATCCTGTCTGGTGGGGAATTCACTGATGTTGTCTGTTTTGCGCCGGGCCCGCAAGTCATTGGGCCGATTTGCCATCCTCGCCACCGCACTTGCCGTTTCGGCCTGCGTGCCGGGCACCGGACCCGGGCCTTCGACGGGCAGTGGCAGCGGCAAGGTTCAGGTGGCATTGCTGGTGCCGGGCGGGTCAGGTCAGGCCAGCGACGCAGTCCTGGCCCAGAGCCTTGAGAACGCGGCGCGGCTTGCCATTGCCGACCTGAAGGGCGTCCAGATCGATCTGCGGGTCTACAACACTGCCGGCTCGCCGGCGCTGGCGGCCGCCGAGGCCCAGAAGGCCGTGGCCGAGGGCGCGCAGGTCATCCTCGGGCCGGTTTTCGCCCAGGAGGCCAATTCCGCAGGCGTCGCTGTCGCTGCATCCGGCGTCAACCTGCTGTCGTTTTCCAACAATCCCGACATCGCGGGCAACAACGTCTTCGTGCTCGGCTCGACGTTCGACAACACGGCAAGCCGTCTTGCCGCCTATGCCGTGCGCCAGGGCAAGGGCAAGATCATGGTCGTCCACGACCGCAACACCGCCGGAGAGCTGGGCAAGGCCGCCATCGACCGCGGTGTGCGCGCGGCGGGCGGTTCGGTGGTTGCGGTCGGCAGCTATGAATTCTCGCAAAATGGCGTCGTCGGGGCGGCGCCGACCATCGTCCGGACCGCGCGGGAGACCGGGGCGCAGTCGATCTTCCTGACCGCCGACAGCGCGGGTGCGCTGCCGCTGGTCACCCAGCTGCTGGCCGACAATGGCCTGTCTTCGGCTGATGCCCAGTTCATCGGTCTGACCCGCTGGGACATTCCCACCGCCACGCTGGGCCTGCCCGGCGTCCAGGGGGGCTGGTTCGCCCTGCCCGACCCCGCGCTTTATGCCCAGTTCCAGAGCCGCTACAGCGCCGCCTATGGCGAAGGGCCGCATCCGATCGCGGGCCTTGCCTATGACGGCATCGCGGCGGTTGGCGCGCTGGCCCGGACCGGCCAGAGCGGCCCGCTGACCAAGGCCGCGCTGACGCAAGGGGCGGGATTTGTCGGCGTCAATGGCATCTTCCGGCTGCGCGAGGATGGTCAGAACGAGCGCGGTCTGGCGATTGCCCAGATCAAGGGCGGGCAGGCCACGATCGTCGATTCCGCGCCGCGCAGCTTTGCCGGCGCCGGCCTCTGATCACGATTGCCGGGGTTGAGGAGATGAGCGATTTGCCCGCCTCGCAGCCCCCGGCAGTGGATCCGCTGGTGCCGCCGTCCGCGCATGTCGACACCGCCGCCCTGATCGCTGCAATCAGGGCCGATCTGACGGCGGACACCGAGCCGCGGGCGGCACGCGCCGTGGCCGTGCGGCATCTTGCGACGGCGAAGGCCAGCAGCAACACGGCCCTTGCCGCGGCGTTCACCGCCTCGCCGCTCAGCGCCCGCGCCTTGGTGGCGGCGCAGGCCCGGTTGACCGACGGGCTGGTCGAGACCGCCCTTGCCGTCGCGCAACACCTGCATCCGCTGCCGAACCCGACCGAGGCCGAGCGCATCGCCGTGCTGGCTGTGGGCGGCTATGGCCGGGCCGAGATGGCGCCGCATTCCGATGTGGACCTGCTGTTCCTGACGCCGTGGAAGATCACCCCCTGGGCCGAGGCGGTGATCGAATCCATGCTCTACATCCTGTGGGATCTGAAGCTGAAGGTCGGCCATTCCAGCCGCACCGTCGCCGATTGCCTGCGGCTGGGGCGCGAGGACATCACCATTCGCACCGCGCTGCTGGAACACCGCTTCATCGCCGGCCACGCCCCCTTGGCAGCCGAGCTGGGCGACAGGCTGTGGTCCGATCTGTTCAAGACCACGGGCCGCGAGTTCATCGAGGCCAAGCTGGCCGAACGGGCCGAGCGCCACAAGCGGCAGGGCGGCCAGCGCTATGTGCTGGAGCCGAACGTCAAGGAGGCCAAGGGCGGGCTGCGCGATCTGCAGACGCTCTACTGGATCGGCAAGTATCTGCACCGCGTGCCTTCCTCGGCGGGGCTGGTCGGGGCGGGGCTGCTGACGGCCGAGGAATATGCCCAGTTCGAGCGGGCGGAAAATTTCCTCTGGGCCGCGCGCTGCCATCTGCATTACATCGCCGGCCGGCCGGTCGATCAGCTGACTTTCGACATGCAGGTCGAAGTGGCCGCGCGCATGGGCTATCGCGATGCGGGCGGGCGCCGGGCGGTTGAGCATTTCATGCAGGATTATTTCCGCCACGCCACGCGCGTCGGCGAGTTGACCCGGGTGTTCCTGACCGAGCTGGAAGCCCGCCACGCCAAGCCCGAGGCCCGGCTGAAAGGGTTCTTCACCCGCAAGACCGTGGCCAGGGGCTACAAGCTGGTGCAGGGCCGGATCGACGTGGCCGATGCCGGCAAGTTCCTGTCGGACAAGCTGAACCTCTTGCGCGCCTTCGAGGAGGCGCTGCGCTCGGGCTATCTGTTGCACCCCAACATCATGCGGCTGATTGCCGCCAATCTCGATCTGATCGACGACGAGATGCGCGACGACCCCGAGGCGCAGCGGATCTTTCTGGATCTGATGCTGAAGCACGGCAACCCCGAGCGCGCCCTGCGGCGGATGAACGAGCTTGGGGTTCTGGCAGCCTTCATCCCCGAGTTCGAGAACATCGTGGCGATGATGCAGTTCAACGTCTACCACCACTATACGGTGGACGAACACATCATCCAGACCATCTCGACGCTGGCGCAGATCGAGCGGGAGGAACTGGTCGAAGACCTGCCGCTGTCGTCCTCGATCCTGAAGGCGGGGGTGAACCGGCGGGTGCTTTATGTCGCGCTGCTCTTGCATGACATCGGCAAGGGCCGGCCCGAGGACCATTCGATCATCGGCGCACAGCTGGCGCGGCGGATCGCGCCGCGGCTCGGGCTGGACGAGGAAGAATGCGAGACCGTCGAATGGCTGGTGCGCTATCACCTGCTGATGTCGGACATGGCACAGAAGCGCGACATCGGCGACCCGCGCACGGTGCGCGATTTTGCCAAGGCGGTGAAGACGCGCAAGCGGCTCGACCTGCTGACGGTGCTGACGGTCTGCGACATCCGCGGCGTCGGGCCGAACACCTGGAACAACTGGAAGGCCATGCTGCTGCGCCAGCTTCATGGGCTGACCACCGATGCGCTGGAAGGCGGGCTGGAGCATATCAACCGCGAGAAGCGCGAGGATGAAGCCAAGGCGGCGCTGCGGGCGCGGCTGACCGACTGGGACGAGGCGGCGATCCGGCATGAATGCGGCCGGCATTACGCGCCCTACTGGCAGGGCCTGACGACCGAAACCCAAGAAGTCTTTGCCCGGCTGTTGCACGGCCTGCCAGACAACGAGATCCGCATCGACCTGCACCCGGAACCGGCACGCGACGCCACCCGCGCGGCCTTTGCACTGGTCGATCACCCCGGCATCTTCAGCCGGTTGGCCGGGTCTTTGGCGCTGGTGGGCGCGAATGTGGTGGATGCCAAGACCTACACGTCCAAGGACGGCTATGCGACGCCGGTGTTCTGGATTCAGGACGCCGAGGGCAAGCCCTATGACGTGGAACGCCTGCCGCGCCTGACGCAGATGATCGACAAGACACTGAAGGGCGAGGTCGTGGCGCGCGAGGCGCTGGCGGGGCGCGACAAGGTGAAGAAGCGGGAAAAGGAGTTCCGCTTTCCAACCCATGTCACCTTCGACAACGAAGGCTCGGAAATCTACACCATCATCGAGGTCGACACCCGCGACCGTCCCGGCCTGCTGTTTGACCTGACCCGCACGCTCGCCGTGAACAACATGCAGATTTCCAGCGCCGTGATCGCCACCTATGGTGCGCAGGTGGTGGACACTTTCTATGTCAAGGACATGTTCGGGCTGAAACTGCACGCCAAATCGCGGCAGGAAGCCCTGGAAAAGAAGCTGCGACAGGCCATCACCGAGGGCGCCGAAAGGGCCAGCGCATGAGCGGCGCGGGACGGATGATCCGCAATATCCTGACCTTGGGCCTGTGGACGCTGGTGTCGCGCGGGGCTGGGCTGGCGCGCGACCTGATGATGGCCAATTACCTTGGCGCCGGCGTGGTGGCCGATGCCTTCAACGTCGCCTTCAGCCTGCCCAACATGTTCCGCCGCTTCTTTGCCGAAGGCGCCTTCAATCAGGCCTTCGTGCCGATCTATGCCAAGAAGCTGCAATCGGGCGAGGATGCCGAGACCTTCGCGCAAGATGCCTTTGCCGGCCTCTCTGCCGTGCTGCTGGCCTTGGTACTGCTTGGCACGCTGGCGATGCCGGGGCTGGTGTGGGCCATGGCCTCGGGCTTTGTGGGCGATGCGCGCTTTGACCTTGCCGTCAGCTTCGGCCGCATCACCTTTTGCTACATCTTCTTCATCTCGCTGTTCGCCATGCTGGCAGGCGTGCTGAACGCCCATGGCCGCTTTGCCGAGGCCGGTTTCGTGCCGGTGCTGATGAACCTTGTCTTCATTGCCGCGATGTGGCTGGCGGTACTGATGGGCTGGGACATGGGCACGACGCTGGTCTGGACCGTGCCGGTTACCGGCATCGCACAACTGGCCTTCACATGGCGGGCAGCCGTGCGGATCGGGTTTGTGCCGCATTTCCGCCTGCCGCACATGACGCCGGACCTCAAGCGCCTGATGATTACCGCGCTGCCGGCGATGCTGGCGGGCGGGGTGGTGCAGATCAACCTGCTGGTATCGCGGCAGGTCGCCTCGGGCACCGAGGGCGCGATTTCCTGGCTGGTCTATGCCGACCACCTTTACCAATTGCCCTTGGGCGTAGTGGCGATTGCAGTCGGCACTGTCCTGTTGCCGGAGCTTGCCCGCCGCCTGTCCGCAGGCGATGCGGTTGGCGGTCAGAATGCCTTCAACCGCGGCGCCGAGTTTGCGCTGGCACTGACGCTGCCCTCGGCCATGGGGCTGATGGTGCTGGCCCATCCGATCATCGAGGTGATCTACCAGCGCGGCGCCTTTGACGCCCATGCCACGGCGAACACCGCGCTGGCGCTGGCGATCTATGCCGCGGGCCTGCCGGCCTTCGTGCTGCAAAAGGTGCTGCAACCCTTGTTCTTCGCCCGCGAGGACACCCGGCGGCCGTTCCGCTATGCCGTCTGGTCGATGGTGACCAATGCCGCGATTGCCATCGGGCTGTTGCCCTTCATCGGCTTTGCCGCCGCCGCGCTGGCCACCACGCTTTCGGCCTGGATCATGGTCGGACAGCTTTGGTGGGGCGCCCGTGCCATGGGGCCGGAGGCGCGCTTCGATGACCGGCTTCTCATCCGCCTGCCGCGCATCCTTATGGCCTGCGCGGCGATGGTCGCGGTGATCTGGGCCGGGGCAATGCTGCTTCAACCTTGGCTGCAATCGCCGGGCTGGCGCTATTTCGCGCTGACCGGGCTGATCGGCTTTGGCATTGTCAGCTATTTCGCCAGCGGTTTCGCCCTTGACGCCTTCAGGCTGGACGAAGTGAAGGGCCTGCGCCGTCAGCGCTGACGCAGGCGGTCCATCAGCCGGGGAATGCCGCCGGGCACCACAAGAATGGTGATGGCAAACCCCGCCGCGAACCCGGCAAGGTCGGCAACCCAATCCATGCCGCCTCCGAAGAACACCCCGAAGATCAGTTGCGCCACCATCAGCAACCCGATCATCGAAAACGCCCGGTATTCGCGCCCCGACCCGGCAAGGCGCAACCACATCAGATAGGTGAAGGCCCCGACAAGGCCGTAGTCCCCCGGATAGGCCCCGAACAGCGGCACGCGCGAGGCGACCAGCCCGTAGGCCAGCGCCCCGGCGACGGCGGCGCCAAAGAACGCCGCCAGCACGGCCCAGAACCGCAGCACCTCGCCGACGAACTTGCCAAGGGCCAGAAGGATCACCACCGCAAAGGCAGTATGGGTCAGATTGCCATGCACAAAGGGATAGGCGATGAACCGCGCCATGTGTTCGGCCGGAAAGCTGTCCAGCGACCACATCTCGCGCCAGAGATCCGGCACGAAAGCCGCCTTGGTGATCGCCTCGATCCGCCAACCCACGGCCTCGGGTCCACCGGCAATCCCCGCCTCGCCGATCTGCAACACGATCTCGAGCGCGATCATCGGCAGGGCAAGCGCCCAGACCACCGGCGGCAGCGGGTTCAGGGGCGGGGCGTTGTGGTCTTGCATCGATCTCTCCAGCGGGGTTCATTGACGCCCCCTGCCCCGAGCGATAAGCCGAAGCGGCAGAATTTTCCAGATGGAGTCCCCGATGTCCGAGCCGGTCCAAACGCCTCAGACCCAATTCAAGCCCCGCATTTTTTCCGGCATCCAGCCTTCGGGCGGCTTGACGCTTGGAAATTATCTCGGAGCGCTGAAGCGGTTCGTTGAAAAGCAGGATGAGGGGATCGAGACGATCTATTGCCTCGTCGATCTGCACGCCATCACCGTCTGGCAAGACCCCGACAAGCTGCGCCAGCAGACCCGCGAGGGCGCGGCCGCCTTCATCGCCGCCGGCATCGACCCCGCGCGCTCGATCCTGTTCAACCAGTCGCAGGTGACGGCCCATGCCGAGCTGGGTTGGATCTTCAACTGTGTCGCCCGCATGGGCTGGATGGGCCGCATGACTCAGTGGAAGGACAAGGCCGGCAAACATGCCGAAGCCGCCAGCCTTGGCCTTTTCGCCTATCCCTCGCTGATGGCGGCCGACATCATGGCCTATCACGCCACCATGGTTCCGGTGGGCGAGGACCAGAAACAGCACCTGGAGCTGACCCGCGACATTGCGATCAAGTTCAACAATGACTTCAAGGTCGATTTCTTCCCGGTGGTGGAACCGATCATCGAAGGCGCCGCGACCCGCGTGATGTCCCTGCGCGACGGCACCAAGAAGATGTCGAAATCCGACCCCTCGGATCAAAGCCGCATCAACCTGACCGACGATGCCGACCAGATCGCCGCCAAGATCCGCAAGGCCAAGACTGACCCCGAGCCGCTGCCGGAAACCGTCGACGGCCTGAAGGATCGCCCCGAGGCGCGGAACCTTGTGAACATCTACGCCGCACTTGCCGGGCATACGGTGGACCAGGTCATCGGTGATTTCGCGGGTGCGCAATTCGGCACATTCAAGCCGGCGCTGGCCGATCTGGCGGTGGCGAAACTGTCGCCGATTACCACCGAGATGAACCGGCTGATGAAAGACCCCGCCGAGATTGACCGCATCCTGGGCAAGGGCGCCGAGCGCGCCGAGGCGATCGCCCGTCCGATCGTGGATCAGGTCTATGACATTCTGGGCATGATCCGCTCGCGCGGGTAAGGGGCTTCGTGGCGAAGCGGGCGGGTCGCAACCGGCCCCTGACCCCGACTGCCACGGAATCGTTTCGCTCCCGCCTCAAGCTGCGGGCCGAAGCCCCCCCGGAGGTCATCTGCCCCCTCTTGCGCCCCCGCCCGCCGGGGGCGTTCCTTTGTGAGGGGATGGGGGCGCTGGAAGCCCGCCCTGCGGTGTCGCGTAGCGCGTGCCGGCGTCGGTCCGTGCAGGGTGGGCAAATTGCCCAGCTTGTCCGGCGGCTGTCACGGAATCGAGTCATATCCCCGGCATAGTACAGGGCGAAGCTCACCCCGAGCTTCGTCTGTCCCCTCTTCGCCCCCGGCAAATCCGGGGGCTTCTTTTTGACTTGGCCGGCAAAATGCGCGGCCTGCCCGGCAGGCTGACGGGCAAGCGGGCCGCTTTCCGGCATCCTGCCCGCCGCCCCTTTCGCGCGCTCCGCAGTCCTGCTTAACTCCGTGCCAGATCAGGAGGCATTCATGGCATCGGGCACCAACATTCGCACGTTTTTCGAAGGCAAATGGCATGAGGGCAACATCCCCGTCATGCGCGCCGCAGACCACGGGGCCTGGCTTGGCTCGACCGTGTTTGACGGAGCGCGCTATTTCGACGGCATGGCGCCCGATCTTGACCTGCACTGCGCCCGCGTGAACCGTTCTGCCGAGGCGATGCTGCTGACGCCGACGATGGCCGCACAAGAGATCGAGGGCATCGCCCGCGAGGGCTTCAAGCTTTATGACAAGAACGCCGCGCTTTATGTCCGCCCGATGTATTGGGGGCAGGAGGACGACGGCTATGGCCTTGGCCCGCACCGGGACTACACCGGCTTTGCGCTGTGTCTGGAAGAAATCCCGATGTCGGCCCTCGACAACACCACAACGCTGACCACGACGAGCTTTCGCCGCCCGGTGCTGGCTGACAACGTCACCAACGCCAAGGCCGGCTGCCTTTACCCCAACAATTACCGCATGATCGCCGAAGCGCGCCGCAAGGGCTTTCAGAATGCGCTGGTGGCCGACGCCAATGGCAACGTGGCCGAGACGGCAACGGCCAATGTGTTCATCGTCAAGGATGGCGTGGCCCTCACACCCATTGCAAATGGCACTTTCCTTGCCGGCCTGACCCGCGCCCGCCACATCAAGAACCTGCGGGCCGATGGCGTCGAGGTGGTGGAAAAGGTCATCACCTTTGACGAGGTGCGCGATGCGGACGAAGTGTTCCTGACCGGAAACTTCAACAAGGTCAGCCGGGTGAGCCAGTTCGACGACGTGCATTACAAATCGCACGCCACGGCCAGCCGCGCCCGCGCGCTTTACTGGGATTGGGCAGCCTCGAACCGCTGAGGCGCCGATTTCTGCACAGAAATCGGACCGGAAAATGTGCATTTTCCGGTCCGGAGTTTTTCAAACTCCGGCGCGGAGCGGGGATGGCCGTTTTGGCAAGACTTGCCAGACTCCGTCCCTTCGGCAATACTCGACTGGAAGGGGAGAGATTATGCGCAAGTTTCTCGTCGTCCTTGACGACAGTCGCGAATGCCTGAATGCCATGCGCTTTGCCGCATTGCGCGCCTCTCATACCGGGGGGGGCGTGCAGATCCTGTCGATCCTGCGGCCTGAAGACTTTCAGGGCTGGATCGGCGTCGCTGACCTGATGCGGGCCGAAGCGCGCGAGCGGATCGAGGCGCATTTCGAGGTTTTCGCCAAATGGATGCGGGACAAGAAGGGCGTCAACCCCGAGCTTGTGATCCGCGAAGGCGACCCGGCCGCCGAAATTCTGGCCCAAGTGCGCGAAGACCCGGAAATCGGCGTTCTGGTGCTTGGGGCGGGCACCGACAAATCCGGTCCCGGCCCATTGGTGACGCAGATGTCGCGCAATTCCGGCAGCCTGCCCATTCCGATCACCATCGTACCGGGCGAGATGAGCAAGGAACGGCTGGAAAGCATCACCTGAGCGCCAGCGCACCAGTGCTGCGGCACAGCGCGCAGGCCGGCCATGCAGCACCGGAATGCTGCGGGCGCGAAACTCCCATTGCCGCAAGCGCATTGCTGCCTTATCTTGGGGACGAGGGAGATCGTCTCAAGGAGGCTTTTCATGGCCCTTCACATCCGCTCCATTCCCGCCAATTCCGCGCAACCCGTTGAAGTTCCCGGCCTGGCCTATTTCTCGACCCTCGCTGCCGATCTGCCGGTCCGCACACCCCCCTTGCGGGGCACCCTGCCCGGCAACCCTTTGATCGAAGCGCTGGAAGCCCATTTCGGCTATTACGTCGCACAGGACTGACTGGTCTTTGGCCGGGCCAAACCTTGACTCCGCGCCCCCCGGAGCGCATATCCGACTTGAACAGTCGGAGATACGCAGATGTTCATCCAGACAGAATCGACGCCGAACCCGGCCACGCTGAAATTCCTGCCCGGTCAGGCCGTGCTTGATGTCGGTA
This sequence comes from Tabrizicola oligotrophica, assembly GCF_011008935.1. Taxonomy (GTDB): domain Bacteria; phylum Pseudomonadota; class Alphaproteobacteria; order Rhodobacterales; family Rhodobacteraceae; genus Tabrizicola_A; species Tabrizicola_A oligotrophica. The sequence continues at coordinate 383,019 of NZ_JAAIVJ010000002.1, read as the reverse complement.
CCGCCGATTTTCCTAGCGCCGATCAGGCAGGCAAATCGCCGCTGGCCACCCGGATCTTCGCGGTTGGCGGCGTGACGGGCGTGTTTTTCGGCACCGATTTCGTGACGGTGACCAAGGCCGAAGCCGTGGACTGGGGCCATATCAAGCCCGCGATCCTTGGCGCGATCATGGAGCATTACCAATCCGGCCAGCCGGTGATGACCGGCGAGCAGGCTGCCGCGCATCAGGCCCATGACGGGCCGGACAGCGACATCGTCAAGCAGATCAAGGAACTTCTCGACACCCGCGTACGGCCCGCCGTGGCGCAGGATGGGGGCGACATCACCTTCCACGGCTTTGACCGCGGGGTGGTCTATCTGCACATGAAGGGCGCTTGCGCTGGTTGCCCCTCTTCGACGCTGACCCTGAAGATGGGCATCGAGAACCTTTTGCGCCACTACATCCCGGAAGTGACCGAGGTACGCCCTGTTGCGGCCTGAGACGGTTCTGGCATTCGACACATCGGCGGCGCATTGCGCCGCCGCTTTGCTTTTGCCGGATGGCCGCGTGCTGAACCGGCTTGAAGCCATGGACAAGGGGCAGGCCGAACGGCTGATGCCGCTGCTGCAAGAGATGCTGGACGAGGCGGGGATCGGCTTTGGCGATCTGACGCGGATCGCAGTCGGCACCGGGCCGGGGAATTTTACCGGGGTGCGGATTTCCGTTGCCGCCGCGCGCGGGCTGGCGCTGGCGCTTGGCGTTCCGGCTTTGGGCGTGACCCGGCTGGAGGCGCTTGCCCACGGGTTGCCCCGGCCGCTGACCGTGATCGAGGATGCCCGGCGCGGCGCAGTCTATCTGCAGGTCTTTGGCCCTGACGCGACGGACGCCTGCCTGCTCGATGCGGTCCAGGTGCCGGCCACTGCCCGTACGCCCCATCTGACTGGCGACGCCGCCGGCCCCGCGGCCTTGCCCCCCGCCCTGCCGTTGGCGCAGGCGATTGCCGAGATCGCCGCTGCCCGCAGCCTGCCGCAGCCCCGGCCGGCTCCGTTCTACCTGCGCGGCGCGGATGCCGCCCCGCCGTCGGACCCGCCGCCGGTGCTTTTGCCGGGATGACGCGGCCCCTGTCCCCCGCCGAAATGGCCCGGCTGCATGCGGCCTGTTTCACCACCCCGCGCCCCTGGACCGAGGCCGAGTTCGCCGACCTGCTGTCCAGTCCGCTGTGCTTCGCGCTGACCGAGGACGGCGGGCTTTTGCTGGGCCGCGCCGTTGCCGGCGAGGCCGAGCTTCTGACCATCGCGGTCGCGCAGGCGCTGCGCCGCAACGGGCTTGGCCGACGGCTGATGCAGGGCTTTCTGGACGAAGCCGCCGCCCGCGGGGCCGATTCGGCCTTTCTGGAAGTTGCCGCGTCAAATCTCGCCGCGCAGGCGCTTTACCACGCCATGGGCTTTGCCGAGGCCGGGCGCCGGCGCGGCTATTATCACAGCCCCGCAGGCGGCTCGGAGGATGCACTGATCTTGGTCAGATCCTTGACCAAACCATCTTGAGACCAATTTTCCGCCAACTGGTCAGCAAAGCGGCGAAAACCAAAGCCGCAGCGGCACTTCACAGATTCCTGTTGACCCTTTGACGGCCTTCCGACCTAAACTGTCGACGATCCTTCCGCGCCCGCGCCTTGCGGACAAGATGGAGGGGCGTGAACAGTCTTAACCGGGAGAGCGATCCATGACCCTGATGAAACACCTGCTCGGCGCAGGCGCGACCTTGGCCCTGATGGCCGGCGCGGCCTTTGCCGATCCCGCCGTGATCTTCGACATGGGCGGCAAGTTCGACAAGTCCTTCAACGAAGCCGCCTACAACGGGGCCGAGAAGTGGAAAGCCGAAACCGGCACCGCCTACAAGGAGTTCGAGATCAAGGACAACGCCCAGCGCGAACAGGTGCTGCGCCAGTTCGCCGAAGAGGGCGTGAACCCGGTGGTCATGGTCGGCTTCATGTGGGGCGACGTGCTGGGCAAGATCGCCCCGGAATACCCGGACACCAAGTTTGCCATCATCGACATGGTCGTCGATGCGCCGAACGTCAAATCGGTGGTGTTCAACGAGCATGAGGGCTCCTACCTCGTCGGCATGATGGCCGCGCTGGCCTCCAAGACCGGCACTGTCGGCTTTGTGGGCGGCATGGACATTCCGCTGATCCGCAAATTCGGCTGCGGTTATGCCCAGGGTGCCAAGGCGGTGAACCCCGACATCAAGTTCATCTCGAACATGACCGGCACCACCCCGGAAGCCTGGAATGACCCGGTGAAGGGCGCCGAACTGACCAAGGCACAGAAGGCCCAGGGCGCGGATGTGGTGTTTGCCGCAGCCGGCGGCACCGGCATGGGCGTGCTGCAGGCGGCCAAGGACGAGGGCATCCTGTCGATCGGCGTCGATTCCAATCAGAACTACATCCAGCCCGGTTCGGTGCTGACCTCGATGCTGAAGCGCGTCGACAATGCCGTTTACGAGGCATTGAAGGAAGGCGAAAACCTGACCCCCGGCATCAACGTCATGGGTCTGGCCAATGACGGCGTCGGCTATGCCATGGACGAACACAACGCCGCGCTGGTGACCCCGGAAATGCAGGCCACCGTTGACGAGGCCGCTGCCAAGATCAAGTCGGGCGAAGTCGTCGTCCACGACTACATGGCGGACAACACCTGCCCGGCAGCCGAGTTCTGATCCGGTCTTCGATCTGACGACCAACCTCAGCCGCGCCCGACACCTCGGGCGCGGCGCTTTCCGAAGTGACGCCCCATGAAGCCGCAGCACAAGCGGAGGGGTTGCCAGTTCCCACAGGGGAGGGACACGCAATGGCTGACCCAGCCTTTGCCATCGAGCTGAAGGGCATTTCAAAGGCCTTCGGTCCGGTTCAGGCCAACAAGGACATCAACATCGCCGTGCCCAAAGGCACGATCCACGGCATCATCGGCGAGAACGGCGCCGGAAAGTCGACCCTGATGTCGATCCTCTACGGCTTTTACAAGGCCGATGCCGGCGAGATCTTCATCAACGGCCGGTTGACGGCCATCCCCGACAGCCAGGCGGCCATCCGCGCCGGCATCGGCATGGTGTTCCAGCATTTCAAGCTGGTGCAGAACTTCACCGTTCTGGAAAACATCATTCTCGGGGCCGAGGATGGCCCGCTTCTGAACACCTCGCTCGCCAAGGCCCGCAAGGCGCTGGCGGATTTGTCGCGCGAGTATGAACTGGACGTCGATCCCGATGCCCTGGTCGAAGATCTTTCGGTCGGTCATCAGCAGCGCGTGGAGATCCTCAAGGCGCTGTATCGCCAGGCCGATATCCTGATCCTGGACGAGCCGACCGGCGTGCTGACCCCGGCCGAGGCCGACCACCTGTTCCGCATCCTGCGCGGCCTGAAAGAGCAGGGCAAGACCGTCATCATCATCACCCACAAGCTGCGCGAGATCATGGAGGCGACCGACAATGTCAGCGTCATGCGGCGCGGTACCATGGTCGGCCATGTCTCGACCGACGAAACCAGCCCCGAGGCGCTGGCCGAGATGATGGTCGGGCGCAAGGTTCTCTTGCATGTCGACAAGGGCGATGCCCATGCCGGCGAGACGGTGCTGAAGGTCGAAGACCTGCGCGTGCGCGACGATGCCAGGGTCGAGCGGCTGAAGGGCGTGTCCTTTGAACTCCGCGCCGGGGAAATCCTTGGTATTGCCGGCGTGGCGGGCAACGGCCAGTCCGAACTTCTGGCCGCCCTGGGTGGCATCCAGCGCGCCACCGGGAAGGTGACGCTGAAAGGCGCCGACCTGCCCTTGTCGGGGGCCGGCGCCAACGGGCGTGCCCGCCGCGACGCCGGCATCGGCCATATTCCCGAGGACCGGCAGACGCTGGGCCTCATCATGGATTTCACCGCCTGGGAAAACATCGCCTTCGGCTATCACAACGAGCCGAAGTATCAGAAGAACGCGCTTGTCATGGACAATGCCGCAATCCGCGCCGACACCGAGGCCAAGATGGCGACCTTCGACGTCCGCCCGCCGATCCCGACGCTGCCGGCAAAAAGCTTCTCCGGCGGCAACCAGCAAAAGATCGTCGTCGCGCGCGAGATGGAAAGCGATCCCGATGTGCTGCTGATCGGCCAGCCGACCCGCGGCGTCGACATCGGCGCCATCGAGTTCATTCACAAGCAGATCATCGCGCTGCGCGACGCCGGCAAGGCCATTCTCCTCGTCTCCGTCGAACTGGACGAGATCATGTCGCTCTCCGATCGTATCGCGGTGATGTTTGACGGCCGGCTCATGGGCTTCCGCGATCCGGCCAGCACCAACGAGCGCGAGCTTGGCCTTCTCATGGCCGGCATTACCGGGGAGGCCGCCTGAGATGACGAAACTGCCGAAATGGGCCGATCTGGCGCTGGTGCCGATCATCAGCCTTGTGCTTGCGGCCCTCTGCGCGGCGCTGGTGCTGCTGGCCATCGGCCAGGACCCGCTGGCCGCGCTCGCGGTGATGGTGAACGGCGCGCTGGGTTCGGCGTCGGGCTGGGGTTACACGCTTTACTATGCCACCTCCTTCATCTTCACCGGCCTTGCCGTGACAGTCGCCTTCCATGGCGGCCTGTTCAACATCGGCGGCGAGGGGCAGGCGCTGTTGGGCGGGCTTGGCGTGGCGCTGGCCTGCCTGTTCATCCCCTGGCCGCATTGGAGCCTTGCCCTGATCGGCGCGGCAGTTCTGGGCATGGCCTTTGGCGGCGCCTGGGCGGCGGTGCCCGCCTATCTGCAGGCCAAACGTGGCAGCCACATCGTCATCACGACGATCATGTTCAACTACATCGCCGCGGCGCTGATGGTCTACCTTCTGGTCGATTTCCTGCGCCCGCCGGGCAGCATGGACCCGGCTTCGGCCCGCTTCGCCGCCGAACTCAGCCTGCCCAAGTTTCACGACATGCCGTTCCTGCAGGATTTCCTGCTGAAATACGACCCGGAAGGCGCGGTCAAGCTGACCAAGGACGGCCTGCCGCAATATCAGCGTGTGCCGGCCAACATCACCTTCTTCATCGCGCTCGCCTGCGCCTACCTTGTCTGGCTCCTGATGTGGCACACCCGGCTGGGCTATGAGATCCGCGCCTTCGGCAAGCAGGAAAAGGCAGCCAATTACGCCGGAATCTCGTCTTTCAAGATCACCATGACGGCCATGATGATCTCGGGGGCGCTGTCGGGACTGATGGCGATCAACAACGTGATGGGCCAGTCCGAGCGGCTGTTGCAAAACAGCGCGGAAGGGGCCGGGTTCATCGGTATCGCGGTGGCGCTGATGGGGCGCAACCACCCGGTCGGGGTGATCCTTGCCGCAGTGCTGTTCGGCTTTCTCTATCAGGGCGGCGCGGCGCTTGGCATGAACACCACCATCCCGGTCGAGCTGCGCACCGTGCTGCAGGGGCTGGTGATCCTGTTCACCGGGGCGCTCAACATGATGGTGGCACAGATGCTCGGCTGGTTCTTCCGGCCACGGGCGCAGACCCGGAAAGGAGGCGCCTGAGATGGATTACGCAACGCTCCTGCAAGTGCTGGATTCCTCCATCCGTCTGGCGACGCCGCTGCTGCTGGCCTGCCTCGCCGGGCTCTACTCCGAACGCGCCGGCGTGTTCGACATCGGACTTGAAGGCAAGATGCTGATCGCCGCCATGACCTCGGCCTCGGTCGCGGCAATTTACGGCTCGGTCTGGCTCGGTCTTGTCGCCGGGGTGCTGGCGAGCATGGCCTTTGCGCTGATCCATGGTGTCGCCTCGATCACCTTTCGCGGCAATCAGCTGATCTCCGGCGTGGCGCTGAATTTCGTGGCGGCGGGGATTACGGTGCTGATCGCGCAACACCTGTTCGGGCAGGGCGGACGGACTCCCTCGCTCGAAGGCGCCGCCCGCTTCCTGCCGATCGACCTGCCACTGGCGGGCGCCTTTGCCAGTGTTCCCGTGGTCGGCACTCTCTATGCCGAGGTGATCTCGGGCCACTCGCTTCTGGTCTATGCCGCGGCGCTGCTGGTGCCGCTAACCGCCTTTGTGCTTTACCGCACCCGCTACGGCCTGCGTCTGCGTGCAGTCGGAGAAAACCCGGCCTCGGTCGATACCGCCGGGGTTTCGGTGCGCAACCTGCGCTATTCCGCTGTGCTGATTACCGGCGTGCTGTGCGGCCTTGCCGGCGTCTACCTCGCCTGCGCCCTGCAGGCGGGCTTTGGTCGGGACATGACGGCAGGACGCGGCTACATCGCGCTGGCCGCGCTGATCTTCGCCAAATGGCGGCCGTGGCACGCGCTCTGGGCCTGCCTGCTCTTTGGTTTCTTCCAGGCGCTGGCGCTGCGGCCCGACGTCGTGGAAACCGTGACCTTCATGAAGGTTCCAGTGCCCTTCCTGGACGCCCTGCCCTATATGCTGACCGTCATCGTGCTGGCGGGCCTCGTCGGCAAGGCCATCCCGCCCCGCGCTGGCGGCGAACCCTATGTCAAGGAACGCTAGGGCCTTCAATGTGGCCCAAATATCCCACGGGGTAGTCTATTGGTTTCGCCATTGGTTCGAGAAACCAATGGACTGGGGGGTGTGCCCCCCCCGTATCCACCCTCAACGCCGGACCAACGAATGTCAGATCTTCTCCAAACCGTCCAAGCCCGCGCCGGGCATGAACCTGTCCGCCTCGGCCTTATCCTCGGCTCGGGGCTGGGCCATCTTGCCCATGCGGTCGAGGGTGTGGCCATTCCTTATGCCGATCTGCCCGGTTTTCCCCATGCCGGTGTCTCGGGCCATAACCCGAACCTGCATATCGGCACACTTGAAGGCGTTCGCGTCGCCGTCTTTGGCGCGCGCGAGCATTACTATGAGAACGGCAATCCCGCCGCGATGCGTCCGGCGCTGGGGCTGTTGCGGGCGCTTGGCGCCGACCACCTGATCGCCACCAACGCGGCGGGGTCGCTGCGGGCCGGTATCCGGCCCGGTGATCTGATGCTGCTGAACGACCACATCAACTTCTCCGGGCTGAACCCGCTGATCGGCGAAAAGACCGACGCCCGCTTCGTGCCGATGACCACCGCGCACGACCCCGATCTGCGCGCGGCCCTGAAAGCCGCTGCTGCGGCGGTCGATGTCGCCCTGCCCGAAGGGGTCTACACCTGGTATTCCGGCCCATCCTTCGAGACCCCGGCCGAGATCCGCGCGATCAGGATCCTTGGCGGCGATGCGGTGGGCATGTCGACCGTGCCCGAAGTGATCCTAGCCCGTTTCCTCGGGCTGAAAGTGGCGGCGATATCCACCATCACCAACATGGCCGCCGGCATGTCGGACGAAAACATCAGCCATGAGCACACCAAGGCCATGGCCCCTCTGGGCGCGGCCAAGCTGGAAAAGCTCTTGCGGCGCTACCTGCGAAGCCTGGGCTAAGGCCTATTCGGCAGCAGAGGACAGCTGGCTTAACCCGCTGGCCAGCCGTCGCTCGTCCTTGGGACTGACGCCGAACAATTCCTGATAATGCCGCGCCATCGGTGCCGGCGTCGGGTAGCCGACCGAAACCGCGATCTCGCGCAGCGGGTCATTGGAATAAAGCACCCTCTGCCGCGCCTTCGACAGCCTGAGATGCCGGTAATAGCGCAGCGGGCTTTGCCCGGTTTCGCGTTTGAACAACCGTTCGAAGTGTCGCCCCGACATCTCGACTGCCGCCGCCACATCGGGAATGCGCAGCGGGTCTTCGACATGGGATTCGAACAGCCGGATCGCCTCGCGGATCGGTGGCGTCAGGCGGTCGGCGGTGGCGGCGGTGCGGGCCACTGGCACTTTCTGGCTGGCGTCCTCGTCGCGCACGAACGGGTGCTGGAACCAGCAGGCGACTTCGGTCATGCATTGCCGGCCCAGCCGTTCCTCGATCAGCCGCAGCATCAGGTCAAAGACCGCCCCCGCGCCGGAGGCCGTCACCCGGCGCTTGTCGCGCAGGATCACTGCCTCGGAGGCCTTCACATCGGGAAACTCGGCCTTGAAGGCGGCCTCATAGCACCAATGCACCGAACAGCCGCGCCCCTCCATCAACCCGGCGCGGGCGAGCGGGAAGATCCCGCCCGAAAACGCGCCCAGCGTCAGGCCGGTCCGTTCCAACCAACGCAGGCGGGCCGGGCTGTGGCGGGGGTCGGCAAACTCGGCGGTCGGGGGGGCCAGCAGGTAAAGCTGGTCCAGTCCATCGGCCTCGGCCAGGGTGACATCGGGTTCGAACCGCACCTCGGCCGAGGACCGCACCGGGGCGTGGCTTTCGGCGACCAGCCGCCAGACGAACTCGGTCCGCCCCATGATTTCGTTGGCTGCCCGCAGCGGTTCGATGGCCGACGTCAGGCAAGCCATCGGGAACCCCGGAAACATCAGGAAACCAAGACGAAAGGGGCCTCCAGTTGCCATTCCAGTCCTCTCGATCAGTCCTCCGGCCACCAGCCGGGCGACGTCGGCGCGCCGTCGTCATATTTCGACAGCCACTCGGCCATGGCATCGCGGTTGCGGATGAAGCCCTTGTAGGTGGCCAGATCAGGATGCAGGTCACGCACCACCCGGTGCAGGCGGCGGCCCCATTTCGGCACCTGCACCAGCTCCTCGAACTTGCCGAGATAGGCGCGGATGTCGAAGGCGATCGCGTTCGAGCGCGGCAGGCGGTAAAGCGTCTGCAATTCCACGCGCAGGTGCATCATCGACCCCATGTTCTCCTGCGTCAGCCGGGTGCGCATGTGGCCCCATTCGGGGTAGGTCTCGGGCGCGGTGTCAAGCAGCGGGTTCACCGTCATCGTCCAGTTGAACCGCCGCACCGGGGCACCGTGCTGCAACTTCAAAAGAAATTTCAGCGCCCGGTCGAAGATGCCCTTTTCATGGGCGAGCGGCACCGGGGCGTGCCATTCGTGAAAGCTCATGCCGATGTCGAAATCCAGCGACCAGTCGGCCTGCGTCGTCACCATCCCCGCATCGACCCAGAGCGTGCCCTCGCGTTCGTCCTGCAAGGTGAAATCGCCCTGCGTCTGGCGGGTGATGTATTCCATCGGGCCATAGGGCAGCGTCGATTCGTCAAGGAAGGTGAACTTGTGGTCGATGCCCAGCGGGCGGTTGATCCAGTGCCAGCGGTTGCCGTCCTTGGTCAGCGAAAACCACTGCGGATATTCCCGCGCCTTGGTTTCCATGATGAGTTCCAGAAGGTCCCAACCCGCCAGCGTCATGTGCGGCAAGGACTGGCAGCGCAGCGGGTCATGGGCCAGAATCCGCGCCCGGTCGCGCATCTCGCTCAGGTAATGCTCGTCAACGTCGAAGGTCTTTTCGAAGACCGAGCCTTTACGCCCCGGTACATGCGGTTCCATGTTGACCGAATACATGTAGTCGTCACGGTCGAAGGGGAACGGAAAGCGCCGGATGTTCTGCGGCGAATTCCGGTAGGTGAAATCGTCGACGAAGGTTTCGTCGCGGAAGAAATCGTCAAACCCGTATTTGAAATCAAGGCTCATGGCGGTCTCCTAGCGTTCGATCACCAGCGTCTTGCCGGTGAAGCGGCTGACGCAGGGCATGATTTTGGTGTTGCTGGCCATTTCTTCCGGCGAAAGCCAATGGTCGCGGTGATCGACATGGCCATCGCATTTCACCACATTGGTTTCGCATTGCCCGCAGGCCCCGCCGCGGCAGAGATAGGGCGCATCGACGCCCGCCGCCTCGATCGCCTCCAGCAGCGACTGGGTCGGGCCGACGGTGATGGTCTTGTTCGACAGCGCCAGCTCAACCGAGAAGGGCGCGCCAGTGCCGGGGGCGAGAAATTCCTCGAAATGCACGGCATGAACCGGCCAGCCAGCGGTTTCGGCCGTCTTGCGCACCCATCCCAGCATCCCTTTCGGACCGCAGCAGTACAGATGCGTGCCGATGGGTTGACGAGCGAGGATTTCGGCCAGCGGCATTTGTTGGCCGAAATCGTCGAAATAAAGGTTCACGCGATCCGCTTGCCCGGCTTTCAACGCCTCACCATAGGCCGCAAGGCCCGGGTTGCGGGCGGCGTAGTGCAGTTCGAACTTGCCGCCGAACCGGGTCAGTTGCTTCATCATCGCGAGGAACGGCGTGATGCCGATGCCGCCGGCCAGAAACAGGTGCTTGCGCGCCCGATTGTCCAAGGGAAACAGGTTGACCGGATAGCTGACCACCATCTCCATGCCCGGCTTGACATGGGTATGCATGTAAAGCGAGCCGCCCCGACCCTGATCGTCGCGCCGCACCGAAATTTCATAGCCCGAGCGGTCCTCGGGATCGGACATCAGCGAATAGGGGTTCAGCCGCCTTGTGCCGTGGTCGTCCATCTCCACCACGGTATGCGCGCCGCCGGAAAACGCCGGCAATTCGCCACCGTCGCGCGGAACAAACCGGAAACGGGTGATGAGGTCGTTGACGCGGACCACTTCGGCCACGCGGACATGGAGTTTTGCGCCACCGCTCATTTGAACCGCTCCACCGCTGCGGGGATCAGCCCCTTGTCTTCCGCATCAATGTTCACCCCCTGAAAGGCCGCGATCCGCCGGGAATAGTGGTCGCGCACATACAGGTGCAGCCCGCAATGGCTGCACTGGAAGGGATCGGTCTTCACGTTTTCGGTGATGCCCTTGCAATGCACGCATTGCACCCGCCGCACAGTCGAGCCGCGATGCTCTTTCTGGATATCGACATGCGGGAAACCCAGAACCATGATGTCGCGCTCGGCCTGCCCCATCAGCCCTTCGCTGCCGGTCAGGTAGATCTGCGCCCCCATCGGGGTGTTCTGAAGCACCCGGGCCAGACGGAACAGCAGCGTCGGAACCGAGGCCGCGTGCTGCGCCTGCGCCGCGCCCAAGGCGGCGACGCGGTCCCAGGCATCGGTGCCGTTCGGGCCGGCAGTGTAAAGGATATGGCTTTTCGCCAGCATGGCGGGTGCATCGGCGGCCTTGGCGAACATCTCGGCCACGGCCTCTGCGCCTTCGCCATCGGCGATGATCAGGTGCATGGCCCCCGGGCGCGGTTCAAGCACGCCATACACCGGACGGCTTTTTATCGAGGGTGGAAAGTCGGTCTTTGTCATGGTCCTCAAACCTGTAGAATGGCGGGAGACGTTTCCGGCAAGGCCCCTGTCCGCGCCGACGGGCCGTGCCGGAAACCGAAGGGATCAGCCCTGAACCGTGCGGCGTTTCTTGTCGACGTCGTAGAACGGCAGCGCCGCCGACTTGCCCTTGATCGCGCCATGGGTGTCGCAACGAACCTCAAGCGCCGTGCCGTTGTTGGCGTCTGCGACCGGCAGGCGGGCGATGGCCACAGTCCAGTTGTTCAGCGGCGAGTGCATGGCCTGCGTCACCACGCCCACCTGCTTGCCGTCCTTGAACACCGGCGCGCCGTTGCCCGGCACGTTCTTGCCTTCCAGCATCATGCCGGAAATCTTGAAACGCTCGCGGCCCTTCAGCCGGTAATGCTCCTCGGCGCCACGGAAGCCCACCTTGCCGGGCGAGACGGTGAAATCAAGGCCAAGCTCCCACAGCGTGTCGCCGGGGCCTTCGTTTTCGAACGGGTACATCTCGGAATTGTCGAAGGGGAAGAACAGCAGATAGCTTTCGGTCCGCAGCATATCCAGCGTGGTAAAGCGGCAGGGGATGATGCCCATGGCAGCGCCTTCTTCCAGAATGCGGTCCCAGATCATCACCGCGTCCTGACCGCGGCAGAAGATCTCATAGCCGCGCTCGCCGGTATAGCCGGTGCGGCTGATGGTGATCGGCTTGCCGAACAGGCTGGCGCCCATATGGCTGAAATAGGCCAGATTGCGGATGCCCGGAATGTGCTTTTCCAGATAGTCGACGGCCAGCGGGCCTTGCAGCGACAGGTCGTGCAGGTTGTCGTCAAAGCGAATCGACACGTCGCGCCCGGTGGCGGCCATGGTCAGCTGCTCGTGACCTTGGCCAGAGCCATGCACCACGGTGAACGAGTTCGGACCCATGCGGTAGATCACGCAGTCGTCGATGAACTTGCCGGCGTCGTTCAGCATGCAGGCATAGACCGCCTTGCCCGGCATCAGCTTTTCCACGTTCCGCGTGGTGGCACGCTCGATCACATGGCTGGCGGCATGGCCGGTGATATGCACCTTCTTCAGCCCTGATACATCCATCAGGCCGGCCTTGGTGCGAATCGCCATGTATTCGGCATCCGGGTCGCCCTTGGAATAGGACCAGGCGGTGCCCATGCCCGACCAGTCTTCAAGGTTGGAGCCAAGGGCCCGGTGGCGGTCAACGAGCGTCGAAAAACGCCAGGAATTGGTCATGCGAGTCTCCCAGTGTTGGTATGATTTTAGCCAAGTCTGTTGGGGTTCCCGACAAAAAGCAATAATGAAATTCAAGTATTTTTCTTCTGAGAAAACATTATGCAAAAAAACAGGGGCCGCTCGCGCGGCCCCTTTCGATCGTATGGTTGCGGTGTCGGCTCAGGCCGGCAGCACGAAGAACCAGTTGGCCCAAAGAACCACCACCACACCGGCGACAAGCGCCAGATAAGGCAGCATTCCGGCCTTGCGCTCGCCAAGTTCGCCTTCTTTCAGGCCCAGATCGTCATAGGCCTCTTTCGGGAACCGGCCGCCGTCCTGCATGTAGTGGCGATACCAGAACACCGGGATGATGAAGGCGGCGAAAATCACACCCGACCACAGGGCGTTTTCATAGCCCCAGACTTTCGCGCCGGCGCCAAGGAACAGCGCGTTGACGAAGGCGAGGATCGTGTTCACCCCGATCAGCCAGCCGGGCGCTTTCCACGGCCGGTCAAGATGCGCCGAATCGATGCGGTGGATCCAGCCGGCGTTCAGGTTCAGGAAGTTGAACATGATGTAGCCGACGTTCGAAATGGCCAGCACATAGAAATAGCCCGCCACGTCCGAGGCCAGCGCCAGCAGGATGACGTTGAAGGTGAAGTCGGTCCACATCGCCTTGGACGGGGCGCCGTGGCTGTTCACCGAGCCGAGGTATTTCGGCAGCCAGCCATCGCGCGAGCCCTGATAGAGCGTCCGCGACGAGCCGGCCATCGCGGTCATGATCGCCAGGAACAGCGCCAGAATCATCAGGATCACGAAGATCTGGGTCAGCACCGGCCCGCCGCCGATCATGTTGCCCAAAGCCTCGCCCACGCCGGTGCCATCGACGATGCCGGTGGCCAGCATGCCCTCCATCCCCAGAACGCCCTGGAACGAGAAGGGGATCAGGAAGAAGAACACGGCGCAGAGAAGGCCCGAGTAGAAGATCGCGCGGAACGTGTCGCGCTTGGGGTCTTTCAGTTCTGCCGTGTAGCAGACCGCGGTTTCAAAACCGTAGGTCGACCAGGCGGCAATGTAGAGACCGCCGAGGAACAGCGTCCAGCCGCCGATGCTCCAGTCGCCATCGACGCCGGAATAGGCCGCCGTCGGGGGCAGAAGGTTGGTGACGTTCATGCTGTCGATCGCGCCGGTGAAGATCGGCACCAGACCCACCAGCAGAAGCGGCACCAGCACGATGATCGCCAGCCACTTCTGGGCATTTGCGGTCGAGGAAATGCCGCGCTCCTGAATGAACAGGATGATCAGCATCAGGATCACCCCGATGATGAAGGTCGAGTTGAAGTGCAGCGTGCCAAGGCCGGGTACGACGATGTTGAACGCCTCATAGCCGCGGAACCACGGGGTCAGCGCGGTGACTCCGTCAGCGGCCGCCACGGCCTTGATGGCGTCTTCCGCCGCCACGCCGGCATTGGCCGCCATGTAGTCGATCACCGACTGGGTTTCCGCCGTGTAGCTGGCGATGTTGGCTGCGACCCAGTCCACCACCTGCTGGCTTTCGGCCAAGGGGATCGGGAACAGCGCGTTCAGGATGTAGCCTGCCGCGATGGCGCAGCCCAAGGACAGCACCGGCGACCAGGCGAACCAGTTGCACCACACCGACAAGGGCGCGATCAGCTTGGAATAGCGCAGCCAGGCGGTCGCGCCGTAAACGCTGGTACCGCCCGACTTGTTGCCGAACATCCCGGCCATTTCGGCATAGGTAAAGCTTTGCAGAAAGCCCATCACCATCGAGATCATCCACACAAGGAAGGCCAGCTTCCCCGTCGTCCCTGCAATCCCACCGATCGAGAACAGCACAAGGGGCGGCACCCCTGCCGCAACCCAGAAAGCGCCCTTCCAATCCAGTGCCCGGACCATCTGGCCCGAACCCGTTTCCTTCGTCATTTCCCTGTTCTCCTGTTTGTTCCGGCGGATGTTCAGGGCGGCTCCCATTCCTCCCCCTCCGCGCGTTCCCGTCTTCGTTGCCGCCCCGGGTTTTCCCAAGGGCGGGCCTTCACTCTCCTTCTTCCCTCAGGCCGCCGCCCCCTGCGTGCCGCGACCGGATGTCGCAAGCAAAGCACGCGGATGAACACATGGCGAGAAGAATTTTAACTTTGCGAAAATTTGTTTCCTGGGGCTTCGGCGCCCCTCAGGCTTTGCCTGATTTTTCAACGCAAAAGGCCCCCGGCAGCTGGTCCGGAGGCCCTTGAGGAACCGAGAAGTCAGTTCCTGAGATAGCTTTCCATCGAATCCTCCAGCGCATCCTTCCAGGGCGTGTGGTGGACGGGCGCCATGGTGCCGGTGATGACCGACCGATAGGCATGGTTGCGGAAGGCCATGATGTCGTCTTTCTTGTGGTCTTTCCACTCGAAGAAGGCCTCGCAGGCCCCGTCGACGTCAAAGGACGGATAGTCGGTCTCGGCGATCAGTTCCTTTACATAGTCGCCCTGGTAATGGATGGCATCGTGGGCATCCTGCCCCGCATCCTCACCCGCGACCCGGGCCTCGACATCCTTCAGCATCGTGGCCTTGTCGGTCGGCAGCGCGATCCGCCCGAGAATGGCATCACGCACCCACCAGGCTTGGGCGTCGAACATGTTGAAGGTGAACCACTGGTCCTGCATGCCGAGATAGAACATCTTCGGATTATGCACATAGACCACGCCCTTGTAGAGGTCGGCGGTCGCCAGGCGGTTCGCGGTTTTCAGGCGCAGATTGTCGGGCAGGAAGGGGAAGTGGTGCTTGTAGCCGGTACACAGGATGATCGCATCGACCTTCTTCGAGGTGCCGTCGGTGAAATAGGCGGTGTCCTCGTCCACCCGCGCCAGCGCCGGAACCTCTTTCCAGTTGTCGGGCCAGTCAAAGCCCATCGGCGCGTTGCGATAGGCAACGGTGATCGACTTGGCGCCGTATTTCCAGCACTGGCTGCCGATGTCCTCGGCCGAATAGCTGGAGCCGAGCAGCAGCAGGTCCTTGCCCTTGAACTCGCGCGCGTCGCGGAAATCATGGGCATGCAGTACGCGGCCGTTGAACCTGTCGAAGCCGGGGTATTCCGGCACGTTCGGCGTGCTGAAATGGCCCGAGGCGCAGATCACATGGTCGAATTCTTCCTCATACATGCTGTCCTTCACCAGATCGTGCGCGGTGACGGTGAAATTGCCCTTGGCTTCGTTGTATTTGACGAAGCGCACCGGGTGACGGAAGCGGATCCACGGGCGGACCCCGGCCTTTTTCACCCGACCCTCGATATAATCCACCATGACGGCGCGCGGCGGGTAGCTGGCGATCTGTTTGCCGAAATGCTCTTCGAACGAGTAGTCGGCGAATTCCAGACCCTCTTTCGGACCGTTGGTCCAGAGGTAGCGATACATCGAGCAATGCACGGGCTCGCCGTATTCGTCCAGCCCGGTGCGCCAGGTGTAGTTCCAGAGGCCCCCCCAATCGCCCTGCTTTTCAAAACAGACGATTTCAGGAATTTCGGCCCCTTTTGCCTTGGCAGACTGGAACGCGCGCAGCTGGGCAAGCCCCGACGGACCTGCACCGATAACGGCAACTCTCTTCTTCATTGACACCTCCGGCTGATGGATTCTGGCAGATTGTTTCGCGCGCTGCCTTAGGCCAAATGCTAGAATCGGAGTTGCGTCTGTGTCAAATCTTTTTCCTGAAGTGAAAAAAATTCCGACCCGTCCCGCCACCGCGGGAGAGTCGGAAAATCAGGCATCTGCCTATCATATCAGCGCCGGACGGACCCCGTCCGCTTCAACGGGCAACCGTAACCGTGCAAGGCGCCTGTCCCGCCACTTCGGCAGCAACCGACCCCAGAACCAGGCGCTTCACGCCGCGCTTGTCGCCGGTTCCCATGACGATGTGGTCATAGGCATTCTGTTCGGCATAGGCGATGATCGCAGGGGCGGCCTCGCGCGCCACCAGTTCCACCGTGCCCACGTCGACAAGCCCGGCGGCCTTGCCTGCAGCCTCGGCGGCCCCCAGAAGTTCGGCCACTTCGCCTTCCTTCCAGTGGTTGATGGTCGGCCCGCGTGCGCCGCCATGCGCGATGTTCACCACGCACACCGTCAGCCGGGCGCCGCTTTGTTTCGCCAGCTCCACCGCGCGGTCAAATCCCACTTTGGCGTGATCGCTTCCATCGGTCGGGCAGAGAATCTTGTTGCTCATATCCGTCTTCCCTTATGCTGTGTTAACCTCGCGAACAGTATGCCACAAATCCCGCCCACTGCCTTGACTTGCATCAAAATTTGTTCACCCGAGGGCAAGAAAGTTGAGAGATTCATTCATGAAATCCATCGCCGCCTGAACCGCCGGACCGCCCGCAGTCACGACGACGCCATCGTGCGCTTTGCCCGACCCAATGGCAGGCGTGTGGGGCAAGCGGATCGCGACGCGACGCCTGACACGGGCTTTCTTCCCTGCATCCGCAAGGGCGACCTGCACGAAAGCGATGGAACCGGGCTGCGCGCCGGTGTTCCGGCGCGGCGGAACGGCGTACAAGTCCTGGAATGAAAAGAGACCCCGGATCGCTCCGGGGTCAGGTTTAAGCCACAGGGGAAAGAGGGCTTAGATATCGAGCGTGTTCTCGGTTTCCCATTTCGAGAAATGCGAGGCGTAGCTGTCCCATTCCTTCTGCTTCAGCTTCAGGAAGGCGGCCGAGAAATCGGCGCCCATCATGGATTTCAGCGTCTTGTCCTTGTCGTATTCCCGCAGCGCGTCGAGCAGGTTCAGCGGCAGCTTCGGCGCGCCCTTCACGGTATGGCCGTTCTGGTACATGTCGATGTCATAGCGCCGGCCCGGATCGGCCTTGGAGCGCACCCCATCAAGGCCCGCCGCCAGAATGACGGCCTGCATCAGATAGGGGTTCGCCGCGCCGTCGGGCAGGCGCAGCTCGAACCGGCCGGGGCCGGGGACGCGCACCATGTGGGTGCGGTTGTTGCCGGTCCAGGTCACCGTGTTCGGCGCCCAGGTGGCGCCCGACGAGGTACGCGGGGCGTTGATGCGCTTGTAGCTGTTGACCGTCGGGTTGCAGATCGCGGCCAGCGCCGAGGCGTGTTTCATGATCCCGCCGAGGAAGTGGCGCCCCTGATCCGACAGGCCCAATTCCTTGTTCTTGTCGGCAAAGGCGTTGGTCTTGCCATCCAGCGACCAGACCGAGATATGCGCATGGCATCCCGACCCGGTCAGACCCTTGAAGGGTTTCGGCATGAAGGTGGCGCGCAGCCCGTGCTTTTCGGCCACCGACTTCATCATGAACTTGAAGAAGCTGTGCTTGTCGGCGGTTTGCAGGACGTCGTCGTATTTCCAGTTCATCTCGTACTGGCCGGTCGCGTCCTCGTGGTCGTTCTGGTAGGCTTCCCAGCCCAGCTCCAGCATATAGTCGCAAACCTCGGCGATGCAGTCATACTGGCGCATCATCGCCTGCTGGTCGTAGCAGGGCTTCTCGGCGTTGTCGTAGGGATCGGCGATCTTGTCGCCCTCGGGCGCCAACAGGAAGAACTCCGGCTCCACCCCGGTCTTGACCCGCAGACCGTCCTTGGCCGCTTCGTCGATCAGGCGGCGCAGCACGTTGCGCGGGGCCTGCGCCAGAGGCTTTTCCTCCATCACGCAGTTCGAGGCGACCCAGGCCACTTCCTTTTTCCATGGCAGCTGAATCGCCGCTTCCGGATCGGGAACCGCCATCATGTCAGGGTGGGCCGGCGTCAGGTCCAGCCAGGTCGCAAACCCGGCAAACCCGGCCCCGTCGACTGCCATGTCGTTGATCGCCGCCGTCGGCACCAGCTTGGCGCGCTGCCCACCGAACAGGTCGGTGTAGGATACCATGAAATACTTGACGCCCTTATCCTTGGCCCATTTGGCAAGGTCTTTCGCCATCGTGTAACTCCCTGTCGTCTTTATGGTTTTGAAAGGGGGGGCGGCTTAGTAGCCGCCGTTCCGCCCCGGGATCCAGCTGGTGCCCGCCAGAGGCACGCCCGCCATGGCCGCCGCCTCGATGGTCAGCGAGCACAGGTCTTCCGGCTCCAGATTGTGCAGGTGGTTCTTGCCGCAGGCCCGCGCGATGGTCTGCGCCTCCAGCGTCATCACCTTGAGGTAGTTCTTCAGACGACGACCGCCAAGGATCGGGTCGAAGCGCTTGAACAGCTCCGGGTCCTGGGTGGTGATCCCGGCCGGATCCTTGCCTTCGTGCCAGTCGTCATAGGCGTCGGCCGTGGTTTGCAGCTTCTGGTATTCGCCTTCCCATTTCGGGTCGTTGTCGCCCAGCGCCACCAGCGCCGCCGTGCCGATCGCCACCGCGTCAGCGCCCAGCGCCATGGCCTTGGCCACGTCGGCCCCAGTGCGGATGCCACCCGAGACAATCAGCTGCACCTTGCGATGCATGCCAAGGTCTTGTAGCGCCTTCACCGCCAGCGGGATGCAGGCGAGGATCGGCATGCCGACATGCTCGATGAACACATCCTGCGTTGCAGCGGTGCCGCCCTGCATGCCATCCAGCACCACAACGTCAGCGCCGGCTTTCACCGCCAGAGCGGTGTCGTAATAGGGACGCGCGCCGCCGACCTTGACGTAGATCGGCTTTTCCCAATCGGTGATCTCGCGGATCTCCATGATCTTGATTTCCAGATCATCGGGGCCGGTCCAGTCTGGGTGACGGCAGGCCGAGCGCTGGTCGATGCCCTTGGGCAGGTTGCGCATCATCGCCACGCGGTCCGAGATTTTCTGACCCAGAAGCATGCCGCCGCCGCCGGGCTTGGCACCCTGGCCGACCACGACCTCGATCGCATCCGCGCGGCGCAGGTCGTCGGGGTTCATGCCGTAACGGCTGGGCAGGTATTGATAGACCAGTGTCTGCGAATGCCCGCGCTCTTCCTCGGTCATGCCGCCGTCGCCGGTGGTGGTCGAGGTGCCGGCGGCACTTGCGCCACGGCCCAGGGCCTCTTTCGCCGGGCCGGAAAGCGCGCCAAAGGACATGCCGGCAATCGTCACCGGGATATCAAGATGGATCGGCTTTTTCGCAAAGCGGGTGCCAAGCCAGACATCGGTGGCGCATTTCTCGCGGTAGCCTTCCAGCGGATAGCGGCTGATCGAGGCGCCAAGGAACAGGAGATCATCGAAATGCGGCAGGTGGCGCTTGGTGCCGCCGCCGCGGATGTCATAGATGCCCGAGGCAGCCGCGCGGCGGATTTCCGCGTTGATGGCCGGGGTGAAAGTGGCCGAGTAGCGCGGCGGGGTATGGGGAAAATCGCTCATGTCTTGCCTCAGTATGCCGACGCGTTGTCGATATTGAAGTTGTAAAGCTTGCGGGCCGAGCCGTAGCGCTTGAACTCTCGCGGCTTGGCCAGGTGATCGGCTTCGCCCCGCTTCAAGAGGTCTTCAAGGATGGCGTAATGTTCGGGGCGCATTTCCTTTTCGATGCAGTCGGCGCCCAGGCTTTTCACCGAACCGCGCACAAAGAGGCGCGCTTCATACAGGCTGTCGCCCAGCGCGTCGCCAGCGTCGCCCAGCACCACAAGGTTGCCCGACTGCGCCATGAAGGCCGACATGTGGCCAATGGAGCCATGCACCACGATGTCGATGCCCTTCATCGACACGCCGCAGCGGCTGGAGGCATTGCCCTTGACCACCAAGAGACCGCCGCGCCCGGTGGCACCGGCATACTGGCTGGCATTGCCGTCGATGATGACGGTGCCCGACATCATGTTTTCGGCCACGCCCGGTCCGGCCGAGCCCTTGATGCGGATCGTCGCCAGCTTGTTCATGCCGGCGCAGTAATAGCCGGTCGAGCCGCGCACGGTGATGTCCACATCGGCATCCACCCCGGCGGCGATCGCATGCGCACCCTTGGGGTTCACCACCTCCCAGGCGGTCATGTTGGTCTGTCCCTTCAGCGCGTGAAGGGACGAGTTCAGCGCACGCAGCCCCTCTTTACCCAAGTCGAAAGTCTGCATTCCTCAACGCTCCCAGAAGTAGACGGTGGCGGGCTCCGGCTCCCAGACGCGGGCGTCCTCGATGCCCGGCAGGTTGACCAGCGCGCGGTATTCCGACCCGAAGGCCACGTATTGATCGGTTTCGGCCATGACGGCGGGCTTGCAGGCGATCGGGTCCCGTACCACGCCAAAGCCGTTATGGGTGCCGACGACAAAGGTGAAGAAGCCGTCGAGATCGGTCAGCGTCGCTTCCAGCGCGTTGCCGAGGCTCTCGCCGGTCTGCAGCTTGTGGCTGATGAAGGCCGCGCCAACCTCGGTGTCGTTTTCCGTCTCGAAAGTCATGCCCAGACGGCGCAGCTCGCGCCGCACGCCGTTGTGGTTCGACAGGCTGCCGTTGTGGACAAGGCACTGGTCCGAGCCGGTCGAGAACGGGTGCGCGCCCATGGTGGTCACGGCAGATTCGGTGGCCATGCGGGTGTGCCCGATGCCGTGGGTGCCGCCCATCTTCGACACCTCAAAGCGGGCCGCCACGTCTTTCGGCAGGCCGACCTCCTTGAAGATCTCGATGTTTTCGCCCGAGGACATGATCTTGAGCGAGGGCCGCAGATGGGTCAGCGCCGAGCGGGCCGCTTCAAGCTGGCCCAGCGGCACTTCCATCACGGCATGGGTGGATTTCACCAGCATGGCGACTGGTGCACCGATGGCCTCTTTCAGATCGCCGTCGAGATTCTCGAAATCGGCGTCCGGGTTGGCCGACTGCACCGTGATCTTGCCAAGGCCCTTGCCGGCCGAGGAATAGATCGCGATCCCGGCCGAGTCAGGGCCGCGGTCGGTCATGGTGATGAGCATATCGGTCAGCATTGCCCCGAGTTGGGGTTCAAGCTTGGGGTCCTTCAGGAACAACCCAACGATTCCGCACATGGATTCGCCTCCTTGGTTATCGTTACCGATGACGCTAGCACCGAAGATTTTGCATTTCAACTGTGAAGAAACTTTTTTTCACGTGACGGAAAATCGATCACCCCGCCCGAAAGCGGGCAGGTTTTCCTTGACAGAAGGTCGCCCCCGGTTTTCCTTTGAGAAAACAAATTTGCCGGACAGAAAAACGGCGTCGTGGCCCCGCCTGATCCGGCAGCGGAAAAGGGCCTAGGGAGGGAAACGTGTCAGACCTTAATCAACGGATTGAGGCGATGCACAAACGCGATGTCATGGTGGCATGGGCGTTCGTCATCGGCCTTTGGTTCGCAATCATCTTCGTCGCACTTGCCACCTGGAACCTCGCGCCTTCGGGCACGGCCCGCACGCTGCTGCTGGCTGCGGGCGCGGTGGTCTTGCTGTTCAACACCGCCGCCATCCTGGCCATGCTGCGCCATTACCGCGAGGACCGCGACTTCATGTATGGCCTCGACATCAAGTTCCTTGACGAAGCCAAGGGGAGGTCGTGATGGCGCATTATGTCCCCCCGAAACAGGGCAAGTTCAGCCAGCTGATCGACGTGGTCGTGCTGGTCGCGCTGACCGTCGGCGCGCTTTTCGTGCCGCTGTGGCTCAACCTTGCCGGATCGTCAAAGTCGGTCGCCACCCCGGTCGAGGCCCCCACCTGGGAAGCCCTTGGCCAGAACACGGTGCAGGCCGCCCAGTACGAAGCCCTGGGTTATACCCCGGAAACCGCGCATGACCTGATTCTGTCGCGGTTCGACTACAGCTTTACCGCCGGCGCGCTGATCGTGATGATCGTGGTCATCGTCGCCTATTACTGGCTGATGCTGAAATTCTCGGAGAGCGAATATCGCGAAGTGATCTCCGAGAAATTCGGCGGCAAATAGGGGGCTGCGATGGAAACCTGGAACTACATCGAATACGCGGCCTGGGGGCTTTCCGCCCTGTTCGGCCTTTTTCTGGTGGTGGACTGGCTCAAGATCGACAGCACCTATTCCGAAGATGTCCTGACCTCCTCGCGCGAAGGCGAGCTTGAGGCCATGACCGAAGAATCCCACAAGGGATAAGGAGGCATCATGGCAGATTTTGACATCACCTCGGGCGAGCGCGACGGCATGGGGCCACATGGCACCAAGGTCGGACTGTTGCGCGTTCTTGGCCCGGCGCACGTCTGGGCTCTGGGCGTCGGCATCGTTCTCGTCGGCGAATACATGGGCTGGAACTTTGCCGTCGGCAAAGGCGGGGCCTATGCGGCGCTGATCGCGTGCTGGTTCGCCGGCATCCTTTACACCTGCGTGGCCATGATCGATTCGGAGGTCACCTCTACCGTTGCCGCCGCCGGGGGCCAGTATACCCAGGCCAAGCATATCGTCGGCCCGCTGATGGCGTTCAACGTCGGGCTCTACCTCGTCTTTGCCTACACCATGCTCGAGGCGGCCAACGCCATCACCGCGGGCTATCTGATCTCGGTGGTGGCGACGATGACAGGCTACACAGGCGAGCTGGACCAGCGACCCTTCATCATCCTCGTCATCATGTTCCTGGCCTGGCTGAACTACCGGGGGGTGCTGGCGACACTGACCTTCAACCTGGTCATCACCGCCATTGCCTTTGCCGCGATCATCATGCTGTTCCTGTCGACCTCCGGCATCCTCGGCGGCGGCATCATGCAGCACGCGGCGCTCTTCGAAGGCCATGAGCTGCCCTATGGCTGGATCGGGGTTCTGGCCTCGATGCACTTCGGCCTGTGGTATTACCTCGGCATCGAGGGCACCACCCAGGCCGCCGAAGAGGTCCGCTCACCCGCCCGCGCGCTGCCCTTTGGCACGCTGGCCGGCATCATGACCCTGCTCATTGCCGCGACGCTCACCTGGTATATCTGCTCGGGTGTGCTGCCGTGGGAGTTCCTTGGTGATGGCGTGAACGGCTCGGTCGCGCCGCTCTTCGACACCGCCCGGCTCTCCGGCTCGAATGCGCTGATCTGGTTCCTTGGCTTCGGCACGCTGTTCGCCACCCTCGCCAGCGCCAACGGCTGCATCAACGACGCCTCCCGCGCCTGGTTCGCCATGGGGCGCGACAAGTACCTGCCGGCCTGGTTCGGCGCCGTGCATCCCAAGTACCGCACCCCCTACCGTGCGATCATCTTCCTTGTTCCGATCGCCCTGATCTTCGCCCTTGGCGCCCCCCTGGATCAGGTCATCACCTTCTCGATCCTGTCGGGGCTTCTGGAATACACCTTCATGCCGCTGAACATCATCCTCTTCCGCAAGAAGTGGCCGATGGGCAGCATCAAGCGCGGCTATGAACATCCGTTCCACCCGCTGCCGGCCATCGTGCTGCTGACGCTCTGCGGCATCACCTTCTTCGCGGTGTTCCTCGGCTATGGCACGCAGCTCGTCGCGATGATCGGCTTCTACATCGTGGTCAGCCTGTGGTTCCACTTCCGCCGCTATCGCTATGTCGACCGCGGGGCGCAGTTCACCATGCCCTGGCCGAAGCCGCAGGGCTATTGACCAGCCCTTGACCAACAGCGCTGGCCCGTCCGATCCTCGGCCGGGCCAGTTTCATGAAAGACCCTGATGACCCCGCTTTCCCTTTTCGTAGCCGCCCTCGGGGCCACGGCCTTTTGGCTGGCCTGGGCGACCTGGCAGGCCGCTAAGGCCCGCAAAGCCGCGCGGGCGGGCTACTTCGACGCGCTGGCCCCAGCCTTTGACCACATTGCCAGGCGTGTCGAGCCTACCGGCTTTCCCCGGATGACCGCGCATCTCGGCAGTGACGCCTTTGACCTGCAGGCAATTCCCGACAGCCTGACCTTTCGCAAGCTGCCCGCGCTCTGGGTCATGGTGACATTGCCCACGCCCCTGCCGGTTCAGGCCACACTCGACATCATGGCGCGACCCACCGGAAACGAGCCGTTTTCCCATTTTGCCCGTCTGCCACAGGCGCTGCCTTGCCCGGCCACCCTGCCCGAAGGCACGGGCATCCGCAGCGACAATGCCGCCGCCGTGCCCGACCTTGACCTGATCGCCCCGCATCTGCGCCTCTTCGCCGACCCCAAGGTGAAAGAACTGGTGATTTCGCCCAAAGGCCTGCGGCTGGTGATTCTGGCCGATGAGGCCGAGCGCGGGCGCTACCTGATTTTCCGCGATCTTGAGGTCGGCAAGACCCCGCTGCCAAAAGATCGCCTGCTTCCGTTGCTCGATGCCCTGCGCGCGATCCACCAGACCCTGACCGAGGCCAAATGACCAAAGCCCCCCCAAACCCGCACCTCGTGCTGGCCATCGCCACCGTCCTGCCTGGCATGGGTCAGATCATGAACCGTCAGCCGTTGCGCGGGCTGACCTTCGTGTTCTTCATCCTGCTTCTGGGTGCCTTCACCCTGAAGACAGCAGCGCCGGAGGTTTCGTTCGTCGGCAAGGTCGCGGGCGGGCTGTTCGTCTGGGCCTTGGCGATGCTGGACGCCTACAAGACCGCGCGCATCCGTCGCGCGGTCTGGGACCACGGCGCGAAGTGATCCTCGTCGGGTTTTCAACCCTCCTCGGACGCCCCCACGACGAGGGCATGAAATGCGACGAGGAGTTGGCCGGCCCTCGCAGGCGTGCTCGGGCGTTCGGCGGGAAAACAGTCCACTGGACTGTTTTCTGATCCGCCTCACCCCTGCGGATAGGAAATCACCGACAGGTAGCGCGCCGGCAGCTTGACCAGCCCTTCCGGCCCATGCGGTGCGTCGGCGTCGAAGAACAGGCTGTCGCCGGGCTTCAGGCTGTAGATCTGGTCGCCATGCCGGTAATCCACCTCGCCCTCCAGCATGTAAAGCAGCTCCAGCCCCTCATGCTGGAAGGCCGGGAAAGTGTCGCTCTCGGTTGTCAGGGTGATGATATAGGGTTCCACCACCACGCCCGACGAATTCGACCCGATATGCCCAAGCAGGTTGTATTGATGCCCCGACCGCGTGCCGCGGCGCTCGATCTCGATATGCTCGCCCGCCCGCACATGCTGCGCCTCGCGGCGTTCTTCATAGCTGCGGAAGAACGCCGTCACCGGCACCGAAAACGCATGAGACAAGACCTGCAACGTCGTCAGACTGGGCGAGGTGTTGCCGTTTTCGATCTTCGACAGCATACCGATCGACAGGCCGGTGATATTGGCCAGATCCGCCACCGTCATGCCCTGCTGGCGGCGGAAGTTCCGCACCTCGCGGCCGATCGCTGCCTCAAGATTGCGCTCGGTGATTTCGCGAACGCGGTGCGGGTCCTGATCGAAGGCAGGCTTGGTGCGCGGCAGGGTGCCGGAGTCGGGGAGATCTTCCATGACGGGCCTCTGAAACCATAGGGCAAAATACTACGACAAATTTCACTAGCAGGAAACACGGTTTCTAGCAAGGCACATGGACAGTGCCGTTGCGTTACAAGCTTGCCACGCCCGGACGCGCAGACCGGGATGGCCTGCAAGATGGCAGGCTGCCTCCCCCCGCTAGCCTTGCGCGGAAAGCACCGCGATGCCGCCAAAGACGGTCGCAATCCCGGCCCATTGCAGCGGCGCCACCTTTTCCTGCAACACCCAGCGCGCCAGAAGGATGGTCAGCACCCCGAACAGCGACGACGAAATCGCCGCGTATTCCGGGTTCGGAAGCCGTGCCGCGGCTGTGACCAGTCCAAGCGCCAAAGCATCGAGACACCCCATCATGACCAGCGTCCGGGTTGTGCTGCCCAAGAGTCGAACCGGTGCGCGGGTGGCAAGGGCGAGAAGGCCGATCAGCCCCACCGCGATCACCCTCGGCAAGAGAATCGCCGGCAGTTCTCCGCCAAGCCGCGCCGCTTCTTGCGCGAACCAGAAGGTGGTTGCAAAACCGACCGCGCCCACCAGCGCCCACAGGATCGCCTGTCCCGGGCGGGCCGCCCCCTGATGCCCCTCGCGCGAGGTCATCGCGACAAAGGCGATGCCCCCGACAATGGCCAGCACCGCGGCGATTTCCGCCCCCGTCACCACCTTGCCGCCCAGCGCGGCAAAGCCCAGCGAGATCATCGGAAAGGCGCCGAGAATCGGTGCCACCAGCCGCACCGGGGCCATGCTGAAGGCGCGATAAAGCCCGCCCATACCCAGTGCATAGGCAAACCCTGCGCCAACCGCGTTCCACAGCGCCGGGCCGGTCATCAGCTCCCAGTCGCCCCAGATCAGCGCCGGAGCGACCAGCACCCCGCTTCCCGACGCCAGAACCACCAGCATCATCGGCAAGACTGCCGTTTCCTGCCCGATTTTCCGCACCAGGAGGTCATGCACCGCCCAGGCGCAAGCCGCCGTCAATCCACAGATCAGCGCCAGCATTTTGCACCCCTGAAGAAAGGTCTTGCTTGTGCCATGGATTTTCCGTTGTTATTCTTCTCAATGAACAAGTTTTAACCTCATTAAAACTTATCGCAAGGGACACCGATGCTCGACACCCCTTACCCCAATGTCTTTCCCGGGCCACCGCGGCCTTCGCGGATCCTGACACCGCGCGATCTGGAACGCCACCACGGACGTGAGCGGCATGTGATCCCCGGTGGCGCAGCCTTGATGCTGCGGCTCGGCGCGGGCGACAGGCTGAGCCTGGTGAATGACGAAGGCGGGCAAATCGCCGAACTGATTGCCACCGCCTCGGATGGCCGGATCGACGCGGCCATTCTCGGGCAGGCCTCGAATTCCGGGGCCGAGGGGCTGAAGGCGATGCTCGCCCTTGGCGACGTGGCAGGTGAGGGGCTGGCGCGCCTGCGCCGCGGCATCGCGGCCAAGGGAATCGACCTGACCCGCGCCGGAGCGATCCGGGTTTTTGCGCCCGACACCGGCCCCGGCGCGCGCGCCGAGCTGACAGCGCTGGACGACGGCTGGCTGATCCTCGCCGCGCCCGGACTGCCGATGAGCCCCGACGCGCAGGACACCGCGACACCGATCACGCTGCATCTGCACCGCGCCAAGCCGCGCGAGATCGGCAAGTTCGACCTGCCCGATCCGCTGGCCGATCCGATCCTTGACCTGCGGGTGAAATCGGCCACCGCCGAAAGCTATTTCGTCAAGGCCGGCGATTACATCCAGATCCTTGATGTCGAAGGCCGGCAATGCACCGATTTCCAGTGCTTTGACGCCCGCAAGCTGGACCGCGGCATCCAGCACGCGCTGGACGTGACCACCAGCCGCACGCTGATGGGCCATGCCTATTCGATGCCCGGCCTGCATTCGAAATACTATGATCAGGATTGGGTGCCGCTGGTCGAGGTGGTGCAGGATACCGTCGGTCGCCATGACGCCTTCGCCATGGCCTGCGCCTCGAAATACTATGATGACATCGGCTATCCCGGTCATGCCAACTGCTCGGATAACTTCAACGGCGCTTTGGCCAAGCACGGGGTCGATCCCCGGCCCGGCTGGATGGCAGTGAACCTGTTTTTCAACACCAACATCGACGCCCATGGCGTGCTGATCTCGGACGAGCCCTGGAGCCGCCCCGGCGATTATGTGCTGATGCGGGCGCTGACCGATATCGTCTGCGTCAATTCCGCCTGCCCCGACGATACCAGCCCGGCAAATGGCTGGTATCTCAGCGATATCCACGTCCGCACCTATTCGGGCACTGAGCCCTTCAGCCGTTCCATCGCCTATCGCCCCACGCCGGAGTCAGAGCCGAAGATGACCAAGGAAACCGCCTTCCACGCGCCCATTTCGGCCAAGACCCGCAATATGGTCGAATACAAGGGCTACTGGCTGCCGAACACCTATTCGTCGAACGGCGCGATCGAGGAATACTGGGCCTGCCGCGAAAAGGCCGTGGTGCTGGACCTGTCGCCCCTGCGCAAGTTCGAGGTGACCGGCCCGGATGCCGAGGCGCTGCTGCAATGGTGCCTGACGCGCGACATGAAGAAACTCAGCGTCGGTCAGGTGGTCTATTCTGCCATGTGCTACGAACATGGCGGCATGATCGACGACGGCACGGTGTTCCGTCTGGGCAAGGACCAGTTCCGCTGGATTGGCGGCGACGACTATTCCGGCGTCTGGCTGCGCGAGCAGGCGGAAAAGCTGGGGCTGAAGGTGATGGTGCGCTCGTCAACCGACCAGTTGCACAATCTGGCGGTGCAGGGGCCGAATTCGCGCGAGATCATGAAGCGCATGATCTGGACCGCGCCGCACCAGCCCACCATCGAGGAACTCGGCTGGTTCCGCCTGACGGTTGGCCGCATCGGCGGGCCGAACGGCGCGCCGGTGGTGGTGTCGCGCACCGGCTATACCGGCGAGCTGGGTTTTGAAATCTTCTGCCACCCCAAGGACGGCACGGCGGTTTACGATGCGGTCTGGGAGAACGGTGCCGATCAGGGCTTGCGGCCCATGGGCCTTGCCGCGCTGGACATGGTGCGGATCGAGGCCGGGCTGATCTTTGCCGGCTATGACTTCTCCGACCAGACCGACCCGTTCGAGGCCGGCATCGGCTTTACCGTGCCCTTGAAGACCAAACCCGACGATTTCATCGGCCGTGAGGCACTGATCCGGCGCAAGGACAATCCGCTGCACAAGTTCGTCGGACTGGACATCGACGCCAATGTCGATGTTGGCCATGGCGACTGCCTGCACATTGGCCGGGCGCAAGTGGGGGTTGTCACCTCGTCGATGCGCTCGCCGCTTCTGGGCAAGAACATCGCGCTGGCGCGGGTGGATGTGGCGCATGCCGCCGTCGGAACCGCGCTGGAAGTCGGCAAGCTCGATGGCCAGCAAAAACGGCTGCCGGCGGTGATCGTGCCCTTGTCGCATTACGACCCGAAAAAGACCCGTCCGCAAAGCTGAGGTGCCACGATGGAGCCGATGATCGAACGCATTGGCGGCGAGGAGAAGGTTCACCTTCTGGTGGACCATTTCTACGACCTGATCGAAACCCTGCCGCAGGGGCAGGCGATCATGAACATGCACC
The DNA here is from genome assembly GCF_011008935.1 of Tabrizicola oligotrophica. Classification (GTDB taxonomy): domain Bacteria; phylum Pseudomonadota; class Alphaproteobacteria; order Rhodobacterales; family Rhodobacteraceae; genus Tabrizicola_A; species Tabrizicola_A oligotrophica. The sequence continues at coordinate 353,900 of NZ_JAAIVJ010000002.1, read as the reverse complement.
TTCAGGGCCACGGCCTCTCGCATGTCCGCCCCGCGCAGTTCGAATTCCTTTGCGGCTTCTTCGGCGGGCGGCGCTACTACCACGAACGCCACGGCCACATGAACCTGCGCGAGATCCACGCCCATGTGGAGATCCGCAAGGTTGATGCCGAGGATTGGCTGGCGGTGATGGACAAGGCGATGGGAGATGTGGGGGTGGAGGACGCCATCCGCGCCCAGTTGAATGCCACCTTCCGCCGCGCCGCGCTGATGCTGGTGAACACCGCGTAGGGTGGGCAATCTGCCCACCTCTCCTTCATTTCTCGGCCCAGACATACAGGCAGCGGCAGGGCTGCGGGCCGGCGCTCAGGCAGGCATGCGGCATGTTGCCATCGAAATGCACTGTATCGCCGGGGGTCAGGACGGCGGTTTCATAGCCTTCGGAATGAAAGGCCAACTGGCCCGACAGCACCATGAGCAGATCGTCGGTCGCATGGCTGTTCCACGGCCCGAAGGCGGCAAGGTCGGTTTGGGTGAACTCCACCAGCGCCGACTGGAACGGGCGGCCCTTCAGTGTGGCGGCCAGCGGCCAGAGCCGGTTGTTGGGATAGCTGATGTCCTCTCGCCCCGCCGAGGCGCGCTCGACCACCATCCGCCCCGACAGCGCCGGCGTCTCGCTTTGCACCAGATCGGAAAGCTCCACCCCAAAGCCGCGGGCGAGTTTCAGCAGCACTTCGAAGGTCGGCGACAACAGGCCGTTCTCGATCTTCGACAGGGTCGACCGGGCCACCCCCGCACGATCCGCCAGATCCTGCTGGTTCCAGCCACGCGCATCGCGCCACCGGCGCAGCCGCCCTGCCAGTGCAGCATGGGCCTGTTCCTGCCGGGGTCTTTCCGCGATAGTCATGTTCCGATCCTGCACTATTGACAGCATGATGTTCCTATACGAACATTGCGTTGTCAATCATATCAGGACTTCAGCCATGGCCAATACTTCGCAATCCCTGTTCGACCGCGGCCTGAAGGTGCTGGTCGAGGGCGTCTCCTCGGCCTCGCGCGGGCCGGCCACCTTTGGCGGGGCGCCGCGCTACATGTCCCACGGGCAGGGCGCCCGGCTTTATGATGTGGACGGGCGCGACTACATCGACTGGATGATGGCCTTCGGCGCGCTGCCCCTTGGTCATGCCCACCCCAAGGTGGTGGAGACCATCACCCGTGAGGTCGCCCGCGGCACCCATTTCGCCACCGCGCTGGAGGTCGAGGTCGAGGTGGCCGAAATGCTGGTCGCCCTTCTGCCCCATGTCGACAAGGTGCGCTTCGCCAATACCGGGACCGAGGCGGCGATGGCCGCCTTCCGCCTTGCCCGCGGCCATACCGGGCGCAGGAAGATCATCAAGTTCGAAGGCCATTACCACGGCTGGTGGGATGCGGTTCTGATCAACACCAACCCGCTGCCGCCCACCATGCTCGGCCACCCGAACGACCCGATCCGCATTCCCGACAGTTCGGGCATCCCCGAGGAGGCGTGGAAGGACACCATCGTCGTGCGCTGGAACGACTTCGACGCGCTGGAGCGGGCGATGGCGCTGCACGGGCCTGAGGCGGCCTGTGTCGTGACCGAAGGTGTAATGTCGAACATGGGGGTCATTCCGCCGAAGCCGGGCTACCTCAACCGCATGCAGGAGCTCTGCCGCCAGCATGGCGCGCTGTTCTATCTCGACGAAACCGTCACCGGCTTCCGGCTGGCGGCGGGCGGCGCGGCCGAGCTTTACGGCCTCAGCCCCGACATCGTGACCTATGGCAAGGCCTTGGGCGGCGGCCTGCCGATGGCGATGATCGGCGGGCGGGCCGAGATCATGGCCGGTCTCGAATGGGGAAAGGTCTTGCATTTCGGCACCCACAACGCCGGGCGGCTGGCGCTGCACCTGACCAAGGTGATGCTGGAAACCATGCTGGAGGACAATCAGGCCGGCTTCCGCCGGATCAAGAACCTTGGCAAGGCGATGACGGACGAGATCCGCAAACTTGCCAAACACTCGAACCGCCATGGTCTGGTGGTGCAGGGGGTAAATTCGATGTTCCAGATCTTCTTCACCGAAAAGGGCGAGATCACCGACTACCGCGATTTCTGCACCCATGTCGACCGCGTGAAGTTCCGCGATTTCGCCCTGCGGCTGATGGACAAGGGCATCTACATGAACCCCTCGGCCACGCTGCATTCGCTGTCCTCGGTGGCCCATACCGAGGCCGACATTGCCGCCACCGCAACGGCCATGGCTGAAGTGCTGGAGGAAATGCCGTGAAGATCGGCCTTCTTGGCATCGGCCATCTCGCCGCCTATCTGGTGCAAGGGGCGCAGGGGGCGGGGCATGAATTCCTGCTGTCGCCGCGCAACCCGGGCAAGGCCGCCGAGCTGGCCCGGCGCTACGGCTGCGAGGTCGCCGCCAGCAATCAGGCCGTGGTCGATGCCTGCGACCATATCCTCGTCTGCCTGCCCGCCGCGCAGGGGCTGGAAATCCTTGCCGGCCTGACCTTCCGCGCCGGGCAAGAGGTCTGCTCTGCCATGGCAGGTGCGGCGCTGGCGGCGGTGCAGGCGGCCATCGGCCCGGCCCGCGCCACCGTCTCGATGATGCCGGGCTATGCCAATGCCTTCGCCGCCGGGCCGACGCTCTTGCATCCCGCCCATTCCGGCTGGGCCGGCTTTTTCACCGCCTGCGGCCCGGCGCACGAAATCCCCGACCCGCACCAGTTCGAAACCGCTGCGGTGTTCGGCGCGATGTCGGGGGCGAGCCTGCATTTCCTGCGCCACCTCGCGGCCTGGTACGAGGCCGAGGGGCTTGACCCGACAACCGCGCGCCGCCTGGTCGCCGAGACCTTCCGCGGCAATGCCGAGGTGCTGCTGCAATCCGAAGCGCCGCTTGACACCATCTACGCGGGCGTCACCACGCCGGGCGGCATCACCGAACAGCTGCTGTCCGACCTTGACCGCGACGGCGCGCTTGAGGCATGGCATCGCGGCATGACCCGCATCCTGCACCGCATGGCGCCGGCGCGAAAGCGCTGATCCAGCCCCCGGACCTGCCGGTTTCAAGCCATCCACAGGGCAATTCCCTTATCCACAGAAGATTTGGCCAGAATTTGCTTTACAGGCTTCCGCCTTGCGCCCACTATATCTAGTAAGGGTCATGTCAGGCGAACGCTGATCCTTGCCGGACACTCAGCCCCTAGGGGATGTGCGCCCCAACCGGGCTTCATGATGAGGCAGGCATGTCGGTTTCTGAAGATTTCCTCACGCTGGATGATCTGCATCCGATCGACATCGTCGAGGATCTTGCCGCCCATCACGACTGGGAATTCGACCGCGTCACCGATGACCAGATCGCCATGGCGGTCGAAGGCCAGTGGCGGACCTATTCGCTGACACTGGCCTGGTCGGCACAGGATGAAACCCTGCGGTTGATCTGCACCTTCGAGATGGAGCCGCCCGAGGCCCGTCTGCCGATGATCTATGACGTTCTGAACCGCTGCAACGACATGGTCTGGACCGGCGCCTTCACCTATTGGACCGAGCAGAAACTGATGGTCTGGCGCTACGGGCTCTGCCTTGCCGGGGGCCAGCTGGTTGGGGCCGAACAGATCGACCGGCTGATTTCCTCGGCCGTTCTGGCCGCCGAACGCTTCTACCCGGCGTTCCAGCTTGCCGCCTGGGGCGACCGCAGCCCGGCCGACGCAATGAAAGTCGCCATTGCCGAGGCTTACGGTCGGGCCTAACCTGCGCCCCGTAACAGGGGGAATTCCATGGCATTGGATGAGGTTGCCCAGCGTGGGCTGGTGCTTTTGGGCTGCGGCAAGATGGGCTCGGCGCTGCTGGCGGGCTGGCTGGACGCCGGTCTGCCTGCCGGGTCGATCTGGGTCTTGGAGCCGAACCCGACCGACTGGCTGAAATCGACCGGTGTGCATCTGAACGCGGGCCTGCCGCCGGCCCCGGCGGTGGCGTTGCTGGCGGTCAAGCCGCAGATGATGGGCGCCGCCCTGCCGGCACTGCAGGCGCTTGGCAATGGCACGACGCTGATGGTCTCCATCGCCGCCGGCACCTCGATCGCCAGTTTCGAAGCGGCCTTCGGCGACCGCACCCCGATCGTGCGCACCATGCCGAACACCCCGGCCATGGTCGGGCGCGGCATCACCGGGATCTGCGCCAACGCCCATGCCGGCGCGGCGGGCCTCGCCTTGGCGGCCGAACTGATGGCTGCGGTGGGCGAGGTGGTGGAACTGGACGGCGAACATCAGATCGACGCGGTGACGGCGGTTTCGGGCTCTGGTCCGGCCTATGTCTTTCACCTGATCGAGGCGATGGCGGCGGGCGGCGTGGCTGAGGGCCTTTCGCCCGAGGTCGCCATGAAACTTGCGCGCGCCACGGTCTGCGGCGCGGGGGAACTGGCCCACCGCTCGGCGGAACCGGCCAGCCAGCTGCGCATCAACGTCACCTCGCCGGGCGGCACCACGGCGGCCGCGCTGGCCGTGCTGATGGACGGCGAAACGGGCTTCCCGCCACTCCTTGAGCGCGCCATCAAGGCCGCCGCCGACCGGGGACGGGAGCTTGGCAAATGACCGACGCCGCCGAAACCACCACCCCGGCAACCATCACCTACGATGATTTCGCCAAGGTGGACATCCGCGTCGGCCGCATCACCCGCGCCGAGCCCTTCCCTGAAGCGCGCAAACCGGCCTACAAGCTCTGGGTCGATTTCGGCCCCGGGATCGGCGAAAAACGCTCCTCGGCGCAGATCACCCGGCACTACGCGCTTGAGGCTCTGATCGGCCGGCAGGTGCTGGCGGTCGTCAACTTCCCGCCGCGCCAGATCGGCAAGGTGAAGTCCGAGGTTCTGGTCCTCGGCCTGCCGGATGAGCACGGCGAGGTGGTTCTGATCGGCCCTGGCCATGACGTGCCCTTGGGAGGCAAGCTGTTCTGATGAAACTCCTCATCACCCGCCCGCTGCCCGATGCCGTGATGCAGGCCGCCCACCGCCAGTTTGACGTGACCGCGCGGCAAAGCACTCTGCCCCTGACCGCGGAAGACCTGCGCGCGAGCCTACGCGACTTCGACGCCGTGCTGCCGACGCTGGGCGATCTCTATTCCGCGCAGGTCTTTGCCGATGTGCCGAAACCCCGCGCCAGCCTGCTGGCAAATTTCGGCGTCGGCTTCAACCACATCGACGTGGCGGCCGCCCGCGCCGCCGGGGTGCAGGTGACCAATACCCCCGGCGCCGTGACCGACGCCACCGCCGACATCGCCCTGACGCTGATCCTGATGACCGCGCGGCGGGCGGGTGAGGGCGAGCGTCTGGTGCGCGCCGGCAAATGGCAGGGCTGGCATCCGACGCAAATGCTGGGCCTGCATGTCAGCGGCAAGACCCTTGGCATCATCGGCATGGGCCGGATCGGCAAGGCGATTGCCCGGCGCGCGCATCACGGCTTTGGCATGGAGATCACCTATTACAACCGCTCGCCCGCCGAACCCGGCCTGCCCGCCCGCGCGGTTTCCCTGACCGAGGCCATGGCCGCCGATGTCGTGGTGGCGGCAGTACCGGGGGGCGCCAGCACCCGCCACCTCATCAACGCCGAGCGTCTGGCCGAAATGAAACCGGGCGGCCTCTTCATCAACATCTCGCGCGGCGACGTGGTGGACGAGGCCGCCCTGGCCCATGTGCTGCAACACGGACGCATCGCAGGTGCGGGGCTGGATGTCTACGAACACGAACCGCACATTCACCCCGCCCTTCTGACCATGGAGAACGTCACACTGCTGCCCCATCTCGGCACGGCGGCGCTGGAGGTACGGACCGCCATGGGGATGATGGCGGTCGAGAACCTTGTCGCCCACGCGGCCGGCCTGCCGCTGCCCAATGCCGTTTGACATGCCCCTGCCAGTCAATCGGGCGCGGACACCCTCGCCGGTGGCTGCCCCCCTGGCCCCCGACACTCCGTCGCAGGTCTGCACATGATCATTTCCCCCGGCCGCCGGTTCGTCTTTGTCCACATCCCCAAGACCGGCGGCACCGCGCTGACGCTGGCGCTGGAGGCCCGGGCGATGAAGGACGATATCCTGATCGGCGACACCCCCAAGGCGCGGGCGCGGCGGGGGCGGGTGAAGGGGCTGAAGGCTGCGGGGCGGCTGTGGAAACATTCGACGCTGGCCGATATCGACGGGCTTCTCGGCCCCGACGATCTGGCCGCGATGTTCTGCTTTACCCTTGTGCGCAACCCCTGGGACCGGGCGGTCAGCTATTATCACTGGCTGCGCGACCAGGGCTTTGCCCACCCTGCCGTGGGTCTGGCGAAGGCCTTGGATTTCAGCTGTTTTCTCAACCACGCCCAGACGCGCACCGCCTTTCGCCTCTGGCCGGCCGCCGCCTATCTGCGCGACCGCACGGGGCAGGACCGCTGCCGGCTTTTCGCGCGGCTGGAGCATCTCGACAGCGATCTGGCGCCGCTGGAGACCCATCTCGGTTTTCGCCTCACCCCCCTGAAGCGCTCCAACGAAAGCGAACGCGGGCGCGACTGGCGGCTGTTCTATTCCGATCGCGACGCCGCCCTGATCGCCGAGGATTGCGCCGAGGACATCGCGCGGTTCGGCTATCGCTTTGATCCGGATACCAGTCCCGGTTGAACGGGAAACAGTCTGTTTCGGCGCAAGACGGCGAAAATACGGCAAAAATACGGTAGCTTGGCCGCAATCCAGGCCCATTTGCATCGCCAGCCTGCCAGGCGCTCCGGGCCGTGGAGACCCTTTCTCAGGAGACCCGCAATGACAAATGTTCCGCCACCGCCGCCGTCTTGTTTCACCGAGTACTATTGCCAGATGGACGGACTTACCTTCACCTTCAAGGCCTATGAACTGCCGAACGGCACCTTCGAAGGCAAGTTTACCGTCTATGAAGGCTCGGCCGATTTCAACGCGATCTATTTCGGCGACGGCACTGACGATGGCAGCAGCCCCAGCCTTGGCGGCTCGCTCAACATGAACGGCGGCAGCGACACTGATTGGGATCAGGCGGTCGAACTGTCGCGGCCGGGTCTGGGCAAGATGGGGGCTGACAAGCCGACCTTCCTGTCGCAAGGCGAATCCTTCACCTTTGCCCTGGACATCGACAGCCTTGACGAGCTTGAGGAAATCGGGGTGCGTGCCACCTCGACCAGCACCGCCGAAGGCTCGATCAAGTGCGAGCTTACGCCGATCAACGAAGAGCATGACGACGATCACGACCACGATGATGACGATGACGCTGACGAAAGGCATGCCGAAGATACCGATGACGCGGCATCTGCCGCAGGAGCGGCGGCCAATACCCCGGTTCCGCAGGAAGACAGCGCGGATGACGAGCTCGACGATGCCGAGTTCTACCGCCAATTCGCAACGCTGATCGGCGAAGCCCCGGAGGACGCCCCCCTGCCGGAAGAAGACGAGATGGACGTCGCGGAATTCGTCTGAACAGGTGCGCGGCAAGGGCGGTCGTCAGGCCGCCTTTGCCGAAGTGACGGAGGCCTTCCGTCGCCCTTCAGCCAGCCAGGCGGCGACGGCCAGCCCTGCCGCCAGCGCCAGCAGCAGCCAGGCCGGCACCAGCGGTGACACCCGCAGGTCTTCGGTCACATAAGCCCCGCGCGGGGTGTACCCCAGCCAGCCGCGCCCTGCAGCGGGGCGGCCTTCGCGCACCGGGCGCAAGGCCGGGAAGCCGTCCTCCAGCCGCAGAATGCCGCCCTGAACGGTATCGACCACCGGTTGCAGGGGCACGGGCGAGGCCAGCGTCTCGACAAACTCGCGCGGGGCGGCGGGGCCGACGGCCACCACCCGCGTCAGGTCATCCTGCGCCAGCCGATAAAGCCCGACCATCGGTGCCTGCCAGTCGGTCTGGAACCGGCCGGGCGAAACTTCGGGCAAGGTCAGCTTCGTCACCGCCCCATCCGGCGCGGTGATCGTCACCTCTCCCGGCGGCTCAGGCTTGATGGTGCGGCGGGTCAGGCGCAGCACGTCGCCGGTGACACCCGCCATCAGCGCCTCTTCCTCCAGCTCCGGTTCCTTCAGCATCCAGTGTGCCAGCCGCTTCAGCAGTTCCAGCTGCGGCCCGCCGCCTTCGAACCCCCGACCCCAAAGCCAGGCCTGATCCGAGGCCAGCACCGCAATCCGACCCTGATCGACCCGGTCCAGTACCAGCAGGGGGCGGTCGCCGGGGCCGGACATCGCCACCTGACCGCGCAGAAGCTCCACCTCGGCCAACCGGAACCAGCGGCCCCAACCGCCTTCGGGGGCCATGGCCTCCAGGCCTTCCGTCACCGGATGGCGGCGGCCAAGATCGGTCAGGGCCGGGCGGAACGGCTCCTCGATCACCTGCGCTGTCGGCGACACCGGCAGGATTTCGGCCAAAGGCGAACGCCAGAGACTGTCCACCGCGCCGAATTCCGGCCCGGCGGCGACCAGCACCGTGCCGCCGCCCCGGACATAGGCCACCACATTGTCGAGATACTCCAGCGGCAGGATGCCGCGCATCCGGTAGCGGTCAAAGATGATGAGGTCGAATTCCTCGATCTTCTCGACGAACAACTCGCGGGTCGGAAAGGCGATCAGCGCCAGTTCGTCCACCGGCACGCCATCCTGCTTTTCCGGTGGGCGCAGGATGGTGAAATGCACCAGATCCACCGCCGCATCCGACTTCAGCAAATTGCGCCAGACCCGCTCGCCCGCGTGCGGCTCGCCCGAAACCAACAGAACCCGCAGCCGGTCCCGCACGCCGTTGATCTGCACCACGGAGGCGTTGTTGCGGTCGGTCAACTCGCCTGCCACCGACGCGACCGAGAAATGCAGCACATTCTGCCCGCCATGTGGCAGCGTGACCGGCAATTCCAGATCGGTGTTCACCGGCACCGAGAAAGTGACCGGCGCATCGGCGTCAACTGCGATGGTGATCTCAGCCTCCGCCCCGAGGGGGGGCACCGCGCCCTGATCCTCGATCCGCAGTTTCAGGGTGAATTCCTCGCCGATGATGGCAAAGGCCGGGGCATCGGTGATGGCCAGACGCCGGTCCCAGTCGGTCTTGCGCCCGGTCAGCAGCACATGCAGCGGCGCAGGCAGGCTTGGGGCAAGGCCCGCATCATGCACCTGCCCATCGGTGACAATCACCGCCCCGGCGATGCGCGCCCGCGGTTCGGCGGCCATCGCCTCGGCCAGCGCGGTCAGCGCCAGCGATCCGGCGTCCTTTTCGCCATCGGCAAAGCGGATGACGCGAAGTTCGGTATTGTCCAGCGTCGTGACCGCCCGGGACAGCTCGGCCAAGGCAGCCTCGGTCTGTGCCGGGCGGTCCGACAGGCGCTGGCTGGCGCTGTCATCGACGACGGCCAGAATGATGTCGGACAACGGCTTGCGGGTTTCCTCCTGCAACGAGGGGTTCAGGACCGCCACCCCAAGCGCGGCCATGGCCAGCGCCCGCAACGGCCAGCCGCGCAAGCCGCGCCAGATCGCAAAGCCCAGCATCAGCGCCGCGACAGCCGCCAGAACCCACAGCACCGGCAGCGGCACGAGGGGATCGAAGATCACGCTCCGGCTCATTGCCCCAGCCTTTCCAGAAGCGCCGGCACATGCACCTGATCGGATTTGTAATTGCCGGTCAGCACATGCATCACCACGTTGATGCCGAACCGGTAGGCCATCTCGCGCTGATCCTCACCCGCAAGACCCCGACCGACCGGATAAAGCGGCGCCCCCGTGCCGTCGATCGCCCAGGCCGAAGCCCAGTCATTGCCGCCGATGATGACCGGCGTCACGCCATCGTTGAGGTTGCGGAACGCCATGCCCTCTTCCAATTCGCCCGCATCGGGCGGCGGGGCCTCGACCCAGAGATCGGCTGATCTGTGGCGACCGGGAAAGTCTTGCAGCAGGTAAAAGCTGCGGGTCAGCACATGGTCCTCGGGGATCAGGTCAAGGGGCGGCACGTCCAGCCCGGATGCCAGAAGTTGCAGCATCTCGCCCTCGGCCGTGGCGCCCCCCATCCCGGCGATATCGGCATCGCGGGTGTCGAACAGGATCATCCCGCCGGTGCGCAGAAAGGCGTTCAACTTCGCATAGGCCCGCGTCGAAGGGACGGGCTGGTCGGGGGTGATCGGCCAGTAAAGGAAGGGAAAGAAGGCCAGTTCGTCCTCCTCCAGATCGACGCCCATCGGCGGCTCCGGTTCGACCGAGGTGCGCAGCCAGAGCTGGTCACCCAGTCCGCGCAGACCTGCGGCGGCGGTGTCGTCAATCTCGGCATTTCCGGTCAGCACATGAGCGAGCACGACCCCGCGCGTCGCCTCGATCCCGCGCGCGTCGGCTGCCGGGTCGGGGGTCTGGGCCTGCGCTTCGGGCGTGGGCAGCGCCAACGCCAGAACCACCAGCGCGGCCCGCCCCAGGCGCGGCATCCGGCCCGAGACCACCACCGAGGCAAGGATGTCCAGCGCCAGAAGGGCCAGCGCCGCCGCCAGAAGCCAGCCCCCCAGCGCCTGCGACCGGGCCGCGCCCAAACCCTCGACCAGCGTGCCCGCCGGCCAGATGGCCGGGCGGAAGCTGGCCGACGGCGGCAGGGTGTTCAGCGCCACCAGCCGCTCCTCATGCCGATAAAGGCCGGGCGGCGATTTCGCGCTGGGACCGTCTTGCAGCGCCAGGGCCAGCGCCTCGCCTTCCACCCCGGCCAGATCGCCCGGTTCGACCAGATCGCCGTAACCGTCAACCATCCGCTCAGGCGACCAGATCAGCCCCTCGACCGCGCCTTCCAGGCCGCCACCGACCCGGGCCGAAACGGCCAGCCGTTCCAGCATCTGCATGAAAAGCCCCGACAGCGGCAGCGAGGACCATTCGGCATTGGCGGTGACATGCACCAGCACCACTTGCCCGGCGCCAACCGGCTTGCGGGTGACCAGGGGCGTACCATCGGCCAGGGCGGCGATGGTGCGGCTGGCCAGATCGGGGTCGGGCTGGGCCAGAACCTGTTCGGTCACGGTCACGTCCGACGGAATGACCAGACCATGAAACGGGCTGCCTTCGGCAAAAGGCGCCAGCGGTTTCGGTTCGCCCCAGCTCATCGTGCCGCCGACCGAGCGCCCGCCTTCGCGCAACCGCACCGGCAAGAGCGGGTCTTCCTCGCTGCGCGCCACATCGCTTGCCGCCAGCCTGGGGCCGGCAAAGCGCAGCAACAATCCACCACTGTCGAGCCAGTCCAGCACGCCGTCCTGTTCGGCCTGCGTCAGCTTCGCTACATCGGCAAGGATGATGACATCGGGCTTGGCGGGCAGAATGTCGGTCAGAGTGCCATCGAGCAGGTCGGCGACCGGCACAAGCGCCTGCCGCAGATAGTGGCCTGGGGCAAGCAATTGCAGGCCCTCACGGTCGGCGCCACTGTCGATCACCGCGATCTTGCGGCGCTTCAGGCTGTCATCGGTCAAGGCCACCGCCCCCGCCGTGCGCTGGCCCAGAAGCGAGAAGCGGTTGATCCGGTTGCGCAATTCCGGCGGAACCTCCAGCACCGCCTGCGCCTGATCCGCGCCGGGGGCAAAGACCATGCGCGCCCGGCCCAACTCGCGGTCAATGCCGGCGGGGTCGGGACCATGGGCGGTGACGTCAAGTTCGGCGCTTTCAGGGACGCCCAGGCGCAGGGTGGTGAGAGTGATCTTGCCCTCGGCCAGCGTGGCGGGGCGCAAGCCATAGGCCGGGCGCGGCGAGAGCGCGGCAGTCAGGCGGCCCCGCGCAGCGAGGGCGGCGGCGAGATCGGCGCGGCCCTTGTGGTCCAGCCCGTCCGCAAGCCAGAGCGTTTCAAACCCGCCCTCGGGCAGCGCCATTTCCCATCCCGCATAGGCAGGGGCATAGGGCGCGGGCTGCATCGCCGCGAGGCGCCCGGCCCAGTCGGCCGGGTTGGAGAAGGTGATCGGCTGGGCCGCGTCGGTCAGCCGGGCCACGGCGACAGGGCGCCCCATGCGGGCAGCTTCCTCCAGCGCGGCCTGCGCGCGGGCCTGGGTGCGCGGCCAGTCGCGGGCATCGGCCCAGCCGCCGTCGAGCAGGATCAAGAGCGGGCCGGTTCCGGGGTCGCGCGGATCCGGGTTTAGCACCGGCCCGGCAAAGCCGATGATCGCCGCCGCAATCGCCAGAGCGCGCAGCAGCAAAAGCCACCACGGAGTCTTGTCGGCCTGACGGTCCTCGTCCGTGAGGCCCAGCATCAGCGCCACCGCCGGGAAGCGGCGGCGGATCGGTGCCGGCGGAATGGCGCGCAAGAGAAGCCACAGGATCGGCAGGGCAATCAGCGCCAACAGCAGCCCCGGCGCGGCAAAGGCAAGCGGACCGAATGTCATCTGCCGCCCTCCAGCGCCTGATAGGCCCACAAGAGCGCCGATTGCGCGGGCTGCCCGGTGTGGTGACAGGCATAGTGCCACCCCACCGCACGGGCGAGCGTCGCCAGCCGGTCCTTCCGTTCGGCCAGCCGTGCCAGATAGCGGTCGCGCAGGGCGTTGGCGCTTTGCGTCTCGTGGCGCAGACTGCCGCCCATCGATTCAAAGACCGTGCGGCCGGAGAACGGAAACTCCTCCTCGGCCGGGTCGAGAAGCTGCACCAGCACACCCCGCACACCGCGATCGGCGGCATAGGCCAGCGCGGTTTCGATGCCTTCCAGCGGCCCGAGAAAATCCGACAAAAAGACCGCTCGGCCAAGCGGCACAAGGCCGGTGGCATCGGGAACCCCGTAGTCTTCTGCCCCGTCGGCAAGTCCGTTGGCCAGCGTCACCACCTGTGCCCGCCCGGGGCGCGGCGGTTGGCCCGCAAGCCCCACCCGCTCGCCCCCCTTCAGCATCAGGACGCCCAAGGCCAGCGCCAGCAACCTGGCGCGGTCGGCCTTGGTGGGGCGGGATTTCTCGCCGCTGAACGCCATGGAGCGCGAAGGATCAACCCAAAGCGTCACCGATTGCGCCGCCTGCCATTCCCGTTCCCGCACGAAAGGCGTGTCGGCGCGCGCCGAACGCCGCCAGTCGATCGCGCGGGCCGAATCCCCGGCATGCGCGGCGCGGTACTGCCAGAATTCATCCCCCTGCCCCGCCCGCTTGCGGCCGTGTTCCCCCAGCATCACCGTCTGCGCCAGCATCTCCGCCTCGGCCAGCAGCGCGGGCAGGGATTGGCCGAGAAGCTCGGCCTCGGCGCGCAACGAGGCGCGGGGATCGGCGGCAAGGCTCAAGCAGCAGCCTCGAGGCCCAACGTGCGGCCGGTGACGCGGTCGATCAGACCGGTCAGCGTTTCGCCCCGCGCCCTTGCGGCGAATGACAGCGCCATGCGGTGTTCGAGAACCGGCCGCGCCATGGCGGCAACATCGGCAATGGAGGGCGCCAGACGGCCCTCGAGCAGGGCCCGCGCCCGCACCGTCAGCATCAGCGCCTGCGCCGCGCGCGGCCCCGGTCCCCAGGCGAGCGAGCCTGCCAGATCGGCACCCTCGGGCTCCCCCGGACGGCAGGCGCGCACAAGATCAAGGATTGCCTCGACCACCGCGTCGCCAACCGGCATCCGCCGGATGACGGCCTGTGCCGCGATCAGGCTGGCGGCGTCAAACACCGCATGCGACTGCGCCTCGACTGCGCCGGTGGTGGCCAGAAGGATATCGCGTTCCGCCGCGCGGGTCGGGTATTCGACATCGACCTGCAACAGAAAGCGGTCAAGCTGCGCCTCGGGCAGCGGATAGGTGCCTTCCTGTTCAATCGGGTTCTGCGTGGCCAGCACATGGAACGGCCGGCCAAGCGGGCGATGCTGGCCGGCGATGGTGACTTCCTTTTCCTGCATCGCCTGCAACAGCGCTGCCTGCGTGCGCGGGCTGGCGCGGTTGATCTCGTCGGCCATCAGAAGCTGGCAGAACACTGGACCTTCGAGAAAGCGGAACGCGCGGCTGCCGTCGGTCGCGGTTTCCAGAACTTCGGAGCCCAGAATATCGGCCGGCATCAGATCGGGCGTGAACTGGATGCGGTTGGATTTCAGGCCCATGACGGTCGACAAAGTGTCAACAAGCATGGTCTTGCCAAGGCCCGGAAGGCCCACCAACAGCGCATGCCCACCGCACAGCAGGGCGGCAAGCACTTGATCCACCACCTTTTCCTGTCCAATGAACCGCCGCGCCACCGAGGCGCGCGCCTGCCCCAGCCGATGTCCGAGCGCCTCGATTTCGGCCACGAGAGTTTCGGCATCAGTCATGACATTCCTCCGCAACAGTCTATATCTGCATATGACCGAAACTTGGGGCCCGGCACAAATGGCAAAAGCCGACGATGCACAAAAGATCGTGAAACCTTCGGCGGATGGGCTGATGTCTGCTGTCACCGGGGCCTCGAAAAAGGGGCCGCCGCCGGTTCACCTGTGGAACCCCGAGTTCTGCGGCGACATCGACATGCGGATCGCACGGGACGGGACCTGGTTCTATCTGGGCACGCCGATCGGGCGGGCGCCGATGGTGAAACTGTTTTCCGGCATCCTGAAGCTGGAAGATGGCAAATATTTCCTTGTTACCCCCGTGGAAAAGGTCGGCATCGTGGTCGAGGACGCCCCGCTGCACGCCGTGGATTTCGACGCGGAAGGCACCGGGGCCGACCAGATCCTGACCTTTGTCACCAAGACCGAAGACAGCGTCGCCGCCGGGCCGGAGAATGCCATCAGGGTCGAGCGCGACCCGGAAACCGGCGAACCGTCGCCCTATGTCCACGTCCGCCGCGGGCTTTGGGCGCGCATCGACCGCAAGTCGTTCTACCGGCTGATCGAGCTTGGAAGCCATGAAACGGTTGACGGCACGGGCTGGTTTGGCCTCTGGTCCATGGGCCGATTCTTTCCGGTGATCCCTTCTCAGGACCTTGCCTGAATGCCCCGTTTTGCCGCCAATCTGACCATGCTCTTTACCGAGGTGCCGATGCTGGACCGGCCAGGTCTGGCCGCACAGGCGGGCTTTGACGGGGTGGAGGTGCTGTTTCCCTACGACCATTCCTCCAGCGATTGGCTGGCCGCCCTTGCCGGGTTGCCGCTGGCCCTGATCAACACGCCGCCGGGCGACTGGCTGGCCGGCGATCGCGGCTTTGCCGCAGTGCCGGGCGAGG
The DNA here is from genome assembly GCF_011008935.1 of Tabrizicola oligotrophica. Classification (GTDB taxonomy): domain Bacteria; phylum Pseudomonadota; class Alphaproteobacteria; order Rhodobacterales; family Rhodobacteraceae; genus Tabrizicola_A; species Tabrizicola_A oligotrophica. Next base: position 338,793 of record NZ_JAAIVJ010000002.1, on the reverse strand, counting down.
AGTTGCGGTTTCGCGACAGCTTCCTGCGTGGGGCCGATCTTGCGGCGCGGCTGGGGGTGGACCGGCTGCACGTCATGGCGGGCGTGGCCAAGGGCGTCGAGGCCGAACAGGTCTTTGTCGAGAATCTGGGCTGGGCGGCTGCGCAGGCGCCCGACCAGCGGTTGGTGATCGAGCCGATCAACCCCGATGACATGCCGGGCTATTTCCTGAACGATTTTGATCAGGCAGCGCGCATTCTGGACGATCTGGGCTTGCCGCAGGTGCAGATCCAGTTCGACCTCTGGCACGCCGCACGGATCGAAGGTCAGGCCCAGGCGGTCTGGGATCGGCACAAGGCACGCGTCGGCCATATCCAGATCGCAGGCTTCCCGGCGCGCAACGAACCGGGCGGCGGCGGGTTTGACCTGACCGGGCTTTGCACCGAAGTCGATGCCATGGGCTATGACGGCTGGATCGCCGGCGAATACCGCCCGGCACGCGCCACCGTGCATGGGCTGGCCTGGTTGCAGGCGCTGAAGGCGCGGGCGGCGCTGATCGGGGCGTGACCCCTGCGACCAGCGCCTTGATGCTGCCGGACCCCGGCCTGAGACATTTTTGCCAGCACGAACGCCCTTGGGTGGCTTGTCCCCCGCTGGGCAGACCGGTTAGACTGGGGCAAACGGAAATGAAGGTCTTGTCATGTCGCTGAAAGCCCCGGAAACCCAGATTGTCACCAGCTGGAAAGTGGCCTGTGATGGCGGCGAGGGTGCCTTGGGCCATCCCCGCGTCTGGCTGAGCATCCCGGCGGATACCGGCTTTGTCGAATGCGGCTACTGCGACAAGCGGTTCGAGATCGACCGCGCCCACGCCCACGACGATCACTGAGCCTTTCCACGGCGGCTGGCCGCGATCGGGCGGGCCCTGCCGGGCCTTCCAGGATATCGCGCAGAGCAGGCCGTCCGTTGCCCGCGGAAACAGGATCATCCCGCCTCCCGGTCTTTTGGTCAGGGTAGCAGGCGCGCGCGGATCGTGTCATGAAACACCTGCTGCGAACGGGTCAGAAGTGGGGGAACGGCATGGCATTCGGCAAGGGCAATCACCTGCATCTGATCGACGGCTCGGCCTTCATCTTCCGCGCCTATCATGCGCTGCCGCCGCTCACGCGCAAGTCGGATGGCCTGCCGGTGGGGGCGGTGGCGGGGTTCTGCAACCTTCTCTGGGGCGAGTTGACCCATGCCCGCAAGGAGGCACCAACCCATATCGCGGTGATCTTCGATGCCGGGTCCAAGACTTTTCGCAATGAAATCTACCCTGCCTACAAGGCCAATCGCCCGGAATTGCCCGAGGATCTGCGCCCGCAGTTCGCCTTTACCCGGGCGGCCACGCGCGCCTTCAACGTGCCCTGCATCGAAGTCGAGGGCTATGAGGCCGACGACATCATCGCCACGCTTTCCCGCCGGGCGACCGAGGCCGGAGGGACGGTGACGATCATCTCGTCGGACAAGGACCTGATGCAGTTGGTTGGCGACGGCGTCGACATGCTGGACCCGATGAAGAACAAGCGGATCGGGCTGGACGAAGTGTTCGAGAAATTCGGCGTTGCCCCCAACCGGGTGGTGGATGTGCAATCCCTGGCGGGAGATTCGGTGGACAACGTGCCGGGCGCGCCGGGGATCGGGTTGAAAACCGCCGCCCTTCTCATTCAGGAATATGGCGATCTCGACACGCTGCTGGCGCGGGCTGGCGAGATCAAGCAGCCCAAGCGGCGCGAGGCTTTGGTCGAGAACGCCGAACAGATCCGCATCTCGCGCCGGCTGGTGCAACTTGAGGCCAACATGCCGCTTGAGGTGGCGCTGGACACGCTGGAGCTGAAAGACCCCGAGCCGGAGGTGGTAATGGGGTTCCTGAACGAAATGGAATTCCGCACCCTGACCAAGCGGGTGGCGGAACGGCTGAAGATCGAGGCCCCGACGCTGGAAGAGGCCAAGGGCATGCATGTGCAAGGCGCGCATGAGGCCGCGCCCGTGGCCGTTCAACTGCCCTTCGACCATGGCGCTTACGAATGCATCCGCGACATGGCGGCGCTGGAGCGCTGGATTGCCCGGATCGACGCCGTTGGTCATGTGGCGGTGGACACCGAAACCACCTCGCTTGATGAAATGCGGGCCGAGCTGGTGGGCATTTCGCTCTGCGTCGACGCTGGAAAGGCGGCCTATATCCCCTTGGGCCACAAGCAGGGCGGGGGCGATCTGTTCGGTTCGACCGCGCTGGTCGAAAGCCAGATCGAGCTGGAGGCAGCCTTGGCAGCCTTGAAACCGGTGCTGGAAGATCCTTCGGTTCTGAAGATCGGCCAGAACATGAAATATGACTGGAAGATCTTTGCCCGCCACGGGGTGCGGATTTCGCCTTTCGATGACACGATGCTGATGTCTTACGCCATGCATGCAGGCCTGAACGGGCATGGGATGGATGCGCTGTCAGAGCAGTATCTGGGCCATCCGCCGATCCCGATCAAATCGCTGCTGGGCTCGGGCAAATCGCAGATCACCTTTGACCGGGTGGCGATTGACGACGCGGTGAAATACGCCGCCGAGGATGCCGATGTCACGCTGCGGCTGTGGGAGTTGTTCAAGCCGCAGCTTCACCGGGCGCAGGTGACGACAGTCTATGAGACGCTGGAGCGCCCACTGGTGCCGGTGCTGGCCGAGATGGAGATGGCCGGGATCGAGGTGGACAAGGCGGTGCTGTCGCGGATGTCCAACGCCTTTGCCCAGAAACTGGCGCAATACGAGGATGAGATTCAGGAGATTGCCGGCGAGAAGTTCAACGTCGGCAGCCCCAAGCAGCTGGGCGAGGTGCTGTTCGACCGTATGGGCGTGCCGGGCGGCGAGAAGGGCAAGACCGGGGCCTATGCCACCGGGGCCGACATTCTGGAAGACATCACCACCCTCGAGGACAGCCAGCCGAAAGCGGCGCGGCTGGCCGCCAAGGTGCTGGACTGGCGGCAGATCTCCAAGCTGAAATCGACCTATACCGACGCGCTTCAAGAGGCGATCAACCCGGAAACCGGCCGCGTCCACACCAGCTATTCGATTGCCGGGGCGAACACCGGGCGGCTGGCCTCGACCGATCCGAACCTGCAGAACATCCCGGTGCGGACCGAGGAAGGCCGCCGCATCCGCGAAGCCTTTGTGGCGCCCAAGGGCAAGGTTCTGGTGTCGCTCGACTATTCCCAGATCGAACTGCGGATTCTGGCCCATGTCGCCGACATTCCGGCGCTGCAACAGGCGTTCAGGGACGGCATCGACATTCACGCCATGACGGCGAGCGAGATGTTCAACGTGCCGCTGGACCAGATGACCAGCGACATTCGCCGCAAGGCCAAGGCGATCAACTTCGGCGTGATCTACGGGATTTCCGGCTTTGGTCTGGCGCGCAACCTGCGCATCCCGCGTGCCGAGGCGCAGGGCTTCATCGACCGCTATTTCGAACGCTTCCCCGGCATCAAGGAATACATGGCCGAGACGGTGAAATTTGCGCAGGCGAACGGCTTTGTGCAGACGCTGTTCGGCCGCAAGATCCATACGCCCGAAATCAACGCCAAGGGGCCGGGCGCGGGTTTCGCCAAGCGGGCGGCGATCAACGCGCCGATTCAGGGCACGGCGGCCGACGTGATCCGCCGGGCGATGATCCGCATGCCTGCCGCCATCGCGGACCTGCCGGCGCGGATGCTGTTGCAGGTGCATGACGAACTCTTGTTCGAAGTCGAGGCCGGAGCCGAGCCGGCGCTGATTGCGGCTGCCAAGGCGACCATGGAGGGCGCCAACTTGCCCGCCGTCGACCTGAAAGTGCCGCTGACCGTCGAGGCCGGCACGGGCCGCAACTGGGCCGAGGCGCATTGACAGCGGGCGACGGGGCGAGACCACGGGCGCACACCTTTTGCGGCCATGGTCCCGGCACTTTCAGGCCTTGTCGATCCGGCACTGGAAGCAATTGTTGCGGGCCGAGCGCACATGCACATAGGCGACCCGCGCATCGGTGAACAGGTCGGCGGCGCGGGCGGTGATCTGGCCGGTCGGCGTCACCGCGCCAGTGCCGTAGACGATCCGGTCATCCGCACCATAGCCGCGGACGATATACTCTGGGCTGGCGAGAATCGCGGGCAGATCCGTGCCGCCGCCCGGCTCGCAAGGCGCGGCGCACAGGAAGATCGGCCCCAGTTCGGCATAGGGCTGCGGCGCGGGAAAGGGCCGGTGGGCAAGAACCAGCAGCCCCGCGCCTTCGGGAACCATCCGCAGGCAGTGCCGGCAGGGATTGCCGCCGCCCTGCGAGACATGGCGTTCAGGCGCCTGCCCGTTGGCGTCTGGCCCGCCCGCCTGATAGGCGCGGACGATTTCGGTCGGGATAGGCGTAAAACGGATCATGCTGGCCTCCGGTGTTTGCCCGATGATTGGCGCAAACACCCCTCGGAGACGACCCGGAACCTGCGGGTTCGCCGGGGCCTAGCGGATCACCAGCGGCCCCATGGTTCGCCCGCCCAGAATGTGCAGGTGGTAATGCGGCACCTCCTGCATCCCGTGCGCGCCGGTATTGGTGATGGCGCGGAAGCCGTCGCCCGGCGCCACCCCCACCAGCTCGCAGACCTTGGCGCAGGCGCGATGGAAATCGACGATCTCCTCGGCGCTGGCCTCGGCGGCGAAATGGTCGAAGGACACATAGGCCCCCTTCGGGATCACCAGCACATGCACCGGGGCATGCGGGCGGATGTCATGGAAGGCGAGCGTATGCGCTGTCTCCAGCACCGTCTTGTTCGGAATCTCGCCGCGCAGGATGCGGGCAAAGATGTTCTGCGGGTCGTAGGAATAGGCCATGGCGTCAGTCCACATAAAGGTATTCGGTGGCGGCAATCTCGCGCGCCTTCTCGACCGGGATATCAAGGAAATCCGCCAAAGCCACGGTGTTTTCGTCGACACTGCCGCTTTGCCGGATGCGGTGGAAATTCGGGAAGCCGGCATCGCGAATGCGGTCGCTTTCGAACTTCACGTCATAGCGGATGGTGGGCAACAGCCGGTCGATGGTTTCCTGTGGCGTCTGTTCGCCCGCCAGCCCGACCCGGGTGGCATGGCCGATGAGATAGTCATCAGTGAAATCGCATTCGATCTCCAGAAGCCGGACCTTGGCCTTGTCGTTGTAGAAATCCTGCATCAGATCGACGTTGGCCGGGTCGATGCAGAAGATCAGCTTGTCGGTCTGCCAGTAGTCAAACAGCATCCGCACCAAGGCCCGCCGGTGCCGCGTGCGCTTTTCGAGATTCGACTGGATGCCGCCCAGATCGGGCAAAGGCGTGGAGCCTTCGTTGAACAGATAATCCAGCGCCGGCAGGTTCGTCACCTTGCGCACCCGCTCGACCATGCGCTTGGCGACGTGCCATTTCTTGCACGTCACCATCATCAAGGTGCGCTCGCGCCCCAAGGACCCCTCGTTTTCCCAGAACCGCGGCGCGAAGCGACGGCCAATCCGGCCCCGCCCGGCAAGGAACTTGTACAGGCTCCGCCCCTCGTTCGAGATCGAGAAGCGGACATTTCGGGCGACATAAAGCTTGCCCAACCGGTCCTTCAGATCCTTGGCATCCGGGCTGATCTTGCGGGCGAAAAGATAATCCTGGCTCAGAAGCAGGTCGTAATGGTCGTTATAGAAGGTCACCGGTATGCCGTAATCGGTGAACATCAGGAAGGTCAGCGTCCGGGTGCGGATCTCATGCTCGGGCACCAGATGGCGCACAAGGGTTTGAAAGAACGTCTCGTCGGGGATCCAGGTGGTGCGGAAGAACCGCATCACATCCTTGCGGCGACGCACGAATTCCAGAATCCACTCCACCGTGCGGCGACGCAGACACCACCACTGGCTGCCGATCTGCATCTGGATGTCGGCCGGCACCTTGCGTTGCAGCCCAAGTTTCTTCTGCCAGGTCATCGACGCGTAAAACAGCGTCTTGTGCGTGCGCTCATTGAACCAGTGCCGGTAGATCAGCCGTTCATCCTTGATCCCGGTCTTGATCCAGTCCGAGTTGAAGAAATCGAAGCTTTCGATGTAATCGACCTCCTCGCGGTCAAGGAAGGCATGGGCGAACTCCGCCGTCTTGATCGGCATGCAGTCGCCCGAAAGCATGTAGAAATGCGTGGCGCGCGGAAAGGCCTCGACCGCGGCTTCCACGGCAAGAAGCGTCGCCTCGACAAGGCTCCACTCGCCCCAACCGCATTTGGCGCGGCGGGTCGTGAACGTTACCGACGGGTTCGTCGACAGGCTTTCGCGGATCCTGTCGAAATCGGCCTGCTTCGCCCGTCCGTCGAAATGGATCGAGACAAAATCCCCTGCCGCCGTCAGGCGACGCGCCTGGGCGATGATCCCTTCGGGATCCTTGTGACAAAGAAGGATGTAGGCGATTCTGGCCATTTCATAAGCATTTAGCGCACGGATCTGTCGTTGTTTCCTAAATAAATTCAATGACCGTTGAAATAACAGCGTTTCTTTGCTTTTTTGTGCCCTGTTGCAGCCGCCGGGACACTCCGGACAGCAAAAGGAGGTTTGCGCGTTGGGTTTTCCCGGAACCTGGATGACGGAAAGCGAAAGCGTGGTCTATCGCGTGGTGCCGAAATGCGCTTGCTCGACCATTGGCCAGATCATGTATTACTCGGACCATGGCGAATTCTTTGAGGGCGACATTCATGACGCCAGCGCCGGCCTGCACAAATGGGCGATGGAGGCGAGCCAGCCGAAGATCGAAAAGGCGGTCAAGGGACACAAGGTTCAGGCCTTCACCTGCGTCCGCAACCCCTATACCCGCATCCTGTCCTCCTTCTTCGACAAGATCTGCGGCATTCAACGGAACGGCAAACGCTATCGCGGCAATCTCGTCCCGCTCCTGATCCAGAAATACGGCATCGAGGTGGGGGGCGACGACGGCAAGCAGGAGTTCGACCAGATCGCCTCGTTCCGCCGTTTCCTCCTGTTCGCCCGCGACACCATCCGCTGGAAAAAGCCGATGGAGCCGGACATCCACTGGTCGGCGATGTCGGGCCATGTCTCGACCTTCATCGTCAACGGCGGGCGCTATGATCAGATCTTCTTCACCGAGAAATTCGATGAAGGCATGGGCGCGGTGCTGAAGAAGATCAAGACCCGGCACAAGGTTGACCTGAAGGCGATCCCGAAGTTCAACGAAAGCGAGGGCCACGGGCCGAAACGGGCGCATCCGGTCGAGGACTATTTCGACGACCTGTCGCGCCATCTGGTCTGGGAAATCTACAAGCGCGATTTCCAGCTGTTCAAATATGATTTCGACAATCCGGGCAACAAGATGCCGATTGGCGAGATTGACCTCGACGAGGTCCACGCCAAGCTCGGCGACTGATCTGGCAGCGCTTCGGGCAAGCATAGGGGGGCTGTCTGCCCCCCTCGGCGCAGAAGCGCCTCACCCCCCGAGGATATTTCACCCACGTTGAAGGCCTTCAATGTGGTCCAAGTATCCCCGCCGGAGGCTCCTGGAGCCAAGCGGGCCTTGCCCGCGCGGGCGAGTTTTGGGCTTGTTGCGGCTTTGGCTGCGCCAAGGCCGCAACCCCGTCAGATCCCTTCGACCTTGAGAAGGATCTTGCCGACGTGGCCCGAGCTTTCCAGCCGCCAATGCGCGGCCGGCGCCTGATCCAGCGGATATTCGCTGTCCACGACCACCTTGAAGGCGCCTTTGGCGATCAGCGGCCAGACATGCGCCTCGACCTGCGTGGCGATGCGGGCCTTGGCCTGGTCGGATTGCGGGCGCAGGGTGGAGCCGGTGATGGTCAGCCGCCGGGTCATCACCTCGGCGAAGTTCACTTCGACCTTGGGCCCTTGCAGGAAGGCGATCTGCACCAGCCGGCCGTCATCGGCCAAGGCCTTGATGTTCTTCGGCAGATAGCTGCCGCCGACCATGTCGAGGATCAGGTCGAAGCCACCAAGTTTCTTCGCCTCGGCCAGAAAATCCTCGTCCCGGTAGTTGAAACAGCGCTCTGCGCCCAACTCCTCGCAGGCCCGGCATTTCTTGTCGGTCCCGGCCGTGGCAAAGACCCGCGCCCCCATGGCGCGGGCGATCTGGATCGCTGTCGTGCCGATGCCGGAGGAGCCGCCATGCACCAAAAACCGCTCGCCCGCCTTGAGTTGCCCGCGCATCACCACATTGGACCAGACCGTGAAGCAGGTCTCTGGCAGGCCCGCGGCGTCGCGCAGGCTCATCCCGGCGGGGATCGGCAGGGCGTGGTGTTCGTGGCAGGCGGCATATTCGGCATAGCCGCCGCCGGGCAGCAGGGCACAGACCTTGTCGCCGATCTGCCAGCGCGTCACCCCCGGCCCCGTGGCCACCACCGTTCCCGACCCCTCAAGCCCCGGCAGAGGCGAGGCGCTGGGGGGTGGGGCATAAGACCCTGCGCGCTGCAGCGCGTCGGGTCGGTTCACCCCGGCATAGGCAAGGCGAACGATGATCTGGCCATGCGCCGGCATCGGCACCGGCACCGAGACCGGCTGCAACACGTCCGGGCCGCCCGGCTGGTGAATGGCCATGGCCAGCATCGAATCGGAAATCGTCATGGATCGTTCAGCCTTTCATCTTGCCGGGCAAGTCCGCCGCCCCTTTTGGTGCGGAAATCCTTTCCAGAACCTTCAGCGGCCCCTTCAGAAGCGCCTGAAGTCCCTGATTTTTCTGCATCCCGGCCTTCACCTTTTCGAATTGCATCACGTTTTCGATGCGTCGGTCAAGGAAGGCCCAGGTCGCCTCGTGACCGTCCGAGGTATCGCCGAGCCAGTAAAGCACCGTCGCGCCATAGACCGCCGAGAGGCTGGTGCGTTTGGAATACCAGTTCAGATCGCGCGAAGCGTCGCCAAGCGCCGTCAACATCGCATCCGCCGTGGCCCATATCAGCCCCGCGCCTTCGATCGCATGTTGTGGCAAGGCAAAAAGCGCCGAGCCGCGGCGGACGAGTTCCTTGTCGGAGCCCTCAAGCCGCAAGCGGATCGCCAACGCCACCTTGTCGCGAAAGCGCAGGGCGGTCAGATCACGCGCGGCCAAAGCCTCGACCATCGCTGCGTCGCCCTTCCGGTGATACGCCACCGCCAGATCGACACCGCCGCGCGGATAGAGCGCGTGGGCCAGCGCCGGGGTCACGCCCGAATCGGTGATGGCGGCCTCAAGGCTGATGTCGGACCAGCCGTCGAACGCGACATGCGGCACGGCGGCCTGCAAAACCTGTGCTTTTGCCCGCTCCATGCTGTTTTCACGCTCCATTCCGGCCTCCGTTCCCGCCCTGTGTAGACAAGCGCCCCGGGTTTTGCTATGCGCGCCCGGCCTGCACATCTTGTGCAACTCTAACTTAGGAAGGTGGTGACAACCACATGCAGGTCAGCGTCCGCGACAATAACGTCGAGCAAGCCCTCCGGGCCCTCAAGAAAAAGCTCCAGCGCGAAGGCGTGTTCCGCGAAATGAAGCTCAAGCAGCATTTCGAGAAGCCGTCCGTCAAGAAAGCCCGTGAGCAAGCCGAAGCCGTTCGCCGTTCGCGCAAACTCGCGCGGAAGAAGGCTCAACGCGAAGGCGGTCTCTAAGACGTTTCCGCGACACTGGGGCCACTCGGTTCCGCCGAAAGGCCCAAGGTCAGATCAACCCCCGTCCGCAAGGCCCGGGGGTTTTTCTTTGCCGAACAGCCAGTGGCCCAAGGCATAGCCCGCCAGCGCCCCGGCGACCTGCGCCAGCAGATAGGCCGGCAGGTCCTGTGGGCGCAGGCCGGCGGCACTGTCGGTCAGAGTGCGCGCAATGGTCATTGCCGGGTTGGCAAAGCCGGTGGAGGCCGTGAACCAGAACGCAGCCGCGATATAGGCACCCACCAGCGCCGGCACCGGGCCGCGCGCGGCGCTTCCGCCAAGGATGACGAAGATCAGCCCGGCGGTCGCGATGGCCTCGGACAGCCAGAGCGAGGGCAGATCGCGCGGCAGCGTCGAGAGGGTGAAGGCGGGCAGGTCGAACATCAGATGGGCGGTTGCGACGCCCGCCACCGCCCCCAGCACCTGCGCTGCGCCATAGGCAAGGGCCGCCGGCACTGCGATCTCGCGTCGCAGGCCGGCCATCAGCGTGACGGCAGGGTTCAGATGACCGCCCGAAACCGGGATCAAAAGCGTCAGCAGCACGACCAGCGCGCCCCCTGTCACCAGCGACGACACCAGCAAACCAGTCGCAGCACCCGCCGCCAGACGCTCGCCCATGAGCGTGCTGCCGGTGACCGCCGCCATCAGACCGGCAGTGCCCAATGCTTCGGCCACCAGTTTTCGCAGCATGCCTGCCCCCATCTGTCTCATGCCTCTGTTCTTTCAACGAAAGACGGCGCGCGCAAGCGGCGGAATGGCGCAATTACCTGCTTGCCGGAGTTGATAATCAGACTGCAAGCGCCGTGGTCTGCACGACGGTACGCAGCGCGAAGGAGGATTGCATCTGCCGAACACCGGGCAGGCGGGAAAGGTGCTGTCGGTGAATGCGGGCGAAATCCTCGGTGTCCTCGGCCATGATCTTGATGAGGTAATCCGCCGTCCCCGCCATCAGGTGGCACTCCAGAATGTCGGGCACACGGGCGACCTCGCGCTCAAAGGCATCGAGCAGGTCTTCGGCCTGGCTCTGCAAGGTGATCTCGACAAAGACCGTGGTGGGTTTGCCCATCTTGCGGGTGTTCAGCAGCGCCACATACTTGTCGATGAACCCGGCCTCCTCCAGTTGCTGCACCCGGCGGTGGCAGGCCGAGGGCGACAGGTTCACCCGCTCCGACAATTCGGCGTTGGTGATCCGACCATCCTTTTGCAACACCGATAGAATGCGCCGATCGGTTGCGTCAAGAACAAGGCTCATGGTGGAATCTTTCGCTGAAGCTGTGGATTTGGAGGAAATCTATCACGCTTGCGCCCTGACGCCAGAAAAGTTTCAAAACACTTGCAACGATTCAGGCGCAAGCTTGCCCCACAGGGGCGGCCCAGAGAGGACCGCCCATCAGGGAGAAAACCATGAAAATCGGATGCCCCAAGGAAATCAAGCCGCAGGAATTCCGCGTCGGCATGACGCCGAACGCGGCGCGCGAGGCGGTGAATGCTGGCCATGAGGTGCTGGTGGAAACCCATGCCGGCTCGGGCGCAGGGTTCTCGGATGCCGACTATGTGGCGGCGGGCGCGAAGATCATCGGCACTGCGAAGGAGATTTTCGCCAGCGCCGACATGATCGTGAAGGTCAAGGAGCCGCAGGCGGTGGAGCGCAAGATGCTGCGCGAAGGCCAGATCCTGTTCACCTACCTGCACCTTGCCCCCGATCCGGAACAGACCAAGGATTTGCTGGCCTCGGGTGCGACCTGCATCGCCTATGAAACCGTGACCGATGACCGGGGCGGCTTGCCGCTTCTGGCGCCGATGTCCGAAGTTGCGGGCCGTCTGGCGCCGCAGGTCGGTGCCTGGACGCTGCAAAAGGCCAATGGCGGGCGCGGCGTGCTGATGGGCGGTGTGCCGGGCGTGCTGCCGGCCAAGGTGCTGGTGATCGGCGGCGGCGTTGTCGGCACCCATGCGGCCAAGATCAGCGCCGGGATGGGCGCGGATGTCACGGTGCTGGACCGGTCGGTGAACCGCCTGCGCTATCTCGATGACGTGTTCGGCGGCCAGTTCAAATGCGCCTATTCCGACGCTGCCACCACCATCGAGCTGGCGCGGCAAGCCGACATGATCATCGGCGCGGTGCTGATCCCCGGCGCGGCCGCGCCGAAGCTGCTGTCGAAGGCCCAGCTCAAGGAGCTGAAGCCCGGTGCGGCGCTGGTGGACGTGGCGATCGACCAGGGCGGCTGCTTTGAAACCAGCCGCGCGACTACCCATCAGGACCCGATCTATGAGGTCGACGGCATCATGCACTACTGCGTGGCCAACATGCCGGGTGCGGTCGCCCGCACCTCGACCCTTGCCCTCGGAAACGCCACCATGCCCTTCATGCTGGCCTTGGCCAACAAGGGCTGGAAACAGGCCTGCGCCGAGGACAAGCACCTGCTCAATGGCCTCAACGTCCATGCCGGCAAGCTGACTTACGCCGCCGTCGGCGTGGCCCTTGGTCTGCCGACCATTGCGGCGGCCGAGGCACTGAAGATCTGAGGAAGGGCTCCTCCCCCTTCCCCGGAAGGGCGGTTCCCAGCCGGGGCGGCCCTTTTTTCATCGCCGGAAATGCAAAAGGCCCCCGGCAAGCGGGGGCCTTCCAAGCCTGCGTCGCGGCTTATTTCTTCAGCGCCGCCAGAATGTCCTTCAACAGGTCCACCTCCGACGGGCCAGCCGGCGCCGCCGGGGCCTCGGGCTTTTTCGGCATCAGCTTGTTCATCGCCTTCACCAGCATGAACACCACCCAGCCGATGATGACAAAGTTGATCACGGCAGTGATGAAGGCGCCATAGGCAAAGACCGCCGCGCCCGTTTCCTTGGCCGCCGCCAGCGAGGCCGGGTTGGTGCCGCTGAGGTCAAGGAACATGTCCGAGAAGTTGATCCCGCCAAGGATCAAGCCGATGATCGGATTGATGAGATCGCCGACAAGGCTGTTGACGATGGCGGTGAAGGCCGCGCCGATGATGATCCCCACGGCGAGGTCCATCACATTGCCCTTCATGAGGAAGGCCTTGAATTCCTGAATCATTTCTGTTGATCCCTTTCCTGCCTGCCGCCTTTTGTCTGGCGGCTTGTTACACACACGCCCCACCGGGGACGCCTGAATAATGCACGAAATGGTCAGGATTTCACGGGGAATTTGTCAGAGTTTCTGACAAAAGCCGCGCCTCACTCGCCATAGGGCACCCAGATGGTCTTGATTTCGGTCGCCTGCGCCAGAAACGCCCGGCCCTCGCCCGCCGCGCCCATCCAGTCGCGGGCAAGGCCATGGTTCACCCAGGTCCGCTTCAGGTTGCCCGCCGCCTCGGCCTCGATCAGACCCGAAAGCCGCGCGGACGAAAACGACCACAGCGCGTCGACATCGAGATGCCCGGCGAGCGGCTTGGCCAATTCCTTGTGACTGCCGGTCACGATGTTCACCACGCCCGCTGGCAGGTCCGAGGTCTCCAGCACCTGATAGAAATCGGTCGCGGGCAGCGGCGCGACTTCGGACGGCACCAGCACGCAGGCGTTGCCCATGGCAATCGCCGGCGCCATGACCGAGATCAGGCCCAGAAGCGGCGACTCATCGGGGCAAAGCGCGCCGATGACGCCCACGGGTTCGTTCATCGCCAGCGCCACGGCGCGCATCGGCACCTGCTTGACCTGCCCGTCATACTTGTCGGCCCAGGCGGCATAGGTGAACAGACGGTTGATCGCCGCCTCCACCTCGGCGCTGCCATCCTTGCCGGTCTGGTCCTTGATCCGGGCGGCAAATTCGGCGGCGCGGGCGGAAAGGTTCTCGCCGATATAGTACAGGATCTGCGCCTTGTTATGCCCTGTGGCCTTGCCCCAGCCCTTGGCCGCATGGGCGGCCTCGACCGCGTTGCGGATGTCCTTGCGGTTGCCAAGCCCGACATGCCCCAGAAGCTTGCCCTTGGCCGACCAGATCGCCTGCGAATACCCTCCGTCCGGCCGGGCCTGCTTGCCGCCGATATAGAGTTTCGCGGTGCGGTCGATGCCTTCGACCACCGCTTCGGCGGGTGCCGGAACCGGCTTCGGCGCCGCAAGCGGTTTCACCTTTGCGGCAGGCTTCAGATAAGCCATCAGCCCTTCCCAGCCGCCTTCGCGCCCGAACCCGCTCTCGCGCACACCGCCAAAGCCCGCCGCCGCGTCGAAAAGGTTGGTCGAGTTGACCCAGACCACCCCCGCCTTGACCTTCGGCGCCATGTCGAGCGCCAGATTGACGTTCTCGGTCCAGATGCTGGCGGCCAGCCCGTAGCGGCTGTTGTTCGCCAGGTCCACCGCCTCGCCCGGCGTGCGGAACGTCGTGCTGACCAGAACCGGCCCGAAAATCTCTTCCTGCATCAGCTTCGAGGCCGCGTGCAGCCCGGATATCAGCGTCGGCGGGTAGAAACAGCCTTCCGGCACGGCGCAGGCGGCGTGATAGACCTCGCCCTCGGTGCCCGCGACCAGCCCCTTGATGGTTTCAAGCTGCACCGGATCGACAATGGCGCCGACGTCGATGCACTTGTCCAGGGGATCGCCCATGCGAAGCCCGTCCATCCGGCGCTTCAGCTTGGCGTGAAACCGCTCGGCAATCCCCTCCTGCACCAGAAGGCGACTGCCCGCACAGCAGACCTGGCCCCCGTTGAACCAGATCGCATCGACCAGCCCTTCGATGGCGCTGTCGATGTCGGCATCGTCGAACACGATGTAGGGCGACTTGCCGCCCAGCTCCAGCGTCAGCGCCTTGCCGCTGCCCGCCGTGGCGGTGCGGATCTTGCGCCCGACGCTGGTGGAGCCAGTGAAGGCGATCTTGTCGACGCCGGGATGCGCCACAACCGCCGCCCCGGTGTCGCCATCGCCGGTGACGATGTTCAGAACGCCCTTCGGCAGGCCGGCCTCGCGGCTGATCTCGGCGAACAGAAGCGCGGTCAAGGGCGTGTATTCGGCGGGCTTCAACACCACCGTATTGCCCGCCGCCAGCGCCGGGGCCACTTTCCAGGCCAGCATCAGGAGCGGGAAGTTCCACGGGATCACCGCCCCGCAGACTCCCATCGGCACGAAGCCCGGCTTCTCGCTGTCCAGAAGCTGCGCCAGACCGGCGTGATAGTAGAAATGCCGCGCCACCAGTGGAATGTCGATGTCGCGGCTCTCGCGGATCGGCTTGCCGTTGTCCATGGTTTCCAGAACAGCGAACAGCCGCGCATGCTTCTGCACCAGCCGCGCCAGCGCATAAAGCACCCGCGCCCGGCCCGCGCCGCCGATGCGCGCCCATCTGCCCTGCGCCGCCCGCGCCGTCGCCACGGCCGCCGCCACATCTTCGCCACTGCCTTGGCTGACCTCCGCCAAGACCTTGCCGGTCGCCGGATTGCGGGTTTCGAATGTGGCCGCCGGCGCAGTAAAGGCGCCGCCAATCCAATGCCCGAACCGCCCCTGATGCGCCGCAATCCAGGCCAGCGCCTCGGCATGGCCCTCGGGCGCCGGGCCGTAAGCCATGCTGTCGAAGATCTCTCGGACGGTGCTCATCGGGGGGTCCTTTCGGCAAAAGCGGCAAACGGGAACGCCCGGACCGGCCGTGCGCCTCCGGCGGGGATATTTGCACCAGTATGAAAGCCGGGGTGTCTTTCATACTGGTGCAAATATCCCGGGGTGAGCCGCCCCTTGGCGGCGAGGGGCGGCGCCCCGTCCTTTGCGCGGGCGGTCATTCAGCCCATCGCATGACGGTTCGCCGCGGAATAGTGGCCGGTCAGGTAATGTTCGAGCTGGCGCTCGATGTCGCCCAGCAGGCTGGAGGCGCCAAAGCGGAACAGCTCGGGTTGCAGCCAGGGGTGGCCCAACTCGTCCTTCATCAGCGCGAGATAGAGCAGCGCGTCCTTGGCCTTGGAAATCCCGCCTGCCGGTTTGTAGCCGACCTTGAACCCGGTGCGCGCCTCGTAGTCGCGGATGGCGCGGATCATGGTCAGCGAGACGGGCAGGGTGGCGTTCACCGCCTCTTTTCCGGTCGAGGTCTTGATGAAATCGGCCCCGGCCATCATGCAGACCAGCGAGGCGCGGGCGACGTTGCGCAGGGTCTGCAACTCGCCCGTGGCGAGGATTGCCTTGACATGCGCCGCGCCGCAGGCCGCCCGCATCTCGCGCATTTCGTCGTACAGCGCCTGCCAGTTGCCCGTCAGCACATGGCGGCGCGAGATCACGATGTCGATTTCCTTCGCGCCGACCTTCACGCTTTCGCCGATCTCGGCGAGGCGCAGATGCCAGGGCGACAGGCCGGCCGGAAATCCGGTCGAGACGGCGGCGACGGGGATAGTGCTGCCCTCCAGCGCCCGGACGGCGGTTTCCACCATGTCGTGATAGACGCAGACCGCGCCGACCGTCAGGTTCGGCACTCCAAGCGTCTGAAGCATCTCGGCCCGCACCGGCTGGCGGGCCTTGGCGCAAAGTCGTTGCACCCGGCCCGGGGTGTCATCGCCCGACAGCGTGGTCAGGTCGATCAGCGAAATGGCCTTCAGAAGCCAGGCCGCCTGATATTCCTTCTTCACCGATCGCCGCCCGCCCAGCGTTGCCGCGCGGCGTTCGATCGCCGAGGTGTTGGCCTGCACGCTTGCCACCCAGTCGAGGTCGAGCACCATCCCCGGATTGCGGGCATGGGTCAGTTGCGGCAGGAGGTTGGGCGTCGGAGTTCGGATGTCGGTCTGCATCGGGGCGGGCCCTTGGCGGCTGCGGCTGGCGGCAAGCCTGCCACGGGGCCGCTTGGCCTGTCCAGCGGTGTGGCCCTGCAAAAGGCGAATGCGGCACGGGGGTAGAAACAGGCGTCGGACCTGCAACGGACCCCGTGCATACCAGAATGGGACCAAAGGTCTCAGGCGCCGCGTTGGGCGGCGTTCTGGTCCAGGAGATAGCGCTGCGACAGCGGAATCGCTGCCGCCCCGAGCGAGCGCGCCTGCGCCCCGACTGTGCCTTCGCGCACCGCGGGCGGGGTGATCCCCGACAGGTCCAGCCGGGCCAGAGCGGCGGCGGTGCGGCTGGTGATCTCGGCCCGGATCGCGGCCGGCATCCAGCCGTCGATCAGCACGGCCTCCAGCTCCAGCAGTGTCGCGGCAGAGAGGATGGCCGAAGCGAGCCCTTCGCAGGCCTCGTCAAGCCAGGCATCCAGAACCGGGGCCGAGACCTGCCAGTAGACCGGCTGTTCCCAGAGGTGATCGGCGCTTTCCCCGGCGGCCTGCATCCTGTCCGCCAGGACCGCCAGCGAAGCCGCGTCAAACAGCCGGCGCATCCGGCCATCCGGCCCCGGCACCGGAATGGGACCGACCCCCGCCGCGTTGCCGGTGCGTCCCAGAAACAGCTGGCCGTTCAGCACCAGCCCGCCACCGATGAAGGTGCCGAAGTAGAAATACAGGAAATCGCGCGGCTTTTCCCCGGTTCCGAACACCAGTTCCGCCCCACAGGCCGAGGTGGCGTCGTTCTGCACATAGACCGGAATATCGGTGAGCGCCGCCAGATCGGCCTGAATGTCGTGGTCGCGCCAGGCGTCCATCTCGGATTGCGGCGCCCCCAGCGCCTGCACCCAGCTCCAGAGCTGGAAGGGCATTGCGACCCCCATGCCGCTGACACGCGCACGCAACGCCGGAGCAAGCGAGGCCATCAGATCGGGCAGGGCATCGGCGACAAAGGCCACGATGCCGGCGGGCGTCGGATAGCGGTAGGTGCGGCGGCGGGTATCGCGCACCTGACCGAGGAAATCGACCAGCACCAGATCGGTCGACCGCCGCCCGATCTTCAACCCCAGAAACAGCGCGCCTTCCGGGTTCAGGTGCATCGGAACCGAGGGCTGCCCGATCCGGCCCCGCACCGGCTCGCCGCGCAGCAGCAGGCCGTCCTGCTCCAGCGCGCGCATGATGACGCTGACGGTTTGCGCCGAAAGCCCGGTGATCCGGGCGATGTCGGATTTCGCCAGCGCCCCTTGCTGGCGCACCAGTGACAGCACCAGCCGTTCGTTATGGTCGCGCATCCCGGACTGGTTCGACCCGCGCAAGCCAAGATCGTCGGCGGTCTGGCGGTCGGTCACAAGGTCGGGGGCGATTGGCATGGCGTCTCAGAGTGTGGGCGGGCAAAGCGCGGCCTTGCGCAGGATGACATTGGCGAAAAGCGCGGGTTCGGAGGTGGCTACAATGGCATAGGCCGAACGGATGCGCGGGTAAAGCTGATCGCCCGGCAGCGCCGTCGCGACCATCCGGTTTTCGCGCATGAGCGCGTCGATGTGGTGATGAATCTCTCCCACCTGCGCCGGGTCGTTGTTCAGCGCCGCGCGGAAGGCCTGCTCGACCGGCAGAACTGCCAGCACCGCCTGCAAGATCGGCAGAAGCGGGATGCCATCGGCGCGGATCAGGCGGCGGGCATGTTCGGCGGCCGGATAATTGCCATCCACGAAGGCAATCTCGTCGCCATGGCCCATGGCGCGCAGCGCGTGCAGGAGGTCCGGTCCCAGAAGCGGAGAAATTCCGATCAGCATGTTGGTCGCCCCGTTGCTCGCCGCGGTGATCCCCGGCCGATTCCCGGCCCGAGGTGATATGTCTCAGGCAGCGAGACTGCGGCTTTGGGGTGCGGCTGTCAATAATAATTCACTCTGATTTATTTATCTTGACGCAGACGGGGGAATCAGGTCATCTTCCCCTTGTCGCCGGGCGCAAAGGCCCATGGCGGACGGCATCTGAATGGGGAAATCCCCTTCATTCCTTGGGAGGAAGACACGATGAAACTCAAGACCACCGCACTGATGGGCGCAGCCGCTCTGGCGTTGATGGCGGGCTCCGCCTCGGCCGCCGATCTGGCCTGCCTGATCACCAAGAATAACACCAACCCCTTCTTCGTGAAAATGAAAGAGGGTGCCGAGGCTGCCGCCGCCGCCGCCGGGCTGGATTTCCAGGCCTATGCCGGCGAAAAGGACGGCGACGCCGCGCCGCAGATCACCGCGATTGAAAACTGCATCGCCGCCGGGGCCAAGGGCATCCTGATCACCGCCTCGAATGACTCGGTCGTTCCGGCGCTGAAAGAAGCCCGCGCCGCCGGCATTCTGGTCATCGCGCTCGACACCGCGATTTCCGACCCGGAAGCCCAGGACATGACCTTCGCCACCGACAACTTCGAAGCCGGCCTGCGCATCGGCAAATGGGCGGCGGGCAAGCTGGGTGCCGAGGGCGTGGCCAGCGCCAAGATCGCCATGCTCGACATCAACAAGGACAACATCTCGGTCGACGTCGCCCGCGACACCGGCTTCCTCGTCGGCTTCGGCATCGAAGTGCCGGATCTGACCGTGATGGGTTCGGAAACCGATGCCCGCGTCATCGGCCATGAATCGTCGGACGCCAACAACGAAGGCGGCCTGCGCGCCATGGAAACCCTGCTGGCCAAGGACCCCGACATCAACGTGGTCTACACCATCAACGAACCCGCCGCCGAGGGCGCCTATCAGGCGCTGAAAGCGGCCGGCAAGGAAGGCGTTCTGGTGGTTTCGGTCGACGGCGGCTGCCCCGGCGTCAAGAGCGTGAAGGAAGGCATCATCGGCGCCACCTCGCAGCAATACCCGCTGCTGATGGCCTCGAAGGGCATCGAAGCGATCGTCACCTACGCCAAGGACGGCACCAAGCCGGCCGCGTCGGAAGGCCTGACCTTCTTCAACACCGGCGTGAACCTGGTGACCGACCAGCCGGTCGATGGCGTCGAGTCGATCGACTCGGCCAAGGGCACCGAACTCTGCTGGGGCTGATAGCGCAGTACGAGTGACTTGATTAACAGGGGGGCGGCTTTACAGTCGCCCTTCTTCATAAGCGAAGCCCCGGGCGGGTTTCGCCCAGCCATCACGGGGGGAGACCGAAGCGATGAGCACAGTAGATGAACCCACCAAGACCATTTCCGATTTCGAGGCGACGCTGAACAAGGCGGATACCGCCGTTGCCACTTTTGAAAAAGACGACAAGACCCTGACCCATGTCCTGCGCGCCCAGCTGCGCAAGAACCCGACCCTGATCCCGGCGCTGGTCCTGCTGGTCTCGATCATCGCCTTTTCCATCGTCGCCCCGCGTTTCTTCGGCATGGGCGCGCTGTCGACCGTGCTGAAGCAGACCACGGTGACCGGCTTCATCGCGCTGGCGCAGACGCTGGTGATCCTGACCGCCGGCATCGACCTGTCGGTCGGCGCCATTCTGGTGATCTCCTCGCTCATCATGGGCAATCTGGCGGTGATCTCTGGCCTGCCGGTGTTCCTCGCGGTGCTGATCGGCTTTGGCTTCGGCGGGTTGATGGGCTTTGTGAACGGCGTGCTGGTCGCCAAGATCAAGCTGCCGCCCTTCATCGTGACCCTTGGGACGCTGTCGATCTTCAACGCCCTGAAGCTGTGGTATTCGCAGTCCGAATCCATCCGCAACGCCGATATCGAGGCCAATGCCTCGGGCCTGTTGTGGTTCGGGCAGGGCTTCAACTTCAGCGGCGCTTCGCTGTCCTATGGCGGCATTACCCTGATCCTCCTGGCCGCCGCGCTGTGGTATGTGCTGAACCACACCGCCTGGGGCCGCCATGTCCATGCCATCGGCGATGACCCGGATGCCGCGATGCTCTCGGGCATCAACGTCGACCGGACGCTGATCTCGGTCTACACCGTCGCCGGCCTGATCTGCGGCTTTGCCGCCTGGATCGCGATTGGCCGCGTCGGCTCGGTCTCGCCCATCGCCTTCGACACCGTGAACCTCGGCTCCATCACCGCCGTGGTGATCGGCGGTACGTCCCTGTTCGGCGGGCGCGGCTCGATCATCGGCTCGGTTCTCGGGGCCTTCATCGTGGGCGTGTTCAACACCGGCCTGTCGCTGGCCGGGGTGGATGACTACTGGCAGATGTTCGCGGCAGGTTGCTTGGTGATCGTCGCGGTTGCACTGGATCAATGGCTGCGGAGGGCTTCGCAATGACCGTCAAACCCATCCTTGAAGCACGGGGCCTGATGAAGCGTTATGGCACGGTTGTCGCCATGAACGGGGCCGATTTTGACCTGATGCCGGGCGAGATCTGCGCGGTGATCGGCGACAACGGCGCGGGCAAGTCGACGCTGATCAAGGCGCTGTCGGGGGCCGTGACCCCCGACCACGGCGAGATCCTGCTCGACGGCCAGCCAGTGCATTTCCGCAGCCCGGACGATGCCCGCGCCATGGGCATCGAGACGGTTTACCAGAACCTCGCCATGTCACCGGCGCTGTCGATTGCCGACAACATGTTTCTGGGGCGCGAGTGGCGCAAGCCGGGCATCATGGGGTCGGTCTTCCGCCAGATGGACCGCCCCCGGATGGAGGCCTTCGCCCGCCAGAAACTGTCCGAACTTGGCCTGATGACCATTCAGGACATTTCGCAGGCCGTTGAAACCCTCTCGGGCGGCCAGCGTCAGGGCGTGGCGGTGGCCCGCGCGGCGGCCTTCGGCTCCAAGGTGGTGATCCTCGACGAACCCACTGCCGCCTTGGGCGTGAAGGAATCCCGCCGGGTGCTGGAGCTGATCCGCGATGTGCGGGCGCGGGGGATTCCGATCATCCTGATCAGCCACAACATGCCGCATGTGTTCGAAGTGGCCGACCGCATCCACATTCACCGCCTCGGCCGCCGGCTGTGCGTGATCCGCCCGCAGGACTATTCGATGTCCGATGCCGTGGCCTTCATGACCGGCGCCAAACTGCCCGAAGGCGTGACGGAAGCGGCATGACGCCGGCCGAACTGGCACAGGTGATCCGGGCGAAAGCCCCTGCGCAAGGGCGGTTTCTGACCGCCCTTGCCGGCCCTCCGGGGGCGGGCAAATCCACCCTCGCCGCCGAACTGGTCGCCGCGCTTGGGGCCGGGGCCAAGGCGGTGCCGATGGACGGGTTCCACTATGACGACGCGGTGCTGATCGCGCGCGGCGCGCGGAACCGCAAGGGCGCGCCGGACACCTTCGACGTACAGGGCTTCCGCCACCTGCTCACCCGCCTAAGGACCGAGGCCGAGGTGGCTATCCCGCTCTTTGACCGCGATCTGGAGATTTCTCGCGCCGGGGCCGACATCGTCGGTCCCGGCGACCGGCTTCTGATCGTCGAGGGCAACTACCTTTTGCTGAACGAGCCGCCCTGGCCGGACCTTGCCCCGCTTTTCGACCTGACGGTCTGGATCGACGTCCCCGAAGCCGAACTGGAGCGCCGTCTTCTGGCCCGCTGGGCGCAGCACGGCAAGACCCCCGCCGAAGCCCGCGCCTGGATCGACGGCAATGACCTGCCGAACATCCGCCGCGTGGTACAAGGCTCGCGCCCTGCCGATCTGCTGATCCACCAAGACTAAGTGGGCCATGCAGGGTGGGTGGTTCCGCGCGCCCTGCGCGGGTTCACCCACCGCCCGCGTGGCCCCCTCAGATCACCGATTTCGCAGTGACTTCCAGCGCATGCAACAGCCCCTGCGCCGAGGACCGCGGGCCGTAAAGCGTGACCGATGCCGCCGAATGGCGGATCAGATAGACGCCCAGATGTTCAATCACCGTCCGGCTGGCGTAGCCGTCGGGCAACGTCGCAAGATCAAGGTTCGACAGCCGCTCGAACAAGGCCACCAGCCCCGCGCCCGACACATCGAACCGCACCCAGGCGTCGGTCTGTTCGGTGATCGAGGCAGTTTCGCCAAAAGCGGGTTTCAGGGCCGCAACAATGTCCTCATGCGTGGCGAAGTCGGCTTCGACGAACCACATTTCGGGCGTCGTCCAGAAGGCGCTGAACACCTGCCCCCCCGCATGGGTCGACGCTGCCGGCAACGGCACCCCCGCCGTCTTGGCGGCGGCGGCAAAGTCCTTGTCCTGCCCGCGCCGCAGCGCCAGCGAGGCCAAGGCGACATCGGACCGCTCGGCAATCCGGTACGGGCCGATCTCAACCACTTCCGCCGTGTCATGCCCCAAGGCGGTCAGGGCGTTCCATTGATTAGCCACGAAGACGCTCCCCCTCAGGATCAAAGAAATGCGGGCTGACGATCTCAACCTCGGTGTCGGTCTTGGTCAGGAAGTTCACCGCCCGCATCTTGCGGCCGATCTTCTGATCCCCGGCTTTCAGGTAGCCCAGCGCGATGTCGCAACCGAGGTGCGGGCTGTAGACTTTCGCGGTCAGCCAGCCGCCATCCGACGCCAGTTCCACCGGCGCGCCGATTTCCATGAAATGGCTGCCGGCCGAAATGGAACCCTTCGGATCGACCGGCTTCACGCCGACCAAACGATAGCCGCCCGGCTGGTTCATGCCCTCGCGGCTCGACAGCACCATGCCGATGGCGTCCTTCTTCTTCGACACCATCTTGCCAAGGCCCATGTTCAGCGCGGTGGACTGGCCGTTCAACTCCCCCCCCGCCACGTGGCCCTTCTCGATGCGCATGACGCCAAGGGCTTCGGTGCCATAGACCACCGCGTCGAACTCCTTGCCGGCCTCCACCAGCTTGCGGATCAGCGCATCGCCATAGCGCGTCGGAACGGCGATTTCATAGGCGAGTTCCCCCGAGAACGAGATGCGGAACAGCCGCCCGCGCTGGCCCTGAATGGTGATGTTGCCCGCGCCCATATAGGGGAAGGCGGCGTCGGAGATATCCTGATCCACCAGCTTTTGCAGCAGCTTCCGCGCATTCGGACCTGCGACGGAATATTGCGCCCAGGCCTCGGTGGTGGAAATCAACTGCACGTCCATGTCGGGCCAGAGGCACTGCCGGCAGTATTCCAGATGCCGGAACACCGTCACCGCATTGGCGGTGGTGGTGGTCATCACGAATTCGTTCTGCCCCATCCGGGCCGTGGTGCCGTCGTCGAACACCATGCCATCCTCGCGCAGCATCAGGCCATAGCGGCACTTGCCGACCGCCAGCGTCGAGAAGGTGTTGCAATAGACCCGATCCAGAAACGCCCCGGCGTCGGTACCCTGAATGTCGATCTTGCCAAGCGTCGTCACATCACAGATGCCGACCGATTTCCGCGTTGCCAGAACCTCGCGGTCCACGCTCTCGCGCCAGGTGGTCTCGCCGAGTTTCGGCACCCATTGCGTGCGCAGCCAGTTGCCGACCTCGACAAAGACCGCGCCCTGCTCGGAGGCCCATTTGTGGCTGGGCGTCAGGCGGAAGGGCTTGAACTCCTTGCCGCGCGACCGGCCTGCCAAGGTGCCCATGGCCACCGGCGTATAGGGCGGGCGGTAGATGGTGGTTCCGGTCGCCGGGATCGACTGGCCGGTCAGTTCGGCCATCACCGCAAGGCCCAGCACGTTGCCGGTCTTGCCTTGGTCGGTCGCCATCCCGAGCGTGGTGTAGCGTTTCAGATGCTCGACCGAGGTGAAGTTCTCCTTATGGGCCAGCTTCACATCCTTGACCGTCACGTCGTTCTGCGGGTCGATCCACGCCCGGCCCTTGCCCTCATGCACAAACCACAGCGGGCTGATCGCAATCGGCGCATCCTCGGCCTGCGGCAGGTCGCTGGCCTTGGCGCTGATGCCAAGGCTTTCCAGCGCCGCCAGCGCCTGCGCCTGGCCACTGGCCAGCGCGCCATGGGTCGACAAGTCTCCCCCGGCGGCGCCGGCGGCCGCCAGATTGGCAGGCCCGCCCGCACCCGGCACGAAGGCCGCAATCTCCTCGCGCCATTCCGGGCGCGAGCGATGGTGCGAGGTGATGTTGACGTTGGGATTCCAGCCACCCGAGACGCCCAAAGCCGTGCAGGCGATGGTGTCCGTCCGGCCATTCGCCAGCCGCACCGTGACCGATGCCAGACCCAGCCGGCCGGCGGAATCCACCACCTGCGCGCCCTGCAGATGACGGATGCCGGGCAAGAGATCGCCGCCTTGGCGCGAGTCGATCACCGCCGCCACGTTCACGCCCTTGGCCTGCAAGTCGCGCGCGGTGCGCAAGCCATCATCGTTGTTGGTGAACACTGCCACCCGGTCGCCCGCCGCCACGCCCCAGCGGTTGGCATAGGCCCGCAGCGCGCCTGCCAGCATCACGCCGGGCCGGTCGTTGTTCTCAAAGGCAATCGGACGCTCGGTCGCGCCGCCCGCCAGAATCGCGCGCCGGGAATAGATGCGCCACAGCGTCTGGCGCGGCTTGCCCGCCGCCGGCACTGCAAGATGGTCGCTGACCCGCTCCACCGCGCCATAGATGCCGTGGTCGAAGGCCCCAACGATGGTGGTGCGGTTCATCAGCCGGACGTTCGGCAGCGCGGCAAGTTCTGCCACGATACCCGCCGCCCAATCGGCCCCGGCCATGGCCCCGATCTCGAAGGTCTCGGCATTCAGCCGCCCGCCCATGCGGAAATCTTCATCCGCCAGAATGACCCGCGCCCCGGCCCGACCTGCGGTCAGCGCCGCCATCAGACCCGCCGGTCCCGCGCCGATCACCAGAAGATCGCAATGAGCAAAGCCCTTGTCATATTCATCCGGGTCTTCCGCCTTCGTCAGCGCGCCCAGACCCGCCGCGCGGCGGATGATCGGCTCATAGACCTTTTCCCAGAAAGCGGCGGGCCACATGAAGGTCTTGTAGTAGAACCCCGCCGTGAAGAAGGTGTTCAGCTTGTCGTTGATCGCCATGGCGTCGAACTTCAGGCTGGGCCAGGCGTTCTGGCTGGTGGCCTCCAGCCCGTCAAACAGTTCTGCCACCGTCGCCCGGGTGTTCGGCTCCTGCCGCGCGCCACTGCGCAACTGCACCAGCGCGTTCGGCTCCTCGGACCCGGCCGAGATCGGCCCGCGCGGGCGATGATACTTGAAGCTGCGCCCCATCAGCCGCACGCCATTGGCGAGCAATGCAGAGGCCAGCGTATCGCCGGGGTGGCCGGCATAGGCCTGCCCGTCGAAGGTGAAGCGGAAGGTCTGGCTGCGGTCGATCTGGCCGCCTGCGATCCGGTTTGACTGGCTCATTTCGAACGCCCCCCAGCGCGGGCCACATCGCGGGCCAGTTCCACCTTGGTGATCTCATGCGTCACGGTGTTGCGCGTCACCACGAGCCAACTGCGGTCGCCCTGTTCGTGATACCAGAGTTCCCGATGTTCCCCGGCCGGGTTGTCGCGGTTGTAGAGGTAATCGTGGAACGCCTCGATCCCCGCCGACATGCCGTCGGGCCGGTTGATGAGGTTGGCGTCCCCCAGATAGACGAATTCCTGCGCGTCACGCGGCCCCAGGATGGGATGATTGATAATCATTTCAAGCTCCTAGTGCAGGTTCGGCTGGGCGCCCTGGCCCTTTTCGTCGATCATCAACCCCTTGAGGAAGCGATCGAAGCGATAGGCGGTGGCGGTCTTGTGCGGCTCGTCCTTGGCCAGAAGATGCGCAAAGCACCAGCCCGAGGCCGGCGTCGCCTTGAACCCGCCATAGCACCAGCCGCCGTTGAAATAGAGCCCTTCGACATGCGTCTTGTCGATGATGGGCGAGCCATCCATCGACATGTCCATGATCCCGCCCCAGGTGCGCAGCAGCCGCGCCCGGCCGATGGCTGGCATCAGCGCCATGCCGCCCTCGGCCACATCCTCGATCACCGGCAGGTTACCGCGTTGGGCGTAGGAGTTGTAGCCGTCGATGTCGCCGCCGAACACCAGACCGCCCTTGTCGGACTGGCTGACATAGAAGTGCCCCGCGCCAAAGGTCATCACGCCATCAATCAGCGGCTTCAAGCCTTCCGAAACGAAGGCTTGCAGCACATGGCTTTCGATGGGCAGCCGCATGCCGGCATGCGCCATCACCTTCGAGGACGATCCAGCCACCGCAACGCCGACCTTCTTTGCGCCAATGAAACCGCGGGTGGTTTCCACCCCCTTGATCCGGCCGCCTTCAATCCGCATCCCGGTGACTTCGCAGTTCTGGATCAGATCGACCCCCCGCAGGTCGGCCCCGCGGGCATAGCCCCAAGCCACCGCATCATGGCGTACCGTGCCGCCGCGGCGCTGCATCAGCGCGCCCTTGATCGGGAAACGGGCATTGTCGAAATTCAGCCACGGATACATTGACCGCACCTGATCGCGGCTCAACAACTCCGCATCCGCGCCGTTCAGGATCATGCCATTGCCGCGCCGGGTAAAAGCGTCGCGCTGCGCGTCGGTGTGGATCAGGTTGATGATCCCGCGCTGGCTGACCATGGCGTTGTAGTTGAAGTCCTGCTCCAGCCCTTCCCAGAGCTTCAGCGAGAATTCGTAGAACGGCTCGTTGCCATCCAAAAGGTAGTTCGACCGGATGATCGTGGTATTCCGCCCGACGTTGCCGCCACCGAGATAACCCTTTTCCAGCACCGCGATGCGGGCCTGCCGGAATTCCTTGGCCAGATAATAGGCCGTCGCCAGCCCATGCCCGCCGCCGCCGACGATGATGTAGTCATACTCGGCCTTGGGCGCCGGATCGCGCCAGACGGGCTTCCAGCCCTTATGCCCGGTCAATGCCTCGGCAATGACGCGAAACCCCGAATAGCGCATGGGCGGCCCTCCTGTTCTGATCCGAACCTAGGCCGGGCGCTCGTGAAAACCCGCGTCGTTTCCGCCACGAGTGATGCGATTTTCGCCATGTGGGCACCAGACCTGCAGCGGCAGGGGCCAGCCTGCCTGCAAGGTTGTTCAACCACGACGCACCGCCGCGCGACGCGACCGCCCCCAAACGCATGGGCCCATGACGGGTGGGTCAAGGACCGGCGACTTGCCGGGCATAGTCCTCGGCGTCATACCATCCCCTTGACGCCGCGATGGAGCCGTCCGGCCCAAGATCCCACTCTTCCCAGCCCTGAACGTCCAGAGAGTGCCCCGTTCCGGCATGTTGGCCGGTAAAGGTCCAGATGAAGGCGACATGATCGCCCGCGATGCGCAAGTCGTCGAGGATCACTCGCATGTTGTTCACGTCGGCATAAAATCCGGCCGCCATTTCTGCGATCCTTGCCCGCCCCTGCCATGGGGTTCCGCGATTGATGACGATGTCTCCGTCGCGGGCATAACAGCCCGCCACCCGCTCCGGATCACCAGAGTTCCACGCAAGAGTGTAGGTTTCCGCGATATTCCTAATGGTTTCGACGCCTAACGACATGATCGTTCGCCCCCCATCAAGAGAACCAAGGGAAGACCATAGCACGGTTCGGCGGCCACTCCTCATGGTTTCGGCGCGCAGATCAGGTTTGCCACTCAGCGCGGCAACCTTCCTGCACGCCAAAACCGGGCCAAGACGGGCGCCAATACGCCGGTTGCGAGAACTGGTTTTTCTCGTGTTACTTCAGCTTGATGCAGAAATGCTTCTTCACCGGCTTCTCGATCGTCCACGTCCCTTTGAAGCCCGGCTCCACCACAAAGCCATCGCCCGGCCGCAGGGTGACGGTCTCGCCGCCATCGGGGGTGATGGTGATCTGGCCGTCGATCAGGTGGACAAATTCGTAGAATTTGTAGACGGCGTGCCAGGTGCCCGGCGTCGCTTCCCAGGTGCCGCTGATGACAGAGCCGTCAATCGAGGTGTGCTGCACCCATGTCTTCATCGTGGGCGTGCCTTCGGTCTTGGTCCAGCCTTCAAGATCGGTGGTCATCGGCTCGGGGCCGGGGGCGGGGAAGCGGAAAACCATGTCGGTCATGTCGGTCCTCATGCGGGTTGGAATTTGCCTCAGTGGTAGGCGGCGACGCCAGAGGTTGCAAGCGCTGCGGGATTTTGGTTTCTGGGGCGCGGGAACCAAAGGGGGATTTCATGCTGATCCGCGAAGCCAAGGCGTCTGACGCCGCGCATCTGGTGCGCTTCATCAACATGGCGGCGGATGATCTGCCCCTGCATTTCTGGCAGAAATCGGTCGGTGAGGGCGGCGATGCGCTGGCCTATGGCATGGAGCGCGCCGCCCGCGAGGCGGGGAGTTTTTCCTTCCGCAACGCCTGGTTGGCAGAGGTGGAGGGCAAAGTCGCCGCCTGCCTTCTGGGCTATCCGGCCGAAGATGAGCCCAGCCCGATTGCCGCCGACACGCCACCGATCTTCGTGCCGCTGCTGGAACTTGAGGCCATGGCGCCGGGATCGTGGTATCTGAACGTCCTTGCGACCTATGACGGGTTTCGCGGCAAGGGCTGCGGCAGCGCGCTTCTGGCCAAGGCCGAGGAAGTCACTCGTGCGCAGGGCCGCCAGACCATCAGCCTGATCACCGCCGACAGCCATCTTGATGCCCAGCGGCTTTACGCGGCCAAAGGCTATACCGAAGTCGCCCGCCGTCCGGTGGTGAAAGGCGATTGGCAGGTGGATGCGTCAGAGTGGATCCTGATGACCAAGACGCTGGCCTAGGGCTTGTCTGGTTCACTTTGAACCAAGGCGGATTGATAAGCGCGTTCGAGCGTATGCCAGAGGCAGTGCTTATCAATTCCACATGAACCAGACACGCTTTAAGGGATCACTTCGAACCGGTCCACATCGACCATGCCATGATCGGTGATCTTCAGATGCGGGATCACCGGCAGGGCAAGGAAGGCAAGCTGCAGGAAGGGTTCCTCCAGCACCACGCCAAGGCCTTTCGCCGCCGCTCGCAGGGCGGTCAGGTCACGGTGGACCTCTTCGAACGAGTTCAGGCTCATCAGCCCTGCTACCGGCAGCGCCAGTTCGGCCAGAACGCGGCCGCCCTCGACCACCACGAATCCGCCCTCGATCTCTGACAGCCGGTTCGCGGCAAGCGCCATGTCGGCATAATCCGCCCCCACGACGGCGATGTTGTGATGGTCATGGCAGACGGTCGAGGCAATCGCCCCGCGCTTCAGCCCGAACCCCTGCACAAAGCCGGTTGCCCGGTTGCCGTTCACCCCGTGGCGTTCGATCACCGCAATGCGGATCAGGTCGCGCTCCAGATCGGGTTTCTTGTCGCCATCCTCGGGCGCGATGTCGAAGGTCAGGTGCGGCGTGATGATCTTGCCCGGCACGATGCCGATGACCGGCGTCTCGACCCGGTTGCCACCGGCGCGGAAGTGATGCGGCTCAACCCGCGGCGCCTTGACCGACTGGCGCGCGACCGGGGGGATGGTCCTGCGCGCCGCGAAGGCCGCGTCGCTCACCTCCACGCCCCCGGCAAAGACCGCGCTGACATGGCAGCCCTGAAGGCTGTCGATCACCGCGATATCGGCCCGCTTGCCCGGCGCGATCAGGCCCCGGTCTTTCAGGCCAAAGGCCTCTGCCGCCGACAGGCTGGCGGCGCGATAGGTCGCCAAGGGGTCCGCCCCCAGCGCAATCGCGGTGCGGATGATCCAGTCAAGATGCCCGTGTTCGGCAATATCCAGCGGATTGCGGTCGTCGGTGCAAAGGCACAGATAGGGCGAATGGCGTTCGGTCAAAAGCCCGACCAGCGCATGCAAGTCCTTTGACACAGACCCTTCGCGGATCAGCACCCGCATGCCCTTGCGCAGCTTTTCCAGCCCTTCTTCGTGGGTGGTCGCCTCATGCTCGGTGCGGATGCCGGCGGCGATATAGCCGTTGAGGTCGCGCCCGCGCAGCAAGGGCGAATGGCCGTCGATGTGGCGGCCCTTGAACGCCTCAAGCTTGGCCATGCAGCCGGGGTCCTTCATCAGCACACCGGGATAGTTCATGAATTCCGCCAGCCCGATCACGCGGGGATGATCCATCAGCGGCACCAGATCTTCGGCCATCAACCGCGCACCGGTCGTCTCCATATGCGTCGAGGGCACGCAGGACGAAAGCTGCACCCGGATGTCCATCAGGGTCAGGGATGACGCCTCAAGGAAGTAGTGAATTCCGGTCAGCCCACAGACATTGGCGATCTCGTGCGGGTCACAGATGGCGGTTGTCACCCCCCGCGGGGTGACGCAACGGTCGAACTCGAATGGCGTGACCAGCGAGGATTCGATGTGCAGATGGGTGTCGATGAACCCCGGCACCAGAACCTTGCCCGACAGGTCAATCTCGCGCTTGCCGCTATAGCTGCCAAAGACCCCCACGATGGTATCGCCGCAGATCGCCACATCTGTTTCCACCAGCTCGCCGGTCACAAGGTCAAACACCCTCGCGCCCTTCAGCACCAGATCGGCCGGCGCAATCCCGCGGCCCTGGTCGATACGATCGGCGAGAGTGGCAGTGGTCATGGGTCGTACTCCCTTTTGGCTCAGGGAACATCAACACTTCGGCGCGCGCAAGGTGGGACGCGGGAAAGCGGGGCACAGGCCTTCGGGGCGCGGCCGGCAGGAACGGCATCTTGGGGCGCGATGGCGCCGTCCGCCATGACACGAACCCCGACGTTCCCGCAGCAGCTCATGCGCGTCCCGGCCCGTCAACGATCATCATCGGATAGCCGCGCGAGCAGGCTTCGATCCGGGCATCGATACCGTACAGGCGGCGGATCAGGGTCGGGGTCAGGACTTCCCGCGAGGGGCCGACGGCCTCGACGCGGCCGTTTGCGACGGCGATGGTGGTGGCGCAGCTGCGCATGACCTGATTGAGGTCGTGCAGCGCCAGCACAGCCACCGCCCCGGTTTCGGCGGCATAGTCCCGCAGCAGGTCCAGAACCTCGTATTGCCGGTAAAGATCCAGCGCCGAGGTCGGTTCGTCCATCAGCAAGACGGCCGGGCGGGTGACCAGCGTCTGCGCGATCGAGACCAGCTGGCGCTGGCCGCCGGACAGCTCCGCCAGATGCAGCTCGGCCAGCGCGCCGATCTTCAGGCGGGCCAGCACCGCATCCACCGCCGCAAGGTCACGGGCCGACAGCTGCCAGCCGGCCTGACCCTGCTTCACCGCCAGGATCACCGCTTCATAGACCGTGAGCGCAGCGGTCATCGCGGTATCCTGTGGCATGTAGCGCAAAGCCGCCGGCTCTGCCCCGCGCAGCCGAACCTGTCCCGCCCCGCGCAATTGCCCGGCGATGCGGCGAAAGAGCGTCGACTTGCCCGCCGCGTTCGGACCGATCAGCGCTGTCAGGCTGCCACCGCGGATTTCCGGGGTCGTCGCCGCGGCAAAGACCGCCTTGCGGCCATAGCAGGCCTCGACGCTTTTCAGTTCCAGAGTCACCATGACCGCCTGCCGTGGGTAAAGATCAGTGTTGCAAAGAAGGGAACGCCGACCAGGGCAGTGATGATGCCAATGGGCAGGACGGCACCGGGCAGGATCGCCTTGGACAGCACGGATGTCGCGGACAGGATCAGCGCCCCCGCCAGAATCGAACCGGGCAGGAAGAAGCGCTGATCCTCGCCCAGAAGCAACCGCGCGATATGGGGGCCAACGATGCCGATGAAGCCGATCGTTCCGACGAATGACACCGGCACGGCCGCCAGAAGCGCGACAAGCAGCAGTGTCTCAAGCCGCAGGCGGCGGACCGGCACGCCCATGGCCGCGGCGCGCGTCTCGCCCAGACGGATGGCGGTCAGCGCCCAGGCGCGGCGGGCGAAAAGCGGCGTGCAGATCAGCAGGATGGCGGCGGTCACGGCGACCTTGGTCCAACTGGCCTTGGTCAGGCTGCCCATGGTCCAGAACACGACCGCGGCCAACGCCTGTTCCGAGGCGAAATACTCCAGAAGCGCCAGCGCGGCGTTGAAGGTGAACACCAGGGCAATGCCAAGCAGAACGATGGTTTCGACCGTGACCCCGCGCAGGGTCGACAAGCCGAAGATCAGCAGGGCCGCCAGCATCGCCATGACAAAGGCGTTGATCGGAACCATCAGCGCCAGCGCGCCGGGAAACAGCGCCACGCCCAGCACCATGGCAAGCGCCGCGCCAAAGCTGGCGGCTGCGGACAGGCCAAGCGTGAAGGGGCTGGCCAGCGGGTTGGCAAGGATGGTCTGCATCTGCGCCCCGGCCAGTGACAGGCAGCCGCCGACCGTCACCGCCATCAGCGCCATCGGCATGCGGATATCCCAGATGACGACCCGCATCTGCACATCGCTGTCGGCGGGCCACAGAATGGTGCGGACCACATCGGCCAGCGGATAGCGGGCCGGGCCAAGCGAGATGTCGATTGCCACCGACAACACCAGAAGCCCGCCCAATCCCAGAACCAGCAGGATGCGCCGCGCGACGAGGCGACGATAGGGATGGGCAGCGGCTTCGGCCGTCAGAAGCGATATGGGTAGAAGTGACATGGGCAGGATTCCTGAAAATGCGGGGCGGCTGGTCATGCCGCCCCGTCCGCGCTCAGTTCAGCGACACCCAGTAGCCGGGACGATAGTCAACCGGCAGGAAGCGTTCGTGCAGGGTCTTCAGCGCCGCTTCCGGATCGAGGTCGGCAAAGACCTCGGGGTGCAGCCATTTGGCGATCTGCTGCAAAGCCACGAAGCTGTAGGGGTTGTTGTAGAACTGGTGCCAGATGGCATGGACGCTGCCAGTCTCGACCGCCTTGATGCCGGTGAAGGCAGAACGCTCGGTCAGGGCGGCAAGCTTCTGCCGCGCGACATCAAGATCGGCCCCCGGCCCGACGCCGACCCAGGCCCCGCCCGGAACGAAGGCCTCCCAGTTGCCGCCGGTCACAATCGCCACATCGGGGTTCGATGCGATGATCTGCTCGGCATTCACTGTGCCGAAAGTGCCCGGGATGACATCCCTGGCCATGTTGGTGCCCCCGGCTTCTTCGACCATGCGGCCGAAGTTCTCGTTGCCGAAGGACATGCAGCAATCTTCCGAATACCCCCCCGCGCGTTCGACGAAGACCAAGGGGCGGACCAGATCGGGATGCGCGGCGATCACGTCGGTCACTTTCGCCATCTCGGCGGCGAAGAAGGCGTTGTATTCCGCTGCGCGGTCTTGCTTGCCGTAAAGCTCGCCGATGATCTCCATCGACTTTGCCGTGTGCTCGAAGGGCTTTTCACGGAAGTCGACATAGACGATCGGAATACCCACTTCCGCCAGCTTCGCCTCGTAGCCCGCCTCGTCCGTCGCGGCCTTGGCTTCAAGGTTCAGGATCATCACGTCGGGCTTCAGCGAGACCGCCTGTTCGATGTCGAACGTACCTTCCTTGAAGCCGCCGAAATTCGGGATGCTGGCGATTTCGGGGAATTTCTCCAGATAGGCGGCATAGCTGTCGGGGTCGGCCTTCATGAAGTCGTCACGCCAGCCCACCACGCGGGCAAAGGGGTTGTCCGTGTCCAGGACCGCGGTGAAGAACGATTGCCGCCCCTCGCCCAGGATCACGCGCTGCACGGGCGTCTCGACCTCGACTTGCCGTCCGGCAATATCGGTGAGGGTGACTTTGTCGGCGAGCGCTTGGCTGGCTGCGATCAGGCTCAGCACCGAAGCGCCGAGGATGTTGCGGAGGCAGGACATGTGTCTCTCTTGGTTGGTTTCGCATTGGCGAGGTAAAATTGTCGAGTTATTTTGTCAACTACAAAAGTTGACTTGTTTTATCGGAAATTATCCGATAGAGACGAACCCCTGAATTTGCCGCGAAATCTGCCGAGAAATCTCATGCCTGACGCCATTCCCGCGCCGCCCGATCACGCCGCGTCCAACCGCGACCTGCGGGATGAAATCCGCGATTACTGGTCCGAGCGGGCCGCCACCTTCGATCAGGATCCCGGTCACCGGATCACGGACGGGGCCGAGCGCGCCGCCTGGGCCGCCCTGTTCACCCGCCACCTTGGCCCGGCCGCGGGCCGCCGGCTGCTGGATCTGGCCTCTGGCACCGGCGAGATCGCGCTTCTGTGCCGCGACCTGGGGTTCCGCGTCACCGGGCTTGACTGGTCCGAGCCGATGCTGGCGCGCGCCCGCGGCAAGGCGGGTGACACCGTCGCCTTCCTGCAGGCCGATGCCGAACGGACCACGTTGCCCACCGCCAGTCAGGATGTGATCGTGACGCGCCATCTGGTCTGGACGCTGGTCGACCCGACCGCCGCCTTTGCCGAATGGTTCCGGGTGCTTGCCCCCGGTGGCAGGCTTTTGATCGTGGACGGGGATTTCGTGAACCGCAGCCTTCTGGGCCGCCTGATGGCCCGCCTCGCCGCCCCTGCCCACCGCGGCCCCGGTGCGGATCTGGCCGCACGCCACGCGTCGATCCTGTCGCGGGTGCATTTCTCGGGCGGGGCAAGGGGCGAGGCCGTGGCCGCGCTGCTGGTCGCCGCGGGTTTCGGAGACATCCGCCTCGACACCCGCTTCGCCCCGATCCACCGCGCGCAAGCGCGCGGCCTTGGCTTCCGCAAGACGCTGCTGAGGCGCAGCGAACATCGCTACGCCATTTCGGCAACAAAGCCGTCCTGACCCGCGCGACGCCGCCCCCTTGGCAGATCTGGGCCATGAGGATCGCCGAGACGACGGCAAGACCGGACTGTTTCACCACCATAGTGCAATCCGAAACCAAAGCTGGGCCGATCTTGCAGGCAATCTGGTTGGTCGGCCAGGTCCACGCCGTCATCAGCGCGCAGACCCCGATGCCTTTGCGGAGCAAAAGGCTGCTGGCGGCCGCTTGTCCGAGGCGAAGGTGCTGGCGGCGGCATAGGCTCGGCGGTCACATTCGGCAGGGATCTCCTCCATTCGGGCGCTCCGTTCGACCACGGGAAAGGCCGCCCGATCAAACACCACCCGGTCAAGGGATGTCAGCGCCGCTCTGGCATCCTGATCCGCATCCGACGCCTGACCAAGGCGAAATGCCCGATCACCTCTTCGCTTGTCGGGTTTTCAACCGACATCCCCTGACACCCGGGCGCGAGAGAAATCCACGCGCCATCAAGGTAGACCTCCTGAAGCTGGCTCATGTCTTCCTCGTTCCGTCTCGAAGCAGGCGGTCGGCGATGAGCGCCAGAAGGGCAATGGAGAAGCCGGCGACCAGCCCAAGATCGGCCCTGCCAAGCGCGACAAAGACCTGCTGGCCGAGATCCCGCGTTCCCACCAGGGCCGCAATGACCAGCATGGATATTGCGGCCACAATGGTCTGTTTGATGCCGCGCAGAAGCTGCCGCGAGACGCGCCCGCGATCAGGACCGGGCCTTGGCGGGTTAGCCCAAGGGCCTTCAGAGACCGTGGCCGGTGCGCCGCCCGTCTCCGTCAGGGCGCATCCGAGGCCGTTTTCCGCCTTGCGCTCGGGTCAGGAGCGCAGGGCAAAGGCAACGGGTCAACTCCTGCCCGAACTCTTGCCCGACCCGGCCTTGCGCCCCATGCCATTCAGTGCTTCACATGACCCAAGGAGACCCCCATGCGACCCTTGCGCGGCATTGGCCTGAAACTGGCTTCGGTTCTGGTGTTCATCGTCATGGCGGCGATGATCAAGACGACGGCGGCGCATGTGCCCGCCGGGCAGACGGTGTTCTTCCGCTCGGCCTTTGCCATTCCGGTGATCGTGGTCTGGCTGGCCATGCGGCGCGAGCTGGCGACCGGGTTCAAGGCGAAGAACCCCATCGGCCATGTCTGGCGCGGGTTGATGGGAACGCTGGCCATGGGCCTGGGTTTTGCCGGCCTTGGCTATCTGCCGTTGCCCGAAGTCACCGCCATCGGTTATGCCGCGCCGCTGCTGGTGGTGGTCTTCGCCGCGATGTTTCTTGGCGAGGAGGTCCGGCTTTTCCGTCTGGCCTCGGTCGCGCTGGGGCTGACCGGGGTGCTGATCGTGCTGTCGCCGCGCCTGACGGTGCTGACCGGCGCAGCCGCAGGCCACCGCGAGGCGTTCGGGGCAATGCTGGTGCTGGGTGGGGCGCTCTTTGCCGCCTTGGCGCAGGTCTTCGTGCGCAAGCTGGTGAACACCGAAAATACCTCGGCCATCGTGTTCTGGTTTTCCCTGACCGCAACGCTGTTGTCGCTGGTGACCGTGCCGTTCGGCTGGGTGATCCCCACGGCGCGCGAGGCGATGATCCTGATCGGCGCGGGGCTTCTTGGCGGCGTCGGGCAGATCCTGCTGACCTCGAGCTACCGCGAGGCCGATGCCTCGCTGGTGGCGCCCTTCGACTATGCCTCGATGCTGTTCGCGCTGCTGATCGGCTATTTCGTCTTTGCCGAGGTGCCGACCTGGACCATGCTGGGCGGTGCGGCGCTGGTGATTGCGGCGGGCATTCTCATCATCTGGCGCGAGCGGCGGCTGGGGCTGGAACGCGCGAAGGGGCGCAAGGCGATGACGCCGCAAGGCTGAGCGACAGGGCGGACCTGGAATCTGGCCTGAGCCATCGGTGCAAACTGGATTTGACAAGGCCCGGAAACAGGCGCAAGTCTTGGGGAAACAGGCCCTTCCCAACCCCACAACCCGATGTTCCAACTGTACCTCCCCATCGCCGAGGTCTCGGTCAACGCCATCCTTCTTCTGGGGATCGGCGGGATCGTCGGCTTTCTGTCGGGCATGTTCGGGGTGGGCGGCGGGTTTCTGATAACTCCGTTCCTCTTGTTCATTGGCGTGCCGCCCGGCGTGGCGGTGGCGACGGGTGCCAATCAGGTGGTGGCCTCGTCGATTTCCGGCGTTCTGGCGCAGCTGAAGCGCAAGGCGGTGGACTTCCGCATGGGGGCGGTGCTGCTGGCGGGCGGTCTCCTAGGGTCATGGTCGGGGGTGCGGGTGTTTTCCTACATGTCCTCGCTGGGGCAGGTCGATCTGTTCGTGCAGCTTTCCTATGTGCTGTTTCTGGGTCTGATCGGCGCCATGATGTTTGTCGAAAGCGCCCGTGCGCTGTTGCGCGCCCGGCGGCATGGCGGGGCCGCTCCGGTGCGCCGCGCCCATATCCATACATGGGTGCATGGCCTGCCCTTCAAGATGAAGTTCCGCGCCTCGGGCCTTTATATCTCGGTGCTGCCGCCCTTGGGCGTCGGCGCGCTGGTGGGCTTTCTGGCCGGCATCATGGGGGTCGGCGGCGGGTTCATCCTTGTACCTGCAATGATCTATATCCTTGGCATGCCGACCAAGGTGGTGATCGGCACCTCGCTGTTCCAGATCATCTTCGTCACCGGCTTCACCACAGTCGTCCATGCGGTCAACAGTCAGACCGTCGACATGCTGCTGGCGTTGCTGCTGATCCTTGGTGGGGTGGTGGGCGCGCAGTTCGGCACCATCGTCGGGGTGAAGCTGAAAGCAGAGCAGCTGCGCATCCTGCTGGCCGCGCTGGTGCTGGCGGTGGCGATCAAGATTGCCTTTGACCTGCTGCTGCGCCCGGCCGAATTGTTCTCGGTCACGCGCCTGGTGCTGCCATGATCCGCGCGGCGCTTCTGGCACTCTGGCTGCCGACCGCCGTGCTGGCCGAAGGCGAGGAGATCGTCTCGGGCCTGTCGCAGAACCGGGTGGCGATCACGGCGAATTTCGACGGCTCGGAAATCCTGATCTATGGCGCGGTCAAGCGCGAGGCCCCGGCGCCGGCCGGCGCCCCGCTGGAAGTCGTCATCACCGTCGAAGGCCCCTCGACCCCGCTGGTGATCCGCCGCAAGGAACGCCGGGCGGGCATCTGGGTGAACACCTCGGCCATTACCGTCGATGCGGCACCTTCGTTCTACGCCGTGGCCACCACCGGGCCGGTGGAAAAGATCCTGTCCGGCACCGACGACCTGCGCTACAAGATCACCCTGCCCCATGCCATCCGCGCCGTCGGGAGCGCATCGGAGGCCGAGGGCTCGGAGGAGTTCATCACCGCGCTGGAGCGTATCCGCAGCACGGACGAAAGCTATCGGTTGCTGGAAAATCAGGTGCAACTGGTGGAGGAAACGCTGTTCCGCACCGATGTCGTACTTCCTGCCAACCTGACCGAAGGCGATTACAAGGTGCGCATGTTCATCACCCGCGGCGGCCGGGTGATCGACCATATGGAGCGGGTGATCGGGGTGCGGAAGGCAGGGCTGGAGCGGACACTTTACGTCATGGCGCACGAGCAGCCCTTCCTTTACGGCCTGATCTCGCTTGCGCTGGCAGCGGTGGCCGGCTGGGCGGCCTCGGCGGGGTTCCGGTTGCTCCGGCGGTAGGACCGCCGGCACTGCGCGCGGGGCAAACCCGCGCTACGCAAGTACCTTCGGATAGGCCCGCCACATCGTCACACCTCTTGTGGCGTTCAGTACCATCAGCGCGGCCCAGAGGCCGTGGTTGCCCAAGAGCGGGATCAGCGCCACGAGCGCTGCCCCATAGACCGCGACCGACAGGGTCATGGCGACCAGCATGGCGCGGGTTTGCAGCGCCCCGATGAAGATACCGTCATAGATCCAGCTTGCCACGCCGATCAACGGTGCAAGGGCCAGCCACGCGAGGTAATCCCGCGCCGCGGCTCGAACCTCCGGCGCCGTGGTCATCACGTCGATGATCGGCCCGCCAAGCGCGGCAAAGACCAGAGCCAGCAGCGCCGCACCGCCAAACCCCCATTGCATCGCAATGCGACCCGCCCGGCGCACATCTCCCATGGCGCGGGCGCCGATCGCCTGTCCCACCAGGGTTTCGGCCGCGATGGCAAAGCCGTCCAGCGCATAGGCGGTGATCTCGAGAAACTGCATCAGCACCTGATTGGCCGCCAGCGTCACATCGCCAAAGCGCGCGCCCAGAAAGACAAAACTGGTGAAGGACAATTGCAGCAGGATCGTACGGCCCATGATGTCGCGGCTGGCGGTGAACATGCGCGACAGCGCGGCACGGTCGGAAAGCCGGGTCAGGGCCGCCCGCAGCATCAGGCGGCCAAGCGCATCGCGCGCAAGCCAGAGTGCCAGCATCAGGCCGGTCACCTCGGCGATCAGGGTGGCGGCGGCAACGCCTTCGATCCCCCAGCCCAACCCCAGCACGAACCAGAGGTCGAGCAGGATGTTCAACCCGTTCTGCCAGAGCTGGAGCAGGAGGACGCCCCTTGTCCGCTCCACCCCCACCAGCCAGCCGGTCAGCGCGTAAAGCGCGATGGTGGCCGGAGCGCCCCAGATCCGGATGGCAAGATAGGTCCGGGCAAGGCCTTCGACCTCGGCACTGGCAGGCGCGATGGCGAAGGCGGCAGCGAAAAGCGGCACTTGCAGGACGATCAATGCCGCCCCCGCCAGCGCGGCCACCATCAGCGCCCGCAGCAGAACGGCCGTGCGCTCGGGCCGATCCCCCGCCCCTGCCGCCTGCGCGGCAAGGCCCGAGGTGGACATGCGCAGAAACCCGAAGGCCCAGTAGAGCGTGGCCAGCACCACCGCCCCCATGCCCACTGCCCCCAAGGGCGCCGCCTGCCCGAGTTGCCCGATCACGGCGGTATCCACCGCGCCCAGCAGCGGCACCGTGGCATTCGACAGCACCACCGGCACCGCGATGCGGGCAACCCGGGCGTGGGTGATGGCGCTCATGGCGCCTCGGGCATCAGGAAATGCACGACCGCGCTGGCAAAGGGTTTGTCGCGCGCATCCTGCCAGGCGTCGACATGCACCGAGGCATA
Organism: Tabrizicola oligotrophica; assembly: GCF_011008935.1. Lineage (GTDB taxonomy): Bacteria > Pseudomonadota > Alphaproteobacteria > Rhodobacterales > Rhodobacteraceae > Tabrizicola_A > Tabrizicola_A oligotrophica. The sequence goes on along the minus strand of NZ_JAAIVJ010000002.1, from coordinate 298,907 downwards.
GCGCCGCCCCGACCGGTTGATCCGCGCCTTGGCGAAGCAATCCCTGGCCTGACCTGAGCGCAGGTAATCCACGGTAAAGTCGATGGTCTTGGGCAAGGGCGGAAGATGCCCGGGCGTTACGGCATCGGGGCCAAGCCGGCCTGCCGACAGGTCTTCCCAAAGCGTCGTCCAGCTGAGTTCGATGATCGCCGCCACCTCAAGGAATGCCGCCGTCACCCCGCCATGCAGCGCCGGGATCACCGGATTGCCGATCAGCATCGGCTGAAACGGCAGATGGGCGGTGATCTCGTCGCCCTGCCGGTCAAAACGGATGCCGAGAAACCGGATATAGGGCACGGCCCCCACCAGCCAGGCCAAAGCCTCGTCGCGGTTCTGATAGGCGGTCATGCCGGCGCCTTCCCGGTTGCGGCCGGTCGCGGCCGGTCCAGCGTGAAGGCCCCGGTGCCCATGGCAACGGGGCGGGTTTCGTCCTGATCGGTGGCGATGACCCGGATGAAGGCGACCGAGCGGGTGACGTGGTGGCAGTCGGCCCGTGCGGTGATGGCCTGACCGGGGGTCGCCGGGCGGAAATAGTCGATCCGCAGATCAAGCGTGGCGGTGGAAACCGGCGCGGCCGGATGGCTCAGGACCGCCGCGCCCGAGGCGGTGTCCATCAAGGCCGAGATTGCTCCGCCATGCAGCACCCCCGTCGCCGGATCGCCGACAAGGCGGGGATCATAGGGCATGGTGATCGTCGCATGGCCGTTCCCCAACCGGATGATCGTCAGTCCCAGTTCGCGGGCATGGGGCAGCGCCGCCATGAATTGGCGGGCAACCGCAAGGGTATCGGGATTGGCGTCTGGCATGGGCAGACCTTTCCGGGGCGGGCTTCGACGTTGCGCCAACCTTCCCCTGCCCGTGCCGCCGGTGCAACCCCTGCCCGCGCAAATGCCGCAGCGCAATTCTTGCACCGAGGGCGGACTTTCTCCTAACCTGTCCACCGGAGGAGAGCCCATGACCGACACCCGCCTGAGCTTCAAGGAGATGTGCGCCAAGTTCGAGGTCACGCCCCGGACGCTGCGCTATTACGAATACATCGAGCTTCTCGCCCCGGAGAAAGAGGGCCGCGCGCGGTTCTACGGCCCGCGCGAGGTGGCGCGGATGAAGCTGATCCTGCGCGGCCGCCGTTTCGGTTTTTCTCTGGAGGAAATCCGCCAATGGCTGCTGATCTACGGCAAGAAGGGCGAAAAGGACCAGCTGCAACATTGGCTGGGGCTTGCCGACCGGCAGCTGGTGGAGCTGGAAAAGCAGCGGACCGAACTGGAGATCACCATCGCCGACCTCAAGGCGCTGCGCGCCACCGCCGTCGAGGAGATCGGCAAAGGATGAGGGGCCTGCGCGCCCATTCTTGGCGCAGCGGGGGGGCGCCGACGGCATGGCTGTGTGCCATGTCATCGGCAGTCTGAGCGCCCAAGCATCACGGCAGCCGCGACGGCCCCGGTTCCAGTCTTGCGACTTCGCGACGGAAGCGCGGAGTGTCGCCGCGGTCGTCGGGCATATCCAACTCCTCGGCATAGCGGCGTCCGGCGTAGGTGGCCCAGGCGATTGGTCCGGGAGCTGCCGCATCGCCGATCAGCTTGACCGAACGCAGGCCCGCGGCCTCCCATTCGCCCTGCCGCGCCGCAAGGTCGTGGTAGAGGCCGTCGTGCGGAATGCGCGATGTCACCATGACCACGGCATCGGCGGGCAGCGTGGTGATCGCCCCGCTCCAGGTGCAGCCAAGGTTGACCTCGCTCGGGCCAATGGTCTCGGGCGCCTTCGACAGATGCACCTGCACGCCAAGCTCTAGCAACCGGCGCATGATGATCGCCTGCTCCAGCGTGTTTTCCGCCCATTCGGCAACCTTGGTGGCGGGTGTCACGAAATCCACCGTGCAGCCGCGCGCCACCAGAACCTCGGCCATGAGCGAGCCCATGTAGAAATGGTCGTCGTCATAGACCGTGACGCGGCCGCCCGTCGGCCCCTGCCCCGCCATCAGGTCATCGGGCGAAAAGACCGGCATGGCCGGGTCGGTCGGGATCGGCAGCAGATGCAGGCGGGCCACCGCATCGCGGCGCCAGCTGGCGCCCGTGGCAATCGCCACATGTTCGGCCCCCATCGCCAGCACGTCGTCAGCGGTCAGGCGGCTGTCGCGGTAGACTTCCGCATTGGTCAAAGGCTGAAGCTGGCCGGTGCGATAATCGGCCACCCGACCCCAGGCCGACAGGCCCGGCAGGGTGCGTTCGCGCGCGACGCGACCGCCAAGCACGGTGGTCGCCTCGGCCAGCGTCACCTGATAGCCGCGCCGTGCCGATTGCAGCGCGGCCTCCAGCCCCGTTGGCCCGGCGCCCACCACCAGCACGCTGGACGACGGCCCCTTGGGCCGCGCCCGCTCCGGGTGCCAGCCCTTGCGCCATTCTTCCATGAAGGCGGTGTTCTGGGTGCAGCGGCTGATGCCGCCGGTCATGTCACCCGAAACGCAAATATTGCAGCCGATACATTCGCGGATGTCGTCGAACCGGGCTTCTTCGATCTTCTTTGGCAGGAAGGGATCGGCGATCGACGGCCGCGCCGCACCGATGAAATCCAGTATCCCCGACCGGATCTGCCGCACCATGGCGTCCGCGCTGGTAAAGCGGCCCACGCCGACGACGGGTTTTGAGGTCAGCGCCTTGATGCCGCGCACCAGATCTTCCTGCGCGCCTTCCGGCTTGAACCGCGAGGTGCCAGAGCAGGCCTCCCAAGTGCCTTGCGCCAGATCCCACAGGTCGGGCAGATCACCGTGCATTTCGATGAAGTCGCGCACCTCGGCGTTGGAAAAACCGTAGGTCCCGGCCTCATGCAGCGACATGCGATAGGTGATACCAAGCTCGCCCTTCGTGACCTCGCGCGCATCCTCGATCACCTCGCGCAGGAACCGGCCGCGGTTTTCAAGGCTGCCGCCGTATTCGTCGGCGCGGTGATTGGTGGCGCGCGAAAGGAAGTGCTGGAAGATGCCAAAGCCATGGGCGCCATAAAGGCAGATCAGGTCAAACCCCGCCTGCTGGCTGCGCCGGAAGGCATTCCTGAACCAGCGGCGCAGGTCGCGGATATCCTCGCGGTCCATGGTGCGGGCCTGCACCGGATCGGAGGTGAAGGTCAGGATCGGCCCGCCGGTCACCGCCAAGGGTACATCGCGCGAATAAAGGTTCGGCCCATTGATGCCGGAATAGGCCAGCTGGATGCCCGCCAGCGCACCGTGGCTTTTCATCGCCTCGGCCATGGCGGCCAGCGCGGGTATATCCTTGTCCTCCCACAGGTGCTGTTCGATGAAAGGCGTGATTTCGGAGGAGGGGTGAATCTCGGTCTGTTCGGTAAAGATCACGCCCCAGCCGCCCTCGGCCTTGGTGCGGCGCATCTCGGCGGCGGCGGATGGGTCACGGTAGCCGCCACCATTGCAATGCGGCACCTGATAGAAGCGGTTCTTCGCCAGCTTCGGCCCGATTTGCAGGGGTTCAAACAGAATGTCGTAGCGGCTGTCGCGGCTGTCTTTTGGCATGGCTCAGATCTTCCGGAAATCAAGGCGTTGGGTAGAGACGCGGGCGGTATCGACCGCGGGCACATCGGCAATCAGCAGCGCCGGGTGTTCGCCCGCCTGCGCCAGAACCTCGCCATGGGGGCCGGCAATCAGGCTGCCGCCGACATAGGTCAGATCGCCCTCGCTGCCGCAGTAATTGGCGTATGCAATGGCCAGACCGTGATTGGCGGCCATCGCTGGGACGGTGTGACGCACGACATGGGTGAAAGGCATCATGTTGGCGGTCGGCACCAGAATCGCCTCGACACCCCGCGCAGCCAGAGCGGCGACATGCGGGGCGAACTCGATGTCATAACAGATCAGCAGCGCCAGTTTGCGCCCGGCCAGATCGAAGGTCACGAAGGCGTCACCGGGAAAATAGATCGCCTTTTCGCGCGGGCCATAAAGCTGGATCTTGCGGTACTGCGCCAGCGTCTGGCCATCGGGACCAAAGCAAAGTGCCGAATTGTAGACCCGCCCCTCCAAGGCTTCGGCATAACCAAAGACCAGCGCGGTTTGCCCGGCCTTTGCCGCCGCGGACAATCGGGCCAGCACGGCCCCGTCGCGCGCAAGCGCCAGATCGGCGATGCGGGATTGATTGTAGCCGGGCAAAAAGACCTCCGGCGCGACCAGCACATCGGCCCCGGCCGCCGCTGCTGCGCGCAGGGCCGCTTCAAGCGCGGCACAGGCGGCATCGATATCGCCCGCGGGCGAGGGAGATTGCAGAACAGAAAGGCGCATGGGACCACCGGGGTTCATGGCCCCGCGCCAAGACAGGCACGGGGCCGAATTGCTTACTTCTTCAGATTGATCCAGATCGCATCATAAAGCTTCTGCGCCTCTTCATCGCAGACCTGAATGAAGCTGCCGGCCGGCGCCGTCGCCGGGGGGTTGTTTTCCGGGCTGGACTTGATCGCCTCGTCCAGGAACGGTTCCACCCCCATCACGCCCGAGGTATAGGCGGCATAGTTGGTGACGGCGGCGGCGTTTTCCGGCTGCAACAGGAAGTTCATGAACTTCAGCGCGTTGTCGCGGTTCGGCGCGTCTTTCAGCAGCACCATGTTGTCCATCCAGACAACATAGCCTTCCTTGGGATAGGCATACTCGACATTCGCCCCTTCGGCACGCGCCTTGGCGGAAAAGCCGTTATAGATCATCCCCGCCGCAGCATCGCCCGACACCAGCACATCCTTGGCGGTATCCGAGCCAAAGCTGGCCCAGTTCGCCTTGGCGGCCACCAGCATGTCCGACAGCGCCTTCAGCTGCTCCTTGTCGGTCGAACATTGCGGGATGCCCATGTAGATCGACCCCAGCGCCAGAACCTCGCCCTGGCTGTCCAGTACGTTGATCTTGCCCTTCAGCTCCTCCGGCGGGTTGAAGATCATCGCAAGGGTGTTGATGTCGCCGGTGTAGACATCGCGGTTCACGCTGAACGCGGTGGAGCCCCACTGATAGGGGATCGAGGATTTGCGGCCCGGATCAAACGGAACATCGATCCATTTCGGATCAATGTTGCCGAAGTTCGGCAGCTCCTCCGGGGTGAAGCTGTCCAAAAGCCCCTCGGCGCCCATGATCTGCACCATGTAATCGCCCGGCACGGCGACGTCATATTGGCCGAGCTTGCCGGCCTTCAGCGAGGCGAGCATGGATTCGTTGCTGTCATAGGTATCAATCGTCACCGTAATGCCGGTCTCGGCGGTGAACTTGTCCACCAGCTCCTGCGGGATGTATTCGAACCAGTGGTAGACCTTCAGCTCGCCCTCGGCGAAGGCTGGGCTGGCCATGAGAAGGGCCAAGGCGGACAGACGGAACTTCATGCGGATCTCCTTGTCGGGGTTACGGGCTTCTGCGGCCCTTGCGGTTGATGAGGTAGGACAGCGCCACGAACAGGATCGACACCACCAGCATCAGGGTGGAAATCGCCATGATGTTCGGCTTGATGCCCTGCTTGACCGATCCGAAAATCGCGGTCGGCAGGGTTTCCATGCCCGCGCCTTTGACGAAGTTGGTGATGATGAAATCATCCAGCGAGATGATGAAGGCCAGGAGATAGCCCGACACCACCCCCGGCGCCATCAAGGGCAAGAGGATCAGCCGGAAGGCCTGCCAGCGGCTGGCATAGAGATCGCGCGCGGCCTGTTCGTAATGCCCCTCGATCCCCTGCAACCGCGCCGCGATGGGCAGGTAGGCAAAGGGGATGCAGAAGGTGACATGGGCGATCAGGATCGTCAGATAACCGGTGGTCAGCCCGATCATGGCAAAGAAGATCAGCGTCGCCACGGCGGTCACGATTTCCGGCACCATCAGCGGCATGTTGATCAGCGCAAACGTCGCCCGCTTGCCGCGGAATGTCCCGCCCCGGATCATCGCCACCGCCGCCGCCGTGGCGATGGCGGTCGATGCCGTGGCGGCAATGACGGCGATGGTCAGCGAATTCCATGCCGCTTGCCCGAACCGTGCCGCCTCGGCCCCGGTAAAGACATCAACATACCAATGCAGCGAAAGGCCACCCCATGTGGTGATCGAGGTCGATCCGTTGAAGGAATAGGCCATGATGACCAGAAGCGGCGCGTAAAGCACCACAAGGCACAGCACGGTGATGGCCAGAAAGCCGGGATAATGCCGCACACCTTTCATGCGGCACCTCCCTTGGCGGTAGAGCGCGCATAGACCAGCAGCGCAATCATCACCAGTGTCATCAGGATCATCGACACCGCCGCGCCAAAGGGCCAGTTGCCAAGGCTGCCCTTGAACTGCTCATCAATCAGCGAGCCGATCATGAAGGTCTTGGCCCCGCCCAGCAGGTCGGGCGCAAGGAAGGCGCCCAGCGAGGGGATGAAGACCAGAAGGCAGCCCGCAACGATGCCGGGCTTGACGATGGGCAGCACGATTTCGCGCAGCGTGACCCAGCGCGAGGCGTAAAGATCCGCCGCCGCCTCGGAATAGGCGAAGTTGTAGCGCTCGACCGCGGCATAGACCGGCAGCACCATGAAGGGCAGGTAGCTGTAGAAAAGCCCCAGTTGCACGGCAAGGTTGGTGTTGACCAAGGGCAAGGGGCCGTCGATCAGGCCCGCGCCCATCAGCGCCTCGTTCAGGGGGCCGTTGTCGCGGATCAGGAATTTCAGGCTGACGGTGCGGATCAACAGATTGACCCAATAGGGAATGGTGATGAGGAACAGCCAGATACCGCGCGTGTTGGCGGGCCGTGTGGCGATGAACCAGGCGGTCGGAAATCCGATGGCAAGGCACAGCGCGGTGGCCACCGCCGCCTGCCAGATCGACCGCCAGAAGATCGTGATATAGGTCCATTCCATGACCGGCGGCTCGTCGCCAAACAGGCCCCGGTTCAGGAAGAACTGGTCATAGGCCGCGAGCGAGAACTGCCAGTCGACTCCGCCGCGGAATTCCTTGGTCAAGAAAGAATAGACCGCCATCAGTGCGACCGGCACCACAAGGAAGATGCCGATCATCGCCCATGTCGGCAAAAGCAGCGGTCCGACGACGCGGCGATAGCCGTCGCCGCTGGTGGCCGGGGTCTGGTCTGGCACCATCCCCGCCATCAGTCTGCCAAAAGGCGTGCTGCGCCTTCCTCGATCCGCAGACCCAGCCGGGCGCCGATCTGCGGCACGTCGGTCCGGGCCGAGTTCTGGATGCGCACCTGCATGTCGGCCCCGCCGTCCAGACGCATCAGCAATTGCAGGTCGGTGCCCAGATAGACCACCCGTTCCACTGTGGCCGTCATGTCGCCCTCTGCCGCGATCAGCGACAGCCGCTCGGGCCGGATCGACAGGGCGTGCCTGCCCAGCGTGTCAGTGGCGGAGGGGCAGGTCACCTGTTGTCCACCCGGCAGCACCACGCGCGCCATGCCCGCCTGCACCGAGGCGACCTCCACCTCCAGAAGGTTGGTCTCACCGATGAAATCGGCAACGAACCGGTTGACCGGCGCCTCGTAGATGTCGCGGGCGCTGCCGATCTGCTGGACGTGGCCCGCGCTCATCACCGCGATGCGGTCGGACATGGTCAGCGCCTCTTCCTGGTCGTGGGTCACGAAGATGAAGGTGATGCCGGTGTCTTCCTGCAATTGCTTCAACTCGACCCGCATCGCCTGCCGCAGCTTCAGATCCAGCGCCGACAAGGGTTCATCCAGAAGCAGGACGCGCGGTTCCGGCGCCAGGGCGCGGGCCAGGGCCACCCGCTGTTGCTGGCCGCCCGACAGCTGCGCCGGCAGCCGGTCGGCAAAGGCCGACAGATGCACCATCTCCAGCATCTTGCCCGCCCGCGCCCGTCTTGGCCCGGCAGCCATGCCCTTCATCTTCAGCCCGAAGGCCACATTGTCGAGAACCGACATATGGGGAAACAGCGCGTAGTTCTGAAACACCGTGTTGACCGGGCGGTGGTCCGGTTCCAGCCCGGCAATGTTCTGGCCAAAGAGCAGGATCTCGCCCTGGGTCACGTCTTCGAACCCCGCGATCATCCGCAACAAAGTGGTCTTGCCGCAGCCCGACGGCCCAAGCAGGGTGAAGAACTCGTTGTCCCGGATAGTCAGGGACACGCCATGCAAGGCGGTGAAGGTGCCGTAGCGCTTGACCACGCGGCGAATGTCGATGGCGTCGCTCATTTGGCTGGATCATACCCCCGGTTTCTGTCAGATCAGCATAGGTTACCGGAAAAGAGGGGGTATATACCCCCAGAGAGGTATCGCCATGCCGCCCCTGCCGAACCTGTCCGAGGCCCGGATTGCCGAGGCGATCCGCACCCTTCGCCAGCCCGGATTCGAGGCCGCTCTGGCCGGTCTGTTCCACGCCGTTGCTGCGCCGGACAACCTGATCTACTTGGCCTACCGCGACGCGGGGGCGCCGCAGGTTCTGTATCGCCAGACCCTTGACCCCACGGTTTTTGCCGAGCTGGAAAGCACTTATCTGCCCGGCGCCTATCGGCTTGACCCGTTCTTCGACCTGCACCTGAACCGCGTCGCCGCCGGGGCCTACCGGCTGACCGACATCGCCCCGGACGCCTTTCACCGCAGCCGCTACTTCAGCGAATATTACGAGCAGACCACCCTTGTGGACGAGATCACCTTCGTCGCCTATCCCGCTCCGGGCGTGACGCTGAACCTCTGCCTTGGCCGGGATGTTTCCTCAAACCGGGTGTTCTCCCAGCGCGAGGTCGAAGCCTGCCAGCGTCTTGCGCCGGTGGTGGCCGCGCTGGCAGAATCGCACTGGGCCGATCTGTCACGCGCGCCGGGACCGGCCGAGGACACCGCCGTTCTGCTGGCCAGGGCGACACGGCGCCAGCACGGCATCCAGCTTTCCGCGCGGCAGGCCGAGGTGGCGCTGCTGATCCTGCGCGGCCATTCCACCATGTCGATCGGCCTGCGCCTTGGCCTGTCGCCGCAGACGGTGAAGGTGTTCCGCAAGCAGTTGTACAACCGCTGCACCATCAGCTCGCAGGCCGAGCTTTTCGCCCTGATGTTGCCGCTTCTGCAAGATCAGGCCAGCCCCTAGCCCCGCCGGCCAGACAGCGCCCCCATCCGCTCGAGCGCCTCTTGCGCAAGAGTTTCGACAAGTTCGGCCGCCGGCAGCGTACGCGCCAGCGGGGCCGCCTGGCCGTAGAGATGGAACGACGCCTCACCCGTTTCGACAAGGGGCCAGGTGAAATCGTAAAGGGCCGGAAACGCGGGCTTTGCCACGTCTCGCCCTGTCATGGCCTCGGTAAAGGCGCTGCGCACCGCTCGGGCGGCGCGGCCCGATATGGCATCGGTCACCATCGTGTCGATCTCGGTCGCCGTTTCAAGCAGCGCGCGGTGGGCAGGCTCGGTGGAGGCTTCCGGACAGCGCAGGAATGCGGTCCCGAGTTGCACCCCGGCGGCTCCCAGGGCCATGGCCGCGGCAATGCCGCGACCGTCACAGATGCCTCCCGCGGCAATCACCGGCACGCGGACGGCATCGACAACCTGCGGCACCAACGCGAGGGCTCCAACCCCATCGCCCGGTTTTGTCGGCCGGTGCGACCCGCGGTGTCCGCCTGCCTCCCAGCCTTGGGCGATGATCCCATCAACGCCTCCAGCCTCGAGCGCGATCGCCTCTGCCACCGTCGTCGCTGTGCTGATGATGATCGTCCCGGCAGCCTTCAGCCGCGCGACGATGGCCGCTTCTGGCAAGCCGAAATGAAAGCTCACCACAGGCGGGCGCAGCTGCAGCAGGACCTCGATCATCTCGGCGGACGGAGTTACCGGGGCTCCACGATCCGCGGCGGGAACATCGCCCAATCCAGCCGCCCGATAATGCGGCATCAGGGCATCGCGCCAGGCCCGCAGCTTGTGGCCAACCAGCGGAGGGGCCCCGGGGTTCACGAACAGATTGATGTTGAACGCGGCGTTGGTGCGCGCCCGGATTGCCTCGATCGCCTCTGCGACCCGCTGCGGCGTCGCCTCTCCCAGACCCTCGGAGCCGAGACCGCCGGCATTGCTGACCGCCGCAGCCAGCGACGGGTTTGAAGCTCCGGCCATGGGCGCCTGAATGATCGGGTGTCTGAGCCCGAGAAGGTCGACAAGGCGTGTGTCGGGCCAATTTGGCATGGGACTCCCTCGACAGGGACCGAAGATTGCAGCGCCAATGATCAGAAATCAGGTTCGCGAATGATGGCATCCGCCACAGGTTCTGCCAAGAGTGCGTCGGCAGCCGGCGGTTCAGCTGCACTCCGCGAAGCTGCGAAACAGTTCCAGCGTCCGGTCGCTGACGTGATGCTCGATCCCTTCGGCATCCTTTTCTGCGGTCTCGGGATCGAGACCGAGCCGGATCAGAAAGCGCACCACGATTTCGTGGCGCCGCAGGCAGGATTCGGCCAGCCTCGCCCCGTCCGGAGTCAGGAAGACCGACCGATAGGGCGCCCGCGCGACCAGACCTTCGCGCGCCAGACGATCCAGCGTTTTCGCAACAGTCGGCGCCGTCACGCCCATGCGCGCGGCAAGGTCGACGGGGCGGGCTTCGCCGAATTGCGCGATCAACTCGGCGATCAGCTCGACATAGTCTTCGGCCAGTTCGTTGCGATGCGCCTCCCGCACGGCCTGAAAGCGTTCGGCCCGCGCTTCTGCGGGGCGGGGGCCGTTTTCGTCATTGGTTCGTATTTCAGTCATCGGTTGTCTCCGCTCAGCCAGTCTTGACACGAAATCTATCGACATTACAAGTTAGCTGTGTCTAACTTAATGTGCCTTAGCTTCCTTTTGCGCATCGGAGACTGCCTGAATGACCGACCACAATGATCTGGGGAACCCTGGACGGCGCGCGCTGCTGGTTGGCGGGCTGGTCGCGGCAGGTGGTGCGGTTGCGCTGGCCAAAGGCACGCCCGCGCAGACGGCACCTTCCGCAGGGTCAACGGCCGGGCATGACGTGGCGCATATGCAGGCCGACCCCTATGCCGCGCCGATGCCGGGCATGGCGCATGGCAACATGATGACGGTGGGCCGGGTGGATCATGCCCGCAACGGCTTTGATCCCACCCTGTTGCTGACCGACTGGGAAACCGGCACCACCGAACTCATGGCGGACGGCCGCACCCTGCGCAGATTCGAAGTCACGGCCATCGATCAGGAAATCGAGATCGCCCCCGGCATCTTCTTTCCCGCCTGGACTTTCAACGGCCGCGTTCCCGGCCCGGCCCTGCGCGCCAAGGAAGGCGAGCGGTTGCGCATCACCTTCCGCAACAACGGGTCGCACCCGCATTCGATGCACTTCCACGGCCTGCATTCCGCACGCATGGACGGCGTGCCGGGGGCCGGGCTGATCGGTCCCGGCGAGGAATTCACCTATGAGTTCGATGCCAGGCCCTTCGGCTGCCACCTCTATCACTGCCACGCGCTGCCGCTGAAGCGGCACATGCACAAGGGCATGTACGGGCTTTTCGTGATCGACCCCGATCCGGCCCGCCACCCAGCGCAGGAAGCCGTGGCACGATCGCGCCTGCTGGGAACCCCGGAGAATGCCGAATGGCAGGAACTGGCGATGGTGATGAACGCGTTTGACACCAATTTCGACGGCGGGAACGAGGTCTATGCGGTCAACAGCATTGCCCACGCCTACATGAACGCCCCGATCCGCATCGACAAGACGCGCCCGGTGCGGATCTATCTGGTGAACGTGACCGAATTCGACCCGATCAACTCGTTCCACCTGCACGCCAATTTCTTCAACTACTTCGACACCGGCACCACCCTGACACCAACCCTGCAGACCGTTGACCTGATCATGCAATGCCAGGCGCAGCGCGGGATTCTGGAATTCAGCTTCGCAGAGCATGAGGACGGCATGTACATGTTCCACGCCCACCAGTCCGAGTTTACCGAGCTTGGCTGGGTCGGCCATTTTGACGTGCGGGGGCCGGGCGCATGAGCGAACAGTCCCGCCCCTCCCGCACGCCGCTGTCCCGGCTCGTCTTTGTCCTCGCCCCGCTGGTCCTGATGCTGGGGGCCTTCGTCTGGATCGCATCCCTCGATCCGCTGCGCGACTTCGGCAAATCCGCCCCGCCAGTCGAGGTGCTGACCGTGGAGCGCAGCATTCTGGACGAAACCGGCATTGGCCTGCTGGTCCGCGCCGGCGGGTCTGCACCGATGCAGATTGCGCAGGTCATGGTCGACGATGCCTATTGGACCTTCTCGCAGACGCCCGCCGGCCCGATTGCCCGCGGCGACACGGCCTGGGTCCATATCCCCTACCCATGGGTCGCGGGTGAGGCACATCTCGTCAACATGCTGTCGAACACCGGCACGGCCTTTGAACACGAAATCGCCGTTGCCTTGCCGACTCCCAAGGCAACCGCTGGCCAATTGCGGCAGCAGGCCGTGGTCGGCGCCATCGTCGGGCTGTTGCCGGTTGCGCTTGGCCTGATGTTCTTTCCGGCGATGCGCGGGGTCGGTCGGGGGGGGATGAATTTCCTTCTGGCGCTGACAGTTGGGCTTCTGGCCTTCCTGCTGATCGACATGACCGACGAGGCCCTGGACCTGGCGGCCGAGTCCGCCGCGCTGTTTCAGGGCTCGGCACTGGTCTGGCTGGCCGCCCTCGCAAGCTTCCTGCTGCTGATGGCCATTGGCCGCTGGCGTGGCACACCCTCTGGCATTGCGCTCGCCTTCTACATTGCCCTTGGCATCGGATTGCACAATTTCGGCGAAGGGCTGGCGATCGGCGCGGCCTTCGCCGCCGGATCGGCGGGCCTGGGCACCTTCCTTGTCCTTGGCTTCGCCTTGCACAATGTCACCGAAGGCATCGGCATCGCGGCGCCGATGCTGCGGGCAAGGCCACCGCTCTGGACGTTCCCGGCCCTGACCCTTCTGGCCGGCGGCCCTGCGATCCTTGGCATGTGGATGGGCAGCCTGGCCTATGCCCCGCAATGGACCGCCCTTGCGCTTGCCATCGGGGCCGGGGCGATCCTGCAGGTGATCGTTGAGGTATCCGCCTACCTGATGCGCCAGAACGAGGATCGACAGGCCGCCCTTTTCTCGCCGGCTGTTCTGGCGGGCTTCCTCGGCGGGATCGCGTTCATGTATGCGACGGCGGCGATCATCAAGATCTGAGATCTGGATCGGCCCTCGCGGCTGTTCCGGACAGATCTGCGGGCCTGTGGGACATCGTGATTTGTCGCTCAGGCCCTCCTACCCCACGTCACGCCGCGATCTGACGTGACGTTACATTTACGTTAACGTCAAGCACGCTATTATCATGGTCCGAAGCCCCAATCCGGCAGCAACCCGGCCAACGCGTGACCATGACCGATACCACCGACACCCTGACCATCCGCGAGATGTGTGACGCCTTTGACGTCACCCCCCGCACCTTGCGCTTCTATGAGGCGAAGGAACTGCTGTTCCCGATCCGCCTCGGCACGCGGCGGCTGTTCACCAGGGCCGACCGCGCCCGCCTGACCCTGATCCTGCGCGGCAAGCGGTTTGGCTTCTCGCTGGAAGACATCCGCCAGCTTCTCGCCATGTATGAGCCCGATGGCTCCAATCTGACGCAGATGCAGCGCACCTTTGAGATCGCCCGGGACCGGCTGGCGCAGATGGAAGCCCAGCGCGCCGAGCTTGATGTGGCGATTGCCGAATTGAAAACCCAGTTGGCCGAGGGCGAGAAGATGATCGCCGCCTTCCGCGCCCCTGCCGTCGAACAAGGGAGACCCTGATGACCACCTACACCGCCCCCCTGAAGGACATGGAGTTCCTGCTGCATGATGTCCTGAAGGTTTCGGAACGGGACATTCCGGGCTACGGCGATCTTGACCGCAGCTTCACCGGGGCTGTGCTGGAAGAGGCCGGAAGACTCGCCTCAGAAGTGCTGGCGCCGCTGAACGCGACGGGCGACCACGAAGGATGCGTGCTGGAAAACGGCGTGGTGCGCACGCCCAAAGGGTTCAAGGCGGCGTTTGACGCGCTGCGCGCAGGCGGCTGGACGGCGCTCGACTGCGATCCGGAATATGGCGGTCAGGGCCTGCCCTATCTGATGGGCACCGCAGTGGGCGAGGTGATGGTCTCGGCCAACATGGCCTTCAACATGTATCAGGGCCTGACCCATGGAGCCTATTCGGCGATCCATGCCCATGGCAGCGCCGAACAGAGGGCGACGTATCTGCCGAAGATGGTGTCCTGCCAGTGGACTGGCACCATGAACCTGACCGAGCCGCATTGCGGCACCGATCTGGGCCTGATGCGCACCCGGGCCGAGCCGCAGGCCGATGGCAGCTACAAGATCACCGGGACCAAGATCTTCATCTCGGCCGGCGAGCATGACATGGCCGAGAACATCATTCACCTCGTGCTGGCCAAGGCGCCCGGCGGCGGCGAGGGCACCAAGGGCATCTCGCTTTTCATCGTGCCGAAGTTTCTGGTGAATGCCGACGGCAGCCTTGGCGCGCGCAACAGCCTTGCGGTCGGCAAGGTGGAACACAAGATGGGCATCCATGGCAACGCGACCTGCGTGATGAACTATGACGAGGCAACGGGCTGGCTCTTGGGCGATCTGCACAAGGGCATGAAGGCAATGTTCACCATGATGAACGAGGCGCGGCTGGGCGTCGGGCTGCAGGGCTATGCCGTGGCCGAAGCCGCCTATCAGAACGCGTTGGCCTATGCCAAAGACCGCCTGCAGGGCCGCGCCATCACCGGCACGGAAAACCCCTCCGGCCCGGCGGACCCGCTGATCGTGCATCCCGACATCCGCCGCAACCTGATGGACCAGAAAAGCTTTGTCGAAGGCGCGCGGGCGCTGACCTTCTGGGCCGCCAGCCTGATCGACCAAACCCACCGCAAAGCGGATGCGGCCGCCGACGGGCTGGCATCGCTGTTGATCCCGGTCATCAAGGGCTTCCAGACCGACCGCGGCTTCGAAATGGCGGTGCAGGCCCAGCAGATCTGGGGCGGGCATGGCTATATCGAGGACAATGGCATGAGCCAGTTCGTCCGCGACGCCCGCATCGCGCAGATCTACGAAGGCGCGAACGGCGTGCAGGCGCTGGATCTGGTCGGCCGAAAGCTGACCGCCGATGGCGGCAAGCACGTGATGGCCTTCTTTGAAATGGTGAAGGCCGAATGCAAGGCGCATGACCCTGAGCCCCGCATGACCGCCTTCACCGATCCGTTGAAACAGGCGTCCAAGGCGATGCAGGCGGCGGGGATGTTCTTCATGCAGAACGGCATGAAAAACCCCAATGCAGCGCTGGCGGGCAGCTATGATTTCATGCTGCTGATGGGCCATGTCTGCCTTGGCCTGATGTGGACGCGCATGGCCAAAGCCGCCCTCACCGCGCTTGACGCCGGTGGCGGCGACGCGGCCTTCCTCACCGCCAAGATCACCACCGGCCGCTATTACATGACCCGCCAGCTCCCGGCCTGTGCCCTGCATCTGGCGCGGATCGAAAGCGGCGCCGATCCGGTTATGGCCTTGGCGGCAGAGGCGTTCTAATCTGACGGGAAACCGGAATTCCGCCCGAATTCCGGGCCCAGCCCAACCCGAGGTTCCAGATGCCCAAACGCTTCCGCCTGACCCGCCGCTTTCCGGTTGCCATGACCGAGGACGGTTACCGCCGCCTGAAACGGTTCTCGACCGAGGCGGGACTGGACGAGGGCGAGGCCCTGTCGTTCCTGTTCGAGCATTTCGACTCGGTGACCGACAAGGAAAACCTGACCCATCGGCTCAGGCTGTTCAACGCGGAGCTGGAGGCGCGGAAATCCTGACGCGCCCCGCCCCGCGGTCCCGGTCGGAGCCTCCGGCGGGGATATTTGGACCAGTATGAAAGCCCGGGGAAAGGTCTTTCATACTGGAGAAAATATCCTCCCGGGGTCCGGGGGTGGAACCCCCCCGGGGGTAGCAACGGGCGGAGCGGCAGGGAGACACGCGATGACGGTCACGCTTCACGGTTTTGGCGCAAGCGGCAATGCCTGCAAGGCTGCCTTGATGCTGCAGGCGACGGGCATGCCCTTGCAATTGCGCTTCGTCGATTTCTTCCGGGGGGCGGATGAGTGGCGCTTGCCCGCCCGCGGGGTGGCCCCTCAAGGCGCTGCCCCTGTCGTGACGCAGCGAAAGAATTGCGCGCGGGCGACGCAAAGCGGAACATGGTGGCTGTGATCGGTCCCCGATCGTGACGACACCCGGCTGCCGCCCCTGACCCGACCAAGGAGTTGACCCCATGTCTGACGCTTTCATCTACGACGCCGTCCGCACCCCGCGCGGCAAGGGTCGCCCGGACGGGGCCTTGCATGAGGTGTCTTCCGTCGCCCTGTCGGCGGGTATCCTGAACGCGGTGAAGGATCGCAACGGGCTTGCCGGCCACGCCGTCGAGGATGTGATCTGGGGCAATGTCACGCAGGTGGGCGAGCAGGGCGGTTGTCTTGCGCGCTCGGCGGTCCTGCTGTCCGATCTTGACCAGTCGATCCCCGGTCTGGCGATCAACCGGTTCTGCGCCTCTGGCATGGAGGCAGTGAACCTTGCCGCCAATCAGGTGAAGGGCGGCGCGGGGCAGGCCTATATTGCCGGCGGGGTCGAGATGATGGGGCGCGTTGCCATGGGCAGCGACGGGGCGGCGATTGCGGTGGACCCGTCTTTGGCGATGAAGACCTATTTCGTGCCGCAGGGGATTTCGGCCGATATCATCGCCACCGAATACGGTTTCACCCGCGAGATGGCTGATGCCCTGGCGGTGGAAAGCCAGCGTCGCGCCGCGGCGGCCTGGGCCGAAAACCGGTTTGAGAGATCCATCGTGCCGGTGACCGACCGAAACGGCCTGACCATTCTGGCCAAGGACGAATACATGCGGCCCGGCACCGACATGGCCACGCTGGCGGCACTGAAGCCTGCCTTCAAGGACATCGGCGAGGCCATGCCCGGTTTCGACAAGATCGCGCTGATGAAATATCCGCATCTGGAGCGGATCGAGCATATCCACCATGCCGGCAACTCCAGCGGCATCGTCGATGGGGCGGCGGCGGTGCTGATCGGCAGTGCCGAGTTCGGCCGCGCCCATGGGCTGAAGCCGCGCGCGCGCATCCGGGCGACGGCGAAGATCGGCACCGATCCGACGATCATGCTGACCGGCCCGGTGCCGGTGACGGAAAAGATCCTGCGCGACAGCGGCATGGGCATCAAAGACATCGACCTGTTCGAGGTGAACGAGGCCTTCGCCTCGGTCGTGCTGCGCTTTCAACAGGCCTTTGACATTGACCCCGCCCGCGTCAACGTCAACGGCGGCTCGATCGCCATGGGGCATCCCTTGGGGGCGACAGGGGCGATCATCATCGGCACGCTCCTTGACGAGCTGGAACGCACGGGCAAATCCACCGGGCTCGCCACGCTGTGCATCGCCAGCGGCATGGGGGCGGCCACCATCATCGAAAGGGTCTGAGCCATGCCCGTTTCAGGGTTTTCAAGCATCGGCGACCGGCTGACCGAGGCCTTGGTCTCGGGCGATTTCGAGCTTTATCAGCAGGTGATGGAGTTGCCCCTGACCATCATTCCTGTGGGCGAAGCACCCTATGTCCTGAGCGACGAGGCCAGTCTGCGTCGTGACTTCGACCTCTACCACAACGTGCTGAAGCTGCATGGCGTCACCGACATCTTCCGCGAGGTGCGGGGCGTGTCCGACGAGGGCGGCGGCGTTCACCGCATTCTCTGCCGGGTACATATCATGGCCCGGGCCAACCGGATCGCCGATCCCTTCCTGTCGGAAATGCGGATCCGGTCACGGGACGGCCAGTGGCGCATTCTCGAGATTCGCAGCCTTGCCGCGCATATCGACTGGACGCTGGGCGGAAACGGCTCGGGTCAGGATTTTCTGAAACGCTAGGGGGGAGCCATGCCGAAGATCAATCTTGCCACGGTGCCGGTCAAGACCGGCTCGATCTATCCTGCGCCCTATGCCGAGATGATGGTCGGGCGATCTTCCTTGCGCCTGGGCGACGCGGGCGGGTTGACGCAGTTTGGCGTCAATCTGGTCACGCTGGAGCCGGGTGCAGTGGCGAGCCTGCGGCACTGGCATCTGAAGGAGGACGAGTTTGCCATCGTGCTGGAAGGCGATCTGATCCTTGTGGAGGACGAGGGGGAAACGCCAATGCGGCCGGGCGATTGTGCCGCCTGGAAGGCCGGGGTCGCCAATGGCCACCGCTTCGTCAACCGCTCGGACCACCCGGCGCGGTTTCTGGTGGTCGGCTCGAAAGACCCTGAGGAGGTGGCAAGCTATTCCGACGTGGACATGAAGATCCACATGAACCGCGGCAAGCCGCGCTTCACCTACCGCGACGACACCGATTGGGCCGGGTCGCGCTGATGCCCAAGCTCGCCGAAACCCCGATGATGACCGCAGCCGGCTACACCCACCCCGTGCTGGGCGGTGGCTTGGGCGACTACCGCTATCGCATCCTGGGAGAGCCCGGCGGCTTGACGCAATTCGGCGTGCATCTGGAAGAGCTGCCGCCCGGCGCGCGGTCGTCCTTCCGGCACTGGCATGAAGCCGAGGATGAATTCGTCTATCTGCTTTCGGGCCAGCTGGTGCTGATCGAGGATCAGGAGACGCCCCTTGCACCGGGGGAATGCGCCGTCTGGCCAGCGGGCCAGCCGGTCGGACATTGCCTTGAAAACCGCGGCGATGCGCCTGCGCTTTACCTTGTCGTCGGCACGCGCCGGCAGACGGACACCATCCACTATCCCGATCATGACCTGATCACCCACAAAGACGGCCCGAACCGGCGCTATACCCATGCCGACGGCCGCCCCCGACCCAAGGAAGACGCCCGATGACCGATTTCACCTATGCCATGGACGCCGATGGTGTCGTCACTCTGACCTGGGACGTGAAGACCAAGTCGATGAACGTCATGTCGACCGAAGCGTTCCAGCTTCTGTCCGGCATGGTGGACCGTGCGCTGGCCGATCCCGCGGCGAAGGGCATCATCCTCACCTCCGGCAAGAAGGATTTTGCCGGCGGGATGGACCTGAACGTCATCGCCGCGATGCGGGCGGGCGGGGCGCAGGCGATCTTTGACGGGGTGATGGGCATGCACCACGTCCTGCGCAAGATCGAACTGGCGGGCATGGACCCCAAGACCAAGAAGGGCGGCAAGCCGATTGTCGCCGCCCTGCCCGGCACGGCGCTGGGCATCGGGCTGGAGCTGCCCTTGGCCTGCCATCGCATCATCGCCGCCGACAATGCCCGCGCCAAGATCGGCCTGCCGGAGATTCTCGTCGGCATCTTCCCCGGCGGCGGCGGCACCACTCGTCTGACCCGCAAGCTGGGCGCGATGATGGCCGCACCCTTCCTTCTGGAGGGCAAGCTGTCGGACCCGAAGGCGGCCAAGGCGGCCGGGCTGATCGATGAGGTGGTGGCGCCCGAAGACCTGCTCGCACGGGCGAAGGAGTGGGTGCTTGCGGCCAAGGACACCGATCTGGTGAAGCCTTGGGACGAAAAGGGCTACAAGATGCCAGGCGGTGCGCCCTATCATCCGGCAGGGTTCATGACCTTTGTCGGCGCCAATGCCATGGTCGGCGGCAAGACCATGGGGGTCTATCCGGCGGCAAAGGAACTCTTGGGCGCGGTCTACGAAGGCGCGCTGGTGCCGTTTGACACCGCCATCCGGATCGAGGCGCGGCATTTCACCTCGCTTCTGATGAACCCCTCCTCCACCGCGATGATCCGCTCGCTCTTCATCAACAAGGAGGCGCTGGAGAAGGGCGCGAACCGGCCCAGGGTGACCGACCAGACGGTGAAGAAGGTGGGCATCATCGGCGCCGGCATGATGGGGGCAGGCATTGCCTATGTCTCGGCCAATGCCGGCATTGACGTCGTGCTGATCGACGCCGCGCAAGAGGCGGCCGACCGGGGCAAGGCCTATTCCGAAGGGCTTCTCGACAAGGGGATGCAGCGGAAGAAGGTCACGGCCGAGAAGAAGGCCGAGGTTCTGGGGCGCATTCTGGCGACCACCGATTATGCCGCCTTGGCGGGTTGTGATCTGATTGTCGAGGCCGTGTTCGAGGACCCGAAAGTGAAGGCCGAGGTGACGGCCAGGGTTGAGGCTGTGGTGGGCGACGCCTGCATCTTTGCGACCAACACTTCCACCCTGCCGATCTCGTCGCTGGCCAAGGCCAGCCAGCGGCCCGAACAGTTCATCGGCATCCACTTCTTCTCGCCGGTCGACAAGATGATGCTGGTCGAGATCATCCGCGGCAAGGCGACCGGCGATGTTGCAGTGGCCAAGGCGCTGGATTACGTCCGCCAGATCCGCAAGACGCCGATCGTGGTGAACGACGCCCGGTTCTTCTATGCCAACCGCTGCATCATTCCCTATATCAACGAAGGCATCCGCATGCTGGCCGAAGGGGTGGAGCCGGCGCTGGTGGAGAATGCGGCCAAGCTCGTCGGCATGCCGCTCGGCCCGCTGCAACTGGTCGATGAAACCTCGATCGACCTTGGGGTGAAGATCGCCAAAGCCACGAAGGCCGCGATGGGCGACGCCTACCCGGACGGCGCGGTGGACGAGGTACTGTTCTGGATGGCCGATCAGGGCCGCATCGGCAAGAAGGCGGGCGCGGGCTTTTACGCCTATGACCCGGCGGGCAAGCGCGAAGGGCTGTGGGAGGGGCTTGAGGCCCGGTTCCCCGCGGCCAAGGACCAGCCCGATCTGGCCTCGGTGCAGCACCGCCTCTTGATGGCGCAGGTGCTGGAAGCGGTGCGGGCGCTGGAAGAGAGCGTTCTGACCGACATCCGCGAAGGCGATGTCGGCGCGATCCTCGGCTGGGGCTTTGCGCCGTGGTCCGGCGGGCCGTTCGGCTGGCTCGACATCATCGGCGCGGCCCGCGCGGTGGAGATTTGCGACAGCCTGACCGAAACCTTCGGCCCGCGTTTCACCGCGCCCAAGATGCTTCGCGACATGGCCGCCAAAGGGGACAGCTTCTACCCGCAACCCGGCGCCAAGGCGGCCTGAGCGCGGCTCACATCCGCCGCAACATTACCTGCCGCGAGGTCGAGGCAAAGTCGCGGCGGATCAGCGTCAGGGAAATCACCACGGCCCCCAGCGTCAGACCAAGGGGGCCGACCATCCAGCCCAGCGAGCCCAGCGCGAAATAGATCGACCGCAGCCCGCGATTGAAGCTTTTTGCCGCGGTGATATTGATATCCGCCGCCTGCGCCGCGCGATGCCGGGCCTCGGGGTGGGCGGGGTCATTTGGCACCGCCGCCATCAGAATGGCGCAATAGCCGAACAGCCGGTGCGCCCAGATGAATTTCAACAGCGCATTGGCCAGAAACGCGACCACCAGAGCCACCCGCAGCTGCAGCCCGGCCGTTTCGGTCGGCAAGGTCAGATCGCGGGCAATCGCCAGCAGCATCGCCGGATTGCCGATCATGGCAATCCCGCCGCCAATGGCAATCATCGCGGCGCTGACGAAGAACGCCACGCTTTGCCGCAGGTTGTCGATCATCGTGGCGTCGAAGATGCGCGGCTGGCGGGTGACGAACTCTGCCATCCAGTCGTGGCGATACCGCTCCATCAGCTTGGACACTGACACCCGGCCCTTCGGCGGGTTTTCCACCAGATAGCCAATGGCCAGCCACAGCGCCAAGGTCAGCGCCAGCGCCAAAAGGTCAGAAGGTCCGAACGGACCGAGGTGATAGGCGGTTTGCATGCCTTAGGGTAAGGCGCGCGTGGCCGGCTGGAAAGCCGCATCTCGCAAGGCTTGCGAAAAATCAAAATTGGTTATATTTTTTTACCATTATTGCGAAATTGCGGAGCCAGCCATGGACATGCCAGCCCCAAGCCAGGCGATTTTGGACCAGAAGCCCGCCATCGTGGCCGCGTTGCGACAGGTTCTGCCCGCTGACGCCGTGATCGACGCGCCGGAGGAAACCCGCGCCTATGAATGCGACGCGCTTTCGGCCTATGCCTGCCCGCCCCTTGCCGTCGTCCTGCCCCGCACTACCGAAGAGATCGCCGCCGCGCTGAAGACCTGCCACCAGATGGGCGTGCCGGTGGTGCCGCGCGGGTCGGGCACCTCGCTGGCCGGCGGGGCCTTGCCAACCGCCGATTGCGTGGTTCTGGGCATCGGCCGGATGAACCGCGTGCTGGAGGTCGACTACGACAACCGCTTCATCCGGGTCGAGGCCGGCCGCACCAATCTCGCCGTGACCGGCGCGGTCGAGGAGGACGGTTTCTTCTACGCCCCCGACCCTTCCAGCCAGCTTGCCTGCGCCATTGCCGGCAATATCGCGATGAACTCGGGCGGGGCGCATTGCCTGAAATACGGGGTGACGACAAACAACCTTCTAGGCGTGACGCTGGTGCAGATGGACGGCACTGTGGTCGAGATCGGCGGGCCGTGGATGGAGGCGGGAGGGCTTGACCTTCTGGGGGTGATCTGTGGCTCGGAAGGCCAACTTGGCGTCGTGACCGAGGCCACCCTGCGCATCCTGCCGAAACCCGAAGGCGCGCGGCCGGTTCTGGTGGCCTTCGGATCGAACGAGGTTGCCGGGGCCTGCGTGTCGGACATCATCAAGGCCGGCATCCTGCCCGTCGCCATCGAGTTCATGGACCGTCCCTGCATCCGCGCCTGCGAGGCTTTTGCCCATGCGGGCTATCCCGATTGCGAGGCCCTGCTCATCATCGAGGTCGAAGGGTCAGAGGCCGAAATTGCCGAGCAACTGGCGCGGATCAAGGCGATTGCGCTGTCGCACCAGCCTTTGGAATTCCGCGAGGCGGCGGACGAGGATCAGGCCAGACGCATCTGGCTGGGCCGGAAATCGGCCTTTGGCGCCATGGGGCAGATCAACGATTACATGTGCCTTGACGGCACGATCCCGGTTTCCTCGCTGCCGCATGTCCTGCGCCGGATCGGCGAGATGAGCGCGGAATTCGGGCTGGATGTCGGCAATGTCTTTCACGCCGGCGATGGCAACATGCACCCGCTGATCCTTTATGACGCCAACAAGCCCGGCGATCTTGCCCGCTGCGAGGCCTTCGGCGCCGAGATCCTGAAGCTGTGTGTCGAAGTGAGTGGCTGCCTGACCGGGGAGCACGGCGTCGGCATCGAAAAGCGCGATCTGATGGCGGTGCAGTTCGCCGCGCAGGATCTGGAGGCCCAGATGCGGGTCAAGGATGTGTTTGATCCGACATGGCTGCTCAATCCGGCCAAGGTGTTCCCCTTGGCCGCAAGCGCCGGGCGTCGCGCCGGCTGAGGCGGCGGAATTGGATATTTGTGCCAGTATGAAAGGCAACTGCATGCGCCCGACGACTGAAGTCGAGTTGAGTGAGATGATCCGCAGCACGGCGGCGACTGTGGTCGTGCGTGGTGGTGGCACGCGGGCGCTCGGGAGGGCCGAAGGCCCGGTTCTGGAAACCGGCGGACTGGCGGGCGTCAGGCTTTATGAGCCCGGCGCGCTGACACTGGTGGCGCGTGCGGGCACCCCCTTGGCCGAGATCGAGGCGCTTCTGGCTGGGGAGCGGCAAAGGCTGGCTTTCGAGGTGCCCGACCTGCGCGGGCTTCTGGGCCGCGACGGGGCGTCAACCATTGGCGGGGTGGTGGCGGCGAATGCCTCGGGTCCGCGGCGGGTGCAGGCGGGTGCCTGCCGCGACAGCCTGCTGGGTGTGCGGTTTGTCGACGGTGCCGGAATGGTCGTCAAGAACGGCGGGCGGGTGATGAAGAACGTCACCGGCTATGACCTGGTGAAGCTGATGGCGGGCAGCCGGGGCACTCTGGGGGTGCTGACCGAGGTGTCGCTGCGGGTGCAGGCGCGGCCCGAAGCCGAGGTGACGCTGGTGGCCGACTGCGGAGAAAAGGCCGGAGGGATCGAGGCCGGGCTTGCTGCCCTGCGGTCTGCGCTCGGCTCGCCCTTCGAAGTTTCGGGCGCAGCCTGTGCCGGGGGACGTGCGCTGCTTCGGGTCGAGGGGATGGCTGGCTCGGTCGCCTATCGCGCCGCCGCGCTGCGCAAGCGGCTCGGCGGGGCATGGGGCGAAGCCGCGGATGGGCCGGCGCTTTGGGCGGCGGTGCGGGACGTCTCGGCCTTTGCCGGGCGGGCCGGGTCGGTCTGGCGGCTGGTGGTGACGCCCTCCGAGGCGGGCCGGATCGTGACCACCTTGAGCGGCGAGGCGGTGATCGACTGGGGCGGCGGGCTCATCTGGCTTCTGACCGAGGCCGGACAGGGGGCGGCGGTGCGCGCCGCGGTCGGGCGGCATGGTCACGCGACTTTGGCGCGGGCGTCCGAGGGCGACGCCGGGACTGCCCTGCATCCGCCCGAGTTGCCTGCCGTGGCGCGGTTGAGTTCCGGCCTGCGCGCTGCCTTCGACCCGCGGGTGATTTTCGCGCAAGGGGGGAAGATCTGATGCAAACCCATTTCACCCCCGAGCAGTTGCAGGACCCCGGTCTGGCCCGTGCCAACCAGATCCTGCGGGCCTGCGTGCATTGCGGCTTCTGCACCGCCACCTGCCCGACCTATCAGGTGCTGGGCGACGAACTCGACAGCCCGCGCGGGCGGATCTACCTTATCAAGGAGATGCTGGAATCCGGCCGCCCCGCCGATGCCCGTACAGTCCGCCACATCGACCGCTGCCTGTCCTGTCTGGCCTGCATGACGACCTGCCCGTCCGGGGTGCATTACATGCATCTGATCGATCAGGCGCGCGCCTATGTCGAAGCGACCTACAGACGCCCGTGGCACGACCGCCTGCTGCGCTGGATTCTGGCGAAGATCATCCCGCATCCGACGCGGTTTCGTCTGGCGCTGCTGGCGGCGAAACTGGCCCGGCCCTTTGCGCCGCTCATCCCCGATGTCCGGCTGCGCGCCATGCTGGCGATGGCTCCCGATACCCTTCCCCCAGTCAGCCGCAATGACGACCCCCAGACCTTTCCGGCCAGAGGGGAAACCCGGATGCGGGTGGCGCTGATGACGGGTTGTGCGCAGAAGGCACTGAACACGGACATCAACGATGCCACCATCCGGCTGTTGCGCCGCCTGGGCTGCGAGGTGGTCATCCCGCAGGGCATGGGGTGCTGCGGCGCCTTGACGCATCACATGGGGCGGACGGACGAGGCGCAGGCCTCGGCGCAGGCCAATGTGGCGGCCTTCATGGCCGAAGTGCAGGGCAAGGGGCTGGATGCGATCGTCATCAACACCTCGGGTTGCGGCACCACGGTAAAGGATTATGGCCATATGCTAGGGGGCGAAGATGCCGCCAGGGTGGCGGGGCTGGCCCTGGATGTCAGCGAGCTTTTGACAAGGATCGGCCTGCCCGAAGGCACCCCGAAGGGGCTGCGGGTGGCCTATCACGCGGCCTGTTCGCTCCAGCACGGCCAACAGGTGAAATCGGCGCCGAAGGATCTGCTGAAGCGGGTCGGCTTCACGGTGGTCGAGCCCGCCGACAGCCATTTGTGCTGCGGATCGGCCGGCACCTACAACCTGTTGCAGCCCGAAATCAGCACTGCGTTGAAGGTGCGCAAGGTGCAGACACTGGAGGCAAAGGCGCCGGATGTGATTGCGGCAGGCAATATCGGCTGCATGATGCAGATCGGCTCGGGCACCGGGGTGCCGGTACTGCATACGGTGGAACTGCTGGACTGGGCCTTGGGCGGGCCAAGGCCGCGGGCGCTTGGCGAGACCTGAGGCCAGATGGCCCAGCCGCTCTGACCGCAGCCGGCACCGCCGATCTGCAAGGCGACACACCGGTCGCCCCACAGGTTCAGCGCGCAA
Source organism: Tabrizicola oligotrophica (assembly GCF_011008935.1). GTDB lineage: Bacteria > Pseudomonadota > Alphaproteobacteria > Rhodobacterales > Rhodobacteraceae > Tabrizicola_A > Tabrizicola_A oligotrophica. Next base: position 273,127 of record NZ_JAAIVJ010000002.1, on the reverse strand, counting down.
TGTCACTCGGTCAGTGCATTGAAGACCCTGATCCATTGCAGGATGCGGTAGCTTTCGTTGTCGATGACCACGATGTTGCCGTCGACCACGGCATAGCGGCTGCCAGGAGGCGGTGGTGGCAGCTGATAGAGCGGGTAGTCGTCAAGATAGATGATGGAATCGCGGTCGATGACCTCTCCCATGTGATCCCGGATGTTCCACTCGTCCTGCGTGACCCCTTTCTTCGCCTGACCCGGAGGAATGCAGGGAGGGTTCTTCTTGGCCAGTCCGGGCGGACAGCCTTGTGGATTTGCCGTGGCGGCGATCGGCAGGGCGACGAGCGCCAATGCCGCCAAGGCGGCGAGAATGGCCGATGCTTTCATGATCCTGGTCCTTTCTTCAATGTCACGATGCCAACCTGGTGCACAGATTCAGGCGATCAAGGGAGTCCGAGCGGCAAGGCAGACCCGAACCCGGCAGGCGCCAGATCAGGGGCGAGGCTGGCCTGAATGGTCACGCCGGCTTCCCGTTCGCTCACGCCGGGCTTCCTTTGGCCCGGACAACCGGTTGAAGGTAGGCCTGGCCGCATTGATAGGCGATGTCAGAGGCAGCGCGGGGCATAAACCTTGCTCATAGGCCGGGGCCGGCAGCGGCAGTCCGTGCCGCCGCTACGGCTTCGGCCGGTCGTCCCAGTCCTTGGTCAGGATGCGGCTCGCGTCCCCCGCCGGGTCATCGAACTGCCTGGTCTTCAGCGCCCAGACAAAGGCGGCCAGACCGATACCGCCCAGAAGCAGCGAGACGGGGATGAGGTAGGTCAGGATTTCCATTCAGCCCTCGCGGTCTACTTCAGGCGCAACGAATTCAGCGACACGGTAATCGATGACAGGCTCATCGCCAAGGCAGCGGCGAGCGGGGTGGCCGCGCCGACCAGTGCCAGCGGCACGGCAATCACGTTATAGGCCGCCGACAGGCCAAAGTTCTCGATGATCCGGCGGCGGGTCTGGCGGCTGATCCGGGCGGCGTCGCCGATGGCGGCCATATCCTGCCCCAGCAGCACGATGTCCGAGGCGGCGCGCGCCGCGTCAAGCGCGGAGGCAGGGCTGATCGAAACATGGGCAGCGGCCAGAGCGGCGGTGTCGTTCAGCCCGTCGCCGACCATCAGCACGCGGCGGCCTTGCAGCGTAAGATCGCGGACAAGGGCAGATTTCTCGGCTGGCAGGGCGCCCGAGGTCCAGTCGGCAAAGCCAAGGCGGCGGGCCAGCGCGGCGACGGCGGCCTCGGTATCGCCCGAGATCAGCCGGAGGCTCTTGCCTTGGGCAGTCAGCGCGGAAATCGCCGCTTCGGCACCGGGGCGCAAACGGTCGGTGAAGGTGAAGGCGCGCGGCCTGCCCTCGCCGGTGCAGAGATAGGTTGCGGTCATTGCCGCCTCGTCGGCCTGGCACCACGAGGCGCGGCCAAGGCGGACCTTCTGGCCGCGCCACAGGCCCTCGATGCCGTAACCGGGCACCTCGCGCAGGTCCTCGACGCGGGCGGGATGAATGCCGCCGGCGCGGGCGGCATCGGCCAAAGCAGTGGCCAAGGGGTGCGACGAGGCCATCGCCAGCGCTGCCGCCACCTCCACTGCCGCGCGGGGATGCTCGGCAAGGTTGGTCACTTCCGGCGTGCCCATGGTCAGGGTGCCGGTCTTGTCGAACACCACCGTATCCACCTCGGCCAGACGCTCCAGCGCCGTGCCGTGCTTGATGAGAAGGCCCTTGCGGAACAGGCGGCCAGAGGCCGAGGTGACGACGGCGGGCACCGCAAGGCCCAGGGCGCAGGGGCAGGTGATAATCAGCGTCGCCGCCGAGATATTGACGGCAAAGCGCAAATCGCCGCCGGTTTTCCACATCCAGAAGCCGAAGGCGCTGAAGGACAGCAGATGGACGAGCGGCGAATACCAGTTGGCGGCGCGTTCGGCCAAGGTCGTGTAACGCGTCTTGGCACTTTCGGCGACGGCCACCAGATCGGCCATGCGGTGCAGGGACGAGTCCTTGCCCGCCGCCGTCACCCGCAAGGTCAGAGGTCCGGTCAGGTTGACTTCGCCAGCCGATACAACAGTTTCCGGTCCGGCAAAGACCGGCAGGCTTTCCCCAGTCAGAAGCGAACGGTCCACCTCGGAGGTACCGTCGACCACCACACCATCGACCGGCATCCGCCCACCGGGGCGCACGCGCACAAGATCGCCGACGGCGATTTCGGAAATCGGGCGGGTGATTTCTGCGCCCTCCACCAGCACCACGGCGCGCGGCACTTCCAGCGCAGCAAGCTCCTCGGCGGCCGAACGGGCGACGGCGCGGGTGCGGTGGTCAAGATAGCGGCCGAGCAGCAGGAAGAAGCACAGCATCACGGCGGCATCAAAATAGGCGTGATGGCCGGATTTCCACGTTTCGAAGATCGAGATGCAGCTGGCCAGCACCAGGGCGAGCGAGATCGGGAAATCCATGCCCAGACGCCCCGCTTTCACCCCGGCCCAGGCCGATCTGAAGAAAGGCTGACCGGAAAACAGCACAGTCGGAATGGCAATGGCGCCGGAAATCCAGTGGAAAAGATCGCGGGTGATGCCTTCGGCGCCCGACCAGACGGCAACGGACAGCAACATGACATTCATCATCGAAAAGAACGCCACGCCCAGCCGCATCAGAAGATCGCGGCCCTGCCTGTCGGTTTCTGTCGCACTCAAAAGCCCGGCGTCCAACTCATGCGCCTCATAGCCGACGCCGGCCAGAACCTTGATGAGTTGATCGGCTGTCACTGCGGCCTCGGCATCGACCGAGACGCGTTTCAGCGTCAGGTTGACGCGGGACGATTGCACCCCCGCCACCGCCGCCAAGGCGGTCTCCACCGTCGAGATGCAGGCGGCGCAATGGGCGGCGGGCAATGAGAGCATCAGCCGCGCATGGTCGGGCCGCGACAGTTGCGCGATGCGTTCGGCGGACGGGGCAGCGACGCAGGCCGGGCAGGCCGACAGCGAGGCATGCTCAACCTCGGACAAGCCGTTGGGATCAAGCGCGGCCGTCATCGCTTACCCCTTTACCGCAAGGTCGATGCGCTGGTGGAACAGCGTGCCATCTTCGGACCGGGCCTCGACCTGCATCATCCATTTGCCCACACCAAGCTCGGCCTTGCCGACATAGACGCCGGCCTCGCGCACGAAGGTCGGGCGGATGTCATCGGCCGAAGACGTCGTGCGCCCGATCAGCACGCTCAGATCCTTGACCGCGACCGGCAGGCCCGCCTTGTCGGCAAAGACCAGCCGCATTTCCCGGGTTGTCGCATCATATTCCGGGGTCAGCGTCCAGCCGAGCGCCTCTTGTGCGGTGCGCTCGGCGTCGAAGGTCTGGCTGGCCACATATGAGTTCTTCACCTCCAACCCAGGGAATGTGCTGACCGCCTTCCATGCCATCAGCACATTCACCCCGATGATGACGGCAAAGGCCGAAACGGTGAATACAAGCACATGTCTGCCGGTGATTTCGCGCATGTCACTCCACCTTTCCGTTGAAGACCGTGTCGTGATGCACCCGATCGGTGCCCGGCACAGTGTCGGACCCGAGATCTTCGATCCACAGCCGGAATTCGGTCCGGTCCGCCGCTGCCGCCGCCGCCTCTGCGGGCGCGGTGACGTAAAGCCGCTGGGTGCGGGTTTCGTTGGCCGGAACCTTGACCTTCAGGCTGTCCTCGCCTTCCAGCGTCAGGACGAAGATGTCGCCACCTTCGGTCGTTGCCGAGAAGGCGAACCAATGGTCCTCGCCGTGCTTGTTGCGCAGGCGCATCTCATAGGTGTTGCGGATCGAGCCGTCCTTCAGCACCACGAACTGCGGGTTGCGCACCGGGGTGACGTTCACATCAATCTCGGTGCGCAGGAACAGGGCCACCACGAGGGCAATACCGACCAGCGACCACAGCGAGGTGTAAATGATGGTCCGCACCCGGAACACATGGCTCCAGACCGACTTCGGCGGTTTGCCGTCGCGCTCGCGGGTTTCGTCGGTCAGTGCCAGATAGCCGATCAAGCCGCGGGGTTTGCCGATCTTGTCCATCATGTCGTTGCAGGCGTCGATGCACAGCCCGCAGGTAATGCAGGCCAGTTGCTGACCGTTGCGGATGTCGATCCCCATCGGGCAGACGTTGACACAGGCCATGCAGTCGATGCAGTCGCCATTGCCCGCCACGTTCTGCTTGCCGCGCGGCTCGCCGCGCCATTCGCGATAGCCGATGGTCAACGTGTCCTCGTCCATCATCGCGGCCTGAATCCGCGGCCAGGGGCAGGCATAGATGCACATCTGCTCGCGCGCGAAACCACCGAAAGCAAAGGTGGTCGCGGCCAGAATGAACATGGTGGTATAGGCGATCGGATGCGCCGTGCCGTCCAGCAGGTTCCAGAACAGCGCCGGCGCGTCGGTGAAATAGAAGATCCACGCGCCCCCGGTGGCGATGGCAATGGCGAACCAGATCGCCCATTTGACCAGTCGCTTGCGGATCTTCTCGCCATTCCATTGCTGACGGTGCAGGCGGATGCGGGCGTTGCGGTCGCCCTCGACCCAGCGTTCGACCAGTATGAACAAGTCGGTCCAGACGGTCTGCGGACAGGCATAGCCGCACCAGACCCGGCCCGCAGCACTGGTGAACAGGAACAGGCCAAGGCCGGCCATGATGAGAAGGCCCGCGACGAAGTAGAACTCATGCGGCCAGATCTCGATCATGAAGAAGAAGAACCGGCGGTTCGCCATGTCGATCAGCACCGCCTGATCGGGCAGGTTCGGCCCGCGGTCCCAGCGGATCCAGGGCGTGATGTAGTAGATGCCCAGAAGCACCGCCATCAGCCACCATTTCAAGGTGCGGAACTGCCCCTTCACCCGTCGCGGAAAGATCGGCTCGCGGGCGGCGTAAAGGCTGGGTTCGTTGGTGCTTGGGGTGGACACGGAACTCTCCGGAAATCTGCCTGACTGTTGCGTCGGGTATCGGCCGCACGCCGCGCCGTCGCATTGACCTGTATCAAATATTCATCCTTCAGTCAGCTTTACCCTGTGGCAGATTGCCCCGCCCCGCCCGCAACAAAGAAAAAAGCCGGGTGGGAGAGCCCGGCTTTTGGTCTTGCAGAAGAGAGGGAGGGCACCGGCGCTTCCAGGAAACGCGCGAACAGGATGAAGCGCCGGTGCAATGCCACATCCCCTGAAGGAGGGCATGAGAGGCAGATTCGCGCAGATTTGCCTGCGCCGCCTTGACCTGTGTCAAATTGCGCCCGCATCGCCTGCTTCAGCTTGTCGCAGCACCCAGGCCGCAAAGGCCTTTTGTGCCGGCCGCAGCGGGCCGGGACGGTAGACCATGAAATACCCTTCGCGCTCGACATCCTCGACCAGGAGCCGCAGCCGCCCTGCCGCGATGTCGCGCTCGACAAAGGCGCGGGCGATCACCGCCACGCCCTGCCCGTCGCGCGCGGCATCCATCATCAGGTTGCCGGGCATCGACAGGATCGCGGCCCCTTCCCGCCGGGCGATACCCTGCGCCTCCATGAAGGCCGTTACCTCGGAAGTGCCAAGTTCCTGCAGCCATGGCAGCCCCGCCAGGTGGTCAAGGTCCGCAGGCCCGTCCTCGGGCACCAGCGACGGGGCCGCGACCACGACGATCGACGAGCGCAGGATCAGCCGCGCCTCCAGTCCCGGCCAGCGGCCATTGCCGTAGCGCAGGCCGATGTCGGCCTCGCGCCCGATCTCGCGGCTCTCCGAGACCGGGTCGATGGCCAGGTCGATGCCGGGATGATGGGCGCGGAAATCCGAAAGGCGCGGCATCAGCCAGCCGGCGGCAAAGGTCGGGGTGGTGGTGATGCGCAGGGGCGCGCGGTTGTCCGCACCGGTCAGGCTGGCGATGGTCGCGGCCATCTGGCCAAAGCCCGCCGCCAAGGCCTCGGCCAGTTGCCGGCCCTCTGGCGAAAGCGCCAGCTTGCGGCCACCGCGTTCGACGAGGGACAGGCCAAGATGCGTCTCAAGCGCGCGGATCTGCTGGCTGATCGCGGCATGGGTGACGCCGATCTGTGCGCCGGCCTGTTCCAGTGACGGCGCCTCGGCAAAGGCGGCAAAGGCGCGCAGCTGCGACAGCGGAGGAAAGTTACGCCAGTCCATGTGAAAGCCTGCCTTACATCACGCAAGAATTGCTGAGTCGCAGGCTTGCAGATTCTACCGTACTTTCAAGACATGAAATCAGAAAGGAGAGCCTGACATGTTAAGCCTGTTTGCAGATTGCCTGCTGGTGGCAAGTCGCCTGCCCAGCCCGGACGCCCGTCGTCGCGCCACGCTGGAGCGCAAGCGTGAAGATGAGGAATGGCTGATGCAGCGGCGCGCGGGACGGTTTGATGCGACAATGCGCTAAGCCCGGCAGAGCGCGCCCCGGCAGCGCCGCCGTCAATGCCGAAGGTGATTGTTCCAAAGATTAAGGCCCCCGGATCGCTCCGGGGGCCTTGGTCATTTCGGGTTGCGGTGGTTATTCGCCGCCACCAAGGCTGTGGACATAGCTCGCCACTGCCCGCACCTCGTCTTCCGAAAGACGGCCGGCCCAGGCAGGCATCACGCCATAACGCGCACCATGCACCGTAGCGGTGATCGTCTCGCGGTCGCCGCCATAAAGCCAGATCGCGTCATTGAGCGCCGGAGCCCCCTGCGCACGGTCGCCCGCGCCGGTTTCGGTATGGCAGGCGGCACAGTTGTCGACGAACACGGTCTGACCGGCCGTGGCCAGAGCGGCATCATGCTCTTGCCCCGACAGTTGCAGCACATATTCCACGACCTGCCCGATCTGGGTTTCGTCCAGGAGCTGGTCCACGCCGAACTTCGGCATTTCCGAATAGCGGGCGTCGGCGTCGGTCGTGTTGCGGATGCCATGGTTGATCGTGGTGTAGATCGCCTCCATGTCGCCGCCCCAGAGCCAGTCGTTGTCGGTCAGGTTGGGGTAGCCCTTGCCCTGAACACCGCCAGCACCCGACCCGTGGCACTGGGCGCACCAGGTCTTGAACACGGCAGCCCCGGCAGCGGTGGCGTACTGGTTCAGCTCGTCATTGCCGGCGATGCCCGTCAGCGGCGCTGCCACCAGCTTGGCCTTGATCTCGGCATTGGCATCGTCAAAGCGCTTGATCTCGGCTTCCACGTCGGCCCGGGTGCTTTGCCCCAGATAGCCCCGCGTTGCCTGGGTCAGCATCGGCCATGCCGGATAGGCGACCGAATACCAGATGCCCCAGATGATCGTGGCGTAGAACACCCAGACCCACCAGCGCGGCATCGGGTTGTCGAGTTCCTCGATCCCGTCCCACTCATGCCCCGTGGTCGGAACCTGCCGGGCCTCTTTCTTCACTTGCTTGGCGCACATGTCTTACGCCTCCTTCACAGGCCGGAGGTCCTTGTCGGACCCGGCGGGTTGCTGTTCGTTGCGGAAGATCGCGTTGGCTGCGTCGCGGTGGATCGCGTTCGAACCCGGACGCAGCGCCCAGAGGATCACCCCCAGGAACACCAGCGTCAGAGCCAGAAGCGCCCAGCTGTCCGCCAATTCGCGCAGGAAGCTATAGGTATCCATAACTCCCCCCTTACCGCGTCGGATCAGGCGTGAAGGTCGAGAAGTCCACCATCGTGCCCAGCACTTGCAGATAGGCGATGATGGCGTCCATTTCCGTCAGGTCCGGCTGGCCGTCGAAGTTCGATACCACGACCTTGTCGCCATAGCGCGCGGTCAGACCGGCGGTATCGGCGTTCGGGTCGGCCTGAGCCGCAAAGTCGGCCTGGGCCTCGGCGATCATCTCTTCGGTGTAAGGCACGCCCACGATGGCATTCACGCTCATCGAGTCGGCGATGTACTGGCCGTCGATGACGTTGCTCATCATGAACGAGTACTTCGGCATCACCGATTCCGGCACGACCGACTGCGGGTCGATCATGTGGTCAACATGCCAGCTGTCCGAGTAACGGCCACCCACGCGCGCCAGGTCGGGCCCGGTGCGCTTCGATCCCCACTGGAACGGATGGTCATACATCGATTCCGCCGCGAGGCTGTAATGGCCGTAACGCTCGACTTCGTCGCGCATCGGGCGGATCATCTGGCTGTGGCAGCCATAGCAGCCCTCGCGGACATAGATCTCGCGGCCGGCCAGTTCGAGGGGCGTGTAGGGGCGAACCCCTTCCACCTTTTCAATGGTGTTCTCAAGGTAGAACAGCGGCACGATCTGCACCAGACCGCCAATCGTCACCACGAGGAACGACAGCACCAGCAAGAGCGTGGCGTGCGTTTCGATTGCCTTGTGTTTGTCAAGAAGAGCCATGTTTCATTCCTCCCCTTATTCCGCCGCAACAAGGTTGTTGGCGTTCACCGGGGCCTTTGCGGGCTGGGCGCGGACGGTCATCCACAGGTTATAGGCCATGATCAGCGCGCCGCTGAGGAACATCAGGCCGCCCAATCCGCGCACGATGTTCATCGGTTTTTTCGCGGCCACCGTGTCGGCGAAGGCGTTCACGAGGAAGCCGTTGGCGTCGACTTCACGCCACATCAGGCCCTCCATGATGCCCGAGACCCACATCGACGAGGCGTAAAGCACGATACCGATGGTGGCGAGCCAGAAGTGCCACGACACGAGCTTCAGCGAGTAGAGCCCGCTGCGGTTCCACAGCCGCGGCGTCAGGAAGTAGAGCGCGCCGAAGGTGATCATGCCGTTCCAGCCCAGAGCGCCGGAGTGGACGTGACCGATGGTCCAGTCGGTGTAGTGCGACAGGCTGTTCACAGCCTTGATCGACATCATCGGGCCTTCGAAGGTCGACATGCCGTAAAAGCCGATCGACACCACCATCATGCGGATGATCGGATCGGTGCGCAGCTTGTCCCAGGCGCCCGAAAGCGTCATCAGGCCGTTGATCATGCCCCCCCACGAGGGCATCCAGAGGATCACCGAGAACACCATGCCAAGGGTCGAGGCCCAGTCCGGCAGGGCGGTGTAGTGCAGGTGGTGCGGACCGGCCCAGATATAAAGGAAGATCAGCGCCCAGAAGTGTATGATGGAAAGCTTGTAGCTGAAGACCGGCTTTTCAGCCTGCTTCGGCACGAAATAGTACATCATGCCCAGAAAGCCGGCGGTCAGGAAGAAGCCCACGGCATTGTGGCCATACCACCACTGCGTCATGGCATCCTGCACCCCGCCCATGACCTGCACCGATTTTGACCCGAAGATCGACACCGGGATCGCCAGGTTGTTGACGATGTGCAGCATGGCGATGGTGACGATCATCGACAGGATGAACCAGTTCGCCACATAGATATGGGGTTCCTTGCGCTTCCAGAGCGTGCCGATGAACACCAGCAGGAAAGCCACCCAGACCACGGCGATCCACAGGTCGATGTACCAGACAGTCTCGGCATATTCCTTGCCCTGCGTGCCGCCCAGAACATACGAGGTCGCCGCCAGCACGATCATCAGCTGCCAGCCCCAGAATACGAACCAGCCGAGGTTGCCGCCGAAGAGCCGCGCCGCGGTGGTGCGCTGGACGATGTAGAACGACGACATGATCAGCGCGTTGCCGCCAAAAGCGAAGATCACCGCGCTGGTGTGCAGCGGGCGCAGGCGGCCAAAATTCAGAATGCCTTCCGTCACATGACCCAGGTTCAGGGCCGGAAAGGCCAGCTGGAAGGCGATGACGACACCGACGAGGAAGCCGACGACACCCCAGAAGGCTGTCGCGATGACCCCGGCGCGCACGACACCGTCCAGATATTCACTTTGCGGATGATGCGCCGGTTCGCCCACATGGCGCAGTTGCCACACGAATGTGGCGGCTGCAGCCAGCATGACGACCAGGGCATTCACCATATAAGGCAGATCGTGCGCATAGTTGGCGGCGATTGCGGCGAGAACCGCTATCAACGCCAGCACGATCAGTTTAACGTAATCCCACATGTTGCGTCCCTTCGTCTTTGTCCCGATCCCTTGTCCGAAATGCGACTCGGACTCCGGTCAGGAGCTTTTTCGACTGCCCCGCTTTTCGCAGGTGCGGAAAGTCTGGGCTTTGATCCATGTCAACACCGTGAACCCTGACCGTTGATCAAGGTCAAGGCGACAGATTGCCGGCTGTGACAGCCTGTCACCCATCCTGTTCGCCCCCAAGGAGGAATTCCGATGGCCTACAAGTCAATACTCACCGTCCTGACCCGGGCTGCCGATGCAAATCTGGCGATCGGCGCGGCGGCCCGTCTGGCCTTGGCGCAGGACGCCCACCTTGACGTTCTGGTTCTTGGCGTCGACCGCACCCAGGTCGGGTATTCCTACATCGGCTCCGGCGCCATCATGATGCAGGTCTCGCTTGACCGGGCCGAAGCCGAAGCGCGCGAGGCCGAAGCCGCCGCGAAGGCGGCTCTGGCCGCGCAATCCCCCGACCTGCGCTCTTCGGTCGAAGCGGCAGTGACGCAGCTTGGGGCGCTTGGCGACATCGTCTCCCAGCGCGCCCGCTTTGCCGATCTGGTCGTGCTGCCCCGCCCCTATGGCGAAGGCAAGGGCGCCGAAGCCGAGGCCGTGATCGAATCCGCGATGTTCGAAGGCAAGGCGCCGGTTCTGGTGCTGCCCGAAAAGGGCCTCGGTGACGTGTTCGCGCCCAAGCGCGTGATCGTCGCCTGGAACCAGAGTGCCGAGGCGATGACCGCAACCCGGCTGGCGCTGCCGCTGCTCAAGGCTGCCCAGATCGTCGACATCACCGTGGTCGATCCGCCGCCGCATGGGCCGGAACGCTCTGACCCCGGCGGCCTGTTGTGCCAGATGCTGGTGCGTCACGGCGTGCATGCCGAAGTGTCGGTGCTGGCCCGTTCGCTGCCGCGCGTCTCGGACGTGCTGGCGCGTCACATCTGGGACCAGAACGCCGATCTTCTGGTGATGGGCGCCTACGGCCATTCCCGCTTCCGCGAGGCCATCCTTGGCGGGGCGACCCGCAACATGCTGGAAAAAGCCGAGATTCCGGTTTTCATGGCGCATTGAGCGGCCGCTCATCGTCGTCCTTCGGACGCTCTTCGCGGGGCCTCGCCCGCCAAGGGCGCCAGGGCGGCGATGGCCGGGGCGTCACACGATGGTAATGTCATCCACCAGCGCGTTGAGGTCGGAAACGCCGTTCAGCGTCAGCACCATGGCCGCGCTGAAGCTCAGCACCACCGAGCCCGAAATCACGGCGCCGAAGCCTGCAACCACCTCGGTCGCGGTCATTCCGCCACCCCAGAGCGCATCGTCCAGCCGCAGCGTATCGCTGCCGTCGGTCCAGTCGGTGATGCGGTCCTGACCGAAACCGCGCCGGAACTCGAAGATGTCCGCACCGCCGCCGCCTGTCAGACGGTCGCCACCGCTTTCGCCCACCAGAAGGTCAGCGCCTTTGCCTCCGGCAAGCCGGTCATTGCCACGCCCGCCGAAGATGCGATTTGACAGCACGTTGCCGAACAACGTGTCCGCCCCGTCACCGGCCTGAAGCCGCTCGAATTCGGCGACGCCGGCCTCGATCGTGGCAAGCTGGGTGCCGTTGACCTTGACCGCCCCGCCGGCTGCCATGTTGACGAAGAGATTGCCGGCCATGGCGGCGAAATTCAGCCAGTCCGTGCCGCCATTCGCGTCGCCGATCACCGCGCGATCTGCCTGCAGGTTGCGCAGCATGCGGAAATCGTCAGTGAAGTGGTAGACGTCGTTGGCGCTGTTGGCGGAGCCGTAGAAATCCAGCCGGGCCTCCGTCACGGTGCCCGTGTCGCCGGCAGCCCGGTCGTGGACCAGAATCTGCCAGGTGCCCTGCGATCCCATGCCGCGGAAAGCCTCGCCGGCAAAGGTCCAGGTGACGCCGCCATCAAACACCGTGGCGCCAAAGCCGCTTGCCGAACCGCCCTCCCTGTCGAAAAGCGCAATCTGCTCGCCCGTGGGGCTGCGCAGATAGATCACCAGATCCTGCCCGTAGCTGTGATCGATCGACAAGGTCACCTGCACGGAATCGATCTCGATGTCCTCGGTCACGCCAAGGCTGATCCGGGCCTCGGGCGTGGAATTGTTGCCATCGGTATCGGCAATGGCCACGACGCTGCCACCATAGGCTTTGCTGACGTGCAGCTCATTGGCAGAGGTGTGGGCGGCGCCATAAAGACGCGACCAGACCTCGGCCATGCGCACGGCGGCGTAGGCATCCACCATGCCAAAGCCATAGGACATGTGATAGATCGACCCGCCCGCGTTCCACTGTTCGCCCCCCATGGTCAGCCAACGGCCGACTTCGGTCGCACCGGGGCCGGAACCAAGGGCGCTGCCGGTATGGCTGGCGCTCATAGCAAGGATCGACTGCACGTCGCGCCAGCCCAGCCCCGCATTGGCGTCAAGCATCAGGGCCGTGACGCCCGCAATCACCGGCGTCGCCGCCGAGGTGCCGCCGAAGGTGGTGGTGTAATCCCCGGCCGCATAGCCCTGACTGCCCGCCAGATCCGTCGTCACCGAAGCGGCCGGGGCTGACAGCAGGATCGCCGAGCCGTGGTTCGAATAATAGGCCGCAACCCCATCCGCCTCGGTCGCGGCGACGGTGATGGTATGGCGCGAGACATTGGCCCCGTCGCCATTGGCGTTCATCGTCTCGTTCCCGGCCGCCTTGACCACGATCGTTCCGAGGCCGCCCCGCCCGATGGCCGAAACCCAGGCGAAATGCCCCGCATCGACCGCCGAGGAATTGCCGGCCTCGTTCAGGTTCAGCTGGTACGAAAAATCCGGCAGGGTGCCCCAGCTGTTCGACATGATGTCGAATCCTGCCGCCCAGCGCATTGCCGCATCGTAAAGTGCGCTGGTGGTCTGGCTGTCCCAGTCATAGGCGAATTGCAGGTCATTCAGGTAATCAAGCCCGGTAAGCGTTGCCCCATAGGCCACGCCCGCGCCTCCCTTGCCGTTGTCGGCCACCGCCGCGATCAACCCCGCGCAGGCCGTGCCATGCGCGTCATCAGTGGTCTGCGGGACGGGGGCATAGGTGATTCCACCAAAGCTGAAATGCTTGCTGGAATCGTAATTGGCCTGAAGGTCGCTGTGCGTGAACTGCAACCCGTCATCGTAGACCGCGACCGTCACGCCCGCGCCGGTGTAATCGTCCCAGACCTTTGCAATATTGCCGATCACCGACAGGTGCCACTGCTGCGCAAAAAGCGGATCGGTCGTCGTCGTCATCCAATAACCCTTCAGAACATCTTGCCCGGACAATTACTGCATCCTCACCATGAATGCGACCCTTTGATGTCCGAAACGCAAAAGGGCGCAGGTCATGCCCGCGCCCTTTTGCATTGTATCGAATTGCCTCAGCGACGGGGATCGTCGTCTTCGTCTTCGTCGTCATCGCCCTGCGGCAGGTTGAAGAAGCTCTCGGCATCCGAGAAGTCCGCCGGGCTGCGCTTGTCGTCTTCCTGCTCGTCGCCAAAGACCTCAAGCCCCGAGGGGATGCGCGCTTCGGGCGCCATGCCGAGCGATTGCTCGGTCGACACCAGCTTGCGACGCTCGTCATCCGACATGACCGAGCCTTCGGCGGCCTTTTTGCGGGCGGCGGCCTGCACGGCGGTATCCAGCTCGGACTGCTTGCACAGGCCAAGGGCGACCGGGTCGATCGGCTGGATGTTGTTGATGTTCCAGTGCGTCCGCTCGCGGATCGCCTGAATGGTTGGCTTCGTGGTGCCGACCAGCTTGCCCACGGCGCCATCCGACAGTTCCGGGTGGAACTTCACCAGCCACAGGATCGCCGCCGGGCGGTCCTGCCGCTTGGACAAGGGCGTGTAGCGCGGGCCACGACGCTTTTCCTCGCCCACGGCAGCGGCGTTGAACTTGAGCTTCAGCTTGTAGAGCGGATCGGCCTGACCGCGCTCGATCTCGACCGGGTCCAGCTGGTTGTTCGCCACCGGATCAAAGCCCTTGACCCCGGTTGCCACATCACCATCGGCGATGCCCTGTACTTCCAGCTCGTGCAGACCGCAGAAATCGGCAACCTGCCTGAAGGTCAGCGTCGTATTGTCCACCAGCCAGACTGCCGTGGCCTTTGCCATCAAGGGCTTTGACATTGCTTTCGTCCTTTCCGCATCTTGACCCCGCGATCGGGGTCGTGGGACTTTACAAATCTCTCCCGCGCCGGGAAAACGGCTGCGGCGCTGGTCCGCGATCTTCTCGTTTTCGGGAAAGTCAGGGCTGCGTATAGGCGGTTTTTCAGATGAGGAAAAGCGAAAATGCGCAGATGGATCCTTGCTGCCGCGTTTGCGCTTTCCTCCCCGGTCCATGCGGAGGGGGAGCGTGCAGGGGACTTCGACTATTACCTGCTGTCGCTGTCGTGGTCGGCCAGCTGGTGCGTTGCCGAAGGCGATGCCCGCAATGACCCGCAATGCGATGCGGGGCGCGGGATAACCTGGGTGGTTCACGGGCTTTGGCCGCAGAACGAGGACGGCTGGCCCAGCTACTGCCGCACCGCCGAGCGCGACCCGTCGCGCAGCGAAACCGCAGCCATGGCCGATGTGTTCGGCGGCGCGGGGCCGGCCTTTTACCAATGGAAGAAGCACGGCCGCTGCTCGGGCCTGTCCTCACGCGCCTATTACGCCGCCGCGCGTGCGGCCTTTGATGGCATCACCCTGCCCCCGGTCTTTGACGCGCTGCGCCGCGACGTGAAACTGCCCGCCTCGGTGGTCGAGGAGGCGTTTCTTGAGGCCAACCCCGGCATGGTCCGCGATCAGATCACCATCACCTGCAACGATGGCAGGATTCAGGAGGCCCGCATCTGCCTGACCAAAGATCTTGAACCGCGCCGCTGTGGCGAGGACACGCGTCGCGATTGCCAGTTGCAGGACGCGGTGATGGAGGCGGTGCGCTGACACGCTGGTCCCGCCCTCCCCCCTCGCGCAGGGGGCGGGGGGCGCGGACAGGTCACTTGTATTCGATCAGGCCAGGCCGCTTGCCGCGCAACCGCCCGAGATAGAACCCCAAAGCCCCGCGCGCCTCGGCGAATTTGCCAAGGACGCTGAACAGGCCCCAGACCCAGCCTTCTCGCCGGGCCAGACGTGTCACCTGTGCGGGATAGGCCAGCACCAGGAGCCAGCCCGCCGGATGGGCCAGGCCGAAGGCCAGAATGGCCACGGGCAGGCCCGCCCCCCAGATCAGCGCCCGCCGCGTCTCGGCCCCCCAATGGGAATACCCCTGCCGGGCCGCCCCCTCGGCAAAGGCATGGCCCGCACGCACCGAGCGCCTCCACCATTGCGAAAACCGGGTCATGGCGGCATCATGCAGCGTCATCTCCGCACCGATCCGCCAGACTTCGCCCCCCGCCGCGCGCAGGCGCAGGCAGAGATCCGGCTCCTCCCCCGCGATCAGCGTCGCGGCATAGCCGCCGACCGCCTGCACCGCGTCGAACCGCATCAGCGCATCCCCGCCACAGGCCAGCGCCAGCCCGACCGGCGTATCCCATTCCCGATCCGCCAGGGCATTGTAAACCGACACCTGCGGGAAACGCTCCCGCCGCCGACCGCAGACCACGACCGCCCGGGGATGGGCGGCAAAGGCCGCCAGAGCCGCGTCGAGCCAGTCCGGCTGCACGACGCAATCGCCATCGACGAATTGCACGAAGGCGGGCGGGTCATCGGCCAGCGCCGCAAGCCCGGCATTGCGGGCCCGCGCGGCGGTAAAGGGTTGGCTCATGTCCAGGGCCACGACCGTCGCCCCTTGCGCGCGCGCCGCCTCGATCGACCCATCGGTCGAGCCGCTGTCCACATAGACCAGCCGCCGCACCCGACCAGCAAGCGAGGCAAGGCAGGCGACCAGCCGCGCGCCTTCATTGCGCCCGATCACCACCGCATCCAGCTGGTCCTTGCCCGTCATGACGCCCCGTTTCAAATGCCCTCGCCACGGCTTTGCCACGTTTGCCACAGCTTCGCCACACTTTGCTTTTTCGGGCTGCATCTGCTAAATGTGGCCTTGCTGGGCGGGGGCCCGGGCGATTCCTTTCAGTCTGCGACGCGACAGCTGGCGCGGGGCGAGAGGAGCCAATCGGGCGTCACGCCTGCCGCAAGGCGGGTCCAGAAGGGATCGGCGAGGGATTTATGCCCCGCCGGAGTTTGAGCCGGGCCTTAGATGTCCAGACACGAGATATTGAACCAACGCCCCGTCTGGCGCGAAAATATGGAGTTTTCGGCCATGACCGAGGACAAATCGGCAAGCCGGCAGATGGCACGCGGGGCCACCGCCTCGCTGTTTCGCCCCGGTCGCACAGTCGCCCATCCGCCCATGACGCTTGATCTTGTGAAGGGGCGCGAGATCTTCACCGCCCCGCTGACGCCCCTGCGCCTGAACCCGGCCAAGGTCTGGGAATCGCTGACCCCGGTACAGCTTTCGGCCGAAAAACTCGCAGGAAACGGTTTGTTTCCATTGCCGTCGAACCAGCCCGCAGCGCTTGCCATCGACCAGCTCCGGTCCAAACTTCTGCACGGTCTGGCCGCCAGGGGCTGGAAGCGGATCGCCATCACCTCGCCGACCCATGGCTGCGGCAAAAGCTTTGTCGCCACCAACCTTGCGCTGTCGCTGGCCCGTCGCCCCGGCAGCCGCACGGCGCTGATCGATCTCGACTTGCGCCAGCCGCATCTGGCAGACCTGCTCGGGATCGCCGATGCGCATGACCTTGGCGATTTCCTGTCCGGCGCGCAGCCGCTTGAATCGGTGTTCCGGCGCTTTGGCCGTACGCTCGCGCTTGGCGTGAACCGGGCGCCGGTCGGCATGGCCGCCGAAACCCTGCATAGCCCCGACACCGCAGAGACCCTTGCCGCCATGGTCGAACAGCTCGACCCCGAGGTCGTGCTTTATGACATGCCGCCTGCGCTTGGCACCGATGACGTGCTGGCAATGACCCCTTCGCTGGATGCCGTGCTGCTGGTGGTCGATGGCACCAAGACCTCTCCCGACGAGGTGCGGGCCTGCGAGCGGCTGTTCGAAGGCCGCATCCCGCTTCTGGGGGTGGTGCTGAACCGCACGCAGGACCGCGCGGCCCAACGCCACATCTACGGCAAGGCGTGATCCATGGGTCAGATTCAGTCTTTTGAAGAGTTCGTGAATTTCCTGTCTCGCCGCCGCTGGATCATCCTTGTGCTTGCGGTGATCGGAACGCTCCTGTCTGCCGTCTACGCCAAGTCGCGCCCGGACACCTTTGAAACCGCCGCGGTGATTCAGGTACAAAGCGCGTCGGTTCAGGGCACCGATGCCCAACGCTCCAGCGCCGCGGCCGCGACGCTGCAGGCGATCGAGCAGCGCCTGACCACGCGTCAGAACCTGACCGCGCTGATCGAGCGCCACGCGCTTTACGCGGGCCTGCCTTTGTCGCTCGACAAGAAGATCGACCTCCTGCGCGCCTCCATCACCTTTCAGGGCGTTGAATCGGCTGCGGGCCAAAGTTTCGGCGAACCGCAAAGCCTGTCGGCCATTCTGGTCTTCGCCCGCATGGGCGAGGCCGACCTTGCCGCCCGCGTGGCCAACGACCTTGCGCAGGGCATTCTGGACCTGTCCGCAGCAGGGCAGCGCGACAAGGCCGATCAGAACGTCGCCTTCTTCCGCCAGGAAGTCGGGCGGATCGGCCTGGAAATTGCGCGGCTGGAAACCGAAGCGGCCGCCTACAAGAACGCCAATGCCGGCAGCTTGCCCGAATTGCGCGATGCCAAACGCGACGAACTGGTCAACCTTGACACCGATCTGCGGCGGCTGCGGCAGGACCGGGTCGGACTGGAAGGCCAGGCGGCGCAGATCAATGCCCGCGGCTCGTTGCGCGCAACCGACCGCCGGTCGCTGGACGAGATTGCCGCCGGTCTCGCGGTGATCGACGCACAGATCACCAGCGCCGAGGCCCGGTCCGCCGACCTCAAGGCCGAACTCTCCACCTCGCCCGAGGTCGAGCGGGTGCTGACAGGCTTTGCGCGCCAGCTGGAACAGTTGCGTGACCAGCATGACGCCGCAACCACCCGGATGGTGGAAGCAGAAACCGATGCCCGTCTGGCCGCGACGCAACAGGCCGAGCGGTTCAGCCTGTTGGAGCGCGCGATCATCCCCGAAGGCCCCATGGGCGGAGGCAACCGGAAACTGGCGATTGCCGGAGCCCTTGCCAGCCTGCTTGCCGGTCTGGCGGTTGCCTTTGTGCTTGACCTGATACATCCCGTCATCCGCACCGCAGCGCAGATGGAGCGCCAGCTTGACCTGCGCCCGGTGGTCTCGATCCCCGAGATCGCCGCGGCCAAGCCCGAGCAAGGTCGCAAGGGCCTTCTGACACTGATTGACGATCCGACGAAGCCGATTGCGGGCCTGCCACGTTATGCCGTCTTTGCCGGTGCGGCGACTCTGGCCTTGCTTGCCGTAGCGGCGCTGGCCTGACCCCCCTGTCACATGTGACAAGGCCCGCGTCGTGAAGAGGCGGGCCTGGCAAACTGTCCTATCCGGCGGGTTTCAGCAGCCGGTACCGCGGAGCATCACGCCAACTGTGTTGAACAGGATCCTGAGATCGGTTTTCAGCGAAAGCTCGTCTTCATAAGTCGTGTCGTAATCCGCGCGCGCCTCGAAAGTCGTGCGGTTGCGGCCCGCCGTCTGCCAGAAGCCGGTGCAGCCGGGGCGCAGCAGATAATAGGCAACGCCGGGATAGATCACCTGCTGGCTCAGCATGATCGGTCGCGGGCCGACAAGGCTCATCTCGCCCACCAGCACGTTCCACAATTGCGGCAACTCATCGAGCGAGGTCTGGCGCAGCACCTTGCCGATCGGCGTGATCCGCGGGTCGTTCTTCAGCTTCTGGGTCAGATCCCATTCCAGCCGGGCCTCGGGGTGGGCCGCGAGATAGTCTTCCATCCGCTCATCGGCGTCACTGACCATGCTGCGCAACTTCCACATCCGGAAACGCCGGCCTTCCTTGCCAACCCGCAGCTGAGAGTAGAACGGCCTGCCCCCGTCGTGCGCCACGGCAATCGCAAGGGCGGCGACCACCGGCACCACCACTGGCGCAGCCATGACAATGGCTGCGACATCAAAGACCCGCTTGAAAAAATGACGGTACATCCCTTTGCGCCTGGGCAGGGCCAGCGCAGCCTGAACATTGGCATCACCGGGCAAGCCAAGGCCGGCGTTGAACTCGGGAAATGTCATCGTCATTGTTTATCACCAAGCAACTATGCGGGATGCAAAAGCGCAGTAAAACGTCATCGATGCGGCAAAATACGCCACATTGACCCTATTCAGGGGTGTTTCGATGATGATTTCGCAGCACAAAATTGCACACTACACAAACGCCCCCAATTCATATTTTACAGGGAGCCGGGTGCCTTTGGCGAGAAAAGACTTCTTATTTTTGCCATAATTGGCCAGAGTTTGCCTTGAATTTGCCCAAAAATTGTCGGGCCACTCGACTTTATATTGCCACAATTGCGAATGACACAACTGCAGGATGAATTTTCCGCAAGGGCCGGTCCAAATGATTCGAATATCGGAGAACCTGCGCGCGGGGCGACCGCCTTGCGGTGCCGCGTCAGAATTGTTCACATCTTCGGCCCCAAAGAAACCGGTCAGTCCCGTCGCCCTGAGACAGATTGAACCGACGCCAGATAGGAAAGAACCGCGATTGTTCCGCCGATCTGGTAGCTGATCAGGGCCTGCACCAGCCCTTGATCCTGCGCCATGGCATAGAACACCCCGACAAGCCCCCCCATCACCGCCGACACAACCATCCCCGCCAGCATTGCTGCCCCTCTTGGCCCGTTTGTGTCGATCTTTGCACGATTTGGAAACAATGCCAGAGGAAACTGCATAAAAATTCGCAAAAACTGCAACAATGACAGGTTCGGTGCGAAAGCGCCTATTCAGCCAGAACCGCGGCCAGATAGCGCCCGTAATCGTTCTTGCGGAAGATCTCGGCGCGGGCGGCCAATTCATCGCGCGAAATCCAGGCCAGCCGATAGGCGATCTCATCCGGGCAGCCCACCTGCTGCCCCTGCCGCTCGGTCAGCGTGCGCACGAAATTCCCGGCATCGAGCAGGCTGCCATGGGTGCCCGTATCCAGCCAGGCAAAGCCGCGGCCCATCTTTTCAACCTGCAAGGCCCCTTCCGCCCGATAGAACTCCAGAAGATCGACGATCTCCAACTCGCCCCGCGGCGAGGGTTTGACGCGGGCGGCCAATTCGGGCGCCCGGCCATCAAGGAAGTAAAGCCCGGTCACCGCGAAATTCGACGGCGGCACTTCGGGCTTTTCGATGATTGCCTTCACCGTGCCGTCGCGGTCGAAATCCACCACGCCATAGCGTTCGGGATCGGCCACCCGATAACCAAACACCGTCCCCCCCGTTTCGCGCGCCGACGCACTGGCAAGGATTTCCGGCAAACCATGGCCGAAGAAGATGTTGTCGCCGAGCACCATGGCCGAAGGCGCGCCGTTCAGGAAATCCTTTGCCAGAAGATAGGCCTGCGCCAACCCGTCGGGCGAGGGCTGCACCAGCCAGATGAGGCGGACGCCCCATTGCCCGCCATCTCCCAGAAGCCGCTGGAATTGCGCCTGATCTTCCGGGGTGGTGATGACAGCGATCTCGCGGATGCCGGCCAGCATCAGCACCGAGAGCGGATAGTAGACCATCGGTTTGTCATAGATCGGCAGCAGCTGTTTCGACACGCCCATGGTGATCGGCCAAAGCCGGGTGCCCGAGCCGCCCGCCAGAATGATGCCCTTACGCTGCATGGCTCAACTCCTGCAAAATCTCATCCAGACCTGCCCGCCAATCGGGCCGGCTCACCCCAAAGGCGGCCTCAAAAGCCGAACAGTCCAGCCGGGAATTCAGCGGCCGTCTGGCAGGCGTCGGATAGGCCGAAGACGGAATCCCGGTGATCTGGCAGGCCAGCCCCGCCCGCGCCATGATCTCGCGCGCGAAGCCCGCCCAAGAGGTATCGGGCGCACCGGCAAAGTGGTGCACGCCGCCGTCCGCGCCCCGCACCATGGCCTTGGCCGCCACATGAAGCGCCTCCGCAATCGCCGCCGCCGGGGTAGGGCCGCCGATCTGGTCGGCCACCACATTCAGGCCTTCCCGCTCGGCGCCAAGCCGCAGCATGGTCTTGACGAAATTCGCCCCATGGGCCGAAACCACCCAGGATGTCCGCAGGATCAGCGCCTTGCCGCCCGCGGCCAGAACCCCCCGTTCACCCGCCAGCTTTGACCGCCCATAGGCCCCCAAGGGTGCGGTCGGGTGCGTGGGCGAGAACGGCGTTTCTCCGGTCCCGTCAAAGACATAATCCGTCGAGACATGCAGGAACGGCAGCCCCAGCGCCGCGCATCTTCGCGCCATCGCCGTGGGGGCATCGCCGTTCACCACTGTCGCCGCCGCCTCCTCGGTCTCGGCCCTGTCAACTGCCGTCCAGGCGGCGGCGTTGATCACCACGTCGCAGTCTGCAATCGCGGCGGCACAGGCGGCAGGGTCGCTCAGATCGGCCTGATCGCGGCCAAGAAATCGGGCCGTCACGCCCTCCGGCCGCCCCCGCGCCAGCTCGCGCGCCACTTGCCCGGTTTGGCCAAAGACCAGAACCCTCATGCCGTCACCCCCAGCCGCACACCCACGCCCGCGCGCGCCTGCAGGGGCCGCCACCACGCCTCGTTGTCGAGATACCACTGAACCGTGCGTTCCAGCCCTTCCTCCACCGTCACCGAGGGCCGCCACCCCAGTTCCTCGCGGATGCGGGTCGGGTCGATGGCATAGCGGGCGTCGTGACCGGGCCGGTCGGTGACAAAGGTGATCTGGTCGGCATAGGGCGCGGCCTTCGGGCGCTTGCGGTCCAGAATGGCGCAGATGGTGCGCACCAGATCGATGTTGCGCCGCTCATTCTCGCCGCCGATGTTGTAGCTGCGCCCCAAGCGGCCCTTTTCCATGACCAGCAACAGCGCATCGGCGTGGTCTTCGACATAAAGCCAGTCGCGCACATTCTCGCCCGCGCCATAAACCGGTATCGGCTTGCCTTGCAGCGCGTTCAGGATCACCACCGGGATCAGCTTTTCCGGGAAGTGGAACGGCCCGTAATTGTTCGAACAGTTGGTCAGCACCACCGGCAGACCATAGGTTTCGCCCCAGGCCCGCACCAGATGGTCGCTGGCGGCCTTTGACGCCGAATAGGGGCTGCGCGGATCATAGGGCGTGTCTTCGGTGAACCTGCCGGTGTCCCCGAGCGATCCGAAAACCTCATCGGTCGAGATGTGATGGAAGCGGAACCCCGTGGGCCGCCCCTGCGCCGTCCAATAGGCACGCGCCGCTTCAAGCATGTTGTAGGTGCCGTTGACATTGGTCAGGATGAAATCCCCTGGCCCGTCAATGCTGCGATCCACATGGCTTTCGGCGGCAAGATGCATCGCCGCATCCGGCTTGTGGTCGAAGAATATCCGATCCAAGGCCGCGCGGTCGCGGATATCTGCCTGTTCGAAGCGATAGAGCTTCGACGACGCAACCGAGGCCACATTCTCAAGACAGGCGGCGTAGGTCAGCGCGTCAAGGTTCACCACCTCATGCCCGCGCGCCACGGCCAGCCGCACCACCGCCGAGCCGATGAACCCTGCCCCGCCGGTCACCAGAAGCTTCACTTTGTACCCTCCCAGACAAACGGGCTGTCGAAATCGGCGAGACGTGGCGCGAGCTGATCCTTGGCCGACAGGATCGGCGGACCGCTCAGCCCCCAGTCGATGCCGATGGTCGGATCATCCCAGCGGATGCCGCCATCGCAGTCGGGGGCATAGATGTCGGTGCATTTGTACTGCACTTCACTGTCGGGCAGGCGCGTGACAAAACCGTGCAGAAAGCCCTTCGGCACCAGAAGTTGCTTGCCGTTGGCCGCCGTCAGGTCGACGCCCACCCATTTGCCAAAGGTCGGGCTGCCCTTGCGGATATCGACCGCGACATCAAAGATCGCCCCGCGGGTGCAGCGCACCAGCTTGTCCTGCGCGTGCGGCGGACGTTGATAATGCAGCCCGCGCAGCGTACCGGCCGCACCGGACATCGAGTGATTGTCCTGCACGAATGCCAGATCCAGCCCGGCCGCCGCCATCCGCGCCGCGTTCCAGGTTTCGCAGAACCACCCCCGCTCATCGCCAAAACGCTGCGGAGAAAGCACGACCACACCTTGCAAGGGGGTTTGTTCGATATTCATGCCTCAATGGCCCTCTTTCCGGGGGTTTGCTGGCCCGAGATTAACGCAAGACTGTGACCCAAGACAGGCCGCAATTGGACATTTGCCGTGTCAGAAACCGGCCGTGGCGCGATTGACCCAAAGGATCAGCGCGATCAGCAGCGCGGCGAGGGCGAAGAACGTCAGGTCGTGGCGCAGATCCCAGGCCTTGTGTTTGTGTGCCAGACGGGCAATCGCCGGGTGCAGGGCGGTCAGCGCCACACCCTGCGCGGCAAGGGCGCCCCAAAGACCGGCAATCTCCATCCCGATCAGGAAAGCGCCGGTCTGCACAGCCGCCCTGACGGCCATCAGCAGGAAATAATTGCGGGAATCCCCGGCCGCCAGTGCGGACTGGTCGTAGGTCATGCCGATGACGGCGGGCATCTGCACCATGGCCATGATGACCACCACCCCACCCGCCGCCTGATAGCGCGGGTCGTAAAGCAGCCCGACCAGCGGCACGCCCACCACGCCCAGAACCGCCAGCAGCAGCAAGGTGCCGCCCGAGACCGCAGAGCGCAGCCGCCGCATCCTGCGGGCATTGTCCGCCCCCTCCGACGGGTGATGCTCGCGGTAAAGCGGTATCAGGACGCGCCCGGTCACCGCGCCGGCCAGCAGCACCGGGAAAGAGGCCAGGAACCAGCCGATGTTGTAGATGCCAAGGTCGGCCTTGCTCAAGTAGGCGCCGAAAATCGCCTTGTCCCCCTGCGACAGCAGAAAGCCGCAGGCCGTCGACAGGAAGATCCATTTGCCGAAATGAATCAGGTCCCGCCCGGCCTCGCGGTCCCAGCGAAAGCGGTTCGGTCGCCCCGGCAGCCAAAGATGCATGACAACCAGCTTGGCCAGCGCGCCGATGATCGCGCCGATGACCAGCGCCCAGACCGATTGCAGCAGAAACGCAAGCGCGATCATCGAGACGATGCCGGTCACCTGCGCCAAGAGGTCAAGCAACGTCACCCGCCCCAACAGAAGGTGCCGATTTGCCGTGTCGATCCGCGTCGGGTTGAAGCCGGCGATGAACAGGGTCAATCCGGCCGCCGGCAACAGCCGGGCCAGGTCCGGCGCCTCGTAGAAGCGCGCCATCGGCCAGGCCAGCGCGCAGGTGAACAGCCACAGCGCCACGCCCCGCGCCACGTCGAAACTGAAGGCGGTGTCGAGAAACTCCGGCTCATCCCCGCGCGGGTGACGGCTGATCGCCGGGCCGATGCCCATGTCGGAAAACATCGACAACCCCACCAGAACGACCGAAACCAGCGCCATCAGACCAAAGGCTTCGGGGAACAAGAGCCGCGTCAGGATCAGGTTCGACACCAGCCGCAGCGCTTGCATGACCGCATAAGACCCCGCCGTCAGCACCGAGCCGGTCAGGGCGCGCTGGAACAGGGATCTGGCAGGGGGAACAAAGGCGCTTGACATGTCGCCGCACCCTATCCCGCCAATCGCCGGAAAATAAAGCGGGAAACACACCTTTGCTTTCCCTCTGCCCGACCCGAGCATTTTGTGCTTAGATCGTCCGGCGGGTGGGTATTTGCCGACCGAACGGCCTTAGTCTCGCCGCAAGTCGCGCGTATCCGGGCGCGGTCATTACAGGGTGCCCCTTGAAACTCGCCTATCTGGTCAACACCTATCCGCGCGCCTCACACAGCTTCATCCGGCGCGAGATTCAGGCGCTGGAGCGGATTGCCCTTCCGGTGCATCGCTTTGCCATGCGGTCCGACCGGGGGACGCTGGTCGATGCGGGCGACATTGCCGAGGATCAGCGCACCGAACATGTGCTGGAACGGGGTCTCGTCCGGTTGTTCGGCACCGCGCTTGGCTGGATGGTCGCACGTCCGGCCGCGACGGCCGCGGCCTTTGCCCAAGCCTGGGCTTGCGGCGCGCGGGGCGCGGGCGGGCCGGCGGGCACGGGTGGGCGCTTGCGCCACCTGATCTATCTTGTCGAGGCCGCCTGCATCGCCCGGCGCTGCTGCGACCTTGGCATCACCCATCTGCATGCCCATTTCGGCACCAACTCTGCCACAGTGGCGCTTCTGGCCCGCGGCCTTGGCGGGCCGCAGTTCAGCTTTACCGTCCATGGACCCGAGGAGTTCGATGCGCCGCTCGCCCTGTCGCTTGGACAGAAGATCGAGGCAGCGGCCTTTGTCGTTGCGATTTCCTCGTTCGGGCGCAGCCAGCTGTGCCGCTGGGTCGCGCCCCGGCATTGGGACAAGATCAAGGTGGTGCATTGCGGCATCGAACCGGATCGCTTCCCCCTGCCCGCTGCGCTACCCACGGGTGGGCCGCATCTGGTGGCCGTGGGCCGGTTTTCGGCGCAAAAGGGCCTTGATCTCTTGATCGAGGCAATGGCGATTGCCGCGCCGGCCTTGCCCGACCTGCACCTGACGCTGGTTGGCGACGGCGAGTTGCGCGACCGGATCACCGGCCAGATCGACAGGTTCGGCCTTGGTCCGCGCTTCACCCTGACCGGCTGGCAGGATGAGGCGGGCGTACGCCGGGCGCTTGATGGTGCACAGGCCCTGATCCTGCCGTCGTTCGCCGAAGGCCTGCCCATGGTGCTGATGGAGGCAATGGCGAATGGCCGTCCGGTGATTGCCACCGCCATCGCGGGTGTGCCGGAACTGGTAAGCAGCGACACCGGCTGGACCGTGCCGGCAGGCGACGCCAAGGCGCTTGCCGCGGCGCTTCTCACCCTGTCGCAGGTGGCGCCTGACAGGCTGGCCGAAATGGGCCGCGCCGCCCGTGCCCGGGTTTTCGCACGACATGACATCGACAAGTCGGCCAGCTTGCTCGCCGGCCATTTCCGCGAGGCCGGGGCATGACCGGTTTCGTCCTTGCCTGTGCCAGCCATTCCGAGGCGATCCTTGCGGCCAATCTGGGCCGCTCCCCCCTGTTGTCCCATGTGCCGCTGCATGTCGAGGCGAACGCCCCTTCAGCTGCGATCGCCTATAACCGGGCGCTTGATGCCACCACCGCCCCGGTGGTGGTCTTTGCCCATCACGATGTCTACCTGCCCCCCGGCTGGGAGGCGCTGCTGGCCACCCGGTTGGCCGAGCTTCCTCCTGACTGGGGGGTGTTCGGCAGCTTTGGTATCGGGCTGGACGAGGCGCATATCGGCCCGGTCTGGTCGTCTTCTCTTGGCATGATCGTCGGGCGCGTGCCGATGGCCCCGGTTCCGGTGCAGGCCTTTGACGAGTTGCTGATCGTCCTCAACCGCGCCTCCGGCCTGCGCTTTGACGAGGCTTTGCCGGGCTGGCACATGTATGGCACCGACATCGCGCAAAGCGCCCGCGTCGCCGGCTTTGGTGCCTATGCCGGCGCGTTGCCCTGCATCCACAATGACCGCTATCACGAGGCTCTGGGCACCGATTTCGATGAGGCCTATCGTTTCATGCGGCGGAAATGGGCGGAGGCCCTGCCGATCCGCACGCCGATCACCAAGATCAGCCGCTCTGGCCTGCATCTGAAGCGCGATCGCTGGCGCAACCGGCAATCCGCCGAATTCCGCGAAGGCATGGCGGTCGGCACCGATCACCCGGTCGAGACGCTTGCCGCCCGCTGTGGCTGGTCACGCCTCGGCCCGTAGCTCCGCCGCCACGGCCTCGGCCAGCAGCGCGTGATTTTCGGCATCGAAATGCACCCCGTCGACCGGGCTGACCTGTATCACCTGCCCCGCGTCCAGAAACGCCACGCCCCGCGACCCCGCCAAATCTTTGTAAAGACGTGGCAATTCTACGCCTCTCCGACGCGCGCCATGGAATTGGTTGGCAATCGGACCGACGCCTTCCAGTGCCGGCGGCGGACATACCAGCAACACGCGGAACCCGCCATGCCGGGCCTGCATCTCGGGCGATTGTGCAATGTCGAGAAGCGCCGCGATGCCGCCGGTGATCAGCTCGGCGCTGGCGCCGAACCGGGCCTTGGCGTCATTGGTGCCCAGCATGACCACCAGCCAGTCAATCGGCCCGTGGCTTTGCAATGCAATCTTCAGCCCGTCGATGCCGTTCATGATCGGCCCCATCACGGCATCGCCCCATTGCGCGGTGCGTCCCGGCAGACCCTCTTCGACCAGCTCCCAGCCCAAGGCCCGCGCCATGCGGGTCGGCCAGCGCACCTCCGCGCCAAAGCGCCGGTATTCGCCCTCGGCCTGCATTGGCGGGGTGCCATGGGTGTTGCTGTCGCCAAAGCACAGGATCACAGTCATCGGGGTCTCCTCTTTCGCCCGCAAGCCTAGCCGCGCGCTGACCCTGCGGTAAACCCTGCCCCTTCAAATTCGCCGCTAGCCGTCGCATATAGGGGCCAACCCAATTCCGATGAGGACAAGAGATGTTCGGCAGCTCTGACAAACCCGCGCAAACCGACCTGATCAAGGACGCCACCGAGGCCACCTTCATGGCCGACGTGATCGAACCGTCGAAGACCGTGCCGGTCATCGTCGATTTCTGGGCGCCATGGTGCGGGCCGTGCAAGACCCTTGGCCCGGCGCTGGAAGCCGCCGTGACCGCCGCAAAGGGCGCGGTGCGCATGGTCAAGATCAATGTCGATGAGAACCAGATGCTGGCAGGCCAGCTGCGCATCCAGTCGATCCCGACGGTCTATGCCTTTTTCAACGGCCAGCCGGTTGACGGCTTTCAAGGGGCGATTCCCGGTTCCGAGATCAAGAAATTCGTCGAAGGGCTGGCCAAGATGGGCGGCGGGGCCGACAACGGTCTGGCCGATGCGCTGGTGGCCGCCGAGGAAATGCTGGCCGAAGGCGCCGCTTCCGATGCGGCGGAAACCTTTGCCGCCATTCTGGAGGAAGAGCCCGAGAATGCGGTGGCCTATGGCGGCCTGATCCGGGCGCAGGTGGCGCTTGGCGATCTCGATCAGGCCGAGGCGCTGCTGGCCAACGCCCCCGCCGCCGTGGCGAAAGCGAAGGAGATCGAGGCCGCCCGCGCCCAGATCGACCTCGCCCGTCAGGCGGCGAAGGCCGGACCGGTGGATGAGTTGCGCGCGCAACTGGCGAAGGATCAGGGCAACCGGCAGGTGATGTTCGATCTTGCCACGGCCCAGCACGCCTCGGGCGATGTGGAAGGCGCGGTGACGACACTGCTTGACCTGTTCAAGCTGGACCGTGACTGGAACGACGGGGCCGCCAAGACCCAGCTTTTCACCATCTTCGAGGCGCTGAAGCCACAAGACCCCGTTGTTCTGGCGGGTCGTCGCCGTCTGTCATCGATGATCTTTGCCTGAGAGAAATCCGCGCTATGTTCCGGCAATGACCCGTCTGGACCTGCCCGAGATCATCCCGCTTTTCCCGCTGCCCGGCGCGCTCTTGCTGCCCCGGACGCGGTTGCCGCTGCACATCTTCGAGCCGCGCTATCTGGCCATGCTGGAGGACAGCCTGAAAACCCCCACCCGGCTGATCGGCATGATCCAGCCGCGCGAGGGGCCGGGGGGCGAGAAGCTGCTCTCCTCCATCGGCTGCGCCGGCCGGGTGACGGCGTTTTCGGAAACCGAAGATGGCCGCTACATGATCACGCTTTCGGGCATCAGCCGCTTTCGTCTGCGCGATGAGGTGCAGGGCTTCACCCCCTATCGCCGGGCGCTGGTGGACTGGTCGGCGTTTGCCCGCGACATCGGGGCGGTCGAAGATGACCCCGAGTTGGACCGTGCGTCCCTTCTTGACCGCCTGGCGCGCTTTTTTGCGCATCACAAGCTCGGCACAGATTGGGAAAGCCTGCAGGGGGCAGAGCCGGAGTTGCTCATCAATGCGCTTTCCATGCTCTTGCCGCTTGCCCCCGAGGACAAGCAGGCGTTGCTGGAGGCCCCGTCGCTGGCAACGCGGCGCGAGACGCTGGTGACGCTGATGGAATTCTCCTTGCGATCAGGCGATGGGGACGAGGTGCTGCAATGAGCGAAAGCCAGACCGAAACCGACCGCCGCATGCTCGAAGCGCTGGTCTGCCCGCTGACGCAAGCGGTGCTGACCTATGACGCCGAGGCGCAGGAACTGATCTCCAAGGCCGCGCATCTGGCCTACCCGATCCGCGACGGCATCCCGGTGATGCTTGTCTCCGAAGCGCGCAAGACCGACTGAGCCCTCCTCGTCGCCGGTCCGCCGCTCGTCGGCCATCGCCACGACGCGCGGCGCAGCCGACCGGGGAGTGGCGCTCAGATTGCCTGACCGGCCAGAAGTTTCGGCAGTTCGCCCTGCAGGCCAGCGGCCTGCCGCATGAAGCCGCGCCGCAGGCCAGGCAGGGCGTTGACAATGCCCAGCCCCAGATCGCGCCCGGCGCGCAGGATCGGATTGTCATTGGAAAACAGCCGGTTGACGCTGTCCATTCCCAGGGCCAGCGCTGTGGAATCGAATCGCCGCCAGCGTTCATATCGCTGCAGAACATCCAGGGCACCGATCTCTTCGCCGCGCCGCGCCGCCAGGATCAGAACCTCGGCCAGCGCCCCAACATCGCGAAAGCCAAGGTTCAGCCCCTGCCCCGCAATCGGATGCACCCCATGCGCGGCATCGCCCACCAGCGCAAGTCCCGGGCGCACGAAAGCCTCGGCCAGTGTCAGATTGAGCGGATAGGTAAACCGCGCGCCGGCAAGCGAAATCTCGCCCAGAAAATCGCCGAAGCGGGGCCGCAGGGCTTCAAGATAGCCGGCGTCGTCCAGCGCCTGAATGGCCGCCGCCGCCGCGTCCGCCTCGCTCCAGACGATGGAGGAGTGATGCCCGCCGGGCAGGGGCAGGATCGCCAGCGGCCCCGACGGCATGAAATACTGATGTGCCGTGCCCTCATGGTTGCGTTCGTGCCGCACCGCGGTCACCAGCGCAGTCTGGCCATAGCCCCAGCCTTGTCGCTTGATCCCGGCACGTTCGGCCACGCCCGAGGCACGGCCATCGCAGCCGACCAGAACCCGCCCCCGCAAGACCCGCCCCGAGGCAAGCGTCACCGTCACCCCTTGCGGCGCACCATCTTGCGCGACAACGGTTTCGCCGGAAATCAGCTCCAGTCCCGGCGCGCTGCGCATTGCCTCCAGAAAGGCCGCGTAGAGGTGGCGATCCTCGACCATGTAGCCCATCGGGCCTTCTTCCAGCTCGCCGGCGTCAAAGGTCAGGAAGAAGGGCGCCGGGCCCTGACCGGGCCGGCCGTCGCTTGCCTTGATCTTCAGGATCGGCTGAACCTTGCCGTCCAGCGCGCCCCAGACCCCGATCGCCGCCAGAAGGCGTTTCGAGGCGATCGCCAACGCATAGGCCCGCCCGTCGAACCCCGCCTCGGCACGCTGCGGCGCGGGCCGGGCGTCGATCACCGCCACCCGCAGGCCACCCTGCGCCAGCGCCAGCCCCAGGGCCGGGCCATTCAGCCCGCCGCCCACGATCAGAATATCGGCATCATGTTCCATCCCCCCAATATGGTCCGCCGCGCGGGATTGTCCATGCGCTGGCTTGCCGCTAGCCTGCCGCCAAACGGAGGGGGCAATGTCGAAAACCTGGACCAACATGACGGCCTGCGATCTGGGCCGCGCCATCGGCAAGGGCACCATCAACCCGGTGGAACTGACCGAATTCTTCCTTGACCGGATCGACAGCCACCCGCTTTCGCCCCGCATCT
Organism: Tabrizicola oligotrophica; assembly: GCF_011008935.1. Taxonomy (GTDB): domain Bacteria; phylum Pseudomonadota; class Alphaproteobacteria; order Rhodobacterales; family Rhodobacteraceae; genus Tabrizicola_A; species Tabrizicola_A oligotrophica. Next base: position 242,333 of record NZ_JAAIVJ010000002.1, on the reverse strand, counting down.
ATGCCCGTGCCACAGCCGTCCGCGCGCGCGGCGAGGCGATGGGCGCGGCGACCCGCGCCAAGATCGGCTTGCGCAAGGGCCTCTTGGACGGTGTGCCACTGAGCTGGAAGGACCTCTACGACACGGCGGGCGTGGCGACCGAGGCCGGTTCGGCCCTGCTGAAAGGCCGCGTGCCGCAGGCCGATGCCGCTGTTCTGACGGCGGCAACCGGCGAAGGACTGGTCTGCCTTGGCAAGACCCATATGTCGGAACTGGCATTCTCCGGGCTGGGCCTGAACCCGGTCACCGCGACAAGCCCTTGCATCAACGACGAAAAAGCCGTTCCGGGCGGATCGTCGTCCGGGGCCGCCGCTTCGGTCGCCTTCGGGCTGGCGCCGGCCGCGATTGGCTCGGACACCGGCGGGTCGGTGCGGATTCCAGCGGCGTGGAACGATCTGGTCGGCTTGAAGACCACCGCCGGGCGCTTGTCGCTGGCCGGGGTGGTGCCGCTGTGCGAGACCTTCGACACCGTTGGCCCGCTGGCCCATTCGGTCGAGGATTGCGCGCATCTGCTGGCCGCGCTGGAGAACCGCCGCGCGCCGGATCTTGACGGCACCAGCCTGACCGGCGCCCGGTTTCTGGTGTTGGAAACCGTGGCGCATGATGATCTGCGCGACCGCCCGGCACGAGGCTTTGACGATGCGCTGGCCCGGCTGGCGCGCGCCGGGGCGCGCATCAATCGCGGCCGCTTCCCCGCGCTGGTCGAAGCGATGGGCCTGACCGGCCTTCTCTACACCGCCGAGGCCTATGGCATCTGGGAACCCGTGATCGAAGCCGCGCCGGACAAGATGTTCCCGCGCATCCTGGAACGCTTTCGCTCGGGTGCGGCGTTCAAGGCGACCGATTATGTCGCCGCCTGGCGCCGGTTGCGGGAGATTCGCGGACTTTGGGCCGAGACGATGGCGGGCTATGACGCGGTGCTGGTGCCGACCTCGCCGATCCTGCCGCCCGATGCCGACCGGCTGATGACCGATCAGGACTATTACGTCACCGAAAACCTGCTGGCGCTGCGCAACGCCCGGATCGGCAACATGATGGGGCTTTGCGCGCTGACCCTGCCGACGGCGGAACCTTCCTGTGGCATCAGCCTGATGGCTGGGCCAATGGAGGAGGACCGGCTGCTGCGTCTGGGCACAGCGGCCGAACGCGCCCTGGCCTGAGACGCCGGGCAGCCCCCTCCCCATCCCTTCCCCACAAGGGGGGGAGCCACCCTGTCGACCCTGCGCGCGCCCCTTGCCAAACAGGACGAAAAAGCAACAGCTTGTGCGGGCAAACCCGGGAATCCCATGGGTTTTTCTGGACCCGCGCGCAATCGCCCGCTAATCTTGGGCAAACGGGGCGATACGACCCCGGGCATGAGGCAAGACATGGCGTTTCCTGAGCGGTTTTCGAACCTGCCGGATTATGCGTTTCCGCGGCTGCGGAAACTTCTCGATGCGCACGCTCCGGGCGGCGATCCCGTCGCCATGACCATTGGCGAGCCGCGGCATGCGATGCCCGATTTTGTCGGCCCGATCCTTGCCGCGAACCTGTCGGGCTTTGGCGTCTATCCGCCCAATGACGGCACGCCCGAACTTCTGTCGGCCATCACCGGCTGGATCCGGCGGCGCTACAACGCGGCGCTTGCGGATGATCAGGTCATGGTGCTGAACGGCACGCGCGAGGGGCTTTACAACGCGCTCATCGCCACCTGCCCGGAAACCAAGAACGGCGCGCGGCCCGTGGTCCTGATGCCGAACCCGTTCTATCAGGTCTATGCCGTTGCCGCGCTGACGGTCGGGGCGGAGCCGCTCTATGTCCCCGCCACGGCCGCAACCGGCTTTTTGCCCGATTATGCCAGCCTTCCGGCGGCAACCCTTGAGCGGGTTGCCGTGGCCTATCTCTGCTCGCCCGCCAATCCGCAGGGCGCGGTGGCCAGCCGGGACTATTGGAAAACCTTGCTGGCACTGGCGGAAAAGCATGATTTCCTGATCTTCGCCGACGAATGCTATTCCGAGATCTGGCGCTCTGCGCCGCCCCCCGGCGCGCTGGAGGTGGCAGCCGAAGTCGGCGCGAATCCCGAACGGGTGTTTTCTTTCCATTCGCTGTCGAAACGGTCGAACCTGCCTGGCCTGCGGTCGGGTTTCGTTGCCGGCGGGCGCGAAGGCATCGCCCGCATGCGCAAGCTGCGCAGCTTTGCCGGCGCCCCCCTGCCGCTGCCGATCCAGCGCGTCTCGGAAGCGGCCTGGGCCGATGAGAGCCATGTTGCCGAAAACCGGGCGCTTTATCAGGACAAGTTCCGGGCGGCGGATGAAATCTTCAAGGGTCTGCAGGGGTTTCAATGCCCCGAGGGCGGCTTCTTCCTGTGGCTGCCGGTCGAGGACGGCGAGACGGCGGCGCTGAAGCTTTGGCGCGAGACCGGGGTGCGGGTTCTGCCCGGCGCCTACCTGTCGCGCGATGTCGGGGGCGAGAACCCCGGAAAATCCTATCTCCGGGTCGCGCTTGTGGCCCCAATGCAAGAAATGCAGCGCGGGTTGACCACCCTTCGCGACTGTCTCTATGGGCGAGGCTAAGACATGGCATCCTATCAGATCCGCCAACGCGATCCGCTTCTCGATCAGGGCACGCAGGCCATGCTGGAACGCCGCTCGCGCGAGTTGTTCGGGCTGGGGGTGATTGCTCTGGGCTTCGCGTTTCTGGTGATGCTCTGGACCTATTCGCCGCAAGACCCCGGCTGGATGGTCGCCTCGGACAAGCCGGTTTCGAACGCGCTGGGCGCATTCGGGGCCGCGCTGGCGTCGACGCTTGTCATCATCGTCGGCAAGGGCGCCTGGGCCATTCCCTTCATCCTGACCGCCTGGGGCGCACGCTTTGTCAGCCATCGCGGCGCCGAGCGGGTGTTGAGCCGGATGGTCTTTGCCGTCATCGCGATTGCCGTGGCGGCGGTCTACTGCGCGACGCTGGTTCCGGGGGCGGACTGGACGCATTCCTTCGGGCTGGGCGGGCTTTTTGGCGATACGGTCGTCGGCGCGGCGCTTGGCCTTCTGCCGCTCGGTGCGGGTCTGGCGCTGAAACTTCTGTCGCTGGCCACCGGCACGGTGCTGATCGTCCTCATGGCCTTTGTCATGGGCTTTACCGTGCCGGAAATCCGCAGCCTTGGCGCGTTTCTGCTGACCAGCCTCGTGCTGACCTATTCCGGCCTGCTTGGAGCGGCAAACAAGGGCGCACAGGGCACCGCCCGCGCCGCCGCTGCGATGCAGGATCGCCGCAAGGCATCGGCGCCCGCGATGCCCGAAGCCGCGCGCGGCGTTGTCCGTCGTGCCATCCAACCGGTCGAGGCAGACGCCCCCCCGATGGCTCCGCCGCCTTTTGGCCGCCCGACCACCATGAGTCCCGCGCCCCTGCGCGCCGAAGCCCGTTATGCCGAACCGCTGGCCGAAGCCCCGCAATACGCCCCCCCGCGCGAGAAGGTCGGGCTTCTCGCCCGCATGCCCGCCCTGTTGCGTCGCGCGGTCGAGCCGGAACCCGAGCTGGTGGAACCGATGCCGGCGCATGACCACGACTTCGACGACCTGCCCGACGATGATCGCATCAAGGCCCGCATCTCCAGCGCTGTCCGGGCCCGCACCCGCACCCCCGAAGCGGCCCTGACCCCGATTGCCGCGGCCATCCAGCGCCGCGAACCGGGCCTGACCCGGCCGCGCGGTCCGCAGCCGCTGCTCGCCGACACCCGCCCGCCTGCCGCGCCGGGCTTCCGCGCAGAGCCGCCGGTCGTGGCGCCGTTCAAGGCCCCAGTTGCGCCTCAGGTCCAGCAGCCCAATGCCTTTGCGCCGGGAGACTATGACGAGACCGCCTTTCCCGAGGCCATCGAGGAGGATTTCGGGGCCATCGAAACCGCTTGGCCGGCCGAACCCTATGCCGATCCCGCACCGCGCGTGACCCCGGTCATGCTGGACCGCCGCCCGGTGGTGCAGCATGCGGTGAAAAAACCGGTCGCGCCCTCGACCCGCGCCATGGCCGAGGCCCAACCCCGCCTGCGCTTTGACGATGCCGCGCCGGAGTATGAACTGCCGCCCTTGTCGCTGCTGACCAACCCGACCTCGATCCAGCGCCACGCACTTTCCGACGAGTCGCTCGAAGAAAACGCCCGCATGCTGGAAACCGTGCTGGACGATTACGGGGTGAAGGGCGAGATCGTCTCGGTCCGTCCCGGCCCGGTCGTCACCATGTACGAACTGGAACCGGCGCCGGGCCTGAAGGCCAGCCGGGTGATCGGTCTGGCCGATGACATCGCGCGGTCGATGTCGGCGCTGTCGGCCCGCGTCTCTACCGTGCCGGGCCGCACGGTCATCGGCATCGAACTGCCGAACGCGCACCGCGAAAAGGTCGTGCTGCGCGAGATCCTCGCCGCCCGTGACTTCGGCGACTCGAACCTGCGGCTTCCCCTCGCCTTGGGCAAGGATATCGGCGGTGATCCGGTGGTGGCCAACCTTGCCAAGATGCCCCACCTGCTGATCGCCGGGACCACGGGTTCTGGCAAGTCGGTGGCGATCAACACCATGATCCTGTCGCTTCTTTACAAGCTGACGCCCGAGGAATGCCGGCTCATCATGATCGACCCGAAAATGCTGGAACTTTCCGTCTATGACGGCATTCCGCATCTGCTGTCGCCCGTCGTCACCGACCCGAAGAAGGCCGTCGTCGCCCTGAAATGGGTCGTGGGTGAGATGGAAGAGCGCTATCGCAAGATGTCCAAGATGGGCGTGCGCAACATCGAAGGCTATAACGGCCGGGTGAAAGAGGCGCTCGCCAAGGGCGAGATGTTCAAGCGCACCATCCAGACCGGGTTCGATGAGGAAACTGGTGATCCCGTGTTCGAGACCGAAGAATTTGCCCCGGTCTCGCTGCCCTATATCGTGGTGATCGTTGACGAAATGGCCGACCTGATGATGGTCGCGGGCAAGGAAATCGAGGCCTGCATCCAGCGCCTTGCGCAGATGGCGCGGGCCTCTGGCATCCACCTCATCATGGCCACGCAGCGGCCTTCGGTTGACGTGATTACCGGCACCATCAAGGCGAACTTCCCCACCCGGATTTCCTTCCAGGTGACGTCGAAGATCGACAGCCGCACCATCCTTGGCGAACAAGGCGCCGAGCAGCTTCTGGGCATGGGCGACATGCTTTACATGGCGGGCGGCGGGCGGATCAGCCGTATCCACGGGCCGTTCGTGTCGGATGAGGAAGTCGAGGAGGTGGTGAACCACCTGAAATCCTTCGGCCCGCCCAGCTATATGTCGGGCGTCGTGGAAGGCCCCGAGGACGACGCGGCTTCCGACATCGACATGGTGCTGGGGCTTGGCGGCGGCGACAGCTCCGACGATGCGCTTTACGATCAGGCGGTGGCGATTGTCGCCAAGGACCGCAAATGCTCGACCTCTTACATCCAGCGCAAACTGGGCATCGGCTATAACAAGGCCGCGCGTCTGGTGGAGCAGATGGAGGAAGAGGGCGTGGTCACCCCCGCGAACCATGTCGGCAAACGCGAGATTCTGGTGCCGGAACGCTGAGACCACCAAGACCCGCAGGGTGGGGCTCTACCCCACCTGCCCCACCGGAGGCCGAGCTTTCACTGCGCCCCTCGCAGGTCGGTGCTCACCCCGGCTCTCTCCCGCATCTCCCCTCACAAAACCCCTCTCGGCACCTCTCCGCCAGTTGATGCACCGGGGGGTGCGGCAGGACACGGGATGGCCTATATAACCCCCATGAAACCGCTCCGCGCCCTCCTCGCCCCGCTTGCCGTTCTGGCCTTTTCCGCCCCCGCCTTCGCGGACAAGATCGCGCTTGCAGACCTGTCGGCCTATCTCAACAAGCTGGAGACGGTGCAATCGGACTTCACGCAGGTGAACGCGGACGGCTCGGTCTCGCTGGGCAAGATCTTCATCAAGCGCCCCGGCCGGGTGCGGTTCGAATACGCCCCGCCGGACAAAAGCCTTGTGCTGGCTTCGGCGGAAACCGTGGCGATCTTTGACGGCAAGTCGAACCAGCCGGCCGAGGAATACCCGCTGAAACGTACGCCGCTGAATCTGATCCTCGCCCCGCAGATCGACCTTGCTCGCGCCCGGATGGTGGTCGGCCACAACGAGGTGGAAAGCACCACCCGCGTCGTGGCACAAGACCCCGAACACCCGGAGTATGGCACGATCGAACTGGTGTTCACCGCCAACCCGGTGACGCTGCGGCAATGGGTCATTACCGACGACCTTGGCCAGCAGACCACCGTCATTCTGGGGGAACTTCAGGCGGTCGCAGACCTGAAGGCCTCGCTCTTCAACATCGTCGAAGAGAAGAGCCGCCGGAAGATCAGGAACTGAGCCTCAGCGGCAGTAGGCCAGCTGGCTTTCATACAGCACCGCCCGCGCACCCACGGCGGCGGCGACCTCCACCAGCCAGGGCTTGTCGAGATAGCTCTGACTGGCATAGCCGGTGCGGCCTTCGTGATAGGCCAGATACTGCGCCTCGGCGTCGAACTTGGAAATCCCGAGCCGCTCGGTCGAATTGTGCATGTACCAACCCATGAAATCGGTCGCATCCTCGATCCGGTCGCGCCGCGCGCGCCGGCCGGCCTCCTCGTCCTGATATTCCTCCCAGGTGCCGTCCAGCGCCTGGCTGTAGCCATAGGCCGAGGATTGCCGCCCCATCGGAATGATGCCCAGCGCAAAGCGGTGCGGGGTGCGGGCATTGCCGATGAATTTCGATTCCTGATAGATCGCCGCCATCTGGACCGAAACCGGCACGCCCCATTTGCTTTCGGCCTTTTGCATGGCCTTCCAATAGGTTGGCCGCTGCGCCAGAATGGCGCAGGCGTCATCCAGATTGCGCGGCGCCCTGGAATTGCTGCCCCCGCCACAGGAGGCGACCAGCAGCACGAGGATCGCCGCACGGAGAGTTCTGCTCATTTGCCCCTCACGTTCTTGTTTTGCCGCAAGGATAGGCGAAAAACCCGGCAAGGGAAATGCCCTGTCATCGCCAATCGGATCAGATTTCCGTCAGGATTTGCCCATGTTTCGACCAGGTTCTGCCACAATTCCGGCACGAATCAGCACAGACTGTTTCCCTCGCGGCGTTGCGACATCATGGACAAGACCGGCCTTGAGGGATTACTAACCAAGGAAGGAGAGCGCACGCCCATGTTGAAGACCGACGCCAAATACCATATCGGGCAGGTCCTGCGTCACCGGAAGCATCCGTTCCGTGGCGTTGTCTTCGATGTCGACGCGATGTTTTCCAACACCGACGCCTGGTATGACGCCATCCCCGAGGATGCCCGCCCGGACAAGGACCAGCCCTTCTATCACCTGCTGGCCGAGAACGACCAAAGCTATTACGTCGCCTATGTTTCGGAACAGAACCTTGTTCCCGATGAAACCGGCGAGCCCGTTACCCACCCCGACCTGCCCGACCTCTTTGGCGATTTCGAAGATGGCCGCTATCCGCTTCAGTTCCAATTGAACTGATTTCGGCGGCACTGGCTTACACTTCCGTAACCCCTTCGCCCTAGCCTGACCGGATCAACCGGCACGAAAGGGCATATGGGATGGAGCTTTTGGCAAAGGAAAGCGGGGGCATTCTGATCATCCGCGCAACACAGGACAGGATTGATGCCGCCGGCGCGATCCAGTTCAAGGACCGCATGCGCGACCTGACCCAGACCAGCGCCGCGCGGCGCGTGGTTCTGGACATGTCGAACATCGCCTTTCTCGACAGTTCGGGCCTCGGCGCGGTCGTCGCCGTCCTGAAGGCCCTTGCCCCCGACCGCAAGCTGGAGCTTTCGGGCCTGACCCCGACTGTGCAGAAGGTCTTTCGCCTGACGCGGATGGACAGCATCTTCCTGATCCATGAGGCAATGCCGGACGGCTTGCGGCATGCGGGGTGATCTGCCCTCAGACGGTCATCGCGCCGGGCCGCCTCAAGCGGGCCCTTCCGGCGGGGCCTCGAACCCGGGGCCGACAGGTGCCGAACCGGACAAAGCGATGGATGCCTCCTGGACAAAGCTGATCGTTGCCGGAAACACCGAGGCCGTGCGGCGCGCCCTGCTCCACCTGCTGCAAGGCCCGCCTTTTGCCGGACTGAGCCCGGGTTTGCGCAGCGACGCGGAAATCGTGCTGGCCGAGGTTCTGAACAACATCGTCGAACATGCCTACGCCGCGTCGGCCGGAAACATCGAGATCCGGGTCAGGCGGCAGGTCGGCGGGCTGGCCTGCCAGATCCGCGATCATGGCGCCCCCATGCCGGGCCTGAGCTTGCCCGATGGCGCATTTCAGCCTCTGGGCGCCATCGCCGATCTACCCGAGGGCGGGTTCGGCTGGTTCTTGATTCGAAACACTGTCGAGGACCTGCAATATCGTCGCGAAGGCGGGGCCAATCGGCTGTCATTCCTGTTGCCTTATGAACAGTCCAAGTCCTGAGGCGACATTGTTTAAATGGCAACTGAATTGACGCGGAATAGCCACAATTTCCCCCTAAAACGGCCAGACCGAAAGAGCACATTGTCCCTGTAGCTGCATAAAGCTTCCCCCGGCGCGGTGGATCAAAGCCCCCACCCAGTTCACCGCGTCGGGGCACTGACATTCGGAAAGGCCTGCCCCGGCCTTGGCAAATGCCATGCGCCCTCCTAGGCTGATTGCCTTCGGAGGGTTTCTTCATGCGTGATCTTCATCTGCCGGGCCGCTCGGCGATCTATGCGGCCAATGGCGTCTGCGCAACGTCGCACCCGCTGGCCGCCAAAGTCGCGATCGACATTCTGCAGGCCGGCGGAAATGCGGTCGACGCCGCCTTGGCCGGTGCCTTTGTCCTCGGCATTGCCGAGCCCCAGATGTGCGGCATCGGCGGCGACTGCTTCGTGCTGCTGAAACCCGCCGGGACAGAGGATATCCTTGCGCTGAACGGCTCGGGGCGGTCTCCGGCAGGCTATGACGCCGAGGCGATGCGCGCCAAGGGCCACGAAAGCGTTCCCCTGCGCGGCATCGAGCCCGTGACCCTGCCCGGCGCCATGGATGCCTTTTGCCGTCTGTCCGAGGATCACGGCAAGCTGGGACTTGATCGCGTGCTTGCCCCCGCCATCCGCTATGCCGACGACGGCATCCCGGTCGCCCCCCGCGTGGCCTTTGACTGGGCCGATGATGCCGCCGCCTTGCAAGGCGCCGCGCGCGACCATTACCTGATCGGCGGTACGGCCCCGACTCTGGGCCAGATCTTCCGCGCGCCCGGTCAGGCACAGGTGCTGCGCCACATGGCCGCCGAGGGCCGCAAGGGCTTTTACGAAGGCGAGGTGGCCGAAGACATGGTCGCCTCGCTGCGCGCGCTGGGGGGCAGCCATACGCTGGACGATTTCGCGGGTGTGCGTTGCGACTACACCGCGCCGATCTGCGGCCCCTACAAGGGCACGGATCTTTACGAACACCCGCCAAACGGACAGGGCGCGACTGCGATCCTGATGCTGAACATCCTGTCCCATTTCGACCTTGCGGCGCTGGAGCCCTTTGGTACCCAGCGCGCCCATATCGAGGCCGAGGCGGCAAAGCTGGCCTATGATGCCCGCAACCGCTTCATTGCCGATCCCACCACCCGGCTGGATCACATGCTGGCCCCTGAAACCGCGGCAAGGCTGGCCGCGCTGATCGACCCGAAACGCGCCATGGCCGCGGCCAAGCCGTTGACCGAGGCGGTGCACAAGGACACGATCTATATCACCGTCGTCGACCGCGACCGGATGGCGGTCAGCCTGATCTATTCGATCTTCTGGGGCTTCGGATCGGGTCTTGCTTCGACCCGGTTCGGCATCAACTTCCAGAACCGCGGCGCGGGCTTCACGCTGGAGCGCGGCCACCCGAACGAGGCCGGCCCGGGCAAACGGCCGATGCACACCATCATCCCCGGCATGCTGAAACAGGGCGGCCGTGTCACCATGCCCTTCGGCGTGATGGGCGGCGCCTATCAACCCTGCGGCCATGCGCGCTTTGTCACCAACCTGCTGGACTACGGGCTGGACCCGCAGGCAGCGATCGACGCGCCGCGCTGCTTCTCGGGCAGCGACGGCTTGCAGATCGAGCGCGGCTATTCCGGAAAAGTCCGGGCCGAACTGGCGGCAATGGGACACGAGGTGTCGGTTGCGCATGAACCGATCGGCGGGGCGCAGGCCATTGTGATCGGGCAGGACGGGGTGCTGATCGGCGCCTCGGACCCGCGCAAGGACGGCTGTGCTTTGGGGTATTGAAATGGACTACACGGAAATCACTGCCAGCATCCGCGCGCTCTGCCATGGCGAAACCGACACGGTGGCGCTGATGGCCACAGTGGTCTGCGAGATCCACCACGGCCACCCGCTGTCGGACTGGACCGGGTTCTACCGCGTCGTCGGGCCGGAGTTATTGAAGATCGGCCCGTATCAGGGCGGGCATGGCTGTCTGGTCATCCCGTTTTCCCGCGGGGTTTGCGGCGCGGCGGCGCGCACGGGTCAGGTGCAGAATGTGCCCGATGTCGAGGCCTTTGCCGACCACATCGCCTGTTCGTCGACCACGAAATCCGAGCTGGTCCTGCCGGTCTGGAACGGTGCGGGCAAGCTGCTTGGCGTTCTGGATCTCGACAGCAACACCCCAGCCGCGTTCACCAAGGCCGATGAAGCATGGCTGGTGCCGCTTCTGGCAGAAATCTTTGAGAAGGCCAGCTGATGCGCGGTTCCTGCCTTTGCGGTCAGGTCGTGTTCGAGGCCACCCCGGACCGTCACATCATCGCCTGCCATTGCTCGCAATGCCGCAAACAGTCGGGCCATTTCTGGGCCGCCACCTTTGCCTGGCACAAGGATTTCCGGCTGATCCGGTCGCAAGGTCTGCGCTGGTTCAATGCCTCGCCGCAGGCCCGGCGCGGGTTCTGTGGCACTTGCGGGGCGTTCCTGTTCTGGGAACCGGCGGGCGAGGACCGCATCTCCATCGCCGCCGGGGCGTTTGACGGGCCGACCGGCCTGGCCATTGGTGAAAGCTGGTTCAACGAGGACGCGGGCGATTACTATGACCCCGCGGGTGGCCCGCCGCCGGCGCCGTCAAAGGCAGATCGCTTGCAGGGAGGCTGCCTCTGTGGCGCCAACCGCTTTACCCTGCCCGGCCCGATGGGCGCGGTTACGGCCTGCCATTGCAGCCAGTGCCGCAAGACCTCGGGGCATTACGCCGCCAGCTTTGACGCCGAGGAAGCGGCGGTGAATTGGCAAGCCCGCAACGTGGCGGAACATGTCGGCCCCGGCGGCGGCACCCGCGGCTTTTGCCCGACCTGCGCCTCCAGCCTCTATTTTCGTGCCGCTGACGGCAGCTTCTCGATCGAGGCCGGGGCCATCGACAACCCGACCGGCGGCCAGCTTGTCCGTCACATCTTCGTGGCCGACAAGAGCGATTACGACCAGATCACCGACGGGCTGCCGCAGTCTGATCAGGCCTGAAGCCTTGGATCAAAGGTCAAGGCGCCGGTGAACCCGGCCTACCGTGGTGCCGTCCTTCAGCGCAAAGCCGGGGTCCGTCGCGTGATCCCTGAACCCGATGCGGGCGTAATAGGCCAGTCCCGGCACATTGTCGTGGCGGATCGAGGCGTGCAGCGTCCTCAGCCCCGCTCGCCGCGCCGCGATCAGGGTCTGCGCGAAGAGCGCGGCCCCGATGCCCCTGGCCTGAATACCCGGCTCGACGAAGGTGCCGATGTGGGCGTCGCCCTGCCACCAGCCAACGGCTTGCCACCCAAGGATTTTTCCCGCCTCTGCGGCCACAACCGAGGTAACGCAGTCCGGCCCGTCGATGTAGTCCTGCCGGACCTGCAACGCCGATTTCGGCACCTGATGCGCAGTGGTGCCGCCGATGGCGATGATCCGGTTCAGCAGCCCGGACATGGCCTCTGCATCGTCCGGAGCGGCATGTCGAACGATCATTCGGAAAACTCGTCGCGGCTGTAGCCTTGCAGGTAGAGAAGCGCCGTCAGATCGCCGTGGTTCACCCGCACACTGGTTTCTGCCTGCACCGAAGGCTTGGCGTGCAGGGCAACGCCAGTGCCGGCCAGCCCCAGCATGCCAAGGTCATTCGCCCCGTCACCCACCGCAATCGCCTGCGCGGGTGTGAACCCCAGCCGCGCCGAAATCTCCTCCAGCGCCTGCACCTTGGCCGCCTTGCCAAGGATCGGCTCGGCCACCTGCCCGGTCAGCTTGCCACCCTCGACCAAAAGCGTATTGGCGCGGTTCTCGTCAAAGCCCAAGACCCCGGCAATCGCCCCGGTGAACGCCGTGAACCCGCCCGAGACCAGTGCCGCATAGGCCCCGTTTGCCCGCATCGTCGCCACCAGTGCCCGGCCCCCTGGCATCAGCGTGATCCGGCCCTTGATGACGTGGGCAATCACCGCCTCCTCCAGCCCCTTCAGCAGCCCCACCCGCTCGCGCAGCGCCGCTTCGAAATCCAGCTCGCCATTCATGGCCCGGGCGGTGATCGAGGCGACATAATCGCCCACGCCGGCCTCATCGGCCAGCTCGTCGATGCATTCCTGCCGGATCATCGTGCTGTCCATGTCGGCGATCAGCAGGCGCTTTTTCCGCCCCTCTGCCGCCTGCACCGCCAGATCGATTCCCATCGCCTGAAAGCCGTCCCAGACCTGCCAGAGGTTCGCCGGAACAGCCTCCAGCGCGAATTCTGCCGCGACCCCTGGGTCCAGCCAGACAGCGTCGCCGCCGCCCCAGGCGTTGCGCAGCGACTCGACCGCCACGCGGTCCAGCTTCGGGGTTTCGGGGTTGGTCAGCAGCGTGGCTACGAACATCAGAAGTTTCCGATAGTGGAGAGTTGCGTCGCTTTTGTCGGGTGATGCGGCGCTTTAGCGCGATTTTTCCGCTTGTGCCACCCCGAAAGCCCCGATAGCCAAGGTGGCGGGAAACCCCTCCCCACCGAGGGGCGTTTATCTGGAAGGATACCATGACCGACCTGACCGCACCGGCCCAGCGCCCGGCAAACCCGCGCTTTTCCTCTGGCCCCTGCGCCAAGATCCCCGGCTTCTCCCTTGATCTTCTGGCTGACGCGCCGCTTGGCCGCTCGCACCGCGCCGCCGTCGGCAAGGCCAAGCTGAAAGAGGCGATCGACCTTACCCGTGACATTCTCGGCGTCCCCGCCGATTACCGCATCGGCATGGTGCCCGGCTCCGACACCGGCGCCGTGGAAATGGCCATGTGGTCGCTTCTGGGCGCCCGCCCGGTGGAAATGCTGGCCTGGGAAAGCTTCGGAGAAGGCTGGGTGACCGATGTGGTCAAGCAGCTGAAGCTTGACGCCACCGTGAAGAAGGCGCCCTATGGCCAGATCGTCGATCTTGCCACCGTCGATTTCGACAAGGACGTCGTGTTCACCTGGAACGGCACCACCTCGGGCTGCCGCGTGCCGAATGCCGATGCCATCCCGGCCAACCGCGCCGGCCTGACGATCTGCGACGCCACCTCGGCGGCCTTCGCGATGGAGATGGACTGGGCGAAACTCGATGTCGTGACCTTCTCCTGGCAGAAGGTTCTCGGCGGCGAAGGCGCACATGGCATGCTGATCCTTTCCCCCCGCGCCGTCGAACGGCTGGAAACCTACACCCCCGCCTGGCCCCTGCCGAAGATCTTCCGCCTGACCTCGAAGGGCAAGGTTTCCGAAGGCATCTTCGTCGGCGAGACCATCAACACCCCCTCGATGCTGGCGGTGGAAGACTACCTCGTGGCGCTGAAATGGGCGCAATCGGTGGGCGGCCTTGCCGGCCTTGTGAACCGCGCCAAGGCCAATGCCCAGGTGGTCTGGGACTTCTGCGCCGCCAACCCCTGGCTGCAGAATCTGGCGGAAACGACCGAGATCGCCTCGACCACCAGCGTCTGCCTGAAATTCGCCGACGCCCGCATCAAGGACGGCGAGGCTTTCGCCAAGGCCATCGCCAAGCGGCTGGAAAAGGCCGGGGTCGCCTATGACATCGGCGCCTACCGCGACGCCCCGGCGGGCCTGCGGATCTGGTGCGGCTCGACGGTGGAAACCGCCGATGTCGCCGCCCTGATGCCGTGGATCGCCCACGCCTTCGAGGCCGAAATCGCCGCACAAGCGCAAGCCGCCTGAACCGGACGGTGGGCAGGATTGCCCACCCAACCCCTCGCCCCCTCCAAAATCACAGGAGCCCGCCATGGCCCCCCGCGTTCTCGTTTCCGACGAACTTTCCGAAACCGCCGTCCAGATCTTCCGCGACCGCGGTGTCGAGGTCGACTACATGCCGAAACTCGGCAAGGACAAGGAAAAGCTCGCCGAACTCATCCACCAGTATGACGGCCTTGCCATCCGCTCGGCCACCAAGGTCACCGACAAGCTTCTGGCCAATGCCACGAACCTCAAGGTCGTCGGCCGCGCCGGCATCGGGGTCGACAACGTCGACATCCCCGCCGCCTCGAAGAATGGCGTGATCGTGATGAACACGCCCTTCGGCAACTCGGTCACCACCGCCGAACATGCCATCGCCATGATGTTCGCCGTCGCCCGCCAGCTGCCCGAGGCCAATGCCTCCACCCATGCCGGCAAATGGGAAAAGTCGCGCTTCATGGGAGTGGAGCTGTTCAACAAGACCCTTGGCGTCATCGGCGCGGGCAACATCGGCGGCATCGTCTGCGACCGCGCGGTCGGGCTGAAGATGAAGGTCATCGCCTATGATCCCTTCCTGTCGGAAGAACGCGCCAAGGCGCTGGGCGTCACCAAGGTCGAGCTTGACGATCTCCTGCACCGCGCCGATTTCATCACCCTGCATGTGCCGCTGACCGACAAGACCCGCAACATTCTGGGCCGCGAGAATCTTGCAAAAACCCGGAAGGGCGTGCGGATCATCAACTGCGCCCGCGGCGGGCTGATCGACGAGGCGGCGCTGAAGGACGCGCTTGATTCCGGCCACGTCGCAGGTGCCGCGCTCGATGTGTTCGAAACCGAACCGGCCACCGAAAACGTCCTGTTCAACCACCCGAACGTGGTCTGCACCCCCCACCTTGGGGCGTCCACCACCGAAGCGCAGGAAAACGTCGCCCTGCAGGTCGCCGAGCAGATGTCGGACTACCTCTTGACCGGCGCAGTGCAGAACGCGCTCAACATGCCCAACGTCACCGCCGAAGAGGCCGCCGTCATGGGCCCGTGGATCCATCTTGCCGCCCATCTCGGCGCTTTCATCGGCCAGATGACCGAAGAGCCGATCAAGGCGATCAACATTCTTTACGATGGCACTGTGGCCGGCATGAACCTTGCCGCGCTCAATCAGGCAGTGATCGCGGGGGTGCTGAAGCAACAGAACCCCGACGTCAACCTCGTCTCCGCTCCGGTGGTGGCCAAGGACAAGGGCATCCAGATCTCGACCACCCGGCAGGAAAAGACCGGGGTGTTCGACGCCTATATCAAGGTCACGATGGTGACGGACAAGCGCGAGCGTTCGGTCGCCGGCACCTGCTTCTCCGACGGCAAGCCGCGCTTCATCCAGATCAAGGGCATCAACATCGACGCCGAAATCGGCGCCCACATGCTCTACACCACCAATGACGACGTGCCCGGCATCATTGGCCTTCTGGGCATGACCATGGGCAAGAATGGCGTCAACATCGCCAACTTCACCCTTGGCCGTTCCGGTGTGGGGCAGGACGCCATCGCCATCCTCTATCTCGATCAGGCGATCGACCCGAAGGTGGTGCAGACGCTGGAAGCGACCGGCATGTTCCAGCAGGTCAAGGCGCTGCAGTTCGAGGTGTAAGTCCGCTTGCCCTTTCATACTGGTGCAAATATCCCGGGGGTCCGGGGGCTGGCCCCCGGTCCTTTCCGCCCGAGGACCCCATGAGAACCTACGCCATCGGCGACATCCACGGCCAGCTTGCGCTCTTGCAGGCGGCCCATGCCCGGATCGCCGCCGATCAGGCCGCTCATGGCCCCGGCCCCGTGGTCCATATCGGCGATCTGGTGGACCGCGGTCCCGACAGTCCTGGTGTCATCGAGCATCTGATGCAGGGCATCGCGCGCGGCGAAGACTGGGTCGTGCTGAAGGGCAACCATGACCGGATGTTCGCCGGTTACCTGCGCGATCTGGCCTGGCACGATCCCCGCCTGCGCGTCGATGCCTCCTACCTGCACCCGAAGATCGGCGGTGTGCAGACCCTTGCCAGCTACGGCGTGAAGAATGCCGGCGACCGGCCCTTGGCCCCGGTCCATGGCGAGGCGGTTGCCGCCGTGCCGCGCGCCCACCGCGATTTTCTCGAAACCCTGCCCACCAGCTTTGCCCGCGGCGCGGTGTTCTACGCCCATGCCGGCATCCGCCCCGGCGTGCCGCTCGAGCGGCAGACCGAAGATGACCTGTGCTGGATCCGCGACGGCTTTCTGGAAGACCGCCGCGACCATGGCCCGCTGATCGTCCATGGCCATACCCATCTGGCCGCGGTGACGCATTACGGCAACCGGCTGAACCTTGATTCCGGCGCGGCCTATGGCGGGCCGCTCTCGGCAGTGGTGATCGAGGGGCGTACGGCCTTCCTGCTGACGGATCAGGGCCGCCAGCTATTGCCCGTCACCCCGAACGCGCCGATCCGCTGATCGGGCAGGCACCGGCGCAAGGTCGGGGCTTCACGCCCCGTCGCGCGCCAACGCCAGCGCCGCCTCCAGCACATCGGCCTCGCCGACATGGTTGGCCAGAATCAGCACCAGCCGGGCGTTCAGCGCATGACTCTCGGCCGCGCTCAGCCCGCGATGTGTGGCCAGAAGCCTTGCGTAAAAGCCATCGGCATCCGCGATATTGGGTTTCGTCACCAGCACCATCCTCAGCCTCCCCAACCCGCCGCCATGGCTGCGGCAATCGCGTCCGGCGTTGCAGTCAGCCAGCGCGCCGCCACCACCTGATCGGGGCGGATCAGATAGACCGCCCGCTCCGCCGAACCGAGATAGCGCCGCCGCAAATGGTCGTTCAGCGCCGGCTGCACCCCGCGCGCCCCCGGCACCGCGGGCGCCTCCTGCCCCAGCGCAAGCACCACGAACTCCCGGCCAAGCGCGTCCAGCAGCCAGCCGTCGTCGAAAGGCGCATCCGGTGCCACCGATCCCGGTCGCGCGCCGGACGGCAAATCGGCATCCGGCGCGACCAGCGGATAGGTGCAGGGCCGCGACAACCGCCCCGAATTCACCATTGGCCGGGCGAAATCCACCCGGCTGGCCAGATGCAGCACCGCATCGCGAAAAAGCCGCTCCACCCCGTCCTCGGGCGACATGAAGCGAGTGGAGCGTGAGGAGTTCAGCAGGTTCTCATCCGCCCCGAATACCCGCTCCCGGTCATAGCCCGCCAGAATCGCGGCAGGTTGCGCCCCCTTGACCACCGCCGCCAGCCGCCAGCCCAAGGCATCGACATCCTGCAACCCGCCAT
Source organism: Tabrizicola oligotrophica (assembly GCF_011008935.1). Classification (GTDB taxonomy): domain Bacteria; phylum Pseudomonadota; class Alphaproteobacteria; order Rhodobacterales; family Rhodobacteraceae; genus Tabrizicola_A; species Tabrizicola_A oligotrophica. The sequence goes on along the minus strand of NZ_JAAIVJ010000002.1, from coordinate 224,867 downwards.
TGCCGCCGCGCGCCCCAAAGGGGCTGACGATATGGGCACTGTCGCCGACAAACAGCACCGGCCCATGCACGAACTGCCGCAGCCGCCGGCACTGGAAGGTGTAGATCGAAGTCCAGTCCAGCGTGAAATTCTTGTGCCCCACCACCTTCTCGATGCGCGGGATGATCCGTTCGGGCTGCTTTTCCACCTCGGGATCGGTGTCCCAACCGAGTTGCAGGTCGATCCGGTAGATATTGTCGGGTTGCTTGTGCAACAGCGCCGACTGACCGTTATGAAACTCCGGCTCGAACCAGAACCAGCGCTCCGAGGGGAAATCCGCCTGCATCTGGATATCGGCGATCAGAAAGCGCTCCTCGAACAGTTCGCCCTCGAACTCCAGCCCCAGCATGCCGCGCACCGGGCTGCGCGCGCCGTCACAGGCAATCACCCAGTCAGCCTCCAGCTCGTAAGGCCCATCCGGCGTCTCCACCGTCAGCACCGCATGATCGGCGTGGCGCTCGACCGCCACCACCTTGTTCTTCCAGCGCAATTCAATGCCCATGGCCTGCGCTCGGGCCACGAGGTATTCCTCGACATAATACTGTTGCAGGTTGACGAAGGCCGGCATCTTGTGGCCGTCCTCGGGCAGAAGGTCAAAGTTGAACACCTCCGCCGCGCGGTGGAAGGTGCGCCCGACCTTCCAGGTCACGCCCTTGTCCACGCAGGCCTGCCCGACGCCCAGTCGGTCCAGAATCTCAAGGCTGCGCTTCGACCAGCAGATCGCCCGGCTGCCCACCGACACCACATTGTTGTCGTCCAGCACCACCGCCGGCACGCCGTGATTGGCCAGCTCGATCGCCATCGCCAGCCCGATCGGCCCAGCCCCGACGATCGCCACCCTATGCCGCGGCTCGGCCGCCGTCAGCCCCGGCGGCGGCACATAGTCGAACGGCCGATACTCATAAGCCATGCTGCCCTCCCCGGCGCCTGCTTTCATACTGGAAAAAATATCCCACGGGGGTGCGGGGGTGTGAAACCCCCGCTCCTGACGGTTCAGCCCTGAAGGGCCGCCCACATCTCGCGGTCGCGCTCCGCCGTCCAGATCCGCGGATGGTCGATGCCGCGGGCCTCGTCATAGGCGCGGGCGACGTTGAAGGGCAGGCAATGCTCGTAGATCGCATAGTCCTTGAACTTCGGATCGCAGGCCGCGCGCACCGCGTCCCAGGCCTCCTTCAGGCTGCCGCCCCGGGCGGCCACTTTCGCCACCGGCCGATAGGTGCTTTCGACGAAATCCGCCGTCGCCGCCAGGGCTTTGGCCACCATGTCACGACCGACCAGCGCATCGCCGCGCCCCGGCGCAATGGCCACAGGGTCAAAGCTGGCGATATTGTCCAGCGTGTCAGCCCAGTCGCTGAAATGCCCGTCGCCGCAATAGCAGGCCGAGTGGTATTCCACGATGTCGCCGGTGAACATCACCTCGGCATCGGGCACCCAGACCACGGCATCGCCTGCGGTATGGGCGCGGCCGAGATGCATGATCTCGACCTTGCGCTTGCCCAGGTAGACCGTCATCGCCTCGGAAAAGGTGGTGGTCGGCCAGGTCAGCCCCGGAATTTCCTCATGGCCCTGAAACAGCCGCGGGAAGCGGCCGAACTCGCTGGCCCAGTCTTCCGCCCCGCGTTCCTCGACCATGCCGCGCGCTGCTTCCGACATGATGACCTCGCCCGCGCCATAGGCCGAAGCCCCCAGCACGCGGACGGCATGGTAATGGGTCAGCACCAGATGGCTGATCGGCTTGTCAGTCACGCTGCGGATGCACTCGATCACCTTGCGCGCCAGACGCGGCGTCGCCTGCGCCTCGACCACCATCACCGACTCGTCGCCGATGATGACGCCGGTGTTCGGGTCGCCCTCGGCGGTAAAGGCGTAAAGCCCCGGTCCCACCTCGGTGAACGAGGTTTTCTTCTCGCCCAGATCGCCCTGCGATGCGAATGCCTTGCTCATGTCAGTTCCTTTCATAGGGGTTCGCCAGCGCCGGGATCACCTTGCCCGCGCAGTCACCAAACCCGATCCGATACCCGTCGCCGCGTGCCGCACCGCGCAGCACCAGCGTGTCATTGTCTTCGATGAAGCTGCGGCTGCCGCCCTTGATGGCAAACGGCTCCTTGCCGCCCCACGACAGTTCCAGCAGGCTGCCCCGACTGTCCTTCTCCGGCCCCGAAATCGTGCCCGAACCCAGAAGATCGCCGACATTCATCGCGCAGCCGCTCGTGGTGTGATGCGCAAGCTGCTGCGCCGCCGAGTAATACATTTCCGCATAGTTGGTGCGGGCGATGACGGTCTCCTCGCCGCCCTCGGGCGTCAGCCCGACCTCCAGCGCAATGTCGTAGAGCATCGGCGTCGGCTCGGCGAGATAGGGCAGCAAGACCTTCTCCCGCGCCGGGGTCGAGGTGCGGAACGGCTCCAGCGCCGCCTTCATCACCACCCAGGGGGAGATGGTCGTCGCCGTCGCCTTGGCCTGGAACGGCCCGAGCGGCTGGTATTCCCAAGCCTGAATGTCGCGCGCCGACCAGTCGTTCAGCAGCACATAGCCGAAGATCATCGCGTCAGCTTCGGCCACCGTCACCGGATAGCCATGCCGCGAGGCTTGCCCCACCACCGCGCCCATCTCCAGCTCGATGTCAAAGCGGCGCGAGGGCTGGAAGGCCGGCAGCTCATGCTCGGGTGATTTCACCTGCCCCCAGGGCCGGCGCACCTCGGTCCCCGACACCACCACCGACGAGGCCCGGCCATTATACCCGATCGGAATATGCAGCCAGTTCGGCGGCAGGGCGTTCTCCGCCCCGCGGAACATGGTGCCGACGTTGAAGGCGTGGTTCCGCCCGGCATAGAAATCGGTGTATTCCGCCACGAGGAAGGGCATGTGCAGCACCGCCCCGGCGCGCGGCACCAGATGCGGCTCCACCTGCGGCCGCGCCGCCGCGCCTTCGGCCAAAAGTGCCGTGATCCTCGCCCGCAGATCAGCCCAGACCGCCGGTCCGGCCTCCATCACCTCGTTCCAGAACGGCACGTCAAACAGCGGGCCTTCGGCAAAACCGAGGATCCCCTCTTCCTCCAGCGCCGTCAGGTCCAGAATGAAATCGCCAATCGCCACGCCACAGCGCGGCTCCTGATCTCCCGTCGAAAACACCCCGCAGGGCAGGTTGTTCAGCGGAAAATCAGTGTCGCCATTGGCGCTCTCAACCCAAGACCGGATCAAACCCATCGTCTTGCCTTTCATATTGGCACAAATATCCCACGGGGGTGTGGGGGTGTGAAACCCCCACTTGCGTCATTTCAACCCGGGCGTGCCGTCGAATTTCTTCTCCAGCGACCCCCAGCAGTCGATGTAGTCTTCCTGCATGTGGCCGGCGGTCGCGGCCCAGGGGGTGAGGTGCTGAGGGAAGCGGGTTTCGAACATGAAGCTCATGGTCTCGTCCAGCTTTTCCGCCTTCAGCTCGGCGTTGGAGGCGCCTTCGAAGGCGTTCTTGTCCGGCCCGTGCGGCAGCATGCAGTTGTGCAAGGACATGCCGCCGGGCACGAAGCCCTTGGGCTTGGCGTCATAGATGCCATAGATGTTGCCCATCAGCTCGGACATCACGTTCTTGTGGTACCACGGCGGGCGGAAGGTGTTTTCCGCCACCATCCAGCGTTCGCGGAACAGCACAAAGTCGATGTTGGCCGTACCCTCGATCCCCGACGGCGCGGTCAGCACGGTGAAGATCGACGGGTCAGGGTGATCGAACAGGATCGACCCCACCGGGCAATAGGTGCGCAGGTCGTATTTCACCGGGGCATAGTTGCCGTGCCAGGCCACCACGTCGAGCGGCGAATGCCCGATTTCGGTCAGGTGGAACTGGCCGCACCATTTGACGTAGACCCGCGAGGGCGCCTCGCGGTCTTCAAAGGCCGCCACCGGGGTCTTGAAATCGCGCCGGTTGGCCATGCAGTTGGCGCCAATCGGCCCCCGCCCCGGCAGCACGAATTTCTGGCCGTAATTCTCGCAGACAAAGCCGCGCGCCGGGCCTTCCAGAACTTCGACACGATAGACCAGGCCGCGCGGCAGGATGGCGATTTCGCGCGGTTCAAGGTCGATGATCCCAAGCTCGGTGCAGAACCGCAGCCGGCCCTCCTGCGGCACCACCAGAAGCTCACCATCGGCCGAGAAGAAATACTCGTCCTTCATCGAGGTGTTCACCAGATACATGTGGCTGGCCATGCCGGTCTGGGTGTTCACATCCCCCGCCGTGGTCATGGTGCGCATGCCGGTGATCCAGTTGAGATCCTCGCCCGGCACCGCCACCGGGTCCCAGCGATACTGGCCGAGCGACACGATGTCGGGGGCGATCAGCGGCGCCGATTTCCAGTGCGAGACCGAGATCTTCCGGAACCGGTGCGTGTGCTTGACCGAGGGCCGGATCCGGTAGCACCAGGTCCGCTCGTTCTGGTGGCTGGGCGCGGTAAAGGCGGTGCCCGAGAGTTGCTCGCCATAAAGCCCGTAGTTGCATTTCTGGGGCGAGTTCATGCCCTGCGGCAACGCACCGGGCAGCGCCTCGGTTTCAAAGTCATTGCCGAAGCCGGGCATGTAGAACTCATGGGTGCCAACAGGTGTCACGGCGCGGATCATGCCTGATGGCCTATTCTGCGTGTTCATGGGGGGCCTCGCGGAATCGCTGCAGATTTGATGAGTCTTTGATCCATAAAATATCGTTGCACCTGCAACGAAGTCAAGCCCGCAATCCTTTGTTAACAGCCTTGGCGCAAACTTTCGGTCGAGGCAGGGGCCTGCGATGGAAAGGGAAATGTGATGTCTGTGGAATATGTCGATGGAATCCGGGTGTTGCGACTGCAGGACGGATCGGGTCAGCACGGCCAAACCGATGATCTGGCCATGCTGCGTATCTGGCAGATGTTGACCGGCGGTCACGCCATGCGTGACGCGGGCCTGTTCAACCGTCGCTTCTAGGCCCGCGTCAGCCGGCGCAGGTTCAAGCCGGCCAGAACGCTCAGCCCCAGCGCCACACCAAGGATGATCTGGAAAAAGCCCTTCGGCCCCAGGCCGCTCAGGGCCTGCGTGATGAGAACCGGCTGCACGATGGCGCCAAGCATTCCCGCGGCCAGAAGCAGGGCGGAAACCCGCGTGGTGGCGCCCATGCGCCGCAAGCCGGTGAGGTACTCGCCGTGGAAGATGTAGCCGCAGGCAAACCCCATGAAAGGAAACCAGAACCCGGCGTCACCGGCAATCGCGGCAAAGGTCAGAACCGCCAGCAGCGCGAGCGTCGCCGCATAGATCGCGAAGGGCGCGATGCGATGGGCGATCACCACCAGCGACAGCCGCGCCACCAGATAGCTGATGAAGAACAGCGACAACAGCCGCGCGGCCGCTTCCGGTGTTTCTCCGGCCTGAGCAAGACCCGTTGGGCCAAGCCCGACAAGGCTGGATTCCAGCCCGATGCCAAGGAAGGCAAAGCCAAGGATGGACCAATCGATCCGGCCGTCGCCCCCGGCCCGTGCCGGAGCGGCGCGGGTATCGCCCATCGCCAGCGTTGCGACAGCAACAAGACCCGCGAAGATCGTGAATACCCAGAACACCGCGGCCGGATCCTGCCCCAGCCCCAGAAACACTTGCGGCGCGGCAATGGCGCCAAGCGTGAACAGCGCGTTCATCAGGCTCATCATCGCTGGGCCGCGAGCGCCGAAAGCGGCCAGAACCCGCGGGTTCCAGACTGCGGCAATCACGCCATAGCCAAAGCCGAACACGCAGGCGCCTGCCAGAACCATGGCCCAGTTGCTCATCAGGGCCAGCAGTGCGGTTCCGGCAGCGGCGGACAGAAGTCCGGTTTTCGGGCCGATGACCGTCGGCGCCGCATAGACCGCCCCGACCGCCGTCAGGCTGCCAGCCCAGAACACCGAAAGCACCCAGCCGACGGCGGAAATCTCCAGCCCGAAAATCCGGGCATAGACCGGCAGCACCGGCCCGAAGATTGCCTGGGCGAGCCCCAGAATGACGAAGCCGGCGATGCCCGTCGCCAACAGCAGAAATTTCGTCCGGCGCGTCATTCGAATGCCTCACAAGGATCGCGGTGCCCTAATGCGCCCGCCCGCCAAGGTCAATCAAGCTCTCCGTGATCGGCCCTTGCGCCGTCGCCCGCTTGCGGGCAGGCTTTGGCCAGTCCCGCCCAGGTGCCGCCATGAGTTTCGATCTCTCTGCCTTTCTGCCCTATCAGCTTGCCGTGGTCTCGAGCCGCATTTCGCGCGAGTTTGCCGAACGCTACAAGGCCGAGTTCGGGCTGAGCATCCCGGAATGGCGGGTGCTGGCGCATCTGGCGCAGTCGGATGCCGTCTCGGTGCGGGAAATCCACGCGCGGGTGGATATGGACAAATCCAAGGTCAGCCGGGCCGCAGCGCGGCTTGAAACGTCAGGCCTGATCGAAAAGCGCGAGAACGCCGAGGATCGGCGGCTTCTGGACATGCGGCTGACGCGCAAGGGGCGCGAGCTGATCGCACGCATCATGCCGATTGCGGACACTTATCAGGCCGAAATCATCGCGCAACTTGGCGCACTTTCCCCCGAGTTCCGCGCCGGGCTGCAAAAGCTTTACGAGGACAAATGACCAAGCTTCACGACTACTGGCGCTCTTCCGCCGCTTACCGGGTGCGCATGGCGCTGAACCTTGTCGGAGAGCCGTTTGCGCTGGCCCCTGTCGACCTGCTCAAGGCCGAACAGACCGGCGCCGAAAACCTTGCGCGCAATCCGCAGGGTCTGGTTCCGACACTGGAGATTGACGGGCTGTCGCTGACCCAGTCGCTGGCGATCATCGAATATCTGGACGAGACCCGCCAGGCCGGTTTCCTGCCCGACGACCCGGCAGGACGCGCCCGGGTGCGGGCCTTGTCCTATGCGGTGGCGATGGAAATCCACCCGGTCTGCAACCTGCGTGTTGGCCGCTTTGCCGAAAGCGCCTCGGGCGGAGCGATCACCATGCAAGCCTGGCAGCAGAAATTCATCAGCGAGGGGCTGGCGGCGCTGGAGGTCATGTTGGACCATGCCGCCACCGGCCGGTTCTGCCATGGCGACCGCGTGACCATGGCCGACCTTTGCCTTGTGCCACAGGTCTATAACGCCCAGCGCTGGGGGGTGGACGTGACGTCGCACTCGCAAATCGCGCGCATCGTGGCAGAGTTGCAGGCGATCCCGGCCATCGCCGCCGCCCATCCCGACAAGGTGAAACCCCAATGACCGACGTCTTCATCCTCTCTGCCGCCCGCACCGCCATCGGCAGCTTTGGCGGCAGCCTGTCGGGCCTTGGTCCGATTGACCTTGCCAGCCATGTGGCAAAAGCCGCGATTGCACGGGCGGGGGTTGAGGCGGGGCAGATCGGCACAGCGGTTTTCGGCCATGTCCTCAATACCGAGCCGCGCGACATGTACCTGAGCCGGGTTGCCGCGATCAATGCGGGCATGGCCGAAGGCGCAGTGGCGATGAACGTCAACCGGCTTTGCGGCTCGGGGGCGCAGGCCATTGTGTCGGCGGCGCAGATGCTGATGCTGGGCGATGCCGATCTGGCGCTGGCGGGCGGGGCGGAGTGCATGAGCCGCGCGCCCTATATCCTGCAGACCGCGCGCTTTGGGCAGAAGATGGGGGACACCAAGGCCATCGACATGATGACCGGCGCCTTGACCTGTCCGTTTGGCACCGGCCACATGGGCATCACCGCCGAGCACGTTGCGGCCGAGGGCGGCATTTCCCGCGCCGATCAGGATGCCTTTGCTCTGGAAAGCCAGACCCGCGCCGCCCGTGCGATTGCCGAAGGGCGGTTTGCCGATCAGATCGCGCCGCTGGACCTGGCGGGCCGCAAGGGCACGGTGTCCTTTGCCGTGGACGAACACCCGAAGGCCACGACCGCCGAAGCGCTGGCCGGCCTGCGCCCGGCCTTCCAGAAGGAGGGGACGGTGACGGCCGGCAATGCCTCTGGCATCAATGATGGCGCGGCGGCGCTGGTGCTGGCGCGCGGCGATGCCTTGGGCGGCCGGACACCGCGGGCGCGGATCATGGGATATGCGGTGGCGGGCGTCGCCCCGCGGGTGATGGGGCTGGGGCCGATCCCGGCGGTGCAGCAGCTTTGCGCCAGGCTGGGTCTGAACCCCGCCGATTTCGAGGTGGTGGAATCGAACGAGGCTTTCGCGGCACAGGCCATCGCCGTGAACCGCGGCCTCGGGCTGGACCCTGCGCGCGTGAACCCCAATGGCGGAGCGATCGCCCTGGGCCATCCGGTTGGGGCGACCGGCGCTATCCTCACCACGAAAGCGCTTTATGAACTGGAGCGGACGGGCGGCAAGACCGCGCTGGTGACCATGTGCATCGGCGGCGGGCAAGGCATTGCGCTTGCCATCGAACGGGTGTGAGCGGCCCTAACGCAAACGCACGGTGGCCCGGGCGGACCGACCGGCGGCGTCGATCACCGACAGGGTGACGAAGCCTTGTCCCAGCCCCGGCAGCATCACCGCGCGGTCACGCAAGGCGACGGCGACCGGGCGGCCATTGGCAAGCCAGGTGAAGGGGGCGGTGCCGCCTTCGACCTTGGCCATCAGGCCAGCCTGCAACAGTTCCACCTCGGCCCCGTCGGGCGGGAAGGCGACGACGGGGGCGTCGGCCGCCGCCTCGAACGCCGCCGAGCGGCTGCGGAAGCGCTGCAAGGGCTGCGGCAGCTGGGCATTGGCCAGCAGCAGCGTTGCGGGTGGGGCGGCAGCTTGCGGGGCGAGACCCGGCTTCAGGCGGGCAAAGGCCTGAAACAGTACCGGCGCTGCCAGATCGGCGCCGAAGGCCCCCGGAACCGGCGTGCCGTCCGGGCGGCCCATCCAGACCCCGATCACATGCCGCCCGTCATAGCCGATGGCCCAGGCATCGCGGTGGCCATAGGAGGTTCCGGTCTTGTAGGCCAGCCGGTTCTGCGGCGCTCCGGGCGGCGGGGCAAGCCCGGCAAGGATGTCACCGACAAACCATGCGCTCGTCGTGGCCAGCAAGCGCTGGCCCTCGCCGCCGCCATCCGCCATCCGCCAGCGCAACGGCAACGCAACGCCGCCCCGCGCGAGCCCGGCGTAGAGCTGCACCATGTCTTGCAGCGTCACGCCAATGCCACCGAGCGCAATCGCCAGACCCGGCTGACCCGGCGGCAGGTCATATTTCACGCCGGCCCTGTCGAGTGCGGTCAACAGCCGCGCCGGTCCCAGCGCCTCGATCAGCGCCACGACAGGGATGTTCAGCGATTGTTGCAGCGCCTCGCGCACGCGGATGGTGCCGCGAAACTGGCGGTCGAAATTCTGCGGGCGATAGCCGGAAAAATCCGTCGGGCGATCTTCGATCAGGGTTTCGGGATGGGCGAGGCCCTCGTCAAAGGCCAGACCATAGACCAGGGGTTTCAGCGTGGAGCCGGGGCTGCGCAGGGCCTGCGTCATGTCGACAAAGCCGGCGCGGGCGTCATCGGTGAAAGCCGAGGAACCGACGGAGGCCAGAATTTCCCCTGTCCGGTGATCGGCCGCCACCAGCGCGATCTGCAGCCGGTCGCCCTGCCCGGCGACGCCCTCAGCCGCCAGCGCCTCGAAGGCCGATTGCAGGCCACGGTCGAGGGTCAGGTGATGGATCTGCGCCGCAGGGTCGGCGGCACGGGCGCGGTCGGCCATATGGGGGGCGAGAGCCGGAAAGGCCTTGCGGCTGGCGGGGACAAGCTCGGTCCGCGCCGCGCGCGCCTGTTCGGCGTCGATCAGCCCGTCGCGTTCGGCCCGCGCCAGAACCCGGTCCCGCGCGGCGGTGGCGCGGGCAATGTGGCGGTCGGGGCGGCGGGTCTCCGGGCTTTGCGGGATGGCGACCAGCAGGGCGATCTCGGCAGGTGTCAGACGCGCCGGTTCCTTGCCGAAATAGGCCAGCGTTGCGGCGCGGATCCCTTCCAGATTGCCACCATAGGGCGCAAGCATCAGATATAGCCCAAGGATTTCGTCCTTGGTAAGCCGCCGCTCCAAGGCCCATGCCACGCGCATCTGCCGCAGTTTGCCCGAGACCTGCCCCGTCGTGCCTTCTTCCAGAAGCCGCGCGACCTGCATCGTCAGCGTCGACCCGCCCGAAACGATGCGGCCATTCCAGACTGCCTGCCCCAGCGCGCGGGCGAGTGCGCGGAGGTCGACGCCGTCGTGTGCCAGAAACCGCTTGTCCTCATAGGCCATGAGCGCTGCGGCAAAATCCGGGTCCACGTCGGCAGGAGCAACCGCCAGCCGCCAGCGACCATCGGCCACCGTATAGGCACGCAGCAGCGCCCCCTCGCGGTCCAGCACCTGCACGGAAGCACTCGGCACAAGGGGCGGCAGGCGGGTGGCGTCGATCCAGCTGTCCAGCCGGTCACGGCCAGTGGCGGCAAGGACCAGCCCCGCCGCCAATGCCAGAAGGAACCGCGCCCGCATCACTCTGCGACGGTCAGGCGCCCGGTTTCCGACCGCCCGGTCAGGTCGGGACGATACATGTCCTCGACTGAAGCCGCCGGGTGGTGGAACGTGCCGGGCGACACCGCACGCACGACATAGGCCAGCTTGAAGGGCTGGTCCGAATACCGGTCGATCGCGGTCAGGAAGCGGTCCTGCCGGAACTCGGAATGGGCGACCTCGCTTTCCAGCCCCAGCCAGTCAAGCGCCTCCAGCGCCCCGGCGGTGATGAGATTCGGGTTATCGATCTCCAGCCCCGCCGGCAGGGGATCGGCAACCATGAGCCGCGCTTCGCCCCGGCCGAAGGGCGTGATCTCCAGCACGGCAACGAAGCGATCCCCAACCTTGACCGCGCCCATATCGGCGGGTTCCCCCTGCAAGGTGAAATAGCTGCGGGTGATGGCGTAGCCGGTGCCGCCCGCAGGTTCGGGTTCTGACGGCACGCCATAGGTTGTCACCGTCAGCGTGGTATCGGCGGCGCTGTCGTTCTTCACCCGGATCGGGGCAGCAGAGGTGGCATCCAGAACCTTGACCAAAGGACCATTTGCAGCAGTGCCGTCAATGGTGATGCCTTCGGCCCCGGCCCGGTCGATCAGCGCATTCGCGGCCAGAAGCGCCCATGTCGCCTCTTGCGTCGACAGGTTTCGGTCGGTGGCGATGCGGGTGGTCAGCATCTCCGTGTCAACCACGGCACTGCCCGCCTCGGCCGCCAGCGCCAGAACGGCGGCCGCGTCGCGGAAGCTGGTGCCATAGTCGGCCCGGAAGATCTGCTCGGCCTCAGCGCCTTGTAGGGCCTCCAGCGCGACTGCGGCACGGCGGAACATCGCATCGGCGCGGGGCTGGTCGCCATAACTGGCAAGCCCGGCCCCAAGTTGCGCCATGGCGGTCGGGGTGGCGAAGGCATCGCCCTTGACATCGGCGTAGTAGCGCAGATCACCCACGGCAGCAGCCCCTTCGCGGGCCAGCACCATCAGCGCATAGGCCAAGGGTTCCCCGCCCTTGTCGAAGTCGGGGTAGTAATTGACCTGATTGCGCAGGTTGTCCAGGGCGCGGCGCAGGGCGAGGTCTGGCACCGCAAAGCCCCGCGCCCGGGCGCGACTGAGAAAGTCGGTGACAAAGGCATCCAGCCACATGTCGCCATCATATGGCCCCCAGAGGCCGAAGCCGCCGGTAGAGGACTGGTTCATCAGGATTTCCGTGATGCTCTCCGCGACCCGGCCCTTGATGTCATTCGCCTGCGGCAGGTCCAGCGCAACTGCCACCTGATCGAAATACAACAGCGGCAGCGCCTTTGACGTCATCTGCTCGGTGCAGCCATAGGGATAGCGGTCCAGCGCGGCCAGAATGCCCGGCGCGTTGATCCGGGCGATCGGGCCGACGGCCATGGTGGCCTTGCCCGAACCGGGGACCAGCCCGGCAAAGGCGTTCTGGTCGAAGGTGAATTCCTCACCCTTGGCCAGGGTCAGGCGACTTACCCGCACGACGGCCGGGTCATTGATCTGCACCGGAACGGAGAGGGTCTTTTTCAACTGCTTGCCGTCAGGAGTGGTCAGCGCCACCTCGATGGTTTGCACCCCTATGTCGCCGGCCGTGACCGGAATGGCAAAGACCGCCTTGGCCTTGTCGCCCAGATCGACGCCAGACGGCACCGGCCCCAGCGTCAGCCCCGGCGAGGAGACATCAAGACCCATCCGGCCCGAGGGTCCGGTGGCATGGACGATTTCCAGCAACAGACGAGACTCGTCCCCCGGCGCCAGAAAGCGCGGGACCGACGCGGTGACGACAACCGGATCGCGCACCAGCACATCGGCATTGGCCTGACCCAAACCGGATTTTGACCATGCCACCGCCATCAGCCTGACCGAGCCGTTGAAGGACGGCAGGGCAAAAGAGGCGCGGGCGTAGCCATCGCCATCCACGGCAATCGGGCCAGAGAAATAGGCCACCAGCTCCTCGGTCGGCGGCGGCGATTGCAGCCGCGCCTGCGCACCTGCGTCCCCGCCCGAGCGCACCTGACCCTCGGCGCCGTTCAACCCGTCGATCAGGCGACCATAAAGGTCGCGGATGCCCACCCCCAGCTTGCGCTGGCCAAAGTAATGGCCCTGCGGATCGGGGGCCGCAAAGGCAGTCAGGTTCAGGATGCCGACATCGACGGCGGCAAGGGTGACATAAGCGGTCTCGCCCTCGGTCACGCCCTCGACCTTCACCGCCACGTCCACGGGGCCACGCGGAGCGGTCTCGACCGGGGCTTCGATGGTGGCTTTCAGCGCTGCCGCTCCGGGGTCGATCGCGGCATGGGTCAGGCCCAGCGCTCGAGTCGGATTGCGGCCCGCCGCCACATCCATCGGGCGCAGGACCGAGGCAGTGACATAGACCCCGGCCCCCCAGTCATCGGTAACGGGAAGCTCGATCAGGTTCTCGCCCTCCGTCACCTCGACTGCCTGCATGGCGATCAGACGGTTCGAAAGAACCGTCACAAGGGCAGTTCCCGCGGCCCGTGGCACAACGCGCAGCGTGGCGGTGTCGCCGGGCTTGTAAGCGGGCTTGTCGAGCGACAGCTCCAGCATGTCGGGCGTTGCCGAGGCATCCGCGCCGCCATACCACCCGGCGTAGAAGGTGATCGACGTCGCGGCCGGCACGCCATCCAGCCCTTCCAACAGGATTTCATATTCGCCCCATTGCACCGGAACGGCAATTTCCACCGGCTGCCCGGCCAAGGACACCTCACCCTCACCGGCCCGCTGCCGCGAGGTGACCGGCTCCCAGTTCCAGTTGCCGCCCTGTTGATACCACTGATACTCGGTCTCGATCCGGTTGATGGTGTAGCGGGCCTTCATCGATGCCGGTTTCAGGTCAGGCCCGATGCCGACAAGGCTGAAACGCGCCTCGCTCCCCTCAGCCGCCACATCTTCGAACAGCGGCTTCACACCGATCATCGGCGCAGAGGGGGCGAGCAATCGGGTGATCTGCCGTTCGACCGGGCGGCCCGAACCTTCGGCGACGCGGACTGTCGCACGCAGTTCAACCGGGCGGCCGGGGTCTTCGACCGCGGGCAGGGCCAGAGCCAGCGTAGCCGCGCCGTTGCTGTCCGTACGCGCCGGGGCGATGGGTTCCATCACCGCATCGAAAGGCTGGTCATGGCGACCAAAGCTGTAGCCCGGGAACCCGTCCAGTTCCTTGGCGGTGCGCAGCAGGACCTCGCCCTCCACCGCCAGATCGGCGCCCGGCGCACCAAAAAGATATCGGGCGGCAAGGGTCAGATCGGGCGCATCGCGCAGCCGGATTTCTGCCGCCGCAAGGTCAAGGTCGAAGTCGATGCGTTCGGGCAGGAAATCCTCGACGAGGACGGTTTTCGACGTCAGGGCATCCGCCTCCAGATCGGCAAACACCTCCAGCCGCCAGACGCCGCGCGGAGCGGAGCCTGCAATCGGCAGCTGGAACACATGGCCGCCTGCGCCGGCGTCGCCCACCAGCGCGCGGGAATACTCCACCCCGTCGGGACGTTTCAGAATCGCGGTCAGCGGCAGGCCCTCAACCGCCCTCGCCTGCGGATCGCGCGCCAAGGCCGTGGCAAACACCGTTTCACCGGCCCGATAGGCACCGCGGTCTGTGGTGAGGAACACATCGACCGGCGGCGCGGCTTCGCGCCCTTCCACCCCGCGGTCGGAAAGGTCAAACTCCGGGTCGGTCAGTGACAGGAAGGCCATGTCGCCCGCGCCATCCTTGGCCACCACCATCGCCGGTGCAGCAGAGCCTTTGCCCAAGGCCAGTCCCGCATCAAAGCGGGCATAGCCCATGGCATCGGTACTGGCGGTTGCCAGAACCTCGTTTGCCCTGGACAGAAGCTCGACCGAAACCGCCTCTTTCGCGCCTGCCGTGCCAAGACTGCGGACGAAGACATGCAGCCCGTCCACGCCCGAAAGCGTGGTCAGCCCAAGGTCCGATACCACGAACCATTGCCAGCCTGCCGGCACGACATAGGGATCGACGCCGGGCACCGCAGCGCGCAGCGCATACACCCCCGCCGGCTGGCCGGCCAAGGCCTCGGCCAGAGGCAGGCGGGTGGTCAGATCCCTGTTGACCTCTTGCGGCACCGTGGCCGTGCCGGTCCAGATTTCCGTGCCGATCTGACTGGAGAAATCATATTCCTGAAACTCCATCATCGGCTGGCCGAGATAGCCATTCTGCACCGAGCGCAGCAGGTTGCGGTCGGTGACGCGGAAAAGCGCAAGCTCCAGCTTGTCGGTGTTCACCGTCTCCACCGGGATCGCCACGGCGTCGCTGCGCGGCAGGACATAGCCGCGACCGGGGAAGCGCACACCGGGGCTGCGGTCACGGACATAAGCGGTGATGTCGATGGATTTTGCCAGCGTCTGGCCATCCGCCGCCGGCAGCCCTTCGCGGAAACTCACGGTCTGGCGCGAGCCATGGGCGACGCCCTCGACGCAAAGCTGCCGCCAGCCGTCGAAACTGACCGTCAGATCAGGGGCAGGAAGCTGAACGAAGGTCGCGTAATCGACCCCCGATTTCACCAGATCTTCGGAGAAATTGACACAAAGGCGCGGGCGGGCGGAATCGGCCTGAACCTCATGGTCGATGATGCGGAAACCGTATTTCCCGATGGCATCTTCCAAAGCCGCTGCGGTGTCGTCGCGCATCTGCAGGCTTTGTGCCAGACGCAGCGCCTGCACCGTGTCCCGGCCGCGGTCGATCGCCTCCAGCGCCTGCCCCATCCCGACAAGGATCGTATGCTGCAAGGCCGCGCCATCCGCCCGCAGATAGGCATTCACGGCGGCCTGATAGGACTGTTCGTGATACTGGCGGCGGTTGTTCTGGTCCTGCAGGCCGGCCTCGTAAAGCAGCCGGGAATACTCGGCCCAATCGGCGGCTGCATCGGTCAGGTTCAGCCCGGCGCCGACAAACCGGCTGGCCGTCGCCGGGTCGCCATTGGCTTCGGCCTCGGCGGCGGAGCGGAAATGGTCCTCGGCGGTGAAGGGCCCGGTGACATGGGCGTTGCCAAGGTTTCCGGCCTGTTCAAGGATTCCCTGAAGCTCCCAGGGTTGCACGAATGTCAGTTCGTCCGCGCGGGTTCCGGCACGATCCGCCGCCCCGGCTTCGGCCGCGATCACAAAGCCGGACAGGGCGCCCGAGAAGGCCTCGGCCTCTCCCGGCTGCGACTTCGGGAAACAGGCGGCCTTGCGGGTGTTGAAGGTGAAGGCCGTGCAGGCCGGATTGGTCAGGCAGGCGCGCTCGCAGGCCTCGATCGTGGTGTCGAAGATCGACTGCAGATCGCCGCCCGGAAGGTCGGTGTTCTCGGTCAGGACCAGCCGGCGCTCGGGGATCAGGGGCTGGGCGGATAGCCCGCCGGCAGCGGCAAGACACAATGCCGAAATGGCCCCGGCCAGGGCCAGAATTCGAAATGCCCGCATGTGAAATCTCCCGAGTCTGAACTCGGCCCGAGTTTCGCATGCCGCCCTTCGTGCAAGCAAGCGAAGTTCACGCAACAAAAGGAAAACCCGTTAAGCGCGTATTCACAATGTTCCGTCAGTCTGGCCGGGCGCAGCGGCCCGAAGGCGCTGCGGATTTCGTGCAGGATGGACGGATGGACATCGGGGAAAGGCTGGCAAGGGAACGGCGGGCAAGGCTGGCGGCGGAACGCTTGCTGGAACAGAAGAGCCGTGAACTCTTTGCGGCCAACGAAAAACTTGCCCGACACGCCCGCGCGTTGTCGGACCAGATCGTCGAACAGCGGCAGGTGGTAAAATCCGCCCTGACCGAAGCCGAACTTCTGAAGGGCCAGAACAGCCGGGTTCTGGGCGATCTTGACCGGGCGCAAAGCGCCGCTGTCATGGCAGAACGCCGGTTGTGGGATTCGATCGACACCATCCCGGATGGCTTTGCGGTCTTTGACGCCGACCAGCGGCTTGTCGCCGCGAACACCGCCTATCTCGCCGCCTTTCGCGGCAGCGACATCATCGTCGGCGCCAGCTATGGCGACATCCTGCATGCCGCCAGCCACGGCGGGCTGGTGGAACTCGGCGATGAGCTGCCGGCTGACTGGTGCGCCCGCATGCAGTCGCGCTGGCTGGCCGGGGAAATCGACCCCGTGGTCGTGCAGTTCCGCGGCGGCGTCTGGGTGCGCCTGATCGACCGGCGCGCGCGCGATGGCGGCATGGTCAGCCTCGCGCTCAACATCACCGAAGAGATGCGCATCTGGGCCGCGATCGAGGCGATCCCCGATGGCTTTGTGCTTTTTGACAGGGAGGAACGCCTCTTGGCCTTCAATCAACGCTACCGCGATATGTTCCGCGACAGCGCCGAGGCGATGGTGCCCGGCGTCGCCTTCGAAGAGCTTTTGCGCCACGGCCTGCGCAACGGCCATGTTCCCGAAGCCGTGGGCCGCGAGGAGGATTGGCTGGCCGAGCGGCTCGATCAGCTCCGGGTGGCCGATGGCGTCTCGGAATGTCAGCTATCCGATGGTCGCTGGATTGAAGAACATGACCACCGCACCCCTGACGGCGGCCGCGTCGGCCTGCGCCGCGACATCAGCCAGCAACGCGAACAACAGGCCGCGCTTGAGGCCGCAAGGGCCGAGGCCGAGGCGGCGAACCGCGCCAAATCGGCCTTTCTCGCCAACATGTCGCACGAAATCCGCACGCCGATGAACGGCGTCGTCGGCATGGCCGAACTGCTGTGCGACACCGCTCTCAGCGAAGAGCAGCGGCTGTTCGCTGAAACCATCCGTTCCTCGGGTGAGGCGCTTCTGGTCATCATCAACGACATTCTCGACTATTCGAAGCTCGAGGCTGAACGGATGACGCTTCACCCCGAACCTTTCGATCTGGAGCGTACCATCCACGAAGTCACGATGCTTCTGCAACCGCGCGCGCGGGAGAAGGGCATCGACCTGATGATCGACTTCGACATGTTCCTGCCCACCCGCTATGTCGGTGATCCGGGGCGGCTCAGGCAGGTGCTGACCAATCTGGTCGGCAATGCGGTGAAGTTCACCGAAAAGGGTCATGTTCTGGTGCGCGTCGTCGGGCTGGAGGACAGCCCGGGCCGCCAGCAACTGCATGTCACGGTGGAGGATACCGGCATCGGCATCGCGCCCGACAACCTTGACCACATCTTTGGCGAGTTCAATCAGGTGGAAAGCCAGTCGAACCGCAAGTTCGAAGGCACGGGCCTTGGCCTTGCCATCACCCAGCGCCTGATCGAACGGATGGAGGGCGCAGTCTGGGTCGACAGCGAGATCGGCAAGGGCTCCTGTTTCGGCTTCCGCCTGTCCCTGCCGGTGGCCGAGGCCGCCGCGCCGCCGCGCCGCCCGATCCACATCAAGCGCGGGCTGGTGGTCGACGACCAGTTCATCAACCGCACCATTCTGGAACGTCAGCTGGTGCCCTGTGGCATCAGCGTGACGCTCTGCCGCTCGGGGGCCGAGGCCATAGTCGCGCTGGAAACCGGGCAGTTCGATGTGGTGATCACCGACCACGACATGCCGGAGATGGACGGGCTGCAACTGGCCGAAAACATCCGGGCCATGGGCAATCCGGTGCCCTTGGTGCTTTTGTCCTCCAGCCCCGCCAATGCCCGGGAAAGCGGCCGGGCGGCGCATCTCGCGGCGATCCTGCAGAAACCGGTCCTGCGGGCCGAGCTTTACCGACATTTGCAGGCCATCTCCGGCGACGAGGAGACCGAGGAAATCGTGCCCGCCCTGCCCCCGCCCCCAGCGCGCGAGGCCCGCAAGATGCGGGTGCTTACCGCCGAAGACAACCGCACCAACCAGCTGGTGTTCCAGAAGATGGTGCGCGACATCGACATTGATCTGGTCTTTGCCGGCAATGGGCGCGAGGCGGTGGAACTGTGGCAAAGTTTCAGGCCCGACATGATCTTCATGGATATTTCCATGCCCGAAATGGACGGCCGCGAGGCCGCCCGCGCCATCCGCGCCGCCGAAGGCGCGGCGCATGTGCCGATCGTGGCCCTGACCGCCCATGCGATGGAAGGCGACGCCGAGGCCATACTTGCGGCGGGGATTGACCGCTACATGACCAAGCCGCTGCGCAAGCAGGCGATCACCGCAACGCTGGCGGATTTCTGTCCGGCCGATGCCTTGCCGATTGCCGTCGCCGCGGAAACGGCCGCCTGATCCCCGGGCTGGCCCGTTTCGCAGCGAGCGGATGAAATCCGACGAGGCGCGGCCTTCAGGCAGCTTCGACTGCGGGTGCGGGGCGGCGGAACACCAGACGCGCATCGTCCGATTGATCTGCGGCAAAGGCATAACCGCCGGTCGAGAAGCCGCGCAGGTCGGCCGCGTCGGTCAGGTGGTTTTCCGCAATGAAGCGGGCCATCGCCCCGCGCGCCTTCTTGGCCCAGAAGGAGACGATCCTGGCCTCTCCAGCCTTTTCCTCAAGAAAGACGGGTGTGAGGACGGGCAGACCGAGGGCCTTCACATCCACCGCCCCGAAATATTCGGCCGACGCGCAATTCACCAGGACCTTCGCCCCGACCTCGGCTGCGCGCGCCTTCAAGGCCAGCGCCGGCTTCTTGCCCCACCAATGGTAGAGGTCCGGCCCCTTCGGGTTCGCCAACCGCGCACCCATTTCCAAGCGATAGGGCTGGATGCCATCCAGCGGGCGCAAAAGGCCATAAAGCCCGGACAGAATCCGCAGATGGCCCTGCGCCCAGCGCAGCGTGTCGGACTCCATCCGTCGCGCCTCAAGACCCGCGTAGGTATCGCCATCAAAAAGAAAGGCCGCCGGCTGACCGGGGGCCTTGGCGTCAAAGGCGGCGAAGCGGTCGCGGTTCAGGTCCCCGAGCTTGGGCGAAATGTCCATCAGCGCGCAAAGATCGCGGGCCGAAAGCCCGCGCGCCAGTGTGGCGAGCCTGGCTGCATCGGTCAGAAACTCCGGCACCGTCAGGTCAATCCCCGGCGGCAGGAGATGGGGCTTTTCGTTCAGCCGCTTGGCGGGGGAAATCACGGTCAGCATCGGGGTCTCCATTGCGGGCAAACTGGCCCGGATCAGCCCTCGCGCAGGGCTTCGAGAAAGGCCGCGCCAAAGCGGTCGACCTTCTGGTCGCCCATTCCCGGCATGGCTTGCAACTCCGCAAGCGTCGAGGGCCGGCGTTCGGCAATATGGCGCAGCGTGGATTGCGTGCAGGTCAGGTACTTGCCGATGCCATCCGGCCCGCGCGCAAGCGAAAGCTGCACCTCGGCCAACCGATCGTAGACCGCCCCCGCATCGCGCCCGACCAGCGCCTTGCGCGCCGGGTGCAGCGCCGCCGCCTCTGCCCCGGTGATGACCGCCAGGAACACCGCGCCATAGCTTTCCAGCTTTTTCGAGCCGACCCCGGTGATGCCCATCATCTGATCCAGTGTCGCCGGGCGCTTTTCGGCCATCTCAATGAGCGTGCGGTCGGGGAAGATGACATAGGCTGGCACGCCTGCCGTCTCGGCCAAGGCGCGGCGCTTGGCCTTCAGCGCGGAAAGCAGGCTTGCATCCTCTTCCGCCACAAGGGTTTTCACCGCATAGCGCGGCTGGGCCTTTTCCACCGTGTCGCTGCGCAGTGTGATGCTCGCCTCGCCGCGCAGGATGGGACGGGCCGCCTCGGTCATGCGCAGGGCGCCGAAGCGCTCGCCATCCGGGCGCACCAGATCACGCCCCATGATCTGACGAAAGACCGCCCCCCAGGCCGGCTTCGACAACTCCTTGCCAACCCCGAAGGTGGGCAGCGCGTCGTGGCCCTTTTCGCGGACCTTGGCGGTGGCATTGCCGGTCAGGATGTCGATCAGATGTCCGGCGCCGAACCATTCGCCGGTGCGCAGGATCGCCGACAGCGCCTTGCGCACGGCGTCGGTGGCGTCAAACAGCGCCGCGGGATGCTCGCACAGATCGCAGGTGCCGCACGGCCCGGACGCTTCGCCGAAGTAGCCCAATAGCACCTGACGGCGGCAGGCCGTGGCCTCGGCCAGACCGAGCAGCGCGTTCAGGCGGGCATGATCGGCCTCCTTGCGGTCGGGCGGCGCGGTGCCCTCATCAATCTGGGCCCGGCGCAGGCGGATGTCGTCGGGGCCGTAAAGCGTCAAGGTCTCGGCGGGGGCGCCGTCGCGGCCCGCGCGACCGATCTCCTGATAATAGGCTTCGACCGATTTCGGCAGATCGGCATGCGCCACCCAGCGGATATCGGGCTTGTCGATGCCCATGCCGAAGGCAATCGTCGCCACGACGATCAGCCCGTCCTCCTGCTGGAAGCGGATTTCCACCCGGCGGCGATCTTCGGCCCCCATCCCGCCGTGATAAAAGGCGGTGGCGTGCCCTTCCGCCCGCAGCGCGGCGGCAAGGGTTTCGGTCTTGGCGCGGGTGGCGCAATAGACGATGCCCGACTGGCCACGCCGGGCGGCGGCAAAGCCCAGAATCTGCTCGCGCGGCTTGTCCTTGACGGCAAAGGCAAGGTGGATGTTCGGCCGGTCAAAACCGCGCAGGAAGGTGTCGGGGGGCTGGCCATCGAACAGGCGTGTGACGATCTCAGCTCGGGTTTCCTCATCGGCAGTGGCGGTGAAGGCGGCAACCGGCACGCCCAAGGCCCGGCGCAGATCGCCGATGCGCAGGTAATCAGGGCGGAAGTCGTGACCCCATTGCGAAACGCAATGCGCCTCGTCGACCGCGATCAGGCTGCATCCGATACGGCGGAGCATGGGCAGGGTGGCACCGGACGCCAGCCTTTCGGGCGCCATGTACAGAAGCTTCAGGCGCCCTTCATCCAGCGCTGTGAACACCTGTTCGGTTTCCTCGTCGGTATTGCCCGAGGTCAGCGCCCCGGCCTCGACCCCGGCTTCGCGCAGGCCCCGCACCTGATCGCGCATCAGTGCGATCAGCGGCGAGATCACCACCGTTACCCCCTCGCGGCAGAGCGCCGGCAACTGGAAGCACAGCGACTTGCCGCCCCCCGTCGGCATGATGGCCAGCGTGTTGCGCCCGGCCAGCACGGCCTGCACGATTTCGGCCTGACCGGGACGAAATCCGGGAAAGCCGAAAACGGAATGCAAAAGCGAGGCGACATCGGCAGGCATGGGGGAAGGTATCACCCGAAGGCGTAAAGATTGTTTGAAATCACAATTTCGGCGGCAAAGACCGCCAGCAGCGCCGCCAGAGGGGCAAAGTCGATCCCTGCGGTCGGCGGCAGGATCCGGCGAATGCGCGAGTAGACCGGCTCCAGAACCCGGTTCAACCCGTTCCAGAGTTGCCAGACCAGCGGCTGCCGCAGGTTCAGCACGTTGAAGTTGATGAGCCAGCTCATGATGACATGGGCAAGCACGATCCATTTGGCGACATGGATCAGCATCAGGACGATCTGGAGAAGCGAGGTCATGCGGGGCACCTACAATCTGTTGTGGTATGGGTAATGCGAGACCCCCAGAAGCGCAAGGGACGCCTGCCGTAGCGTTCCGCTTGACCTTTGTCGCGGCGGTGGGCAGGCAGCGGGAAAAGGAGGCGCCGCATGTATCCCTATCTCCGCATGGCCAAGGAAATGTGGAAGTTCCGCAAGGCGCCGCCTCTGGCGATTCTGGAGCCTCACATCAGCACCCATCGCATCTGGCCCTGGGACCTGGACCCCTGGCGCGAGTTGAACAACGGCCGCACCCTGACGCTGTTCGATCTGGGCCGCATCCCGATGTCGGTGCGGATGGGGTTTGGCCGCGTGGCCAAGGCGAAGGGCTGGGGCATCACGGTGGCGGGCAATTCCACCCGTTACCGCCGCCGCGTGACGCTGTTGCAGAAGCTGACACAGGTCAGCCGCGTCCTTGGCTGGGACGACCGCTTTGTCTATCTGGAGCAAAGCTTCTGGCGCGATGGCGACTGCACGGCCTCGATGCTGTTGCGGTCGGCCTTCATCCGCAAGGGCGGCATGGTGCCGCCGCAAGAGGTGCTGGAGGCGCTGGGCCAGCCGGTGCGAAGCCCGGACCTGCCCGATTGGGTCAAGACCTGGATCGCCGGGGACGCGGGGCGCGTCTGGCCGCCGGCCCTGCCCGAGGCGGCGCGGGCAACTGTGGCGCGCTGAGCCTTCCCGCCGCGAAGCCCTCCCCTTGCCAGCCCGCCCGGTTTCGGGCCTTATCCCGGTCCAGGGCCGCGAACGGGCCGCAGGAGGGGGACGCGATGGTTTCGCAAGGCAAGCGCATTTGGGGTTGGTGGTTTTTTGACTGGGCAAGCCAGCCGGTCAACACGCTTCTCCTGACCTTCATCTTCGGCCCCTATTTCGGCGAGGTGGCGCGCGGCTATTTCATGGGCGCCGGCATGGACGAAGAGGCCGCCAAGGCCGCCGCGCAAAGCTATTGGGCCTTCGGCTTGTTCCTTGCCTCGCTGGTCATTCTGGTCATGGCGCCGATTCTGGGCGCGATCGCCGATGGCACGGGCAAGCGGCTGGTCTGGGTCTGGTTCTTTTCGGCCCTTTACATCGGGTCTTCGGCTGCGCTGTGGTATGTGGCACCGGGGGGCGAGATTGGCACGTTGCGTTGGGCGATGTTCTTCTTCGGCATGGCCTTCCTGTCGATGGAATTCGCAACCGTCTTTACCAATGCGCTGATGCCCAGCCTTTCGGAAGGCGACGACATGGGCAAGATTTCCGGATCGGGCTTTGCCTTTGGTTATCTGGGCGGGCTGGTCGCCCTGTTCACCATGCTGCTGTTTTTCGCCGAGGGCGGCAACGGCACCACCCTGATCGGACGCGAGCCGCTGTTCGGCCTTGACCCCGAGGCGCGCGAGGGCACCCGCTTTGTCGGGCCGTTTTCGGCCATCTGGTATCTGGTGTTCATGATCCCCTTCGTGCTGTGGGTGAAGGAACCCAAGGTCGCGCCGGGCCGCGTGCATCTGGGCGCGGCCTTGGCCAGCGTCGCCGAGTTCATCCGCGGCCTGCGCTTTCGCAAGAGCCTTGCGGCCTATCTCGGCTCGTCGCTGTTCTACCGCGATGCGCTGAACGGGCTTTACACCTTTGGCGGCATCTATGCCTCGAACGTGCTGAACTGGGAGGTGACGCAGATCGGCATCTTTGGCATCGTCGGCGGGGCAACGGCGGTGCTGACCAGCTGGATCGCCGGCAAGATGGACAGCAACCGCGGGCCGAAACCGGTGATCGTCTGGTCGATCGTGGTGCTTCTGGTGGTCTGTACGCTGGTCGTCGGGATGGACCGCGACCAGATCTGGGGCCTGCCGCTTGATCCGGCCTCCTCGACGCCCGACATCATCTTCTTCATCTGCGGCGCGCTGATCGGCGGCGCCGGCGGCCCGCTGCAGGCCTCCAGCCGCACCATGCTGCTCCGCCACACCACCCCAGACCGGGCAACCGAGGCTTTTGGCATGTTCGCGCTGTCTGGCAAGGTCGCCAGCTTTCTGACGCCGGGATTGGTCGCGGTGGCGACATGGTTCAGCCAATCGGCAAGAATGGGCATCGCGCCCGTCATCCTGCTTTTCCTGCTCGCGTTGATCCTGCTACTCTGGGTCAATCCGAAAGGTGAGCGTGGATGATCGGCAAGTTCCTTTTGATGACCCTTCTGGCGGTCCCGCTTGGTTCAGGTGCTGGGCCGGTCGGGGCGCAGGCCTTGGCAAACCAGTTGTTCGGCGCGCAAAATGCGCCCAGCCGACAAGACAGCATGCCAATCGGCTCCTATGCCCGTGGCTGCGCGGCGGGCATGGTGGAGCTGCCGGAAACCGGGCCGACCTGGCAGGCGATGCGCCTGTCGCGCGGGCGCAATTTCGGTCAGCCGGTGATGGTGCAATATCTGGCGGACCTGTCGGCGCAGGCCGCCGCCATCGGCTGGGGCCGCGGGCTTTACATCGGCGACATCAGCCAGCCGCGCGGTGGGCCGATGACCTCTGGCCATGCCAGCCACCAGATCGGGCTGGATGCGGACATCTGGTGGCTCGCTCCTGAACGGTTGAACCTGAGCCGGCAGGAGCGGGAAGACATCTCGTCGATCCCGATGCGTTCGGCCGACCAGCGGTCGGTCACGGGCAACTGGGGCCCGAAGGCGCGGGCGCTGATCGAACTTGCGGCCAGTGATCCGCGCGTGGACCGGATCTTTGTCGCCGCCGCGATCAAGATCGAAATCTGCAAGACCGCGGCGGCCTCCGACAAGAAATGGCTGCAGAAGCTGCGCCCGGTGGCGGGGCATGACACGCATTTCCATGTGCGGCTGAAATGCCCCAAGGGCGCGCGGATGTGCGAAACGCAAAAGCCCGCGGTTTCAAGCCTGTCCAAGGGTGGCAACGGGTGCGATGACACCTTGATGTGGTGGGTCACCGACTACCTGAACCCGCCAAAACCGGGCAAGCAGAAGCCGAAGGACGACGACGCGCCGCGCAAGAAGGGTCCGCGCGAATTCACCATGGCCGACCTGCCGCAGCAATGCCAAGACGTTCTCGTTTCGCCTTAAGCCTGCTTCTGGTCCTGCTTTCGGGCTTTCGGGGCAGCGCGGAAGAGCACCCGCCCGCAGGCTTTGTCGATCCCTTCGTCTGGCGCTTGCGGGATGACGCCTTCGGCGGCCTTTCCGGGATCGAGGTGCTGGACGGCGGCCGGCGCCTTGTGGCGCTTGGCGACAAGGCGATGATCATCGCCGGCCAGGTCGACCGCGATCGCGCCGGACGGATTGTCGGCGTCACTGCCGGGCCGATCCGGCCGCTGACGGTTGCGAAGGGCGGCAAGCCGCTTGCCGGTCGCCGGGCAGACAGCGAGGGGCTCGCGATGGACGATGCCGGCCAAGCCTTTGTCTCGTTCGAAAATCGCCCCCGCGTGGCGCGTCTTACTGTGGACAGCGGCACCGTTTCCGAGTTGCAGCCCAACCCGGCCTTTGCCCGTCTGCCCCGGAATGGCGCGCTCGAGGCCCTGGCCGTCGGTGAGGGACCCACGCTTTATGCCGTGCCGGAGGATCCGCCGACGAAAGACATCCCGGTCTATCGCTGGGCCGATGGCGACTGGATCGCGCCCCTGTCCCTGCCGCGTCGCGGCAGCTTTTCGCCGGTTGCCGCCGATATTCTCGCGGGCCGGCTTTATCTGCTGGAACGGGATTTCCGCGGCCTCGGCGGCTTCGCCAGCCGCCTGCGGCGGTTCGACATCGCCGATGGCGGCCTGACGGGCGAGGTCACGCTGTTTGTCACCCCGTTCGGGACGTATGACAATCTCGAAGGCCTGTCGGTCTGGCGCGACGTCGCGGGAACGGGCTGGGCCACGATGATCTCGGACGACAACTTCTTCCTGCTGCAGCAGACCCAGATCGTCGAGTTTCGCCTGCCCGATTGACGCGCGAGGCGTTTGGCGCTACTCCGCCGCGTCCCCCTGACGGGGCACAAGTCTCCGCGACCTTGTAAAAAACGGATCAGATATGACAAAACTCCTGCCCGGCATCCTTGCCATGGCCGCCATCGTTGTGGCCTCCAACATCCTCGTGCAGTTCCTTTTCGGCTCCTGGCTGACCTGGGGTGCCTTCACCTATCCCTTCGCCTTCCTCGTGACCGACCTCACCAACCGCCTGCAAGGCGCCGCCGCCGCGCGCCGCGTGGTGCTGTTCGGCTTTGTCGTGGGGATCATCTGCTCGCTCATCGGCTCGCAGATCATGGGCGAATTCGGCCCGCTGGTCAGCTTCCGCGTCGCCATCGGGTCGGGCGCGGCCTTCCTCGCGGCACAGCTCACCGACATTGCCGTGTTCAACCGCCTGCGCGAAGGATCTTGGTGGAAAGCACCGCTGGTCTCGACGCTGGTTTCTGCCACGCTCGACACCGCGATGTTCTTCTCGATCGCCTTTTCGGCAGCGCTGACCATGCTGGAACCCGCCAATGACGTGTCCTGGGCGGGCGAGATGTTGCCGCTTCTCGGGGCTGGCCCCGTGGCCCCGCTCTGGGTCTCGCTGGCCACGGCGGACCTCCTGGTCAAGCTCGCGCTCGCTTTCGTGGCACTGGTTCCTTTTCGTCTCATTGTCGGAAAACTTGCGGCACGGATTGCGTAAAAACTTTTGACAAACACAAAATCTGTGTCAGGCTCACCTCATCGGCAACTTTTGAAAGGAGGTGATCCAGTGTCTAGAGTGATATTGGAGAGACGTGTCGGGACAGTCTTGGGGGGTGTTTTCTAAGGGCAATCCCTTGGTGAAACGGACTACAAGATTGGATGATGCTCCTAACTGGCTCATCTCCTTGGATCTCGGAAAGGGTCGCCGCATGTCGGCGACCCTTTCTCTTTCAGTCATCGAAATTTCGTTGCACATAATATGAATTTGGCTTAGAGCTTTGCCATGCTGTGGATCACCGAAACCCTGCATATCGCCGATTGGGAACTGTCGGAAAGCTTCGTGCGGTCTTCCGGACCGGGCGGGCAGAACGTGAACAAGGTCTCGACAGCGGTCGAGTTGCGCTTCGAGGCCGACCGCTCGCCGCATCTGACGCCATCGGTGAAAGCGCGGCTCAGGAAGATCGCCGGCCGCAAATGGACATTGGAAGGCGCGATCGTGCTGCAGGTGGAAGACACCCGCAGCCAGGCGCGCAACCGCGAAATTGCGCGCGACCGGTTGGTCGAGATGATCCGCGCCGCACTGGTTGCACCCAAGCGGCGGATCGCAACGAAGCCGACCCTTGGCAGTCAGCGCCGGCGCATTGCCGCCAAGGTGCAGCGCGGGGAAGTAAAGTCCTTGCGCGGGAAAGTGGGAGACGAGGAATGACGGAAACACTGGTGGACCGCCGCGCCCGGCTGATGGGGCCGAATGTGCCAACCTTTTACCAAACACCTGTTCACCTTGTAAAAGGCGAAGGGGTCTGGGTCTGGGATGCCGCCGGCAAGCGCTATCTCGACTGCTACAACAACGTGCCGCATGTGGGCCATTGCCACCCCCGCGTGGTGAAGGCGATCTGCGATCAGGCGGGCACGCTGAACACCCATACCCGCTATCTGCACGAAGGCGTGCTGAACTACATCGAACGGCTGACCGCCACCTTCTCGCATGGCATCAGTCAGGCGATCATGACCTGCACCGGCTCCGAGGCGAATGACATCGCGCTGCGCATGGCGCAGGCGGCGACTGGTAAGACCGGGATCATTGCCACCGACGCCACCTATCACGGCAACACCATGGCGGTAAGCCAGCTGTCCACCCGCAAGCCTCCGATCGGCGGGCGCTGGCCGAATGTGCGTCTTGTGCCGGCGCCCGACAGCCTGAATCGCCCGGATCCCGACGGGTCGATCTTTGCCGGCCATGTCGCGCAGGCGGTCAGGGAGCTCGATGAGGCGGGCTTTGGATGTTCGGGCATCCTCTTGTGCCCGATGTTTGCGAACGAAGGTTTGCCAACTCTGGCACGCGGCTGGCTTGACAAGACCGTAGCGGTGATCCGTGCCGCCGGCGGCATCGTGATCGCCGATGAAGTGCAGCCGGGCTTTGGCCGGGCGGGCAGCCATTTCTGGGGTCATGACAAGCTGGGCTTTGCCCCCGATGTGGTGGTGATGGGCAAGCCGATGGCCAATGGCCACCCGGTCGGCGCGGTGGCGACGCGGCCCGACGTGATGGCCGCCTTCCGCAACGCGTTTTCCTATTTCAACACCTTTGGCGGCAATCCGGTCTCTGCCGCAGCGGCGCTCGCCGTTCTGGATGTGATCCGCGACGAGGGGCTGCAGGAAAATGCCGCCCGCGTCTCGGCCCATGTCACCGCCCGCATGGCGGCGCTGCGGCATCCGCTGTTGCGCGACACCCGGTCGAACGGCCTGTTCTTCGGCGCCGAATTCATGCTGGACGATGGCGAACCTGCTACCCGCTTCTGTGCCAATCTGGTCGAGGGCATGGTGGCGCGCGGTGTGCTGATGAATGTCATCGGGGCGGGGCGGAACATCCTGAAAATCCGGCCGCCACTGCCGTTCTCGGTCGAGAATGCAGACCATCTCATGGACCGGTTGGAAGAGACCCTACGTGATACCAAGGTGACGGCATGATCGAAGCGCTTGCCCTTGAGGCCGCCCGTCACTGGGGCGGCCACTCGCCGCGACTGATCCGCAACCGCGAGAATGCGGTGTTCGAAGTCGCGCTCCCCTCCGGACCTGCTGCGCTGCGCCTGCACCGCATGGGTTATCAGTCGGATGCCGCGATCTGGTCGGAACTCTGGTGGTGCGCCGCGCTGGCGGCAGAGGGCGTGGCGGTGCCGGCGGCGCTGCCGGACCTGAACGGCGATCTGCTGGTCACGCTGTCCAACGGACGCAAGGCCAGTGTCATCGAATGGGTCAAGGGCGAGGCGATGGGCATTGCCGGGCAGCCCTATGACCTGCCGTTGCCGGTGCTGCTGGACCGTCACCGCGCGCTTGGCAAACTGGTCGCCGATTTCCACGCCGCCACCGGGCGCCTGACCCTGCCGCCGGCGTTTTCCCGGCCCCGTTGGGATATCCCCGGTCTCGTCGGCGAAACCCCGTTCTGGGGCCGGTTCTGGGAGCATCCCGAAGCCACGCCCGACCAGCGGGCCACCCTGAACCGCGCCCGCGCCTTCCTGCACGAACGGCTGGAGGATCACGCCAGAACCGCGCCGGTCGTGCCGATCCACGCCGATGTCCTGCGCGAGAACGTGTTGGTGAACGATCGTTCCCTATCTCTGATCGACTTTGACGATTCCGGTTGGGGCTTTGCGCTTTACGACCTTGGCACGGTCCTGTCGCAGAACCTGTACGAGCCTTCCTACCTTGCAATTCGCGATGCGCTGATGGAGGGCTATGGCACCACCGACATCGCGACGGTCGAGATGTTCACGCTGGCCCGCACCTGTGCCTCGGTCGGCTGGACCATGCCCCGGCTGCCGCCCGGCGACCCGGTACATCCGCGGCATCTGGCGCGCGCCTGCATGTGGGCCGACCGGGTGATCGGGCGAATGTAACAGATTTACAAAAGTTTTGTGAACAGATAGTCGGGAAGCCAGAACGCGGGCCTGATTGGCCGCTGCCGCCATCGCACTCCGGGGGACATCATGTTCAAGCTCATCAAGGCAATCATGCCGCGGTCGGACAATTTCTTTGACCTGTTCGAAGCGCAGGCGAAGAAATCGCAGGAGGCCGCCGCAACCCTCCGGGCGATCCTTGAAGGGGGCGACAAGACCGCCGATCTCTGCGCCCGCCTGTCAAGTCAGGAGGAAGAGGCCGACCACATCTCCTATGAGGTGATGCAGTCGATCCGCCGCAGCTTCATCACGCCCTTCGACCGCTCGGACATCAAGGCACTGTCCTCGGCGCTTGACGACGCCATCGACCAGATGAACAAGACCGGCAAGACGGTGATGCTGTATGACGTCGCCGCATTTGAGCCGAACATGCGCGCCATGGCCGACCGGATCATCCTGCTGGCCAACATCGTGGCCGAGGCCCTGCCGCTGATGCGCGACATCGGCGCCAATTCGTCGAAGTTGCATACGCTGATCGGCGAGGTTTCGAAGATCGAGGAACAGTCCGACCAGATGTATGACGCCGGCCTGCGCGAGTTGTTCAAGGGCAAGGCGCAGGAAAACCCGCTGGCCTTCATCGTCGGCTCCGAACTTTATGACCGGCTGGAAAAGGTCTGCGACCGGTTCGAGGACGTGGCTCATGTGATGAGCGACATCGTCATCGAACACGTCTGATCGGGGCGCCATCATGGATCCCACTTCGGTCACGCTGCTTCTGGTCTTCCTGATCGCCATCGCGCTGCTGTTCGATCTGCTGAACGGCATGCATGACGCGGCGAATTCCATCGCCACCATCGTTTCAACCCGCGTGCTGTCGCCGTTCTATGCGGTGCTGTGGGCGGCCTTCTTCAACTTCGCCGCCTATTTCATCGGCACGCATTTCGGGTTCGAGGCCAAGGTGGCCTCGACCATCGGCAAGGGGCTGATCTCGCCCGAGATGGTGAACAACGCGGTGATCTTCGGCGCGCTGATGGGGGCGATCACCTGGAACGTCCTGACCTGGCGGCTGGGGATTCCGTCCTCGTCCTCGCATGCGCTGGTCGGCGGGATCATCGGGGCGGGGGTGGCCAAGGCAGGCTTTGGCGCCATCGTCTGGGGCGGCTTGTCCAAGACGCTGATCGCCATCGTGCTGTCGCCGGTCACGGGTTTCATTCTGGGCATCCTTCTGGTGGTTCTGGTCAGCTGGCTGTTCCTGCGGGCCAATCCGGCCAAGACCGACAGCCTGTTCCGCAAGTTGCAACTGGTGTCATCGGCGCTCTATTCCATCGGCCACGGCTCGAACGACGCGCAAAAGACCGCCGGGATCATCGCGGTTCTGCTTTTCGCCAATGGCTATTACGACGAATTCACCGTGCCGACCTGGGTCGTCCTCAGCTGCTTTACCGTCATGGGTGTCGGCACCATGCTGGGCGGCTGGCGGATCGTGCATACGATGGGATCGAAGATCACCCGGCTGACGCCGATGCAGGGCGCCTGTGCCGAAACCGCCGGGGCCATCACCCTGTTCGGGGCGACCTACCTAGGCATTCCGGTGTCGACGACGCACACCATCACCTCGTCCATCGTCGGCGTCGGCTCGGCCCGGCGGGTGCATGCGGTGCGCTGGGGGATTGCCGGGCGGATCGTCTGGGCCTGGATCATCACCATCCCGGCCTCGGCGCTGATGGGCGCCGTGTTCTACCTGATCGGCGCGCGCTTCATGTAAAGGGGTGCGGGTTACACCCACACCTCTTGCGCGACCTGCTCCCCCACGCCGAAAACCCGCTTGTAGCGGGCGATTTCGTCGGCAGGCCCCATGGCCTTGTTCGGGTTGTCCGACAGTTTCACGGTTGGCCGGCCATTGGCGGAGACCGCCTTGCAGACCAGCGAGAACGGCGCCAGCCTGTCCCCTGACACGAAGCCGCGGAAATCGTTGGTCAGGTTGGTGCCCCAGCCGAAAGACACTTTCACCCGGCCATGGAACCGGGTGTACAGGCTTTCGATCTGCGCCACGTCCAGACCATCCGAGAAAATCACCAGCTTCTTCGTCGGATCCTCGCCCCGGTCCTTCCACCAGCGAATGGCAATTTCCGCACCCGCCGCCGCATCGCCGCTGTCGATGCGGATACCCGTCCACGAGGCCAGCCAATCGGGCGCATTCTTCAGGAAGCCCTCGGTGCCGAAGGTGTCGGGCAGGATGACGCGCAGATTGCCGTCATGTTCTTCGTGCCAATCGGCCAGCACCTGATAGGGCGCCTGCGCCAGTTCGGCATCACTGTTGGCCAAGGCCGCGTAGATCATCGGCAATTCATGGGCGTTGGTGCCGATCGCCTCGATGTCGCGGCGCATGGCGATGCGGCAATTCGAGGTGCCGGTAAACTTCGCGCCCAGCCCTTCCTGCATGGCCTGCACGCACCAGTCCTGCCAGAGGAACCCGTGACGCCGCCGCGTGCCGAAATCGGCGATCTTCAACTCCGGGATCGCGCGCAGACGTTCGATCTTTTCCCAAAGCCGGGTCATCGCGCGGGCATAAAGCACCTGCAGTTCGAACTTGCCCATTTCCTTCAGCACTGCGCGCGAGCGCAATTCCATCAGCACCGCCAGCGCCGGGATCTCCCACAGCATGACTTCGGGCCAGCGGCCCTCAAAGGTCAGCTCATATTGTCCGTCGCGCTTTTCCAGATGATAGGCGGGCAGGCGCAGGCCCTCGAACCACTCCATGAAATCGGGACGGAACATCTGGCGCTTGCCGTAGAAGGTATTGCCGCGCAGCCAGGTGCTTTCGCCTCGCGTCAGCGACAGCGAGCGCACATGGTCCAGCTGCTCACGCAATTCGCCTTCGTCGATCAGATCGGCCAGCCGCACCTTGCTGCTGCGGTTGATCAAGCTGAATTCGACATTGGTTTCCGGCTTGTTGCGGAAAATCGACTGACACATCAGAAGCTTGTAAAAGTCGGTGTCGATCAGAGACCGGACAATCGGGTCGATCTTCCAGTTATGGTTATGCACCCGCGTGGCGATATCGACCATGGCGCCGCTCCCTTCGTGACGTACCCGTTAAATCAAGCGTCGTGCGCGCTGTCCAGACGGCCCGCCTCAGGGCCACGGCACGGCGCAGGCATAGGGACGATCGTCCGGCAAACGGCAAAGACGCTCGGCAAAACCCGGAGCGATCCCATCAGTGCCGGTGAGCATATTGCGGCGGTCCAGTGCATTGAGATAGGTGGCATAGCTGGCATGGGCATAGACCAGTCGCCGATCGGGATCGGCGTGCCACTGGGCGAATGTCGCGGCGGCGGCCCGGGCGGGATCGCCTGTAGCGGTGATCTCGCGCCTGTAGACCTCGGCCAGATCGTCATGCGTCGGCCAGCCCGCCAGCGCCAGCCAAGGCCCGTCATCACCGGTCTCGCGGATGTGCCACGCGATGTGCAGCGACACTGCGGCAGCATCAGCCTCAAGGGCAAGTTGCGCATCACGATACGCCACCATGGACATTTCGATGCTGGGAAACAGCCCGGCGTGAGATTGTTGCAGATGGCGCAATTCATGCAGCAGGATGGCCAGTTTGAAACTGTCAGGCAGATCCCACCGTATCACGATGCGGTTGGTGGCCGGCTCGTAATAGGCCTGCTCCTCCACAAGCTCATCGCTGGAACACAGGCTGGGCCCGTCAGTGGCGATCAGCCGGGCCATCGCCCCTTCCGCCGCCATGACCGCCTCGAGCCGCGCAAACAAGGCGGCAAGGTCATGGACATCGCTGCCTGCTGCTGAATCGGCCTCATAGGGTGCCGCAAGGCAGATCTCGTCGGCAAGCGCCATGGCGGGCTGACCAAGCAGCAACAGCAGCCATGGCACCGCGCCGCGTGTCACGCCAATCGCACCCCCTGCGCCAGCATCTGCACCCGCGCGCCGGCAAGCGAGCCGTTCAGGTCGATTGCCCGGCAGGCCTCGTCAAGCACCGTTACGGCAAAGCCAAGTCGGGCGGCGTCAAGCGCCGAGTAGGCCACACAGAAATCGGTGGCCAGTCCGACCAGCGTGATCGCCGTCACGCTCCGGTTTCGCAGATAGCCCTCCAACCCTGTGGGCGTCACCCGGTCATTTTCGAAGAAGGCCGAATAGCTGTCGATCGCGGCGCGAAAGCCCTTGCGGATCACCAGCTGCGCCGGATCGGTGCGCAGCGCGGGGTGGAAGGCCGCGCCCGCGCTGCCCTGCACGCAATGGGTGGGCCAGAGAACCTGCGGGCCATAGGGCATCTCGATCAGCGAAAACGGCGACGCGCCGGAATGGTTCGCGGCAAAGGACGTGTGGTTCGCCGGGTGCCAGTCTTGCGTCAGGACCACGGTCTGAAATTCCGCCATCAGGGCGTTGATGCGCGGGATGATCTCGTCCCCGCCAGCGACTGCCAGCGCGCCGCCGGGGCAAAAGTCGTTCTGCACGTCGATGACGATCAGGGCTTCATCGGACCTGCGCATGCGAACCTCCCTCGTGGCCTTGCAAGGGGTAAGGGGCGCGGCAGGATCGGTCAAGCTGCGGCAGTCCGGCATCTTGCCCGCAAGGCTGGCATGGCGTAAGGCCGCCGCATGCTGACCATCGCCGCGCTGTATCATTTCACCCGCTTTGACGACCCCGCGAGCCGGCGCGGGCCGCTTCTGGACCTTTGCACCGCGCAGGGCGTCAAAGGCTCGCTGCTGCTCGCGCGCGAAGGGATCAACGGCACCATCGCCGGCCCGCGTGCCGGCATCGACGCCGTGCTTGCCCATCTGCGCGCCTTGCCCGGCTGTGCCGCGCTGGACCACAAGGAAAGCTGGTCCGAGACCATGCCCTTTGGCCGCATGAAGGTGAAGCTGAAGCGCGAGATCGTCACCATGGGTCAGCCTGACGTCGACCCGACAGCGCGGGTTGGCAGCTATCTGAACCCGACCGAGTGGAACGAGCTGCTGGCCTCCGACGACGTGGCGCTGATCGACACCCGCAATGACTATGAGGTGGCCATCGGCACCTTCCGGGGGGCGATCGACCCCGACATCCGCACCTTCCGCGACTTCCCGCGCTGGTGGGAAGAAAACCGCGCAAGGTTCCAGGGCAAGCGCATCGCGATGTTCTGCACCGGCGGGATTCGGTGCGAAAAGTCGACGAATTACCTTCTGGGCCTTGGCGAGAACGACGTATTCCACCTCAAGGGCGGGATCCTGAAGTATCTTGAAGACATGCCGCCCGAACAGTCGCTGTGGGATGGCGAATGCTATGTCTTCGACGGTCGCGTCTCGGTCGGTCACGGGCTGGTGCCCGGCCCTTACGACAGTTGCCACGCCTGCCGCCGCCCGCTGTCGCCGGAGGACAAGCTGCGCCCGGAATACGAACGCGGCTGCCAGTGCCACCATTGCGCCAGCGAATACACCGACGCCGACCGCGCCCGCTTCCGCGAGCGCCAGCGCCAGATGGACCTGGCCGAGGCGCGGGGCGAGCGGCACTTCGCCGGATAGCTCGGCGAGCCGGGTTCGCCGGCACGCCGCGCGAAGAGTGCCCGGAACGGACTCGATGAGCTAGACCGGGAAGATCACATTGGCCTGCCCTGTCCCCGAGGACGGAAAGTACTCGCCGATCAGCTCGCCCTTGCCGGTGTAGCTGTCCCATCCGAGCGCGCCGAACAGCATGACGGTGTCATGCATGGTACCTTCACCCGAGCAATACACCGCGTAATCCGGCAGCATCTTCAGGAAGGTTGCTATTTCGCCCTTCTGCCACAGCTCCAACACCCGCAGATCGCATTGCCGGTTGAACTCGCGGCTGATGGTGAAGGTGCCGTTGTTGGCCTCGTAAAGCTCGTTCTCCCAGATCTTGTGCGAAAGCGACCCAGAAGCGACCAGCAAGACCTTTGTGTCGCTCGCCTCGACCGCCTCGCGGATCGCCTCGCCCAACTTGCGTGAGGAGTCGAAGGAATGCACCGTGCAATAGGCCGACACCGAGACAACTTTCAGGTCGCCCTCGGGGTTCATGTAATGCATCGGCACCAGCGTACCATATTCCAGATCCAGCGTCTCGACATGGTGCGACAACGTGTAAACCCCGCGCGCTTGGGCCTTTTCGGCAATCAGATCGCCCAGGGCCGGATTGCCCGGCAGGTCATACTCCAGCCCCTGAATGAACTGCGGAAACTCGTGGCTGGTGTAGACGCCCTTGTAACGGGCGTTCGAGTTGACGTGATAACCCGCGTTCACCATCCAGTGCGTGTCCAGAACCACGATGGTATCGGCCCCCAGCGCCCGCGCGCGGCGTCCGATTTCCCGATGCCCTTCAATCGCTTGCGCGCGGGTGCCGAAAAGCCTGCCCGGACGTTCCGACAACAGCATCGTCGGCACATGTGTGACCTTGGCGGTCAGTACGATCTTACCCATGGTTGCCCCCATACCCTTGGCGCGTTTCCTGCGTGCCGTGTGGCGAGGTCCTTATACTTTACATGTTAACTATTATGCCCGCCCTGTCAACCCCTGCGACGCGCCGTCCCTTGTCTGATGCGGCATTTCCGGGCATGACGGGGCATGGCCAGTTCAGACGCCCCCTCGCCCTTGCGCCGCACCCGACGGTCCTTGCCCATCGCACTTCTGCGTGCGCGGGAAACGGTCATGGGGCCGATCCGCGAAATGCTGTCGCAATCCGACATCAACGAACAGAAATGGCGCGTGCTACGGGTTCTGGATGAACGCGGGCCGTCGGAGCTGACGCTGGTGGCCAAGGAGGCCTGCCTCCTGCTGCCCAGCCTGACCCGCATCATCCGCGCGATGGAAGATGAGGGGCTGGCGACGCGGGCAACCGACGCGGGCGACCGCCGCAAGTCAATCGCCACGATCACCGAGGCGGGCCGCGCACTGATCGTGGCGCACATGGCGGAAAGCAACGCCATCTTTGCCCGGCTGGAACAGGATTTCGGACGGGAAAAGCTGGAACAGCTGCTCGACCTTCTGGACGAATTGCAGACTCTGGACCTTTACAAGCCCTGAACCGTGACCAGCGTCACGCAATCCCGGTCTGAAAGCCGGAACCGCGCGCGGTGGGTCTCGCCATCCAGCACCAATGCCATGTGCCCCGGCTGCAATGCAGTCACCGTCACCTCGCGGAAATCCGGCACACGGCCCAGCCGATGGGACAGCGCCTTGTACAGCGCCTCCTTGGCGGAAAACACCAGAGTGAAGAAGCCGGCAAAGGGCAGGGCCTCGGGGCGCAGGCGCGCTTCGGTCTCGGAAAAGATCGCGGCGGCCAGTTGCAGGGCGCGATCGGGGGCCACCAGGGCCTCGCAGTCAAGGCCAAGGGCGTTGTACCGGGTGGACACGGCCGCAATCGCCCGGTCGCGGCTGTGGGTGATGGAGCCGGCCACGCCCGCCGGCCAGACCGGCGCGCGGCCTTGGCGAAGCACAGTCTCGGTCAACCCGGCCTGCCGCAGCGCCATGCCGGCACAGGCCCGCCCGGCAAGAAATTCGCTGCGTCGCTTCGGCACCGCGCTGCGCAGGTCTTCGGGCAGGTCCACCGTCACCGGCCCAAGCGGCCCGTCCTGCACCAGCCGCTGCACATCGGCCACGACAAAGCCCGCCTCGCACCAGCTGAGATGCGGATCGGCAAAGGGGTTTTCGGTGGAAATCGCGTCAAGGATCATGCGGCGACAATCTCAGAGCCACAAGGATTTGCAAAGCCCCCCGCGACACGGCATTGAAGGGGGATGGACAGGTTCTTTCTTGCAGTGGATGGCGGCGGCACGGGCTGTCGGGTGGCCTTGGCGGATGCCACCGGTCGGGTTCTGGCGCGGGCCGAAGGCGGGCCGGCCAATATTTCGTCAGACCCCACCGGCGCCCTTCACAATATCCTGGGTGCCGCGCGGCAGGTTCTGGATCAGGTCGGCGCGACCGAAGATCAATGCCATGCCGGCCTCGGTCTTGCCGGGGCCAATGCCGCCGGGGCCGCCGACTGGCTCGGCGCACAGCTGCCCTTTGCCGCGCGCATCGTGACCGATGCGGTGACCACCGCGAAAGGCGCTTTGCGGCATCACGACGGGATCGTGGCGGCGATGGGGACCGGATCGGTTTTCGCCGAGCAACGCGCGGGGGTGTTTCGGCAGATCGGTGGCTGGGGATTGGCTTTGGGCGACGAAGGGTCCGGCGCGGTGCTGGGCCGCGCCCTCTTGGCGCGCGCGCTGCGGGCGCTGGATGGGGCCGCAGAGATGACGCCGCTCCTGCGTGGAATTCTCGATGAATTCGGCACACCCGAGGCGGTGGTCGGCTTTTCCCTGACCGCTAGGGGCGGGGATTACGCGCGCTTTGCGCCGCGGCTGATCGGCTCTCCCGACCCCGCGGCCATGGCGCTGATGGATCAGGCGGTGGCCGAGGTGCGGGCCTCGATTGCCGCCTTGCAGGGCGAGTCCCCCCTGCCCGTGACCTTCATCGGCGGGCTGGGACCGGCCTATGCAGCACGGATCACCGACTGGCCGCAGCGCGTCGCGCTTGGCACGGCGCTGGATGGTGCCCTGCTGCTGGCGATGGAGGCGGCATGATGCGCGCATTCACCGGCGCAAAGGTCTTTGACGGCGCCACCCTGCATCACGGCAAGACGCTGGTGGTCGAAGGCGGCAGGATCGCGGCGCTGGCGTCCGAAGTGCCGGAGAACGCCGCTGTGACGCGCCTGCCGGGCGGGGTGCTCGCGCCCGGGTTTCTTGACCTTCAGGTAAATGGCGGAGGCGGCGAGATGATCGGCGGGGCGACCGACGCCGCCGCATTGGCCCGGATTTGCGCGGTGCAGGGTCGGCTTGGGGCGACGGGCATTCTGCCGACGCTGATCACCGACACGCCCGAGGTGACCGCCCGCGTCCTGCGGGCGGGAATTGCCGCTGTGGGAACGCCCGGGTTTCTGGGCCTGCACCTTGAAGGCCCGCACCTCGACCCAGGCCGCAAGGGCGCGCATGACGCCGCCCTGATCCGCCCGATGACCGAGGCCGATCTGTCGCTTTACCTGCAAGCGGCACGCGACTTGCCCGCGTTGCTGCTGACGCTGGCGCCGGCTTCGGTTACGCCGGCACAGGTTGCCGCCTTGGCAGCCGCGGGGGTGATCGTCAGCCTTGGCCATGCCGAAGCCAGCTGCGCCGAAGCGCAGGCCCTGATCGCAGCCGGCGCGCGTTGCGCCACGCATCTGTTCAACGCCATGAGCCAGCTGACCGGCCGCGAGCCGGGCCTCGTCGGGGCGGTTCTGTCCTCGGACCTTTCCGCCGGCCTGATCGCCGACGGGCATCATGTGGCAGTCGAGAGCCTGAAGATCGCCTGCGCCGCGCGGCCCGAGGGGCTTTATCTGGTTTCCGACTGCATGGCCGTCGCCGGAACCGATCTGACCGAATTCACGCTGGGCGGGCGGCGCATCCTGCGCCGGGACGGGCGGCTGACGCTGGAGGATGGCACGCTCGCCGGGGCCGATCTCACCATGGCGCAGGCGGTGCAGGTCATGGTTCACCGCGTCGGGATTCCGGTGCAGCGGGCGCTTGCCATGGCCAGCACGATTCCCGCACGGGTGATCGGGTGCCGCGATCTTGGCACCTTGCGCCCCGGAGCGCCCGCCGATCTGGTGCATCTGACCGACGATCTGACTCTGGCCGCCACATGGCGGGGCGGGGTGCGACTGGCCTGAACGGGAGAGGTGGGAAGACGGCCCGCTCCCGCGAAGAGCAGCCGCAGGCCGACGACGAGCGTCTCAGGTGAACCGGTTGTCGCGCGGGAAGCCGCGAGGCGCCATGCGGCCGGCGGTGGCCCGCGCCGCTTGCCATTCCGACAAGTCGGTTTCTGTCCGGGTGCGGCCCGCCGGGTCCTTCCACGACAGGCCGGAAGCCAGCGTGAAGGTGGTGGCATCGCTCAGCCCGCCATCCTTGTATTTCTGCAGCCGCACGCCCTTGCCCTTGGCCATTTCCGGCAAGTCGGCCAGCGGGAAGACCAGCATCTTGCGGTTGTCGCCGACCACTGCTACGGCATCGCCTGCGGCGCGGCGGCAAAGCACGGTCTTGACGCCGGCCCCCAGCGTCTGCACCTGCTTGCCGGCTTTGGTCTGCGCCACCACCTCGTCGGACGGCAGGATGAACCCGTCGCCGGCGCTGGAGGCGATCAGCCATTTCTCTCCGGCCCGGTGGATCACCAGATCGACGATCTCGGTATCGTTGGCCAGATCGACCATCAGCCGCACCGGCTCGCCCATGCCGCGCCCGCCGGGCAGGTTGGCGCCGAGAAGCGTGAAGAACCGGCCATTGGCGGCGATGAGGATGATCTTGTCGGTCGTCTCGGCATGGAAGGCAAAGCGCGGCCCGTCACCGTCCTTGAACTTCTGCTCGGCGGCCAGATCGACATGGCCCTTCATGGCGCGGATCCAGCCCATCTGCGAACAGATCACGGTGATCGGCTCGCGCTCGATCATTGCCTCGTAGCTGACTTCCTCGACCTCGCCGGCATCGGCAAAGCTGGTGCGGCGGGCACCCAGAACGGTGTCCTTGCCGAACTGCTTGCGGATGGCTTCCAGCTCCACCCCGATCTGCTTCCACTGCCGCCGGTCGCTTTCCAGAAGGTCGGCCAGATCGGCGCGTTCCTTCATCAAGGCGTCACGCTCGGCGATCAGCTCCATCTCCTCAAGCCGGCGCAAGCTGCGCAGGCGCATGTTGAGAATGGCCTCGGCCTGCACTTCGGAAAGTTCGCCCTCGCCCGGCTTGGGCGAGACATAGTCCTTTTCCGAACTGGCGCGAGCATGGGTCTTGCCCCAGTCTTCGGCCATCAGGGCGCGCTTGGGATCGGCGTCATAGCGGATGATGTCGATCACCCGGTCAAGGTTCAGGAAGGTGATGATGAAGCCTTCCAGCACCTCCAGCCGCGCGTCGATCTTCTCGACCCGGTGTTCCGACCGGCGGCGCAGCACCTCGCGCCGGTGGTCAAGGAAGGCCCGCAAGACTTCCTTGAGCGAGCAGACCTTCGGCACCTTGCCGTCGATCAGCACGTTCATGTTCAGGCTGAACCGGCTTTCCAGATCGGACGTACGGAACAACGCCGCCATCAGCACTTCGGGATCGACGGTGCGCGAACGCGGCTCCAGCACGATGCGAATGTCGTCGGCGGATTCATCGCGCACGTCGGCCAGAAGCGGCACCTTTTTCAGGTTCACCAGTTCGGCCAGCTTCTCGATCAGCTTCGACTTCTGCACCTGATAGGGAATCTCGGTGACAATGATCTGCCAGGTTCCGCGGCCCAGATCCTCCACCTGCCATTTCGCCCGGGTGCGGAACGACCCGCGTCCGCTGCGGTAGGCGTCCAGAATGGCCTCGCGGCTTTCGATGATGACGCCGCCGGTCGGGAAATCCGGCCCCGGAATCAGGCCTACAAGCGCCTCGTCGCTGGTTTCGGGGTCTTTCAGCAGCGCATGGCAGCCCTGGATCAGCTCATCAAGATTATGCGGCGGGATGTTCGTCGCCATGCCGACCGCAATGCCGCTTGATCCATTGGCCAGAAGGTTCGGGAAGGCCGCCGGCATCACCACCGGCTCTTCCAGCGTGCCATCGTAATTCGGGCGGAAGTCGACGGCGTTTTCTGCCAGACCTTCCATCAGCGTTTCGGCAATCGCAGTCAGGCGGGCCTCGGTATAGCGCGAGGCCGCCGGATTGTCGCCGTCGATGTTGCCGAAGTTGCCCTGCCCGTCGACCAGCGGGTAGCGCACGTTGAAATCCTGCGCCAGACGCGCCATCGCATCATAGATCGCGGCATCGCCGTGGGGGTGATAGTTGCCCATCACATCGCCCGAAATCTTGGCCGATTTGCGGAAGGCCGAGGTGGCGGTCAGCCGCAGTTCGCGCATGGCATAAAGGATGCGGCGATGCACCGGTTTCAGCCCGTCGCGGGCGTCCGGCAAGGCGCGGTGCATGATGGTCGACAGCGCATAGGTCAGATACCGCTCGCCAATGGCGCGGCTGAGCGGCTCCGACACCGTCATCGGCTGGATATTGTCGTCATCATCAGGCGTGGACATGCATGTTGTGTATGCAAGACCAGCGCGGCGGTCCAGTCGGAAAAAAAGTCGGGTCGCTGCGAAGGGGGAAGATTGCGGATTCTTTCCACTCAAGGCCGGGACGAATCGTGATAGATTCTTGGGTATTAGAGTGAATGGGGCGGATATGTTTCGGTTGACCGCATTGCTTTGCGCAGCGATTTACGCAGCCTTCTTGATCGGCGGTCAGGATCGCGGGCAGCTGCGCTTTGGCCTGATGCAGGCCAGCACCGAACGCCTTGCCGCAGAAGCGGCCATCACGGCGGCCCCGAGTCAAGCCGCTGAACCGCAGGTCAGGGAAACCTCCTTTGCCCCTGAAAAACCGCTGATGTCCGGTCCTGCAGCGGCCCTTCCGGCAACCCCCGAAAGTGCCCCGCAAACCCCGCCGGAGGGCCAGATCTTCTATGTCAACGCCGCCAGCGTGAATGTCCGCGAAGGTCCGGGCAAGGATCACGCCGTGATTGACCGCCTGCCCCGCGGCGAAGCGGTTCTGGTGCTGGTTCCCGCCGACAGCCCGGATGGCTGGTCGCTGATCCGCATCGAAGGCGACGGGCTGCAAGGCTATGTCGCTGCGCGCCTGTTGACCGAGTAACCCACCATACATGTCCTTTGCATTCCGCGCCTTCCCACCGGCACCGTTAGCGCCTAGACCCTGCCCCGTAGTCACGGAGGCATGATGCAGCGTTCCATTCTGATCACCGGCTGTTCGTCTGGCATCGGCTATGACGCCGCCCATGCGCTGCACAAGCGCGGCTGGCGGGTCTTTGCCACCTGCCGCCAGGAGGGCGATTGCGCCCGGCTGCGGGGCGAGGGGCTGGAAAGCTTCGTGCTGGATTATGCCGATGAGGCCAGCATCACGACCGCCGTCGCCGAAACCCTGGCGCGCACTGGCGGCACTCTGGACGCGCTTTACAACAACGGCGCCTTCGCTTGTCCCGGCGCTGTGGAAGACCTGCCGCGCGGTGCGCTGCGCGAGATCTTCGAGACCAACCTTTTCGGCTATCACGACCTGACGCGCCGTCTGATCCCTGCCATGCGGGCGCAGGGCCATGGCCGCATCGTCAACTGCTCCTCGGTGCTGGGCCTTGTCGGCGCAAAATGGCGCGGCGCCTATGTTGCGACCAAATTCGCGATGGAGGGCCTGACCGATGTCCTGCGCTTCGAGATGGCCGGCACCGGCATCGAGGTGATCCTGATCGAACCCGGCCCGATCGGCAC
This sequence comes from Tabrizicola oligotrophica, assembly GCF_011008935.1. Lineage (GTDB taxonomy): Bacteria > Pseudomonadota > Alphaproteobacteria > Rhodobacterales > Rhodobacteraceae > Tabrizicola_A > Tabrizicola_A oligotrophica. The sequence goes on along the minus strand of NZ_JAAIVJ010000002.1, from coordinate 182,187 downwards.
CGAGATCCGCGCCAAGGCAATTCCGCATTTCGAAAAGTGGGTCGACTGGGAAAACTCGGCCCGGCGCGAGGAATACAGTTCGTTGCGAGGACGGCTTTACGGCGTGAAGACCAAGCCCGACAGCTTTGAGCTGCCGCCCGCGGCGGTGACGCGGAAGCTGATCCATGCGCTTGAAACCCGCCGCCCGCGCGCGCGCTATTACGTCACGGTCCCCACCCATATCGCCGGCCTGGCGCGCCGCTTGCTGCCCACACGGGCGCTGGACTGGGTGCTTGCACGCGGCTGACATTGCCCCTTGGCCCGTGGAGCGCTAGAAGCGGGGCAAGCAAGGAAAGGTCCGGCAGATGATCGCGCGTAACCCGGTTGTTCTGTGCATTCTCGACGGCTGGGGCATTGGCCCCGATCCGGCGACATCGGCCCCCGCGCAGGCGAAGGTGCCGAACTTCAACCGGCTCTGGGCAACCTGCCCGCATGCCACGCTGACCACCTTCGGCCCCGATGTCGGCCTGCCCACCGGGCAGATGGGCAATTCCGAGGTTGGCCATACCAACATCGGTGCGGGTCGGGTGGTGGCGATGGACCTTGGCGCGATTGATCTGGCGGTCGAGGACGGCTCTTTCGCCCGGAACGAGGCGCTGCTGGCCTTTGCCGCAAAGGTCAAGGCGGCGGGCGGAACGGCGCATCTGATGGGCGTGGTGTCCGATGGCGGGGTGCATGGCCATATCAGCCATGTCATCGCCGCCTGCCGTGCCTTGACCGCGCTTGGCCTGCCGGTGGCGTTGCACGCCATTACCGACGGGCGCGACGTGGCGCCATCCTCGGCCGTCACCCATGTCGCCGATCTGGAGGCCGCTCTGCCCGCCGGAGCGCGGGTGGCGACCGTGATCGGCCGCTATTGGGCGATGGATCGCGACAACCGCTGGGAGCGGGTTTCGCGCGCCTATGAGGCGATGGTGAATGCCCGTTCGGAAACCCATGCCGCGACGGCGTCGGAAGCTGTAAAGCTGTCCTATGCCAAGGAGGAAACCGATGAATTCCTCGCCCCGACCGTGATCGGCGGCTATGCCGGGGCCAAGGATGGCGACGGGGTGTTCTGCCTGAACTTCCGCGCCGACCGGGCGCGGGAAATTCTGGCGGCGCTGGGTCAGCCGGAGTTTGGCGGGTTCGCCACCGGCAAGCGCCCGGCATGGTCGGCGATGCTCGGCATGGTGGAATATTCCACCGGCCACAATGCCTATATGGCCACCGCCTTTCCCAAGCGGGTGATCGTGAATTGCCTTGGCGAATGGGTGGCCAAGCAGGGACTGACCCAGTTCCGGCTGGCCGAGACCGAGAAATACCCGCATGTCACCTTCTTCCTGAACGGTGGGCGCGAAGTGCCTTTTGACGGCGAAGAACGTGCCATGCCAGCCTCGCCCAAAGTCGCCACCTATGACCTGCAACCCGAAATGAGCGCGGGCGAAGTGGCCGACCATCTCGTCAGCGCCATCCAGCGCGGCTTTGACCTGATCGTGGTCAACTTTGCCAACCCCGACATGGTGGGCCACACCGGCAGCCTGCCCGCCGCCATCAAGGCCTGCGAGGCGGTGGATCAGGGCCTTGGCCGGGCGCTCAAGGCGCTTGAGGCCAAGGGCGGGGCGATGATCGTCACCGCAGACCACGGCAATTGCGAGATGATGGTTGATCCGGTGACCGGCGGTCCGCACACCGCACATACGGTGAACCCGGTTCCGGTGATCCTTGTCGGCGGCCCGCCCGGTGCGCGACTGCGCGAGGGGGGGCGGCTGGCCGACCTTGCACCGACGGTCCTGCAGCTGATGGGCCTGCCCCAACCACCGGAAATGACAGGGGAAAGCCTGATCGCATGATCCGCGCCGCCGCCCTTGGCCTGTGCCTTGCCCTGACCGCCGAAGCGGCCAGCGCCGGCGTGGCCGAGGATGCGGCCAGCGCCAGCGCCGCCCTGCAAGCCTCGGTGCAGGCGCTGGACGAGGCACAGGGAGCCAAGGACCGGGTCGCCGCGCTGACCAGCACCATTCGCGCCTATGAGGAAGGGCTGGGTGCGCTGCGCGAGGCCTTGCGGCAAGCCGAACTGCGCCAAGAGGCGCTGGCCCTGCAATTCCAGACCAAACGCGACCGCATCGCGCAGCTTCTGGGCGTTCTGTCCACCATCGAGGCCGAGCCCGGCCCGCTTCTGCTCATGCACCCGACTGGCCCGCTTGGCACGGTGCGCTCGGGCATGATGCTGGCCGACGTCACGCCGGCTCTGCAGGCCGAGGCAGAAACCCTGCGCGCGGATCTGACGGAACTGCGCGACCTGCGCGCCTTGCAGCTGGCGGCGGGCGAGACGCTGACCAGGGGCCTCACCACCGCGCAAGAGGCGCGTTCGGCGCTGTCGCAGGCGATGTCCGATCGCACCGACCTGCCGCGCCGCTTCACCGAAGATCCCGAGGTGCTGAAGGGCTTGCTGGAAAGCGCCGACACGCTGGAGGCCTTTGCCGCCGGCCTTGCGCTGGACGATACCGGCGCAACCAGTTTTGCCGAGGCGAAGGGCAAGCTTGCGCTTCCCGTGCTTGGCACCGTCCTGCTTGCCCCCAACGAGACCGACGCCCGCGGCGTCACCCGGCCCGGCCTGACGCTGGCCACGCGGCCCGGTGCCCTGGTCATCAGCCCATGGCCGGCGACGATCCGCTACGCCGGCCCGTTGCTGGACTACGGAAACGTGATGATCCTCGAGCCCGGAGGCGGCTATCTTCTTGTACTCGCGGGGCTTGATCAGGTGTATGGCTCGGTTGGCGAAGTGGTTGCCCGCGGGGCAGCTCTGGGCTTGATGGGCGGGACAAAAGCGGCGGGCGACGAGTTTCTGGTGCCTGCAACAGATGGCAGTGGCGTATCGGGCACGGAAACGCTTTACTTGGAATTGAGGCAAGGTGCCGATGCGGTGGACCCGATGGAATGGTTCGCCGGTCTGGCCAAAGCAGGGGATTGAGACGTTGAAGAAGAAATTCGCATTGGCGGCCCTTGGCGGCGCGCTGGCGGGAGTGATTCTGACCACACAGGTGGCTGGCCCGCTGCTCGCCCAAGAGGCGGAAAAGACCACCTCGGTTTATGAACAACTCGATCTCTTCGGCGACATCTTCGAACGCATCCGCGCGCAATATGTCGAGGAAGTGGACACGGAAAAGCTGATCGAAGCGGCGATCAACGGCATGCTGACCTCGCTTGACCCGCATTCCAGCTATCTGTCGGCGAAGGATTTCGACGACATGCAGGAACAGACCCGCGGCGAGTTCGGCGGGCTGGGCATCGAGGTCACGCAGGAAGACGGCTTCGTCAAGGTCGTGGCGCCGATGGACGGCACCCCTGCGGATCTGGCAGGCATCAAGGCCGGCGACTTCATCACCCATGTCAACGCCGAGTCGGTGCTGGGCCTGACGCTGGACGAGGCGGTGGACAAGATGCGCGGCCCGGTCGGGTCGGAAATCATCATTACGGTGGTGCGCGAAGGAACGGACGAGCCGTTCGATGTTTCGATCATCCGTGACACCATCAAGATGGTGGCCGTGAAGCCGCGGCTGGTGGGCAATACGGTGGTGCTGCGGATCTCCACCTTCAACGACCAGACCTATCCCGGCGTCGAGGACGGCATCAAGAAGATGGTCGACGAGGCCGGCGGCATGGACAATGTCAGCGGCTTCGTCATCGACCTGCGCAACAACCCCGGCGGGCTCTTGAACCAGGCGATCCTGGTGTCGGATGCCTTCCTGGAAAAAGGCGAGATCGTCTCGACCCGCGGCCGCAACCCCGAAGAGGGTGAGCGCTTCAACGCCGAAGCCGGCGATCTGGCGCAGGGCAAGCCGATTGTCGTGCTGATCAACGGCGGGTCCGCATCGGCTTCGGAAATCGTGACGGGTGCCTTGCAGGACCACCGCCGCGCCATCGTTGTCGGCACCAAGAGCTTTGGCAAAGGCTCGGTCCAGACGCTGATCCCGCTGAAGGGCGACGGGGCGATGCGCCTGACCACGGCGCGCTATTACACGCCGTCGGGCCGCTCGATCCAGGCGTTGGGCGTGATGCCCGACATCGTGGTGAACCAACCGCTTGTGGAGCTGGAGACCGAGGAAGAAAAGAAGGCCCGCGAAGAGGAAGAGGCCCGCAACGAGCGGTCCGAAGCCGATCTGCGCGGCGCGATCAGCAATGATTCGATGACCGAGGACGAACGCAAGCAACTGGAGGAAGAGCGCGCCCGCACCGAAGAGGCCGCAAAGCTGCGCGATGAGGATTACCAGCTGGCCTATGCGGTGGACATCCTGCGCGGCCTCGCGGCTGTGGCTCCGAAACCCTGATGTGAAAGGGGGCCGCCCCGGTTGGCGGGCGGCCCGATCCGACATGATCGACCCCGAAACCCTGCCCTATCGCCCCTGCGTGGGTGTCATGCTCATCAACGCCGATGGGCTGATCTTTGGCGGCCAGCGGCTGGATAATCCGGTTCCCGCCTGGCAGATGCCGCAGGGCGGCATTGACGAGGGCGAAAAGCCGCGCGCCGCGGCGCTGCGCGAACTGCGGGAGGAGACCGGCGTCACTGCCGATCTGGTGGAGTTCATCGGCAAGACCCATGGCTGGGTGACCTATGACCTGCCGCCCGACCTGCTGGGCCAGGTCTGGGGCGGAAAATATCGCGGGCAAAAGCAGAAATGGTTCCTGTACCGCTATCTTGGCCGCGACGATCAGGTGAAGATTGACACCGACCACCCCGAATTCAGCAAGTGGCGCTGGATCGGGGCCGATGAGATGATCGAAGCCATCGTGCCCTTCAAACGCGCAGTCTACGAGGAAGTGGTGCGTAGTTTCCGGGCCTATCTGGCGTAAGGGCCGGGCTTCAGCCCGACTCTCCCCTTACAAGAACCACGCCAGAACAATCGGGGCCAGAACGGCGGTCAGGATCGCATTCAGCCCCATGCCCAGTCCGGCAAAAGCCCCGGCCGTTGGGTTGACCTGAAAAGCCCGCGCCGTGCCGATGCCATGCGCCGCCACCCCGACCGCAAAGCCCCGCGCCCGCCAGTCCTTCAGGCCCAACAGGTTCAGCAAGGGCGTGGCGACAACCGCCCCGATGATCCCGGTCAGGATCACCAGAACCGCCGTCAGCGTGGGCGAGCCGCCAAGGCTTTGCGAAATACCGATGGCAACCGGGGCGGTGGCCGATTTCGGCGCAAGAGAGGCAAGCACCGCTCTGTCAACCCCCATCGCTCGCGCGACCGCCAGTGCCGAGACCACCGCGGTAAACGACCCGGCGAGCAGGGCCGCCCCCAGCGGCAAGGCCGCGCGCCGCACGCGGTGCAGGTTTTCCCACAGCGGCAGGGCCAGCGAAATGGTGGCCGGCCCAAGCAGGAAATGTACGAACTGCGCGCCTTCGAAATAGGTGGCATAGGGCGTCGCGGTCAGGTGCAGAAGCGCGGCAAGACAGGCAACGGCGATCAGCACCGGATTGACGATCGGAGCCCGATTGGCGGCCCGAAAGCAGGCATCGCCCAGCGCATAGGCCGCAAGCGTCGCCGTCAGCCACAAGAGCGGCCCGCGCGACAGATAGCTCCAGATTTCGGCGAAGTCAGTCATCCTGCGCCCCTTCCGCCGCCCCGGTGAGCCGCGCCACCGTGACAAAGGTCAGCGCCCCCACCGAAATCGCCGCAACCGTGGACAGGACCAGCGCCAGCATCAGCCCAAGCCCCTGCCCGCCCAAAGCCGCGAAATGGCCAACCACACCCACCCCAGCCGGCACGAACAGGAGCGACATGTGGCCAAGAATGCCGGACGTTACCGGGCGCAAGAGATCGGCCAGCTTCGGCAGCGCCGTCAGGGCCGCGACCAGCAACACCATGCCCAGAACCGGGCCGGGAAACGGCAGGTTCAGCCCGCGCGCCGCCGCCTCGCCGGCAAGCTGGCAGGCCAGGAGGATCAGGAGAGCATAGATCATGGCAAGCAACCTTTTGCTGGTGCCGCAAGCCTACGCCCACCGCGGCGCAAAAGGGAAGGCCGCGCAGGTTGTGGACCGCAAGAAGGTCTTTTCGCAACACCCGCATGAGTCGGCTGAAGACTTTCCCCCGCCGCAGCCCTTGAAGCCGCCACCGCTCCCTGACAATCTGACCGGATAGTCAAGGAGCCGCCGATGTCGTCCCAACTCGAAGCCACGTCCCTGAAAGACACCAATGCCTTGCCCAAGGTGGTGCGCGCGCGGGGCAGCTATCTGTGGGATGCGGCCGGCAAACAATATATCGACGGCTCCGGCGGTCCGGCGGTTTACTGCCTCGGCCATGCCAATGCCGAGGTGAACCGCGCCATCTGCGACCAGCTTGCGCAGATCGCCCATGGCTACCGCTACAATTTCAGCACCGATGCGCTCGAGGAACTGACCGAGATCATCCGCGCCCGCTGCGGTGGCACGCTGCGCGAGATGGTCTTTGTCACCGGCGGCTCGGAAGCGGTGGAGAGTTGCCTGAAGATCGCGCTGCAATACCAGACCGCCATCGGCCAGAAGTCGCGCCGCAAGTTCATCTCGCGGCAGCGGTCGTGGCACGGCAACACCCTTGGCGCGCTGGGGCTTTCCGGCTTTGCCGAGCGGACGGCGGCCTATGAGGGCGCTTTCATCCCTTCGGTGAAGATCTCGCCGGCCAATGCCTACCGTCCGATTGCCGGGGCCACGGCGGACACCGTCGGGGCCGCCTGCGCGGCGGAGCTTGAGGCGGCGATCCTGCGCGAAGGGCCGGAAACCGTGGCGGGCTTTGTCTTTGAGCCCGTGGTCGGGGCGGCGGGGGGATGCGTGCCGGCGCCGGAAGGCTATGCCAAGGCAGTGCGCGAGATTTGCAGCCGCTACGGCGTCCTGATGATTTCCGACGAGGTGATGTCCGGCGCCGGGCGCTGTGGCACTTGGCGGGCCTTGGCGCATGACGGGGTGGAACCGGACATCATGTCGGTGGCCAAGGGGCTGGCCGCCGGCTATCAACCCTTGGGCGCGGCGATCTGCACCACTGGTGTCTGGCAGGCAATCCGCGTCGCCGATGGAGCCTTTGGCACTGGCCATACTTTCACCGGTCATACTGCCGCCTGTGCCGCCGGGGTGGCAGTGCAGAAGATCGTCGCCCGCGAGGGGCTGGTGGAAAAGGTCGCCGCCAACGGCCCGCGGCTGAAGAGTTGGCTTGCCGAAGCTTTCGCCGGGGTCGAGGCCATTGGCGACATTCGCGGCCGCGGCCATTTCATCGCGCTGGAGCTGGTGGCGGATCGGGTTTCCAAACAGCCGTTCAACAAGGACCGCAAGCTGTTCATGAAGATCCGCGCGCAGGCGATGGAGAACGGGCTGATCTGCTATCCGGTTGGCGGCAACGTTGACGGGGTCAGTGGCGACATCGTGATTCTGGCCCCGCCCTACAATTGCACGGATGACGAGTTGACCGAGATCGTCGACAAGACTGGGCAGTCGGTGCGTCAGGTGCTGCGCGCCGAGGGTCTGGGCTGAACGCTGGCCATGGCCAGAGCCGCAAGGCCCGGTCTTGGATGGCCGGGAAAGCCCGCGCCAAAGCGGCGGACGAGATCCTGATAGCCGGGGCCAACCTGTGATCCTTTGCACAAGACCTCGCCGGTTTCCGGGTCGATCAGGTTCAGCCCACCGCCCGCCGCGACATATTGCAGCCCGCGGGCGCGCAAGGCGGCCTGCATCTGGCCCCAATTTCCCGAAGCAAAGAGCGCCTCTGCGACGAGAAGCCGAAGGCGCCCGAGGAGCTGCTCGTCGATGACGTCGTCACTCCTCGCGGTGCGGCGCTCGATCCGCTGCACCTCCAGCCGCACCAGATCGCGCAACACGGCGCCGGGGGTTTCGTCGCGGCTGTCACAGGCGGACAGGAAGCGCTGCCACAGCAAAGGATCGCACGGGAAGGGGGCAAGATGTGTCATGACCGAAGCCTGCCAGGACAAGATTAACGAATCGCAAATGAAAAAGCCCCGCCGAAGCGGGGCCTTTCCGGATTGTCGCAGGTCCTCAGCCCTTCTTCAGGCAGCGTTGACCCAGAACTTCGGCAATCTGCACTGCGTTCAGCGCTGCGCCCTTGCGCAGATTGTCCGACACGCACCACAGGTTCAGGCCGTTCTCGATGGTCGAATCCTGCCGCACGCGGCTGATGTAGGTCGCATATTCGCCAACGCATTCGATCGGGGTGACGTAGCCGCCGGCCTCGCGCTTGTCGACCAGCATCACGCCGGGCGCCTCGCGCAGGATGTCCTGCGCCTCTTGCCAGTCCAGCGGTTCTTCAAATTCGATGTTGATCGCCTCGGAATGGCCGACAAACACCGGCACGCGCACGCAGGTCGCCGTCACCTTGATCGCCGGATCAAGGATCTTCTTGGTCTCGGCGACCATCTTCCATTCTTCCTTGGTCGAGCCATCGTCAAGGAAGACGTCGATATGCGGAATGACGTTGAAGGCGATCTGCTTGGAGAACTTCTTCGGCGGCACGTCGTCAACCGGGTTGTAGACAGCCTTGGTCTGGTTCCAAAGCTCGTCCATCCCCTCTTTGCCGGCGCCCGAGACCGACTGATAGGTCGACACGATAACCCGCTTGATCCTGGCGCGATCGTGCAGCGGCTTCAGCGCCACCACCATCTGCGCGGTCGAGCAGTTGGGGTTGGCGATGATCATCTTGTTCTTGTAATTGTCGACGGCGGCCGCGTTCACTTCCGGCACGACCAGCGGGATCTGCGGGTCGTAGCGGTAGAGCGAGGAGTTGTCGATCACCACGCAACCGGCCGCAGCGGCCTTGGGGGCATAAACCTTGGTCGCCTCGGAGCCCACGGCAAACAGCGCGATGTCCCAGCCGGTGAAATCGAAAGTGTCGAGATCCTTGGTCTTGATAGTCTTGTCGCCAAAGCTGACTTCAGTGCCGAGAGATTTGCGCGACGCCAGCGCGGCAATCTCGTCAACCGGGAACTCGCGCTCGGCGAGGATGTTCAGCATTTCGCGGCCCACGTTACCCGTGGCACCCGCGACGACGACTTTATAGCCCATCTTGGGTATCTCCAATATCTGTCCAAGACCGTTCAAGGACGGGGCCTGTTAGCGCAGGAATCGCTTGGGGGGAAGCGGGAAATGCCGCGCTGCGACGTCAGGGTTGCGGGCTGTGCAGCCGGGCCACGAAATCGATGGCCGTGCGGTCTTCGACGGTATCGGCCTCGATCGCCTGAACGATCCGCATCACCCGGCGGATGTGCTTGTCGGCCTGCACGTCCTTGTTCGATCCGCGCCCGATCTTGGCCTGCAATTCGGCGTCCGACCGGGTGTAGTAGTGGTTCAGTTGCAGCCGTTCCCTGCTGGCAAAACCCGGCTTCACGCGGTCCTTGTGCGCGGCCACCTGGCCGGCGTCATTGACGCCCTCTTCGCGCCCGTCGATGGCAAATCCATGCACGCCGACCTCGGTCACGCGCGACGGATCGACCAGACATTTGAAGTTCAGGCCATGGGACAACTCAAAGGAATCGCGGGCGCGGGCGGTATAACTGGCCACGACGCCGCCCTCGGGCGGGCCGGCATGGCCGCCGCGGCCAAACATCTGCCACGGCAGGGAGACATGCGCGGTCCCCTCCAATCCCTGCATGGCCTCGGGGATCGAACGGGCAGAGACCGGCACCAGAAACTCGTCGACGTCGATGAAGGCCATCCAGCGACAGGCCGGGCCGAAGTTCATCAGCGCATGGGCATAGGCCAGCACCTGATTGTGAATCTCGCGCCCGAGCGTGGTGCGGAACCGCCGCTGCGCCCAGGGGATGACTGTAAGGGCCGTCTCTGGCAGGGCGGCGCGGAGCGCCTCGATCGTGCCGTCCGTCGAGCCGTTGTCATAGACGAAGAACTGCATCACCCCCGCCATCTGGTGAAATCTGGCCCATTCGGCGATGTGGCGGGCCTCGTTTCGCACGATCAGCACGATGGCAACGCCGGCGCGCGTCGCGGAGGCCGGCGGCGGGGCAATCGCAAAGCGCGTGATCGGGCGCAGGAAGAACGAAGGGATCATCGGCGGTCCAAACGGCTTTCGCGGGCGGGTTTGTCGGGTTAGGTAGGGGACAAGCCCCACGGGATGCCCAGAATGATCGTTTACCCTGAAGAGTTCAACGCCAAGAAGGCCGCTGTCTTTCGCGCGCTGGCCGAGGTGGAGGGCGGGGCGCGGCGGCTGTGGGTCGTGCCCCTGTCGCCCTTTGGCTGGCCTGAAACGCGCCTGCGGGTGGACGCGGCGCTTGCACGCGCGAAGAAACCCGGGCGGACCGTGCTGGCGCGTTGGGCGAAGCGCGCCCTGCTGACGGGACAATACAACTGGGCGCGGCGCTATTTCGCGCGCCACCCCGAGCATCTGGCCGTGGCGTGGAACGGGCTGACAGGTGGGCGCAAGGTGTTTCTTGACGCCGCCCGCGATGCCGGTGCGCCGGTGCTGCATGCCGAGCTTGCCCCCCTGCCGGGCCGCATCACGCTTGACCCTGCGGGCGTGAATGCCGAAGGCAGCGTGCCCCGCGATCCGGACTTTTTCCGCACCCAACCCCTCACCGACTGGCGGGCGATGGGGGTGTCCCTTGCCGCGCGGGCGTCACGCCGGACCGACGTGCAACAAACCGGCGGAGCTTTGCCCGACACCCCATTTCTGTTCTGCCCGCTGCAAGTGCCCGACGACAGTCAGGTCCGGCTGTTCGCCGGATGGAGTGCGGATTATCCGGGGTTCATCAGGGCCCTGACAGCAGCCGTGCCCCACTTGCCCCCCGGCTGGCATCTTCGGCTGAAGGAGCATCCGAGCGCGAAGCAAAGCCTTCGCCCGTTGCTTGCCCCCCTGTTGGCCTCCGGGCGGGCGGTTCTGGACAATGCCACCGACAGCTTTGCGCAACTGGCTGCCTCGCAAGGGGTGGTGACGTTGAATTCGTCGATGGGCCTGCAGGCCTTCTTTCACGACAAGCCTGTCATCACCCTTGGCCGCGCCTTCTTTGCGTTGCCGGGTCTTGTGACACCCTGCTCTTCTCAGGCCAAGGTCAACGCCGCTTTCGCCGCGCCGCAGTCCTTTGACGCGGGTCTGCGCGAGGGCTTCATGTCCTGGCTGGAGGCGCAGTATTACCCGCGCTTCTCCGAGACCGGCTTTGACCGCGCGGCCTTTGCTGCCAAGTGCGATCAGTCCCGCCGGTCGCGCGACAAAAGGTAGATGGCCAGCCCCGCCACCGTCAGCGCAGCGTAGAACAGGAACAGCGCCGCATAGGGCACCGAGGGCGGAACCGAATTTGCCACGGTGCCGGGCGGCGTCAGTGCGCTATGGATGCGCCCGGTGACGATCTGCATCAGCCCTGCGCCACCGATGCCGAACAGGTTGATCAGCGAAACCCCGCGCCCGGTCAGATGCGGCGGCAGGAAGGCGCGGCCATGCGCCATGACCATCGGAAAGGACGCACCGAAAAAGCCCACGCCCGCCAGAAGCGCAACCGTGGTCCACTGGTCACTGTCGACCCGGGCATAAAGCCCGACAAGGCAGACGAGCATCAGCGCGTTGCCTCCAAAGACCAGCCATTTGCGACTGCCGAGGATACGATCCAGCGGACCATAGGCGAAGTTGCCGGCCACCATCGCCAGCCCCATCACCAGCGTCACCCGCCCGATCCGCGCGGCATCGGCGCCGAATACATCGGCGTACCACGGCCCGGCCCAAAGACCCCGAATGCCCGCGGGAGGTGCATAGCAGGCGGCCATCATCAGCAGGATCGGCCAAAGGGCGGGCATTCTCAGCAGATCAAGAAGCGAGCCTTTGACGCCACCCGCAACCTTGGCGGGGTCGCGCACCAGTGCGAAAATCACCAGGGCGGCCGCAAGGGTGATTGCCGCCAGCCCCCAGACCGTGCCGCGCCAGCCCCAGACCTCGACCGCCCAGCTCAAGGGCAGCGACGCGCCGATGTTGCCCAGACTGCCGATGCCCACCACCATGCCGGCCAAAGTGCCGAAAACCGCCGGGGAATAGGTGCGGGCGAAGATGAAATAGCTTGCCATTAGCACCGAGGAACAGCCGACCCCGATCAGCACCATGGCAAGCGTGATGTGCAGCGGTGCAGTGGCGCTGGCAAAGACCGCCGCGCCCGCGGCCCCGATGGCCAGAAGCAGCGCCGTGGTGCGGCGCGGCCCGATATGGTCAAGCGCCCAGCCGACCGGCACCTGCATCAGGGCGAAGGTCAGGAACCACCAGCCCGAAGCCTGCGCCAGTTCCTCGGCATTGGCGTTCAGGTCGGCCGCCAGAATTGGCGCCAGCACCGCCAGAAAGGCGCGGTAGAACTGGCTCAGCACATAGGCGAGGATCAGGGCGGCAATTCCGATGCGCATGGCGTCTCCGTCGCGGTTGCGGCGACCTTGGCAGGGGGGACTGGCAGGGTCAATGCCGCGCCCCCCGCGCTCTGACCTGCGACCAGATGCCAGGATCGCGATCTGGCAATCCTGCTGGTGCAGGCAATGACCGCCAATCAGGCAGCGGCAGCCTGCAAGGGCCGCTCGCGCACCGGCAGGTGGACAATGGCCGAAAACGCCCCGACGCCAACGCCAATCCACCAGACCAGCGTGTAATTGCCAGTGATGTCGAACATCTTGCCACCCAGCCAGACCCCGAGGAACCCGCCGATCTGGTGCGAAAGGAAGATGAAGCCGTAAAGTGTGCCCATATAGCGGATGCCGTAGATATGGGCGACAAGACCCGAGGTCAGCGGCACTGTCGCCAGCCACAGCGCGCCCATGACCGCCGAGAAGATCAGGACCGAGGCGGGCGTGATCGGCAGCAGGATGAACACTGCGGCGGCGATGGTGCGCCCGGTGTAGACCCCGGCCAAGAGGTATTTCTTGGTGTACCGCTTGCCCAGCCAGCCCGCCGTCAGCGTGCCGACGATGTTGAACAGCCCGATGACCGAGATCGACACCGCGCCAAGCGCCGAGGTGGTCTTGATCCCCAGCGCCGCCAGCATGCCGGTGCCATCAATGGCGCCACAGAAATCGGTGATGAAGGCCGGGAAATGCGCGGTGATGAAGGCAAGCTGATAACCGCAGGAGAAAAAGCCAAGGAAGATCAGCGTATAGGTTGGGTCCTTGAAGGCGCGCTTCAGCACCGTGCCAAGGCTTTCCTCCAGTTCGGCCCTTGTGGCGGCCTTTCCGGTGGACAGGAACGGCAGCGCGGCCAGCGTGCACAGGACGATTACGGCGAAGATCACGAAAACCGTCTGCCATGGATAGCTTTGCAGCAAGATCTCTGCCACCGGCGCGCCGAACACCTGCCCCGCCGACCCGGCAGCGGTCGCAATGCCCAAGGCCATCGAGCGGTTCTCGGCGCTGGTCGCGCGCCCCACCACCGCCAGCACTACGCCGAAACCGGTACCCGCAATGCCAAAACCGATCAGGATGTTCAGAAGCTGGTGCTGCCCCGGCCCGGTGGCATAGGCCGAAAGGACCAGACCGACTGCATACAGCACCGCGCCCGAAATGATCGCCTTGCGGTCGCCGAAGCGCTCGGCGATCGCGCCGAACATCGGCTGGCCGATGCCCCACGCCAGGTTCTGGATGGCGATGGCCAGCGAGAACTCGGCCCGCGGCCAACCGAACTCGGTCGCGATCGGGATCTGGAACACCCCGAAGCTGGCCCGGACGGCGAAGGTCAGCATCAGGATGATGCTGCCAGCCAGAAGCACCGGTGTTATCAGCTGCGATTTTGCGGCGGTGCTGGTCATGGTCTCTGATCTCCGGGTGTGCCGGGCAACCTGCGACGGCAGGACGGCAGGGTCAAACGGAATATTGTGCGGGCTACAACCGCCCGTTCGATCCCGCCCCGGAGAGGGCCGGCCGGGAAAGGCCCGCGCGGCATGCAGGGCTACGGGCGGGGCCTTGCCCCCCTTCTCCTGGCAGGGCAGGGTGTCGACGTGCAGGGCGAGGTGGGAAAATGAGCGAATGGTGGCGTGGCGCGGTAACCTATCAGGTCTACCCGCGGTCGTTTCAGGATGACTCTGGCGATGGGGTGGGCGACCTGCGCGGCATCACCCGTCGCCTGCCCTATCTTGCCGATCTGGGCGTCGATGTAGTCTGGCTGTCGCCGGTTTTCGCCTCGCCCATGGCCGACATGGGCTATGACGTCTCGGATTACCGCGACATTGACCCGGTGTTTGGCACGCTGGCCGATTTCGATGCCCTGATCGCGCGCGCCCATGACCTTGGGCTGAAGGTGATCGTCGATCAGGTGATGTCGCATTCGTCAGACCAGCATCCGGCCTTTCAGGAAAGCCGCCAGAGCTGCGACAACCCCAAGGCCGACTGGTATGTCTGGGCCGATCCGCGCCCCGATGGCAGCCCCCCGAACAACTGGCTTTCGGTATTCGGCGGCCCCGCCTGGACCTGGGACGCGCGGCGCCGGCAGTATTACTTCCACAATTTCCTGGCGAGCCAGCCCGATTTCAACTTTCACAACCCCAACGTCGTGGCCTGGCACGAAGAAACCCTGCGCTTCTGGCTGGACCGCGGGCTGGATGGCTTCCGGTTCGACACCGTGAACTATTTCTACCACGACCGCCTGCTGCGCGACGATGCCGCCGACTACCGGGTGAAGCCCGAGCCCGAGGCGAACCCCTACAACATGCAATACCACCTGTTTTCCAAAAACCAGCCCGAGAACCTCGGCTGGCTGGAGCGGATCCGCCGGGTGCTGGACACCTACCCCGACCGCACTTCGGTCGGCGAGGTGGGCGAGACGCATCACGCCATCGCCATGATGGGCGATTACACCGCGCCGGGCCGCCTGCACCAATGCTACAGCTTCGAGATGTTCGGGGATGACTATTCCCCCGCCTTCTTCCGCGGCAAGATCGAAGAGTTCTTCACCGGCGCCCCGAAGGGCTGGCCGATGTGGGCGTTTTCCAACCATGACGTGCGGCGGCACCTGACCCGCTGGGCGGACTATGGCGCCAGCCCTGCCGCGCTGGCCAACCAGACCGCGGCGCTGCTGCTGTCTTTCCCCGGCTCGATCTGTCTCTGGCAGGGTGAGGAACTGGGCCAGACCGATACCGAACTGTCATTCGATGAGCTGACCGACCCGCAGGGCATCGCCTTCTGGCCTGCCCCGGTCGGCCGCGACAACACCCGCACGCCAATGGTCTGGGATGGCGCGGCGCATGGCGGGTTTACCGCGGGCACACCTTGGCTGCCCGTCAAGGCACCGCAAGCCGCGCGGCATGTCGCAGGGCAGATTGGCAGGCCGGACTCGGTTCTGGAGCGCTACCGCGCCATGATCGCCTTCCGCAAGGCCAACGCGGCGCTGCGCCTGGGTGGATGCCAGTTTCTTGAAACAGCGGACCCGGTCCTCGCCTTCCGTCGCGGCACAGGCGCCGATGCACTGACCTGCGTCTTCAACCTTTCAGCGCAACCTGTGGCTGTCGACGTGCCGGGCCTCGGGGATCAGTGCGGCCCCTTGCAGACCTGCGCCTTGCAAGGCGAAGTGCTGTGTCTCGGCCCGAACGGATTTGGTTTCTTCAGGGCCAAAACCTGATCAGATCCAGTCGAGGTTCACCTTGCCCGGCGCATAGCCCTCTGCAACCGCCTCACGCAGCGCCTTGTATCGGTCACGCAGGTCTTTGAACTTGCGTTCATGGGTCTCGGCCACCAGGCAGCGCAGGTTAACGAAGCCTTGTTCGGCATGCATCTTCTCAAGGATGTCGAGTTCCGCCCCCTCGATGTCCATCTTGACGAAAGCCACCTCGCCGCGCGCCTTGATCTGCTGCTGAACCCAGGACGGGAAGTCGATCAGCGGCACCTCAACCGAGTTTTCCGCATCAATCCGGCGGCCGCCGTCGAGAATGGTCGACTTGACCGAGGCCCCTTCCGGATTGTCCCCGAAATTGTCGGCCCGCATCAGCCGAACCGTGCCCGTCCCCACCCCGACCGCCGCGTTGACGAGCGTAACGTTCGGCAGGTTTCCAAACTTTTGTTCAAGCGTCTTGAAAGCAAAGGGGTCCGGTTCAAAGGCGATGACATCCGCGCCTGTCGCGGCCAACCGCTCCGTCACCACTCCCATGTTCGCACCGCAATCGACCGCCAGATCGCCGGGCCGCAACATTGCTGTGACCGCCGTCAGATAGCCCTCGGCCCAGGCCTTGCGCAGGTTGCGCTTCTGCCGCCGGACCAGGGCGTCAACTTCCTCAGGGGTTGAAGGCAATACTCTGGGTTTATTACCTTTCCTGCTACGCCTGCCAGTGGCTTCCTCCGGCAGATCCTCGTCCTTGTCGCTCATTCCTCGAGCGCCCCGGCCGGATCGACGCCTTCGACCTTGCACATCCGGTCGGCATAGGAACCGGGCAGCGGCGGATTCTTGCGCCACCAGGGGCGGGTGCCGTTGGTGTAGAGATGCACCGACAGCGTGGCGTCAGTAAAATGCCCCTCGACGTTGCAATGCGGGTCGTAGAACACATCATTCAACTGGAACGGCACCGGGTAAAGCACATCATGAGTGAGCGCCCGTTCATAATCGCCGGTCTGCTGCGCGAAGTAGGTGAAGGCCTGCGGGCCAAAGGCGGTGCGTTCGGCGTTGTAGATCCGCACGGCCTGCGGCAGGGACCGGTCCTGCTTGTCGATCTTCTTGCGCTGCTGCTTGTTGAACCAGGCGGGCGCCTCGGGCAGGTTGTCGTAATAGTCCAGAAGCTGATCCATCAGCGCGCCCTTCTGCGGAATGTAGACCACCCCGCAATTCAGCGCCCCACGAAAGCCGTGCCCCGCAAAGATATGGGTCATCTCGTCGGGGAAGGGCCTGTGGCAATAGGCGTCGCAGTCGATCCACACCGCATCGGTCTTTTGAATCATCTTGTAACGAAAGACGTTGGACAGGAAGGATTCCGAGGTCTGCCGCACGATGTCCATGTCGACCGACATGATCTCCGTCGCCGGTTTGACGATCACCCCCTCGGGCACGTTCGATACCTTGTCAGTGCAGTAAAGCGTCGTCGGGTGTCCTTGCCGGACATGGCTGAGCAAGCAAAGCTGGTTCAGGTAATGCAGCCTTTCCCCGATCCAGAGCGAGGCAACAGGGCGGCGGACAGGGGTCGACATGATACTCGGGCCTCATTTGTTTCTGTTTTCGCAACACTGCCGCAGCGATGGCGGCAAGTCCAGTTTGTCATCCGGGCAAGCCGCCCATGCTGAAACCCCGGCAAATATTGGGGTCAAAGCTGTCGGTCGGGCGGTACCCCAGCGATTGCAGCGGGTTCGAAACCTCGCCGATCCGGTCGTGCCAGATCTCCAGCCACCTGCCGTAAAGGAAGACTTGCACGGGCGCGGAGCCAGGCATCGTCGACAGGACTTTTGTCAGGATCTCGGGCGAAAGCCGCGCGTCGGCAAGCAAAAGGCTGGTGGGGCCGGTCTCGGAAATCAGACGCTGCGTGTCAGCCACAAGGTCAACGAGCGGCCTGTCCGACAGCACGAACCTGTCATTGAAGGACCTGTTGGACAGCTGACAGACGATTTGCAGCATCTCCCGCAGGCCCGGATCGTCCTCATGCAGGGTAAAGTGAATATCCGTTCGAATATTGGCGCAATGCCCCGCCAGAAAGCCGACCGCAGACCCGATTTCCAGCGCCCGCGCCTGCTTTGGCAGCACCAAAGGCATCTTGCGGGCCAATCCCCGCTCGAATTTTCCACTCTGGATCAGCGGCAAGACATGCGCGGCAAAGACCCGGTGATCCAGCGGCAGCTTCATGCTGTGATTGGCGAAGATCTCAACTGAAAGATCGCCCGACAGGTCAATCGGGCCGGGATTGTAGGCCCCCATCGGCACGGCTTCGACCGGCGGCTCCCTTGGGCCAAGCTTGCGGTCCGCCTTCGCCTTGGCCCCGCGCTGCTTTTCCACGTCCGACATCAGCGCGGCGATCTTTTCCTTGTCCCGTGCCTGCGGTGGCTTGGCGACGATCTGCGAAATCGGCACCGCAGAGGCCGTCGCCAGATCCGCCACCAACTGGTGATAGGCCTCGGTCTGCTTCAGGTCCGCCAGCCGCGCTTCGGCCCGGGCCACGGCCGCCTGATGCAGCCGGTTCAGCTCCGGATCCGCCAGAAGCTGCCCGATGATGCGGTTCCGCGCCTCGGAATAGCGCAGCATCGTGTCGTCCCGAACCTCGTTCCTGTCCTGCAAGCTCCAGTAATCGCTGTTATATTTGTCAGCCTTGTTGTTGACATTGCCGCGCATCTTGCGAATTGCGTAGCTGTCGACCGACTTCACTGCATAGTGGTTCAACTGCACCCAGTCATAGCCCACCGTGCGGGTGATCGACCGCCAGCCGCGGAACTTGAAATAGTCCTCCATCTCGCGGCCCGAGCCGTTCAGCCATTTTACCTGATCGGGAAACTCGGTCTTGATGTGGCGGGTCTTCATCTTGGGTCGGTGAATACCGAGCTTCCAGTAATCCGGATCGAAGGTGAACAGCGTCTTTACGCCCCAGCCCTTGTTCCAGCTTTGCGGTGCGGCCAGCAGGTACTGTTCGCTGACCGGCGCGCGGCTCCAGTCCACCACGCCGCCCGAGCCGAAAATCCGCCAGGTGACCACGATGCCATTTGCCTGCTGCGCTTTCGCCGCGCCGATCAGGTCATCCAGCGTCCCGTTGCCATATCTGATCGACAGGAACTCGTCCGCATCAAACACCATCACCCAATCGGATTGCCCGACCACGGGTTCGTCCTGCGCGTGGTTCAGCGCCGAGGGTTGTGGGCGAATGCCCTCTGGAATGACATTCCGGCGGTGGTGGCAGAGGCCAAACTCCTCAAGCCGTATCAGCATGTCGCCGGTGCCATCCGAACAATCATTCGTATAAACAACCAGATCGGTAAAGCCGACAGCAAGATGATGGGCCACCCATTCGATGACGAATGGTCCTTCGTCCTTCATCATTGAAACCGCCGTCACCTGACCGTGCGGGCTGACGTGCCGTTTCAAGCCAAAGGGAACCGTACCCCAAAGCGCAGCCGCGCCGCGCGGGCGATCGCTGGCGTCAACCGGCGCCTTGGCCTTCCTTGCGTTTGCCACCGTTGCCTCATCTGGCAGGCCAATTGATTTGGCCTCTTGTTCTGCATGCAGCATAGGCGAAATTCTCGCCGCCGGGCAAGATATCGGGCGCGGATGTCTCTGGCGGGCGGCCAATCACGACGCAAGATCTGTTGCGATTTTGGCAACAATTTTGAAAAGTCCGCGATTTCCACGGGGTGACAGATAGCGGGCGCTCCGGCATAGTTGCCCTCGGGCCGGTTCTGGCCCTGCAAAAGAAGTCCGTGATGTCGCCGCGCCTGACCGTCTATTTCATCGTTGAACCGCCGCGCTATGAGCAGATGGCCTGTTATCTGGCCGGCTCCCTTCGCCAGCAGTTCGGGCAGACTGTTGCGCTTGTCGGCTACTGTCCGGATACCAAGATTGACACGGTTTCCAAGGATGTGATCGCCG
Organism: Tabrizicola oligotrophica; assembly: GCF_011008935.1. Classification (GTDB taxonomy): domain Bacteria; phylum Pseudomonadota; class Alphaproteobacteria; order Rhodobacterales; family Rhodobacteraceae; genus Tabrizicola_A; species Tabrizicola_A oligotrophica. The sequence goes on along the minus strand of NZ_JAAIVJ010000002.1, from coordinate 162,700 downwards.
TTCTCGCCAAGCTGGGCTGCGAGGTACGCCCCTTCAGGGTCGAGGGACGGTTCAGCCCGGACTATCCCCACGGCAACAAGATTCTGGCGACGCTGGAGCCGCGGGAGACCGAATTCTCGGCCTTCTTTGATAGTGATGTGCTGTGCCTTCGCCCGAACAAGGTCGAAAGTATCGTGAAGGATGGCCATGTTTCCCTGACGCCCGCCGCCTCAATGGTCTGGGGCACCGGTCAGACCTGGCACCGGATTTACGAAACCTGTGGCATGGCCCTGCCCGAAGAACGGGTCAAACTGATGCGCCAGAAAGGCGCGCGCCAGCGGCTGCCCTATTTCTCCTCCGGCCTGTTCAGCTTTCCGGAGAAACACCGCAACGCGGAGGGTCAAAGCTTTCCGCAAGTCTGGATGGACCTTGCGCAAACAATTGACAAAAATGAAGAAATACCGGGTCGTCGCCCCTATCTTGACCAGATCAGCCTGCCCTTGGCTATCCAGAAGGCCGGGCTGAAATGGAACATCCTTCCAGAGGAGCAGCATTTCATCCTTGGCGGGAGCCTGCGCGGCGAGCCCCTGCCAGAAGGGCGCGAAATCTTCACGGTGCATTATCGGAAATGGGAAATCCTGAAGGAAGTCGGTCTTGCCAGGCAGGGAAAGCGGATGCTGGAGCAGCAGGCCGGCGTGCGGCGGATCGACCAGATCTCCCGGCAGGGCGCTGACGCGGAAGATAACGGATGAATGTTCTTGAATTTCAGGAATAACCGTTCATGATTCATCCATGGCACGCCCGAGAACCCAATCCGACGCCGCGATCTTCAGGCAACTTCTTGCCGTTCTGCAGGCGCAGGGCGAAAAATCCCTGACGTTCGGGGTAATTGGGCAGTTGACCGGACTGGCCCCGGCCACCCTGGCGCAGCGCTATGGGTCGGTCGAGGGCATGGTGCGGGCGGCCGCTCTGGCAGAGTGGGCCGGGCTGACCGAGGCCGTGACAACAATCGAGGCGGAAGCGCTGGTTTCAGCCAAGGGCGCCCAGGCGCTTCTCAAACAGCTCCCTACGCCCGCGCCCGCCCTGGTTGCGCTGTCCTTGCGGGACGAGGCGCTTCGTCAGGCGGCGGAAAGCTGGCGCATCGCGGTCGAGGCCGCGATCAGCGCCCGGCGTGGCGGCGGATCGAAGGGACGCGAGGCTGCGGCGCTGATATTTGCCACCTGGCAAGGGCGGCAGCTTTGGCAGGCGGCTGGCGGGAAAAGCTTCCGGCTGGCAGACATGCTCAAGGCGCTGCCTTAACGGCCATAGGTTTTCCATAGCCAGATCAACAGGATGGCACCAAGGACGGCGCCAACGAACCCGGCCATCCCGCCTGACACGACCAACAGCCCCCGCAAGACGAACCCGCCCACAAGCGCCCCTGCAACCCCGATCGCGATGGTTGTCGGCACATCCGTGTCAAGACCCATGAGGCGGGTCGCCAGAAATCCTGCCGCAATGCCGACGATGACGAGCAACACGATGCCCATGACCACCTCCCAGCTTTGCAGCCAATATGGCGATGAACGCGGTGTTGTTAAAGAGCTTGAGCAAGTTTTGCCGGCAAGACGAACCCCCGCAGGAACTCTTCCGCCGTCATCGGCTTTTTGCCTTCGCGTTGCGCCAGCGTGATTTCGACTGCGCCGTCGCCACAGGCGATGGTCATGCCGTGCAAGACCTCTCCGGTTTGCCCCGCGCCCGGCGCCAGCCGGGAGCGCAGCATCTTCACGCGCTCTCCGGCCACCTCGCACCAGGCACCGGGAAAGGGCGAAAGCCCGCGGATCTGCCGATCGACCTCGATTGCCGGGCGGGACCAGTCGATCCGGGCCTCCGACTTGTCGATCTTGGCAGCATAGCTGACGCCTTCGGTCGCCTGCCGCACGGCGGCGAGCGGCAGCATCTGCAATGCCTGAACGATCATTCTGGAACCCATCTGCGCCAGCCGGTCATGCAACTCGGCGGTGGTTTCTTCTCGCCCGATCGGAGTGGCTTCGCAGATCAGAACGGGGCCGGTATCCAGCCCGGCCTCCATCTGCATGATGCAGATGCCGGTTTCGGCATCGCCTGACAGAATTGCACGATGGATGGGCGCCGCGCCGCGCCAGCGCGGCAAGAGCGAGGCGTGGATGTTCAGGCAGCCAAGGCGCGGCGCATCCAGAATGGCTTGCGGCAGGATGAGGCCATAGGCGACGACCACGGCGACATCGGCGCCCAGATCGGCAAAGTCTTTCACCTCGGCTTCACTGCGCAGCGAAACCGGATGGCGGACGGGCAAACCAAGCTCCAGCGCGCGGGCGTGAACGGGGGTGGGACGGTCGGCCTTGCCGCGTCCGGCCGGGCGGGGCGGCTGGCAGTATACCGCAACGATTTCATGGGCTTGGTGCAACGCCTCCAAGACCGGAACCGAGAACTCTGGCGTGCCCATGAAGACGATCTTCATGCCCGCTTCCTCAGCTTTTCAGCCTTGACCAACAGCATCTTCCGCTTCAAGGGCGAGAGGTGATCAAAATACATCTTGCCGGCCAGATGGTCGATCTGGTGCTGCACCGAAGTCGCCCAGAGATTGACGAAATCCCGCTCCTCCACCTCACCCGCCGCATTCAGGAACCGCACCGTCACCGCCCGCGGGCGCGAAATGACGGCCGAAACTCCGGGCAGGTTGGGGCTGGCTTCTTCATGCTCACGCGGCTGGATCGAGGCGTGCAAGACCTCGGGATTTGCCATCAGGATCGCCTGCCCCCGCGTCTCGGAGCAATCGACCACCGCAAGCCGCAGCGGAATGCCGATCTGCACGGCCGCAAGGCCATAGCCCGGCATCGCGTCCATGGTGTCCACCATGTCGGCCCAGATCGCCCGCACCTTGTCGGTGATCGCAGCCACCTCGGCAGCGGGTGTTTTCAAACAGGCGTTCGGCCAGGACAGGCAGCGGCGGACGGCCATCACGCCATCCGCGCGCGTTCACGCTTCAGCTTTTCCATCTTGCGGGTGATCATCTGGCGCTTCAGCGGGCCGAGATAGTCGATGAACAGCTTGCCATCGAGATGGTCGATCTCGTGCTGCACACAGGTCGCCCAAAGCCCGGTGAAGGTGCGTTCCTGCCGCGCGCCGTCAAGATCCATCCATTCCACCGTCACCGAGGCCGGGCGCTTCACCTCGGCATATTGGTCAGGGATTGACAGGCAGCCTTCCTCATAGACATTCACATCCTCGGAGGACCAGATCACCCGCGGGTTCAAAAGCACCAGCGGTTCCGGCGGGCCGTCCTTGATGCAATCCATCACGATCACCCGGCTCAACACGCCGACCTGTGGCGCCGCAAGGCCGACGCCGGGCGCGTCATACATGGTTTCCAGCATGTCCAGCGCCAAGGTCCGAAGGTCGGGTGTGACTTCGGCAACACCCTCACAGGGCTTTTTCAGACGCGGGTCGGGATGGATCAGGATGGGGCGGATCATGTTTTCGGATTTACGGCGCAGGGCCGATTGGTGCAAGTAGGGTGAGCAATTTTCGATAGGCACGTCATGACCGACTTTGATACCCCGATCAACCGTTTCGGCACCCATTCCGTCAAGTGGGACTCGATGGAAAGCGCCTTTGGCGTGCCGGCCAGCGACGGCATCGCAATGTGGGTTGCCGATATGGATTTCCGCCCGCCGGCCTGCGTGCAAAAGGCGCTGGAAGGCGTTCTGGCGCATGGGGTTTATGGCTATTATGGCGATGATCTGGCCTATCTGGATGCGATCCGCTGGTGGATGAAGACCCGGCATGGCTGGGAGGTGGAGCGCAACCACATCTTCACCACGCATGGGTTGGTGAACGGCACCTCGATGTGCATCGACGCCTTCAGCAAGCCGGGCGATCAGGTGGTGCTGACGACCCCGGTCTATCACGCCTTCGCGCGGGTCATCAAAGCTGCCGGGCGCGGAGTGACGGAATGCCCGCTGGCGCTGGTGAACGGCCGCTACGAGATGGATTTCGCCGCCTGGGATGCCCGGATGACCGGGCGGGAGACGATGATGATCCTGTGTTCGCCGCACAATCCGGGCGGGCGGGTCTGGACGGTCGAGGAACTGCGTGGCGTGGCGGAGTTTGCCAGGCGCCACAACCTCATCCTGTTGTCGGACGAGATTCACAGCGATCTGATGATGCCGGGGCAGAAGCATACGGTGATGGCCAAGGCCGCACCCGAGATCGCCGACCGGCTGGTGATGATGACCGCCACCACAAAGACCTTCAACATCGCCGGCGCCCACACCGGCAATGTCATCATCGCGGACCCGGCGCTGCGGCAGCGCTTTGCCGACCGGATGATGGCGATGGGCATTTCGCCGAATTCCTTCGGAATGTTCATGGCGACCGCGGCCTATTCGCCCGAGGGAGCAGCCTGGGTCGATGAGTTGACGGCCTATCTCGACGGCAACCGCAAGCTGTTCGACGCCGGGGTGAATGCCATTCCGGGCGTGCGGTCGATGCCGTTGGAGGCGACCTATCTGGCTTGGGTCGATTTCGCCGGCACCGGCATGACCGCGACCGAATTCACCAGCCGGGTTGAGCAGGGCGCGCGGATTGCGGCCAACCATGGCGACAGCTTTGGTTTGGGCGGCGACAGCTTCCTGCGCTTCAATCTTGCCACGCCGCGCGCGGTGGTGGCCGAGGCGGTGGCGCGGCTGCAAAAGGCCTTTGCCGACCTGCAATGAAACGGCTCGCCCGGCTGGTTCTGGTTCTGGCACTGCTGGCCCTCGCGGCGACGGTCTGGCTGCGCCCTGTGTCAGCCCCGCCGGTTCCGCCCTTGCCGCCTTTGAGCGGCATGGTCGACCGGATCGTCGTCGAAAAGGCCGCACGTCGGCTGACTCTCTGGCAGGACGGGCGGGCGGTACGCAGCTATCCGGTGGCGCTGGGGTTTGCACCGGTGGGCGACAAGCTGCAGCAAGGCGATGGCCGTACGCCGGAAGGGGTGTTCCGCATTGACCGGCGCAACGACCGCTCGCGCTTTCACCTGTCGCTGGGGCTGGACTATCCGCAACCCGAGGACCGCGTCCGCGCCCGCAAGGCCGGCTATGATCCAGGCGGAGACATCATGCTGCATGGCCAGCCGAATGCCATGCCGGCAGGCATGCGGGCCAAGGGGGACTGGACGGCGGGCTGCATTGCGCTGACCAATGCCCAGATCGAGGAAATCTGGGCGGTGACGCGGATCGGCACGCCAGTGGAGGTGCGGCCCTAGTTGCGGGGCAGATAGCCGATCGGGGCGTTTTCGTCGCGCCAGTAGTCCAGCGGCGCGCTGTCGCGCACGGCGGTGTTGCGCTTGAACTCGCAGATCAGTTGCCCATGTTCCTCCGAAGAGGCGACGATCAGGCATTGGAAGATATGACGCGAGCCGTCGTAGACATCGACCAGACCGCGCAGCTTGGGCGTCAGCGCCGCATCAAGTGCAAAACCATCGTGCCAGAAACGCAACACCGGAAACACCGCCTCCCCGACCTGCACCCGCAGACGCGACTTGCGGGCGGCCTCGCGGTTTTGGGCTGCGGCCAGCCCCTCGGCTATGTCTTTCGGCAGGAATTCCAGCATCTTCGCCTCCCTCGTTGGAGACAGTATTTGCCGGGTTTGTCTTTACAATATGACAATTGGCGGAATGTTGCCGATTTCCCAGACTGCAGTGGCGAAATTGTCGCAAATATGGCCACGCACGGCCCCATTGTCATCTGTCCGCCTTCGGTTATTGAAGGCCCCAAGGAAAGGAACCCCGATGTCTGCAACCTTGCTGATTCCGGCCCTGCTGCTTGATGCCGCCTTGGGCGAACCCAAGTTGATCTGGGACCGCTATCCCCACCCGGCCGTCCTGATGGGCCGCCTGGTGGGCTGGTGTGACCGTCGGTTCAACAACGGCGCTACTCTGCGGTTGAAGGGTGTGGCAGTCATGGCGGCGCTGGCAATGATGGCGGTTGTGCTTGGCTGGCTCATTCATTGCCTGCCGGATTTCGGGATTGTCGAAGTTCTGGTCGCCGCGATCCTTCTGGCGCAGAAATCGCTGGTTCAACACGTCGGCGCAGTGGCCGCCGGCCTGCGCCAGTCGCTGAAGGACGGGCAGCGCGCGGTGGCGATGATTGTCGGGCGCGACACCGCGGTGCTGGACCGCTCCGGCGTGTCGCGCTCGGCCATCGAAAGCGCGGCGGAAAACCTCTCCGACGGGGTGATCGCGCCGGCCTTCTGGTTTCTGGTTGGCGGCCTGCCGGGGCTGCTGCTTTACAAGATCACCAACACCGCCGACAGCATGATCGGCCACATGACCCCGCGCCACCGCGAATTCGGCTGGGCGGCGGCGCGGTTTGATGATCTTTTGAACCTGATCCCGGCCCGGCTGAGCGCGCTGCTGATCGCCCTGACCAATGGCTGGACCGACCCGAAGCCCATCCTGCGCGATGCCCCCCTGCACCGCAGCCCGAACGCCGGCTGGCCCGAGGCGGCGGTGGCCTGCGTGCAGGGCATCGCGCTCTCCGGCCCGCGCAGCTATCACGGCCAGATGGCCGACTACCCCTGGGTCTACCCCGAAGGGCGGCGCGACCTGCGGCCAAAGGACATCGACCGCACGATCACAACGCTCTGGCGGGCCTGGGGCGGCATGCTGGGGCTTGCGGTGGTTGTGGCGGTGCTGGCGTGATCCGCAGCGTTAACTCTGATAGAGTTCGGGCGGTGCTTTACTTTTTGGCAAGAAATACCCATCATGCTAGGCATACGGTAGAAGTGTTTTCCAGGTCCTCACCTGAAAAATGGAGCCCGGCGGAGTGCTAGCTCCGCCGGGTTTTCTTTGTCCCAGGGTCAGCCCCCGATCCAAAGACGGATGATGGCCACCGCCAGCGTCGCCACAGCAATAATCACCATCCACTTCCGGTAGTGATGTTCATCCAGGTTCCTCACCCCCTTTCGCCGCAAAGGGTTGCGGCGAGGACAGGTGTAAGGTGGCGTGGTTAAGCGGGGATTAAGCCACCAGCGCCTCGGCCCGCTTCAGATCGACGCTGACGAGTTGGCTGACGCCCTGTTCCTGCATCGTGACCCCGAACAGCCGGTCCATGCGGGCCATGGTCACGGCGTGGTGGGTGATGACCAGAAACCGGGTTTCGGTGCGGCGGGTCATTTCGTCCATCATGTCGCAAAAGCGGGTGACGTTGGCATCGTCCAGCGGCGCGTCCACCTCGTCCAGCACGCAGATCGGTGCGGGGTTGGCGAGGAAGACGCCGAAGATCAGCGCCAGCGCAGTCAGGGTCTGTTCGCCCCCTGACAGCAGCGACAGGGTGGACAGCCGCTTGCCGGGCGGCTGGGCCATGATCTCCAGCCCCGCCTCCAGCGGATCGTCGGATTCCACCAGGACCAGCCGCGCCTCGCCGCCGCCGAACAGATGGGTGAAAAGCTGGCCGAAATTGGTGTTCACCTGCTCAAAGGCGGTCAGCAGCCGCTCGCGCCCCTCGCGGTTCAGGCCGGCGATTCCGGCGCGCAGTTTCTTGATGGCTTCCTCAAGGTCGATCTTTTCAGCCGCCAGCCCCTGATATTCGTCGTCCACTGCCTTGGCATCTTCCTCGGCGCGCAGGTTCACCGCGCCAAGCGCCTCGCGCTGCCGTTTCAGGCGCTGCACCTCGGTATCCAGCGTCTCGGCATCCGCCATCCGATCGGGATCGACCTTGAGCGTATCGAGAAGCTGCGCGGGGGTGGCCCCCGCCTCCTCGGCAATCCGTTCGGTCGCCAGATGCACCGTGGCCCGCGCGGCCTCGGAGCGGGCCTCGGCGCGGGCGCGGATCTCGCGGGCATCCGAGGCCAGGCGTTCGGCGTCGCGCTCCATGTCGCGGGTTTCGCGCAGGCGACCTTCGGCTTCGGCCAAGGCATCGGCGGCAGTCTGGCGGCGGGCCTCGGCCTCGGCACTCGCCTCGGCCAGCTCCTCGCGCTTGATGGCAATCTCCTCGGGCGCGGCGCTGGCTTCGGCCAGTTCGTCTTCGGTCTCGGCCTTGCGGGCATCCAGTTCGGCAATCCGCTTCGACGCGGTTTCCAGCCGGTGCTTCCAGCCCGAGAGTTCCTTGGTGGCTTCCTGACGGCGGCGCACCCGCGCCTCGCCCTCGCGCCGCACCTCGTCATGAGTTGACCGGCGCGACATCATGGTGATGCGTGCGGCCTCCACGGCAACTTTTGCCGTCTCGACGGTTTCGCGCGCGGCCTCCAGATCGCCCAGTTCCTCAACCGAGGCCAGAGCCCCTTCCAGCCGCTCGCGCGCTTCGGCCGCGTCTTCCTGATAGCGCCGAACCGAGATGCGGGCAGTTTCCAGACGCCCTTCGGCCACCGAGCGGTCGGCCTCGGCGCGGGCGGCGGCCCGGTTGGCTTCGGCCACGCGGGCATCGGCGGCGCGACGGGCCTCGCGGGCCATCTGGTCGGCACGGGCAAGCTCGGCCAGCCGGGCCTGCAACGCGGCATGGGCCTGCGCGGCGCCTTCCGCCTTGGCCGCGACCTCTTCGAGATCGCGCTTCAACCGGGTCAGCTTGTTCAGCTGTTGCAGGCGAAGCGCGGCGGCGGACGGCGCATCCTCGGCCCCGGCACGGAAACCGTCCCAACGCCAGAGATCGCCTTCGCGGCTGACAAGCCTTTGGCCGGGCTGCAAGAGCGCCTGCAGGCGCGGGCCCGCTTCGCGGTCGACAAGGCCGATCTGGCCCAGACGGCGTGCCAGTACGGCAGGCCCCGCAACAAAATCGGCAAGCGCGGTCGCCCCCTGGGGCAGGCTCTGGGGGTCGGCATAATCCGGCAGGCCAACCCAACCCGAGGGCCGGTCGTCGCTGACCACAGGCGCACGAAGATCGTCGGCCAAGGCCGCGCCAAGCGCCTTTTCCAGCCCCGGCTCCACCGTCAACCGATCAAGCAGCTGGTTGCCCGCGGTCGCCTCGCGCTGCACGAGCTTGGCCAGCGCCGCCACTTCGGCACGAATGGCCGCCGCCTCGCCCTCGGCCGAAGAGCGTGCGGCGCGGGCCTCGGATTCGCGGTCCTGCACCACGGCGCGGGCCTCTTCGGCACTGGCGAGAGCCTCATCGGCCGCTTCGGCCAAGGCCATGGCCTCGGCCTTGCCCTCTTCGGCATGCCCCATAGTCTCGGTCGCGGATACCAGCGTTTCCTCGGCGGCCAGAACGGCCTCGGCGGCGCGTGTGGCTTCGGCCTCGGCCTTGTCGACAGCCGTCCGGCTGTCAAAAAGGAAGCGCTGCGCCGACTGGTGGCGGGCGGCCAGCCGCGCGGCATCTTCGGTGGCCGCGGTCAGCACTTCTTCGCGGCCGGTCAGGACCGAGGAGGCCTCGCGCGCCACCTCTGCCGCTTCGGCCAGCCGGTCCTCATGCCCGTCATGGGCGCGCTGCAATTGCTCGATCTCCCAGTCCAGCCGCTCGATCACCTCACCCGCATCGCGGTTCAGGCCTGCCTCCCGCTCGGCATCGCGGGCCAGTTCCAGGATGCGCGCCTTCAGGGTTTCGATCTGGCTGCGGGCGCGGGCTTCCTGCTCGCCCAGCTGGTCGCGTTGCACCATCAGGCGCTGGAGAATCGCCGCCGCGATTGCCTCTTCCTCGCGTTTCGGCGGCAGCGCATCTTCGGCAATCTCACGCAGCTTGGCGGCATTTCGGGCGTTCGCCTCGGCCTGCGCCGCCTCGATCACCCGCTGGCGCAGCGTGCCATCGGCCTCGGACCGGGCCAGATCGGCCTCGCGCCAGCGCCGGAACAGCAGCTGGCCTTCGGCCCGACGCAATTCCTCACCGATTTCGCGATAGCGGGCGGCCTGCTTGGCCTGCCGCGTCAGGGCGGAAAGCTGTTGGGCAAGCTGCTCCAGCACGTCATCGACGCGCAGCAAATTCGCCTCGGCGGCAGAGAGTTTCAGCTCCGCCTCGTGGCGCCGCGCATAAAGGCCGGAAATCCCGGCGGCCTCTTCCAGAACCCGGCGCCGCGCCTTGGGTTTGGCGTTGATCAGTTCCGAAATCTGCCCCTGCCGCACCAAGGCCGGGCTGTGCGCCCCGGTCGAAGCATCGGCAAACAGCATCTGCACGTCGCGGGCACGCACATCCTTGGTGTTCAGCTTGTAGGCCGAGCCGGCATCACGGGTGATGCGGCGGACAATCTCGATGTGGTCGCTGTCGTTGAAGCCCGAAGGCGCCAACCGGTCGGAGTTGTCCATGACCAAGGACACCTCGGCGAAATGCCGGGCGCCACGGGTGGCCGCGCCGTTGAAGATCACATCCTCCATCCCGCCGCCGCGCATCGCGGTCGGGCGGTTTTCGCCCATCACCCAGCGCAGGGCCTCCAGCAGGTTCGACTTGCCGCAGCCATTCGGGCCGACAACACCGGTCAGCCCGTCGTGGATCACCAGATCGGTGGGGTCCACAAAGCTCTTGAAGCCGTTGAGCCGAAGCTTGGTAAAGCGCACGCGGGTTGTCCTGTGATTCCTTCAACGTCTCATGGTCAGGCGGGAGAGACCATGAGTCAATCAAACCCCGCAGGATATGGCGACTTCGGGCAGATTATCCCCAACATCTTGACGATTGCCACGCTTGACCGCGCGGCTTTGGCCACGCACCCTGTCAAGAGAGAGGTGCCCCATGCAGCTTCCCATCACCGGCCATTGCCTTTGCGGCGATGTCACCTACCGGGCCGACGCCCAACCGCTCTGGCAGGCGCACTGCCACTGCGAAAGCTGTCGCCGGGCGACCTCCGCCGCCTTTGCCTCCTTCTTCGGAATCAAGGATGGCTTCTGGGCCTGGACCGGCAAGCCCCCGGCCACCTACGCCTCCTCTGCCGGCGTCTGGCGGGATTTCTGCCCACGCTGCGGGGCGCAGATGTCCTACCGCTCTACCCGGTTTCCCGGAGAGATCCACTTTTACGCGGCCACCCTCGACAGGCCGGAAAGCTATACTCCCACCGCTCATTGCCACACCGATGAGCAACTTCCCTGGGTTCACCTCTCGGACGGGCTGAGGCGGGAATGACCCCGACGCGCGTGACCCCGCCTTATGACTGGGGCAGCCTGCTGGCGCTGATCCGGGCCGAATTCGCCTATATGGACGGCATGATCGACCCGCCCTCCTCCATGCACCGCCTGACTGAGGCCGAAATCGCCCGGCAGGCCGAAGACGGTGAGGTCTGGGCCATCGGCACGCCCGCCGTGGCCTGCATGTTCCTGACGGTGAAGGGCGATTGGCTTTACCTCGGCAAGCTGGCCGTCGCGGCGGACCAGCGCGGCAAAGGTCTTGCCAGAGATCTGGTCGACCTGGCGTTGAGCCGCGCCCGCACCTTGGGGCTGGCCGGGGTAGAGCTGCAGACCCGCATCGAGTTGACTACCAACCACGCCACCTTTCGCGCGCTTGGCTTTACCGAAACCGGCCGCAGCGCCCATCCCGGCTATGACCGGCCCACGACGCTGACCTTTCGCCGGGCGCTTGCCGCAGCCTGACTGTTCCGGCTTTGCGGTCTTGTCGAGGCAGGATTCAGGCCCGCTTTCCCACCGTCGCCACGCCCAGAACCTCCAGTACCTTGGCCTCGATCTCGGGCGCGTTCATGCCGGCGATGCGATACATCGCCTCGGGGCTGGCCTGATCAATGAAGGTATCCGGCAGCACCATGGAGCGGAATTTCAGCCCATGGTCAAAAACGCCCTCATCGGCCAGAAGCTGCGCTACATGGCTGCCGAAGCCGCCCACCGCCCCCTCTTCGATGGTGATGAGAACCTCATGCTCGCGCGCCAGCTGCAGGATCAACTCGCGGTCCAGTGGCTTGGCAAAGCGGGCATCGGCGATGGTGGGTGACAGCCCTTTTGCCGCGAGGCTTTCGGCGGCTTTCAGCACTTCGGCCAGACGGGTGCCGAAAGACAAGAGCGCCACGCGCGCGCCCTCGCGGATCATCCGGCCCTTGCCGATTTCCAGCGGCACCCCCTTGCGCGGCAGGTCCACCCCCATGCCCTCGCCCCGCGGATAGCGGAAGGCGATGGGGCCGTCATCATGCGCGGCGGCGGTGGCGACCATGTGCATCAGCTCGGCCTCATCGGCGGCGGCCATGACCACCATGCCGGGCAGATTGGCAAGGAAAGCCACATCGAACGATCCGGCATGGGTCGCGCCATCGGCTCCGACCAGCCCGGCGCGGTCGATGGCAAAGCGCACCGGCAGGCGCTGGATCGCCACGTCATGCACCACCTGATCATAGCCGCGCTGCAGGAAGGTGGAATAGATCGCGCAGAATGGCTTCATCCCCCCCGCCGCAAGGCCGGCCGAAAAGGTGACGGCGTGCTGCTCGGCGATGCCGACGTCAAAGGTGCGCTTGGGGAAGCGATGGCCAAAGATGTCCAGCCCGGTGCCGTCGGGCATCGCCGCCGTGATGGCAACGATCTTCGGGTCCACCTCGGCTTCGGCAATCAGGGCCTCGGCGAAGACCTTGGTATAGGACGGCGCATTGGACGGGGCTTTCTTCTGCTCGCCGGTCAAAACGTCGAATTTTGCCCGCGCATGGCCGCGATCCGGCGAATTTTCTGCGGGAGCATAACCCTTGCCCTTGCGGGTCAGCACATGGATCAGCGTCGGCCCGGTGGCGCGGGCATGGGCGGTGCGCAGCACGGGCAGAAGCTGCTCCAGATCATGACCGTCGATCGGGCCGACATAGGAAAAGCCCAGTTCCTCGAACAGGGTGCCGCCCACGGCCATTCCCTTGATCATCTCCTTGGCCCGGCGCGCGCCTTCGGCAAAGGGCTCGGGCAAGAGGCTGGCAAGGCTTTTCGCCGCCGATTTCAGATCCTGATAGGGCTCGCCCGCGTAAAGCCGCGACAGGTAGCTGGACAGCGCCCCGACCGGCGGCGCGATCGACATCTCGTTGTCGTTCAGGATGACGAACATCCGCTTTTTCAGATGGCCGGCGTTGTTCATCGCCTCAAAGGCCATGCCGGCCGACATCGACCCATCACCGATCACCGCCACCGCATCGCCGGGATCGCCGCCCAGATCGGCCGCCATGGCAAAGCCCAGCGCCGCCGAGATCGAGGTCGAGGAATGCGCCGCGCCGAACGGGTCGTAGGGGCTTTCCGAGCGTTTGGTAAAGCCGGAAAGCCCACCCTCGGTGCGCAGGGTGCGGATGCGGTCGCGCCGCCCGGTCAGGATCTTGTGCGGATAGCACTGGTGGCCGACATCCCAGATGATCTTGTCGCGCGGGGCATTGAACACGGCATGCAGCGCAACGGTCAGTTCCACCACGCCAAGACCAGCGCCAAGATGGCCGCCCGTCACCGAGACCGCCGAAATCGTCTCGGCCCGCAATTCATCCGCCAACTGCCGCAACTCACGATCAGTCAGGCCCTTCAGGTCGGCTGGCAGATGCACCCGGTCAAGCACAGGGGTATGGGGACGGTCTGCCATGGCGTTTCCTGTTCAGCTTTGGCGCGCAATAACGAAACGGGCGCAATCAATCAAGTTTTGCGCCGCCGCCCCATAGGGGGACAGCGCGGCTTCCGCCTGCCTTACAAGGTCTGTGGCCCGGGCGCGGGCCTCATCCAGCCCAAGCAGCGAAACGAACGTGGCCTTGCCAGCAGCGGCATCCTTGCCCACGGCCTTGCCGGTCAGGGCCGCATCGCCCGTCACGTCCAGCACATCGTCCCAGATCTGGAACGCCAGCCCCAGTGCCGTGGCGTAGGCCCGCAAGGGGGCGCGGTCGGCTCCCGCAAGAATCGCCCCTGCCTCGGCCGAAAAGCGGATCAGCGCGCCGGTCTTGCCGGCCTGCAACTCGGTGATCTGCCCCAGCGTCAGCGGCTGCGCTGCAGTTTCGGCGGCGATGTCCAGCGCCTGACCCAGAACCATGCCTTCGGCACCGCTGGCCTTGGCCAGGCCCGCGACAAGGGCAATACGGGTGTCGCCCGCGCCCAGCGCCGGATCGGTCAGCATCTCGAAGGCCAGCGTCTGCAAGGCATCGCCGGCCAGAACCGCCGTCGCCTCATCCCATTTCACATGCACGGTCGGCAGGCCCCGGCGCAGTGCGTCATCGTCCATGCAGGGCATGTCGTCATGCACGAGACTATAGGCATGCAGCGCCTCGACCGCCGCCGCGGCGCTGATGGCGCGGGTCTCGGCCACGCCCAACATCCGCGCCGACTCCAGCACCAGAAACCCGCGCAACCGCTTGCCGCCCTGCGCGGCATAGCGCATCGCCTGAATCACCGGCTGGTCTGTCAGCCCCGCCATGGCCGCATCAAGACGGGCTTGGATGGCTGCCGCATCGACCGCCAGCTGCTGCGGAAAACTCACAACCCTTCCACCGGGGTGGTGCCGACGGCGCGGCCCTCGGCGGCGCGGATAAGCTCGACCTTTTCTTCCGCCGCCTTCAGCTTGGCCGCGCAATGTGCCTTCAGCGCCGCGCCTTTTTCGTAAAGCGCGATGGATTGCTCCAGCGCCACCTCGCCGCGCTCCAACTGGGTCACGACCTGCTCAAGTGCGGCCATCGCCTCTTCGAAGCTCATTTCGGATACGGCTTTGTCGGTCATCATCCCTGCCCTGCCAGAACGCCCACATGCGCAGCAACCGAAGCCTGCAGCGCTGCAAGATCATAGCCGCCCTCCAGACAGGATACCACCCGCCCGGCCGCGCAATCGGCGGCAATCTCGCAGATGCGGGTGGTGAGCCAAGCGTAGTCCTCGGCCTGCCATTCCAGCCCCGCCAATGGGTCATCGGCATGGGCGTCAAAGCCTGCCGAGATCAGGACAAGCTCCGGGCGCCAGTCCATCAGGCGCGGAAAGATCACCGTCTCGTAGACCCGCCGCATCTCCGCCCCACCCGAGCCGCCGGGCAACGGCGCATTGACGATCTGGCCATGCGCCCCCTGTTCGCGGGCCGAACCCGTGCCGGGATAAAGCGGCATCTGATGGCTGGAGGCAAAGAGGCAGCGCCCCTCGTCCCAGAGCAGATCTTGCGTGCCATTGCCGTGATGCACGTCGAAATCGACGATGGCGACACGCGACAGCCCGTGATGGTCAAGCGCCCGTTTGGCGGCAATGGCAACCGTGCCGAACAGGCAAAACCCCATGGCTTTGGCGGTTTCGGCATGGTGGCCCGGTGGACGGCAGGCGACAAAGGCCTTCTCCGCCGTGCCGCCCAGCACCGCATCCACTGCCGCAGCCGTCCCGCCCACGGCGCGCAGCGCGGCTTCAAGACTGCCGGGCGAAAGGAAGGTATCGCCGTCCAGCTGCGCCCAGCCCGCCTTGGGAACCGCCGCCGCGACCCGGTCGGCATAGGCGCGGGGATGGCAGCGCGTCACCGCATCAAGATCGGCAAGGGGGGCCTCGCGCCGGTCCACCTCCAGCCCGGCCAAGCCTGCCTCGACGGCGCGCAGTCGGTCCACCCGCTCCGGATGCCCCGGCGGCGTGACGTGCCCCGCGAAAGCGGCATGGGAGAACACCAGCGCCATCAGTCTGGCTGCAACATATAGCCCTCGCCCCGCACGGTTTGCAGGTAACGCGGCATCTTGGGATCATCCTCGATCTTGCGGCGCAGGCGCGTGATCTGCACATCTACCGCGCGTTCCTGCCCGCCGCTGTCCTCGGCCGGCGCGTCGCCGGCCAGCCTGTCCCGGCTGATCGGCCGCCCGGGCTGGGCGGCAAAGGCGCGCATCAACTGGGCCTCGGTCGCGGTCAGCTTGACCGGATCGGCCCCGCGCCACAGTTCGCCCCGGTCGATGTCATAGCGCACCGCCCCCATCTGCAAGACCTTGGGCGCCTGCGCCGCCGCCTTGACCTGCGGCATCCGCCGCAGGATCGCGTTGATGCGCAAAAGCAGTTCCTTCGGCTCGAACGGCTTGACCAGATAGTCATCCGCCCCCGCCTCCAGCCCTTCGATCCGGTTCTGGGTTTCTCCCTTGGCCGTCAGCAGCAGAATCGGCACCGCCATCTGGCCCCGCAGATCGCGCGTCAGGCTGATGCCGTCCTCGCCCGGCATCATCACGTCCAGCACCAGCATGTCAAAGTCGAGACCCGCCAGAAGCCGCCGCGCCTGCGCCGCATCGCGGGCAGTCGTCACCAGAAAGCCGTTGCGGATCAGGAACTTCTGCAAAAGCCCCCGGATGCGCTCATCATCATCGACGACCAGAAGATGCGCCTGCGGATCACTCATGCGCCGGCCTCCTTCAAGCCCAGATACTGCCGGCGCATCTCCGGGTCCATCATCGCCTCCAGCACGGTGCGAAAGCCCTGCACTGCCTGCGGCCCCGCCGCGCGATAGGCCGCCCGCATCCGCGCGCGCTGCGCGTCAGACAGGGCCCGCTCCAGCTCGCGGCCCTTTTCTGTCAGATAGAGATGCCGCTCGCGCTTGTCTTTCTTGCCCACCCGCGCCTCGACCAGACCATCCTCGAACAGGGTGCGCAGGATGCGGTTCAGCGATTGCTTGGTGACGCCCAGAATGGCCAGCAGATTGCCGACGGTCGTGCCGGGGCTGCGATGGATGAAATGCACCGCCCGGTGATGGGCCCGGCCATAATCCATCGTCTCCAGAATGCGGTCCGGGTCGGCGGTAAAGCCGCGATAGGCAAAGAACATCGCCTCGATGCCCTTGCGCACCTGATCGTCGGTCAGGAACAGCAGGTTTTCGCTTTGGGTAATCGGTTCGGCCATAGGTCCCCCTTTGCCCGATTTTACGTCAGCCTTGTTGACATTCCAAGTCACAAACGCTAGCGATTCGCCAATTTGGCGCAATATTATGTCCGAAGCGGACCATTCTTGCGCAACATTCGCAAACGGAGGCAAACATGGCTGGATATGACGACCGCGACGGGTTCATCTGGATGGATGGCAAGCTGGTGGAATGGCGTTCGGCGCAGGTGCATATCCTGACCCATGCGCTGCACTACGCCTCGTCGGTGTTCGAGGGCGAGCGCTGCTACAATGGCAAGATCTTCAAAAGCCGCGAACATTCGGAACGCCTGCGCAAGTCGGGCGAGCTTCTGGACATGCCGCTGCCCTATTCGGTGGAGGAAATCGAAGCCGCGAAAGAGGCCGTGTTGAAGGCCAATGGCCTGACCGATGCCTATGTCCGCGCTCTGGCCTGGCGTGGCGCGGGCGAGGACATGGGCGTGGCCTCCAAGCGCAACCCGATCCGCATGGCAGTGGCCTGCTGGTCCTGGGGGAACTACTACGGCGACGCCAAGATGAAGGGCGCGAAGCTCGACATCGCCAAGTGGCGCCGCCCCGATCCGGCCACCATCCCGCATGCGGCCAAGGCGGCCGGGCTTTACATGATCTGCACCATGTCGAAACACGCGGCGGAAGCCAAAGGCTGCTCGGACGCCATGATGCTCGACTTCCGCGGCTATGTGGCCGAGGCGACCGGCGCCAATATCTTCTTCGTCAAAGATGGCGAAGTGCATACGCCGAAGCCCGACTGCATCCTGAACGGCATCACCCGTCAGACCGTGGTCGGCATGCTGAAAGGCATGGGCGTGACGGTGCATGAGCGCCACATCCTGCCCGAGGAACTGGCCAGCTTCGAGCAATGCTGGCTGACTGGCACCGCCGCCGAAGTGACGCCCGTGGGCCAGATCGGCGAGCACACCTTCGTCGTGGGCGATCTGACCCAGCGCATCGCCGCCGATTACGAAAAGCTGGTGCGCGCCTGACAGCCCTGCGGCGCCTCCGGCCTTGCGTCCGGGGCGCCCCTAGGCCTCGCGGCCCTTTTCGATGCGGACATATTGCACAAGGCGCTGGTTGTCCTCGGCCCGGTCAAACCGCCGCTGCCACAGTCCGCGCCAGGCGCTTTCGCTGCGGTCGCGCGCGATGGTCAGAAAGGCCTTCACCCGGCCCCCGGTGGGCGCGGTGCGATGGTCGGCCAGATGTTTGGTCATGGCGATCTCCCTCAAGTGCCTGACAGCAATCTAGGGCAGAATCAGTCAAACCCAACATGAAGTTTTCGCCCATTTCGAATGACTGCCGAAACGCCTAGCGGCGCAGGCGGTCAACCGCCCACCGCGCGGCGTCGGAAACCGCCGGATCGGGGTCTGCCACCAAGCGCAGCGCAGCCGAAATCAGCGCGGGATTCCCCGAATTTCCAATGGCATAAAGCACGTTGCGCACCATCCTGTCGCGCCCGATCCGCTTGACCGGGCTGCCGGCAAACCGCGCGCGAAATGCCGCGTCATCCAAGGCGGCAAGCTCCACCAGCTCGGGCAGACCGACCTTTGGTTGATAGCCCAGATCCCGCGCGGCGGCGGCAAACTTGTTCCAGGGGCAGGCGGCCAGGCAGTCATCGCAGCCATAGATCCGGTTGCCCATCAGGCCACGCAGATCCTCGGCTACCGGGCCTTTGTGTTCGATGGTCAGATAGGAAATGCAGCGCCGGGCATCCAGCTGATAGGGCGCGGGGAAGGCCCCGGTCGGGCAGGCGTCGAGACAGGCGGTGCAGCTGCCACAATGGCTGATCTCGGCTTCGTCCTTCGGCAGGTCCAGCGTGGTGAAGATCGCGCCCAGAAAGAACCAGTTTCCCAGATCGCGCGCCAGAAGATTGGTATGCTTGCCCTGCCAGCCCAGACCCGCCGCCTGCGCCAGCGGCTTTTCCATCACCGGCGCGGTGTCGACGAAAACCTTGATCTCACCGCCCGATTGATCCAGCAACCAGCGCCCCAGCCGCTTCAGCCGCCGCTTCACAAGGTCATGGTAATCCTTGCCCTGCGCATAGCAGGAAACCACACCGCGATCCCGTTCTGCCAACCCCGCCATCGGGTCGCCATCCGGGGTGTAGACCTCAGCCAGCATGATGACTGACCGCGCCTCGGGCCAGAGCGCCGCCGGATTGCCGCGCCACTCCTCGCGCTCGGCCATCCAGCCCATCTGGCCCTGCCGACCCGCCAGCAAAAACGCGCGCAGCCGCCCCGCCGCCTCGGGCACCGCCTCGGGCGCGCAGATCCGCAGCTTGGAAAAGCCTTCGGCCTCGGCGTGGCCTAAGAGCTGTGCCTTCAATGTGGCCCAAATATCCCCGGGGTCCGGGGGCTGGCCCCCGGGGGTCGGATCAGAAATCGAGGTCGGCATAATGCGCGGGCGGCGGGAAGCCCGGAATCTGATCGGCCAGCAGCGTGCGGAAAGACGGCCGCGACTTGATCTTGGCGTACCAGTCCTTCACCGTCGCGTTGCGGTTCCAGTCCACGTCCGAGATGTAGTCAAGGCAGGACAGATGCGCCGCCGCGGTGAAATCGGCCAGGGTCATTTCATTGCCCGCCAGCCAGCGGCGCTGGTCCAGAAGCCAGGCCATGTAATCAAGATGATACTTGATCCGCCCGGCTCCGAATTTCACGTTCTTCGAATCCGGATAACCGTGACCCATGACCTTCTTGTTGACCCGCTCGTACAAGAGCTTCGACGTCACCTCGTCATGAAACTTGTCGTCAAACCAGGCGCAAAGACGGCGCACCTCGTAGCGGGCATCGACGTCGCGCGGCATCAGGGCGGGCGTCGGGATCGCCTCTTCCAGATATTCGCAGATTGCCTGGCTTTCGCTCATCACCTTCTGGTCGACCCGCAGCACCGGCACCTTGCCGGCCGGGTTGCGGCGCAGGAAATCGGGCGAGGGCTCCCAGTAGCGCTCTTCGATCAGTTCGACCTCAAGCTTCTTTTCGGCCAGCGTCAGGCGGACCTTGCGGCAGAAGGGCGAGAGGGGGAAGTGGTAGAGGCGGATCATCGAGGGCGGGCCTGCAGCAAGGATTGACCTTCAATAGCGCCCTTGGCGGCGGTTGCAACCGCGCTATTCAAAACAGCCCGCCCGCCCGTCCGTGGCGATGGTCTCGGCCCCGGCCATGATGGCGCGTGTCCGCTTGCGCACAAACGACGACGGCTCGCTGGCCGAACGCCCCTGCGGGTCGGGCAGGACGGCGGCAAGCCGCGCGGCCTGCAGGGCCGACAGATCGTGCGCGTCGACGCCGAAATGATGCTGCGCGGCGGCCTGCACGCCGAAGATGCCTTCGGCGAATTCGGCCGTGTTGAGATAGACATGCAGGATCCGGCGCTTGGACCAGAACAGCTCCATCGCCGGCGTGAGCGCTGCCTCCAGCGCCTTTCGGGCATAGCTGCGGCCGTGCCAGAGGAAGGTGTTCTTCACCACCTGCTGCGACAGGGTCGAGGCCCCGCGCGCGCCGCCGTCCTCGATCGCATCGCGGATCGCCGCCATGTCGAACCCCCAATGCAGGCAGAAATTCGCATCCTCTGCCGCCACGACCGACCGCGCCATCACCGGCGCGATGTCGTCCCAGCCAACCCAGTCCTTTTCAATCCCGCCGAGCCGCCAGCTTTCCTGCAACTGGTAGAAATTGATCGGCGGCGGCAGAAAGCTGAACAGCAGGATCAGCACCGCATAAAACGCGGCGAGCCCCAAGATCCCGCGCGCCGCCCAGGTGCGCAGGCGCCGCAACAGCCGCGGTTTTTCCGGCAACGGCTCTGGAACAGGTTGGGGTTTCTTGCGCGCGGCCATGGGCCACATAGGCCCGATGTCTGCCGCGCGGTCAAGAAAGGACCGCTTGCACTTGCCTCGATCCCCGGCAAACATCGGCGGAGGGACACAGGAGACGGCGATGACCTTCCGCGCATTGGTGGTGACACGGGATGAGGCCGGGGCAACCCATGCCGGCGTGCAGGAGATCAGCCTGGCCGATCTGCCTGCGGGCGATGTCGTGGTCGCTGTCGAATATTCTACGGTGAACTACAAGGACGGCTTGTGCCTTGGCAGCGGCGGCGGGCTGGTGCGCAGCTATCCGCATGTGCCGGGAATCGACTTTGCCGGTACCGTCGAGAAATCCGATGACCCGCGCTACAAGCCCGGCGACAAAGTGGTGCTGACCGGCTGGCGGGTGGGCGAGATCCACTGGGGCGGCTATGCTCAGAAGGCGCGGGTCAAGGCCGACTGGCTGGTTCCGCTGCCCGCCGGATTGACGACGAAGCAGGCGATGGCGGTGGGCACTGCGGGACTTACCGCGATGCTGGCCATTCTGGCGCTGGAAGATCACGGGCTGAAACCGGGCAACGGCCCGGTTCTGGTGACAGGGGCGGCCGGCGGCGTCGGCTCGGTCGCGGTCGCCCTGCTGGCCGCGGCCGGGTATGAGGTTGCCGCCGTCACCGGGCGGCCCGAGACCGAAGCCTATCTGCGCGACCTCGGCGCGCGCCAGATCGTCCCGCGCGAGGCGATCAACGAAATCGTCAAGCGCCCGCTGGAATCGGAAACTTGGGCCGGTTGCATCGACGCGGTGGGCGGGCCGATGATGGCGCGCGTGCTGGGGCAGCTGAAGTATGGCGGCTCCATCGCCTCGGTCGGGCTTGCGGGCGGGACAACTCTGCCCGCCTCGGTCGTGCCCTTCCTGCTGCGCGGGGTGAACATCCTTGGCATCGATTCCGTGCCGCAGCCCTATGCCCGCCGGGTCACCGCCTGGACCCGGATCACCCGCGACATGCCGAAGGACAAGCTGGAGGCCATGGTGACGGTCTGGAGGCTTGCCGACCTGCCGCAGCTTGGGGCCGATATTCTGGCCGGCAAGGTAAAGGGTCGCGCGGTGATCGACGTCAACGCCTGACAGTCAGGCCAGACCTTCGACAATCACGACATGGGCGGTCGCCGCGCCGTCTCGACGGGTGCGCGCGGCCTGATATTCCGGCGATGCGTAGCAGGCCTTTGCCGCCTGAAGGCTTGGAAATTCGATCACCACATGGCGGTCCAGAACCGGACCCTCCATCACCTCATGCGCCCCGCCGCGCGCAAGAAACCGCGCGCCATGGGCGGCAAAGGCCGCTGGCGCCAAGGCCTGATAGCCGGCATAAGCCTCGGGGTCAGACACGGTGACATGGGCAATCCAATAGGCTTTCATGGGGTTTCCAGCAGCTTGCGGGCAATCTCGGCAGCGTCCTTCAGATGTTCGCGCACCGCTTTTGCCGCCGCCACTGGATCATTGGCGCAAATCGCCTCGGCAATCCGCGCCATATGCGCGGGGCCAGAGGTCCGCCGGTCTTTCGTGGCCAGTGTCATGGCGCGAAGCCGCGAGATCCGGCCATTCAAACGCTGCACGATCTCCCAGGCGACATCATGCCCGGCGGCGGTGAAGATCACCTCGTAAAACCCGGTCGTGGCGGCATAAAGCGCCTGTGGCGTCGCCTCGGCGAAGGCTGTGTCCAGGGCGGCAAGCGCCGCGCGCAGGCGGGCCTTCACCGCCGCATCGGCCAAAAACGCGCAATCGGCAGCGGCCTCGGCCTCCAGAAGCCGGCGGATGTCATAGATCTGCCGGGCCTGCGACCAGTCAAGCCGCGCCACCACCGGGCCAGAACGCGCCTGCGTCTCGACCAACCCTTCCGCCTCCAGCGTGCGGATCACCTCGCGCACCACCGAGCGCGACACGCCAAGCTGATCGCACAGCGTGCGTTCAACCAGCCGGTCACCGCCCTGAAACCGCCCGGCGATGATCGCGCCGCGCAGCCGGTCCACCGCCAGCGCCCGCAGCGTGGCGGGGGCTTCGTGGATGCGAAGGTCGTCGGTGGCGTTGTTCATGCCCGAAATCTAGGCCGGGACAGGCCGCCGCGCAAGAGGTTATTGACAGACTGTATGTTGGTATACCATATTACGAACACGCCATCGAAGGAACCCGACATGCCCGCACAGATTCGCAAGACGCTTCTGAACATCGAGACCACCTTGATCGAAGGCGGCCGCACGGCGGCAACCCCGCTGAAGTTCATCACGGCGGCGGCGGTCATCAAGAACCCCTGGGCAGGGATGGGATTTGTCGAGGATCTGAAACCCGAGATCCACGCCGTTGCTCCGATCCTGGGCGAGCTTCTGACCGGCATGATCATCGAGGCCGCCGGCGGGGGCGACAAGGTGGAGGGCTATGGCAAGGCGGCCGTCGTGGGGCTGGACGGCGAGGTGGAACATGCTTCCGCGCTGATCCACACCCTGCGCTTTGGCAACCACTACCGCACCGCAGTTGGTGCCAAGACCTATCTGGCCTTCACCAACACCCGCGGCCCGGCCAATTGCCCGATCATGATCCCGCTGATGGACAAGAACGACGAGGGTCGTCGCAGCCATTACCTGACCATCCAGTTCGCCATTCCCGACGCCCCCGCCGCCGATGAGATTGTGGTGGCCTTGGGCGCCTCGATCGGCGGGCGGCCGCATCACCGCATCGGCGACCGCTATCAGGATCTGAAAGACCTTGGCCATGACGTCAAGAACCCTGCGGCTGTCTGACGGCAGCACCGTTCGGGTGCTGGAGGCGGGGGCGGGCGAGCCGCTCCTCCTGATCCACGGCGTCGGCCTGCGGGCCGAGGCCTGGGGGCCGCAGATGCGGCTTGAGGCGCATGTCTTCGCCGTCGACATGCCTGGCCATGGTGAAAGCCAGCCGCTGCCCGAAGGCGCGCGCCTGCCCGAATATGTGGCCTGGGCCGCCCGCGTGATCGAGGCGCTGGGGCAAGGCCCGATGAACGTGGCCGGCCACTCCATGGGGTCGCTGATCGCCGGCGGTCTGGCGATCGAACGGCCCGATCTGGTGAAACGCGTGGCGCTGCTGAACGGCGTTCATCGCCGCACGCCAGAGGCCCGTGCCGCCGTGCTGGGACGTGCCGATGAAATCGCCTCGGGTCGGGGCAACATCGAGGCCCCGCTGGCCCGCTGGTTCACCGAGGCCGAGGCGGTGACCCGCGCACAGGTCGCGGGCTGGCTGCAAGCGGTCAGCCAGAAGGGCTATGCCATGGCTTACCGCGCCTTTGCCGAAGGCGACACCGTCTACGCCGACCGTATTGGCGATATCGCCTGCCCGACGCTGGTGCTGACTGCCGACGGCGATGCCAATTCCACACCGGCCATGACCTATGCCATGGCGGGCATGGTGCAACACGGACAGGCGGTTGTCATCGAGGGCCACCGGCATATGGTGAACCTGACCGCCCCGCGCGAGGTATCGGCCGCGCTGCGCGACTGGCTGGCAGAGGAGGTGACGCGATGACCCAGGTTGACCCGCGCGCGCTGCGCGACGCCTTTGGCTGCTTCATGACCGGGGTGACTGTGGTGACCACCCTCGACCGGGACGGCAAGCCGCAGGGCTTTACCGCCAATTCGTTCTCCTCGGTCTCGCTCGACCCGCCGCTCTTGCTGGTCAGCCTCGCCAATTCCTCGCGCAATCTCGACACCTTTGCCAAGGGTGCAGGGTTTGCAGTGAACATCCTTGCCGAAGGGCAAAAGGACATCTCCGGCACCTTTGCACGTCCCTCCGAGGACCGTTTCGCCAATGTCTACTGGAAGAAAGGCCCGGTCGGGCATCCGGTGATCGCCGGGGTTTCGGCCTGGTTCGATTGCACGCTGGAACAGACGGTGCTGGCGGGCGACCATACCATCCTGATCGGCCGCATTGGCGGGTTCGAGGCGACGCCAGTGGCGGGGCTGGGCTATTACCGGGGCGCTTATGTCACCCCGGCACAGACCGCCGCGCAACTGCCCGCCGGCCCGGATGTGGTCATCACCGCCATTCTGGAAGCCGAGGGCAAGGTGCTGCTGATCGACGACGGGCGCGGCGGGGTCACCCTGCCGATGGCCAAGGCGGGCCGCGATGGCGTGCAGGCAGCACTTGCCCGGCTGATCGCCGCCTCGGGGCTGCAGGCCCAGCCCGGCGCAGTCTATTCCGTATATGACGACGTAGGCCAGGGCGCGCAGCATATCGCGTTCCTCTGCCCGACCAGCCCCGGCAAACCCCGGCAAGGCGCGCTCGTGGACCTCAGCCGCGAGGGCGTGGCCGATGTCTCCGACCCCGCTGCGCGGATCATGCTGGAGCGGCTGGCGGACGAGGCCCCGACAGGGCGCTTTGGCATCTACTTCGGCACTCACGAACAGGGACGCGTGCACCGAACCGACGAAAGGGATACCCCATGAAATTCTCGCTTTTCATCCACATGGAGCGGGTGAACGCGGCCGACGAGGAGCCGCGGCTGTATCAGGAAATGCTCGATCTGTGCCAGATGGCCGACGAGGGCGGCATGTGCGCCATCTGGACCGGCGAACATCACGGCATGAGCTTTACCATCGCGCCGAACCCGCTTTTGAACCTTGTCGATCTGGCCCGGCGGACAAAGAACGTGCGCCTTGGCACCGGCACGGTGATTGCCCCCTTCTGGCACCCGATCAAACTGGCCGGCGAGGCAGCGATGGCCGACATCATCATGGATGGCCGGCTGGATCTGGGCATCGCGCGCGGCGCCTATTCCTTTGAATACGAGCGCGTTCTTCCGGGCCTTGACGCCTGGGGCGCCGGTGGCCGGATGCGCGAGCTGATCCCGGCGATCAAGGGGCTTTGGGCCGGCGATTATACCCATGACGGCGAATACTGGCAGTTCCCGAAAACCACCTCGGCGCCGAAGCCCCTGCAGCAGCCCTTCCCGCCGATCTGGGTTGCGGCGCGTGACCCCAACAGCCATGATTTCGCCGTCTCGCAGGGCTGCAACGTGCAGGTGACGCCGCTGCACCAGCCGCATGAGGAAGTGGTCAGCCTGATGGACCGCTTCAACACCGCCTGCGCCGCCCACCCCGAGGTGGAACGGCCGAAGATCATGATCTTGCAGCACGGCTATGTTGCCAAGGACGCCGCCGATGCCGACAAGGCGGCGGAGGAGCTGAACGCCTTCTACTGCTATTTCGGAGCATGGTTCCTGAACAAACGGCCGATCAATCAGGGCCTGATCGAGCCCCTGACGGCCGAGGAGATGGCGGCGCATCCGTTCTATTCGCCCAAGGTGATGCGGGATAACCTGCTGATCGGCGATGCGGCGGAGGTCATCGAAAAGCTGAAGAAGATCGAGGATCTAGGTTATGACGAATTCTCGCTCTGGATCGATTCCGGCATGTCGTTCGAGCGCAAGCGCGACAGCCTGAAGCGCTTCATCGAAGACGTCATGCCCGCTTTCGCCTGAGGACAACATGGACCGCTTTCAGCACTACATCGACGGCGAGTTTCATACCGCTTCGGCGCATTTCGCCAGTCTTGACCCGGCCACGGGCCAGCCCTGGGCCGAAATGCCCGATGCCTCGGCCGCCGATGTGAACCGTGCCGTGGAAGCGGCCCATCGCGCCTTTCTCGGCCGCGCGTGGTCGGGGCTCACGGCCTCGGCGCGCGGCAAGCTGCTGATGCGGCTGGCCGATCTGGTGCAGGCCGCCGCCCCCCGGCTGGCCGCGCTGGAAACCCGCGATACCGGCAAGATCATCCGCGAAACCTCGGCCCAGATTGCCTATGTGGCCGAGTATTACCGCTATTACGCCGGCCTTGCCGACAAGATCGAAGGCGCGCACTTGCCGATCGACAAGCCGGACATGGAAGTCTGGCTGCGGCGCGAGCCGGTGGGCGTTGTGGCGGCGATCGTGCCGTGGAACAGCCAGCTTTTCCTGTCGGCGGTGAAGGTCGGCCCGGCGCTGGCGGCGGGTTGCACCGTGGTTCTGAAGGCCAGCGAAGACGGCCCGGCACCGCTTCTGGAATTTGCCAAGCTGGTGCATGAGGCGGGCTTTCCCCCCGGCGTCGTCAATGTGCTGACCGGCGGGCCGGAGGCGGGCAAGGCGCTGACCACCCATCCGAAAGTGGCCCACATCGCCTTTACCGGCGGGCCGGAGACGGCGCGGCATATCGTGCGCGCCTCAGCCGAGAACCTGTCGAAAACCTCGCTGGAACTTGGCGGCAAGTCGCCCTTCATCGTGTTTGACGACGCCGATCTTGACTCGGCGGCGAATGCGCAGGTGGCGGGGATCTTCGCCGCCACCGGGCAAAGCTGCGTCGCCGGTTCGCGCCATCTGGTACAGCGGACAGTCAAGGATGCCATGCTGGCGCGGCTGAAGGCCAAGGCCGAAGCGGTGACCATCGGGGCGCCTGACCAGATGACCACCGAGGTTGGCCCGCTTTGCACCCGGCGCCAACGCGACCGGATTCAGGCCCTGGTTGACGCCTCCATCGCCGCCGGGGCGCGTCTGGTGACGGGTGGCAAAACGCCGGAAGGGCCGGGGTTCTACTATCCGCCGACCATTCTCGATTGCACCGATGCTCCCCACGCACCGGCGGTGCAGCAGGAATGCTTCGGACCGGTCTTGTCGGTTGTGGCCTTTGACACCGAGGAACAGGCGCTGGAAATGGCCAATGACACCGCTTATGGGCTGGCTTCGGGCGTGTTCACCCGCAGTCTGACGCGGGCGCACCGGATGATCCGGGGCATTCGCGCCGGGATCGTCTGGGTGAATACCTACCGCGCGGTCTCGCCGATTGCGCCCTTCGGCGGGCATGGGCTGTCGGGGCATGGGCGCGAGGGCGGCATGGCCGCGGCGCTGGACTATACCACGGTGAAAACCGTCTGGCTGCGCACCTCGGATGATCCGATCCCCGACCCCTTCGTGATGCGCTAAGCGTAGCTCCGCGCACCGAAAATCGCGGAGCCCACCCGCACATGGGTTGCACCATGGGCGATGGCGGCCTCGAAATCGCTGCTCATGCCCATCGACAGGCCCGCAAGGCCATTGCGGGTGGCCATCGCACCCAGAGCGGCGAAATGCGGGGTGGCATCTTCGGCCTCGGGCGGAATGCACATCAGGCCGCGCACCGGCAGGTCCATCGCACGGGCCGCAGCCAGGAAAGCATCCAGATCGGCGGGCAGAACCCCGGCCTTTTGCGGTTCCTCCCCGGTGTTCACCTGAACGAACAGCTCCGGGCACCTGCCCCGGTCCTGCGCCAGACGGGCCAGTTTTTCCGCCAGCGACGGGCGGTCAACCGAGTGGATGGCGTCGAACAACTCGACCGCCAGCTTGGCCTTGTTGGTCTGCAACGGGCCGATCATATGCACCGAGACGCCAGAGAACCGCGCCCGCAGATCGGGCCATTTCGCCTGCGTTTCCTGCACATAATTCTCGCCGAACAGCCGATGCCCCTCGGCCAGCACCGCCACCACCCGCTCCAGCGGCTGCACCTTGGAGACAGCGATCAGGTTGACGGACCCGGGCGCGCGACCATGCGCGGCCTCGGCCTCGCGGATGCGGCGGGTGATCTCGGCAAGCGACATGGGCAATCCTCCTGCGCGGCAGATGGCCATATCGCGGGCCGAAAGAAAAGCCGCGCGCAAAAGAAAAAGGCGGCCCGAAGGCCGCCTTTTCCTTAGGTGGTTTCGTTCGGATTAGAACGAGAACGACACGCCGAGGTCAGCGCGGGTGTCGCCAACAGCGTCACGCTCAACGCCGGCCATGACCGAAGCACCGCCGAGGTCGTAGGTCACGCCCAGGCCGATGGCCAGTTCAGCGCCCGACTCTTCGTCAGCGATGAAGCCGTTGACGGTGGTCGCGCCGAAGGTGGCCGAGCCGTTCAGAGCGACTTTCGATTCGCCGTCGTTGTCGGCAGCAGCGAAGCCAACACCGAAGTCGCCGATTTTGCCGCCGACGGTCAGGACGACCTTGTCTTCAGCAGCAACGCTCGAGTCCTGGAGGCCGAGAGCGACGGTCCAGTCGTTGAACACGTAGGCGCCGTAAACAGCGGTACGCTTCTGGGCCGAAGCACCGCTCGACAGGGTCGGCTCCGAGTACGACAGGTGGCCGGTGAAGCCGCCAGCGGTGTAGATGGCTTCGATGCCTTCCGCGCCGTTGCCGCTCGACGAGTAGCCGTCAAAGCCCCAGGCGGTGGCCGGGTTGGCGACCGTGTTGGTGACAACGCCAGCGTCGTTCAGAGCGGTCAGACCGACTTCCGAGTCATACATGCCCGGCATCGAGTCCAGAGCGCCGTAGATGTTGCCGGCGGCGATTTCCAGGCCGTTGGTCGACATGTAAACGCGGGCGCCGTTGACGGTGCCAGCACCGGCTTCGTTCGAGCGCAGACGCAGACGAGCGCCGAAGGTGATGCCCGACGACGATTCGGTCGTGGCGTCGATGTTCACGGTCATGCGCTTTTCGAGGACGGTGTCGCCCGAGATGCTGTCGTACTGCAGGCCCATGCGGGCGTTGCCCGACAGAGCAACTTCAGCCGAAGCGACGCCAGCCGACAGAACAACGGCGGTGGTCGCGAGAAGAACCTTTTTCATCGTTTTCCCTCTTGTGTCAAAGGTGCGGCCCAACTCAGGGGAATCCGAATTGGGTATGGAGCATATCTCGCCGCTCGAGCCTGCGATTGCAATGCGGACGAACCCGCCACGGGGAAGAAGCGAAATCATGATGCAGCAATGTCACAGTCACCCTGACGGGCCCTTTCCAGCGTGCAAACAGCGGCGACAACCCCGCCTCGCAGCCTGCGGATCGCGGGGCGCGGCAAGGGGCGCAGGGGCGCCGCGAAAAGCCTTGTTCCACCCCGCCCCCTCGGCTAGACAACAAGGCAAGATCGTCCCCGGGGGCCCGAATGACCGTGCAACGCCTTGCCCGCAACGCTGTTCTTGTTCTTGCTTTGGCAAGCCTTTCGGCCTGTGGCGGCTTTGGTGGCGGCCTGTTCCGCGGGGCTGGAAAGGCGAACGTCCAGAATGAAGAGGCGTTCCTCTCCAGCGAAGAGCGCCGGTTCAAGCGCACCAACCCCACGCGGTTGAGCGATCTTTTTGGCGGTGGCGCCAATGCCAACACCACGCTGGAAGTGAACCGCTATATCTGGGCGGCAAGCCTTGAGGTGCTGAACTTTCTGCCCATCGAATCGGTGGATCCGTTTTCCGGCGTGATCGTCACGGGTTACGGCACGCCCCCCGGCGGTGGCCGCGCCTATCGCGCCACGGTTCTGGTGCAGGATCCGGCGCTGGATGCCCGCAGCCTGAAACTGTCGCTGCAATCCAAGGGCGGCGCGGTCGACCCGGCGACGGTGCGCGCGGTGGAAGACGCGATCCTGACCCGCGCCCGGCAACTGCGCGTGCAAGACGGCAAGCTTTGAGCCGCAGGTCGGGCTCAGCCCGACCTACTGGACCCCAAGCGCGCGGCGGTGTAATCCCGCCGGGCAAAGCTTTGAGGCCAGACATGTCGCGCTACGAACCCGCATCCATTGAACAGAAATGGCAAGCCGCCTGGGATGAGGCCGGGGCCTTCACCGCGCGGCGCGATCCGGCCAGACCGAAGTATTATGTGCTGGAGATGTTCCCCTATCCCTCGGGGCGCATCCACATGGGGCATGTGCGCAACTATACCATGGGCGACGTGGTGGCGCGCTACAAGATGGCGCAAGGCTTCAGCGTGCTGCACCCGATGGGCTGGGACGCCTTCGGCATGCCCGCCGAAAACGCCGCGATGGAACGCGGCGGCCATCCCAAGGAATGGACCTACGGCAACATCGCCGACATGCGGGCGCAGATGAAGCCCCTTGGCCTGTCGATCGACTGGAGCCGCGAGTTCGCCACCTGCGACCCGGAATATTACGGCCAGCAGCAGGCGATGTTCATCGACATGATGGAAGCCGGGCTGGTCTATCGCAAGGCCGCCGTGGTGAACTGGGACCCGGTCGACATGACGGTGCTGGCCAATGAGCAGGTGATCGACGGCAAGGGCTGGCGCTCGGGTGCTGCGGTGGAGCGGCGCGAGCTGACCCAGTGGTTCTTCAAGATCTCGGACTATTCCGAAGAGTTGCTGACCGCGCTGGACGGGCTGAAGGACTGGCCCGAGAAGGTGCGGCTGATGCAGGCCAACTGGATCGGCCAGTCGCGCGGGTTGCAATTTGCCTTCGAGACCGTCGGCGCCCCCGCAGGCTTTGACACGCTGGAGGTCTACACCACCCGCCCCGACACGCTGATGGGCGCGTCGTTCGCCGCCATCTCGCCCGATCACCCGCTGGCGAAATCGCTGGAAGCCGACCCCAAGGTCGCCGCCTTCCTCGCCCAGTGCCGTCTGGGCGGCACCACCGCCGAGGCGCTGGAAACCGCCGAGAAAATCGGCATGGATACCGGCATCCGCGTGCAGCACCCGCTGGACCCCAATTGGGAGCTTCCGGTCTGGATCGCCAACTTCATCCTGATGGATTACGGCACCGGCGCGATTTTCGGCTGCCCCGGCCATGACCAGCGCGATTTCGACTTTGCCACCAAATACGGCCTGCCAATCAAGTCGGTCTTTGTCGCGGAAGGCGCGGAAGAAACCGTTCTGGCCGAGGCCTTCACCCCGATGAAGTCGGAAAAGGTCCGCTATGTGCGCGGCTTTGCTGGGGCCGAAACCCAGACCGGCGATGAGGGCGTGGCATCCGCCATCGCGCACGCCGAGGCCAACGGCTATGGCCAGGGCGTCACCAAATACCGCCTGCGCGACTGGGGGATTTCCCGGCAGCGCTACTGGGGCTGCCCGATTCCGGTGATCCATTGCGCCACCTGCGGCGTGGTGGCCGAGAAGAAGGAAAACCTGCCGGTCCAATTGCCCGACGATGTGACCTTCGACATTCCCGGCAACCCCTTGGACCGTCATCCGACCTGGCGCGATTGCACCTGCCCGACCTGCGGCGCCAAGGCCCGGCGTGAGACCGACACGATGGACACCTTCGTGGACTCAAGCTGGTATTATGCCCGCTTCACCAGCCCGCGCGCGACGACGCCCACCGTGGCCGAGGATGCCGATTACTGGATGAACGTCGACCAGTATATCGGCGGCATCGAGCACGCCATTCTGCACCTGCTCTACAGCCGCTTCTTCGCCCGCGCGATGCAGAAGACCGGCCACCTGCCGGCCAAGGCCATCGAGCCGTTCAACGCGCTTTTCACCCAGGGCATGGTGACGCATGAAATCTACATGACGCGCGATGCCAACGGCCGCCCGGTCTATCACCTGCCGGAAGATATCCTCCGCTCGGAAGCTGGAGCGACGCTGAAGGATGGCACGGCGGTTGAGGTGATCCCGTCGGCCAAGATGTCGAAGTCGAAAAAGAACGTCGTCGACCCGATGAACATCATCGCCAGCTTCGGCGCCGATACCGCGCGCTGGTTCGTGATGTCCGACAGCCCGCCCGAGCGCGACGTGGAATGGACGGCCTCGGGCGCCGAGGCCACCTTCAAACACCTCTCCCGCGTCTGGGCAACCTGCTCGCGCATCGGCGAGATGCCCGGCGATCACAAGGGCGAAGGCGACGACGACTTGGCGCGCGCCGTAGCGCGGGCCATCGACGAGGTGACCCGCTCGATCGAAGGCTTCGCCTTCAACAAGGCCATCGCCGCGCTCTACGGCCTGACCAACACCATCGCGCGGGCCAACGCCTCGACTCCGGTGATGAAAGAGGCCATCCGCACGCTGGCGAAACTGATGTCGCCGATGACTCCGCATATCGCCGAATCGATCTGGGCCTATCAGGGCGGCGTCGGGCTGTGCGCCCTCGCCCCCTGGCCCAAGGCCGACCCTGCCCTTCTGGTCGACGATTCTGTCACGCTGCCGATCCAGATCAACGGCAAGCGCCGGGCGGAAATCAGCGTGCCGAAAATCATGCCCGCCTCCGAGGTTGAAAAGATCGCCCTCGCAGACGAAGCTGTGATCAAGTTCCTTGCCGGCCAGCCGGTGAAGAAGATCATCGTCGTGCCGGGGCGCATCATCAATGTCGTCGTGTAACCGCCGAACCCTGCTTGCCCTGCCGCTGGCGCTCGCCGCCTGCGGCTTTACCCCGGCTTATGGCCCGAACGGTCCGGCGGGGGGGCTGCAAGGCCACATCCGCCTTGCCGGACCGACCGACAAGAACAGCTTCGACTTCGTGACAGCCGTTCAGGCCCGGTTCGGCCGCACCAAGGACCCGCGCTATGCGCTGGCCTATACGATCACGACGGAAGCCGTCGGCGTCGGCTATGCCACCGACACTTCGATCACCCGCTACAACCTGAAAGGCAGCATCGACTGGTCGCTGACCGATCTTGCCAGCGAGGCGCGGGTTGCCGGCGGGACGGCGGAAAACTTCACGTCCTGGTCTGCCACCAGCGCCACCGTCGCCGGGCTTTCGGCCGAGGAAGACGCGGCCGAGCGGCTGATGGTCATCCTCGCTGACCAGATCGCCCTGCAGATCCTCGCCGCCTCCGCCCGCTTTGCCCCATGATCCTGAAAGGGCTTGAGGCCAGCCGCTATTGCCAGAAGCCGAACCCCGCCCATGCCGGGCTGCTGATTTTCGGGGCCGACCCGATGCGCGTCGCCTTGAAGCGGCAAGAGGCGATTGCCGCCCTCATCGGCCCTGAAGGCGAGGCCGAAATGCGGCTGACCCGCATCGCCGCCTCCGATCTGCGCAAGGACGCAAGCCTCTTGCAGGACGCCATCAAATCCGTCGGCTTCTTCCCCGGCCCGCGCGTCGCCTTTGTCGAGGACGCCACCGACGGGCTGCTGGACACCATCGCCGCCGCGCTGAAATCCTGGCAGCTCGGGGACGCCCAGATCACGGTTACCGCCGGCGGACTGACCGCGAAATCCACGCTCAAGACGCTGTTCGAAAAGCACCTCAATGCGGTGTCGATCGGGCTTTACGACGACCCGCCCTCGCGCGAGGAAATCGAGGACGCGCTGAAGAAATCCGGCCTGACCCGGATCGAACCCGCCGCCATGGCCGATCTGTCCGCCCTTGCCCGCGCGCTGGACCCCGGCGATTTTCGGCAAACGCTGGAGAAGATCGCGCTCTACAAATACCGCGACGAGACGCCCCTGACCCCGGCCGAGGTTGCCGCCATGGCCCCCGCCACCATCGAGGCCGAGGTCGACGATCTCATCATCGCCACCGCCGAAGGCCGCGCCCCCGCCATCGGCCCCCTGCTGCGCCGTCTGGAAGGGCAAGGCACCGCTCCCGTCACCATCTGCATCGCCGCGCTGCGCCATTTCCGCACCCTGCACCTGGTCGCCGCCGATCCAAACGGCATCAACAAGGCGCGGGTGATCTTCAAACTGCGCGACGCGGTGCAGCGGCAGGCCAATCAATGGGGGCTGCGTGCGCTGGAACAGGCGCTGGCGCTTCTGGTCGAGACCGACATGACGCTGCGATCGGCTTCCAAGGCGCCCGCCATGGCCGTGATGGAGCGCGCGCTGATCCGGCTCGCCATGATGAAACGCTGAATTTCAGCCCGGCTTCCCTTCACATTGGCGCAAATATCCCACGGGGGAAGCGGAGTTTGGCACAAACTCCGCGCGGGGGCGTGAAGCCCCCGTTTCACGCCCGCCGAAGGGTGCCTTGCAGGGGAACCGCCGCTGCAAGCGTATTTGAAATCGTGCCATATTTCAGGATGTTGCGGTGCATCAGGTCCAGCCGTGCATCGCTTTCCGAACTGCCCATGACAATCTCGTAGGAAATCCCCACCAGCTTCGGCGGGCTGTCCTGCCGCTGCGCCTGCAGCCGCACTTCCACCGTGTCGAACTGAAAGCCCAGCATGGGGGCCACCCGCTCCACCCCCTTGATCATGCAGGCCGCCAGCGCCGCCAGCAGCAATTCCACCGGGTTGAAGGCGTCAGGCCGCCCGGCCAGATCGGTGCCCAGCACCAGTTCGGCCGCCTTCGCCCGCGCAACGCTGCCCTGCGCGTCCACGCGATGCGCCACCACCCGATAGTCCATCCTCGCCCCCAACGCTTGATCCCGCCGCCCGGCTCTGCCATGCCTGAGCCGGAAAGGAACCCCATCATGGCCCGCACTCCGACCCCGCACCAGAGTTTCCTTGCGCCGCTGGCGAAACTTGCCCTGCGTCATCCTGATATCGAAGGACAGGCGATCTGGTGGGAAGACGGCGACTGGCAGGCGCAGGACGAGGCCGAGGAGATGATCGACGGCGAGGAGATCGCGTTCTACGCCGAGGGTCTGCTGGCCGAAGGCTTCGGCCTGCACTGGCAGGTTCTGGCCGAGACCGAGGCCCCGAAAGATCCGGTTCTGGTGCTGCTCTTTCTCTGGCAACCCGGAGCGAACCCCGAGGTGCTGCTGGCGGGCGAGGACTGGCAGGTGCTTGCCGAAGCCCGGTTCCCCGCAGCATGAGCCTGTGGCGTGCCCTTGGCCCCGCCGTGCCGCGCCCCAAGGGCAGCGAGACGCTGCGGGCGGGATTTGGCGCGGGGGTGGGCCTTGCGCTGGCGGCGGTCGTCCTGTGGGTCCTTGCACCACCGGACGCTGACCTGCTGGCCCATCCCTTGCTGATTGCGCCCTTCGGGGCCAGCGCCTTCCTGATCTTCGCCGTGCCGAACAGCCCGCTGGCCCAGCCCTGGGCGGTGGTGGTCGGCAACAGCCTGTCGGCGCTTTCGGCGCTTGCCGTCCTGCAGGCGGGTTTGCCGGCACTGGTCGCCGCGCCGCTGGCGGTGACGCTTGCCGTGCTGGCCATGGGCGCCACCCGGGCGCTGCATCCGCCGGGCGGGGCAGTGGCGCTGTTCGCCGCCCTTGCCGCGCCCGCCGGATGGGGCTTTGCCCTGGCGCCGGTGCTGGTCGGCAGTCTGGCGCTGGTCGCCGCCGGCCTGATGTGGAACCGCGCGACGGGGCGGGCCTATCCGTTCCGCCTGCCGCCACCTTCGCCGCATGGCACCGCCGATGCCGTGCCCGAGCGCCGCCACCTGCCGCCCCCCGGCGCGCTGGCCGAACTCCTGTCCCGGCTGCGGCTTGATGCCAACATCGGGGTCGAGGACCTGACCCGCCTCATCACCGCCGCCGAGGCCGAGGCGGCAACCCGCCCGCTCGCCGGCCTGACCGCCCGGCACCTGATGTCGCGCGATCTGGTCACGGTCGCGCCCGCCACCCCGCTGCCCGATCTGGCGGCAGCGTTTCACCGTCACCATTTCAAGACCCTGCCGCTGGTCGAGGCTGGCCGCTATCGCGGACTGGTCGCCGAGGAAGCGCTGGTCGGCCTTGCCGATCCCGCCCTGACCGCCGCCGATCTGGCCCACCCTGCCCCCGACGCCGCGCCGGAAACCCCGGCCGCCGATCTGGTGCAGCGGCTGGCCGACGGGCAGGAGCAGGCCGTGCCGATCGTCGAGGCCGGACAGCTTGTCGGCCTTGTCACCCGCTCCGACCTGATCGCGCTTCTGGCGCGCAGCCTGCCATCCTGACCCTTGCGCCCCGCCCCCCGGAGACCCCTGATGCCCAGCGTCTATGACACCCTGCACGCCGCCTGCGCTGCCCTTGGCACGCGGCTCTTTACCATCACCACGCAAGACGAGGCCGCCGGCCTCGCCCGCCGCGCCTATACCTCGCACCCGGTGGAATATCCGGTATCCGGCACCAAGCCGCTGACCCGCGACGGCTGGTATGACCACTGCATCACCGGCCAGCAGGTCTTTGTCGCCAACACCACGCCCGAGTTCGCCAGATACTTCTTCGACCACGCCCTCATCACCTCGCTCGGCCTCGGCTCCTGCATCAACATTCCCGTGGTCGACGGCGGCCGGGTTCTGGGCACCGTGAACCTTCTGGCCGAAGAACAGCATTTCACCCCGGACAAGCTCGCCGCCTATCAGGCGCTCGCCGCCGCCCATCACGCCGCGCTGGTGGCCGAGATGGCCAAGGACTGAGCCGTGGCCTTCACCCTGCGCCAGCTCCAGTTCTTCGTCGCCGCCGCGCAGGCCGGGTCGGTGACAGGCGCAGCGCGCGAGCTGTCCATCTCGCAATCCTCAGTCACCGAGGCGATCCGCGCGCTGGAAGACGATCTTGGCGTCCAGCTGTTCGACCGGCAGGCGCGCGGCCTTCTCATCACCCACAAGGGCAGCGCCTTCCTGCGCCATGCCCGGCAGATCCTCGCCGATGTCGCCACCGCCCGCACCGCCTTTACCAAGGAAGACGGCCCGCTGACCGGGCGCCTGTCGCTGGGTGTCACCAGCCTTGTCGCCGGCTATGTCCTGTCGGACATCCTGCAACGCTACCGCCGCGCCTTCCCGCAGGTCGAGCTGAACGTGATCGAGGACAATGGCGATTATCTTCAGCACCTGCTTATCGGCGGTGAGCTGGACGTGGCCGTGCTCTTGACCTCCTCGGTCAAGGACCGCATGGCGCTGAACGTCGAAACCCTGCTGGTCACGCCCTACCGGCTCTGGCTGCCGCTGGGGCACCCCCTTTCGGATCAGGAGACGATTGCACTTGATGACCTGGCGGGCCAGCCGCTGATCCAGCTGATGGTGGACGAGATCGAGGAATCCACCCGCAAGCTGATGGGCGCGCTCGCGGTGAAGCCGGAAATCGCCTTCCGCACCCGCAGCGTCGAGGCGGTGCGCAGCCTTGTCGCCACCGGCGCCGGTCTCGCGATCCTGCCGAGCCTCGTCTACCGGCCCTGGTCACTGGAAGGCGACCGGATCGGTATCCGCGACATCTCGGGCGACTTGCCCTCGGTGCAGGTCGGCCTCGCCTGGCGCCGCGGCGCGCCGCTCTCGACCCCGGCGCATCATTTCATCCGCTCGGCGCAGGATGCGATGCCCAGCCGCTAGGCATATCCATCGGAAAAACCGAACGATCCTTTCTGCGTTTTGATATTGCGAAAAGCCGGCACCCCCGGCAGGCTGCTGGCATGACCGGGAATCCGGCGCGATTGCCATGCCCGCCCGACCGGGCGGCCAACCTTCAGGGAGTTTTTGCGATGAAGACCATTAGACTGATGGGCACCACGGCGCTTGCCGTCCTGACCGGCCTCACCCCGGCCGTGGCGCAGGTCACCGCCATCGGCGAGGGCGAAGGCGAAGTGTCGATCGTCGCCTGGGCCGGCTATATCGAGCGCGGCGAGACCATGAAGGAATTCGACTGGGTGACGAAGTTCGAGGCCGACACCGGCTGCAAGGTCTCGGTCAAGACCGCCAACACCTCGGACGAGATGGTGGCGCTGATGAACGAAGGCGGGTTCGACCTGGTCACGGCTTCGGGCGACGCCTCGCTCCGGCTGATCGCCGGCGGCCGGGTGCAGCCGGTCAACATCGACCTCATCCCGTCGTGGGCCACGGTCGATGACCGGCTGAAGGACGCGCCTTGGCACACCGTCGACGGCGTGCATTACGGCGTACCCTACATGTGGGGGCCGAACGTGCTGATGTACAACACCGACGCCTTCAAGGACGCCCCGCCGACCTCGTGGAACGTGGTGTTCGAGGAAATGACCCTGCCCGACGGCCAGTCGAACAAGGGCCGCGTGCAGGCCTATGACGGCCCGATCCACATTGCCGACGCCGCGCAGTACCTCATGTTCCACAAGCCGGAACTGAAGATCACCTCGCCCTATGAGCTGAACGAAGAGCAATACAAGGCGGCGCTCGACCTCTTGCGCGTCCAGCGCGATCTTGTGGGCCGCTACTGGCACGACGCCTTCATCCAGATGGACGACTTCAAGAACGAAGGCGTGGTGGCTTCCGGCTCCTGGCCGTTCCAGGTCGGCCTGATGCAATCCGAAAAGCAGCCGATCGCCAGCGTGATCCCGCAGGAAGGCGCCACCGGCTGGGCCGACACCACCATGATGCATGTCGACGCCGCGCATCCGAACTGCGCCTACAAGTGGATGGAGCATTCGCTGGCCTCGAACCTGCAATCCGACCTCTCGGTCTGGTTCGGCGCCAACCCGGCGGTTCTGGCTGCCTGCACCGACGGGCGCGGCATGCAGACCGCCGAAGGCTGCACGGCCAACGGGCTGGATGATTTCGACAAGATCCGGTTCTGGACCACGCCGGTCGCCAATTGCGCCCAAGGCGAAGGCGCCTGCGTGCCCTACTATCGCTGGGTGTCCGACTACATCGGCGTGATCGGCGGCCGCTGAGGCCTCCCTCGCCATCCCTCCCCCAAAAAGGGGGGAGGGGTCCGCAAACCGTGATCTTCCGTGCAACGCAAAGAGGCCCGTCACCTCCCCTCCCCCTCGTGGGGAGGGGCTGGGGGTGGGGGGCATGAACCTGAAAGTCCCCCATGACCGCTGCCGTCGAATTCCAATCCGTCTCGCGCCATTTCGGCTCCGGCCCCAATGCCGTGAAAGCCGTCGATGCGGTCGACCTCACCATCGCCGAGGGCAGCTTCTTTGCCATGCTTGGCCCTTCCGGCTCGGGCAAGACCACCTGCCTGCGGCTGATCTCGGGGTTTGAACAGCCCAGCGCCGGCGCAATCCGCATCTTCGGGCAGGATGTCTCGGCCATCCCGCCGAACCGGCGCAACGTGAATACGGTGTTTCAGGACTACGCCCTCTTTCCGCACATGAACGTGCGCGACAACGTCGCCTACGGGCTGATGGTCAAGGGCACCCCCCGCGCCCTGCGCCACGCCAAGGCCGAGGAAATGCTGCATCTCGTCCAGCTTGGCGGTTACGGCGACCGCAAGCCGGGCCAGCTGTCCGGCGGCCAGCGCCAGCGCGTCGCCCTCGCCCGCGCCCTTGTCAACGAGCCCCGCGTCCTCTTGCTCGACGAGCCCCTCGGCGCACTGGACCTGAAACTGCGCGAGGCGATGCAGGACGAGCTGAAATCCCTGCAGCAGCGCCTCGGCATCACCTTCGTCTTCGTCACCCATGACCAGCACGAGGCGCTGTCGATGGCCGACAGCCTCGCGGTGTTCAACCAAGGCAAGATCGCCCAGATCGGCAGCCCGGAAGACATCTACGCCAAACCCCGCACCCGCTTCGTCGCCGATTTCGTCGGCTCCTCCAACATCTTGCCCCCGGCGCTGACCCAAGCCCTCGGCGGCCCGGCGCAATGGGCCTCCTTGCGCCCCGAACACACCCGCCTTGCCGCCACTGGTCCGCTCACCGGCACCGTCACCGCCCTGCGCTATCTCGGTGCCGCGACTCGCGTGGTGCTGAAATCCGGCGACACCGAAATCGCCGCCCTCGTCCCCGCGGGCGATCCGCTTCCCGACCCTGGCAGCACCGCCGCCATCGCCTTCGCCCCCCAGCACCTCCACCTGATGGAGGACAAGTGATGTCCTTTCATACTGGCCCAAATATCCCCGCCGGAGGCATCCCCGGCCTGACCAGATCCCGACGGCCTCAAACCGGGCCCGCCCAAAATTCTTTCTTCAAGAATTTTGCCGCCCGAAAGGCCACACCATGACCGCCCCCGCCATCCTTCCCGAACGCGGGCCGGCGGACCGGCTCACCGCCTTCTTCTGGCGCCGGCCACGGGTGTTTCTGGCCCTTCTGCTCGCCCCGCCGCTGCTCTGGCTGGGCGTGGTCTATCTTGGTTCACTCGCCACCCTGCTGTGGCAAAGCTTCTACTCGATCGACGAGTTTTCCGGCATGGTGAAGGAAGACTTCACCCTGAAAACCTATGCCGAACTGCTGCGCCCGGCGAATTTCGACGTCATCCTGCGCACCCTTCTGATGTCGGCCGCCGTCACGCTTGGCTGCGCCCTCCTCGCCTTTCCCATCGCCTATTTCGCCGCCCGCTTCGCCAGGGGCCGCTGGAAGGCGGTGTTCTACCTCGGCGTCATGCTGCCCTTGTGGTCGTCCTATCTCGTCAAGGTCTACGCCTGGAAACTGATCCTCGCCAAGGAAGGCATCGTCACCTGGGCGGCGGAGGCCACCCACACCTCTGGCCTCCTGAACGCGCTTCTCGCCCTGCCGGTGATCGGCGGCAATTCGCTGTCCACCAGCTACATCGGCATGTTCATGGTCTTCGTCTATGTCTGGATCCCCTACATGATCCTGCCGATGCAGGCCGCGCTGGAACGGGTGCCGACCTCGATGCTGGAGGCCAGCCAGGACCTTGGCGCGTCCCGCGCCCAGACCTTCCGCACGGTGATCCTGCCCCTGGCGCTTCCCGGCGTGATCGCCGGGTCGATCTTCACCTTCTCGCTGACCATGGGCGATTACATCATCCCGCAGATCGTCGGCAATTCGGCGAATTTCATCGGCATGGCGGTCTACCAGTTGCAGGGCACCGCCGGGAACATCCCGCTGGCCGCCGC
Organism: Tabrizicola oligotrophica; assembly: GCF_011008935.1. Classification (GTDB taxonomy): domain Bacteria; phylum Pseudomonadota; class Alphaproteobacteria; order Rhodobacterales; family Rhodobacteraceae; genus Tabrizicola_A; species Tabrizicola_A oligotrophica. The sequence continues at coordinate 121,906 of NZ_JAAIVJ010000002.1, read as the reverse complement.
CTTCTCAATGGTCCCCATCCTCATCATGCTGGTCTATCTGACGCTGGCCAAACGCGCGGGGGCTTTCGATGCGCTCTGACGCCAATCCGAACCGCGCCTCCCTCGGCCTGAAGCTCGCGGCCATCGGCGGGCTCTTGTTCCTGCACCTGCCGATCCTCCTGATCTTCCTTTATGCCTTCACCACCGAGGAACGCACCTATGCCTTCCCGCCGCCCGGCCTGACGACCGAGTGGTTCGCCGCCGCCTGGAACCGCCCTGACATCTGGCAGGCGCTCTGGCTGTCGCTCAAGGTCGCCAGCGTCGCGACCTTCCTTGCCATGATCCTCGGCACGCTGGTCTCGGCCGCCATGGCGCAGGCCCGGTTCTTCGGGCGTGAGCAGATCAGCCTCTTGATCGTGCTGCCCATCGCGCTGCCCGGCGTCATCACCGGCATCTCGCTGCGCTCGGCCTTCGGGATGATGGACATTCCGTTCTCGACCTGGACCATCATCCTTGGCCACGCCACCTTCTGCATCGTCATCGTCTACAACAACGCCGTCGCCCGCTTCCGCCGCCTGTCGGGCGGGGTGCTGGAGGCCAGCGCCGACCTTGGCGCCAATGCCTTCCAGACCTTCTGGCATGTGCTGTTGCCGAACCTCGGCACCGCGCTTCTGGCGGGCGGCATGCTGGCCTTTGCGCTCTCGTTCGACGAGGTGATCGTCACCACCTTCACCGCCGGACAGCAGGCCACCTTGCCGATCTGGATGCTGGAAGAACTCATCCGCCCGCGCCAGCGCCCGGTCACCAATGTCGTCGCCATCCTCGTTTTCCTCGCCACCATCCTTCCCATCCTCGCCGCCTATTACCTCACCCGCAGCGGGTCCGAGACTGCAGGCGCAGGCAAATGAAAGGCCCAACCATGACCATCCAGACCCATCTGCTGATCGGCAATTCCTTTGAAGCCGGGCAAGAGGCGAAAGAGCAGATCCTGAACCCGCGCACCGGCGGTCTGATCCTTGAAGTGCCCGAAGCCTCGACCGCGCAGGTCGACCGCGCGGTGGCCGCCGCCCGCAAGGCGTTTGACGGCTGGTCGCGCACCACCCCCGGCGAACGTTCGGCCGCGCTCTTGCGCATCGCCGACCGCATCGAGGCCGAGGCCGATGCCTTTGCCGCGCTCGAGGCGCTGAACTGCGGCAAGCCGATCAATGCCGCGCGCGGCGACGAGATTCCGGCGATTGTCGATTGCTATCGCTTCTTCGCCGGCGCCGTGCGCTGCCAGCATGGCGCGGTGGCGGGGGAATACCTGTCGGGTCATACCTCCATGATCCGCCGCGACCCGATCGGCGTTGTCGCCTCCATCGCGCCGTGGAACTACCCCCTGATGATGATGGCGTGGAAGCTTGGCCCGGCGATCGGCGGCGGCAATACTGTGGTGTTCAAGCCCTCGGAACAGACGCCGCTGACTGCGCTGAAGATGGCGCATATCCTAGCCGAAGAGCTGCCCGAAGGCGTGGTCTCGGTCATCACCGGGCGCGGGCAGACCGTGGGCAGCTATCTCATCAACCACCCCGGCATCGACATGATCAGCCTCACCGGCGATGTGGCCACCGGCAAGAAGATGCTGGACGCCGCCGCCAAGACCGTGAAACGCACCCATCTGGAACTCGGTGGCAAGGCCCCGGTTCTGGTGTTCGACGACGCCGATGTCGGCGCGGTCGTCGAAGGGCTACGGGCGTTTTCCTTCTACAACGCCGGGCAGGACTGCACCGCCGCCTGCCGCGTCTATGCCGGCAAGAAGGTGTATGACAATCTGGTGGCCGACCTGACCTCGGCCGCCGCCTCGATCACGCTGGGCGCGGCAGATGACACGACGAACGAAATCGGCCCGCTGATCTCGCAGCGTCAGCGCGACCGGGTGGCAAGTTTCGTCAACCGCGCCAAGGAGGTGAACCACATTCAGGTCACCACCGGCGGCGAGGTGATGGATCAGGGCTTTTACTACAAGCCCACCGTGGTGGCCGGCGCGCTGCAAAGCGACGAAATCGTGCGGCGCGAGGTCTTTGGCCCGGTGGTCTCGGTCACGCCGTTCAGCGATGTCGATCGGGCGGTGGACTGGGCCAATGACAGCGACTATGGCCTTGCGTCCTCGGTCTGGACCCGCGACGTCGGTCGGGCAATGGCGACGGCCGCCCGGCTGCGCTATGGCTGCACCTGGATCAACACCCATTTCATGCTGACCAATGAAATGCCGCATGGCGGGCTGAAACAGTCGGGCTATGGCAAGGACATGTCGGCCTATGCGCTGGAAGATTACACCGTGGTACGGCACATCATGGTGAAGCACGGCTGACCGCCTCGAACGCGCATCGCGTGTCTCGTCGGGTAAGGCCGAAGGCACTGAGCACGATCGCCCGGCATGGACGACCGCTGCGGCGCCCCGACTGTCGTGAAGCAGGGCCAGACGGACCCGGCCGTGGGCTGCAAGTCCGGGCAAGGGGTTCGCCCATCCCCCGGACACCCCGGGAAATCGGGTTTGCAGATTGGCCCTGCATTTCCAGCGGTGCCGGGGTGAACATGCGGTCCGGCTGTGCTATCGCCATTCCGTTCGCCCGCAAGCCAAGGTTCGTCAAATGCCGCAAGACTCCGATCCTACTTTGTCTGATCGCATCTTTGCCGACCTGTCGCGGCGGGTCCTGTCGGGCGACCTCGCACCGGGTTCCAAACTGCGGCAGGACGAGATCGCCACCGGCTTTCAGGCCAGCCATGTCCCCGTGCGCGAGGCCTTCCGCCGGCTGGAGGCCGAGGGTCTGCTGGAGGCCCTGCCGCGGCGCGGGGTGCGCGTCGCGGTGATGGATGCCGCACGGCATTTCGAGGTGCTGGAGATGCGGGCCGCGCTGGAATCCCTCGCGTTGCATCATGCCGCCGAGCGCTATTCGCGCGGCCATATGGCGCGCGTGGTCCAGGCTGACCGCGCCTGCAGTCTGGCCACCGATGCCGAGACCTGGGAGGCCGCCAACCGCGACTTCCACCGGCTTCTGATCGCGCCCTGCCCCCTGCCGCATCTGATGCAGGCGTTGGAGCGACTGCAGATGCTGGCGCAATGGGGCGGACGGGTTCTGGCGCCGCAGCGGGCCGCCAGTTACCCGCGCGAAGACCGCGACCACCGCGCGATCCTGCAGGCGCTGCAGGAGGGGGCCATCGGCAAGGCCGGCGAGGCGCTGGCGCGGCATATCCGTCGCGCCCATGTCGGACGACAAATTATAGATAATTATGTCTGATTTCGAATCGATATGGACTTGGAATAGATCGAATGGCACATCATGCCGCGAGGATGTGAATTTTTATAGATAAAATCCCCGCAGCAAGGGGATACCATGACCGAACCCGCCACGCCGCGCCACGACTGGACCGAAGCCGAGGCTGCCGCGCTTTACCACCAACCCTTGATGGACCTGCTGTGGCAGGCCCAGGGCCAGCACCGGGCGCGGTTCGATCCGAACACGGTGCAGCTCAGCCGGCTCTTGTCGATCAAGACCGGGGGCTGCCCCGAGGATTGCTCTTACTGCAGCCAGTCGGCGCGCAATGGCTCGACGCTGTCGGCCTCGCGGCTGATGGCGGTCGAACGGGTTCTGGCCGAGGCGCGCAAGGCCAAGGCCTCCGGGGCGACGCGCTATTGCATGGGGGCGGCCTGGCGCAGCCCCAAGGACCGCGACATGGCCGAAGTCGAGGCCATGGTGAGCGGCGTCAAGGCGCTGGGGATGGAAACCTGCATGACGCTTGGCATGCTGTCGGACGATCAGGTCCTGCGGCTGCGCGAGGCGGGGCTGGACTATTACAACCACAACATCGACACCTCCGAGGCCTATTACCCCGAGGTCATCACCACCCGCAGTTTCGGCGACCGGCTGGCGACGCTGGCCCGGGTGCGCGAGGCCGGGATCAAGGTCTGCACCGGCGGCATTCTTGGCATGGGCGAGACGGTGGCGGACCGTATCTCGATGCTGGTGACACTGGCGACCCTGCCCGCCCATCCCGAAAGCGTCCCGATCAACCTGTTGATGCCGATGGAGAATACACCGCTTTCCAAGGCCGCGCCGGTCGATCCGCTTGACCTTGTCCGGCTGATCGCCCTTGCCCGCATCCTGATGCCCACAACGGAACTGCGCCTGTCGGCCGGGCGCAGCGGGATGAGCGACGAGACCCAGGCCTTGTGTTTCTTCGCCGGTGCCAATTCGATCTTCATGGGGGAAAAGCTGCTGACCGCCGGCAACCCCGAAGAGGATCGCGACCGCGCCCTTTTCGCCCGGCTGGGCCTGCAGGCCGAGACGGTTCAGCCATGATGCTGGACCGCCACCGCGGCCTGTTGCAGGCCCTGGAAAGCCGCGGTCAGCGCCGGGTCCTGATGCCGGCGCGGGGGGTGGATTTCGCCTCGAACGACTATCTGGGGTTGGCGGGGTCGGACTTGGTGCGCGATCTGGCGCTGCAGGCGCTGCAGGCGGGCGTGCCCGCCGGTGCCGGGGCGGCGCGCCTGTTGCGCGGCAATCATCCCGCGCTGGTCTCTCTGGAGCAAGAAGCTGCGGCGCATTACGGCACCGAGGCGGCCCTGTATTTCGGCGCCGGCTATGCGGCCAATCTGGCGCTGGCCGCCGCCTTGCCCGCCGCCCGCGATCTGGTGCTGCATGACGCGCTGATCCACGCCAGCCTGCATGACGGGTTGCGGCTGGGCACAGCCAGCGCCCGCGCCTTTGCCCATAACGACGTGGCGGCGGCAGAGGCCGCGCTTCTGGACTGGCGGCGCGAGGGCGGGCGCGGGCAAGTCTGGATCGCGGTCGAGACGCTTTACTCGATGGACGGCGATTTCGCCCCGCTGGCCGAGTTCGCGGCCCTCGCCGCACGGCATGACGCTTTCCTGATGCTGGACGAGGCCCATGCCAGCGGCATCTGGGGGCCCGGAGGCCGGGGCCTGTCGCAGCCCTTCGCCGGGGCGGAGAATGTCGTCACCCTGCACACCTGCGGCAAGGCGCTGGGGGTGCAGGGCGCGCTGGTTTGCGGGCCGCGCGCCCTGATCGAGACGCTGGTGAACCGGGGGCGCAGCTTCATCTATTCCACCGCCCCCTCGCCACTTTGCGCCGAGATCCTGCGCGGCGTCCTTTGCCATCTGGCGGCCGATCCCGGCACGCGCGAACGGCTGAAAGCCCGCGTTGCGCGACTTGCGGGCCTTGCGGCCCGGCTGGGCCTACCCGCGCCGCAGTCCCAGATCATGTCGCTGCCCGCCCCGGGCGAGGCCCGCGCGCTCGCCCGGGCAGCGGCGCTTCAGAGCTGCGGCTTCGACCTGCGCGCCATCCGGGCGCCCACCGTGCCCAAAGGGACGGAACGCCTGCGACTCTCCCTGACGCTGAACCCCGACGAGGCGGATCTCGACGCGCTTTTCACCGCCATCACCGACCTCTGGGAGACCTGAATGACCGCCTTTTTCGTGACCGGCACCGATACCGGCATCGGCAAGACCGTGTTTTCCGCTGGCCTCGCCGGGCGGCTGGGCGCGCAGTACTGGAAGCCGATCCAGTCCGGGCTTGAAGACGAAACCGACAGCGCCACCGTGACCCGCCTGTCGGGTGCCCCGGCCCTGCCCGAGGCCCTGCGGCTGGCGCTGCCCGCCTCGCCCAACATCTCGGCGGCGGCGGAAGGGCGGCAGATCGACGCCTCGGCGCTGGTCTTGCCGGTTGAACGCCCCTTGGTCGTCGAGGGCGCTGGCGGCGTCATGGTGCCCCTGAACGACAAGGCGCTGATGCTGGATCTGATGGTGCAATGGCGCCTGCCGGTGATCCTTTGCGCAAGGACGGCACTCGGGACGATCAACCACAGCCTGTTGTCGCTTCTGGCGCTGCGGGCGCGGCGGGTGACGGTCTGGGGTGTGGCCTTCATCGGCCCGCCCGAACCCCAGGTCGAGGCGACCATCGCCCGCATCGGCGAAGTGCGGCATCTGGGCCGCCTGCCCTTGCTGCCCGATCTGGACGCCGCGACGCTGCGCGCGGCGTTCGACGCCGCCTTCCCGCCCGAAGCCTTTGCCGGAGCGCCCGCATGACCTCGCCCATCTGGCACCCTTTCACCCAGCACGCGCTGCACCCGGCCATGCGCCCCATAGTCAAGGGCGAGGGCGCCTGGCTGACCGATGCGGCGGGGGCGCGGATTTTCGACGCGATCTCGTCCTGGTGGGTCATCACCCATGGCCACTGCCACCCCGCCATCGTGGCGGCGATCCGCGACCAGGCGGGGGCTTTGGATCAGGTGATCTTCGCCGGCTATACCCACCCCGCCGCCGAGGCCTTTGCCGCCGCCCTTCTGCCGCGCCTGCCCCAAACCCTGACTCGGATGTTCTTTTCCGACAGCGGCTCGACGTCTGTCGAGGTGGCGATCAAGATGGCGCTGGGCCATTTCCGCCACCGTGGCGAAGCGCGGCACCGCATCGCCGTGATGCAGCACGGCTATCACGGCGACACCGTCGGCACGATGTCAGTGGGCGAAAGGGGGGTCTTCAGCCAGCCCTATGACCCGCTGCTTTTCGCCGTCACCCGGTTGCCCTTTCCGTCTGACCCGCAAGCGACGCTGGACGCGCTTGAGAGTGCCGCCCGGCGGGGCGACCTCGCGGCTCTGGTGGTCGAGCCGCTCGTCCTCGGTGCCGGCGGCATGCTGTTTTACCCGCCCGAGGTCCTGTCCGAGATGGCCGCAATCTGCGCCCGTCATGGCGTTCTGTTGATCGCTGACGAGGTGATGACCGGCTGGGGCCGCACCGGACGCTTCCTCGCCTGCGACCATGCCGCGGTGGCGCCCGATATCCTCTGTCTGTCCAAGGGGATCACCGGCGGCTCGCTGCCACTGGCCGTGACCTGCTGCCGCGAGGAGATCTATGCCTCGCATTGGTCCGAGGATCTGCGGAAGACGTTTTTCCATTCGTCGTCCTATACCGCCAATCCGATCGCCTGCGCGGCGGGAGCGGCCAATCTGGGCCTTTGGCGTGATGAGCCGGTGCAACCGCGGATCGACGCCATAACGGCCCTGCAGGCGGCGGGGGCCGCGCGGCTGGCCCGTCACCCCGGACTGACCGGCGTGCGCGCCATGGGCACCATCCTGGCTGCCGAGATCGGGGCGGGGGGCTATCTTTCCGCCCTCGGCCCCCGGCTGTTGCAGTTCTTTGCCGACCGCAACCTGCTGATCCGGCCCTTGGGCAACACGGTCTACCTCTTGCCGCCCTATTGCAGCACGGCGGCAGAGCTGAGCCTGTGCCACGATGCGATCCTCGAGGCCGCCGATGCGTTCGGCTAGGGGCGTGCGCATGGCGGGCTTCGGCCACTATGTGCCCGAGCGCCGCATCGAGAACGCCGAGATTGAGGCGCGTCTGGGTCTCTCGCCCGGCTGGATTCTGGCCCGCACCGGCATTCGTGCCCGCCGCCATGCCGCCCCGGATCAGGCGCTGAGCGATCTGGCGATCCCGGCGGGACAGATGGCCTTGCGGGGGTGGACCGAAGGGGTCGGGCTTGTGCTGCTGGCGACCTCGACCCCCGACCATCTCTTGCCACCGACAGCTCCCCTGGTGGCGCAGCGCCTGGGGCTGGCCTGTGGGGCACTGGATGTCGCGGGGGCCTGCACCGGCTTCGTGCAGGCGCTGGTTCTGGGCACAGGCCATGTGCGCATGACGGGACAGGCCGTGCTGGTCATCGGCGCCAACCTCCTGTCGCGCCGGATCAGGGCCGACGACCCGGGCACCGCCGCGCTGTTTGCCGATGCGGCGGGGGCGGTGCTGCTGGCGCCCTCCCCGGACCCGAGTCAGGGGCTTCTCGCCTGCGACCTCGGCTCGGACGGCACGGGCCATGCCGCGATCCGCATGCCGCGCGGCGGCAGCCGCCTGCCCTGGGAGCCCGGTCGGACCGACGGCCTGACGATGGAGATGCCCGACGGTCGCGGCGTTTTTGTCCGGGCGGTCGAAACGATGGACCGCTCTGCCCGCAAGGTCATGACCGAAGCCGGGCTGACGGCGGCGCAGATCACTCATTGGGCGCCGCATCAGGCCAATGGCCGTATCCTGAGCGCGCTGGCCGAGAAGCTGAAGCTGCACCATGCCACCCAGATCGGCTCGCTGGCCGATTACGGGAATTCCTCGGCGGCCACCATCGCGCTGAGCCTTTCGCTGCACCACCATGCCGGCCATGGCCTTGCCGGGCCTTTGTTGCTGTCTTCTTTCGGGGCGGGCCTTTTGTGGGCCTCGGCGATCTGGCAGGAGGGCGACTGACCGCGCGCGTCTCCGTGGCGCGAGACCCCACAGCATCCTGCGCCAGTTCCTGTGCCAGTGCGGCGGAAAACCCCTCAAGCGCGAATTTGGCCGCCGCGTAAAGTGCGCCGCCGTCTCCCGGTGCCTGCCCGGCAATCGAGGTGCTGTGGCCGCTGCCCTGCGCCCACAGATAGGGAATTGCGCCGCGCGTCAGGCGAATGGGGCAAAGACGTCGACGTTGAAGAGATCGCGCAGCTCGGCATCGGTCGCGTTTTTCACTGGGGCCAAAGACGCCAACGCCTGCACAGCCTGTTGGACCGACGCGACGACCGCCACGTCATCCACCGGATCGACTTTCAGCACCGTCAGACGATCTGCAGCCCCCGACAGCGCCGGCGGGGTCTGCAGGGTTCCGACGTCGGTCGTGACGCCGCCGGGGCCGCCGCCTTGCGGATCAGGCCATGCGCGCCAGCATCTCCGCCACGCGGTGACAAGCGACACGGCTGCCATCCGGCATGGCGGTCATCTCGGGGCGTTCGGCCACGCAGCGGCTGTCGGCCTGCGGGCAGCGGGGGTGGAAGGTGCATCCCGGGGGTGGCTTCAGCGGGCTGGGCACCTCACCCGCCTGCGGTTCGCGGTTGCGGCGCGGATGGGTGACATTCGGGATCGTATCCAGCAGAAGCTGCGTATAGGGGTGACGCGGCTGGGCAAACAGCACCTCGGTCGGTGCCTGTTCGACGATGCGCCCCAGATACATCACCGCGATCTGGTCCGACATGTGGCGCACGACGCTCATGTCATGGCTGATGAACAGGTAGGTCAGGCCCATCTCGTCCTGCAACCGCCGCATCAGGTTCAGGATCTGGGCCTGCACTGAAACATCCAGCGCCGAGGTCGGTTCGTCGCAGACCAGAAAATCCGGCTCGGAGGCCAGCGCCCGGGCGATGGAGATGCGCTGCCGCTGGCCACCCGAGAATTCGTGCGGGAACTTGCGGCCATCGCTGGCGGCAAGGCCGACCGTCTTCAGCAACTCGGCCACGCGGGCCGCGATCTCGGGTTCGGTCGCGCGCAGCTTCAACTCGCGCAAGGGTTCGGCGATGATGTCGAACACCCGCCAGCGCGGGTTGAGGCTGGCATAGGGGTCCTGAAAGATCATCTGCACCGACAGGGGTTTTTCTCCGGCGCCCGGGGCAAAGCGAATGCTGCCCTCCGACGGGGTATGCAGCCCTGTCACCAGCCGCGCCACAGTGGATTTGCCGCAGCCGGATTCGCCCACAAGGCTGAGACAGCCGCCGCGCGGAACCTCGAAGCTGACATCGTCGACAGCGCGGACATAGAGCCGGGGCTTGCGCTCCAGCAGCCGGTTGAGCCAGGGCGCCGAAACATCAAAGCGCCGGGTCATGGCGCTGACGGTCAGCGCAGAAGGGGCGGTATGGGCGGGGGCGGTCATGCGGCTTTCTCCGTGGCGGCGGCGTCAATCCAGCAGGCGGCGTGGCCTGCGCCCATGGGGCGTAGCTCGGGGCGTTCGCGCAGGCAGCGGTCCTGCACCAGCGGGCAGCGCGGGTTGAAGGCGCAGCCCTGCGGAATGGCATCCAGCCGGGGCATGGCGCCGTCGATCTGCGCAAGGCGCGGCACGCGCGCGCCCAGCGTCGGGATCGAGCCCATGAGACCGCGCGTGTAAGGGTGACAGGGCCGCGCGACCACCTCGGCCACCGGTCCGATTTCAACCAGACGGCCCGCATACATCACCGCCACCCGATCCGCGGTTTCGGCGATCACGCCCATGTCATGCGTGACCAGCATCACCGCCGTGCCATGCTCCTTGCACAGCTTGCGCAACAACGCGGTGATCTGCGCCTGGATTGACACGTCAAGCGCGGTGGTCGGCTCATCCGCGATCACCAGTTTCGGCCGGGCCGCCAGCGCCAGCGCGATCACCACGCGCTGCCGCATGCCGCCGGAGAACTGGTGGGGGTAATGCTCTATCCGGTCGGCGGGCGCAGGGATGCCGACTTCGGCCAGCAACTCCACCGCGCGCGCCTTGGCTGCGGTTCTGGACAGATCACCGTGCAGGCGAATGGTTTCCACCAGTTGCCGCCCGACCGAAAACAGCGGGTTCAGCGAGGTCAGCGGGTCCTGAAAGATCGCGCCGATCTCGCGGCCGCGAATCTTTTCCATCTCGGGTTCCGACAGGCTGTCGATGCGGCGACCGTTCAGCCAGACCTGCCCGCCCGCAATATGGCCCGGCGGCTCCAGCAGGCGCTGCACGGCCAGGCCGGTCATCGACTTGCCGGCGCCGGATTCACCCACCACGCCCAGAATTTCGCCGGGAAGGACCGAGAGGCTGACATCATCCAGCGCCGTCACCGTGCCATGGCGACCTGGAAATTCCACCCGCAGGTTGCGGACATCAAGCGTGGGCTGATCGGTCATGCGAGGGCCTCCTGACGGATGGGATAGCTCGGGGGGAACAGCGTCGACACTGGCGGATGTTGCCAGCTGCGCTCGGGGTATCTGGCGACAAGGCCGTCAAACTGCGCCTGCGCGCGGGCCTGCGCCGCGGTCAGGTCGAGGCCCGCCACCCGGCCCTCGCGCATCGAGAGCCGGCCTTCGACAAAGGTGGCTTGTGTCACCCGGCCCGAACCACCGGCGACCAGCGTGGTGATCGGGTCGATGGCCGGGGTCATCACGGCGTCATCCAGGCGGAAAACGGCGATGTCGGCGCGGGCGCGCGGAGCCAGCCGGCCCAGGTCGTCGCGCCCAAGTGCTTGTGCGCCGCCCAGCGTTGCCGCATCCCAGAAATCCGCGCTGGACTGATGCGGCGCCTGCGGATCGGCGATGCGGGCAGCCAGAAGCCCGGTCATCAGGTTCATCAGCATGTCGGCAGGGGCGGTATCGGTGCCCATGCACAGGGCAATTCCCGCCGCCTTCAGCCGCCCGAAGCTGCGCAGGGCTGCGCCGAATCTGGCCGAGACCAGCGGGCAATGCACGACGCTGACACCATGGCTGGCGTAATGCGCAAGATCGGTGTCGGTGGCATTGGTGGCATGGGGCGCTATCAGCCGGTCGCTCAGAAGCCCCTCGCGCGCCAGCCAGTCGGGCGCGGTGGTGCCGTGCAGGCGCTGCACGGTCTGCACCTCCATTTCGCCTTGCGCCATGTGCAGACGCACCTTGCAGCCAAGATCGCGCGCGGCATCCATGGTGCGGCGCAAGAGCGGCAGGGTGCAGGTTTCCACGCGGTCGGGTGCCAGCATGCCGCGCACCAGCCCGCCATGGCGGCCGTTCTGGTCGGTGATGAAGCGGATCGCCGCCTCAAGCCCCGCCATCCCGCGCGGTTCGTCAAAGACCGGCTCCATCTGGCCCGGACCTTCCAGCACCATCCCGCCCGACCGATAGGCGGGCGACAGATAGACGCGCAGGCCCATTTCGCCCGCGGCATCGGCCGCGGCGGTAAATTCTGCCACCGTCTCGCCCCATGCGCGGTAGAACAGCGAGGCGATCGGCGCGGCGGTCGTGATGCCGTTCACAAGAAGCTGTGCGAAGGCAAAGCGTTTCTGGAAGGCCAGTTCCTCGGGGGAATACATCTCGTAGGGGCCGCGCTCGACATAGCCGCGCGGCCAGACCCGGCCCTTGGCCCAGCCGGGTTGGTGGTCGATGGCAAGGAGGGTGGTGTCCAGATCCGCAAGGGCATCAAGGTCGATCAGCCCCGGCGAGATCAGCGCCCGGCCAAATTCGATGCGCCGCGCCACCTCGCCTTCGAAGCGCGGGCCGACATGCAGGATGGTGCCGCCTTCGATCACCACCTCGCCGCCGGGGATCAGGCAATGCCTTCCGTCGGCATGGCCCAGCACCCAGTCTGCGCTCAGCGCGGTGCGGCCCGGCAGCGCGGCCCCGAGCGGCAGGTCTGAAAGCGCGGTCATGGCATCACCACGCCGGGCAGGGTGAGCTTGCCCCCCCGCGCCACCACGCGACCACGCTTGACCACCAGCGGGCGCGGCGTTTCCTCGACCACGGCATGCGCCAAGGTCTCGCCGGCGACCAGCGTCAGGTCGCCCGGACCGCCCGGCACCAGCCCCGGCGCGTCCAGCCCCATGGCCTCGGCCCCGCCACGCGAGGCGACATCCAGCAGCAGCTCCAGCTCGTCATCGCGGCGCATCCGGTTCTTCATGCCGACGATGCGGGCGCGGTGCAGCATGTCGGGCTGGCCCCAGGGCCCCCAGGTGTCCCGGATGCCGTCGCAGCCCATGCCGACCTTGATCCCCGCAGCCCGCATCGCTTGCAGGCTGGGCACCTCGGCCGAGGGGTGGCCGGTGGTGAAGATGCGGATATCGGCGCGGGCCACCTCATCCATCAGCGGTCCGACCCGCAGGGGATCGGGCATGCCAAGGCAGAAGCAATGCGACACACCGACAAGGCCCTGCATCCCAAGGGTCTGCGTGCGGGCGATGATCTCCTCCAGCGTGAAGGCGCCAAGTTCGCCATATTCGTGCAGGTGAATGTCGATCGGCTTGCCGTGCTTTTCTGCCAGCCGGAAGATGGCATCCAGCGACCCTCTGGGGTCGCGGTCCATCGAGCTGGGATCAAGCCCGCCCACCACATCGGCCCCCATCGCAAGCGCCTTGTCCATCAGCTCATAGGTGCCGGGGCGTTTCATCAGGCCCGACTGCGGGAAGGCGACGATCTGGATGTCGACGCCACCGGCCAGCGCGGCGCGGGTGGCAAGCTTGCCCTCCAGCAGTTTCAGCCCGTGGTCGGTGTCGATGTCGACATGGCTGCGGATATGGCCTGTGCCGGTCTCGATCAGCTGGATCGCGTGGCGCATCGACTGGCGATGCACGTCAAGGCCAAGCGGGATGCGGCTGTTGCGCTCGTTGTCGATCAGCGCCTGCAACTCGCCGCCCTTGCGGCCTTGATACCACGGCATGCCCCAGGTGGTCTTGTCGAGATGGGTATGGGCGTCGACCAGCGTCGGGATTGCGATGGCCCCCGCGCCGTCCTCGACCGGCAGGCCCTCGGCGGCAAGGCCCGGGCCCATCGCGGCAATCCGGCCAGCGCGGATCAGGATGTCCTGTGGCTCGGCCCCCATCGGGCGGATGTTGCGGATCAGCAGGTCAGACATGATTACCTCAGTTTCGGATTCAGCGCGTCGCGCAGCCAGTCGCCAAGGATGTTGACGGCGACGACCAACAGGCACAGTTGCAGCACGGGAAAGACCGTGATCCACCACATGCCGGAGAACAGGAACTGGTTGCCCAGCCGGATCAGCGTGCCAAGGCTGGGTTGGCTGGCGGGCATCCCGATGCCAAGGAAGGACAGCGTCGCCTCGGTCAGGATGGCCATGCCGAAATTCAGCGTGGCGGCCACCAGGATCGGGGTCAGCGTATTGGGCAGGATGTGGCGAAACATGATGCGCCGCGCCGGCACCTTCAAGAGCTGCGCCGCCTGCACATATTCCTTGCCCCGCTCCACCGCCGTCTGCGCCCGCACGGTGCGCGCATATTGCACCCAGCCCGACAGCACGATGGCCAGCACCAGCACCCCGCCGGCCCCCACTTCGCGCAGGGCGGGTGGCAGCAATTCGCGCACGATGGCGCTGACGAGAATGGCAATCAGGATGGTGGGGATCGACAGCAGGATATCGCCAAAGCGCATCAGCAGGTTCTCGATCAGCCCGCCGTAATAGCCCGCCACCAGCCCGGTGCCGATGCCCACGACCAGCGCAAGCACCACCGAGGCCAGGCCGATCAGGATGGAAATGCGCGAGCCGTAAAGGATCGCCGACAGGATGTCGCGGCCCTGGGTATCGGTGCCAAGGATATAGGGCCACTGCCCGCCCTCGGCCCAGATCGGCGGATATTCGGCGTTCAGCAGGTCAAGTTGTGCCGGATCGAACGGGTTTTGCGGCACATAAAGCGGCGCGGTGAAGGCGCTGAGGATCAGCACGAGCAAAAGCCCAGCCGCCGCCATGGCGCCGCGATTGTGGGTGAAGGACCACCACAGGTCGCTCTGACGCAGGCGGGCGAGGCGCGAGAGGGGACGGGGAAGCGCAGTCATGGGCTTAACCTCTTGCCATGCGCAGCCGCGGGTCGATCAGCGCATAGGTGATGTCGACCAGCGTGTTCAGCGCCACGAAGATGAAGGAAACGATGCAGAGATAGGCCGCCATCACCGGAATATCGACAAAGGTGACGGCCTGGATGAACAGCATCCCCATGCCGGGCCACTGGAACACCGTCTCGGTAATCAGGGCGAAGGCGATGAGCGAGCCGATGTTCATGGCGGTCATCGTCACGACCGGCATCAGGCAATTGCGCAGCGCGTGGACATAGTGGATGCGCCAGCGCGGCACGCCGCGGGCCCGGGCGAACTTGATGAAATCGGAGCGCAGCACTTCCATCATCTCGGCGCGCACCAGCCGCATGACAAGGGTGATCTGGTAAAGCGACAGTGCGACCGACGGCAGGATCAGCGCGGCCCGGCCCGACGGGGTCAGAAGGCCCGTGGTCCACCAGCCGAGGCTGACCACATCGCCGCGCCCGAAAGCCGGCGCGATGTTGAGCATGACCGAAAACACCAGGATCAGCAGGATGCCGATCACGAAGCTGGGCAGCGACACGCCAATGATCGAAAGGAACTGCAGCCCCTCGCTGACCCAGCTGCCGCGATGGATGGCGGTATAGACCCCCAGCGGCACCCCCACCACAAGCGAGATGATCGTGGCCAGCAGGACCAGCTCGATCGTGGCGGGGAAGCGTTCGGCAATCAGGCTCATCACCTCTTGCTGGTTGCGGTAGGACACGCCGAAATCGCCCTGCACCGCGTCGCCCACAAAGCGCAGGAACTGCACCGCGACCGGATCGTTCAGGCCAAGGTTTTCCCGCAGCGCGTCCTTTTCGGCCTGGGTTGTCTGTTCATTGACCATGAGTTGCACGGGATCGCCGACGAAGCGGAAGATCAGGAAAGCCATCAGCGCCACGGCCAGCATGACCAGCGCCGCATTGGCCAGACGTTTGATGAGGAATACGATCAAGGCGGGTCCCCCCCTGTTGCGGATTGCGCGGCAAGGCCCGGCCCCGGTGTCGGGGCCGGGCCACCCGGATCATTCCACCATGCGGGTCATCCAGTGACGGCCCTTGTTGTCCGACAGCTGCACCACGCCTTCGACCTTTTCCGAGGTGGCCCAGGCCATGGGCTGCTGGTGGAAGGGAAGCATCACAAGCTCATCCTTCACGATCTTCAGGGCCTCGGACTGCATCCCGAGGCGCTTGGCCCGATCAAGTTCGGTCGCGGCGGCGTCGACCAGTTTGTCCACCTCAGGATAGACCCAGCCACCCCAGTTGAACACGCCTGCATTGTCGGATTTCGAATGGAAGACCTGCAACAGGATCGAATAGCTGTCGAGCATCGGCTCGTTCGCCCAGCCGAAGCTGAACATGTCGGCCTCGCCATTGGTCTGCTTGATCTGCTGCACCGCGTTGGGACCGATGGAAAGCGTGGGCTTCAGCCCGGCGCGGGTCAGCATTGAGACGAGCGCGTTGCAGATTTCCTCTTCGTTCAGCCAGACGTCGTTGGCACAGACGATCTCGAACTCATAGCCCTCGGCGCCCAGCTCCTTGATCAGCGCGGCGGCCTTGTCCGGATCATAGGCCGAAGGCGTGTCCAGCGCCGCGTCATAACCGGGGATCGCCGGTGCAACCACAGTGCCGGCATTGCGCGACTTGCCGCGCATCACCTTTTTCTGGATCAGGTCCAGGTCGATGGCCGCCGCCACCGCCTCGCGCATCTTCTTGTCCTTGAACAGGTTGGGCTGGCCGTTGTGCAGCTTGTCGGCGAAGGTGAAGCCGAACATGATGGTGCGCAGCTCGCTGCCCTCCAGCACCTTGACGCTCGGGGTTTCCTGCAGGCGCGGCAGGTCCTGGATCGGGGCCTTCTCGGTAAAGTCGATCTCGCCCGACAGAAGGGCCGCCACGCGGGTTGCGTCCGAAGCGATGGGCGTGAATTCGATCCGCGTCAGGTTGTGGCGCGGCGTGTCCCACCAGCCTTCGTTCACCACAAGCACCGTCTTGCTGTCGGGCACGCGGCTTTCCACGCTGAACGGGCCGGTGCCGTTGGCATTGAAGGTCGGATACCCTTCGACCTTTTTCGCCACGTCGGTCGGCACTTCGGCCTTGTGCTCCGTCAGCCAACCGCCATCGAACATGTGGATATTCGTCAGGTCATTGAGCAGCAGCGGGTAGCTGCCGTTCACCGTGATATCCACGGTGTAATCATCGACCTTGGCCGAAGAGACATAGGCCGGCAGGTTGCCGCGCAGAGGCGAATCCGGATGGCTGACCCGGGTCAGCGAGGCGACCACGTCATCGGCGGTGAAATCGGCACCATCGTGGAACTTCACCCCTTCGCGCAGCTTGAAGCGCCAGACGTTGCCCGGCAGCACCTCCCATTCGGTGGCCAGTGCAGGTTCGATCTCCAGCTTGTCGTTATAGCGCACCAGCCCTTCGTAGACATGGTTCAGGAAGCTGATGGTGAAGGTCGAACCATAGGAATAGGGGTCGAGCGAGTTGATGTCGCGCGCCGCTCCCCAGCGGAGCGTTTGCGCCGAGGCATCGCCCGCGATGCAGGCAAGGGCGACGCAGGAAAGAAGCGAGGCTTTGAGGCTGGTCATGGTTATTCCCTGTCAGAGGCCGGGGATGACCCGTCTGATGCGGGTCTTGCCGGCAGTTGCAACGGTCGGCCGGACGATTCCGGCGTGGCGACAACCTGAGACTGCGACTTGACGACTTTTCTGTCAATCTTTTTGTCGACAATTTTGTCAAACATTTTTCCAACACCGAAACCCCGCTGCACCACCGGCCTTTCAGCAGGAAGCAGCACCGGTTTCGCCTCCGGGCGGGCAGGACTGGCAGGGGGGATTGAGGGGTGGTCAGACCAGGGCGTCGCGCAAGTCGCGCACCACCGGGACGTCTTCGGTCAGGTCCAGGTCTTCTTCGACATGCCGCAGATGATCGTCCATCAACTGCAACGCACCGTGCAGGTCGCGGGCACGGATGCGCGCGATCAGGCCGGCATGCTCGTCAGGGCCGCAATTGTGATTGGAGTGCCGGCGATACATCGTGGTGATCAGGCTTGACCGGGAAATCAGGTCGCGCAATGTGGCGGTCAGGAAGGTCGACCCCGAAAGCTCGGCCAGCAGCAGGTGGAAGCCGCCCGACAGCCGGATCGTGGCCGTGGTGTCGCCGCGGGCGTCGGCCTCGCGTTCCAGCGCCAGATGCGCCTCAAGCTGGGGGATTGCGGCATCGTCAATGCTGGAGATCAGCCGTTCCATCACCCGCGCCTCGACCTGACGACGAAAGTGAAAGACGTCGCGCGCTTCGTCCACCCCCGGCTCTGACACGAAGGCCCCGCGATTCGGCAGGATGGTCACCAGCCCGTCGCTTTCCAGCATGGCCAGCGCCTGCCGCACCCGCGCGCGGCTGACCTCGAACACCTCGGCCAGCTGTTCCTCTTTCAGGCGGGTGCCGGGGCGAAGCTTGCGTTCGGCGATGGACAGCCAGATCCTTTCGCAGATTTCCGCGGCCGGTCCGGGCATGGCTTCCTTGCTTTGATACATCCGAACCCCCTATTCCTTCGGCATTCTTGCCGGGTTCACCCGAATGTCAACCGGGCGCAGGTTTTTATTGACAACAAAAATGTCGACAATCATGTTGAGCATGATAGCGGGTTCTCCGCCCGTAATCCAGAGGGACAAGACGATGAGGGCGCAGAACATGGAATTCGACTTCACCCGGATGGAGGCGCAGGACCGGTACCGGCTGCTGACCAATTTCATCGGGCCGCGCCCCATCGCGCTGGTTTCCACCCGATCGGCCACCGGTCGGAACAATGCCGCCCCGATGAGCTTTTTCAACGTCTTCTCGCATGACCCCGCGCTTGTGGTGCTGGGCATCCAGACCCGCCCCGACGGGCAAGAGAAGGATACAGTGCGCAACATCCGCCGCGATGGCGAATTCGTGATCAACATGGTCGACATGGCCTTGTCTCAGGCCATGCTGGTCTGCGGACTGGCCGTTGCCGAAGAGGTGGATGAGGTGGCGCTGGCCGGGCTGACCACGGCGCCCTGCGCGCATATCCGCGCCCGACGCATCGTCGAAAGCCCCTGCGCCATGGAATGCCGGGTCGACCGGCTGCTGGAATACGGGCGGCGGCTCCTGATCATCGGCGAGGTGGTGCAGATGCATGTGCAGCGCGACTGCCTTGACGCTGCCGGGCGCTATGTGAACCCCGAAGTCTATCAGCCCATCGCGCGGCTTCATGCCGACAATTACATCACCTCCGACCGGCAGTTCGTGCTGCCCGCGCCGCCGATGCCCGCGCATCTCCGCCCCGCCGCCGAGGTGAAATGATGCGCATTCTGGTCATCAACCCGAATTCCACCGCCTCGATGACCGCCCAGATCGGCGAAAGCGCACGTCGCGCCGCCTTTGCCGGCACGGTGATCGAGGCGGCGAACCCGCGGGGCACCCCCGTCAGCATCGAGGGCCATGCCGATGAGGCGCTGGCCGTGCCCGCCATGCTTGAACTGATCCGCGCAGGCGAAGCGCGGGGGGTCGACGCCTATGTCATCGCCTGTTTCGACGATCCGGGGCTGGCGGCGGCCCGCGAGGTGGCACGCGGCCCGGTCATCGGCATCTGTCAGGCCGGGGTGCAGGTGGCCTGCACCATCGCCAGCCGCTTTTCCGTCGTGACCACCCTGCCCCGTTCGGTGCCGATCATCGAGGACCTGGTGGCGGGTTACGGCGCAGCGGGACGGTGCCGCAATGTGCGCGCGGTGAACATGCCGGTGCTGGCGCTGGAACAGGAGCCGGAAACCTGCGAATTGCGCCTGTTGCACGAGATCCGCGCCGCACGCGACGAGGATGGCGCCGAGGCGGTTCTGTTGGGCTGCGCCGGGATGTCCGACCTGTGCGAACGCTTGCAGGCCCAGACGGGCGTGCCCGTGATCGACGGGGTGAGTGCGGCCGTGAAACTGGCCGAAGGGCTGGTGGGCGGGCGCTACCTGACCTCGAAGATCGGCGCCTATGACTTCCCGCGAGAAAAATTTGCCCGGGCGGCGGGCTGATCCGCTGCAAACGCCCGGCTTGTGGTGCTGCCCGGCTGCCACGGCGACCCTGCCCCTCGGGCGGCGAGCCGACATTCTGCGACAGCGCAAGCTGCAGCCCGCCCCAATGCGCAGGGGCGGGCCGTCGTTTGCCGGTGCGGGCTCGTATCCCGGGCCCGTCACATCCCGAGAAGCCTCGGCAAGACCAGGGTGATGGCCGGCACATAGGTGACGAGGATCAGGAAGCCGAGCATGGTCAGCAGCCAGGGCCAGGTCGCCCGCGTGACCTCGGTCAAGCCCAGCCGCGACAGCGAGGAGGCGACGTAGAGGTTCAACCCCACTGGCGGCGTGCACAGGCCGATCTCCATGTTGACCACCAGGATGATCCCGAAATGCACCGGGTCCACCCCAAGCGCCATGGCGACCGGATACAGGATGGGGGCCATGATCAGGACGATGGCGGAAGGCTCCATCACCATGCCGATCGCCAGCAGCAGGACGTTCACCACCAGAAGGAACCCGATCTTGCCCAGCCCCAGCGAGACGATCCATTCCGACAGCGCCTGCGGAATCTGCTCGGAGGTCAGGATGAAGGCGAACATCACGGCATTGGTGATGATGTACAGCAGCATCGCCGACATTGCGGCCGAGTTCAGCAGCACCTTCGGCACATCGCGGAGCTTGATGTCCTTGTAGACATAAACAGCGACGACGAAGGCATAGACAGCGCTGACGGCGGCGGCCTCGGTGGGCGTGAAGATGCCGCCATAGATCCCGCCCATGATGATGACGATCAGCATCAGGCCCCAGACGCTTTCGCGGAACGCCTTCCAGCGCGCGGCAAAGGAAGCGCAGGGCTGACGCGGGTAGTCGTTCTTCCAGGCCCGCCAGGTGGTGGTTCCGGCCAGCATCAGCGCCAGCATCAGCCCCGGAATCACCCCGGCGATGAACAGATCGCCGATCGAGGCGGACATGACCGGCTGACCTTCGGGGCCGGTCACCACCATGCCAGAGGTCGCCACCGCATACATCACCATCACGATCGACGGCGGAATCAGGATGCCAAGCCCGCCCGCGCTTGTGACCGTGCCGACACCGAATTGCGGCGGGTAGCCCTGTTTCACCATGGCCGGCAGAAGGATCGACCCCACCGCCATGACAGTCGCCGGGCTGGAGCCCGAGATGGCCGCGAACAGCGCGCAAGACAGAACCGAGGCCAGCCCAAGCCCGCCATACCAGTGGCCGACCATGGAAGAGGCAAAGCGGATCATCCGGCGGGCCACCCCGCCATGGGTCAGGAAGTTGCCGGCAAGGACGAAGAACGGGATCGCCATGATCTCGAATTTCTCGATGCCGGTGAACAGCTTCAGCGCGATGGCGTCCATCGGCACGTCGGAAAAGCCGAAGAGAAAGGTAAAGACCGTCAGGCCCAGCGCGATGGAAACCGGCATGCCGGTGACAAGCAGCAGCGCCAGGATCAGGAAGATGATGAGCGCGGTCATGCGTGGCCCCCCTTGGCAAGATCTTCGGCCTCGTCGTCCAGCCCGTCGACAGCGCCGTGGTCGTGATGTGCAACCTCGCCCGTGGTCAGGAAACGATAGAGCGCCTGCATGAAGCGAAAGCACATCAGCGCCGAGCCAAGCGGCACAGCCAGGTAGACCAGCCACATCGGCAGTTCGAGGTCGGCCGAGATCTGCCCGCCGGCGCGGATATGCAAAACGAAATCCGCCCCGATCCAGGCCAGGATCGCGGTAAAGATCACGCCACCCGACATGGCGATGATGGTGATGAGCCGGCGGCTGTTGCCGGACAGGCGTTCGACCAGAACATCCACGCCGACATGGATCCCGGTCCGCACTCCGTAGGCGGCGCCGAACTTGGCCATCCAGACGAAGAGATAGATGCAGGCCTCTTGCGCCCAGGTCATCTTCAGCCCGTTGACGACCTTGAACAGGGATTTGGCAAAGCCGCTCAATGTCTCCATCTCGCCCGAGCGGGCGAAGGCGACCAGATCGGCGGCAAAGCCGATGGCGAAACGGTGGGTGACGGCAAGGAAGATGAGAACGGTCGCCGCCGCGATCAGCGCGGCGATCAACACTTCCTCAAGCCGGTCGAGCAGGCGCAGCATGGCACACCTCAGACGGTTAAGGGCGATGGGGGAAAGGTGGGGCGGCCGCGGGACCGCCCCGCAGAGGGCTTACTGACCGAGCGCGCCTTTCACGGCGGCAAGGGTCTCGGCGCCGATGCGTTCGGCCATGGCCTCATGCACGGGGGCAAGGGCTTCGGCCCATGCGGCGCGTTCCTCGGGCGAGAGGTCGTAGAACTCGGTCGTTCCGGCGGCCCTCATTGCGGCAAGGGCGGCTTCATTTTCTTCCTTCGCAATGGTGTTGGCATAATCGGTCGCCTCGACCATCGCCTTGTCGAGACCGGCGCGCACCTCTTCGGGCAGGCCGTCCCAGAAGGTCTTGTTCACGATCACCGCATAGCCCAGATATCCGTGGTTCGACACGGTGGCGTGCTTCTGCACCTCGTGCATCTTCTGGGTATACATGTTCGACGGCGGGTTTTCGGTGCCATCGACAACGCCGGTCTGCAACGCCTGATAGACCTCGGAAAACGCCATGACCTGCGGCACGGCGCCAAGCGCGTTCATATAGGCCTCGATCACCTTCGAGGACTGGATGCGCAGCTTCAGGCCAAGGAAATCATCCGGCGTCTTCAGCGGGCTGTTGGCCGACATGATCTTGAAGCCGTTGTCCCAATAGGCAAGGCCGGTGATGCCCTTGTCCTGAAGCTTCGCCAAAAGCATCTTGCCCACGTCGCCCTGGGTCACTTTGCGCAGGGCGTCATAGTCGGTGAAGATGAACGGCAGGTCGAAGACTTCGAAATCCTGCACGCCGAGGGGGCCGAACTTGGCCAGCGACGGGGCCAGCATCTGGACCGCGCCCAGTTGCAGCGCCTCCATCTCTTCCTTGTCCTTGTAAAGCTGGCTGTTGGGGTAGACCTCAACATCCACTGCACCGTTGGTATAGGCCTCGGCCAGCTCTTCGAACTTGGCCGCCGCCTTGCCCTTGGGGGTGTCGGGGGCGACGACATGGCTGAACTTGATGATGATCTTGTCCTGCGCCACGGCGGGCACGGCAAGGCTGAAGGCAAGGGCGGTGGCGCCGGCCAGAGTGGCAAGCGTGCGGCGGGTCAGCATGGGTCATCCTCCTCGTTGTCCGCCCTCCTCGGCGGATTGGGCCCTGTCATGCCAAAAGCCAGTCTGCGCCGCTATTGTGGGTTTCCGCAATGGACAAGCCGGGGCCGCGGGTGACAAGCTGCAGGGGTGTTCATCGGGGAGGGTGCGCACACGCAGGATCGAAACGCCCTATCGCCCGACCCGGAATCCCGGCAGGACCCCGGCGGCGCAGGCCCGGATTTCGGGCTGACCGAAAGCCTGATGGCTTCCCGGCGCTGGGATCTGCTGTCCTTCATTCCTCTGGTTGCCATTGTCGCGCTGGTGGCCCTTGTTGCCACGCTGGTCTGGGTCGTGGCCCGCTCCGATGAGGAAAGGGCGCGGGCAAAACTGGCGACCGATGCGCTCTGGGTCGAGCAGACGCTGCGGTTCCAGCTGGCGGTGGATGAGGACATGCTGGTGCGGCTGGCGCTGGACGCGGCCAGTGGCACGGCGCTGGAAATCCTGCAGGCGCGGGCGCGGCTGCATATCTCGGCCAATCCCGAAACCCTCGCGGTGCAATGGTTCGACCAGAGCGGCGCCCTCGTCGCCTCGGTGCCGGAGGGCATGGGTCCCGCTGCCCGGCCCCTTGTCGCAACGCTGCTGCGCAGCGCCACCAGTACGGCGCGCCCGGTTTACGGTGCGCCGGCCGACGGAGTGGCCGCGATGGCGCTGCGCCGATCGGGCGGCGATGGCGGCGTGGTGGTGGCCACGATCTCGCTGCCGCTCATGCTGGACCGTCACATCCCCTGGTGGATCGCCGAGCAATATGCCGTCCGGGTCTTCGACAGCACAACGACGCACGCCGACCGGGCACGCCGTCCGGTGGCCGATGCCGCGCCTTTCCACACCATCAGCTTTGACCCACCGCTGGCCGGCACCTCGTTGAGGATCACCGCCTATGACCGATCTGCGGCCTTGGGCAATGCCGCCCTGCTTGGCGCGATCGTCGGGCTTGCGGCCTTTGCCGTGCTGGCGCTGCTGGTCTTGCAGCGCAACGCCCAGCACCGTCGCCGTGCCGAAGCGCGGTTGCGCGCCGAGATGGCTTTTCGCCGCTCGATGGAGGAAAGCCTGACGGTCGGCCTGCGCGCCAAGGACCACGCCGGGCGCATCCTCTATGTCAACGCGGCCTTCTGCAAGCTGGTCGGACTGGAGGCGCGCGACCTGATCGGGCAGACGCCGCCCATGCCCTATTGGTCGCCCGACCGGATCGAGGACACAC
This sequence comes from Tabrizicola oligotrophica, assembly GCF_011008935.1. Lineage (GTDB taxonomy): Bacteria > Pseudomonadota > Alphaproteobacteria > Rhodobacterales > Rhodobacteraceae > Tabrizicola_A > Tabrizicola_A oligotrophica. Next base: position 98,124 of record NZ_JAAIVJ010000002.1, on the reverse strand, counting down.
TCGCCCGCCAGCGCCAGCTTTCCGAAGGCGCGAAGGCGCCACAAAGCTTTGAAACCCGGTTCCGGCGGGCCGATGGCTCCGAGATCGACGTGCAGGTCTATGAGGCACCGCTGATCGACGCCTCGGGGCGGCATCAGGGCTGGCTCGGCTCGATCATCGACATCACCGAGGCCAAGGCGGCGGCCCGGCTGGCGCGGGCGCAGGACGAAAGCCTGGCCCGCACGGCGCGGCTGGTGACGCTGGGCGAGATGGCCTCGACGCTGGCGCATGAACTGAACCAGCCCCTTGGCGCGATTGCCTCTTATGCGGCAGGCGGGCTCAACCTGATCGACGCCGGACAGGCGCAGACGCCGATGCTGCGGACCGCCTTGGAAAAGCTCGCGGTGCAGGCGCGGCGGGCCGGGCTGATCATCCGCCGGATCCAGGATTTCGTGAAGAAACGCGAACCGCGCGTTGTCGCGCTGGATCTCTCCGAGGTGGTGGGCGACGCCATGGGCCTGATGGCGGCCGAGGCAAAGGAGTTGCGGGCCGACCTGGTGCTGGACGCCCCGCGCGCCGCCCTGCCTGCAGTTCTTGCCGACCGCATCCTGATCGAACAAGTCCTTGTCAACCTGATCCGCAACGGCATGGAGGCCATGGCCGAGGGTCCGCGCAGCGGCAACCGGCTGACCATCCGGCTGCGTCCCGAAGACGGAATGGTGCGGCTGGACGTGGCCGACCAGGGGCCGGGCATCTCCGATGATCTGGCCGATCGGCTTTACGACCCGTTCACCAGCACCAAGAGCCACGGCATGGGCATGGGGCTCAATATCTGCCGGTCGATCATCGAACTGCTTCACGGCAGCCTGTCGCATCAGCCGAACCCCGGCGGCGGCACGATCTTTGTCGTTCGCCTGCCCTTCGTGGCCCAGCCATCGACCGCTCCCCTGACCGAAAGCCAGCCGTCATGACCCCAGACCCCGGATTTTCCGTTCACATCGTCGATGATGAAGAGGCACTGCGCGATGGTCTTGCCTTCCTTTTCGCGTCGCGCGGGATTGCCACCCGGACCTGGCCCAGCGGCGAGGCGTTTCTGGCCGCCTGGCCGCAACCCGATTGCGGCTGTGTCATCCTTGATGTCCGGATGGAGGGGATTTCCGGGCCGCAGGTCGCGGACGCCCTGTCTGACGCCGAAGGCGGCGCTGCGGCCCTGCCGCCGATCATCTTCCTGACCGGCCATGCCGATGTGCCGCTTGCCGTGCAAAGCCTGAAGCGCGGGGCCTTCGATTTTCTGGAAAAGCCTTTCAACGACAATCAGATCGTGGATCTGGCGTTGCAGGCCATGGCGCTGCATCAAAGCCGCGCCGCGGAACACACCAGCCGCGCCGATCTGGCTGCCCGCTTCGCCTCGCTTTCGGACCGCGAAGTCGAGGTGATGCGCCTGATCGTCGAAGGCCGACTGAACAAGCAGATCGCCGACCGTCTGGGTATTGCCATGCGCACGGTCGAGGTCCACCGCGCCCGCGTCCTGCAAAAGACCGGCGCCCGAAACTCGGTCGAACTGGCCCGCATGCAGGCGCGGCTCGTCTGAGCTCAACCGCAATGCAATTTCCGATTTGCCCATGAATCAGGCCTGAGCCGCCTGTTTGCCCGGTTATTCGGCATTCTCGGGCCGCCCTCGCCGCCGTTCCCGCAAATCTCTGGCGATGGTCCCGTCCGGCTCGCTAGGTAATGCGATGGACAGCGCCTTGAACATCATCGTCGTCGAACAGGACCGCGAACGCGCCATGCTGATCGTGGACGCGCTGCGCGAGGCCGGACAGATGCGCATTCAGGTGATCGGTTCGGGCGTGGGGCTGGCGCGGCGGGTGGCCGAAACCCGGCCCGACCTTGTGCTGATCGATGCGGGCGACCCGTCGCGCGATGTGCTGGAAGAGCTGACGCTTGCCGCCGGGCCGATGGAACGGCCGGTGGCGATGTTCGTCGACCGGGCCGATCAGGGCCTGACGCGCGCCGCGATCGAGGCGGGGGTCTCGGCCTATGTGGTTGGCGGCCTGCAACCCGCCCGCATCCATCCCATTCTGGACGCGGCCATCGCCCGGTTTCACCTCTTTGCCCGGATGCGGGCCGAACTTGCCGCCACCAAGGCTGCGCTGGAAGAGCGCAAGGTCATCGACCGGGCGAAGGGGCTGTTGATGCGGGCAAAAGGCATTGGCGAGGAAGAGGCCTATGCGCTGTTGCGCAAGACCGCGATGGATCAGGGCAAGCGGCTTGCCGATCTGGCGCAGGCCATCGTCACGGCGGCGGACCTGCTCCGATGACACCGGTTGCGATTGGATATGTGCCGCTTGTCGATGCCGCGCCGGTCATCGTGGCCAAGGAACTGGGCTTTGCCGAGGAAGAAGGCCTGTCCCTGTCGCTGGTCAAGGCGGCGAGCTGGTCGCAGCTGCGCGACATGCTGGAATCCGGCCGGGTTCAGGCGGCGCATATGCTGTCGGTGATGCCCGTCGCCCGCGCCTTGGGCCTGGGCGGCGGCGCAGGGGCGACCGAAGTCCTGATGGTGCTGTCGCTGGGCGGTCAGGTCATCGGCCTTTCGGCAGAGTGCGCCGCCCAGGCCGGGGTCGGCTTTGGCGATCCCATGGCGCTGGGTGCCGCGCTGGCCGGGCAAGACCTGCGCCTTGGCGTGCCGTTTCCCTTTTCGATGCAGGCGCTGTTGCTGCGTTATTGGTTGCAGCGGGCGGCGCCGGGGCTGCAGCCGCGGATCGTGACCGTCCCCCCGTCGCGCATGGCCGAAGCCCTGCGCGCAGGCGACATCGACGGCTTTTGCGTCGGCGAACCCTGGGGCAGCGCGGCCGCGACCGAGGCCGGGGCGCGGCTGGTGCTGACCGGCAGCCAGATCTGGAGTCAGGCGCCGGAAAAGGTGCTGGCCGTGCGGGCGGGACAAGGCGAGGAGGCCGGCCCCTTGATGCGGGCGGTCTGGCGCGCGGGCAGATGGGCCGAGGCGCCCGGCAACCGCGCGACGCTGGCCGATATCCTTGCGCGGCCCGCCTATCTGGACGTGGCCGCGACCTATCTGGAACCGGCCCTGTTCGGACGGCTTGGCGCCCATCAGGTGCCGCAGCTTCTGACGTTTCACGACGGGGTGGCCAATTTTCCGTGGCGCAGTCAGGCCAGCTGGATCGGAGCCGAACTGGCGCGGTCCTGCGGCCTTCCGCTTGCCCCCGCGGTCACCGCTGCGCGCGCCTGCTTCCGCAGCGACCTTTACCGCCGCCACCTTGGCGCGCTGGCCCCGATGCCGCGCAGCTCTGACAAGCTGGAGGGCGCGCTTCCGGCGGCAGAGGCGCTTCCGGCGGTCAACGGCCGCCTGATTCTGGCTTGCAACCGTTTCTTCGATGACGCGGTTTTCGACCCGGAACCGGAAAACTGACCAAAGTTTGGGCATTTTGCTGCAATGCGGCAGAATCTGCCACTCGCCTTTTCTGCATCTGCAAATCGCAGATTGACGCAAGACCGGCAGGCGCGCACCTTTGATCCAACGGAGCAACGAGGTTCCGTCTCTCCCACAATCGGGACCCCAGGCAAGGCCGCCTGACCGCTGACACAGATCGTGTTCCGCGCGTCGAGTGGCCTTTTTCAATTCCATGCACAGGAACCCCAGATGACCCGAGCCGCCCTTCTTCTCTCCGTCGCCCTGATCGCCGCTCCTGCCCTTGCCGAGACCCAAGGCATCGAAAAGGACAGCCTGACCCTGGGCTTCATCAAGCTCACCGACATGGCCCCGCTCGCAATTGCCAAGGAGAAAGGCTTTTTCGAGGAGGAGGGCCTGAACGTCACGCTGGAAGCGCAGTCGAACTGGAAGGTGCTGCTGGACCGGGTTGCCGCGGGCGAGATTGACGGCGCGCATATGCTGGCCGGGCAGGCCCTGGCCGCGACCATCGGCTATGGCACCAAGGCCGAAATGGTCACGCCCTTGTCGCTGGACCTGAACGGCAATGCCATCACCGTTTCGAACGCGGTGTGGGAGCTGATGAAGCCCGGCCTTGCGCTGGATGCAAACGGCAAGCCTGCCCACCCGATTTCCGCCGCCGCGCTGAAACCCGCGCTTGAAGCCTGGGCCGATCAGGGCAAGGCCTTCAGCATGGGCATGGTGTTCCCGGTTTCGCCCCACAACTATGAACTGCGCTACTGGCTGGCGGCAGGCGGCATCAACCCCGGGCTCTATTCCGCCGATGACACCTCGGGCCAGATCGGAGCCGAGGTTCTGCTGTCTGTCACCCCGCCGCCGCAGATGCCCGCCACGCTCGAGGCCGGCACCATCGACGGCTATTCCGTAGGCGAGCCCTGGAATCAGGCGGCCGTCGCCAAGGGCATCGGCGTGCCGGTGATCTCGGATGATGCGATCTTCAAGATGAACCCGGAAAAGGTCTTTGGTCTGACCAAGGCCTTTGCCGAGGAAAACCCCAACACCGTGCTGGCGCTGACCAAGGCGCTGATCCGGGCACAGATCTGGCTTGACGAGAACAGCAACGCCAACCGCGCCGAGGCGGTCGCCATCCTGTCCTCGCCGGATTACGTCGGGGCCGACGCCGCGATCATCGCCAATTCGATGACCGGGACCTTCGAGTATGAGGCAGGCGACAAGCGCGATGAACCCGACTTCAACGTGTTCTTCCGCGGCAATGCCGCCTTCCCCTATTACTCGGACGCGGTCTGGACGCTGACCCAGATGCGCCGCTGGGGCCAGATTGCCGAGGCCAGGCCGGACAGCTGGTATGACGAGACCGCCAAGGCGGTCTATCGCCCCGACCTGTTCCAGACCGCTGCCGAGGCGCTGATTGCCGAAGGCAAGGCAAGTGCCGACATGTTCGACTTCGACGCCGACGGCTACCGCGAGCCGACCAGCGCCTTCATCGACGGCGTGGCCTTCGATGGCACGACCCCGAACACCTACATCGACAGCCTGACCATCGGTCTGAAGGCCTCGCAAACCGTGCAGGGCGGTGAGGTCACCAACTGACCCTGCCCGCCGATCCTGCCCCATCGCTTCAACAACGGACCACAGCCATGACGTCGATTGATCCCGCAGCCCTGCCCGAAGAAGATGCAACCCTGAAGGCGGCGCGCATTGCCCGGCTGTTGTCGCTGATCGCGCGCGCCGAGGTCTGGTTCAAGATGGTGGGGCTGCCCTGGCTTGCGCCCCTTTGGCGCCTGCTGATCGGCGAAGCGCCACGCCAACAGATGCGCGACCTGTGGCGCACGCTTTTCGTGCCGCTTCTGGCGATTGCCGCCTTCCTTGGCATGTGGGGTTGGCTTGCGCCCAAGGTCGAAACCTCGCTCGGCGCCATTCCCGGCCCGGCCCAGGTCTGGGCGCAGGTCGGGGTCTTGCAGGCCGATGCCATGACGGAACGCGCCAAGGAGACCGAGTTCTACGCCAAGCAGGCGGAAAAGAACGCGGCACTGGTCGCCCAAGGCAAAAGCGACGAGGTCAAGGAGCGGGTCTATGCCGGCAAGCCCACCTATGTCGACCAGATCCTGACTTCGCTGAAAACCGTGTTCATGGGCTTTGTGCTGGCTTCGCTGGTGGCCATTCCGCTGGGCATCCTTGCCGGTCTGTCGCCCACTGCCAACGCAGCCCTTGCTCCGATTGTGCAGGTGTTCAAACCCGTCTCACCTCTGGCCTGGCTGCCCATCGTCACCATGACCGTTTCGGCGCTTTATGCCGCGGGCGACGAGGGCATGTCGAAAAGCTTCCTGATCTCGGCCATCACGGTGACGCTGTGCTCCCTGTGGCCGACGCTCATCAACACCGCGCTTGGCGTAGCCACCATCGACCGCGATCTGGTCAATGTCGGGCGCGTGCTGAAGCTTTCGCTCTGGACGCGGATCACCAAGCTGGTGCTGCCCTCCGCGCTGCCGCTGATCTTCACCGGCCTGCGGCTGTCGCTGGGCGTGGGCTGGATGGTGCTGATTGCCGCCGAGATGCTCAGCCAGAACCCCGGCCTTGGCAAGTTCGTCTGGGACGAGTTCCAGAACGGCAGTTCAGACAGCCTCGCGCGGATCATGGTCGCGGTCCTGACCATCGGGTTGATTGGCGTGGTTCTGGACCGGGTGATGGTCACGGCGCAAACCCTTCTGACCTTTGACGGGCGGCGGTGACCCATGGCAATCCTCGAATTTCATCACGTCTTCAAGGGTTACGGGATCGGCCCCTCGCGGTCCGAGATCCTGAAGAATGTCTCGCTGCAGGTTGAAGAAGGCGAGTTTCTGGCGATCCTCGGCTTTTCCGGCACCGGCAAGACCACGCTTGTCAACCTGATGGCCGGGCTTGCCGCGCCGGACCGTGGCCGCGTGCTGTTCAAGGGCCAGCCGATCACCGGGCCGGGGCCGGAGCGGGGGCTGGTGTTCCAGTCCTATTCGCTGATGCCCTGGCTGACGGTGGCCGGGAATGTCGGCCTTGCGGTCGACGCGATCCACGGCGCGAAGCCCAGGGCCGAGCGCGCGGCAATGGTCGAGAAATATGTCGGCATGGTGGGGCTGTCCCATGCCGCCGCCCGCCGTCCCGCCGAATTGTCGGGCGGCATGCGGCAGCGGGTTTCTGTGGCGCGGGCGCTGGCGATGGAGCCCGAGGTTCTTCTGATGGACGAACCCCTGTCAGCGCTGGATGCGATGACGCGCGCCGATCTGGCCGACGAGATCGAAGGCATCTGGCGGCGCGACCGCAAGACGGCGGTCCTCATCACCAATGACGTGGATGAGGCGCTGGTTCTGGCCGACCGCATTGTCATCCTGAACCCAGACGGCAGCCTTGGCCGCGAGTTTCCGGTGTCGCTGGCCCGCCCGCGCGACCGGGGCGCGCTGAACAACGACGCCGAGTTTCAGCGCCTGCGCGGGGCGGTGACGGCCGAGCTGATGGAGGTCGGGCTGTCGGTCAGGCTGGAAAGCACCCGCATCCTGCCCGCACTGACCCCGCGCCACGCCTTGCCCAAGGCCTATGCCGCCGCCGCGCGCAGCCCGATTGACGACCGCTATCTGCAATATTCGCAGCTTTCCAAAGTCTACGACACGCAGAAAGGCCCGCTGACCGTGGTGGAAAACGTCGATCTGAAGCTGAAGAAGGGCGAGTTCATCAGCCTGATCGGCCATTCCGGCTGCGGCAAGTCGACTGTGCTGTCGATGACCGCCGGGCTGACCTCGATCTCGGGCGGGGCGATCAAGCTTGACGGCTATGCGGTCGAAGGCGCCGACCCCGAACGCGCCGTGGTCTTCCAGTCGCCCAGCCTGTTCCCTTGGCTGACCGCGCGTGAAAACGTGGCGATCGGGGTAGACCGGGTTTACCCGAATGCCAGTCAGGCCGAACGGCAGGAGGTGGTGGAATACTACCTTGAACGGGTGGGCTTGGGTGATGCGATGCACAAGCTGGCTGCCGACATGTCGAACGGCATGCGCCAGAGGGTCGGCATCGCGCGGGCCTTTGCCCTGTCGCCCAAGCTCCTGCTGCTCGATGAACCGTTCGGCATGCTTGACAGCCTGACGCGCTGGGAATTGCAGGACGTGCTGATGGAGGTCTGGAGCCGCACGCAGGTCACCGCCGTCTGCGTGACCCATGACGTCGATGAGGCGATCCTTCTGGCCGACCGGGTGGTGATGATGACCAACGGCCCGCGCGCCACCATCGGCCAGATCACCCAGGTCGACCTGCCGCGCCCGCGCTCGCGCCGCGCCATGCTCGACCATCCCGACTACTGGTCCTACCGGGCCGAGATCCTGAACTTCCTGCACGATCATGCCCATGGTCCAGCCAAAAAGAAGGAGGCCGCGTGATGGCGAAGAAACTGGTGGTCATCGGGGCCGGCATGGCTTCGGGGCGGATGCTGGAAAACCTTGGCCCGGATTGGCAGGTCACGCTGTTCAATGCCGAACCGCGCGGCAATTACAACCGTCTGATGCTGTCGCCAGTCCTGTCGGGCGAAAAGACCTATGCCGAAATCATCACCCACGACGCCGACTGGTATGGTGCGCAACGGATCGACACCCGCTTTGGCGAGACGGTGACGAAGATCGACCGCAACGCCCGGGTGGTGGTCTCGGCCGGGGGCGAAACGCCTTACGATGCGCTGGTGATCGCCACCGGTTCGGCCCCGTTCATCATTCCGGTGCCGGGCCACAAGCTGCCGGGCGTGGTCACCTACCGCGATCTGGAAGACACCAACACCATGATCGCGGCTTCGCGCCCGGGCGCCCGGGCCGTGGTCATCGGCGGCGGGCTGCTGGGGCTGGAAGCGGCGGCAGGCATGGCCGCGCGCGGGGCCGAAGTGACGGTCATTCACCTGATGGGCCACCTGATGGAGCGGCAGCTTGACCCGTCCGCCGGCTATCTGCTGCAAAAGGATCTCGAACGCCGCGGCATCCGGGTGCATTGCAAGGGTGCGACCAAGGCCATTCTGGGCAATGACCGGGTCGAGGCAGTGCTGCTGGAGGACGGCACAGTCTATCCGGCCGATCTGGTCTGCATGGCCGTCGGGATCCGCCCCGAAACCCGGCTGGCCAATGACTGCGGGCTCGAAGTGGCGCGCGGTGTGGTGGTCAACGACCAGATGCAGACCTCGGACCCCGCCGTCTTTGCGCTTGGCGAATGTGTGGAGCATGACAGCCAATTGTTCGGCCTTGTCGCGCCGCTTTACGACCAGGCCAAGGTGCTGGCCGCCGTGCTGAACGGCGAGACCGGCCGCTTCCAGCCGGTGCAGACCGCGACCAAGCTGAAAGTCACGGGTGTCGACCTGTTTTCCGCCGGGGATTTTGCCGAGGCGCCGGGGCGCGAGGACATCGTGTTCCGCGATCCGGGCCGCGGCATCTACAAGCGGCTGATCCTTGAGGGCGAGCGTCTGATCGGCGCGGTCCTGTATGGCGATACTGCCGACGGGTCGTGGTTCTTTGACCTGATCAAGACCGGCAAGGATGTGTCCGACATGCGCGACACGCTGATCTTCGGCCCTGCCTTTGCCGCCGGGGGGACCAAGGCGGACCCTTTGGCCGCCGTTGCAGCCTTGCCGCCTGAAGCGGAAATCTGTGGCTGCAACGGCGTCTGCAAGGGAAAGATCGAAGCCGCCGTGCAGGGCGGCGCCCTGACGCTGGACGCCGTGCGCGCCCAGACCAAGGCCAGCGCCTCTTGCGGCACCTGCACCGGGCTGGTGGAAAAGGTCATGGCGCTGACCTTGGGCGACGGCTTTGCCGCCAATGCCAATCCGGCGATGTGCAAATGCACCGACCACACCCATGAGGATGTGCGGCGGATGATCAAGGCGGGCGGGTTGAAATCCATCCCCGCCGTGATGCAGGAATTGGGCTGGAAGACGGTCGGCGGCTGCGCCTCCTGTCGACCGGCCCTGAACTACTACCTGCTCGCCGATTGGCCGCTGGACTATCGCGATGACCGCCAGTCGCGCTTTGTGAACGAACGCAACCACGCCAACATCCAGAAGGACGGCACCTATTCGGTGGTGCCGCGGATGTGGGGGGGCGTCACGACCCCCGATGAATTGCGCGCCATTGCCGACGCAGCGGACAAGTTCAACGTACCGATGGTCAAGGTGACGGGCGGCCAGAGGATCGACCTTCTTGGCGTGAAGAAAGAGGATCTGCCCGCGATGTGGTCAGACCTGAACGCCGCCGGCATGGTGTCGGGCCACGCCTATTCCAAGGGGCTGCGGACGGTGAAGACCTGCGTCGGCTCTGAATTCTGCCGCTTTGGCACGCAGGACAGCACGGGCCTTGGCATCAAGCTGGAAAAGCTGCTCTGGGGGTCGTGGACGCCTGCCAAGGTCAAGCTTGGCGTGTCGGGCTGCCCGCGCAACTGTGCCGAGGCGACTTGCAAGGACATCGGCGTGATCTGCGTCGATTCGGGCTATCAGATCAGCGTTGCGGGCGCGGCAGGCATGGAGGTGAAGGAGACCGAACTCCTGATGACCGTGGCGACCGAGGCAGAGGCGCTGGAGATCATCGCCGCCTTTACCCAGCTTTACCGCGAGAATGCCCGCTATCTGCACCGCATCTACAAATGGGTGGCGAAGGTGGGGCTTGACTGGTGCAAGGACCAGATGGCCGACCTGACAACCCGCCGGGCGCTTTATGACCGTTTCCTGCAAAGCCAGTCGGTCTATCAGACCGACCCTTGGGCGGAACTGGCCGAGCGTCCTGCCGATTGGGCGCCGATGAAAACCATCTCGCTGGAGGCCGCAGAATGAACGCCGTCACGCAACGCTGGATCGAAGTCGGCCCCCTGGCCGACATTCCGCCGCAAGGGGCGCGGGTGGTCCGCACCCCTGCCGGATGCATCGCCGTCTTTCGCACCGCAACCGACGAAGTCTTTGCCTTGAACGACCGCTGTCCCCACAAGGGCGGCCCGCTGTCCGAAGGCATCGTGCATGGCGCTTCGGTCACCTGTCCGCTGCATTCCTGGGTGTTCGATCTGAATTCGGGCGCGGCGCAGGGGGCGGATGTGGGACAGGTGGCCACCTATCCGGCCCATGTCCGCGACGGGGTGGTCTATCTGGGCCTTGCGCCATGATCCGGTCTACCTGCCCCTATTGCGGCACGGGCTGCGGCGTGCTGGTCGGCCCCGATGGCGCGGTGAAAGGCGATCCCGACCATCCGGCCAACCGCGGGCGGCTGTGTTCCAAGGGCAGCGCACTTGGCGAAACCGTCGGCCCGCGCGGGCGGCTCCTGCAGCCGGAAATCGGTGGGCAGGCGGCCAGTTGGGATCAGGCGCTGGATCTGGTGGCCGACAAGTTCAGCATGGCCATCCGCGACCACGGGCCGGAGTCGGTGGCGCTTTACGTCTCGGGCCAGTTGCTGACCGAGGATTACTATGTCGCCAACAAGCTGATGAAGGGCTTCATCGGCTCGGCCAACATCGACACCAACTCGCGGCTGTGCATGGCCTCGGCCGTGGCAGGCCATCGCCGCGCCTTCGGCACCGACACGGTGCCGGGGCTTTACGAGGATTTCGAGCTTGCCGATCTGGTCTTGCTGGTCGGATCAAACCTCGCGTGGTGTCATCCCGTGCTGTTCCAGCGGCTGACCGAGGCCCGCGCGCGGGGAACGAAAGTCGTGGTCATCGACCCGCGCCGCACCTCCACTTGCGAGATTGCCGACTTGCACCTGCCCATCGCCGCCGGGGCGGATGCGGCGCTGTTCAACCTGCTTCTGGCCGAAGCGGCGCGACGCGGGCTGAAGCCGGTCCCCTGCGAGGGGCTGGAGGCGGCGCTGCACGCGGCAGAAGCCACCGATCCTGCGGCCAGCGGGCTGTCGGTGCAGGAGATTCAGGCGCTCTATGACCTGTGGTTTGCCAGCGAAAAGACTGTGACCGCGTGGTCGATGGGCATCAACCAATCGGATTCCGGCACCGACAAGGTCAATGCCATCCTGAACCTGCATCTGGCGACGGGCCGGATCGGCAAGCCCGGCATGGGGCCGTTTTCCCTGACCGGACAGCCGAATGCCATGGGCGGGCGCGAGGTGGGCGGGCTGGCCAACATGCTCGCCTGCCACCTGAACATCGAAGACCCGGCCCACCGCGCCGCAGTGCAGGACTTCTGGGCCGCTCCCCGCATGGCCGAGAAACCCGGGCTGAAGGCGGTGGACATGTTCCGCGCAGTCGAGGCCGGCAAGATCAAGGCGCTGTGGATCATCTGCACCAACCCCGCCGTGTCGATGCCCGAGGCCGACCGCGTGGCCCGCGCCATTGCCGGATGCGAGTTCGTGGTGGTCAGCGACATGATGGCCGAGACCGACACCCTGCGGCTTGCACATGTGAAGCTGCCCGCGACGGGCTGGGGCGAAAAGGACGGCACCGTCACGAACTCCGAGCGCCGGATCAGCCGGCAGCGCCCGTTCCGCGCGCCGATGGGTCAGGCGCGGGCCGATTGGTGGCAGCTGGCGCAGGCGGCGCGACGCATGGGCTTTGCCGGGTTCGACTGGACCCACCCCGCGCAGATCTTTGCCGAACATGCGGCGCTGTCCGGGGTGGCGGGGTCGCTGGGCAGCGATTTCGACATCTCGGACCATGCAGGTATCTCCATCGCCGACTATGACGCGCTGACGCCGTTCCTCTGGCCCGCAAATGCGCGCCAGCGGGGCGGGCGGTTCTTCTCGACCGGGCAGTTCCATCATGCCGATGGCAAGGCAAGGCTCATTGCCGTCACGCCCCGGCCGGTGGCTGCACCGCTGATCCTGAACACCGGCCGGGTGCGCGACCATTGGCACACCGCCAGCCGCACCGGCCTGTCGCCGCGCCTGTCGGCGCATATGGCCGAACCCTATCTGGAAATTCACCCCGATGATGCCCGCCGGATCGGCCTTGCCGCCGACGGGCTGGCCGAAGTGACCGGACAGGGGGGCCGCGCCCTTCTGCGAGTGACGGTGAGCGATCGGGTTCCGCCGGGCCACCCCTTCGCGCCGATCCACTGGACGGGCGAGACCAGTGCGGCAGGACGGGTCAGCGCGCTGGCCGACGGGCGCACCGACCGGATTTCCGGCCAACCGGCGCTGAAGGCGGCGGCCGTTGCGGTGCGGCCCTTCACGCCCGCCTTCTATGCCTATGCCATCGCGGCCCGGCCTTTCCGCCCCGACACCGACTATTGGGCCACGGCCACCCATGCGCGCGGCATGACCGCCGAACTGGCGGGCCTTGCGGAACCCGACGACTGGCTGGCCTTCGGGCGTCGCCTGTTCGGCCTGACCGGGGCGGCCGAAGTGCAAACCCTTTCCGATCCGGCGCGGGCGCGCCATCGGCTGGCTTTCGTCGAAGCGGGGCGCCTCGTCGCGGCGCTCTTTGCCGACCGTGTGCCCGTCGCCGTGTCGCGCAGCCATGTCGCTGGCCTCTTGGGCCTTGCCCCGCCGGAAACCGTGCTTGCCGGGCAGGCGGGGGCTGACATGCCGGACCCCGGCCCCACCGTTTGCGCCTGCTTCTCGGTCGGCGTGAACACCATTGTCAGCGCCATTGCCCAAGGCGGCTGCCTGACCCTCGAGGCACTGGGGCAGGCGGTGAAGGCGGGCAGCAATTGCGGCGCCTGCCGGCCTGAACTCGCGGCGCTGATCGCGCGGCATGAACCCCGGCTGGAGGCCGCAGAATGACAGATCTCTCTGCCCGGTTTCCGCGCGCCTCGGGCCGCATTTCGCTGGTCGGGGCCGGGCCGGGGGCTGCAGACCTGTTGACCGTCCGGGCACTGCGCTGCCTGCAGGCTGCGGATGTGGTGCTGCATGACCGGCTGGTTACGGAAGAGGTGTTGGCGCTGATCCCACCCGCAACCCGGCGCATCCCGGTTGGCAAGGAGGTAGGCGCCAATGCCTGGCCGCAGGACCGGATCACCGCGCTGATGCTGACCGAGGCGGTCGAAGGACGCCATGTCGTGCGGCTGAAGTCCGGCGATCCCGCGATCTTTGCGCGCGCCGCCGAAGAGATCGACGCAGCCAGCGCTCTGGGCATCGCGGTCGAGATCGTCCCCGGTATCACCGCAGCTTCGGCGGCCGCGGCAAGTCTGGGCCGGCCACTCACCGCCCGCGGAACGGCGCAGCGCCTGCTGTTCGTCACCGCCACCGATGAAGCCGACAGGGTGACGAACCTGCCCTTGCCCGAAGGCACGACGCTGGCGCTTTACATGGCCAGCCGCAAGGCCGCCGAGATCGAAGCGGCGCTTCTCGGTCAGGGGGCGGACCCCGATGCCGAGGTCGTCGCCGTCTGCCGTGCCAGTCAGCCGGACGAGCATATCCATCGCTGCCGCCTGTCGGGCATGGCGCAAAGCCTTGGCTCGGACCCGAAGGTCACTCCGCCCTGTGTCATTCTGATCGGGCAATCTCTGGCGCAGGGCGTGGCGGACGCCGAGGCGACCGACGCGGCGCAGGCGCGCTGACGCAGCATCTCCCTGCCACGGTTTGCTCAACGGACTGCGCAAGAAGTCTGTCTTCAGCGAGCCACGCCGTCGACCATGCCGATCTCGACGCGTGGTTCCGGCAGGCCGCGAGCGACGCCTTGCACGGCGAAGGTGGTCCCGGACAGCGGATGGGCGGCGCGAGCCGCAGCGTCCAACCCTTCCAGCGCGGAAGTGCAGAACAGCGTGGCCAAGCCTTCGCTGCCAAAGGCCGGGCAAGTCGTGTGAGGGGCATCTAGCGGAACCGCCCTCAGGAACCGGCCCTGCGGCGAATAGCAGGCCACCCGCCCCGCGCCCCATTGCGCGTTCCACAGATTGCCCTCGGCGTCGATGGTGGAGCCGTCGGGAAACAGCCCCTCGGCCGACAGGTCGACAAAGACTTCCGGCGCGGCGCAGGGCCAGCCGGCGGCGTCCAGCGCGACCTTCTGGATGACTTGCGTCACGGTATCGGCGAAATAGGCGGTGCGGCCATCGGGGGAAAAGCAGATCGAGTTCGGAATGGTCAGGCCGGGGAAAAGCAGGCGCAGCTCGCCGCGATACCAGCGATAGATGGCGCCCGCGCCGGGCTCTGCCTCGCCGCGCTTCGACATGGTGCCGATCCAGAAGCCGCCCTGCCGGTCGGCCCGGCCATCGTTGGAGCGATTGCCGGGCTTGTCGGCCTCAAGCTCCGCCAGCGTCTCGATGTCCTCGGTTTCCAGATCGAACAGGAACAGGTCGCGCTCGCCCGCGATGAGCAGATGATCACGCGACAGCCAGCCTGCGGCGGAAACCAGCTCCACGAACGACCAGTGCCGCGGTTCGCCCTCCTCGACCGTATGCAGGCGCTTGCCCAGAATGTCGAACCAGAACAACTGGCGGCGGATCGGGTGCCAGAGCGCGCCCTCGCCCAACTCGCACAGGCGGGAATCGAAGATCATCACTGTCCCCCGGCAAAGGCGGCGTCATGGGCGGCGACTATCGCGGCGGCGCGGGCGGCAACCTCGGCGGCGGTCAGGCCGGGCGCGTAAAGCGCGGTGCCGATGCCGAAGCCGCTAGCGCCCGCCTTGACCCAGCTTGCGAAATTATCCGGCCCGGCGCCGCCCACGGCATAGACCTGCGTGGCCTGGGGCAGAACGGCGCGGATGGCCTTCAGCCCCTCGGGGCCGATCAGCGAAGCCGGGAAGATCTTCAGCCCGTCCGCCCCGGCCTTCAGCGCGGCGAAGCACTCGGTCGGGGTCATCACGCCGGGCCAGCTTTGCAGCCCCCTGGCCTTGGTGGCGCGGATCACCTCGGCGTCCATGTTGGGCGAGACGATCAGCGTGCCGCCGGCATCGGCCACTTCGCCGACATCCGCCACGGTCAGCACCGTGCCGGCGCCGATCTGGGCGTGCTGGCCGAAATGCCGGACCATGGACGCGATCGAGGTCATCGGATGCGGCGAGTTCAGCGGCACCTCGATGCGGGTGATGCCCGCCGCGATCAGCGCCTCGGCCACGGGCAGCGCCTCGTCCGGGGTCAGACCGCGCAGGATGGCGATCAGGTTGCGATGCTGGGTCATGGGTTTCCCTTTGCAGCGACAAGGCCCGCCAGTGTGCAGGCGGTGGCGTCAAGGATTTCGGCCACCACCCCTTGGGCGGCGAGCGCGCGGGCATAGCTGGCGGAAAGACCCGCGGCCCCGATCAGGCGGATCGGCTGGCCCAGCCAATAGGGCTTGGCCCCGGCAAGTTCGCTGCCGATCAGCAGGCCCGACAACCGCGACCGGGCGGCGGCGGGGGCAAGGCCGTTCAGCAGCCCTTCGGCGCGCAGCGAGAACAGCCGCGCCGCGATCCGCTCGGGGCGCGACAGGGCATCGGCCACGCCCTCGTCAAAGGCGGCCTCGTCCCAGCCCTCGCCCATGCCATGGCGCAGCACGGACTGGCTGGACAGCAGCGAGAACAACTCGCCCGTCATGAAGGTCTGGAACGACACCACCTCGCCGGCGCTGACATGGGCCCATTTCGAATGGGTGCCGGGCAGGCAGAACACGCCGTCAAAGCCGGGGGTGAGCAGGAGCGCCCCGGCAATCTGCGATTCCTCGCCCCGCATCACATCGGCGGGCCGGGCTTGCGACAGGCCGGGAACGATCTGCACGCCAAGGCGGGGATCGTGGGTGGCCACGGCAACCAGCCCTGCGGAACTGACCGGAGTGCAGGGCGTGGCGCGGTAGGCGGCCTCGACCCAACCCTGCCGGCTGCCGACCATGCCGCAGGCCAGAACCGGCGTCTGCCGACCCGGCTGCAGCCAATGCGCGATCAGCCGCAAGAGCGCAGGCTCGAACTCGGCGCGGGTCAGCCCGCCCGCACCTTCACCCGACTGCGCCTCGGCCAGAATGCCTTCAGGCCCCATCGCCCAGGCCCTCAGGTTCGAGGACCCCCAGTCAACGGCAATCCAGTCGGGTGCCATGGCCTAGCGCAGGTCGCCCGGAAGCAGGGCTTCCGGCAGGTTCTGATAGCTGACCGGACGCAGGAAGCGGCGGATGGCCATGGTGCCCACGCTTGTCGCGCCAAAGTTGGTGGAGGCCGGATAGGGGCCGCCATGCACCATGGCATCGCAAACCTCGACCCCGGTCGGGAAGCCATTGGCCAGAACCCGGCCGGCCTTGCGTTGCAGGATCGGCAGCAGGCGGCGGGCCAGCGCGGTGTCGGCATCGTCGACATGCAGGGTGGCGGTCAACTGGCCCTCGAAGGCGCGGGCGATCTCCAGCATCTGATCTTCGCTTTCGGCGGCAATGATCAGGCCGAGCGGGCCGAACACCTCTTCCTGCAAGGGGTGATTGCCGATCCAGTCGGAACCCTTGACCATGAAAAGCTGCGGCGTGGCCTGACGGCGGTCGCACATCTGGGTCAGCAGGTCGCGCACGGCGGGACTGGCGGCAATCCGGTCGCGGCCCTGCACATAGGCCGCCGCGATGCCTTCGGTCAGCATGGTCTGGCTGCCGACGGCCTGCAGCGCCGTCACCATGGCCGCGCCCAAAGCCTCAGCCTGATCGGCGCGCACCACGGCGATGCCGGGGTTGGTGCAGAACTGACCGGCACCTTGCGTCAGCGAGCCGGCCCAGCCGACCACGATCTTGTCCATCCGCGCGGCGACCGCGTTCGGCAACAGGAACATCGGGTTGACGGAACCAAGCTCGCCAAAGAACGGGATCGGCTCGGGGCGGCTGGCGCAAAGATCAAACAGCGCGCGGCCGCCAGCAAGCGAGCCGGTAAAGCCGACGGCCTTGATCAGCGGGTGGGTGACCAGCGCCGCGCCGACATCGCGCCGCCCGCCCTGCACCAGCGAGAACACGCCGGGGTGCAGCTTGCACTTGCCAATCGCCTCGGCCACGGCTTCGGCAATGATCTCGCCAGTGCCGGGATGGGCCGAATGACCCTTGACCACCACCGGGCAACCGGCGGCCAAGGCAGAAGCGGTGTCGCCGCCGGCGGTCGAGAAGGCCAGCGGAAAGTTCGAGGCGCCGAACACCGCCACCGGGCCGATGGGCTGCTGCATCAGCCGGATCTCCGGGCGCGGCAGGGGCGCGCGGTCCGGCAGGGCGGCATCGCTGCGGCGGTCGAGATAGGCGCCCGCGCGGATATGCGAGGCGAACAGGCGCAACTGGCCGGTGGTGCGGCCGCGCTCGCCTTGCAGGCGGGCGACCGGCAGGCCGGTTTCCTGCGTGCCGATTTCGGTGATCGCCTCGGCCCGCGCCTCGATCGCATCGGCAATCGTTTCCAGAAACACCGCCCGCTCTTCGCGGGTGGTGGCCGAATAGCTCCAGAACGCTTCCTCGGCGGCCTCGGCGGCGCGGTTCACCAGATCGACCGTGCCGACGCCGAAGGCATGGGCCGGCCCATGCGCCGGTTCGGACAGGAAGGTTTGCGGGCTGGCGACCCACTCACCAACGATCAGGTGGCGGCCGTGCGGGGTGAAGCTCATCTCGGTATCCTAGAAATCGAAGGCCGCGACCGTCTGGCGGCGACCAAGGGAAAGCGCATCGGCCACATGGACCATGGGGGCAAGGTCTACATCAGAGGCGCGCGTGCGCAAGAGGTCTGCCATGCGGGCGTAGAGTGCCGGGTATTCGCCCATGATGTCGGCATCGCCCGCCACCGGCTTGCCCGCGATTTCCAGCACATTGCCGCCCATGCGTAGCGCCATCGGGCCACGGTCGGTTTCGACGGTGATGTCCCAGGTCTGCGGGCCGGTCTGGCGCCAGTCGAAATCGGCGGTGACATGGCCGGTAAAGCGAAGCTGCGCGGCAATCGGGGTCTGGCGGTTTGCGGGAACCTCCAGCGTGGCCTCGGTCAGATGCACCGGCTGCGGCAGGATTTCGGTCAGGATCGACAGCGCGTTGATGCCGGGGTCAAACACCCCCATGCCACCGGGTTCGAACACCCAGTCCTGACCAGGGTGCCATTTGCGCACATCTTCGCGCCAGGTGATATGCGCCTCATGCACCGCCTTGTCGGCCAGCCAGGCCTTGGCGGCGGCCACCGCGCGGGCCATGCGGCTGTGCCATGTGGCGTAAAGCGTCAGGCCGCGGGATGCAGCCAGGGCCTGCAACTCATGCACCTCGGCCAGGGTGGCGCCGGGGGGCTTTTCCAGCATGACATGACGGCCCGCCAGCAGCGCCGCTTCGGCATAGTCAAAGCGCGGCACCGGCGGCAGGCAGAGCGAGACCACCGGCACATCGGGGCAGGCCTCAAGGAAGGCGTGGAAATCGGTGAAGGAAGGCACGCCCGCCACCTCGCCCTTGCGGCTGATGGTGGCGGCGAGGGTGAAATCGGGGCTCGCCGCCAGCGCCGGAACGTGTTGATCGACGGCGATCTTGCCGATGCCCACAAGGGCGATCTTGGTCGGCATCAGTGCGAATCCCGCCCGACCGGCGCCCCGCGGCAGCCTTTCAGGAAATCGAGATCGGCCCCGGTATCGGCCCCTTGCACATGCTGTTGATGCAGCCAGGCATAGCCGGAGTCATATTGCGGGTGCAGCGGCTTCCATGCCGCCAGCCGCTCGGCCAGTTCGGCCTCGGAAATGTCCAGATGCAGGCGGCGGTTCGGCACGTCGAGTTCGATGAAATCGCCGTTCTGCACCACGGCCAGCGGCCCGCCGGCGGCAGCTTCGGGCGAGGTATGCAGGCAGACCGTGCCATAGGCGGTGCCGGACATGCGCGCGTCGGAAATCCGCACCATATCGGTGATGCCCTTGCGCAGCACCTTCGGCGGCAGGCCCATGTTGCCCACCTCGGCCATGCCGGGATAGCCCTTTGGCCCGCAGTTCTTCAGCACCATAACGCAGGTTTCGTCGATGTCCAAAGCCTCGTCATTGATCTTGGCCTTGTAGTCGTCGATGTCCTCGAACACCACGGCGCGGCCGCGATGCACCATCAGCTGCGGCGAGGCGGCGGAGGGTTTCAGCACCGCCCCTTTCGGCGCAAGGTTGCCCTTCAGCACCACCACGCCGCCCGATTTCGCCAGCGCCTTGTCGGCAGGCAGGATGACATCTTCGTTGTGGTTGGTCACGTCCTTGACCTGCTCCCACGCCGTCTGGCCCGACACGGTCAGCGCGTCCTTGTGCAGAAGTCCTGCCTCGCCCAGCCGCTTGATGACCACCGGCAGGCCGCCGGCGTAGAAGAATTCCTCCATCAGGTATTTGCCCGAGGGCATCAGGTTCACGATGGTCGGCACCTCGCGGCCGCAGCGGTCCCAGTCGTCGAGCGTCAGGTCCACGCCGACCCGGCCGGCGATGGCCAGCAGGTGAATCACCGCGTTCGTTGACCCGCCAATCGCGGCATTGGTGCGGATGGCATTTTCAAAGGCCTCTTTCTTCAGAACATCCGACGGCTTCAGATCGTCCTTCACCATCTGCACGATGCGGCGGCCCGACATCTGCGCCATGACACGGCGACGCGAGTCCACCGCCGGAATCGCGGCATTGCCCGACAGCGCCATGCCCAAGGCCTCGGCCATGCTGGCCATGGTGGAAGCGGTGCCCATGGTGTTGCACGATCCGGCAGAGCGGCTCATCGAGGCTTCGGCCTCGGCAAATTCTTCCTGACTCATCTCGCCCGCCTTCACGGCTTCGGAGAATTTCCACAGATGGGTACCAGACCCCACCCGCTCGCCCTTGAAATAGCCGTTCAGCATCGGCCCGCCGGTGACGATGATCGACGGCAGGTCGGTGGAGGCGGCGGCCATGAGGAGGCTGGGCGTGGTCTTGTCACAGCCGACCAGCAGCACGCAGCCATCCATCGGCTGACCGCGCATCTGTTCTTCGACCGCCATGGCGGCAAGGTTGCGGAACATCATCGCGGTCGGGCGGAAGGCGCTTTCGCTGGCAGAAAACACCGGCACTTCCACCGGGAAGCCGCCCGCCTCATAAACCCCGCGTTTCACGAACTCGGCCAGCACGTTCAGGTGCGCGTTGCAGGGCGTCAGTTCCGACCAGGTGTTCAGGATGCCGATGACCGGGCGGCCGTCGAACATGTCATGCGGGAAGCCCTGATTCTTCATCCAGCCCCGGTGATAGATCTGGTCGCGGCCATTGCCGCCGAACCATTCCTGCGAGCGCAAGTGGCGGGGCCAGGGGGCGGGTTTGAAGGTCATCTTTGCCTCACAGGGGATGCACGGCGGTTGGCCCGGCTTCCGCCGGATCAAAGGCCAGGGGGTTGGTCAGGGAGAGCCCGAACGGGGCCGCCTCGATTTCAAAGACATCGCCGGCTTCGGTCTTGATGCCATCGGCGAAAGACAGGGTGGCGGTGCCGAACATATGCACATGCAGATCGCCGGGCTGGCGGAACAGGCCGTATTTGAAATGATGGTGTTCCAGATTGGCGAAGGAATGCGACATGTTCGCCTCGCCCGACAGGAACGGCTTTTCCCAGATCACCGCACCAGCCCGCCGCACCCGGCTGGTGCCGCGAATGTCGACCGGCAGATCGCCCACCAGAATTTCCGGGCCGAAGGCCGCCGGGCGCAGCTTGGAATGCGCCAGCCACAGGTAATTCACCCGTTCCGTCACATGGTCGGAAAACTCGTTGGCCAAGGCCCAGCCGATGCGGTGCGGCGTGCCATCCGGCCCGATCAGGTAGATGCCGGCGATTTCCGGCTCCTCGCCGCCGTCCTCGGCAAAGCCGGGGGCCGTCAGCGCCGCGCCGGGGGCGACGGCCTGCGTGCCGTTGCCCTTGTAGAACCATTCGGGCTGCACCCCGACCGCGCCGGCGGCGGGCTTGCCGCCTTCAAGGCCCATGCGGAACATCTTCATGCTGTCGGTCAGCGTTTCGGCGCCCGCCAGTTTCGTGTGCATCGCATCGCGCGCCGCGGCAGAGCCGAGATGGGTCAACCCGGTGCCGGTCAGGTGCATGTGGGCGGCGTCGGGATGGGTGATCGGCAGCGTCACCCGGCCCGCGGCCAGAAGCGCGGGCAGGTCCACCGCCTCGCCCAACCCATGCGCGGCGATGGTGGCGGCAAGGCCTTGCCCCTTGGCAATCGCCTCCTCGGCCAGCGCATAGGTGCTGGTGGCACCGCGGACAATCGCCGCCTCGGTGCCGTCGCGCACCACCACGGCCAAGCGGCCATCCGGTTGCAGGATTTGCGAAATCAGCATGGTCTGGCCTTACTTGTTCTTGTTGTAGACGTCGAAGATGACGGCGGCGAGCAGCACCAGCCCCTTGATCACCTGCTGGTAATCAATGCCGATGCCCAGAATGGACATGCCGTTGTTCATCACCCCCATGATCAGCGCGCCGACCACCACCCCGATGATCTTGCCCGACCCGCCGGTCATCGAGGCCCCACCGATGAACACGGCGGCGATCACATCCAGCTCGAACCCCGTGCCCGCCTTGGGCGTGGCCGAGTTGAGCCGCGCCGTGACGATCATGCCGGCCAGAGAGGCCAGAACCCCCATGTTGATGAAGCACAGGAAGACCAGCCGGTTGGTGTTGATGCCCGAAAGCTTCGCGGCTTTCTCATTGCCGCCAAGGGCATAGATCCGCCGCCCGGTCGTCGTGTTCTCGGTGAAGAAGGCGTAAAGGACGGTCAGGATGGTCAGCACCACCACCACATTCGGCAGACCGCGAAAGCTGGCGAGCTTGTAGCCGACAAAGATCAGCGCCGCGGCGATCACCATGCTGCGGGCCACGAAAAGCCCCATCGGTTCCTGCTCGATTCCGAATTCGGCGTCGCACTGCCGCGACCGCCAGGCAAGGAAGATCAGGATCAGCGCGGCAAGGGTCACGACGAGAATGGCCGTCACGTTGGGCTTGCCGACCATGAACAAGTCGGGGATGAAGCCGGTGGACAGCGACTGGAAGGACTTCGGGAAAGGCCCGATGTTCTGCCCGCCCAGCAGCCACAGCGTCAGACCGCGAAACACCAGCATCCCTGCCAGGGTGACGATGAAGGACGGAATGCGCCAATAGGCCACCCAATAGCCCTGCGCCGCGCCGATCAGCCCGCCCACGACCAGAACGGTCGGGATCACCGCCAGCACTGGCCAGCCCAGCGTCACGGTCAGCGTCGCCGCCACCGCGCCGGTAAAGGCGGCAACCGAGCCGACGGAAAGGTCGATATGGCCGGCGACGATCACCAGGAGCATCCCCAGCGCCATGATGATGACGTAGGAATTCTGCAGGAACAGGTTGGTGATGTTCTGCGCCGACAGGAAGTCGACGTCGATGCTGACCCGCACGACCAG
This sequence comes from Tabrizicola oligotrophica, assembly GCF_011008935.1. Taxonomy (GTDB): domain Bacteria; phylum Pseudomonadota; class Alphaproteobacteria; order Rhodobacterales; family Rhodobacteraceae; genus Tabrizicola_A; species Tabrizicola_A oligotrophica. The sequence goes on along the minus strand of NZ_JAAIVJ010000002.1, from coordinate 75,523 downwards.
CGTGAAGAAGAACACGATGGCGACCAGCGCCACCAGCATGCCGTTTTCCCTGAGGTGCCCGCCCAGATGCGCGCCGAGATTTGTTTTTTGGCCCTTGCCTTCAGCCATCACGCGGCCCTCCCTGTCGTCTTGAGGATCATCGCCATGATCCGTTCCTGTGTGGCTTCGGCGCGCGAGAGTTCGCCCACGATCCGGCCTTCGTTCATCACATAGATCCGGTCGCACATACCCAGAAGCTCCGGCATTTCCGACGAGATCATCACCACGCCCCGGCCCTGGGCCGCGAGGTCGTTCATGATGGTGTAGATTTCATATTTCGCCCCCACGTCGATGCCGCGGGTCGGCTCGTCGAGGATCAGCACCTGCGGATCGGTGAACAGCCATTTCGACAGCACCACCTTCTGCTGGTTGCCGCCCGACAGGTTCAGCACCTTCTGCTGCACCCCCGGCGTGCGGATTGCCAGCGCCTTGCGGTATTCTTCCGCCACCTTTGCCTCGCGCCGCTTGTCCAGCACGCCACGCATCGCGATGCCCGCCAGATTGGCAAGGCTGATGTTCTTCAGAATAGGTTCCTCAAGGATCAGCCCCAGCGCCTTGCGATCCTCGGTGACATAGGACACCCCCGCCGCAATCGCCTTGTCGACGGTCGTGACATCCACCTCGCGGCCGTTCATCCGCACCTTGCCGCGATGCCCGCGCCCGTAGCTGCGGCCAAAGAGGCTCATGGCAAGCTCGGTGCGGCCAGTGCCCATCAGCCCGGCAATCCCGACGATCTCGCCCTTCCTCACATGGAAGGCGGCGTTGTGGATGGTCTGGCGGTCCTTCTGTTCGGGGTGCCAGACGTTCCAGCCCTCGACCTCCAGCAAGGTCTCGCCGGGATTCGGCACGCGGTCGGGATAGCGGTGCGCCATGTCGCGGCCGACCATGTCGCGGATGATGCGGTCTTCGGAAATCTCGGCGCGGTCGATGGTCGATACGGTCGAGCCGTCGCGGATCACGGTGATCCGGTCGGCAACGCGGGAAATCTCGTTCAGCTTGTGGCTGATGATGATCTGGGTGACGCCGTGGGCTTTCAGCTCCAGCATCAGGTCCAGAAGCTTCTGGCTGTCGTTCTCCTGCAAGGCCGCCGTCGGCTCATCAAGGATCAGCAGCCGCACGTCCTTGGCCAAGGCTTTCGCAATTTCAATCAGTTGCTGCTTGCCGACGCCCAGCTTGCCGACCTGCGTGCCGGGGGCCTCGTTCAGCCCGACCTTCTTCAGCAGGCCCTCGGTCTTCTTGAAGGCCGCCTGCCAGTTGATCACGCCGCGCCGGGCAATCTCGTTGCCGATGAACAGGTTCTCGGCGATCGACAGAAGCGGCACCAGCGCCAGTTCCTGATGGATGATGATGATGCCCTTGGCCTCGCTGTCGCGGATCGAGCGGTTCTCCAGCACGGCGCCGTCATAGCGGATCTCGCCCTCGTAGCTGCCCGCCGGGTAGACCCCCGAAAGCACCTTCATCAGCGTCGACTTGCCCGCCCCGTTCTCGCCGCAGATCGCATGAATTTCGCCCGCCTCAACCGTCAGGTTCACCTGATCCAGCGCGCGCACACCGGGAAAGGACTTGCCGATCCCCCTCATTTCCAGAAGCACTGTCATCATCCCTCCCCCGGATGAACAAGCCCGCCCCGCGTCTCCGGGGCGGGCCCGATTGCCGTCAGCTTACTTGAGCTGGTCGGCAGTATAGTAGCCGGAATCCACCAGCATCGACTGGATGTCGTTCACGCCCAGCGCGTTCGGCTCCAGGAGGTAGGACGGCACGACCTTGACGCCATTGTTGTAGGTGGCGGTGTCGTTGATCTCGGGCTCGGCGCCCTGCATGATCGCGTCCACCATCTTCACGGTCACGCCGGCCAGCGCGCGGGTGTCCTTGAACACGGTCGAATACTGCTCGCCCGCCATCATCGACTTCACGCTCGGGATTTCGGCGTCCTGACCGGTAACGCAGGGCATCGCCAGATCGCCCGAGCCATAGCCGACGCCCTTGACCGAGGACAGAATGCCGATCGACAACCCGTCATAGGGGCTGAGCGCGCCGTGCAGGGCCTTGTCGCCGTAGTTCGCCGACAGAAGGTTGTCCATGCGGGCCTGCGCCACGGCGCCATCCCAGCGCAGGGTGCCGACCACGTCCATGCCGACCTGACCCGAGCCGATGGCGATCTCGCCGGCGTCGATCATCGGTTGCAGCACCGACATCGCGCCGTCGTAGAAGAAGAAGGCGTTGTTGTCGTCGGGCGAGCCGCCGAAAAGTTCGACGTTGAAGGGCTTCTGGTCGGGGAAACGCTCTTTCAGGCATTGCACAAGGCTGTTGGCCTGCAGCACGCCGACCTTGAAGTTGTCGAAGGTGGCGTAATAGTCGACGCTGCCCGAGTCGCGGATCAGGCGGTCATAGGCGATCACCTTGATGCCGGCGGCGGCGGCGTTGTCCAAAGCGTTCGACAGGGTGGTGCCGTCGATGGCCGCGATGACCAGAACCTTGGCGCCCTTGGTGATCATGTTCTCGATCTGGGCGAGTTGGTTCGGGATATCGTCTTCGGCATATTGCAGGTCGGTTTCATAGCCGGCTTCGGTGAACTGCTTCACCATCGATTCGCCGTCCGAAATCCAGCGCGACGAGGATTTCGTCGGCATGGCGATGCCCACCATGCCCTTGCCTTCGGCAAGCGCAAAATTCGGGGCCGCGATGATCGACGTGGCCGCAGCAAGCGCCAGAAGGGCGCGTCTTGAAAGGTTCATGGTTTTCCTCCCCATGGCCGCAGTTTGGCGGCGTCTAACCAGCCACTTCGCCAGAGTTCGCATCCGGCGGGCTGACGAGAAACAGGATTGTCAGGTCATTACATATCGGTCAAATAATGTTATATGAACTATTCATAACATATTTGGGATGTCATGATGGACGCCTTCCTGAAGCGCGGGCTTAAACTGCGCCATTTGCAGCTTTTGGTCAGCCTGCAGGAAACCGGGCAGCTGAGCCACAGCGCCGAAGCACTGGGCATTGCCCAGCCCGCCGCTTCGCGCCTTCTGGTCGAGATCGAGGCCATCGTTGGCCACAGCGTGCATGCGCGCGTCGGCCGTGGCCTTGCGCTGACCGATGTCGGAGCCAGCCTTGCCCGCCGCGCCGCCCGCGTGCTGATCGAGTTGCGCGATGCCGAGCGCGAGATTTCCGGCATCACCACCGGCACGCGGGGCCATATCCGCATCGGTTCGGTGACCGGCCCGGCGATGGATCGCGTGCTGCCCGTGCTGCGTCACGCCCGCCTGGCCCTGCCTGATGTCACCGCCGAGGTTTATGTCGCGCCCTCGGACCTTCTGTGCGAGCAACTCCTGAACGGACGACTGGACTTCGTCATCGGCCGCCTGCCCGCCGGTCAAAGCGCGGACCTGTTTTCCATCCGCATGCTGGAAACCGAGCCGGTGTCGCTGCTGGTGCGGCGCGGGCATCATCTGGCGGGGTTGCCGCAGATCACGCCCGAAGATCTGCTGCAATTCGACTGGGTGATGCCGGGACAGGACGCCATTCTGGGCCGCGCGGTGAAGGCACGGCTGGCCGAACTGGGCCTGCCGATGCCGCCGCAGCGGCTGTCCACCTCGTCCTTCCTGCTGACGCTGGCGATGATGCAGCAATCCAATGCCGTCGCCCCCATCGCCCGCGCCGTGGCCGAAACCTTCGCCAACGGCCCCGACGCGCCCTATGTGACGCTGCCGATCGACCTTGGCATCGAGGTCGAGCCCTTTGGTCTGATCACCCGCGCGGGCTCGTCTCTGCCGCGCGTCGTGGCCCGGATGATCGACATGGTTCTGGGCAAGACCATCCCCGCAGAGCCGACCGCGTGACCGAAAGCCTCAGGCGTCGGCATAGTCCAGCCCGAGGTCCAGAACCGGGGCGGAATGGGTCAGGGCGCCGACGCTGATGTAATCGACCCCCGTGGCGGCGACTTCGGGAATGCGCGGCAGGCTCATGTTGCCCGAGGCTTCCGTCACCAGCCGCCCGGCCACCATCTCGACGGCGCGCGTCAGTGTCGCGTTGTCCATGTTGTCGAGCAGGACGCAATCCGCCCCGCCGGTGGCCAGAACCTCGGCAAGCTGATCCAGGCGGTCCACCTCGATCTCGACCCGCATCATGTGCGACCGCGCAGCCTTGACCCGCTCCAGCACGGCGCGAACGCCCCCTGCGGCGGCGATATGGTTGTCCTTGATCAGGATGGCATCGCCCAAGCCATAGCGGTGATTGGCCCCGCCACCATGGCGCACGGCCGCCTTTTCGACCAGCCGCAGCCCGGGCGTGGTCTTGCGGGTGCAGGTGATCTGCGCCCGGCCGGACGCCGCGTTCACAAAGGCCGCCGTCAACGTGGCAATGCCGCTCATCCGTCCGGCAAAGTTCAGTGCCACCCGCTCGGCCATCAGAATGGCCGCCATATCGCCCGACACCCGCATCAGCACCTGACCGGCGGCGCAGGCGGCGCCATCGGGGGTCAGCGTCTGAACCGAAAGCTGCGCGTCGATCAGCCGAAAGGCCATCGCCGCGGCCTGCATGCCCGAGACCCGGCCAGCCCCGCGTGACCGCATCACCACACCGCCGCGGGTGCCAGACGGAATCACGGCGCGCGACGTCGCATCGCCCCAAGGCGCCAGATCTTCGGCCAGCGCAGCGCGAACCAGCGGCTCGAGCAGGAAATCGGGCAGGTCGGTCATGCGGGTTCCTTCAGGGCAAGGGCATCGGCCAGCGTCAGGTGTGAGGGCTTTGGCGGCAGCTCGCCCGGGAAATCGCTGCGACAATGCGCGCCGCGGCTTTCGCGCCGCAAGAGCGCCGCCGTGGCAATCATCCGCGCCGCCGCCAGCATGTTCGCCAATGCCGGGGGCGCATCGGGTTCCAGATCAGCGAGGCCCGCCAGTGCCGCACGCAGCCCGGTTTCCTCGCGGATGACACCGACATGGGTGGTCATGAGTCCGCGCAGCCGGGCGACCTTGGCCGGGTCGGCGACCGGGGCCGTGCCGGCGAGTGCCACCTTTGCCTCGGGCGCCGCGCCCGTCGGCATCGCCGCAGCGATGTCGAGACCGGCGGCGCGGCCCGTAACAAGGGCTTCGAGCAGACCGTTCGAGGCCAGCCGGTTGCCGCCGTGCAGCCCCGTGCAGGCCGCCTCGCCCGCCACCCAAAGGCCGGGCAGGCTGCATCGCCCATCCGCCGACACGGCAATGCCGCCCATGTGGTAATGCGCCGCCGCCGTCACCGGAATCGGCTCTTGCGCCGGGTCGATCCCGGCGCGCTGGCAGGCGGCATGAACGGTGGGAAAATGGCTGGCAATCTGCGCGCCCAGAGCGCGGGCATCAAGCATCGGCCGCCGACCGGCCTGCCATTCGGCAAAGACACCGCGCGCAACGATGTCGCGCGGGGCAAGCTCGGCCTCGGGGGCAAGCGCCGGCATGAAGCGGGTCCCCATGGCATTGATGAGAACGGCGCCTTCGCCGCGCAAGGCCTCGGTCGCAAGCGGCGCCGGGTCTTCGCCGATGTCGATGGCGGTGGGGTGGAACTGCACGAACTCGGCATCACGGATCAGGGCGCCGGCCCGCGCGGCCATTCCCAGCATCTGGCCGCGAATGCGGTTCGGATTGGTGGTCACTGCGTAAAGCCCCGCCGCGCCACCGCCGGCAAACAGCACGGCCGGGCCCCGGATTTCCCCCGTCCCGTCACCCTCGACCTCGACGCCGACCACCTGCCCGGCCTCGACGATCAGCCCGGTGACCGACAGGGCGGTCTGCAGCTGGATATGCGGTGCTGCCTGCACGGCGCGGATCAGCGTTGCCATGATCGCCTGCCCCGCGCGGTCACCGCCAACCCGCACCACCCGCGCCGCGCCATGGGCCGCCTCGCGCGAGAGCAGGTAATTGCCATGCAGATCGCGGTCGAAGGGGGCGCCCAGATCGGACAACCGGGCGACATGCTCGGCGGCCTCGGCAGTGATACGGGCCGCCACAGCCGCATCCACCAGCCCCGCGCCCGCCCGGATCGTATCGGCCAGATGATCCGACGGCCGGTCCCCCGGCCCCATCGCTGCCGCAACCCCACCCTGCGCCCAGGCTGAACTGGCGCCATGGCCAAGCGGCTCTGGCGCGATGATCAGTACGGGGCGGGGGGCCAGCGCCAGCGCGGCATAAAGCGCCGCGATACCGCCGCCGATGATCAGCACGCGGTCGGTCTGCATCCGGGCAACCTGCATCAGCGCCGGCCCGACAGGTCGATCATCCGCTGCACCGAAGCGCGCGCGCCTTCGGCAAGATGGGCGGGAACCTCGACCGGGGTGGTCATGGTGTGCAGCGACCACAGGATCTTTTCCAGCGTGATCATCTTCATGTAGGGGCACATGGTGCAGGGGCCGACAAACTCTACCGACGGGTGCGCATCGGCAATGTTCGAGGCCATCGAACATTCGGTGACTAGCAACGCCGATGCCGGCTTCTCTTGCCCGACATAGGCGATGATTCCGGCGGTCGAGCCGGTGAAATCCGCCTCGGCCACCACATCGGGCGGGCATTCGGGATGGGCGATGATCCGCGTGCCGGGATGAAAGCTGCGGAACTCGCGCAGGTCGGCGGGGGTGAACTGTTCATGCACGATGCAGGCACCATCCCACCAGACCACCTGCTTTTCCGGCACTTGCCGGGCGACGTTCTGCGCCAGATACTTGTCGGGCAGCATGATGACGGTTTCGCTGTCCATCCCCCGCACGATCTGCGCGGCATTGGCCGAGGTGCAGCAGACATCGGCCGCCGCCTTCACCTCGGCCGACGTGTTGACATAAGCCACCACCGGCGCCCCGGGATAGCGACGGCGCATCTCTGCAACACCCTCTGCGGTGATCGAGGACGCCAGCGAACACCCCGCCGCCATGTCGGGCATCAACACGGTCTTGCCCGGGTTGAGGACTTTCGAGGTTTCCGCCATGAAATGCACACCGCCCTGCACGATGACCGAAGCGGCAACCTCGCGCGCTGCCATCGCCAGCTGCAGACTGTCGCCCACCACGTCGCAGACCCCGTGAAACACCTGGGGTGTCATGTAGTTATGGCCCAGGATCACCGCGTCACGCTCACGCTTAAGGCGGTTGATGGCCACGACATAGGGGGCATGAACCGCCCATTCGGCAAAGGGAATGACGCGGGCCGCCTTTTCCCAGATCGAACGGGTTGCCTCGGCCGCGTCAAGCGAGGGAGACAGATCATATTGCGCCGCCAGTTCGGCGCGCATCGGCGACAGGTCGAGCAATGGGGGAGCTTTCTTCGGCAGAGGGGGTCGGAAGCGCACGACGGGACGACGGATTTCGCAGGTGCGGCATATTCGATGCGGGCCGCTCCGTCAACTCGTTCCGCGCCGGCCCGGCACAGCCACAAGGCCGCTGCCCCGTGAATCCGTGTTGTGCGCCGGCGCCTTTTCGCCTTGATCCGCCAGCAGCGCGCGCAGGTCGGTTCCGGGCTTGGCAACGCCAGCGGGATCGACCGGCAAGCCGCCTTCCAGCAGCCGCTTGGCGATCATGAAGACCCGTGGTTTGTTGATGGCGTCGACCGCCTGCAGCTTCCCGGCGGCAAAATACCAGATGGACCGGGCCTGTTCCGACCCACCCGCCCGGACCACCACCTGATCGAAGCGTCGCGACAGGCCGGCGATCTGCAATTTGGTGTCGTACTGGTCCGACCAGAACCACGGCCGGGCCTGATAGGTCACGGCGTGACCCAGCATGTTGGCGGCGGCCACCTCGGCCTGATCTATCGCATTGCCCACGCTTTCCAGCCGCAGCCGTTCACCTTGCCACGGAAAGGCGGCGCAATCACCGGCGGCATAGATGCCTGCATGCGAGGTCTCGCAGAAGGCATCGACCACAATTCCGCCGTCGGCGGCAATCCCGGCCGCTTCGGCCAGCCCGGTTTCCGGCTCGACGCCGATCCCGACCAGCACGAGGTCAGCCTCCAGCCTTTGGCCATCGCCCAGCACCGCCGAGGTGACCCGCCCGCCCTGTCCTTCAAGCCGTGACAGCGCCACGCCTTCGCGAAGGTCCACGCCGTGATCCTGATGCAGCTTGCGGAAATAGGCCGCGGTTTCTGGCGCTGCCACACGTTTGAGGATGCGGTCCGCCGCTTCGATCAGGGTGACAGCCACGCCCAGCTTGCGCGCGCTGGCCGCGGCTTCCAGACCGACATAGCCGCCGCCCACCACCAGCAACCGCCGGGCCGCGCGGATAGCTGCGGCAAAGCCATCCGCATCGGCCAGATTGCGCATCGTCATGACGCCCGCCAGAGTGCCGCCAATCGCCTCGGGCAGCCGCCGAGGCATGGCGCCGGTGGCCAGCAACAGGCGGTCATACGGCACGGAGGTGCCATCGCTCAGCACGACAGCACGCGCGCCGGGCCGGATCGCCGTCGCCCGGACGCCAAGCCTGAGATCTATCTCGCGCCGGGCAAAATGCTCGGCCGGTCGCAGAAACAGCCGTTCGCGGCCAAGCGCGCCCAGGAGATAGGCTTTCGACAGGGGCGGGCGCTGGTAGGGCAGTTGGGCTTCGGCGCCAATCAGGGTGATCGGGCCGGCATGGCCGAGATCGCGCAATTTGTCGGCGGCGGAAAAACCCGCCTGTCCGGCCCCGATGATGATGATCGGGCCGGGTGTCGGTTTGGGGTGCGCCATGATGGGTCAGGCCGTTCGCAGGGCGGCTGCCGCCTTTTGCATGGCGGCGATCAGCGCATCGCGCTTGGCGGCCAGCTCGATCGTCGGCACGGTACCGGTCGCCTCCTGCACGCCCGCAACCAGCCGCGAGGACAGTTCGGGGTTCAGGTGCAACTTGCCCAGATCGTCCCACCAGCGGTTGAAGCTGTCGGCATAGCGGTCGCAAAAGGCCGCCAGCCCGCCTTCGCCGGCGCCCAGATGGAACAGCATCGTCGGCCCCATGGCCGCCCAGCGCAGGCCCGGCCCGGCCCAGACCGCGGTATCCACATCCTCGACCGAGGCCACGCCGCTTTGCACCAGATGGATCGCCTCGCGCCAGAGCGCCGCTTGCAGGCGGTTGGCCACATGGCCGGGAACCTCGCGGTGGACGCGGATCGTGACCTTGCCCACCGCCTTGTAGAACCGCTCGGCAGCCTCGACCATGCCGGCGGCGGTCCGGGCATTGCCCATGACCTCGACCAGCGGGATCAGATGCGGCGGGTTGAACGGATGGCCCAGCACGAGAGGGCCGGGGTTGCGCCATCCGGCCTGCATCTCGCTCAGAGTCAGGCCCGAAGCCGACGACGCCACCACCGCGCCCGGCTTCAGCGCCGGTTCGATTTCGGCATAAAGCGCGTGCTTGAGGGCGATGCGTTCCGGCACGCTTTCCTGAATGAAATCGGCGTCGCGCACGGCCTCGGCGGTGGTGGCGTGGAACGTCAGCACGCCCCTGCCCTTGACCAGCCCCAGCTCGGTCAGGGTGGGCCAGGCGCGGTCGATATAGTCGCGCACCGAAGCCTCGGTCGCCACCGGATCATGCACCGCGACCTCGCGGCCCGAGGCAAGAAACAGCGCCGCCCAGCTGGCGCCGATGACACCGGCGCCGATTACGGCGATTTTGGGAAATTCGGTCATGCACTTAGTCCTGGTTGAAGATGAGGCCCGGTTGAAGCGGAGAGGCAGCGGTCAGCCCGCCGTCGATGGTAAAGCATTGCCCGGTGACAAAGCCGGACTGGTCCGAGACCAGCCAGGCCACGGTGTTGGCGATGTCTGCGGGCGTGCCGAAACGGCGGGCGGCATGGCGGGCCAGCGCATCGGCACGCGCGCGGGCGGGATCGGTGGCCAGCGCGAACCCCGCCTCCAGCATCCCGGTCTGAATCCAGCCGGGGCGGATGGCGTTGCAGCGCACATGCGGCCCGTGATCGACGGCGATAGACCGGGTCAGCCCATGCACGAAGGCCTTCGAGGCATTGTAGATTGCCATCGAAGGATCGGCCACATCGCCGGAAATCGAACCGATGTTGACGATGGCGCCGCGCGCATCCGGTTGGTTCAGGAAAGCCCGGCACATGTTGAAGCTGCCCCGGCAGTTGATGCCGATCAGCTGGTCCCAATCGGCATCGGTGGTCTCGGCAACCGTCTTTTCGATCTGCACGCCTGCGTTGTTCACCAGCACATCGACCGGGCCGAACGCCGCCCGTGCCTTGGCAAACAGCGCCGCCGCCTCGGCGGGGTTGGCGACATCGGCCTGCGCCCACAGCACGGCGGCGGGCAGGTCACTCGGTCTGTCGCCGCGACCGCAGGTCAGCACCTGCGCGCCGTCGGCCAAAAGCCGGTCCACGATGGCGCGGCCGATCCCGCGCGAGCCGCCGGTGATGATGGCGCGGGTCATGCGTGGGCCATCATGACATGGCGCACCGCCGTAAAGGCTTCCAGCGCAAAGACTGACATGTCGCAGCCGGTGCCCGAGCCTTTCATCGCCGCCCAGGGCATTTCCGGGGTGGCGACCCCGTGGGTATTGACCCAGGTAAAGCCGTAGCGCAGCCGCGACGTCATGGCCATCGCCCGCCCCGTATCCCGGGTCCAGACCGAGGAGGCGAGGCCGTAGCGCCCCTTGTTGGCGATCCGCAGCGCCTCATCCGCATCGGCAAAGCGCGAAACGGTGACGACCGGGCCGAAGACCTCATTCCGGGCGATTTCTGCATCATGGGCGACATTCGCCAGCACGGTCGGGCGGTAGAAGTATCCGGCGCCAGCCGGGGCCTCGCCGCCCGCGACCACCTCGGCCACAGCGCGGGCGCGGTCGACGAAGCCCGCCACCCGGTCGCGCTGCGCGGCCGAGACGATCGGCCCCATCTCGGTGCCCGCCGCGCGCGGGGCGCCGATGCGGATGCTGGACACCGCCGCCGCCAGATCGGCCACCAGCCGGTCATGGATGCCCGCTTGCACTAGCAGGCGGCAGGGTTGGGCGCAGTCCTGCCCCGCGTTGAAGAAGCCGCCCGCGCGGATGGTGGCGACCAGGGTCTCAAGGTCGGCATCGTCGAACACGATCACCGGCGCTTTGCCGCCCAGCTCCAGATGCACATGGCGGATCTGGGTCGCCGCCGCCCGCATTGCTACCTGACCGGTGCCAGGAGAGCCGGTGATGGAAATCGCCTCGACCTCGGGGGCGTTGATCATCCGCTCGCCGATGGTCGGCCCGCGGCCGTGCAGCACCTGCACCAGCCCCGCAGGCACCACATCGGCCAGAAGCTCGGCCAGCCGCAGAGTGGACAGCGGCGTCAGTTCCGACGGTTTCAGCACCACCGGGCAGCCCGCCGCCAGAGGTGCGGCCAGCTTCCAGGCCGCCATCATCAGCGGATAGTTCCACGGTGCAATCGCCGCCACCGGCCCCACCGGATCGCGCCGGATCATCGAAGTATGGCCCGCCACATATTCCCCCGCCGCCAGCCCGCCCATAGTGCGCGCGGCACCGGCGAAAAAGCGGAAGGTGTCGATGGTCAGCGGCATCTCGTCATTCAGCGCCGAGGGCCAGGGCTTGCCGACATCAAGGCTTTCCAGACTTGCCAGGTCTTCGGCATGGGCCTCGATCACATTGGCGATGTCTTGAAGCAGACCGGCCCGGCGCGATGGCGGGGCGGTGCGAAACTCTTCGAACGCCGCATCGGCGGCCCGCATGGCGCTATCCACCTGTTCGGGGCTGGCCTCGGCCACGCGGGCAACCTCGTCGCCGGTTGCGGGGTTCAGGATGGGCAGCGCCGCACCCTCCCCCGCCACCATCTCGCCATTGATGAGAAGCTTGGTCTGCATCAGAAGGCCACCTTGTCGCCGCCCTTCAACCCCAGCCTTTCGCGGGCTTCGGCGGGGGTAGCGACGGTCAGGCCAAGGCTTTCGATGATGGTGCGGATGCGGCGGACCTGCTGCGCGTTCGAGGTCGCAAGCTCTCCCTTGCCGATGAACAGGCTGTCCTCCAGCCCGACGCGCAGATTGCCGCCCAGAAGCGCGCTTTGCGTGGCAAAGGGCATCTGGTGGCGTCCGGCGGCCAGCACCGACCATTCGTAATTCTCGGCCCCGAACAGCCGGTCGGCGACCTTGTGCATGTGCATGAGGTTATCAAGGTCGGCGCCGACGCCGCCCAGAATGCCGAACACGATCTGGATGAAGAACGGCGGCTTGATCAGCCCTTGGTCGATGAACCATTTGATGTTGTAGAGGTGGCTCAGGTCATAGCATTCGAATTCGAACTTGGTGCCATGCCCGTCGCCCAGCGTCTTCAGCGCATATTCGATGGTGGCGAAAGTGTTGGGGAAGATGAAATCCCGCGTCATCTCCAGGAATTTCGGCTCCCAGTCGTGTTTCCAGTCGGTGTATTTCGACAAAAGCGGGAAGATGCCGAAGTTCATCGAGCCCATGTTCAGGCTGGCCATTTCCGGGCTGGCCGTGGTCGCTGCCAAGAGCCGCTGATCCATCGTCATGCCCAAGCCCCCGCCGGTCGAGACGTTGATGACCGCATCGGTGGCCTGTTTGATGACCGGCAGGAATTGCGCGAAAATCTCCGGCCGCGGGTCGGGCTTGCCGGTTTCTGGGTCGCGCGCATGCAGGTGGATGATCGAGGCCCCAGCGTCGGCCGCCTCGATGCTGGCCGTGGCGATTTCGGCCGGAGTGATCGGCAGGTGGGGTGACATCGTGGGGGTGTGAATGCCGCCGGTCGGCGCGCAGGTGATGATGACGGACTTCGCCACTTCAGAACCTCATCTGCTGGACTTGGGCGGACAGACCGCCGTCGAGAACCCAAAGCTGGCCCGAGGCATAGCGCGCCTCGTCCGAGGCCAGCCAGTTGACCAGATTGGCGATGTCTTCCGGCGTGCCGCAGGTGCGGGTGGGGTGAATGGCCTTGACCTGATCCAACACCGTGTCCAGCGCTCCGCCGCCCGCGCCTGACCCTGCCCCACCGAAGAAACTTCGCAGCATGGGCGTGTCGACATAGCCGGGGCAGATCGCGTTCACCCGGATGCCTTCCGACCCGTGGTCGCAGGCCATGGCGCGGGTCAGGGCATGGACAGCGCCCTTGGACGCGCAATAGGCCGCCAGACCGGGATCGGCAATGAAACCGTCATAAGAGCCGAAGTTGATGATCGAGGCCTGCCCATTCCCGCCCGCCGCAGCGCCGCGCCGCAGCAGCGGCAGGGCGTATTTCGACGGCAGGAAGGTGCCGGTGACATTGATCGCAAAGATGCGGTTCCAGTCGGCAAGGCTGGTGTGTTCGATCGTGTGTTCAATCTCGATCCCGGCGGCATTGACCAGAACGTCGAGACGCCCTTCTTCCCCCATGACCCGGTCCATTGCGGCGCGAGTCTCGTCCTCGCTGGTGACGTCCAGCCGCAGGAAGCGGCCGGCGCCGGCGCCCGACAGACTGCCGCCTTCCGAAAGGTCGGCGGCATAGACTGTGGCGCCTTCGCGCTGGAACCGGTCGCAGATCGCCCGGCCAATCCCGCCGCGCCCGCCCGTCACAAGGGCAATCTTGCCCGACAACCTGCCGTTCATCCTGTGATCCTTTCAGAAGCGAAATGTGCCGCCGGTGCGGGAGCCATGCACCGGCCGCAAGGCCTCAACCCGCGGCGCGGGCGTAGGCCTCCAGCACAAGACCGTGGAAGTGATGCACGGCATGCTCCGACTTGCCCGAGCCTTCCGGGTCATTGACGATGCGGCCTTGCAGGAAGGCGGGCGTCTTCATGCCCTTCTGCACGCTTTCGACGATGGCGATGTCCTCGACCTGCAAGACCTCGTCGAGATAACGGATGGTTTCCTTTTCCGCCTCGGTCACCTCCTTGGTCTCAAGGAAGAAATCATAGGTTTCAAAGGTGCGGTCCGGCCCGGCGGGGATGATGTTCAGGACGATCATCGAGGACCGCCCCGGATAGCGCATCAGGCAGGTATTGGGCCACAGCCACCAGACGGCATGGGTTTTCACCGTGGCATTCGATACGTCATAGGCGCTGTTCGACGACGTGCCCGCATCGGCCATATGGCTGGAATAGATGCCGTAGGTCGTCACCTTGTAGGTGTCCATGTCAACCAGCGTGCAGAAATCCTTGTGCGCCGTGGGGCAGTGGTAGCATTCAAGGAAATTGTCGACGACGTTCTTCCAGTTCGACTTGATGTCATAGGTCAAGCGATGGCCGAAGGTCAGGTTTTCGATATCCGGCGCCCAGTGGCGGATTTCGGTTTCCAGATTGCCGGTCTGCGACTTCAGCGATGCGGCCTTGCCGTCAAGGTTCACATAGACGAAGCCCGCAAATTCCTCGACCTGCACCTCGTCAAGGCAGATGTCGCCGGTCGAGAAGTCTTCCAGCGTCTCGGTGTGGGGCGCGCGCACCAGCTTGCCGTCCAGCTTGTAGACCCAGGCATGGTAGGGGCACATGATGCGGTTGACGTTGCCCTCGCCCGACAAAAGCTCATGCGCGCGGTGCTTGCAGACGTTGTAGAAGGCGCGCAGCGTGCCTTCCTTGTCGCGCACCACGGCAATCGGCTTGCCCGCGATGTCGATCGTCACATAGGCGCCCGGCTCGCGCAGTTTCTCGACATGGCAGACCCACTGCCAGGTCTTGGCGATGATCGCCTCCAGATCGACGCCATGCCAGCGCGGATCGACATAGGCCTCTTTGCGCAGCGACAGAGAGCGCGAGGGGTTCGGGTCGAAACCCTTTGAAATCTCTTTGAATTCCTTTTGGCTTGGCAGTTCGGTCATCGCGGCACCTCCATGAGCGCGGTTGGGCATCACCCCAGCCTGTGCTGTTCGCTGCCCAAAGGTTCGTGGAGAATCCGACTGGCAACTATCGCCTATTCGCCATCAGTTTTCCCTTGTTGGCCGGGCTTGCGGTGCATGGGCCAGGCGCGGAATTCGAAGGGAATCCGGCCCTCCACCCGGTCAACACGGGGCTGGATGCCAAAGCGTTCGTGATAGGCCTTCGAGAAATGCGCCTGGCTGGCAAAGCCCGAGGCCACCGCAATCTCCGACATCGGCAGTTCGGTCTGCGTGACCAATCCGCGCGCCCGGTCAAGCCGGATGTCGCGATAGTAAAGCTGCGGCGTCTTGCCGACATAACGGGTGAACAGCCGGTTGATCTGGCGCTGCGAGATCCTGGCCTTGTCGCACAGCTCCGGGATGGTAAGCGGCTCTTCCAGATGCCGTTCCATCTCGGCAATCACCCGACGCACCGAATCAGGCGTGGCATGGCCAAGGGGTTCAACCCCCGCAGGATTTTGCGGCGTGCCGGGAGGGCGGGCGCCGGGATGGAAGATGTAGCGCGCTGCGGCATTGGCCAGCGAATCGCCGCAGGTGCCGCGCAGGATGTGCAGGCCCAGATCGACCGAGGCCGTCCCACCGCAGCAGGTAAAGCGATTGTCGTCAAAGACATAGAGGTCTTCGGTCACGTCGGTTTCTTCGCGCAATTCGCGCAGGGAATCGATGTGTTCGTAATGGACCGTGGCCCGCCGCCCCGCCAGAAGCCCCGCCTTGGCCAGAAGAAACGCGCCGGTATCCAGCGCGCCCATGGCACAGCCGTTGCGGGCAAACTTGCGCAGCGCCGCCAGAAGCGCGGGAGAATCATGTGCCTCTGGCGCCCAGCTTGACGACACCACAACCATGTCGAAGGGCTCGTTCACCAGATCGCCAAGGCGCTGGGTGGCAAGTCCCAAGCCATTGCTTGCCATGGTCATTCCCCCCTCGGAAGAGGCGACCGACCAGCGAAACCGCGCCGTGCCGTCCAGATAGTTGGCGGCGCGCAGCGGGTCGATCAGCCCCGTCGTGGCCAGCAGGTTGAAGTTGGGCGTCACGATGACAAGCAGGTGGATGATCTGGTCGCTGGGAGTGCGCATGGGTCCATCTTGGGCAAAAAGGCGGCGAATATTTGTAAATCTTGCCCGGGCTTCCTGCAACACTTTGCGCAGGACCAAGAACAACCAACCCGACACGGAGACGACAATGACCGGACTGCACAGCAGATTTCTGGCCACGACCGCGCTTTGCCTGATGGCATCTTCGGTCAGTGCCGCCGACCTTGGGGCCGTGGATGAGCCCATCAAACTGGCCATCAACGAATGGACCGGCCAGCACATCAGCACCCATATCGCGGGCCGGATGCTGGAGGCGGCGGGCTACAAGGTGGAATACGTCACCGCGGGCTATCAGAACATGTGGGAAGCCATGGCCGAGGGCGAGCTGCACGCCGCGGTCGAGGTCTGGGCCTCGAATGTGCCGGACACCTGGCACCAGTTGCACGACGCCGGAAAGCTGGAGGATGTCGGCGCACTGGGGCTGGAAGCGCGGGAGGGCTTTGTCTATCCCGCCCATGTCGCCGAGCTGTGCCCCGGCCTGCCAGCCTATGAGGCGCTGAAAGACTGCGCAGCCCTGTTTGCCACGCCCGAAACTCTGCCCGAGGGCCGTCTGGTGGACTATCCGGGCGAATGGGGCACGCCGGGGGCGGACCGCTCTGCCGCGCTTGGTCTGGGCTTCAAGGCCATTCCGGCCGGCTCCGAAGGCGCACTGATTGCCGAGATCCGTGCCTCGGTCGAGCGCAAGACGCCCTTGGTTGCGGTGTTCTGGCAACCGCACTGGGCCATGTCGGCCTTTGATCTGCACTTCGTGGCTTTGCCCGAAGGCACCGACGCCTGCTATGCCGATCCGGCGGCCGGCCCGAACCCCGATGTCACCGGCGACTGCGACTTTCTGCCGACTCGTGTGTTCAAGGCGACCTGGCCGGGGGTCAAGGACAAGTGGCCGGCGGCGCATGAGATCCTGTCGAACCTGACGCTTTCGACCGAGATGCAGCAGCCGATGATGGGCGCGGTCGACGTGGACGGCAAGGATGTGGGGGCGGTGACCGACGCATGGCTGGCCGCAAATGAGGCCATCTGGCGCCCTGTCGTCGAGGCCGCAACCAAGTGAGACCCCTGACGATGGCAACAGACCTCTCCCCCTCTGCCGCGATTTCCTGCCAGAACGTCTGGCAGGTTTTCGGTGCCAAGGCTCCGGAACGGCTGGCCGAGGCTTTGGCCAGCACCGGTGGCGATGCGCGCCGGGCGGCAGCGCTGTTGCGGGCGGCCGGGCTGATCGTCGCGGTGCAGGACGTTACCTTTGACGTGCGCGAGGGCGAGGTCTTTGTCATCATGGGTCTGTCCGGGTCGGGGAAATCGACCCTGATCCGCACCCTGTCGCGGCTGATCGACGGCACGGCGGGCAGGATCAGCATCGACGGCGAGGATATCCTGGCCGCCGATCCCCAGCGCCTGATTGCGCTTCGGCGTGACAAGCTGGGCATGGTGTTCCAGCATTTCGGGCTGTTTCCCCACATGACGGTGACCGACAATGTCAGCTTCCCCCTGAAGATGCAGGGCAAACCTGCGGCCGAACGTCGGACCCGCGCGCTGGAGGTGCTGGAGCTGGTGGGCCTGAAAGGCCGCGAGGGCGCCTATCCGCGCCAGCTGTCGGGGGGGCAGCGGCAGCGCGTCGGCATCGCCCGGTCTCTGGCCGTGAACCCCGACCTGTGGTTTCTGGACGAACCCTTTTCGGCGCTGGACCCGCTGATCAAGCGCCAGTTGCAGGATGAATTCCTGCGGCTTCAGGCCGATCTGAAAAAGACCGCGGTGTTCATCACCCATGACATCGACGAGGCGATGAAGATTGCCGACCGCATTGCCATCCTGCGCGACGGGATGGTGGTGCAGATCGGCACGCCGGAAGAGATTCTCTTGAATCCGGTCGACGATTATGTGCGCGAGTTCACCCGCGACGTGCCGAAAGGGCGGCATGCCCATGTCGGCAGCATCATGGAAACGCCCGAAACGCTGCCGCGCATGCCCGACGATCCGAAGTTGCAGGAGGGCATGACGATTGACGCCGCGCTGGCCGCCTGCATGGCGCTTTATCAGCCGGTGCCGGTCTGGGCGAGCAATGGCAAGATGGCGGGCGTGGTCCATCCGCGCGACCTTGCCGGCGCGCTGACCGCCGACACCCCATAACCATTCCCCTTGCTCCGAGCCCGATGATGTTGCGCACGCTTCCCCCGGCCCGACTGGCCGCCGTTCTGACGCTGGCATGCGGGGCGATCTGCCTGATGCTGGCCCCTGTCGCACCCTGGGTCACCAAATGGCCCGCCGGCTGGACTCTGCCGGCAACGGAGTGGATCGGTGCAATCGTCACCGCCGGGCTTGAGGCGGTGAAGCCGGCCGCGCGGCTGATGGCCGACCTCCTGGATTATCCGATGGGCTGGGCCACATGGGCGCTGACAGCCTTGCCCTATCCGGCCACCATCGCGGCAACGGTGGCGCTCGGGCTTTACCTGGGCGGCTGGCGCATGGCTTCGGGGGGTCTGGCGGGTCTCGGCTTCGTGCTGGCCTCCGGCTATTGGCAGCCGGGGATGAACACGCTGGCGCTCGTGGTGGTGTCGGTGCCGCTGGCGCTTTTCGCCGGCGCGGCAATCGGCATCGCGGCTTATGAACGGCCCCGCCTGCGCCGCCCGGTGCAGACCTGCCTTGATGTCATGCAGACCGTACCGACCTTTGCCTATCTGACGCCGCTTCTGGTGCTGTTCGGCTTTGGCCCGGTGGTCGGCCTGATCGCCTCGGCGATCTATGCCGCCCCGCCAATGGCGCGCAACGTGTTGCTTGGGCTGGAGCGGGTGGAGCCGGATATCCGCGAGGCCGCCGTGATGGCGGGCACCACGCGGCGCCAGCAACTGTTCCTGATCGAGCTTCCGGCGGCCAAGCGGCAGATCATGGTGGGGGTGAACCAGACCATCATGGCCGCCCTGTCGATGGTCATCATCGCGGCGGTGATCGGCGGCTTTGACGATATCGGCTGGGCGGTCCTGCTGACCATGCGCAAGGCCGATTTCGGCAACAGCCTGATTTCCGGCATGGTCATCGTGATCTTCGCCGTCGTGATCGACCGCTTGAGTGCCGCGCTGGCCGACGACCGTCCCGGAACACGACTCTACGGGGCGTTCATCATCCTGCTGGCCGGGTTTGCGCTGTCCTTCCTCGTCGGAGGGCTGCTGCCGCCGGCCGGCGATCTTGCCCTGTTCAACGGGCTGGCCGCCGCCACCGATGCCCGGCTCGGGGCTTTTACCGCCGCCTATGGCCCGGCGCTCGACGCCCTGCGCAACGGGGCGATGTTCTACGGGCTCTTGCCGCTGCGCATCGGTCTGGACCAAGCGGTGCTACCGATGACCTGGGGCGTGCAATGGACGCCGCTGGCCAGCGCGGCGCTGTTCGCCGCTGCCGGCCTTGCCGCCGCCGGGCTGCTCTGGCGCGGGCGCTTTGGCTGGGCCGTGGCGCTGCTGCTGGCAACGGGCATCGTTGAGACCGGGATCGTCGATCTGCCTTGGCCCTTTGTGCTTTTTGCCGCCGGGGCCATGGGTTGGGTGGGCGGTGGCCCCCGGCTGGCCGGTTTTGCGCTGGCGATGCTGATGCCGATCCTGCTGATGGGCCTCTGGGCACCCGCCATGCTGTCGCTTTACCTTTCGGGAGCCGCCGTGATTGCCTGCGCGCTGGTCGGT
The DNA here is from genome assembly GCF_011008935.1 of Tabrizicola oligotrophica. Classification (GTDB taxonomy): domain Bacteria; phylum Pseudomonadota; class Alphaproteobacteria; order Rhodobacterales; family Rhodobacteraceae; genus Tabrizicola_A; species Tabrizicola_A oligotrophica. The sequence continues at coordinate 55,958 of NZ_JAAIVJ010000002.1, read as the reverse complement.
GGGGCGCTCGGGTTGGCCAGTGCCGCAAGCCCGGCGCTGTGGCGCGTCGTTCTGCCGGTCTGCGACTTTCTGCAAACCATCCCGATGTTCGTCTTTCTGATCCCGGTGCTGATGTTCTTCCAGATCGGCGAATTCTCGGCCTTCCTTGCCATCTGCGCCTATGCCGTGGTGCCGATGATCCGCTACACCCGACACGGGCTGGTCTCGACCCCGGACGAGATGATCGAGGCGGCGGTCGCCTCCGGCGCGACCGGCTGGCAGACCTTCCGCGAGGTGCGCGCGCCCTATGCCGTGCCGCAGATCCTGCTCGGGCTGAACCAGACCATCCTTTACGCCTTTTCCATGCTGGTGATTGCCGCGCTGATCGGCACCACCGACCTTGGCCAGCAGATCTATCTGGCGCTGGGTCAGGGCGACGTCGGGCTGGGACTGGCGGCCGGGGCGGCCATGGTGATGCTGGCGCTCTTGGCCGACCGGTTGCTGCAAGCCTTTGCCGCTGCACAGAAGGCTGCCTTGGGGCTGTAAGCCGGGCCTTCGCGCTCGGGCAGCTGCCACGGCGTTTTGCGCGCCCGTGGAACAGAGTTTGGCGATTTGCTTGGCAAACGCGGCATCGGGGCCGTCAAGCTTGCGGGCTCGGCGCCCTCATAATTCCTTTTAAGGCTGGCCGAATGCCGTGTGGCCTTTGGCCCTGAACACCCTCAGCCGAAGGCCGCTGTCTTGAAATGTTCGATTTCAGCGTCAGTCGGGGATTGACCGGAAAACGCCCGAACGAAGTTGCGGGTGCGCGAGAAGCGCAGCGCCATGTCTTCCTTGATGTCCAGCGTGTACTGGCCTACCTGCGTGAAATACAGAACCCGCGCGCGGACCAGGGCTTCGTCGGCCGGGAAACCGTGGCGGGTGAACATACCGGTCAGCGCATCCAGCCGTTGCTGGTCCGCGCCGGTGACGACGGCCAGAACATTCGCGTCCCGACGCGCCCAGAGTCTGACCGCGATGTCGAGGCGCGGATCGAAAAGATCCGCATTCGCCCAGCACTCGAAGACATTCAGGATGGCCTCGGTGATCGTCTGCGCCGGACGCAAGGCGCGCTGGATGATGGGGCCGGTATTCTTGGTCAGCCAATAATCCAGCATCTGGTCGTTCAAGTCCTGCGGGCTTTTGAAGAACCAGTAGAAGCTGGACCGCGAGACGTTCAGCTGCTTGGCCATGATCTGCACCTTGACCCGGTCGATGCCGTCCCGGATCAGCGTTTCAAGGGCCAGCTGCAGCCAGTCCTCCCGCGTCGACTTTCCCTGTGCCTCGGCTTCTGGCTGTTCATCTGTGGATAGCATCCGCTCTGCCCTTGGGTGGTTTCGGCGGCAGCTTAGCCAGTTGACGCCGGTTTGCACAGGGTCGCAGGCGCGCCTGCCGCCCAGTCGGTCGCCCGTTCGCAAGAATTTATCTGTACATAAATGTCTATTGATGTAAGATTCACCCGACTCGATGGCGCAGGAGGCACGCATGGAAAACCAGGATGAGACGCGGGGCGGTCGCGGGCGGGGCCGCCGAGGTGCCGTGCCCCCCATGGCAAACGTGAACACGGCCTATGTCCGGATGCGCAATCCCTTTGCGCCGCAGCAGGCCTTCTCGGCCGATCAGGTGGCGGCCATGCACGACGGCGCGCTTCGTGTGCTGGAGGAGCTTGGCATCAAGGTGCTGCTCGACGAAGCCCGGGACCTGTTCCGCAAGGCGGGCGCCTTGGTCGACGAAGACAGCCAGATGGTCCGCATCGGGCGCGAGATCGTGACGGCGGCCCTGACGACGGCGCCAAGGTCCATCCGGTTGCGCGCGGCCAATCCGGCGCGCGAGCAGGTCTATGAACTCGGCTCGATGCTGTTCATGGCGGGGGCGGGTTGCCCGAATGCCTTTGACAACGAACGCGGGCGCAGGCCAGGCGACCTGACCGGCTATCTGGAGACGCTGCGCTTGCAGCAGTCCTTCGATGTGATCCACATGCATGGCCCTTCGGTCGAGCCGCAGGACGTGCCGATCCATCTGCGGCACTATGCGATGATGAAAGGCCAGCTGGAGAACTGCGACAAGCCGCTTTTTGTCTATGCCCGCGGCCGCCAGCAGGTCGAGGAAAGCTTCGAGATGATCCGGCTGGCGCGTGGGCTGGACGATGCGGGGTTCCGCGACGGGGTTTGGGCCACGACGGTCATCAACTCCAATTCGCCGCGGCAGCTGGATCTGCCGATGTCACGCGGGATCATCGACTTTGCCCGGGCGGGGCAAATGACGATCATCACCCCGTTCTGTCTGGCCGGGGCCATGGCGCCGATCACCATTTCCGGCGCGCTGATGCTGCAACATGCCGAGGCGCTGGCCGGGATCACGCTGGCCCAGATCACGCAGGCCGGGGCGCCGGTGTCCTATGGCGGCTTCCTGTCGAATGTCGACATGAAGTCGGGATCTCCGGCCTTTGGCACGCCCGAACATATCCGGGCCTGCATCGGGTCCGGGCAGTTGGCGCGACATATCGGGTTGCCGTGGCGGTCGGCGACCGGGGCGGCTTCCAACGTCGCGGATTCCCAAGCGGCGAGCGAAACGATCATGGCGCTCTGGGGCGCCGTGCTGGGCGGCGCCACGGTCACGGTTCATTCCGCGGGCTGGCTGGAAGGCGGGCTGACCCTTGGGTACGAGAAATTCATCCTCGACATCGAAAACCTGCAAACCATCGCCGAACTGGCCACCCCGGCCCCGGCCGATGCGGCGGCGCTGGGGTTCGATGCGATTGCCGATGTGCAGCCGGGCGGCCATTTCTTTTCGACCGCCCATACGATGGAGCGGTATCAGACCGCCTTCTACCGGCCCCTGGTTGCGGATCTGTCGAACCATGGCTCCTGGGTGGAAGCGGGCAGCCTGACGGCGGCGCAGAGGGCAACGGCAATCTGGAAGCAGAAGCTGGCGGATTTCGTGGCACCGGAAACCTGCGCGGGCGTGGCCGACCGGCTGGACGCGTTTGTCCAGCAAGCGAGCGAATCGGGTGGCGCAAAGCCGGAAGATTGACGCACTGCCAGTCGCGCGCCGCGCTGAGCTGTTTCGCGAAAAGTGACGCAAGAACAATGCAGTGCTGGCAGGCACCGAAGAATCTTTCGGCCCGAAGAAATTATGTACATAACTGCCTATGTGTGCATTAATGTACAGACACGGCGACAGGGACCGCCGGTCAGACCAATCAGGGAGAGAACTATGGAACATCGCACCGGCATCTCTCGTCGGAGCTTCATCGCAAGCACGGCAGCCTTGGGGCTTTTTGCAGCGACAGCGCCCGCCTTTGCGCAAGGCACACCCAAGCGCGGTGGTACGCTGGCCATCGGCATCGAAGGCGCCTCGACCGGCGACACGCTGGATCCGCGCACCTTCAACTCGCCCTATTGGGCCGTGGCGGCGGGGTCGATCTTCAACACGCTGGTAGAAGTTCAGGGGCCGGCGAATGACCTGAAGCCCGGTCTGGCGAAATCGTGGGAAGGCAGCAACGGCGGCAAGACCTGGGTCTTCGATCTGGTTGAAGGCGCGACTTTCCATAATGGCAAGCCGGTGACCACCGCCGACGTGATCTATTCGCTGCAGATCCACAACGCCGAAGACAGCCGGTCGAATTCGCGCGCCATCGCGGCGGGCATTGCCGGCATGACCGCCGACAGCGCCACCAGGCTGACCATCGACCTGGCCGAGGGCAACTATTTCTTCCCGGCCATGCTGTCGAATTATCCGCTGTGCATCATCCCCGAGGGCACGACCGTCTTTGACGGCGTCGGGTCCGGTCCCTACAAGATCAGCCGGTTCTCACCGGGCGAAGTGCTGGAGCTGACCCGGCATGACGGCTACTTCAAGACCGATGCGGCCTGGGTCGATCAGGTGGTGATCCTAGCCGCCAATGATCCTGCGGCGCGCGCCAGTGCCTTCCAGAGCGGGCAAGTGCAGATCGCCTCGATGCTGGACACCCGGACGGCGGAACTCATCAAGGCGATGCCGGGCAAGGGGCTGGTGACGCTCTCGTCCTCGCAATTCGTCGGCTTCAACATGCGGGCCGACATCGCGCCCTTTGACAATGCCGACCTGCGCATGGCGATGAAGCTGGCAATCGACCGCGAAGATGTGCTTCGCCGCGTCTATGGTGGCATGGGCCGGATCGGCAATGACACGCCAATTCCGCCGAACGACCCGCTGTTTGCCGCCGACATTGTGCAGAACAGCTACAATCCGGAAAAGGCAGCCGAACTTTTCAAGAAGTCCGGCATCACCGGGCCGCTGCAACTGCATACCTCCGACGCGGCGACCGTGCCCGCCGTCGACATGGCTGCGCTGTTCAAGGAACACGCCGCCAAGGCCGGGATCGAGATCGAGATCATCCGCGAGCCCGCCGATGGCTACTGGGCGAATGTCTGGGCACAGGCGCCGTTCCATGCCACCGTCTGGGGCGCGCGGCCGACGGCGGACATGATCCTGACCACCGCCTATTCGGCGGCCTCGCCGGGCAATGACACGCATTGGGGCAACGCCGAGTTTGATGCCGCCATCGCGGCGGCGCGGGTGGAACCGGACGAGGCCAAGCGCAAGACGATCTATGCCCAGGCGCAGGCGCTGTTGTCGTCGGATGGCGGGGCGATCATCCCGGTTTTCGGCGACGTGGTCGAAGGCGTGGCGGCCGAGGTTGAGGGCTATGTGCCCGGCACGCAGCCGCTGGCCAACTACCGCGCGGCCGAACAGGTCTGGTTCGCCTGAAAATGACCGGCACGCCACGCAGGCGGCCGGCCCCCGTGCGGGACTTCATCGTCTCGCGCGGGATTTCCGGGGCCGTATCGCTCTTCATTGTGACATTGCTGGTCTTTGCCGGCACGGCACTTCTTCCCGGTGATGCGGCCAGCGCACTTCTGGGGCAGAACGCAACACCCGAGGCGCTGGAGGCAATCCGGCGCAATCTTGGCCTCGATCAGCCGCTGATCTGGCGCTATCTGGCCTGGGTTGGCCACGCGGCGCAGGGCGATTTCGGCCAGTCGCTGGCCAGCGGTCGCCCGGTGGCAGAAGTGCTTCTGCCACGGCTGGGCAATTCGCTGCTTCTCGCCTCGGTGGCCGCCGTCCTTCTTCTGCCTTTCGCCATTGGTGGCGGCATCGCGGCCGCCATCTGGCAGGACAGCTGGTTTGACCGGGTTCTCGGCTTCACTTCCATGCTGTTTCTGGCCATGCCCGCCTTTCTGGTCGGCTACATCCTGATCTATGTCCTTGCGGTGCGGCTGGGGTGGTTCCCGTCGATGTCGGTGGCTCCGCTGTTCGGCGGCGCTTCCGCCTGGGCCAAGATCCTTGCGCTGCCGGTGATTTCGCTGGTCATCATCGGGCAGGCGCATACGATGAAGCTGACCCGGACCGCCATTCTGGCAGTGCTGGCGACCGATTATGTCCTGATGGCCGAGGTCAAGGGCATCTCGCGCCGCCGCATCATCCTGCGCCACGCGCTGCCCAATGCGCTGTCGGCGATCCTGTCGATCTCGATCCTGACTGTGGCCTATCTGATCGTCGATGTAGTCGTGATCGAGATTGTCTTTTCCTATCCGGGCCTTGGCAAGCTGATGGTGGACTCGGTCGCCTATCGTGACCTGACAGTAGTGCAGGCCTGCGGGCTTTTGTTCGCGCTGATCTTCATCGGGATGAACTTTCTCGCCGATTTGCTGGCGCTTCTGGTCAACCCCCGCCAGCGCGTGCCGGCAAGAGGAGCGTAAGCCATGAGAAACCTTGGATTTCTTCTGTCGCTTGCGGCCTTCGCGGTGCTGATCCTGGCGGCACTCCTTGCGCCGCTGATCGCGCCCTATCTGCCAAGCGAGCCGGTGCATGCCCCCTATGCCGCACCGGGAGACGGCGGGCTTCTGGGCGCGGATTCGCTGGGGCGCGACATGTTCAGCCGCATCCTTTACGGGTTGCGCTATACGCTGGGCATTTCGCTGACGGTCGCGGTGCTGGCGGCTTGTGCCGGCGTCTCGCTGGCCTTTCTGGCCGCGTTTCGCCGCGGCTGGACCGATATCCTTCTGGGCCGTCTGGTCGATGCCATCATGTCGGTGCCGCAGATCATCTTTGCGCTTGTGGTGCTGGCAGTGGCGGGCGTGTCGCTGACCACGCTGATCCTGACTATGGCTGTGCTGGAAGCGACGCTGTTTTATCGGGTCATCCGCCCCGTGGCCGCCGATATCGTCGCCATGGATTACGTCGAGGTCGCCCGGCTGCGCGGTGAGGGTCTGGGCTGGTATCTGCGGCGCGAGATCCTGCCCAATGCCGCGCCGACCCTGATTGCCGAATTCGGCATTCGCATCGCCTATGCAGTGCTTTTCATCAGCGGGCTCAGCTTTCTGGGGGTCGGCGTGCAGCCGCCTGCGGCGGACCTCGGCGGGCTGGTGCGGGAAAATGCGCTGGCAATTTCGGTCGGCCAACTGTCGCCGCTGGCCCCTGCCGCCTGCATTGCGCTCATCACCTTGTCGGTCAATGGCATCGTCGATTGGTTCATCCACAAATACTCGATCCGGGCGGAGCTGGGCTGATGGAAAACACCGTCCTGAGCATCGAAGGCCTTTGCATCGACGCCCGCGCGCCGATCTTGCAAGACATCAGTCTGGCGGTCCGCGCCGGAGAGATCTTCGGCGTGATCGGCGAAAGCGGGGCGGGCAAGAGCACGCTTGCCATGGCCATGGTCGGCCTGCTGCGCGCCGGGTGCCGGCGGGTCGCGGGCAAGGTGACGCTGTCCGGCCAAAGCCTGTTCGACCTTTCCCAGCCGCAGCTGGAACAGGTCCGGCGGCGCAAGGTTTCCTATGTGGCGCAAAGCGCGGCGGCGGCGTTCAATCCGTTCTATCGGCTCGGCGACCAGGTGACGGAACTGGCCGCGCTGGAGCTTGGCACCCCGGCCGCCGAGCGCCGCAAGATGGCCGCCGACCTGTTCCGCGAGTTGCAATTGCCGAACCCAGAAACCTTCGGCGCGCGCTATCCGCATCAGGTTTCGGGTGGGCAGTTGCAGCGGGCGATGATCGCCATGGCACTGATCAACAACCCCGATCTGATCATCTTCGACGAACCGACGACCGCGCTGGACGTCACCACGCAGCTGGAGGTGATGCGGCTGATCCGCAAGATCGTCACAGCGCGCGGGTGTGGTGCGATCTATATCAGCCATGATCTTGCGGTCGTGGCGCAGCTTGCCGACCGGTTGATGGTCTTGCGGCATGGCAAGGTGATTGAGACCGGCGCAACCCGCACGCTGATGGAGACGCCGCAACAGGACTACACCCGCGCCCTTGTCGCCAACAAGACGACGACCAGCCCGGCAGTGCAGGCCAGGACGGCCCAGCCGATCATCGCCCTGCGCGACTTCGCGGCGGGCTATGGCGGGGTGTCCCTGGTGCAGGACATCTCGCTGGACCTGTCGGCCGGGCACATCACCTGTCTGGTCGGCGAATCCGGCAGCGGCAAGACCACGCTGGCCCGCGCCATTGCCGGGCTGGTCGATGTGCATGGCGGCACGGCAACCTTTCAGGGCAAGCCGCTGGTTCCCCGCCTCGAGGATCGCCCCCGCGACGCCCGGCGTCGGATGCAGTATATCCATCAGCTTCCCGACCTTGCGCTGAACCCGCGCCAGACCGTGCGTGAGGCCATCGGGCGCCCTCTGGCCTTCTTTGCCGGGGTGACGGGTGCCGCGGCAGAGGCGCGGCTGCGGCAATTGATGCGCGACGTGGAACTGCCCGAAGAGTTTCTCGACCGCTATCCCGGCTCGCTTTCCGGCGGGCAGAAGCAGCGCATCTGCATCGCCCGCGCCCTGGCCGCCGATCCCGAAGTGCTGATCTGCGACGAGGTGACCTCTGCGCTGGACCCGCTGGTCGAGGAAAGCGTGATCCAGCTTTTGCTGCGGCTGATGCAACAGCGGCCGCTGACCTTGCTGTTCATCACCCACAACCTCGGCCTGACCCGGCGGTTTGCCCATGAGGTGGCGGTGATGCAGGCGGGGCGGATTGTCGAATTCGCCCCGGCCGAAACCATCTTCGCCGCCCCGCGCGAGGCCTATACCCGCACACTGCTGGATGCGACGCCGGTGATGGAACGCGGCTGGCTGGAAGCACGGCTATAGGTCGCAAGATTCTCCTGTACATAACTGTACATTATGTTACGGTGTGACAACCGCCCAAGAAAGAAAGGCTCCCCATGAAATCGCGCTATCGTGTTGTCATCATCGGCGGCGGCGTCGTCGGCGCCTCGATTGCCTATCACCTGACCAAGCTGGGCTGGACGGATATCGCGCTGCTGGAACGGTCGGTTCTGACGGCGGGGTCCAGCTGGCATGCGGCGGGCGGCATCCATACCCTGAACGCCGATCCCAACATTTCGGCGCTTCAGGCCTATACGATCGACCTTCTGCCGGAAATCGAGAAGGAATCCGGCATCAACATCGGCCTTCACATGACCGGTGGCATCCTGATGGCGCGCGACCCCGACCGCTGGGATTGGCTCAAGGGCAGCTACCGCGTGATGCAGTCGATGGGCATCGACGACTCTGCTCTGGTGACACCGGCGCAGATCAAGGAACTCTGCCCACTGGTGAACACAGATGACCTGTTGGGCGGCATGACTTCGGCGCGTGAAGGCTATGTCGATCCCTCGGGCGTGGTGCATGCCTATGCCCGCGCCGCCAAGAACCGCGGCGCTGACATCATCGAACATAACCGGGTGCTGGCGCTGAAACGGCTTCCTTCGCTCGAATGGCAGGTCGAGACCGAAAAGGGCACAATTCTGGCCGAACATGTGGTGAATGCCGGCGGCCTCTGGGCCAAGCAACTTGGCCGCATGGTCGGGGTCGAACTGCCCGTCACCCCGATGGAGCACCACTACCTTGTAACCGAAGCCATCCCCGAAGTGGCCGCCCTGCCCGCCGAAATGCCCACGATCGTCGATCTCGACGGCTTTTCCTACATGCGGCAGGAACAGAAGGGCATGCTGCTGGGGGTCTACGAGATCAACCACAAGCACTGGCAGATGGATGGCGCGCCGTGGGACTACGGCATGGATCTGATTCAGGAAGACCCCGACCGGATTTCCGACGAACTCGCCATGGCCTTCCACCGCTATCCGGTGCTGGAACGGGCGGGCATCAAGCGCTGGGTCAACGGCGCCTTCACCTTCTCGCCCGATGGCAACCCGCTGGTCGGCCCGGTGCGCGGTATGCGCAACTATTGGGTGGCCTGCGGCGTGATGGCGGGCTTCCTGCAAGGCGGCGGGGTGGGCAAATCCTTGGCCGAATGGATGGTCCACGGTCAGGCCGAGGCCGACATTTTCGGCATGGACATCGCCCGCTACGGCGAATTTGCCGCCAACCGCGAATTCATCCGCCAGACCACCGGTCAGTTCTATTCCCGCCGCTTCATCATGACCTATCCGAACGAGCATCTGCCCGCCGGGCGGCCGCTGAAAACCCCCGGCGCCTATGACGGCATGACGGCTGCGGGCGCGAAATGGGCGGGCGGCTGGGGGCTGGAACTGCCCTTGTACTTCGCACCCGATGGGTTCGAGGAAAAGCCCTCGCTGCGCCGCTCCAACGCCTTCGACATCGTCAATGCCGAGGCAAGGGCGGTACGGGACCGCGCCGGCATCCTCGATATCACCGGCTTTTCGCGCTACGAGGTGACAGGTCCGGGTGCCGAAGCGTGGCTGAACCAGCTCTTGGCCTGCCGCCTGCCGAAACCCGGTCGGGCCAAGCTTGCGCCGATGCTGGGCCATGACGGTCGGCTGAAGGGCGATCTGACGGTGCTGAACTGGGGCGACGGCTATTGGCTGATGGGGTCTTACTACCTGCGCGAATGGCACATGCGCTGGTTCGAGGATCACATGGATGCAGGTGTCACCCTGCGCGATCTGTCGGATCAGGTCACCGGCTTTGCCATCGCCGGGCCGAAATCGCGCGAGATCCTGCAAAAGCTGACGCACCAGGATGTCTCGGCCCTGCCACTGCTGGGCTGCACCCAGATGGACCTCGGGCTGCTCCGCACCCGCGTCGCCCGCATGTCGATCACTGGCGAGCTGGGTTATGAGATCAACTGTTCGGCGCTGGAACATGCCACACTGCGGCGGATGCTGCTGGAGGCGGGCAAGGACTTGGGGCTGGTGGAATTCGGGTTCGCCTCGGGCAATGCGCTCAGGCTGGAGAAAAGCTTCGGCATCTGGAACCGCGAGTTCACCCAAGGCTATGCGCCGAGCCAGACCGGGCTGGACCGCTTCATCGACTGGGAAAAGCAGGGCTTCATCGGCGAAGCTGCCGCCCGCGCCGCCCGCCTTGCGCCTTCGGCGCAGGTGCTGGTCACACTGGAGGTTTTCGCCAAGGACGCCGATTGCAGCGGCTATGAGCCGATCTGGGCAGACGGCGGGCTGATCGGCTATGTCACCTCGGGCGGCTATGGGCCCTGTGTGGGCAAAAGCCTTGCGATCGCCATGGTCGACCGCGCCCATGCGGCGGAAGGCACGGTGCTTTCAACCCATATCATCGGCGAGGAATGCCGCGCCGTGGTGATCGCCGCCTCGCCCTACGACCCCCAAGGCCGGGCGATGCGCGCATGACCCGGCATTACTCGGCACTTTCGGTCATCAAGGAAGGCCTGAACGGCCAGAAGGGCTGGGCTCCGGCATGGCGCAGCCCGAAGCCCGCGAAACAGTATGATGTCGTCATCATCGGCGGCGGCGGGCAGGGGTTGGCTACGGCCTATTATCTGGCGAAAACCCATGGGGTGAAGCGCGTCGCGGTGATCGAGCGCGGCTGGCTCGGCGGCGGCAACACCGGGCGCAACACCACGGCGATCCGGTCGAACTATTACTACCCGGAAAGCACAGCGCTTTATGACCTGTCGCTGCGGCTTTACGAAACGCTGGGGCGCGAGCTGAACTACAACATCATGCTGTCGCAGCGCGGCATGATGCAGATCGTCTCCTCGCCGGGCGAGATGGAAATGGCCGCCCGGCAGGTCAATGCCATGCAGATCAACGGTGTCGAGGCGCGGCTGATGGACCGGAGCGAGGTGCAGCGCCGGGTGCCGATCTTCAACTTTGCCCCGGACGCCCGCTATCCGGTTTACGGCGCGATCTATCAAGAACGCGCCGGGGTGGCCCGGCATGATGCCGTGGCCTGGGGTTATGCCCGCGCCGCCGATGCGCTGGGGGTGGACATCCTCCAGCAATGCGAGGTGCAGGAGTTCCTGACCGAAGGCGGGCGCTGTGTGGGCGTCGCTACCTCGAAAGGCGAGATCCGGGCCGAGCGGGTGGGCATGGCGGTGGCCGGATCGTCGGGCGTGCTGGCGGCGAAAGCCGGCTTTCGGCTGCCGATCACCTCCTATACGCTGCAAGCCTGCGTGTCCGAGCCGGTGAAGCCGATCTTCGATACGGTTCTGGTTTCGCCCATGACCGGCACCTATGTCAGCCAGTCCGACAAGGGCGAGATGGTGATCGGCGGCGGCCTTGACCGCGTGCCGTCCTACGGCCAGCGCGGCAACCTGCCGCAACTCGAAACCGTGCTGTCGGGCCTGTTGGAGATGTTTCCGGTGTTCCGCCAGTTACGCCTTCTCAGGCAATGGGGCGGGACGGTGGATGTGACGCCCGACAGCTCGCCGATCTTCGGCGAAAGCCCGCTTCCGGGCCTGTACCTGAACGGCGGCTGGGGCACCGGCGGTTTCAAGGCCATTCCGGCCGGCGGCACTGTCTTTGCCCATATCCTCGCCACCGGCGGCCATCACGAGATCAGCCGCCCCTTCGATCTGAACCGCTTCCGCACCGGGCATCTGTTGGATGAAGCCGCCGGCGCGGGCATTGCGCATTGAGGCCCCGATGCAGCTTTTCCCCTGCCCCTTCTGCGGCCCACGCCCGGAAACCGAGTTCCATTTTGGCGGCGATGCCGGCAACACCCGCCCCGATGCGGCGGCGAGTGACAGCGACTGGACGAATTACTTGTTCTTCAAGCACAACCGCAAAGGCCCCACACGGGAAATCTGGATGCATCTGACCTGCCGCGAGGTGTTCCTGATGGCGCGCGATACCGTCAGCCATGAGGTTTCCGCGACCGAAGCCCTTGGGGGTGAGGCATGAGCGGCTGGCGCACCCAAAGCGGCTGGGCGGTTGACCGCAACCAGTCCCTCAGCTTCACCTTCGACGGCAAGACCATCCCGGCGATGGCGGGCGACACGGTGGCCTCGGCGCTGCTGGCCTCGGGGAACCGCATCGTCGGGCGCGGCTTCAAGTATCACCGCCCGCGCGGCTTCTGGGGGGCGGGCAGCGAGGAGCCGAACGGCATCGCGGATGTTCAGGGTACGCAGCACCGCCCCAATGTGCAGATGACGCTGGAGCCGGCAACCGAAGGGCTGCGCCTGCGGTCGATTAACGGCCATCCCACAGCCGAGCATGACCGCATGGCCTTCCTTGACCGCTTCGCGCGCTTCATCCCGGCGGCGTTCTATTACAAGACCTTCATGCTGCCCGACTGGCACCTGTTTGAACCCCGCATCCGTGCCATGGCCGGGCTGGGCCGGCTGGACCCGGCCGCACAGGGCTTTGGCCCCAGCGCGCCGGTCAATGCCACCTGCGATGTGCTGGTGGTGGGCGCAGGGCCTGCCGGTCTTGCTGCTGCACGGGCCGAGGCCAAGGCGGGCCGCAAGGTGATCCTGTGCGATGAGGGCGCGCTTCCGGGTGGCAGTCTCTTGTTCCGCCCGGCCCGGATCAACGGCCAAGAAGGCCGCGACTGGGCGGCGGCGGTGGTCGGCGAACTGCGCGCGCTTGGCGTCCGCGTCCTGAGCCGCACCACCGCCTTTGGCCGCTATGACCACGGGCTGACCGGGCTGGCCGAAGCGCAGGCGAATGGCGCGGCCCCCCGCATCTGGCGCATCCGGGCAACCGAGACGATCCTTGCCGCCGGGGCCATCGAACGCAGCTTGCCCTTCGCCAACAATGACTTGCCGGGGGTCATGTCCGCCGAAGCGGGGCTGCATTATCTCAGCCGCTTCGGCGTCGCGGTCGGGCGCCGCGTGGTGATCGCCACGACCAATGGCTCGGCCTATGACACCGCCCGCGCGCTGCATGAGGTCGGGGCCGTGGTCACGCTGCTGGATCTGCGTGGCGGGGCGGAGGCGGGCAAGCATCCGTTCCGGGTCATCACGGGCCAGCCGATTGAAACCGCGCTTGGGCGGCGTCAGGTTGAGGCGGTCCGGCTGGCATCGGGCGAACGGCTTGACGCAGATACGGTGCTGGTTTCGGGCGGGCACACGCCAAGCGTGCATCTCTACTCGCAGGCGCAAGGCAAACTGCGCTGGGACGACGGAGTGCAGGCCTTCCTGCCCGGCGCTCCGGTCGCGGGCCTGCGCGTCATCGGCGCGGCAGCCGGGGTCTACGATCTGGCACGGATCCTGCCGGGTCAGGGCGTCGAGGCGGCGGCCCATGGCGGAACCTTGGCCCTCTGGCCCAGGCCTAGAGCCAAGGGCCGCATCTGGCTGGACCTGCAGAACGATGTCACCGCCAAGGATGTTGAGCTTGCCCACCGGGAAAACCTGACCTCGGTCGAGCATCTGAAACGCTACACCACCCTTGGCATGGCCAACGATCAGGGCAAGACCTCGAACCTGCCCGGCCTCGCGCTGATGGCCGAGTTGACGGGCCGCAGTATCCCTGAAACCGGAACGACCACCTATCGCCCGCCCTTCACCCCTGTACCGCTGGCCTCTTTCGCGGGCCTGCGCAGCGGGCAGTTGATGAACCCGGTCCGCCGCCTGCCGCTGGAGGCAGAACACCGCGCCGACGGGGCGCTGTTCCGCGAATATGGCGGCTGGCTCCGCCCCGCCTGGTATGGCACGGGCGGCGAAACGGCGGAGGTCCAGCGCGAGGCGCGCGCCGCGCGTCAGGGTGTGGGCCTCTTCGACGGCTCCCCCCTTGGCAAGATCGAGGTGATCGGGCCGGATGCGGCGAAGTTTCTCGACTTCATCTATTACAACACCATGTCCACGCTGAAGCCGGGCCGCTGCCGCTATGGCTTTGTGCTGACCGAGGGCGGCGCGGTTTTTGATGACGGCGTGCTGGTGCGGCTGGAGGAAAACCGCTTTGTCGTCTCCTGCTCGTCCAGCCATGTGCAGGGCATGGCGCTTTTGCTGGAGGAATGGCGGCAGGACAGTTTCGACCGGTCGCGGGTGGTGATTCACGACACGACGGCGAATTACGCCACGCTGACCGTGACTGGGCCGAAGTCGCGCGATCTGCTGCAAGCGGTGGGGTTCGGGACGCTGGACGATTTGCCACACATGGCGCTGAGCTATGGGCAGTTCGAAGGCGACGAGGTGCGGATCACCCGGGTCAGCTTCACCGGCGACCGGTCTTACGAACTGTCGATCCGCGCCGACCGTGCGCTTGGCCTGTGGCGGCGGCTCAAAGACGCAGGCCGGGCCTTTGACGCGGTTTTGCTCGGTGGCGAGGCGCTGATGATCCTGCGGGCCGAGAAGGGCTATATCGTCGTCGGCAAGGACACCGACGGCCGCACCCGCCCGATGGACCTGGGGGTGCGCGGCCCGTTCGAAAAGCGCAAGGGCGAGTATCTGGGCCGCCGATCATTGCACCTGCCGGCAGTGGCCGCTCAGGCGCGCGATCTGGTGGGGCTTGAAAGCCTGACACCCCTGCCCCTGCCGGCAGGCGCGCATGTGGTGGAAACTGTCGCCGGCAAGCGCCGCAGCCGCGGCTTTGTGACCACCAGCCACTACAGCCCGAACCTGAACCGTCCCATCGCGATGGGGCTGCTGGAAGGCGGCAATACCCGCATGGGCGAGATCGTGACCCTGTATCATCTTGGCCATGAGGTGCAGGCGCGCGTCGCGCCGGTTTGTGCGCTGGACCCCGAAGGGAGGCTTCTCGATGCCTGACACCGAGCTGAACCATGCCGACAAATGGGCAGCCCAGCCCGAGCCGGGCGCGACATTGCAGGGGCCGGGCGTAGCGGCGCATGTGGCCGCTTGCACTGACCGTACGCTGGTCAGCGGCGATCTGGCGGCCTTTGCACGGGTCAGCGGCATTGATGCTGCGGACCAGAAACAGGGCGCGCGCGCCTTGCGACTGGCCCGCGACCGTCTGCTTGTGGTGGGGGCGTTGCCCGGCCTTGCGCCCGGCTGGCACACCGAGGGCTTTGCCCTGTCCGACATCAGCGCCGGGCTGGCCATGGTCGAGCTCGCCGGACCGGGGCTCGCGGCCCTTGTCGCCATGGCAACGACCACCCGGTCGGAAGACCCCGGCCCCTCGGCCAGCATCACCTTTGCCGGTGTGCCGGCCGTGCTGGACCACGCGGACGAGATCCTGCGCCTGCATGTGGAACGCGGCCTTCTGGCCTATCTCTGGTCCTGGCTTGCCGCCGCCTTTCGCGATCTTGCCGGCTGAGGATTGGCATCAGAGAGCCTGCGACACTTGACCGCGGCGGTTTGCGCCCCGATCCCGAAGGATGGTCGCTTGCGCGCGTTGACAGGGCGAAATGTCCTGAAATACGCTGCAATTACAGGGCGCTGAGCGCGGTCATCTGCAAGCCAGAGACAACCGCGGTGCTTGGCCCCGTATCGAATGTCCGGACGGGGTATTGCCAAAGGAGCATCCCCGTGAAGACCATCATCGAACCCTTCCGCATCAAGACTGTCGAGCCGATCCGCTTCACCACGGCCGAAGAACGCCAAGCGCTGTTGCGGCAGGCCCATTACAACCTGTTCGCCCTGAAATCCGATGACGTGCTGATCGACCTGCTGACCGACAGCGGCACCTCGGCGATGAGCGCGGCCCAATGGGCTGCCGTCCAGCAGGGCGATGAAAGCTATGCCGGATCGCCGTCGTTCTTCCGCTTCGAGGCGGCGGTCAAGGAACTGATGCCGTTCAAGCATGTCATCCCGACCCATCAGGGCCGCGCGGCCGAGGCGATCCTGTTCTCGATCCTCGGCGGGCCGGGTCGGAAAATCCCGAACAACACCCATTTCGACACCACCCGCGGCAATATCGAAGCCGGTGGCGCCGAAGCCCATGACCTTTTGATCGAGGATGGTCGCCATCCCGACCGCGAGCATCCGTTCAAGGGCAACATGGACCTTGCAGCGCTGGAAGCCTTTCTGGTGAAACACGGTGCCGACGTGCCCTGCGTCATGCTGACCATCACCAACAACGCCGGCGGCGGCCAGCCGGTCAGCCTTGAAAACATCCGCGCCGTCGCGGCCTTGGCCCGCAAGCATGGCAAGCCCTTCCTGATCGACGGCTGCCGCTTTGCCGAAAATGCCTGGTTCATCAAGGCGCGCGAGCCGGGCCAGTCGGAGCGGCCGGTCAAGGACATCGTGCGCGACATGTTCGCCGAAGCCGACGGCATGACCATGAGCGCCAAGAAGGACGCCTTCGGCAACATCGGCGGCTGGCTTGCGCTGAACGACGACGACCTTGCCCTGAAGGCGCGGAACCGGCTGATTCTGACCGAAGGTTTTCCGACCTATGGCGGCATGGCCGGGCGCGATCTGGATGCGCTGGCGCAGGGGCTGAAAGAGATCGTCGACGAGGATTACCTGCGCTATCGGGTGCGGACCACGGCCTATCTGACGGAAAAGCTGCATGCGCTTGGCGTTCCGGTCATGCGTCCGGCGGGCGGCCACGCGGTCTTTGTCGATGCGCGCAAATGGTTGCCGCACATTGCGCCGCTGGCCTATCCCGGGCAGGCGGCGGCAGTGGCGCTGTACGAGGTCGCAGGGATCCGGAGTTGCGAGATTGGCACGGTGATGTTCGGCGCCAAACCCGATGGAACCGAGGCGCCGGCGGCAATGGACCTTGTGCGGCTTGCCTTGCCGCGGCGGGTCTATACCCAGTCGCATGCAGACTACATCGCCGAGGCCTTTGAAGAGGTCGCCCGGAGGAAAGACCATCTGAAAGGCTTCCAGATCGTCGAGCAACCCAGGTTGATGCGGCATTTCACGGCGAAGTTCGCGCGGATCGCCTGACGCTTCGCGCCGGATGTGCTGCGCCAGAGGGCTTGTGGCGCAGCACATCCCTTGCCGGGTTGACTTGGCAGGAGATGTACATTAGTGTACATACGCGCTTCGTCCTGCGGCGCGTTCAAATTGGCAAGTGATGGACAACACCCCGTTGAACCGCCTCAATCCGAATGCCTCTTTGGTAAGCCGACCCTCCGGGTCACTTTCGGCCCGGCCGGCCGCAAGCCGGATCATGGCCCTCGGGCGCGGCCTGCGTCCGACCAACGTCGAGGTTCCGGCGCTTGATATCATCCTGGCGGTTGCGCCGGGGTGCTCGTTCCTTAGCCTGGGCTGCCTGCTGGAGCCGCTCCGCTACGCACAAAGTCTGAGGCCCCCCGGAAAGACCCAGATCTCGGTCTATGATCTCGGCAAGCCAGAGCTGGCCGGCAACGACGCGCTGAGAGTGACCGGCGCGGGGTCCGTCGAGGCGCTGGACGCCCGGTTGTCAGACCTTCCCGCTGCCACCGCGATCTTTTTCTGTTGCGGATTTGATGTAATGCCAGAGGTGCGCGAGCCGCTTCGCCGGTTGATGCGTCAGGCCCGGCGCAAGGCAATCCCGATCTACGGCATCGGCTCGGCCACATGGGCCCTTGCCGAGGCCGGGCTTTTGCCGAACCGATCCGGTGTCGTCCACTGGTCTTCGCTCTCTGCCTTCAGAGAGCGCAACATCGCCATTGATCCGCTGTCGAAACTGTTCGCGCCCGACCCACGGGTTACAACCTGCGCCGGGGAGCTGGCCACGCTGGATCTGACGATCCATTTCGTGAACCAGGTCTTCGGCAAAGCGATCGCGGATATGGTTTGCGACCGCTTTCTGGTTTCCCGGCCCCGCGGCCCGGAGGCCGATCAACCAAAGCAATCCGCAAGCCTGTTGCGCTACGCGCCCCCCGTCGTTCAGGCGGTTGCCAAGCGCATGGGCCAGAACCTTGAAAACCCGGTTCGGATCGACTGCCTCGCGGCAGAAGCCGGCATATCGCAGCGCCAGCTTGAGCGCCTCTTTCTGCGCTATCTCGAGGTGTCACCGCGGCGGTTTTACCTTCAGTTGCAATTGGGTGTCGCCTGGCAACTCTGCGAACAGACGGATCTGCCCATCACCGAAATCGCCCTTGCAACAGGGTTCACCTCAAGCTCTACCCTGTCTCGCAAATTCAGGGCACTGTTCGCTGTCAGCCCGACAGAGATGAGGGGCAGATCCCGAAGTTCAGCGCCGGGCAGCGTGGAGCGCGGGTGAATCGGCCCGGCGCGCGGCGCGCCAACGGGTCGAATGCCACTGCGGGAGCCGTCAGGCCTGCGATGGATCGTGTGTCGGCACTGACGGCTCCAGCGGCTTTGCGCCCACCACCTTGGCCCAGACTTCAAAGCCATGCTGGAAGGCGACCACCCCCGCCTCGGGCAGCGCGATTTCAAGCGCCTCAAGAATCTCTTCCGGGCTGACGCCCAGATCCAGCGCCACCCGGATATGGCTTTCGATATGGCCGGGCGCGGCGCGCAGAACTGTCAGGCTGGTGATGAAGATCAGCTCTTTCGTCGCCCGGCTCAGACGGCGCTGATCGGTATAAGCGGCGGCGACCATCTGGTTCGCCGCCTTCAGCACCGGAAAATCGGCCCCCGCCATCAGCTTGTGATAGGGCAGCACATAGCCCCGCACCCGGACCATCTCGTCAATATAGGCCTGCGCTTCGGCTTTGGGGTCTGGGATCTGTGTCATGCTGGGCCTCCTGAGCTGACGGCATTTTCTCCGCTGCACCCCGGAAATCAATAGATAATTGATACTTACCATTACTTCAAAACAAATAAATAGTTTTGACCACTTTTGCCTGACCCCCTATCAGGACCGCAGCGCAACGGGAGAGTGCAGATGTCCGGGGATTCGCAGGGCTACAAGGTTGTTCTGGGTGTGATCGGGGCGGATTGTCACGCGGTCGGCAATCGCATCCTGACCTCGGTGTTGACGCAGGGCGGGATCGAGGTGGTGAACCTTGGCGTCATGGTCAGTCAGGACGAATTCATCGATTGCGCTCGGGCCGAACAGGCGGGCGCAATTCTGGTCTCGTCGATCTATGGGCATGGCGAGCTGGACTGCCAGGATTTTCGCGCCCGCTGCGAGGAGCGGGGGCTTGGCGACATCGTGCTGTATGTCGGCGGCAATCTGGTGATCGGCAAGCAGGAGTTTGCGGCGGTCGAGGCGCAGTTTCGCGATATGGGCTTTGACCGGGTGTTCCGCCCGACCGTGGATCTGGCCGAGGTTATCGCCCTGCTGAAATCGGATATCGACCAGCGGCGCCCGGCAGGTTTGCGCAATTCGCGCGCCTTGCCCGCCGAACGCCTGTCGGCCTGAGGAGCGTGCCATGACCGATCTGAACAACCGCCGTCTGGACGCTGCCGCTTTCGACGCCGAACGGGGCGAGGTGCTGCAGGGCTGGGCCACGGGCGCGGGTGTCTGCTTTGCCGATGCGCTCCGGGTGCAGGAAGCGCTGCCTGTGGAAAAGCGCTTTGCCGTGGCGCTGGCCGAAGCCGATGCGCAGGGGCACACGCTTCTGCAACCCCGTGCCGGGGTGGCGCTGGTGCGGGAGCATGTGGCGCTTCTGAACGGGCTTTCGCCCTATTGCGATGTCTTGCCCACGACCATCGACGCCTACACCCGCCACAACCGCTATGCCGAGGCGCAAGAGGGCATCGACCGGTCGCGCGCGGCGGGCACCTCGCTGTTGAACGGCTTCCCGGCGGTGAACCACGGGGTCGAGGGCTGCCGCCGTCTGGTCGAGGCGCTGGAAAAGCCGGTTCAGGTGCGCCACGGCACGCCGGACGCGCGACTGCTGGCCGAGATCACGCTGGCAGCAGGCTTTTCCAGCTTCGAGGGCGGCGGGATTTCCTACAACATTCCCTATGCCAAGCATGTGCCGCTGGAACGGTCTATCCGGCACTGGCAATATTGCGACCGGCTGGTCGGACGGTTCGAGGAAGCGGGCATCTCGATCAACCGAGAGCCGTTCGGGCCGCTGACGGGCACGCTGGTACCGCCCTTTGTCAGCCATGTCGTCGCCATTCTCGAAGGGCTTCTGGCGCTGGAGCAAGGGGTGAAGTGCATCACCCTGGGCTATGGCCAGGCCGGCAATGTGGCGCAGGACATCGCGGCCCTGCGGTCGCTGCGCCGGCTGGCCAACCACTATTTCCTGAACGCGGGCTTCACCGATTACCGGCTGACGACGGTCTTTCATCAGTGGATGGGGGGCTTTCCCGAGGATGAATCGCAAGCGACCGCCGTGATCTGCCTTGGCGCGCTGGTGGCGCGGCAGGCCCGGGCGACCAAGATCATCGTGAAAACCCCGCACGAGGCATCGGGGGTGCCGACGCTGGAGGCCAATCAGGCCGGGCTGAAGGCGACGCGGCAGATGGTCAACATGATCTCGGACCAGAACCGGGTGGACAGCCCGGACATCCAGATGGAAATCGACGTGATCGAGGCTGAAGTCCACGCCGTGATGCGGGAAATCCTGCGGCTGGGTGGCGGCGATGTCGCCAGGGGCGCTGTGCTGGCGTTTGCCGCGGGCGTGATGGATGTGCCTTTCGCCCCTGCCAAGGCCAATCTCGGCAAGCTGACCCCCGTCCGCGACAATCACGGCGCAATCCGGCTGTTCGATGTGGGCAATGTGCCGCTGCCGGCCGATGTGCTGGCCTTCCACCGCGACAAGATCGCCGAACGTGCGCGGGCCGAACGCCGCGACCCTTCCTTCAACATGGTTGTCGATGACGTGCGCGCCATCTCGGCCAGCAAACTTGTCGGCCGGCCCGCCTGAGCCTTGGCATGAGGAACCCCATGAAGATCACACACGTCCATCTCGCGCCGGGATATTCGGCCTTCTATTTCGACGACCAGGCCGCGATCAAGGCTGGCGCCCGGCAGGACAGCTTTGTCTACACCGGCACGCCGCTGACGCCGGGTTTTGATCAGGTGCGTCAATGCGGGGAAAGCATCTCGATCCTGCTGGAGCTGGAAAACGGCCAGATTGCCGAAGGCGATTGCGCGGCTGTGCAATATTCCGGCGCAGGCGGTCGTGACCCGCTGTTCACGGCAGAGCGTTTCATGCCGCTGATTGCAGCCCATCTTGTTCCAAGGCTTGTCGGTCTTGATGTGTCCCGCTTTCGCGACAATGCGGCGACGTTCGATGCCCTGACCATCGACGGCGCGCCCTTGCACACCGCCATCCGCTATGGGCTAAGCCAGGCGCTGCTGGATGCCACGGCAAAGGCGACCGGGCGGCAGAAATATCAGGTGGTGGCCGATGAATGGGGCCTGCCGCGGAGCGCCGCGCCGTTGCAACTCTTCGGGCAAAGCGGCGATGACCGCTATAACGCGGTCGACAAGATGATCCTGAAACAGGTGGCCGCGCTGCCGCACGGGCTGATCAACAACGTGCCGCAAAAGCTGGGCGAGACCGGGGGGAAACTGGCCGAATATGTCTCGTGGCTGGCCCATCGCATTCGCAGCCTGCGCCGCAGCCGCGCCTATAACCCGGTGCTTCACATTGATGTCTATGGCACCGTTGGCACGATCTTCGACAATGATCCTGCGCGCATCGCCGAGTATCTGGCTACGCTGGAAAAGCGGGCCGACGGCTTTTCGCTCTACATCGAAGGCCCGGCCGATGCCGGCGCGAAAGACGGCCAGATCGCCTTGCTTTCGGCCATCAGGTCGGAGTTGGCCAAGCGCGGCGCCAAGGTCAGGATCGTGGCCGACGAATGGTGCAACACCTATCAGGATGTGGTCGATTTCGTCGATGCGGGCTGCTGCGACATGGTGCAGATCAAGACGCCCGATCTGGGCAGCCTGCACAACACGATCGACGCAGTGCTGTACTGCAAGGCGCACGGGGTCGAGGCCTATCAGGGCGGCACCTGCAACGAGACCGACATCTCGGCCCGCGCCTGCCTGCATGCCGCCATGGCCACGCGGCCCGAACGGGTGCTGGTCAAGCCCGGCATGGGGTTTGACGAAGGCATGACGATTGTCGCGAACGAAATGAACCGCATTCTGGCGGTCGGCAACCGCAGGGTGGCGTGATGCAGGGGTTGAAGCCCTATGCGGGCCTGCTGGTCGTCTCGCTGGAGCAGGCGGTCGCGGCGCCGCTTGCCTCGTGCCACTTTGCCCAGGGCGGGGCGCGGGTCATCAAGATCGAGCGCGAGGGCGAGGGGGATTTCGCCCGCAAGTATGACAGCGCGGTGAAGGGCACGGCGTCATATTTCGCCTGGGCGAACCACGGGAAGGAAAGCCTGTGTCTGGACATCAAGCGGCCCGAGGACGCCGCGCTGCTGGAGCGGCTGCTGGCGCGGGCCGACATCTTCCTGCAGAACCTTGCCCCCGGTGCGATTGACCGGGCCGGCTTCGGTTCGGAAGCGTTGCGCCGGAAATATCCGCGCCTGATCACCTGCGACATCTCGGGCTACGGCGAGAGCGGCGCCTTTGCCGAGATGAAGGCCTATGACTTTCTGGTGCAATGCGAAAGCGGGCTGGTCGCGGTGAACGGGGCGCCGGGCCATCCGGGGCGGATCGGGGTTTCGGTCTGCGATATCGGGGCCAGCATGAATGCCATCATCGGCCTGCAAAAAGCGCTGATCGCGCGCGGCATCACCGGGCAAGGCAGTGCGGTGAAACTCTCGCTGTTCGATACGGCGGCGGACTGGATGACCGTGCCGCTGATGCATACGGTCTATGCCGGGAAAGCCCCGCAGCCGGTGGGGCTGCACCACCCCTCGATCGCGCCTTATGGCGGGTTCACCACCGCGGATGGGCAGGTTCTGGCAATTTCGATCCAGAATGAGCGGGAATGGGTCAAGCTTTGCGCCGACGTCTTCGAGCGGCCGGAAATTGCCGTCGACCCGCGCTTCTGCAACGCCGCCGCCCGGGTCAAGAACCGGCCGGACACCGACATGATGGTTGCGGCCTATTTTGCCAAACGCACGAGGGCGGAGATGGAGGCGCGGTTGCGCGCTGCCTCGATCGCCTATGGCGCGGTCAATTCCGTGGCCGATTTTGCCAGCCACCCGGCGCTGCGCCGTGCGCCAGTGACGCTGGAGGACGGGCAAGAGGCCGATCTGGTCGCCCCGCCGGTGCGCCACAGCTTCGAGCCGGAGATCCCGCAGCTTGGCCGGGTGCCGAAGGTGGGCGAGCATTCCACCGCGATCCGGGCCGAGTTCGCCTGATGGCCCGCAGCTATCTTTTCACCCCCGCCCATCAACCGCGCCTTGTTGCCAGCGCGCATGAGCGGGGGGCGGATGTGGTGCTTCTGGACCTTGAAGACAGCGTACCCGCGGCCCGGAAGGCCGAGGCACGGGCCAGCTTGCCGGCAGCGGTCGCGGCGCTGGCCAGCCATGGCGCGCGGGTTGCGGTGCGGGTCAATGCCGGGTTGGGCGATCTCGCCCGCGACATCGAGGCGGCGGCCTTGCCCGGTGTCGAGGCGCTGATGGTACCGAAGGTTGCCTCGGCCGCAGTCCTGCGGCTGGTTGCCGATCATCTGACCAGTTGCGAGCCAGCGGGGCAGCCTCCGATTGGCCTCATTGCCCTGATCGAAACCGCCGAGGGGCTGCTGCACGCCCCGGCCATTGCCCGGGCTCCCCGTGTGACGGCGCTTGCCTTCGGGACCGAGGACTTCAGCGCCGACTGTGGCTTTGACCCGACCCCAGAGAGCTTGACCCATCCGGCGCAGCATCTGATCTGGGCGGCGCGGGCGGCGGGGCTTGCCGCCCTGGGACTGCCCGGCAGCATCGCCGATGTGGCTGATGCCGAGCGGTTTGCCGCCGCGGCCGCCCTGGGCCAACGGCTGGGCTTTGACGGGGCGCTGTGCATCCACCCCCGACAGGTCGAGATCGTCAACCAGATCTTCGCGCCGTCTGACGCAGCGCTTGAGCATGCCCGCCGCCTTGTCGCGGCCTCGGCCGCGGCAGAAGCCGAAGGGCGCGGTGCAGTGCTTTTCGAGGGCCGTATGGTGGACCCGCCAATCGTGGCGCGGGCGGTCAGGCTTCTGCGCCAAAGTCCGGGCCATAAAGCCCGCGCATGATGTCCGGCCCTTCGCTGCGGACGAAATCGACGAATTGCTGCGCGGCGGGGCCGGGCTTGCGCCGCTTCAAATGCAGAACGTACCAGTCGCGGATCTGTGGCATGCCGTCGACCTTCAGCACGCTCAGCTTGCCCGCCTGACGCTCCAGCCCGATGGTGTGGGCCGAAATGAAGGCCAGCGCCATGTTGCCCATCACGGCCTGCTTGATGTTGGCGTTGCTGTCCATCTCCTGCGCGGGCGGCAGCGGCAGATCGGCTTCCCGAAAAAAATACTCATGCACCATCCGCGTCCCCGAGCCGCTTTCGCGCACCAGAAACGGCATGCGCACAAGGTCCGCCCTGCGGATGCGGCGGGCGCGGGCCAGCGGATGGTCGGGATGGCTGATCAGCACATAGGGATGCTTGGCGAACTGGTATTGCGTCACCTCGACCCGGCCCGGCGGGCGGCCCATCAGCGCGACATCGGCTTTGCCGGTTTCCAGCGCATGGATCACCCCTTCGCGGTTGGCAATGCTGATCTGCAGGTCGGCCTCGGGGTGGCGCTTGCGGAATTCCTGCATCAGCTGCGGCCCGAAATTGCGCGCGGTCGACACCATCGCCACGCGGACCTGACTGTCGATCCGGCCCTGCAACGCCTCGACCACCAGCACAGCATCCTTCAGCGTCTCGACCATGCGTTCGGCATAGGGGACAAGCGCGGTGGCCACCTCGGTTGGCTGAACCGTGCGCCCCTCTTTTTCGAACAGAGTCGCGCCAAGGCATTCCGCGAGCCGGCTCATCTGCATCGAGACGGCGGGCGGTGTCAGCGACAGCCGTTCGGCCGCCCGCATGAAGCTGCGGCTTTCGACGGCGGCCAGGAAGATCTGCATCTGCCGCAGCGTGATTTTTTCGCCCAGATCGTCCAAGCCCACCCCATTCGCAGCCGCGCTCCCGATCTGCCAGAGCCGCATCGGCCCTGTCAATCACTGCGGGCGTGCGAAGAAGTCGCCGCCCTTATCGTCGATGATCACGAAGGCGGGGAAATCCTGCACCTCGATGCGAAAGACCGCCTCCATCCCGAACTGCGGAAAGTCGATCTGTTCGACCTTGCGGATCACGTCCCGGCCAAGGCTGGCCGCTGCCCCGCCGACCGAGCCGAGATAAAAGCCGCCATGCGCCTTGCAACTTTGCACGACGCTGGCGGCGCGGTTGCCCTTGGCGATCATCACGCGCGAGGCGCCCCTGCCCTGCAACTCCGGCACATAGGGGTCCATCCGTGCGGCCGTGGTCGGCCCGAACGATCCCGAGGCATGGCCGGCGGGCGTCTTGGCGGGGCCGGCGTAATAGATCGGGTGGTCGGTCATGTAGCCCGGAAGCGGCTGGCCTGCCGCCATCATCCGGCCAAGTTCGGCATGGACCAGATCCCGCGCCACGATCATGGTGCCCGACAGGAGCACCGGCGTCGAAACCGCCAGCTTCGAGAGCGCGGCACAGATCGCCGTCATCGGCTGGTTCAGATCGATTCTGACGGCCTCTGGCGCGGTCTGGACTTGCGGCAGGAAGCGGGCGGGGTCGCGCTCCAGCGCCTCCAGCCAGATGCCCTCGCGGTCGATGCGAGCCTTGATCTGGCGGTCGGCCGAACAGCTTACCCCCATGCCGACCGGCAGGCTGCCGCCATGACGCGGCAGGCGGATCACCCGCACATCGTGGCAGAAATACTTGCCGCCGAACTGCGCACCCATGCCCATCTTGCGCGTCAGGTCCAGAATCTGTGCCTCAAGCCCGCGGTCGCGGAAGGGCCGCCCGGTGATGTCGCCGTCCCCAGGCAGGTCGTCCAGCGCCCGGGCCGAGGCGAGTTTGACCGTTTTCAGGCACTGTTCGGCCGACAGTCCGCCGATGACGATGGCCAGATGATAGGGCGGGCAAGCAGTGGTGCCCAGCGTGCGGATCTTTTCGTCGAAGAAGGCGAGCAAGCGATCGGGCTCCAGCAGGCGGCGGGTTTCCTGATAGAGGAAGGTCTTGTTGGCGGACCCACCCCCCTTGGCCATGAAGATCAGATCCAGCGCCTCGCCCTCGACCGCCTCGATGTCGATCTGCGCGGGCAAGTTGGTTCCGGTGTTCTTCTCCTCATACATCGTCAGTGGCGCCATCTGCGAATAGCGCAGGGCGCGGCTGGCCCATGTGGTGCGGATGCCTTCCTCGATCGCCGCCCGCATCGGGCCGTTCACCAGCAGGTTCTGCCCCTTCTTGCCGGTGACGATGGCCGTGCCGGTGTCTTGGCAACTGGGAAACTCGCGCTCGGCCGCGATCACCGCATTCTTGATCAGCTCCAGCGCCACGAAACGGTCATTCTGCGAGGCCTCGGGATCATCCAGAATAGCGCGCAGCTGTTCCAGATGGCCGGTCCGCAACAGGTGCGAGACATCGGCAAACGCCTGTTCGGTCAGCGCGGTCAAGGACGACGCGTCGACGCGAAGGAAATGCGCGCCGGACAGGCCCACCACTTCGGGGCCAGCGATCAGCAGCTTGGTCAGCATTCCGGGTTCCCTGCATGTGTCGTCGGCTCATAAGACCTGACCCAGAGAAATACTCAACAACGCTTATCTTAACTTAGTATCCGTTAAGCACATGTTACCTTTTAACGGACTCGAAATGACGCTCGGGCGCGCATTTCGCCACAACCGGGCCATATCTGCGCAGTTGGGCATCAGAGTTTCTTCTGGCTCACCGGCACCGCAAATGCGGCAAGCCGCCGCCACAAGACAACTGCTGACCCCACATTGTGCCCATCTGGCCGTTTCTGGAAGAAAATTTGCTCGAGGGGCCGGTGTCAGGTACACTGTGCACATCTGGATCCTTCTGATGAAGGAAAGGGGCCGCAATGTATCGGACAATCCTTTTGGCTTATGACGGTACGCGCGAGGGGCGGCTGGCCCTGCGCGAGGGGGCGCTGCTGGCAAAGCTGTTTCAGTCGCAGGTTGTTCTGCTGGCGGTTGTCGAGCCGACTTATGTCCCGATCGCGATGGACGCCGGGGTGGGCTTTGTCACCAGCGACCAGCGGGAGGAATATGAGAAGGTCCTCGCCGAAGGCTCCACGCGGCTGGACAAGCTGGGCTTGGCCCACAAGACCAAGTTGCAGATGGGCGACCCGGCGACCTGCATCGTCGATGCTGCAAAAGAGGCCCACGCCGATCTGGTCGTCATTGGCCATCACAAGTCCGGCCGGCTGGCGCGCTGGCTGCATGAATCCGTGACCACCTCGCTGATCGAGAACCTGGATTGCAGTGTGCTGTCGGGACACATGGAAATATCCGACGAAACGCTGTTCGGCCAGACCGCATGAGGTGCCCCGCACGACGGCCCCGGCAGGCAGGGCATCGCCACTGATCCCCCCCGGACAGGAATCCCGGCTGAGACGCGTCATCCCTCAAGGAAACTGCGCCGTCGGCTTTGCAGGATCGGGCCAAGAAAGTAGTCGAACGCGCTTCGATTGCCCTGCAAAAGCATGACCTCGGCCGACATTCCCGGCAAGAGCCGGACCTCGGCATTGCGGTCCAAATCCTTCGGATCGACTTCAACTTTCGCCAGGAAATAGGCAACGCCCGTCCGTTCATCGACAAGCGCATCCGCCGAGATCGATTGCAGCCGGCCGTGCATGATCGGCAGGTTTCGCTGATTGTAGGCGGTCAGGATCACCCGCGCCGACATGCCGGGCACGATCCGGTCGATGTCATTCGGCTGAACCCGGGCATTGATGACAAGCTGCGTCTTGGCCGGAACAATCTCGGCAATCGCTTCCGACGGCCTGATCACCCCGCCTTCGGTCGTGGCTTTCAGGTTCATCACCGTGCCACTGATCGGCGCCCGGATGACGGTCCGTTCAAGGATGTCCTCGCGCGATGGCATCTGCGCCCGCAACTCGGAAATGACGCGCCGGATGTTCGCCAGTTCCTCTGCGACCTCTTCACTGCGCTGCTCGGTCAGGGCGATCAGTTGCAGTTGCGCCTCACCGATCGCCTCGGCATTCTCGGCAATCCGCGCCCGGTTCATCGCCCGCGAGGCGGCAATCTGCGTCCGTGTGCGCTGCAGGCCAAGAACCTCGGGCTTGCGTCCGAGCCCCTGCGCGAGCAGGGTTTCGACCATGGTGATTTCCTCGTCGACCAGTGCAAGCTGCTCGCCCTCGGCGGCGATCACCTGTTCGAAGCCCGCATTCTGTTCTCCCAGCTGCAGGACTCGCGCCTCAAGAATGGCGATGCGGTTTGCCAGCGTTGCCTTGCGGCTGAGGAACAGCTGGCGCTGGCTTTCGGTGATCTCCTGCAGGTCGGGCGTGTCCGCGCGCAGAAGCTCGGGCGGAAAGACGATCTCGGCGGCGTTTGACTGTTCGGTCTCCAGCCGCGCCTCGGCTGCAAGCACATGCAGATACCGCTCCCGGATCTCGGCGTCCTGCGCGCGCGCCGCCGTGTCGTCCAGCGTAATGAGCGGGTCGCCAGCGGCCACCTCGTCGCTTTCGCGGACATGGATGGTGCGGATGATGCCGCCCTCCAGATGTTGCACCGTCTTGCGGTAGCCGTCCGGGCTGATGACCCCCGGTGCGAGGGCCGCACTGGCCAGCGGCGCATAGACCGACCAGCCGCTGAAGCCCAGCACGAACACGGCCGCCGCGAGCAGGCCAAGGCGCTGCGACCCTTGCGTCAGAAGTGCAAGCTCGGTGGGCGGCGTCGCAGGCGCGCTGCGGTCCCTGCGCCGGGCGATCCAGATCATTCCGGCAAACAGGGCGGCCAGAAACACCAGCTCCCAGCGCAGCAGCGCCTGGGTATCCGCCACGCCCTTGGATGCCGTCTGGCTGGCCGCGAGCGCCGCCGCGCTCCACAGTCCCCCGAAGTCGATCACCTCGGCCATGGGCCTATTCTCCAACACTGATGTTGTCTTGCCCCTCATCAAGCGCCGCGGTTTCCCGAATGCCGATCTTGGAACTGGCCGGAAGCATCGGCAGGACGCGCCGCACGGGTTTGAGGATCTGGTCGCGCGGTCCGAAGGCCGCCACCGTGCCGTCGCGGATCGCAAGCACCATGTCGGCGCATTTCAGCACCGACGCCTGATGCGTCACGATCAGGACGGTCGTACCTGCGCGTTTCAGAGCGCCCAGCGTCTCGATCAGGGCCCGGTCGCCGATTTCGTCAAGATTGGCGTTCGGCTCGTCAAGCACCACAAAGGCGGGATTGCCGTAGACCGCACGGGCCAAGGCAAGGCGCTGTTTCTGCCCCAGAGAGACGCGCTGGGAATGCAACGAAATCTCGGTCTCGTAGCCATTGGGCAGCGACAGGATCAACTCGTGGACACCCGCCAGCCTGGCTGCCTGCACGACCGCAGCACTTTCGATGTCGCGGAAGCGGGCAATGTTCTGGGCCACGGTTCCGGGCAGCAACTCGACCTGCTGCGGCAGGTATCCGATATGCGGACCCAGGTCCTCGGGATTCCAGTCGAACACATCCGCCCCGTCAAGGCGGACATGGCCCCGGTTGGCGGGCCAGGCCCCCACGGCAAGCCGGCACAGGGTCGACTTGCCCGCCCCCGAAGGGCCAAGCACGGCGCAGTTCTGCCCGGGATCCAACGAAAAGCTCAGGTTTTGCAGCAACGGCTCGCTGCTGCCGGGCGGGGCAAACAGGACGTTTTCGAACGCAAACTGACCAGTGGGCCGCGGCAGGGCAACCCGCGCGGTTTCGGCGCGGGCGACATCGGCAAACAGCTCCGCCAGACTGGCCCGGGCCGCCCGGGCCGCCACAAAGCTGCGCCAGGCCGTTGTCGCCCGCTCGATCGGGGCGAGTGCGCGCCCCATCACGATCGAGGAGGCAATCATCGCGCCGGCCGTGGCTTCGCCGCCCAGCACAAGATAGGCCCCGAGGCCGAGAATGCCGATCTGCAAGCCTTGCCGCAGGGTCCGCGCGACAGACAGGATCACCGTGGTCTTGTCCGCAAGGCCCTGCTGGCTGGCGGCGATCTCGCTTTGAACCCGGCCCCAGGCCCCGAACACGTTGCGCGCCATGCCAAGCGGCCCGATGGTCTCGCCTGCACCGACGAAATGAGTGGCGTTGTCCTGCTGGACCTTTTGCACCCTGGCCAGCTTCAGCTGCCCCTCGCGCGTCAGGGAGTCGTTGGCAATTGCCAGGCCCAGAAGCGCAATTGCGCCCAACGTAGCAAACAGGCCCAGCGCGGGATGCAGCAACCAGATGAAGCAAAGAAAAACGATGCTCCACGGCGCATCGAGAAAGGCGAGAACCGTGTCTCCGCCGTAGAACCTGCGCAGGTCGGCCACCTCGCGCGGGCCGGCGCCGCCGCTTTTGCCGGCGAGACGGGTTTCCATGGCCCGGCGCAGCACCGGCACCGTAAGCTCGGCATCAAGCCATCCGGACATGCGCGCCAGCGTCTTGCGCCGCGATTGCTCCAGCACGCCATAGATCACAATTGCGAAGACCGCGACCAGCGTCAGCCAAAGCAGCGTGTCAAGCGAACCGCTCGACAGCACGCGGTCATAGACCTGAAGCATGTAGATGCTGGTCACCAGCAGAAGAAGATTCAGGATGCAGCTGAGAAGCACGAGCGCCGGGAACTGCCCCCTGACCGCGCGCATCGCGCCGGAAAACCGGTCCATTCCCGAAGGTGCCGTCATGATCTGCATCCTTCTAGCTGAGGAAGGCAGCGGACCCGCCCGCAGCAGGCGGGTCCGCGCGGGCCAGGGTCAGGCCGCGTCCAGATCGACCGAGAACGCATCCGGCACGCTGCCGTCGTCGTCGCCGTCAAACAGCGTTCCCGTAAAGTCCAGATGCAAGTCCTCCGGGTCGAAGGTCTGTTCGATGGTCCACTGGATCACCGGGATCTTGATGGTCCCGCTGCCCATCGTCAGCTGGACCGCGTCGATCTTCGCGCCTTCGTCAATATCGAAATACTTGCCGCCCCGGGCCGCCTGCGGCACGGTCGGGTCGGTGCGAAGGGCATCCGACAGCATCGCCGCCGTCACAAGGATCTGATCGGACACCGTGCCATCGCTGTAGAAGATCCGGTAGTAAAGCTCTTCGGTTCCGGTGGTGTAGCCGCCGACGGAGTTGTCGATGTAGACCCGGACAGAGTCCGCCTCCTCTTCGGGATTGAAGACGAAACTCTCGTCGCCGGACTGGATACCGGCGCCCGAGCCGTCAAGGTTGTTGTTGTTGATGCCGATGCCCGAGGTCGACACATTCATCTGCGTTGACGCGTTGATCAGCGTCGGGATCTGGTTCGCCGGCGCAAGGAAGGACCGAACCTGGGCTTCGTTCAGGTCGGTGGCCCCCGGATAGATCAGATCGCGCAGGTCATTCGGCACCTGCACCGGATTGGCAAGCGCGTCTCCGCCTGCAAGCCCGCTTGCCGGCGCGGTGGCGACGACACCGAAGAACAACACATCATCCTGCCCGGCTTCGCTGCCGCCGAACAGCAGCGTCCGGACCGGATTCGGCCCGCTCGCCTTCAGCGCGCCTTGCGACGAGTCGCGGACGATCACGCTTGATGGCGGCACCGTCACCTGCAGATCATAGGAATCCAGATCGTCGGGATCGAATTCCAGCGTGAATTCGACGGTGTCGTCGATCCCATCCCCGTTGAAGTCGTCGGTGATCGAGCCTTCGAAACTGTACGGACCCGTCTTGGTGAAGCTGCTGTTGGCCGCAGTTGTGGTCTGTGAACCATCGGCGTCGATTTCATAGGCGTCAAACGACACCTCGAGCGACTTGAACCCGTCCTCGCCGGGGGTGGGATTCCAGGCGCCCGAGGCGCCGGCGGTATAGCTCCCCGTCGCGTCGCCGACGGTCATCGCCGGGCCGTCATCCTCCAGAATGAAGCGGTCGCCGACATTTTCGGTGCGGCTGGCAACGTCAAGATCGCCGTCCGTGGCCGTGGCCGTCAGCGTCACCAGAGTATCTGCCAGCGTCACCGCGTCGTCCGGGTCGGTATCGTCCGGATGCACGATCGCGCGCTGCTGGTCGAATGTGACGATCCCTGTGTCGGGATCGACGGCGATCTCAAAGACCACGGGTCCGGTTTCCGCATTTGCAAGCGAGGTTCCCGCCTTGCCGGTGATCGTCGTGCCGTCGGTCGACAGGAACAGGAACACTGCGTTGCCGGTTGCCGTGTCCAGAACCCCGCTGTTCGGCCCGCCTGCCCCGATGCCCAGCGTGTAGACAAGCGACTCGGCCTGCGCCGCGCCGTCCGCGCCGAAGGAGACGGTGAACTGGTTCGAGAAATCGCCCTGCGCATTGGTCGTCAGGTCACTGTCATCGACCGTCAGAGCCGTAGGGCTGGTGCCCGCCGTAACTGTGGCCGTATCGTCATCGACATTGACGGTGATCGACGACGTTGCCTCGTCGCCGTCCTCGTCCGTCACCTGATAGTTGATGGTGAAGCTGACATCTTCTTCACTGGTGCCCGGTGTCGGATGGAAGATCTGCGCCAGATGGGTGATCGTGTAGGCCCCGGTGGCAGGGTTCGTCACCTCCACCTTCAGCACATCGACCGAAACGCCGTTCTGCATCTGGCTGATGATCAGCTCGGTGCCGTCCGCCGAAAGGCTCTGGCTGAAATCGCCGACCTGCGGCAGCGTCGCATCCGTCAGCAGCACCGTCCCGGCGCCGTCATTGCCGAAGGCGTGGTTCAGCGTCCCCGAGGCCGTAGCCGAAGTGCCCGCCGCATCGCCGGTGCCGCCCGGATTGGCCACATCCGCCGTGACCTGTGCCGTCTCGTCGTCAAACTGCACAGCACTGTTCGCCCCGGCACTGGGTCCGTCGTCCTCGAACACGAAGCGGTCCCCGACGTTCACGGTGTGATCGTCCCAATCGGTATCGCCATCCGTCGCCCGCAAGGTAATTGTGATGACATCGTCGGCCATCGCCTTCGCCTCGTCCGGATCCGTGGTCGGGTGGACGATGGCGCGTTGCTGGTCAAGCGTAACCTCTCCGGTTTCGGCATCGACCGTGATGACGAACACCGTCTCGCCCGTTTCGGCATCCGCCAGTCCGGTGCCCTCCTTGCCCGTGATCGTCGTGCCGTCAGCGGAAAGGAACAGGAACACCGCATTGCCGGTGGCGGTGTCGACCAGACCGCTGTCATCGGCACCAATGCCCAGCTCATACACCAGCGCATCGGTCGCCGCCTCGCCGTCGGTGCCGAAAGTGACATCGAACAGACCGGCGAAACTGCCGGTGGCGTTGGTCCCAAGGTCGGTTTCATCAACCGTGAGCGCCTCAGGATTCGGCCCCTCCGTGATCGACAGGCCATCATCCTCGAAAAAGATATGCGAGCCGACCTCGTCGGTGTCACCCTCGACGTTGGTCAGCGAGAAACCGCCAAGGTCAAAGGCGATGTTGCTTCCGGCCCCGGATGCCGGCTGGTCGTTGCGGATCAGCACCCGGTTGTGGTCTGAATCGGTGGTATATCTGATGATGTCATCCGTCAGCAGTCCGGTGATGACCGCCCCGTTGCCGGTGTAATCCACGGTAACGCCCGCGGTGCCGACCACATTGACACCGCCACGGATGACCTGCACCGAGCCGGTGGTGATGTTGATTGCCGTATCGCCCTGCGTGATCGGATTGCCATCCAGATAGCTGTTACCGGAGCCATCGGTTGTCAGATAGGCCTCGATCTCCACCCGCACCGCCGCGTTGTGCGGCGCCATCTGCGAGATGGTGAACTCGGCGGCCTGGGTCATGACGTAACCGCCGAACTGGATGTTGGCTTCGTCCTTGGCCTCGGTCGAACTCAGCGGCTCGCCGGGGTTGTTCCCGGCACCCGGTCCGGCGATGTAGTCGGGATTGACGTTCGAGACGAAGGTGACGACGATCGCCTTCTGCGCCTTGATCTGCTGCCCGTCGGTACCAAGCGTCGTTCCCCCGCCACCCTGGCTGCTGTTGACAGTGCTGCCGCTGGACACGTTTTCGCCCGCTGAATGGTTGGCCGGATCCTCGCCCGTAATCAGCAGCGCCTGCGACGCACTTCCGAACATCATGAACAGGTTGTTGCCCGACGGCGCATTCGCAAAGGAAAAGGTCTGCGCGTCCGAGGCCGTGACATGAACCAGCCCCGTCAGATCCACGGAACTGTCAAAGTCGTTGCCGTCGTCGCCATGATCGATCGCCTCATACTGCACGGTCCAGAGCTTCGCCCCGGTCGTCGGTGTGCCGCCGGTCGGTTCGAGATAAATGGCAAAGACAATGGTACCGCCCGCCGTCTTGCCGATCACGACGTTGTCGTTCGTGGGGTCGGTATAAAGCAGGATCGCATCGCCGCTCGTCGTGGTCAGACCACTGTCATCGCCGTCCAGCGGATCGCCGGCGGCGTCGGTGAGGGCAATGTTGCCAAGAGTTCCGGTCGGGCTGAAGGTGACGACATTGCCGTCACTTTCGGCCGCCCCGATCGCCTCTGCCGAAGGGAAAAGCGTTTCGAGCAGGGTGGTGAAGGCACTCGGGAGCGACGAGTAAAGCACATCGCTGTCGTCCGCATCACCCGCCGGTGCCGGCGTCGCCACACTGTTCTGCAATCCATCGGTTTCGTCATGCGTCACGTCTGTTCCTGTGACCGTAATAAGCGTCTCGACCATTTTTCTGTCTCCTCCCCGAAACAGGGTCGTGAACGGCCAACCGGCAATAATGCCGTGCCGCGTTGCCGCTCACCGACCAGCGAAATAAGCCTTGCATGTTCGTGGAGGTCGTAACGGTCGCCACCGCAGAAAACGGCAAAAGACCATTGGCCGTAAAACCGGCAGTCGATAGCAACAAAGCATTTGCCGCGCGGAATGCGCGGATCAAGAAACTGCGTCAACGGGAAGTCGTCAGGCGATGTGGGCCGTGCCTTCAGGCGGTCTGCTACTCTACGAGTTCCCGAATGCCATCGATGCTGCCACTTGTCACACTCCCTCCACCCACTGTTGCTTATATAGCAACTCGCCAATTTTTTCAACGATTCCGGCTTTGCAACACGGGGAGGCACACGCTTCCAGATATGGATGCCTCGCCCGGTCTTTCCGCCCAGGACCACATCTTGTTGTGCCGCAACGCCGGGTTGATCGCGCCCGACAGGCGGCATTCGGAGCGCTTTCCCGCAGACGGGCGCGGCATCCTTCGGCGACCGTTTCGACTCACCCCGGGGGCTGAAGCGCCCTCGGTTCAACCTGGCCCTGCCGCCGCTCGGTCATGCGGCCCCGGTAAGGCTCACCGCCGCCCCGCTTGTCCAGCCTTGACCGCGGCGGCCAGAAGCAGGCCCAGTTGCCGCTGCTCGACGCCATCGGCGCGCGAGTTCAGCAGAACCGGAACCGTGGCACCCAGCACGATGCTGGCGGTGCGCGCCTGTCCATGCAGTTTCCAGGCCTTGACGGTGGCATTGCCGGCCTCGATCGAGGGGAACAGGATCAGATCGGCCTGTCCGGCCACTGGCGAGGCGGCCAGCCCTTTCTTGGCCGCCGCAGCTGCGGAGAGGGCGACATCATAGCCGAAGGGCCCGTCAACCACCGCCTGACCGAAACCGCCCGCCCGCGATTCCTCCGCCAGCGCGGCGGCATCGGTCGTCGCGGGCTGCGTCGCCGTCACCTTCTCGGAAGCGGCGATGGCGGCCACCCTGAGCGGCGCAATGCCCAGCCCCTGAAACAGCGGCACCGCGTTCAGGATGATCGCCCGTTTCTGCGCCAGCGTCGGCAGCGGAACGATGCCATTGTCGGTGGCGCCCAGCAGGCGGGGCAGCGAGGGCATTTCGGCCAGCGTCAGGTTCGACAGAACCTCGGAGGCGCGCAACCCGCCGTCGCGGGCCACCACGGCGCGCAGATAGGCGGCGCTGTCGACCTGGCCCTTGACCAGCACATCCGCCCGGCCCGCCCGGATCGCGGCGACGGCCAGCCCTGCCGCTTCGGCAGCGGTATGGGCCGGTTCGATCTGGAACTGCCCGGCCAGATGCGCCGGGATGAGCGCGCCGATCGCTTCCGCGTCGCCGGTCAGCACCGCTCCGGCGATCAGCCCCTGCGCGGCGGCGGCAACCAGCGCCTCCATCACCGCAGGATCTTCGGCACCGGCGACGGCCGGGCGCAGTTGCACGCGACCTGCCAGCGAGGCGGCCAGTTCGGCAAAGCTGCGGATCACCATGGCAGCGGCTCCACCTCGGACGAAACCGGCCAGTTGCGGGCAGGTTCGGCCCCCGACAGGGCGCGGAGGGCGCCCTCGGCCAGTGCGGCGCTTTCGTGGCTGCCGGGATAAAGCACCAGCGGCGCGAGGGTGGCGCAGCGCTGGGTCAAGGCGGCGACGATGCTGCCGGAATGCGCCATGCCGCCGGTGAGGATGATGGCATCGGGGCGAAAGTCCAGAACGGCGGCCATCGCCCCGATGGTCTTGCCGATCTGATAGACCATCGCCTCCCAGACCAGCCGGGCCTTTTCGTCGCCCTCGGCGATCATCGCCTCGACCCGGCGCATGTCCTTGGTGCCAAGATAGGCAAACACGCCGCCTTGACCGTAGAGTCGGCGTTTCAGCTCGGCCTGACTGTAGGTGCCGGAATAGCACAGGTCGATCAGCGGCATCGGCGGCAGGCCCCCGGCGCGTTCGGGCGAAAAGGGCGAGTTCTCCATCCGGTTGCTGCTGTCGACGATCCGCCCGCCTTTCAGCGCAGCAATCGAGATTCCGGCTCCCATATGGGCCACAACGGCATTGATTTGCTCGAACGGCTTGCCCAGCGAGGCGGCCAGCCTGCGGCCGCAGGCGCGGATGTTCAGCGCATGGACAAAGGAAAAGCGCGGCAATTCCGGGCAGCCCGACACCCGCGCCACCGGCGGCAGTTCGTCGACCGAAACCGGATCGACGATGAAGGCCGGACAGCCCGCAGCCCCGGCGATGCGGTGGGCCAGCGGCGCCCCGAGGTTCGAGGCGTGGTGATGCAACGGACGGTGCAGGGCGAAATCGACCAGTTCGGCATTCACCGCGATGGCGCCCGCCGGCACCGGGCTGAGCATTCCGCCGCGCCCGGCGACTGCCGCCAGCCGGACCCCGCCGGGGATCGCATCCAGGAAATCCTGCACCGCCTCGGCCCGAAAGGGCAGTTGTGCGGCAATGTCGGGAAACTGCGCCATCCGCGTTTCGTCATGCTCGATGGTCTGGTCCAGCACCGCGATGACCTCGGGGCCCTGTGGCTCGAACAGGCCGATGCGGGTGGTGGTGGTGCCGGGATTGATGGTCAGGATCAGATCTTTGCCCATGACTCAACCCGCAAAGCCGTAGGCGGTCTTGACGGTGGTATAGAACTCGACCGCGTGACGGCCCTGTTCGCGCGACCCGTAGGAGCTGCCCTTGGTGCCACCGAAGGGAACGTGGTAATCGACCCCGGCGGTGGGCAGATTGACCATGACCATGCCCGCGCGGGCACCCCGGCGGAAATTGCGGGCGTGGCGCAGCGAGGTGGTGCAGATGCCCGCTGACAGGCCGAAGGGGCTGTCGTTGGCCACGGTCAGCGCCTCGTCGAAGTCCTGCACGCGGATGACGGCGGCACAGGGGCCGAAGATTTCCTCGCGCGCCACCCGCATCTGGTTGGTTGCATTCAAGAACAGCGCGGGGCGCTGGAAATGGCCTTCGGTCGGCAGGGTCAGAACCTCGCCGCCAATCACCTCGCAGCCTTCGCTCCGCGCCAGATCGACATAGCGCAGGTTGCCTTGCAGTTGCGCAGCCGAGGCCACCGGGCCGATCTGACTGGCCGCCTCCAGCGCCGGGCCGACGCGCAGCGCCTGCATCTGGCGGCCGAGTTCGGTGACGAAGGCATCGTGAATCCCCGCCTGCACGATCAACCGCGACGACGCGGTGCAGCGTTGCCCGGTGGAAAAGAACGCGCCGTTCAGGCTGGCGGCGACCGCCACTTCCAGATCGGCGTCGTCCAGCACCACCATCGGGTTCTTGCCGCCCATCTCCAGTTGCAGCTTCTTCATGCCCTCAAGCCCCGCGCGGGCGATGGCGCGGCCGGTCTGCACCGAACCGGTGAAAGACAGCGCCGCGATGCCCGGGTTCTCGACGATGGCCTGCCCGACGACCGAACCCGGCCCCATCACCAGGTTGAACAGGCCCGCCGGGCATCCGGCGTCGTGGATGATCTGCGCCAAAAGATGCGCGGTGCCCGGCACCAGATCGGCGGGTTTCATCACCACCGCATTGCCATAGGCCAGCGCCGGAGCGATCTTCCAGGCCGGAATGGCGATGGGGAAGTTCCACGGCGTGATCAGGCCGACGACGCCCAAAGGCTCGCGCGTCACCTCGACATCGACACCGGGGCGGACCGAGGCCAGCGCCTCGCCCGGAATCCGCAGCGCCTCGCCAGCGTAAAAGCGGAAGATCTGGGCGGCGCGGCGGGTTTCGGCAATGGCTTCGGGCAGGATCTTGCCCTCTTCGCGTGCGAGCATCGTACCGATTTCCGCAGCACGCGCCTCGATCTGCGTGGCGATCCGCTCCAGCAGGTCGGCCCGCACCTGTGGCCCCTGCCGCTGCCAGCCGGGCAAAACGGCAGTGGCCGCAGCGGTGGCGCGATCGACATCCGCCGCCGTGCCGGCTGCATATAGCCCGATCAGGTCAGAAAGGTCCGAGGGATTGCGGTTCTCAGTCAGGTGATCCCCCGGCAGCCAGGTGCCGTCGATCAGGTTCAGGTGCGGTTCCGTCATGGCGATAAATCCCGGAAAAATGCGAAGACCCCACGCCTTGCGCGGCATGGGGCGCAGGGTGGTCAGGCCGCTTACTTCATCGTCGCGGCCTCGATCGAGGCCTCGATGATGTCGAGCGCCTCGTGCAACTGCCCCATCGGAATGGTCAGCGGCGGCAGCAGGCGGATGACGTTATAGCGGGTCCCGCAGGACAAGAGGATCAGCCCGCGCGCCTCGGCCTCGGCCACGATGGCGGCGGTCAGGGCCGCATCCGGGGCGTTGCTGGCGCGGTCCATCACCAGTTCGAAGGCGTTCATCGCCCCCAGACCGCGCACCTCGCCGATGCATTCCATGCCCTGCCGCGCCGCGATCTGGGTCAGCCGGGCGCGGATCGCCTCGCCGATCTCGGCGGCGCGGGCACAAAGGTCTTCCTCCGCGATCACGTCCAGCACCGCATGGGCCGCGGCCACCGCCAGCGGGTTGCCGGCATAGGTGCCGCCCACCCCGCCGGGATTGGGCGCATCGACGATCTCGGCGCGGCCCGTCACCGCCGACAGCGGGAAGCCGCCTGCCAGCCCCTTGGCCATGGTCACCAGATCGGGCGCGACCCCGGAATGGTCGAAGCCGAACATCCGGCCAGTCCGCGCCATGCCGGCCTGCACCTCGTCGGCAATCAGAACGATGCCATGGCGGTCGCAAATCTCGCGCAGGGCGCGCAGGAAGCTGAACGGCGCGATATTGAAGCCGCCTTCCCCCTGCACCGGCTCGATGATGATCGCCGCCACCCGCTCAGGGTCCACCGACGAGGCGAAGAGCCGTTCCAGATGGCCCAGCGCCTCGGCCTCGGTCACGCCGTGAAAGGCGTTCGGGAAGGGGGCGTGGACGATTTCGGGCGGCATGGCGCCGAAGCCCTTCTTGTAGGGCGCAACCTTGCCGGTCAGCGCCATGCCCAGCAGGGTGCGGCCATGGAAGGCCCCGGAAAAGGCGATGACGCCCGACCGCCCTGTGAAGGCCCGCGCCATCTTGACGGCATTTTCCACCGCCTCGGCCCCGGTCGTTACCAGCATGGTTTTCTTGGAAAAATCCCCCGGCGTGGCGGCGTTCAGCCGCTCGGCCAGCGAAATATAGCTTTCATAGGGCGCGACGTGAAAACAGGTATGGGTGAAGGCCTGCGCCTGTTCGGCGACGGCGGCCATCACGCGCGGGTGACGGTGGCCGGTGTTGTTCACGGCGATCCCCGCGGCGAAATCGAGGAACCGGAGACCGTCCGCATCCCACAGCTCGGCGTTCTCGGCGCGGAGGGCATAGATGCCACGGGTGCCGACCCCGCGCGCGACGGCGGCGGATTTGCGGGTGGAAAGCTGGGCGGATTTTGACATGGTATGCCTCATTGATCTGTGCCTCTTTGGCGCTTACCATTGCTCAATATATTGAGCAATAAGATTCTAAATAGTGCGCGATTGCGCGCAGCGATTGCCTGTCCGCGGCCAAGGCCGTAATCTTGGGAAAAGTTCAGGAAATCCCATGCAAGACTTCAATGTCGGAGAAAGACTGCGCGAGATGCGGCAAGCCGCAGATATGTCGCAGCGCCAGCTTGCCGAGGCTTCAGGCGTGCCACACGGCCAGATCTCGATGATCGAGACCAACCGCTCCAGCCCCTCCGTCGCATCCTTGCGCAAGATTCTCGGCGGCCTGAAGGTCAGCATGTCCGAGTTTTTCGAGCCGGACGCCCCGCTTTCCCAAGCCGTCTTCTTCAAGCCGCACGAACTGCGCGATCTGACGACGCGGCTTTATTCCACCCTCGACGATCCGCGCGGCAAGATCACCTTGCAGCAGGTCGGCGACGCGAGGGCGCATAACCTGCAACTCCTGCATGAACGCTACGAACCCGGCGCCGATACCGGCGAGGCGATGCTGGAACATGCCTCGCATGAGGGCGGCATCGTCATTGCCGGAGAGGTCGAGGTGACGGTGGGCGAGGCCTGCATGGTCCTGAAGGCCGGCGACAGCTATCTGTTCGATTCCAGCCAGCCGCACCGCTTTCGCAACATCGGCGACCGCGAAGCCATCGTGGTTTCGGCCTGCACCCCGCCTTATCTGTAAGCAGGGGCGTTTCGTCTTGGGTGGCGGTCGGTGCCTGCCCCGGCCACAGCGCAGGCACCGCTCCAGAGTCACCCCAGATTGATCCAGACCGATTTCGTCTGGGTGTATTGCGTCAGGGCTTCGGCGCATTTGTCGCGGCCGTTGCCGGTCTGCTTGTAGCCGCCCCAGATCGAGGTCATGTCGCCGTGGTCAAAACAGTTGACCCAGCAGACCCCCGCCTCCATTTCGCGACCGAACCGGTGCGCCTTGGCCAGATCGCGCGTCCAGACCGAGGCGGCAAGGCCGTAGATCGAGTCGTTGGCGATTTCCAGCGCCTGATCCAGCCCGTCGACCGGCATGATCGCCGCCACCGGGCCGAAGATTTCCTCGCGGGCGATGGTCATGGCGGGGGTGACGCCGGTGAACAGGGTCGGTTCGACATAGGCGCCCTTGGCCAGCGCCGCCGGGGCACCGCCGCCGAAGGCCAGTCGCCCGCCTTCGGCCTTGCCGGTCTGGATGAAGCTCATCACCCGGTCGCGGTGCTGGGCGGTGACCAGCGGCCCCATGGTGGTGGCGGGGTCCAGCGGGTCGCCGAGGACGAAGTTCTTCGCGGCGATCTCAGTGAACTTCGCCACGAATTCATCGTGCAACCCGCGCTCGACCAGAATGCGCGAACCGGCGTTGCAGACCTCGCCCTGATTGCCGAAGATGCCGTTGACGGCATAGGTCGCCGCCGTTTCCAGATCGTCCCAGTCGCCAAGGATGATCTGCGGGGTCTTGCCGCCGCATTCGGTCGACACCCGCTTCATGTTCGACTGGCCGGCATAGATCATCAAGAGCTTGCCGACCTCGGTCGAGCCGGTGAAGGCGATCTTGTCGACATCCATATGCAGCGCCAAGGCCTTGCCGACATCCTCGCCCAGACCGTGAACGACGTTCAGCACCCCGGCGGGGCCGCCGGCCTCGATGAACAGTTCCGCCAAGAGGCAGGCCGACAGCGGGCTTTGCTCGGCCGGTTTCAAGACCACCGAATTGCCGGTGACCAGCGCCGGACCCAGTTTCCACGCCGCCATCATCAGCGGATAGTTCCACGGCACGATGATGCCGACCACGCCCAAGGGCTGACGCAGGATGTAGTGCAGCGCGGCCTCGTCGGTGGCGGTGACGGTGCCTTCGATCTTGTCGCCCAGCTCGGCGAAATAGCGGATCGAGGTGGCCGAGAAGGGCACGTCAATGTTTATCATGTCCATGACCGGCTTGCCCATGTCCATGCTGTCCAGCACGGCGAATTCCTCGGCATGGGCCTCGATCAGATCGGCGAATTTGGCCAGCACGGCCATGCGGTCGCGCGGGGCCATGCGGCGCCAGACGCCGGATTTGAAGGCCTTGCGCGCCACGGCGACGGCAAGGTCAACCTCGCCCTGCCCGCCGCGGGCGACGGTGGTGATGACCTCGCCATTGGCGGGGTTGACGGTGGCAAAGCTTTGCCCGCTGGCCGAGGAGACATAGGCGCCGTCGATGAAATGCTGGGTGCGCAGCTTGGCGGCCCTGGCCCGGTTGGTCCAGAAATCGCGGGTATGTTCGGTCATGGTTCTCTCCCGTTGGGTGATGTCATTTCTTGGGTCGGTCGCGCAAAAGCCCGACCGACAGGATGATGAGCAGGACGGACACGGCGACGATCGCCGTACCGATGGCGTTGATTTCAGGCGTGATTCCGCGCCGCAGCGTCGAATAGATGAAGATCGGCAGCGTCACGTCGCGCCCGGTCAGGAAATAGGTCACCGGGATTTCGTCGAACGACAGGGTAAAGCACAAAAGCGCCGCCCCCATGATCGCGCTGCGGATTTCCGGCAGGGTGACGCGGAAGAAGGTCTCCAGCGGCCGCGCGCCGAGATCGGCCGAAGCCTCCAGAAAGCGCGGGTTCATCTTCACCAGCCGGGCCAGAACCTGACTGACCACGATCCCCATCAGCGCCGTGGCATGGCCGATGATCACCGCCGTCAGGCTTTGTGGCAGGCCGATCTGCTTGTAGAAGTTCAGCATGGCGATACCGGTCACCAGCCCCGGCAGGCTGAGCGGCAGCAAGATGACATTGGTGAACAGCCGCTTGCCGGGAAAGTCGTGCCGGTAAAGCGCCAGCGCTGCCATCGTGCCGATGGTGATGGAGAGCAGCGTCGCGAAGAACGCCACATATAGGCTGTTCCACAGCGCCGTCAGGATCTCGGGATTGCTCAGGAAGGCGCGATACCAGTCCAGCGTGAAACCCGAGAGCGGGAAGGAAATCACCGGGCTGTCGTTGAAGGAAAAGATGATCAGCACGACAATCGGCAGGTAGAGAAAGCCCAGCACCGCCAGCGCCAGCCCGGACAGCCCCTTTTGCCACCACAGAAGTTTGCGCATGTTTTCCCCCTATCCCAAGGCCACACGACCGGCACGGTCAAGCCGGGCCGAAAGCCACAGCAGCGCCATCACGATCAGCAGGACCACGGTCGCCAGCGCCGAGCCCAGCGGCCAGTTGAGCGCCGCGCCGAACTGGCTTTGCAGCAGGTTCGCGACCATGGTGCCGTCAGGGCCACCGACCAGAACCGGAGCGACGAAATCGCCGAAGGCCAGGCAGAAGGTGACGGTGGCGCCCGAGATCACGCCGCCGGCTGACAGCGGCAGGATCACCCGCAGGAACGTGCCGAACGGCCGCACCCCCAGGTCCTCCGAGGCCTCGATCAGGTTGCGCGGGATGTTTTCCAGCGCGG
The DNA here is from genome assembly GCF_011008935.1 of Tabrizicola oligotrophica. Lineage (GTDB taxonomy): Bacteria > Pseudomonadota > Alphaproteobacteria > Rhodobacterales > Rhodobacteraceae > Tabrizicola_A > Tabrizicola_A oligotrophica. The sequence goes on along the minus strand of NZ_JAAIVJ010000002.1, from coordinate 12,350 downwards.
CAAACACCGGCATCACCACGAAGGGGATGAAGATATAGGTCAGCGTGATGACCATCGACCATTGGTTGTAAAGAAACAGGCTGATCGGCTGGTCGATCACCCCCAGCCATTTCAGCGCCGAGTTCAGCGCCCCGTCGGTGCCGAGGATGGTCTTCCAAGTATAGGTGCGCAGCAGATAGGACACCCACAGGGGCACGATCACCAGCATGTAGAGCAAGGCCCGCAGCCGCTCGGTCTTGATCACGAAGACCAGGTAATAGGCCAAGGGATAGCCCAGGCAGGTGGCGGCCAGCGTCACCAGCGCCGCGATCTTCGCGGTGCGCAGAATGACGGTGTAATATTGCGGGTCCGAAAAGAGTTGCAAGTAATTGCCGAACTGGAAATCCGGCACGAACAGCGGGAATTGCCGCGTCCAGAAGCTGATCGCCACCATGATGCCGTAGGGCACGATCAGCAGAAGGAAGGCCCAGCCCACCGGCAAGGCGAAAAGGCCAAGGACCGGCAGCGCCGAGCGGCGCGCGAGGACGGATTTGCCTCTCATTTCGCGACCTCGTCGGCAAAGAGCAGGATGTCGGCGGCGTCGATATGGAAGGTTACCGGCGAACCCGGTCCAAGGTTTTGCAGATCGCGCAGCGCCGCCCGCGGCACTTCGGCAAAGATCGGGGCGGCAATGCCCCTGGGGGTGAATTCGATGCGGATGCGGTCGCCGCGGAACAGCACCTCGAGCACCCGTCCACTGATCGCATTCGGGCCATCGCCCAAAAGCAGGTTGTCGGGCCGGAGGCCGATCAGCACCGCCGCGCCTTCGGACAGGCCCGCCACCGCGTGACCCTCGCGCTGCACTTCCGCTTGACCTTGACCCAGCGCCAGCCGGTCGCGACCCCTGTCGCGGCCTTTCCAGACCCCTTTGACAAGGTTAGCCCCACCGATGAAATCGGCGACATAGGGGTTGGCGGGGCTGTCATACAGTTCTTCGGGCTTGCCGGTCTGGCAGATCTGGCCGGCCTGCATCACCACAACCCGATCGGACAGCGCCATCGCCTCGCCCTGGTCATGTGTCACCATCAGGAAGGTGATGCCCAATTCACGGTGAATCCGCTTCAGCTCGACCTGCATGCCTTCGCGCAGCTTGACGTCCAGCGCCGACAGCGGCTCGTCCAGCAGCAGGACGCGCGGACGGCGGGCGATGGCGCGGGCCATGGCGACGCGCTGGCGCTGCCCGCCCGACATCATCGCAGGGCGGCGGTCGGCGAACTTGCTCAAGCCCACCAACGCCAGCGCATGTTCGACCCGGCTCGACACCTCGGCCGGCGACAGGTTCGCGCCGCGCACGGTCAGGCCATAGCGGATATTCTGCGCCACGGTCATGTGCGGAAACAGCGCATAGTCCTGAAACACCGTGTTCACCGGCCGGTCAAAGGGTGCGGCATAGGTGGTGTCGCGACCGTCGATCAGGATGCGCCCGGTCGAGGGAAACTCGAACCCGCCCACCATGCGCAGGGTCGTGGTCTTGCCGCAGCCCGAAGGGCCCAGCAGGGTGACGAATTCGCCCTCGTTCAGCACAAGGTCGGTCTGGCCCAGCGCCTGCACCGCCCCATAGGATTTGCTGACGCCTTCCAGCGCCACGATAGCTTTCCTGTTCATTGGAAATCCCCGTTGTCGTTGGAGGACGACGGCGCAACCAGCCGTCGTCCGGGTTCGGCGGCGATTACGGGGCGGCCTTCACCGCGTTCCAGACCTCGATATATTTGTCGAGCCGGGCGGGCTGCTGCCACATCACCAGGCTTTTCACGAAGTCGATGTTGCCGACCTGACGTTCCTTCTTGGTCGCCTCGTCCATGCAGGCCGCAACTGCGCCGGGGTTGACCGGGAAGTATCCGGTCGACGCGGCAAGCGCGCATTGGCCTTCGGCTGACTGCATGTAGCTGATGAACTTCATCGCGCATTCCTGGTTGGGCGTGCCCTTGACCAGCATCATCGAATCCATCCAGCCTTCGGATTTTTCCTTGGGGTTGAACTCGGCCACGGTGAAGCCCTTGTTCAGGCCATTGACCTCCTTGAAGGTCAGCCCAGTCCAGGCATTCGAGACATAGACCTCCTGATTGGCCATCAGCTCGGTCAGCTCGCCCGCCGAGGCCCAGTATTTCCGCACCAGCGGCTTCTGTTCGATCAGCTTGGCCTTCACCGCCTCCAGCTGTTCGTCGGTCAGATCAAAGATGTTTTCATAGCCCAGATAGCGCGCCGCCCAATAGATTGCCGACTTGTCGTCCCACATCGAGATCTTGCCGGCATAGGCCGGATCGAACAGCACGGCGATCGAATCCGGGGTGCCGGGCACCATGTCGGGGCGATAGATCAGCGAGACCGAGCCCCAGATCAGCGGCACCGCCCAGGTGATCCCATCGAGGTTCAAGGCCGGGCTTTGCGAGAATTCCGGATAGATCCCGGCGTAGTTTTCCACTGCCGCCGGGTCGATCGGATCGACGAAGCCCGCCTGCGACAACAGCGGCACGGTGTCGCTTGAGGGGGTGATGATGTCATAGACGCCACCGCCCGCCGCCAGCTTGGCCGCGAAATCGTCGTTCGAACCGACATAGGACGCGGTGATGTTGCAGCCGCTCGCCTCGGCGAAGGGCCTGGTGATGGTTTCGGGGGCATAACCTTCCCAGGTCAGGATGTTCAGATCCTGCGCGGCGGCGGCATGGGCCATGGCGACGAGGCCAAGGGCAAAGGGGGCTAGGCGCTTTCCGGCTTTCATGTTTCGGTCTCCTTGTTGGGTGGATAGAGGTTGCGCGACGTTTTCCGGATCAGGGTCGCCACGTCGATTCCCAGCGCTCTGGCGGCGCTTCTCTTGCTGCGGTGAAGCGCAAGCGCGCTTGCGATCACCCAGTCCTCGAAGGACTGAACTTGCTCCTTGAGCGAGGCGCCTGTGTGTTCCGCACCCGGCCCGCGCAGGTAATGGGCGGGATCGGGCGGGGACGACTGCGCGGTGAAATGCTCTGCGGTGGCCGTGGTCTCGGCCAGAACGCCCGCCTGACCGACAATGTTTTCCAACTCGCGGATGTTGCCGGGGAAATCATGCGCCCGCATCCGCGCCAGGAAACTGGGCGACAGGCTCAGCGGGCGGTCGCGCCTTGCGTTGAGGCGCGACAGCAGCCGCTGCATCACCGCCTCCCGCATGGCCGGTTCATCCCGCAGCGCCGGAAGGTGCAGCGTGGCGCCCGACAGGCGAAAGCGCAGATCGGCACGGAAGGGCGGCAGGTCGGGGCCGGTGGCTTCCAGCGGTCGGCTGGAGGTCGCCACCAGCGCCAGTGCCAAGGGCCGCGCTGCCGGCCCCGGCCCGCGCCAGGCCCCCGGCGCTTCCAGCATGGCCAGCACCCGCGCCTGCAAGGCCGGCGACAGATCGTCGACCCCGTCCAGAAACAGTGTACCGCCCTCGGCCTGGGCGACATAGCCGCGGCTCCAGGCTTCAGCGCCGGGCGCAGGCAGGCCGCCGAACATGTCGCGGTCGAAATTCTGTTCGGTCAACTGGCGGCAAGGCACATGTACCAGCGGAAATGTCGGGTCGCTGCCCAGAAGATGGCTGATCAGCGCGGTCTTGCCGGTTCCGGTCTCGCCCAGGATCAGGGTCGCCAACCCGGCCGCCAAGGCCTTGCGGGCCTGATCCCGCACCACCTTGTATTCGCCCTCGAAGACCAGATCGCCCGCGCCCACTTTGGCCGTGGCAAAGCGGAATTCCCGCTCGGCCCCGCCCGCCGCCTGTTCGCGCAGCACCAGCAGACCGGCATAGGGCGGCCCGTCGCCGCTGCGCAGCAGCGTCAGGCCAAGGCTTGCGGGCTTGCCTGAAGGCGTGATGAATTCCCCCTGATGGCGCTGCAAGCGCGCCAGCGCGGCGGCGGTGTCGCGCATGATCTCGCCGCAGCTGCGCGCCAGACGCGACAGTTCGGTTCCCAGCAGATCGGCGCGACTGGCGGCCACCAGCCGTTCGAACGCCAGATTGACCATGCGGATGCGGCCGTCCCGCTCAACCAGCGCCACCGCATCGGGCAAGGCATTGAGGAACAGCGCGAAACCCGGATCATCCAGAAAGACCGGGCGACTGCGGAAGGTGCCGGGCCGGTCGGCACGTTGGGCGGGATAGAATTTCATTTCGATCCCCCCACCCGGCGCAGGGGTTTCGCCTGCACACTCTGACGGCAGGCGGAAATCACCAGCCGCCCCTCTGCCCTCTCGGTCAGGGCCGAGCGCAAGAGCCAGATTTCGCCCTGCCGCTCTTGGCTCGGCAGGTGCAGCGGGATCATGTCGTCATTGCCAAGAACCGCCATTTCGCGCAGCCGTCGCACCGTTTCCGCCGAGAAGCCCGCCGCCTCCAGCGACTGCCCCAGTTGCAGACCGGCACCCAGCATCCGTTCGGCCGCGGGGTTCACCGCCAGCACCCTGGCTTCCTGTCCGACAACAATGACCGGGTCCGGCAAGGCGGTCAGAATGCTTTCCATCTCCGAAGCCTGACTGGCCAGATTGTCCTCGCGGGCGCGCTCGGTGCTGATGTCGCGCACCGTGCCCCACATCCGCAGCAGCTGCCCGTTCTCGACCCGCGCCCGGAACGAGTTCACCACCAGCATTTCCGAACCGTCATGGCGGTGGTCGATGGCCACCGCCCCGTCCAGCGTATAGCCCGCGCGCACCAGATCGCGCACCATCGCGCGGTTCACCGTGGTCTCGGGGAAATAACGCGACACCGGCTGGTCGTGAAAGTCGACGCCCTCGGGCAGTTGGTAAAGCTTTGCCATCGCCGGATTGCAGGCCCGCCAGCAACAGGCGTTGCGGAAGAACTGGTCGATCACCGAGTCTTCGGTCAGGCTCAGATCGACCGGCTCCTGATATTCGATGCACCAGAAGGCCTCGGGGGCGGTGCCCAGCATGGCCGACAGGATTTCCGCCTGCGCCATCAATTCGGCGGCATAGGCGCCGGAAGGTGCCGCCAGCAGCGCGATACGCACCACGACCAGCCCGGCCTGCCGGGCCAGAACCACCATCGCCGGCAGGGCGGGCCGCCCCGGCAGCGGCAGCATGTGCTGCGCGATTTCGGTCTGGGCAGTGCCGTCGAGGAAGTCGCGGATCAGCCGGGCAGTCGCTTCCGGCAGCAGGGTCTCCAGCCTGTGCGCGGCTTCCGCCGACCGGTCCAGCAGCCGGCAGAGCCCGGCGTCGGTCTCAAGAATGCTGCCATCCAGATCCACGGCCAGTGCGAGGACCGTGAAGGCGGTGGCATCCGGGCCGCCGGATTGCGGCGGGAAAGGTGGCGCGACGGGGGACATGATGGGGTGATCTCCAAGCAAGGGAACAGTGGCACCCGCAGAAACTCGGGCGTGGGAAACCACAGTTTGCTGGAAAAATTTCTGAATTTCGATGCGAGATCGCTGCATTTGCTGCGCCGATGCAGCGCTTTTGCCCTGCAGATCCGTCAACTCGAGGGGCGCGGCCGAATCATCCCGGGCCGATGGTCAGTCCCGGTCCAGCCTCACGACATCAGGCACTGGCAAGGTCAGACGCGACATACGGGCGGCACGGCAGGACGCCCGGCACCGATGACATCCGTGTCGGTCGACGGGAACAGGGGCCATCGTCCGACACGCGCCCGAGTGCTTTCGTAAAATTCGAGGGGATCGCCAGCCACGACTTGCCCGGCGTCGACGCTGCCAATCGTGATCGTTTCTTCAAAGCCCATTTCGTCCTTGTCCCGCCCGCCGCTCCGGGGGCCATCGTCGACAATGATCAACCGGTCTCGTTGCTCGACCGAAATGCAAGGTTACGCGTGCGATCAGAGAATGGTACGAAGCCCAGCCTACCTGGTCCCCATGTGGTGGTGCCGCTCACCTCGTGCCGGTACTCTGGGCCCCTAAGCTTCGCTCTAAGAACCTGGGTGGCAGCAGTGACGTTCGAGGTGAACGGCGTCTATGTCCCGTTCGCGATGATTGCCGCGAAACACGGCACTTCCCCAACGCCAGAAGTTCCGGTAATGTTCACGCGCCCGCTTGCGAATACCGAGTACTGCCATGTGCAACATCTACTCTCAGACCAAGTCGCAGGACGCCATATGTCAGGAATTTGATGATCTGGTGGATGACGGCGAGGTGCTGGAGGATGTGACGGGCAATCTGCCATCTCAGCCCGGCATCTATCCTGACCATGCCGCCCCGATCCTGCGACGGAGCGCGACCGGGCTGCGCCTGTCCATGGCGCGCTGGGGGATGCCGACGCCGCCGCAGTTTCTGGACGGCAAGCGGACCGACCCCGGCGTCACCAACATTCGCAATCTGGCCTCGCCGCACTGGCGGCGCTGGCTGGGGGTGGAACAGCGCTGCCTTGTGCCCTTCACCAGCTTTTCCGAATTCGACAGCCGACCGGGCGCGCCGCGCAACCATCCGGTCTGGTTCGCACTTGGGCAGGATCGGCCGCTTGCCTGTTTCGCGGGCATCTGGACCGATTGGACCTCGGTGCGCAAGCTGAAGGAAGGGCCGGTGACGGCAACGCTGTTCGGCTTCCTGACCTGCGCGCCGAACCGCGAGGTGGAACGCATCCACCCCAAGGCGATGCCGGTGATCCTGACCCGGCCCGAGGACTGGCGGCGCTGGTTGATCGCACCAATGGCGGAAGCCCTGACCCTGCAGCGCCCCCTGCCGAATGGCGAGCTGGAGATCGTCTCGGAAGGCGCGCGTGAAGATGCTGCATGACCTGCGCCATAGACCCGTGGGTGTTGACCCGCTGACCCTTGCCCCGCGCCGGATGCATGAGGCGGGTGGGCGGGGGTGTCGGGCCTTTGCGCTGTTTCAGGCGATGCGCCATGCCGGGCCGGTGGTCTGGATCCTGCCGGACCATGTTCCCGAACGGCCGCTGCTTGCCGGGCTTCCGGAAGGCCTGGGGGAGAGGCTGATCCTGCTGACGCCAAAAGGTCAGACCGATCTTCTCTGGTCGGTCGAGGAAGCCTTGCGCACGATGCCCGTTGGTCTGGTGATTGCCGAGCCTCGGGAGGCTCTGTCGCTGACCGAGGGCCGCCGATTGCAACTGGCCGCCGAGGCGGGGCAGACCGTCGGATTGATGCTGATCCGTGACGGGACAGGCTGTGCTGCGACCGAGACCCGGTGGCATTGTGAACCGGCTTGCGGCCCGCCGGACTCGACTCTGCACCAGTGGTCCCTTAATAAGAACAAAAAGGGAACTACTGGCGATTGGATGATCGACTGGAATGGCGCGTCGGCTGCTTTCCATCTGGTTTCTGCGGCTGGCGAGCGACACCAGCCTCAGGAGACGCCCCGTTGAGGGGGCCTTTGCCCTGACCCTGCGGTCGGGCAATTCCGATCATCTGCATTGTGTGAATACGGGCGCGCTGGCGCGGGGCCTGCACCGGGGGATGTCCTTGGCCGATGCGCGGGCGATCTGCCCCGACATTGCGACCCGTCCTGCAGATCTGGCGGGGGAAGCGGCAGCACTGTCGGCCCTGCGCCGTTGGGCGCTGCGCTATGCGCCGATAGTGGCTTGCGATGGCAGTGACGGGCTGATCGCAGATATTTCCGGGGTCGCACATCTGTTCGGGGGGGAGGCCGAGATGCGCGCCGATCTGCATGCAAGGCTGGAGCGGGCGGGTTTGGCCGCCACCAGCGCCATCGCGGGCACCAGGGGGGCGGCTCATGCACTTGCCCGGCACGGCGGCGGCATTGTCGCGGACGGGGCACTGACGCAGGGCATCGGGCAGTTGCCGGTGGCCTCCCTGCGGATTGATCATGAGACGGCGGAGGGGCTGGCGCGGGTTGGCCTGAACCGGATCGCTGACCTGCTGCCCTTGCCCCGCGCGCCCTTGGCAAGGCGCTTTGGTCAGGGTCTGATCCTGCGTCTGGATCAGGCGCTTGGCGTGCAGCCGGAACCCGTGTCGCCAGAAGCCGAGGCCCCGCATTTCGGGGTGCGGATAACCCTGCCGGAACCGATTGGCTTGCAGTCCGATGTAATGGCGGGGCTGGGACGCCTGCTGGATCGGCTTTGTGCCCATCTGGCGCTGCACCATCAGGGGGCAAGGCGGGTTCGGCTTGAACTGTGCCGGGTGGACCGAGGCACGGCCCAAGTCGAGATCGGTCTGGCGCGCCCCATGCGGGATGCGGCGCGGATCGCGGCCCTGTTTGCGCGGGGCGTGGAGGAGATCGACGCTGGCTTTGGCATCGACGCCCTGCGTCTGACGGCACCTGTCACGGAACCTCTGGCCCCGGAACAGATGGGGGCGGGGCCGGTGCAGCGGGGCGAGGATGCGATGGCTGATCTGGTCTCGCGCCTTGGCAACCGGATCGGCTTTGACCGGGTGCTGCGTCTGCACCCGGCCGAGAGTTGCATTCCCGAGCGCAGCTCGCTCATGGTGCCCGTCGCCTATACCGCGCCCATGCCATCACCGCCGCGGGGCGGTCCGATGCGCCCCGCGATCCTGTTTCCGCCCGAACCCGTGCAGGTAGGCGCGGGCAATCCCCCCGCCCTTTTTCGCTGGCGGCGGATGACCCTGACCAGCCTGCGCGCCACCGGTCCCGAGCGGATCACCCCGGAATGGTGGTTTGATGATCCGGCCTGGCGCACGGGTCTGCGCGATTACTGGCGGATCGAGACGCGTGAAGGTCCACGTCTGTGGCTCTTTCACACGCCGCAAGCTGGTGGGCTGACCATGATAGGCGACTGGTTCGCGCAAGGAGAGTTCGCATGACCCCCTATGCCGAACTTTGTGTGACATCGAACTTTACCTTTCTGACCGGGGCGTCCCACCCTGAGGAACTGGTCACCCGCGCTGCGGAACTGGGCCTGTCTGCCATTGCGATCACCGACCGCAATTCGGTGGCCGGGGTGGTGCGGGCGTTTTCCGCGCTGAAAGAACTGACGCGCATACGGGAAGCGGCACTCGCCACGGCTCAGGCCGTGCCGGACGGTCCGGTGATCCGCTCCCAACGGGTGACCGATCATTCCAGCCGACAGACAGTGCCGCATTTCACGGGCGAGACAGTTACCCCGATGATGAACCCTGCCCCCTTGCCCCGGCTGATTCCCGGCGCGCGGCTGGTGCTGACCGACAGCCCCATCGAATGGCTGGCTCTGCCCCGCGACCTTGCCGCTTGGTCGCGGCTGACCCGGCTCTTGTCGCTTGGCAAGCGCCGGGCACCGAAAGGCGACTGCCACCTGACCCGTGCCGATCTGGTCGAATGGGGGGCGGGGATGATGCTCATCGCTTTGCCGCCAGACCCGATGGAACCCGGTCCTTCCCCCCGACCCGATCTGCTGGCACTGTCCCGTCGCTTCCCCGGCGACTGCTTCCTTGGCGCTGCCCCGCAATATGACGGACGCGATCAACCGCGCCTGGACCGGCTCTCTGCCCTCTCCCAATCCACCGGCCTGCCGCTGGTCGCCCTCGGCGATGTGCTGATGCACCGCGCCGCCCGTCGCCCGCTGGCCGATGTGCTGACCTGCCTGCGCCTTGGCGTCACCATCGACAATATCGGCAGGCATCGTCTGACCAATGGCGAGCGCCGGTTGAAGTCGGGCGCCGAGATGGCCCGGCTCTTCCACCGCTATCCGGCTGCCCTCCGGCGGAGCATCGAGATCGCCAATGCCTGTACCTTCCAACTTTCCGACCTGCGCTATCAATATCCCGACGAGGCAAAGGACGGCGAACCCGCGCAAGACCGGCTGGAACGGCTGACCCGCGACGGCCTGCACTGGCGCTATCCCGACGGACCACCGCCGAAGATCATCCACCGCGTCGAGAAGGAGCTGGCCCTGATCCGGGAGGTCGACTACGCGCCCTATTTCCTGACCGTGCATGACATCGTCACCTTTGCCCGAGGGGAGGGTATTCTCTGTCAGGGCCGGGGATCGGCCGCCAATTCGGTGGTCTGCTATCTGCTGGGCATCACCGAAGTGCCCCCGGAAAGCATCACCCTGATCTTCGAACGTTTCATCAGCAAGGAACGCGGCGAACCGCCGGATATAGACGTCGATTTCGAGCATGAGCGTCGGGAAGAAGTCATCCAGTGGATCTATAAACGCTATACCCGCGAACGCGCCGGGTTGACCGCCACGGTGATCCATTTCCGCAGCCGCGCCGCCATCCGTGAGGTCGGCAAAGTCATGGGCCTGAGCCAGGACGTGATCGCGCGCCTTGCCGGTCAGATCTGGGGCTGGTCCTCCTCCGCTCCCGGTGCGGACCGCCTGCGCGATGCCGGGCTGGACCCGACCGACCGGCGGGTCGGCCTCGCCACGGAACTCATCGGCCAGATCATCGGCTTTCCGCGCCATCTGTCGCAGCATGTCGGCGGCTTTGTCATCACGCGCGGGCGGCTGGATGAGCTTTGCCCCATCGAAAACGCCGCGATGGAGGACCGCACCATCATCGAATGGGACAAGGACGACATCGACGCGCTTGGCCTGCTGAAGGTCGATGTTCTGGCCCTCGGGATGCTGACCTGCATCCGCAAGGCTTTTGGTCTTTTGCAGGATCATCGCGGGATCAGGATGGATCTGGCGACACTGAAGCCGGATCATGGGCAGGAGACGCAGGACAACCCCGAATATATCCAGCGGGAACAAGTCTATGACATGCTCTGCCGGGCCGATGCTGTGGGCATCTTCCAAGTTGAAAGCCGGGCGCAGATGAATTTCCTGCCAAAGATGCGCCCTCGGGAATCCTACGATCTGGTGTGCGAAGTGGCCATCGTGCGTCCCGGCCCGATCCAGGGCGGTATGGTGAACCCCTTCATCAAGCGCCGTCAGGGGTTGGAACCAGTCGAAGACCTCGGCCCCGCCATGATGGAGGTGCTGGGCCGCACCTATGGCGTGCCGCTGTTTCAGGAACAGGCCATGCAGATTGCCGTTGTCGCCGCCGGCTTCACGCCTTCCGAGGCTGACCGCCTGCGCCGATCCCTCGCCACTTTCAAGCGGATGGGAACCATCGGCGATTTCCGGGACCGTTTCGTCTCTGGCATGCTGGCACGCGGCTATGACGCGGATTTCGCCGCCCGCTGCTTTGCACAGATCGAGGGCTTCGGCTCCTACGGCTTCCCCGAAAGCCATGCCGCGAGCTTCGCCCGGCTGGTCTATATCTCGGCCTGGCTCAAATGCCATCATCAGGCGGTCTTCACCTGCGCGCTCCTGAACTCCCAACCAATGGGTTTCTATGCCCCCGCCCAGCTGGTTCGTGACGCCCGGGATTGCGGGGTCGAGGTCCGCCCCGTCTCGGTCAATCACTCCGAATGGGACTGCACCCTTGAACCCCACACGGATGGACAACTGGCCCTGCGGCTGGGCTTCCGCCAGATCAAGGGGATGCGCGAGGACGACGCCGACTGGATCAAGGCGGCGCGGGGCAACGGCTATCCCGATGTCGAAAGCCTGTGGCGACGAGCCGGGATCAAGCCCGACACTCTGGAACGACTGGCCGAGGCGGATGCCTTCACCCCCTTGGGCCTGAGCCGCCGCGAGGCGCTCTGGGCCGCCAAGGCCCTGCGCGGCCCGGCACCGTTGCCCCTGTTCGGAACCGATGGCGAGGGCAGCGAGGAACCCGCAGTTCACCTGCCGCAGATGACCCTGGGTCAGGAGGTGATCGAGGATTATCTGTCGCTGCGCCTCTCCCTGCGCGCCCATCCGATGGAACTCCTGCGCCCCTGCCTGCCGGAAAGCCTGCCGCATGACCGGCTGCCCCAAGCCAAAGGCCGCATCACCGTCACCGGCCTCGTCATCACCCGCCAACGCCCCGGCACCGCCTCGGGCGTGATCTTCCTGACGCTGGAGGATGAAACGGGTGTGTCGAACGTCGTGATCTGGCGCAGGGTCTATGAAGTCTTCCGCAAGGCCGTGATCGCCGGGCGGCTTGTGCGGGTCACAGGCCGCATCGAACGCGATGGCCCGGTTGTCCATCTGATCGCGGAAAAGGTCGAGGATGTCTCCCTCCTGCTATCCACCCTCGGCCGTCCCGTCCTGATCGAGGCAAATGATGGTCGCGCGGACGAGACCAGACGCCCGGCAGGTGGAAGTATGCGAACCACTGCCCATCACCCGAGGGAACAGGCGAAGCGGCTGTTTCCGAGCCGGGATTTTCATTGAGGGAGAAACATAGCGCCGAAGCGGAGGACGGCAGAAGTCCGCTACGGCGGATGCGGTTGGCTGGTTCGCGACCGCTGACCAACCGGCAGGTTTAGAAGATTGGGCCCTAGGGTCAGGACCCATTGATTATCCGCTCGTGCCGTGATTCAGCCTCCGGAAGGAGACCGATCAATGAGCAACCTTTTCTGGCTGAGCGAGGCGCAGATAGCGCGGCTGCAGCCCTTCTTCCC
>NZ_JAAIVJ010000001.1 GCF_011008935.1 Tabrizicola oligotrophica | reverse complement strand
CGGCGGTGAAGATCCCCAATGTCGACAACCCGATCCGCAACATGAGCGGAGGCCAGCGGCAATGCGTGTCGATCGCGCGCACGGCGGCCTTTGCCTCGAAGCTCGTGATCATGGACGAACCGACGGCGGCCTTGGGCGTGCAGGAAACCGCGCAGGTGGAAAACATCATCCGCGGCCTGAAGGACCGCGGCATCCCGATGATCCTGATCTCCCACAACCTGCGCCAGGTCTTCGACCTCGTCGACCGCATCGTCGTCTTCCGCCGCGGCCGCATCGTCGCCTCCCTGCGCAAGGACGAAACCGACGGCAACGACATCGTCAGCTACATCACTGGCGTAAAGGGAACCGAAGCCGCGTAACGGGGGGGGCAGAGACCAGAGATCGGCCCCGGCGCGGCGGTGAAGCGGTTTGCCGTCACGCCGGAGCGATTTCCACCCCCCGCGGCCATTTTGCTGTTTCGCTGGCCGCGCCCGCCCGCTATAGGACGCACGGTTTTTCCAAACGCAAGGATATGCCATGGCCAATGTCGTCGTCGTCGGAGCCCAATGGGGCGACGAGGGGAAGGGAAAGATCGTTGACTGGCTCTCGGAGCGGGCCGATGTCATCGCCCGCTTTCAGGGCGGCCACAACGCCGGCCACACGCTGGTCATCGATGGCAAGGTCTACAAGCTGTCGCTCCTGCCCTCGGGCATTGTACGCGGTGGCAAGCTGAGTGTCATCGGCAATGGCGTGGTGGTGGACCCCTGGCACCTGGTGACCGAGATTGAAAAGCTGCGCGCGCAGGGCGTGGAGATCACCCCGGAAAACCTGATCCTTGCAGAAAACGCCTCGCTGATCCTGCCGATCCACGGCGAGCTGGACCGGGGCCGCGAGGCGCAGACCGGGGTGGCCAAGATCGGCACCACCGGGCGCGGCATCGGTCCGGCCTATGAAGACAAGGTCGGCCGCCGCGCGATCCGCGTCGCCGACATCTTCGACGAGGCGACGCTGGACACCCGGATCGGCCGGCTCTTGACCCATCACAACGCGCTGCGCGCCGGCCTTGGGCTGGAGCCGGTGGATGCGGCTGCCTTGAAGGCGCAGATCCTTGAAATTGCGCCGAAGATCTGGCCCTACGCCGGCCCGGTCTGGAAAGTGCTGACCGAGGCCCGCCGTGCCGGCAAGCGCATCCTGTTCGAAGGCGCGCAAGGCGCGCTGCTGGATATCGACTTCGGCACCTATCCTTTCGTCACCTCCTCGAACGTCATCGCCGGGCAGGCGGCGACGGGCGTGGGCCTTGGCCCGACTGCGATCGACTTCGTGCTGGGGATCGTCAAGGCCTATACCACCCGCGTCGGCGAGGGTCCGTTCCCGGCCGAACTCCACGATGCCGACGGCGAGCGTCTGGGCGAGCGCGGCCATGAATTCGGCACCGTGACGGGGCGCAAGCGCCGCTGCGGCTGGTTCGATGCGGTGCTGGTGCGCCAGACCTGCGCCACCTCGGGCGTCTCGGGCATCGCGTTGACCAAGCTGGACGTGCTGGACGGCTTCAAGACGCTGAAGATCTGCGTCGGCTATGAACTGGACGGCAAGCGGATGGACTATCTGCCCACCGCCGCCGACCAGCAGGCACGCTGCACGCCGATCTATGAAGAGATGGAAGGCTGGTCGGAAACCACCGCCGGCGCGCGCAGCTGGGCGGATCTGCCGGGCGCGGCGATCAAATATGTCCGCCGCATCGAGGAGTTGATCCAGTGCCCGGTGGCGCTGCTCTCCACCTCGCCCGAGCGTGACGACACCATCCTCGTCACCGATCCCTTCGCGGATTGATCCAACCCGCCAACTCCTCGTCGTCTGCGACGCTCGTCGTGGGCCTCGAGGAGAAAGCGAAGCTGCACGACGAGGGAGAGGGTGATGGCGCTCGGATACAAGGCCCGCAAACGGCTGTCGCTCCTGATCCTTCTGGTCGGTATGCCGGCCTATGTCGTTCTGGCGGTGACGGTGATGACCTGGCTGCCGCGCCTGCCGCTCTGGGCCGAGGTGCCGGTCTACATCCTGCTCGGGGTGGCATGGATCCTGCCGTTCAAGGCGGTGTTCAAGGGCGTCGGCCAGCCCGACCCCGACCGGCCCGAAGACGAATGACACAGGCGGGTCAAGCCCCCGGTGCGATACCGTGGGGCGACCCGCCTGCAATAAGGCCCGGGTGGCAGACCCGGCCTTGATTTCAGCGACCTGAGCTTCAGCCGACCTGCTTGCGCGCCTCGGCCAGATAGGGCGAGCGGTCGGTCAGCGCGAACATGCCGCGCTTGACCTTGGCGATCCGACCCTGCCGCAACAGCGTGCCGAAGCCGCGCAGGTAATCTTCCCGCGCGGTCGAGGATTGGCCCGGCAGGCCGGCGATCTGGCGCATGACCAGCGGGCGCGAGAATTCGGGGCGCTGCAGCACCTCGGCGCAATAGACCGCAGCGGCTTCGAGCAGGTCGGGCAGGGCGGTGGCGCCCAGCTGATCGGCGAAATCCTGAAAGCTGGTGGCTTCGGCAAAGACGTTCTCGGCCTCTTCCGGGGCGAGGAAGTCATCGGAGTCGAGGTCATCCTGATCGATTTCCTGCATCAGGGGCCGGGCCGTGGCTTCGGTGGCAACCAGGGTTTCCGCGGCCGCCGACGCGGTGCCGGTACGCCGCGGACGCACTGGCATGACCACGCGCGGGCCACCGCCCGCCGGGGTTGCCTCGGCCGCCGTCGCGGGGTGGCGGTCAATGCGTTGGGCGGAGACCAGAACCAGCGGCGTCGGGCGTTGGCCGGCCTCGCCCTTGATCGGTTCGGGGCGCGGCGTATTGCCTTCGGACACCGGCCGGCGCGGGCGCACCACGCGGTCCAGATCGTTGCGATAGGCCTCCATGCGGCTCATTTCGCTGTCCGCATCATCATGCGCGCCGCGGTCGGCGACTGTCACGGCAACCGCGGCCTTGAGATGGGCAATCGTCGACTGCCGGCGGCGGGTTTCCTGATCGCCCATTTCGGAATTTGCGTGCGCCATCAGGCGGTTGACGGCTTCGTCCTCGGCCGGAACTTCGATGTGGCGGCGCAGGTCGGCGACGGGTTCGACTGTCTCGGCTTCGGCAATCTGATCGACATCTGCGATCACTGGCGCGGAGGGGCCTGCGACGGGGTCAGGCCCGGCGATGTCGTCCAGTTCGGCTTCAAGCGCGGCCAGTTCGGCTTGCAGCGCGGCTTCGGCTTCGTCGGAGAGCGCCGAGGCCGGACCGGTGGCGGCACTGTCGGCCGGGGTCTCTGCCACGGGGGCCTCTACCACGGGCTCGACGCGGCGGATGCGGATGACCCGCGCCCGCGCCCGCTGCGCCTTGGCGGCCGTCTCTGTCGCGATTTCCGAGGCCACCTCTGCGACGGCGGGCAAGACGACTGCAGATTCGACCGCGGTTTCCGGTTCAATATGATCGACCGATTCGATCAGAATCGGGTCAGCTTCCGAGACTTCCTCGTTCAGAATCTGTTCCAGATCAGCCGGTTCGTCCGCCACGTCCGGCTCCAGCCCGGACAGGCGCGTGAGCAGCTCTTCCTCGTCAAAAGCGGTGTCGGTCTCGTCCAGCATCCCCGCATCGGCCAGATCATCCGCAAGGAACTCGACAGGCTCGACCGCCGGAATGGCGAAGGCGGCGGTTTCGTTCCCGGCCGGAAGCTGGTCGGTGTCCAGATCTTCGGCAATGCTGGCCAGCAGCGCCTCGTCGTCGACCAGCGCTGCGAAGGCGGGCGCGACGGTTTCCGGCGCGGGGGCTTCCTCGGCAACCGCGAGCGCGGTCAGCTCGAAATCCTCGGCATCGGGCAGCTCGGCGAATTCTTCCGACAGATCGGCGGCAACCACGGGTTCGGCGGCGCTTTCGACAACCGGGCCAGAGACATGTTCCGCCTCGTCGAGAATGCTTTCGATCTGATCTGGAATTTCGATCAGCGTGGCATCGGAAGCGGCCGCCGGGGCGAGATCTTCGGCGTGTTCATCTTCGCTATAGGTCTCGGCAAAGGCGGTGGTCGGGGTGAAGGGCGCGGTCTCGGCCAAAGTCGGGGTGGCCAACTCCGGCGTGGGCAGGTCGGCCTGCACGGTCACGATCGGCATGGTCTGGGGGGCAGGCGCGGCCGTCTGGCTGGCATGGCGGGCGCGAATGCGTTGCAGGCGGGCGGCGACGCCTTCGGCGGCGCTGTCGGCCTCGGCCAGGGTGGGCGCCACCGGGGCAGGGGCCGCGGGGGCAGGCAGTCCTTCGGGGGCTGCGGTTTCGCCGGCCCGCAGGATCACGCCGTTGTCCTGGATCTTGGCCTCAACCCGGCGCTGGATCTCGCGCTCGGCGATCCGGTGCAGCATGGCGGCATCGGGGGTCGGCGGTTCGGCCCCGAAATAGCGGTCGCCGGCAGCCAGATCGCGGAAATATTCCGCGATGGCCTTCATCGTGTTGAACGGGTCGTCAAACCCCTCCAGAGTGCAGGAGAAGGTGCCATAGGAAACGGTTAGAATCTTGCTGGCCCCTGTCATCGGACACTCGCTTTCTGCAATACTCGTTTCAGGCAAGTTGCCCGCGCTCCTGCTCGAATCCGTGGACAGATCGGGGTAATTTGAAGGATTGATTGTGTCCGCAGAACGGGGTCTTTGCCGCAATTGGAAGAGTTGGAAGAACAGTATCGGCATGAATCACCCTATTGTCGAATCTTTGGATGGAATCACGCTGGTCGGGGGCGGACCGGTCTCGGCGCGGCAGCTTGCCCGTGCCATGACGCTTGCGCCAAGGCTGGTGGCGGCGGATGGCGCGGCGGACCGGCTGTTGCGGCTGGGACTTTTGCCCGAGACGGTCATCGGCGACATGGATTCGATCACGCCCGCGGCGCAGGCGCGGCTGGCGGACCGGCTGTTTCCGATCCCCGAACAGGCGACCACCGACTTTGACAAGTGCCTGCGGTCGATCTCGGCCCCCTTCGTGCTGGGGCTGGGCTTTGCCGGGGCGCGGATGGATCACGGCCTTGCGGTGCTGAGCGGTCTGATCCAGCAGCCTGACCAGCGCTGCCTGATCCTTGGCCCGCGCGATGTGACCTTCCTGTGCCCGCCCGAACTGGCGCTGGACCTGACCTATGGCACCCGGTTGTCGCTGTTTCCGATGGGGCGGGTTTCCGGCGAAAGCGAGGGCCTGCGCTGGCCGATCCGCGGGCTCGACTTTGCCCCCGATGGCCAGATCGGCACCTCGAACCAGGTCACGGGGCCGGTGCGGCTGCGCTTTGACGCGCCAAGGATGCTGGTGATCCTGCCGGTCAGATGTCTGGCGGCAGTTCTGCGCGGGTTTGGGCTGCGGTGATGCGCTCGCGGTGGATGATATAGAGCCCCGAGGCCACGATCACCGCGATGCCGGTGAAAGTCAGCGCATTCGGGAAATCGCCGAAAACGACATAGCCCAGAAAGACCGCCGTGATGATTTCGAGGTAGTGGATCGGTGCCAGCGTCGAGGCGGGGGCGAACTTGAGCGCCACCGTCATGCACATATGCGCCGCCGCCGCCCAGAACCCGACGCCGAACAGCCACAGCCAGGCCCAGCCCTCGGGCATTACCGGGTCCAGTGTCGGCCAGTGGAAGCTGTCGGCCAGCGCCACGATCGGCAGGCAGATCGCCGCGCCGACGATGGAGGTGTGCAATTGCTGCATCACCGGCGACACGCCCACCGCCATGGCGCGCGTCACCAGCATGTAGCCGGCAAAGGCGAAGGCCGAGATCAGCGGGAACAGCGCGACAAGGCCGAAGGCGGCAAGCGAGGGCTGGATCACCAGCAGGCAGCCAAGGAAGCCGACGACCGAGGCGATGATCCGGCGCGGCCCGATATGGTCGCCGAAGATCAGGTGGCCAAGCATCAGCAGGATGAACGGCTCGACAAAGACGATGGCCAGCGCATCGGCGATCGGCATCACCTGCACCCCGGCGACAAAGCCATAGGTCGAGGCGATCAGGAACACCGCCCGCAGCGTCAGAAGGCCCGCCTGCCGGCGCGTCACCCGCCACGACAGCCCCATGAGCAGCGCCACCGGCACCATCAGCGCGCCCTGCACCAGAAACCGCGCCGCGGTGATCTGGCCGACAGGAATCGTCGCGGTTGCGAGTTTGGAGGCGGTGTCGAGGAGCGGGGCCAGCACGCAGAAGGCAAGCATCAGCGCGATGCCGGTCAGGGTGCGGTCTTGGGCAAAGGAACTGGTCATGCCGCTTGCTACCGGCTTGGCCCGCACGAAAACCGTCTGAAAGCGACCTCGGCCTGCACCCGGCCCGGACCCGGCTGGCCCGGTCTGCGGGCTTGACCGAAAAGGGGGGCTGACGCATGCTCATCTGCATATCACTGCATGAATGATTGCCGGCAATTCCTTGACTTCGCTTCTGCCACGCCATCAGGCCGCGGCAGCCTTTCCAGAACATGCGGGCCAGGGGCGAAAGACCCCGGCCGGATTGCAGACCAATGGGGGACGACATGGCCGTAGTTACCGGGACGGATGCCTCGCAGAGCCTGACGGGCACCGATCTTGCCGACACGATTTCGGCGCTGGCGGGGGACGATACGCTGCTGGGCCTTCTCGGGGCCGACAGCCTTGTGGCCGGGCTGGGCGATGATCTCGTCTATGGCGGGTCGGACAATGACACGATGCTCGGGGGCGAGGGCGACGATATCCTGCACGGCGGGTCGGGCGATGACCGGCTCGATGGCGGGGCGGGGGATGACTTCCTCTACGCCGGGTCGGGCAATGACACGCTGTCTGGCGGGCTGGGGGCGGATGCCTTCTTCGGCGGCTCGGGCGTCGATCTTGTCAGCTATGCCACGGCGACCACGGGCGTCACGCTGGACCTGACCGACCCGAGCCTGTCGACCGGGGACGCGCTGGGCGACAGGTTCGATGCGATCGAACGCTTTGCCCTTGGGGCCTTTGCCGATGTGTTCCGCGGTGCGGGGTTCGCCGAAACTGTCGACGGCGCGGGCGGGCGCGATCAGCTCTTTGGGGGCGCGGGCAATGACAGCCTGTCGGGCGGCGCCGGCAATGACCTCTTGATCGGTGGGGCGGGGGCCGACACCCTGGTCGGTGGAGGCGGTATTGACCGGGTGTCCTATGCCCAGTCCGCGTCGCCCATTCTTCTGTTCACCTCTGCCCCGCTCGCTTCGACCGGCGATGCGCTGGGCGACCGGTTTTCCGGGATCGAGGACTTCCTGCTGACCGCCGGCAATGACACGCTGTTCGGGGGCTTCGCGCCGATCCGGGTCTTCGGCGGCGAGGGGCGCGACCAGATCACCAGCGGGGCGGGCGACGACCTGTTGCAGGGCGACGGCGGCATTGACTCGCTGTTCGGCGGGGACGGCAACGATACGCTGATTGGCGGCGCGGGCCATGACAGCCTGACCGGTGGCGCGGGCAACGACCGGCTGGAATCGACGAATGAGGCGGGCGGTTCGCCTGCGCTCCTGTCCGGCGAGAGTACCCTGTATGGCGGGCTGGGGCACGACACCTTGCTTGGTGGCAACGTCGCCGATCTGCTGGATGGCGCCGATGGCAATGATGCGCTTTTCGGCAATGACGGGCGCGACAGATTGACTGGCGGGGCCGGCGTGGACCGGCTGTTCGGCGGGGCGGGCAATGATACGCTGATCGGCGGGGCCGGGGGCGACACCATCAACGGCGGCGCGGGCAATGACACGCTGAGCTTTGAGGAGGCGCTGGTGTTCAATGCCTCGACCGGAGTTCACACCGGCGAGGCGCTGGGCGACGTGATTTCCGACATCGAGGTGCTGCTCTTCAACATGGGCGGCACCTATGTTGGCGGCGCGACGTCGCGCATCATCGACTTCATCAACGAGGGCTATTTCATCAACGGCAGCGGCGCCGAAACCGTCATCGGCAGCACCCTGACCACAGCGGATTACACGGGCGGTGGCGCGGTCACGCTGGAGGGGGGCGATGGGGTTCTGGACGGCAGCGGCGCAGCGGCAGGCGACAGGCTGTTCGATATCGCCGTGGTGAACCTCTCGGCCTTTGCCGACAGGATCGTCGCCAACAGCGATCCGACCCTGAGCGGCATCACCGGTGGCAGCGGCGCCGACACGATCAGCGTCAGCGACATGAGCATTTCCATTGCTGCCGGGCAGGGCGCGGACCTTGTCATAGCAACGGTGTTCGATGCCGTAATCCAACTGGACGACGGCAATGACAATGCGACCGTCTCTTTCATGGGCGGCTCGGCGATCGTCTACGGTGGCGCTGGCGATGACACGATCCACCAGAACACGGGTCTGGATTTCGGTCAGATCTTCGGCGGCACCGGCGCCGACAACATCAGCGCCGATGTGCTGGATTTTGGTTGCGAACTCTACGGCGGGGACAACGACGACATCATCAGCATCGACACCTCAGGTAGCACGGGCATTGGCATGGGCGGCGGCTATGGCGGCAGCGGTGATGACTTCATGACGGGCTTGGGTCTGCACATCACGATGTATGGCGAAGCGGGCAGTGACGACTTGCACCTGACCGGCAGCGGCATGATCGACGGCGGCGATGGCCATGACACGCTGACCTATACCGCCTCGGCCAATTTCCCCGGAATCGCGTCGATCGCCGATACGTTCGGCACCATCGACGCCGGCACCGGCGATGATACGGTGATCTCCAGCGGCATCAACATGTCGATCCTGCTGGGCGATGGCAATGACAGTCTGGACCACACGGTTCTTGTGACCGGGTTCACCTCCGAGTCAATCTTCGGCGGCGGCGGAAACGATGTCATCCAGATTTCCGCGAGCTTCGTGGAAAACCTGTTGGGCTCCACCACGCCACTGCGCATCAATGCCGGAACCGGCAACGATACGATCACCGGGGTTGTCTACGAGGTGGTGGAGACGCTGGAGGTCGTGGTCGAGCATTTCGTGTTCAACGCTGACTGGGGCAGCGACCGGATCAGCAATTTCGACGACGGGCACGATCTGCTGGTGTTTTCCGGCACGGCGGGCAGCGGTCTTGGGGCGTTCGGCGATCTGGTGGTCTCGAGCCATGCCGAGGGGACATTGGTCAGCTTCAACGAGATTGCCTCGATCCTGCTGGTCGGGCTTGACGTCGCGGATTTCGACGCCGGCGACATCCTGTTCCAGAATTGACGCGCCGGGGCCGTGCGCAGGCATGCGTGGCGCGGAGAGGTCGATTGCCACAACCGGCCGCCGTGCCGGCAGTCCTGGCTTGCGGGGTCAGCGCGGGAATTCAAGAAATGACAGGTTCCGGGGCGATGCCGTAGAGTTCCCGAATTGGACTCACTTTCACATTGGGGGCAATGACAATGGCAACTTTTACAGGAAGCACGGATGACGACACGCTGACCGGCACAGATGACGCCGACACGATCACGGGAGATGCAGGCAATGACAGCCTGTCTGGTCTCGGCGGCGCCGATTTCATTGACGGCGGATCAGGCAATGACACGATCTATGGCGGCGGCGGCAATGACGTGATCATTGACGGTCCGGGGCTTGACCTGCTTTTCGGCGGCAGCGGCATTGATACATTCCAGCGCGACTGGGGCAGCCTGCCGGCCAACACCTTCCGGCTGGACCTGAACCTTGTCCTTGGGATTCAGGGCGCGCTTGGCGGCGACCCAAATGATGTCGACCGGTTCTCCGGCATCGAGAATTACACCTGTTTCGGCTTCATCGGCGGCCGGTTTACCGGCAGTGACGTGGCCAATGTCTTTCGAACCGACAAGGGAACCGACACGATCTATGGCAATGACGGCGATGACCAGCTCTATGCCGGCGCGGCGCGCGACAGGCTATATGGCGGCGACGGCGATGACCTGCTGTCGGGCGGTGCCGACCGCGACATCTTGCGCGGCGGCGCGGGCGATGATCAGTTTCATTTCATCGCGCCCACCCATGGGGCCGACCGCATCTATGATTTTTCCTCGCAGACCAATGGCAACAACGATTCGCTGCACTTTCTTGCGGCGAATTTCGGCGGGTTGCCCTTGGGCCAGCTGGCCCCGGGGCGATTTATCGCCCGCGAGGACAACAGGGCGCAAGACCTGAACGACCGCTTCATCTACAATGTCAGTTCCGGCATGTTGTGGTTCGATCGCAACGGCAGCCTTGACGGCGGAGTGCGGCTGATCGCCGACCTGCAGGACGGCGCCACGCTCACCCATGCGGACATCTTCATGGTCTGACGGCTGGCTTCAGCAGTTCGGCACGTTCACCGCAAGGCCGCCCAGCGAGGTTTCCTTGTACTTCTCGTGCATGTCATGGCCGGTCTGGCGCATGGTCTCGATGCAGGCGTCAAGGCTGACCAGATGCACCCCGTCGCCGCGCAGGGCAAGGCTGGCGGCAGAAACCGCCTTGATCGCGCCAAGGCCGTTGCGCTCGATGCAGGGCACCTGCACCAGCCCCTTCACCGGGTCGCAGGTCATGCCGAGATGATGTTCCAGCGCGATTTCGGCGGCGTTTTCCACCTGCATCGCCGTACCGCCCAACACTGCGCAAAGCCCCGCCGCTGACATAGCTGCAGCCGAGCCCACTTCGGCCTGACAGCCACATTCGGCGCCCGAAATCGAGGCATTGTGCTTGCACAGGCCCCCGACGGCGGCGGCAGTCAGCAGGAAATCCCCCACCTTCGCCGCGCTGGCCCCCGGCACATGGTCCAGCCAGTAGCGGATCGTCGCCGGCAGCACCCCCGCCGCGCCATTGGTCGGCGCCGTGACGACCTGCCCGCCGGCGGCGTTCTCCTCGTTCACCGCCATGGCATAAAGACTCATCCAGTCGTTGATGGTGTGCGGCGCGGTCATGTTCAGCCCGCGTTCGGCCATCAGCGCATCATGGATGCCCTTGGCGCGGCGGCGCACCTTCAGCCCGCCCGGCAGGATGCCATCGGTCGCCATCCCGCGCGAGATGCAGTTGTTCATCACCTCCCACAGCCGGGCGAGGCCCTTGTCAATCTCGGCCTTCGTGCGGAACTTCAGCTC
Source organism: Tabrizicola oligotrophica (assembly GCF_011008935.1). Classification (GTDB taxonomy): domain Bacteria; phylum Pseudomonadota; class Alphaproteobacteria; order Rhodobacterales; family Rhodobacteraceae; genus Tabrizicola_A; species Tabrizicola_A oligotrophica. The sequence continues at coordinate 837,304 of NZ_JAAIVJ010000001.1, read as the reverse complement.
ATTGGCCAGTTTCATCTGGGCAACCGTCAGGCCGGACTTCGCCGCCATCTCCAGCATTTCCGCCGCCGTTTCAAACGGATAGGGCACATCGGCCCGCGCCTTGGCCTTGGCGCCGCCGGCGTCGGACAATTCACCCGCCGTCAGCACGAAGCCGCCGCCGATGGAATAGTAGGTCTCCTCCATGATGATGTCGCCCTGCGCGTCGGTGGCCTTCAGGATCATGCCATTGGCATGGCCGGGCAGGGCAGGGCCATAATCGAAGGTGAGATCCTTCTTCGGATCAAAGGCCAGCGGCGGCAGGCCGGGCACGGCAATCTGATGCGTCCTTTCGATCAGCGCCAGCGCCGCTTCCGCCTTTTCCGCGTCATAGCTCGCCGGCTCGAACCCGGCAAGGCCAAGGATCGTCGCCCGATCGGTGGCATGGCCCACCCCGGTAAAGGCCAGCGAGCCATGCAGCGAGGCGCGCAGCCCGTGGAACTGGAACGGGCTGGCGCGCATCTTGTCCAGAAACCGCGCCGCCGCCACCATCGGCCCCATGGTATGCGAGGAAGACGGGCCGACGCCCACCTTGAACATGTCGAAGACGGAAAGGAACATCTGGGGTCTCTCAGGCTAGGGGGGCGGTGAAGGGGGTCGGGCCAAGACCCTCATCCTCGGCGATGGCTTCGGTGGCGTGCTGACCTTCCAGCATGGTCAGGACCTTGTAAAGTGCCGGATAATCGGCGGCGTTGATCTGCAGCGGATGTTCGGCGCCGAATCCGCCCAGCCAGTGCATCAGCATGGCGACATAGTAGCCAAGGATCGTCGGCCGGTCCGGCGACAGCCAGCCGGGATTCGCGGTGGCGGCACCATCCAGCAGCGCCAGAAACCGCTTCATCTTCGGCAGGGCATGGGCCAGCACCTGCGGCACGCACTCCGGCCCGGCCGTGCGCTCGGGGTAGAAAAGCTGCAGCAGCGTGGTGTGGGCGTTGGTCGAGGTGAAGAACAGCCATTTCAGGAAATCGCCGCGATCCGGCGCGTCGGGCGCCGGGGCAAGGCCCGGATGGCGGTCGGACAGGTAAAGCAGGATGGCCGCCGTCTCGAACATCGTGCCGTCGGGGGTTTCCAGCGCCGGAATGAGGCCAAGCGGCTGCAGGGCGCGATAGGCGGGGCTGGACAGCGCCCCGCCCTCGCGGTCGATCAGCTCGCAGCGATGCTGCACGCCCAGTTCGGCCAGAACCATGCGCACCGCCAGCGAGGCAGTGTCGGGGTAATAGTGCAGAACATACATCGCGCGCGCTCCTTTCAGCCCACTATGGCAGGGATGCGCTGCTTTGGCAGGCAAAAAGCGACATTCCGGGGGCAGGGACGGCGTCGGACCTTAACGCTTTGTCAGGGGAAACCGGCCAAGACTGGGAACGCAATGCGAACGGAGGCGGCCATGCGGGTCGGGTTGGTCTGGGTTTTGCTGTGGTTTGCCGGCCCCTTGTGGTTTGCCGGTCCCCTGTCGGCGGGCGGGCTGTCGGAGGCGGTGTTGAAACAGGTTCAGGCCGATCCGGAGCCCTTTCTCGAGCTTGCCGCCGCGCTGATCCACGGATTTGGCGGGCCGCAGGGGCTTGATGCCGCCGGGGTCGACCGCTTTGTCGCGCTGGAACGGGCCGAAGCGCGGGCCAGCGCCCTGCGCCGGGTGCAGGTGGCCGATCTTGATTTTGACGGCGGGGTGACGGCCGATGAAATGGGCGTTCTGGTCGCGGCCGCCTCGGCCAAGGCGCGCGGCCGGCTTTGGGCGCTGTTCGAGGCCGCCGATGCCAACACCGACCGCGCGCTCAGCGCCGACGAGACTGCGCTTTGGGGCCGGGCCGAAGCCCTGCGCAGCTTCTCGCCCGCCGATGAGGCGATTGCCCGCGCCGTGCTGACCTTTGACGGCAATGCCGATGGCTGGGTAACGCTGGAGGAGGTCAGGGCGGCGGTCGCCGCACTGGCCACCTGAGATCAGCTGCCGAAGGTCAGCCGCCCAGACCGAAGAAATCCCACAGGAGTTTCAGGTTCAGCCCCACGATCGCCGCCGCAATCCCCCATGCAACCGCCCCAAGCCAGACCGGCGCCACCATCTCGCCCATCCGGCGGCGCGAGGTGGTGAAGACCACCAGCGGCACGACTGCAAAGGACAGTTGCAGCGACAGCACCACCTGCGTCAGGATCAGCAGCCGCCCGGTGCCCTCGCTGCCATAAAGGATGGTCACGGCCGCCGCCGGGACGATGGCAATGGCACGGGTGCTCAGGCGGCGCAGCCATGGCGGCAGCCGCAGCCGCAGGAAGCCCTCCATCACCGCCTGTCCTGCCAGCGTGGCGGTGACGGTGGAATTCAGCCCGCAGGCCAGCAGCGCCACCGCAAACAGCATCGGCGCCACCGCCGCCCCCATCAACGGCCCCAGCATCTGATGCGCCTCGTCCAGCTCGGCCACTTCGCCGATGCCGCCGGCATGGAAGGTCGCCGCGGCGACGATGAGGATCGAGGCATTGATGAGCAGCGCGAACATCAGCGCCACTGTGCTGTCGATGGTGGCAAACCGCAGCGCCTGCCGCTTTTCGCGCAGCGTATGGCCATAGGCCCGGGTCTGCACGATGGCCGAATGCAGATAAAGATTGTGCGGCATCACCGTCGCGCCAAGGATCCCGAGCGCGAGATACAGCATCTCGGGGTTCTTCACGATCTCGACCGTCGGCGCAAAGCCAAGGATCACCGCGCCCCAGTCGGGATCGGCCAGCGCGATCTGCACCCCGAAGGACAGCGCGATGACACCCAGAAGCGCGATGACAAAGGCCTCAAGCCAGCGGAAGCCCTTCTTCTGCAGGTAAAGGATCAGGAACACATCCAGCGCCGTGATGATGACGCCCAGTTCCAGCGGAATGCCGAAGAGCAGGTTCAGCCCGATCGCCGTGCCGATCACCTCGGCGATGTCGGTGGCGATGATGGCAATCTCGGCCAGAAGCCACAGCGGATAGGCGACCCAGGGCGCAAAGGCATCGCGGCAAGCCTGCGCCAGATCGCGCCCCGAGGCGATGGCGAGCCGCGCCGTCAGCGATTGCAGCACGATGGCCATGATGTTCGACACCAGCGCCACCACCAGAAGCGTATAGCCGAATTTCGACCCGCCCGCGATCGAGGTCGCCCAGTTGCCGGGGTCCATATAGCCCACCGCGACCAGATAGCCGGGGCCAAGAAAGGCGGCAAAGCGCCTGAACCCGCCGCCCTGCACCGCAATCGACCGGCTCACTTCGGCCAGCGCCGCCTCGCCGCGCACGCCGCGCCACTGGCCAAGGCTGAAAGTCTCATGTCTGGCCATGGATTTTCCCGGAATTTCCTGCAATTAAGAATTATTCGCAAAATAGACGGCGCCGCCCGTCTGTCAAGCGACAAGAAATCCCCTCGCGGGCCGGGCGGCGAAGCCCTATAAAGCCCGCGCGCGCCCCAGGAAGGAATCTGCCATGCCCGCCGATCTCTCGCCCATCGACAAGGCCAAGTTCGTCGCCGCCAAGCGCGCGGTGGAATTTGTCGAGGATGGCATGAAGCTGGGGCTCGGCACCGGATCGACCGCCGCCTGGATGGTGCGCTGTCTGGCCGAACGGATCAAGGAAGAAGGCCTGCGCGTCGTCGGCGTGCCGACCTCGACGCGCACTGCCGAACTGGCCCGCCAGCTTGGCGTGCCGGTCACCAGCCTTGACGATGCCAAATGGCTTGATCTCACCATCGACGGCGCCGACGAATTCGACGCCAACCTCGCGCTCATCAAGGGCGGCGGCGCGGCGCTGTTGCAGGAAAAGATCGTGGCCACCGCCTCGGACCAGATGATCGTCATCACCGATGCGGCCAAGGAAGTGGCGCAGCTTGGCGCCTTCCCGCTGCCGGTCGAGATCATCCCCTTCGGCTGGCAGACCACCAAGGCGCTGATCGAGGAAATGCTGGTCGGCGTCGACGTTCTCGACCGCGACGTGACGCTGCGGATGAATGGCGACAAGCCCTTGCTGACCGACGAGGCCAATTACATCGTTGACCTGCATCTGAAACGCATCGGCAATCCGCGCCAGCTGTCGCTGGTGCTGAACCAGATCCCCGGTGTGGTGGAGAACGGCCTGTTCATCGACATCTGCGATATCGTCATCATCGGCTATGGCGATGGCCGGGTGCAGGTGCGCGACATCAACGCCGGCACGCAGACCGACGACCGCATCCACTTCGCCCCCACCGACAACATCTTCGCCGATCTCGGCGACTGATTTCATCTGTTCCCAAATATCCCGGGGGGCCGGGGGCTGGCCCCCGGTCCGCCGCCAAGAAAGGGCGCGACCATGACCCAGTTCGACTATGATCTCTTCGTCATCGGTGGCGGCTCGGGCGGGGTGCGGGCGGCGCGCATTGCGGCGGCCGAGGGCGGGGCAAAGGTCGGTCTGGCCGAGGAATCCCGCATGGGCGGCACCTGCGTCATCCGGGGTTGCGTGCCGAAAAAGCTGATGGTCTTTGCCTCCGAGTTTCCCGGCCAGATCGAGGACGCCCGCGCTTATGGCTGGGAGGTGCAGAACCACGGTTTCGACTGGGTCCGGTTCCGCACCGCGCTCGAGACTGAACTCACCCGGCTGGAAAACGCCTACCGCTCCACGCTGAAGACCGCCGGTGTGACGATCCACGACACGCGCGCCACCGTGGTCGACGCCCATACCGTCCAGCTTGCCACCGGCGCGCGTTTTACCACCCGGCACATCCTGATCGCCACTGGCGGCCGGCCCTTCGTGCCCGAGGTGCCCGGCGCCGAGCTGGCCGTCACCTCGAACGAGATGTTCCACCTGCCGGCCCTGCCGAACCGGGCGCTGGTGGTGGGCGGCGGTTATATCGCCTCGGAATTTTCCTGCATCCTCAACGGGCTGGGCGTCAAGACCACGCAATATTACCGCGGCGCCCAGATCCTGCGCGGCTTTGACGACGAGGCGCGCGGCCATGTCTCGAACGCCATGCAGGCCGCCGGCATTGCCGTGCATTGCGGCACCGACGTACTGCGGCTGGAAAAGACCCAAGGCGGCATCCGGGCCGTGGCCACGGACGGCTCCGAGCGCGAGTTCGACCTTGTGCTTTACGCCACCGGCCGCAAGCCGAACAGCGCCGGGCTGGGGCTGGAGGCGCTGGGCGTCGCGTTTGGCCGCAACGGCGAGATCAAGGTCTCCGACTGGTCGCAAACTGCCGTGCCCTCGATCCATGCCGTCGGCGATGTCACCGACCGGGTGAACCTGACCCCGGTCGCCATCCGCGAGGGCCATGCCTTTGCCGACACCCTGTTCCGCGGCGTGCCGACGAAGTTCGAGCATCTCAACATCGCCTCGGCGGTCTTTACCCAGCCCGAGCTTGGCACCATCGGCCTGACCGAGGAACAGGCCCGCGCGCAGGGGCCGACCGAGGTCTATGTCGCCGCCTTCCGCCCGATGAAGACGCTGTTCGCCGGCCGTCAGGACCGGGTGCTGATGAAGCTTCTGGTCAGTGTCGAAACCCGCAAGGTTCTGGGCTGCCATATCGTCGGCGAGGGCGCGGGCGAGATGATCCAGCTTGTCGCCATCGCCATCGGCATGGGGGCGACCAAGGAGGATTTCGACCGCACTGTCGCCGTGCATCCGACCATGGCCGAGGAACTGGTGACGATGCGCAAGCCGGCGCGCATCGTCTGACACCCGGCGGCAGGGCGGCAAAGCCAATTCGCGGCTTGATTTCCCGTGCCATCCGCCCCAAGTCAGAGGGAACGGAAATGCAAGTGAGGTTTTCTCGATGGCGGGTGGCGGTGGGCCCTGGGGTGGCGGCGGCAATCAGGATGGTGACGGGCGCGAGAACAAGGACGAAGGCCGCAAGGGCGGCCCGCGCCGTCCCGGAGAAGGCCCGCAGATCCCCGAGATCGACGAGCTGGTCCGCAAGGGGCAGGAACAGCTGCGCGTGCTGATGGGCGGTGGCCGGGGCGGCGGTCGCCCGCCGTCGCAGGCCGGCGGGCCGGGGCCGAACCTCTTTTCGCGACAGGGCCTTGTGCTGGGCGCCTTCGCCGCCGTGGCGCTTTGGGGCTACATGTCCTTCTACACCGTCAAGCCCGAAGAACAGTCGGTCGAGCTGTTCCTTGGCGAATTCAGCGCTGTCGGCAATCCGGGCCTGAACTTCGCCCCCTGGCCGCTGGTGCAGGCCGAAATCGTGCAGGTCACGGGCGAGCGCACCACCGAAGTCGGCTCGGGCGCTGGCGGCGAGATGGACACCGGCCTCATGCTGACCCGCGACCAGAACATCGTGGACATGGAATTCCAGGTCGTCTGGAACATCGAGGATCCGGCCAAGTATCTGTTCAACCTTGCCGATCCGAATGACACCATCAAGGCGGTGTCGGAAAGCGCCATGCGCGACATCATCGCGCGCAGCGAACTGGCGCCGGTCTTGAACCGCGACCGCGGCCGGATTGCGACCGATCTTCTGGCTGCCGTGCAAGGCACGCTGGATACCTATGATGCCGGCATCAACATCGTGCGGGTGAACCTTGCCAAGGCCGACCCCCCCCGCGAGGTGATCGACGCCTTCCGCGAAGTGCAGGCCGCCCAGCAGGAACGCGACCGGCTGGAGAAAGAGGCCGATGCCTATGCCAACAAGGTGACGGCCGGCGCCCGCGGCCAGGCTGCCCAGCTTCTGGAAGAGGCCGAGGCCTACCGCGCCCAGGTGGTGAACAACGCCCAGGGCGAGGCCAGCCGCTTCCTTGCGGTCTACAATGAATATGTGAAGGCCCCGGATGTGACGCGCAAGCGCATGTATCTGGAAACCATGGAGAAAGTTCTCGGTGGCATGAACAAGGTGATCCTTGACGGCGTCGACGGACAAAGCGGTCAGGGCGTCGTGCCCTTCCTGCCGCTGAACGAGCTTGGCCGCATGTCCACAGGGGCCGCCGCCACCGAGGGGACCAACTGATGCGCGCTGTCTATATCCTTCCCGCCCTCTTCGTCGCCGGCGTCGTGGCGCTGTCCTCGGTCTATATCGTCGATGAACGCAAGCAGGCCCTTGTGCTGCAATTCGGTCAGGTGAAACAGGTGGTCGAAGAGCCGGGTCTCGGCTTCAAGCTGCCCTTCATCCAGGAGGTCGTCAGCTATGAGGACCGCATCCTTGGCCTGCCGACCCAACCGATCGAAGTCACCCCCGCCGACGACCGCCGTCTGGTGGTCGATGCCTTCGCCCGCTGGCGCATCACCGATCTGGTGAAGTTCCGGCAGGCGGTGGGCGCAGGCGGCGAGGAGGTCGCCCGCCAGCGCCTTGACCGCATCATCAACGCCGCGATCCGCGAGATCATGGGCGGCGTGCCGTCGACCGCCGTGTTGTCCGAGGACCGCACCGCGCTGATGAACCGCATCCGCGACATTGCGCGCCGCGAATCCGGCTCTCTCGGGGTCGAGGTGATCGACGTCCGCCTGACCCGGACCGACCTGCCGGAGCAGAACCTTGAGGCGACCTTCGCCCGCATGCGGGCCGAGCGTCAGCGCGAGGCGGCCGACGAGATTGCCCGCGGCAACGAGGCGGCGCAGCGCGTGCGGGCGGCAGCGGACCGCGAGCAGGTGGAAGTCACCTCCGAGGCGCGCAAGAACGCCGAGATCGTCCGCGGCGAGGCCGACGCGCAGCGCAACGCGATCTACGCCGAAGCCTTCGGCCGCGACCCCGAGTTCTTCGCCTTCACCCGCTCGCTGACCTCTTACGAACGCGCCATGCAATCGGGCAATTCCTCGATCGTGCTGTCGCCGAATTCCGAGTTCTTCGACTACATGAACGGCGTCACCGCGCCTGTGGCGCCGGAAGTTCCTGCGGCGGGGCAATGACCCTGCTGCTGCTGGGCCTTGGTCTGGTGCTCGTGATCGAGGGGCTGGTGCTTGCACTGGCCCCTTTGCGCATGGAGGACATGCTGCGGCTCTTGGCGGGCCTGTCGCAAGACCAGCGCCGCGTGATGGGATTGCTGGCCGTTGCGGTCGGGACCGGCCTTGTGCTGCTGGCGCGCTACCTTGGCGCTTGATGCCGGCCGGCGCGGCGTGACATGATTTTCACAACCGATTGAGCAGCCGCGAGCGGGATTGCATTGCATGTGCGGCTCATTACCTGATGATGCGTCATGTTTCCGCAAGGCAGATGCGCCGCGCGGCCCGATCAAGGAGTTCGACCCGTGCTTACCCTTCCCGCTCCGATTTCCGGTCTTTTGCCCGCCAGACGCCGCCCCGCGCGGGCGCTCCTTGCGCTTGGCCTCGGGCTTTCGTTGGCGCTGGCGCCGATGGAGGCCGCCTTTGCCCGTGGCGCGCCCGAAAGCTTTGCCGATCTGGCCGCCGAGATCAGCCCCGCGGTGGTGAACATCACCACCTCCGCCGTGGTCGCCGCGCCCACCGGCGGCGGGCCGATCGTGCCCGAGGGCTCGCCCTTTCAGGATTTCTTCGAGGATTTCATGGGGCCTGACGGTCAGGGCGGCGGCGGCGAGCCGCAGCGCCAGCAGGCGCTGGGCTCGGGCTTCGTGATTTCCGCTGATGGCTACATCGTGACCAACAACCACGTCATCGAAGGCGCCGACGAGATCGAGATCGAATTCTTCGACAAGACCCGGCTCAAGGCCAAGCTGGTCGGCAAGGACCCCAAGACTGACATTGCGCTGCTGAAGGTGGAGGGCGATCAGGACCTGCCCTTTGTCAGTTTCGGCGACAGCGACGGCATGCGGGTCGGCGACTGGGTCATGGCGATGGGCAACCCGCTGGGGCAGGGCTTTTCCGTCTCGGCCGGGATCATTTCGGCCCGTGGGCGCGAATTGTCGGGCAGCTATGACGACTTCCTGCAGACCGACGCCGCCATCAACAAGGGCAACTCGGGCGGGCCCTTGTTCAACATGGAAGGTCAGGTGGTGGGCGTGAACACCGCCATCCTGTCGCCCACCGGCGGCTCCATCGGCATCGGTTTTTCCATGGCCTCGAACGTGGTGGCCAAGGTGGTCAACCAGCTGAAGGAATTCGGCGAGACCCGGCGCGGCTGGCTCGGGGTGCGCATTCAGGACGTGACGCCGGACGTGGCCGAAGCCATGGGCCTCACGGTGGCCTCCGGCGCCCTCATCACCGATGTTCCGGAGGGACCGGCCAGAGAGGCGGGCCTGCTTGCGGGGGACGTCATCACCACCTTCAACGGCAAGCCGGTTTCCGATACCCGCGACCTGACCCGCACTGTGGCCGACAGCCCGATCGGCGAGGCTGTGCCCGTGGTGGTGCAGCGCGAAGGCGCGGAGATGACGATCGACGTCACGCTGGGCCGCCGGGAAACTGCAGAGGGCGAAAGCACGCCGCAGGAGCAACCGGGTGAGGCCCCGGCCGCTCCGGAACAGGCCGAGCTTCTGGGCCTGTCGCTCAAGGCGCTGGATGCCGAGATCGCCGAGGAACTGGGCCTGCCGCAGGGCAGCGAGGGTCTGGCCGTCGTCAAGGTCGATCCGGTCTCGGAGGCCGCCGAGAAGGGTCTGGCGCGCGGCGACATCATCGTCGAGGCCGGCCAGCGCCCGGTCACCTCGCTGAAGGACCTGACCGACCGGATCGACGAGGCCAGGGAGGGCGGCCGCAAGTCGCTCTTGCTGCTCGTGCGCCGCGACGGCGACCCGCGCTTCGTGGCGCTGTCGATCGAGTGATCTGAAGCCGGTTGGCAAAGGATGGGCGGCGGGGACCACCTCGCCGCCCTCTCGCTTTCCGGCCTCCCTGCGGAAGGCGGTCTACCCGCGGCAAGATGAACCCTTGCCCGCCGGCACCCGCCCCATCCCCCCACCCCCGGCCCATGCCCCCGCCCTCAAGGGGGAGGGGAGGGGCGATCTGGTCGGGGATGGTGGCACCTCTGGCGGGGTGGACGGCTGCCTCGTCTCTTTGTAGCAGAGGGTTTGGGGAGGGGGACCAGTCGGCAATCCGACCGGGTATGCCGGGACCCTTGGTCGGAAGGCCCGCTCCCGCCCTTGGCCGCCGGCACCCGCGCCATCCCCCACCCCCGGCCCCTCCCCAAAAGGGGGAGGGGAGAGGCGATCTGGTTGCGGCTGACGGCAACTTTGGCCGGAAGGGCGGCTCCCTCCCCCCTATGTGGGGGAGGGATGGGGAGGGGGGCGTCAGGCGGCAAGACGCGCGTTCGGCAAGGTGGAGAAAGCGGCGGGCCGGTCCGGGAGGGTTCCAACCGCCGGCACGTCGGTTCCCTTCACGTTGCAGGGGGAGACCCGGCGCCCCCGGCTGCCGTCAACCCGGCACCTGTCGGGCGCGAGGCCAATCAGGTCAGGGCTGCCGGCAGGGGCCCCCGGAACTCCGCCCCGAAAGGCGCGGCGGGTCCGCGCCCTCAGCCGATCTCGGCCAGCAGCCGGGTGCGGAACGACATCATCCACTCCGCGCGTTCCTCGGCCAGCCTCCGGCCCGTGCGGGTCTGCATCGTTTCGGGTAGCCCGAAAAGCTTGGTCTCCAGATGATCCAGCGCGAACCGCCGGTCATCCAGCGGCCGCTTCAGCGCCAGCGGGTCGTCCATGTCCAGGATGGCGCGGCCCATCCGGCCGGAAATCAGGAACATCCGGGCAAGGCCCACCGCACCCAGGGCCTCCAGCCGGTCGGCGTCCTGCAGGATGCGCGCCTCGGCCGTGTCGGGCGCGATGCCGGCGGAAAAGCTGTGGGCAGCGATGGCATGGGCAACGGCGGCAAGCTTCTGCTCGGGAAAGCCGTCGCGGCGCAGGAACTCCACCGCCGCCGCGGCCGAAAGCGTGGAAGCGCGGGCCCGGTCGGGGCTGTCTTTCGGCAGGTTCACCAGATCGTGGAACCAGACTGCGGCCTCCAGCACCTGCCAATCCACCTGAGCCTCATCCAGAGCGATGGTCCGGGCATTGGCCCAGACCCGGGACAGATGCCCGATGTCATGCGCCCCGTCCGCGGGTTCTTGCGCCCAGACGGCGGTCACATGGGCGCGGTAGCGGTCGGCGCAGGATGCGGCGGCGGTCACAGATCGTCCAGCGCAGTGGCCGCAAGCCCCAGCTCCCGCGCGGCCGCCAGCGACAGCACCGGGCTGTCAAGCCCACGCTCGGCCTGAAAGCGCCGCACCGCCTCGGCGGTCTCGGCATCCATCTCTCCGGTCACGGGCCAGAGATAAAGGCCGCGCGCCTTCAGCGCCCGCTGCAGGCTGGCCACGAATTGCACGGTCTGATCGGCCGGGCAGGGCGCGCGGAACCAGACCTGCTCGCGGTCCTGCACCATGCGCTGCTGGGTCTGCGTGCGATAACTTGCCGGCTCCACCACCGCCCCGGAGCCGTCGCGGACCTCCTCGGTCACAAGCACCTGTTCGGTCACGGTCTCGATCACCGCCGGCGTCACCGAACTGGCCCAGCATTCGCCGTCGGGCGAGGGCGGCGGGCCGTCGCCACGCAGCCGCACCAGCTCGCGCGACAGCAGCGCCTGACCGGGCGCCTCGACCCGGGCGCCGCCGCAGCCGCCAAGCGTCGCCGCCAGCACAAGGCCGAGAAGGAACTGTCTGTGCATCTGCTGCCCGTTTGCCACCGGGGTTCGGCCCCGATTTGGTGATCGGCCGGCAATCTAGCCGCAAAACCGCAGGTTGCCTAGCCCCGGCCCCCCCGCGCGCGCCCCCCCCCGCGCGGCCCCTCTGGCAAATCCTGCGGCCTTGCCCTATGTCTGGCCCACCCCCGATTGCTGGGCACTCAACTGGGCATTCAAGGCAGGATCAAGGACGATGGCGAAGATCACTTACGTTGAACATGGCGGCAAGGAACATGTGGTCGATGTGGCCCCCGGCCTGACCGTGATGGAAGGCGCGCGCGACAACGGCATTCCGGGGATCGAGGCCGATTGCGGCGGCGCCTGCGCCTGTTCCACCTGCCATGTCTACGTCGACCCGGCCTGGGTCGGGCGCTTGCCGAAAAAGGACGCCATGGAAGAGGACATGCTGGATTTCGCCTGGAACCCCGATCCGGCGACCTCGCGGCTGACCTGCCAGATCAAGGTCACGGCCGAAATGGACGGGCTGCGCGTGCAACTGCCCGAAAAGCAGATCTGACCCGCCGTCACCGGGCGGCGGAATTCGCCCGAATTCCGCCTGTGATTTCCGCAGGGAAATCGCCCTAATTGGCCTGACGCTTCGGCAGGAACGGCAGCGGTGCCACCGGAATGCCGTCTTCCAGCAGGGCGCGGGCGTCATCGGCCCTGGCCTCGCCATAGATCGCGCGCTCCTCGATCTCGCCTTCATGCATGCGCCGCGCCTCGGCGGCGAAATTCAGCCCGACATAATCCGAATGCGCCTCGATCTTGCGGCGCATCTCGGCCATGGCGGCCTCAAGCTCGTTCTGCGGCTCGTGCAGCTTCGGCCTGTCGCCCGCCTTGCGCGCGGGCCGCACCGAGGGCGCCATGATGCGCTTTTCCACCCCGGTCGCGCCGCAGATGGCGCAGGCCAGATGCCCCGCCACGCGCAGCGCGTCAAAGGCCTCGGCAGACTGGAACCAGCTGTCGAACTCGTGGCCTTGCGGGCATTTCAGGTCATAGTGGATCATGGTCTTGCACGGGGTTGCCTTGTCCTTCCAATGTGGGGGAAGGATCAGGCGGCGGCAAGGGGGCCGGCGTCATTGGGTTCAAGCCGCTCCGGCAGGCTGAGCAGCAGCGCCCGCAACTCCGGCTCGGCCACCTTGCGCGCGGCCTTCTCGACGCCGAACCATTTGCGGCGGCGCTCCTTGCGCTCGGGGAACTTGTCGCGCAGCCGGGCCACGCGCAGACCAAAGACCTGCACCGAACAGGGGATGGAGTGGTTCACGTCCAGCGCCTTGGCATAGCCATAGGCGCCAAGATCGCCCGCCACCACTTCGCCCTGCACGCCCGCCTCTTCCCAGGCCTCGCGTGCGGCGGTGTCGGCCGGGGTCAGGCCGTTGATCGGCCAGCCTTTGGGAATGATCCATCGCCCGGTATCGCGCGAGGTGACGAGCAGCACTTCGACCTTGCCGCGGTGCAGACGCCAACAGACCGCCCCGTACTGGATGCGGATATCCCCCCCCGCAAGCGGGGCAACCGTGCTGTCATTGGCCATAGCCTGCCTGCCAATCCTGAAACGGGCTTGTCCCGTCTTATGTGGTTTCGGTGAGTATTCCATGAATCCGGGATTGGAAAAAGGGGGAAAGCCGCCGGATTTCTTGCCCGAACCCCGCGTCTGGCCTAACTTTTCCGTCATGCACAGCCACGCCACGCCCACCGGCCCGCTTTTCATCGGCTCCGAGATCTACCGCGGCTCGAGCTATGGCGACCGTCATCCGTTGCGCGTGCCGCGGGTTTCCACCGTGATGGACCTGTCGCGCGCCCTTGGTCTGTTGCCGCCGGGGCGCTTCCGCACCAGCCCGCGCGCCAAGCCGGCGGCGCTGAGCCTGTGGCACGACCCGGCCTATATCGCTGCCCTTGTCCGCGCCGAGGCCGAAGGCGCGGTTTCGCCCGAGGTCACGGCGCGGCATGGCCTTGGCACTCTGTCGAACCCGGTTTTCCCCGAGATGTTCCGCCGTCCGGCGACCGGGGCCGGCGGGGTGATGCTGGCCGCTGAATTGCTGGCCGGTCAGGCTGCCGGCGCAGTGCATGTGCCCGGCGGCGGCACGCATCACGGGCTGCGCGACCGCGCCAACGGCTTTTGCTATCTGAACGACCCCGTCCTTGGCATCCTTGCCGCCCGCCGCGCCGGGCTGGCGCGCGTGGCCTATGTCGACATCGACGCCCATCACGCCGACGGGGTGGAGGCCGGGCTGGCCGGCGATCCGTCGGTGCTGCTGATCTCGGTGCATGAGGAGAACCGCTGGCCGTTCAAGGGGCTCCTGACCGACGACGGCGGCGGCACCTGTTTCAACCTGCCGGTGCCGCGCGGCTTCAATGACAGCGAGATGCGGGCGGTGCTGGAAGGGCTGATCCTGCCCCGCGTCGCGGCCTTTCGCCCTGACCTGATCGTGTTGCAGGCCGGAGCCGATGCGCTTTTGGAAGACCCGCTGTCGCGGCTGGCCCTGTCGAACAACGCCCACCGCGACGTCTTGCGCGCCCTGCGCCCGCTTGCCCCGCGCTTGCTGCTTCTGGGCGGGGGCGGCTACAATCCGTGGACTGTCGGGCGGCTCTGGACGCTCTTGTGGGCCGATCTCTCGGGGCAGGGGGTGCCGGACCGCCTGCCCGAGGCCGCCGAGGCGGTCTTGCGCGCGCTGAGCTGGCTGGGCGGCAGCCGGGCGGGGCCGTCCGAGGCGTTGTTGACCCGGTTGCACGACCCGCCGCGCGAGGGTCCGGTGCGGGCGGAACTCCGCGACCGGCTGGCAAGGCTGGCGGCACGATGAAACGGGTGTTCCTGGGCCTTGATCTGCCCGACGACATCCGCGCCGCGCTGGCGGTGCAGCAATTCCTGCTGCCGATGCCACGCCGGCGCCCGCCCGAGACCTTCCATCTGACGCGGGTCTTTCTGGGCGAGGTGCCGCTGCCTTTGCTGGAGGCGGTGCATGAGGCTTGGGACGTGTTGCATGTGCCTGCCTTTTCCCTGCAAATCCAGGGCTTTGGCCTGTTCGGCGGTGATCGGCCGCGCGTCTGTTATGCTGCGCTTGCCCCGAACCCCGCGCTGATGGCGCTGCAGGCCAAGGTCGAGCAGGCCGCCCGCCGTGCCGGGGCCAGCCCCGAGGCCCGCCGCTTTACCCCCCACATCACGCTGGGCCGGTTTCCGCCACCGCCCCCCGCCGTGACCATGCGGCTGGAGCGCGCCGTCGCCATGGGCGCGGGCTTTGCGCCCCCGGCCTTTGCCCTGCGCGAGATGGTGCTGTTCGAAAGCCTGTCTGGCGGCAAGGGCGCGCGCTATGTGCCGCTGGCCCGCTATCCCCTGACCACCTGAAGGATGGCGGCCACCACCTCGGCGCCGTCGGCCTCGGGGGCCAGAACCTCGGCCGCGACTGCGGCCATTCGGGCCTGCGCCATGCCATCAAGACCCTGAAGCGCCCGCGCCAGTTCCGCAGCGTCCGC
Organism: Tabrizicola oligotrophica; assembly: GCF_011008935.1. Taxonomy (GTDB): domain Bacteria; phylum Pseudomonadota; class Alphaproteobacteria; order Rhodobacterales; family Rhodobacteraceae; genus Tabrizicola_A; species Tabrizicola_A oligotrophica. The sequence continues at coordinate 822,280 of NZ_JAAIVJ010000001.1, read as the reverse complement.
CACGGCCAAGGCCCCGCCCGCCCGGTCCAGCGCCGCGAAAGGCGCCGAGAAGTTGTGGACAGAGCCGCCGTGCAGGATGGCCGAGCCCTGCCGGGCAGGCTCCCAGGGCGTATGCCCGCCCTTGGCCGCGAAAGAGCCGCCGATCACCGTCGCGCCCGCCATGGCATACCAATGCGCCATGTCGCCCAGTGTGTCGGCCAGATAGACCGGGGCGGCGGGGGCGGGAATTTCGCGCTTTGAGCGCCGCGCCACAGTCAGGCCGCGCGCGGCCATCAGGGCGGCCAGGTCGTCGCCGCGTCTGGGATGGCGTGGTGCAAGGATCAGATGGGCAAAGCGGCTCTGGCCGGCAAAGGCATCCAGCACCAGCGCCTCCTCGCCCTCATGGGTGGAGGCGGCCAGCAGCGTCGCCTCGCGCGGCGCGGGCGGGGCAAAGGGCGGCGGGCCAGGCTGCGCATGGCCCAGCGATTTCAGCGCCATGACCGGCCCCGCGGCCTTGGGCGGCAGCCCCAGCGTCAGAAACCGGGCGCGGCTGTCGGCATCCTGCGCCGAAAGCCAGTCGATCCGCGCCAGCATCGGGCCGACCAGCCCGCGCAACAGCCGCCAGCGCGCCGCGCTGCGGGCCGACATCCGCGCACCGATCACCAGAACCGGCACCCCCCGATTGTCGCAGGCTGCCAGCCGCGCCGGCCACAATTCGTTTTCCACCACCACCAGCGCCTGCGGTTGCCAGCGGTCCAGCACCCGCGCCGCCGCCCCTGCGCTGTCAAACGGCGCCAGCACAGGCTGCACGCCGGGCAGACCCCAGCCGCGCACCCGCTCCCGCCCGGTGGCGGTGTTCGTGGTCACCAGCACCTGAAGCCCGGGCCGGGCGGCCAGCACCGCCTCGATCACCCAGCGCGCCGAGGTCACTTCCCCGACCGAGGCCGCATGCAGCCACAGCTTCGGCCCGGCTGCAGGCGCCGACCCGAAGCCCAGCCGTTCGGCCAGCGCGCCCTTTGCCCCGCGCAGCGCCTGATGCGCCAGCGTGACCACCAGCGCGAAAGCCATGACAATCTGGTAAAGCGTCATGCTGCCCAGCCTTAAGGGCGCGCGGCGCGGCAGGCAAGCCGCCTCGCGTCAGGATGGAGGGCGTTTGCCCGGCCAGTCCGTCGCCTCATGCCAGGCCTGCCCCATGGCAAGGACCGCGGCATCGGCGCCCACCGGTCCTGCGAGTTGCATCCCCATCGGCAACCCCTTGTCGCCAAAGCCCATGGGCAGCGACAGCGCGGGCAGGCCGATCAGGCTGACGGGAATCACGATCTCCATCCAGCGGTGATAGGTGTCCATCTTCTGCCCGTTGATCTCTTGCGGCCAGCGCCAGTCGGCCGGGAAGGGCCAGACCTGCGCCGTGGGCAGGGCCACCGCGTCAAATCGGGTGAACAGCCGCGCCATATGGGCGTAATAGCGCGACCGGATCACACTGGCCTCATAGACCGCCTGCGCGCTCAGCGCCTGCCCGCGCTCGATCTCCCACAGCGTTTCGGGTTTCAGCAGCGCCCGGCGGTCCGGCGCATCATGGATCGCCTTGAACCCGCCCGCATTCAGCATGGCCCTGAGGGTGGTCCAGGCCGCCCAGAGCTTTTCGGCCGGGAAGGGCGCGGGCAAGGGCTCGACAATCGCGCCCATGGCCTCCATCTGCCGCAAGCCCGCCTCGCAGATCTCCAGAATCCCCGGCTCGGTCTCATAGGCGCCGCCCCAATCGGCCAGCCAGCCGATGCGCTTGCCCTTCAGGCTGGCACCCGCAAGCCCCGCAACGTAATCCTGCGCCGCGCGGCCAAAGGGCACCTCGGGGTTCACACCGGCCTGCACCTGCAACAGCCGCGCCATGTCCTCGATCGTGCGCCCCATCGGGCCTTCGGTGGCCAGCGTCGCCAGATGGGTGTCGCCCTCGGCATCTGCCGGCACGAGGCCCCAGGAGGGACGAAAGCCGTAGACATTGCAGAAGGCGGCCGGGTTGCGCAGGCTGCCCATCATGTCGCTGCCGTCAGCCACCGGCACCATGCGCGCCGCCAGCGCCGCCGCCGCCCCGCCGGACGAACCGCCCGCCGTGCGGCTCAGGTCATAGGGGTTGCGCGTGACGCCGAACACCGGATTGAAGCTGTGGCTGCCATGTCCCCATTCCGGCGTGTTGGTCTTGCCGATGAAGATCGCCCCTGCCGCCCGCATCCGGGCCGCCAGCAGGTCATCGGCCTTTGGCACGAAATCGGCAAAGAGCGGGCTGCCCCAGGTTGTCCGCACGCCCTTGGTGGCGCAGAGATCCTTCACCGCCAGAGGCAGGCCGTGCAGCCAGCCCGCCGGCGCGGCATCGTCCGCCGCCCGCGCCTCGGCCATCAGCTCCGCGCGGTCGCGCAGCGACACGACCGCATTCACCGCGCCGTTGACCGCCTCGATCCGGTCGAGATGGGCCGCCATCACTTCGGAGGGCGCGACCTGGCGCGCGCCGATCATGCGCGCCAGATCCGAGGCCGAATATTCATGCAGTTCCATGCCGGTTAATCCTCTGTGCCCAGGTTTCCGCAGGGGGGAGGCGAAGCCCGGAGGGGCGGGACGCCCCTGTGATGCGCCGCGGCGCCGAAAAGGACTGCGGCGGGGGAGGGGACCCCCCGCCGCATGGAAGTTCACTTCTGCAGTTCTGTCCAGATTGCAGTCATGTACTCGCGCGACTTCTCGCTGCAGACCGGCATGAACACGCCTGCCGCCTTGAACTCTTCCGGGATCACCACCTCGGGCGCGGTCGCCATGGCGGGGTCCATGAACGCCTCGGAACCCGCGATGCCATTGGCATATTTGGCGAAGTTCGAGATCAGCGCGGCATTTTCCGGCGCCATGATGAAGTCAAGGAACTTGTAGGCTTCCTCGACGTTCTGGGCGTCCTTCAACAGCATCACGCTGTCCATCCACAGCGTGTAGCCCTCTTTCGGATAGCCATAGACCACCGACCCCTTGGCTTCGCGGATGCGCATGGACGAGCCGTTCCAGTTGACCGACGCTGCCCAGTCGCCGTTCGACATCTTTTCGGTGGCGCCGTAATCCATCGAAATCCAGTTCGGTTTCGCCGCCAGAAGGCCGTCGCGGGCCTTCTTCAGCACCTCAAGGTCTTCCGAGCAGGGCTGGCCGCCGTAATACATCGTGGCCAGCGACACGATGTCGTTCATTTCGGGCACGACGTTGATCTTGCCCTTCAGCTCGTCGGGCACTTCCAGCCAGACGGCCGAAGTGTTGACGTCGCCCTTGTAGACTTCGGTATCAACCGCGATGCCGACCGAGCCCCACTGCCACGGCACCGAATTGGTGCGGCCCGGATCCCAGACCACATCCTTCCATTCCGGCGCGATATTGGCGTGGTTCGGCAGTTTCGACAGATCCAGCGGCACCGTCAGGCCCTTTTCGCTGAAGATCTGCACATAGTTGGCCGACGGCACCACAAGGTCAAAGCCGTGGCCACCGGCCTCGATCTTGGCCAGCGCGGTGTCGTTGCTGTCATAGTCCGTCACCGTCACCTTGATGCCGGTTTCCTTTTCGAACTTCTCCAGAAGCTCGGGGCTGGTGTAGTTGCCCCAGTTGTAAAGCTGCAGCACGCCTTCGGCGGAGGCCAGGCCGGTCGAGGCCAGCAAAAGCGCGGTTGCGGTCAGAAGTCTTTGCATCAGTCAGTCTCCCAGGTGGTTTTGTTGCAACGGTTTTCGGGTCGTCAGTCTTTCTTGCGTGTCAGCAGGAAAAAGGCGGTCAGCATCGCGATCGTGACCAGCAGGAGACCTGTGGAAATCGCGTTGATTTCCGGGGTCAACTGGCGCCGCATCTGGCCGAGCATGTAGGTCGGCAGGGTGTCCTGCCCCGCCGATTTCACGAATTCGGTGATCACCACGTCATCAAGGCTGACAACGAAGGCCAGCATCGCGCCCGCGATCACGCCGGGCATCAGGATCGGCAGCGTGACGCGGCGGAAGGTGTGCCAGTGGCTGGCGTAAAGATCGGCCGCGGCGGTTTCCAGCGTCAGGTCCATGCCCTCCAGCCGCGCCCGGATCGGCAGATAGGCAAAGGGGATGCAGAAGGCCGCATGGGCCAGGATCAGATACCCAAGGCCATGCACGCCGGTCACAGTCTTGATGAGGCCAAACAGGATCATCAGCGCCACGGCGGTCACGATTTCCGGCACCATCAGCGGCTGGTTGATCATCACATAGATGAAGGTCTGGCCCTTGAACGCCCGGCGGCGCGTGGTGCCAAGCGCGGCCATCGTGGCCAGCGCCGTCGAGATCACGGCGGCAAAGCCGGCAATCGTCAGCGACCGCAGGGTGGCGTCCTTGACGTCGGCATTGGCCCAGGCCTTGGCGTACCAGTCAAGCGTGGCGGTGCCCCAGTTGCCCATGGTGACTTCGGAATTGAAGGAATAGACCACCAAGGTCAGGATCGGGATGTAGAGCGCCAGAAAGGCCAGCATGGCGATCGTGGCAAAGCCCGGCAGGCGGGTGGCAGAGAAGCGGCGCTCAGCCATGGGTTTTCTCCCCGTTTGCCGCGCGGACATAGAACAGCAGCGCGATGGTCACGACGATGAGAAGCGTCATCGACAGCGCCGCGCCAAGCGGCCAGTTCTTGCCGGCAAGGAATTGCAGTTCGATCAGGTTGCCGATCATCATCTGCTTGCCGCCGCCCAGAACGCGCGGCGTGACATAGGCACCAAGCGAGGGCACGAAGACAAGGATGGAGCCGGCGATGATGCCGGGCTTGACGATCGGCAGCACGACACGGCGCAACACCCGCCAGCGGCTGGCGTAAAGGTCATAGCCGGCTTCCAGCAGCCGCAGGTCAAAGCGGTCGATGGCGGCAAACAGCGGCAGCACCATCAGCGGCAGGTAGACATAGGTCATGCCGATGAACACCGCGATGTCGGTATAGATCAGCTTCAGCGGTTCGGAAATGATCCCGACCTTCATCAAGGCAAGGTTCAGCAGGCCCTCGGTGCGGATCACCTCGTTGATGGCATAGGTGCGGATCAGGAGGTTGGTCCAGAACGGGATGGTGATGAGAAACAGCCACAGTGCGCGGGCCTTGGGTGGGCGGGTGGCGATGAACCAGGCGGTCGGAAAGCCCACGGCAAAGGTGGTCAGCGTAGTCAGGAACGACAGCTTGATCGAGCGCCAGAAGATTGTCAGATGCGCATCGGCCAGCACATAGCTGTCGGTGAAGATGTCCCTGGTCCACAGGATGCCCGACCAGCCCCCGGTCGAGAAATTGCCGACGACATTGCCGTGCTTGCCGGCCTCAAGGAAGGAATAGACCAGCACGATCAACAGGGGGCCGACGGCGGCCACCGCCAGCACCACCAGCGCCGGCAGCGACAAGAGCCAGCCATTGCGGACCGAGGCGTTGATCTGGGCCGCTTCGGCGGCGCTCATCGGGGGCGGGGTCATCGGCTCAGTCTCCCACGATCTGAACCGCGCCGGGGGCAAAGCGCAGGCCGGTCTTGGCGCCCTTTTCCAGCCCCGCATCGCCAGTGGCCGGGCTTTGCACCCGCGCTGTCACCTCGGTGCCGTCCGACAGCGCCAGATGCACATGGGTATCGGTGCCGAAATAGACCAGATTGGCGATGGTCGCGACCAGCGCCCCCGCTTCGTTCGCCGCCACCAGCCGCACCTGTTCGGGACGCACGGTCAGCGTCTTGTCCCCGGTGGCCGGCACGTCGAGATCGACCACATCGCCCGAGGCCAGCCGGGCCTTGGTGCCTTCTGCCCGGGCCGTCAGGAAATTCGTCTCGCCGATGAAAGAGGCCACGAAACGGTTTCGTGGCCTGGTGTAGATTTCCTTCGCTGTGCCGACCTGCTGCAACTTGCCCTGCGACATGACCCCGATCCGGTCGGACATGGTCAGCGCCTCTTCCTGATCGTGGGTGACGAAGACAAAGGTGATGCCGGTTTCCTGTTGCAGCCGTTTCAGCTCGATCTGCATCGCCTGCCGCAGCTTCAGGTCCAGCGCCGACAGGGGTTCGTCCAGCAACAGCACCTTCGGCTGCGGCGCCAGCGCCCGCGCCAGCGCCACCCGCTGTTGCTGGCCGCCCGACAACTGGCTGGTCTTGCGCCCGGCCATCGCCTCGAGCTTCACAAGGGCCAGCATCTTTTCGGTGCGCGCCGCGATTTCCGCCTTGGGCTTGCCCAGCATCTCCAGCCCGAAGGAGATGTTCTGTGCCACCGTCAGGTGCGGAAACAGCGCATAGGACTGGAATACCGTGTTCACCGGCCGCTTGTTCGGCGGCAGATAGGTGATGTCCTGCCCGTCAAGCAGAATATGCCCGCCGGTCGGCATCTCGAACCCTGCGATCAGGCGCAGAAGCGTGGTCTTGCCGCAGCCCGAGGGGCCAAGCAGGGTAAAGAATTCGCCCTTGCGGATTTCGACCGACACATCGTCCAGAGCCCGAACCGTCGCATCACCCTGACCAAACGCCTTCACCACGTTCCGCGCCTCGATGGCGTTCGTTGCCGTCATGATGACTCGCTCCCCGTTATTTTGATCATATCTGGCCCGGGAATTCCCATCCGCGCAACAAAAACCTTTGATCAAACCGCAACTGGCGCGCGCCGCGCAGCCCAGGGTTGTGCAAGCTCAAGTTCTGCGCAAAGCGCGATCAATTGCTCATCGGTTCCGAAAGCCGAGGCCAGATGGATGCCGATCGGCAGCCCCGATTGCGACATGGCCAGCGGCAACGAGGCGGCGGGCTGGCCCGAGGCGTTGAACACGGCGCAGAACGGCGAATAGGCAAAGATGCCGGTCGGGCCGGTGCGATAGCCGACATAATCCTCGGTGTCGTGGTTGAAGCGGCCGATGCGGGCCGGCGGTTCGGCCAGCGTGGCTGACAACAGGATGTCGGGGCCGGTGTCGAAATATCCGGCCATCTGGCGGCCGAAGGCGTGAATTTCGCCCACTGCTTCCAGATAGCGCGTCGGGTGCAGCCGGTCGGCATGGGCCACCGCGCCCCGGCTGACGCCCTCGACCAGATCGGGCGACAGCGGGCGGCCTTGCAGGGCCTTCCTTATGCCCAGCGCCGTGCCAACGCCGACGATATCGGTCCAGGCCCGCATCATCATTGGCACATCCGCCACAGGGCAACCCGGCTCGACATGGTGGCCAAGGCTTTCCAGCAGCCGCCCGACGGCGCGCACCGCTTCGGCCACTTCGGGGTGAATGGGCGTGCCGGTGAAGCTGGTGTCGCAAAGCGCCACCCTGAGCCGGCGCGGCGGGCGCGAGATGGCATCGGCATGGCTGGTGGCAAGGGGCGGTGCGACATAGGGCGCGCCAAGGTCGGGTCCGGCGCAGGCGTCGAGCATCCGCGCCGTGTCGCGCACCGAGCGGGTGAGAAAGCCGTCAATCGCCATGCCCGCCCAGCCCTCGCCGGCGAAGGGCCCGTCGGGCAGCCGGGCGCGCGTGGGCTTGAAGCCAAAGAGGCCGCAGCTTGCCGCCGGAATGCGCACCGACCCGCCGCCGTCCGAGCCATGCGCCATGGCGACGATGCCCGCCGCCACCGCCGCGCCCGACCCGCCGGACGAGCCGCCCGGCGTGTGGTCGGTGTTCCACGGGTTCCGCGTCGGCCCGCCATAGACCGCGGCCTCGGTCGCAGCCCCAATCCCGCCTTCCGGGCTGGTGGTGCGGCCGAAGGTCACGACGCCGGTGGCGCGGATGCGCTCATAGATCGCCGAATCGCGGGAATACCGGGTGTTTGCCAGCAGCCGGCTGCCGTTGTGGCCGGGAAAATCGACCGCCTCGCAGCCAAGATCCTTGAGCAGAAACGGCACGCCGCGGAACGGTCCGCGCGGCAGGCCATCGGCAATGGCCTTGCGGGCAACACCTTCCTGCAGCTGCACCACGGCGTTCAGGGCCGGGTTGCGCGCCTCGACCGCTGCAAGCGCCGCGTCAAGCAGCTCGCCCGGCGAAACCTGCCGAGAGGCCACCCAGCCCGCCAGTTCGCTTGCATCCTTCGCCCCAAGATCGCCGATCATGTCACCCTTCCCCCGCAATTTTTCCGGAAGCCTGACCGCGCGCCCGGCGAATGTCCTGCCCGCCCGCGCCGCGCGCCATGTCGGTTTTGGCGGGCCGCGGGGGGCGAGGTCTTGCCCGGGGCTGCAGCTTCGGTTCCAATTGGCTCCGGATGAAAAGGGAGGGTGACGCAAGGCGATTGCCCCCGGCGCGGCGCCCTCGCCGTCACCTGGAGCAAGGCTTCGCGACCGGGCGTCATGTGAGGCGCGGGCAGGGCATGGCCACCACCCGCACGGCCTCGCTTTCCGCCCCCAAGTGGCGAAGCGCGACCCTTTCGGCCAAGGCGTTGCGGGGGCCGGGGCGTAGAGAGCGAGTGGTCGCGCCCCACCCCATGCACTAGCGACAGGCGTCCTTGCCACCGCCGGCCCCGGCGGCCCGGCGGATCTCCGGTGCCTGCCACTTCCCCCCGGGGGGCAAAGCGGGCGATCCTTTGGGCCAAGGCTTCTGGGGCCGGGACTTGGCGAGAGCCCCCAGCCCCACCCCATGCACTTGCCAATCGTCCTTGCTACCGCGGCCCTTCAGGGCCTGCCAAAGTCACCGCGGGGTGCAAAGCGGGCGACCATCTCGGCCACGGCTTCGGGCGTCAGGGGCTTGGCGAGATAGCCGTCCAGCCCGGCTTCGAGATATTTGCGGCGATGCGCTTCGGTGGCGTCGGCGGTCATGGCAATCACGGGCACGCGGGCGGCCCGGCTTGGCAGCTTGCGGATCTGGCGCAGCGTGGTCATGCCGTCCATCCCCGGCATGTTCATGTCGAGAAACACCATGTCGGGCGGGGCGGCCCGGATGCTTTCGACTGCCGCCTCGCCCGAGGCCGCCTCGTCGGTCGCAACGCCCAGAAGCCGCAGATGGGCGCGCGCGACCAGCCGGTTGGTGGCGATGTCATCGACGATCAGCACGCGGGCGGTTCGGGCGGGGCGGGACGGGGCAGCAAAGGACGGGGCAGCGAGGGCCGGGGCAGTGAGGGCCGGGGCAACGAAGGGCGGGCCGGGCCGGTCCTGCCTGCGGCGTGGCGAATGCCAGCGTCATCAGGAACTGCGCGCCCTCGCTGCCCGGAACCAGAACCAGATCGCCGCCCATCGAGCGCGCCAGCGCGCGCGTGATCGACAGGCCAAGCCCGGTGCCGGGCTGGCTGCTGGTGCCGCGCTGGAAGGGCTGGAAGATGCGCTCGGTCTCGTCTGGCGGAATGCCCGGCCCGGTATCGCTGACGCGGATCTCGATCCTGCCCTGCGCCCCCGTCGCTTCGGCAAGACGCGCCTCCAGCGTGACCCCGCCGTGCGCCGTGTGCTTCAGCGCGTTGGAAAAGAGGTTCGACAGGCATTGCCGCAGGCGCTGCGAATCCAGCACCACATGGGCGGGGAAAGCCGGGGAGATCTCCAGCCTGACCGCAAGGCCCTGCGCTTCGAACAGCGGGCGGTACAGCTCTGCCGCCGCAGCGATTTCGCGGGCCGGGTCGCAGATCACCGGGCGGATCGGCAAGTGGCCTGCCTCGATCGCCGCCATGTCCAGAATGTCGTCCAGAATGACCGCCAGCCCGCGCGCGGCCTCGGTCACCAGCCGCATCCGCTCGACCGCCTCGGGATCGCGCGCCTGCATCATCTCGGCATGACCAAGGCCGAGGATGGCGTTCAGGGGGGTGCGCAGCTCATGGCTCATCTGCGCCAGAAACCGCGATTTCGCCAGATCGGCCAGCCGCGCCGCCTCGCGCTCCTGCGCGATGCCGGCATGCAGCGCATGGTTGGCGCGCACCACCGAATGAATGAAATAGGCGGCGGCCATCAGGCTGAGAAGGGTCAGCGCCAGCCCCGCCGGACCCGACCGGCTGGGCCAGTTCCAGACCACGGCGCCAAGCGCCACGCAGAAGGTGGTCGCAAGGCCCGTCACGGCATAGGGCAGATGGATCACCCGGATCGAGGCGAGTTGCAGCATGGTCAGCGTCAGCACACCCGCGGCAAAGGGCGCGGCCAGCGGGGCGGGGGATTGATAGACAAAGCCCAGCATCGTGGTGAAACTTGCCTGCGACACGACCAGCGCGACCAGCGTGGCAAGGTAGCGCCGCGGTTGGCTGGCCGGGATCAGCCCCTTCATCTGGCGCGCGCCAAACCATTCGGCGGCGAAATCCAGCAGGCAGCACAGCAGTGCCACCGGCAGCGGACTTAGGAACGCGGCCATGATGTAGATGAAAAAGGTCAGAACGCGCCGCGTTGCGCCGCTTTCGGTCAGCAGCCTGTATTGCCGGGCAATTTCCTCGGCCGGGATTGCCGCGATATGGGCGGCAAAGCGCCGTGAAACCGCAAATGGCATGTTGGGGGACCGGCTCAACTCAGGGGATGCTGCGCCGAATAGACGGCAGTCCACCGTCCCCCGTCAAGCAACGATTTCGGCGGCTCAGGGAGCGGGCGTCGCGCCGATCCGCACCTGTTGCACCAGCGCCCCGTCAGGGCCGAAGACAAGGATCTGCTGGTCGGTCGTCACCACCGCGAACCAGCCCTTGCCCGCGGTCACCGCCTCGGCCACCAGCCCGTCGGGCAGGCTGACCGCCGCGGGCAGGAGGGGGCGCGCATTTCCATCCGGCATGCGGGTGACAAGCAGCCCGACCACCGTTATGACACCGACGATCATGGTGATCATCAGCACGATCACCAACCCCTTGAGAAAACGCAGGCTCGGCGGCAGGTCGGGCAGGGCGTCTGGAGTGTCTTGCATGGCGATGCCTTCTGAAAGCGGCTGGCTGCACCTCACCATCGGCGAGGAGGCGCCCGCGCGCCTTGATAAGGCGCTTGCCGCCCTTGTGCCAGAGGAAGCGGCGCTGTCGCGCTCGCGGCTGATGAAGATGATCGACGAGGGCGACGTGTTCCTGAACGGCGTGGCGGTGGTGAACCCCAAGGCCCGCGTGGCCGAGGGCGAGATCTATGCCCTGCGCCTTGCCCCGGCGGTGGAGGTGGAGACGCTGGCCGAGGACATCCCGCTGACCGTGGTCTGGGAAGACAACGACCTGATCGTCATCGACAAGCCGGCCGGCATGGTGGTGCATCCCGCCCCCGGCACGCCCTCTGGCACCCTGGTCAATGCGCTCCTGGCCCATTGCGGCGACACGCTGTCGGGCATCGGCGGCGAGCGGCGGCCGGGCATCGTCCACCGCATCGACAAGGATACCACCGGCCTTCTCGTGGTGGCGAAATCCGACCGGGCGCATCATGGCCTTGCCGCCCAGTTCGAGGCGCATTCGGTCAACCGCCATTACCTTGCGCTGGTCCATGGCGTGCCCGACGCCTATGATCCGCGCCTGCGCGGTCTGCGCGGGATCAGCTTTGAAGCGGGCGGCATCCTGAAGGTCGCCACCAACCTTGCCCGCCACAAGACCGACCGCCAGCGGCAGGCCGTAGTCTGGCAGGACGGCCGCCACGCCGTGACGCGGGCGCGGGTGGACGAAAGCTTTCAGGGCGCGGCGGCCTTGATGGATTGCTGGCTGGAGACCGGGCGCACGCATCAGATCCGGGTGCATATGTCCTATGCCGGGCATGGGCTGATCGGAGACCAGACCTATGGCGGCAAGCGGCGGCTGCCGGAAAAGCTGTTCGGTGCGGCGGCGGCACTGGCCAACGGCTTTCCGCGTCAGGCGCTGCATGCCGCCACTCTGGGCTTTGACCATCCGGTGACGGGCGAGGAGCTGGAGTTCACCTCGCCGCTTCCGGCTGACATGGCCGGGCTGCTCAGCGCCCTGCGCGGCGGCTGAGCCGGCGCCTGCTCACGTCATTGTTTCCTCTTGTTACGCCCGCGTGAGCGGCGTAGGGTCCGCGCAATGCCGACGGAATCGGCAGTTGCGCCGGAGTGTTCGCAAGGGTCGTCTGCCAGACCACCCATGATTTCCTGCCTGATCCGCCATCTGCAGGCGGCTGACGGCCTCCCGATCCCCACATCAAAGCTGGATGCCATGATCCACGATCCCGTCCGCCCCGCGGACCCCGAGCAACTGCCGCTCTTCGACGAAGAGGCGCTGGACATCGCCGATTATCTGCGCGCCGAATCCGATGCCGAAGCCGACATCCACCATTCGGAACATGAGCGGCAGGGCATGGCGGCGCTGGTCGTGGGGGCGATCGGGGTGGTCTACGGCGACATCGGCACCTCGCCGCTTTACGCCTTCCGCGAGGCGCTGCACGCCACCGCCGCCGAAGGCACCCAGCCCGGCCGTCCCGAGGTTCTGGGCCTCTTGTCGCTTCTGGTCTGGACGCTGGTGCTGATCGTCACCGTCAAATACATCTTCGCGCTTCTGCGCGTCGACAACCGCGGCGAGGGTGGGGTGCTGGCGCTTTACACGCTGGTCCGGCTGGCGCTGGGCCGCCGCTCGCTGCCGATTCTGGCACTGGCGATTGCGGCGGCGGCGCTTTTTGGCGGTGATGCGGTCATCACCCCGGCGATTTCGGTGCTGTCGGCGGTCGAGGGGATGGAGCTGGTGCTGCCCGCCCTGAACAAATGGGTGCTGCCGGTCTCCATCGGCATCCTGATGGCGCTGTTCATGGTACAGCGGCGCGGCACGGCCAAGATCGCGGGCTTCTTCGGGCCGATCACCGTGCTGTGGTTCCTCACGCTGGGCGGGCTCGGGGTCTGGCACATGGCGGCCAACCCCGGCATCCTTGCGGCGCTGAACCCGGGCTGGGGTTTCGGCTTCCTGCTGGCCCACAAGGGCGTGGCCTTTGTGGTGCTGGGCGCAGTGTTCCTGGCCGTGACCGGGGGCGAGGCGCTTTATGCCGACCTTGGCCATTTCGGCCGCCGCCCGATCGTCATCGCCTGGTTCGCGTTGATCTTCCCGGCGCTGGTGCTGAACTATCTGGGGCAGGGCGCGCTGGTGCTGGCAAATCCCGCCGCGCTGGAAAGCCCGTTCTTCTCGATGGCCTCTGGCCATGCCCTGCCCGTGCTGGTGGTGCTTGCGACGGCGGCGACGGTGATTGCGGCGCAGGCGGTGATCTCGGGGGCGTTTTCCATGGCGCGGGCCGCGATCCAGCTGGGATTCCTGCCGCGACTGACGATCCGGCACACGGCGGAAACTTCGTCGGGGCAGATCTATATCGGCGCGATCAACTGGATGCTGCTGTTCGGGGTGCTGTGGCTGGTGCTGTCGTTCCGCTCCTCGGGGGCTCTGGCCTCGGCCTACGGCATTTCGGTGACGGGCAGCATGGTGCTGGAAACCACGCTGGGCGCGCTGTTCCTGTGGCGCGTCAAACGCCTGCCGCTTGTCCTGAGCCTGCTGCTGATCGCGCCGGTCATCGTGGTCGAACTTGCGTTCTTCGCCTCCAACGCCGCGAAGATTGCCGATGGCGGCTATGTGCCGGTGCTGATCGCGGCCGTGCTGTGCCTTGTCATGGCCGCCTGGTGGCGTGGCAGCCAGCGGGTGAACACCCGGCTGCACAAGCTGGCCATTCCGTTGACCAGCTTTGTCCGCTCGATGCGCAATTCCTCGGTGCAGGTCATTCCCGGTACGGCGTTTTTCCTGACGCCGGATGCCGATGTGGTGCCCTCGGCGCTGCTGCACAACCTGAAGCACAACCGCGTATTGCATGACCAGACCGTGCTTCTGACGGTGGAGACCCTGCGCGTGCCCTATGCCACGATGGACGAACGCGTCGAGTACCAGGTTCTGGACGGCCGTTTCGCCGTTCTGACCCTGCGCTTCGGCTTCATGGAGACGCCGAACGTCAGCCGCGCCATGGTCCATGCCCGCCGCGCCGGGCTGAAGTTCGACGTCATGACCTCGACCTTCTTTCTGGGCCGGCGCCGCCCGGTGGCCTCGGGCACGGCCGGGTTTGGCCGGATGCTCGACCAGCTTTACGCCGCGCTGGCCCGGATGTCGGCCGACCCGACCGACTTTTTCCATCTGCCGCGCGACCGGGTGGTCGAACTGGGCGAGCGGGTGGCGATCTGAGCGGCGCGGCGCAAACCTGACAATTTCGCGAGGAAATTGTTACATCCCTTCCCCCCGACGGAAAGATGCACATCTTCCGTTCATCAATGCGTGATATCGCAAACCTTGAATGCGGCGCGCAAGGGGCATAGGTTTCCGGTCTTCGGGGGCCGAAATCGGACCCGATGAACAATGAGGGGGCTCATGAGCACCTACGCAAACCTGCCTGCACCCAGCCCGGAACAGGGGCTGAACCGCTACATGCAGGACATCCGCAAGTTCCCGATGCTGGAACCGGAAGAAGAATACATGCTGGCCAAGGCCTGGGCCGACCGGCAGGATCCGCAGGCGGCGCATCGGCTGGTGACCAGCCACCTGCGCCTGGCGGCGAAAATCGCCATGGGCTATCGCGGCTATGGCCTGCCGCAGGCCGAGGTGATCTCCGAGGCCAACGTCGGGCTGATGCAGGCGGTCAAGCGCTTTGATCCCGAAAAGGGCTTTCGCCTTGCGACCTATGCGATGTGGTGGATCCGCGCCTCGATCCAGGAATACATCCTGCGGTCCTGGAGCCTGGTGAAACTGGGCACGACCAGCGCCCAGAAGAAGCTGTTTTTCAACCTGCGCAAGGCCAAGGCCAAGGTCGGCGCGCTGGAAGAGGGCGACCTCAGGCCGGAAAACCTTGCCCGGATTGCCAAGGATCTCTCGGTCTCCGAGGCCGATGTCGTCGACATGAACCGCCGGCTCGCCGGCTCGGATGCCAGCCTGAACGTGCAGGTCGGCGCCGATGGCGAGGGCGGCAGCCAATGGCAGGACTGGCTGGAGGACGAGGACAGCGATCAGGCCGGCGCCTATGCCGAAAAGGACGAGATGGACATCCGCCTTGGCCTTCTGACCCAGGCCATGGACGCGCTGAACGAGCGCGAGCGCGATGTTCTGGTCAAGCGCCGGCTGTCGGAAGACCCGGTGACGCTGGAGGATCTGTCGGAAAGCTACGGCGTCTCGCGCGAGCGCATCCGCCAGATCGAGGTGCGGGCCTTTGAAAAGCTGCAGGCGCGCATGCGCGATCTGGCCAAGGGCAAGGGCATGACGGTTCCGGCCTGAGCCGGGCCACCGATTTCCGGCGCGGAAATCGGCGCGGAGTTTGGCGCAAACTCCGCGCCGCAGGGCGCCCCGATTTCTGCGCCAGAAATCGGCGCCGGAATTTGCGACAAATTCCGTTGCGCCACGTTCCTGCGGGGTTTTTCTTGCTCCGCGCGCCCGCAACCGCTAGGACCGCCGCAACAACGCAAGGTCCCTGCCCATGAACATGCTCGACACGTTTATCAAACCCATGCATCCCGAGGGCTGGCGCTTTGTCGCCATCTTCGGCGCGGTGACGCTGGTGCTGTTCTGGCTGTGGGAGCCCTTGGGCTGGCTTGGCCTCGGTCTGACGGTCTGGTGCTATTACTTCTTCCGCGATCCTGTCCGCTCGGTGCCCCTGGACGAGGGCCTGATCGTCTCGCCCGCCGACGGGGTGATCTCGCTGATCGAACGCGCGGTTCCGCCGGAAGAGCTGGGCATGGGACCGGAGGCGCTCTTGCGCGTCTCGGTGTTCATGAACGTCTTCAACTGCCATGTGAACCGCATGCCGGTCGCAGGCCAGATCGACGCCATCGCCTATCGGCCGGGGAAATTCCTGAACGCCTCGCTCGACAAGGCCTCGTCGGACAACGAACGCAATTCGCTGGCGATCCGGCTGGCCGATGGCCGCAAGGTGGCCGTGGTGCAGATCGCCGGGCTGGTCGCGCGCCGCATCGTCTGCTTTGCCCGCGTCGGGCAATCCCTGCGCATGGGCGACCGCTTTGGCCTGATCCGCTTCGGCTCGCGGCTGGATGTCTATCTGCCCGAAGGGGTAGAGCCGCAGGTGGCGCTGGGCCAGACCATGGTGGCGGGCGAAACCGTGATTGCGGACCTGACGCGCGATCTGGCCCCGCGTCTGGCGCGGAGTGAATAAGATGGGCGTGCTGCCGGACCCCGAGGAAAAGCCCGACCTGAAGCGCTGGCCGGGGGCGCGGCGCGACATGTCGCTGGTGCAGCTCTTGCCGAACATGATGACAGTCGGCGCCCTGTGCGCGGGGCTGGCCTCGATCCGCTTCTCGGCGGCGGGGTTCTTTTCGGCCGCGGTGGTGATGATCCTGCTGGCCGGGGTGCTGGACGGGCTCGACGGGCGGCTGGCGCGGTTCTTGAAAAGCGAAAGCCCGCTTGGGGCGGAACTGGATTCGCTGGCCGATTTCCTGAACTTCGGTGTCGCGCCGGGAATGCTGATGTATTACTGGGCCTTCCCGGCCGGCAATGATTTCGGCTGGGGCGCAGTGCTGATCTATGTCGTCTGCACCGTCTTGCGGCTGGCGCGCTTCAACATCGGCAACGAGATGGCGGCGGGGCTGGCCCGGCTTGGCAAGTTTCAGGGCGTGCCCTCGCCTGCGGGGGCGATGCTGTCCATGACGCCGCTTTACATTGCCTGGCAATTCCCCGACTGGCCGATGGCGCCCTGGCCTGTGCTTGCCGGCTGGCTGGTGCTGGTGGGTCTGCTGATGATCTCGCGCCTGCCCACACCGTCGCTGAAATCCGTCCGGGTCCCGACTGACCGCGCCGCCTTTGTCGTCATCGCGGTCATCGCCCTTGTCGTCCTGTTGTTGCGCGACCCCTGGGCGGTGATGTCGGTGGTGGCAGTCGGCTATGCCGTGGTCCTGCTTTTCGCCTTTGCCAAGGCGCTTCTGGCGCGTGCCTAGTTGTCTTGACCCTGCCGCTCCCCTAATTTGAGGGGAAACAGGAGGGCAAGCCCATGAAAACCGTCAAATGGGGCATTCTCGGCGCGTCGAACTTCGCGCTGAACCGGATGGGCCCGGCGATCCACGCCGCCCATGGGGCGGAGCTGGTGGCGGTGGCCTCGTCCAGCGCCGAAAAGGTGGCGGAGTTCCAGGCCTTTGCCCCCGCCGCGCGCCACGCCAAGACCTATGAGGCGCTGTTGTCGGACCCGGGCATTGATGCGGTCTATGTGCCCCTGCCGAACCACCTGCATGTCGAATGGACGCTGAAGGCGCTGGAGGCGGGCAAGCATGTGCTGACCGAAAAGCCCATCGCGCTGCATGCCCCGGAAATCGACGCCCTGATCGCCGCGCGCGACCGCAGCGGGCTGGTGGCGGCCGAGGCCTATATGATCGTGCATCATCCGCAATGGCAGCGCGCCCGGGAATGGATCGCGGCCGGCGAGATCGGCACGCTGCGCCATGTCGACGCGCAGTTCTCCTTCTACCTCGACGACAGTGGCAATATCCGCAACCGGCCGGAAACCGGCGGGGGGTCGTTGCGCGACATCGGGGTCTACACCTTCGGCGCGGCGCGCTTTGCCACCGGGGCCGAGCCGGTGGAGCTGTCCTCGCGGGTGATCCGCGAAAAGGGCGTGGAAATCTGGGCGCAGGTGGCCGCCACCATGCAGGGCCCGCTGGGCCGCTACACCTACAATTCGATGACCACGATGCGCGCCTACAACCGGCAGGTCGTGACCTTTCAGGGAACCACGGGCATGATCCGGCTGGAAGGCGGCCCCTTCAACGCCAATGTGCATGACATGGCCGAGATCGAGTTGCACAAGGGCATGAACCGCACGCTGATCGAGCGGTTCCCGACGGTGAACCAGTATCAGGTGCAGGTCGAGGCCTTTGGCCGTTCGGTGCGCGAGGGCGTGCCTTTCGCCTGGACGCTGGAGAACGCCAAGGGCACGCAGGCGATGATCGACTGGGCCTATCGCGAGGCGGTGGACGTCACGATTTGATCGCGGATGTCACGCTGCATGTGCCCGAGGCGATCCGCGCCCGGGCCTGGGCCATGCGGCAGTTCTACGGAACGCTTGCCAAGGCGCTGCAGGGGGAAGGGCTGGCGGTGGAGGTTGTCACCCTCGATCCCGAGCGGACGCTGGCGCGGATCGAGGCCGACCACGGCTTTCACATCGTCCATCACGCCCGCATCCGCCATCCGCGCGTCCTGAACGCGGGCAAGGCCTATATCGAGCCGTTCTTCACGCTTGACCCCTGGGGCTATCGGCTGTTTTCCTCGATCGCCGCCGAGACCTTCCGCCCCGGTCCGGACCCCGATCGGGACGCCGCGGTCTTTGACGACATCCGCGCCCGCATGGTCGGCGCGCGCAAGTCGCATTACGAGCAGCCCGCAGAGGTGATCCCGGCCCCCGACCATTGCATCGCGGTCTTTCTGCAAACTGAGGACAACCGCGACGTGGGCGAGACCTGCCACCTCGGCCCGCGCCACATGATCAAGGCGTTGCTGGAGCGGGACGATCCCCGCCCGGTGGTGGTGAAACCCCATCCCAAGGAAAAGAACCTCGAGACGCTGGACTGGCTGACACGACAGGCGCGCAAGGAGCCGCGACTGCAGATATTCCTTGGCAATATCCATGACTTGCTGGCCAAAGCTGATGTGGTCGTTACCATCAATTCCGCCGTCGGAATCGAGGCCATGCTGCACGAACGGCCGGTGGTCCTGTGTGGCGACACCGATTTTCACCACATCTGCGAAGTGGTGACGCGCCGGCGCGACCTGGACGCGGCGCTGGCCCGCGCCGAGGCGCGGGCGGCGGCGGGTGACTGGCCCTTCCGCGCCTATATCGGCTGGTATTACGGGCGCATGTGCCACGACCCGCGCGCGCCCGATTTCGGGCGGCGGGTGCTGGACAAGCTGCGGGCGATGGAGGCGGCGCAGGCGGGCTTTCGCTGAAGTGGCTGCCCGGCGGGCTTTGGGCACCGGCCGACTTGAGCCGGATCAAGGCGCTCCTGCCCGTTTTGGGGTATCCTTGGCAGATCGGCATTCTTGCCGGTGCTGCCGGGAGGAGACAGTCATGACCAGACGCACCACCCTTTACCTTCTGACTTCTGAAGGGGAATTTTCGATTTATGTCGGGCCCGGACCGGGCGAGTTGCAAAAGCTGGCCCATCGCACGGCGGAATCCCTGGGCGATGTCGAACGGGCGTTCTCCGGCGAAGGCTCGCAAAGTCACAGCGGCCCCGGGGGGGCGAGCTTTGTGGTCGGCAACGAGGCAAGCGACCGCGAGGCCCTGGGGCGGGCGGCCATGGCACGCCATGCGGTCGCGGCGGTGGAACGGGTCTGGCCGGTGGCAAAGGCGGATGCCCTTGTGATTGCGGCGGGGCCAAAGATGCTTGGGGCCTTGCGCGACGCCTTGCCGAAAGCGCTGGCCGCCAAAGTGACGACCGAGTTGCGCAAGGATCTCATGAACCTGCCCGAAAGCGAATTGGCGTGGCACCTGACGGCTTAAGCCGGAGACGGGTCATTGGGCAGGCGCGGCTTTGCCGGTGACGGCGGTGGCAAGAGCCGCGCGCAGGGTTGAACCGGGCCGGGTTGAACCGGGAAGGGTTGAACAAGGTCAGGGCGCGGTCCGTCAGGCAGGCGCAGCCTTGCGGTTGGGCGTCATATGCCCAGGCATGAGGGAGGGGTTGTGATGACGACGTGGTCTCAGGGGGGCCGTTCCGCCGGATTGTTGGCCCTGCTGCCGAGCGCCGGCAAGGACGGAGGCGCCCGGCAGCAGCTTGTGCCGGCGGCGCGGGTGCGGGCGTGGCTGGCCCCGGCGGGCGGCAAGATGCGCGGTGCCTTGGGCGGTGCAATCGTCGGCGCTTTGGCCCTGCTGGCGCTTGCTGCACCCGCCGACGCGGCCGGCGCCGAACGATGCGGCAAGACCGCCGAGGAGATCTATGGCGCCGCCTCTGGCGCGGTAGTCGAGATCTTTTCGCTGACCATTGATCAGTTCCGGGTGGACCATCGGGTCTTGCCCAGCTTCGGAACGGGGTTTCGCACTGCCGATGGGCTGTATCTGACCAATTATCATGTCGTGGCCGATGCCAAGGACGTGGTGATCTATGCTGACGATCTGACGCTGAGCGCCGAGATCGTGGCTCTTGATCCCATCCTGGATCTGGCGGTGTTGCGCGAACTTGCGGGTGATCTTTCCGAGCCCACCGACCCCGCTGCCAGCCTTCCCCATCTGGACTTCGCCGATCCGGCGTCAATTGCGCTTGGCGAGCCGGTCTGGGCAGTGGGCTATCCGATGGGGCTTGGCAAGACCGTGACCCAAGGCATCCTGACCGGCCTGCACCGGGTCCGGCGCGATACCACCACCAGCTGGATGAGCCCCATGTTGCAGACCGATGCCACGGTCAATCCGGGCAATTCGGGCGGTCCGCTCTTGGACGATTGCGGCAAGGTCGTGGGCATGGTGGCCCGGCAAATCCCGCCGGCGCGCGGCGAGAACACGGCCTTTGCCATCCCGGTTGATATCCTTGCGCCTGCCGTCAGCGAATTGAAGGCCAAAGGCAAGATTTCGCGGCCGTGGCACGGGCTTTACGGCCAGATGACCACGCCGCCCATCCTGATGATCCTTGGCGTGCCGTTCCTGTTCTGGGAAGACAGCTCGGGCTTTCTGGTCGAAACCGTCGAGCCGGGCAGTGCGGCAGACCAGATCGGCTTGAAGGGCGGGGTCTGGCCGGTGACCTGGGGCGGAACCGCGTTCCTGCTGGGCGGTGACATCATCACCGAGGTGAACGGCACAAGGATCACCGACCGCGACACCGCGCTGGACGTGGTGCGCAATCTCAAGGTGGGCGACAAGGTGCAGCTGGTCTACCTGCGCGACGGCGAAAGGTTCGAGGCAGACGTGACGCTGCCCGAACGGCCCATCCTGCCGGCGGACCTGCAATCCTACCGCATGGCTCAGGTCAGCGCGACACCTTGACCCCGGAGCGGCCGGCCTGACCGCGGCCGCGGACGGGCCGTTCGGCCCATCCGGCCTCCCGGATCAATCCTCCATCGCTTCCAGCTCGTCGATGAAGCCCGCGATCATGGAAAGGCCCTTGTCCCAGAATTTCGGGTCCGAGGCATCAAGGCCGAAAGGCGCCAGAAGCTCCTTGTGGTGCTTCGATCCGCCCGCCTTCAGCATGTCGAAATACTTGGTCTCGAAGTCGGGCAAGCCCGCCTCATAGGCGGCATAAAGCGCGTTCACCAGACCGTCGCCGAAGGCATAGGCATAGACGTAGAACGGCGAGTGGATGAAATGCGGAATATAGGTCCAGAAGGTTTCATAGCCGTCCATGAAGTCGAAGGCATCGCCCAAGGACTGCGCCTGCACCGACATCCACAGCGCGTTGATGTCGTCGGGGGTCAGTTCGCCCTCGCGCCGCGCGGCGTGCAGCTTGCATTCGAAATCGTAAAAGGCGATCTGGCGGACCACCGTGTTGATCATGTCCTCGACCTTGCCGGCGAGCAGGGTCTTTTTCTCGGCCTTGGTCTTTGCGTTGTCGAGCAGGCGGCGGAAGGTCAGCATCTCGCCAAAGACCGAAGCGGTTTCGGCCAGCG
This sequence comes from Tabrizicola oligotrophica, assembly GCF_011008935.1. Taxonomy (GTDB): domain Bacteria; phylum Pseudomonadota; class Alphaproteobacteria; order Rhodobacterales; family Rhodobacteraceae; genus Tabrizicola_A; species Tabrizicola_A oligotrophica. Next base: position 800,904 of record NZ_JAAIVJ010000001.1, on the reverse strand, counting down.
TCAAGGGCGTCGAGGACAACAGCTCGCCCTGACCCGCCGCCAGCACCTGATGCACGCCATGCCCCAGCTCATGCGCCAAGGTCATCACGTCGCGCGGTTTGCCGAGGTAATTCAGCATGACATAGGGATGCACCGTGGTGACCGTCGGATGGGCAAAGGCCCCCGGCGCCTTGCCGGGCTTCACCCCGGCGTCGATCCAGCCATCGGTGAAGAAGGGCTTGGCGATGGTGGCCATGTCCGGAGCAAAGGCGGCATAGGCGCCCAGCACGGTCTCGGTCGCCTCCGCCCAGTTCACCAGCTTCGGCGCCTCTAGGTTCAGGGGCGCGTTGCGGTCCCAGACCTGCAACCGCTCCAGCCCCAGCCATTTCGCCTTCAGCCGGTAATAGCGGTGGGAAAGCTTCGGATAGGCCGCGACCACGGCGTTGCGCAGCGCCTCGACCACTTCGGGTTCGACATGGTTGGCCAGATGGCGGCTGTGCTGGGCCGAGGGCATCTTGCGCCAGCGGTCGTCGATTTCCTTCTCTTTCGCCAGCGTGTTGTGAACCCGGGCGAAGAGCTTGATGTTCTTGTCGAAAACCGCCGCCAGCGCCCGCGCCGCCGCCTCGCGCTTCGAACGGTCGGCGTCGGTCAGAAGGTTCAGCGTCGCCTCAAGGTTCAGCTCCTCCTCCTCGCCCGCCACGGTGAACATCAGCCCCGCCATGGTTTCGTCGAAAAGCTTGTTCCACGCGCTTGAGCCGACCACCGAGGCGTCGTGCAGGTAAGTTTCCAGCTCATCCGACAACTGGTGCGGGCGCATGGCGCGCATGCGGTCGAACACCGGCTTGTAGCGGGCAAGGGCGGCGTTTTCCGCCATCAGGCGGGACAGAAGGCTGTCCTCCAGCCGGTTGAACTCAAGGCTGAAGAACACCAGCGCGGTGGTGGCATTGGTGATGCGGTCCTGCGCGTCGGCCATGAACTTGGCGCGCTCGCTGTCCATGGTGTTCTGGTAATAGCGCAGGCCGGCGTAGGACATCAGCCGCCCGGCGGTCACGTCGATCGCCTCATAAGCCTGAACGCAGGCCAGCAGGGCGCCTGCGTCAAGGCCCGCCAGCTTGCCCTTGTAGGCCGCCTCGAACCGGGCGGTTTCCGCCTCGACCCAAGCCATGTCGCGCTCCACCTCGGGGGCCTCGGGGCTGGGGTAAAGGTCGGTCAGGTTCCATTCCGGCAGATCGCCAAAGCTGTTGGAGCCGGAGCGGGCATCGAAAACCGGGCGCTTCTGGCCAAGACGGGGCAGGGGATGCATGGGAACCTCATGTTTCTGTGCGCTCCATCTAGGGTCTGGTGGGGGGGATCGGCAAGAGCCTGCCTTGCGACGGCGTGAAATGCCGCTTTTTTGCGCAAATGCCATGGAAAATGCAGTTTCCGCCGGGGCAAGGCTTTACCAACGCAAAACCCCCGCCTTTACTGGGCCAAAGTCGGGCGAAGAGGGGGAAACGAATGACCACCTATTTCAACGAGATGTATGACGGCGGACAAGTCCGCCCGCCCTACGCCCGGCTTTCGGACTGGATGGCCTCGATGCCTGCCGACCGGCGGCTGGAAAAACAGGCCGAGGCCGAGGCGCTCTTTCGCCGCATCGGCATCACCTTTGCGGTCTATGGCGAGGGCGGCGATCCCGACCGGCTGATCCCCTTCGACATGTTCCCGCGCGTCTTTACCGGCGGCGAATGGGCCAAGCTGGAGCGCGGCATCAAGCAGCGGGCGCGGGCGCTGAATGCCTTTCTGGTCGATGTCTATGGCCGCGGCGAGATCGTGCGGGCGGGCCGCATTCCGGCGCATCTGGTCTATCAGAACGAAGCCTTCGAGCGTGCCGTCGTGGGGTTCGTGCCGCCGAAGGGGGTCTATTCCCACATCGTCGGCATTGACATCGTGCGCACTGGCCCGACCGATTTCTATGTGCTGGAGGACAATTGCCGCACGCCCTCGGGGGTCAGCTACATGCTGGAATCCCGCGAGATGATGATGCGGATGTTCCCCGACCTGTTCCGCGAGAACCGGATCGAACCCGTGGACCGCTATCACGAACTCCTGCGCCGCACGCTGGCCTCGGTGGCGCCCGCCAAATGCGAGCGCGACCCGACCATCGTGATCCTGACGCCCGGCCATTACAACTCGGCCTATTACGAACACAGCTTTCTGGCCGACCTGATGGGGGTGGAACTGGTGGAGGGCGCCGATCTTTTCGTCGACGGCGCCTTTGTCTACATGCGCACGACGCAGGGGCCGAAGCGGGTGGATGTGATCTACCGCCGGATTGATGACGCCTTCATTGATCCCCTGTGCTTCCGCCCCGACAGCATGCTGGGCATTCCCGGCCTGATGGATGTCTATCGCTCGGGCGGCGTCACCATTTGCTCTGCCCCCGGCGCAGGCGTGGCCGATGACAAGGCGGTTTACACCTATGTGCCGGAAATGGTGCGGTTTTATCTGGGCGAGGAGCCGATCCTGAACAACGTCCCCACCTGGAAATGCGCCGAGAGGGACGATCTGGGCCATGTGCTGGCCAATCTTGGCGATCTGGTGGTGAAAGAGGTTCACGGCTCGGGCGGCTATGGCATGCTCGTCGGGCCGAAATCCACCAAGGCGGAAATCGAGGAGTTCCGCGCCCGCATCGTGGCCGATCCCGGCAATTACATCGCCCAGCCGACGCTGGCCTTGTCGACGACGCCGACCTTTGTCGAGGAAGGCATCGCGCCGCGCCATGTCGACCTGCGGCCCTATTGTCTGGTGGGCGAAAAGATCGAACTGGTCCCCGGCGGCATGACGCGGGTGGCGCTCAAGGACGGCTCGCTGGTGGTGAACTCGTCCCAGGGCGGCGGCGTCAAGGATACCTGGGTTCTGGCGGAGTAAGGGGGGGAGTCACTGGCATGCTTTCACGGACCGCAGACAACCTCTACTGGATCGCCCGCTACATGGAGCGCGCCGAAACTGCCGCGCGGCTGCTGGAGGTGGGCGCGCGCATCGCGCTGCTGCCCACGGCCGTCGGTTATCGCAGCGATTGGGACAGCCTGCTGCGTGCGTCTGGCAACGCGACCGGCTATGCCGCGAAATACGGGGTGCCGGACCAGAAGGCCATCGAAAGCTGGCTGTTCTTCGACCGCGACAACCCCAATTCGGTGGCCGCCTGCCTGACGGCGGCGCGCGAAAACGGCCGGATCGTGCGCACGGCGCTGACGACGCAGGTCTGGGATGCGCTGAACACCGCGTTTCAGGAAATGCGGCAGATCACGGCGCGGCGCGACAAGGCCGAACTCAGCCGGCTGACCGACTGGGTGATGAAACAGGCCGCCATGGTGCGCGGCGCCATTGACGGCACGATCCTGCGCAACGACGGGTTCAACTTCCTCAACATCGGCTATTATCTGGAACGCGGCGATGCCACGGCGCGGCTGATGGATGTGAAATACTATGTCCTGTTGCCGCGCGCCGACTATATCGGCACCGGGCTGGACAATGACCAGTGGCTGATGCTGCTGCGGGCGCTTGGCGCGCACCGGGCCTTTCACTGGGCCTATGGCGGCGAAGTCACCTCGGCCAAGATCGCGCATTTCCTGATCCTGAACCCGCAAAGCCCGCGCAGTCTGATTACCTGCGTGGCCGGGCTGAACAATCACCTGACCCGGCTGGCCAAGGCCTATGGCCGCGAGACCCCGGCGCAAGCGGCGTCGGCGCATCTGCTTGCGGGCCTTGAGGGGCTGTCGACCGACCACATCTTCGACGAGGGCCTGCACGAGTTCCTGACCCGCTTCATCTCGGAATCCGCCGCATTGGGCGCGGTGATCCATGACGCCTATCTTTCGGGAGACATGTGATGCTGCTGACCGTCGATCATGTGACGCGCTACCGCTATGACCAGCCGGTCCGCGCCGTGGTGCAAAGCCACCGGCTGACGCCGGCGCGCTTTGACGGGCAAAAGGTGCTGGCCTGGGCCGTCACCGTCTCGGGCGGCGAGATGGGCGGGGCGTTCCGCGACGGGGCGGGCGACTGGGTGCAGGGCTGGACGGTGAAGGGGCCGGTTTCGGAAATCGAGGTGCGGGTGCAGGGGCAGGTGGAAACCACCGACCTTGCCGGCGTGCTGCGCGGCCACCGCGAGCTGGTGCCGCCCCTTGCCTATCTGCGCGCGACCCCGGCGACCGAGGCGGACGCCGCCTTGCAGGCGCTGGCCGCCAGTGCCGCGCAGGATGATCCGCTGAGCCAGGCGCATGCGCTGGCCTTTGCCGTGGCCGGCGCCATCACCTATCGCCCCGGCGCCACCCATTCGCACACCACGGCGGCCGAGGCGCTGGCCCAGGGCGAGGGCGTCTGTCAGGACCACGCCCAGGCGCTGATTGCCTGCGCCCGGGCGCTCGGGGTGCCGGCGCGCTATGTCGCGGGCTATCTGTTTGCCTCCGACGATGGCCAGCCGCATGAGGCCTCGCACGCCTGGGCAGAGCTGCATGTGCCGGGCTATGGCTGGATCGGCTTCGACCCGGCCAACCGCACCTGCCCCGACGCCCGCTATATCCGGCTCGGCTCGGGGCTGGATGCCAAGGAGGCCGCGCCGATCCGCGGCATTGCGCGCGGGCAGGGCTGCGAAAGCCTTGACGTGACGGTTGCGGTCCAGTCGCAGGCCCAATAGGGTCGCCGCCAGCAAGCCGGAGACGCCGATGACCTATTGCGTGGGACTTCTTCTGAACGAGGGCATGGTCTGCCTGTCGGATACCCGCACCAATGCCGGGCTCGACAATATTTCCACCTATCGCAAGATGTTCCATTTCGAAGAACCGGGCGAGCGGGTCATCACCATCATGACGGCGGGCAGCCTCTCGGTGACGCAGACCACGCTGGCGCGGTTGCGCGAGGCGATCGAAGACCCCGGGGCCACCGAGGAAACCTCGATCATGCTGGCGCCGACCATGCTGAAGGTGGCCTCGATCATCGGCGGCATGCTGTGTCAGGTCCGGCTGGAAATCGACGAGAAGATGGCGACGATGAAGCAGGCGGCCTCGGCCAGCATGATCGTCGCGGGGCAACGGAAGGGCGGCGCGATGCGGCTGTTCCTGATCTATCCCGAAGGCAACTTCATCGAGGCGACCGAGGACACGCCCTTCCTGCAGATTGGCGAGCACAAATACGGCAAGCCGATTCTCGACCGGGTGGTGAAACCGGGCACCCCGCTGGCCGATGCCGAAAAGGCAGTGCTGTTGTCGATGGATTCGACGCTGCGCTCCAACCTGTCGGTCGGCATGCCGCTGGATCTGGCGGTGATCCGGCGCGACGCCTGCACGGTGACGCGGCAACGCCGGATCGAGGCCGGCGATCCCGGCTTCCGCGCGATGTCGGAGGCCTGGTCGAAGGCGCTGCGCGACGGGTTCACCCAGATCACGCTGGGGGCATGAGCGCCGTTTTCTGACACAGAAAACGGACCGGAATTTGCAAAAAATTCCGGCTGCCTTACAGGTGCAGGTCAAAAAGCGCGCAGGATTCGTCGAAAAACCGCTCCCGCGTGGCCGGCCGCTCCATCATCACCTCATGTTCGGCGGCGGGGTAAAGCGACAGCATGCCCTTCGGCCAGCGCGCCATGCGGGCATGGACCGGGGCGGTGTCGATGATGCGTTCCTGCAGCCCGAGAGCGGTGACGATCGCCAGATCGGGCGAGGGCATCAGGCTGAGTGCGTGGCATTCCGTCAAGGCCGCCTGCAGCCAGCCCAGCGATGGCCCCGCCAACACCAGATCCGGGCAGGCCAGCGCCTGCTGGCGCATGTAGTCCCACATTTCGGGGTCGGTGGTCAGGGTATTGGCCAGAAACGGGCTGGACAGCACATAGGTCACTTCCTTTGATCCCGGCACCAGCCGGTCGTCGAAGCGCAGCCAGCGCGAGGCCGTGGACAGGGCAATCGCCATTGGCCGCATCCAGGCGGCAATCAGGATGCCCCACATCGGCGCGGAAAAGGCGGCGGCCTTGAACGGGTGGTCGCCCATCAGCGTGCGAAGCCCGATGCAGCCGCCCATCGAATGCCCCATCAGGAACCACGGTTGCGGCAAGCCCTCGACCCGGGCAAAGGTCAGCACCGCAGCCATATCCAGCTGATATTCGGCGAAATCGCCGACGTGGCCGGTCATCGGGTCATCCAGCCCGCGGTCGGCCAGCCCCTGACCGCGCCAGTCGATCGCCAGCGTGGCATAGCCGCGCTGCGCCAGATCGCCAGCCGCGCGGCCATATTTCTCGACGTATTCCGTGCGGCCCGGCAACAGGAACACCGTGCCCTTCGCCGCCTCCTGCGGCCAGACCCCGACGCGGATCTGCACCCCGTCCGCCGCCTGCAACCAGCGGGCATAACCGCCCGCCGGACCATCGGCCAGCCGGTCGTGAAAGGGGGCCTCGCTCAAGACAGCGCCGCGCCAAGCTGCATGGCCAGCCCCATCGAGCCATCCACCGACAGCTTGCCGGTCATGAAGGCGGTGGTGGCGTTCATCTCGCCTTCCAGAATGGCGCGGAACACTTCGGCCTCGGCGGTCAGCGTCACATCGGCCGCGTCATCGCCGGCGCGCACGCCATCGGCATCGGCCATGATCGCGCCTTCGCCGGGAATGACGAACTTGGCCACGCCCGCCGAAAACCCGTCCGACATCTTGGCGGCCAACGCGCTGACCGCGGCCGAAATCACATCGCTCATCCATCTCTCCATCGTGAAGCGCTTGCCTGGCATCCGGGGCTGGAGTTTTCCGTCCCATAGATTACGTTCAGGTTATGAAAGTTTGGTCACGCCTTCACAACCGTATCGTTGCGGCACTTCTGCCGCTGATGATGGCCGTGTCGCCGGCCCTTGGTCAAACCGACAAGCTGGATGATCTCTTTGGCAAGCTGAAGACCGCCGACGCGCTGGAGGCGGCGCGAATCGAGCGGGAAATCTGGATCGAGTGGTCGAAATCCGGCTCGCCGGCGATGGATCTCTTGCTGGAACGCGGGCAGCAGGCGATGGCCGAGGGCGACATGGCCACCGCGATCGAACATTTCACCGCGCTGATCGACCACGCCCCGGAGTTTGCCGAAGGCTGGAATGCCCGCGCCACGGCCTATTACCAGATCGGCCAGATCGGCCCGTCGCTTGCCGATATCGGCCAGACCCTGCGGCTCAATCCCCGGCATTTCGGGGCGCTTTCCGGGCTTGCGATGATCTTTCAGGAGCTGAACCAGCCCGAAAAGGCGCTGGAAGTCTGGAAGGCGGTCGAGGCTATACATCCCCATGCCGCCGGGGTATCGGACGCCATCAAGGCGATCGAAACCGATCTCGAAGGCCGCGAACTTTAGGAACCGCTCTGATGGACGCCCGCGCCCGGGTCACGGCGGTCCTTGGGCCGACCAATACCGGCAAGACCCACTACGCCATCGACCGCATGCTGGCGCACCGGACGGGGGTGATCGGCCTGCCGCTGCGGCTTCTGGCGCGCGAGGTCTATGACCGCATCGTCGCCTTGCGCGGCCCGTCAGTGGTGGGGCTGGTGACGGGCGAAGAGCGCATCGTGCCCGACCGCTGCCAGTACTGGGTCTGCACGGTGGAGGCGATGCCGGTCGACATCGGCGCCGATTTCGTGGCGGTGGACGAGATCCAGCTTTGCGCCGACCCCGACCGCGGCCATGTCTTCACCGACCGGCTTCTCCGGGCGCGGGGGCTGCATGAGACGCTGTTTCTCGGCGCCGAAACCATGCGCGGGGCGATTGCGGCGCTGGTGCCGGGGGTGACGTTCCTCAAACGCGAGCGGTTTTCGGAACTGACCTATACCGGCTCGAAAAAGATCAGCCGGATGCCGGAACGCTCGGCCATCGTCGGGTTCTCGGTGGAAAATGTCTATGCCATCGCCGAGCTGATCCGCCGCACCAAGGGCGGCTGCGCGGTGGTGATGGGGGCGCTTTCGCCGCGCACCCGCAACGCACAGGTGGCTTTGTATCAGAACGGCGACGTCGATTACCTCGTGGCCACCGACGCCATCGGCATGGGGCTGAACCTCGACATCAGGCACATCGCATTTTCCGCCACCGCCAAGTTTGACGGCCACCGGATGCGCCAGCTTTACCCGCAGGAACTGGCGCAGATTGCCGGCCGGGCCGGGCGGCATACCGAGAACGGCACCTTCGGCGTGACCGGCGAGGCGCGGCCCTTTGATGAAGAGGTGATCGAGGCGATCGAAAGCCACCGCTTCGATCCGGTCCGCAAGCTGCACTGGCGCAATCCTGACCTTGATTTCGGCACGGCGGAAAAGCTGATTGCCAGCCTTGAACGCCATACCCATGACCCCTGGCTGACCCGCGCCCGCGATGCCGATGACGTGCTGGCGCTCAAGGCGCTGGCCGCGATGCCCGAGGTGCAGCACAAGCTGACCGGGCCGAAGCGGGTGCAGCTTTTGTGGGATGTCTGCCGCATCCCCGATTTCCGCAATGCCGGCGGCGGCGATCACAGCAGTCTGCTGGCCCGGATTTTCGATTTTCTGGTCGGGCGCGGCATCGGTGGCGGAAAACTGCCGTCGGAATGGCTGAAAAAGGCCATCGAGCGCATCGACAAACCCGGCGGCGACATTGACACCATCTCGAAACGGCTGGCCTATATCCGCACCTGGACCTATGTGGCCCAGCGAAAAGGCTGGGTTGAAGACGAAAGCCATTGGCGCGAGGAAACCCGCGCTGTAGAAGACCGCCTGTCAGATGCGCTGCACGCAGCCCTGACCCAACGATTTGTTGATCGCCGCACCAGCGTTCTGATGCGGCGGTTGAAGCAGAAGGAGACCCTCGTGGCCGAGGTGAATGACAAAGGCGAAGTGACGGTCGAAGGCGAATTTGCCGGCCGTCTTGAGGGGTTCCGCTTTCAACAGGACGCATCCGCCAGCCCCGATCAGGCGCGGGTGCTGCGCACCGCCGCCCTGCAGGCGCTGCGGCCGGAATTCCACCTGCGGGCGGACCGGTTCTACAACGCCCCCGATACCGAGATGGATTTCACCGAACAGGGTGGCCTGATGTGGGGTACCTTTGCGGTCGGCAAGCTCGTCAAGGGCGGCGAGATCACCAAGCCGACGGTCGAGGCCTTTGTCGATGACGAAGCCGGCGAGGAGGTGGTCGAGAAGGTCCGCCGCCGCCTGCAGCATTTCATCGACCGCAAGGTGACGACCCAGTTCGAGCCGCTTCTCGCCCTTGGCCGCGACGAAACCCTGCAGGGGCTGGCCAAGGGCTTTGCCTATCGTCTGGCCGAAGGGCTGGGCGTCATCGACCGCGGCGCGATTGCCGCCGAGGTGAAGGAGCTGGATCAGGACGCCCGCAGCGCGCTGCGCAAGCATGGCGTGCGCTTTGGCCAGTATACGGTGTTCCAGCCCGCACTGCTGAAGCCGGCGCCGACCCGGTTGCGGCTGGTGCTGTGGTCCTTGTGGAACGGGCTTGGGGAATTCCCCGAAAGCCCGCCGCCGGGCCTTGTCACCATCCCGAACATCGCCGAGGTGCCGAAGGCGCATTACACGCTGGCCGGCTATCACCCGGCGGGCAGCCGCGCGATCCGCATCGACATGCTGGAACGGCTGGCCGACATCCTGCGGCAAAAGGATTCGAAAGCCGGGTTCGAGGCTGCGCCCGACATGCTGTCGATCACCGGCATGACGCTGGAGCAATTCGCCGACCTGATGGGGGGCCTCGGCTACAAGGCCGACAAGGCCGAGCGGGTGAAGGTCAAGGCCGCGCCGGTGCTGGTGCCGGTCGAGGTGGATCCGAACGCCCCGGTGAACCCGATCACCGAGGAGGAATCGGCCTTTGTCCGGGTGGAAGAGCCCGCTCCGGAGACCGAGGCCGCGGCGCCCGAGATGGAAAGCTTCTACACCTTCACCTGGGCACCGAAGCCGCGCTTCCAGCGGCCTGAACGTGGCCCCCGTCCAGAAGGGCAGGGCCGCGGTCCGCGCCGCGACGGCGACGCCCCGCAGGGCGAAGCCCGTGGCGACCGCAAGCCGCGCGGCGACCGCGGCCCCCGCAAAGATGGGGATGCGCCGCAGGGCGACCGACCCCAAGGCGACCGTCCCCAGGGCGAGCGCCGCCATGGCAAGCCCGGCGGCAAGCCGCAGGGCGAGCGTGGAGATCGCGGTGATCGGGGCGACCGCAAGGGCGGCAAGCCGAACCGCGACGAGCGGCAGAAGTCTTTCGAGGCCCGCCCGCCGCGGCCCGAAAAGCCGATCGATCCCGACAACCCCTTTGCCGCGCTGATGGCGCTCAAGGGCAAGCTCTGATTGGCGGGGCCTTCGGGCAGACCTGACCCCGGCGTCCAGCCGAAGCTTCGGCTGGACAAATGGCTGTTTCATGCCCGCTTCTTCAAATCGCGTGAGCTGGCGCAGGACTGCGTCGAAGAGGGCCATCTGCGCATCAACGCGCAACGCTGCCTGAAACCCGGTCACGGGCTGGCGGTGGGCGATGTGCTGACCTTTCCGCAGGGCGGCCGCATCCGCGTCGTGCGGGTGCTGGCGCTGTCGGACCGCCGCGGCCCCGCGACCGAGGCGCAGGCGCTTTATATCGATCTCGATGCGCCGGGGCAGGACGCCAGCCTGTGACCGAACGGGCGCTTGAATGATCCCGCCCGCTGGCATAAACAGCGGCCAAGCAACCAAACGGGGTGTGCCATGACCTATGTCGTGACCGACAATTGCATCGCCTGCAAATACACCGACTGCGTCGAGGTCTGTCCGGTGGACTGCTTCTACGAGGGTGAGAATACGCTGGTGATTCACCCCGACGAATGCATCGACTGCGGCGTTTGCGAACCCGAATGCCCCGCCGACGCCATTCGCCCGGATACCGAGCCGGATATGGACAAATGGGTGACGTTCAACCGCAAGTACGCCCAGCTCTGGCCGGTCATCACCACCAAGCGCGATCCGCTGCCGGGCTATGAGGAGCGTGACGGCGAGTCCGGCAAGCTGGAGAAGTATTTCTCCGAGGAGCCGGGGCAGGGCGGCTGATGCTGCGTTCGCAGCATTGATTCGTGTCGATGCCGTTCACGAATCGGGCATTGTCGTAAAAAGACGCTGATTTCAAAGGCTTCCGGGGGCTTCCCCCGAGAATCGCCGCAGTTGGAATCAGCGTATTTTTGTGTTATACAATGTTCACAAACAACACGGATGCCTGTCTGCGCCTCAGGTCTGCTCGCCCTGAGACGGTATTCCTGTCGCGTGATGTCCTGCATCCGGGTTTTCTTGGATCGGATGGCATGTTGCCGGAACTGGCTTTTTGCTTAGGAAGCACCCAAGAATGACCAAATCGAAGAAGCCCGATTTCCGCCCGAACGAGTTCGTGGTGTACCCCGCGCATGGCGTGGGCAAGATCATGTCGATCGAGGAACAGGAAATCGCCGGTATCCATCTGGAACTGTTCGTGATTTCCTTTGAAAAGGACAAGATGACCCTGCGGGTTCCCACCCACAAGGCCACCGAGATCGGCATGCGCGCGCTCTCGGCCCCCGATGTCGTGACCAAGGCCCTGGATACGCTGAAGGGCAAGGCCAAGGTCAAGCGCGCGATGTGGTCGCGCCGGGCGCAGGAATATGAACAGAAGATCAACTCGGGCGACCTGATGGCGATTGCCGAGGTGGTCCGCGACCTGCACCGCAACGACGACCAGCGCGAGCAGTCCTATTCCGAGCGTCAGCTTTACGAAGCGGCGCTGGAGCGTCTGACCCGCGAAGTCGCCGCCGTCTCGGGCGTCGATGAGGCGGGCGCGCAGCGCAAGGTCGGCGATGTGCTGACCAGCCGCGCCGCCTGATCTTTCCCGGACCTTGAGCTTGAACGGCGGCCCCTTGGCCGCCGTTCTTCATTTCAGGAACGAGGTTGCCGCCGCCAGCGCCGCGATCTCGGCGATGACCTGCGCCGCGCCCAGCACATCGCCGGTCTGTCCGCCGATCTTGGCGCGGGCCACCATGGCCAGCGCCGCGACCATGATCCCGGCCACCAGTGCCAGCGCCAGCACCGCCCAGCCCGCGACGATCAAGCCCAGAGCCAGCGCCAGCGCGCTGCCCGCCAGCGCCTGCGGCAGCGGCGGCCGGCCATGCCCCGCCGACAGCCCGCCCGCCCGGGCATTGGGCAGGGCCGCCATCACCAGCCCCATCGCCGCTCGCGACAAGAGCGCCGGGGCCAGCGCCAGCCCCCAGGCGCCTGCGCTCATCAACGCGGCGAGCGCCGACCAGCGCATCAGCAGCGCCAGCGTCAGGGCGATGCCGCCATAGCTGCCGATCCGGCTGTCCTTCATGATCTCCAGCCGCCGGGCCTTGTCGTGGCCGCCCCAGAACCCGTCGGCGCAATCGGCCAGCCCGTCCTCGTGCAGGCCGCCGGTCAGCGCGGCCTGCAGCGCGATGACCGCTGCCGCCGCCACCCCCACCGACACGCCCGCCGCCTGCAGCCCCGCGCCGACCGCCAGCGCCAGCCCCGTCGTCACCAGCCCGACCAGTGGCCAGGCCCAGACGCCCTCGGGGCGGGGGGCGGTGAACGGCACGGGGATCCGGGTCAAAAGCCCGAAGCCTGCCACTATGTCGCAGGCATAAAGCCGAAGGGGGTCGCGGATGGGGGCGGTCATGTCTTTTCCGGTCTGGCCAAGAGGTCATGCAAGCGCTAGCCAAGTGGCGACCGACGATCAAGGATTTCCCATGCCCGCCTTCACCTCGCTTGCCGAATTCGCCGCCCTTCTCCGCAACGCCCCCGCCGCCGATGCCGCCGCGCATCAGGCCGCGTCGGACCGCAACGGCCAGCTGACCAAGCCGCCCGGCGCGCTGGGGCGGCTGGAGGATCTGGCACTTTGGGTCGCCTCGTGGCAGGGCAACGGCCGCCCGGCGATCAGCGCGCCGCAAGTGCTGATCTTTGCCGGCAACCACGGCGTCTGCGCCCAAGGCGTTTCGGCCTTTCCGGCGGAAGTCACCGTGCAGATGGTGGCAAACTTCCAGCACGGCGGCGCGGCGATCAACCAGCTCTCCAAGGCCTTCGGCGCCACGATGGCGGTGCATGCGCTGGAACTGGACCGGCCCACCGGAGACTTCACCGAAACCGCGGCGATGACCGAGGCCGAGACGGTCGCGGCGCTGCAGACCGGCTGGAATGCCGTCGATCCCAAGGCCGACCTGCTGGTGGTCGGCGAAATGGGCATCGGCAACACCACGGTCGCGGCGGCTCTGGCGGCGGCGCTGCTGGGCGGGACCGGGGCGGAATGGGTTGGCCGCGGCACCGGGGTCGACAATGCCGGGCTTGCGCGCAAGGCCAAGGTGGTGGACGCGGGGCTTGCCCGCCACGGCTCGCGCGATCCGATGCAGGTTCTGGCCAACCTTGGCGGGCGCGAGATTGCCGCCATGGCCGGCGCCATGGCGCGGGCGCGGGTGGCGCGCATTCCGCTGATCCTTGACGGCTTCATCGCCTGCTCGGCAGGTCTGGTGCTGCATGCGGTGACGCCTGCGGCGCTGGATCATGCGGTGGCGGGCCACCTGTCGGCCGAAGGCGCGCATGGCCGGCTTCTGGCCGCCTTGGGCAAGGAGCCGCTTCTGTCGCTGGGCCTGCGGCTGGGCGAAGGGTCGGGCGCGGCGCTGGCGATCGGCGTGGTCAAGGCCGCCGTCGCCTGTCACTCGGGCATGGCGACCTTTGCCGAAGCCGGGGTTTCCGAGGGCTGATCCAGCTCCGGCTCCACCGGCGGCGGATGGCCGCCGGGGCCATGCTGCGGGCCGGTCTCCTCGGCCGCCATCGGGCGCACGTCGTAAAGCACGTCGATCAGCGCGGTTTCCAGATCGGCATCCAGCTGGCGGGCGCGGGCGACATAGGCGGCATTCTCGTGAATCGGCTGGCCGGGCTTCCAGACCTGGGCCAGATCGCGCATCGCGGCGCGGTCGATGCGCCAGTAGGCCTGCGAAAGCTTGGCTGCCTCGTACTCCGAAAACCCCATGTTTTCCAGAACATAGCGCCCCGCCCGCACGCTTGAGTCAAAGGTCTCGCGCACGGTGTCATTGGCGCCGGCCTGATAAAGCTCATAGACATGCACCCGGTCCACCGCGCGGGCGACGATGTGGATATCGGGCCGCACCTGCCGGGCATAGCGCACGATGTTCGAGGCATTGTGCCGGTCATCCACCGCCACCACCAGCACCTGCGCCTCCGCAAGGCCCGCGGCCTGCAACAGTTCAGGCCGCGAGGGGTCGCCGAAGAAGCCCTTCACGCCGAACCGCCGCATGGTCTCGATGGTCTGCATGTCGCTGTCCAGAACCACGGTCGAGATGCCGGAGGTTCGCACCAGCCGGTTCACCACCTGCCCGAAGCGCCCGATCCCGGCGATGATGACGCGGCCCGTCTCGTCGATCTGGTCGGGCGCGCGGTCGGGCGGGCGGCGGGCGAAGCGGCGGGCCAGCTGTTCCTGGGTGATGAACAGGAGCGGCGTCAGCAGCATCGACAGGCTGATGACCAGAAGCGCCATCTGGCCGGCCGCCAGCGGCAGCGCGCCTTCGGTGCGGGCGAAGGAGACGATCAGAAAGCCGAACTCGCCCGCCTGCGCCAGCCCCAGCGAGAACAGCCAGCGGTCCTGCCCGCGCAGCTTGAACGCGAGCGCAAGGCCGAACAGCACCACGGCCTTGACCGCGATCAGCCCCAGCGTCAGGCCCAGCACCACGAAAGGCTCGCGCGCCAGCATGGCAAAGTTGATGCCGACGCCGACGGTCATGAAAAAGAGGCCCAGCAGCAGGCCCTTGAACGGCTTCAGGTCGGCCTCCAGCTGGTGACGGAACTCGGAGTTGGCCAGCACGACGCCCGCGACAAAGGTGCCAAGCGCCGGGGAAAGCCCCACCAGCATCATCACGAAGGCGATGCCCAGCACCATCAGGAGCGAGATGAAGGTCGACATCTCGGGCAGTTTGGCGGCGTGGACAAAGCGGAAGATCGGGCGCGACAGATAGTGGCCGGCCAGCACGATCACCGCGACGGTGGCCAGCATCAGCGCCGTGGCGGCCCAGCCCGGCAGGGTTTGCAGCAATGTCACAAGGGGCTCGGCGGCGCTTTCAGCCTGTGCGGCGGCGTCTTCGGGGTTGGTCACGCCGATGACGCTGGCGTCGATCGCATCGGTTTCCGGCAGGGCCAGCAGCGGGATCGCCGCCAGCATCGGAATGACCGCGATGTCCTGCGTCAGCAGCACGGAAAACGCCGACCGCCCGCCCGGCGTCCGCATCAGGCTTTTCTCCGACAGGGTCTGCAGCACGATGGCGGTGGAGGACAGCGCCCCGAGCATGCCGCAGATCACCGCGACCGACAGGCTGGTGCCGAGCGCCAGCAACCCGCCGCCAAGCGCCAGACCGGTCAACACCACCTGCGCGCCGCCAAGACCCAGAAGCTTGTGGCGCATGTCCCACAGCGTGCGCGGCTCCAGTTCCAGCCCGATCAGGAACAGCATCAGCACCACGCCGAATTCGGCGAAATGCTGCAGGTCGGCCGTTTCGGCCCCGGCCAGTCCGAAGATCGGTCCCAGAAGGATGCCCGCCGCCAGATAGCCCAGCACCGAGCCAAGCCCCACGCGCACCGCCAAGGGCACCACGAGAACCGCGGTGCCCAGATAGAGCGAAGCTTGCAGAAGGAAATTTTCCATGGGAACTCGGCTTGGCAGCAGTCAAATGGGCAGGGGAGCGTCGGCTTTCAGCTGATCCATGACGATCTGGCTTTGCACGCGGGCAACGGCGGGGTGGGGCAGAAGGCGGTCGTGGATCAGCCGGTTCAGCCCCGGCAGATCGGCGCACCAGACCCGCAAGAGGTAATCGGCCTCGCCGGTCAGGGTCCAGGCGCTGATGACCTCGGGCAGGGTGGCGATCAGGCTGGCGAAACTGCGGGCCGGCTCGGGGTCATGGCGCGAGAACTGCACCTGCACGAAAGCCTGCACCGTCAGCCCGACGCGGGCCGGATCCAGCCGCGCGGCATAGCCGGTGACATAGCCCTCGGCCTCAAGCCGTTGGCGGCGGCGGGCGGCCTGACTGGGTGACAGGTTCAGGGCCTCGCCCAGATCCTGCGCCGTCAGCATGGCATTGGCCTGCAAGAGCGCAAGCAATCGGGAATCAGTGGCGTCCAGCATGCGGATTTGTCGCGCGTTGTTGGGATTGGATGCGATGATCGCGCGTCATGCCCGCTGGTTCAAGCCAAGAACGCGCAAAATCCGCATCACATCTGCGCTATTCTTGGGTCAACGCAACAGGGAGGTTCACCATGGGCCCGTTTCCACATTCCGCACCGAAAGCCAGCATCGGCGCCGCCAATCCGGCCGGCACCGATGGCTTCGAATTCGTCGAATTCGCCCACCCCGAACCGCAGGAACTGCGCGACCTTTTCGGTCGCATGGGGTTCGAGCTGGCTGCCCGCCACAAGAGCCGCGACATCGAGCTGTGGCAGCAGGGCGACATCACCTATATCCTGAACAACGATCCCGAAAGCCATGCCGCGCGCTTTGTCGCCGAGCACGGGCCCTGCGCCCCTTCGATGGGCTGGCGGATGGTCGATGCCGGCCATGCCCTTGCCCATGCCACTACCAAGGGCGCGACGGAGTATCAGGGCGCGGACAAGGTGCTGGACGTGCCGGCGATTGTCGGGATCGGCGGCAGCCTGATCTATTTCGTCGACCAGTATGGCGAGGGCCGCCACCCCTATGCCGAGTTTGACTTCATCCAACCGATGAAGCCCAAGGGCGTGGGGTTCCACTATCTCGACCACCTGACCCACAATGTCCACAAGGGCAACATGGACACCTGGTTCGACTTCTACAGCGGCATCTTCGGCTTCAGGCAGATCCGCTTCTTCGACATCGAAGGCAAGTTCACCGGGCTTTACAGCCGGGCGCTGACCTCGCCTTGCGGTCGCATCCGCATTCCGGTGAACGAGGATCGCGGCGAGACCGGGCAGATCGTGGAATACCTCAAGCGCTACAAGGGCGAGGGCATCCAGCACATCGCGGTCGGCTGCGACGACATCTATGCCGCCACCGACGAAATCGCGGCACGCGGGCTGAAGTTCATGCCCAAACCGCCGATGACCTATTACGAGCTGTCGAAAACCCGGGTGGTCGGCCATGAGGAGCCGATCGACCGGCTGGCCAAGCACGGCATCCTGATCGACGGCGAAGGCGTGGTGGACGGCGGCGAGACCCGCATCCTGTTGCAGATCTTCTCGAAAACCGTGATCGGGCCGATCTTCTTCGAATTCATCCAGCGCAAGGGCGATGACGGGTTCGGTGAGGGCAACTTCAAGGCGCTCTTCGAATCGATCGAGCAGGACCAGATCGAACGCGGCGTGATCGCGGCGCATTGACGCCGCTTCGTCGGGCTGGCGCCCGCTCTTCGGCTGATGCCGGCTGGCGGGCGCTTCAGCCTTTCGGCAGGGCCAATGTCACCAGCCGAGAGCCCTTCTGATAGCGCACCTCGCTGGCGGTGATCGCCTGCACCCGCCCGCCGTCGATGCTGTCGCCGATCGTCACCTTCTTGTAGCGGCCGCCCGACGTGCGGATCATCGCATAGCGGTTGGACGGCGTGCCGTAGACGCCGATCAGCGCGGTCTTGTCCAGCGCAAGGGCATTCTTGAACGTCGCCTGCTTGGCAAGCGAGCCATTCTGCGTGCCGGAAGGAACCGCGGCCTCGGCCTCGGGTTCGTCATCGGCTTCGACTTCGGTCTTTGCGTCCTTGCCGCGCGGCACGGATTTCGACGAGGCTTTCTTCGCCGCGCCGGTCTCTTCGATTTCGGGTCGCGGTTCGGGCGATATGGCCGGCACCAGCGAGGCGCTTTGCTCCGGTTCGGGCTGCGGCTCGGCCTCGGGTTGCGGGTCAGGGGCGCGGATGGCGGCGGCGACGGCGGCTTCGACCGCGCGGCTCAGATCCTCGGGGCGCGCGGCGGGGCGACGGCTGATGGCGATGGCAAGCTGGCTGGCCGGGGCAAGACCGGCGGCGGTTTCGGCCTGTGCCGCGAGGCTGGCCGCCGAAGCGGCGGCGGCGGCGCGGGCGGCTTCACCGGCAACGAGAACCGCCTCGGGGCGCGCCAGCGGGCGCTTGCCGGCGAGGCGGTTGTCGTTGACGATGGGGGCGGCGCTGTCTTCGTTCAGTTCCACCGGGGGCGGGCTGAGACCCTCGGGGCGGGCCTTCGGCCGGAACCCGGCAAGCGCCGGATCGGCAAAAACCGGCTCGATTGCGCCTTCGGCGGTCTCGGCGGCGGGGGGGGCGGTTGCGTCGGGGGTGATGACTGGCACCAGCCCTTCGGGGCGCGGTTTCGGCAGCAGCGGCGGCTTGCCGGCAACAAGGCGAACGCCCTCGGGCGTGACGATGCCTTCGGGCGTCGGGACGATCAGGCCTTTGGTGTCGAACTGGTAGACCGTGCCGAAGGGCGGCGGCGGGGCCTGTGCCAGCGGCAGCGGATCGCCCTGGGTCACGGCCTCGGGCGGGCTGAGCGGCGCAGGCGCGGCGGGCGCCTGATCCTTGGCGGCAAGCACGATCTCATCGCCTGCCGGCCCGGGCGAGGCCGCCGGTTCGCCGTCCGGGGCCGGGTCAACGGCGGCAAGTCCGGGCGGGATCTCGTCTTTGGCCGTGGCGGGGATGGGGGCGGTGGTGTCCGCGGCGGCGCTGTCGACCGCCGCCGGGCCATCGGCCAGCGCCTCGGGGTCTTCGCCATCCGCCAGCATCTCGTCCTCGGGCAGGGGCAGCTCTGCTGCCGAAACCTGCACCTCCGCGCCCTCATCCGAGCGGAAGGCGAGGCTGGTCGACCAGGCCGCGATCACGGCCAGAACCAGCAGCAGCAGCGCGGTCAGGATCAGCCCGAGATGGCGCGGCTTGCCGCGCACGGGCACCCGGCGGGCGCCAAGACCCTTTTCAAGGGTCTGCGGTCTGGCCGTCGTCGCCGCGGTGCGGGGCGAAACGGGGGCTTCGGCAGGCGCGGGCGCGGCGGTCGGCCCAGTCGCAACAGGCCCAGTCGCAACAGGCCCAGTCACAACAGGCCCTGCCACCGCATCCCCCGTCACAGCCGGCCCTGCCATGGCGGGCCGCGCCACGGCAGGCCGCATTGCGGGCGCGTCCGGCGCGACCACCGGGGGCGGTTGCTGCTTCCTGCGGGAACCGCCCGGCAGCCCCGGTGCGGTCACGAAGGCCCCAAGCCCCCGCAAGCCCTTGCTTTCCTTGGGGGGCGACAGGTTGACCGCCGTCGGGCGATCCACCATCGGACGTTCGGCCTTGGGGGCCGGGGGCTGCGGAGCGGGCTTGGCCGCAGCCGGTCGCGCCACAGTTGGCCGCGGAGGGGCCGCAAGTTTCGGGGCGTGGCCATGGCCGGGGTCGGCCGAGGCGCGACGGCTGGCAAAGCCCATCGACGGGCTGAAACCCGGCAGCGGCGGCAGATCATCGGGCACGGCCGGCTTTGCCGCAACCGGGGGCGCGGGCGTGTCCTCGTCCTCGACATCCAGCGCCATCGGGGCCTCGTCTGCGGGGGTCTCGTCGGCGGGGGCCGCGATGTCTTCGGGCAGGTCATCAACCAGATCCGCCGGCAGCGGGGCTGCAGGGCCGGCCTGCGTTACGCCGCGGAATGCCTCCGACGGGCCGGTCGCGTCAGGGATGGAGTCATTATCGGCAAGGTCGAAGCTCGGGGCATGCAGTGGCGCGGCGGGCGGCTCTGGCGGGTCTTCGCTCGGAGGCTCCTGTTCCGGTAGATGGTCGGAGGCGTCAAAGGCGGCATCGGGCCGGCCGGGTTCGACAGGCGCGACGGCGGCGGCGGCCGCCACCGGCTCGGCCAGGATCCCGGACGCGGCCGGCTTCGCGGCCTCGTCGCTCTGGCTGCGGGCAAGGATCTCGACCTGTGCGCCATCGCGTTCGACCCTCTCGCCGGGGGCAAGCAGATCGACGGCCTGCGCGGTCGGCCCGAACCAGGGTTCGGCGCTGAACCCTTCGGCGGGCGCGGCGACAAAGGCGACCGGGTTGAACCGGTGTTCACTGGCAAAGGCCTCGGCCTCGGCCAGCGTGTCGCGCGCGATCACGGCGACGCGCACTTCGCCGCCGACGACTTCCCAGTCAAAGGCCAGATCGGCGACCGCATAGGGCGTCCGCCCCTCCAGCGCGCTGCGGATCTGGGCAAGGCGCGTCGCCTCGTCCGGCCCCGGCGCCTCTACCGTGGTCAGCAGGATCTGGTCATCGGGCAGAACCAGCTTGGTCGCCAGCCCCCGCGGGCTGAGGCCAAGCGCGGTCGAGCGCAGGTAACCAAGGGCCGCGGGCAGGTCGGGGTCGTCAACAGTGACACTGCCCACCAGATGCCAGCCGCCCGTCGTGCGGTGCAGCAGGGCGATGGCGTCGTTGCGGAAGTCTAGGGCAAAAGCTGGTTTCATTCCACGCATCTAGCATAAGGGACCGGCCCGCGAAAACGCGCGCGAGCGCTTTGGCGCCTTCCTACAGCAGCTTTTTGCCGAAAGAAAGAAAAGCCGGCAGGAATTGCCGGAACTTCGGGCAAAGCCGGCAATTTCGCTCGCCTGTGCGGCGCGGCGGGTCGGGGTATCGCGGCCCCGTCGCCCCGGGCGCCGATTTTGTGAAATTCCCCCCAAGGAATGCCTTGCGGCGCGCGTTCCAGAGATACACCTGTGACGTGCAACCCTATGGAGGTTTTTCATGCGCGCATTTCAAATTCTGGCCCTGTCCACCGCTCTTGCCCTGCCGCTTGCCGCCCCGGCCCTTGCCGAAGCCACCATCACCGTCACCGGCGAAGCAAGCATTGCCGCCACGCCCGACATGGCGACCGTCTCTCTGGGTGTGACCACCGAAGGCGCGACGGCGGCCGAGGCGATGGCGGCGAATTCCAAGGCACTGGCCGCGGTGATCGAGCGGCTGCAGGGCGCGGGCATTGCGGAAACCGATCTGCAGACTGCGAACCTGTCGCTCAATCCGAACTGGACCGGCTATGACAGCGGCGCCGCGCCGCAGATCGCGAATTACATGGCGATGAACATGCTGAATGTGCGGGTGCGCGATCTGGCAAACCTTGGCTCGGTGCTGGATGCCTCGATCGCCGACGGGGCCAACACCTTGAACGGCATCACTTTTGAGCTGGCGGCGCCGCGCCCGGTGCAGGATGAGGCACGCCGGGCCGCCATGGGAGACGCCACCGCCAAGGCCACGCTTTATGCCGAAGCCGCAGGGGTGACGCTGGGCAAGATCGCGTCGATTGCCGAGGTGCAGAACTACGGCGGGCCGATGCCGGTGTTCATGGAGGCCAAGGCCGCCTCGCCAGTGCCGGTCGCCGCAGGCCAGATCGCGCTGCAGGCGCAGGTGACGGTGACCTACGAGATCGCCGAGTAACCGCCTCTCGTCGAGCCCGTCGGGCACTCCTCGCAGGCTGACCCCGACGAGTGCCCGAAGGGCTCGAGGAGGTGCGGCGAGGGCAGCAGGGGCCGCCCCGAAGGGCGGCCCTTTTTCCTGTCAGGCCAAGGCCTTGGTCATCGCCTGATCCAGATCGGCGATGATGTCCTCGACGTTCTCGATCCCGATCGACAGCCGCACCACATTCGGCGAGGCTCCGGCCGCCACCTGTTGCGCTTCCGACAATTGCCGGTGGGTGGTGGAGGCCGAATGGATGATGAGGCTGCGGGTGTCGCCCAGATTGGCCACATGCGAAAACAGCTTCACATTGTCGATCAGCTTGACGCAGGCGTCATAGCCACCCTTCAGCGCGAAGGTGAACAGCGCGCCGGCGCCTTTCGGCACGATCTTCTTCGCCCGCTTCTGGTAGGGCGAGGATTTCAGCCCGGCATAGGTGACGTAATCCACCCGCGGGTCCTTCTCCAGCCATTCGGCAACCTTGCGGGCGTTCTCGACATGGCGCTCCATCCGGAGGCCAAGGGTTTCGATCCCCATCAGCGTGTAATGCGCGCCCTGCGGGTTCATCGTCATCCCGAGATCGCGCAGGCCGACCGCGATGGAGTGGAAGGTATAGGCCATCGGCCCGAGGGCTGCATGGAAAGTCAGGCCGTGATAGGCGGGTTCGGGTTGGGAAAGCGAGGGGAACTTGTCGTTCTGCGACCAGTCGAACTTGCCCGAATCCACCACGATGCCGCCCGTCACCGTGCCATTGCCGGTCAGGTATTTCGTCGCCGAATGCACCACCAGCGTCGCGCCCATCTCGATCGGCTTGCACAGCCACGGCGTTGCGGTGGTGTTGTCGACGATCAGCGGAATGCCCTTGCGGTCGGCGATCTTGGCCAGCGCCGGAATGTCGGTGACATAGCCGCCCGGATTGGCGATGGTTTCGCAGAAAATCGCACGGGTGTTCTTGTCGACGGCCTTCGATACCGCGCCAAGATCGTCGGTGTCGACGAATTTCGCCGACCAGCCAAAGCGCTTGATGGTCTGGCTGAACTGGGTGATCGTTCCGCCATAAAGCCTTGAGGACGCAACGATATTCTTGCCCGGCCCCATCAGCGGGAACAGCGCCATGATCTGCGCGGCGTGGCCGGACGAGCATGCGATCCCCCCCGCGCCGCCTTCCAGCGCGGTCACGCGGTTGGCCAGCGCCGAGACGGTGGGGTTGGTCAGCCGCGAATAGATCCAGCCCACTTCCTGCAGGTTGAAAAGTTTCGCTGCGTGGTCGGCATCGCGAAAGACATAGGCGGTGGTCTGGTAGATCGGCACCTGCCGCGCGCCGGTTGCCGGGTCAGGGGCGGCGCCCGCGTGAATGGCGAGCGTGTCAAAGCCCATGGGTCTGTCGGTCATCTTGTCCTCCGCAACTGATGCGGCGCCAGCCTAGGCCAAGGCTGGCGGGCTGTGAAGCCTGCGCAAAGATGCTTACAGAATAAGGATATCCGCCGCCGTCAGCGTGGCGCCGCTCTGGAGCGAGGCGACCACCACCGCGGCGGATGCGCCGCTGCCATCGGCATCGAACCACAGCAGATGGGTCGCCGCGTCAAACAGCAAACGGTCATCGGCATCCAGCGCGGCATGACCGGCCACGAAGGCGGTTTCGTCCAGCGCGCCGGCAAAGCTGCCAAAGCCGAATTGCTCGCCTTCGAAGGCAATCACGTCGCTCGCCGAGGTGAAATCATAGATCCGGTCGCCAAGATGCTTGAGGTTCTGGAACAGGAAGGTGTCCGCGCCCTGACCGCCATAGCAGCGGTCATCGCCGCGCCCGCCGATCAGCGTGTCGTCGCCCGCGCCCCCGGCCAGCGTGTCGAGACGGCCTGCGCCCTCCAGCCGGTTCGCCCCGGCATCGCCGGTGAGGCGGTCGGAAAAGCCGCCGCCCAGAACATTTTCAAAACCCGTGTAGCTGTCACCCGCCACCTGCGCCCCGCTGTTCTGTGCCGGCGTGGTCAGGTTGAGCGTGACCGCGGTTGTCGCGGCGGTGAAATCCAGCAGGTCGATGCCGTCGCCGCCGTCCATGATCTCGGCATGGCTGCCGGGGCGGAAGGTGTCATCGCCGTCACCGCCGTCGATCAGACCGTTCACCGTTCCGGTGCTGCCGACAAAAAGGTCATCGCCGCCGCCAAGGGCGATATCGCCGTTCAGCGTCCCGCTGTTGGTCAGCCGGTCGACGCCGCTGTTGCCCAGATAGGAAAAGGCGTCGGAACTGACGGTGCCGGAATTGGTGAAAGACAGCGTGCCATTGCCGAACTTGTGCCAGATCCCCGAGACCCGGCCCGTCATGCTGCCGAGATTGACGATGGAGGTGACCCCGCCCTCGGGCGCAATCACCGACACCGCCGAACCATAGGCGGTGATCGTGCCGGCATTGCGCAGATGCGAGCCGAGCCCGTCGAGGATCACGCCATCGGCGTCCTGCACCATGCCGTCGCCGCCCGAAATCAGCACGCCGGTCGCCTGAATGGTGACGGTCTGCGCGGTCAGGCAGCCAACGAGGTTGATCGCCTCATCCTCGCCGATGATGGTGCCGGCGACAGTGATGGAATGCGTGCCCTCCCACGAGATCACCGCATCGGCTCCGGTGTGGTTGACCGGGTCGTTGTAGGTGCAGCGGATGGTCACATCCGCTCCGACGAAAAGATCATCGGTGCCGGTCAGCGTATAGACCGGGCCGAGTGTTGTTTGCGAGGTGGCTTCAATCAGCATCAGGCGGTCCAATTGCAGATGTTTCGTTAAACAATTGAAAAATATCACAATTGGTAGAGGGCTGCCACAAAGTCGACGCAATCAGCGCGCGATCCGGCGACAAAGCTGGGCAGGGGCCGCCAGACCCTGCCAGACGCGCAACAATCCGGGGTGGACCTTGGGGAAATGTGGCAAGACTGCTGATTCGATCAGACGCGGCTGCGCACGCGCCGCCGGCAAGGCGCCTCCTGCCACAACGCCAGGTCGGCGCCCGCTATCGCAGCCAGAGCCCGGCCTTCTTCAGTGCGCTGCGCAGGGTCTGCTCGCGCCGGGGCAGGTCGTCGCGGTCAAACAGCGCCCGCGCCTTGCGGCCGCGGTTCTGATAGATCATCAGCCGCGCCGGCTCATGGTCGCGCAAGAGACGGCGCAGGTCTTTTTGCCCGGCCACCTCTTCCAGCACCTCGACCACACGGTCGCTTTCGCGGGCGTAGAGCAGGGGAAGGCTCCGATAGTGGCAGGTGACGGAGCCATCCAGCCCGGCAAGCTCTGGCCCCGGCCGCCCGCCGCCGAAGGAATGGATCACCAAGGGCAGGGCGACCTGATCGAGCCAGGGGTCCAGCGACTGCGCCGCCAAGGCATCGGGCGGGGCGTCGCGGATGGTGCGGGCGAAGGTCAGGAAGCGCTCGCCAAAGGCGCGGGGGCTTTGGTGAAAGAACCAGCCGGCATTGAAGTAAAGATAGCGCTGCCAATAGTCGTCGGGCTGCGCAAAGTCGAGCGAACTGGCGAAATCCAGCCCGAAGCGGTCATAGAGCGACTTCCAGATCTCGCCATAGCCGCCATGGTAAAGCTGTGGCTCGGGCCAGCTGCCTTCGCGCCGCATCGAGGCCGAGGGGCGCGCGAAATCGAAGGGGACGCCTTGCAGGTCACCCAGCACCAGCGTGTCGGTGTCAAGAAACAGGAACGGCTCATCGGGCAGCGCCGCCAGCGCCTCGATCTTGTTGCCATGCGGGTAGGACTGGCCGAAGATCTTGTTTTCAAAGGGCAGGAACGTGGCGCCAAGGCTTTCCAGCATCGCGCGGATCGGGTCCGATTGCAGCCTCGGGTCGCGGTGCCAGCGCTTGCCGGGCTGGGGTTCGGCCAGAAACACCTTGCCGCGGAAACCCGGATTGGCGGCGCGCAGCGAGGCCATCAGCAACAGCGCCTCATAGGCCAGCCGCCCCTCCTGCACCACGGCGAGAATGTTGAAGGCTTGCCCGCCGCCCGCCGTTTCGGCCATTGTGATCTTGTCCGCCCTGTTATCCTGTTGTCACTATAGGGGCGTTCGATGCCCCGCAAAAGCCTCGGGAGGTTCAAAATGCGCAGGATTGTTGCCGTTTCAATGACAGTTGCCGCGATGGCCGCCGCGACGGTTGCCCTTGCCCAGACCTATACCACGGCGGCCGAGGTCAAGCCGATCCTGACCGCCACAAAGCCAAGCTGGATTGCCGTGCGCGAGTTCGACGGGCAGGATCTTCTGTACTTCACCAATCTTCTGGCCTGGCGCTGCGGGGTCAGCACCATCGCCTATGGGCTGAATGGCGCCCCCGCCGAGACACCCTTCGCGATGGAGCCCTGCTACGAGGGCGAAGCGGTGCCCAATGCCCTGAAAGCCGAGGACAACGCCTTCCTGTTCCTCACCCAGCCGCTCGGCTCGATCGCCACGGTCAGCCTGCTGGTCACCTACGACGACGGCAGCACCGACACCGCCGACTATGAGCGCAAGGCGGTGCTGATGCCTTAAGACGGCGTGAAGCGCAGCGACAGGCAGGACATGCCGCCATCCAGCTTGGCGCATTCCGAATTGCCGATCTCGCGCAGGGCGTAACCCGCGGCCAGCAGCTTGTCGCGGGTGCGCGGGAAGCCGGCGGGGAACAGCACCAGATCGTTGAAGCGGATGGCGTTGGCGCAGGCCTCCTCGCCCGGCGCGGTGTGGATCACCCGGTAGCCGGTGAAGCAGCCCGAGGCATCCAGCCGTTCGGTCGCAAGAATGGTCTCGGCGTCCAAGAGCGAGCAGTCGGTCTTGAAATGCAGAACGCCCGGCGGGGTGAAGACCTCGCGCACGCTATGGCCCCAGTCGGCGACAAGGCGGGTCAGTTCCGCCACGCCGCCGGCATTGGTGCGGGCCGAGCGGCCGACGAGAATTTCGGTCTCGGTGGTCAGGATGTCGCCGCCTTCGATGAAATTCTCCGCGCCGGTGATCTGGCGCACCTCGCCATAAAGCGCGCGCAGATGCGGCGCCATTTCCGCCGCCTCGCCCAAACGCGATGGCGCACCGGGCCGCATGACGATCGCCCCTTCGGGCAGGCAAAGCGCAGTGTCCTCGACGAACAGGCTGTCGGGGAACGCCTCCAGCGCGGGCAGTTCCAGCACCGTCGCCCCGGTCGATTGCAGCGCCGCGACATAATCGGCGTGATGGGCCCGCATCCGGGCAAGATCGGGGCTGCCGGTATCCACCGCGCGCAGGCCGTTGATGGCGCTGGCGGGCGGCAGGCGGGTGATGGCATGGGTGAAGCGATACGAGCGCATGGACGGGCCTTTCGGGACAGATCGGCGCCAATCGACCACGGCAAAACGCAAAAGGCCAGCCCGAAGGCTGGCCTTTGTGACTGCCGCGACGGGCAGAATGGTGGGCGATCCTGGAATCGAACCAGGCATGAGTCGCCTCGGCGGAGTTACAGTCCGCTGCCACACCTTGTAGCATATCGCCCACTGTGCGGGGGGAATACCCAAGGGGGCGGGGGGCGTCAAGGGGGCGTTGCGGCCCAAGCCTTGCCTTTTGACCGGAAATTTCCTGTCACTTGCCGCTTGCCAAAATCGGTTGATCTGGTCAGAGCATGGGCAAACGCGAAGGGGCCAAGATCATGGCGAAGAAACCCGACTGGGTGGTGGACAAGGAACGCGGCCGCAAGGCCGAGGCGAAAGAGACGGTCTGGCTTTTCGGCCTGCATGCGGTGCGTGATGCGCTGGCCAATCCGGCGCGGGAAAAGCTGCGGCTGGTGGTGACGAAGAACGCCTTCGACAAGCTGGAAGCGGCAATTGCCGAGGCCGGGATCGCGCCGGAAATCGTCGACCCGCGGCGCTTTGACGTGCCGATCGACGAAGGCTCGGTGCATCAGGGCGCGGCGCTGGAAGTGCGGCCCTTGAACTGGGGCAAGCTTGAAGATCTGGCGATTTCCGGCGCGGGCGAGCCGTTGCTGGTGCTGCTGGACCGGGTGACCGACCCCCATAACGTCGGCGCCATCCTGCGTTCGGCCGAGGTGTTCGGTGCCCGCGCGGTCATTGCGCCGCGCCACCATTCGGCCCCCGAAACCGGGGCGCTGGCCAAGACCGCGAGCGGAGCGCTGGAGCGGCAACCCTATCTCAAGGTCACCAATCTGGCCGATGCCATGGTCGAGCTGAAGGCGATGGGCTACACGCTCATCGGCCTGGACGGCGAGGCCGACGTGACGCTGGCCGAGGCGCTGGTGCCGACCCGCGGCCGGCCGCTCGCCCTGATCATGGGGGCCGAAGGACCGGGCCTGCGCGAGCGCACCCGCGAGACCTGCGACGTGATCGCCCGCATTCCCTTTGCCGGCGCCTTCGGCAGCCTGAATGTCTCGAACGCCGCCGCAGTCAGCCTTTATGCGGCTGCGACGCGCTGAGGGATCACAAATATGCGAGGGGGCTTTAACGCGCGCGCCGGCATCCCATGTAGAATAGTGCCGAGCGGCACTGGAACCACCGCTTCGCCTGTCTACTGTCCCTCGTTCCACACCTTGCGCCCGGGGCCTTGGCTTTCGGGCGCTTTCTTTCAGGAGCCAGACCCATGAGCCTTGACGCCCCGGCCGAGGACGCCCGCATCGCGCGCATCCTGACAGAGGTCAAGACCATCGCCCTTGTCGGCTGGTCGCCGAAGCCCGACCGGCCGAGCCACCGCGTCGCCGCCTATCTCGTGCGCCGGGGCTATCGGGTGATCCCGGTCAATCCGGGGCAGGCGGGGCTGGACAGCGGCCTTGGCGAAGTGGTGCGGGCCTCTCTGGCCGAGGTGGGGCCGGTCGACATGGTCGACATCTTCCGCCGGTCCGAGCACGTGCCGCCGGTGGTGGAGGCGGCGCTGGCCTCGGGGGCGAAGGTGATCTGGATGCAGCTTGGCATCGAGAATGCCGAGGCGGCCGCCAAGGCGGGGGCGGCGGGCATGGAGGTGGTGATGAACCGCTGCCCGGCGATCGAAATTCCGCGGCTGGGGCTGTAGGGCAAAAATCTTCGAAGATTTTTGCCAAATTTCTTCGAAGAAATTTGGGCCTCAGCCGCGCGCGGCTTTTTCCGCGATACCCGAAGTGCCTTCGCGGACTTCCAGCACCGCCAGCACCTCGGCAAGGCTCACATCGCGGGCGGCCAGCATGACAAGAAGGTGGTAGAGCACATCCGCCGCCTCGGCGGCGAGTTTCTCGCGGTCGCCCTTCACCGCCTCGATGATCGCCTCGACCGCCTCCTCGCCGAACTTCTCGGCGCATTTCTCGGGGCCCTTGGCGAAAAGCTTGGCGGTCCAGGACGAGTCGGGATCGGCGCCCTTGCGGGCCTCGATGGTGGCGGCGAGGCGCTGGAGGACAGTCGGATCAGGGGTGGTCATGACAGCCTCATG
The DNA here is from genome assembly GCF_011008935.1 of Tabrizicola oligotrophica. Lineage (GTDB taxonomy): Bacteria > Pseudomonadota > Alphaproteobacteria > Rhodobacterales > Rhodobacteraceae > Tabrizicola_A > Tabrizicola_A oligotrophica. Next base: position 772,161 of record NZ_JAAIVJ010000001.1, on the reverse strand, counting down.
GGAATGCCGGCGGCGGCCATATGGGCCTTGGCCTGGCCGATGGTATAGGTGCCGAAGTGGAAGATCGAGGCGGCGAGCACCGCGCTGGCGTGGCCCTCGGTGACGCCCTCGACCAGATGGTCGAGCGTGCCAACCCCGCCCGAGGCGATGACCGGGACTGGCACTGCGTCGGCAATGGCGCGGGTCAGGGCAAGGTTGTAGCCGCCCTTGGTGCCGTCGCGGTCCATCGAGGTAAGCAGGATTTCCCCCGCCCCCTTGGCCGCCACGGTGCGGGCAAACTCCACCGCGTCGATGCCGGTGGGCTTGCGGCCACCATGGGTGAAGATCTCCCATTTGCCGGGGGCGACAGTCTTGGCGTCGATCGCCACCACGATGCACTGGCTGCCGAAACGGTCGGCGGCCTCGGCCACGACATCGGGATTGGCGACGGCGGCAGAGTTGAACGACACCTTGTCGGCCCCGGCCAACAGGAGCGCGCGCACGTCCTGCGGCGTGCGCACCCCGCCGCCCACGGTCAGCGGCATGAAGCATTGCTCGGCGGTGCGGGTGACCAGATCGAACATCGTGCCGCGGTTTTCATGCGTGGCGTGGATGTCGAGAAAGCACAGCTCGTCCGCGCCCGCCGCGTCATAGGCCCGCGCCGCCTCCACCGGATCGCCGGCGTCGATCAGGTTGACGAAGTTCACGCCCTTGACCACACGGCCATCGGCGACATCAAGGCAGGGAATGATGCGGGTTTTCAGCATGGCGGCACCCTAGCGGCTTGGGTCTGGCGGGGGAAGGGGGCTCGCCCCCCTCTGGCTTGCGGCCCATGCTGTTGGTTCTTGAACCAATGGCGAACCAACAGCAAACCCCCGAGGATATTTTGGAACAGGCGAAATCAGGCTTTCAGCGCCTTGAGCGCTTCGCCCAGATCAATTGCCCCGTCATAGAGCGCCCGGCCCGAGATGGCGCCGGCGATGACGCCGGTGCCCTGCAGTGCGATCAGGTCCGCCATGCGGGAAACTCCGCCCGAGGCGATGACGGGAATCGAGACGGCGCGGGCCAGAGCCTCGGTCGCCTCGATGTTCGGCCCCTGCATGGCGCCGTCGCGGTCGATGTCGGTGTAGATGAGCGCGGCGACGCCGGCATCCTCGAAGCTGCGGGCAAGGTCGGTGGCCTGCACTGTGGTCTCGGTCGCCCAGCCCTTGGTGGCGACAAAGCCCTTGCGGGCGTCAATGCCGACGGCGACCTTGCCGGGAAAGGCGCGGGCGGCTTCGCGCACGAGGCCGGGGTCTTCCACCGCCACAGTGCCGAGGATCACCCGGGCAAGGCCCTTGTCCAGCCACATCGCGATGGTGGCCATGTCGCGGATGCCGCCGCCAAGCTGGGCCGGCACCTTCACCGCTTTCAGGATCGCCTCCACCGCCGCGCCGTTGACCGGGGTTCCGGCGAAGGCGCCGTTCAGGTCGACGAGGTGCAGCCATTCGCAGCCGGCGTTCTGGAACTTCAGCGCTTGCGCCGCGGGATCATCTCCGAACACGGTGGCCGCCGACATCTCGCCGCGCAAGAGCCGCACGCATTGGCCGTCCTTCAGGTCGATGGCGGGATAGAGGATCATCGGGGTCTCCCTTTTCGCTGCGGCTGCCTTAGGCCGGGGGCGGGCAAATGCCAAGGGGCTTCGCCGGCAATTCTGGACCTGACGTCACGCTGGACAGCGGGGCGGGTCGTCGTCGATGATCGGGCGGCAGAGTTCTGGGAGGAAGATCACGATGAGGAAGCTGGTTCTGGCGGTGCTGCTGGTGCTGGGCGCGGGCGCGGCCATGGCCGATCCGGTCGAGGGGGTCTGGAAGACCAAGCCCGATGACAACGGCAATTTCGGCCATGTGAAGATTGCCGCCTGTGGCGCTGCGTACTGCGGCACGCTGGTCAAGGCGTTTGACGGGGCGGGCAAGGAGATTGACAGCCCCAATCTCGGCAAGCAGATCGTCTGGGACATGGTGGCCTATCCGGACGGGCTTTATGACGATGGCAAGGTCTGGTCGCCCGACCGCGACAAGACCTATGACAGCGACATGACGCTTGCGGGCGACAGCCTGAAGGTGCGGGGCTGCGTCTTTGGCATCTGCCGCGATGGCGGCACCTGGGCCCGGGTGAACTAGCCGCAGGCTTCGGGTCGCGCCGCCGGGGCGGCTGTGGCATGAAGGGCCGAAGCGGAGGCCGGCATGAGCGCGACGAACTGGATGACCCTGACGATCCTCTCCATCCTGTGGGGCGGGTCGTTTCTTTTCGTGGAACTGGCGCTGGAGGGGCTGGCGGTGCTCAGCATCGTCTGGCTGCGGGTGGCGGGCGCGGCAGGGCTCTTGGCGCTGTGGCTGGCGGTCTCCGGTGGTGGTCTGCCGAAGGGGCGGCGGGTCTGGGCGGCGCTCGTCGTGATGGGGGCGCTGAACAACGTGGTGCCCTTCACGCTTTTGGTGCTGGCGCAGGGCGAGATCACCGGCGGGCTGGCCTCGATCCTGAACGCCACCACACCGCTCTGGACGGTGATCGTGGCCCATGTCTTTACCACCGACGAGCGCCTGACCAAGGCCAAGGCGCTGGGGCTGGCCTTGGGCTTTGCCGGGGTTCTGGTGATTGCCGGCGGCGGGGCAGGCGGCGGGCTCTGGGCGATTGCCGCCTGCCTCGGTGCGGCGCTGTCCTATGGCTTTGCCGGGGTCTGGGGGCGGCGGTTCAAACCGATGGGACTGGCGCCCTTGCAGGTGGCCTTCGGCATGCTGGTCTCGGCGGCGCTGATGCTGTTGCCGGTCTGGCTGGCGGTCGACCGGCCCTGGAGCCTGCCGGTGCCGCCGACGCGGCCGCTGCTGGCGGTGGCGGGGTTGGCGCTCATGTCGACGGCGCTGGCCTATATCCTGTATTTCCGGCTGCTGGCCCGCGCCGGGGCGGTGATGCTGTCGCTGGTCACCTTCCTGATTCCGGCCTCGGCCATCGGGCTCGGGGTTCTGGTGCTGGGTGAGCCGGTGCTGCCGCGGCATCTGGCGGGGCTGGGGCTGATTCTGGCGGGGCTGGTGGCGATGGACGGGAGGCTTGCGAAATGGCGCGGTTGAAGGGCGGCAGGGCTGCCACCGACGAGGAATGGCTTGCCTTCGCGGCGCGGGCGGATAAGGCGGCGCTGGTATATGGCGTGGCGACGACCGGCATTCATTGCCGGCCCGGCTGCCCGGCGCGGACGCCCTTGCGGCAGAACCTGCGGATCTTCGACAGCCGCGCAGGCGCCGAGGCGGCGGGATACCGCGCCTGCAAGCGCTGTGGCGGCGGGCAGGGCTAGCCGAATACCGACCAGCCGGTGGCGCGGGCCAGCCGCTCGATGGCCAGCGTGCCAAGCTGCGAATTGCCTTGCTCGTTCAGCCCCGGCGACCAGACCGCGATCGAAGCGCGGCCCGGCGCGATGGCCAGAATGCCGCCGCCCACCCCGGACTTGCCGGGCAGGCCGACCCGGTAGGCGAATTCGCCCGAGCCGTCATAATGGCCGCAGGTCAGCATCAGCGCATTGATCCGCCGCACCCGGGCGGGCGACACCAGCCGCGCGGCCCCCGGCGCCCCCATCAGGAAGCGCCCGGCCATGGCCAGCTGGCGGGCGGTCATCTCGATGGCGCATTGGTGGAAATAGGTGCCGCAAGTCAGGGCGGGCGGGTTCACAAGGTTGCCATGGGCTGCCATGAAATGCGCCAGCGCCAGATTGCGGTGGCCATGGGCCTGTTCCGAAGCGGCCACCGCCTTGTTGATGTGGATGTCATCGTCCGACGCCGCTTCGCGCAGAAAGCGCAAGACTTCGCCCAGCACCTCGCGCGGGGTGCGGCCGGTGAGGATGGCATCGGTGACCACAAGCGCGCCGGCATTGATGAAGGGATTGCGCGGAATGCCGTTTTCGGTTTCGAGCTGCACCACCGAGTTGAACGACAGGCCCGAGGGCTCGCGCCCGACGCGGGTCCAGAGCTGGTCGCCCAGCCGGCCAAGGGCGATGGCAAGGGTAAAGACCTTGCTGATCGACTGGATGGAAAAGCCGGTATCGGCGGCGCCGGAGGTCAGGCATTGCCCGTCGGGCAGGCAGACCGCCATGGCAAACTGCCGGTCCGAGACATGCGCCAGTTCGGGAATGTAATCGGCCACCCGGCCCCGGTCGGGGGCTTCGGCCATTTCCGCGCCGATCCGGTCAAGGATCGGTTGCAGATCGCTCAGGGCGCCCATTGCAGGAAATTGCCGATCAGCCGCAGCCCGAGGGCCTGCGATTTTTCCGGGTGGAACTGGGTGCCGACCATGGTGTCGCGCCCGATGATCGCGGTGATGTCGCCGGCATAGTCGCAATGGGCGAGGCGATGGGCGGGGTTTGCCACCCGGAAATGGTAGGAATGCACGAAATAGGCGTGATCGCCGGTCTGCACTCCGGTCAGCACCGGGTGAGGATGGTCGATCACCAGATCGTTCCAGCCCATGTGCGGCACTTTCAGCGCAGGATCGGCCGGGGTGATCTTCACCACCTCGCCGCCGATCCAGTCAAAGCCGGCGGTGTCCTGATATTCGCGGCCCCAGGATGCCATCATCTGCATGCCGACGCAGATGCCAAGAAAGGGCCGGGCGCGGATGGTGACGGCCTCGGAGATCGCCTCGAACAGTCCGCCATAGGCGCCAAGCGCCTTGCGGCAGGCGGGGAAGGCACCATCGCCCGGCAGCACGATCCGGTCGGCCCGCGCCACATCCTCGGGGCGCGAGGTGACGAGGATCTCGCCGGCGCCGGTCTCGGCCGCCATGCGCTGGAAGGCCTTTTCGGCGGAGTGCAGGTTGCCGCTGTCATAATCGACGAGGACGGTGAGCATTTCGGAACCCTTGTCGCGGCCGGGGCTGTGGGAGCCTCCGGCGGGGATATTTAGGAACAGATGAAAGGGCTTAAAGCGCACCCTTGGTCGAGGGCAGCACGCCGGCCATGCGTGGATCGGGCTCCACCGCCTCGCGCAGCGACCGGGCGACCGCCTTGAAGGCGGCTTCGGCGATGTGGTGGCTGTTGAAGCCGTGGATCAGGTCGACATGGCAAGTGATACCGCCATGGGTGGCCAGCGCCTGAAAGAACTCGCGCACCAGTTCGGTGTCGAAGCTGCCGATCTTCGGCGTCGGGAAGGGCAGGTTCCAGACGAGGAAGGGCCGCGCCGACAGATCGAGCGCGCAGGCGACCTGCGTGTCGTCCATCGCCAGCCGGAAATGGCCGTAGCGGCGGATGCCTTTCTTGTCGCCAAGCGCGCGGGTCAGTGCCTGACCGAGCGCGATGCCGCAATCTTCCACGGTGTGGTGGTCGTCGATGTGCAGATCGCCCGTTGCGCGCAGCGTGATGTCGATCAGCGAATGCCGCGCCAGCTGGTCGAGCATGTGGTCGAAGAACCCGACGCCGGTGTGGCAGTCGGACTTGCCGGTGCCGTCGAGGTTCACCGCGACTTCGATCGCGGTCTCGTTGGTCTTGCGGGTGATCTCGGCGCTGCGCATGGCGTCTCCCTCTGGCTTGCGGGCCTTATAGGCCGTGGGGGCGGGCTTGCAAAGCCTTTGCGCCCGCGCCTAGATGGCCGGGGTTTGCGGGAAGGGGGCGCGATGCGGTGTTTCAAGGCCTATGACATTCGCGGGCGGCTGGGCGAGGAGTTGAACCCCGCCGTGGCCCGCACCATCGCGCGGGCCTTTGCCGAGGAGCTGGGGGCAGGCCGGGTGGTCTTGGGCCACGATCCGCGCGCGTCCTCTGCGGAGCTGGCGGCGGCGGTGGCCGAGGGGCTGATGGCGGCGGGCTGTGAGGTGCTGGCGCTGGGCCTCTGCGGCACCGAGGAGATGTATTTCGCCACCGACCATCTTGGCGCCGATGCCGGCATCGAGGTGACGGCCAGCCACAATCCGATGGATTACAACGGCATGAAGCTGGTCGGTGCCGGGGCGCGGCCGTTGTCGCCGGAGGTGTTTCAGGCGGTGAAGGCGCGGGCCGTGGCGGGGGTCTTCGGCGCGGCGCGGGAGGGTCGCCCGACGCCGATTGACCCGCGGGCGGCCTATGTGGCGCGGCTGATGTCCTTTGTCGATGTGGCGGCGCTGCGGCCGTTGAAGATCGTGGTCAATGCCGGCAATGGCGCGGCGGGGCCGAGCTTCGATGCGCTGGCCGAGGCTCTGGCCGCCGCAGGGGCGCCGCTGGAGTTCATCCGCATGCACCATGCCCCGGACGGCGCCTTTCCGAACGGCATCCCGAACCCCTTGTTGCCGGAGAACCAGCCGGTGACGGCCGATGCGGTGCGCGCCCATGGGGCCGATCTGGGCGTCGCCTGGGACGGCGATTTCGACCGCTGTTTCCTCTTCGATGAGACCGGAGCCTTCGTCGCGGGCGAATATGTCGTGGGGCTTTTGGCCGAGGTGTTTCTGGCCAAGGAGCCGGGGGCGGTGATCGTGCATGACCCCCGCGTGATCTGGAACACCCAGGACATCGTGGCCCGCGCCGGGGGGCGGGCGGTGATGGCACCGACGGGCCATGCCTATCTCAAGGCGGCGATGCGCGACCACGGCGCGGTCTATGGCGGCGAGATGTCGGCGCATCACTATTTCCGCGATTTCATGTGTTGCGATTCCGGCATGATCCCCTGGCTTCTGGTGGCCGAGTTGATGGGACGCAGCGGGCAAGGCCTGTCGTCGCTGCTGGCGGCGCGGCGGGCGGCGTTTCCGTCCTCGGGCGAGGTGAATTTCAAGGTGGCCGATGCGAAGAAGATCATCGGCAAGATCGCCTACAGCTATGGCGCGCAGGCCGAGGATGTCGACCACCTCGACGGCCACAGCTTTGACATGGGGGCCTGGCGGTTCAACCTGCGGTCGTCGAACACCGAGCCGCTGCTGCGGCTGAACGTGGAGGCCAAGGGCGACGCGGCGCTGGTGGCGCTGAAGGTCGCGGAACTGTCGGCGGTGATCGCGGCCGGCTAGGCGGGCGCGATGTGCAGAAAGGCGCTGGGTCTTGTCGCTGATCGATCCTCTGAAAAGCTGGGCCAAGGCGGTCAAACGCGATGGCGTGACGCTGTGGTTCGCCGCACAGCATCCGGGTGTTCCGTGGTATTCAAGGGCCTTGGGCGCGGTCGTGGTCGCCTATGCCCTGAGCCCCGTCGACCTGATCCCGGATTTCATTCCGGTGCTTGGCTATCTCGACGACCTCATCCTGCTGCCCGGACTGATCTACCTGACCCTCAGGACATTGCCCGCGCCGGTGCTTGCGGACTGCCGGGAGCAGGCCCGTCAGTGGATGGCGCGTGAGGGCAAGAAGCCGTCAAGCAAGGTCGGGCTGGTTCTGGTCATGGCGGTCTGGCTGGGGGCGGCCTTGGTGCTTTGGCACTGGCTTGCCGGGCCATGAGCGCTGGGGTGCGGCGGGCGCTGCTAGGCCTGTTTTCCCAAGCCGCCCTACAACAGCGCCTCGATCTCGGCCCGTGACGGCATCGCGCCGGCGGTTCCCGGACGCGTCACCGAAATGCCCGCCGTGGCAGAGGCGAAACGCAGCGCCTGTTCAATGGCCTGGCCTTCGGCCAAGGCCACCGCGAAGCCGCCGTTGAAGGCGTCGCCCGCGCCGGTGGTGTCCACCACCTTGCCGGCGGACAGCACCGGGCTGTGCAGCGTCACCCTGCCGTCATGGTAAAGCGCGCCCTTGTCGCCAAGGGTGATGACCACCGCCCCGACTCCCTTGGCGCGGAGCGCCTCGGCGGCGGCCCTTGCCTCGGCGATTGTGGTGACGGGCAGGCCGGTCAGCGCCTCGGCTTCGGATTCGTTGGGCGTCAGGTAGTCGCAGAGTGCGAGCATGTCATCGGGCAGGGCGGCGGCGGGGGCGGGGTTGAGGATGGTGGTCACACCGGCGGCGCGGGCGATTTCAAGGCCGCGGCGGGCGGCGGGGATCGGCTGCTCAAGCTGGGTCATGAAGAGTGCCGCCCTTTCGATCAGGCCGGCCCGCGCTTCGACATCGGCCGGAGTGATGCGATTTGCCGCGCCGGGCGTGACGATGATGGCATTGTTGCCGGTGGCGTCTTCGAGAAAGATCATCGCCGCGCCGGTAAAGCTGTCGCGGTCCACCGTCACTTCGGGCGTGACGCCGGCGCGCGCCCAGACCCCGCGCGCCATGGCGGCGAAATCATCGTCGCCCAGCCGGGTGATGAAATGCACCTCTCCCCCGGCCATGGCCGAAGCGACCGACTGGTTCGAGCCCTTGCCCCCCGGCCCCAGCGCAAAGCCATTGCCAAGGATGGTTTCGCCCATCTTCGGCAGGCGGGCGGCGCGGAAGGCGGCGTCGGCGACGAAGATGCCGAGATTTACGATATATTTCATGGGGTCATTCCGTCGGCATGATGACGCCCTTGCGGAACATGAAGCAGCCGTAAAGCCGGCGTTCTCCGGTCTGGACGAGGACAAAGGCCTGTTTGGCCAGATCGTAATAGGCAAAACGGTCGATCGCCGTCATCGGCCGCGGGCGACCCTCGGCGCGGTCGATCTCGGCCTGCACCTCGGCCTGAACCGGGGGGATGGCGGCCGGATCGCCCACCACCTCCATGCGGGCGGCGAAATCGTGCACGAAGGTATCCAGCGGCAGGACCGACAGGATGGCACGGGCCGCCTCGGCGGCGGTCAGGTTCTCCATGGTCAGCAAGCGGCCGGCAACCGTATGGGGCGCCAGTGCCGCGCCGGGGAAGTTCACATCGGTCAGCATCAGCATGTCGCCATGGCCCATGGCGCGCAGCGCCTGCAGCAGGTCGGCATTCAGCCGGTGATCGATTCCCTTCAGCATGTCGCGCCCCCCTTCGCCGCAGGCTGCGCGAAAGCTGACCCCGTGGTCAAGAAGCCATGTTCAGGCCCAGAGCTGATCGGGGTCGGGCAGCGGGATCGCGTCCAGAAGCTCGCGGGTATAGGCGGCCTTCGGGGCAGCGAACAGGTCGGCGGTGGCGGCATTCTCGACGATCGCGCCGCGATAAAGCACCAAGACCCGGCTGCAGAGGCGCCGGATCACGCTGAGGTCATGGCTGATGAACGCCAGCGTCAGGCCCAGTTCCTTTACCAGCCCTTCCAGAAGGTTCAACACCTGCGCCTGAGACGACACATCCAGCCCCGAGACGATCTCGTCGGCCAGAATGAACTCGGGCCGCAGCGCGATGGCCCGCGCAATACCCACCCGCTGCCGCTGCCCGCCCGACAGCTCATGCGGGTAGCGGGCGGCGAAATGCCGGGGCAGGCCGACATGGTCCAGCGCCTCCGTTACCCGCGCCGGCACATCGGCAAAGCCGTGCAGGGCCAAGGGCGCGGCGATGATCTGCCCGACGCGGTGGCGCGGGTTCAGACTGCTCATCGGATCCTGAAAGATCATCTGGAAGCGTCGCCGCAGCGGGCGCAGCGCCGCCTCGTCCAGATGGGTGATGTCCTGCCCGCCAAACAGCACCTTGCCGCCGGTCGGCTCCAGAAGCCGCACCATGGCCCGGCCCAGCGTGGATTTGCCCGAACCGGAGCCGCCGACGATGCCCAGAATCTCGCCCTTGGGCAGGGCAAAGCTGACATCCTTCAGGATCTCGATCCGCGGCGCGCTGCCCAGCAGGGGCTTCTTCGTCAGGTCCGGCAGGGACAGGTGCAGGTTTTCGACGCTGTAAAGGTCAGCCATGGCGCAGGCTCCGGTCATGGGCGGCGATCTCGGCCTGCACGGCAGCGATGACCGCATCGGGGACGGGGGTCAGGCTTGCGGCCGGATCGGTGTATTTCGGCGTCGCCGCCAGAAGCGCGCGGGAATAGCCATGCGCCGGCTGCCGGAAAAAGTCGCGCACCGTGGTCGCCTCCATCACTTTGCCGCCATAAAGCACCGAGAGCGACTGGCAGACCTTGCTCACCACCCCAAGGTCATGCGTCACGAACAACAGCGCCGTGCCGTGCCGGGCCTGCATCTCGGCGATCAGCTTCAGGATCTGCTTCTGCACCGTCACATCCAGCGCCGTCGTCGGCTCGTCCGCCACGATCAGCTTCGGCTCGGCGGCAAAGGCGCTGGCGATCAGGATGCGCTGGCGCATGCCGCCCGACAACTCGTGCGGATAAGATCGCATCACCCGCTCGGGGTCGGGGATATGCACTTCGGCCAGCAATTCCCGCGCCCGCGTCTCGGCCCTGGCGCGCGGCCAGCCCAGAATGTCAACCAGCCGGTCGGTGACCTGCGGCCCGATCCGGCGCGAGGGGTTGAGCGCGGTCAGAGGGTCTTGCGGAATGAGCGCCGCCGTCGCGCCGATCCGGCGGCGGCGTTCGGCCGGGGGCAGGGACAGAAGGTCCATCCCGTCCAGCTCGATCGCGCCTCTGGTGATCTCGACCGAGGCGGGCAGGATGCCCAGCACCGCCTTGCCGATCATCGACTTGCCGGCGCCGCTTTCGCCGACCAGCCCATGCACCTCGCCCGCCGCCACCTCCAGCGACACATCGCGCAGGATGGGAAACGCCGTGCCTTTCAGCCGCGCCGACAGGCCGGTGATCTTCAGAAAGCTCATCGCAGCACCGGATCGAAGCGGTCTTTCAACCCTTCGCCAAGTTGGGAAAACGACAGGACGGTCAGGAACAGCGTGACGAGCGGGAAGATCAGCACCCACCAGGCCTGATGGATCGAGGTCCGCCCCTCGGCAATCATGCCGCCCCAGGTCGGATCGTCGGTGGAAATCGACAGGTTCACGAAAGACAGGATCGCCTCGACGATCACCGCGATGCCCATCTCCAGCGTCAGGAGGACGACGATGGTCGGCAACACATTGGGCAGGATTTCGGTCAGCATGGTCGAGACCCGCCCCCGGCCCGCCACCTGCGCCGAGGCGACATAATCCATCGCGCCCTGCGCCATCGCCTCGGCCCGCACCACGCGGGCAAAGCGCGTCCAGTCGATGACGACAATGGCCAGGATGATCGACACCAGCCCCGGCCCCATGACCGCGATGAGGAGGATCGAGAACAACACCGGCGGGAAGGCCATCCAGATGTCGATGGCGCGGCTGATGACCACATCGACCCAGCCGCGCAGGAACCCCGCCATCAGGCCAAGGCTTGCCCCGATCAGGCAGGTCAGGCTTCCGGCCACCAGTGCCACGATCAGCGCCAGCCGCGCGCCGTAAAGGATGCGGCTCAGCACATCGCGGCCGAGCGAGTCGGTGCCCAGCCAGAACCCCGGCTCGGCGCCCTGCTGCCAGACCGGCGGCAAGCGGCCCAGAAACAGATCCTGCGCCAAGGGGTCTTGCGGGGCGATCCAGGGCGCCAGCAGGGCCGCCAGCACCAGCACCCCCAGCCATCCCGCCGAGAGCCAGAGCTTCAGCCCCACCCGGCGGCGGATTTGCGATCGTCCGTCAGTCCCGGAATTACTGGCCATGGCGCAGCCTCGGATTGAGCAGGGCATAGGAGAGGTCGACGATCAGGTTCACCGCGGTGAAGATCGCGGCAAACAGGATCACGATGCCCTGAATGAGCGGCAGGTCGCGGTTGATGACCGCATCAATCGCCATGTTGCCCAGCCCCTCATAGGAAAACAGCCGCTCGATGATGACGGTGCCGCCAATCAGGAAGGTGAACTGCACCCCGACCAGCGTCAGCGTCGGCAGGATGGCATTCGGCAGCGCCTCGCGGGTGATGACGTGGTTCTCGCCATAGCCCTTGGTGCGCGCCAGCGTGACGTAATCGAGATGCATGGTTTCCTTCAGGCTCTGTTTCAGAAGTTGCCCGATGATCGCCGCCAGGGGGATCGCCAGCGCCAGCGCCGGCATGAACATGTGGCTGACGATATCGGCCCAGAGATCGAAGCGCAGGCGCAGCACGCTTTCGAAAAGATAGAAATCGGTGGTGAAGGGCAGCTCCAGACTGGGTGTCACCCGACCCGAGATGTGGAACACCGGCCAGAGCACGCCGAAGATGAGGATCAGCACCAGCCCCCAGAGGAAATCCGGCACCGACAGCGCCATGCCATTGCCCACGTCCAGCGCGGCCTCCACCTTGGTGCCCCGGTTGCGCGTGCCGGTCAGGGCAATTGCCCCACCGATGACAACCGCGATGACCAAAGCCATGATCGACAATTCCAGCGTCGCCGGAAGCCGCCCCAGCACAAGCCGCAATACCGGCTGGTTCGAGGTGATCGAGGTGCCGAAATCCCCCTGCACCACCCCCTGACACCAGATCAGGAACTGCGCGGGAATGGATTTATCAAGGCCATACTGTGCCGTCAGTCGCGCAATGTCGGCCTCGGTCGCGCCGGGCGGCAGCATCATGGCGATCGGGTTGCCGGGCACCACCCGGATGACGACGAACACGATCACCGCCACCCCGATCAGGGTCACGGCTGTCGTCGCAAGGCGCAAGAGAAACGCGCGGAATAGCTGCATCTTCAGAGACTTGCCTGTACCGGCCCGGAGTGGTCCGGCCAAAGCCAGACCTGCCCGGTGCCTTCAATGTGGCTGAAATATCCCACGGGGGTCCGGGGGTGTGAAACCCCCGGGGTCTCAGCAGGAACGACGGGTTCAGGCTCAGGCCCGCTTCATCAGATGCGGCAAGAGCGCGCCTGAGGCATGCGGCGTCACCACCACGCCCGGCGCCGACAGGATCGGCTGGACATATTGCAGCAGCGGAATGACCAGCGCGTTCTCGGCGATGTATCTGTCGACCGCCTTCCAGCCCTCGATCCGCTTGGCCTCGTCCTTCTCGCCCCAAAGCGGGCCGATCATCGCCGTAAGGTCCTCGCCATCCCAGACCGAATGCGGCGAGGGGCCGAACATCGCAAAGCCGGTCGAGGTGGTCGGATCGCCCACCGAGTTGCCCCAGTTGTAGAAGGCCGCCGGCGCCAGCGTGTCGGCGCCGCGCAATTCGTAATGCTTGGCAATCTCGTAGATCTCGATTTCAGCCTCGATCCCCACCTTGCGCCACAGGCCCACAATGGCCTGAATCATCTCGTAATCCTTGGGCTTGAAGCCCTTGGTGGTCTGGATCTTGAACTTCACCGGATTGTCGGGACCAAAGCCCGAGGCGGCCAGAAGCTCGATCGCCTTGGCCTCGTCATAGGGCACGGAGATCGAGGCGTCGAAGGCGTCGTATTGCGGGGTTTCCAGCGTGTCGATCTTCACGCCATAGCCGCCCAGCAGGCGGTCGATGATCGCCTGCTTGTCAATGGCGTGAACCGCGGCCTTGCGGACGTTCGGATCGCTCATCACCTCGATGTCGTTGAGGAAGATCATCCCGATGTCCGAGATCGGCGCGGCGGTGCCGGTCAGGCTGGCCTTCAGCCGGTCGTATTCCTCATAAGGCACTTCCAGCGTGACATGGGCATTGCCCGATTCCACTTCGGCCACCCGTGCGGCGCTGTCGGTAACGAACTTGATGGTCACAGTGTCGAATTCGGGCTTGCCGCCCCAGTAATTCGCGTTGGCCTTCAGCCGGACAAAGGCGTTGCGCTCGAACTTCTCGACCATATAGGGGCCGGTGCCGACGGGCGCCGCCTCGAAGCCTTCGGCACCGACCTTTTCGTAATAGGCTTTCGGCAGGACGTAGCCGGTCAGGAAATACATCCATTTGAAGATCGTCGGGTCGAACTGCGCGACATCGGCGATCACCTTGTTGCCCTCGACGCGGTGGTTTGCCAGCGTGCCCCAGACGAACTGGATCGGGCTGCCGGTTTCCGGCTTGGCGACGCGGGCCAGGCTCCAGGCCACATCCTCGGCGGTGAAGGGGCTGCCGTCGTGCCAGGTGACGCCCTCGCGCACTGTCATCCAGACCTGGGTCTTGTCCTCGTTCCAGCCCCATTCGGTCAACAGGCCCGGCGCCGGTTTCAGGTCGGGTTGTTGCAGGATGTACTGGTCAAACACCGACTGGTAGATGCCCTGAAGGGTCGGGTTCACTGCCGAGGGGCCGACAGTCGGGTCCCAGGCCGGCAGGTTGACGTTATAGGCGATGACCAGCTCGTCGATGGCTTGGGCGCGGGCCGGCAGGCCAAAGGCTCCTGCGGCCACGGTCGCAGCCGAGAGCTGCAAAAGGGAACGGCGTGAAAGGTTCATGGTGTTTCCTGTTGGTTGAAGTTCATGGTTTTCTTGTTGTTTTTCAGTTATCTGGCCAGTCTTCTGGCCAAAAGGGTTCCCGGCCCCGCGCCGGTGCCGGCGCCGGGCCAGACGCCCGCCCCGGTCAGGTGCAGGTTCTGCAAGGGGGTCGAGCCATCGGCATGGCCGCGCACCGGGCGGAAGAGGAAATGCTGCGCCAGATGGTGGCTGCCGCAGACCTGATCGCCGCCGACGAGGTTGGGGTTGTCGGCCTCAAGGTCGCGCGGGGTGACCACGCGGCGGCCAAGGATCTTCGCCCGCGTGCCGGGGGCGTAGCGCTCCAGAATGTCGAGCGCACGTTCGGCCATCGGCCCGGCCGCCGCGTCCCAGTCGGTCGCGGCAATCTCGCCCTTGGCATCGCCGCGGATGGTCCCCGGCACCATGCGCACCTGCAGCCAGAGCACATGCTTGCCCTCGGGCGCGCGGGAAGGATCGAACGAGGTCGGCTGGCCGACGACAAGGATCGGCTCATCGGGCAGAAGCCCGGCCTGCGCCTGCTGATAGGTGCGGGCCATCTGGTCAAGGCTGGGGGCGAGATGGACATAGGCGAAGGATTGCAGTTCTGCTCCCGCCGCCCAGTCGGGCAGGCCGTCCATCGCCAGATGAATCATCATCGTGCCGGGGGCATGGGTGAAGCCGGTCATCGCCCGGTCAAATTCTGGGGTGATGCCGCCGGTCAGGCGGGGCAGGGCGCGCGGGGCGACGCCGGCGATCACCGCGCGGCTGGCCAGGATGCGGCGGCCACCCACCAGTTCGATGCCGCTGGCCCGCCGGCCGTCCTGCAGGATGCGCGCCACCGGGGCATTTACCTCGACCACGCCGCCGCGCGCCCTGATCGCCGCCACCATCGCGCGGATGATCGTATCCGCCCCGCCGCGCCCCAGCGCCATGCCAAAGGCCTGTCCCGCCATGCCCTCAAGATAGGGAAACAGCGCGCCGCCCGCGACATCCGGGGCGAAATCCAGATGCATGCCCCAGGCGCCGAGCATCGCCTTGACCTCGGGCGAAACAAAGCTCTGGTCCAGCCATTGCCGCGGCGATTGCATCAGGAAGCGCGCCATGTCGAGCGTGCAGCCAAGGCCCTTGGCGCGGAGTATTTTGAACACAAAATATGCAAGCGCACGAATCCGCATTGCGCTGCCGAGAAGGCCGAAAAGATGCGGCGCCTCATTGGCGAAGGCCGCGCTCAGCCGCTGCCAGGTTTCGGCATCCTCGGGCGCGAAGCCTGCGATTCGCGCCCGGGTTTCGTCGGCGTCGATGCTGACGCCGCACCAGCGGCCATCGGGAAAGGCCGAGGCAAAGGGGCGCGACACCGGCACGAATTCCACGCCATGCTGGCCCAGTTCCTCGGCATTTTCCTTGCAGAACGGGCTTCCGGCGAACAGCGACAGGTTCATCGCCGCCCAGTCATGGCGAAAGCCCGGCAGGGTATATTCGCCAGTCTTGACCGCACCGCCGGCCACCGCGGCCTGTTCGAATACCCCGACCCGCCAGCCCTTGCGGGCAAGCTGCAACGCACAGGCCAGTGTGTTGTGGCCCGCACCGATCAGGACCGCATCGAAGGTATCCGGCATGGAATCTTCACCCCGTTGTTGCAGAGATATTTGCAAATGCATTTAAATCTGTCTAGAGTGAATCGAGAGGGGTGGAGACAGGCCCCACCAACAGGGAGATGACGATGACTTCTGCAAATGTGCTGGCGAGCCTTGCCGGACTGCTGGCTTCGGGCGGGGTTGAGGTGGTGGATTGCTCGGGCGTTCTGGGGCCGGAGACGCCGCTGCTGAAACTGCCGCCGGATTTCGCCAAGGACACCCCGGCGATCGAGATTCACCGCATTTCGGAATATGATCAGGACGGTCCGTTCTGGGCCTGGAACTGGCTGAAGGTGGGCGAGCATTCCGGCACGCATTTCGACGCGCCGCACCACTGGATCACCGGCAAGGACTATGCTGACGGCTACACCGACAGCCTGCCGGTGCAGCGGCTGGTCGCGCCGGTCAACGTGCTGGATTTCAGCGCCGAATGCGGCGCGAATCCCGATTTCCTGCTGACCATCGACCATGTGAAGGCTTGGGAGGCCAAGCATGGCGCGATCAAGGCTGGCGAATGGGTGGTGCTGCGGTCGGACTGGGACAGCCGCGCGCATGACGAGGCGCTGTTCCTCAATGCCAACGAGACCGGCCCGCATACCCCCGGCCCAACCGCCGAGGTGATCGAATACCTCTTGTCCAAGGGCATCGTCGGCTGGGGCAGCCAGTGCATCGGCACCGATGCGGGGCAGGCGGGCGGGATGACCCCGCCCTTCCCGGCGCATAACCTGCTGCACAAGCACAACTGCTATGGCCTCGCCAGCCTTGCCAATCTCGACAAGCTGCCGGCCAAGGGTGCGATCCTGATTGCCGCGCCCCTGAAGATCAAGAACGGCACCGGCTCGCCGATCCGGGCGCTGGCGCTGGTGCCGCGCGGCTGACGGCGGCCTTATGGCGGCAAGCGCGGGGTGGGCGGGATTGCGCCCATCCCCTTGGTTTCCTTTGTCTTGAATGGGGCAAACATGGGTTTTGACCACATCATCATCGGGTCCGGCATCAACGGGCTTGTCGCGGCGGCGATGTTGGCGCTGAAAGGCGACCGCGTGCTGGTGCTGGAGCGCGAGGCCAGCCTTGGCGGCTGCATGCGCACCGAGGACATCACCCTGCCGGGGTTCCACCATGATGTGATGGCGGCGACCTTCGTGCTGTTCATGACCTCGCCCGCCGGGGCGGCGCTTGGCCCGCATCTGGCGCGGCATGGCTTTGAGTATTGCCATGCGGGCCAGCCGACGGCAGTGCTGCGCCCCGATGGCTCGTCCCTGGTGCTGAGCATGGATCAGGGCCGGAACGTCGCCGCGTTCAACGCCTTGGCCGCCGGAGACGGCGACCGGCACGCCGCCGACGTGGGCGCGATTGCGGCCGATGCGCCTTTCCTGTTCGCACTGCTCGGCGGCAATCTCTGGTCATGGGGAACGGCGAAACTGCTGTTCGGGCAGGTGCGCAAGCGTGGACTCAGGGGCCTTGCGGCCTGGATGGGCAGCGCTTTGGCGCCGGCGCGGGGCTGGCTTGAAGCAAATTACCAAAGCCCCTTGGTACAGGCGCTCTGGGCGCCTTGGGTCTTGCATTGCGGGCTGACGCCGGAAAGCACCTATTCGGCGCAGATGGGCAAGGTCATCGCCTTTGCGCTCGAGGCGGCCGGGGCGCCGGTGGTCAAGGGCGGGGCGGGCGCGGCGGTGCGGGCCTTTGCGGCGCTGATCGCGGAAAAGGGCGGCAGCTTGCGCATCGGCGCGGATGTCGAGGAAATCACCGTGCAGAACGGCCGGGTAACCGGCGTGCGTCTGGCAGGAGGGGAGCGGATTTCGTCGAAATCCGTCCTCGCCTCGGTCGCGCCGGGGCAGCTTTACGGGCGGTTGTTGCAGGGCGTCACCCTGCCCGAGGACCGCGAAGCGGCGCGGACCTTCCGCCACGGGCGCGGCGATTTCCAGCTGCATTTCGCACTGGATCGGCCCCCCGAATGGCGGACCGCCGGCTTGGGCGACGTGGCGCTGATCCACCTGACCGATGGCATCGACGCGGTGTCGAAATCGGCCAATGAGGCCGAGCGCGGGCTGCTGCCTGAGACGCCCACGATCTGCGTCGGCCAGCCCTCGCGCCTTGACCCCTCGCGCTGCCCGGAGGGCAAGGCGGTGCTCTGGCTGCAAATCCCCGACGCGCCGCGCGTCATCAAGGGTGATGCGGCCGGCGAGATCACCGCCCGCGACTGGGCATCGGCGCGCGAGCCCTTTGCCGACCGGCTGGAGGCGATCCTGCGCCGCCATATCCGCAATTTCGACGCCATCAAGATCGTCCGCCGCGCCTATTCACCCGCCGATCTGGAGGCGATGAACATGAACCTTGTCGGCGGCGACCCCTATGGCGGGCACTGCGGCATCGACCAGTTCTTCCTCTGGCGACCCTTTGCCCATTCGACGAATGGCACCGGCGCGGTGCGCGGCCTCCTTCACATCGGCGCCTCCACCCACCCCGGCCCCGGCCTTGGCGGCGGCTCGGGCTTCAACGCGGCGAAAAGGCTCGGGGCATGACGGACAGCCCGCAACGCCCGCCGAAACTGGGCGAGGTTGGCCTGACCAACTTCGCGCCCTACCTGATGAACCGCATCATGGGTCGCTACAACGCCGGCTTCCGCGACGAGATGGCCGAGATGGGGCTGACCACGCCCAAGGCCCGCGCGCTGGCGGTGCTGACGGTGCTGGAAGGACCGCTGATCCGCGAACTGGCGGTCTATACCGTGGTCGAGCAATCCACCCTGTCCCGCGCGCTTGACCAGTTGCAGACCGAAGGCCTGATCCGCCGCGAAACCGATGCCGCCGACAGCCGCGCGGTACGGGTCTATATCACCGAGGCCGGCCGCGCGGTCTTCGAGGAGCTTTGGCCGCATATGGCCGAAGCACAGGCCCGGATGTTCCGCGGCATCCCCGAGGACGAGCGCCGGGCCTTTGTCGCGACCTTGCAGAAAATGCTGGTCAACATCCGCAAGCACGAGATCTGAACCATGGCAGAACGCTCTTTCAAGGCCGAAGTCGAACATCTGAAACTGGGCGCGGGGGAAACCTTTACCGGCGAGGGCATCCTTGCCATCACCAAGGCGCTTCTGGAAAGCGGGGTCGGCTATGTCGGCGGCTATCAGGGGGCGCCGATCAGCCATCTGATGGACGTTCTGGCCGATGCCGAGGAGCTTCTGGGCGAACTTGGCGTGCGGTTCGAGGCCAATGCCAACGAGGCGGCGGCGGCGGCGATGCTGGCGGCTTCGGTGCATTACCCGATCCGCGGTGCTGTCACCTTCAAGGGCCCGGTCGGGGTCAACGTCGCCTCGGACGCGCTTGCGAACCTGTCGTCCTCCGGCGTGACCGGCGGGGCGATGGTGATCGTCGGCGAGGATTACGGCGAAGGCTCGTCGATCATGCAGGAGCGCAGCCACCCCTTCGCCATGAAGGCGCAGATGTGGCTTCTCGATCCGCGCCCGAACCTGCCGTCGATCGTGAAGATGGTGTCGGACGGGTTCGACCTGTCGGAGGCGTCGAACACCCCCGTCATGCTGATGGTGCGCATCCGGTCCTGCCATGTCACCGGCAGCTTCACCACCCGCGACAACCAGCGCCCCAAGCTGACCGTGCGCGAGGCACTGGCCGCCCCGCGCAGCGATTTCGCCCGCGTCGTGCTGCCGCCGATGTCCTATGCCCATGAGCAGGACAAGGTGAAGAACCGCTGGCCGGCGGCGGAGAAATTCATTCAGGACAGGGGCTTGAACGAATTCTTCGGCCCGAAGGATGCCGGCTTTGGCATCATCGTGCAGGGCGGCATGTATAACAGCCTGATCCGCGCCCTGCAGCGCCTTGGGCTTGCCGATATCTACGGCAACACCGAAGTGCCGCTTTATGTGCTGAACGTCACCTACCCGCTGATTTCCTCGCAGTTTCTGGAGTTCTGCGAGGGCAAGGACCATGTCCTTGTCGTCGAGGAAGGGCAGCCCGAATTCATCGAAACCCAGCTTGGCAGCTTCCTTTACCGCGCCGGGTCGGGCGTTAAGCTGCATGGCAAGAACATCTTCCCGATGGCCGGGGAATATACCGGCGCGGTCATGCTGGATGCGGTGGAAAGCTTCCTGCGCACCGCCGCGCCCAGCCTGTTGCCCGCCGCCGTGCGCGCGCCGAACATCGACCGCCCGGAAATCCCCGACCTGTCGAAAACCGTGCCGATCCGCCCGCCGGGCTTTTGCACCGGCTGCCCGGAACGGCCGATCTTCGCCGCGATGAAGCTGGTGGAAAAGGAGCTTGGCAAGCACCAGATCGCCGCCGACATCGGCTGCCACCTGTTCGCCAGCCTGCCGCCCTTTGAAATCGGCGGCGCGACCATGGGCTACGGTCTTGGCCCCGCCGCCAACGGCGCCTTCGACGGCGGCGGCGACAAGCGGGCGGTGGCGATCATCGGCGACGGCGGGTTCTGGCACAACGGCCTGTCCTCCTCCTTCACCAACATGGCCTTCAACAAATCCGACGGCGTGGCGATCATCGTCGACAACTACTATTCGGCGGCGACCGGCGGGCAGGACGTGATGTCAAGCCGCGCCGACAATGCCACCAAGGCCACGAAGAACCCGATTGCCAAGGCGCTGAACGGCATCGGCATCGACTGGGTGCGCCAGATCGACCGCACCTATGATGTGGCAAAGATGCGCGACACCATCCGCGAGGCGCTGACCACGCCCGAGAAGGGGCCGAAGGTCATCGTCGCCTCCTCGGAATGCATGCTGAACCGGCAGCGCCGCGAAAAGCCGCTGGCGCAGAAGGCGATCAAGGAGGGCCGCCGGGTCGAGGCGCCGCGCTTTGGCATTGATGAGGCGGTCTGCACCGGCGATCACGCCTGCATCCGGCTCTCGGGCTGCCCCTCGCTGTCGCTGAAGCGGCTGGACGATCCCCTGCGCGACGATCCGGTGGCAAGCATCGACCAGTCCTGCGTCGGCTGCGGCAATTGCGGCGAAGTGGCCGATGCCGCCGTCCTTTGCCCCTCCTTCTACCGCGCCGACGTGGTGCATAACCCGAGCGTCTGGGAAAAGCGCATGGCAAGCCTGCGCGCCCGGATCATCGGCTGGCTGCAAGCCCGCCGCGACGCTCGCCGTCTCAGCTTCGCCCCCACCTTCCTTGACGGAGCCGCCGAATGACCCTGCATCAGGCCCTGGACCCCCGCCCGCAAGACCCGAAGATGGGCGGCATCATCAAGCTGGCGCTCTTGGCCGTGGGCGGGCAGGGCGGTGGCGTCCTGACCGGCTGGATCGAGGATCTTGCCCGCGCCAATGGCTATGCCGCGCAGGCAACCTCCGTCGCCGGGGTGGCGCAGCGCACTGGCGCGACGGTCTATTATGTCGAGATGGCCCCAGCAGGCGCCGGTACGCCGATCTTCTCGCTGATGCCGGCTGCGGGCGATGTCGACATCATGATTACGGCCGAGATGATGGAGGCCGGCCGCTCGATCCTGCGCGGCTTCGTCACCCCCGACCGCACCACGCTCATCACCTCCACCCACCGGGCGCTGGCGGTTTCGGAAAAGATGGTGCCGGGCGACGGCATCGCCTCCTCCGCCGAGGTGATGGCCGCCGCCGAGGTCGCCGCCCGCCGCCTGATCGCCGCCGATTTCGACGCGCTCGCGCTCAAGGCCGGCTCGGTGATCTCCGCCAGCCTCTTCGGCGCCCTTGCAGGATCCGAAGCGCTGCCTTTCCCGCGCGCGGCCTTCGAGGCCGCGATCCGCGCCGGCGGCAAGGGGGTGGAACCCTCGCTGCGGGCCTTTGACGTCGGCTACAAGGCGGCGCAGGAGGGGGCTGCGGCCCCGGTGGCCGCCGCAGAGAAACCCAAACCGGGGACGGCCAGAGGCCCGGCAAGGCTCATGGCCGACTGGCAGGCGCTCGAAGCCCGCGCTGCCCGCCTGCCGGGCGAGGCCGCCGCCATGGCCGGGGCCGGGCTGAAGAAGGTGGTGGAGTTTCAGGATCTTGCCTATGGCCGCGCCTACCTGACCCGCGTCGAAACCGTGCTTGCCGCTGACCGCGCGCCCTTTGACCTGACGCGCGAGGCGGCAAAATACATCGCCAATGCCATGGCCTATGACGACATCATCCGCGTCGCCGACCAGAAGACGCGCGCCGGCCGCATGGCGCGGATTTCCCGCGAGATGGGCGCCAAGGACAGGAACGTGATGCAAGTCACCGAATTCCTGCACCCGCGCGCCGAGGAGCTGGTCTCGCTGCTGCCGGCGAAGATGGGCGCGCGTTGGGCGGCCAACACCGATCGCATGGCGCTGGTGGACCGGCTGTTCAACAAGGGCCGCCGCCTGCGCACCGACAGCCTGCGCGGCTTTCTGATGCTGCATGTTCTGGGCGGGCTGAAGGGCTGGCGGCTGAAAACCCTGCGCCATGCCGAAGAACAGGCGCATCTCGACCGCTGGCTCGCGACCGCCATGGGCTACCTGCCGCAGAACTACGACCTTGCCGTCGAAGTCATCCGCTGCCGGCGGCTGGTCAAGGGCTACTCCGACACCCACGCCCGCGGGCTGTCCAAGTTCGACCGGGTGCTGACAGCGATCGCGCTGGTGAAAGACCGCGACGACGCACCGCAATGGGCTGCCCGCCTGCGCGAAGCGGCGCTCAAGGACGAAGAGGGCAAGGCGCTCGACGGCGCCATCGCCACCATCCGCAGTTTCCTGTAGGCCGGCGGAAGCAGGCCCTTCCGACGGCCCCCTCTGCCGCAAGGCGGTTGGCCGCAGGCCAGAGCCTTGCTTGCAAGCTTGCGGCGCAGCCGCTCTGCTTAGCTCAGGCTGCGATACTGGCCGTTCCAGTAGATCAGCGCGCCGGTTTCGGGCGCCGTGCGAATGGCATGGATGCGGCCGATGATGATGGAATGGGTGGCGCGGTCGATCTTTTCGTCGACGGTGCAGGCAAAGGCCGTGGGCGCCCCGACCAGCAGCTGCGCCCCCGCGACGCTTTCCCAGTCGGCCCCCGCATAGCGCGCCGGGCCCTTCACCCCGCCAAAGCCGGAAAACCGCTCGGCGACACCCTGATGGGCGGCGCCGAGCGAGGACCAGCCAAAGGCCGCCCCGGGGGAGAACAGCGGCCAGCTGGAAGAGGTGCGGTTGACGCAGGCGAGGATCAGCGCCGGGTCCGCCGAAAGCGAGATGCCCGAGGTGACCACCAGCCCGGTGGCCTCATCGCATGCCCCGACGGTCAGCACCGAGCAATTGCCGACAAAGGCCCGCATGGCGTCCCGAAAGGATTTGGCATCTGGCTGGTCGGTCATGGTGGTCTCCTGTGAACCTGTTGCGCGCCGGGCCGCTTAGCGGATGCCGGCCTTGGTCAGGCGCGGCAGAACTTCTTCGGCGAAATAGGGGAATTCCTTCACATAGTCGACGAAGGAGAGCGTGGTGCCGCCAAAACCCGCCTCGTGCAGCGCGACCAGCCCCGCGGCCACCTGATCGGGGGTGCCGATCAACGGAAAGCCGCCGTGGCCGAGGGCCATGCCAAAGCGGATCTGGGTCAGAAGATCATGGGGGAACGAGAGCGCATGCGCCAGTTGAAGGCGGATAAGGTTGTCGGTGGCCTCCCAATCGGCGTTTTCATCGACGATGTAGCGGACATATTCGCGCGCCTCCTTCTCGGTCGGGCGGCAGACGACATGGGAGAAGGTCAGCACGCCCACCTCGCGATTCTTGGCCTTGGCCTGCGCCTTGAGCGCGGCGATTTCCTCTTTCGAGCGGCCAAGGTCGATGGCGGGCGTGAACAGGAAATTGGCGTTGTCGGTGGCGAACTCGCGGCCCTGCGGCGAGCCTGCGGCATTGATGACGGGAACCGAGCCGCGCAGCGGCGCCGGATCGCCCTTCAGCCCCTTGATGCCCTTGAAATAGGTCCCGTTCCAGTCGAAATGGCTGTCCGAGGCCCAGATCTTGCGGATCAGGTCATACCATTCCTGCGCATAGCCATAGCGGGTTTCATGGTCATCGGGCAGGCTCAACCCCAGCGCCTCGTATTCCGGCTTGTTCCAGCCGGCGACGATGTTCAGCCCGGCGCGGCCGCGGCCGATCTGGTCGATGGTGGCGATCTGCTTGGCGATCACCACCGGATGGTTGGCGGAGGTGTGGATGGTGGCGAAGACCGAGATGTCCTTGGTCGCGGCCAGCAGCCCCGCCGCCCAGGTCATCGTCTCCAGCACGCCGCCGTGAAAGTCGGTCGGCCCGCCATAGCCGATCCAGCGCGCGATCGGCAGCATGAAGTCGATCCCTGCCGCATCGAGCAGCTTGGCCAGCGCAAGGTTGTTGTCCCAGGAGTTCACCCAGCGCTCTTTCGCCTGGGTGGGGGTCATCCCCGACGAGCAGTTCGTCGAAAAGGTGCCCAGCTTGAAGCCGCCGGAAAGCATCCGGTTCTGTGTCATGGTCGGTTCCCTGTCTGTTGGAGGTTTGGTTTTATTTTATGATTGAAAGTCTATCTTAAAAACCCTTTGCGTCAACGGTTTTCCCAAGGCAGGTTGGCCTTTGACGAATGGGGCGGTGCATGGCGAAGAAAATCGTTCAAACTCAAACAAATACCGGAGATGCCGCTTTGGACCGGCGCTGGCACCTTGCGCAGTCAGCGGCCGAGGTCGACACGACCGAGCTGGAATTCGCGCTGATGCGGGCCTTCGAGGGATTCGGGCGCTGGCAGTCGGAATGCCTTGCCAGCGTCTGCGATCTGGCGGCGACCGGGCCGGAAAACGCCATGCTGCACATCATCCGGATGAACGACCGGCCGAAATCCTTGAAGGAAATCGCCCGGCTGATGAACCGCGACGACGTGCCGAACATCCAGTATTCGCTGCGCAAGCTTCTGGGCGCCGGGCTGATCCTGCGGCAGGGCGCGGGGCGGTCGGGCGTGACCTATGACTGCACCGAAGAGGGGCGCCGGGTCACCGACGATTACGCGGTCTTGCGGCGCAAGCTGCTGCTCGCCGAGATCGCCGACATGCCGGGCTTTGCCCAGCGGCTGGCCGAGGCGGGGCGGACGCTGAACCTGCTGTCCGGCGTCTATGAGGAGATCGCCCGCGTGGCCGCGACCCACCGGCGGGGGTGAGCGCGGCCGGCGTTGCATGGATATTTGGGCCAGTATGAAAGGCTCAGCCGCGCAGGATCTGCGCCAGCGCCCTGTGCAGCCGCGAGACGCCCGCTTCGCTGGTGATGATGCCGGGAGACAGGCGCAGGGTCTGGCTGCGGTTGTCGCTGGTGATGCCTTGCGCGCGCAGGGCGGCCACCACAGCGCCGGCCGGGTGGCTCTCGGGCAGGCGCAGCATGACCGAGCCGCCGCGTTTGCCCTCGGCGCGCGGCGTGAGCGGGGGCAGGGCAAGATCATCGGCCAGGGTGAAAAGCTGCGCCGTCAGGTGGCGGTTATGGGCGAGGATCGCGCCGTGGTCCTGACCTGCGTGCCAGTCCATCGCCGGCAGGCTGGCCAGCGCCGACAGGCACGAGGGCGTGCCATTGTCGAAGCGGCGGATGTCGGGGGCATAGGTGAAGTTCGTGATGTCCCAGTTGAAGGGGTTTTCCTGGCTGAACCAGCCGCGCAGCTCCGGGGTCAGATGCGGCGTCAGGCGGGGCGAGGCGTAAAGGATGCCGGCGCCGGGCGTGCCGCACATCCATTTGAGCGAGGTGGTGACGGCGAAATCGACCTCCGGCGCGTGGACGTCGAAGGGGATGAGGCCGACGCCTTGGGTGACATCCACCCCGATCAGGCTGCCCATGCGGCGGCCATGGGCCACCATCGCCGGCAGGTTGATGCGGTGCGAGGTGGTGGAGGAGACCCAGGTGAGGAGCGCGAGGCCGACATCGGGCGTCCAGGCGTCAAGGAAATCCTCGTCCTCGACATGGGCGGCGCCCTGGCGGAAGGGGACGGTCTTCAGGGTGAAGCCGTGACGCGCCGCCATGCCGTTCAGGAGGAAATGGTTCGAGGGAAAGCAATCGGCGCCGACCAGAACCGTTTTGCCCTGCAAATGGCCGGCAGGCAGCGACAGGAGCAGGCTGTGAAAGGCCGAGGTGACGTTTTCGAAAGTCGTTACCGTGTTCGGCGCGGCGTTCAGGATGGCGCGCCAGCGGTCGATGAAGCGGGCGCGCAGCGGCAGGACATGGCCCCACTGGCTGTCATCGGGCTTGCCCCAGACCTGCGCGAAGGCGCTCAGCGCGCGGGCGAGGTCGGCGTCCTTGCCGGGATACATGCCGATGGAGTGATAGAGGAAATAGGCGTCAGACATCAGATCAATCCGGGGGCTGGGGTGTAGCGGGGTCTCAAAGCATCGGGGGCGGCGGCCTGCAAGGCGGCGAGGGTGGCCAGCACCGCCTCGCGGCCGTGGAGCGCCAGCGCCTCGAAGGGGCCGCGGGGGAAGTTGAGGCCAAGCTTCATGGCGGTGTCGATGCCCTCGGCGGTTGTACCGCCTTCGCTGAGGAGCCAATGCGCCTCGTTGATGAGCGTGGCCTCAATGCGCAGGGCAATCGCGGCGGCATCGGCTGGGGAGGGGCCGGGCTGGGCGGGGTGCAGAAAGCCCTGCCCGGATTTGCGCCCGAGATGGCCCTTGGCGACCTGATCGGCCAGCGCGGCAAAGACGTGATAACGCGGATGGTTGCCCATGGCGGCGTGCATGCCCTTAGTCGCGGCAAGGTTGATGTCGGCGCCGATGAGGTCGATCAGCGACAGGGGGCCGAGCCGGTAGCCGGCGGCCAGCATCGCGGCGTCGATGTCGGAGGCCGAGCGGCCTTCGGCCAGCAGTGCCAGCGCTTCGCCGTAGAACGGCCGAGCGCAGCGGTTGACGATGAAGCCGGGACGGTCGGGGCATTCGACGACGGTTTTTCCAGCTTTTTCAGAGATTTCCAGAGCGAAGCTGATGCGATTTCTCAAGGTTCTGGCATGCGGTGCCAGCTCCACCAGCTTCATCGCGGTCGGCGGGTTGAAGAAATGCAGCGCCAGCACGCGGTCGGGGTGGGAAAGGCCCTTGGCAATGTCGCGCACCGGGATTGAGGAGGTGTTGGTGGCGAGGATGCAGTTGGGACGGACGATGGACTCCAGCGTGGCAAAGAGGCTGTGTTTCGCCTCCAGCTTCTCGACGATGGCCTCGATCACCAGATCGCAGGGGGCGAAGGCGGCAAGGCTTTCCACGACGGTCAGGTTGGCCAGCGTCGCATCACGGGCGGCCTCGGTGAGTTTGCCGGCGGTGATGCGGGCTTGCAGCGCCTCGGCCATGCGGGTGCGGGCGGTGGCGCGGGCAGGCTCATGGGCATCGGTGGCGATTACCGGGAACCCGGCGGCGGCGTAGACCTGCGCGATGCCGAGGCCCATGGTGCCAAGGCCGATGATTCCGATGGTGGTCATTGGCCCCCCGTTCATTGCCCCCGAAACTCCGGTTTGCGTTTCTCGCGGAAGGCGCGGATGCCTTCGGTCTTGTCGGCGCTGTCGAGGAGGCGTTCGAAAGCCGCGCGCTCCTGCGACAGGGCAAGAGCTTGCTCATCGCCCTGCACCAGCGCGGCCTTGGCGGCCTGCAGGGCAAGCGGCGCGCGTTTGCACATCCGTGCAATCAGGGCTTCGGCCTCGGGCAGGGCGGGGCCATCGGCAAGCCAGCCGGCAAGGCCCCAGCCGTAAGCCGTTGCCGCGTCAATGATTTCCCCACCCAGAACCAGCCGCGTCGCCCGCGCCCGGCCCGCCAGCGCCAAAAGCCGCTGCGCGCCGCCTGCACCGGGAATGAGGCCGAGACTGGTTTCCGGCAGGCCAAGCTTGGCATCGGCCCCCAGCACGATCATGTCGGCCATCAAGGCCAGTTCAAGGCCACCGCCAAGGGCGAAACCGTCCACCGCCGCCACCAGCGGCTTCGGGAAGGCGCGGATCGCGGCCCAATGGCCTTTGCGCGGGTCAACCGCACCTTCGCTTGCGGTCTTGGTTTCGATCTCGCCGATGTCGGCCCCGGCGGCGAAATTGCCCTCTGCGCCGCAGATCAGCGCCGCGCGAATGGCGGGGTCTGCCGCCGCATCCGTCAGGGTTGCCGCGACTTGCGCCAGAACGGCCGTATTCAGCGCGTTCTTCGCCTCGGGGCGGTTCAGGGTGATCTTCACCCAGGCGCCCATGTTCTCGATGATGACCTGTTCCATGGTCTGCACTCTGCGGGCTTGCGACAAATTTTTCAAGATAGAAATTTCAAGCTTGAAATTGTTTTCGAGCGGTGCCAACCTCAACTCAAACGCGCCTTTTGGAGGAAGCCATGAAGATTCTCTGCCTTGGGGGCGGCCCCGCTGGCCTTTACTTCGCCATCTCGATGAAGCTGCGCGATGCAAGCCATGACGTGACCGTGCTGGAACGCAACAAGGCCAATGACACCTTTGGCTGGGGCGTGGTGCTGTCGGATGACGCGTTGGGCCGGATGCAGAAGAACGACCCGAAGTCGACCGAGGCGATCCGCAGCCAGTTTGCCTATTGGGACGATATCGCCGTGGTGCGCGGCACCGAACGCACGGTGTCGGGCGGCCATGGCTTTGCCGGGATCGGCCGCAAGGCGATGCTGATCCTCTTGCAGGAACGCGCCCGCGAGCTGGGCGTGAAGATGGAGTTCCAGACCGAATTCAAGACGGCGGAGGATTACCGAAAGGACTACGATCTGGTGGTGGCAACCGACGGCATCAACAGCCTTGTGCGCCGCGAATATGCCGAGGTGTTCAAGCCCGACATTGATCAGCGGCTGGTGAAGTTCATCTGGCTTGGCACGCATCAGAAATTCGACGACGCCTTCACCTTCATCTTCGAAAAGACCGAATGGGGCTGGTTCTGGGCGCATGTCTACCAGTTCGACGACAACACCGCGACTTTCATCGTCGATTGCATGCCCGACACCTGGGACCGCGCCGGGTTCGAGACGATGACCAAGGAAGAAACCGTCGAGACTTGCCGCAAGATCTTTGAAAAGCATCTGGGCGGGCATGAGCTGATGTCGAATGCGGCGCATTTGCGCGGCTCGGCGGTGTGGATGCAGTTCCCGCGCGTGCTGTGTGAGCGTTGGTACAATGGCAACGTCGTGTTGATGGGCGATGCGGCGGCGACCGGGCATTATTCCATCGGCTCGGGGTCGCGTCTGGCCTTTGACTCAGCGATTGCCTTGGCCGATTACCTGCATTCCGAGCCGACGCTGGAGGGCGCCTTCCAGCGCTATCAGGACGAGCGCCGGATCGAGGTTCTGCGCCTGCAATCGGCGGCGCGCAACAGCCTTGAATGGTTCGAGCAGGTGGAACGCTATCTCGACATGCCGATGCCGCAGTTCGCCTATTCGCTCTTGACCCGCAGCCAGCGGATTTCGCATGAAAACCTGCGCTTGCGCGATCCGGACTGGCTCGGCCGGTCGGAGGACTGGTATCAGGCCGAGCAGGGCGGCAAGCCGGGACGGCGGCCGATGTTCGCGCCGTTCCGCCTGCGCGACATGACCTTGAAGAATCGCATCGTGGTCTCGCCGATGGCGCAGTACAAGGCCGTCGATGGTTGCCCGACCGACTGGCATTTCAGCCATTACGCCGAACGCGCCAAGGGCGGGGCGGGGCTGGTCTATACCGAAATGACCTGCGTTTCGCCCGAGGGCCGCATCACCCCCGGCTGCCCCGGCCTTTATGCGCCCGAACACGAGGCGGCCTGGAAGCGGCTGGCCGATTTCATCCATGCCGAGACGACGGCCAAGCTCTGCATCCAGATCGGCCATGCCGGGCGCAAGGCTTCAACCTGCGTGCCGTGGGAGGGCGGGGTCGACATGCCTCTGCCGGCCGGCAACTGGCCGACTCTGGCGCCAAGCGCGCTGGCCTATCGGCCGGTCAATGCAGTCCCCAAGTCCATGGACCGTGCCGATCTCGAGCGCGTGAAGGCCGAGTTCGTCGCGGCCACCGAAATGGCGGTGCGGGCCGGGGCCGACATGATCGAACTGCACGCCGCGCATGGCTATCTGATCGCCTCCTTCATCTCGCCCGTCACCAACACGCGGACCGACGAGTATGGCGGCAGCCTTGAGAACCGCATGCGCTATCCGCTGGAGGTGTTCAGCGCCATGCGCGCCGTCGTGCCGGCGGCCAGGCCGATGAGCGTGCGGATTTCGGCGCATGACTGGATCGACGGCGGTGTCACCCCGGACGAGGCGGTGGCGATTGCCCGGATGTTCCGCGCGGCAGGGGCCGATATCATCGATGTCTCCTCGGGCCAGACCGACCCGGCGGAAAAGCCGATCTATGGCCGGATGTTCCAGACCCCGTTCAGCGACCGCATCAAGAACGAGGCCGGGATCGCCACCATCACCGTCGGCAACATCTCCGACTACGATCAGGTCAACGGCATCCTGATGGCGGGCCGGGCCGACCTTGTCTGTCTGGCGCGGATGCATCTGGCCGACCCTTACTGGACGTTGCATGCTGCGGTGGCGCAGGGGGACACGGAATCGGACTGGCCCGTGGCTTACAAGGGCGGGCGCGACCTGATGTTCCGCCTGCGCGAGCGGCAACAGGAGCAACTTCGGGCATGACACTGCTGGGCAAACGGGTGCTGATCACCGGGGGCGGCTCGGGCGCGGGGGAAAACCTCGCGCTCGGCTTTGCCGCCGGGGGCGCAGAGGTGGTGATCGCGGGCAGGCGGCTGGACGCCCTGCAGGCGGTCGCGGCCAAGGCCGGGGGCATCCGGGCCGTGCAGGGTGATGTCACCGACGAGGCCTCCGTGAAACGGATGTTTGCGGAGGCCGGGGCGGTGGATATCGTCATCGCCAATGCCGGGGCGGCCGACAGTTCGGTGATGGCGAAAACCTCGCTGGACCAGTGGAACGCCATGCTGGCGGTGAACCTGACCGGCGTGTTCCTGACCTTCCGCGAAGGGCTGAACCAGTTCACCGGCTGGGGCCGGCTGATCGCGGTCGCCTCGACCGCAGGGCTGAAGGGCTATGCCAAGGTCGCGCCCTATGCGGCGGCCAAGCACGGGGTGATCGGCATGTGCCGTTCGCTGGCGCTGGAAGTGGCGCGCAAGCCCATTACCGTGAACGCCATTTGCCCCGGCTTTCTGGACACCCCGATGACCGACCATTCGGTGCAGGTGATCGCCGAAAAGACCGGCAAGACGCTGGCCGAGGCGCGCGCCGCGCTGGAGGGACTGAACCCGCAGAACCGGCTGTTCCAACCGTCCGAAGTCACTGCCGCCGCGTTGTTTCTTGCCGGCGCAGGGTCCGAGGGCATCAACGGCCAGTGCATCACCATTGCGGGGGGCGAAGTATGAGCGATCTGTCCAAGCGCCGGCTGAAGATGTGGATCCGCCTGCTGGGCGTGACCCGCGGTAGCGAAAACGCCCTGCGCGAATACCTGCGGCTGAACCATGACACCACCCTGCCGCGGTTTGACGTGATGGCGGCGCTCTACCGCCGCCGCGACGGGGTGACGATGAGCGAACTTTCCCGCATGCTGCTGGTGTCGAACGGCAACGCGACCGCCGTGGTCGACCGGCTGGAGGCCGACGGCATGGTGCGCCGCACGCCGTCGGAAACCGACCGCCGCACCGTCTATGTCGCCATGACGCCGGAGGGCATCGCCGCCTTTGAAGTCATGGCGCAGGGCCATGAGGCGGAAGTGGACAAGCTCTTTGACGGGCTGGGCGAGGCCGATCTCGACGCGCTGACCGAAATTCTCAAGCGGATGGGCAAGACATGACCAAGATGGCGGGCCTTCAGCCCCAACATTTCCTGTGGGAGGCCAAGGACCGGATCGCCACGATCCGGCTGAACCGGCCTGACCGCAAGAACCCGCTGACCTTCGACAGCTATGCCGAACTGCGCGACACCTTCCGCGCGCTGGTCTATGCCAGCGACATCGACGTAGTGATCTTCGCCTCGAACGGCGGCAATTTCTGCTCGGGCGGCGATGTGCATGACATCATCGGCCCGCTCGTGGGCATGGATATGAAGGAACTTCTCGCCTTCACCCGGATGACCGGCGATCTGGTCAAGGCGATGATCGGCTGCGGCAAGCCGATCATCGCGGCGGTGGACGGGGTCTGTGTCGGCGCTGGGGCGATCGTCGCCATGGCCTCGGATCTGCGGCTGGCGACGGCGGAGGCGAAGGCGGCGTTCCTGTTCACCCGCGTCGGGCTGGCCGGCTGCGACATGGGCGCCTGCGCCATGCTGCCGCGCATCATCGGGCAGGGCCGGGCGGCGGAGCTTTTGTACACCGGCCGGGTGATGGGCGCCGAGGAGGGTGCCGCCTGGGGCTTCTGGAACGCGCTGCACGGGGCGGAGGCGCTGGAGGCCGAGGCGTGGAAACTGGCCAGCCGCATCGCCGCCGGGCCGACCTTTGCCCATGGCATCACCAAGACCCAGCTCAATCAGGAATGGAACATGGGGCTGGAACAGGCGATCGAGGCCGAGGCGCAGGCGCAGGCGATCTGCATGCAGACCCGCGACTTCGAACGCGCCTATCACGCCTTTGTGGCACGCGAAAAACCGGTGTTTCAGGGCGACTGACGAATTTTCGACGAAAATTCGCCGGGGGTTTTCCACCCCCGGACCCCCGGAGGATATTTAGGAACAGATGAAGACATGGCAGACCGATCCTTCCTGAGCTGGCCCTTCTTCGAAGAGCGCCACCGCGCCCATGCGCAGGCGCTGGAGGGCTGGTGCGCGGCGCACCTGCCAGTGGATCACGGCGATGTCGACGCGGCCTGCAAGGGGCTGGTCGCGGCCTTGGGCGCGGGGGGCTGGTTGCAGCCGACCGCGGCCGGGGCGGGCGAAGCGCTGGATGTGCGCACGCTTTGCCTGAGCCGCGAGACGCTGGCGCGCCATGACGGGCTGGCGGATTTCGCCTTTGCCATGCAGGGGCTTGGCATGGGGGCGGTGTCGCTCTTCGGCACGCCGGCGCAGCGGGAGTGGCTGGCGCGCACTCGGGCCGGGCAGGCGATTTCGGGTTTTGCCCTGACCGAGCCGGGGGCCGGGTCGGATGTGGCGCAGACCGCCACGACAGCGGTGCGCGGGCCGCAGGGCTGGGTGCTGAACGGCGAAAAGACCTATATCTCGAACGGCGGCATTGCCGATGTCTATGTCATCATCGCCCGCACCGGCGAGGCGCCGGGGGCGAAGGGGCTTTCGGCCTTCCTGCTGCCGGCGGACACGCCCGGCCTGACGGTGCTGGACCGCATCGAGGTGATGGCGCCGCATCCGCTGGCGCATCTGGGGCTGAGCGATGTGGTGCTGCCCGAGGCGGCGCTGATCGGCAAGCCGGGCGAGGGGTTCAAGATTGCGATGTCGGTGCTGGATGTGTTCCGCTCGACTGTGGGCGCGGCGGCGCTGGGTTTTGCCCGCCGGGCGCTGGACGAGGCCTTGGTGCGGGCAACGCGCGAGCGCGCCGGGGGCGGGCGGCTGGCCGATTACCAGATGGTGCAGGGGCATCTGGCCGACATGGCGGTGCAGATCGACGCCGCCGCGCTGCTGATCTATCGCGCCGCCTGGGTCAAGGACATGGGCCAGGCCCGCATCTCGCGCGAGGCGGCGATGGCCAAGCTTTATGCCACCGAGGCGGCGCAGAAGGTGATCGACATGGCCGTGCAGCTGCATGGCGGCGACGGGGTACGCAGCGGCTTTGCGGTGGAAAGCCTGTACCGCGAGATCCGGGCGCTGCGCATCTATGAAGGCGCCAGCGACGTGCAGCGGGTGGTGATCGCGCGGAGCCTTCTGGGATGAGCTACAGCCGCATCATTCAGATCGAGTTCAACCACTGCGACCCGGCGGGGATCGTGTTCTATCCGCGCTATTTCGAGATGACCAACTCGGTTGTCGAGAATTTCTTCGCCGACGAGGTGGGCCGCAGTTTTGCCGAGATGCATCTGGATGGCCGCCGCAATGGCGTGCCGACGGTGCATATCGAAGCGGATTTCGTGGCGCCCTCGCGGCTGGGCGACAAGGTGGCCTTCACGCTGGTCGTCCGCAAGCTGGGCGGCAGTTCGGCGGTGGTGGAGATCACCGGGCGGATGGGGGCCGAACTGCGGATGCGGGCGCATCTCACCCTTGTCTGGATCGACAACATGAAGGCCGCAGCCTGGCCCGAGGCGCTGCGCGCCCGGTTGGCCGCACATCTGGAGACCGAAGAATGAGCCACGAAATCCTGCACCCGAAACATTGGAAACCGGCGCGGGGCTATGCCAATGGCGTCGCCGCCACCGGCCGCATGGTGTTCACCGGCGGGCTGATCGGCTGGAACGCGGACTGCGAGTTCGAGACCGACGACTTCGTCGCGCAGGTGGCGCAGGCGCTGCGCTCGATCGTCGAGGTGCTGGCCGAGGCCGGGGCCAAGCCCGAGCATCTGGTGCGCCTGACCTGGTATGTCACCGACAAGCGGGAATATCTGGCCAATCTCAAAGGCTTGGGCGCCGCTTATAAAGAGATCATCGGGCGGCACTATCCGGCGATGGCGCTGGTGCAGGTCGTGGCGCTGGTCGAGAACCGCGCCAAGGTCGAGATCGAGGCCACTGCCGTCATTCCGCAATAACCGCAGATCCCGGGCCAAACCGGGGCATCAACAGGGGAGTTTTGCCATGCTGGGACCGACCGGCCACACCGACACTTTCACCCGCGACCGCCTGCCGCCAGTCGAGGACTGGCCGGAATTCCGGCTGGAGCAGTTCCAGTACCCCGAGTTCATCAATGCCGCCGTCGAGCTGACCGACCGCATGGTGGACAAGGGCTTTGGCGACCACACCGCGCTGATCGGCAATGGCCGCTTGCGGACCTACAAGGAGTTGGCCGACTGGACCAACCGCATCGCGCATGTTCTGGTTGAAGATTACGGCGTAAAGCCCGGAAATCGCGTGATGATCCGGTCGGCGAACAATCCGGCGATGGTGGCCTGCTGGCTGGCGGCGACCAAGGCCGGCGCAGTGGTGGTCAACACCATGCCGATGCTGCGGGCGGGCGAGCTGGGCCAGATCGTCGACAAGGGCGAGATCAGCCTTGCCCTTTGCGACACCCGGCTGATGGACGAGATGGTGGCCTGCGCCAAGCATTCGAAATATCTCAAGGCGGTGGTCGGCTTTGACGGCACGGCGAACCATGATGCCGAGCTGGACCGGCTTGCCCTGGGCAAATCGGTGCGCTTCACCGCGCCCCCCGTCGGGCGCGACGATGTGGCGCTGATCGGCTTTACCAGCGGCACGACAGGCGAGCCGAAGGGGGCAATGGCCTTTCACCGCGACCTTCTCATCATCGCCGACGGCTATGCCCGCGAAGTGCTGGGCGTGACGCCCGACGATGTCTTCGTTGGCTCGCCCCCGCTGGCCTTTACCTTCGGGCTGGGCGGGCTGGCGGTGTTTCCCTTGCGCTTTGGCGCGGCGGCGGCGCTCTTGGAACAGGCCAGCCCGCCGAACATGATCGAGATCATCCAGACCCACAAGGCGACAGTCTGTTTCACCGCGCCCACCGCCTATCGGGTGATGCTGAAGGCGATGGACGAGGGGGCCGACCTGTCGTCGCTGCGCGCGGCGGTCAGTGCGGGCGAAACCCTGCCGGCGCCGGTCTATGAGGAATGGATGGCCAAGACCGGCAAGCCGATGCTGGACGGCATCGGCGCCACCGAGATGCTGCACATCTTCCTGACCAACCGCTTTGATGACCATCGCCCGGCCTGCACCGGGCGGCCGGTGACGGGCTATGAGGCGCGGATCGTGGACGAGGAGATGAAGGAACTGCCGCGCGGCGAGGTCGGTCGTCTGGCGGTGCGCGGGCCGACGGGGTGCCGCTATCTTGCCGATGCGCGGCAGAAGAAATATGTCCGCGACGGCTGGAACCTGACTGGCGACAGCTTCTGGCAGGACGAGGAGGGGCGCTTCCACTTTGCCGCGCGCTCGGACGACATGATCATTTCGGCCGGCTACAACATCGCCGGGCCGGAAGTGGAGGCGGCGCTGCTGGCGCATCCCGATGTGGCGGAATGCGCGGTGGTGGGGGCGCCGGACGAAGAGCGCGGCATGATCGTCGAGGCCCATGTCGTGCTGGCCGAGGGGCGGGTCGGGGATGCCCGCATGATCAAGCTGTTGCAGGATCATGTGAAGCTGACCATCGCGCCCTACAAATATCCGCGCCGGGTGATCTTCGTGCAGGCCCTGCCCAAGACCCAGACCGGCAAGATCCAGCGCTTCAAGCTGAAGCACTGAGCGGGCGGCGGGGCGGAATTCGGGCGAATTCCGCATGGCGATTTCCGGGCGGAAATCACCCCTGGGCCGCAACCGTCAGTGCAGCGCCGCGGGGTCGCGCCGGATCGGCCAGCCGGGGCGCACCGCCACCGTCAGCGTGGCGGGCAGGCAGCGCACAGTCTGCACAAGGCGCAGGTCGCAATAGCGCGGGTCCTGCCGGATGCTGTCGGGCAGGAGCGCGGGGTTGAAGCGCCGCTCCTGGCTTTGCACCACTTCGACCCGGCTCCAGCGGCCGGAGTGGCTGGCTGCGGGATCGGACAGGAACAGGGACCGCAAGGCGGCCTCGCGCGCCTTCAGCCGGGCAATTTCGGCGCGGATCTCGGCCAGTTCATCGGCGGGTGACAGGTTGGGCATGGCAATCCCCCTTGGAGCGGTTTCATCGGAGCGGTTTCATCGTCCGGGGCAGGATGTGCCGGGCGGAGTTAACGAATCATGCCAGCTTTGCGGCGGATCGGAGAATTCCACCGCCTCTGCCTTGCCAAAGCGCGCATTGTGCCGTTGCCCCTGCGCGCGGGCTGTGGCAAGACGGGGCGCAAGCTGACCCAATTGCCGAAGGTATTCAGATGAGCACCTATTCCGCCCGCCGCGTGATGATGGTCGACACTCAGGTGCGCCCGCAGGATGTCACCAAATTCCCGATCATCGAGGCCATGCTCGCCGTCCCGCGCGAGGTCTATGTGCCGGGCGCCAAGCGCGAGGCGGCCTATATCGGCGAGAACCTTGTCCTTGGCGGCGACCGCGTGATGCTCGAGGCGCGCACCCTGGCGAAGATGCTGGACGCGCTGGACATCCAGCCGTCGGAGGTGGTGCTCGATCTTGGTTGCGGGCTGGGGTATTCTTCGGCGGTCATCGCCCGCATGGCCGAGGCGGTGGTTGCGGTCGAGGAGGATGAGGCGCTTGCCGCCGAGGCGCAGCGCCAGCTGGCGGCCGAAGGCGTGGACAATGTGGCGGTCGTCGCCGGCCCGCTCGCCGCGGGCTGCGCGAAATGCGGCACCTATGACGTCATCACGGTGCAGGGCGGGGTGGAGGCCATTCCGCAGGCGCTGGTGGATCAGTTGAAGGACGGCGGGCGGATTGCCGCGCTGTTCATGGACGGCCCGCTTGGCGCCGTGAAGATCGGCCACAAGGCCGGCGGCAAGCTGGTCTGGCGCTTTGCCTTCAATGCGGCCGCGCCGGTGATGGCGGGGTTTGCCCCTCGACATGAATTCGAACTTTAGAATATGAATGCCGCGATGTCCCGCCTTGCGCCCCGCGACGCGAGGGGTAAGGGCGGGGCGGGCCAGAACCGGACGTGACCAAAGATAGGCGGCAAAGATGCGGAAATTCCTGAAACTCTTCGGCTTTGTGACGGGGTTTGCCATGGCCTCGGCCGCGGCGCAGGCCGAGACGCTGGCTGACGCGCTGGTGGCGGCCTACAAGACCTCGAACCTGCTGGATCAGAACCAGGCGGTGTTGCGGGCCGCCGACGAGGATGCCGCGATCGCCGTGGCCAGCCTGCGTCCGGTGCTGGAATTTGCCGCCTCGGCCGGGGCGCGGCAATATGATCGCTCGATCCGCAGCAGCCCGTTCTCGGCGCCCTTCGACCATCAGACTTCGGCCAGTCTGGAATTGTCCGCCCAGGTCGTGCTGTGGGCCGGCGGCCGTGGCAAGCTGTCGGTTGCCGCCGCGCGCGAGCAGGTGCTGGCGGCGCGCTCGTCGCTGGTGAACGTGGAGCAGCAGGTGCTGCTGGCCGCCGTGTCGGCCTATGTCGACGTGCAGTTGCAGCACGAGATCGTGGCGCTGCGCGAATCGAACGTGCGGGTCATCACGCAGGAACTGCGCGCCGCCCGCGACCGTTTCGAGGTGGGGGAGGTGACGCAGACCGACGTGTCGCTGGCCGAGGCGGCACTGGCGGCGTCGAATGCCAATCTGGCTGCGGCACAGGGCCAGCTGATGGTGGCGCGCGAGCGCTACAAGGCGGTGACGGGCCATTATCCCGGCACTCTGGCGCCGGCGCCCAAGACGCCCGCGCTGCCCGGTTCGCTTGAGGCGGCGAAGGCGGTCGCCGAACGCGGCCATCCGGTTGTCATCCAGGCCCAGCATCAGGCCGCGGCCGCCGATCTGAACGTGAAGATCGCCGCCACGGCCTTTGGGCCGACGCTGGGCGCTTCGGTCGATCTGAGCAAGGATGTGCAGGACGGGCCGGCCTCGCTCGGGGTCGGGCTGCAGTTGAGCCAGACCGTGCTGTCGGGCGGCAAGAATGCCGCGGTCTACCGCAAGAGCATGGCGGGCAAGGAACAGGCGGAGGCAGGGCTTCTGCAGGCGGTGGTGCAGGTCAGCGAGACGGTCGGTCAGGCCTGGGCGCAGCTGGCGGTGGCCCATGCCTCGATCGAGGCCGGGCGCCAGCAGGTGACGGCGGCGCAAAAGGCCTTTGACGGGGTGCGCGAGGAGGCGAAACTTGGCGCCCGCACCACGCTGGACGTGCTGAACGCCGAGCAGGACCTGCTTTCGGCCCGCGCTGCCCGGCTGGAAGCCGAGGCCAACCGCTATGTCGGGGTCTACCAGGTGCTGTCGGCGATGGGGCAGCTGACCGCCGAACAGCTGAACCTCGGGGTGCCGAGCTTTGATCCGGAAGCCTATTACGACGCCGTCAAGGCTGCGCCGGTGCATTCGGCGCAGGGCAAGGCGCTGGACCGCATTCTGGAAAAGATCGCGGATTGATCCCGTGCAACACCTGCAAGGAAGGCCCGCCACCGCGCGGGCCTTTTTCTTGTGCTGCCAAGGCACCCGCGCTATGGTCCGGGAAAACCCGCAAGGGGTACAAGACAGGGCAGAAATCGGCATGTCAGAACCGTTGAGCAGCAGCGATATCGAGGATGTGCTGTCGTCGATCCGGCGGCTGGTGTCGGAAGACATGCGGCCAGTGGCGGCCTCGGGCGCAGCGCCTGCGGGGGCTGGCGAGCGCGGCAAGCTGTTGCTGACCCCCGCCCTGCGGGTGGTTCAGGACAATCCGGGTGTCGAAAGCCCCGCCGCGCGCGGCATTGACGATCTGGTGGCGGCGGTCGGGGCCGGGGTCGATCAGCAATCCGATGACTGGGAGCCTGAGACCGGAGATGCCTCGCTTGACGCGCCGCTCGATGCGCCGCTGGCCGAGATCTGGGAAGATGTCCCGGTGATCGAGGATTATGTCGCCCCGGTGCAGTTCCAGTCGAGCCGCTCGGAGCCCGCGGTCGCCGCTGCCGCCGAGCCTGACCCCGAGGCCGCGCCGGATGCCGGAGCCGTGTCGGAGCGGTTTGCAACCGCCTATGTCGAAGCGGTTCAGGCCGAAAGCGAGCTGGCCGGGATCGGCTTTGAGGCCCGGAACCCCGACCCGGCCGCACCGGAGCCCGGGGCGGACCGGCTGCATCAGGCCGACGAAAGCGCCACCCTGCCGGGCTGGGCGCAATCGGCCGGGGCGGACGAGGCCGACCAGCTTCGCCCCGATCCCTGGGCCGCGGGTTCGGTCGAGCCGCCGCTGACCTGGGCGGACGCGGCGGAAGCGGCGGTGCTGCAAGAGCTGGGCGACATGGGGCCAAAGGTCTCTGCCTTGCGCGCCGCGCCGGGCGATGACCTGCCGGAGCTGCCGGTCGACGAGGCCATGCTGCGCGAGATCGTCCGCGACGTGCTGCGCGAAGAGCTTCAGGGCCGGTTGGGCGAACGCATCACCCGCAACATCCGCAAGCTGGTGCGGGCCGAGATCGCCCGGGGGCTGGCCTCGGACGATCTGCTGTAACGCGCAGCGCCGCCGTCTCGGCGCCACCCATGCCGCCTGCCATGAAAAAAACGCCCCGCGGGGCGCTTTTGCATCTGGCCGGGGCGCGGGGCCGGATCAGGCGGCTTCGGCCTGTTCCATTTCCAGCGCGTGGCGGCGTTCGGATTCTTCGCGGCTGAGCGCGACCGAAGTGCGCACGCCCTTGGACACGAATTCCATCAGGCCCTTCACCACACGCTCGTTCGGGTCGATCCCGGCGCAGGACAGCACTTCGCGCCCGTCGCGCGACCGCGCCCAGCGGGCGATCTGGTCCGGCCCGTTGCCGTATTTCTTGTCATCGGCGATCGCATCGTCGAGGGCAGCCAGCACCACTGCGGCAAACAGCTTGCGGGCGCGCTGCCCCTGTTCAAAGTTGAAGGCCGTGCTGTCGATGGAATCGAGCATGCTCGTGATCCTGTTCTTGCTCTTGTCTTTCTCGCGTTCTGTGCTTGTAACGACTTTGCTACGATTCGGCTTGTCATCTTTCGAATAACAGCCATGCGTTTTGTGCATGGGTCGAATATGCCAGCACCGTATCTAGTCGGCTTGCCCCGGAACAATCTGCCATATATAGGGGGCCACCTGAACAATTCAACCTTTTGACAAGGTTTTGCCACCATGGCCAAGATCAACGGAAACGAACTCAAGCCCGGCACCATCATTGACCACGATGGCGGTCTGTGGGCGGCGGTGAAGGTCACTCACGTCAAGCCCGGCAAGGGCGGGGCCTTTGCGCAGGCCGAGCTGAAGAACCTGCGCGATGGGCGCAAGCTGAATGAACGC
The DNA here is from genome assembly GCF_011008935.1 of Tabrizicola oligotrophica. Classification (GTDB taxonomy): domain Bacteria; phylum Pseudomonadota; class Alphaproteobacteria; order Rhodobacterales; family Rhodobacteraceae; genus Tabrizicola_A; species Tabrizicola_A oligotrophica. Next base: position 731,709 of record NZ_JAAIVJ010000001.1, on the reverse strand, counting down.
TTCCGCTCGGAAGACAAGGTCGATCAGGTCGATCTGGAGATGAAGGACCAGCAGTTCCTGTATGAAACCGACGGGAAGCTGGTGTTCATGGACACCGAGACCTATGAGCAGATCGAACTGGATGCCGAGCTTCTGGGCGATCGCCGGCCGTTCCTGCAGGATGGCATGACGGTGGCGGTGCAGTATTACGGCGAAGAGCCGTTGAACGTGCGCCTGCCGGTCAAGGTGACCTGCAAGGTGGTGGAATCCGAGCCGGTGCAGAACGGCCAGACCGCCAGCAAGTCCTACAAGCCCGCGGTGCTGGACAATGGCGTGCGGATCATGGTTCCGCCCTTCATCGACATCGACGAGGATGTGATCGTCAACACCGACACCATGGAATATTCCGAACGCGCCTGAGGGCGCGGCGAAATTCGGGCGAATTTCGGGGCCGCCTGCGGGCGGCCTTTTGCTATTCCAGCCGCAGCGATGCGGTTGCCGCCATCAGGTCGCCCTGCGCCAGATCGAGCCGCAGATGCGCCAACGCGCGTCCGCCCGCCTGAGTGAACAGCCGGCCCACCGGCTTGCCGTCTGCCGTTACCTCGCTGCCGACCGGGGCCGCGCCGTCGATGCCCAGCCGCACCAGCCCCTTGCGCAACTCGGTCTTGTGCTTCATCCGCGCGGTGACTTCCTGCCCGACATAGCAGCCCTTGCGGAAATGGACGCCGTTCAGCCGCTCGAAGCCGTTTTCCAGGATGTAGCTGTCGTTCGGGATCAGCTCGATGCCGCCTTCGGGGATGACATGGGCGACGCGGATCGCGTCCCAGTCGATCTGCGGGGCGCTGCCCGCCGCGCCGTAAGCCCGCCAGCCGAGCGCCGGGTGGCGCGGGTCGGGCAGGGCGGCCTCGGGCGCCGGGCCAAGGCCGCGGGTCACGGCCAGCTCGGTGGGGGTGATCTGCACATCGGCGCGCAGCTTGTACATGGACAGGCGCTGGACAGTCGTCTCGGCAAGGCTGTCCTTGATGTCCAGAAGCAGCGCCCCGCCAGTGTTCACCACGAAGAAATCGGCCAGATACTTGCCCTGCGGCGTCAGCAGCGCCGCCCAGACGATGCCGGGCGCCTTGGCCAAGGGCAGCACGTCATTCGTTACAAGGCCCTGCAGGAACGGCAGCGCATCGGCGCCGCTCAGGGCATAGACCTTGCGGTCAGGGGTGGTTTCTCCCATCGGTTCAGCCCTTGAATTGCAGCTGGTAAAGCCGCGCATAAATTCCGCCCTGCGCCAGAAGTGCGGCGTGTGGGCCTTCTTCGACCACCCGGCCCTGATCCATGACAAGGATATGGTCGGCCTCGCGCACGGTGGCAAGGCGGTGGGCGATCACCAGCGTCGTGCGCCCCTGTGCGGCGCGGGCGAGGGCGGCTGCGATGGCGGCCTCGGAGCCGGCGTCCAGCGCGCTGGTCGCCTCGTCAAGCAGCAGCACCGGCGCGTCCTGCGCCAGGGCCCGCGCAATCGCCACCCGCTGCTTTTGCCCGCCCGACAGCGCCGAGCCGCGCGGGCCGACCGGGGTGTCGACACCAAGCGGCAGGTTCGGCAGGAAGTCGGTCACATGCGCCATGGCCAGCGCGGCCTTGAGCGCGGCATCGTCCAGCGGGCGGCCAAGCTCGACATTCTCGCGCAGGGTTTCGTCGAAAAGCGCGGCATCCTGCGTGACAGAGGCAAAGAGCCGGCGCTGATCGGGCAGCGCCAGCGCCGCCGTGTCGATCCCACCGATCAGGATCTGCCCCGAGGCCGGATCGAGAAGGCCGGTCAGCAGCTGGAACACCGTCGATTTTCCCGCCCCCGAGGCCCCGACGATGGCGGTGGTCTGCCCGGCGCGGGCAGTGAAGCTGAGGCCGCGCAGCACCGGCTGGTCGCCATGGGCAAAGGTCACGTCCTGAAACCGGATCTCCGGGGCGCCGGGGGCGGGCAGGGTGGCGCTGCGGGCCGGGCGGGTCTGCGCCGGCGCGGTATCAAGCAGCCGGTAGATCCGCTCCAGACTGGCCGAAGCTACCTGCCAGCTGCCCGACAGATCGCCAAGGCGGCGCATGGGCTGGAAGGTCAGCGACATGGCGGTGAAGAAGGCCATGAACTCGCCCGTGCTGCGCGCGCCCCCGGCGATCTGGCCGCCGGCCATCAGCAGGACCGCGAAAAAGCCGAAGCCGGTGACGAAATCCATCATGCCGGGCATCAGTGCCCGGCCCGCCGAGATCTTGATCTCGGCCCGCCGCATCAGCCCCAGCACCCGGTCAAAGCGATCGGCCTGATAGGCCTCCATCCGGTTGAGCTTGACGGCCTGAATGCCGTGGAAGATCTCGTCCAGCCGTGTCGCCCGCAAGCCCGCCTGATTGCGCAGCTGCACGACCTTCTTGCGGATATAGCGCTGCACCAGAACCGAAGGCAGGATCAGCAGTGGCGCCCCGACCAGCGCGGCGATGGTCCAGACCGGATCAATCGACAGCGCGACGACGAACAGGAACACCAGACTGAACAGATCGCGCCCGATGCCGGTAACAAGCGCGCTCCAGATGCCCTGCACTGCCAGCGTGTCTCCCTGCACCCGCTCGATCAGCGCGCCGGGCGGGTTGTCCTGAAAGAACCGGCCCTCCAGTGTCAGCAAATGGCGCAGAAGGGCCGATTGCATCAGGGCGGCGACCTTTTGCGTCACCGCGGAAATCACCGTGCGCGAGGCGATGGTGGCAAGGCCGCGGATCACGAACAGCCCGAGGATGGCAAGACCGACCGGCCAGAGCGCGGCCTGGTCGCCCTTGGCAAAGACCTGATCGAACAGCGGCTCGATCGCCTTCGACAGCGCACCCAGCGTCGCGCCCTCGATCAGCAGCAGCAGAAAGGCGAGGGCGATCATCCCGGCCTGCGGGCGCAGGTAATCGCGCCAGAACCTGGACATGAGGCGGGGTTTCGGGGGGGGAGCGTCGCTCAAACTTGGGCCTGTGGCGCGGGGAAAGGGCAGGGACCAGCCATAGCCCCGCCGCGCGGTGCTGTCCAGAAGCCGGGAGGCGGTCGGACCAGTTCCCGCGCGTCGGTTGACGGGGCAAGGGGGTGGGGTTAGCCCTTGGGCATCCAGCCGAAAGGACGCCCGATGACGCTTGCCCATGGCCGCCCCTACCTTGCCATTCCGGGGCCGTCGGTCGTGCCGGACCGCATCCAGAACGCCATGCACCGCACCGCGCCGAACATCTATGACGGCGAGCTGATCGGGCTGGTCGGCTCGCTCTGGCCCGACCTGCGCGCGCTGGCGGGTACGGCCGGCAATGTCGCCTGCTACATCGGCAACGGCCATGCGCTTTGGGAGGCGGTGGACACCAACCTGTTTTCCCGCGGCGACAAGGTGTTGCTCTTGGCCTCGGGGCTGTTCGGACTTGGCTGGGCCAATGTGCTGACAGCGCAGGGGGTTGCCGTCGAGGTGATGGATTTCGGCCGCCATGCGACGCCCGATCTTGTGCGGGTCGAGGCAAGGCTTGCCGCCGATGACGGGCAGATCAAGGCGGTGCTGACCACCCATGTCGACACTGCAAGCTCGGCCCGCACCGATATCGCCGGCCTGCGCGCCGCCATGGATCGGGCGCGGCATCCGGCGCTTCTGGGGGTGGATTGCATCGCCTCGATGGGCTGCGACGAATTCCGCATGGACGACTGGGGCGTCGATATCGCCTTTGCCGCCAGCCAGAAGGGCCTGATGCTGCCGCCCGGCATGGGTTTTGTCTGGTTTTCCGAAAAGGCCCGGGCGGTCGGCGCCACGGCGGGCCTGCGCACGCCCTACTGGGACTGGACGCCGCGGGCCGACGGGCCGGAGTTCTGGCAATACTGGCACGGCACTGCGCCGACGCATCACCTTTACGGCCTGCGCGAGGCGCTGAGCATGATCCTGCGCGACGAAGGGCTGCCGAATGTCTGGGCGCGGCACGAGGCGCTGGCCAGGACGGTCTGGGCGGCGTTTGACGCCTGGGGGCAGGGCCATCCGCGCATCGGGCTGAACATGGCCGAACCGCCCGCCCGCGCCCGGGCCGTCACGGCGGCGCGCTTCGGGGCGCCGGATGCGGCGCGGTTGCGGCACTGGTGCGAGACGCAGGCAGGCGTGACGCTGGGCATCGGTCTGGGCATGGCGACCGAGGACGACCCGCAGGGCAGCGGCTTCTTGCGCGTCGCCCATATGGGCCATGTCAACGCCCATATGACGCTGGGGGTGCTGGCGGTGATGCAGGCGGGGCTGCAGGCGCTTGCCATTCCGCATGGGGCAGGGGCGCTGGAGGCGGCGACGGCGGTGGTGGCGGCGGTGCGGGCATGAACACGCAGGTCAAACACCCGATCTTCGGCGTCGCCCTGATGCTTGGCGCCATGGCGGTACTGCCCGGCATCGACGTGATCGCCAAGATCCTTGGCGCCGAGGGGCTGCCCGTGTTGCAGATCGTCTGGGCGCGGCTGGCGCTTGGCGCGGTGCTGACGCTGCCCTTCGCGCTGCGCATTGCCGGGCCGCGGGGCCTTTGGCCGGCGCGGCCGGTCTATCACCTGATCCGCGCCGCTTTCCTGGTTTCCGCCACCTTCTGCTTCTTCCTGTCGCTGCGCTGGTTGCCGATTGCCGACGCCCTGGCGATCTTCTTCGTCCAGCCGCTGATTGTCACCCTGCTGTCGGCCCTGATCCTGCGCGAACATGTCGGCCCGCGCCGGCTGATCGCGGTGGCGGTGGGCTTCATCGGCACGCTCATCATCATCCGCCCCGGCCTGACCGAAGTGAACCCCGGCTCCTGGCTGGCGCTTGGCGCGGGGGGATTTCTGGCCTGCTATTTCGTGATGACGCGGGCAATCTCGGGGCAGGCGCATGCCATGGTCACGACGTTCCAGACCTCGCTCCTGGGCGGGCTGATCCTGTCGGTCGTGATCTGGACAGTCTGGGTGCCGCCGACGCCGGCGCAATGGGCGCTGTTCGTGGCGCTGGCCTTCATCGCCACCTTCGGCCATCTGATGATCGTGCGGGCCTATGACCATGCCGAAGCCTCGCTTCTGGCGCCGCTGGCCTATACCGAGATGGTGACGTCGGTCATCCTCGGTTGGGCCTTCTTCCGGGATTTCCCGGACTTCTGGACCTTTGTCGGGGTGGGGATCCTGATTGCCTGCGCGCTTTACATCTCGATGCGCGAGCGCGCCCTTGGCCGCCCGCCGGCACCGGACGGGGTAGAGCAGCCCTGAGGGCCGTTTTCCCGCTTGCCGCCGCATCGGGCAATCCGCTCCGATCGCAACTCCCCCTCGGTGAAGCGCTTTTGCGCACAGCTCCCCTGCGCTTCGGGGGCTTCACCTTGGGCGCGGCACTGCCTATTGTGACATCAGGCGTGAAGGAACCTCCCATGGCAAAAGGCAAACGGCCGACTGTCGGCATCATCGCCAATTCGCATCAGATGAATGACCGCTACCCGGTGCATGCCTCCGGGCATATCAACTCGACCGCCGTAGCCGAGGTGGCCGACTGCCTGCCGATCATCCTGCCCTCGGACCCGCGACTGGTGCAGGTCGACGAGCTGCTGGAGCTGTGCGACGGCTTCCTCTTGACCGGCGGGCGGCCGAATGTGCATCCGTCGGAATATGGCGAGGCGGAGACCCCGGCGCATGGCGAGTTCGACCGCTGCCGCGATGCGATCACGCTGCCGCTGATCCGGGCTTGCGTGGAACGCGGCCAGCCCTTCCTCGGCATCTGCCGGGGCTTTCAGGAGCTGAACGTGGCGATGGGGGGCAGCCTGCATCCCGAAATCCGCGAGCTGCCGGGGCGGATGAACCACCGTATGCCGCCCGAAGGCACGCTGGAAGAAGCCTTTGCCCTGCGCCATCCGGTGCGCTTCACCAAGGGCGGGGTGTTCCATCGGCTGATGGGGGCCGAAGAGGTGATGACCAACACCCTGCACGGTCAGGGCATTGCCCGTCCCGGCCACCGTATCGTGATCGAGGGCCGCGCCCCCGACGACACGCCCGAGGCGATCTATGTGCAGGATGCGCCGGGCTTTACGCTTGCGGTGCAATGGCATCCGGAATGGAACGCGGCGAATGACCCGGTGTCGCGACCGCTGTTTGCCGCCTTCGGACAGGCGGTCAGGATCTGGGCCGGCCGGTCTTAACCGGCTGTTTACCCAAGTCGGGGCAGGATCGGCGCATGTCCGCGATTCAGCCCCAGACCCCGCAGCAGTTCTACGCCGAATTCTTTGCCTCGCGCGCGGCACGGAACGGCGAGGTGATCCGTCGCAAGGCGTCGGATGTCGACCGTTTCGTCGGCACCGAGGCCTTTCTGGCCGAGATGAAACGCCGGGGCTTCCGGGTCTACCGCAACGCCGGTCAGTTCGTGGTCTTTTGCAACCGCGAACCCGTGCAGCGGCTGGTCTAGGCGATTTTCCCCGAAAATCGCAAATGGAATGCACACGAATTCCACCCGGCCGGGCCGGCCCGGGATTTCCGTCCGGAAATCCGGTGCGAAAATCGGGCGATTTTCGCCGCTTGTTGGCGCGGGCGGGCGGGGTATGATCGGCCGGACAGAAGGGGGGGCCGATGAAACGCTCACGCATCAACCAGATCATGCAGGCTGCCGATGACATGATCCGCCGCCATGGTTTCGCCCTGCCGCCGTTTGCCTATTGGACGCCGGAGGCGTTCCGCGCCAACAAGGCGCGTGCGGCGCGGGTGATTTCGGGGCGCTGCGGCTGGGACATCACCGATTACGGGCAGGGCCAGTTTGACGAGCTTGGCCTTTTTCTCTTCACGCTCCGCAACGGGCTGCTGTCCGACCTGCAGCGCGGCGGCGGCATGTGCTATGCCGAGAAGCTGTTGATTTCACGGCAGGATCAGCTGTCGCCGATGCACACCCATGTCCTCAAGGCCGAGGACATCATCAACCGCGGCGGCGCGACGCTGGTGGTCGAGCTTTACGGCTCGGACGACCGGGGCGGCTTTGCCGCCGACCGCGGTGGCCTCGTGCGCTGCGACGGCATCGACCGGGCCTTTGCCCCCGGTGAAAAGCTGCGACTGGCGCCCGGCGAAAGCGTCACTCTGATGCCGGGCGACTGGCATGCCTTCTGGGGCGAAGGGGGCGATGTGCTGATCGGCGAGGTTTCGACGGTCAATGACGACGAGACCGACAACATCTTTCGCGACCCGATCGGCCGCTTTGCCGAGATCGACGAGGACGAGGCCCCGCTGCACCTCCTGGTCAGCGATTACCGGCGCTGGCTGGGCTGAACGGGCCGCCGCCGTCCGGCGCGCGCGCGGCTTGGGCAACTGACACCAGGCGGCCCGGCGGGGCCGCCTGGTGTCCTGCACCGGTGTCTCAGTTCGACGGACAGACGCCGTTCACCAGCGCCACCAAACAGGCGGCGGCCGGTTGGGCAGCCGCAGCGGGCGTCGCCGTCGGGGCGGGGGCCGGCGTTGCAGCCGCCGGGGCCGCAGCCGCAGCCGGGGCCGGGGCAGCCGGGGCAACCGCCGGCATGACGGTGGCGGCCGGGGCCGGGACGACCGCGGGCGCGCCATTGGTGATGATCGGGGCCGGCATCACGGCCGGCTTCGGCACTACGATCGCCGGTTCCGCCGGCTTCGCCTTCTTCGGCTGCGGCGGCGGCAGCGTCAGGCCCTTCGGCATCGAGCCATCGGCATTCAGCACGATGACCTTGGTATTGTTGGGCACGCGCTCATAGAGGTCCATCACGTCCTGGTTGATCATCCGGATGCAGCCTGACGAGGCGCTGCGCCCGATCGAGTTCCATTCCGGCGTGCCGTGGATGCGATAGCCGTAGTCGACGCCATTGGTGGTCAGATAAAGCGCGCGGGCACCAAGCGGGTTGTCCAGGCCGCCGGGCTGGCCCTTCTCCCATTTGGCCAGTTCCGGCTTGCGCTCGATCATCTCCTTCGGCGGCGTCCAGGACGGCCAGGTCTTGCGATCGGTGATCAGCGCCTCGCCCGACCACTGGAACCCGGCCCGACCGACGGCGATGCCATAGCGCACGGCCTTGTTCTTGCCGGTGACGAGATAGAGATGCTTGGCGCCGGGGTTGATGATGATGGTGCCGACCGGCTGGTCGGTCTCATAGACCACAGTCTGGCGCTGGAACTGCTGCGGCACCTTTTCCACCGGAACGGCCGGAACATTGAACTGCGGATCGGCCTTTGCGGCATAGACGCCTTCAAGCAGCTTCGCCTCGCGCGGCAGATCCTTGGTCTTGACCGAGGACGAGGCGACCGTGGTGCCCATCAGGGCCGGATCGGTCACGCAGGCTGCCAGCGAAAGCGACAGGGCCGTCATGGCCAACAGGCGAAGGACAAAATGGGGCATCGAGGTTTCCAAGCGATTCCGGGCCGTGAAAGGCCGATCTGTTCCAGTTACGCTTAGCCGAGGGGTTTTGTCTCGTCAAAGCCCCCCGACCTCCCGCAATGGGGAATGTGGCCCGGAATACGCCGAAAGCCCTAGAGCGTGGTGCGCAGGTGCCACAGTTCGGGGAAAAGCTCGACCTCCAGCATGCGGCGCAGGTAATTCACCCCCGAGGTGCCGCCGGTGCCGCGCTTGAAGCCGATCACGCGCTCGACCGTGGTGACGTGGTTGAAGCGCCAGCGGCGGAAGTAATCCTCGAAATCCACCAGCTTTTCGGCCAGTTCATAGGCCTCCCAATATTTCAGCGGCTCGCGGTAGACCATTTCCCAGACCGCCTGCACGCCCTCATGGGCGACCCAGGGCTGGCGCAGGTCGCGCGTCAGCACCTCCTGCGGCACCGGCAGGCCGGCGCGGGCGAGATGGCGCAGCGCCTCGTCGTAAAGCGAGGGGCGGGCAAGCTCGGCCTCGAGCTTGGCCGTCAGGTCGGCGCGGTGGGCATGGGGTTTCAGCATGGCAAGGTTGCGGTTGCCGACGGCATATTCGATCAGCCGGTATTGCCAGGACTGGAAGCCCGACGATTGCCCGAGCCCCTCGCGGAAGGTGGTGTAATCGGCCGGCGTCATGGTGCGCAGCACGTCCCAGGCGTTGTTCAATTGCTCGAAGATGCGGGAGATTCGCGCCAGCATCTTGAAGGCCTCGCGCGCCCGGTCTTCGGCCACGGCGCGGCGGGCGGCATCCAGCTCGTGCAGCGCCAGCATCATCCACAGCTCCGAGGTCTGGTGCTGGATGATGAACAGCATCTCGTCATGCGCGCCGGTCAGCAGGCGCTGCGACGAAAGGATGCGGTCGATCTGCAGATAGTCGCCATAGGACATGCGGCCGTCGAAGGACATCTGCGCGCCATCCTTGGCGGGGTCATAGGTAGTCATGGTCGTCTCCGTAGGGTGAAAGGGAAAGGGCACGCGTCAGACGCAGGCCTTCCGGTTCAGCACCGAGAGATTGCCCAGGGTGCGCCACAGGCAGGTCCAGCCCGAGGGACGGCACAGGGGGGCGCTTGCGGCTTTCACATTGGTCAAAATATCCCCGCCGGAGGCTCCGACCGAGAGGCCGGGAGCCTCCGGCGGGGATATTTGAGCCAGTATGAAAGCCATGGGTCAGGTGACCTTCTTGCGGGTCTTGAACTCCGGGATATCCCAGAGCGAGTTTGCCATGATCTCGGCCAGGATGTCGACGGCCTTGGTCACGTCAGCGTCCGAGGTGTAGAGCGGGGTGAAGCCGAAGCGGATGATGTCGGGAGCGCGGAAGTCGCCGATCACGCCTTTCGAGATCAGCGCCTGCATGATCGCATAGCCTTCGGGGTGGCGGAACGACACCTGGCTGCCGCGCAGGGCGTGATCGCGCGGGGTGGCAAGGGTGAGGCTGGGGCAGGTCGCCTCGACGCCCGTGATGAAGAGGTCGGTCAGCTGGAGCGACCGGGTGCGCAGCGCCGCCATGTCCACCTGATCCCAGATGTCGAGCGAGGCCTCAAGGGCGGCCAGTTGCAGGATCGGCGGGGTGCCGACGCGCATGCGTTCGGCGCCGCGCGCCGGGCGGTAGTCGAGGTCGAAGGCGAAGGGGGCGTCATGGCCCTGCCAGCCCGACAGCGCCGGGCGGGCGCGCTCCTGATGGCGGGGGGCGACATAGATGAAGGCCGGACCGCCGGGGCCGGAGTTCAGGTATTTGTAGCTGCAGCCACAGGCGAAATCGGCGCCCGCCTTGGCCAGTTCCACCGGCAGGGCGCCGGCGGAATGCGCCAGATCCCAGATCGTCAGCGCGCCTTTCGCATGGGCGCGGGCGGTGATTGCCGCCATGTCGTGCTTGCGCCCGGTGCGGTAGTCGACTTCGGTGATCATCGTCACCGCCACGGTATCGTCGATGGCGTCCAGCACTTCTTCGGGGGCCACCACGCGCAGCTCATAGCCCTCGCCCAGCGTCTTGCACAGGCCCTGCGCCATGTAGAGGTCGGAGGGGAAGTTGCCGCTGTCCGACAGCACGACCTTGCGCGGCCTGTTCATCTCCAGCGCCGACGCGAGCGCCTGATAGACCTTGATCGACAGCGTGTCGCCCATCGCCACGCTGTCCTTTTCGGCGCCGATCAGCCGGGCGATGCGGTTGCCGACATTCATCGGCTTGTCCATCCAGCCCGCCTTGTTCCAGCCGGTGATGAGCATGTCGCCCCATTCGTCCCTGACGGTGCGCGCCACCCGCTCCACCGCCGCTTTCGGCAGCGGACCAAGCGAATTGCCGTCCAGATAGACCATGCCTTCGGGCAGGTGGAACAGGGCGCGGGTCTGGGCGAAATCGGTCATCTTGGGCTCCGTCTGTGGCGCAAAGGGTGGCAGGCTTCCAAGTCTGGAGCAATAGGACAGTCGGATTAAATTTCAAGTTTAAAATTTGTGTTCCGTCGCATACGATCAGAGTTGTGTCGGATTCGGTTGCAAGCGGGCCAAAAGCGGTTGCAAGTGCCGGGGCCTTCGGCATTATGCATCCGCAGAATGAGGGGAGGGCAGAGGTGCAGGCACTTCTGACGAAATGGCTCGACTGGCCGCCGGTCTGGACTTTGGCCGGCCTAGCGGCGATCTGGCTCTTGGCGCTTATCCCCTTGCCTTTGGGCTTCGGGGCGGTCGGCCCCGGTCTGGCGCTGGCCTCGCTGGCGCTGGGGCTCTGGCTGATGGTCAAGGCCTTCCTGCGGATGCGCAGCCTGTCGACCACGGTCAACCCGCGCGGCCTGCCGCAGGTGCTGGTGACCGACAGCGTTTTCGCGATCTCGCGCAACCCGATCTATCTGGGCGACGCGCTGGTGCTGCTGGCGGCGACGTTCTGGGGCAACACGGTGCTTGGCCTTTTTGTGGTGGCGGGGTTTGTCTGGGTGGTGACCGATCGGTTCATCACCGCGGAGGAGGACCGGCTGGCCGACATCTTCGGCGATCAGGCGGCGGAATGGTTTGTGCGCGTCAGACGCTGGCTCTGACGCAGGATCGAAAACAGGAGCGGGGGCGGAAAACGCGCCCGGAAAAGGGGGAAAGTCTGTGAAAATCGGGGCTTTGAAGGAAATCTTCGAAGGCGAGAACCGGGTGGCGATGACCCCCGACTCGGCGCTTCAACTGCAAAAGCTGGGGCATGTCTGCTGCATCGAGGCGGGGGCTGGCCTGAAGGCCGGGTTCTCGGATGCCACCTATGAGGCCGCCGGGGTGGAGGTGCTGAAAACCGCCGCCGCCGTGGTCAAGGCCGCCGATGTGCTGGTCAAGGTGCGCGGACCCGAGGTGAAGGAGGCCAAGGCGCTGCGCGAGGGCCAGACGCTGATTTCCTTCTTCTGGCCGGCGCAGAATGCCGAGCTCCTGGAGATCGTCAAGGAGCGCGGCGCGACTGCGGTGGCGATGGACATGGTGCCGCGGATTTCCCGCGCGCAGAAGATGGACGCGCTTTCCTCGATGGCCAATATCGCCGGCTACCGCGCGGTGATCGAGGCCGGCAACAACTTTGGCCGCTTCTTCACCGGTCAGGTGACGGCGGCGGGCAAGGTGCCCCCTGCCAAGGTACTGATCGTCGGCGCCGGGGTGGCAGGGCTTGCGGCCATCGGCACCTCGACTTCGCTGGGCGCCATCACGCTGGCCTTTGACGTGCGCCCCGAAGTGGCCGAGCAGATCGAATCGATGGGGGCGGAGTTCGTCTATCTCGACTTCTCCGAAGCCCAGACCGATGGCGCGGCGACGGGGGGCTATGCGGCCCCGTCCTCGCCGGAATTCCGCGAAGCGCAGCTGAAGAAGTTCCGCGAGCTGGCACCCTCGGTCGATATCGTCATCACCACCGCGCTGATCCCCGGCCGCCCGGCGCCGAAGCTCTGGACCGAGGACATGGTCCGGATGATGAAGCCGGGTTCGGTCATTGTCGACCTTGCCGCCGAGCGGGGCGGCAACTGCGACCTGACGATCCCGGATGAAAAGCGCATCACCGAAAACGGTGTGACCATCGTCGGCTATACCGACTTCCCGAGCCGGATGGCGGCGCAGGCCTCGACGCTCTATTCCACCAACATCCGCCACATGCTGACCGACCTCACGCCGAAGAAGGACGGCGTGATCGTGCACAACATGGAAGATGACGTGATCCGCGGCGCGACCGTGGCGCATCAGGGGGCGATCACCTTCCCGCCGCCGCCGCCGAAGATCGCGGCGATTGCGGCGCAAAAGCCGAAGGAGAAGGTGAAGGAGCCGACGCCCGAGGAGCGCCGGGCGGCCGAGACCGCCGCCTTCAAGGCCGAGACCCGCAATCAGGTGACCATGCTGGCTGTCGGGGGGGCGCTGATCCTCCTGGCGGGCCTGTTCGCGCCGGCGAGCTTCATGTCGCATTTCATCGTCTTCGTTCTGGCCTGTTTCGTCGGCTTCCAGGTGATCTGGAACGTCAGCCACAGCCTGCACACGCCGCTCATGGCGGTGACGAACGCGATTTCCTCGATCATCATCTTGGGCGCGCTGATGCAGATCGGCTCGGGCAACTGGCTGGTGGTCATCCTTGGGGCGCTGTCGGTCTTCATGGCGGGGATCAACATTTTCGGGGGATTCATGGTCACCCGGCGCATGCTTGCCATGTTCCAGAAGTCGTAAGGAGGGCCGGAGATGGAATACGGATTTACCACGGCGGCCTATGTCGTTGCAGCGGTGCTGTTCATCCTGTCCTTGGGCGGGCTTTCGGGACAGGAGAGCGCCAAGCGCGCGGTCTGGTATGGCATTGCCGGCATGGCGCTGGCCATTCTGGCCACGCTTTACGGCCCCGGCGCGGGCAACTGGCTGATTTCGCTGGCGATGATCGCCGCCGGTGGCGCGATTGGCTGGGTTGTGGCCAAGCGCGTGCAGATGACCGAGATGCCGCAACTGGTGGCCGCGATGCACTCGCTGGTTGGTCTGGCGGCGGTGTTCATCGGTTACAACACCGAGATTGAAATGGCCGGGATTGCGGCCTTGCAGGCGGCGGGCGACGCCGACGCGCTGGAGGCCCTGTCGGGCTTTGCCCACAAGATCGCGGCGAAATCCGCCAGCGAGATCGCCGTGCTGAAGGTGGAAACCTTCCTTGGCGTCTTCATCGGGGCCGTGACCTTCACCGGCTCGGTGATCGCCTATGGCAAGCTTGCCGGCAAGGTCGACGGCAAGGCGAAGAAGCTGCCGGGCGGCCATGTGCTGAACGCCTCTGCGGCGCTGATCTCGCTGGTTCTGCTGGTGATGTATTTCAACGGCGCCGGCACCTGGGCGCTGGTGGTGATGACGCTGGCGGCCTTCTTCATCGGCTATCACCTCATCATGGGGATTGGCGGGGCGGACATGCCGGTCGTGGTTTCCATGCTGAACAGCTATTCGGGCTGGGCGGCGGCGGCGATCGGCTTTTCGCTGTCGAATGACCTTCTGATCGTGGTCGGCGCGCTGGTGGGTTCTTCGGGTGCGATCCTGAGCTACATCATGTGCAAGGCGATGAACCGCTCGTTCATCTCGGTGATCCTCGGCGGCTTTGGTGGCACCACCGGCCCGGCGATGGAAGTCACCGGCGAGCAGATTGCCATCGATACCGAAGGCGTGGCGGCGGCGCTGAACGATGCGGAATCGATCATCATCATTCCGGGTTACGGCATGGCGGTGGCACAGGCGCAGCAAAGCGTGTCCGAACTGACCCGCAAGCTGCGGGCCAAGGGCAAGGAAGTGCGCTTTGCCATCCACCCGGTCGCGGGCCGACTGCCGGGGCACATGAACGTGCTTCTGGCCGAGGCCAAGGTGCCCTATGACATCGTGATGGAGATGGACGAGATCAACGAGGACTTCCCCTCGACCGATGTGGCCATCGTCATCGGCTCGAATGACATCGTGAACCCGGCGGCGCAGGAAGACCCCAACAGCCCCATCGCCGGCATGCCGGTTCTGGAATGCTGGAAGGCGAAACAGGTGTTCGTGTCGAAGCGCGGGCAGGGCACCGGCTATTCCGGGATCGAGAACCCGTTGTTCTACAAGGACAACACAAGGATGTTCTATGGCGACGCCAAGAAATCGCTCGATGCGCTCCTGCCGATGATCGATTAAGTTTGGTGGGTTGAAAACCCACCCTACAGGTCAGGCAAGGCCCCGGATTGGCTCCGGGGCCTTTTGCATTTCGGCAACAGGCGGGGGGAATACCCCGGTATGCGGCAGTTTCGCTGGAAATCGCGGCCGGGGCAGGGGCAAATCGCCGCAAACGCCGAAGGCCCGTGCCCATGATCCCCGACCATCCCCTGCGTTACGCCACAGTGAACGAGCTGCACGCCCGGCCTTTCCCGCTGCTGCAGGCGCCCTGCATGGCGGCCTATGTGGCGATCAAGGAGCCGGTCGAGGCTGCGAACCGTGACCGGGGGGCGGATCGGGCGCATCTGCTGGCGCTCCTGGACCGCCACGGCGCGGCGCATCCGCAGCCCGAGGCCACGCATTTCGCCGGTGAGATCGGGCGGTCGAGCCTGAAATGGGAAAGCCATACCGAGTTCGTCACCTATTCGGCTTTCACTCCCGGCCTCTCGGCCCGGCCCTTCGACCCGATGGAGGCCGATGTCTTTCCGGCCGACTGGCTGGAACAGGCGCCGGGCAAGCGGCTGACCTCGGTCTTGATCCGGGTGGAGCATCTGCCCGAGGACGAAGCGGTGATGCTGGCGCAGCTGGATGACTGGTTCGTCGCCGAAAGCCTTGCCGTCGCCCGGGTGGTGGACGGCGCGGCGGTGGTGGCGGGCGATTTCCGGATTGATCCGGCCGGGCACATGCGCTTTGCGGTCTTTGTCCGCCCCGACACAGGCGCGCGCCGGGTGGGTCGCATCGTGCAGCGGCTGTGCGAGATCGAGACCTATCGGGCGATGTCGATGCTGGGGCTGATGCGCTCGCGGCAGTTGACGGGGCAGCTCAACGCGCTGGACCCCAGGCTTGCGGGGTTGGTTGGCGCCATGGACGCCAGCGAGCCCTCGCCGGAAACCGCGCTGCACAACCTTCTGGCCATTTCGGCCGAGCTGGAAAGCCTTGCCGTCAAGTTCTCGTTCCGCTTCGGGGCGACGGCGGCCTATGAGGCGATCCTGAACCAGCGGGTGCAGGTCCTGCGCGAGGAGCGGGTGGCCGGGCGGCAGACCTTCGGCGAGTTCATGATGCGGCGCTATGATCCGGCGATGCGCACGGTGAAATCGGCGGAGAAGCGTCTGGGCGAGATGGCCGACCGGGCGGAACGCGCGGCGGAACTGCTTAGAACGCGGGTGGATGTCGAGCGCTCGGCGCAGAACCAGAAGCTCTTGGAAAGCATGGACCGCAGGGCCGATCTGGCGCTCAGGCTGCAACACACGGTCGAAGGCCTGTCGGTGGTGGCGATCAGCTATTACGCGGTCAGTCTGGCGGGGTATCTGGCCTATCCGCTGGCCAAGGCGGCGGGCTTCAGCAAGGAGATGCTGACGGCGGTGCTGGTGCTGCCGGTCATGGCGGCGGTCTGGCTGATGGTCCGGCGCATTCGCAAGGCGATGCACTGACGCGACGTCTTGCAAAACTCCGCGCGCGGGCGCCTTGGGGCCCCACTCGATTTGATAAATGCGGGTGCCCTACCGCCCGCGCGCCTTGGGGTCCAGCGCGTCGCGCAACCCGTCGCCGATGTAATTCACCGACAGCACCGTCAGCGAGATGGCAAGGCCGGGCCAGATTACCCGCTCGGGGTAAAGCTGCATGTAGGACAGCCCGTCATGCAGCAGCCGGCCCCAGGTCGGGAAGTCGGGCGGGAAGCCGAGGCCGAGGAACGACAGCACGCTTTCGGTGATGATCGCTTCGGCAATGCCCAGCGTGGCGGCCACCATGACGGGCGAGACCACGTTCGGCAGGATGTGGCGCAGGATGATCCGGCGCGGCGGCGCGCCGATCGAGCGGGCGGCGAGCACATACTCGCGCTCTTTCAGCGCCAGCACCTCGCCGCGCACGATGCGGGCGGCGTGCATCCAGCTGGTGGCGCCGATGGCAAAGACGATGAGCAGGAAGGCCCCCATCTCGGGGCCCACCACCTTGGCCAGCCGGTCGCGGAACAGCATCACCATGACCAGCAGGAGCGGGATCAGCGGCAGGGCAAGGAACATGTCGGTCAGCCGCATCAAGGGCCCGTCCAGCCGCTTGAAATAGCCGGCCATCACGCCGATGAAGGTGCCGAAGAAGATTGCGATCAGCATGGCGACAAAGCCCACTGCCAGCGAGACCTGCCCGGCCGACATCATCCGGTCCAGCATGTCGCGGCCAAGCTGGTCGGTGCCAAGCGGAAAGCGCAGGCTGGGCGGCTTGTTCTTGACCTTCAGCGCCTCGGAGACCTTCAGCTCCTCGGCCTGCCACAGATAGGGGCCCAAAAGCACGAAGGCCACCAGAAGCCCCAGCACGCAAAGGCCAAAGACCGCGCCCTTGTGCTGGCGGAACTGGCGCCAGACGGCGGCAAGCTGGCTTTCGGGTTTGTCGAGCGCGGCAGTGTCAGTCATAGCGGATCCTCGGATCGAGAAGGCCGTAAAGCACGTCGGCGATCAGGTTGAAGCTCACGATCAGGATCGCGAAGATGAAGGCCAGCGTCTGCACCATCGGCAGGTCATTGCCGCGGATGGCGCCGATCAGCGCCGCCCCGATGCCGTTCACGCCGAAGAGGTTCTCGGTGATGATGGCGCCGCCGAAGATCGAGGGGATGCCAAGCGCGATGATGGTGACGACCGGAATGAGCGAGTTGCGCAGCACATGTTTCAGCACCACGGTGCGTTCGCTCATGCCCTTGGCGCGGGCGGTGCGGACGTAGTCCTGTTTCATGTTCTCCAGCATCGAAGAGCGCATGTAGCGGCTGATGGCGGCGGCATTGGCCAGACCCAGCACCATGACCGGCATGGCCATCTGCCGCAGTTGCCTGAGGAAGCTTGCCCAGTCCGTCACCTCCAGCGTGGTGTCGTATTTGGTCGGAAACCAGCCCAGCCAGACGCCAAAGACGATGATGAACACCGTGCCGGTGAAGAAGGTCGGTACCGAAAAGCCGATCATGGCGAACATCGTGCCGAACTGGTCGAACAGCGAATATTGCCGGTAGGCCGAATAGATGCCGATCGGCAGGGCGATCATGACGCCGACCAGATAGGCGGTGCCGATCACGGTCAGGGTCTGCGGCAGGCGCTCGGCGATCAGCGGGAACACCGGGCTGCGGGTCTGGTAGCTGATGATGCGCTGCATGCCTTCGGCAAAACCGGTGCCGAACAGCGCATCAATGCCGTTCAGCGGTTCGATCCAGAAGAACTGCTTCAGCCATAGAAGATAGCGCACATGCAGCGGTTCGTTGACGCCAAGCGCCTCAAGGATCTTCTCGCGCACTTCGGGCGGCACGGTCAGCGGGATCTCGGAGGCGGGCGAGCCGGGGGCCAGATCGACCAGCAGGAAGATGACAAGACTGATCAGCAAAAGCGTCGGGATGGCCAGAAGTAGCCGTCTCAGCGTGTAGGTGAGCATCGGATGCGTGCCTTTGGTCAGCAGTCTTTCGGGAAGAAAGGGGACAGGCCGGCAAAGGCCTGCCCCCCGGGGAGTGTCAGATCACTTGACGCGGAACCAGTCCTGGGCGTTCCACAGCTCGGTGTCCCAGGTGTTCAGCACCACGCCGCCCAGCGTGACAGAGGCGGCCGACAGACGACCACGGTCGACCAGCGGCACCACGGTCATGGTGTCGCGGGTCAGCATGCCGTTCATCGTCTTGGCCAGTTCCGAGCGCTTGGCCAGATCGGCGGTCGCCGACATTTCCTTGACCAGGGCGTCATAGGCCGGGTCGCAGAAGCGGTTGATGTTCTCGCCCTGCCACTGGTTTTCCGGGCCGGGGATCTTGTCGCACATGTATTGCGCCAGATAGGGCTCGGGGTCAGTACCGTCGAAGTTGTTGGCATACATTTCGACGTCGGCATAGAACTTCTGGAAGGTGTCGGGCGAGCCGGCATCGCCACCGAAGAACACCGAGGCGTCGATGTTCTTCAGCTCGACCGAAACGCCGATTTCTTCCCACCAGCCCTTGACCAGCGCCTGGAAGTCCTGACGGACCGGGTTCGTGGAGGTCTGATAGAGCAGGTGCAGCTTCTTGCCGTCCTTCTCGCGGATGCCATCGGCGCCCGCGACCCAGCCGGCTTCTTCCAACAGCGCCTTGGCGCCTTCGATGTCCTGCGTCAGGCAGCCGGTGTTGGTCGTATCGGCGAACATCTCCGGCGCCGGCACCAGGTTGCAGGTCGGCCGGCCGGCGGCGCCATAGCCGACATCCACCAGCACCTGACGGTCGATTGCCATCGACAGCGCGGTGCGCACCTTGATGTCCGACAGGATCGGGTGCGGGTGCTTGGTGGTCGACCGCTCGCCTTCGGCAAGGTCAGCCGAGGGGTCGGTCATGTTCATCTCGATGCGCTCGACCAGCGTGCCGAAGCCGTTGAGGAACACGCCCTTGCCGCCGCCAGCCATCGCCGCCTGCAGTTCCGGGTTGATCTGGGTGTTCCAGGCATAGTCGAACTCACCGGTTTCCATCACGGCGCGCGCCGCCGCTTCGGCGTCGCCGCCGCCCTTGACGGTCATCGTGGCAAAGGCGGGCTTGGCCGGATCGCGGTAGTTCGGGTTCGCTTCCAGCGACACGGTGTCATTGGTCTTGAACTCTTTGACCACGAAGGGGCCGGTGCCGATCGGCATGAAGTTCTGGTCGGTGCAGGTCGAGGCCGCCGCGCCAAGGCAGTTGGCGAACTGGGCAGCCTGCAGAAGCGGCGAGGTGCCGCCGACGAAGGCCATGTAGGGGTTGGGCTTCGGCGCGGCGAACTTGACCACGATGGTCAGCTCGTCCGGGGTTTCCACCGCGGTCACGCCTTCATAGCGCGCGGCCTGGGCGCAGCCGCCCTCGGGGTGGGTGCAATATTCCCAGGTGAACTTGGCGTCGGCCGAGGTGACGGGGGTGCCGTCGGACCACAGAAGGCCCGGCTGCAGCTTCCAGGTGATCGAGGTCAGGTCAGCCGCGACACCGCCATTTTCCACAGTCGGGACCGACTCGGCCAGGCGGGCAATCACTTCGCCCTTTTCGTTGAAGCCGGCGAGGCCTTCGAGCACCAGCGAGGACGTTTCCACATCCTTGGTGCCGGACGACAGGTAGGGGTTCAGCGTCGAGGGGGCCTGCCAGTACAGCACGTTGACATGGCCATCGGCGCCGCGCTCGGCAAAGGCCGCGGGCGCGAAAGCGAACGCACAGGCGGCGCCCAGAAGGGCGGTCTTCAGTTTCATGAGCTTGCTCCTTGTTGGTTGTGCTCGGGAACCCCGGATGCGCCGGTTTGGCCGGCGTCTGGTGTGTAAAGATGGCAGGCGACGAAACGGCCGGGCTGGACTTCGGCCAGTTCCGGGCGTTCGACGCGGCAGCGGGCAAAGACCTTGGGGCAGCGGGTGCAGAAGCTGCAGCCCTTGGGCGGGTTGGCGGGCGAGGGCACATCGCCTTTCAGGATGATCCGCTCGCGCCGGGCGCGGTTCGGGTCGGGTTCGTTGACCGCCGACAGAAGCGCTTCGGCATAGGGGTGCAGTGGTTGGGCATAAAGCGCATCGCGCGGGGAAAGTTCGGCGATCCGGCCCAGATACATCACCGCCACCCGGTCGGCGATATGGCGCACCATCGAAAGGTCATGGCTGATGAACAGATAGGTCAGGCCCAGCTTGTCCTGCAAATCCTCCAGCAGGTTCACCACCTGCGCCTGAATGGACACGTCCAGCGCGGCAATGGGTTCGTCGCAGATGATGAATTTCGGGTTCAGCGCCAGCGCGCGGGCAATGCCGATGCGCTGGCGCTGGCCGCCGGAAAACTCGTGCGGGTAGCGGTTGGCGAAGCGGCGGTTCAGGCCGACGGCATCCATCAGCTCAAACACGCGCGCCTGCCGCTCCTCGGCGGTCAGGCTGGTGTGTTCCACCATCGGTTCGGCAATGATGGCCGACAGCGTCATGCGGGGGTTAAGGCTGGCCTGCGGGTCCTGAAACACCATCTGCATGGTGGGGCGCTTGCGGCGCAGCGCCTCGGGGTCAAGGGTGGCGATATCCTCGCCCTCGATCACGACGCGGCCGGCGGTGGGTTCATAAAGCCGCAGGAGTGCCCGGCCGACGGTGGACTTGCCGCAGCCGCTTTCGCCGACCAGGCCCAGCGTCTCGCCCGGCTGGATGGAGAAGGACACCCCGTCCACCGCCTTTACATCGCCGGTGTGGCGGCGAAAGACCCCGGTGTAGATCGGGAAATGCATCTTCAGATCGTCCACGCGCACCAGAGGTTCGGTCATCGTGTCACGCATGGGCGGCCTCGTGCAGGGCGGGCGGCGACCAGTGGCAGGCCACGTCATGGCCGTGGCCAAGCGGGGCTGCGTCCACCGCGCGGCGGGCGGGGTTCTCGCGGCTGCAAATCTCCATCGCGTGCGGGCAGCGGGCGCGGAACGGGCAGGCGGTGGGCGTGGCGTTCAGGATCGGCGGCTGGCCTTCGATCACCTGCAGACGTGCCTCGCGATGGCCGGTGATCGACGGGATCGTCTTGAGCAGCGCGCGGGTATAGGGGTGGCGCGGAAAGGCGAACAGCTCTTTCACCGGACCATGTTCCACAACCTGACCGCCATACATCACCATCACCCGGTCGGCGACAGTGGCGATGACACCAAGGTCATGGGTGATCCAGATGATCGCCATCCCGAGCTTCTGACGCAGCTCCTTCACCAGTTCGAGGATCTGGGCCTGAATGGTGACATCCAGCGCCGTGGTGGGTTCGTCGGCAATCAGCACATCGGGGTTGCAGGCCAGTGCAATGGCGATCATCACCCGCTGTCGCATGCCGCCGGAAAACTGGTGCGGATAGGATTTCAGCCGCTTTGCCGCATCGGGAATGCCGACCAGTTGCAAGAGCTCCACAGCGCGGGCTTCGGCCTGCTGCTTGTCCAGCCCCATATGTTCGCGCAGCGGCTCCATGATCTGCATGCCGACGGTGAAGACCGGGTTCAGGCTGGTCATCGGGTCCTGAAACACGAAACCCACCTTGGCGCCGCGCACCTGCCGCAGCTCTTCGGCGTCGATCTTCAGAAGGTCGCGGTCACCCAGCATCACCTCGCCGCCGCGGATTTCGGCGGGGGGCGAGGGCAAGAGGCCGATCAGGCTCATCATCGTCACCGACTTGCCGGAGCCGCTTTCCCCGACAACGCCCAGCACTTCCCCCCGTTTCAGGTGAAAGCTGACCGAGTTGACGGCATGAATCTCGCCTCCGCGGGTGCGGAAAACGGTCTTCAGCCCCCTGACATCAAGGACGGGCGCGGCCCCATCGGGCATATGTGACTCCCCAGGATCTTGTTTTTATTTTATTTTTATGTTGTTTTTGTCGCCAGGTCGTTTTTGACCGCCCGGTCGATTTGGGCAAGTCTTTCCGATTTTGTCTCACCTAGCAACCCTGAAATTCGGCGACGATATGGCGAAATGGCCGGTCAAATTGTAGTGTACCAGATACAATTTGCCGGTCCTTGACAGCGATCATGGGCAGGGCCACCTTGCGGCCCAGATTTGGGAGAGCCGGGATGGAAGAACTGACGTCGCGTCAACTGCTGGAGCGGCTGGTCGCCTTTCCGACCGTCAGCCGGGAGAGCAATCTGGCGCTGGTGGACTGGCTGGAAACCTATCTGACCGGCCATGGCATCGAATGTCACCGCCATTGGAACGAGGATCGCCAGAAGGCGGCGCTGATGGCCCATGCCGGGCCGCGCGTTGCCGGGGCGGTGGTGCTGTCGGGGCATTCCGATGTCGTGCCGGTGGACGGGCAGGCGTGGTCGTCCGATCCCTGGGTGGTCGAAGAGCGCGACGGCCGGCTTTACGGGCGCGGCACCTGCGACATGAAGGGCTATGTCGCGCTGGCGGTCTGGGCCTTGGTGCGGGCGCAGAAGACGGGGGTGCAGCGGCCTTTGCAACTGGCGCTCTCTTATGACGAGGAACTTGGCTGCACCGGCGCCCCGCCGATGATCGAGACGCTGGGGCAGGTCTTGCCCAAAGGCTCGGCCGCACTGATCGGCGAGCCGAGCCGGATGAAGATCATCACCGGCCACAAGGGCGGCACCGGCTATCATGTACATGTGAAGGGCTTCGAAGTGCATTCCTCGCTCTTGCCCGAGGGTGTTTCGGCGATCATGGAAGGCGCGCGGCTGATCAGTTGGATCAATGACCGCAACGCCGCGATTCAGGCCCGCCCGCCGGGGCCGGTGGCGGCAACTTTCCGGCCGCCCTTTACCACGCTGCATGTCGGCATGATTTCCGGCGGCACCGCCCACAACATCACCGCCGCCGATTGTTGCTTTGCCGTGGAGATGCGGGTGGTGCCGGGCGAGGACATCGCCGCGCATGAGGCCGCTTTCGTGGCCGAGGCGCAGCGGCTGGATCTGGCGATGAAGGCGGTGCGGCCCGAGGCGGGGGTAGAACTGGACCGCTTCTTCGGAGTGCCGGGGCTGGTGCCCGAGGAGCGCGGCGAGGCCGAGGCGCTGGCTCGCCGCCTGACTGGCGACAATGCGGTGGGGGTGGTCAGCTATGGCACCGAGGCCGGGCAGTTTCAGGAAGCCGGCTATTCCGCCGTGGTCTGCGGGCCGGGTGACATCGCGCAGGCCCACCAGCCGGACGAATATCTGGAGTTGAGCGAGTTCGTGGCGGGGCAGGCGTTCATGCAGCGGCTTCTGGACATCTGTGCATGAGCAGCTTTCCGATTTCCGAAGCGACGCCCGTCCAGTTTTCCCCCGCGCTGCCAAAGGCTTGCGAGGTTGTGGTCCTTGGCGGCGGCATCATGGGGGTGATGACCGCCTGGTATCTGGCCGAAGCTGGCGTCAGGGTGGTCTTGTGCGAAAAAGGCCGCATTGCGGGCGAGCAGTCCAGCCGCAACTGGGGCTGGATCCGCCAGCAGGGCCGGGATCCGGGCGAACTGCCGATCATGGTGGAGAGCCTGCGGCTGTGGCAGGGGCTGGCGCAGGAGTTCGGCACCGGGCTGGGGTTCCGGCAAGAGGGCGTGAAGTATCTCGCCCTGACCGAGGCCGAGATGGCCGGGTTCGAGGACTGGCGCAAGCATGCCGTGTTGCACGGGATCGACACGGTGCTGCAATCGGCCGCACAGGTGAAGGCGCGGATTGCCGGCCATGCCGCGCCCTGGGTCGGCGGCATGTTCACCGCCTCGGACGCGCGGGCCGAGCCTTGGGTGGCGGTGCCGATGCTGGCGACAGGCGCGGTGGCGCGTGGCGCGGTGATCGTGGAAAACTGCGCGGTCAGGCGGCTGGATCTGGCGGCGGGCCGGGTGGCGGGGGTGTACACCGAACGCGGCCGGATCGCCTGCGAACAGGTGGTGGTGGCCGGGGGGGCGTGGTCGTCGCTGTTCCTGCGCGCCGAAGGGGTGAACATTCCGCAGCTTTCGGTCCTCGCCTCGGTGGCGCAGACCGAAGCGATGCCCGAGGTCTTTGCCGGCAATGCGGCGGATGAAAACTTCGCCTTCCGGCGCCGGCAAGACGGCGGCTATACCATCGCGCCGGGGCAGCATCATGATTTCCATATCGGGCCGGATGCCTTCCGCCATGTTCTGAAATACATCCCAACCCTGCGGAATGATTACAGGAAAACGAAATTCCGCCCGACTTCGCCCAAGGGGTTCCCGGATGCTTGGCGCACCCGGCGGCGCTGGCAGGGCGATGAGGTTTCGCCCTTTGAACAGCTGCGCGTGCTGAACCCTGCGCCGAACCTGAACACGCTGGCGCGCACCTGCGACCATTTCGCCGCCGCCCTGCCGGAGCTTGGACGGCCAAGAATCAAGACCGCCTGGGCGGGCATGATCGACACCCTGCCCGATGTGGTGCCGATCCTTGACCGCGCGCCGCTGGAGGGGCTGGTGATCGCCACCGGGCTTTCCGGCCACGGCTTTGGCATCGGCCCCGGCTTTGGCCGAGTGATGGCCGATCTGGTGCGCGGGCGGCCGGTGGGCCATGACCTCGGCCGCTTCCGCTTCGCCCGGTTTGGCGACGGATCGAAACTTGACGTTGCCAAGGGGCTCTGAGAAAGGCTCATCGAGCCCGTTCCGGGCACTTTTCGCGCGCCCTATCGGACAGGTTCATGACAGCGTTTTGCGGCATTGATTTCGGCACCTCGAATTCGACGGTTTCGCTGGCGGAGGACGGGCCGGCGCGGCTGATCGCGCTGGAGGGCGGGCAGGCCACGCTGCCCTCGGCGGTGTTCTGGCCGGACGATGGCCCCTTGTCCTTTGGCCGGGCGGCGATTGCGACCTATGTCGAGGGCGACGAGGGCCGTCTGATGCGCGGGCTGAAATCCACGCTTGGGCTTGGTCTGATTGACGAGCGCACTGCGGTCGGCGGGCGAGCTGTGACCTTTCGTGAGGTTTTGACGCGCTTCTTCAGGCACTTGCGCGCCTGTCTTGATGCTGAATCTCCCGGCGTCAGCAAGGTCGTCCTTGGCCGCCCGGTGCATTTCGTCGATGGCGACCCGGCCGCTGATGCTGCGGCCGAGGCGGCACTGGCGGCGATTGCCAAGGCCTGCGGTTTTGCCGAGGTGGGCTTTCAGTTCGAGCCCATCGCCGCCGCCCTGCGCTATGAGGAAACCGTCGCGGGCGAGGAGATCGTGCTGATCGTCGACATCGGCGGCGGCACCTCGGATGTGTCCCTTGTCCGCGTTTCGCCAGAGCGGGCGAGGGCGGCGGACCGGGCGGCGGATGTCCTTGGCAATGGCGGCATCAGGCTTGGCGGCACGGATTTCGACCGCAGCCTGTCCTTGGCCGAGGTCATGCCGCATCTGGGGCATGGCTCGACCCTGTCGCAGGGCAAGACGCTGATTCCGAACCATTATTTTCTTGATCTGGCGACATGGCACCGGATCAACAGCCTTTACGCCCCGCGCAAGATGGCCGAGATCAAGGGGCTGATGCAGGATGCCGACCGGCCCGATCTGGTGGGGCGGCTGGTGCGGGTGGCGGAAACCCGCGCGGGTCATGCGCTGGCGATGGAGGTCGAGGCGGCGAAGATCGCGCTCTCCGGGGCCGAGGCGGTGCGCTTGGCGCTGAAGCCGGTCTGCGGCGGGCCGAACCCGATGGTGCTGCGCGCCCGGTTCGAGGCGGTGCTGGCCCCCGGTCTGGCCCGCATTGCCGGGCTGATCGCCGAGGTGCTGGCGCAGGCCGGGACAGCACAGGTGGGAACGGTGTTCCTGACCGGCGGCTCGTCGGACCTGCCGGCGCTGCGCGGGCTGGTGGCGGAGTTGTTGCCCGGCGTCAAGCTGGCCACCGGAGACATGCTGGGCTCGGTGGGCGCAGGGCTGGCCTTGGAGGCGCGGCGGCGTTTCGCCTGAGCGATCGGTCATCTTGCCGGTCGCTTGGGGGTTGCGGGTCCGGGGGCTTTGGCACAGGCTGACCGCCAGAGGAGCGTTTTCATGGCCATCCGTAACCGCTTTGCCGAACTGCATGCCGAGATCGCCGGCTGGCGGCAGGACTTCCACCGCCATCCCGAACTGCTTTACGATCTGCCCCGAACCTCTGGCCGGGTGGCGGAGCTGTGCCGCAGCTTTGGCTGTGACGAGGTGGTGACAGGCATCGGGCAGAGCGGCGTGGTGGCGCTGATCCATGGCCGCAAGACCGCATCGGGCCGGGTGGTGGGCCTGCGCGCCGATATGGACGCGCTGCCGATCCATGAGGCGACCGGGGCGGCCCATGCCTCGACCGTGGCGGGCAAGATGCATGCCTGCGGCCATGACGGGCATACCGCCATGCTGTTGGGGGTGGCAAAATACCTGAGCGAAACAAGGGCCTTCGATGGCACCGTCGCGCTGATCTTCCAACCCGCCGAGGAAGGCGGGGCGGGGGCCAAGGCCATGGTCGATGACGGGCTGATGGAGCGTTTTGCCATTGACGAGGTTTATGGCCTGCACAACGAGCCGGGTACGCCGGTTGGTCAGTTTGGCTTGCGCCCCGGTCCGCTGATGGCCGCATCCGATCGTTTCTACATCACGGTGACGGGGAAGGGCGGTCATGCCGCCGAGCCGCATCGCGCGGTGGATACCACGCTGGTTGGCTGTCACATCGTCGTGGCGCTGCAATCGGTGGTGGCGCGCAACGCTGATCCCTTGTCCAGTCTGGTGGTGACGGTCGGCACCTTCAAGACCGACTCCGATGCGCTGAACGTGATTGCGCATCAGGTCGTCATGGAAGGCACAGTGCGGGCGCTGGATGATGCCGGGCGCGATCTTGCCGAGGCGCGGATCACCGCGCTGGTGAAAAGCACCGCCGAGGCCTTTGGCGCCGTGGCCGAGGTGCGGTATGAGCGCGGCTATCCGGTAACGGTGAACAGCCCCGCCGAGACCGAATTTGCCGCCCGTGCCGCCGAAACCGTGGTCGGAAAGGTGGCGCGTGACGTCAAGCCGATCATGCCGGCCGAGGATTTCTCCTATATGCTTCAGGTCCGCCCCGGCGCCTATATCTTCATGGGCAATGGCGACAGCGCCATGTGCCACCACCCCGCCTATGACTTCAACGACGAGGCCATCCCGGCCGGATGCAGCTATTTCGTCACCCTTGTCGAGCAGCGCCTGCCGCTCTCAGCCTGAAAGGACTTGTCCATGCCCGTTAAGAACCGCTTTGCCGAGATGTTGCCGGAGCTGACTGCGATCCGCCGCGACATCCATGAAAACCCCGAACTGCTGTTCGACGTGCATCGCACCGCCGCCAAGGTCGCTGCCTTCTGCCGCGAGATCGGCTGTGACGAGGTGGTGGAGGGTATTGGCCGCACTGGCGTTGTCGCGGTCATCAAAGGCAAAACCGATACGTCGGGCCGGGTGATCGGGCTGCGCGCCGACATGGATGCGCTGCCGATCATCGAGCAGACCGGGGTAGACTATGCCTCGAAAACCCCGGGAAAGATGCATGCCTGCGGCCATGACGGCCATACGACCATGCTGATGGGCGCGGCCAAGTATCTGGCCGAGACCCGCAATTTCGACGGCTCCGCGGTGATGATCTTCCAGCCCGCCGAAGAGGGCGGCGGCGGCGGGCGCGAGATGTGCGCCGAGGGCATGATGGACCGCTGGGGCATTCAGGAGGTTTACGGCATGCACAACATGCCGGGGATTCCGGTTGGCACCTTCGCCATTCGCCCCGGCGCGATCATGGCTTCGGCCGACCAGATCGAGATCACGGTGACGGGGAAGGGCGGCCATGCCGCCAAGCCGCATGACTGCATCGATTCGACCGTGGTGGCGGCGCATATCGTGGTGGCCTTGCAGACCATCGCCTCGCGCGGGGTCGATCCGATGAAACAGGTCGTCGTCTCGGTCTGCACGGTGGAAACCGACAGCCCGGCGCATAACGTCATCCCGCAGGTGGTGAAGATGAAGGGCACGGTGCGGACCATGGATTTCGCGGTGCAGGATTTCGTCGAGCGCCGGATCCGCGAGATCTGCGAGGGCACGGCGCTGGCCTTGGGCGCCAAGGCCGAGGTGAACTACATGCGCGGCTATCCGGTGACGGTGAACACGCCGGAAAACACCGAATTCGCAGTCGCGGTGGCCCGCGCGGTTTCGGGCAAGGTCGATGCCGACACCCCGCCGCTGATGGGGGCCGAGGATTTCAGCTTCATGCTTCTGGAGCGGCCCGGCGCCTATATCTTCATGGGCAACGGCGATACCGCGATGGTGCATCACCCCGCCTACAACTTTGACGACAATGCGATTCCCTTCGGCTCAAGCTGGTATGCCGGCATGGTCGAAACCCGGATGCCGGCGGCCTGACGGCCGGTGCGGCCCCGCCGGCGGCGCTCAGCCGCCGGTGTGGCTCATGTGGCGGGTGGTCTGGCCCGCAACCTTTTGCCGCGAATAGTCGAAGTCATGCCCCTTGGGCTTGCGGCTGATGGCGGCGCGGATCGCCTCGTGCAACAGCGCATCGTCGGGGCTGGCGCGCAAGGGCGCGCGCAGGTCGGCCATGTCCTCCTGCCCGAGACACATGTAAAGCTCTCCGGTGCAGGTCAGCCGCACCCGGTTGCAGCTTTCGCAGAAGTTATGGGTCAGGGGGGTGATGAAGCCCACCTTCTGCCCGGTCTGGTTCAGCCGGACATAGCGGGCCGGCCCGCCGGTGCGCTCGGCCAGATCGGTGAGCGTGAAGCGGCTTTCCAGCCGGGCGCGCAGGTCTTTCAGGCTCCAGTACTGGTCGAGACGGTGGACATCGCCCATCTCGCCCATCGGCATGACTTCGATGAAGGTCAGGTCATGGCCCTGCTCGCCGCACCAGTCGATGAGGGGGAACAGCTCGTCTTCGTTGAAGCCTTTCAGCGCCACCGCGTTGATCTTGACCCGTAGCCCGGCCTCTTGCGCGGCGCGGATGCCGTCCAGCACCTGCGGCAACCGGCCCCAGCGGGTGATTTCGGCGAATTTCGCCGTGTCGAGCGTGTCGAGCGAGACGTTGACGCGCTTCACCCCGCACTCGGCGAGTTCCGCGGCGTATTTCGCCAGCTGGCTGCCGTTGGTGGTCAGCGTCAGTTCCTTCAGCGCGCCGGTCTGCAGGTGGCGCGACATGGCGCGGAAGAGGGTCATGATGCCCTTGCGCACCAGAGGCTCGCCGCCGGTGATCCGCAGCTTCTGCACGCCCGAGGCGACGAAAGCGCTGCACAGCCGGTCGAGTTCCTCCAGCGTCAGGAGGTCGGCCTTCGGCAGGAAGGTCATGTGTTCGGTCATGCAATAGGTGCAGCGGAAATCGCAGCGGTCGGTGACCGAGACGCGCAGATAGCTGATCGCGCGGGCGAAGGGATCGACCAGGGGGGCGAGGTTTTCCATGCCGTAAAGGTAGGCGCGCGGACCGCCGCCGACAAGGAGGAAAGCGGCGGTTGCGTGACGCTGGGCGGCAGACTATCGTCTTAGGCATGATGAAACACGCGCTGGTTCCTGCCCTCTGCATCGCGGCCCTGACGTCCTGCGCCGGCTTGGGCCGGCAGGGGGGCGGTAGGCCTGCGGCCGATGTGGCGCCGCTGGACGCAGCGCAGGTCATGTTGCAACCGGGCGCGCAGTCGGCTGCGGCCTTGGACCAGACGACCGACGCCGAGAAGGCCGCGGCGCTGGCGGCGCCAGTGGCAGGCGCACGGGAGCTCGGCAAGACCAGCGTGGCCTTGGGCAGTCCGGCAGAGCAGGGGTTCTGGCTGAAATCGCCCCTCGTCTCGGCGCCGGGCAAGGGCAAGGTGGTGACGGCAAGCGGGGCTTCGGTCGCGGTGGATCTGCTGCCGGGGTCGGGCGGGGCGCTTCTGTCGCTGGCCGCCTATCGCGCGCTCGGGCTGGCGCTGACCGATCTGCCGGAAGTCACGGTTTTCGCGGAGTGATGGGGGTGCCCTGTGTGTTGCCACATGCTCTGCGGTGCAGTGTCATAAGGTCTGACAAAAGATGGCGAATTACGGGATTACCCGATTGGAGCTGATATTTGTCGATTGAGCGCCATCGCTTTGGGCTGTTTCAAGCGGCAGGAAGCGGCCTGTTTTGAGCCACCAGCGGTGGACGCTTGACCGGGAAATGTGGCGGTCTGGCGGGAAGGCTTGCTTCAGCTCTGCCACGATATCGCTAAAGGTCAGGCGGTCAAGGCGGGCGATGATGAAGGCTTTGACCTCGGGGTCTGCTTCGACTTTGGGCAATCCGCCGCGCTTGTGGGCGGCGCGGTGCGCGGCCTTTGCATCGCCGTTAAACGCCCCTTTAACGCCCCCTTTAAAGGCACCTTCAAGGCCGGTCAAATCGCGGTCCAGATCGGCCAGCTTGCCGCGCAACTGTCCGACGATTCGCACTGGGTTATCGTAGGGTTTTCGTGTCATCCGGGCCTGCCCCAAGCTTGCGTCATAGCGTCGGCAATAAGGTCCGTGACATTCGTGCGGTCCTGTTCCGAGAAGCCCATAAACGGCCGGGCCGGAATGTCGCCCCAAGGGGCAACCCCGTTAAATGCGCGACCGTTCTTGTCCGTGCCGGAATAGGCCCCAAGTGACCCCTTCGGCGCGCCGAAGTGCATCACAGCGGCGTAGAGGGCGGAAGATGACAGCTCCATGAAGTCGGGGCCTGCCTCATGGTGCAGGGACATACCCATCATGTCGCCCGTTCGGATCAAAGGCCCCGCCGAAGCGCCTTTTTGAAACCCGCCCGTAAGATAGCTTTGGATTGTGGCGGGCGACTTCGGCGCAAAGCGTTGACCCTCGGGCGTGGCCCCATCTGCAATACGCTGGCGCGTGCTTGCGACCATGTATTGCCCGATTTGATCCATGACCGGAATTAGGTTGTCCATAGACGAGGCCAGCCGGACAAGTCCCGCCGTGATTTCGTCTTCCTCAAGCTCAACCGTGAACATGGCTTCCTATCCCTTGCGCCAGCGCCGAACCGATACCTCGGACACGCGCAAGGTTCGGGCGATGTGGGCAGTTGAGTGGCCTTGCCAATGCAGCATGGCGGCAAGCCACTTCGATGCCAGAGGGACACGCAAGGGCAGGCGGTGTGCGACGGCCGCGAGGGACTTGGCCTTTTCCTGCCCGATCAACCGGACATATGCCGCGCGCTCTGTCGGCTCTTCCGCGATGGTGAGCTCTGCCCCGCCAAAGGCCACAAGGAAGGCGACGGCCGTATCCGCGCCCAAGGCTTCAACATAGGGTTCAACCTGTGCCGTGGGGCGCGGCATGGGGCGGTGAAGGGCGGTGCTGTCTGTGGGCATGGGGAACATTCCAGACGGGGGAAGCAGCGCGCGACCGGCACCGCAAAGAAGGGGTGTTGCCGGGCGTCTCGTGCCACCCGGCAACAGGAACCGCGCTTGACCCCGGAGAAGGTTCGGCGCGGCTTCTTGACCTCTGGCCGGTCGGCTTCGCAATACAACCGGCCAGAGGCATCCTTGGCGCTCTCAGGCGCTTATGAGCTGGCCAGCGTGCCGGGCTTAAGCCCGAGCTGGGCACAGATAGAGGCTTCGGTTTCCGACTCGGCTTGCGCCGTCCCGCTGATCCGGTCAGGGGCCGGACCGGATACCGGCGCTGGCTTGCCGAAATGCGCGAAGACCGGGCCGACACCTGACAGGAAGTCATCAAAGGACGCTTCATCCGACCGGCACAGGGCCAAGGCCCAAGTCTGCATGCCGCGCGTGATGTAACCCGCGTTGACTGCCGCGCGCACCTTTTCCTGTGCGCGGCCTTCAGCCACTTCGGCATTCTCGGCGCGGCGCACCGAAAGCATTTCCTGCACCGCTGCAACCGGCATGTATTTGGCCGGGTCGGGCTCCTTGGTCAGCTGGGCGGCAAGTTTGGCCATCAGCTCTTTGGGCGAGGCACCGGCAGACAGGCCAAGCAGTTTGGCCAGCTCTGTCCCAAACTCGGCAAAGCTGAGATCGGCGGCAGGCGTCTTGGGGGTGGCGGGTTCGGGCGGCATGACGGTTTCCTGACTGGCAAGGGCCGTAAGGTGAAGGTTCGGATTGTGGACAAGCCCCGCGCCCTTGAGGCGCACGATTTGCCGTGTCTTGGGGTGGAAGAGAAAGGAGGGGCTGAGATAGCGGTATTCCTAGCGCCCGATCATCTCGCGCGCGGTTGCCGTCCATTCTACCCGGCCCCAAAGGCCGCTTTCGTCTGCCTTGAGTTCCTTGATCCAACCGGCCGCAGGCACCGGCCCGGAAAGCTTGGCTTCGGGCTTGTCGTTCTGGTGTTCATAGTCAATTGGCAGATCGATGCTGCTGGACTGGAAGGCCAGCACAAGGCCCGCCGCGTCGGCCAGTTCGAATGTGCGGCCGTCGCGGCCGGTCATCTTGCCATCGGGCAGAAGGTGGACCCATTCCGGGGCCGCGCCGCTTGGCCCCAAGGCCCGGTCACAGGTGGCAAGAACAAGCCCGGTCATCAGATGCCGCCGCGCGTCACGGCTTCGTCAAGGCGAACCCAGACCGTGCCGCCCTCGATGCCATCCACATAGCCCGCAGGCGAGCGGGTTCCGGTGCCATCGGTCTTGGCGACGGTCTGATCGTCGGCGATGTAGCACAGCTTGCCAACGTCCGCCTGTGTCACCAGATCGGCGGCAAGGTTGGCAAAGCCAAAGATGCCCGTCCGGTATTCGCAGCGCAGATCACCCGCCGCGCCCGTGGTGTTGTCGAAAGTGTCAGAGGCGCGGCCAACACCGATGCAGCCGGTCGCCGTAGCCCCTTTGGTCACATGCCCGGCCGCGTTGCGCATGACGATTGCGCCCATGAAGACCTTCACGGCTGCCGCCATCGGTTCAATGCGATGGTCGCCAAGCCGCATGGTGGTGTTACGCCCGCTGTTCAACGCAGTCATTGAAGCCCCCTTTACAGATACGGCGTGACGATGACCTTGGCCGTGCCCTTCCAAGGGTTCGAACCGCCGCCGTCTTTGGTTTCGGTGTTGACCAGGTGAAGTGCCGCCTCTTCAAGCGAGGGCGGCACGACCAGGACATTCGGCACGATGCCAAGCTTGCGCCCGCCATCGGCGGTGAAGCCCATCATCGCCGCGCGCGCCGTCGCGTAGTTGGTGGAGTTCAGCGCCTGCTTGGACCCCCAAGCCAACTGCCACAGGCCAAAGCCCGCATTGACGCGGGCGCGCAGCCCATAGAGGTACTTGTCGTGAATGAAGACGTGTTCGTCTTCGGGGCGGGTGAGCTGCTGGAACTCATAGCCGTCCCGCTCTTGCCAGATCATCGGGCGCACCCCGCGCGAGGTGTCCAGAAGGAACCACGCATCGCCCGTACCGCCGTCGGTATTGGCAACCGTGGTATCGTTGCCTTCGGCGTCTTTCACCGGGTGATCGGTGTCGAAGAAGTTTTGCCCGTCATAGCAGGGCGAGGCAAAGCCGCGCGCCAGAAGATCGAAAATCAGTTCGTCCGGGTGACGCTTGGCCGCTTGTCCCATTTCCGACAGGGCAGGCTTGAAGATGCCAAGCCGATCACCCTTTGCGCGGGGCGCAGTTCACCAGATCGATGCCGTAAATCTTGAACAGGCCCGGCACGTCCCAATCAGGTGTCTTAGTGTCCTTGCGCCGGATCAAGGGTGTCAGGCCACCAGCCATGCGCCGCCCGTTGAAAGCCCCGCCGTTGTCTGTAACTACACGGCGGGGAATCCCGTGGGTTTCGCACATGAGGCGCGTCGCCTCTGCCGTAACCTCTTCGTTTTCCGAGTCCGAGATAGCCCAACTGACAATCTTTGAAGACGCCCGGTCTGCATAGACGATAATCCAAGGACAACCGACCGTGCCGTTCTCAAACCGGACCTTCACCTTGAACTCGCGGCCGTCCAGTTCGACCTGTTCCATCGCCTTCATGCCGTCAACCGACCGATGCAACCGCAAGGTCAGCGACTTTGCCGCGTCCTCTTCACCTTTGGTCAAGGTGCGCTGTTCTTCGACTGGCAGGCGGTAGAAGGTGCGAAGAACCGTCCGGTAAGGGGGCCAAACCCAACCTTCCTTGGCCTTCTTTTCCGCCACCTTTGCCCAAGCCTTCTTGAGGTTCGCCCCGGTGCCGTTCCGGCCCCATGCCGCGACCAAAGCGCAGAACTCATCCCATGCCGCTTCTGACATTGGCGCGCGGGCGGTGCGCCCCTTGAAGTCAGGCGCAAGCGCAGGTGCCCAGTTCGCCGGGTCAATCCCTTCAACCCGTTTAAACCACCTGTTAACGGTCTGTTCACAGGGCACTTCACCAAGGCTTGCCGCCTTGATCTGCGGTGCGATCTGATGCAATTTCAGGCCCGCCGCGCGGCCCTTATGCACAATCCCTAGCACCTTGGCCCGCGCATGTGCCGTGGCCTGCACCCCTACCGGTTTTGCCATCAAAGCAAGGTGCGCCGCGTCATCCTGTTCCCCAAAGGCAAGCCCCGCCTCTTCGGCAAGCTTGAGCCTATAGGCAAGCTGAACGTCTTCGGGAAGGTCCATAAGCGAGTAGATAAAGCGCTTGCCGTCTTGCTGAACTGGCACCGCAAGACGCTTGAGCCAGTCGCGCAACCCTCTTTCGGATGTGGGAAGGCCGGGCAATCCAACGAGGTCTGAAACAGCCAGCA
This sequence comes from Tabrizicola oligotrophica, assembly GCF_011008935.1. Taxonomy (GTDB): domain Bacteria; phylum Pseudomonadota; class Alphaproteobacteria; order Rhodobacterales; family Rhodobacteraceae; genus Tabrizicola_A; species Tabrizicola_A oligotrophica. Next base: position 697,246 of record NZ_JAAIVJ010000001.1, on the reverse strand, counting down.
TCATTCTACTGATACCCCTGCTGCGCACTTGATCTTGGCCACCAGTGCCGTCGCCTTAGGTCCAGCCCATTTCCCGGTAAGGGCACGATGTGCCCCGGCAGGGTCAATCCCATTGGAGTTGCACCAAGCGTGCAGCGTCGTTCGCTGCTGAATGAATGCTGACCGGACACGCAAGAGCATGTGGTCTTCGGCTGCGTTTTCGACTATCTTGGTATTCATGGTTTCGACGCATGGTGATCTTCATACGACATATGATGATCATCATAACTTACAAGAGGCTTGTTATGGCTGAGGACACATTTTCCGCGCGCCTTCGCGGTTTGCGTGAGCGGAACAACTGGAATGCTCGGATCATGTCTGAAAAAACAGGCATCCCGAAACAGACCCTTGAAAGCTATATGTCCTTGAAAGCAGGGCCTTTGCCCGGCCTTGATGCCCTGAAGAAAATTGCTCTAGGACTTGAAGTATCGTTGGATTGGTTGGTCTTTGGCGCTCAACCGGTCGGGGATGAGGTTGCCCAAATAGTCCGGCTTTCTGCCATGTCAGGCGCGCTACCTTGTTTCGAGTTGCTCTTGAACAAGCTGCAACAAGGTGAAGCGGTCCTGAGATCAGACGGAACGTTGCTCGGCTTGACACCCCAAGAATGGGCGGCAGACATTGGCTGGCGAGCGGGCGAGAAGGCCAAAGCAATTACGGAAGCGGGAACTTCGAGGGCTACCCTTGCAGTTGCTGAGCGAGCGATGAAGTCTGAATTGGAAGGCGTCCTGAAAGATCGTTTCGGTTCCGGAATCGGATCGGCAACCGGCAACTAAATGGTTGCCAACTAGAAGGGAAACGGGAACCAATCGGTTCCCTTTGCAAATTCTGCACCATTGATTTTATTGAATATTTTTCTGACACCAGAGTTTGCAGACCCCGCAAACCCCACCAATTCCGCCTGAAACGTGTAAAACCAAGTGACACCGCTTCCCCATAACCCCTTGATTTTAAACAATCCGCCAAACCCCCAAATATCAAACCAAGTGTCGCCGCTCAGTGCCCCCCCACCCCCGGCCCCTCCCCACGAGGGGGAGGGGAGGGGACTTTGTGGTCGGGGGGATGCGCGTTGGGCCGCCGGTCGGGCGCTGGGGCTGGTGATGGCCAATCTGTCTGACTCACGGTCTTTGCCGGGATGCGCCGCCCCCCACCCCGGCCCCTCCCCGCGAGGGGGAGGGGAGGGGACATTGCGGTTGGGGGGATGCTTTTGGCCGCCGGTCGGGCGCTGGGGCTGGTGATGGCCAATCTGTCTGACTCGTGGTCTTTGCCGGGAAGCGCTGCCCCCCACCCTCGGCCCCTGCCCACGGAGGGGGAGGGGAGGTGTTATCCGGCTCCGATGGGGTCAGACCGGCAGGATCAGGAGCCAGGCGGTCAGGAGGATGGCGATTTCGGCAATCGGGATCGGCAGAAGGCCGAGCAACAGGCCGAGGACACGCCTGCGGGCGGGCGGCGCGGGGTCGGGGGCGGCGAGGGCAGGGAAGCGGGGTGCGGTGGTAACGGTCATCGGGGCAGCCTGTGAAGGGGTGTCCCCAAAGCTAGCGGCGCAGGGCTTTCTGCGGGCTTAACAAGACCGAAGGCCCGGATCGCTCCGGGCCTTCGTCTTGGAAACAGTCTGTTTCGGTCAGCGCGACGCCAGATCGCGCAGCACGTAGTGCAGGACGCCGCCGTGTTCGATGTATTCGATCTCGATCGCGGTATCGATCCGGCACTTGATCTGGATGGTCTTCGTCGACCCGTCGCCATAGGTGATGTGGCAAGGCACAGTGGAGAGCGGCTTCAGATCGCCTTCCAGCCCCTCGATGGCCACCACCTCGTCGCCCTTGAGGCCAAGGGTCTTGCGGGTGTCGCCGCCGGTGAACTCGAAGGGGATGACGCCCATGCCGACGAGGTTCGAGCGGTGGATGCGCTCGAAGGATTCCGCGATCACCGCCTTGACGCCCAGAAGCGCGGTGCCCTTGGCCGCCCAGTCGCGCGAGGAGCCAGCGCCGTATTCGATGCCGCCGAAGATCACCAGCGGCGTGCCGGCGGCCTGATAGGCCATCGAGGCGTCGAAGATGGTGGTCTGCGCGCCATCGGGGCCTTTGGTGAAGCCGCCTTCAACGCCGTCCAGCATCTCGTTCTTGATGCGGATGTTGGCGAAGGTGCCGCGCATCATCACTTCATGGTTGCCGCGACGCGCGCCGTAGGAGTTGAACTCGGATACCGGAACCTGACGTTCGGTCAGGTATTTACCGGCCGGGGTGCCGGCCTTGAAGCTGCCCGCGGGCGAGATGTGGTCGGTGGTGATCATGTCACCCAGAAGTGCCAGAACGCGGGCGCCGGAGATGTTGTGGATCGCGCCCTTGGTCTTGGCCATGCCCTGGAAATAGGGCGGGTTCTGGATATAGGTCGACGAGGCCGGCCAGTCGTAGGTTTCGCTGTCGGTCACCTTGACGCCCTGCCATTTGGCGTCGCCCTTGAAGACATCGGCGTATTTCTTGCGGAAGGCTTCGCGCGTCACGGTGCTGTGGACGAGATCGGCGACTTCCTTGTTGGTCGGCCAGATGTCCTTCAGATAGACCGGCTTGCCGTCCTTGCAGGTGCCGAGGGCCTCGCAGCTCAGGTCGATGTTCATGTCGCCGGCCAGCGCATAGGCGACGACCAGCGGCGGCGAGGCGAGGTAGTTGGCGCGGACGTCGGGCGAGATGCGGCCTTCGAAGTTGCGGTTGCCCGACAAGACCGAGGTGGCCACCAGATCGCCTTCGGCAATCGCCGCCGAGATCGCCGGGTCAAGCGGGCCGGAGTTGCCGATGCAGGTGGTGCAGCCATAGCCCACAAGGTTGAAGCCGACGGCATCAAGGTCTTCCTGCAACCCGGCGGCGTTCAGGTATTCACTGACGACCTGGCTTCCGGGCGCAAGCGAGGTTTTCACCCAGGGCTTGGACTTCAGGCCAAGGGCGCGGGCCTTGCGGGCGACCAGACCGGCGCCGATCATCACATAGGGGTTCGAGGTGTTGGTGCAGGAGGTGATCGAGGCGATCACCACCGAGCCGTCGCGCAGCGCATAGTTCTTGCCGGCGACCTTGGCGAAGGAAAAACCGCAATGGCCGGACAGCTCTGCCGGGAAATCGGCGCCGCCCTCGGCATTCCATTCGATGGTCTGTTCGGCGCTGGCAACCGGCAGTTTCCGCTCGCAGCGGATGTATTCGCCAAAGGTTTGCGCCGCTTCGGTCAAGGGCAGGTAGTCCTGCGGGCGCTTCGGGCCGGAGATGGCCGGAACGATGCTGCCCATGTCGAGGTGCAGGGTGGAGGTGTAGATCGGGTCATAGCCTTCGTCGCGCCACATGCCGTTGGCGCGGGCGTAAGCTTCGACCAGCGCAATGCGGGCCTCGTCGCGCCCGGTGTTGCGCAGGTAGCGGATGGTCTCGGCGTCGATCGGGAAGAAGCCGCAGGTGGCGCCGTATTCCGGGGCCATGTTGGCGATGGTGGCGCGGTCGGCGAGCGGCAGGTGGTCAAGACCCTCGCCGTAGAATTCGACGAACTTGTTCACCACGCCATGCTTGCGCAGCATCTGCACGACCTTCAGCACGAGGTCGGTGGCGGTGGTGCCTTCGATCATGGCGCCGGTCAGCTTGAAGCCGACGACTTCGGGGATCAGCATGGAGACCGGCTGGCCCAGCATCGCCGCTTCGGCCTCGATGCCGCCGACGCCCCAGCCGAGGACGGCCATGCCGTTGACCATGGTGGTATGGCTGTCGGTGCCGACCAGCGTGTCGGGATAGGCAACCTCAACGCCGGTCTGGTCGGTGTCGGTCCAGACAGTCTGGGCGAGGTATTCAAGGTTCACCTGATGGCAAATGCCGGTGCCCGGGGGCACGACGCGGAAGTTGTTGAAGGCGTTCTGGCCCCATTTCAGGAAGACATAGCGCTCCATGTTGCGCTCGTATTCGCGGTCGACGTTGGCTTGGAACGCGCGCGGCGTGCCGAATTCGTCGATCATCACCGAGTGGTCGATGACAAGATCAACCGGGGCGAGCGGATTGATGCGCTGCGCATCGCCGCCAAGGCCCTTGATGCCGTCACGCATGGCGGCAAGGTCGACCACGGCCGGAACGCCGGTGAAATCCTGCATCAGGACGCGGGCCGGGCGGTAGGCGATTTCGATCGGGTTCTTGCCGCCCTTCTTGCCCCAGTCGGAGAAGGCCTTGATGTCATCCACCGAAACCGTCTTGCCGTCCTCGAAGCGCAGCATGTTCTCCAGAACCACCTTCAGCGAGGCCGGAAGCCGGGAGAACTCGCCCAGGCCCGCCTTTTCGGCGGCGGGGATCGAGTAATAGGCGATGGTCTTGCCGCCTGCGGTCAGGGTCTGGCGGGTCTTGGCGCTGTCGTGTCCGACGGTCACGGTCATGGGGGCCTCCAATGGCTGGACGATGGCTGTGGTTGGCAGGGTCTTTGCCGCAAGGACGCGACCCGCGCAAGGGAATCATTCGGGCTTGGCCTGCATTGTATGCAATTGTATGCCGAATAGGAAGCGACAATCTTCGGGCAATTTCAAGGGCGGCACGGTCGACCGATCGTGAGGCGCGGGGCGGGTCCGGCTCGCAAAACCTTGATTGGCAGCGGGGCCTGCGGTTTTGTAGAAGGAAGGGGCAACCGGGGATCGGAACCACCATGATGCGACAGATTGTCAGCGCCGCATGCGGCCTGTGGCTTTGTGCCGCCCAAGGCGCGCTGGCACAAGAGGCGGCGGGGCCGGTGGTGGTGGAGCTTTACACCTCGCAGGGCTGCTCGTCCTGCCCGCCGGCGGATGCGCTGCTGGCCGAGCTTGCCGACCAGCCGGGGGTGATCCCGCTTGCGTTGCATGTGGACTATTGGGATTACATCGGCTGGGCCGACCAGTTCGCCCAGCCGGGATTCACCAAGCGGCAGAAAGCCTATGCCAAGGCAGTCGGAGAGCGGATGATCTACACGCCGCAGATGATCGTCGGCGGGGTGGACCGGGTGGTCGGCCATGAGCCCGAGGCCGTGGCCGAGGCGATTGCCCGCGCGGCGCAGGTGCGCAGCCCGGTGCGGCTGACGGTCACGCGGGTCGGCCGGCAACTGGTGATCCGTGCTGTCGCCATTCCGCCCCTGGACGCGCCGGCGATGGTGCAGCTGGTGGGGTATCGGCCGGGGGCCACAGTCGAGATCAGCCATGGCGAGAACGCCGGGCTGGCGGTGGAATATCGCAACATCGTCACCTCATGGGAACGTCTGGGCGACTGGTCGGGGCAGGAACCGCTGGAACTGGCGGCGCCGGCGCCCGGCGACGGGCCGGGCGTGGTGATCGTGCAGCGGCAGGGTCCGGCAGAGATTCTGGCGGCGGCGCGGATCGACTGAGGCGCTGCCCCAAGGTCTATTCCGACGGTCTGCGGGTGGTCTTCCAGCGCCGGTGGATCCAGAACCATTGCTCGGGGTTGTGCTGTACGCGGGCCTCGAGGCTGCGGGTCAGGGCCTTGGTCATCTCAAGCGCGTCGCTGTGCGGGATCGGTGCTTCCAGCGCGACGGTGAAGCCCAGCCCGTCAGGCTGCCTTGTGCCGTAGAACGCGATCAGATCCGCCCCATAGCGCAGCGCCAGTTCGGCGGCGGACAGCGCGGTCTGGGCGGGGTGGCCGAGAAAGTCGATCCGTGGGCCGCGGGCGTTCTGGTCAAACAGCAGCACCAGCAGCCCGCCGGCCTTCAGGTGCCGCACAAAGCCCGTCGTCCCGGTGCGGCCCTGCGGAAAGACCGGGCCGCCGAAGGCCTCCATCGTGCGGATGTAATGGGCGTTGAAATAGGGATTGCGCATCGGCCGATAAAGCCCGCCGATGACGAAGCCGCGCGCAACCAGCGCCGCCCGCGCCGCTTCGTAATTGCCGAAATGGCCGGAGACGAGGATGACCGGGCGGCCTTCGGCACTGGCGGCCTCCAGCGCGGCAAGACCGGGGCCGGAGATCGGAAAGCCGGCGGCGCGCGCGGTGAACTCGGCGGTGGAGTAGTTCTCGATCAGGCTGCGACCGGCATTGTCGAGCGCGCCCGCGGCGATCTTGCGGCGGCGGGTCTCGGGCATGTCGGGCCAGATCAGCGCCAGATTTTCCCGCGCCCGGCGGCCGTAGCCCGCCAGCGGACCGATCACCTGCCGCATCAGCCAGCCCATGAACGGCACGCGCAGGCCATAGGGCAAGGCCAGCATCGCCGCGATCAGGCCGCGGATCACGCGGTCGGACAGCCAGTAGGCGGGTTGAAAGGGAGGCTTGTCAGTCATCCAGAGCCAGCGCCTGCGCCTTGCGCGCGGCCAGAGTTTCGCGGTGCCAGACATAAAGCCCCGCGACGACGATCACAAGCGCGCCGATCAGCGTCCAGCCATCGGGCCAGTCGTCGAAGAACAGCACCGACCAGAGCGTCGAGAACACGATGCCAAGATAGGTGAAGGGCGCGACGACCGAGGCTTCGACGCTGGAAAACGAGCGGATGATGCAAAGCTGCGCCGCGGTGCCAAGGCATCCGACTAGGAAGAACAGCCCGAGGTCGGGCAGGCTTGGCGTGATCCAGACCTGCGGCAGCCAGGCGCCGGTGACGAGCGCGCCGAAAAGCGCGCCATACATCAGCGAGGTCCAGAACGGCTCGCGCGCGCCGATATGGCGGGTGAGCAGCGCGTTGCCGGCATAGGCGACCGCGTTGGCAAGCGGCAGGAGGGCGGCAAGCTGGAACACCTCGGCCCCCGGCCGGATGATGATGAGCGCCCCGGCCAGCGCGGCAAAGACGCCGAACAGGCGGCGCGGGCCGAGCTTTTCGCCCAGAAACAGCGCCGCGCCAAGGGTGATGAGGACAGGGCTGGTGTCGGCCAGCGCAGTCGCCTCGGGCAGGCCGATATAGGCCAGCGACAGGAAGAAGAAGCCCGTCGCGCAAAGCTGGAAGGCCGAGCGCCAGAGATGCAGCCAAGGGTGCGCCGTGCGCAGCATCGGCCCCATGCGCGGGCCGAGCAGCGCCGCCACGATCACCGCCTGCCCGGCAAACCGCGCCCAGACCACCTGCGGCGCGGGGTAACGGGCGATGAGCCCCTTGGCGACGGCATCCATGACGGTAAAGAGGAAAACCGCAAGGATCATCAACAGGATGCCCTTGCGGGTGGTGTCGGCAGTCATGGGGGATGGGTCCGGCTGGGAGCGTTCGCGCGGCACAATGGCGGAGATTGGCGGCGGGGGAAAGGGGGGACGGGCAGGGCTTGCAGAGATCCCGCGCCGCAGCTCCGGGAGGGGCGAATTGCGGCTCTCCTGCCCGGCCAAACCGGGATCTTGCCGCCAGTGGCCGCAACCCGGCAGCACCGGCAGAGCCGCCACTTGCGGATGTAGGCTTGCGCGGACGGGGCATTCCTGAGTGGGCGGGTGCCGGGCTGGCCGGACTTGTCGCGGCTGCCACGAGGGGAGAGACGTCTGCGGCAGGCCCCACAGGTTTTGGCGTGGGACACTCCGTCCTTGGCTGCGGTGCCCGTCCCGCGTGTCGTCGCAGGGGCGCGCGCAGCATGGCGGGGGCGTTCCGCAAGCGTGCCCGCCGATGGGGCCGCGTGCAAAACCTTGCGATGCCTGGAGCCGGGCGCGGGTGCGGCCAGGCGAGCGGTGGTCAGGTTTGTCCTCTGGCCTTGTGCCCGGCGCGCTGCGGGCACAGAGCGGCGCAGGCGCGGCCGGCAGATCTGTCCTGCGCGCCCCGGCCCTGGGCTGGTGGTCGGTCTGGCCGGAGCGCCCCCGAAAAGATCAGGGCGCGGCGAAGAGATGCGCCTTGTCGGCGGCGAAATCGAAGGCCACCTGCGCCCCGACTGGAAAGACCACATCCTGCGGCAGGGCTGCGATCAGCGAGCTGTCGTCCTTCAGCTTTACCTCGACCATCGTTTCCGCGCCCAGCCGTTCGGTCAGGGCCACGGTGCCCTGCAGGCGCCCCGGCGCTTCAGCGATCGAGAGATATTGCGGGCGCAGGCCAAGGATTGCCGCATCTCCGGCCTTGAAGCTGGCCGAACGGGTCGAGACTTCGACCGGGTCCAGGGCGGCGTTCGACACCAGCGCGGTGTTGCCGTTGACGGCCTGTACCGTGACCTTAAGGAAATTCATCGAGGGCGCCCCAAGGAAGCCCGCGACGAACAGGTTGGCCGGGTTCTGATACAGTTCCATCGGCGTGCCGATCTGCATGACCTGCCCGTCCTTCAGCACCACGATCTTGTCGGCGAGCGTCATCGCCTCGACCTGATCGTGGGTGACATAGATCATGGTCGCGCCAAGCGCCTTGTGCAGCTTGCCGATCTCCATCCGCATGTCCATCCTGAGCGCGGCATCAAGGTTCGAGAGCGGTTCGTCGAACAGGAAGACCTTGGGCTGGCGCACGATGGCGCGGCCGATGGCGACCCGCTGGCGCTGGCCGCCCGAAAGCTGGCTGGGGCGGCGGTCGAGCAGATGCTCCATTTGCAGGATGCGGGCGGCTTCCGCGACCTTGGCCGCTTTTTCCGCCTTGGACGCCCCCGCGATGGTCAGGCCGAAGGCCACGTTTTCCCGCACGGTCATGTGCGGGAAGATGGCATAGGACTGGAACACCATGGCCACGCCGCGCTGGGCGGGCGGCAGGTCGTTGACGCGGCGCTCGGCGATGGTCAGGCTGCCCGAGGTGATGTCCTCAAGCCCGGCGATCATCCGCAGCAGGGTGGATTTGCCGCAACCGGACGGGCCGACGAAAACGCAGAACTCGCCATCCTCGATGTCGATGTCGACGCCCTTGATCACATGGGCATTGCCGTAGCTTTTCCGCAGGTCTTTCAGCTGAATCCGTGCCATGTCCTACTCCGCCGCTTGCAGAAGGGGGGCCACATGCAAGAGGCCCGCCGGATTTACCGTGATGGCTTCGGGGTCCATCACATAGCCGCCGAAATGATCCTTGCCGCCGTCGGCAAAGCCGAGGATGACCAGACCCTGCGGCCCCTCGACGATCCGGGCCGCGTAGCGCCGGCAGGGTTCGGCCCCGTCAAGGAAGGGGCCGGGGGCGATGCGCCACGGGCCGCGGGGATGATCGGAAATCAGGTAATGCGAGCCGGTCAGCGGCGTTTCGGGATTGTCGCGGCGATATTGCTCGGACCAGTGGCCCGCGGCGGTGCAGAACAGGCAGTACCAGCGCTGGCCGAGCTGAAAGACCTGCGGCACTTCAAGCTGGCCGAAGCCGCCGTGAAACACCGGGGGCTGCAGCGTCCAGGTCATCAGGTCGGGCGAGGTGGCAAAACCGACCGCCCCGCCGGCGTTGAGTTCGGGCACGCCCGGCACGCGGGCGGTGAAATACATCAGCCAGCCGTGGCCCTCGGGGTCTTTCATCACCCAGGGGTCGCGCAGGGCGCGATCGTGCCAGCCGCTGTCCTTGTGGTCGATCTCGTAGCAGCCGGCATTCGGGCCGGTCAGGTCGAGGCAGAGACCGGTGCCGACCCGCGTCCAGTTGTGCAGATCGCTCGACGTGGCGTGGCCGATCCGCTGATAGAGCGAGCGTTCGGATTTCCGCGTGCCGGTGTAGAACAGGTGCCAAAGCCCGGCGTCATCCTGCACGACCGACCCGGTCCAGGTCGTGCTGTCGTCCCAGGCCGGGCCGTTGCGCTGCGGTTCGAACGAGGTGCCGAGATCGGTCCAGTTCACCAGGTCCTTGGACACGGCGTGGCGCTGAGTTGCGTTCATGTGGCGCAGATCGGGGTCGATCAGCGATTTCGGCGCTTGCAGGAAATAGCCGTGGAAGGTGTCGCCATCCTTGGCATACCAGCTGTCCCACATCCATCGGTCGGCGATCTTATGAGCCATGTGTCATCTCCTCAGCCCTTCACGCCGGTCGAGGCAATCGACGCGATGAAGGATTTTTGCAGGTAAAGGTAGAAGGCAAGCACGGGCACGGTGATCAGGCTCAGATAGGCCATGACCTCGCCCCATGCGACGTTGAGCTGGAAGAAGTATTGCAGGCCCACCATCACCGGGCGGTAGCCTTCTTCCTGCGTGACCATCAGCGGCCAGAGATACTGGTTGTACATCACAAGGAATTTCAGGATCGCCGCCGTGGCAAGGATCGGCCCGGACAGCGGCATCACCACCTTGCGGTAGATCTGCGCCCAGCTGGCGCCTTCCACCCGGGCGGCCTCGATCAGTTCGCCCGGCAAGTCCTTGAAATACTGCACGAAGAGAAAGACCGTCAGGCCATCGGCGATGAAGGGGACGATCTGGATGCGGTAGCTGTTCATCCAGCCCCAGCTGATGCCGTCCAGCCCGAGCCAGGGCAGGTTGGCGGCCATCAGCAGCAGCGGAATGGCGATCGTCTCGAAAGGCAGGATCAGCGTGGCCAGAAGGATGGCGAGCAGGGTTTCGCGCCCCTTCCAGCGCACGAAGACAAAGGCGAAGCCGGCCGCGGAACAGACCACGAGCGACAGCACCACCGTCACGCCGGTGATGAGGACGGAGTTGAAGACGAAGGTCCAGACCGGCGCGCGCTGGAAGGCGGCGGCATAGTTGTCCAGGCTGATGTCGCCCACCGGCAGGAAAGCGCGGAGCGAGCCGGAATCCTGCAGCAATTGCTGGTCGGGCTTCAGGCTGGACATCACCATGAACACCAGCGGGAAGACGAAGATCAGCGCGATCAGCACCAGAACCGCATAGCGGGTGGCAAGGCGCAGGCCTTGGGTGTCGGCGGAAATCATGGTCATCAGCTCCTTTCCCGCGTCAGCCAGCGTTGGATCAGGGAAATCGTCAGGACGATGACGAACAGGATCACCGAGATCGCCGAGCCGCCGGAAATGTCCTGCTTGCCGTAGCCGCGTTCGATGGCCTGAAAGACGATCGTCTGGGTGCTGTCGAGCGGGCCGCCGTTGGTCATCACGTCGATCTGGGCGAACAGACCGAAGGCCTGCATGGTGATCACGATCAGGATCAGGATCGCGGTGTTGCGCAGGCCCGGCCAGGTGATGTAGCGAAACACCTGCCATTTCGAGGCACCCTCGATGGCCGCCGCCTCGTAAAGCGTCGGCGAAATGGTTTGTAGCCCGGCAAGCCAGATCACCATGTGGAAGCCCACCGCCTGCCAGATCGACATGGCGATGATTGCGCCAAGCGCTGTCGAGGGATTGCCCAGCCAGTCGACGGCCGGCAGAGTGCCGAAGCTGAGCGTGCCCAGCAGGTTGTTCAGCAGGCCCGATTGCCCGTCATAGATCAGCCGCCACAAGAGCGACACGACCACGATCGACACGACCACGGGCATGAAATAGAGGGCGCGGAAGATGTTGATGCCGCGCAGACGCTGGTTGATCAGCAGCGCCAGACCGAGGGCGAGCCCCGCCTGCACCGGAGCCACGACGAGCACGAAGACGAAGGTGTTGACGATGGCCGTCATGAACACCACGTCGCGCGCCAGCACGACCGTCCGCGCCGCGCCACCTGTGGAAAAGCTGAACCACTCGCGCATCCCCGCAAGATCGGGGCGGTCGGGGTTGTTGCGCGTCAGGCTGCGGATCGAGGGATAGTCCGGCGCGCCGTCCTTCAGCACCAGCTCGCCTGCCGCGTCGCGGACCGGCTCCAGCGTAAGGGTGGCCACATCGAGCAGCTGGCGGTAGTTCGACAGCCCGATGAATTCGGTCGGGTTGGGCGACACCAGCCGCTGATTGGTGAAGGAGAGGCCAATGGCCAGAAAGAACGGCAGGATCACGAACCCCGCGATCAGCAGGATCGCCGGCCCCGCCATGAGCCAGCCCGTCCGGTTGGACTGAGTGAACTTCGACGCCATCGTCGCCTCGCGTGATGTGGGATGTGGCAGGAGGAATGCCGGCCCCGGCATGTCCCGGGGCCGGGGCGGCCTCAGTGGCCGTAGCCGTTGTTCTTGCCGATGTCGGCGTTGATCTCGTCCACCGCCGCATCGAGCGTCGCCGCCACGTCGGCGCCATTGGCGATATCGGCCAGCGCCTTTTCAAAGACCTTGGCCTGCACGACGTAGCCCGGCGTCACCGGACGCACGAGGCCCTGGCTGGCCGAATAGGCCACAAAGACCGACAGCGGGCCGCCCGCCTTGTAGGTGTCGACCATTTCTGCGGCGGTCGGGCTGGCGGGGATCAGGCCGATGCCATTCGAAAAGTCGGCAAGATACTTGTCCTGCAAGGCAAATTCGATGAAGGCGGCCGCGCCTTCGGGATGTTTCGAACTGGCCGAAACCCCGAACTGCCAGCTTGCCGCCCCGATTTTCGCGCCGGTGCCGAAATCGGGCGCGGGCAGGAACACGGTGTCGTCAAAGGCCGAAAGCGCGCCAAGGGCCGCCCAGTTGCCGTTCCACGAGAAGGCGTATTTGCCTGCCGCAAAACCGCCATCCCGGTCGGCCGGGTCCTGGGTCGCCTGGGCATAGCCGTTCTGGAACAGCCCCTGCCACCAGTCGCCGAACGCCAGCGCCGCATCGCCGTTCAGCGCGCCTTCTGCCGTCTGGTAGGTCGAGCGGTCGATGATGTCGCCACCGAAGGATTGCAGGAAGGGCGAGAAGGCATAGGGATACCATTCCCCGGTCCAGGCCATGCCGAGGTCAAGCGGATAGTCCCACTTGCCGGCCGCCTTGGCCGCATCGAGGGCCGCCATGAACTCGTCACCGGTCCAGGGCTGGTCGAGCGTGGGCGCGCGCAGGCCCAGCTCGTCCAGCGTGGACTGGCGCGTGACCAGCGCCACGGCGGCATCCCAAAGCCCGATGGAATAGAGCTGTCCGTTCCACATGCCCTTGGTGCCCGGCAGGAAGGTGGCGATCCGGCTGTCGTCGATCTGCAAGGGCTGCAGATAGCCCGCCCAGGCCCAGTTCGGCATGTTCGGTCCGTCGACATCGAGGATGTCGGGCAGGTTGCCCGCCAGGGCGCCGGCGACGACCGAGTCATTGTAGGCCGCTTGCGGGAAGCTTTGCAGCTCCACCTTCCAGTCGGACTGGCTGGCGTTGAAATCGGTGATGATCTGGGTGATGATCTTGCTTTCGACCTCGTTTCCGGCCCCGTGATACCACATGGTCAGCGGGGTCTGCGCCTGGGCGGCCGAAGCCCATGCAAGGATTGCGGCGGATGCCGCCAGTTTGAAGACCTTCATTCGTTTTCCTCCCTCAGGTTCCTGAAAGCCAAGACATTTTCGGGGCGCCGCTCGTTGACCGAGGCGCGCCAGTAGACGGGACCGGCCACAAGGGTCGGGCCAGCTTCGCGGCTTTCGCCGGCGATCAGCTGCAAGAGCCGCTCGCCAGTGCGCGCGCCTATCGCGGTGTAGGGCAGCTCGACCGTCGTCAGCGGCGGGTAGAGCGTTTCCGCGATCACGCGGTAATTGTCGAAGCCCGCGACCCCGATCTCGTCCGGCACCTTGCGGCCCATCGAGCGCAGGATGCCGTAGACCATCATCGCCATCTGGTCGTTGCCGCAACACAGCACCGTGGGCGGGCTGTCCAGCCGCAGCATCCGGTCAATCGTGTCCCACAGAACCTGCGGGCCGATCTCGGCCTGGTCGAAATCGACGTGTGCCAGAAGCAGGGGGTCGAAGGGCAGCCCGGCCTCGGCCAGCGCGTCGCGGTAGCCAAAGGGGCGCAGGCGGCCGGCCACCATGTCGGGGCGCAGGGCCAGAAAGGCGATGCGGCGATGGCCCGCCGCAATCAGCCGGCGCACCAGATCGGCCTGAAGCCGGCGGTCGTCAGGCAGCACCGCGGGCGTGCCGCGGCTGTCGAAGCAGTTGGCCAGCACAAGCGGCGTGTCGTCGGGCAGGGCGGGAAGGCTGACTTCCTGATGGTATTCCGCGACATAGATCAGGCCTTCGACGCGGTGCGACAGGAAGGTGTCGATCAGGTGGGGGACGCGTTCATTGCGACCTGCGGTATCGGCGATCATCAGCGTCGTCCCCGAGCTTTCCAGCGCCCGCTGGATGCCCTGCACGATGAAGAGGTCGGGAAGGCCCTGCTGGATGGAGGGCTGGTTTCGGGTCGAGATTGCCCCGGTAATCAGCCCGATGATGCCCGACTTCTGGGCGCGCATCATCCGCGCGGCATTCGAACGGACATAGCCCAGCTCGCGCATGGCCTTTTCAACCGCCTCGCGGGTCTTTTCGCCCACGGGGCCATCGGCGTTCAGCACGCGGCTGACCGTCTTTGGCGAAACCCCGGCCAAACGCGCAACGTCATAGATCGTCGCCATCGAACCCTCCCTGTTCGAGTCGGTGACATCGGTGTCATGACATCGGTGTCATATTGCGGCGTGCCCTGTCAAGCCCTGTGCGGGCCCGAATGGCCGCAGCCGGCGCGAATTTGGGGGAGAGGAAGGGAATTTCCGGCGGGGAGGGCGACGGGACGGCAGGCGGAGGTTCAGCCCTGAACCGGCGAACCTCGGCCTGCCTTGCCGATCCCGCTTATTCTGCCGCCCGCAGAGTCACGCCCATTCGGGAGCGCAGCTCGGCCTGACCGGCCTCCAGCGCGGCGATCTGGGCGGCGAGCGCTTCGGGGGTGGGGGGGGCGGATTCGTCCTCTTTCTCGGCGATGACGCGGGAAAACAGCTTGCTCACCAGCCGCGAGAGGTCGTCCATGATGAGATAGAAGGACGGCACCACCACGAGCGACAGCACAGTCGAGACGATGATGCCGCCGATCACCGCCGTCGCCATGGGGGCGCGGAAGGCACCGCCTTCACCGACGCCAAGCGCCGAAGGCAGCATGCCCGCCGACATGGCGATGGAGGTCATCACGATGGGCTGGGCGCGCTTGTGGCCGGCCTCGATCACCGCCTGAAAGCGGTCGAAGCCACGGGCGCGCATCTCGATGATGAAGTCGATCAGCAGGATGGCGTTCTTGGTCACGATGCCCATCAGCATCAGGATGCCGATGAGGACCGGCATCGACAGGGCCGATCCGGTGAGGATCAGCGCCGCGGCGACACCGCCGATGGCGAGGGGCAGTGACAGAAGGATGGTGAAGGGCTGGATGACCGAGCCAAAGAGCAGGATCAGCACGGTCAGCACCAGCATCAGGCCCATGATCATCGCCTGCCCGAAGGAGGTCATCAGCTCGGCCTGCACCTCGGCATCGCCGGATTCCTTGACCGTGACGCCCTTTGGCAGCGGGGTGGCGGCAACGATCTCGTTGAAGCGCTCCTTGGCGGTGCCAAGCGCCACGCCCATTGGCAGCGAGGCGCCGATGATGGCCTGCCGTTCGCGGTTCAGCCGTTTCACTGTGGCCGGGCCTTCGCCGATGGTCACGTCGGCCACGGCCGAAAGCGGCACCAGCGCGCCGGTTGTAGTCTGGACCTTCAAGGCCGCAATGCGGTGCAGGTCTTCGCGGCTGACGTTGGCAAGTTGCACCCGGACCGGGATCAGCCGGTCGTCGATGGCGAGTTGCGCCAGCGCCGCATCCAGATCGCCGATGGTGGCGATGCGCAGGGTCTGGGCGATGGCGGCGGCGGAAACGCCAAGGCGGGCGGCCTCGTCAGGGCGGGGCGTCACCTGCACTTCGGGGCGCGGCAGGGCGCCTTCGGAGGTGAGGCCGGTCAGCGTCGGCTCGCCGCGCAGCGCGGTTTCCAGCGCAGTGACGGCGGCGGTCAGGTCGGCGTCATTGGCGGCCAAGACCGAATAGGAAATGTCGCGCTCGCCCCGGTCATTCAGCTTCAGCGCCCGGATATCGGGGATGGTGGCGAGGCGGTCGAAGATCTCGACCTCGATTTCCTTCTGGCTGCGGATGCGGCCGTGGTTTTCCACCGTAGGCACCAGCAGCGACAGGACCGGAATGCGGTTGCCGATTTCCGAGACCCGGCGCAAGAGCGAGTGGTCGAGCCGGTCCAGCACGACGGCAACCGAGGCGCGGCGGATGTCCAGCTCGCCGCGCGGCGAGGAGCCGCCCAGCACGAACACATCGCGCACGCCTTCGATGTCCTTGATGGCGGCGGTGATGTCCTGCGTGGTGCGGTCGGTGCTTTCAAGGCTGGAGCCGGGGGGCAGTTCGACCGAAACCGAAATGCGGCTGACGTCCTCGGGCGGCAGGAAGGAAGGAGGGACCTGCAGCATGAAATAGACCGAGACGATCAGCACGCCGATGGCCGAAATCAGGGTGACAAAGTAGCTGGGCAGCTTCCAGTTGGTGCGCGGCAGTCTGATCCCGCCGCGGATCGAGCGGTTCACGAAGGCCAGATAGCGGCTCATCACCGGGCCGTCGGTTTCGCCCTCGTGGTGGCCGGCATTGGCGTCCTTGGCTGACATCAGATAGGCGGCCATCATCGGGGTGATGAGGCGCGCAACCAGAAGCGAAAAGCCGACGGCAATCGCGACGGTCAGGCCGAACTGGCGGAAATACTGCCCCGGAATGCCGGCCATGAAGCTGACCGGCACGAAGACCGCGATGATGGTGAAGGTGGTGGCGATGACGGCAAGACCGATCTCGTCGGCGGCGTCGATCGCGGCGCGGTAGGGGGTCTTGCCCATGCGGATGTGGCGGGCGATGTTCTCGATCTCGACAATGGCATCGTCGACTAGGATGCCGGTCGCCAGCGTGATGGCAAGGAAGCTGACAAGGTTCAGCGAAAAGCCCAAGAGGTCCATGATGAGGAAAGTCGGCACCGCCGAAAGCGGCAGGGCGACGGCAGTGATGAGCGTGGCGCGCCAGTTCCGGAGGAAGGCGAAGACCACCAGAACCGCAAGGATCGAGCCTTCGATCAGGGTGTGAATGGCGCTTTCGTAGTTGCCATAGGTGTAGAACACCGTCTCGTCGACCACGGTGATGCCGACCGAGGGATGCTCGGCGCGCAGGGTGTCGAGGGTTTCAGTGACGGTCTCGGCCACCGACACTTCGGAGGCGCCCTTGGCGCGGAACACCGCGAAGGTCACCACCTGATCGCCGTTGAGGCGCGAGAAGGATTTGAGGTCCTGATAGCCGTCCACCACCTCGCCCAGATCGGCAAGGCGCACATGGCGGCCGCCGGGCAGGGCGATGGGGGTGTCGGCCAGAGCCTCGACGGTTTGCGCATCGCCCAAAGTGCGGATTGCCTGCTCGGCCGTGCCGATTTCGGCCTTGCCGCCGCCGACATTGGTGTTGGTCAGCTTGAGCTGGTTCGAAACCGTGGTGGCGGTGATGCCGAAGCTTTCCAGCTTGACCGGATCGAGTGCCACGCGCACCTCGCGGTCGGCACCGCCATAGCGTTCGACCTTGCCGACGCCGGGGCGGCCCTGCAGGGCGCGGATGATGGTGTCATCGACAAACCAGCTGACTTCCTCGAGCGTCATGTCGGGGGCGGTGACGGCGAAGGTCATGATCGCCTGGCCTTCGACATCGACGCGGGTCACGATGGGGGCTTCGATCGAGGCGGGCAGATCGCCGCGGATGCGGTCGATGGCGTCCTTGGTGTCCTGCACGGCCTTGTCGGTGGCAACCTCCATGCGGAATTCGATGGCGGTGGTGGAAACCCCGTCCGAGATGGTGGAGGTGATGTTCTTGGCCCCTGTGAGGCCGGCGACGGCGTCTTCGATCTTCTTGGTGATCTGGGTTTCCATCTCGGCCGGGGCGGCGCCGGGCTGGGCGACGGTGACGGCGACGACGGGGATGTCGATGTTCGGAAAACGGGTGACGGGCAGGCTGGTGAAGGATTGCCAGCCGAGCAGCATCAGCATGAAGAACGCCAGAAGCGGCGCGACGGGGTTCTTGATGGCCCAGGCCGAGAAGTTCATGGCGCTACTCCTTTGCCGCGACCGGGGTGATGCGGTCGCCGTCGCGGACGAAGGCGCCGGCCTTGGCGACAATGCGGTCGCCCGGTTGCAGGCCTGCGGAAATCTCGACCCAGCCCGCATCACGGATGCCGGTCTGCACGGTGATCTGCCGGGCGGTGTCGCCGGAGACTTTCAGGACGATCGGACCTTCGGGCGAGATGCCGAGCGCGGTGATCGGGGCGGCGGTGGCGGTGAGTTCGGCGACAAGGATTTCGGCCATGGCATACATGCCGGGGCGGACGCCCTCTGCCTCGTCGATGGTGATGCGGACGCGGCCCATGCGGGTGGCCGTGTCGATGGCGGGTTCGACAAGGCGGACCGTGCCCTTGCGGGTGGTGCGGTCGCCGGCGAGCTGCAGGGTGACGGGCTGGCCGGGGGCAAGGCGCAACACGTCGCCTTCGGCCACATCGGCGCGCAGTTCCAGCGCGTTGTCGCGGATCATGGCAAACATCGGCTGCGCGGCGGAGGCGATGGTGCCGACCTGCGCGGTGCGGGCGGTGATTTCGCCGGCGACCGGGGCCTTCACCTCGGTCCGCGCCAGCATGAGGTCGACGTTGGCCAGCTGGGCCTCGACCAGCGCGAGGTTGGCGCGGGCGGCTTCCAGCGCCTGCGTGGCGCTGATCGCAGTGGCGTTGGCCTTGTCGGCATTGGCCTGCGATGCGGTGCCCTGTTTCAGCAGCGTTTCGGTGCGGGTGGCGACGCGCACCGCCTCGTCGGCCTGCGCCTCGGCCTGCGGCACCGCGGCGCGGGCAGCGGCAAGCGAGGCGTTGAGCTGGGCCTTTTGCAAGGTCAGCGTCGAGGTGGAGAGCCGCGCCAGCACCTGACCGGCCTGCACCTGATCGCCGACATCGGCGAGAAGTTCCTCGATCGGCTGGCCTTCGACAAGGGGGGCGACCTGCACCTGCTCGACGGCGCCGATCAGGCCGGAGGCGATGATGACATCGCGCAGCGGGCGGGTTTCCACGGTGGCCACAGTGATATGCGGAGCAGGGATGGTTTGCGCGGCGTCGGGTGTGGCCGCTTCGGCCCAGAGCGGCTGGGCGGCAAGGGTCAGCAGGAGGGCGAGGGAACGGCGCATGGCGGATCAGGCTTTCTTGGCGGCGAGGATCTCGCCCATGGCAATGTCGATGGAACGCTGGATGAGCGCGGTCAGGTCGTCGCGGATCGGTGCGGCCTGCGGCGGCAGCATGGCGGCGGATTTGAACATGGTGATCGCAAAGGCCGCGTGGGCCGGGAAGCGGGCCGCGATTTCAGCCTCGGTCAGGCCGGTTTCGGCGGCGAAGACGCGGTTGAGGTAGCTGGCAATCTGGGTTTCCATGGCGCAGGCGGCCTGGCAGATGTCGGGCTTGCGCAGCGCCGCGGCGGTGATTTCGGCCCAGAGCTGGCCGTCGGCCCGGCATTGCTTTTCCAGCAGGCGTTGCCGCATCAGCTCGCGCAGGGCAACCATCGGGGTGGGTGATTGCAGCACCGTCAGGAAGTCGGCCTCCATGTCGGCGAGGTCAAGGGCGATGAGGGCCTCGACGATGGCAGCCTTGGAGGGGAAGTAGCGGTAGAAGTTGCCGACGCTCATCCCGGCGGCGCGGGCGAGGTCTTGCATCGAAGCCCCGTCAAAGCCCTTTTCAGCAAAGGCGCTGCGGACGCGGGACAGGATCTCGGCGGGACGGTGGTCACTTTTGGCGGCGATGGCGGTGGTCATGGCGATGGCTGAGTCTGGCTTTCCGGGAATGAACGTTCATTCATTTAGCGCGCCGGCGGCGACTTTGCAAGCGAAACTGCGGTCACGGAGGGCCGGGGCAGCGGAGGGCGGCATCGCGTGAACCGGCGCAAGCCGGGGAAACGTCGTCGCAAATCGCCGCGACCGCGCCCCTTGCCACCGCGGCGCAATGGTGCCGCCCGGCCCCCGGCCACGGTTGCGAAGTGGGGGGGCTGCGTGTAACACGGAAAATCAGAAACGCCTTGAAGGCAGGAGGGGCAGAATGCGTCGAGTGGTGGTCACGGGTCTGGGGATGGTCACGCCGCTGGCTTGCGGAGTGGAAGAAACCTGGAGCCGCCTGATTGCGGGGCAATCCGGCGCGGGGCCGATCACGCGGTTCGATGCCGCGAACGTGGTGACGCAATATGCCTGCGAGATCCCCTTTGGCGATGGCTCGGACGGCACGTTCAATCCCGATGACTGGATGGAGCCGAAGGACCGCCGCAAGGTGGATGACTTCATCCTGTACGGCATGGCCGCCGCGACGCAGGCGGTGAAGGATTCCGGCTGGGAGCCGGCGACCGAGGAAGACCGGCACCGGACCGGGGTGATGATCGGCTCGGGCATCGGCGGGCTGTCGACGATTGCCGATACCGCGGTGCTGATCAAGGAAAAGGGGCCGAAGCGGGTCTCGCCCTTCTTCATTCCGGGCAGTCTTATCAATCTGGTGTCGGGGCAGGTTTC
Source organism: Tabrizicola oligotrophica (assembly GCF_011008935.1). Classification (GTDB taxonomy): domain Bacteria; phylum Pseudomonadota; class Alphaproteobacteria; order Rhodobacterales; family Rhodobacteraceae; genus Tabrizicola_A; species Tabrizicola_A oligotrophica. Next base: position 677,047 of record NZ_JAAIVJ010000001.1, on the reverse strand, counting down.
CATCCGCTTTGGCTTCAAGGGGCCGAACCACGCGGTGGTGACGGCCTGCTCGACCGGCGCGCATGCCATTGGCGATGCGGCGCGGATGATCGCCTTTGGCGATGCCGATGTGATGGTGGCGGGCGGTGCCGAGGCGCCGATTTCGGAGATCGGGATTGCCGGGTTCAACGCCTGCAAGGCGCTGTCGACCAAGCGCCCGGACGAGCCGCAGAAGGCCAGCCGGCCCTATGACGCCGACCGCGACGGGTTCGTGATGGGCGAGGGCGCGGGCGTGGTGGTGCTGGAGGAATACGAGCACGCCCGCGCGCGCGGCGCGAAGATCTATGCCGAGGTGCTGGGCTATGGCATGTCGGGCGATGCCTATCACATCACCGCGCCGTCGGAAGATGGCGACGGCGGGTTCCGCAGCATGACGATGGCGCTGAAGCGGGCCGGGATTGCGCCGGCGGATGTGGATTACATCAACGCCCATGGCACTTCGACCATGGCCGACACGATCGAGCTGGGTGCGGTGGAGCGGCTTTTGGGCGATGCGGCGGGCAAGGCGACGATGTCGTCGACCAAGTCGTCGATCGGGCACCTTCTGGGGGCGGCAGGCGCGGTGGAAGCGATCTTCTGCGTGCTGGCGATCCGCGATCAGGTGGCGCCGCCGACGATCAACCTTGACACTCCGGCAGTGCAGCCGAAGCTTGACCTTGCGCCGTTGAAGGCGGTGAAGCGCAAGATCGACGTGGCGCTGTCGAATTCGTTCGGCTTTGGCGGCACCAATGCCAGCCTTGTGCTGGGCCGGGTGAAATAAGCCATGTGGCGGGCGGTCGCCTCGAACGCGCTGACGTTCTTCATCCTGCTCTTGATCGTGGCGGCGGGGCTTCTGGCCTGGGGGCGGCAAGCCTATACCGGGCCGGGGCCGCTGGTGCAGGCGGTCTGCTTCAAGGTGGAGCGCGGGGCCTCGCTGAGCCAGGTCAGCCGGGCGCTGGAGGATCAGGGCGCGGTCAGCGATGCCCGCATCTTCCGCATCGGGGCGGAGTATTCCGACAAGGGCGGGCTTTTGAAATTCGGCAGCTATCTGATCCAGCCCGGATCGTCGATGGCCGAGGTGATCGACCAGCTGACGGCGGGCGGGCAATCGACCTGCGGGCGCGAAGTGAACTTCCGCATCAGCGTGGCGACCACCGATGTGGTGCTGCGCGAGCTGGACGCGACGACGAACCGCTATGTCGAGGTGGTGAAGTTCGATCCGGCGGCCGAGGCGGTGCCTGCGGAATATGTCGAGGCCTCGACCGCTGATGACATGCGCTGGCGCATCACGGTAGCCGAGGGTGTGACCAGCTGGCAAGTGGTCGAGGGGCTGAAGCGGGCCGATTTTCTGGACGGCAAGATCGAGGGCGTCCCGCCGGAAGGGGCTTTGGCGCCCGACAGCTATGAGGTGGATCGCGGTGCGGACAGGGCGGCGCTGATTGCCGAAATGACCGAGCGGCAGGCCCGCATCGTCGCCGATTTGTGGGCCAGCCGGGCCGCCGATCTGCCCTATGACACGCCGGAGGCGGCGATGGTCATGGCCTCGATCGTGGAGAAGGAAACCGGGGTGGCCGAGGAGCGGGGCCGGGTGGCCAGCGTCTTTGTCAACCGCCTGCGGCAGGGGATGAAGCTGCAGACCGACCCGACGGTGATCTACGGCATCACCAAGGGCGAGGGCGTGCTGGGGCGGGGGTTGCGGCAGAGCGAGTTGCGGCGCGAGACGCCCTATAACACCTATGTCATCGACGGCCTGCCGCCGGGACCGATTGCCAATCCGGGGCGTGCGGCGATCGAAGCGGCGCTGAACCCGGAAACCACGGATTTTCTTTACTTCGTGGCCGATGGCACGGGTGGCCATGCCTTTGCCGCCACGCTGGAGGCGCATAACGAAAACGTCGCCAAATGGCGCGAGATCGAGGCGCAGCAGAAGGCGGCCGAGCCGGCGGTCGAGGGCAACTGAGGTGCTCCGGGTTGAGGGAAGGTTAACGGCGCGCGCGCCAAGCCTTTGTTATAGAACGGATTTACTTTGACTCTGCGGGCGCTCTGATGTAGTGTCCCTGTCATGCTAGGAGAGGTGGGCAAGCGGCCGGGGGCAACCCTTGGGCCGCTTTTTCATTTCGCTCGTGCAGGGGGCATGGGAGGGCAGCCAGCTGACATGACGATCAACTTCTCCACTGGGGGCAAGCCGCCGGCAGACATGCTGGCGATCACCGAGGATTGGCTCAGGGAAGCCGCAGAGACACTCGCCATCACCGTTCAGGCGATCAAGGCCGGGGAGTTCGGCCGGATCAAGGACAGCACCGATTGCATCAAGGGGCTGAAGGTGGCGGTGGCTTTGGCAATCGAGGAAGGGAACCGCGTTGAAAAACTCCGCAAACAAGTTGCCGGGGCTCAGGGAACCGGAGAGTTCGACCTGGACGCCGCGCGGGATGAAATCGGGCGCCGCCTGGCTCGCCTGCGCGACGCCGGAACAGGTTGAGGCGTTTCTGGGCGGGCTCAGCGACAATGCGCTGATGGCGTTGCCGTGGCTGTTCGAGTTCTGGGCCTTGCCGCATCAGGTACCGCCCGAGGGCGTGTGGAAAACCTGGGTCATCATGGGCGGGCGCGGGGCGGGCAAGACCCGCGCCGGGGCCGAATGGGTGCGGGCCGAGGTGGAGGGCGCGACGCCCCTGGCGCCGGGACGGGCGCGGCGGGTGGCGCTGGTCGGCGAGACGGTGGATCAGGTGCGCGAGGTGATGGTGATGGGCGAGAGCGGGATACTCGCCTGCTCGCCCCCCGACCGCCGCCCGGTCTGGCAGGCAACGCGGCGGCGGCTGGAATGGCCGAACGGTGCGGTGGCGCAGGTGTTTTCGGCCCATGACCCCGACAGCCTGCGCGGGCCGCAGTTCGATGCGGCCTGGGCGGATGAGCTGGCGAAATGGCCGAAGGGGCAGGAGGCTTGGGACCAGTTGCAGTTCGGTCTGCGGCTGGGGGAGAACCCGCGGCAGGTGGTGACGACGACGCCGCAGAATGTCGAGGTACTGAAGGCGATCCTGAAGAACCCCTCGACCGTGACGACCCATGCGCCCACCGAGGCCAACCGCGCCCATCTGGCGGCGAGTTTCCTTGCCGAAGTGCAGGCGCGCTATGGCGGGCAGCGGCTGGGCTTGCAGGAGTTGCAGGGGCTCTTGGTCGAGGAAGTGGACGGCGCCTTGTGGAAGGCGTCCGATCTTGACGCACGGCGGGCCGAGGTCTTGCCGGCGTTCAACCGCATCGTGGTGGCGGTCGATCCGTCGGTCACATCAGGCGGGGCGAGCGATGAATGCGGCATTGTCGTGGTGGGCGCGGTGACGGAGGGTCCGCCGCAGGACTGGCGGGCGGTGGTGCTGGAGGATGCCTCGGTCCGGGGCGCCTCACCCGACACATGGGCGCGGGCGGCGATTGCGGCGATGGACCGGCACCGGGCCGACCGGCTGGTGGTGGAGGTCAATCAGGGCGGCGAATTGGTGACGCAGGTCATCCGCAGCATTGATGCGCTGGTGCCGATCAAGGCGGTGCACGCCAGCAAGGGCAAGGGGACGCGGGCGGAGCCGGTCTCGGCGCTGTACGAACAAGGGCGGGTGGCGCATGTGCGCGGGCTGGCGGCGCTGGAGGACCAGATGTGCCAGATGACGGCGCAGGGCTATCTGGGCAAGGGAAGCCCCGACCGGCTGGATGCGCTGGTCTGGGCCTTGACCGAGCTGATGGTGGAGCCGGCGTTGCGGCATCGCCGCCCGCAGGTGCGCACGCTGGGTTAACCGCCCTTAAGGATTGCCCGGCTAGGGTGGTTTCCAGATCACGAGACAAGCGCCCCGGCGACGGGGCCGGGAACGGCGGGCCTTTGACGGGCGCGCGACAAAGGAGCTTTGCAACATGGTGTTCGATTTCCTGAAGCGCGCGCCGGAGGTGGTGGCGGTCGAGAAGAAGGCCTCGGCCACGGGTGGCGGATTTGTGACCGAGGCCAAGGCCTCGGCCACGGGTCGGGTTGTCGCCTTCGGCTCGTCGGGCCGGGTGGCCTGGAGCCCGCGCGATGCGGTCAGCCTGGCGCGGACCGGGTTTCAGGGCAACCCGATCGGCTTTCGCGCGGTCAAGCTGATTGCCGAGGCGGCGGCGGCCTTGCCGCTGGTCTTGCAGGATGCCGAGCGGCGCTATGAGAGCCATCCGGTGCTGGAGCTGATCCGCCGTCCGAACGGGGCGCAGGGGCGGGCGGAGCTGTTCGAGGCGGTCTATGGCCATCTCCTGCTGTCGGGCAACGCCTATCTGGAGGCAGTGCCGGGGGCGGGGGCGCTGCCGGGCGAATTGCATGTGCTGCGCTCGGACCGGATGGCGCTGGTGCCGGGGGCGGATGGCTGGCCAGTGGCCTATGACTATACGGTGGGTGGGCGGACGCACCGCTTTGCGGTCTCGCCCGACGTGCAGCCGATCTGCCATATCAAGACCTTCCATCCGCAGGACGACCACTACGGCTTTAGCCCCTTGCAGGCGGCAGCGGTGGCGCTGGATGTGCATACCAGCGCCTCGGCCTGGTCGAAGGCCTTGCTGGACAACGCCGCCCGGCCGTCGGGGGCGATTGTGTACAAGGGTGCAGATGGCCAGAGCCAGTTGACCAATGACCAGTATGACCGGCTGTTGAGCGAGATGGAGAGCCACCATCAGGGCGCGCGCAATGCCGGGCGGCCGATGCTGCTGGAAGGCGGGCTGGATTGGAAGCCGATGGGATTTTCGCCGTCGGACATGGAGTTCCAGAAGACCAAGGAAGCGGCGGCACGCGAGATTGCCATCGCTTTCGGGGTGCCGCCGATGCTGATGGGGATTCCGGGCGATGCGACCTATGCCAATTACCAGGAGGCGAACCGGGCGTTCTACCGGCTGACGGTGCTGCCCCTGGTGAGCCGGGTCACGGCCTCGGTGTCGCATTGGCTGTCGGGCTTTACCGGCGAGGCGGTGGAGCTGCGCCCCGACCTTGACCAGATCCCGGCGCTGGCGGTGGAGCGCGATCAGCAATGGGCGCGGGTGGGCGCGGCGGATTTCCTGACATCGGCGGAAAAGCGGGTGTTGCTGGGTCTGCCGCGGCTGGCGGAGGACGCGGGGGCGTGAGGAAGCCGGGCGAGGGCGGCTCGCGCTTTCTTTACGACAGTTTTGACGCAGCGGCGGCTCGGATCGAGGCGAACGAGCGGGTGGCTGAGGAGCGTTGGAGCGCGTTGGAATGGCGTCTGGGCCAGATTGATGCGGTGCTGGAGCGGCTGGAAAAGCGCATCTGGCTGGGGGTTTACGGGGTCGCGGCCTTTCTGCTGGCGCAGATGGCGGAGGCGGTCATTCAGGCGGCCACGAAATAGATCGGCGAGGTGAGACATGACGGTGCAAGGCATGCTGGAGCGCAAGGACATGCAGGCGGAACTGGGCTTGCGGGTGGTCGATGGCCACGGGATCGAGGGCTATGCGAGCCTGTTCGGCAAGCGCGATCAGGGCGGCGATGTGGTGCTGAAAGGGGCCTATGCGGCCAGCCTGAAGCGGCTGGCGGCGGGGGGGCGGGCGGTGAAGATGCTGTGGCAGCATGACCCGGCCCAGCCGATCGGCATCTGGGACGAGGTGCGCGAGGATGCCACGGGCCTCTGGGTCAAGGGGCGGCTGTTGCGCGATGTGGAAAAGGGCCGCGAGGCGGCGGCCCTTCTGGCGGCGGGGGCGATTGACGGGCTGTCGATCGGCTACCGCGCCGTCAGGGCGGAACGCGACGGCAAGGGGCAGCGCCTTTTGCAGGAGCTGGAGCTTTGGGAGGTGTCTCTCGTCACCTTCCCGATGCTTCCCGAGGCGCGGGTGGCGGCCAAGGGCGACGGGCCCGACGCCGATGTCTGGCGCAGTCTGGCGCAGGTCTTGACCGAGGCGGCGCAGGCAATCTCCGGGCGCTAGGCCCGGCTTTCACGACCAAACTCAAGGATGGATCAATGACCGAGACGAAGGCTCGGGCCGGTGGGGCTTTGCCGCCCCATGAGATCACGGCCCTTCAACCTGCCCTCACTCCGGGTGCGGAAGTGAAAACCGCGCTGGAGGGTTTTCTGAACGCCTTCAAGGGCTTTCAGGGTGAAGTGAAACAGGAACTGCAACATCAGAAAGAGCGTTTGACCATGCTGGATCGCAAACAGATGACCTTTGGCCGCCCCGCACTGGCCACCAGTGCCGAGGTGGAAGTGCCGCACAAGAAGGCCTTTGCCGCCTATTTGCGGTCGGGTGATGACGACGGGCTGCGCGGGCTGAGCCTGGAGGGCAAGGCGATGTCGACGGCGGTGGCGGCCGATGGCGGCTATCTGGTTGACCCGCAGACGGCGGACACCATCCGCTCGATGCTGAGCTCGACTTCGTCGCTCAGGGCCTTGGCCAATGTGGTGCAGGTGGAGGCCACCTCGTTCGACGTGCTGATCGACCGTTCGGAAGTGGGCTCGGGCTGGGCGACGGAAACCGGCGCCACGGCGGAAACCGGGACGCCGACGATCGAGCGCATCTCGATCAAGCTGCATGAGCTGTCGGCGATGCCGAAAGCCAGCCAGCGGCTTCTGGACGACAGCGCCTTTGACGTGGAAGGCTGGCTGGCGGGCAAGATCGCCACGCGCTTCATCCGCGCCGAGGCGGCGGCCTTCATCAATGGTGACGGGGTGGACAAGCCCAAGGGCATCCTGCTGCCGGCCAAGGTGGCCAATGCGTCCTGGACCTGGGGCAATCTCGGTTACATCCCGACCGGGGCCACGGCGGATTTCGCCACCACCAATGCCTCCGATTGCATCGTGAACCTCGTCTATGCGCTGGGGGCCGATTACCGCGCCAACGGGGCCTTCATCATGAATTCGAAAACCGCCGGTGCGGTGCGGAAGATGAAGGATGCCGATGGCCGCTTCATGTGGGGCGACAGCCTGCAGGCGGGCGAGCCGGCCCGGCTGATGGGCTATCCGGTGCTGATCTGCGAGGACATGCCGGATGTGGGCGCGAACACCTATCCGATCGCCTTTGGCGATTTCGCCGCCGGCTACACCGTGGCCGAACGCCCCGACCTGCGCATCCTGCGCGACCCGTTCTCGGCCAAGCCGAACGTGCTGTTCTACGCCAGCAAGCGCGTCGGCGGCGACATCACCGACTATGCGGCGATCAAGCTGCTGAAGGTTGCCGTCTCGTAAGGGATTGCACCGGGTTCCGCCCCCTGACCGGGGCGGAACCCATGGGCGCGCGCCGGCATTGACCGCGCCGCCTAGCTGCTCCCCTCCGTCCGAGCGGTGCGGGGTGCGCGTCCATGGTGGGGCTGAAGGAGAGGATCAAGGGCATGATGCTGACGGAAATAACCACAGTGCCGGGGGCGAGCCTGCCGGTTCAGGCGTTGAAGGACCATCTGCGGCTGGGCACCGGGTTTGCCGAAGACGGGATGCAGGACGGGCTGATCGAGGCCTATCTGCGGGCTGCGATGGCGGCGGTGGAGGGGCGGATCGGCAAGGTGCTACTGGCGCGCCGCTTCAGGCTGGTGCTGGAGGATTGGCGGGCGGCGGGGGAGCAGCCTTTGCCGGTGGCGCCGGTCAGCGGCATCGTCTCGGTGACGGTGGTGGATGCAGCAGAGGCGGCAACGGCGGTTGACGCGGGCCGCTACCGGCTGGTGCCGGACCTGCACCGGCCGAAGCTGGCGGCGGTGGGGGTCTTGTTGCCTGGCGTGCCGATGGACGGTCGGGCCGAGGTGGTGTTCGACGCGGGCTTTGGCGCCAGCTGGGACGCGGTGCCGGCAGATCTGGCGCAGGCGGTGATGCTGCTGGCGGCAGAATATTACGAGGTGCGGCAGGTGGGCGATGCCGGGCAGGCCGGTCTGCCCTTTGCGGTGCAGGCGCTGATCGAGCGTTGGCGCACAGTGCGGGTGCTGGGGGGCAAGGCATGAGCGCGCCCCAGATTTCCCCGCGTCTGGATCGCCGCATGGTGCTGGAGGGCCCGGTGCAGGTGGCCGATGGCGCCGGCGGGTTTGACCTGAGCTGGGCAGTGCGGGGCGTGGTCTGGGCCGCGCTGAAGCCCGGCTCGGGCCGAGAAGCGGCGGGCGAGGAGGTGCGGGTTGCCGAGACGCCTTACCGCATCACGGTGCGGGGCGCTCCGGTGGGGGCGGGCGCGCGGCCAAGGCCCGAGGACAGGCTGCGGGACGGGGCGCGGGTGTTCACCATTCTGGCCGTCACCGAGGCCGACCCGCGCGGCCAATACCTGACCTGTTTCGCGCGAGAGGAGGTGCCGGCATGAGCTATCAGGCAGCGGCAGCTTTGCAGACGGCGGTCTTTGGCGCCCTGACGGCGGCGCCGGCACTGGCCGGGGTCAGCGTGGTCGATGCCATGCCGCCCGGCACGACGCCGGGAACTTTCGTGCTGATCGGGCCGGAGGTGGCGGTGGACCAGTCGGATGGTTCGGGCGCGGGGGCCGAACATCGCTTTTCGGTCAGCGTCATCAGTGATGCGGCTGGGTTCATGACCGCCAAAACCGTTGCGTCGGCGGTCTCGGCGGCGGTTCTGGCTGGCGGGATGGTGTTGGGCACCGGGCATCTGGTGTCGGTCACGTTCCAGCGCGCGGTGGCGCGGCGGCTGGATGAGGGCGGCACGCGGCGGATCGACCTGACTTTCCGGGCGCGGGTGGAACTCTGAAGCAACTTAGGCCGGGGCATGGCCCGCCGGCATTCAAGGAGATGAAGGATGGCAGTTCAGAACGGCAAGGATCTGTTGATCAAGGTCGACATGATTGGCGACGGCTCTTTCGAGACGCTGGCGGGGCTGCGGGCGCAGCGGCTCAGCCTGAATGCAGAACAGGTCGATGTCACCAGTCTGGAAAGCACTGGCGGCTGGCGCGAGCTTCTGGCGGGGGCGGGGGTGAAATCGGCGTCGATCTCGGGGTCGGGTGTGTTCCGCGATGCGGCGACGGACGCGCGCGCCCGGCAGATCTTCTTTGATGCCGGCATGCCCGATTTTCAGGTGATCGTGCCGGATTTCGGCACCATTGAAGGGCCGTTCCAGATCACCTCGATCGAATATGCGGGCAGCCACAATGGCGAGGCGACCTATGAGATCGCCATGGCCTCGGCCGGCGCCTTGACCTTCGTGGCGCTGTAAGGGGGGGGGCGATGGCAAACCCCTATGCGGGCGAAGTGGCGATCTGGCTGGATGGCCAGTGCCACACGGCCAAGTTGACGCTTGGCGCGCTGGCCGAGCTGGAGGTGGCGCTGGAGGCGGGTTCGCTGATGGATCTGGTCGAGCGGTTTGAGGCCCGGCGATTCACCACGCGCGACGTGCTGGCGCTGCTGGTGGCCGGTTTGCGCGGCGGGGGGTGGCAGGGAACGGCATCTGACCTGCGGACGGTGGAGATCGGCGGCGGGTTGGTGGAGGCGGCGCGGGTGGCGGCGGAACTGCTGGCGCGGGCCTTTGCGCTGCCGGGGGAGGGATGAAGGGCATCGACTGGCCGGGCCTGATGCGGGCGGGGCTTGGCCAGTTGCGGCTGACGCCAGAGCAGTTCTGGCGCCTGAGCCCGGTGGAGTTGCGGATCATGCTTGGGGCGGAGGCGGCGGCGCCACCTTTGACCCGGGCCAGGCTGGACGAGCTGCGGGCGGCTTATCCGGATCAGGGAAAGGGCAAGGATCATGGCAGAGATTGAAGACATGCAGGACCAGATCGCGGCCCTCGAGGCAACGCTTGCGGGCAGTGCCGGGATGGTGGCGGCCTTTGACGGCGAGCTTTCGCGGATGCGGGAAAGCCTGGTCTACACCGGGCGCGAGGTGAACAGCCTGTCGAGCGGGATCGGTGGCGGCCTTCGACGGGCCTTCGACGGGCTGGTGTTTGACGGCATGAAACTGTCGGACGCGCTGCGCGGCGTGGCCCGCACTATGGCCGACACGGTCTATGGCGTGGCGATGAAGCCGGTGCAGAACGCCATCGGCGGCGTTCTGGCGCAGGGGTTGAGCGGGCTTCTGGGCGGCGTGATGCCGTTCGAGAAGGGTGGCAGTTTCGTGCAGGGCCGGGTGATGCCCTTTGCCAGGGGTGGCGTGGTGGCGCAGGCCACGACCTTTCCGATGCGCGGCGCGACGGGGTTGATGGGCGAGGCGGGGCCAGAGGCGATCATGCCGCTGAGCCGCGGCGCGGATGGCCGGCTTGGAGTACAGGCCAGTGGCGGCGCAAGGCTGGTGACGGTGGTGATGAACATCTCCACCCCGGATGTGCAGGGGTTCCAGCGCAGCCAGAGCCAGATCGCGGCCCAGGCGCAGCGGATGCTGGCGCGCGGGCAGAAAAATCGCTGAGGGAGCGGGAGCATGGCATTTCACGACATCAGGTTTCCGGCGAACCTGTCCTTTGGTGCGCTGGGCGGACCGGAGCGGCGCACCGAGATCGTCACGCTGGCCAATGGCCATGAGGAGCGCAACACACCCTGGGAGCATTCCCGCCGGCGTTATGATGCGGGCATGGGGTTGCGGTCGCTGGATGATCTGGAGACGTTGATCGCGTTCTTCGAGGCGCGGCGGGGCCCCTTGCATGCGTTTCGCTGGAAGGATTGGGCGGACTGGAAATCTTCGATCCCGTCGCAGCCGACGGCGCCGACCGATCAACGCCTGGGCTTTGGCGACGGGGTGAATACCGCGTTTCAGCTGCAAAAGCGCTATCGCTCTGGCGTGCAGGACTATTGGCGGCCGGTGGTGAAGCCGGTGTTCGGCACGGTGACGGTGGCGATTGCCGATGATCCGAAGGTCGAAGGCGTGGATTTTGCGGTGGATGCGGCGACGGGGATCGTCAGCTTCGTCACCCCGCCCGACATTGGCGCGCTGGTGACGGCGGGGTTCGAATTCGACGTGCCGGTGCGGTTCGATACCGACCGGATCGCGGTCTCGCTTGCGTCCTACAACGCGGGCGAAGTGCCGGATGTGCCGGTGATCGAGGTGCGCACATGACGGCGCGCGATGAGTTGCTGCAGCACCTGGCCGGGGGCGTGACCTCGGTCTGTCACTGCTGGCTGGTGACGCGGACCGATGGGGAACGCCTCGGATTCACCGATCATGACGGCGACCTGTCGTTTGACGGCCATGTGTTCCGGGCCTCGACCGGGCTCTCGGCGGGGGCCTTGCAGCAGACGACAGGGCTGTCGGTGGACAACTCCGAGGCTGTGGGCGCGCTTTCGGATGCGTCGGTGTCGGAGGCAGATCTGGCCGAGGGGCGGTTCGACGGGGCCGAGGTGCAGAGCTGGCTGGTCAACTGGGCTGATGTCACCCAGCGCATGGTCGAATTCCGCGGCAATTTCGGCGAGGTGACGCGCAAGGCGGGCGCCTTCCGGGTGGAGTTGCGCGGGCTGACGGAGCGGCTCAATCAGGTGCAGGGCCGGGTCTATCAGGCCGGGTGCGGTGCAGTTCTGGGTGACGGGCGCTGCGGGATCAATCTGGCAAGCGCGGCTTATCGCCATGCGGCGGAGATTGCGGAAATCGACGTGCTGGGCCGGCTGCGGATCGAGAGCGGCACGTCTTATGCGGACCGCTGGTTCGAGCGGGGCCAGATCGAGGTGTTGTCCGGGTCCTCGGCCGGGATGGCGGTGATGATCAAGGGTGACAGGCTGACCGGGAGCGGCAGGGTCCTGGACCTGTGGCATGGCACCGGGGCGACGCTGGCCGTGGGCGACAGCATCCGCTTGCAGGCGGGCTGCGACCGGCGTGCGGCGACCTGCCGGGACAAGTTCGGCAACTTTGCAAACTTCCGGGGGTTTCCGCATGTGCCGGGCGAGGATTGGCTGACCGCCTATCCCGCCAGCACCACGCTGAATGATGGCGGGAGCCTGCAGGGATGAGTCGGGGTGCAGAAGTTCTGGCACGGGCGGAGGGCTGGCTTGGCACGCCCTATCGGCATCAGGCCAGCTGCAAGGGGGCCGGCACCGATTGTCTGGGCCTGCTCCGTGGCGTGTGGCGCGAGGTTCATGGTGCCGAGCCGACTGGCATTCCCGCCTATACCGCCGACTGGTCCGAGCCACAGGGCCGGGAAGAGTTGCTGGATGCTGCGCGGCAGTTCCTGATCCCGGTTGCCGCCGGACAGGAACAACCGGGCGATGTGCTGTTGTTCCGCATGCGGCCCGGCGCCGTGGCAAAGCACCTGGGGATTCTGGCCCGCACCGGCGAGGCGGCGGCGTTCATTCATGCCTATTGCGGCCACGGCGTCGTGCTGTCGCCGCTCTCGGCCCCCTGGCGGCGCAAGATCGCCGCGATTTTCCGTTTTCCTTGAAAGGGATATGACCCATGGCAACCATCCTTCTGTCGGCTGCGGGCGCGGCCATCGGCTCGGGCTTTGGCGGCACGGTGCTGGGTCTGTCCGGGGCGGTCATTGGCCGGGCGGTGGGCGCAACGCTGGGGCGGGCGATCGACCAGAAGATCCTTGGCGCCGGCTCGGATGCCGTCGAGGTCGGCAGGGTCGAGCGCTTTCGCCTGACCGGCGCCAGCGAGGGCACGCCGGTAACCCGCGTCTGGGGGCGGGTGCGGCTGGCAGGGCAGGTGATCTGGGCGACACGCTTCAGGGAGACGGTGACGGAAAGCGGGGGGGGCAAGGGTACGGGCGGGGCGAAGACCTCGCAGTTCAGCTATTCGGTCAGCCTGGCGATTGCGCTGTGCGAGGGCGAGATTCGCCGGGTGGGCCGGATCTGGGCCGATGGCAACGAAATCTCCACCAACACCTTGAACATGCGGATCTACAAGGGCGGTGAGGCGCAGTTGCCCGATCCCAAGATCGAGGCGGTGGAAGGGGCGGGCAAGGCGCCCGCCTACCGTGGCATTGCCTATGTGGTGATCGAGGATCTGGACCTTGCCGCCTTTGGCAACCGGGTGCCGCAGTTCAGCTTTGAAGTGGTCCGTGGGGCAGATCCCGCGGCGCGTCCGGTCGTGGAGGACCTGGCTGCGACCATTTCCGGGGTCTGCATGATCCCTGGCACCGGGGAATATGCACTGGCAACAACCCCGGTGCATTACGCAGAGTCGCCCGGCGTCAACCGCACGGCCAATATGAACATGCCGACCGACCAGACCGATTTCGCGTTGTCGCTGGAGCAGCTGGGCGATGAGATGCCGGGGGTGGGGGCCGTGTCGCTGGTGGTGTCGTGGTTCGGCGACGACCTGCGCTGCGGGCAATGCACCATCCGCCCCAAGGTGGAGCAAAAGACCCTGGAGGGCGTCGGCATGTCCTGGCGCTCGGGGGGGATCAGCCGCGCGGCGGCGGAGGTTGTGCCGCAGGTCGGCGGGCGGTCCATCTATGGCGGCACGCCGGCCGATCAGGCGGTGATCGAGGCCATTCAGGCTCTGACGGCGGCCGGCAAGGCGGTGACCTTTTACCCGTTCATCCTGATGGATCAGCTTGAGGCCAACAGGCTTCAAGACCCTTGGACCGAGAGTGCGGATCAACCGAAACTGCCGTGGCGCGGGCGGATCACCACCTCCATCGCGCCGGGACGAGCGGGGACGCCGGACCGCACGGAGCTGGCAGAGACGGAAGTGGCGGCGTTTTTCGGTACGGCGCAAGGGGCGCATTTCTCGGTTTCCGGCACCACCGTCAGCTATGCTGGCCCGGCAGAGTGGAGCTATCGCCGCTTTGTCCTGCACAACGCCCATCTGTGTGCTGCAGCCGGTGGGGTGGAGGCCTTTTGCATCGGCTCGGAACTACGCGGTCTGACGCAGGTTCGCGGGGAGGGCGACAGCTTTCCGGCTGTGGCGGCGTTGATCGCGCTGGCGGCCGATGTGCGCGCCATTCTGGGGCCGGGCTGCAAGCTGAGCTATGCGGCGGACTGGTCGGAGTATTTCGGCTATCACACCGATGACAATGTGTATTTCCACCTTGATCCGCTGTGGGCCGACGCAAACATCGACTTCATCGGCATCGACAATTACATGCCCCTGTCGGATTGGCGCGAGGGCGAGACGCATGCGGACAGCGGCTGGAAGACTCTGCATGACCCGGCTTATCTGCAGGCAAATATCGCCGGTGGCGAGGGGTTTGACTGGTATTATGCCAGCGAGGCCGATGCGGCCACGCAGACCCGCACGGCGATCACCGACGGGGCATATGGCGAGCCTTGGGTCTATCGTTACAAGGATCTGCGCAACTGGTGGACCTGCCAGCACCACCCCCGCATCGGTGGTGTGCGGCAGGCGCTGCCGACTGCCTGGGTGCCGCAGTCCAAGCCCTTCCGTTTCACCGAATACGGATGCGCCGCCATCGACAAGGGCAGCAACCAGCCGAACAAGTTTCTGGATCCGAAATCCTCGGAATCTGCCTTGCCAAGCCACTCGACCGGGCAGCGCGATGATCTGATGCAGATGGCCTATCATACGGCCATGGCGCGGTTCTGGCGCGAGCCGGCCAACAATCCGACATCGCTGGTCTATTCCGCTCCGATGCTCGATTTCGATCGGTCCCTGGCCTGGGCCTGGGACGCGCGGCCTTTCCCGGTGTTTCCGGTGAACCAACCGCTCTGGGATGACGGGGCGAACTTCGAGACCGGTCATTGGCTGAACGGGCGCTCGGCCAACCAGTCGCTGGCGGCGGTGATCGCCGAGGTCTGCGAGAGATCCGGCCTGCCGGATGCAGATACCGATCAGGCGCTGGGCGTGGTGCGTGGCTATGGGCTGAGCGAAGTCACCTCGGCCCGTGCGCTCTTGCAGCCGGTCCTGCAGGCGGCTTCGGTTGATGCGGTGGAGCGCGAGGGTATCCTGTCGTTCCTGCGCCGCACGGGCCTGGGCGCGGTTGCCCTGGATCCGGCGGGATTTGCCGAGGGCGGTGGCGCGGAGGCCGCCGAATTGGGCCGTCTGGGCGAGGCCGAGATGCAGGATCACCTGCGGCTGATCTATCTGGAAGCCGAAAGCGACTTTGCAGTGCGCGCCGTGGCCGCCAGCCTGCCGGACGCGGTGGGCGAGGTGGTGGCGCAGACCGATCTGCCGTTGGCCCTGACCAATGGCGAGGCGGCGAGCATGGCAGAGCGCTGGCTTGTGGAATCGCGCCTGGCGCGGGACACGCTGCGGTTCAGCCTGCCGCCCTCGATGCGTGCCGTCGGTGCGGGGTCGGTGGTGGAACTCGACGGCAAGCGCTATCGCATCGACCGCTGCGAACTGACTTCGGCTCTGGCGCTTGAGGCGGTCCGCATTGACCCGGCGGTTTACCGTGACCCGCGCATTGACCCGGAGGCGACCGTCTGGAAACCCTATCAACCGCCGACCCCGCCTTTCCCGGTCTTTCTGGATCTGCCCTTGCTGACCGGATCGGAAAAGCCGCATGTTCCCCATGTTGCCATTGCGGCCGCACCATGGCCGGGCCAGATGGCCATCTGGTCCTCGGCAACCGAGGCGGGATTTGCCGTCAACACCGTGGTCGAGCGCCCCGCCTTCATCGGCGTCACAGAAACCGACCTGCCACGCGGAGCGTCTTCGCGCTGGGAGCGTGGTCCGGCGCTTCGCCTGCGACTGGGCAGCGGCAACCTGTCTTCGGCCGAAGAGATGGCGGTGCTGGCCGGGGCGAATGCGATTGCCATTGGCGATGGCAGTTCGGACACTTGGGAAATCATCCAGTTCCGCGATGCGGCCTTGGTCGCCCCGTCGACCTACGAGGTCACGACCCGTCTGCGTGGTCAGATGGGTACGGATGGCGTGATGCCCGATCTCTGGCCGGCTGGCAGTCTGGTCGTCGTGCTGGATACCGCCCTGAAGCAGATCAGCCTGCCGCAATCGGCGCGCGGCTTGTCGCGGAATTATCGGATCGGCGATGCCACGCGCGGCTATGACGCGCCCGGCGTGGTTGCGCGAAGCGAAGCCTTTTCGGGCATCGGCCTCAGGCCCTATTCGGTCTGTCACCCGCGCAAGACCGGCACGTCAGGAGCAGATGTCGCGATCCGCTGGATTCGCCGGACGCGGATGGACGGGGACAGCTGGCAATCGCTTGAAGTGCCCTTGGGAGAGGAAACCGAAAGCTACCGTGTGCAGATCAGGAATGGCGCTGCACTCTTGCGGGAGGTCACCACGAGTCAGCCATCCTGGACCTACACCGCGGCAATGCAGGGCGCGGACGGGGCGGGGCCGACCACCCGGATCGAGGTCGCGCAGCTTTCCGCCAGCTTTGGTGCGGGGCCTTCGGCGGAACTGGCGCTGGGCTAGCCCATGCGGCGCTGCATGCTGGACGATCTGCTGGCTGGGGCAGGGCGGCTTGCCGATGTGCCGCCGGCCTTGCGCCGGAACCTCGCCGACCGGATGATCCATGAGGCCCATGCCGCGCATCACTACATGCGCCGCTTCGGGCGACCGCATCCGGGCTGGGGCAACGGCAGTCTGATGGCCCGGGCCTTGACCGAAACCCACAGCGCAAGGCCGTTGTGCTATGCCTCATTGGCCGTCATGGCGGATGCGGTCGCCCGGTTTCGTGCCGGAAATCTCGCGCGCGGGCATGGTCTGTCCCTCTGGTCTGCCCTATGTTAGGATGGCGGCGAAACATGAGGCGCGACGGTCATGGCGGAAACCAAGGCAAAACTTTCTTCAGTCGATCCTGTCTGGTCGCGGGTCCGCGACGAGGCCTTCGAAATGGTCACAGCCGAGCCCCTGCTTGGCGGTCTGGTGCATTCCAGCGTGCTGCACCATCCGACGCTGGAGCGGGCCCTGGCCTATCGCTTTTCGCTGAAACTTGCCTCCGGCGAGATGAGCGAGCAGATCCTGCGCGAGATCGCCGATGAGGCCTATGCCGCCGAGGCCGAGTTGGGTCAGGCGGCGCGGGCCGACATCATGGCGGTCTATGACCGTGACCCGGCCTGCCACCGCTTCATCCAGCCCCTGTTGTTCTTCAAGGGCTTTCAGGCGGTTCAGGCCTATCGCATCGGGCACTGGCTCTGGCAGCAAGGCCGTCGCGACATGGCCTATTTCGTGCAGATGCGGGTATCCGAGGTCTTTGGCGCTGACATCCACCCCGCTGCCCGCATCGGTCGGGGCATCATGATCGACCACGCCCATTCCATCGTGATCGGGGAAACGGCGGTCGTGGGCGACAATGTCTCGATGCTGCATTCGGTGACGCTGGGCGGCACCGGCAAGGAAGATGGCGACCGCCACCCGAAGATCGGCAATGGCGTGCTGATCGGGGCCGGGGCCAAGGTTTTGGGAAACATCACCATTGGCGCCAACAGCCGGATCGCCGCGGGGTCGGTGGTCTTGATGGACGTGCCGGCCTGCAAGACCGTCGCCGGGGTTCCGGCGCGGATCGTTGGCGATGCCGGCTGTGACCAACCGGCCGTGACCATGGACCAGCGGTTGAAAGACTGCGACTGCTGAAACGCAAGCATTTGAATTGAAAAGGCCCCGAGGGAAACCTCGGGGCCTTTTCTTTTTCTGGCCTCAGGCCAGCATCGAGATCGGGTTTTCCAGACTGTCGACCACGACCTTGAGGAACTCCGCCCCAAGCGCCCCGTCGATCACCCGGTGATCGACTGACAGCGTCATCGACATCACCGTCGCCACGCCCAATGCTCCATCCTTGAGCACCACCGGCTTTTTCACCCCCGCGCCCACCGCCAGAATCGCGCCATGCGGCGGGTTGATGACCGCATCGAAGTTCTCGATCCCCATCATGCCAAGGTTCGAGATCGCGAAAGAGCCGCCCTGATATTCATGCGGCGCCAGTTTCTTGGTCTTGGCGCGAGTGGCCAGATCCTTCATCTCGGCCGACAGCGCCGACATGGTCTTCTTGTCAGCATCGCGCAGCACCGGGGTGAAGAGGCCCCCCTCCACTGCCACCGCCACCGCCACATCCGACGGCTTCAGCTTCAGGATCCGGTCGCCGGCCCAGACGGCATTGGCATCCGGCACCGCCTGCAGCGCAATCGCACAGGCCTTGATGATGAAGTCATTGACCGACAGCTTCACGCCGCGCGATTCCAGCCCTTTGTTGAGCTGCTCGCGGAAGGCCATCAGCGCATCCAGCCGCACCTCGCGGCGCAGGTAGAAATGCGGGATGGTCTGCTTGGCCTCGGTCAGCCGCGCCGCGATGGTGCGGCGCATGCCATCGAGCGGCATTTCCACAAACTCGCGGTCGGCATACATCTTCAGCACGGTTTCCGCCGCCATGCCCGTGGGCAGTGCTGCCTTGACCGGGGCAGGCGCCGCGGCCGGAGCCGCCGCCGCAGGGGCTGCCGCCGCGACGGGGCTTGCCCCCTCGACATCGGCGCGCACGATGCGGCCATGCGGGCCGGAGCCGGTCACCCTGGCCAGGTCCAGACCCTTGTCCTTGGCAATCCGACGGGCCAGCGGCGAGGCAAACACCCGCGCGCCGGAGGCGACCGGCGCGGCCGGGACGGCAACCGGAGCAGCAGACGGGGCTGCAACCGGAGCAGCGGCGGGGGCTGCCGCTGCGGGGGCCGCTGCCGGCGCCGCCTTGGGCGCATCCGACAGGGTTTCCCCCTCTTCGACGATCACGGCAATCGCCGTGTTCACCTTCACCCCGGCGGTTCCCTCGGCGATCAGGATCTTCGCCACGGTGCCTTCATCGACCGCCTCGAACTCCATCGTCGCCTTGTCGGTCTCGATCTCGGCAATCACCTGCCCGGACTTCACCGTATCGCCCTCTTTCACCAGCCATTTGGCCAGCGTGCCC
This sequence comes from Tabrizicola oligotrophica, assembly GCF_011008935.1. Classification (GTDB taxonomy): domain Bacteria; phylum Pseudomonadota; class Alphaproteobacteria; order Rhodobacterales; family Rhodobacteraceae; genus Tabrizicola_A; species Tabrizicola_A oligotrophica. The sequence continues at coordinate 658,385 of NZ_JAAIVJ010000001.1, read as the reverse complement.
TCCTCCATGGTCGGAGACAGCGCGGGCATCAGGATTTCCACAGCCATTTTCCCCTCCCTTACCGGTAGCAAACGGATTTGACGGCGGCGACAACTTCGGCCGTCGTCACCAGCGCGAGCTTTTCAAGGTTCGCGGCATAGGGCATCGGCACATCCTTGCCGGTGCAGGTCACCACCGGAGCGTCAAGGTAATCAAACGCCCGCTGCATGATGGTCGAGGCCAGATGGTCGCCGATCGAGCCGACCGGGAAGCCCTCTTCCACCGTCACGCAGCGATTGGTCTTCTGCACGCTCGCCAGCACGGTGTCGTAATCAATCGGACGCAGGGTGCGCAGGTCGATCACCTCGGCCGAAATCCCGTCCTTCGCGAGAAGATCAGCGGCTTCCAGCGCATAGCGCATGCCGATGCCGAAGGAGACGATGGTCACATCGCTGCCCTCGCGCCAGATCCGCGCCTTGCCGAAGGGAATGGTGAAATCGGGCAGGTCCGGCACTTCGAAGCTTTGCCCGTAGAGAATTTCATTCTCAAGGAACACCACCGGGTTCGGATCGCGGATCGCCTGTTTCAACAGCCCCTTCGCATCCGAGGCCGAATAGGGCATCACCACCCGCAGGCCCGGAATGGCGGCATACCACGCCGCATAGTCCTGAGAATGCTGGGCCGCCACGCGGGCCGCCGCCCCGTTCGCCCCGCGGAACACGATGGGGCAGGGCACCTGACCGCCCGACATGTAATTGGTCTTGGCGGCCGAGTTGATGATGTGGTCGATCGCCTGCATGGCGAAGTTGAAGGTCATGAACTCGACAATCGGGTTCAGCCCGCCCCAGGCCGCACCCACCGCAAGGCCGGTAAAGCCGATTTCGGTGATCGGGGTGTCGATCACCCGCTTCGGCCCGAACTCGTCCAGAAGCCCCTGCGAAATCTTGTAGGCGCCCTGATATTCGCCCACTTCCTCGCCCATCAGGAACACGTTGGGGTTGCCGCGCATTTCCTCGGCCATCGCCTCGCGCAGCGCCTCGCGCACCGTCATGGTCTTCATCGGCGTGCCGGCGGCCCAATCCGGGCTGGCCTTCGACACCACGGCGACCGGGGCCGCGGCAACCGCAGCCGGGGCTGCCGCCACCGGAGCCGCCGCAGCGACAACCGGGGCAGGGGCCGCAGCCGCAGCCGTCGGAACCGCTTCGCCTTCCTCGACCAGCACCGCAATCGGGGTGTTCACCTTCACGCCCGCCGTGCCTTCGGCGACCAGCAGCTTGCCGACGGTGCCTTCATCGACCGCCTCGAACTCCATCGTCGCCTTGTCGGTCTCGATCTCGGCCAGGATCTGCCCGGACTTCACCGTGTCGCCTTCCTTCACCAGCCATTTGGCCAGCGTGCCTTCCTCCATCGTGGGGGACAGCGCGGGCATCAGTACTTCAGTCGCCATGGTGTCCTCCCTCAGGCGTAAATGTCGGTCCAAAGCTCGCTCAGCGCGGGCTCGGGGCTGTCTTTGGCGAACTCGGCGCTCGCGTTGACGATATCCTTGATATCCTTGTCGATGGCCTTCAGCTCGTCCTCGCTGGCCAGACCGCCCTGGGTCAGGAGGTCGCGGACATGCTCGATGCAGTCCTTCTCCTGCTTGATCTTCTCCACCTCCTCGCGGGTCCGGTATTTCGCCGGATCGCTCATCGAGTGGCCGCGGTAACGGTAGGTCATCATCTCCAGAATGTACGGCCCCTTGCCGGCCCGGCAATGCGCCACGGCCTTCTCGCCCGCCGCCTTCACCGCCAGCACGTCCATGCCGTCAACCTGCTCGCCCTGAATGCCATAAGCCGCACCGCGCCCGAAGAAGCTGACCGATTTGGTCGACCGCTTCATCGAGGTGCCCATGGCATAGCCGTTGTTTTCAATGACAAAAATGACCGGCAGCTTCCACAGCTCGGCCATGTTGTAGCTTTCATAGACCTGGCCCTGGTTCGCTGCGCCATCGCCGAAATAGGTAAAGGTCACATTGTCATTGCCCCTGTACCAGTCCGACATCGCCAGACCGGCCCCCAGCGGCACCTGCGCGCCCACGATGCCATGGCCGCCGTAGAAATGCTTTTCCTTCGAGAACATGTGCATGCTCCCGCCCTTGCCCTTGGAGTAGCCGCCCTCGCGCCCGGTCAGTTCTGCCATCACGCCATTCGCATTCATGCCGCAGGCGAGCATATGGCCGTGGTCGCGGTAGCTGGTCAGCCGCTTGTCGCCGTCCTTGGTGCAGGCCTCAAGCCCGACGACCACCGCCTCTTGTCCGATGTAGAGGTGGCAGAACCCGCCGATCAGCCCCATGCCATAAAGCTGGCCGGCCTTTTCCTCGAATCGGCGGATCAGCAGCATCTCGCGGTAGTATTTCAGCAGATCGTCCTTGGAGACGTTGGACTTTTCCGGCGCTTTTCTCGCAGCCACGGCGTATCCTCCCGACACTATTAGAATGGTTTAACGTTAAACCATCCATACAACATCGGCGAAATAACGCAAAATGAAAAACGCGGACCCAAGGTCCGCGCATAAGAGCCATGCATTTCGTGCAATTTGGCCCAAGGCCCGGCCGGCCTGTTACCGGATGACGATCTCGTCGGCGCGCATGTAGCCCAGCACTTCACGCGCCTGCTGATCCAGCAGATCGAGGTCCAGATAGGTGTCCGACAGCCGGTGCGTCAGGTTCGACATGGCGGCAAGCTCTCCGGCCAGCCGGTCGCGCTCGGCGCGCAGGGCCTCGGCCTCGGCGTTGATCTGGACACGACGGAACACCCCATAATCGCCCTGCACGGCGGCAAAGGTGAAGTAGCCCCCCAAAGTGAAGGCCAACACCATATAGAAGATGCCTCCGAGCGATAGGCGGGATGGGGTGTTCGTCATGCTCTGCCTCTTGCGCCGCCCCTCATTGGCCGGGGGTGGTCACAGGGCAAAGCATGCCATAGACGAATCACAAAGTGAATCCCCTAAAGCAGGGAATTCCCTGAATTTTCAGCCGGCGACCGAGGCCGCGTGAATGCTGGAAATCGCCGCGCCAAGCGCCGCGTCGAACTCGGCGTCCGATTGCTGGGCCGAAAGCCCCTCGGTCAGCGCCCGGCTGAACGAGGCGATGATGCCGCGGTTCCGCGCCAGAATGGCATTGGCTTCGTCGCGGGAATAGCCGCCCGACAGCGCCACCACCTTCAGCACCTTCGGGTGATCGACCAGCGGCGCATAGAAGTTCACCACCGTCGGTAGCGTCAGCTTCAGCATCACCGTCTCGCCCGCGGGCAGCGCGTCCAGCGCTTTCAGCAGGGCGTCGCGCAGCAGCGCCTCGGCCTCCACCTTGTCGGCGATCGAGATCGTCACTTCCGGCTCGATGATCGGCATCAGCCCCTTGGCCAGAACCTGCCGGCCGACGGCGAATTGCTGGTCCACCACCGCCTGAATGCCCTTGGCATTGGCCGCCGAAATGACCGAGCGCTCCTTGGTGCCATAGATCCCCGCCGCCACTGCCTTGTCGAGCAGCGCGTCCAGCGTCGGCATCGGCTTCATCACCTGGCAGCCGTCAACCTCGGCCTCCAGGCCCTTGTCGATCTTCAGGAACGGCACGACGCCGCGCTTGTCCCACAGGTAGGTGGCGGTCGGAATGCCGTCCACCGTCCGGTCCATGGTCTGCTCGAACAGGATGGCGCCCACCACCTTGTCGCCGGTGAAGGCGGGCGATTTGATGATGCGCGAGCGCATGGCATGGATCATGTCATACATCTCGGCCTCGCCGGAATAGGCGGTCTCCGGCACGCCATAAAGCCGCAGCGCCTTGGGGGTCGACCCCCCCGATTGATCGAGCGCCGCGATAAAGCCGTTGCCCTTTGCCACCCGTTCCGTCTGCTGCGCCTTGATCATCCGAACACCCGTTTTTGCATGATTTCCCGGCCAATAGCGCCTGAGGGCGCCGCTGGCAAATCTGATAGCGCGAACAGATCCTTGCCCTTGGAAGAAACTGTTCGCGCGCCGCCCGTCTCAGCCGTTCAGCGCCGCAACCCCCGGCAGCACCTTGCCTTCCATCCATTCGAGGAAAGCCCCGCCGGCGGTCGAGATGAAGGTGAACTCCGCCGCCGCCCCGGCCTGATTGAGCGCGGCCACCGTATCGCCGCCGCCCGCCACCGACACCAGCTTGCCGGCTTTGGTCAGGCTGGCGGCCACCTGCGCCGCCGCATCGGTCGCGGCGTTGAACGGCGCGATTTCAAAGGCGCCCAAGGGGCCGTTCCAGATCAGGGTGCGGCAGCTTTCGAACACGGCGGTCAGCGCCGCCACGGTCTGCGGCCCGGCGTCCAGAATCATCGCATCCGCCGGGCAGGCGCCCGCCGCCACGGTCTCATTCGCAGCCCCGGCCTTGAACTCGCGCGCCACCACCACGTCGACCGGCAGATGGATGCTGCACCCCGCCGCCTTGGCCTTGGCAAGGATCTCGCGGGCGGTGCCGGCCATGTCGCGCTCGGCCAGCGATTTGCCGACCTCGACCCCTTGGGCCACAAGGAAGGTGTTCGCCATGCCGCCGCCGATCACCAGATGGTCGACCTTGCCGACAAGATTGCCCAGAAGGTCGAGCTTGGTCGACACCTTGGCGCCGCCGACCACCGCCACCACCGGGCGCACCGGATTGCCAAGCGCCGCCTCCAGCGCCTTCAGTTCCGCCTCCATCAGCCGCCCCGCCGCCTTCGGCAAGAGCCGCGCGATGCCCTCGGTCGAGGCATGCGCCCGGTGCGCTGCCGAAAAGGCATCATTGACGAACACATCGCCCAAAGCCGCAAGTTCCGCCGCAAGGGCCGGATCATTCTTCTCCTCGCCGGCATGGAAGCGGGTGTTTTCCAAAAGCACCACATCGCCCTGTCCCGCCGCCGCGATGGCCGCCCGGGCCGTGGCCCCGATGCAATCGGCACCGAACACCACCCTGCGGCCAAGCGCGGCCGTCAGCGCCGCATGCACCTGACCAAGGCTCATCTCCGGCACCACCTTGCCCTTCGGCCGGTCGAAATGCGCCAGCAGCACCACCTTGCCGCCGCGCGCGATGATGTCCTCGACCGTCGGTTTGATCTTGTCGATCCGCGTGGTGTCGGTCACGCGGCCCGCCTCCATCGGCACGTTGATATCCACCCGGCACAGCACGGTCTTGCCTGCCAATGCCACATCATCCAGCGTGTTCCAGCCCATGCGGTCCTCCAAAGCTTTGCCTTCCTCTTTCCGCGCATTGCACCGCTTCGTCAACCACAACCCCTTTCCCTTTCAGCCCCGCGACATTAGGGTCGCGGCCAGAAAAATGGAGACCGCCCAGATGGCCGAGATCAAAGACCCCGAAAACACCATCATCCTGACGCTGAAAGACGGCGAAGTGGTGATCGAGCTGCTGAAGGACATCGCCCCCAAACATGCCGAGCGGATGAAGCAGCTCGCCCGCGACAAGGCCTATGACAACGTCGCCTTCCACCGGGTGATCGACGGCTTCATGGCCCAGACCGGCGACGTGGAAAACGGCAATATGGAAAAGGATTTCAACCTGCGCCGCGCCGGCACGGGCGGGTCGCAATATCCCGATCTGCCGGCGGAATTCTCGGGTATCCCGCATGACCGCGGCACGCTGGGCGCGGCGCGCTCGCAGAACCCGAATTCGGCCAACAGCCAGTTCTTCATCAACTTCAACGACAACCATTTCCTGAACCGCCAGTATACCGTCTACGGCCGGGTGATTGCGGGGATGGAGCATGTCGACAAGATCACCCGCGGCGAGCCGCCGATGTCGCCCGATCGCATGATCACTGTCCGGGTGGCCGCCGATGTTGCGTAAGTCTCTGATCGCTCTCGCCTTTGCTGCCTCGCCCGCCTTGGCCGAAGAAGTGGTCGACGGCCCCGGCCCCAACCTCGTGATCGAAGTTGCGGGCGCAGCCAACGGCCAGATCGTGATCGACATGGCCGATCACGTCGCCCCGAACCACGTCGCCCAGATGGTCGCGCTGGCCAAGTCCGGCGCCTATGACGGCGTGGTGTTCCACCGCGTGATCGACGGCTTCATGGCGCAGACTGGCGATGTGTCGAACGGCAAGACCGGGGGCGATCTGTCGATGGCCGGCACTGGCGGGTCGGACCTGCTCGACCTCAAGGCCGAGTTCTCCGACCTCGCCTTTGCCCGCGGTGTTGTCGGCATGGCCCGCGCGGCCAGCCCCGACAGCGCCAACAGCCAGTTCTTCATCATGTTCGATCAGGGCGATTTCCTGAACGGGCAATATACCGTTGTCGGCAAGGTGATTTCCGGCATGGAGGTGGTCGACGCCATCCAGCGCGGCGAGCCGCCGGAAACCCCGGACGTGATGACCAAGGTCACCGTGCAGGAATGATGCAAAAGGCCGGGGGAAACCCCGGCCTTTTCGTTTCTCGTCGGGCGCCGTCGACTTCTCCTCGCCACGACGAGCGACGAAGTCGACGAGGAGTTAGCCCAGAACCACCAAGGCATGCCGCTTCTTGCCCGCCGTCAGCTTCAAGGGCTGGCCCAGATCATCCGCGCCATAGCGCAGGCCGGCATCGGTGACGATCTCGTCATTCACCTTCGCCCCGCCCTCGGAAATCAGCCGCTTGGCCTCCTTGCCCGATGGCGCGAGCCCCGCCTTGACGAACAGCTGCACGATCCCCAGCCCCTCGGCCAGATCCGCCGCGCCGATGTGAACGGTCGGCAGGTCATCCCCCACGCCGCCCTTTTCAAACACCTCGCGCGCCGTGGCCTCTGCCGCCGCCGCCGCCTCTGCCCCGTGCAACAGCGTCGTGACCGCATTGGCCAGCACGATCTTCGCGCCGTTGATTTCGGCCCCCTGCAACGCCCCCAGCCGGTCGCATTCCGCCACCGGCAATTCGGTGTAAAGCTTCAGGAACCGCCCCACATCCGCGTCGGTCGTATTGCGCCAGAACTGCCAGAACTCATAGGCGCTGAACATGTCGCCATTCAGCCAGACCGCGCCCGACTGCGACTTGCCCATCTTCCTGCCGTCCGAAGTGGTCAGCAACGGCGAGGTCAGCCCGAAAACCTCATGGTCGATCACCCGGCGCGTCAGATCGACGCCGTTGACGATATTGCCCCACTGGTCGCTGCCGCCCATCTGGATCAGACAGCCATAGCGGCGGTTCAGTTCAAGGAAATCATAGGCTTGCAGGATCATGTAGTTGAATTCAAGGAACGAGAGGCTCTGCTCCCGGTCCAGCCGCGACTTCACGCTTTCGAAACTCAGCATCCGGTTGACCGAGAAATGCCGCCCGATCACCCGCAGAAACTCAAGGTAATTCAGCCCGTCCAGCCATTCGGCATTGTTGACCATGATCGCGTCATTCGGCCCATCGCCAAAGCGGACATAGGGCGAGAACGCCCGCTTGATCCCGGCGATGTTGTCGTCGATCTGGGCATTGGTCAGCAAGGGCCGCTCATCGGCGCGGAAGCTGGGATCGCCCACCTTGGTGGTGCCCCCGCCCATCAGCACGATCGGCTTGCCACCGCATTTCTGCAGCCAGCGCAGCATCATGATCTGGATCAGGCTGCCGACATGCAGCGACTTCGCCGTCGCGTCAAAGCCGATATAGCCCGGCACGACGCCCTTCACAAAAGCCTCGTCAAGCGCCTGATAATCGGTGCAATCAGCCACAAAGCCGCGCTCGAGCATCACACGCAGGAAATCGGATTTCGGATGGTAGGTCATGGCCGTCTCATGCTTTAAGGATGGCAGGGGTATAACGGGGCAGGCAGGGCAGGGGAAGGCATGAAAAAGGGCGGTAAGACCGGCCCGGTCTGGGCCTTGGGGGCGATGTCGGGGACTTCGCTCGATGGCGTCGATGCCGCCATGGTGCTGACCGATGGCGCGACGATCGCGGAATTCGGCCCCCATGCCTATCGCCCCTATACCGAGGCCGAACGCGCCACGATCCGCGCCGCCTTCGGCCAATGGCCCGGCGATCCTGCCGTGGCCGCCGCCGCCGAGGTGGTCGAGACCGCCCATGCCGAGCTCTTGTCCCGCTTCACCGGCGTCGAGCTGGCGGGTTTTCACGGCCAGACGCTGGCGCATGATCCGGCCGGGCGCGGCACCCACCAGTGCGGGGACGGCGCCGTGCTGGCCGAGGCACTTGGCCTGCCCGTAGTCTGGGATTTCCGCAGCACCGATGTCGCCATGGGCGGGCAGGGGGCGCCTCTGGCCCCGTTCTTCCACCATGCCTGCGCGCGCCTGATCGGCGCGGATGGCCCGCTTGCCTTTCTGAACCTCGGCGGAGTGGGCAATCTGACCTGGGTCGACCCCGCCATCGCCGAGCCGCACGCTCCCGGCGCGCTTTTGGCCTTCGACACTGGCCCGGCGAATGCCCCGGTCAACGACCTGATGCAGCGCCATTTCGCCAAGTCGCAGGATGAGGGCGGGGCCTTCGCGGCCACCGGCAAGGCCGACGCGGCGGCCATCGAGGCCTTTCTGCGTCATGCCTATTTCTTCCGGATGCCGCCCAAGTCTCTGGACCGGAACGACTTCACGCAAGCCCTTGCCGGGTTGGAAACTCTTGCCCCCAAAGATGCCGCCGCCACGCTGACCGCCATCGCTGCCGCCGCTGTCGCCAAGGGGGCCGAACATTTCCCGCGCCCGGTCAGCCGGCTGCTGGTCACCGGCGGCGGGCGGCACAACGCCACGATGATGCGCGAGCTTGGCCAGCGGCTCGACTGCCCGGTGGAGCCGGTCGAGGCGGCGGGCCTCGACGGCGACATGCTGGAAGCGCAGGCCTTTGCCTATCTGGCCGTCCGGGTGCTGCGCGGGCTGCCCACCTCTTGCCCCACGACCACCGGCGTTCCAGCCGCTGTCGGCGGCGGCCAGATCAGCCGGCCAGATCAGCCAGCCTGAGTGATCTTGCCCGAGCCTTGGTGAACCCGCGCCGCTGGCGCGGAACTACCCACCCTACGGGGTGTGGGATGGGTGATTCACCCACCTCCGGTGCCTCACAACCGCCCGATCCGCTCGGTCAGCAGCGCAAAGAACCCGTCCGCATCGACCGAGCCGACAAACAGCGCGTTCGCCGACCGTCCCGTCACGCCCCACCAGTCGGCCACCGTCATGCCCAGCGTCAATTCCGACCGGGTCTCGATTTCCACATTGATGTGCCGCCCCTTGAACAGCCCCGGTTGCAAAAGATAGGCGATCACCGTCGGATCATGCAAAGGCCCGCCGTCGCTGCCGTATTTCTCCATGTCGTAGCGCTCGAAGAACTCCAGCCATTCGGCGCAGACCCGGCCAACCTCGGTGCCCAAAGCGCGGAACCGCTCCACCCGCGCCCGTGTGGTCAGCGCCTTGTGGGTGACATCCAGCGGCATCACCACCAGCGGAATGCCGGATCTGAACACGATTTCCGCCGCTTCCGGGTCAACGTAGATGTTGAACTCGGCGGTGGGCGTCACGTTGCCGACCTCGAAATAGGCCCCGCCCATCAAGACGATCTGGCCGACCCGGCCGACAATGTCGGGGGCCTTTTCAAAGGCCGTGGCGATATTGGTCAGTGGCCCAAGCGGGCACAGCGTCACTGTATGCGCCGGCTCGCGCCGCAGGGTCTCGATCAGGAAATCGACGGCATGCTCGGGTTGCAAGGCCATGACCGGATCGGCCAGCTGCGGGCCATTGAGGCCGGTCTGGCCATGGACATATTCCGCCGTCACCAGCTTGCGCTTCATCGGGCGGTCGCAGCCGGCATAGACCCGCGTGTCGGTCTTGCCGGCCAGCTCGCAGATGATCCGGGCGTTCCTTTCGGTGAAATGCAAGGGCACGTTGCCCGCCACCGCCGTCACCCCCAAAACCTCGAGCTCGGGACTGGCCAGCGCCAGCAGGATGGCAAAGGCGTCGTCCTGACCGGGGTCGGTGTCGATGATGATCTTGCGGGCCATGCTGGTCTCCCTCCTGCGTCGAAGCGTCTTGCTAGCGCATCCTTGTCCATCCGGTCAAAGAAAAAGGGGGCCGCGCCCGGCCCCCTTCCGCTGCTCCGATCCTTGCCGGATCAGTTGTCGAAATCAACCGTCTCGATCAGCTTCAGCGCCTCGGCGCGCTTGGCGGCGACATCGGCCAAGGGCAGCGCGTCGGGGGTGAACTCGCCCCAGCTTGCCACCAGAGCCGACCGCTCCACACCCGGCTTCACCGGGAATTCGTGGTTGGTCTCGGCATAGATCTTCTGCGCCGCATCCGAGGTCAGCCATTCCATCAGCTTCAGCGCGGCGTCCTTGTTCGGCGCCGATTTGGTCATGGCAATGCCCGAGATGTTCATGTGGGTGCCGCCGGCCTCGAAGGTCGGGAACACCACGTTCACGCTTTCGGCCCAGGCCTTCTGCTCGGCATCGGCCAGCATCTGGCCCATGTAATAGGTGTTGCCGACCGCGATGTCGCATTCGCCGGCCCAGATCGCCTTGACCTGATCGCGGTCGCCGCCATCGGGCTTGCGGGCGAGGTTGGCCTTGACGCCCTGCAGCCAGGCTTCGGTATAGGCCGCGTCATGATGCGCCAGAACAGCCGAGGTCAGCGCGACGTTATAGTCATGCGTGCCCGAGCGGGTGCAGATCCGGCCCTTCCACTTGTCGCTGGCCAGATCCTCATAGGTGGTCACTTCGCCCGGCTGTACCCGGTCTTTCGAGGCATAGATGATGCGGGCGCGGGCGGTCAGGCCGAACCACTGGTCGGCCGGGTCGCGGTATTCGGCCGGAATGTTGGCTTCCAGCACGTCCGATTGCACCGGCTGGGTGACGCCAGCCTCGACCACTTGCAGCAGCCGCGCGATGTCGACCGTCAGCACCAGATCGGCGGGCGAGCGGTCGCCCTCGGCCTGCAGCCGCTCCACCATGCCCTTGTCGACGAAGGCCACGTTGACCGTGATGCCGGTTTCCGCGGTGAAGGCGTCGATCAGCGGCTGGATCAGTTCGGGCTGGCGGTGCGAGTAGACGTTCACTTCCTCGGCCAGCGCCGGAAGGGCGGTCGAGACAAGGGCGAGGGCGGCAAGGGAAAGGCGCATTGCTTGAGTCCTTTGGTCAGGTTTTCTGGCGCCCGCTTTGCCTGACTCTTTTGCTTGGGTCAATACCTGACTAAAACAATTTGCTATCGCGCCCGCGCTTTCATACTGGCTTAAATATCCCCGCCGGAGGCTCCGCCCGCGGCCCCGGACACCGCCGCCTGCCGCGCCTTGTCCTCGGCCTTGGCCCGATTCCAGAGCGCATCCATCTCCGCCAGATCGCTCCCGGATGGGGCCTTGCCCGCTTCGGCCAGCCAGTCCTCGATCCGGCCGAACCGCCGGGTGAACTTGGCATTGGCGGCGCGCAGCGCGGCCTCGGGGTCCAGCTTCATATGCCGGGCCAGATTGGCCATCACGAACAGAAGATCACCAAATTCCTCAAAGACCTGCGCCGCGCCATGGTGTTCGCGCGCCTCGACAAGCTCCGCCATTTCCTCGCGCAGCTTGGCCAGCACCTCATCGGTCGAGGGCCAGTCAAACCCCACCCGCGCCGCCCGGTTCTGCAGCTTCACCGCCCGCGTCAGCGCCGGCAGCCCCATCGCCACCCCATCGAGCACCCGCGCGCCCGAACCGTTCGCGCCGCGCTCGGCGGCCTTGATCCTTTCCCAGTCGGCGGTCTGCTGCTGGGCGGTTTTGTCGCGGCTCTCCTCGCCAAAGACATGCGGGTGGCGGGCCACCATCTTGTCGGCAATCGCCCTGACCACGGTGTCGAAACCGAAAAGCCCGGCGTCCTGCGCCATCTGCGCGTGATAGACCACCTGAAACAGCAGGTCCCCCAGCTCGCCCGGCAACTCGGCCCAGGCCTGCCGCTCGATCACGTCGGCCACCTCATGCGCCTCTTCCAGCGTATAGGGGGCGATGCTGGCAAAGCTCTGCTCGATGTCCCACGGACAGCCCGTTGCCGGGTCGCGCAGCCGGGCCATGATCTCCAGCAGGCGCGGCATTCCGCCCATGGGGTCGTGAACGAGACGGTCCGAGTCGGTGAGGGCCATTGCCGTTTTCCCGGTTTTGCGTTTTGATCAAAGGCCAGACAAAGGAGTCACCCCATGCCCGTCCTGAACCGTATCGCAGCCTATGCCGAAGAAATGAAGGGCTGGCGGCGGCATCTGCACATGCACCCAGAGCTGGCCTTCGATTGCCACGACACCGCCGCCTTCATCGTGGAGCGCCTGAAAGAGATCGGGGTGGACGAAATTCACACCGGCATTGCCAGGACCGGCATCGTCGCCATCATCAACGGGCAGGGGGCAGGCCCGACGATCGGCCTGCGCGCCGACATGGACGCCCTGCCGATCGAGGAAATCACCGGGGCGGCCTATGCCTCCACCATCCCCGGCAAGATGCATGCCTGCGGCCATGACGGCCATGTGACCATGCTTCTGGGCGCGGCCAAGTATCTGGCCGAGACCCGGAAATTCTCCGGCCGCGTCGCGCTCCTGTTCCAGCCGGCCGAGGAAGATGGCGGCGGCGGGCAGGTCATGGTGCAGGAAGGCGTGATGGACCGCTTCGCCGTGACTCAAGTCTACGGCATCCACAACGCCCCGAACATTCCCTTCGGCCAGTTCCTGACCACGCCCGACGCGCTGATGGCCTCGGTCGACACCGCCTTTGTCTATCTGACCGGCAAGGGCGGCCATGGCGCCACGCCGCATGAATGCGTCGATCCGGTGGTGGCGGTCGTGGGCATGGTGCAGGCGATCCAGACCATCATCCCACGCAACGTCTATGCGCTGGACGAGGCGGTGGTTTCGGTGACGCAGATCCACACCGGCACGGCCTCGAATATCATCCCCGAGGAGGCGATGTTCTGCGCCACCATTCGCTGCTTCAAACCCGATGTCCGGGCGCTGCTGAAAAAGCGCTTCCACGAGATCGTTGAGGGCCACGCCGCCGCCTATGGCGTGACCGCTCGTATCGACTATGACTGGGGCTATCCGGCCACCATCAACCACGCCGATAACGCCGCCTTCGCCTGCGAAGTGGCGGCCGAGGTGGTGGGCGAGGGGCTGGTCAACGGCAACTCGGTGCGCGAAATGGGGTCCGAGGATTTCTCCTACATGCTGGAATCCCGCCCCGGCGCCTATCTGTTCCTTGGCACCGGTCCGGGGGCTGGTCTGCATCACGCCGCCTATGATTTCAACGACGAAGCCGCCCCCATCGGCGCCAGCTTCTTCGCGCGTCTGGTGGAGCGCGCCCAGCCGCTCGCCTGAGGCCCCCCATCCCGCACGGCAAAGGCGGCAGACCCCGGTCTGTCGCCTTTTTTGATCAAAACTCTGGATTTTGCCGCGCGGCTCTGCTATTCCGGTCTCATATTGACTGGAGATTCAAAATGAATGTGCCGCAGATCCTGACCAACGCCACCCCCTGGACCCTGGACCACGACCATGCCGTTCACCCTTGGGTCAACTTCGGGGCCTTTGAACGCGACGGCTCTCTCGTCCTGACCAGAGGAGAGGGCTGTCATGTCTGGGACGCCGCCGGCACGCGCTATTTCGATGCCATCGGCGGCATGTGGTGTACGAATGTCGGGCTGGGCCGGGCCGAAATGGCGCAGGCCATGGCCGATCAGGCGATGAAGCTCGCCTATACCAACTATTTCTGCGACGTGACCTCGGACACCACGGCACTTCTGGCGGGCAAGCTGGCCGCGCTGGCGCCGGGGGATCTGAACCGGGTCTTCTTCACCACCGGCGGCTCGACCGCGGTGGAAACCGCCATCCGCACCGTGGCCTATTACCACCATTGCAAGGGCAATCCGCAAAAGACCGGCATCGTGGCGCGGGAGAATTCCTACCACGGTTCGACCTACCTGACCCAATCGGTCGGCAAGCGCAACGGCGACCGGGTGGAGGAATTCCGCTACCAGTCCGAGGGTATCTACCACCTCTCCTCGCCCTACCTCTACCGCCGCCCGGCCCATCTGACCGAGGCGCAGTTCTGCGACCAGCTGATCGCCGAGTTCGAGGCCCTGATCGCCCGCGAAGGCGCTGACCGCATCGGCGGTTTCATCGCCGAACCGATCCAGGCGTCGGGCGGCATCATCGTGCCGCCCGCCGGCTATCTGCAACGCATGTGGGAGGTCTGCCAGCGCCACGACATCCTGTTCATCGCCGATGAGGTGGTGACCTCGTTCGGCCGTCTCGGCCACTGGTTCGCCTCGTGGGACGAGTTCGGGGTCATGCCCGACATGATCGCCACGGCCAAGGGCCTGACCTCGGGCTATGTGCCGCTTGGCGCGCTGCTGCTGTCGGACCGCATCTGGGCGGTGATGGCTGAAGGTGGCCAGCGCTGGTTCACCACCGGCTTCACCTATTCCGGCCACCCGGTTTCCTGCGCGGTGGCCTTGAAGAACATCGAGATCATGGAACGCGAGGATCTTCTGGGCAACGCCGCCCGGGTCGGGGCCTATTTCGAAACCCGGCTGGCCGAACTGTCCGCCCTGCCGCTGGTCGGTGACGTGCGGGGCCGCAAGCTGATGCTCTGCGTGGAATCGGTGGCGGACAAGGAGAGCAAGGCACTCCTGCCCGACGAGGCAAACGAGAGCAAACGCATCTCCGCCACCGCCGAGGCCATGGGCCTGATGGTGCGCCCGCTTGGCCACCTGAACGTGATGAGCCCGGCGCTGACGATCACGGAAGGGCAGGTCGATTTCGTGGTGGAAACGCTGGGCAAGGCCATCGCCCGGGTGACGGACGATCTGGTGCGGGAGGGGTATCGGCTGGGGTAGGGTGCGGTCCCATGCATCATACGCCCCCGAGGGAATGTAGGGCGGGCTTCAGCCCGCCGAGAAGAGTCGGGCTGAAGTCCGACCTACACTTGTGCCGAAAAGCCCGGAATCAAGGCGCTTGCGCCGCCGGGTATGCCATTGGTTTCGCCATTGGTTCGAGAAACCAATGGCATGGCCCGACCTCCCCCCGGGAGGGCGCGTTTGCGCCGTTCGCCGCTAGAACTCCGGTAGGATTGGCTGAACCATAAACCGCCTGGAACGGTGGTTGGAGCGCCATCCCGAGGTCGGGCGCGGCCCTGTGGGGGATGAGATGAACGGAATGCTTCCCCGATGTGCGCCGGGGCGGGGCCTTGCAGGGCAGGCTTCCGCCCGCAGTGAAACAGCCATGCGGAGTCGGGCGGAATGCCGACCTGCGCGCTCCGCTTGCCCCACCCTCTGCTGACTTGCGCTGCAAAAGGCCGGAAGCAAGAGCGACGCCCGCCGGGCCGGCTCATATGTCAGGCGGCTGGGAAATGCCCCCGGGAAACGGCCCCCTTGACACCCCCACCCCCCACCTGCCACCCTCGCGCCTGCCCATGCGATCCGCGGCGTCTCCGGGGCTTTTCATAACGACGACGCGACCCAAATCCCGAGATATCCATGGCACTCGAAGACGCCAAGACGCAGGTCGATACTGCGTTCACCCGCAAGGGCCTGCGTGGCCTTGCATTTGAAAACGCCTTTGCCGGCGCAACCTCGTTCCTGCGGCGCAGCTACACCAAGGACTTGACGGGGGTGGATCTGGCCATCACCGGCGTGCCCTTCGATCAGGCGGTGACGCACCGCACCGGCACCCGCTTTGGCCCGCGCGCCATCCGCGAGGCGAGCGCGCTGCAGGCCTTTGATCCGCCCTATGGCTGGCCGACCAACCCGCTCGAAGACATGAACATCATCGATTATGGCGATGTCGCCTTCGACTATGCCCATACGCCCAGCTTTCCCGGCCTTGTCACCGACCATATCCGCACCATCCTGACCGCCGGGGCAGGGACGGTGACGCTGGGGGGAGATCATTTCATCACCCTGCCGATCCTGCGCGCCTATGCCGAGAAATACGGGCCGATGTCGGTGATCCATTTCGACGCCCATTCCGACCTTTGGGCCGATGATGACATGGACCGCATCGACCACGGGACGTTCTTCTACAAGGCGGTGAAATCCGGGGTGATCGACCCGAAAACCAGCGTCCAGATCGGCATCCGCACGGCCTGCGACGACTATCTCGGGGTGGATTACATCGACGCCCGCACTGTGCATGAAAAGGGCAGCGCGCATGTGGTGGCGCGGGCGAAGGAGATCGTCGGCAACCGCCCGACCTATGTGACCTTCGACATCGACTGCCTTGATCCGTCGGTCGCTCCCGGCACCGGCACTCCGGTCTGGGGGGGGCTGCACAGCTGGCAGGCCGCAGCCTGCCTGCGCGATCTCGCCGGCATCAACATGGTGGGCGGCGACATCGTCGAGGTCTCGCCGGCCTATGACACCACCGGCGCGACGGCGATTGCCGGGGCGCATGTGGCCCATGAGCTGATCTGCCTTTACCACTGGGCCAAAACCCGCAGATGAGCTGCAGCCGGGGGCTTCTGGTCCTGCTGCTGGCCGGGCTGTTCGGCCTGGCCGCCTATGTGCGGCTAGCCCCAGACGACCCGGCGCGCTGGCATGTGGCCCTGGCCGAAATCGCGGGCGAGGCGGAGGCCGTCTCGCCCGTGATACGACAGGTGCCGGGCGGGGCGGTGGCCTTCCTGCCTGCCGCCGACCCGGCAGCGGCGCTCGCCCGACTGGCGGAGGTGGCCGAAGCCAGCCCCCGCACTCGCAGGCTTGCCGGCAGCCTTGACGAGGGCCGCATCACTTGGATCGCGCGGTCGCAGCTGATCGGCTTTCCCGATTACATCAGTGCCGAAACCACCGACCGCGGCCTGCGGATCTGGTCGCGGCAACGCTATGGCCGCGGCGATCTTGGCGTGAACCTGCGGCGGCTGACCGATTGGCTGGGGCGGATGTGAGGCTCACCCCGCCGCGACCAATGCCAGATCCGCGGCCGTCAACCCGGTCGCGCCGGTGACATGGGTCAAAGGCTCGCCGTTGAAGGTGATGACGGCATAAGCGCTCATCGGCCCCATCAGGACGGCGACAGTCGGGGCAATCTCGATCATGTCCTGATCGTAGATCCGGTCATAGTGAATCTCGATCCGGTCGGTGTCCGCGTCATAGTCGTGCAGGGTGGCAACGGCCGCAGCTCCGGCATTGGTCGCGGCGTCCAGCCAGAAGATGTCCGCGCCCGTGCCGCCAAGGCCAAGATCGCCCCTGCCCAAGAGCAGCAGGTCATCGCCGTCGCCCCCCGACAGGCTGTCGGCGCCGTCGATCACCGCCTCGCTGCCCCCCGCGGCATCGGCGTGACCGCCCGAGAGGATGTCATTGCCACCACCACCCCAGAGACGGTCGACCCCGTCGCCGCCGGTCAGCCGGTCCGCGCCAAGCCCGCCGAACAGGGCGTCATTGCCACCGTCGCCCGCCAGCGCGTCGTCGCCGTCATCGCCCTTGAGCGTGTCATCGCCGGTCTCGCCCGCCAATGTGTCGGACCCGCCGTCGCCCAAGAGCGAATCCTCGCCCGCCGCGCCAAGTGCGGCATCGTCGCCGGCGCCGAAGCGGCCATAGTCATCGCCCGCGCTGCCGGCTGCCCTGTCGTCCGCCGCGCTGCCGGGCAGGGTGGCGTCAAAATCCTCGGGGCGATAGCCGGTGTCGGTGTCGCCATCGGGCAGCAAGCTGATGTCGGCGGCGGTGAGGCCGGTGACGCCTTCGACTACGGCGACGACCGCGCCATCCAGAAGGACAAGGCTCGACAGCCCATCCTCGCTGAGCTGCACCTCCAGTTCGGGGGTCAGCGGCAGTGAACTGTCCGGGTCGATCTGGGGATCATACTGCAGCACGAGGCTGTCCTCGCCGGCCCGGTAGTCGGTGATCGTGAAGGGGCCGTTGCCATCGTGCCAGCGCGCGTCCATCTCGAAACGGTCCGCCCCCTCGCCGCCGGTGGCACTGTCGCCGCGGCCAAGGATCAACCGGTCGTCGCCCGTGCCGCCGAACATCTGGTCAGCCCCATCGGCGCCGCTCAGCGAGCCGCTCGCGCCGCCAAGCTGCGAGAAGCCCGAAATCACGTCATTGCCCTCGCCGCCCGCCAGAATGTCCGACCCGGCCCCGCCGGTCAGCAGGTCTTCCCCGGTCTCGCCGGCAAGACTGTCATGGTCAGCCCCGCCGTCCAGCCAGTCATCGCCGCCGCCCCCAAGCGCAAGGTCGGCGCCACTGGCCCCGGCCACGCTGTCATTGCCGTCCTGCGCCGCGATGAGATCATTGCCCGCCCCCATGTCGGCGCGGTCATCGCCGCGGCCCAGATCGGCAAAATCCGCGCCGTCCGAGGCGGTCAGCGCGTCGTTGCCGCCTTCCATGAACCACGCGAGGTTGTCGGCATCCGCCGTGACCTCGTCATCCGCATCGCCAAGCCGGTCGGTGCGGTCATAGGCCTCGCGGTCATAAAGCGAATCCTCCTCCAACCGGGGGCCAGCGCTTTCCTCGGTGTCCAAGGCAAAGCTGGCACCGAAAGCCCCGAGAAACAGCAGAAAATTGGCAATCGTTGCGACGTCCATACAGGACTCTCCGGGTGACACGGCATCAATCCAGCTTGTCGCAAGCGAATATGGCCCCAGATGGGCGCAAATCCGCCCTTCGCCCGACCTGAACCCGGCCCACCCGCCAAGGATTGATGCGCCAAGCGCGGGGCGAGGGCTTGGCGCGCGGCAGCAAGCCTTGTAAGACAGGGCAAGAGAACGGACTGTCGCGGTGGTTTCACGCCCGGCCGGCCCGAGAAAAGGAATGCGGGCCGGGCTGTCGCAAGGCCCGTGCCAAGGAGAGGCCCAAGGTGAGCAATCCCGACAGTTTCATCGAAGAGGTGACCGAAGAGGTGCGCCGCGACCGGTTGTTTGCGGCCTTCCGCAAATATGGCTGGGTCGGCGGGCTGGTGGTTCTGGCCATCGTCGGCGGCGCGGGCTGGAACGAATGGCAGAAGGCCAGGGCCGAGGCGCGCGCGCAAGGCTTCGGCGATGCCATGCTCGAGGCGCTGGACACCGGCGGCGCGGTGGAACGCCGCGACGCCATGGCGGCGGTGCCTGCGGACGGCGAACAGCTTGCCATCCGGGCGTTGATGCTGGCCTCCGACCCGGACGAGGACAAGGCTGCGGCGCTGACCGCGCTCGAGGCGCTGATCGCCGATGCCGCCCAGCCCGAGATCTACCGCGACATGGCGCAGTTGCGCCGGGTGATGGTGGCGGGGGCTGATCTGCCGCTGGCCGACCGCCGCGCCGCACTGGAAGGCATTTCCGCCCCCGGTCGCGCCTTCCGCACGCTGGCTGCCGAACAACTCGCCTATCTGCTGATCGAAGAAGGCAAGACGGACGAGGCGATTGCCGCCCTGACTGCGCTCATGCAGGATCAGGAAGCACCGCAAGGCCTGCGCGGCCGGGCGGGGCAGGTGATTACCGCTCTGGGGGGAAGCCTTCCCGACGCGGCGGCACCTGCCGATCAGGGCTAAGGGGAAAGGCGGCACTCATGGCGTTCGGGCAGGCGGGGAAGGTTTCGATGGCTGGTTTCATGCGTCCGGTTCTGGGGGTTTCGCTTCTGGCGCTCAGCCTTGCCGCCTGCGAAAAGGAAGTGATCCTTGAAGGCGAGCGGTTTGACGTGCGCACCCCGCTCGCGGCCTCACTCCCGACGGAAGAGCAGCCCGACCCGCAGGCCGAAGCCCTGCTGCCGCAAAACGAATCCCGTCCGATCGCACTGCCCGGCGCGGTGGCCAATGCCGAATGGACCCATCGCGGCGGCTCGGCCCAGCATTCCGGCCCGCATGCCGCGCTCTCGGCTGCGCCGCAGCGGCTGTGGTCGGCCGCGATCGGCACCGGCAATTCGCGCCGCAACCGGCTGACTGCGGCTCCGGTGGTCGCCGGCGGTCGGGTGTTTGCCATGGATGCTCATGCGCAGGTGACGGCGCTGTCGACTGCCGGCAAGGCGCTGTGGACCGCCGATCTGCGCGCCGAGTTCGACCGCAACGCTTCGGAAGTGTCGGGCGGCGGTCTGGCTGCACAGGGCGGGCAGGTCTTTGTCACCACCGCCTATGGCGAACTGGCGGCGCTGGATGCCGCGACCGGGGCCGTGCAGTGGCGCCAGCGCTTCGATGCTCCGGTGATCGGCGCCCCGACGGTCGAGGGCAACACGGTTTACGCCACCGCGCGTGATGGTTCGGCGCTGGCGGTGGATGCCGCCAATGGCAAGATGCGCTGGAACGCCAGCGGCACGCGTGCGGCCTCCGGCATGGTCGGCACCGGCTCGCCGGCGGCGGGCAATGGCATGGCGGTCTTTCCCTTTGCCGCCGGCGAGATTGCGGCGATCAACACCGAAGATGGCACCAGAACCTGGGGCGCGGCGATTGCGGGCCAGCGTCTGGGCCGGGCTTTCGCCTCGGGCATGGGCGATCTGACCGGCGATCCGGTGCTGTCAGGCGGCGTGGTCTACGTCGGTTCGGCGGCCGGGCGCACCGCGGCCTTCGATGCCACTACCGGCCAGCGGCTCTGGACGGCGACCGAAGGCGCGGCAAATCCGCCGCTGGTGGTGGGCGGCTCGGTCTTCGTCGTCAATGACGAAGCCAAGCTGGTGCGGCTTGACGCCGGCACCGGCGCGGTGATCTGGGCGGTGCAGATGCCCTATTTCAAGGCGGAAAAGCCGAAGAAATTCAAGGAAATCACCGCACATTACGGCCCCGTTCTGGCGGGCGGCCGCGTGGCAGTGGTCTCGTCGGACGGTGGCATCCGGCTGTTCAACCCGGCCGATGGCGCGCTGGTCGGCACGGGCGAGATTCCGGGCGGCGCGGCAGCGCCTGCCGCTCTGGCCGGGGGGATGCTGTTTGTCGTCGGCGGAAACGGGCAACTTCACGCTTTCCGTTGAAGGCAAAGCCCTGTAAGGGGGGCGGCTTGAGAGAAACGGACGCATCATGAGCTTTACGCTGGCCATCGTGGGCCGCCCGAACGTGGGCAAATCGACGCTTTTCAACCGGCTCGTGGGCCGCAAGCTGGCGCTGGTCGACGACCAGCCCGGCGTGACGCGCGACCTGCGCGAGGGCGATGCCAAGCTTTTCGACATGCGGTTCACCGTGATCGACACCGCCGGGCTTGAGGAAGTCACCGACGACAGCCTGCAGGGCCGGATGCGGCGGCTGACCGAACGCGCGGTGGAAATGGCGGATGCCTGTCTCTTCGTCATCGACGGCCGCGCCGGGGTGACGCCGACGGACGAGGTCTTTGCCGATATCCTGCGCAAGAAGAACGCGCGGGTGTTTCTGGCCGTGAACAAGGCCGAGGGCAAGGCGGGCGATTCCGGCGCGCTCGAGGCCTATTCCTTGGGTCTGGGCGAGCCGATCCGCATTTCGGCGGAACATGGCGAGGGGATGGACGACCTTTACCGCGAGTTGAAGCCGTTGGAAGGCGAGTTTGCCGAGCGCGAGGCGGAAAATGCGCCCGTGGTGGATGTGGATCTGTCGGAGGAAGAGGCCGAGCTGGAGGCCGACGAATTCGCCCATCATCCGACGGCGAAAAAGCCGTTGCAGATTGCGGTGATCGGGCGGCCGAATGCCGGAAAATCGACGCTGATCAACAAGATCCTTGGCTATGACCGCCTGCTGACTGGCCCCGAGGCCGGCATCACCCGCGACGCGATTTCGGTGCGCGCCGACTGGCAGGGCACGCCGATCCGGATCTTCGACACCGCAGGCATGCGCAAGAAGGCCAAGGTCACGGAAAAGCTGGAAAAGCTCTCGGTCTCCGACGGGCTGCGCGCCGTGCGCTTTGCCGAGGTGGTCGTGGTGCTTCTGGATGTGGAAATCCCGTTCGAAACCCAGGACCTGCGGATTGCCGATTTTGCCGAAACCGAAGGCCGGGCGGTGGTGGTGGCGATCAACAAATGGGATCTCGAGGACGAAAAGCAGGAAAAGCTGGCGGAGCTGAAAGAGATGTTCGAGCGTCTCTTGCCGCAATTGCGCGGGGCGCCCTTGATCACGGTTTCGGCCAAGACCGGCCGGGGCCTCGACCGGCTGCACGACGCCATCCGCAAGGCGCATGACGTTTGGAACCGCCGGGTGCCGACGGCCAAGCTGAACACCTGGCTTGGCGCCATGACCGAAGCCCACCCGCCACCGGCGCCGGGCGGCCACCGCATCAAGCTGCGCTACATGACGCAGGCCAAGACCCGGCCGCCGGGCTTTGTGGTGAAATGCTCGCGTCCCGATGAGCTGCCGGAAAGCTATAAACGCTATCTGGTCAATGGCTTGCGCGACCATTTTGACATGCCGGGCACGCCGATCCGGCTGTTCTTCCGCGGGCAGGGCGACCAGAACCCGTGGAAGGTGCGCAAGTTCCACACCCCGAGCCGGCTGCGCAAGCACAAGGAAAAGAACACCGGCGAGTGACCCTCCTCGGGCGCGCGTCGCGCTTCTCGTCGGGCAGGCCCCGCGATGAGCGCCGAAGGCGACGAAGAGCGTTACTCGAGGGTGCCCGCCGCCGAAATCCGGGTCTTGCCGCCAAGGTAGGGATGCAGCACCGCCGGCAGGTCCACCGAACCATCGGCCTGCTGGCCGTTCTCCAGAACCGCGATCAGGCAGCGCCCGACGGCAAGGCCGGAGCCGTTCAGCGTCGCCACGAACTCGGGCTTGCCGCCCCCATTTTCAGATTTGGCGGGGCGAACCCGCGCATTCATCCGGCGGGCCTGAAACTGGCCGCAGGTCGAGACGCTGGAAATCTCGCGGTATTTGCCTTGCCCCGGCAGCCAGGCCTCAAGGTCATGGGTTTTCTGCGCGCCAAAGCCCATGTCGCCGGTGCAAAGGACGATCGTGCGATAGGGAATGCCGAGCTTTTCCAGAATGGCCTCGGCGCATTTCGTCATGCGCTCGTGTTCCGCCAAAGCCTGATCCGCGGCGCAGATCGTCACCATCTCGACCTTCTCGAACTGGTGCTGGCGCAGCATGCCCGTGGTGTCCTTGCCCGCCGATCCGGCTTCGGAGCGGAAGCACTGGGTATGGGCGGTCATCCGGATGGGAAGCTGATTTTCCTCAAGAATCTCGCCCGCGACCATATTGGTCAGCGTGACCTCGGACGTCGGGATCAGCCACCAGCCATTGGTGGTCTGATAGCTGTCCTCGGCGAATTTCGGCAACTGGTTGGTGCCATACATCGCCTCTTCCTTGACCAAAACCGGAGTCCAGGTCTCGGTCAGGCCATGCTCGGCGATATGGGTATCCAGCATGAACTGCGCCAGCGCCCGGTGAACGCGGATCACCGCGCCCTGCAACACGACAAAGCGTGCGCCCGAGAGTTTCGCGGCGGCCT
Organism: Tabrizicola oligotrophica; assembly: GCF_011008935.1. Taxonomy (GTDB): domain Bacteria; phylum Pseudomonadota; class Alphaproteobacteria; order Rhodobacterales; family Rhodobacteraceae; genus Tabrizicola_A; species Tabrizicola_A oligotrophica. The sequence continues at coordinate 635,177 of NZ_JAAIVJ010000001.1, read as the reverse complement.
CGAAGTTCATGCCGGGCGCGACGCCGGCGATATCGAAATGCTCTTTCGGTGGAAAATCGAAGGTCCGCGGCGTGCCCCAGCGGCGGATCTCGACGTTGTCAGTCTCGTCCGCGCCGGTCGGCACGTCGTCCAGCGGCAGGTTCGGGATGCGCATCAGCATGTCGCGCAAGCTCGCATCCTCGGCGCCGGCTTCTTCGGTCAGCTTGGCCACCTCGGCCTTCTTCTCGGCCACCAGTGCGCGCAGGCGTTCGAACTCGGCATTGTCGCCGCGGGCCTTGGCGGCACCCACCTCTTTCGAGGCGGCGTTCTGCGCGGCGGCGGCGGTTTCGGCGGCGAGGATTTTCGCCCGGCGATCATTGTCGAGCGCGAGAATCTCCGGCGACAGCGCGGCAAGGCCCCGGCGGGCGAGGGCGGCGTCGAAGGCCGCCGGATTTTCGCGGATGGCGCGGATGTCGTGCATTTTGGGCCTCGAATTTCGGGACGGGTCTGGCAATGAAGTGGCGGGGTTATGCCCCATTCGCGCCGGATGGGGAAGGGGGGCCGCCCCGGCGATAGCGCAAGGGCAGAAGGGCGGCGATCATCGGGGCCACCTCGGCGCGGCGGGCGGCATCCAGCGCGGTGCAGGCGGCATGGGCGGCGGCCACCGCCGGATTGGCCAGCGCCTCGGCCATGGCGGCTTTCAGGGCGGGCACATCGCGTTGAAGGGCGGTATCCTCCATCTCATTGAAGTTGAAGATGTCGAGATACTCGGGATCGAACCGTTCGGGCGCGCAGTTCGGGTCCAGCCCGTTGCCGCGCAGGCGCTTCAGCAGGTAACGGTCCAGCGCCTTGATCGGGTAATGGTTGATCTGGCCCAGCCGCCAGCTCTGCCGGCCTTCCGGCACGCGGTGCCTTGGGCGGTCGTCCTTGTTGCGACCGAACTGGAAGGCGTGGCCCAGCGGCTTGCCCGCGCCGTCGCGGAAGGAAATCTCGGGGCCGTCGGTGAAGATCGGGCGGTGGATGGCAAATCCGGCGATGCGCGGCGTCAGGCGGAACAGGGTCTTCACGCTGCGGCTTTGCGGATTGTCGAGCGCCATGCCATGGCTGAAGCTTTCCACCACCAGCCCGCTGCCCGTCACCTTCCGCCCGCCATCGCCGAAGTTGCGCCAGTTCAGCGCCAGCGCCTCGGCCCCGCGCGCCGCCGCGATCAGGTCGGCCACCCGGCCCGCGCCGGCATGCACCACGAGGAATTCGTCGGCATCGAGCCACATCAGCCAATCTGCCCCGGCGAGCGCCGGATCGGCCATGGCGCGCGCCGCCACGGCGTCCTGCGGCGACAGGCCCGGCGGCGGCGTATGCCGGCGGTGGGTCAGCCAGCCGAGGCCCGCGAGCGCATCAAGCAGCCCGTCCGAACCATCGGTGCAGCCGTTGGTGTAGACAAGGATGTGATCGAAGCCGACCAGCCGGTGATAGAGCGCCCATTCCAGCACATCCGGGCCTTCGTTCTTCATTGCAGAGAGCAGGCAGATGCGCGGCATGCGGGCTCATTTCACCGGGGTTTTGACCCTGCTTACCCAACTCGCGGGGCGAATGCACATTGAATTGATCGGCGCAGACCCCATCTCGGGGCAACTTGCGCAAGCCGCTCGGCGCGGATAGGGTGCGCGCCGATCCATACCGGGGCGTGAGGCCCCCAACGACAAGGATATTGCCCATGTTCGTCACGCCCGCCTATGCGCAGGCCGCTGGTGCCGGTGGCGCCGGAGCCGCCTTCGGTTCCTTCCTGCCGCTGATCCTGATCTTCGGGATCATGTATTTCCTGCTGATCCGTCCGCAGCAGAAGAAGATGAAGGACCTCAAGGCGATGGTCGAGGCGCTGCGCAAGGGCGATCAGGTGCTGACGCAGGGCGGCATCATCGGCAAGGTTCACCGCGTCGGGGAAGATGGCGTGCTGGATGTGGAAATCGCCGATGGCGTCAAAGTCAAGGTGCTGAAGCACACCATCGTTCAGGTCATGAACAAGACCGAACCGGCCTCGGCCGCATAAGGCAAGCGAACCATGCTGCACACTCCGCTGTGGAAGCGCCTCCTGATCGTTGCGATCATTGTCTGGGGGATTCTCGCCGCCCTGCCCAATGTGTTCTACACGCGGGTCGAGCAGCATAACGACGCCAACAAGGCGATTGCCGCCGCGGAAGGCGTGGCGACCGAAGATCAGGCCGCGGCGCGCGGGCTTTGGCCCGAGGTGCTGCCCTCGGCGCTGATGAGCTTGGGGCTTGACCTGCGCGGCGGGGCGCATCTTCTCGCCCGGGTGCAGGTCGCCGACGTCTATGCGCAGCGCATCGACGCGCTCTGGCCCGAAGTGCGCGACGCCCTGCGCGATGTGCGCGATCAGGTCGGCGCGGTGCGGCGGCAGCCCTCGGTGCCGGGCGTCCTGCGGGTGACGATCAGCACGCCAGACGGCATGGCGGTCGCGCTTGAAAAGGTGCGGGCGCTGGCCACCCCGGTCATGACCCTGACCGGGGCAGGGGCATCTGACCTTGAGGTGGTGGCCGAAGGCCAGGACATCGTCGTGCAGCTGTCCGAGGCCGAACGGGTGGCGACCGACCAGCGCACTGTGCAGCAGAGCCTTGAAATCATCCGCCGCCGGGTCGACGAGGTCGGCACGCGCGAACCGACGATCCAGCGGCAGGGCGATGACCGCATCCTGATCCAGGTGCCGGGCATCGGCTCGGCGCAGGAGTTGAAGGACCTGATCGGCACCACCGCGAAACTGAGCTTCCATCAGGTTCTGGGCCGCACCAGCGATGCAGGCGCCGATCCCGGCGCGCGCAACAAGCTGGTGGGCGATGCCTATGACAAGGACATCTTCTACATCATCGCCGACGAAGCGGTCGTTGGCGGCGAAGAGCTGACCGACGCGCAGCCGTCCTTTGACCAGAACGGCCAGCCGGCGGTGAACTTCCGCTTCAACCCCTCGGGCGCGCGCGCCTTCGGCGACTACACCGCCGCCCATATCGGCGAGCCCTTCGCCATCGTGCTGGACGACGAGGTGATTTCGGCGCCCACCATCCAGGCCCATATTGCGGGCGGCTCGGGCATCATCACCGGCAGTTTCACCGTCGAGGAATCGACCAATCTGGCGGTCCTTTTGCGCGCCGGCGCGCTGCCGGCCAAGATGACCTTTCTGGAAGAACGCACCATCGGCCCTGAGCTTGGACAGGATTCGATCGACGCGGGCAAGCTTGCCGGCATCGTCGGCATGGTCGCGGTCGCGGCCTATATGGTGCTGAGCTACGGGCTGTTCGGCGTCTTTGCCAATATCGCGCTGGCGGTCAACGTCATCCTGCTGATCGCGGTACTGTCGACCATCGGGGCGACGCTGACGCTGCCGGGCATCGCCGGGATCGTGCTGACAATGGGGGTCGCAGTGGACAGCAACGTGCTGATCTACGAGCGCATCCGCGAGGAATTGCGCGACGGCAAGTCGCCGGCGCGCTCGGTGGAACTGGGCTTTGAACGGGCCTTCTCGGCCATTCTCGACAGCAACGTGACCGGCATGATCACCGCCGTCATCATGTTCATGATCGGCTCGGGTGCGGTGCGGGGCTTTGCCGTCACCACCGGCATCGGCATTTTCACCTCGATGTTCACCGCCGTCTATGTGACGCGGCTGATCGTCACGACCTATATCAACTGGCAACAGCCCAAAGCGCTTGTGGTCTGAGGGAGAGCGACAAAATGGCATGGCGTTTGCGGCTGGTTCCCGAAAAGACCACCATCGATTTCTTCAAGCTGCAATGGGTGACCTTCGGCGCCTCGGTCCTGGCGGTGGTTGTCTCGCTTCTGGCGGTGGCGGTCATCGGGCTGAACTTCGGCGTCGATTTCAAGGGCGGCACGACGATCCGCACTGAAAGCACGCAAGAGCTGGATGTCGGCGTCTACCGCGAGGCGCTGTCGGGCTTGAGCCTTGGCGACGTGGCGATCACGCAGGTCTTCGATCCGGGCTTCCGCGCCGATCAGCATGTGGCGCAGATCCGCATCGAGGCGCAGGAAGGCGAAGAGGCCATCACCCCCGAAGCCATCGCCGCCATCGAGGCTGCGCTGGTGGCGGTGGACCCGGCGATCACCTTCCCCTCGGTGGAATCGGTCGGCCCCAAAGTGTCGTCCGAACTGATCTGGTCCGCCGTTCTGGCAATCGCCGCCGGGGCCCTGGGCATCTGGATCTATGTCTGGCTGCGGTTCGAATGGCAATTCGCCGTCGGCACGGTGGCAGCGCTGATCCATGACGTTGTCGTCACCGTCGGCGTGTTCTCGATCTTCCAGCTCAAGTTCGACCTGACCATCGTGGCGGCGCTGCTGACCATCCTTGGCTATTCGGTCAACGATACCGTGGTGATCTTCGACCGGCTGCGCGAGAACCTTGCGAAATACAAGACCATGCCCTTGCGCGACATGATGAACCTGACCGCGAACGAGACGCTGAGCCGCACCATCATGACCGCGACGACGACGCTCATTTCGCTGACCTGCCTCATCATCCTTGGCGGCGACGTGATCCGGGGCTTTGTCTTTGCCATGCTGTTCGGCGTGGTGATCGGCACCTATTCGACGCTTTATGTCGCCAAGAACATCGTGCTGATGCTGGGGCTGGACCGCTCGGACAAGCCGAAGAACGGCAAGCCCTTGGACCACGAATTCGCCAATGTGGATGCCTGAGCCATGCGGCTCGTCGAGATCAGCTATGGCACGGCGCAGGCGATCGAGGGCTATGGCCCGGATTTCTTCCGGGTCGGCCCCCATGTCCTGCGCGGGCCCACGCTGGTCACGCCCTGGGATGCGGGACACTGGGGCGGGCTGAGCGACAGCGCCGCACCGCTGGCGCTGGCCGGCCGGATCGACGTGCTCCTGCTGGGCATGGGGGCTGCCATCGCCCCGGTGCCGCGCGCCTTCCGCGAGGCTTTGGAGGCGGCCGGGATCGGCGTCGAGCCGATGTCCACTCCTGCCGCCTGCCGCACCTACAACGTGCTTCTGGGCGAGGGGCGCCGCATCGCCGCTGCCCTGCTGCCGGTCGGGCCATGAGCCTCCTGTCCGCCCATGACCTTGCCGTTGCCCGCGCCGGGGTTCCGGTGCTGGAAGGCGTGGGCTTCGCGCTGGCCGCAGGTCGGGCGCTGGTGCTGCGCGGTCCGAACGGCATCGGCAAGACCACGCTTCTGCGCACTGTCGCCGGGTTGCAGCCGCCGCTGCACGGGCGAGTGCAGGCCGCCCCTGACGCGGTGGCCTATGCCGCCCATGCCGACGGGGTGAAAGGCACGCTGTCGGTGACGGAAAACCTGGCCTTTTGGGCTTCGGTCTTTGGCACGGCCTCGGTGGCGGCCGCGATTGACCGGATGAACCTGCGCGATCTGGCCGACCGCCGCGCCGCCAACCTCTCCGCCGGGCAAAAGCGCCGCCTTGGCCTTGCGCGGCTTCTGGTGACCGGGCGTCCGGTCTGGGTGATGGACGAGCCCACGGTGTCGCTGGACACCGCCTCGGTGCAGCTTTTCGGCGATGTGGTGCGCGACCATCTGGCCGCGGGCGGCGCGGCGCTGATTGCCACCCATATCGACCTTGGGCTGGATGCCGATGTGCTGGATCTCGGGCGCTTCCGCGCCCGGCCGGCGGCGGCGGGCGGCATCCGTTCGGCTTTTGACGAGGCGTTCACATGATCGCGCTTCTTTTCCGCGACTTGCGTCTGGCCGTCCGGGCGGGCGGGGGCTTTGGCCTTGGGCTGGCGTTCTTCCTGCTGGTCGCGGTGATCGTGCCCTTGGGCGTCGGGCCGGAACCCGCGACGCTGGCCAGAATCGCCCCCGGCATCCTCTGGGTGGGCGCGCTCTTGTCCTGCCTCCTGTCGCTCGACCGCATCTTTGCGCTGGATTTCGAGGATGGCTCGCTGGACCTTCTCGCCACTTCGCCCCTGCCGATGGAGGGCGCGGTGGCCGTGAAGGCGCTGGCGCATTGGCTGGTGACGGGCCTGCCGCTGGTGCTGGCGGCGCCGGTGCTGGGGGTGCTCTTGAACCTGCCGCTGCCGGGCTATCCCTGGCTGGTGATCAGCCTTGCGCTCGGCACGCCGGCGCTGTCGATCATCGGGGCCTTCGGCGCGGCGCTGACCGTCGGGCTGAAGCGCGGCGGCCTGCTCATGAGCCTTCTGGTGCTGCCCCTCTACATGCCGACGCTGATCTTCGGGGCCGAGGTGGTCAAGCGGGGTGCGGCCGGCATGACGGTTGCGACGCCGCTGGCGCTTCTGGCCGCGATCACCGCGGGGGCGCTGGCGCTCTTGCCCTTCGCGGCGGCTGCGGCAATCCGCGTCAATTTGCGCTGACCGCCGGACGTGCTAGAAAGCCCGCAGCGCCAAGCCAAGGAAGAACGATGTCGATCTGGGAATATGCCAACCCCAAGAAGTTCATGCAGACCTCGGCTTTCCTTCTGCCATGGGTCACGGGCCTTGCCCTGATCGCCATGCTGGTCGGGCTGGTCTGGGGCTTCTTCTTCACGCCCGACGCCGACAAGTTCGGCGCGACCGTGAAGATCATCTACCTGCATGTGCCCGCCGCGATGATGGCGATTTCAGCCTGGACGATGATGCTGGTCACGTCGCTGATCTGGCTCATTCGCCGCCACCATGTCTCGGCGCTTGCGGCCAAGGCGGCGGCCCCCATCGGCCTGATGTTCACCGTGATCGGCCTTGTCACCGGCGCAATCTGGGGCCAGCCGATGTGGGGCACCTGGTGGGCCTGGGATCCGCGGTTGACGGCCTTCCTGATCCTCGCGCTGTTTTATCTCGGCTATATCGCGCTTTGGGCGGCGGTGGAGAACCCCGACACGGCGGCTGACCTGACCTCGGTTCTGGCCATCGTCGGCTCGGTCTTTGCCTTCCTGTCGCGCTATGCAGTTCTCTTCTGGAATCAAGGGCTTCACCAGGGGGCTTCGCTGTCGCTGGATGAGCAGGAAAACGTCTCGGATGTCTACTGGCTGCCGCTGGTGGTCTGCATTGCGGGCTTCGTTCTGCTGTTCGTCACGCTGGTGCTGATCCGCACCCGCACCGAAATCCGTTCGCGCCGGTTGCAGGCGCTCCTGACGCGGGAGAGGCTGGCATGATGCCGGAACTGGGCAAATACGCCGGCGCGGTGATGTGGTCCTATGCGGCCTCGCTGGCGCTGATCCTTGGCTTCGTGGCGCTGTCGCTGTGGCAGTCGCGCCGGATGAAGCGGGCGCTGGACGAGGTGGAAAAACGGCAGGAGAAGGCCGGTGAATAGAGTTCTGCTGCTGCTGCCGGTTCTGTTGTTCGTCGGCCTCGGCCTGCTCTTCTGGACAGGGATGGGCCGCGACAACCCCAATGAGCTGCCCTCGGTGTTCATCGGCAAAGCCGCGCCGTCGATCGAACAGGCGGCCCTGCCGGGCATTCCGGCACCGCTGCAGGCCGATCTTCAGGCTGGCCGGGTGACCGTGGTGAATTTCTGGGCCTCGTGGTGCCCGCCCTGCCGGGCCGAACATCCGACGCTGAAGGCGCTTGCCGCCGAGGGCATCCAGGTGATCGGCGTCAACATGCTGGACCGCGAGGCGGATGCCCTGGGGTTTCTGGCCGAGGAGGGCAACCCCTTTGCCGCCATCGCCTATGATCCGAAGGGCAAGACCCGGCTGGAATGGGGCGTGACCGCCCCGCCCGAAACCTTCATCGTCAACGGCAAGGGCGAGGTGGTGTTCCGCTTCATCGGGCCGCTGGTGGGCGACGACTATCTGCAACGCTTCCGGCCGGAGCTGGACAAGGCGCTGGCGACGCAGTAGCGCCGCGCGCTTGTCGTGACGCCTTCGGCTTCTCCTCGGGGAGCAACGACGAGCGGCGAAGCCGACGAGGAGCAGGGTCTCAGAGATACTTCGCCGCTTCCTTGCGCGCAAAATTCTTCAGCTTCGCCCCATGCTCCTCGAGCCAGAGCCGCACGCGCGCGGCGTCATGTTTGGACAGATCGCGCAGCCACCAGGCGACCGATTTCTGGATGAACCAGTCGGGATCGGTGGCATAGCTTGCGGCCCAGCCCAGAACCCGCTCGCGGATGGCGGTTTCTTCGGGCTTGGGGTTGTTCTTCTTGGCGAAGGGCAGGGTGATGACCATGGCGGCGCGGCGTGTCCACATCTGCGGGCTTTGCGTCCAACCCTCCACCGTCGCGATGCGGTCGGGCTGCCAGACCAGCCGCTTTTGCCCGGCGATCATGGCGTGATCGGCAATCGCCCAGCCGTCGAAATCGGGCAGCCAGGACTGGATCAAGACCCACGCCCCCTCGTCATCGGGGCGGATGCGGGCCTGCGTCAGCAGTTTTGCCGCCGCGATCCGGGTCTCGTGGATGTCAGCCGCCCAAAGCGCGGCGGCCAGCGCCAGCCGGTCCTCCAGCGTGCAGCCCGCCCGCCACTGGTCGGTCAGATCGTCGATCTGCGGCACGCTCACGCCGTAAAACCGGCGGGTGGACTTGTGATAGGCCGCCATGTCGGCGGCCTTGGCCGGGTCGGCCAAAGCCTCAAGCGCGGCCAGCGCCTGTTCGACGGGCACGCTCATTCCACAGTCACCGATTTGGCCAGATTGCGCGGCTGGTCGACATCGGTGCCTTTCGCAATCGCAGTGTGATAGGCCAGCAGCTGCGCCGGCACCGAATAGAGGATCGGCGCGAACTGGGCGGCGACCTCGGGCAGGGTGATGGTCTTCCAGCAGCCCGCCCCCGCCTCGGCCACCCCGGCGGCGTCCGAGATCAGCACCACCTTGCCATGCCGCGCCATGACCTCCTGCATGTTCGACACCGTCTTGTCGAAAAGCCCGTCGCGCGGCGCCAACACGATCACCGGCACATGGCTGTCGATCAGCGCGATGGGGCCGTGCTTCAACTCGCCGCTCGCGTAGCCTTCGGCGTGGATGTAGCTGATTTCCTTGAGTTTCAGCGCGCCTTCCATGGCCAGCGGGAACATCGGGCCGCGCCCGAGGAACAGGATGTCCTGCGCCTCGGCGAGGTTTTTCGACACGGCGGAAATATCGGCCGACAGCCCGAGCGCGTGGTTCATCAGCCCCGGCAGGGCATTCAGCGCGGCCAGATGCCCGGCCAGACCCGCCGCATCCAGCCGCCCGCGGTCAAGCGCGGCCTTCAGCGCCAGAATCGCCAGCACCGTCAACTGGCAGGTGAAGGCCTTGGTCGAGGCCACCCCCACCTCGACCCCGGCAAGGATCGGCAAGGCGAGATCGCTTTCCCGCGCGATGGAGGAGGTGGCGACATTGACCACCGAGACCACCTTGCCGACATGCTCCTTTGCATAGCGCAGCGCCGCCAGCGTGTCGGCGGTTTCGCCCGACTGGCTGACGAACAGCGCCCATTGCTGCGGCGACAAGGGCGGCTCGCGGTAGCGGAATTCCGAAGCGATGTCGATTTCGACGGGCAGGCCGGCGATTTGTTCGAACCAGTATTTCGCCACATGGGTGGCATAACTTGCCGTGCCGCAGGCCACCATGGTCAGCCGGTCGACGCCCTTGAAATCAAGCGCTTCGGGCAGGCGCAGCGTGCCGTCGCCGGCAACGTAATGCTTCAGCGCATCGGCGATCACCACCGGTTGCTCGGCGATTTCCTTGGCCATGAAATGCTTGTAGCCGGCCTTTTCGATGCGGGTGGCGTCGACCTGAATCCGCGCCTCGGGCCGGTTGGCCAGCCGGCCCGCCTCGTCATAGATCTCAGCCCCCTTGCGGGTCAGAACCGCCCAGTCGCCCTCTTCCAGATAGGTGATGCGGTCGGTCATCGGGGCGAGCGCGATGGCGTCGGACCCCACGAACATCTCGCCCTCGCCATGGCCGATGGCCAGCGGACTGCCCTTGCGGGCGCAGATCATCAGGTCTTCCTCGCCTTCAAAGAGGAAACACAGCGCAAAGGCCCCGTGCAGCCGCTTCAGCGTCTCGCGGGCGGCCTCGGCGGGTTTTGCGCCCTTGTCGAGGTGATGGCGCAGCAGCTGGCTGACGGTTTCGGTATCGGTTTCGGATTCGAAAGCGGCGCCGGCGGCGGTCAGCTCGCTGCGCAGCTCGCGGAAGTTCTCGATGATGCCGTTATGCACGACCGCCACCCGGCCCGACAGATGCGGGTGGGCGTTCAGCGTGGTCGCCGCGCCATGGGTGGCCCAGCGGGTGTGGCCGATGCCGGACTTGCCGGGCAGCGGGTGATGCACCAGCAGGTCGGAGAGGTTGACAAGCTTGCCCACCGCACGGCGGCGGTCGAGCTTGCCGCCGTTCACCGTGGCGATCCCGGCGCTGTCATAGCCGCGATATTCCAGCCGTTTCAGCGCCTCGACCAGCAGCGGGGCCACCTCGTGATGGCCCAGAACCCCGACAATCCCGCACATTATGCTTTTCCTTTCGCGGCCTTGATGGCGCGCAGCCGTTCAAAGAGCTTGGTGGCCAGCCCCGCCTTGTTCACCTGCTTGGCGCGGGCCAGCGCCACGGCCTCGGCCGGCACATCCTCGGTGATGACCGAACCCGAGGCGGTGAGCGCGCCGTCGCCCACGCTGACCGGCGCCACCAGCATGGTGTCCGAACCGATGAAGGCGCGTTTGCCAATGCGGGTGCGGTGCTTCATCACCCCGTCATAGTTGCAGGTCACGGTGCCGGCGCCGATATTGGTGAACTCGCCCACGTCGGCATCGCCGATATAGCTGAGATGGCCGACCTTGACCCCTTCGTCGAGGATGGCGTTCTTGATTTCCACGAAATTGCCGACATGCACGTCCTCGGCCAGCTCGGCGCCGGGACGCAGGCGGGCGAAGGGGCCGACATCGGCGCCGCGGCTGACGTGGCAACCCTCAAGGTGGCAGAATCCCTTGATCTCGGCGCCGGATTCGATGGTGACGCCGGGGCCGAACAGCACGTTGGGGCCGATGATGGCATCACGGCCGATCACGGTGTCCAGCGCGAAGAACACGGTTTCGGGGGCGGTCAGAGTGACGCCGTTCTCCAGCGCCTCGGCCCGGGCGCGGGACTGGAAGGCGAATTCGGCCTCGGCCAGTTGCTGGCGGGTGTTGATGCCCATGGTCTCGGCCTCTTCGCAGATCACCACGCCGGCCGACAGGCCACGGGCGCGGGCCAGTTCCACGATGTCGGTCAGGTAGTATTCGCCGCTGGCGTTCTGGTTGCCGACTTCGGAAACCAGCGCGAAAAGCACCTTGGCCTCAGCGCAGATCACGCCGGAATTGCAAATGGTTATGCGGCGTTCCTCATCCGAGGCATCCTTGAACTCGCGGATCGCCAGCAGCCGGTCGCCCTCGGTCAAAAGCCGGCCATAGCGGCCGGGATCGGCGGCGTGAAAGCCCAGCACCACCACGGCATGATCGGACCGCGCCGCCAGCATCGCCTCCAGCGTCTCGGGGCGGATGAAGGGGGTGTCGCCGTAAAGCACGATCGCGTCGCCCGGTGCATCGGAGAGAAGCGGGGCGGCCTGCGCGACCGCATGGGCGGTGCCAAGCTGCGGCTCCTGTACCACGGTCTCGATGGTCTCGTCATAGCTGCGGGCGGCGCGGGCCACCGCCTCGGCCTCATGCCCCGTCACCACCACCACCTTGTCCAGCCCAAGGCTGGCCCCGGCCTGCAGGGCGTGATGCAGCATCGGCGCGGCGGCGAGCTTGTGCAGCACCTTGGGCAAGTCGGAATTCATCCGCGTGCCCATGCCTGCGGCCAGAACGATCAACGAAACCGGCATACTGCCCCTTTCCTTCTTTTGCTGCCCGTTTTACCCCGGATCGCGGGGTCTGCAAGCCCGCCCCGGCTCACGGAAGGTTACAATATGCGCACGGTGGTTTTCGATCTGGATGGAACGCTGGCCGATACCAGCGAGGATCTTCTCGCGGCGGCCAATGCCTGTTTCATCGCGCAGGGGCATGGGCTGGTGCTGGACGGGCGCGACCGGCTGACGGCGTTCCACGGTGGGCGGGCGATGCTGCGGGCGGGCTATGACCGGCTGGGGATCGGCTTTACCGAAGACGACATCGCGCGCGACTATCCGCGGCTGCTGGCCGCCTATGCCGAGGGCATCGACACCCATACCCGGCTTTATCCCGGCGCGGCCGAAGCGGTGGAGGCGCTGCGTTCGGCCGGCTATGCCACGGCGATCTGCACCAACAAGCCCGAGGGGCTGGCGGTGGAACTGGTGCGGCGGCTGGGGGTCACGGGGCTGTTCGGGGCGCTGATCGGCGCCGATACCTTGCCGACCCGCAAGCCCGATCCCGCGCCCTATGTCGCCTCGGTCGTCAAGGCGGGGGGCGATGTGCGGCGCTCGATGCTGCTGGGCGACACCGAGACCGACCGCAAGACCGGGCTGGCGGCGGGGGTGCCGGTGGCGCTGGTGACCTTCGGGCCGGAGGGGCGTTCGATCGAGCGGCTGGCGCCCGAGGCGCTGCTCGACCATTACAGCGATCTGCCGGCTCTGGTGGTGCGGCTGATCGGCTGACATGAAAAAGGGGCCTTGCGGCCCCCGGTCCATCGCGGTGTCTGCCGGCTCAGCCCCAGACGGCCTTGCGGGCCATCCGCTCGGCATCGCCGCGGAAGATCCCCAGATCCAGCGCCTCGGCGTCTGAGAGGTTGGCGATCTCGTCGCGGATGCGGCGGTAGGCGGCATGTTTGTCGGCTGCATCGCGCAGGCGGGTCATCAGGTTCAGCATGGTCTTTCCTTTCGTCTTGCGACCGGAGGACCCGGATGGTCGCTCCCTTCTTCGCATGTGCAGCATATGCGCCGCAGCGCTAGCGTTAACAACCCGCGCGCAGGCCTTGCCGCCATGCAGCCCGCGCATGGCAAAAGGGCGCCCGAAGGCGCCCCGTTTCCAGAATTTTCCTGCAATCAGATCAGCTTGCCCATCGCCACTGCGGTATCAGCCATGCGGTTGGAGAAACCCCATTCGTTGTCATACCACGACAGCACCGAGCACATCGTGCCGTCCATCACCTTGGTCTGGTCCATGTGGAACACCGAGGAATGCGGATCGTGGTTGAAATCCGACGAGACGTTCTTGAACTCGGTATAGCCGAGGATGCCCTTCAGCGGGCCGTTGGCGGCGGCCTTGATCGCGGCGTTGATCTCCTCGACGCTGGTGGCGCGCTTGGCGATGAATTTCAGGTCGACGACCGAGACATTGGGCGTCGGCACGCGGATGGCAAAGCCATCAAGCTTGCCCTTCAACTCGGGCAGCACCAGCCCCACGGCCTTGGCAGCCCCGGTCGAGGTCGGGATCATGCTGAGCGCGGCGGCGCGGGCGCGGTAGAGATCCTTGTGCATGGTGTCCAGCGTCGGCTGGTCGCCGGTATAGCTGTGGATCGTGGTCATCATGCCCTTTTCGATGCCGATGGCCTCGTTCAGCACCTTGGCCACCGGGCTGAGGCAGTTCGTCGTGCAGGAGGCGTTCGAGACCACGATGTCGGCGGCGGTCAGGGTGCCATGGTTCACGCCATAGACGATGGTCTTGTCGGCGCCGTCGCCGGGGGCCGAGATCAGCACCCGCTTGGAGCCGTTTTCCAAGTGCGGCAGGCATTTCTCCTTCGAGGTGAAGATGCCGGTGCATTCCAGCACCACATCGACACCGGCCCAGGGCAGATCGGCGGGGTTCTTCAGCGCCGTCACCTGCATCGGTCCGCGGCCGACGTCGATCCAGTCCGGGCCGGTGGTCACTTCGGCGGGGAAGCGGCCGTGGACGGAGTCAAAGCGCAGCAGGTGGGCGTTGGTCTCGACCGGGCCGAGATCGTTGATGGCGATGACCTGAATGTCGGTACGGCCGGATTCGATGATGGCGCGCAGCACGTTGCGGCCGATCCGTCCGAACCCGTTGATGGCAACCTTGACGGCCATGGCATTTCCCCCGGCTAGGGCGCGACTCACAGCGCGCGTTAGCGCTAACATCCGCAAAACGGCCAAAAGATCAAGCCGAAAAGGACCGGCCTGCTGCAATTCGGCAAAAGGTAGCGGGAAATGGCCTCAGCGCCAGATCGCAATCAGGTCGATCAGGTCGAGCATCTTGCGGGCCAGAAACAGCAGGGCCGACCCGCCATTCAGGCTAAGGTCGGCCAGCACGGCCAGGGCAAGAACCCCGGCAAGAACAAATGCAATGCGGTCGCTCAAGTCGCCTCCGGTTCAGCCCAGAAGCCGCCCCATCGCAGCGGCCACATCGGCCATCCGGCAGGAGAAGCCCCATTCGTTGTCATACCAGGCCAGCACGCGCACGGTGCGGCCGCCGACAACCTTGGTCTGATCCGGAGCAAAGATGCAAGATTGCGGCGTATGATTGAAGTCGATCGACACTTTCGGCTCGGGGTCATAGGCGAGAACCGCGCTCATCTTGCCAAGCGAGGCTTCGCGGACGATCTCGTTCACGTCGGCCACGCTCACGCTCTTGCCGGCGACGAAGGTCAGGTCCACCGCCGAGACATTCGGCGTCGGCACGCGGATCGCCGAGCCATCCAGCTTGCCCGCCAGTTCCGGCAGCACTTCGCCAATCGCCTTGCCGGCGCCGGTCGAGGTCGGGATCATCGCCATGGCGGCGGCGCGGGCGCGGTAAAGATCCTTGTGGCGGCGGTCCAGCGTCGGCTGGTCGCCGGTGTAGCTGTGGATCGTGGTCATCACGCCCGATTCGATGCCGATGGCGTCGTTCAGCACCTTGGCGAGCGGCGCGAGGCAGTTCGTCGTGCAGGAGGCGTTCGACACCACCAGATGCTCGGGCAGGAGGCTGCGGTGGTTGACGCCGTAGACCACGGTCAGGTCGGCGCGCTTGGCCGGAGCCGAGACCAGCACGCGCTTGGCGCCGCGCGACAGGTGGACGGCGGCCTTTTCGCGCTCGTTGAACTTGCCGGTGCATTCCAGAACGATATCAACGCCTTCCCAGTCCAGCTCCTCGGGGTTGTAGGTCGACATCACCCGGATCGGGCCGCGGCCCAGATCCAGCGTATTGCCTTCGACCTTCACCGAACCGGGGAAGCGGCCATGCACCGAGTCGTATTTCAACAGATGCGCATTGGTCTCGATCGGGCCGGTGGCGTTCATCGCCACGACCTGCACATCGTTGCGCCCCGATTCCGCGATATGCGCCAGCGTGCAGCGCCCGATGCGGCCAAATCCGTTGATTCCGACGGTGATGGTCATGTAGTGGTTCCTTGCAGCCATGGAATGCCCGCGCAGCCTATAGCGCAGACCACCCCTTGCCAAAAGCGCAAAAGCGACTGTTTTTCAGCGTGTTATCGCAAACATTGCCCGTTCGCGCTAACAAGTCACAGGCTTTGCCTTCGGGCACCGACCCGGCTAGACAGGGGGGCAGGCAAGGAACGGGTGGGTGATGAGCGGACTTCTGGCGCTTCTCGACGATGTGGCGGCGATTGCCAAGGTGGCGGCGGCGAGCGTGGACGACATCGCGGCGGCAGCGGCCAAGGCCGGGGCCAAGGCGGCGGGGGTGGTGATCGACGATGCCGCCGTGACGCCGAAATACGTCCACGGTTTTGAGGCCGACCGCGAATTGCCGATCATCTGGCGCATCTCGCTGGGCTCGGTGAAGAACAAGATCATCATCCTGTTGCCGGCGCTGCTGCTGCTGAACTATTTCCTGCCCGCCGCGATCACGCCGCTCTTGATGCTGGGCGGGGCCTATCTGTGTTTCGAGGGCGCCGAGAAGGTGTTCCACATGCTGTTTCCGCATGGCGACGCAGCGGTGGAGACGGATTTCGACATCCGCGACCCGGCGCATCTGGAAGAGGAAAAGGTGGCCGGCGCCATCAAGACCGATTTCATCCTGTCGGCCGAGATCATGACGATTGCGCTGGCCACGGTGGAAAGCCCGTCGTTCTGGATGCAGGCCATCACGCTCGCGGTGGTGGGGGTGGCGATCACGGTGGCGGTCTATGGTGCGGTGGCGCTGATCGTGAAGATGGACGACATCGGGCTGCACATGGCGGCCAACCGCCGGACCGCCGCCGCGCGGGCCTTTGGCCGCGGGCTGGTGGCGGGGATGCCGAAGCTGATGGCGGTCCTGTCCACGGTCGGCACGGCGGCGATGCTCTGGGTCGGCGGCTCGATCGTGCTGCACGGGCTGGAGGTGACGCATCTCTGGGCCTGGCCTTATGAGACCATTCACCACTTCGCCGAAACCGCCGCCCATGCCGTGCCGCAAGCGGCGGGCTTTGTCGCCTGGGCGGTGCAGGCGGGCCTTGACGGGGTCATCGGGCTGGCGCTGGGGCTGGCGCTGATCCCGGTCGCGACGCGGCTGATCGGGCCGGTGTGGGCGGCGATGACCGGCAAGAAAACGGCAACGCACTAGGCGCAAGCGGCGGCTTCCTGCGCGGTCACGGTGACGTTATGTCCCGTGGGCTTTTCGGGATTTCCCTTTTCACCTAAGTACTTGAGGCCGCCAGATCTGGCGGCGCGTTCAAGGAGACCAAGATGAAACATTTGATGGGCACCGTGGCGGCCTTCACCCTTTTGGCGGGTGCGGCTGTGGCAGAAGAGGTGAAGATCGGCGTGCTGCTGGGCTTTACCGGGCCGCTGGAATCGATCACCCCGACTATGGCCGCAGGGGCCGAACTCGCCATGGCCGAAGTCTCGGCCTCGGGCAAGTTTCTGGGCGGGTCGACCGTGACTCCGGTGCGATCGGATTCGACCTGCGTTGACGCGGCGGCGGCAACGGCTGCGGCCGAGCGGCTGGTGACGGCCGAAGGCGTCAAGGCGATCGTCGGGGCGGATTGCTCGGGCGTCACGGGCGCCGTGCTGCAGGCGGTGGCACGTCCGCAGGGCATTGGCATGATCTCGCCCTCGGCCACCTCGCCGGCGCTGTCGACCGCCGAGGATGATGGCCTGTTCCTGCGCACCGCGCCGTCGGATGCCCGGCAAGGCCAGATCATGTCGGATATCCTGACCGCGCGCGGCGTCAAGACCGTGGCGCTGACCTACACCAACAATGACTATGGCAAGGGCATGGCGGACGCCTTCGCCGCGGCCTTCACCGCTGGCGGCGGCACCGTGACCGCGACCGTCCCGCATGAGGACGGCAAGGGCGACTATTCGGCGGAAGTGGCGACGCTGGCCTCGGCTGGCGGCGAGGTGCTGGTGGTCGCGGGCTATGTCGATCAGGGCGGCAAGGGCGTGATCCAGTCGGCGGTCGATACCGGCGCCTTCTCGACCTTCTACCTGCCCGATGGCATGTATGGCGAAAGCCTGATCGCCTCAATCGGCGATGCGCTGAACGGCTCCTACGGCTCGGTTCCGGGCACCGACAGCGAGGGGGCGGCGACGTTTGCCGAGCTGGCCAAGGCCGCGAATTTCGACCCGTCCTCGTCCTATGCCGGCGAATCCTATGACGCGGCGGCGCTGATGCTGCTGTCGATGGCGGCGGCCAATTCGACCAAGGGTGCGGACTGGACCGCCAAGGTGATGGACATCGCCAACGGGCCGGGCGAGGTGATCCTGCCGGGCGAGTTGGGCAAGGCGCTGGAGCTGATCGCGGCAGGCACCGACATCGACTATGTCGGTGCGACTTCGGTCGAGCTGATCGGCGGCGGCGAAAGTGCTGGCAACTTCCGCGAGTTCGAGATCAAGGACGGCAAGATCGAAACCGTCGGCTACCGGTAAGCGGTTGGAATAATGCGAAACGGCCCGAGGGAAACCTCGGGCCGTTTTGGTTTCGGGGGCAATTTTCTTCGAAGAGGTTTGCGCGTCAGAGCAGCGCCTTGGCCTTTTCGACAGCGGCTTCGGCGGTGATGCCGAATTCCTTGTAGAGCCGGTCATAGGGGGCCGAGGCGCCGAAGGACGACATGCCGACGAAATCGGCCTTGGTGTCGCGGCCGCGCTCGCCCAGAAGCCAGCGGTCCCAGCCGAGGCGCACGCCAGCCTCGATCGCCACGCGCACCGGGCCGGCGGGCAGAACCTTCTTGCGATAGGCCTCATCCTGCTGGGCGAACAGCTCCATCGACGGCATCGAGACGACGCGGGTGCCGATGCCCTGCGCTTCCAGCATCTCGCGGGCTTTCAGTGCAATCTCCACTTCCGAACCCGTCGCCATCAGGATCACCTGACGCTTGCCGGTCGCTTCGGCCAGCACATAGGCGCCCTTGGCCGACAGGTTGGTGTTGGTGTGGGTCTTGCGCACCGCGGCAAGGTTCTGGCGCGACAGCGCCATCACCGAGGGGGTGGATTTCTGGCTGAAGGCGATTTCCCAGCATTCGGCCACTTCCACCAGATCGGCGGGGCGCAGCACCAGCGTATTCGGGGTGGCGCGGCTGATCGCCAGATGCTCGACCGGCTGGTGGGTCGGGCCATCCTCGCCAAGGCCGATGGAATCGTGGGTCATGACATAGACCACCGGCAGGCCCATCAGCGCCGACAGCCGCATCGCCGGGCGGGCATAGTCGGTGAAGGCCATGAAGGTGCCGGAATAGGGCCGCACGCCGCCATGCAGCGCCATGCCGTTCATGGCGCTGGCCATGCCATGTTCGCGGATGCCCCAGTACATGTAGCGCCCGGCGGGGGTTTCCTGATTGAACGCGCCAAGATCGGCGGTCTTGGTGTTGTTCGAGCCCGTGAGGTCGGCCGAGCCGCCAAAGGTTTCCGGCATGATCGGGTTGACCGCCGCCAGAACCTTTTCCGAAGCCGAGCGGGTGGCGAGTTTCGCCGGGGCCTCGACAGCGGCCTTCTTCACGGCGCGGATGGCGGCCGGCAGCTTGGCCGGGGCCTCATCGGTGAAGATGCGGCGCAGTTCGGCCTGCTTGGCGGCCGACAGCCCGGCCACGCGGGCCTGCCAGTCGGCATGGGCCGCAGCACCGCGGGCACCCATGGCTTCCCATTCGGCCTTGATGTTCGCCGGAATTTCAAACGGGCCGTGGTTCCAGCCATAGCCGGCCTTGGCGGCCTCGAGCTGGGCCTTGTCGGTCAGCGCGCCGTGGCCTTTCGAGGTGTCCTGCGCGGCATGGCCAAGCGCGATATGGGTCTTGCAGGCGATCAGCGTCGGGCGGTCCGACTTCTTCGCCGCCACCATCGCGGCATCAATCGCCTCGGGGTCGTGGCCGTCGCAGGCCAGCACGTTCCAGCCCGACGCGGCAAAGCGCGCTTTCTGGTCGGTGGCGTCCGAGAGCGAGACCTTGCCGTCGATAGTGATGCCGTTGTCATCCCACATCACGATCAGCCGGTTCAGCTTGTGCTTGCCGGCGATGCCGATGGCTTCCTGGCTGACACCCTCCATCAGGCAGCCGTCCCCGGCGATGACCCAGGTGTAATGGTCCTGCACCTTGGCACCCCAGCGGGCGCGCAGATGCGCCTCGGCCATGGCGAAGCCGACCGAGTTGGCAATGCCCTGACCAAGCGGGCCGGTGGTGGTTTCAACGCCTGCGACATGGCCGTATTCCGGGTGGCCGGCGGTGATGGCGCCCCACTGGCGGAAGTTCTTGATCTCGTCCAGCGTCACATCCTCATAGCCGGTCAGATGCAAGAGCGCATAGATCAGCATCGAGCCATGGCCGGCCGACAGGATGAAGCGGTCACGGTCGGGCCAGCGCGGCGCCTTGGGGTCGAACTTCAGGTGTTTTTCGAACAGCACGGTGGCCACATCGGCCATGCCCATCGGCATGCCGGAATGGCCGGAATTGGCGGCGGCCACCGCGTCAAGGGCAAGCGTGCGGATCGCGGCGGCGCGCATCCAGTGGTCGGGGTGGCGGGCGCGGAGGGTTTCGATGTCCAAGGCGGCTGTCCTGTGGCTGAAAGGGGCGTTGCGGGGTGCATATCAGCCTTGGCGGCAAGATCAAGCACGGCCCGCAAGCTCTTGGGCTTAAACACAAGACCGCGGGCGCGGCTGCGGCTATGATCGGGCTTGACGCTGGCCGTGCGATTCGCAACGGTTGCGGGAAATGGGCCTTGGGCGCTGCCTTGGGCCGGGAAAGACCAGAAAGGGCGCAAGACCCATGCAGGACATCGTCGAGTTGGAGCGGCGGATCACCGCCGCGATGGAGCGGATCGGCAGCGGGCTTGACCGGTTTGCCGGCCGCGCCTCCGACAGCGCGGGGGCAGATGAACTCGCCCGGCTGACCGAGGCTCTGGACGAGGAGCGCATGGCCAATGCCCAGCTGAACGAGCGGGTCAGGGTCCTGCGCGAGCGTGAGATTGCCGGGCAGGGCAGCGCCGAGGCCGTCGAGGAGTTGCAGGCCCAGCTGGCTGCCCAGATCGACGAGATCGCCACCCTGCGCCGGGTTCTGGCCGAGGCGGGCAAGGAAATCGCCGCGCTGCGCGCCGCCCGCAGCGCCGAGGCCGCCGAGCTGGCCGAGGTCGTCGCCGCGCTGGAGCCGCTTGTGACGGAAGCAACGACCGAAGCTACGACGGGGGCCACGCATGCCTGAGCTGGACATCATCATCGGCGGCCGGGCCTTTCAGGTTTCCTGCCAGCCGGGCGAGGAACACTTCCTGCGCGCCGCCGCCGCCATGCTCGACAGCGAGGCGCAGCCGCTGGTTGCCGCCATGGGCCGCCTGCCCGAAGCGCGGCTTCTGTTGATGTCGGGCCTGATGCTGGCCGACAAGGCGGCGGCGATCGAGGACGAGAACCGCCAGCTGAAGCTGAAGCTGGCCGAGATCGAGGGCCGCCCGACGCCCGAGCGCGAGAAGATGGAAGTGCCGGTGATCCCGCCGCAGGTGGTGGAGACGCTGGCCGAGCTTGCCGCGCGGGCCGAGGCGCTGGCCGACCGGGTGGAAGAAGGCGCCTGACGGCAGGGGCGGGGAAATCCGCACCGTTCTTCCCCTTTCCATTCCCCGGGTTCTGGGCCATCAGGGGCGGAATTTCCCGCCCTTGTCACAGGCCCATGATGCTGAAACTGCTTGCCCTTTCCCTTGGCCTTCTGCCTTCCGCGACCCTTGCCCAAAGCCTGTGGCAAGCGCAGGGCGCGCGGGTGGAAACCGTGGCCTATACCTGCTCCACGGCGATGGACGATCTGTCGGTGGCCTATTTCACCGCCCCGGACGCCACCAGCTTTGCCGCCGTGCAGATTGCCGGCGTGGTGCATGCCATGGTGCAGGAGGTCAGCGGCTCCGGGGTGCGCTTTGTCGATACCGACGCGCAAAGCGGCTATCGGCTGCACAGCAAGGGCGATCAGGTGCTTTTGTTGAAGCAGGAACCCGGTGGTGCGACCGAAGAACAGCTTTTGGCCGAATGCAGGGCGCGGAAGGACTGAACGCAAAAGGGGGCCAAAGCGGCCCCCCCGTTCACATCCCATTCTCGTCGGGCACTTCGTGCGCTCCTCGTGGGATTGCCCGACGAGGCGACGAAGTCCCCGAGGAGAGGCGGATCAGCCGTTGTTGGCTTCGCGGATGCGGTCGGCCGCCTCTTTCGAATAGGAAATGCCGTTCTGGTCGAACAGGGCGTCCAACTCGGCCGAAAGCGCCATTTCGGTCACGATGTCGCAACCGCCGACGAACTCGCCCTTCACATAAAGCTGCGGGATGGTCGGCCAGTCGGAGAAGTCCTTGATCCCCTGACGGATTTCCGGATCGGCCAGCACGTTCACATCGGCATAGTCCACGCCCATGTAGTTCAGCACGCCCGCAACGCGCGAGGAGAACCCGCATTGCGGCATCATCTTGGTGCCCTTCATGAAAAGCACCACGTCGTTTTTCGAGATCGTCTCGCGGATCTGGTCGGCTGCGGTCATTGTCGCGTTTCCTTGCGTCGGGCACCGGTGGGGTGGTGCGCTTTGGTCCTGTTTCTTTGCCCTTCGCGGGCAGGGGTGCCATTGACCAAAGTCAACGGCCGGTCTTGTCAATCCGGCGCCTTGGTGGTCAGCGCCAGAGCATGCAACTCGCCTTGCGCGCCGTCCATCTTGCCCTTCAGGCTGGCATAGACCGCGCGCTGCTGCTGCACCCGGTTCAGGCCGCGAAACGACTCGTCGATCACCTCGGCGGCCCAGTGGTTCTTGTCGCCCACAGTGTCCATCACGGTGATCTTCGCCTTCGGGAAGGAGGCGCGGATCAGGGCTTCGATGTCTTCGGCTTCCATGGCCATGAGGGGGCTCCTTTGGGTATTGCCCAAGATGTAAGGCCGGGGGCGGGCAGGGGCAAGGGGCTGTCGGCCTCAGGCCGTGGCGCGGGGGGCGTCGCGGCGCTGCCATTCCCCGCGCTGCATGCCGAACAGCAGCAGGTCCACCGGGCGGCCAAGCGCCGGGCGCCACCAATGGGCGCGCAGCGTGCCTTCCAGCCGGTAGCCCGCCTTTTCGTAAACCCGCGCGGCGCGGGGGTTTTCGCCGCTGGCATCCAGCCAGACGCGGGCGGCGTTCAACCCGGAAAAGGCGTAGTCGGTCAGGGCGGTGATGAAGGCCATGCCGCGCCCGCCCCCGGTCTGGGACAGCGCGAGACGGCGCAACTCGACCCGCCCGGCCGGGTGGCCGATCTCGCAGTAGAGCGCGAAACCGGCGGGTCCTGCCGCGTCCTCCCAGATGTAGAGCCGGGAGGCCGGATCGGTGAGATAGGCCGCCAGCGCGGTGTCGTCCTCATCGGTGATGAAGGGGGCGTTGGCCGGGTCTTGCGCCAGCGCGCGGATGAAGGCGAAATCGGCGGGCGTGGCGGGGCGCAGGCTCATGATGTCCATTCCTTGGCCAGAAGGCCGTACAGATAGCAGTCGGTCCAATCCCCGCCGGCGCGCTGCCAGCATTCGCGGATATGGCCTTCGCGCTGGAAGCCCAGCTTGTGATACAGCCCGATGGCGCGGGCGTTGTCGGTGGTGACGTCAAAGCCGATGCGGTGGCCGTCCAGCGGGCCGAACACTTCCGCCAGCAGGGCGCGCAGAAACAGCGTGCCCTGACCGGGCGGGCAGGCGATGGCCGACAGGCCAAAGACGCGCGGCACCCAGGTCATCAGCACGGCAAAGCCGGCGGGCGTGCCGGGGGCCTGCCAAAGATAGGTCAGGCCCGCGGCGAGGGAGGCTTCGATCTCGCCCGCATCGGGCGGCTCGATCCAGGCGGCATTGTCCGGCGCGCGCCAGAGGGCGTCGATCAGCGGCAGGTCCGAAAGCCGGGCCTGCCGCAGCATCAGGCGACGGCGGCGGCAAAGGCCGACCGGTAGAGCGCCGACAGGTCCGCCAGCGCCGCGCTGTCACCGCCAAGGCTCACCGTCTTGCCGCCGAACTGGCCGACCAGCGCCAGCGGCACGCCGGCGGCTTTCGCAGCGGCGGTCAGTGCAGCAAGGCCGGACTGGGGCAGGGCGACAAGGTAGCGCGCCTGATCCTCGCCAAACAGGAATCCGATTTCGGCGGCGTCAATCTTCACCCCCAGCCCCGCGCCTTCGGCCATTTCAAAGGCCGCCAGCGCCAGCCCGCCATCGCCAAGGTCGGTGCAGGCGGCAAAGGCCTTGCGGTTGGCGCGGATGAAATCGCCAGCCAGCTTTTCCGCCGCCAGATCGACATGCGGCGCGTCGCCGGCTTCGATCCCGAAGGCCTCGGCCAGAAGGGCGGATTGGCCAAGGTGGCCCTTGGTCGCGCCGATGATGACCGCCAGATCGCCCTCGGCCGGGCGGCCGGCGATCAGATCGTCAAGGCTGGCAAGAATACCCACCGCACCAATGGTCGGGGTCGGCAGGATGCCCGAGCCGTCGGTTTCGTTGTAAAGCGAGACGTTGCCCGAGACGATCGGCATGTCCAGGGCCGCGACCGCCGCGCCAATGCCTTTGATCGCGCCGACGAACTGGCCCATGATCTCGGGCTTTTCGGGATTGCCGAAGTTCAGGTTGTCGGTGGTGGCAAGGGGCGTTGCGCCGACAGCGGTCAGGTTGCGATAGGCTTCCGCCACCGCCTGCTTGCCGCCCTCAAAGGGGTTGGCCTTTACATAGCGCGGCGTCACGTCGCTGGTGAAGGCCAGCGCCTTGCCGGTGCCATGCACCCGCACCACGCCGGCACCCAGCCCCGGCGCGACGAGGGTATCGGCGCCGACCTGGCTGTCATATTGCTCATAGACCCAGGCCTTCTGGGCATAATTCGGCGAGGCCAGCAACGCGCGCAACCCGGAAATCGGTGCGATTTCCGGCACCACGCCCAAGGGCGCCGCCGCAGGGGTTTCGATCCAGGGCCGGTCATATTCCGGCGCGCTGGACGAGAGTTTCGACAGCGGCAGGTCGGCTTTCACCTCATTGCCATGCAGGATCAGGAAGCGGTCCTCGGGGATGGTCTCGCCAACGATGGCGAAATCGAGATCCCATTTGACGAAGATCGCGCGGGCCACATCCTCAAGCTCGGGCTTGAGGACCATCAGCATCCGCTCCTGGCTTTCCGACAGCATCATCTCATAGGCGGTCATATGGGCTTCGCGCTGCGGCACGTCATCGAGTTGCAGCTTGATGCCGAGGCCGCCCTTGTCGCCCATCTCGACGGCCGAGCAGGTCAGACCCGCCGCGCCCATGTCCTGAATGGAGATCACGGCTCCGCTCGCCATCAGCTCAAGGCAGGCCTCCAAGAGGCGCTTTTCGGTGAAGGGGTCGCCGACCTGCACGGTGGGGCGCTTTTCCTCGATGGTGTCGTCAAACTCGGCCGAGGCCATGGTGGCGCCGCCGACGCCATCGCGGCCGGTCTTGGCGCCAAGGTAGACCACGGGCATGCCGACGCCCGAGGCGACCGAGTAGAAGATCTTGTCGGCATCGGCCAAACCGGCGGCAAAGGCGTTCACCAAGCAGTTGCCGTTATAGGATTTGTGGAAGCGCACTTCGCCGCCCACCGTCGGCACGCCGAAGGCGTTGCCATAGCCGCCGATGCCCTCGACCACGCCCTTGACCAGATGCGAGGTTTTCGGATGCGCCGGCACGCCGAAGGAAAGCGAGTTCATCGCCGCAATCGGCCGCGCGCCCATGGTGAAAACATCGCGCAGGATGCCGCCGACGCCGGTCGCGGCGCCCTGATGCGGCTCGATGTAGGAGGGGTGGTTGTGGCTTTCCATCTTGAAGATGACCGCCTGCCCATCACCAATATCCACCACCCCGGCGTTCTCGCCCGGCCCGCAGATCACCTGCGGCCCGGTGGTCGGCAGGGTGCGCAGCCATTTCTTCGACGACTTGTAGGAGCAATGCTCGTTCCACATCGCCGAGAAGATGCCCAGCTCGGTGAACGAAGGCATCCGGCCGAGAATACCCAGAAGCCGCTCCCATTCGTCCGGCTTGATGCCGTGCTTGGCGACGATTTCCGGGGTGATTTCGGGTTCCGACATGGCAGTCTCCCATCAGGCGCGGCGGTTTGCCAGCCCTTTAGGGCAAGGGGCGGGAAAGGGAAAGCGCTGGCGGGGGCAGGGGGGCGAAATATTTTCGTCCCGCGGCCCGGCCAGCGCGCGACGCGTGACCAAATTCGCGCCACTGCGAAAACGCCTGCCCACAAGCTGCCGGTTTTCTGGCCCTTGGCCCGGCCGATCTGCCCAAGGCCTGACCAACTCCGGAACGCCGCCAGAGCAAACGCCAAAAAAAAGGCCGAGCTTTACGCTCGGCCAAGTCCAACAGGGAGGTTGAACCAGCAAGAGCGAACTCGATTGCTGCTTCGAGGACGTATCTATGCGCACAAAATGGGCATCTCAAGACTTATCATGCTGCAATCGCAGCATTGCCGCTATGCGCTGGGTGCATGGCAAGCATGGCGCAGGGGCAGGGTTTGCGGCTTTTTCGGGCCAAGCTTCTGAAACGGCACGAAAAACAGGCAAGCCAGAGTCATGTTTGATGCCGCTTGCGATAGTTGAAGATCTCTTCGGTCACGAACTCGCGGAAGGCCGCGACGCGCTTGGAGTGCCGCAACTCTTCGGGATAGGCGAGAAACACCGGCACTTCGCTGCTTTCGGTCTCGGGCAGTACCCGCACCAGATGCGGGAAGTCTTCGGTGATGTAGTCGGGCAAGACCCCGATGCCAAGGTGGTTCAGCACGCCTTGCAGCACGCCGAAATAGTTGTTCACCGTCAGGGTTGACGGGATGTCATGGCTCATCAGTTCGGCCACCAGCATGGCGCCGGCGGCCACCTGTGCGGTGCCGGCGTGCTGGCAGATCAGCCGGTGATGGGCGAAATCCTCCATTGTCGTCGGCGTGCCATGTTCGGCCAGATATTCCGGTGTCGCGTAAAGCCGCATCTTGATGTTCATCAGCCGCTTGCGGATCAGGTCGGCCTGCGAGGGTTCCTTCATGCGGATCGCCACGTCGGCCTCGCGCATCGGCAGATCCAGCACCCGCTCCTCGAGCATCAGGTCGATCTTCAGGCTGGGATATTGCTTGAACAGCGTCGGCAGGCGCGGGGCCAGCCAGAGCGTGCCAAAGCCGGTCGTCGTCGTTACCCGCAACTCGCCGAAAACCTCATCTTCCGAATCGCGGATGCGCGCGGCGGTTGCATCAAGCCGCTTGACCATGGCCTGCGTGGCATCAAACAGAAGCTCACCCTGTTCGGTCAGGATCAGCCCGCGGGCATGGCGGTGAAACAGCGTGACATTCAGGCTTTCCTCCAGCGCGCGGATCTGGCGGCTGACAGCGGACTGGCTGAGGTGCAGCACGTCGCCCGCATGGGTGAGGCTGCCCTTTTCGGCCACCGAATGAAAGATCCGCAGCTTGTCCCAGTCCATTACCCGCCTCCGATGCGCGCGCGACCCTAGCACGCGAACCGCCTATGTAGTCAGAAAAAATGGCGTGTAAACGACAGGCCTGACGAAAAGCACCGGCTTTGCCGCAGGAGCATGCAAGCGGCTTTTCCCCGCGGTGCATTCTGCCTAAGATGCGGGCGAGGCAAGAACCACATAACGGGGGCGGGCATGGCGGTCGGGATTTTTGACAGCGGTTTGGGTGGGTTGACGGTGCTGGACGCCGTGGCAAAACGGCTGCCCGAGGTGCCGTTCGTCTATCTTGGCGACAACGCCCATGCACCTTACGGCGTGCGCACGCATGACGACATCTTCAACCTGACCTGTGCCGCGGTCGAGCGGCTTTGGGCCGAGGGCTGCGATCTGGTGATCCTCGCCTGCAACACCGCCAGCGCCGCCGCCTTGAAGCGGATGCAGGAAAGCTGGGTTCCGCCGAACAAGCGGGTGCTGGGGGTGTTCGTGCCGCTGATCGAGGCCTTGACCGAGCGGCATTGGGGCGACAACTCGCCGCCGCGCGAAGTGGCGGTCAAGCATGTGGCGCTGTTTGCGACGCCGGCCACAGTGGCCAGCCGCGCCTTTCAGCGCGAACTGGCCTTCCGCGCCATCGGGGTGGATGTCGAGGCGCAACCCTGCGCCGGCGTGGTCGATGCCATCGAACAGGGCGACGAGATGCTGGCCGAGGCACTGGTGCGGTCCCATGTCGAAAGCCTGAAGCGGCGGATGCCGCATCCGCAGGCCGCGATCTTGGGCTGCACGCATTACCCGCTGATGCAAAAAGCGTTTCAGGACGCGCTCGGGGCGGAGGTCAAGGTTTACAGCCAGGCCAATCTGGTGGCCGAAAGCCTTGCCGACTATCTGATCCGCCGGCCCGAGATGTTGGGGCCGGGCGCGCAGTCAAAGTTCCTGACCACGGGCGATCCGTCCTACGTTTCGTCCAAGGCGACGCAATTCCTGCGCCGCCGGGTGGTGTTCGAAAGTGCGTGAGGCGACCTACCTCGTCTATGACGTCTTCACCGATACCCGCTTTGGCGGCAATCAGCTGGCAGTTTTCCCCGATGCCGCGGGCCTGCCCGAGGACCGCCTGCAGGGCATCGCGCGCGAGTTCAACTTCTCGGAAGTGACCTTCGTCTACCCGCCTGCCGATCCCGCCCATACCGCCCGCGTCCGCATCTTCACGCCGACCAGCGAAGTGCCCTTTGCCGGGCATCCGACCATCGGCACGGCGATTGCGCTGCATGATCTGGGGCGCGGCGCACAGATGGTGCTGGAGCTGGGTGTCGGGCCGATTGGCTGCACGGTCGGGCCGCAGGGCGCGGCCTTTGCCACGCCGGTTCCGCTGCAGATCTTCGGCGAACCGCCGGCCGCGCTGGTGGCCGAGGCGCTTGGCCTGCCGCAAGCGGCGATCCGCAGCGACCGGCATGGGCCGGTGCAGGCCTCGCTGGGGCTGGCCTTCGTGCTGGTGGAACTCGACAGCCGCGCGCATCTGGCGCAGGCCCGGCCGCAGACCGAAGCCTTCCGCAAGGGCGCGGCGCTTTACCCTGCCGGTCTGGATTTCGCGATCTTCTGCTATGTCCGCGACGGCGCGCAGGTCGAGGCCCGCATGTTCGCACCGCTGGACAATGTGCCGGAAGACCCGGCCACGGGATCGGCCTCGGCCACTTTGGCGGCCTATCTCGCCCGCCTGCCGGGCGGTCCGCAGGCGCTGTCCATCTCGCAAGGCGTCGACATGGGGCGGCCCTCGCGGATTTCGGTTTCCGTCGGTCCCGCGGGGGTGACGGTCGCGGGGCAGGCGGTCCGCACCATGGCGGGGACATTATTTCTTTAAAGTCATTCAAGGGGCGGCAATGGACGATCTGGAGACGTGGAAGGCCAAGCGGCGGGCGGCGCTGGTGGCAGAGGACGGCTGGCTTAACCTGACCGACCGGGTGGATATCCCCGCTGGTCCGCAACGGGTGGGCAAGGCGGCGGACAACGATCTGCAACTGTCGGTTGGCCCCGACCATCTGGGCCTTCTGACCCTGACACCCGACGGCGCGCGGTTCCAGACACCCGGCGGCCCGGATCAGCCCTTCCTGTCCACCCCGGGCAACTTTCCCAAGCTGCGGGTTGCGCCGCTTCTGCTGGAACTGCACACCGTCGACGGCATTTCCGCGCTGCGCGTCCGCGACCTGACCGCGCCGCGCCATGTCGAGCTGCGCTATTTCCCCGAGAACCCGGCCTTCGTGATCCGCGCCCGCTGGGAGCGTCTGGCGACCCCCGAGGCCACCACCATCGGCCAGCGCGGCGGCGGCGACACCGAAGTGTCGCTGACCCATGTGGCGCGCTTTGGCTTTGCCGGCCACGAGATCGCCCTTGTGCCGACGCACTGGAAGGCAAGCCAGCCGATGTTCGTGATCCGCGATGCCACCTCGGGGCGCGAGACCTATGGAGCCGCCCGCTTCCTGATGGGCGAGGACATGACCGACACCGAGATCACGCTGGATTTCAACCGCGCCTTCACGCCGCCCTGCGGCTTTACCCCCTTTGCCATCTGCCCGCTGCCGCCACGGCAAAATATCCTGCCGTTTCAGGTTCTTGCGGGAGAACTTTCTCCCTAGCCCCGGCAGGTTGGCGCCAACAGGACCGCAGGCCTTCAGGGCATCTTCCCTGCCAAGGGCACGGTCTTGCCGAATTTCGGACATCTTGGCGGGAGAAGGAGGATTCAGCTTTCGGCAGAGTCACGCTGGTGACGGCCAAACCTTGAATTGATCCCGTGTCAGGACCCCGCCCCGTGTCGCTTGCGAACCCGACCTCTGCTGTTGCCATGATCAATCTGGTGATGACCGGGGCCGACGGGGTGGGCGGGGTCTGGCAGGACCCGGTGCAACTGATCCCGATGGGCATGTATGACGATCCGGTGGGTTTCGTCACCCGGATCCGCGACGCGCTGCCCCTGGTCAACACCCTGCGGGTGCTGTTCAACGAACACAGCTTCAATGCCGACGGCTCGCTGCACCCGCAGATGGAGGCCTTCCTTGTCGCCGCCGCGGCGCAGGGGTTCGACCTGACGATCTGCTATGGCGAGGGCGATGCCCAGAACATCGGCATCGGCTCGGGGCGCTGGCCAGCGCTGACCAATGCCGAGGCTTTCGCCGCGCTGCAGGAAAACCTTGCCGATGTCAGCGGCGCCTGGGAGGCCATGCTGGGCTGGATGGCGGCGCATCCCGAGGTGGCACAGGGTGTCTGGGGCTGGGAGCTGATGAACGAAAGCGCCGCCTATCGCAACACGGTGCGCGCCAACGGCGACGGCGACGGGCTGACCACGCGTGATTTCGTGCAGCTTTACGCCGATCACGCGCTGCAACTGGCGCAATTGATCGACGCCCGCGCCCAGGGCCGCATCCTTGTCGGCGGCTGGGGCTACAACGGCGACTTCCTGACGCTGGAACAGACCCAGATCCAGGGCGCCAGCGCGCTGGACTATCTGCGCGCCGGCGTCGGGGCCGATCTGGTCTGGTCGGCACATCTTTACCCGGGCTGGATGGGCACCGACCTTGCCAGCACTCCCGCCGACCTGATCGCCCGGCTGGAGGCGGTCTATGCCCCGGTCGCCGGGGATGCGGTGATGATTACCGAGATCAACGCCGACGGTCAGGTCGATGATCCGGCGGCGGGTGCTGGCTATGACGATTTCTTTGCCGCCTCCTACGAATGGTTCGCCGATCGCGGCATCGGTTTTGGCTGGTATCCCGGGCTGCAGACCGGGGCCTCGCATCTGCTCTATCTCGAAGGCAATGGCGCCGAGACCTATCGCCACCAGCATTCGCTGGCCCATGCGCTGAACGCCTTTTCGCTGGGGCGCGCCTCTCTGGAGGCGGATCTGGCGGAAAGCCTTGGGGTCAGCCAGATCACCGTCCGCCTGCGCAACGAAAGCTATGAGATCGCCGCGGGCGAGGGCGATTTCGACGCCGTGACCAAGGCCGGCTTTGCCTTTGGCTTCGGTGCCGATGACACGCTGCACGGCAGCGACCAGAGCAACGATTTCCTCTACGGCGGCCGCGCCGATGACCGGCTTGACGGGCTTGCCGCCGATGACTTCCTGTTCGGGCAGCAGAACAATGACCGGCTGACCGGCGGGGCCGGGGCGGACAACCTGTTCGGCGGCTGGGGGATGGACACGCTCGACGGCGGCGAGGGGCGGGATTATCTCGCGGGCGGGCAGGGCAATGATACCTACCTTGTCAGCGATGCACTGGATGCGATTGCCGAACACACGGGTTTCGGCAGCGATCTGGTGCAGACCACGCTGGCCGCCTACGGGCTCGGCGCCAATCTGGAACATCTGTCCTGCGTCGGATCGGCAGACTTTGCCGGCACCGGCAACGCGCTGGCCAATTGGCTGACAGGGGGGGCCGGGGCGGATACGCTCGCCGGTCTGGACGGGCGCGACACGCTGGAAGGCGGCAGCGGCGGCGATGTTCTGCTTGGCGGGGCCGGGGTCGACCTTGCCTCCTACGCGCGGGCGGCGGGCGGCGTGCAGGTCGATCTGTCCAGGGTTCTTGCGATCCTGACTGCGGGCGAGGCGATGGGTGACAGCTTTGTGTCGGTCGAGAACCTGACCGGCTCGGCCTTTGGCGACAGGCTCACCGGCGGGGCAGGTGCGAACACGATCCGCGGGCTGGCCGGTCAGGACCGGCTGGCGGGCCGTGCCGGCGCGGATCTGCTGTTCGGCGGGGCGGGGGCCGATCGCTTCCTCTTCGCCCCGGGCGATGCCAGCGACCGGATCGGCGACTTTCAGGACGATCTCGACCGGATCGTCCTGTCCGGCTTTGCCGGGCAGGCCACGGTTGCCGAGGCGCTGGCGCTGGCGCAGCAGGACGGCGCGCATGTCATCTTCGATTTCGGCGCCGGTGACCGGCTGACAGTCCTGAACTGCACGGTTGCGGCGCTGGCCGATGATGTCGTGATCCTGTGACGCGTTTCCCTCTTGCATGGCCCGGCCCTCTCCCGCAAAGAAGGGCCGGAAGATCCGGCAAAGGGGAAAAGCATGACCCATCGCATCGCAATTCTGGGCGCCTCGGGCTATACGGGGGCGGAGCTTGTCCGTCTGATCGCCACGCATCCCGACATGAAGATCGTGGCGCTTTCGGCAGACCGCAAGGCGGGCATGTCGATGGCCGAGGTCTTTCCCTTCCTGCGCCACCTTGACCTGCCGACCCTGGTGAAGATCGACGAGATCGACTTTTCCGGCGTCGATCTGTGCTTCTGCGCGCTGCCGCATGCCACGACACAAGAGGTGATCGCCCGGCTGCCGCGCGATCTGAAGATCGTCGACCTCTCCGCCGATTTCCGGCTGCGCGACCCGGTGGAATACGAGAAATGGTATGGCAACCCGCATGCCGCCACCGACCTGCAAGCCGAGGCGGTCTACGGGCTGACCGAGTTCTACCGCGACGCCATCGCCAAGGGCCGGCTGATTGCCGGCACCGGCTGCAATGCCGCGACCGGGCAATATGCGCTGCGCCCGCTGATCGCCGCCGGGGTGATCGACCTTGACGAAATCCTGATCGACCTGAAGGCCGGGGTCTCGGGCGCGGGCCGGTCCTTGAAGGAAAACCTGCTGCATGCCGAGCTGTCGGGCGGCACGCACACCTATTCGGCGGGCGGCAAGCATCGGCATCTGGGCGAGTTCGACCAGGAGTTTTCGGCCATCGCCGGTCGGCCGGTCAAGGTGCAGTTCACCCCGCATCTCTTGCCGATGAACCGGGGGATCCTCGCCACCGTCTATGTCCGGGGCGACGCGAAGACCATCCATCAAACCCTTGCGAAGGCCTATGAAACCGAGCCCTTCCTGCGCGTCCTGCCCTTTGGCGCGCTGCCCTCGACCCGTGACATCGCGGGGTCGAACTTCTGCCACCTCGGCGTGATCGGCGACCGCATCGCGGGCCGGGCCATCGTCGTAGCCGTGCTCGACAACCTGACCAAGGGCTCCTCGGGGCAGGCGATCCAGAACGCCAACCTCATGCTCGGCATCAAAGAGACCACGGGGCTGATGCTCGCCCCCGTCTTCCCGTGACGCCCCGCCGCAGTTGACCGAGGTCAAGGCAAGCCCCATCTGGATGGGGCATGCCCTGCGCAGGACCGAAGGAGCACAGACGATGGACGCCACCGCAAAACCCGGATTCCGCGGCATGAAGGGCCTGAAGAAACAGCGCCGGATTCAGGTGATCCTGCTGGCGTTCCTCGCCATCGCCGTGGCGACCGCGCTTGTCGGCTATGCGATGAAGGACGGCATCAACTTCTTCCGCTCGCCGACGCAGGTGCTGGAACAGCCCCCCGCACCCGGCGAGATCTTCCGCATCGGCGGTCTGGTGGAGGACGGCAGCCTCACACGCGGGCAGGGCGAGACCGTGACCTTCCGCGTCACCGACACCAATGCCAGCGTCGCCGTCACCTTCACCGGCATCCTGCCCGACCTCTTCGAGGAAGGTCAGGGCATGGTCGGCACCGGCCAGATGCAGGGCGACACCTTTGTTGCCAGCGAAATCCTTGCCAAGCATGACGAGACCTACATGCCCAAGGAAGTGATCGACAGCCTCAAGGAACAGGGCGTCTATCAGGAACCTGCCAAGGACTGAGCCTTTCAGACTGGTTCAAATATCCCCGCCGGAGGCTCCCCCGGCCGGCCGCGGACGCTCCGCGGGGGATATTTGGGCCAGCATGAAAGACCGTGCGCTGCGGTGGACCGGTCTTAACCCTTGCCCGCAATTCTTGGCCTTCCAAAGGGGCAAGGGGGATTGCGATGAAGACGGTCAGGGATTTGGCGCGGGAGATTGTCGCCCGCGAGGGCGGGTTTGTGCAGGACCCGGATGATCCGGGCGGGACTACGAACCACGGGGTCACGCTGGCGGCACTGCGGCGGCTGGGGCTGGACATCTCGGGTGACGGGACGATCGACGGCAGCGATGTGCGGCGGCTGAGTGCGGCGCAGGCGGTGGAGATCTACATCGAGCATTACTTTCGCCGGCCGGGGCTCGGGGCGCTGCCCGAGGTGGTGCAGCCGGCGGTCTTTGACATGCAGGTCAATGCCGGGGCCAGTGCGGTGAAGATCCTGCAACGGCTTTGCAGCGAGATGGGGTTTGCTTGCGTCGATGACGGCGCGGTCGGCCCGGCGACGATCCGTGCGGCGCAACTGGCCTATGAGGCGGCGCCGGCGCATCTGGCCGATGCCTATGGCATCGCCCGGCGGAATTTCTACTACGCGCTGGCAGATGCGCGGCCCGCCAGCCGCAAATATGCCTGCCGGCGGGATGGCGGCAAGGGCGGCTGGATCACGCGGGCCGAGGAGTTCATCGCGCCGCACTATCACCTGACGGATGCCCAGCATCGGGCGCGGGTGGCGGCATGGGGCTGATGGGCAAACTGATCGGCGGGGCGGGCGGCCTTGCGGCCGTCGGCACTGCGGCGCGCGATGTGGCCGAGGTGTTCACCCCCTCCGCCACGCGCCGGATGGAGCTGTCGGCCGAGGCGCAGATGGCGGCGCTGAACCAGCTGGGCGAGGAATACCAGATGGCGGCGCCTGGCGGGTTCGACCGTTTCGTCAATGGTCTCAACCGCCTGCCGCGGCCGTTGCTGGCCTTTGGCACCATCGGGCTTTTCGTCTACGCCATGCAGGACCCGACGGGCTTTGCCGCCCGCATGGTGGGGCTGAACGCGGTGCCCGAGCCGCTCTGGTGGCTGCTGGGGGCGGTGGTGGCGTTTTACTTCGGCGCGCGCGAGACTTGGTATTTCCGCAACCGCGCCCCGGTGGTGGCCGAGGCCAGCGGCCCGGCCAGCCCGCCGCCTGCAGACAACGCTGCGCTGCGCGACTGGCGCGGGGCCGATCACTGAGCGCTGACTGTCTGGCAATTGTTACATCCTGCGGCTAGCCTGTCGGCCAAGCCCGACGCCAGCCGCAGGACGCCCGATGCCCAGCCCGATTTCCCGCCTGTTGCAGGGTGTGCCGATGCCGCTTCTGGTTGTCGGCCGCGATCTGTTCATCATCGAGGCCAACCTTGCGGCGCAGGCGCTGTTTCCCGGTGGTGAAGGCCCGGTCGGGCGGCATCACGGGTTGCTGTTCCGCGCGCCGGACCTTCTGCAGGCCATCGACCGGGCGCTGACCCGGGCCGAGCCGGCGGTGGTGCGGCTGGTGACGCCGACCTCCGGTCCCGACCGGGTGCATGAGGTGACGGTGACACCGCTGGACGAGGGGGTGCTGCTCGCCTTCACCGACCTGACCGAGGCCGAGGAGATGGATCGCATGCGCCGCGATTTCGTGGCCAATGTCAGCCATGAATTGCGCACGCCCCTGACTGCGATTTCCGGGTTTATCGAAACCCTGCGCGGCGCGGCCAAGGAGGATGCCAGGGCACGCGAACGCTTCCTGGCCATCATGGCCGCCGAGGCGGAGCGGATGAACCGGCTGGTGCGCGACCTTTTGCACCTCAGCCGGGTCGAAGCCGAAGAGCGCAACCGACCGGAAAGCCGCGTCGACATTGCGGGCATCGCGCGCTCGGTGGTGGACAGCCTGCAACCGGTTGCCCGGGCGGGCGAAGTGCGGCTGAACCTTGTGGGCGCTGGCCAGGAGATCACCCTGCGCGCCGATCCCGACCAGATGGTGCAGGTGCTGACCAACCTCACCGAAAATGCCGTCAAATACGGCAGCCCTGCCGGTGCGACCGTCACTGTGGCGCTTGGCCGCGAGGACGGGCCGCGCGGGCCGGTGCTGCGGGTGTCGGTCAGCGACCAGGGAGCGGGAATCGACCCCCGGCACATTCCGCGCCTGACCGAGCGATTCTACCGCGTCGACAGTCACAGAAGCCGCGAAAAGGGCGGAACCGGGCTGGGACTGGCCATCGTCAAGCACATCGTCCAGCGCCACCGCGGGCGGCTGGTGATTGAAAGCGAACTTGGAAAGGGAAGCGTTTTCAGCATCTTGCTGCCTATGCCCTGACCTTTTCCTTGGCTTTGCCCTCTGTCCGGCGCATTGTCATGTTGCTGTTACACATCTGTCGCAAAAGCTTGGTCAACGCGACCTAGACCAGCGCCAGACGAAGGGCATCCGGCCCCTCGCATCCAAGACTGGAGTGACAGATGTCTTTCTTCAAACTTTCCGCCTCGACTGTGGCGATCCTTGCCGCCTCGACCGTGATCGCCTCGGCGCGCGACCAGATCCAGGTCACCGGCTCGTCGACCGTGCTGCCCTATGCCACCATCGTCGCCGAGGCCTTTGGCGAGAACTTCGATTTCCCCTCGCCGGTGGTGGAAGGCGGCGGTTCGGGTGCCGGCCGCAAGAAGCTGTGCGAAGGCGTGGGCGAGACCACCGTCGACATCGCCAACTCCTCGTCGCGCATCTCGAAATCGGATCTGGAGCTTTGCGCCACCAACGGCGTGGCCGAGGTGATGGAAGTGCGCATCGGCTATGACGGCATCGTGTTCGCCTCGGACGTCGCCGGCGCCGATTTCGCCTTCACGCCGTCGGACATCTACGGTGCGCTGGCGGCCAAGGTTGCCAAGGATGGCGCGCTGGTCGACAACGCCGCCGCGACCTGGGCCGATGTGAACGCGAGCCTTCCCGCGCAGGACATCCTGGCGCTGATCCCCGGCACCAAGCACGGCACCCGCGAAGTGTTCGACGTCAAGGTGATCGAGGCCGGCTGCAAGGCGACCGGCGCGCTGGACCTGTTCCTGGCGACCGCCGAGGGCGCGGATGACAAGGAAAAGGAAAAGGCCGCCAAGGCGATGTGCCTTGAGCTGCGCACCGACGGCAAATCGGTCGACATCGACGGCGATTACACCGAAACGCTGGCCCGTCTGGATGCCGACAAGAAGGCCGTCGGGGTCTTTGGTCTGTCGTTCTACCAGAACAACACCGACAAGCTGAAGGTCGCCACCATCGACGGCATCGTGCCCGCGACCGAGACGATTGCCTCGGGTGATTACCCGGTGTCGCGTCCGCTCTACTTCTACGTCAAGAAGGCGCATATCGGCGTGATCCCCGGCCTGAAGGAATACATCGAGTTCTTCGTGTCGGACGAGATGGCCGGCCCGGACGGCCCGCTGGCGGAATACGGTCTGGTGTCGGACCCGGAACTGGCCAAGACCCAGGCCGAGGTTGCCGCCGAGACCCCGATGGGTCCGCTGGAATAAGAACCACAGGGGCGGGGCCTTCGGGCCCCGCTTTCCCTTTCCTGACAAGACGAAGGCCTCCCTGATGTCCGTCCTGATGCTTCTTGCGGTGATTGGCGCGCTGGCGCTGGCCGCTTTCGTCCTTGCGCGCCACAGGGCGCTGGCTTCGGCCGGGGGCAATCCGCGCGACCTGCATTCGCTGCCGAACTACTACGGCTGGAACGGGGCGATCTGGGTGCTGCTGCCGGCCATGGCCGGGCTGGTGCTGTGGCTGGTCGTGCAGCCGATGGTGGTCGAAAGCCGCATCTCCGGCACGCTTCCGGCCGAGCTGGTGACCGATGCCGCCGCGCGCGCGCTGACCATGGCCGATGTGCGCCGGGTGGCGGGCGGGCTGGATACTGCAGTGGCGGCAGGCGCGCTCAGTGCGGACGGCTCGGGCCAGATCGACAGCCAGACCACCGACATCCGCGCAGTTCTGGCCGGTGTCGGGGTGGCCCTTGGCGACGAGGTGTCGCCCGAGGTGCTGGCCGCGGCACAAGACTATCGTGCAATGACGGCCTGGGGTGCGGCGGCGCGGTCGGCGCTGGTTCTGGCATTGGCGCTGGCGGGGCTGTTCCGCGGCGTGTCGCGCGGGCACAAGGAGTTCCGCGCCCGCAACGAGGTGGAAAAGGTGGTGCTGGGCCTCCTGGTGGCGGCCTCATCCATCGCCATTTTGACCACCCTTGGCATCGTCGGCTCCATGATAACGGAAACCGCTGATTTCTTTACAAAATACCCGCTGAAGGATTTCTTCTTCTCGCTTACCTGGTCGCCGAACTTCAAGGGCAACTCGGACCTTGGCATGATCCCGCTCTTGTGGGGCACGCTTTATGTCACGCTGGTTGCGCTGATCGTCTGCGTGCCGGTCGGGCTGTTCACCGCGATCTATCTGGCCGAATACGCCTCGCGGGCCACCCGGTCCTGGGTCAAGCCGCTGATCGAGGTCATCGCCGGCATTCCGACTGTGGTGTTCGGCATCTTCGCCCTTGTCACTGTCGGCCCCTTCCTGCGCGACTGGTTTGCCGCGCCGATGGGTCTGGGCGACAGCGGCTCGTCGGTGATGACGGCGGGGCTGGTGATCGGCATCCTGAACATCCCCTTCATCTCGTCCCTGTCCGACGACATCATCAACGCCGTGCCGCAATCCCTGCGCGATGGCAGCTACGGGCTTGGCGCCACGAAATCCGAAACCGTGCGGCAGGTGATCCTGCCCGCCGCGCTGCCGGGCATCGTCGGCGCGGTGCTGATGGCCGCCAGCCGCGCCATTGGCGAGACTATGGTCGTCGTCATGGGGGCAGGGGCGGCGGCGCAGCTCTCGCTCAACCCCTTTGACGCCATGACCACCATGACGGTGAAGATTGTCGGCCAGCTGACCGGTGACACCGATTTCGCCGCGCCCGAAACGCTGGTGGCCTTTGCGCTTGGCATGACGCTGTTTCTCATCACGCTGGGGCTGAACGTCTTTGCCCTCTACATCGTGCGCAAATACCGGGAGCAATACGAATGACCGACCTTTCCGCCCAGCCCGGCCCGGCGCTAGTGTCCCCGGCGCAGTCGATCTACGTCACCAGCCCGGCGATGAAGCGCCGCAATGCCGCCGAAACCCGCTTCCGTGCCTATGGCCTGGTGGCGATTGCGCTGTCGCTGACCATGCTGGCGCTCATGCTGGTGACGATCTTCCGCGATGGCACCTCGTCGTTCTTTCAGGCCCGCCTCGGCTATCCGGTAGAGCTGAGCGAAAAGGTGCTGGACCCCAAGGGCAACCGCAATCGCGACGAAATGGCCAAGGTCACGACGGTTGGCTATGGCAAGGTGCTGGCGGCGGGGCTGATGGCCGAGCTGGAGCGCCAGAAGATCGACCTTGGCGGCTTGAAACCCAAGGAAGTGGCCGAGCTGATCTCGAAGGACGCCGCCGGCTCCTTGCGTGCCATGGTGCTGGCCGACCCGGCGCTGATCGGCAGCACGATCGACGCCAGCGTGTTTGCCGCGGGCCGGATCGACGGCTATCTCAAGGGCCGCGTTACCTTGGAAAGCGCGAAACTCGACAGCAACATCTCGCCCGAACAGCTGCACCTGGCCGACCGGATGCGCGCGGCGGGGCTCCTTGGCTCCGGCTGGAACTGGGAGTTCTTCACCAATCCCGACGCCTCCGACCAGCGGCCCGAAGCGGCCGGTCTGGGCGTGGCGCTCTTGGGCTCGCTTTACCTGATGATCCTCGTCGCCGTGATGTGCGTGCCGGTGGGAGTTGCCGCCTCGATCTATCTTGAGGAATTCGCGCCGAAAAACACCCTGACCGACGCAATCGAGGTCAATGTCTCGAACCTCGCCGCAGTGCCGTCGATCGTCTACGGCATCCTTGGCCTGTCGATCTTCATCAACGTCCTCGGCCTGCCGCAATCCTCCTCGCTGGTGGGGGCGCTGGTCATCAGCCTGATGACGCTGCCGACCATCATCATCGCCACCCGCGCCTCGATCCGCGCCGTGCCGCCGTCGATCCGCGATGCCGCGCTCGGGGTGGGGGCGTCGAAGATGCAGACGGTGTTCCACCATGTGCTGCCCCTGGCCATGCCCGGCATCCTGACCGGCACCATCCTGGGGCTGGCCGCCGGCCTTGGCCAAAGCGCGCCCTTGCTGCTCATCGGCATGGTGGCCTTTGTCGACAACCACCCCTCGGTCCCGGTCGAAGGGTTCCTTGACCCCGCGACCGCCCTGCCGGTGCAGATCTACACCTGGGTCACAAGGTCAGACCCGGCCTTTGTGGAACGCTCGAATGGTGCGATCATCGTGCTCTTGGCGTTCCTTGTCACGATGAACCTTCTGGCGATCCTGCTGCGCCGCAAGTTCGAGCGCCGCTGGTAAGGGGCGGGGGAAGCCATGAAAGATATGCGAATGGAGAGCCGCGTGCAAAGCGCAGTCAACAAGATCGAGGCCCGCAAGGTGCAGGTCTATTACGGCGAAAACCATGCCATCAAGGATGTCGACGTCAACATCCCCGACAAGGCCGTGACCGCCTTCATCGGCCCCTCGGGCTGCGGCAAGTCCACCTTCCTGCGCTGCCTGAACCGGATGAACGACACCATCCCGGTCTGCCGGGTGGAAGGCCTGATCCAGCTCGAAGGCGAGGACATCTATGACAAGCGCGTCGATCCGGTGCAGTTGCGCGCCAAGGTCGGCATGGTGTTCCAGAAGCCGAACCCCTTTCCGAAGTCGATCTATGACAACGTCGCCTACGGCCCGCGCATCCACGGCCTGACCCGCAACAAGGCGGAGCTGGATGAGGTCGTGGAAAGCTGCCTGAAGAAGGCGGCGCTGTGGAACGAGGTCAAGGATCGCCTGCATGCCCCCGGCACCGGGCTTTCGGGCGGCCAGCAACAGCGCCTGTGCATCGCCCGCGCCATCGCCACCGGCCCCGAAGTGCTGCTGATGGACGAGCCCTGCTCGGCGCTTGACCCGATCGCCACCGCGCAGGTCGAGGAACTGATCGACGAGCTGCGCAGCGCCTTTTCCGTGGTGATCGTCACGCATTCCATGCAACAGGCCGCGCGCGTCAGCCAGCACACCGCCTTCTTCCACCTCGGTCATCTGGTGGAATACGGCGAGACCGGGCAGATCTTCACCAACCCGCAGGACCCGCGGACGGAATCCTACATCACCGGCCGGATCGGCTAAGGAGCGACCATGGCGAACGAACACATCCTGCGGGCCTTTGACCGCGATCTCGAGGCCGTGCAGGCGATGATCATGCGGATGGGCGGACTGGTGGAAACCGCGCTTGCCGATGCCGCGCGGGCGCTGGAAAGCCGCGACGAGGTGCTGGCCGATCAGGTGCGCGCCAATGACGCCGCGATCGACCTGCTGGAAGAGCAGGTCAACACCGAATGCGCCCGGCTGATCGCCCTGCGCGCGCCGATGGGCACTGACCTGCGCACCGTCCTGTCGGTGATGAAGATCGCCTCGAATCTGGAGCGCTGCGGCGACTATGCCAAGAACCTTGCCAAACGCTCCAAGTTGCTGGCCGATCTCGCGCCCTTGCCCGAGGCCCATGGCTCGCTCAAGCGGATGAGCCGGCAGGTCAGCCTGCTCTTGAAGGACGCGCTTGACGCCTTCATTGCCCGCGATGCCGGCCTTGCCGCCGAAGTGCGCCTGCGCGACCACGAGGTCGACCAGATGTACAACGCCATCTTCCGCGAACTGCTGACCCATATGCTGGAAGACAGCCGCAAGATCACCCCGGCAATGCAGCTGCATTTCATCGCCAAGAACATCGAGCGGGTGGGCGACCACGCCACGACGATTGCCGAGCAGGTGATCTACATGACCACCGGGCAATTGCCGGGCGACGCCCGGCCCAAGGTCGATGCCGTGCTGGGGCAGGGAGGGCAGGGCTGATGTCCGCCCCAAGGCCCAGCGTCCTTCTGGTCGAGGATGAACCGGCGCAGCGCGAGATCCTGCGCTACAACCTCGAGGCCGAGGGCTTTCAGGTGATCGCTGCCGCCAATGGCGAAGAGGCGATGGAGCGGGTGGCCGAAGGCCTGCCCGACCTGATCCTGCTGGACTGGATGATGCCGCATGTCTCCGGGCTCGAGGTCTGCCGCCGCATCCGCGCCCGGCCCGAGACGCGGGGCATTCCGATCCTGATGCTCTCGGCCCGTTCCGAGGAAGTGGACAAGGTGCGCGGTTTGGAAACCGGGGCAGACGACTATGTCATCAAGCCCTATTCGGTAGCCGAACTGATGGCCCGCCTGCGCGCCCACCTGCGCCGCGTGCGGCCCGCACAGGCGGGTGAAGTGCTGGACTGGCAGGACATCCGGCTTGATCCCGAAACCCATCGCGTCACGCGCGCCGGGGCGGCGCTGAAACTCGGGCCGACCGAGTTCAGGCTCCTGTCCTGCCTGATGGAACGCCCCGGCCGGGTGTTTTCACGCGAACAGCTGCTCGACCGGGTCTGGGGCCGCGACATCTATGTTGACAGCCGGACGGTGGATGTCCATGTCGGGCGCCTGCGCAAGGCGCTGATGGCTACGGGCGGCGATGACCCGCTGCGCACCGTGCGCGGCGCGGGCTACTCGCTGGGCTGAGCGATTTTCATCCGAAAATCGCCCTGCGAAAATCGGGCGATTTTCGCAGGCTCAGCGCCGGGCCTGCCGCAGGAGCGAGATGGTGTAGATCACCAGCGCCGCCCAGATCAGTCCGAAGGCAATCAGGCGCGCGCTGTCGAAAGGCTCGCCGAACCAGAACACCGCGGTCAGGAAGATCATCGTCGGCGCGATGTATTGCATGATGCCGATGGTCGAGAGCTTCAGGAGCTTCGCCCCGTTGGCGTAGATCATCAGCGGTACTGCCGTGACCACGCCGCAGCCCATCAGGAGCGCGGTGTTCGCGGGGGTCGAGGCCATGAACATCGCCTCGCCCCGCAGCCCAAGCCAGACCGCATAACCCAGCGCAAAGGGCAGCAGCAGGATCACCTCCAGCGTGAAGCCCTGATTGGGCCCGATAGGCAGCCTCTTCTTGAAGTAGGCGTAGAACCCCCAGGTCAGCGTCAGGCTCAGCGCCACCACCGGCACCTTGCCAACCTGCCATGTCAGGAAGGCAACCGCGGTTGCCGCCAGCGCAATGGCAAGCTTCTGCGCCCCAGACAGCCGCTCCTTGAGGAGAACCGCACCAAGGAAGATCGAAAACAGCGGGTTGATGTAATAGCCAAGCGCCGCCTCAAGGGCGTGGCCAGTCTGGATCGACCAGACATAGATCCCCCAGTTGACCGAAATCAGCGCCGCCGTGAGGGCCGCCATTGCCAGCATCCGCGGGCTGCCGAGCGCCGCCGCCAGATCGGCGGTACGACCAAGTGCCGCCAGAATGAGCAACGCGATCGGTACCGACCACAGCACCCGATGCGCCAGCACCTCCAGCGTCGGGATCTCGGCCAGCGCCTTCATGTAGAGCGGCAGGAAGCCCCAGAGGAGATAGGCCACCAGCGCAAAGGCAAAGCCGCGGGGGGTGTCGACGTTCTGGGGGGATGTTGCACTCATGCGCCCTGACTAGCGCAGGGCGGCGGCGGCGGCCAATGCAATCTTGTGACCCCTACAATAAGCCGGCGTTATGGCCGGCCCCGTTGCAGATGGTCGCTGGTGAAGGTCGGACAGCCCTCGGCCGTGACCTGGCTAGATGCGTGACTTGGCCAGATGATCGCGCAGGCCGGCGTCGACCCTGGCCTGCCGATGCCAGCCGCCCTCAGGATGCGGTGCGAGCGTGCGGGGCGCGACGATCCGCGCCGCTTCGGTTATGCCTGCCGCCACTTGCCGGGGGCGAGCCCCTCGAGCGTCCAGTCCCCGACCCGCCAGCGGATCAGCCGCAGGCAGGGCAGCCCGACAGCGGCGCACATCCGGCGCACCTGCCGGTTGCGCCCCTCGCGGATGGTCAGCTCGATCCAGCCGTCCGGCACCGTCTTGCGCTCGCGGATTGGCGGCACGCGGGGCCAGAGCCAGTCCGGCGGCGGCACCGCGCGGGCGCGGGCGGGCAGGGTGGGGCCGTCCTTCAGCGTGACCCCCTGCCGCAGCGCCGCAAGCGCCGCCTCGCCCGCCAGCCCCTCGACCTGCGCGAAATAGGTCTTTTCCATCTTGTGCCGCGGGTCGGCGATGCGGGCCTGCAGGCGCCCGTCATCGGTCAGGATCACCAGCCCCTCGGAATCGCGGTCAAGCCGCCCGGCGGGATAGACCCCCTTCACGCCGACGAAATCGGCCAGCGTGGCGCGCCCCTCGCCATCGGTGAACTGGCACAGCACGTCATAGGGCTTGTTCAGGCAAATCAGCATGGCGCCTTCTAGCACAGGCCTTGCCGCCCGCGCCACGCCGTGCCAGCCTGCCGGCATGGAAAAGATCACCATCATCGGCGCCGGGCTGATCGGCGCCGCGCTGGCCTTTGAGCTGACCCGCCGTGGCCGCGACGTCACCGTGGTCGAGGCCGGGCTGCCCGCCGCCATGGCCTCGGGGCGCAGTTTCGGCTGGATCAACGCCAGCTTCTCGCTGTCGGAGGCGCATTTCGCGCTGCGCCTTGCCGGGATGGCCGCGCATGAGCGGCTGGCGCGGGCGCTGCCGGGGCTGCACCGGGCCAGTGGCTGCCTGTGGTGGGAGGAGGCGGGCGAGGCGCTTGCCGCCACCGCCGCGCGTCTCGAGGCGGCGGGCTATCCGCTGGAGCGGCTCGGCCGGGCCGGGATTGCCCGGCGCGAACCGGCCCTGACCGCCCCGCCGGAGGAGGCGCTGTTCTTTCCGACGGAAGGCTGGGTCGATGCCGCGGAGCTGAGCCGGGCGCTGCTCGCCGCCTCGGGCGCGCGGGTGCTGAGCGGGGTGCGCGGCCAACTGCGGGTTGCGGAGGGTCGCGTCACCGGCGTCGAAACGCCCCACGGCCCGCTGGCCGCCGATCAGGTGGTGATCGCGGCGGGGCTTGGCGCGCCCGACCTGCTGGCCCCGCTCGGGCTGGCGCTGCCGATGCTGCACCGGCCCGGCCTGCTGCTGCGCAGCGCGCCGGTCGGCCTGCGGCTGGCCCATATCCTTGCCGGCCCCGAACAGGAACTTCGGCAAGAGGATGACGGCCGGCTTCTGGCCCCGGCGGCGGCGTTCCATCAGTCGGACGCGGGCGACGATCTTTCCGACCCGCTCGGTCAGGCGGTCGCGGCGCTGGCGCGCATTTCGGCGCTCTTGGGCCTGAAGGACCTGCGGGTCGAAACGGTGATGCAGGCCGACCGGCCGGTGCCGGGCGACGGGCTGCCGATCATCGGCGCGGTGGCGGGCGTGCCGGGGCTCTGGCTTTCGGTGATGCATTCCGGCGTGACGCTGGCGGCCATCGCAGCCGAGGCGCTGGCGGCC
The DNA here is from genome assembly GCF_011008935.1 of Tabrizicola oligotrophica. GTDB lineage: Bacteria > Pseudomonadota > Alphaproteobacteria > Rhodobacterales > Rhodobacteraceae > Tabrizicola_A > Tabrizicola_A oligotrophica. Next base: position 590,527 of record NZ_JAAIVJ010000001.1, on the reverse strand, counting down.
GAAATGACCGGGCAGGGGATCTTGCCCGAGGCTGCGCCCTTCCGGCCGGACCGGCTGCTGCGGCCGGTCTGACGGCCGGTTGTCAGTCTGTCTCAGACAGTTCCATCACCACGCCGATAAAAGACGCGGGCTGTACTTCATCCAGCCGCTTGAGCTCACCCCGCGATGAGGTTTCGGAATATAGCAGACCAGCAGAATTCAGTGGGCCGATATCCAAGACGTCTCCGGGTATTACATCCCATGTGACGTTTTTTGCAGCCTCGGCCGAATATACTTTCATGATCGGCTTTCCCATGGATTTCGCGCCCGCCGTCGAAAAATTGGCCATGCTTTCGACGCGATTCCGTCGATCAAGCCGCACATGAAGTCCGCTGCGCGAATTGGGGTGAACCAAGGCGGCAAGCCCCACCACAGCGCCCTTGCGCGAAAACTCCATTCGATAATTGATAGGCGCAACAAGCGCCGAAATGCGGGAATTCTCGAAACGCTCGCCAGTCTTGGCAAGCTCGACATGAAGTTCCCCCGGGCCACACCGCAAGGGTGAAACATTCATTGGCCTTTGAGCCTTGCCAAGTGCCGTCTTCACGCCAGCAATGATGAAGTTGCGAATTTCCGGATCATCGGCATAATGTGCCTTGTTGCGATAGAGTCTCCGGGGAACTCGCGGGACGTCATTCTGCAAGCGCCAAGTCTGTGATACGTCAAATATTTCAATACCATAGTGTTGAAACAGCGCATGCAACATCGAATAGTACGGCATGCGTTCTTCTGCCATTTCTTGGTCCAGCGGTGTGAACACCGCGGCGGCAAGTTTCAATTCACGCCGCGCACATTCCCGGATGAATCTTTCAGTATTTCCCAACGCTATTTCAGGGTCTAACCCTTTGGTAATATGGTTGGCCTCATTCAGGGCATATTCCCAGACCACCACATCACCAGGTTCGTGCCTGATCTTGGCATTGGTAAGCATCTGGTAGATTGCTGTAACCGAAGTAGTCGCCCCGATGGAGTGATTGACTACGGAGTGGGGCGGAAAATCTTCCTGTAATCCCGCAGTCCAGCCTGTTTTAAGAAGCGAGTTGGAACCGCCATAAATAAAAACCGTCACGACCATAGACCCCGAAAATTCAACCTGGACGGGAATACCATTACAAGATGCGCGCCCGGCGTCAAGAGCCGGGCGCGCTTGACGCCGCGTCAGCGCCTCAGGATTTCAGGATCGAGCGCCCGGCGTATTCTGCCGTCTCGCCCAGCATTTCCTCGATGCGGATCAGCTGGTTGTACTTGGCCAGCCGGTCGGAGCGGGAAAGCGAGCCGGTCTTGATCTGGCCGCAGTTGGTGGCCACCGCCAGATCGGCGATCGTCGAATCCTCGGTCTCGCCCGAGCGGTGGCTCATCACGTTGCTGTAGCGCGCGCGATGCGCCATATCGACGGCCTGCAGCGTCTCGGTCAGGGTGCCGATCTGGTTCACCTTCACCAGCATGGAATTCGCCACGCCCTTGGAAATCCCCTCGGCCAGACGGCGCGGGTTGGTGACGAACAGGTCGTCGCCGACCAGTTGCACCTTGGCCCCGAGCGTGTCGGTCAGAAGCTTCCAGCCCTCCCAGTCATCCTCCGAGCAGCCGTCCTCGATCGAGATGATCGGGTAATCGGCGGCAAGGCCAGCAAGGAACTCGACGTTCTGCGCGATGGTCAGCGACTTGCCTTCGCCCTTCATCTCGTACTTGCCGCCCTTGAAATACTCGGTCGCGGCGCAGTCGAGCGCGAGGAACATGTCCTGTCCCGGCTTGTAGCCGGCCTTCTCGATGGATTTCAGAATGAAATCCAGGGCTTCGCGCGCGGACTTCAGGTTCGGCGCAAAGCCGCCCTCATCGCCGATCCCGGTGTTGTGGCCGGCCTTCTGCAGCTCTTTCTTCAGGGTGTGGAACACCTCGGCGCCCATGCGGATGGCTTCGCGGATGTCCTGCGCGCCGACCGGCATGATCATGAATTCCTGGATGTCGATCGGGTTGTCGGCATGCTCGCCGCCGTTGATGATGTTCATCATCGGAACCGGCAGCATGCGGGCCGAAGTGCCGCCGATGTAGCGATAAAGCGGCTGCGCGGTGAATTCGGCGGCCGCCTTGGCCACGGCGAGCGAGACGCCGAGAATGGCATTGGCGCCGAGGCGCGACTTGTTCGGCGTGCCGTCCATCTCGATCATGGTGCGGTCGATGCCGACCTGTTCGGTGGCGTCAAAGCCCACCAGTTCTTCGGCAATCTCGCCATTCACCGCCGCAACCGCCTCCAGCACGCCCTTGCCAAGGTAGCGCGCCTTGTCGCCATCGCGGCGCTCGTTGGCCTCATGCGCGCCGGTCGAGGCGCCCGAGGGCACCGCGGCGCGGCCCATGGCGCCGCTTTCAAGGGTGACGTCGACTTCGACCGTCGGGTTGCCCCGGCTGTCCAGAATTTCGCGGGCGTGAATGTCGATGATCGTGCTCATGGGGCGCTCCCTCGGCCTGAATGCTCTCGTGCGCCTCATACACGCTTGAGGCGCGCAAGGAAAGTCTCTGCGGTGCGGCGAGAGGGTCAGCCGGTGACGCGGGCGGCCCTTGCGCGGATCCGTTCGCGGGCAAAGGTGTAAAGCCCCGATCCGATGATGAGCGCCGCCCCGATCAGCATGGCCGGGCCGGGCTGTTCGCCGAGAAACAGCATCGCCAGGATCAGCGCAAAGACCAGCCGGGTATAGCGGAACGGCGCGATGACGGCGGCTTCGCCCAGACGGGTGGCGGCGGTCACGGCGTAATAGCCGAAGAGCCCCGAGATCAGCGCCATGGCAAGGTCGAACCAGCGGGTCGGGTCGATCGCGGTGACGCGGTCGCCCGCAAGGACCATCAGCACCAGCCCCGCCGGCACCAGCGCCAGATAGGCCCAGGTGACAAGCTGGAAGGTGCCGATGTCGGCGGGCATGGCGCGGGTGGACAGATCGCGCGCGGCCAGCATCACGACGCAAAGCACGGTCAGGATGCCGGCGGCCTGAAAGCTGTCGTTCCACGGTTGCAACACGATCAGCACGCCGGCAAAGCCGGTGGCAATCGCCGTCCAGCGCCGCCAGCCCACCGGTTCACCCAGAAACAGCGCCGCCCCCATGGTGACGACCAGCGGCGAGGCTTGCAGCAGCGCCGAGTTGACCGACAGCGGAATCAGCGCCAGCGCCGTGATGTAGAGCATGGTCGCGCCGGCTTCGGACAGCGAGCGCACCAGCGCCGCACCGCGCAGCGCCGGCGCGGTCAGGATGCGCTGGCGCTTCAGCGCCGCGAGCAGCCAGAACACCAGCGCCCCGCCCGCGCCCATCATCGCAATCACCTGACCGGGCGGCAGCGCCATGGCGGCGCGCTTCAGGAACAGATCCTCGACGGCAAAGGCCGCCATCGAGCCAACCATCAGCAGGGTGGCCGCGGTGTTGTCGGTATGTCTCACGCCTTGGCCTTCTTCAGCGGCACCGCCAGCAGTTCCAGCCGGTGCCCGATCAGCTTGTAGCCCAGCCGCGCGGCGATCTTTTCCTGCAGGGCCTCGATTTCGGGATCGACGAATTCGATCACCGCGCCGGTCGAGACATCAATCAGGTGGTCATGGTGGTCGCGCTCGGCATCCTCATAGCGGGCGCGGCCATCGCCGAATTCCAGCTTGTCCAGAATCCCCGCCTCTTCCAGCAGCTTTACCGTGCGGTAGACTGTGGCGAGCGAGATCTTCGGATCCACCGCCGCGGCGCGGGCAAAGAGTTCCTCGACATCGGGGTGATCCTCGGCCTCGCCGATGACGCGCGCCAGAACCCGGCGCTGGTCGGTCATCCGCAGGCCCTTGGCCTCGCATCGGGCGATGATGTCGCGCATGGGCGGTGTCCTTTTCTCTCCCGGCGCTTTACGCCATCAGCGGCCGCAGGACCAGAGGCAAGGCAGGCTGGCGGGTGGGCGGGCAGGGAGGTGCAGGGACGGGCTGGATGCGGCAGGACTGGCGCTGGCTTTCCCTTGCACAGCGGCGATTCTTGCGCGGCCTGCGGGGGCGGGACACAAGATCTGGTGGGCACGGCCGTTCTCGCCCGCAAGACCAGCCTGCGCGTGGCGGGACCAGTGGCGCAGCGGATCTGGAGGGTCGCCGTCTCCGCCCCGATTCTCTTGGGGGCGAGCCTTGGCTTCGGCCCGTTCCTGCGGGCGGTCGTCGTGGCGGGGGGGGCTTTGTGGCATGGCGCTTGTCGGTCAACCCGACGGCCACGCTGGCAGGTTTTCCCTCGCTGGCCGCGGCCTTCGCCATTCGCCTTGGCCTCATGTTCCATGACGAACCGCTTACCCTGGCGCGGGTTGTGGCATTTCTGCTTGTCGCGGCGGGAATCATTCCGGTGAACCGCCGGGCCGGCCGGGGCTGGGTCTGCTTCAGAGTCTGCATCGGCCTTGCCCGGCAAGCAGGCCGATTCCAAAGGGAAAAGCGCTTTCTTCACAGGGCTTGTGAAGGAGTGCCGCAAGAGGCCGTCGTCGGCAGGCCTTGCCACCCCTAGACGGCGGGCCTGCGGTCAAGCACAAAATCTTGTGGATGAGTTAAAAAATCCAATTGCCGCGCGGCCGGAATTCCGACAATTTGATGAGGTCGCCCGCCAAACCACAAGATATAGTGGAGACGGACAGATGGTCACCGATCCAGATCAGCGCCAGAGCACCGGCGCGGCCCTTTTTGCCAAGCGCGGGAAGGATCGGTGGGCATGTGTTTTGCGGGCAGGGGAAATGCAACCAAAACGGCAGGGGAAAATCCCCGCCAGGCACGGGACGGAGACGGGGCATGAAAATCGAGCGGAAGTTCACTACGGCCGAGGCCGGGGCTTACGGCGAAATGGCGTTTCAGATCACCACATCGGAGATCCGCAATCCCGATGGCAAGGTGGTGTTCCGCAACGAGGCGGTCGAAGTGCCGGACGGCTGGAGCCAGGTGGCGTCCGACGTTCTGGCGCAGAAATACTTCCGCAAGGCCGGCATTCCCGCGGCGTTGAAGCGCGTCAAGGAAAAGGGCGTGCCCGAGTTCCTCTGGCGTTCGGTCCCCGATGACGAGGCGCTGGCCAAACTTCCGCTGGACGCGCGGATGGTGGGCGAAACCTCGGCCAGGCAGGTGTTCGACCGTCTGGCCGGCGCCTGGGCCTATTGGGGCTGGAAGGGCGGCTATTTCTCGACCGAGGCCGACGCCCGCGCCTATTACGACGAGATGCGCTTCATGCTGGCCCGCCAGATGGCCGCGCCGAACAGCCCGCAATGGTTCAACACCGGGCTGCACTGGGCCTATGGCATCGACGGCCCGTCGCAGGGCCACTACTATGTCGACCACAAGACGGGCGAGCTGACCAAATCGGCCTCGGCCTATGAGCATCCCCAGCCGCATGCCTGCTTCATCCAGTCGGTGAAAGACGATCTCGTCGGCGACGGCGGCATCATGGACCTGTGGGTGCGGGAAGCGCGGCTGTTCAAATACGGTTCGGGCACCGGCACCAACTTCTCCTCGCTTCGCGGTGAGGGCGAGAAACTGTCGGGCGGCGGCAAGTCTTCCGGCCTGATGGGCTTCCTGAAGATCGGCGACCGCGCGGCGGGGGCGATCAAGTCGGGCGGCACCACGCGGCGCGCGGCCAAGATGGTCATCGCCGACATGGACCACCCCGATATCGAGGCCTTCATCAACTGGAAGGTCATCGAAGAGCAGAAGGTGGCGAGCCTCGTCGCCGGCTCGAAGATGCATGAGCAGAAGCTGAACGAGATCTTCGCGGCGATCCGGGCCTGGGACGGCTCGAGCGAGGACGCGGTGGATCCGGCGAAGAACCCCGGCCTGAAAGCGGCGATCCGCGGCGCGAAAAAGGCCATGATCCCCGACACCTACACCAACCGCGTGCTGCAATACGCAGCCCAAGGATTCGACAGCATCGAATTCCCGACCTATGACACCGACTGGGATTCGGAAGCCTATATCACTGTCTCGGGCCAGAACTCGAACAACTCGGTCCGCGTCACCGACGCCTTCCTCAAGGCGGTGAAGAACGACCAGCCCTGGGAGCTGATCCGCCGCACCGATGGCAAGGTCGCCAAGACCGTCTCGGCGCGCGAGCTCTGGGACCAGATCGGCCATGCCGCCTGGGCCTGTGCCGACCCCGGCATCCAGTTCCACGACACGGTGAACGCCTGGCACACCTGCCCGGCGGATGGCCCGATCCGCGGCTCGAACCCCTGCTCGGAATACATGTTCCTTGACGACACCGCCTGCAATCTGGCGTCGATGAACCTGCTGACCTTCTTCCATAACGGCAAGTTCGACGCCGAAGCCTATATCCACGCCTCGCGGCTGTGGACTGTCACGCTGGAAATCTCGGTGATGATGGCGCAGTTCCCGTCGAAGGAAATCGCGCAACTCAGCTACGACTTCCGCACGCTGGGGCTTGGCTATGCCAATATCGGCGGGCTCCTGATGAACATGGGCCTTGGCTATGACAGCGACGAGGGCCGGGCGCTGGCCGGCGCGCTGACCGCGATCATGACCGGCATCTCCTATGCCACCTCGGCCGAAATGGCCGCCGAGCTGGGCGCCTTCCCCGGCTATGCGCGCAACAAGCACCACATGCTGCGCGTCATTAGCAACCACCGCGCCGCCGCCTGGAACAAGGGCAAGTATGAGGATCTGAACGTCGCCCCGGTGGCGCTGGATGCCGCCAACTGCCCCGACCAGACCCTTGTGACGCTGGCCCGCTCGGCCTGGGATGAGGCGCTGGCGCTTGGCGAAAAGCACGGCTTCCGCAACGCCCAGACCACGGTGATCGCGCCCACCGGCACCATCGGCCTTGTCATGGATTGCGACACCACCGGCATCGAACCCGATTTTGCACTGGTGAAGTTCAAGAAGCTGGCCGGCGGCGGTTATTTCAAGATCATCAATCAGTCGGTTCCGGCGGCGCTGGAGAAACTCGGCTATTCCACCAGCCAGTCGGCGGAGATCGTCGCCTATGCCGTCGGCCATGGCTCGATCGGCAATTGCCCCGGCATCAACCCGACCGCGCTGATCGGCCACGGCTTCGGCCCGCGCGAGCTGGAAAAGGTCGAGGCCGCGCTGCCTTCGGCCTTCGACATCCGCTTCGTCTTCAACCAGTGGACCCTGGGCGAGGAGTTCTGCACCCAGACCCTCGGCATCCCGGCGGAAAAGCTCAACGACCCGACCTTCGACCTGCTGCGCCACCTCGGCTTTACCAAGGCGCAGATCGACGCCGCCAATGACCATGTTTGCGGCACGATGACGCTGGAAGGCGCGCCCTTCCTGAAGGCCGAACATTACAATGTCTTCGACTGCGCCAACCCCTGCGGCAAGAAGGGCACGCGCTATCTGTCGGTCAACGCGCACATCTACATGATGGCGGCGGCGCAAAGCTTCATCTCGGGGGCAATTTCCAAGACCATCAACATGCCGAACTCGGCCACGATCGAGGAAACGCTGGCGGCCTATGAACTCAGCCATTCGCTCGGCATCAAGGCCAACGCGCTTTACCGCGACGGCTCCAAGCTCAGCCAGCCGCTTGCCGCCGCGCTGATCGAGGATGACGAAGAGGCCGAAGAAATCCTCGCCACCGGCTCGGCGCAGGAAAAGGCCGCCGTTCTGGCCGAAAAGATCGTCGAGAAGATCATCGTCAAGGAAATCATCCGCACCAACCGCGAAAAGCTGCCCGAGCGCCGCAAGGGCTACACGCAAAAGGCCATCGTCGGCGGCCACAAGGTTTACCTGCGCACCGGCGAATATGGTGACGGGCGGCTGGGCGAGATTTTCATCGACATGCACAAGGAAGGCGCGGGCTTCCGCGCCATGATGAACAACTTTGCCATCGCGGTTTCCGTGGGCCTGCAATACGGCGTGCCGCTGGAGGAGTTTGTCGAGGCCTTCACCTTCACCCGCTTTGAACCGGCGGGCATGGTGCAGGGCAACGACTCGATCAAGAACGCCACCTCGATCCTTGACTATATCTTCCGCGAACTGGCGATCTCCTACCTTGACCGCACCGATCTCGCGCATGTCAAACCCACCGGCGCCGCCTTTGACGATCTGGGGCGCGGCGACAACGAGGGCAAGCGCAACTTCGGCGAAGTCAGCGACGGGGCGGCCTCGAAATCGGTGGAACTCCTGAAGTCGATCTCCTCGACCGGCTACCTGCGCAAGCGCCTGCCGCAAGAGTTGATGGTGTTTCAGGGCGGCATCAGCGCCGCCGGGGCCACCGCGCTTGCCGGCAGCGACCCGGTGACAGCCTTGAACATGCTGGTGCCGGACACCGCGCAACCCACGGGCGGCATGAGCTCGGCCACGGCGATCTCCTCGGGTACCGTCTCGATGGACGCCCGCACCAAGGCCAAGATGCAGGGCTACGAGGGCGATCCTTGCGGCGAATGCGGCAACTACACGCTGGTCAGGAACGGCACCTGCATGAAGTGCAACACTTGCGGCGGAACGAGCGGGTGTAGCTAAGCCCCGGCGTAAAATCGACAATCCGGGGGCCCGTCGTGGCCCCCGGTTTCGTTTTGGCCTTGCGCTCGGGCGCCTCTGAGGCAGGGTGGGGCGAGGAGAGTGCCATGGCCCATGCCCATACCCACCACCATGCCGCCGAGGCGGAGGAGAGCCTGATCCTGCCCGGCCTTGTGGTTCTGGGCATGGCGGCGGGTCTTGCGGCGCATTTCGCCGGGCGGCATGATCTGGATCTCTGGGGCTATGGGCTGGTCTATCTGGCGGGCGGCGTGCCCTCGGCGCTCGAGGCGCTGCGCAGCCTGCTCCGCGCCCACATCCTGGACATCGACCTCCTGATGGTGCTGGCCGCCCTTGCCGCCGCGGTGGTGGGGGCGCCGCTGGAAGGCGCAATCCTCCTGACCCTGTTCACCCTCGCCGGCGCGCTCGAACATCGCGCCATGGGCCGCGCCCGCCGCGCGCTCGAGGCGCTGATGGCACTGCGCCCGGAAACCGCGCTCTTGCGCGACGGGGCGTGCGTGCGCGAGGTGCCCGCCGACAGCCTGCAGCCGGGCGATGTGGTGGTGCTGCGTCCCGGCGCGCGGGTGCCGGTCGACGGGGTGATCGTCGCGGGCGAGGGGGCCTTGGACGAATCCACCCTGACCGGCGAAGCCGAGCCACGCCACAAGACCCCCGGCGCGGCGCTTTACGAGGCGACGGTGAACCTTGACGGTGTGCTTGACATGGCGGTGACGCGGGCGCTTTCCGACAGCACGGTGGCGCGCATGATCCATCTGGTGACCGAGGCGCAGGCGGCGCGGGCGCCGTCCGAGCGCTTCTCGGCATGGTTCGGCCAGCGCTATACGGTGGCGGTGCTGGCCGGCGCGCTGGCGGCCTGGGCGGTGATGCTGGGCTGGGGCCTGCCGCCGGATCTTGCGCTGTACCGCGCCGCGACGCTGCTGGTCGCCGCCAGCCCCTGCGCCATCGTCATTTCAGTGCCCGCCGCCATCCTGTCCGCGTTGTCCGCGGCCGCGCGTGGCGGGGTGCTGTTCAAGGGCGGCGCGGCGCTGGAAACGCTGGCCGAGGTGCGCGCCTTTGCCTTTGACAAGACCGGCACCCTGACCACCGGACGGGCCGAAGTGGCGCGGATCGTCGCGCCGGGGATGGCCGAGGACGCCTTCCTTGGTCTCGTCTCGGGGCTCGAGGCGCAGTCCGAACACCCCATCGCCAGCGCCATCCGCCGCGAGGTGGCCGAACGCGGGCTGAAGGTCGAGGAACGGCCTGATGTTCGCAGCCTGCCGTCGCTGGGCATCGCCAGCGGTCAGGGCGAGGCGATGCTCTGGGCCGGAAACTTGCGCCTTGTCAAACAGATGAGGGCAGATCCTCAGGTGGATTGGCTGGCCGGGCTGCAAGCCGACGATCGCACGCTGATTCATGTCGGACAGGGCGCGCGGCTGATCGGCGCGCTGTCGGTGGCCGACCAGCCGCGCGCAACCTCGCGCGATGCGCTGACCGCGCTGCGCGCCACGGGCGCGACGCTTGCCATGCTGACCGGAGACCGGGAACCCGTGGCGCAGCGCATCGCGGCCGAACTGGGCTTGCGACCCGAGGAAACGCTGGCCGACCTTCTGCCCGAGGACAAGGTGGCGTTGGTGGCGGAGCTCGCCGCCAAGGGACGCGTCGCCTTTGTCGGCGACGGGGTGAACGATGCCGCGGCGCTCGCCCGGGCCGATATCGGAGTGGCGATGGGGGCGGCGGGCAGCGAGGTGGCGCTGCAGGCCGCCGATGTCGCGCTGCTCTCCGAAGAGATGACCCAGCTTCCCGCCGCCTATCGGCTGGCCCGCCGCACCCGCGCCATCATCCGGCAGAATCTGGCCTTTTCGCTTGGCGCCATGGCAGTTCTGGTGCTGGGCGCGCTCCTGTGGGAGCTGCCGCTGCCCTTGGCCGTGATCGGCCATGAAGGCGGCACGGTGCTGGTGGTGCTGAACGGCCTGCGGCTGCTCGGCGACCCGATCCGGCGGGGCGGTGGGGCGACCGAATGAGAGTCGTACGTTAGTACAACCTCGACATGGCCCCCGCCTCCTGCCGACGCGGCGCCGTTGAATCCCTGAAACGAAAGGTCAAAACCCCATGCCCATCATCCGCATCGAAATGTTTGAAGGCCGCAGCGAGGCGCAGAAGCGCGCCTGCGCCGAGGCCGTGACAAGGGCCTGGGCCGAAACCTGCAACGGCAAGCCCGAGGCGGTGCATGTGATCTTCACCGACATCGCCAAAAGCGATTGGGCGACGGGCGGCAAGCTGATGTCCGACGGGCTGAAATAGCATGGACAGGACCGTCCTCATCACCGGCGCGGGTGCCGGGATCGGCCGCGCCACGGCGCGCGCCTTCCGGGCGGCCGGCTGGCGGGTGGCGCTGATGGGCCGGCGCGAGGCACCCTTGCGCGAAACCGCCGAGGGCGCGGGCGTGCTGATCCTGCCCGCCGATGTGAGCCAACCGGCCGAAGTCGACAGCGCCTTTGCCCGACTGGCGGCCGAATGGGGCCGGCTCGACGTGCTGTTCAACAATGCCGGTATCGCCACGAAACCGGCCCCGTTGGACGAAATCCCGGTCGAGGACTGGCTCGCGGTCATGCACACCAACATCTCGGGCATGGTGCTGTGCGCCCGCGCCGCCTTCCACCTGATGCGCCATCAGGACCCGCAGGGCGGGCGCATCCTCAACAACGGCTCGATCTCGGCCCATGCCCCGCGCCCCGGCTCGGTGCCCTATACGGTGTCGAAACACGCCGTCACCGGGCTGACCAAGACCCTCGGCCTTGACGGCCGCGCCTTCAACATCGCTTGCGGTCAGATCGACATCGGCAATGCCCTGACCGAGATGACGCAGGGCTTCACCAAGGGAGTGCCGCAGGCCGACGGGTCCACGCGGGTCGAACCCACAATGGACGTGGCCGAGGTCGCGGCGGCAGTGCTGCATATGGCCAGCTTGCCCCTGACCACCAACATCCCCTTCCTGACCATCATGGCCCGCGACATGCCCTTCCTTGGCCGGGGATAGACCATGGCCTTCAACGTGGCGCAAATATCCCCGCCGGAGGCCTCAAACCCCGGCCACCGGGCCGACGGCGGCAGGCCGGGCACCGGGTGCGGGATTGGGCGCGGGATCGGGCGTCACGCGCCCGGCTTGCAGAACATGTCGTAGACCAGTTCCATGATCGCCCCCGCCTTCGGGTCCTTGATCGAATAATAGATCGCCTTGCCGTCGCGCCGCGCCGCGACCAGCCCTTCGGCGCGCAGGCGGGCCAGCTGCTGGCTGACGGCGGCCTGACGCGCGCCAAGGCGTTCCTCAAGCTCTGTCACCGACTTTTCGCCCGAGGACAGGTGGCACAGGATCATCAGCCGGCCCTCATGGCTCAGCGCCTTGAGAAAGGTCGCCGCCTCGGCCGCGCGGGTCGCCATTTCTTCGGGCGGAAGGCTTACGCAGCCCACCGCCTCACCGGGTTCCATCGCCTGTTTGCCGAGCGCGACCATCGTTTCCAGCCTTCTTCGCCTGTCGGCTTTGGAATAGCACAGCTTTCGCGCCGTTGCGATAGTGCGCGACGACGCAAGCGGGATTTGCCCGCCAAGGAGACCGAGTTGAGCCACCAAGATCCCGCCTTCACCGCCCCGGGCCGCTTCTGGCGGGGCAACCTGCACACCCATTCGACGCGGTCGGACGGGGTGCTGTCGCCCGAGGAGGTCTGCCGGCGCTACAAGGCCGAAGGCTATGATTTCATCGCGCTGACCGACCATTTCGTCGGCCTCTTCGGCTATCCGATCACCGATACCCTCCCGATGCGCGATGCCGGATTCACCACGATTCTCGGGGCCGAGCTGCATTCCGGCGCCATGGCGAACGGCGAGTTGTGGCATATCCTCGCCGTCGGCCTGCCCGCCGGTTTCGCGCCCTCGCAGACGCCGTCCTTCGTGCCGGTCGCGGGGCAGGAAACCGGCCCGGAAATTGCCGCCCGCGCCGTTGCCGCCGGCGCTTTCGTGGCCATCGCCCATCCGCAATGGTCGGGTCTGACGCTGGCGGATGCCCGCAGCATCACCGCCGCCCATGCCGTCGAGATCTACAACCACGGCTGCGCCATGGGCTGCGACCGGCCCGACGGGGCGGCGATTGCCGATCTCTTGCTGACCGAGGGCCGCCGCCTGACGCTCATCGCCACCGATGATGCGCATTTCTCCGAACCGGACCATTTCGGCGGCTGGGTGATGGTGAAGGCGGAAGCCAACACGCCAGAGGCGCTGCTGGCGGCGCTCAAGGCCGGGCATTTCTACTCCACCCAAGGCCCGGAGCTGCGCGATGTGCGGATCGAGGGCGACAAGCTGATCGTCGACTGCTCGGCGGCGGTTTCGGTGGTGGCGCTTGGCCACGGCACCGGCGCCAAGGCGGTGCATGGCCATTCGATGACCCGCGCCGAGGTGCCGCTGGAGCGGCTGAACAACTCGCCCTGGGTGCGGGCGGCGGTGATTGATGCCGCCGGCAAGCGGGCCTGGTCTAACCCGATCTGGACCGGCGCCGAAGGGAAGAACCCGCGGGTGGCGGGCTAGGTTGTCATGGTGGGACCGGGGGCCAGCCCCCCGGCCCATTGGTTACTCGGACCAATGGCGTAACCAATGGGCTACCCCCGGGATATTTGAGCCACATTGAAGGCTGGTCAGTTGCCCAAAATGCCCGGCAAGCGCAGGTTCATCGCCTTGGCATGGTCGCGTGCGATGTCGTAGCCCGCATCGGCATGGCGCATGACGCCGGTGGCCGGGTCGTTCCACAACACGTTGTTCAGCCGCCGGGCCGCGTCCTCGGTGCCGTCGGCGACGATCACCATGCCCGAGTGCTGGCTGAAGCCCATGCCGACGCCGCCGCCGTGGTGCAGCGACACCCAGGTCGCGCCGCTGGCGGTGTTCAGAAGCGCGTTCAGAAGCGGCCAGTCGGAGACGGCATCCGAGCCGTCCTTCATGGCTTCCGTCTCGCGGTTGGGCGAGGCGACCGAGCCGGAATCGAGGTGATCGCGGCCGATGACGATCGGGGCTTTCAGCTCGCCCGAGGCCACCATCTCGTTGAACATCAGCCCGGCGCGATGCCGGTCGCCCAGCCCGATCCAGCAGATGCGGGCGGGCAGGCCCTGGAAGGCGATGCGCTCGCCCGCCATGTCAAGCCAGCGGTGCAGGTGGGTGTTTTCCGGGAAGAGTTTCTTCATCGCCGCGTCGGTCTTGCGGATATCTTCCGGGTCGCCCGAGAGCGCACACCAGCGGAACGGGCCGATGCCCTTGCAGAACAGCGGACGGATATAGGCCGGCACGAAGCCGGGGAAGGCGAAGGCGTTTTCAAGGCCCTCGTCCAGCGCCACCTGCCGGATGTTGTTGCCGTAATCGAGCGTCGGGACGCCGGCGTTCCAGAACTCGACCATGGCGGCGACATGGGTGCGCATCGAGGCGCGGGCGGCCTTTTCCACCGCCTTGGGGTCGGTTTCCTGTTTTGCGCGCCATTCGGCCACGGTCCAGCCCTGCGGCAGATAGCCATGCAGCGGGTCATGGGCCGAGGTTTGATCGGTCACGATATCAGGGCGATGGCCGCCATTCTTCATGCGTTTGACCAGCTCGGGGAAGACATCGGCGGCATTGCCCAGCAGGCCGACCGACTTGGCCTCGCCCTTGGCGGTCCAGTCGTCGATCAGCGCCAGCGCTTCATCCAGAGTCTTGGCTTTGGCGTCCAAGTATCGGGTGCGAATACGGAAATCGATCCGCGTCTCATCGCATTCCACCGCAAGGCAGCAGGCCCCGGCCATCACCGCGGCCAAGGGCTGCGCCCCGCCCATGCCGCCAAGACCGCCGGTCAGGATCCATTTGCCTTTCAGATCGCCGCCGTAATGCTGGCGGCCGGCTTCTGCGAAGGTTTCATAGGTTCCCTGCACAATGCCCTGAGTTCCAATGTAAATCCAGGAACCCGCGGTCATCTGGCCGTACATCGCCAGACCCTTCTTGTCGAGTTCGTTGAAATGCTCCCAGGTCGCCCAGTGCGGCACTAGGTTCGAGTTGGCGATCAGCACGCGCGGCGCGTCCTTGTGGGTGCGGAACACCCCGACCGGCTTGCCGGACTGCACCAGAAGCGTCTCATCGTCATTCAGCGTCTTCAGCGTGGCGACGATGCGGTCGAAATCTTCCCAGGTCCGGGCGGCGCGGCCGATGCCGCCGTAGACCACCAGCTCATGCGGGTTTTCGGCCACATCGGGGTGCAGGTTGTTCATCAGCATCCGCATCGCCGCCTCGGTCAGCCAGCTTTTGGCGGTGATCTCGGTGCCGGTCGGGGGATAGATGTCGCGGGTGTTGTGACGGGAGTTCATGGGGATACCTCAGTGCAGAAGGTGGCCAGCGATGATCGTGCGCTGGATTTCGGAAGAGCCCTCGTAGATCCGCATGATGCGGCAATCGCGGGCGTGACGTTCAAGCGGGAAATCGCGGGTAAAGCCGTAGCCGCCATGCAGTTGCAGCGCGGCGTCGGTGACACGGTGGGCCATTTCGCTGGCGTAAAGCTTGGCCATCGAGGCGGCTTGGCTGAAGCGGCTGCCATTCTGGCGCTGGCGGGCAGCCTCGAGCGCCAGAAGCCGCGCGGCCTGCAGGTCGGTCGCCATGTCGGCCAGTTGCCAGCGGATGCCTTGCCGAGCGGCCAGCGGCTCGCCGCCGATGATCCGGGTCTTTGCCCAATCGGTCGCGGCATTCAGCGCGGTTTGGGCGATGCCAATGCACATGGCGGCCACTTCCAGCCGCCCGCGGTCCAAGACCTGCATCGCGGTGCGAAAGCCGGTGCCTTCGGCGCCAAGGCGGTTCGTGGCGGGGATCAGGCAGTCAAACTCCAGTTCCCAGACATGGCCGCCTTTCAGGCCCATGGTGTTTTCGGCCCGGCCAGGGGTGAAACCGGGGGTGCCTTTCTCGACCACAAAGGCCGAAATGCCGCGGTGCCCGGCCTCGGGGTTGGTCACCGCATAGACCACCAGAAAATCCGCCACCCCGCCGTTCGAGATGAAGCACTTGGAGCCTTTCAGCCAGTAGCCGTCGCCGTCGCGCGTGGCCTTTGTCCGCATGTCGGCGGGGTCGGAGCCGGCATTGCGCTCGGTCAGGGCGAAGGCGCCGAGGGTCTTGCCCTCGGCGGCGGCGGGCAGGAAGCGGTCCTGCAAGGCCTGATCGGCGCCGAGGAGAAGCGAGTCGGTGGCCAGATAATGCGCCGTCAGCGCCGAGGCGGTGGAGGCGCAGGCCCCGGCAACGATCTCCACCGCGCGCAAGAGGCCTTGGGCCGACAGCACATGCAGGTTCGCTCCCATCATGCCCGCCTCGGCCAGCACCGCCAGTTGGCGATGGACGAAGGTCGAGGACTCATCGGTTTCGGCGGCCAACGGGGCGATTTTGTCTGCACATATCCGCGACAACATATCGCAAAACGCGCGCTCTTCCTCGGGGAGCATGTGGAAAAGGTCAGTCATGTGCGATCCCCAGACGGTGCAGAATGGCGGGGCCATCGGCCCCCAAAGCCGGGGCCGAAGTGGCGGCAATCGGTTTGTCCCCGTCAAAGCGCACCGGCTGGCCGACGGTTTTCGCCGCGCCGAGCGTGACATGCGGCAGGTCGGCCACCAGCCCGCGCGCGGTGGCATGCGGGGAGGCGGCGGCTTCGGCCAACGTCTGCACCTCGGCAGTCGGAATGCCGGCGGCGGCCAGCGAGGCCACGACTTCGGCCGTGGCGCGGGGCAGGGTGAAGGCCTCGATTGCCGCTTTCACCCTGGGCTCGTGGGCCGTGCGGCCGTCATCGCTGGCAAGACCGCTGTCGTCGGCCAGATCGGGCCGGGCGATCAGGCTGCACAGCGCCTGCCACTGCCGGTCACCCAGCACGGCGATCACCGCCTGTCCATCGGCGCATTGGAAACAGCCGAAGGGGGTGGAGAGCGGGTGGCGGTTGCCGACCCGGCGCGGCGCGGCGCCGGCGTAGAACTGCACGGCGTGGGAGGTGGGCAGCAGCGAGAACAGCGCGTCGAACATGGCGACGTCGATGGTGCTGCCCTCGCCGGTATTTGCACGCTTGTGCAGCGCCGCCAGAATGGCCCAGGAGGCGTAAAGCCCCGCCATCAGGTCGCCATAGCTTTCGCCGACCTTCAGTGGCGCGCCACCCTCTTCGCCGGTCGCCGCCATCAGCCCCGACATGGCCTGCGCCACAAGGTCATAGGCCGGCAGATGGGCGGCGGGGCCGGTCTGGCCGAAGCCCGAGATCGAGGCATAGATCAGGCTGGGCTTGTCGGCGCGCAACTCGGGCCCAAGGCCAAGGCGGCTGGCCACGCCGGGACGGAAGTTTTCCACCACCACGTCGCAGGCAAGCGCAAGCGCGCGGGCAGTGGCCTGCGCCGCGGGGTCTTTCAGATCCAGCACGATCGACTGCTTGCCGCGGTTCATCAGGGTGAACAGGGCGGATTCGCCCTGCACGAAGGGGCCGATGTGGCGGTAATCGTCGCCCTGCGGCGGCTCGAGCTTGATGACCTCGGCCCCGAGGTCGGCCAGCAGCGCGGTGCAGAACGGCCCCGCCATGACGCGGGTCAGATCGAGGATGCGAAGGCCTTGCAAGGGTTTCATCGGGCGGTCCTGGGGCGCGGAGGGCGGGACCGGGGGTTTCACACCCCCGGACCCCCGTGGGATATTCAGGCCAGTATGAATGGCATCGGGGTTTGCGTGGCCTGAACCAGCGCGCCGGCGCCGATCAGGCTGGCGGCGGCGGCGATGTCGTCCGCCATGTAGCGGTCATCGCCCAGCGCCGGCACATCGGCGCGCAGCCGGGCGATGGCGCCTTGCAACGGGGTGGAGGTGGGCAGCGGCGCGCGGAACTCGATGCCTTGCGCGGCGCAAAGCGCCTCGACGCCGAGGATGACGTTCAGGTTCGCCACCATCCGGCCAAGGCGGCGCGCGCCATGGGCGGCCATCGAGACGTGGTCCTCCTGATTGGCGCTGGTGGGGGTCGAGTCGATCACCGTCGGATGCGCCATGTGCTTGTTTTCGCTCATGAGGGCGGCGGTGGTGACTTCGGCGATCATGAAGCCGGAGTTGAGGCCGGGCTTCGGGGTGAGGAAGGCCGGCAGGTCGAAGGACAGCACCGGATCGACCATCAGCGCGATGCGGCGCTGCGCGATGGCGCCGATTTCGGAAAGCGCCATGGCGATCATGTCGGCGGCAAAGCCCACCGGCTCGGCGTGGAAGTTGCCGCCCGAGACGATCATCCCGGCTTCGGTCAGCACCAGCGGGTTGTCGGTGGCGGCATTGGCCTCGATTTCCAGAGTACGAGCGGCCTGACGCATGACGTCCATCGCCGCGCCCGTGACCTGCGGCTGGCAGCGGATGCAATAGGGGTCCTGCACGCGGCTGTCGCCGGTGCGGTGGCTTTCGCGGATCACCGAGCCGTCCAGGAGAGCGCGCAGGGTGGCGGCGGCCTCGATCTGGCCGGGGTGGCCGCGCAGGGTGTGGATCTCGGGTTGCAGGGGCGCCGTGGAGCCCATGATGGCATCGGTCGACAGCGCACTGGTGACCAGCGCGCCCTGCGCCGCGCGCCAGCCGTCGAACAGGCCGGCAAGGGCATAGGCGGTGGAAAACTGGGTGCCGTTGATGAGGGCAAGGCCCTCTTTCGCGCCGAGCGTGATGGGAGAAAGTCCAGCTTCTGCAAGGGCATCAGTAGAATTCTTCACCTGACCTCTGAGCTCTGCCTGACCATGGCCCAGCATGGCCGCCGTCATATGCGCCAACGGCGCCAGATCGCCCGAGGCGCCGACCGAGCCCTGCGCCGGAATGACCGGGGTGACGCCCTTGTCCAGCATGGCCTCCAGCAGCGCCACCACCTCATGCCGCACGCCCGAGGCGCCGCGGCCGAGCGACAGGAGTTTCAGCGCCATCATCAGCCGGGCGGTGGCACGCGGCATCGGCTCGCCCACGCCGCAGCAATGGCTGAGGATCAGGTTTTTCTGAAGCGTCGCGGTATCTTCCGAGGCGATCTTGATGCTGGCAAGCTTGCCGAATCCGGTGTTGACGCCATAGACCGCCTCCGAGCCATTGGCAGCGGCGGCAATCATGCCGGCGGCGCGGTCGATGCCGGCGCGGGCCGAGGGGTGCAGGCGGGCCGGAGCCTCGTCGCGCCAGATCCGTTCCAGTTGCGCCAGCGTGGCTTGGCCCGGAACCAGAATTTCGGGGATGAGGGTGTCAGGCGTCAAGGCGGCCTCCGAAGATGCGGGTGTGAAGGGGCGTGGCCCCGATGCGATAGGACAGTTCGGCCGGGTGGGTGGCATCCCACAGGCAAAGATCGGCCAGCTGGCCGGGGGCGATGGTGCCGCGGTCGGTCAGGCCAAGGGCGCGGGCGGCGTGGGTGGTGGTGCCTTGCAGCGCCTCCAAAGGCGTCATGCGGAAGAGGGTGCAGGCCATGTTCATCGACAAGGGCAGGCTGGCCACCGGCGAGGAGCCGGGGTTGAAATCGGTCGCCACCGCCATCGGCACGCCGGCGGCGCGGAAGGCCTCGATCGGCGGTTTCCGGGTTTCGCGCAGGGTGTAGAAGGCGCCGGGCAGGATCACCGCCACCGTGCCGGCGGCCGCCATGGCCGCCACGCCATCGGCACCGATATATTCGACATGGTCGCAGGACAGCGCCCCCATGCCGGCGGCCAGCACTGCGCCTTTCAAGTCGGAAAGCTGTTCGGCATGCAGCTTGATCGGCAGGCCGAGGTCTTGCGCGGCACGGAAAAGCCGCGCCACCTGAGCCGGGGAAAAGGCGATGCCCTCGCAGAAGGCGTCGACGGCGTCGATCAGGCCCTGCGCCTGAGCGGCGTGCAGCGAGGGAATCGCCACCTCGTCGATATAGGCGTCGGGGCGGCCCTTGTATTCGGGCGGAATGGCGTGGGCGGCAAGGTGGGTGGTGACCACGCGCAAGCGGCGGTGGGCGGCAATCTGGCGGGCGACGCGCAGCATCTTCAGCTCGTCCGCGACGGTCAGGCCATAGCCCGACTTCACCTCGATCGTGGTGGCGCCGGCGGCGATCATCAGATCGGCGCGGGCCAGCGCCGCGGCGAGAAGCTCGGCCTCGGAGGCGGCGCGGGTGGCGGTGACGGTGGAGAGAATGCCGCCCCCGGCGCGGGCGACCTCCTCATAGCTGGCGCCGTTCAGCCGCATTTCGAATTCAACCGCGCGATGACCGCCAAAGACGATATGGCTGTGGCAGTCGACAAGTCCGGGGGTGAGGAGGCGGCCGCCGCAATTCTGGGCGGGCAGGGTCTGCCACTGCGCCGGAATATCGGACGTCTGTCCAATCCAGACAATCCGCTCGCCTTCGGCCACCAAGGCACCGTCCTCGATCAGGCCGTATCCGGCCGTCATAGTGGCTATCGTGGCATGGGTCAGGAGAATCGCCATTTGGCTTGCCTTTTGTCTGCGCTTGGTTGTAATATGTCTGCACATAATAACCCTGTCAAGACGAGGCTGACGATGACCGTTCTGCATGCCAAGACCGCGCTGCTGCCCGAAGGCTGGGCCCATGACGTGCGGGTCGAGATCGCGGAGGGCCGGATTGACCGCATCACGCCCGGCGCCACGCCGACCGGGCAGCGGGTGGATTGCCTGTTGCCGGCCATGGTCAACCTGCATTCGCATGCCTTCCAGCGCGCCATGGCGGGGATGACGGAATACCGCAGCGCGGGGCAGGACAGTTTCTGGACCTGGCGGACGCTGATGTATCGCTTCCTTGACCGGCTCAGCCCCGAGGATGTGCAGGCGATTGCCGCGATGGTGATGCTGGAGATGGCCGAAGCTGGCTATGCGGCGGTGGCGGAGTTTCACTATCTGCACCACGCGCCGGGCGGCGGCACCTATGACGATCTGGCCGAGATGTCGGCGCGCATCGCGGCGGCGGCGGCGGAAACCGGGCTGGGCCTCACGCATTTGCCGGTGCTTTACGAGCGGGGCGGTTGTGACGGGCGGGCGCTGACGGCGGGGCAGTTGCGCTTTGGCAATGACCCCGACCGCTTTGCCCGGCTGTGGGAGGGCGCGGCAAAGGCGCTGTCGCACCTGCCGGCCGATACGGTGCTGGGCGTCGCGCCGCATTCCTTGCGCGCGGCCAGCCCGGAGGGGATCGCGGCGGCGGCGCGGTTGAACCTCGGCGCGCCGATCCATATCCATGTCGCCGAACAGGTGGCGGAAGTGACCGAGGTTCTGGGCGCTACCGGGGCGCGACCGGTCGAATGGCTGATCGGCAACACCGATCTGTCGGCGCGCTGGTGCCTGATCCATGCCACCCAGATGGAGCCTTTCGAGACCGAAGCCATGGCGAAATCCGGCGCGGTGGCGGGGCTTTGCCCGATCACCGAGGCCAATCTTGGTGACGGCATCTTCGACGGGGTGCGCTTTGCCGCCCATGGCGGGGTTTACGGCGTGGGCTCGGACAGCAATGTGCGGATCTCGCTCTCCGAGGAGTTGCGGCTTCTGGAATATTCGCAGCGGCTGGGGCTGAAGGGGCGGGCGCTCTTGGCCACCGAGGGGCGCTCTACGGGTCGGGTGCTTTATGAAACCGCAGCCCGCGGCGGCGCGCTGGCGGGCGGGCGGCAGGGCGGCCGGATCGAGGCGGGCCAATGGGCCGACCTGATGGCGCTGGATTGCTCGGGGCCGGATCTGGCGGCAAGTCAGGGCGATATGCTGCTCGACACCTTCCTTTTTGCCGGCGATGACCGCATGGTGGCCGAAGTCTGGTCGGCGGGCCGTCATATCGTGACGGGCGGCAGGCATGCCGGACGGGCAGGGATCATCGCCCGCTATCGGGCGGCGATGGCCCGGCTGAGAGAGGCGCTGTGAAGGGGACGGGCATGAAGGGGTGGGAGGATATTCGGGCCGAGGTGCTGCGCCGCATCCGGGTGCGCGACTGGCAGCCCGGCGGCCTGATCCCGACCGAGGAGGAACTGGCGGTCGAATTCGGCGTGGCGCGGGCCACGGTAAACCGGGCGCTGCGCGATCTGGCCGAGGCGGGGGTGCTGGAGCGCCGGCGCAAGGCGGGAACCCGGGTGGCCGCCCTGCCGGTGCGCAAGGCGACGCTGGATATTCCGGTGATCCGCCAGGAAATCGAGGCGCGCGGGCAGGCGCACAGCTTTCAGGTGCTGAAACAGGCCTTCATGGAGCCGCCGGTGCCCATCGCCTCGCGGCTGGGACTGCCGCCGGGGATCAAGCTTTTGTATCTTGAAACCTTGCATCTGGCCGACGGCAAGCCCTTTGCCTTTGAAACCCGCTGGCTGAATTCAGAAATCCTGCCGCGCCCGATGCCGGATTTCCAGGAGCTGAGCGCGAACGAATGGCTGGTGTCGCATGTCGCCTATGTCACCGGCGACATCGCCTTTACCGCCGAGGGCGCCGGCCCGCGCGAGGCGGCGGTGCTGGGGGTGGCGGTCGGCACCGCGCTGTTCATTACCGAGCGGATGACCTGGACGGCGGAAAGCCCGATCACCTTTGTCCGGCTGGCCCATGGCTCCGGCTACCGGGTGCAGACGCTGGTGTGAAGGTGGGCTCCTCGGGGCGCTGGCGCTGCCGCGTCGCGGACAAACCTGCCGGCCGCGCAGGCGGGGCCAAGCGGCGGGACATGGATATTTGAGCCAGTATGAAAGGCCTCAGCGCGCGCCGAAGGTCTTGAGCACCGACTTGGTCAG
This sequence comes from Tabrizicola oligotrophica, assembly GCF_011008935.1. GTDB lineage: Bacteria > Pseudomonadota > Alphaproteobacteria > Rhodobacterales > Rhodobacteraceae > Tabrizicola_A > Tabrizicola_A oligotrophica. The sequence continues at coordinate 568,312 of NZ_JAAIVJ010000001.1, read as the reverse complement.
CCGCTTGTGCATGCGCTGGGTGCGGTGGCGCTGGTGGGTGACCACATAGACCGGCTGGGTGATCGGCTCGACATCGGTGACGGCGGCGAACTTGCCGGTTTCGATCAGCGCCGCTGCAGTGCGGTCCAGCACGAAACCGGCGCCGCCAAGCGATTGCAGAAGTGCCGCCACCGCCGCCTCCTGCCCGGAGGCAAAGGGGGTGGCCGACATTTCCGGCAGCGCCTGGGCATGGGCCGCATCGAAGGCGGCGGCATAGCTGGCGCGGATGTAGCGGTCGGGTTTCAGGTCGGCCCGCCGGGTGCCGATCGAGGAAACCAGCCGGTAGCTGACCTCGCCGACCGAGGCGAAATGCAGGTCGGGCTGCGGTTGCGGCGAGTAGAGGATGGCGAAATCGAGCGCGCCCTTGGCGACGTCCTGGCACATCTGCACCGAATAGTCGGGTTCGAGATAAAAGGCGCAGTCCGGCAGCGTCTTGCGAAAGCCCGCCATCCAGCCGCCGATGCGCCCGGCGGCAAGGTCGTGCTGAATGCCGATGCGCAAGGAGACCGCCGCATCGCCGGAGGGCGCGACCGAGCGCTGCGCCTCGGTCCAGGCATGGCGCAGGCCGCGGGCATGGGGCAGGAATTTCAGCCCCTCGGTGGTGAGCTGCGTGCCGGCGCGCGAGCGGGAGAACAGTCGCGCGCCGATCGCCTGCTCCAGCACCAGCACCCGGGCCGAGACGGTGGACTGGGTGATTTCCAGCCGTTCGGCGGTGCGATGGAAGCTGCGGGTTTCCACCAGATCGAGGAAAGTGTCGAGAAGTTCGATCTGCATCGGGTCTGCCTGTCGGTTGCCGGGCCTTCGCGGCCTGATCGTTTATCCCGATCAATAGACCGGGATTGGCTCGATTGAAAGCGGTTTTCGCGCGGTGGATACTGCCGCGCAGATAACCGGGAGGCCCTCATGTCAGATTTTCCAACCCATGCCCGCGTGGTCATCATCGGGGGCGGCGCAGTGGGGGCCTCCAGCCTGTACCATCTGTGCAAGGCGGGCTGGACCGACTGCGTTCTGCTGGAAAAGAACGAGTTGACGGCGGGCAGCACCTGGCACGCGGCGGGCAATGTGCCGACGTTTTCATCCTCGTGGTCGATCATGAACATGCAGCGCTATTCGGCGGAGTTGTATCGCCGTCTGGGCGACGAGGTCGACTATCCGATGAATTACAACGTCACCGGATCGGTGCGTCTGGGCCATACCAAGGAACGCTTGCAGGAGTTCAAGAAGGTCGTCGGCATGGGGCGCTATCAGGGGATGGACCTGAACATCCTGACGCCGGACGAGATCAAAGAGGTCTATCCCTTTGTCGAGACCCATGATCTGACCGGCGCGCTGCATGACCCCTATGACGGCGACATTGACCCGGCGCAGCTGACGCAGGCGCTGGCCAAGGGCGCACGCCAGATGGGCGCGCGGATCGAGCGGTTTTGCCCGGCGACCGGGGTGCGGCGCGAGGGCGATGACTGGGTGGTCTCAACGCCGAAGGGCGAGATTCGCTGCGAGATCGTGGTGAACGCGGCGGGCTATTATGCCCGCGAGGTCGGCAAGTGGTTTGGCCGCGATCTGCCGATGATGGTGATGAGCCATCAGTACATGCTGTTCGACACCGTTCCGGAGTTGGAGGGCTGGACCAAAGAGGTCGGCCACAAGCTGCCTTTGCTGCGCGACGTGGATTCGTCCTATTACCTGCGGCAAGAAAAAAACGGTTTCAACCTTGGCCCCTATGAGGGCAACTGCAAGGCGCATTGGGTCACGAAGGATGATCCCTTCCCCGAGGATTTCAGCTTCCAGCTGTTCCCCGACGATCTGGAACGGCTGGAATGGCACATCAATGACGCGATGGCGCGGGTGCCCTTGCTGGCATCGGCGGGCCTCAGCAAAGTCATCAACGGCCCGATCCCCTATACCCCCGACGGCAACCCGCTGATCGGCCCGATGCCGGGCGTGCCGAACGCGTTTGAGGCTTGTGTCTTCACCTTCGGCATCTGTCAGGCCGGGGGCGCGGGCAAGGTGCTGGCGGAATGGGTGACGGAAGGCGCGACCGAATGGGACATGTGGTCTTGCGATCCGCGCCGCTTCACCGGCTTTGAAGACCCGGACTATTGCGTCAGGAAGGGGATAGAGGTTTATGGCCACGAATACGCCATGCATTTCCCGCACCACTCCTGGCCGGAAGGGCGCGGCAAGAAGCTGTCGGCGGTGCATGCCCAGACCAAGGCGCTCGGCGCGGTCTATGCGCCCTATAACGGCTGGGAGCGGGCGGCCTGGTACGCCCGGCCCGGCGATGATGTGAGCGAGGACGCGCAGCGCACCTGGGACCGGGAAGGCCCGTGGTTCGGCGCAGTGAAGGAAGAATGTCAGGCGGTGCGCGATGCCGCCGGCATTCTCGACCTGCCGGGCTTTTCGCGGTTTGGCCTGAAAGGGGCCGGGGCGGCGGACTGGCTTGCCACCCAGATCACCGGCAAACTGCCAAGCGTCGGGCGGCTGGGGCTCGCCTATTTCGCCGATGACAAGGGCCGCATCGTGACCGAAATGTCGGTGGCGCGGATGGCCGAGGACGAGATGGTGCTGATCACCGCGGCCACCGCGCAAAGCCATGACTGGGAATGGCTGAAGCGCCATCTGGCGCCGGACTTGTCGCTGACCGACCACACCACCGAATGGTCGACGCAGATCCTGACCGGGCCGAAATCGCGCGCCATTCTGGGCGAAGTCACCGACGCCGATCTGGCGAAGGGCTGGCTGACGCATCAGACCGCCCGCATCGCCGGGGCCGAAGTCTGGTTGGCCCGCGTGTCTTTCGCAGGTGAACTGGGCTGGGAAATCCACTCGAAAGTCGCCGATACCGAAGCGATCTGGAATGCGGTCATGCGCGCGGGCAAGGGCCACGGGCTGCGCCCCTTCGGCATGTTTGCGCTGAATTCCTTGCGCATCGAAAAGGGCTACCGGGCCTGGAAGGGCGATCTGTCGACCGATTACACCGTGTTGCAGGGCGGGCTGGAGCGGTTCATCGACTGGACCAAGCCCGAGTTCCGGGGGAAATCGGCGCTGGCGGCGGAAAAGCAGCGTGGGCTGACCAAGCGCTTTGCGACGCTGGTGATCGAGGCGGGCGAGCTGGACCCGCCCTATATGGCGACGATCTGGAAGGATGGGGCCATCGTGGGCGAACTGACTTCGGGCTATTATGGCCACCGGGTCGGGGCCTGCATCGGGCTGGGGATGCTGAAGACCGAGGTCAATCAGCCCGGCACCAAGGTTGAGGTGGAGATTTTCGGCACACTTTATCCGGCGGTGGTGCAGGCGGATGCGCCGCTGTGGGATGCGAAGAACGAGCGCATTCGCGCGTGACAAGCCCCGGGGCCAGCCCCGGACCCCGGGATATTTGCACCAGTATGAAAGGCGAGGGCGTGAGAGGGATCGGGTCAGTAGATCGGGGGGGAAATCACCCAGATCACCACGGCGGGGATCGCGCCGGGGTTCGACCAGCCATAGCTTTGCCCCTTGAACTGAAAGCTGTCGCCGGGGTTCAGCGTGGTGGTCAGCGCGCCGAGCGTCAAGGTCAGTTGGCCCGAGATCAGCACGCCGCCGTCTTCGCGGGCGTCCGATTGCTGGCCCTGGCCGCGCGCACCGGGGGCGAAGGTGGACTGGATCATCTCGAACCCGCCGGTGAGGCTGGGGGACAGGAGTTCTTCGGACAGGCCCTGGGTGAGGTCGCCAATCGCCACGCGGTCACCGGCGCGCTGGATTACCCCGCGCTCGGCGGCCTCGCGGGCGGCGGAGCGGAAGAAGAAGCTGATGGTCAGGCCGAAGACCTCGGCGATGCGGGCGAGGTCGGGGATGGCGGGGGTGGTCTGGCCGCGCTCGACCTGGCTCAGCCAGCCGACCGAGCGGTCAAGCGCCGAGGCAAGCTCTTGCAGCGTCAGGCCGCGCGACTTGCGCAGCGCGCGGATGTCGGGGCCGAGGGGATCGGTCATGGCGGGTCCTTTCACCGGCAAGGTGCGGTGAAACCGGGGCGCTTGGCAAGGGGAATGGTGAAGGATTTTCATTTCGATGGCTCAAAAATGAAAGAATTCGTTGAAATTTCATTTCAGGAAGCGCAGAACCAGCGTATCCCAATCCTGAAAGGTCTCTGACATGTGCGCAGCCCCCATTCCCGCGAAAGCCCAGGCCGTCATCATTGGCGGCGGCGTCTCTGGCGCCTCGGTCGCCTATCACCTGGCCAAGATGGGCTGGAAGGACATCGTGCTGCTGGAACGTAAGCAGCTTACCTCCGGCACCACATGGCATGCGGCGGGGCTGATCGGGCAGTTGCGCGGCTCGGCCAACATGACGCGGCTGGCGAAATATTCCGCCGACCTTTATGTCAAGCTGGCCGCCGAGACCGGGGTGGAAACCGGGATGCGGCAGGTGGGCTCGATCTCGGTGGCGCTGACCCAGCACCGGCATGAGGAGTTGCTGCGGCAGGCGACGGTGGCGCGGATTTTCGATGTGGATGTGCAGGAAATCTCGCCCTCGGAAGCCAAGGCGATGTATCCGCATCTGAACGTCGGCGATGTGGTGGGGGCGGTGCATCTACCGCTGGATGGCCAGTGCGACCCGGCCAACATCGCCATGGCGCTGGCCAAGGGCGCGCGGATGCAGGGCGCGCAGATCTTTGAATATACCAAGGTGACCGGCGTGACCCGGGCGAATGGCCGGGTGACCGGGGTGGATTATGTGGGCCGCGACGGCGAGCCGGGCCATATCGCCACCGATGTCGTGGTGAACTGCGGCGGCATGTGGGGCCGCGATCTGGCGGAACAGGCCGGGGTTACGCTGCCGCTGCATGCCTGCGAGCATTTCTACCTCATCACCGAACCCGTTGAAGGGCTGGGCCATCTGCCGGTGCTACGGGTGCCGGATGAATGTGCCTATTACAAATCCGACGCCGGCAAGATGATGATCGGCGCCTTTGAGCCGAAGGCCAAGCCTTGGGGCATGGCCGGCATCCGCGAGGATTTCGAGTTCGATACGTTGCCCGAGGACTGGGATCACTTCATGCCGATTCTGGAACACGCGATGCACCGCATGCCGCTGTTCCAGACCTCTGGTATCCATACCTTCTTCAACGGGCCGGAAAGCTTTACCCCCGATGACCGCTACTATCTGGGCGAGGCGCCCGAGGTGAAAGGCTATTGGGTGGCCGCCGGTTACAACTCGGTCGGCATTGCCGGCTCGGGCGGGGCCGGCATGGCGCTGGCGCATTGGATCACCGAGGGCGAGGCGCCGTTTGACCTTTGGGAGGTGGATATCCGCCGGGCGCAACCCTTCCAGCGCAACAAGGCTTATCTCAAGGAACGGGTGTCGGAAACGCTGGGCCTCCTCTACGCCGACCACTTCCCTTATCGGCAGGTGGAAACCGCGCGCGGTGTGCGGCGGACGCCGCTGCATGACCACCTGAAGGCCCGCGGCGCGGTCTTTGGTGAGGTGGCGGGCTGGGAGCGGGCGAACTGGTTCGCCAATCCCGGTCAGAAGGCGGAGTATGAATATAGCTGGAAGCGGCAGAACTGGTTTGACAACCAGAAGGCCGAGCATCTGGCGGTGCGGAACGGGGTCGGGTTCTTCGACATGACCTCCTTCGGCAAGATCCGCATCGAGGGCCGGGATGCGGTGAAATTCCTGAACCGGATTTCCTCGGCCGAGATGGATGTGGCGGTGGGGCGCATCGTCTACACCATGTTCCTGAACGAAAAGGGCGGCATCGAGGCCGACCTGACGGTGACGCGGCTTTCCGAAACCGCCTATCTGGCGGTGGTGCCGGGGGCGACCTTGCAGCGCAATCTGGCGTGGATGCGGGAGCATCTCGGCGAGGATTTTGCCGTCATCACCGACATGACGGCGGCGGAATCGGTGCTGTGTGTCATGGGGCCGAAATCGCGCGATCTGATGCAGAAAGTGTCGCCGGCGGATTTCTCGAATGCGGCGCATCCCTTTGGCACCATGCGGGAAATCGAGATAGGCATGGGTCTGGCCCGCGCCCATCGCGTGACCTATGTCGGCGAGCTTGGCTGGGAGCTTTATGTGAGTTCCGACCAGACCGCGCATGTGTTCGAGGCGCTGGAAGCGGCGGGGGCGGAGGTGGGGCTGAAGCTCTGCGGGCTGCACACGCTGGATTCTTGCCGGATCGAGAAGGCCTACCGGCACTGGGGCCATGACATCACCGATGAAGATCATGTGCTGGAGGCGGGGCTGGGCTTTACCGCCAGCCGCAAGAAGCCGGGCTATATCGGCCGCGAGGCGGTGTTGCGCAAGGAAGCGGCGGGGCTCGAGCGGCGGATGGTGCAGTTCCGCCTGACCGACCCGGAACCGCTCCTCTTCCACAACGAGGCGCTGGTGCGCGATGGCAAGATCATCGGTCCGGTGACCAGCGGCGCCTATGGCCATTTCCTCGGCGGGGCGGTGGGCATGGGCTATGTGCCCTGCAAGGGCGAGACGGAGGCCGAGATCTTGGCCAGCCGCTATGAGATTGAAGTTGCAGGAGTGCGGCATGAGGCGGTGGCCTCGCTGGCGCCGATGCATGATCCGAAATCGGAAAGGGTGCGCGGGTAACCGGCGACCGGGGGCCAGCCCCCCAAGCCGGTGGTTTCTTGAACCAATGGCGAAACCACCGGCTAACCCCGGGATATTTGTGCCAGCATGAAAGGGCATGAGATGAGCGAGATTGGCGACGTTTGCGAACCGGCACGGGCGCGGGCAGGGCGATCGGGGGGACGGCAGGCAAGGGTGGCGCTGCGGGCGGCGCCCTTGGCCGATGATGTGCGCCCGGTGCGCGGCGGCATGGCCGGCGGGCAGTACAAGCCGCTGAGCGAAGCCGGGGTGAAGCAGATCCATGAGGCGGCGCTGGATGCGCTGGAGGAGATCGGCCTGAGCCAGGCGCCGAAATCGGGGGTCGAGATCATGTCCGCCGCCGGAGCGGTTTACGGCAGCGACGGGCGGATGCGCTTTCCGCGCGCGCTGGTCGAGGACATGCTGGCGGTGGCGGCGCGGGGCATCACGCTGCATGCCCGCGATCCGAAGCATGACCTGCATCTGAGTGGGACAAATGTGCATTACGGCACGGCGGGCGCAGCGGTGCATATCGTCGATCCGATCACGCTCGACTATCGCGAGTCGACGGCGCAGGACCTTTATGATGCGGCGCGGCTGGTGGATAACCTTGATAACATTCACTTTTATCAACGCACCATGGTTTGCCGCGATGTGATGGACAACAAGGAGATGGACCTGAACACGCTCTATGGTTGCCTTGCCGGCACCAGGAAGCATGTGGGCACCTCTTTCTCGGACCCCTCCCATGTCGCCGACTGTTTCGACATGCTGCATATGGTGGCGGGCGGCGAGGAGAAGTGGCTGGAGCGGCCTTTCGTCAGCAATTCCAATTGTTTCGTCGTGCCGCCGATGAAGTTTGCCGAGGAAAGCTGCATCACCATGGAGGATTGCATCCGCCGGGGGATGCCGATGCTTCTCTTGAGCGCGGGGCAGGCGGGGGCGACGGCGCCGGCGCCGATTGCGCTGACCATCGTTCAGGCGGTGGCCGAATGTCTGGCGGGGGTGGTCTATGTCAACGCCATCAGGAAGGGGGCGCCGGCGATCTTTGGCACCTGGCCCTTCGTCAGCGATCTGCGGACCGGGGCGATGTCTGGCGGCTCGGCCGAGCAGGCGCTGCTGACGGCGGGCTGTGCGCAGATGCACCGCTTCTATGACCTGCCGGGCGGCGCGGCGAGCGGGATTTCCGATTCGAAACTGCCCGACATGCAGGCGGGTTGGGAGCAGGGCATCACCAATGCGCTGGCCGGGCTGGCGGGCCTCAACATGTGCTATGAGGCGGTGGGGATGCATGCCTCGCTGCTGGGCTTCTGTCTGGAAAGCCTTGTGCTGGGCGATGACCTGCTGGGCCAGACCATGCGGCTGGTGCGGGGCATCGACGTGACGCCGGATTCGACCTCGCTTGAGGCGATGAAGGAGGTCTGTCTGGGCGGGCCGGGGCACTATCTCGGTTCCGAGCAGACGCTGAAGCTGATGCAGACCGAATATGTCTATCCCAAGGTCGGCAACCGGATGAGCCCGAAGGAGTGGAACGAGGCGGGCAAGCCCTTGCTCTTGGACGGGGCGATTGCGCGCAAGAACGAGATCCTGGCGAAGGCGGGTTGCGTGGTGGACCCGGAGATTGACCGGGCGATCCGGGCGAAGTTCAACATCTACTTCAAGTAAGGCCTGCAAGGCTCTGGAGGCAAAGGGTTTGACCATGCATTATGGATACATCGGCCTTGGCAATCTCGGGGCGGCCTGTGCCGGGTGTCTGGTGAAGGCGGGCTTCAAGGTGACGGTTTATGACCTGAACCCGAGGCTTGCCGATCCGTTGGTGGCCATGGGCGCGACCCTTGCCGATAGCGCCGAGGCGCTGGCAGCGGAGGTCGATCATGTCCTCACCTGCCTGCCGTCGCCGGCGGTGTCGGAGCGGGTGTTGCGCGCCATGCTGCCGGCGATGAAGCCGGGGGCGCATTGGCTGGAAATGTCGACGCTGGGGCGCGACGAGGTGCTGCGGCTGGCCGGGGTTGCGGCCGAAGCGGGCGTGCGGATGCTGGAGCTGCCGGTGACCGGCGGGGTGCATCTGGCGCAGCATGGCAAGATCACCATGCTGGCGGGGGGCGACAGAGACATGTTTGATCTGCACCATGGGGCGATGGAAGCCATGGGCGACAGGATCTTCCACATGGGGCCTTTGGGCTCTGCCTCGATCATCAAGGTCATCACCAACATGCTGGCTTTTATCCACCTCAAGGCGACCTCCGAGGCGCTGATGCTGGCGCGTCGCGGCGGTCTGGATCTGGGGCAGGCCTGGCAGGCGATCAGGGCCAGTTCGGGCAATTCCTTTGTGCATGAAACCGAAGGCGCGCTCATTCTGAACGGGTCTTACGACATCGCCTTCAACGTCGATCTGGCGCTGAAGGATCTGGGTTTTGCGCTGGAGTTCGGCCGCGAGTTCGGCGTGCCTTTGGACCTGGCCAGCATGACCGAACAGACCTATGTCGCGGCGAAGGCGGCCTATGGCGGGCAGGCACAATCGCCGATGATTGCGAAATTGCTGGAAGATTTGCTGGACACCGACTTGCGCGCGCCGGGGTTCCCGGCGAGGCTGGAGTAAGGCTTCGCTGCCGGACCTCGGGGGGACTTTGCGTCCCCCCGGACCCCCCTGCAGGATATTTGAGCCAGTATGAAAGGCAGGAGGACGGGCATGGACGAGGTGGCGAAGGCGCGGATGGCGCAGGTGTTGCATCACCGCAAGGCGGGGCTGGCCCTTGGCGAGCCGGTGGCGCCGCCGATTTCGGTGGCGACCACGTTTCATCTGCCCGAAGCGCAGGGCGCGGCCTATTACTATGGCCGCTCGGGCCAGCCGACCTGGGATGCGGTGGAGGCGCAGCTTGCGCTGCTGGAGGCGGCGGAGGTGGTGGCTTTCCCCTCGGGCATGGCGGCGATTTCGGCCGCGCTGATTGCCACGCTGCGGGCCGGGGCGAAGGTGATGATCCCTTCGGATGGCTATTATGTCACCCGGCTTCTGGGGCGCGATCTTCTGGCGGTCTACGGGGTGGAGGTGGTGGAGGTGCCGACGCTGGAGATGGCGGTGGCGGACTTCACCGGCTTTGACGTGATCTATATCGAAACGCCGTCGAACCCCGGGCTGGATGTGCTGGACATTGCCGCGCTGGCCGCCCGCGCCCATGCGGCGGGGGCAAAGGTGATTGCCGACAATACCACGATGACGCCCCTGTTGCAGCGCCCGCTGGACCTCGGCGCCGATCTGGTGGTGGCAGCCGATACCAAGGCGCCGGCCGGGCATTCGGATGCGCTTTTCGGCCATGTTGCGGGGCGCGACGCCAATCTGATGGCGCGCATCCGCGAGGGGCGGCGACAGACGGGGTCGGTGCCGGGGCCGTTCGAGGCCTATCTGGTGCATCGCGGCATCGAGACGCTGGAAGTGCGGCTTGCACGGATGTGCGAAAGTGCGGCAGTGATTGCTGCGCGGCTGAAGGCGCATCCGGCGGTCCGGGCGCTGCGCTATCCGGGGCTGGACAGCGATCCGTCCCATGCGGTGGCGCGGACCCAGATGCTGAACGGCGGCTTCCTGATCGGGCTCGAACTGGCCGACGAGGCGGAGGCCGAAGCCTTCCTGCGCGCCTGCCCGCTGATCGAGCAGGCCACCAGTTTCGGCGGCGTGCATACGGCGGGGGAGCGGCGGGCGCGCTGGGGTGACAAGGTGGCGCCGGGCTTCATCCGGCTTTCGGTTGGCGTCGAGCCGGTGGAGGTGCTTTGGACGGCGATCGAGGCGGCCTTGCCGGGCGGAAAAACCTGATCCGCCGGGCCGCAAACCCTTGACCTTCCCGGCCCTTGGCCTCTTATTCAGGGGTGACGCGAACCCCTGAACAGGAGAAGTCCGATGGCTTTCACTCTGCCCGATCTGCCCTATGCCCATGACGCGCTGGCTGCGCTCGGCATGTCCAAGGAAACCCTCGAGTATCACCACGACCTGCACCACAAGGCCTATGTCGACAACGGCAACAAGCTGATCGCCGGGACCGAGTGGGAATCGAAGTCGCTGGAAGACATCGTGCGCGGCACCTACAACGCCGGCGCCGTGGCGCAGAACGGCATCTTCAACAACGCCTCGCAGCACTGGAATCACAACCTGTTCTGGGAAGTGATGGGGCCGGGCGCGGACAAGAAGATGCCCGGCAACCTGGAAAAGGCGCTGACCGAGGCCTTCGGTTCGGTCGCCAAGTTCAAGGAAGATTTCGCCGCCGCCGGTGCGGGCCAGTTCGGCTCGGGCTGGGCCTGGCTGGTGAAGGACAAGGACGGCGCGCTGAAGGTCACAAAGACCGAAAACGGCGTGAACCCGCTGTGCTTTGGCCAGACCGCGCTTCTGGGCTGCGATGTCTGGGAGCATTCGTATTACATCGACTTCCGCAACAAGCGCCCGGCCTATCTGACCAACTTCCTTGAAAAGCTGGTCAACTGGGAAGCCGTCGCCGCCAAGCTCTGAGGCTTGCGGGCCTGAGGCCCATGTGAGACGTAAGGCCGCCGCCCCCAGCCGGGGCGGCGGTCTGCATTTCGGGGACAGCGATGAGCGAAGCAGCAAAGGGTGTGGCGGCGATTGTCGCGGCCTGTCTGATCTGGGGCTTTGCGACGCTTTACTACAAGGCGATGGCCCATGTGCCGCCGCTTGAAGTCCTGTCGCATCGGCTGCTCTGGACGCTGATCTTCTTTGGCGCGCTTTTGGGCGTGCAGGGGCGGTTGGGGCAGGTCTGGCGGCTGATCCTTGGGCCAAGGGGCCTGCGGGTTGCACTGGCGGGCGCGGTGATTGCGCTGAACTGGGGGATATTCATCTGGGCAATTCAGGCGGGGCATGCTGTCGAAGCGAGCCTTGGCTATTACATCCTGCCGCTGGTCTCGGTGGTCATGGGCGTCGTGCTGCTGGGCGAGCGGTTGACGCGCGCGCAGGGCCTTGCCGTGGCGCTGGCCGCTCTGGCGGTTCTGGTGCTGACCTATGGCATGGGTGTGGCGCCATGGATTGCGCTGGTGCTGGCTTTCAGTTTCGCGCCCTATCTGGTGCTGAAAAAGGAGATGACGGCGCCGGCCATGGTTTCGGTCACGGCGGAAGTGCTGGTGATCGCGCCGCTTGCGGTGATCTGGCTTCTGGGGGCGCATGTCGCCGGCTGGCTGGAGTTCGGCCGCGCTGGCGGGCTGTGGGGGCGCGAGCTTTACACCACGCTGATGCTGCCGGTCACCGGGCTGATTTCCGGCCTGCCGCTGATCCTGCTTTCGTGGGGCGCGCAGCGGGTCCGGCTGTCGACCCTGGGCGTGGTGCAATATCTGAACCCGACCCTGCAGGCGTTTTCCGCCGTGGTGGTGATGGGCGAGCCGTTCAGCCGCTGGCATGCCGCCGCCTTCGGCCTGATCTGGGCGGCGCTGGCGGTCTATTCGCTGGCGGCGATCCTTCAGGACAGGGCGGCGCGCAGGGCCGCTTGCAGCGCGGCCACATCCGCGACCGGCGAGAACAGCCCGAGCATCGAGGCATCGGCAAAGCCCTGATCCACGATATGATCGAGAAGCCCGATCAAGGGTTGCCAGTACCCTTGTTCGTTCAACAGGAAGATCGGCTTGCGGTGCAGCCCGATCTGCGCCCAGGTCAGCACTTCGAAGAATTCGTCCAGACTGCCCGCGCCGCCGGGCAGCACCACGATGGCGTCGGAGTTCATGAACATCACCTTCTTGCGCTCGTGCATGTCTTCGGTAATGACCAGCGTGGTCAGGTCGCGCTTGCCGACTTCGGCGCGCATCAGATGGGTGGGGATGACGCCAAAGGTGGCCGCCCCCGCGGTCTGGGCGCTGCGGGCGACCTCGCCCATCAGCCCGACATCGCCGGCGCCATAGACCAGCCGCCAGCCGTTGGCCGCGATCATCCGCCCGGTGGCGCGTCCGGCCTCGGCATGGGCGGGATCCTTGCCGGGACGGGCACCGCAGAACACGCAGATCGAGGCAGCGGGGCGGGAGAAGTCGGCGGGCATGGCGGCTCCGGAAAAGGGTTGCTTTCGGGGGTGTAACGGGGTTCCCATGCGAAGGAAAGCAGCGGCCGGCAACAGGCCGCGCGGGATGGGGAAAGCCATGGCAAGGAACGGGGCAGAGAACGGGGCAGAGAGCAGGACAAAGGTCTGGGCCTTGGGCGGTGCCGCCGGTGCGCTGGTCCTGGCGCTTGGCGTGATCTGGTGGCTCGGCCAGTCGGACCCGGGCACGGCGCCGCAAGAGGCCGCGCCTGCCGAGGCCAGCGCGCCGGTGACGGCCCCTGCCGCGCCGGACACCGCCCTGCCGCCCGAACCGCCACGCTTTGATGTGGTGCGAGTCGATACGGCGGGGCTTGCCACCGTCGCCGGCATGGCGCCTGCCGGCGCCGCCGTGTCGATCCGGCTGGACGGGGTCGAGGCGGCAACGGCCAGCGCCGACGCCGCCGGGCAGTTCGCCACGCTCCTGACCCTGCCGCCCTCCGATCAGCCGCGGCTGATGAGCCTGATCGCCACGCTGCCCGACGGCACCGAGATTGCCGGCCGCGAAACCGTGGCGATCGGCCCGGTTCTGGCGCCACCCGCCGCCTTGCCCGAGGCGGTGGTGGCCGAGGAGGCGCCCGCCGCGCTCTTGCTGGGCGAGGCCGGGGTGACCGTGCTGCAACAGGCCAAGGCTGCGGACCTCTTGCCGCTCAGCATCGACAGCATCGCCTATGGGGCCGGCGGCGAGGTGGCGCTGAGCGGTCGCGCCAGCCCCGGGGCGACGCTGCGGCTCTATCTTGACGACGCACCGCTGATCGAAGCGCAGGCCGGGCCGGACGGCCGCTGGACGGCGGATCTGGCCGAGGTCGCCCCCGGTCTGCACGCCCTGCGCGCCGATCAGCTGGCGGCTGATGGCACGGTGGCCGCCCGGTTCGAGACTCCGTTCCAGCGCGACCTGCCGACAGCGCCGCCGCCCGAACCCGCTCCCGCGGCCGCAGCCCCGGATCCGGCGCCCGCGGTGGCCCCGGCGCCGATCACCACCACCGTGCAGCCCGGCTTTACGCTCTGGGCCATCGCGCGCGAGAATTTCGGCGAGGGCATGATGTATGTGCAGGTGTTCGAGGCCAACCGCGACAAGATCAAGGACCCCGACCTGATCTACCCGGGGCAGGTCTTCACCGTGCCGAAACCCTGAAGGCGGCTCCTCCGGCGCGTGCCGCGCGTCGTCGCGGGATGGTTCGGGGCGGTCCGGGTGGCGGCAGCGGCGGAGCCTCCGGCGGGGATATTTGCGCCAGTCTGAAAGGCGGGGGCCGGGGGCCGGGACAGACGGGTGAGCCAGTCAGTCCGTGGTCGGGCGCACATCGGCGGCGGGGCGGATTTCGGCGGGGCTGCGGCCGTGGCGGCAGCAGGCGACCACTTCGGGATGGTCCATGCAGCAATCGTTCAGGAGGAAGGCGATAGTCTGGCCGATGCCGTTCGGGTCGACCGCGTAAAACACGTTGCGGCCCTCCTTGCGGGCGTGGATCAGGCCGGCCTGTTCCAGCGCCGAGAGGTGGAACGACAGCCGCGAGGCCGACAGCCCCATGGCGCGGCCGATCTCGCCCGCCGCCAGCCCCGCCGTGCCCCTGGGCATCAACAGCCGCACGAGGTCGAGCCTTGCGTCATTGGCAAGGGCCTGCAGGGCAGTCAGGGCAGCGGCGCGATCCATGCTTCAAATGTTCATGAACGGTTGAACTATCCTTCTGTAACCGGTATGTGGGGCCTTAGCAACCGACTTCGTGAGTCTTCGCCCATGCGCCGCAACACCGCCACTTCTGCCGACATGCACGCCCCGACTGCCTCGGGCTGGGCCACCATCGCCCGCGTGCTGCCCTATCTCTGGCCCGAGGGGCAGCTTTGGGTGAAGCAGCGGGTGGTGGCGGCCCTGCTCCTGTTGCTGGCGGCGAAGCTGGTGTCGGTCACCACGCCCTATTTCTACAAGCTGGCGGTCGACATGCTGAGTGCCGAGGCGGCGCAGGATCCGGTCTGGATCATGACGCTGGGCGCGGTGGGGCTGGTGGTGGCCTATGGGTTGGCGCGGATTGGTGCGGTGGCCTTTGGCGAGGCGCGCGATGCAATCTTTGCCCGTGTCGGCCAGCGCGCAATCCGGCAACTGGCGCTGGAGACCTTCCGCCACATCCACGCGCTGTCGCTGCGCTTTCACATCACCCGCAAGACCGGCGGGTTGTCCCGCATCATCGAGCGGGGCGTGAAGGGTGTCGACTTCCTGCTGCGCTTCATGCTGTTCTCGGTCGGGCCGCTGGTGCTGGAACTGACCATGGTGTCGATCCTGTTCGCGCTGCTTTTCGGCTGGCAATACATGGTGGTCGTGGTCGTCACCATTGCGATCTATGTCACCTTCACCTTCAAGGTCACCGAGATGCGGGTGCGCATCCGGCGCGAGATGAACGATCAGGACACCGACGCCAACCAGAAGGCGATCGACAGCCTGCTGAATTTCGAAACCGTCAAGTATTTCAATGCCGAGGGTCGCGAGGCGGCGCGCTATGACGTGGCCATGCAGCGCTATGAGGTGGCCGCGGTCAGGACCGGGCAGAGCCTGTCCTTCCTCAATGCCGGGCAGTCGTTCATCATCACCTCGGGCCTTGTGATCGTGATGGTCATGGCGGCGCGCGGCGTGCAGGCGGGGGTCTTGACGGTGGGCGATTTCGTCATGGTCAACGCCTATATGATCCAGATCACCATGCCCTTGAACTTCCTTGGCACCGTCTACCGCGAGATCCGGCAGGCGCTGGTCGACATGGGGCAGATGTTCGGCCTTCTGGGCCAGCCCGCCGAGGTGGTGGACCGGCCGGGCGCGAAGCCGCTGGCAGTCAAGGGCGGCGAGATCGTGTTTGACGATGTGCGCTTTGCCTATGATGCGGCGCGGCCCATTCTGAAGGGCATCAGCCTGCGCGTCGGGCCGGGGCAGAAGGTGGCGCTGGTCGGCCCCTCCGGCTCGGGCAAGTCGACCATCGGGCGGCTTCTGTTCCGCTTCTACGATGTCACCGGCGGGGCGGTCCGCATCGATGGGCAGGACCTGCGCGAGGTGCAGCAGACCAGCCTGCATGCCGCGATTGGCGTGGTGCCGCAGGACACGGTGCTCTTCAACGACACGGTCTATTACAACATCGCCTATGGCCGCGACGGCGCCACCGAGGCCGAGGTGCAGGCCGCCGCCCGTGCCGCGCGGATCCATGATTTCATCCTGTCGCTGCCCGAAGGCTATCAGACCACGGTGGGCGAGCGCGGGCTGAAGCTGTCGGGCGGCGAAAAGCAGCGGGTGGGCATTGCCCGCACGCTTTTGAAGAACCCGCCGATCCTGATCTTGGACGAGGCGACCTCGGCCTTGGACACTCAGACCGAGCGGTCTATTCAGGAAAGCTTGGCCGAGATGGGGCAGGGGCGCAGCGTCATCACCATCGCGCACCGCTTGTCGACCATCGCCGACGCCGATTGCATCGTGGTGTTGGAAGAGGGCCGCGTCACCGAACAGGGCACGCATGACGAGCTTCTGGCGCTGGATGGCAAATACGCCGCGATGTGGGCGCGGCAATCGGCCGATGAGGAGGATATCTCGGCCAGCCCGCCGCCGGCGTTTGCCGGGGCGCTGCCGGATCCCGAAGTGACCGATCTGCCGAAGGCCGGCAACTGGCGCTATGCCCACAAGAGCTGAGCCCGGAGCGCGGCCCCGGCTCCGGGGCCTTGACCCTTGACCCGCCCCCGGCTTTTCGCCAAACGCAGCGCATGGTTCCGCAGGACAAACTCGCCCAGATCACCCAGCGTTTCGAGTTTCTCGAGGCGCGACTGAATGCCGGGGCGGCGCCGGCGGAAATCGCACAGGTGGCGCGGGAATATTCCGATCTGAAGCCGGTGGCCGAAGAGATCGCCGCCTACATGCGCGCGCTGGCCGATCTGGCCGAGGCCGAGGCGATGCTGGCCGATCCTGACATGAAGGCGCTCGCCGAGGAGGAGATCCCCGGCCTCAAGGCCCGCATTCCCGAGATGGAACAGCGGCTGCGGCTGGCGCTCTTGCCGAAGGATGCCGCCGATGCCCGCCCCGCCATCGTGGAAATCCGCCCCGGCACTGGCGGCGACGAGGCGGCGCTGTTCGCCGGCGATCTGGTGCGGATGTATCAGCGCCACGCCGAACGCATGGGCTGGCGCTGGGAAGTGCTGGAGTATCAGGCCTCCGACCTTGGCGGGATCAAGGAATTCACCGCGCTGGTCTCGGGCGAGGGGGTCTATGCCCGGCTGAAATACGAATCCGGCGTGCATCGGGTGCAGCGCGTGCCGGAAACCGAAGCGCAGGGCCGGGTGCATACCTCGGCCGCCACGGTGGCGGTGCTGCCCGAGGCCGAGGAGGTCGATATCGACATCCCGGCCTCCGATATCCGCATCGACACCATGCGCTCGTCAGGCGCGGGCGGCCAGCATGTGAACACCACGGATTCGGCGGTGCGGATCACGCACCTGCCCTCGGGCATCGTGGTGACCAGTTCGGAAAAGTCGCAGCACCGCAACCGCGAGATCGCCATGCAGGTCTTGCGCGCCCGGCTTTACGAGGCCGAGCGCGAGCGGCTGCACTCGGCGCGCGCCGCCGACCGCAAGGCGCAGGTGGGCTCGGGCGACCGCTCGGAACGCATCCGCACCTATAACTTCCCGCAAGGCCGGATGACCGACCACCGCATCAACCTGACGCTCTATTCGCTGGGCCAGATCATGCAGGGCGATCTGGGCGAAGTGATCGACGCGCTGATTGCCCATGATCAGGCTGAGAAACTGGCGGAAATGGAAGGATGACCACGGGCAACGAGGCCCTGCGCGCCGCCATTGCCCGCCTGCGCGCGGGCGGGATCGACGATGCGGCGCTCGATGCGCGCATCCTTCTCGCCCATGCCCTCCCAATCGCGCCGGACCGGCTGACGCTGCATCTGCCGGACGAGATGACCGCGCCGCAGGCGAGGGCCTTCGAGGAGGCTCTGGTGGCCCGGCTTGCGCGCCAGCCCGTCGCCCAGATCATCGGCCAGCGCCAGTTCTGGGGCCTGACCTTCCGGGTGACGCAGGACACGCTCGACCCTCGCCCCGACACCGAGGCGCTGGTGGCCGAGGCGGTCAAGGCCCCGTTTCTGAGCCTGCTCGACCTGGGCACTGGCACCGGCTGCATCCTGCTGGCCTGCCTCAAGTCGATGCCAATGGCGCGCGGCCTTGGCGTCGACATCTCGCCCGCCGCGCTTGCCGTGGCCGAAGACAACGCCGCCCGGCTCGGGCTGCAGACCCGCGCCAGTTTCCGCGCCTCCGACTGGTTTTCCGCGGTGCCGGGGCGCTATGACCTGATCGTGTCGAACCCGCCCTATATCGCGGCCGAGGAAATGGCCGGCCTTGCCCCCGAGGTCCGCGACTGGGAGCCGCATCTGGCGCTGACCCCCGGCGGCGACGGGCTGGAGCCTTACCGCATCCTTGCCCGCGGCGCCCCGGCGCGGCTGATGGCGGGCGGTCGGCTGCTGGTGGAGATCGGCTGGACGCAGGGGCCGGCGGTGGCGGCGCTGTTCGCCGCGCAAGGGTTGCAGGATATCCGCATCCTGCCCGACATGGAGGGGCGCGACCGGGTGGTCGCCGCGGTGAAGCCCGGCGACGGGGACGCCTGCGGCTGCGCCTGATTGCGCCCAATTCTCATGTTTTCCGCAGAATCCGCTTGCCAGCCCCGGCCCATGTGGTAATGCGGTTCCAGCACGAGGTCAGGCCCCGCAGGCCTCCCGTTGCTGAATGCCAGCCACCCCGCCAATTCTTTCGCGCCCTGATCGGCGCATGGCGCTGGGTCACCGCCTCATAGGTCAAGATGCGCTCTTCCAAGTCCCGCTCGCGTTCCAAGCAGAACCGCCCGCGTACCCTCGGCAACATCATCAACCGGGTCTTCGACAGCTCCGGCCCCGAGGGCAAGGTCCGCGGCACGCCGCAGCAGATCATCGAGAAGTACCAGCTTCTGGCCCGCGATGCGCAGCTGTCGAACGACCGCGTGGCGGCCGAGAACTTCCTCCAGCACGCCGAGCATTACACCCGGCTTCTGGCCGAGGCGCAGCGCGAAATGGCGGCTGAGCAGGAAGCCCGCCAGCAGTTCCAGCAGCAGAATGGCAATGGCGGGCGCGATCGCAATGATCGCGGCGACCGCAGCGACTATCGCGCCGAACAGGCAGCCGATCTGCAGCCTTCGGCCGAGGGGTTCGACGTGATGGGCGGCGATGACGAGGGCCACCTTGTCGACCTGCCCGAGGCGCCGCGGCAACCCTCGAACCCGCGCCGGGACGACGGCCGCCGGGATGACCGCAACCGTGACCGCAACCAGCGCCGCGACGATCGCCCGCGTGAAGATCGTGCCCGCGATGATCGCCCGCGCGAGGAGCGTCCCCGCGAGGAGCGCCCGCGTGAGGACCGGCCGCGTGAGGACCGCCGCGACGACCGTCCGCGGGACGAACAACGCCGCGAAGATCGTCCGCGGGAGGAGCGTCCGCGCGAACCCCGCCGCGAACCCCGTCCTGCGCCGGAAGCCCCGGCCGACCTGCCGTCCTTCATCACCGGCGCGGCGGCAGCGCCCGCGCCTGTGGTCGAAACGCCCGTCGCAGCCCCGGTCGCGCCCGTTGCCGAAACCCCGGCAGCCGACGCCCCGGTTGTCGCCGTGGCCCCGGTCAAGCCGCCCCGCGCTCCGCGGGCGAAAAAGCCCGCCGCGCCCAAGCCGGATGACGCACCCGAAGCCGCCGAATGAGAAAAGGCCCGCCTGGCGGGCCTTTTTCATGTCGCGACTTCGCGGGCCAGCGCGCAGAAGCCTTCCAGCGAAATCTCCTCGGCCCGCGCCGTGGGCGGGATGCCGGCGGCCAAGAGCCGGTCCTCGATATCCGGCCCCCAGGATTTCAGGCTTGAGCGCAGCATCTTGCGCCGCTGGTTGAAGGCCATGGCGGTCAGCCGTTGCAGGATCGCCTCGTTCGCCGGATAGCGCGGTGCCTCCAGCCGGGTCAGATGCACCACGGCGGAATGTACCTTGGGGGCAGGGGTGAAGGCCTCGGGCGGCAGATGCATGACGATCTTCGCCTCGCAGCGCCACTGCGCCAAAAGCGCCAGCCGCCCGTAATGGTCGCCCCGCGGCTTGGCCACGATGCGTTCGGCCACCTCTTTTTGAAACATCAGCGTCAGCGATTGCCAGACCGGCGGCCAGATCTTCGGCGTCAGCCAGCGTATGAGCAGCTCGGTGCCGACATTGTAGGGCAGGTTGGCCACCACCTTGATCGGCGGGGTCAGATGCGCCAGCGGGTCGATCTCCATCGCATCGCCGTTCACCACCTCCAGCCGCCCCGGATAGCGGGCGGCAATTTCGGCCAGCGCCGGCAGGCAGCGCGGATCCTTCTCCACCGCCAGCACCCGCCGCGCGCCCTCGACCAGCAGCCCGCGCGTCAGACCGCCGGGACCGGGGCCGACCTCCAGCACGTCGCAGGCCGACAAATCGCCCGCCATCCGCGCGATCTTGGCGGTCAGGTTCAGATCCAGCAGGAAGTTCTGCCCAAGCTGTTTTCTGGCCACCAGATCATGCGCCGCAATCACCTCGCGCAAGGGGGGAAGCCCGTCAATCGTCGCCATCTGCCCACTGGCCTTTCATACTGGCTCAAATATCCCGGGGTGCGGGGCTGGAGCCCCGCGTCCCGCGCCTACCGCCCGCGCGCCGCCGCCATGTCGCGCGCCATCTTCAACGCCGCAATCAGGCTGTCGGGCCTTGCCACGCCTTTGCCGGCAATGTCCAGCGCCGTGCCGTGGTCGGGCGAGGTGCGGATGAAGGGCAGGCCCAGCGTCACGTTCACCCCGCCGTCGAAATCCAGCGTCTTGATCGGGATCAGCGCCTGATCGTGATACATGCAGATCGCCGCGTCATAGCCGGCGCGGGCGCGGGGGTGGAACATGGTATCGGCCGACAGCGGGCCAAGGATCGTCAGGCCCTCGGCGCGGAGGCGCTCCAGCACCGGCGAGATGATCGCGATTTCCTCGCGCCCCATGGCGCCGCCCTCGCCGGCATGCGGGTTCAGGCCCGCCACGGCCAGGCGCGGCGCGGTCAGGCCGAAATCGCGGATCAGCCCGGCATGGGTGATGCGCAGCGTCTCCTCCAGCAGCGCCGGCGTCAGCGCCGCCGGCACCTCGGCCAGCGCGATGTGGATCGTCACCGGCACCACCCGCAACAGCGGGCTGGCCAGCATCATCACCACGTTCTCCACCCCGGCGAGATGGGCGAGAAATTCGGTATGGCCGGGAAAGGCAAAACCGGCGCCATCCTTCAGCGCCTTCTTGTGCAAGGGCGCGGTGCAGACCGCGCTGGCCGCGCCCGACTGCGCCAGCCGAACCGCGCGCTCGATGACCTCGATCACGCCGCGGGCGTTTTCCGGCACCAGTTGCCCCGGCGGGTTCGGGGTGGCAAAGCGATGCGGCAGGACGGGCAGCAGATCCGGCGCGACCTGCAGGGCCTGATCGGGCCGGTCGATCAGCGCGATGGCGCTGCCCGGCGGCAAGTGCCGCGGATCGCCGATCCAGAACAGCGGCAGCTCGGGCAGGGCGGTCCGGGCCGCCACTGCAAGCTCGGGCCCGACGCCGCCCGGTTCGCCACAGGTCAGCGCGATGGGGGCGGTCATGCGGGCTTACTCTTCGGTGATGATCGCTTCGGAGCGCAGCTCTTCCAGATAGATGTCGGCCAGAGACGACAGCCGCTGGTTCAGGAGCTGCTCGCGGATGATGTCGCGGTTCGGCACCAGATCGGGCGCCGGGCCGCGCGAACACAGCATCAAGAGCACCCGCCAGCCGTCGCGGCTGATCCGGGTCGAGCTTTCCCCGGCATCCAGCGTCGCCAGCACGGCGCCGACATCGCCGCCCACCGCCGACTGCGGCTGGCTTTCCCGGATCACCCGGTCGGCCGGCTGGCCCTTGGCCACGGTGTAAAGGTCGTCGCAGGTGTCGATCCGGGCGCGGGCGGCGGCCAGCTCGGCCTCGGCATTGGCGCCCTCGGGCACCAGATACTGCGCGTAATCCAGCCAAGCCTCGGGCGTGCCGCTGATCGGGTCCTCACCGCGCTCGGAGAGCCAGTAGAGCACGACCTTGTCCTCCAGCGCGACCGGGCGCGACATGGCGCCGGGCGCCTGCCGTTCGAGCGCCGCGCGGGCCGCTTCCGGCAGGTCCGACAGCCGGGTCCAGCCGGTGGCCCCGCCGCCATAGTCGCGGGCGGCGGCGGCAAAATCGGCCTCGGTCTTGATCTGGGCCTGCAGCTTGCGCGCCAGCGCCATGGCGCCGGACTGGTCGGTTCCGGCTGCCGGCAGGACAATTTCCAGAAGGTTCAGCTTCACTGCGCCGGTGGGCTGGAAATTGGCGATGGCGCGGTTGATTTCGGCCTCGGTGATGCTCACCTTGCCGGCGAATTTCGCCCGCACCACTTCGCGCCACAGCACGCCCGCCTCGACGAAGTCGCGGAAGCTCTCGGCATCCAGACCCATTTCGCCGGTCAGCTTGATGAACTCCTCGGCCGACAGGTTGGCGCGGCTGGCGAATTCGGTCATGCCGGCCATGACCTGATCGGGCGAGATGGCCAGCCCGGCCTCTTTGGCGGCGGCCATGCGCAGGCGGTCCTCGATCAGCGAGCTGCGCGCCATGTCGTCCAGATCGCCCGGCTGGCGCAGGATCTCCATGAAGCGGCGGCGCTGCTCCATCTCGTATTGCGTGATGACGCGGCCATTGACGGTGATGACCGGGTCAAAGGGGTTGGCATGGGCCGGTTGGCCCGCGCCGGTCAGGACCACTGCCAGCACTACCGCCGCCGCAAGCCGCGCCGCTTTCGCCCCAAACCCGGCCCCGTGGCCCGTTCCGATCCGACCGCTTTTCGTCATCCGTTCCATCGCCTGCATTCTGTACGTCCTGCGCGCCCTTCAGCCCCGGCATTGCCGGGATGGCCCCGGCGCCGCCCCGCCAAAGCCCAGAAGCTCCAGCGAGACCGAGAAATCCGTGGTCGGCTTCACACTAGTCGAGGATGTGAAGCGACGCGAGAGAGAAAGATCGACCGACAGGCATTCGTTGCGGAAGCTCAGCCCCAGCCCGGCGTTCGAGGCGCGGTCGGCCTTCAGGTCATAGCGGTTCATCAGCCGCGCCTGCCAGCCGGCCTGACCGATGGCAAAGCGGCCATCAAGGACGATCTCGTTGGTGTCGATGAGGCGGCCCTCGGCCGGGTCGGCCTTGTGGAACAGCAGGCCCGCCTCCAGTCCGAAGCGGGGGCGGTCATAGCTGAGCAGCGTTTCGGCCTTGGTCAGGGCAAAAGCATCATCCAGCAGGAAACGGTTGGTGAGGCCCAGCCCCGCGGCGGTGCCGATCTGGAAGGCGGCAAGCCAGTCCGAACTGCGCCCGGCAAGGCCCGAGCCGGTGGTGAATTGCCCCGGATCATCAGCGCGCAGCACGCGCCCGAAGGTCAGCCCAAGGCTCCAGCCATCAGGGTCCTGCCGCAGGTAGTTCACCCCGATATTGGCCCGCGCGCCGCGCTCCACCGCATCCGAGCCCGGAAAGCGGTTCAGCGCGAACAGGTTGCCCTGATCGAATTCGACCAGCACCGAATCCTCGTTCGGCAGCGCCTCAGTGCCGCTCGGCGCCCAGACCAGCTGCACTACGGGTTCCAGCACATGGTTGACGCCGGCCTTGCCCGCCTTGACCAGCGGCCAGCGCAGTTCGGCGGCCAGCGCGCCATGGGTACGGCTGTAGGTGCCGCCATAGGTCGCGTCCTCGCCGATGTGGTAAAGGTCGGTCGTCACCTCCCCCAGAACGCCAAACACAAGGCCATTGCCGGCAATCCAGTCGCGGCGCCAGTCGGCGCGGATGCGCCCGCGCAACACGTCGCGGCCATCGGCGATAAGGTCGGCATCGTCGGCCGTGTCGAACGGGTCATCCGAAGAGCGCGTGTGGCTGTGGGTCTGGAAGGTCAGCCCGCCCTGACCGCCCAGCGGGCCAAGGCTGAAGCGGCGCTTCAGCGTCATGTCGCCGAAAAGCGAGGCGAGACTGTCCGACGGCTCGTCCTCGCGCAGACTCTGGATCGACAGGAACCGGCCCGAGATATGTTCGTTCGCCCGCGTGCGGGTGATCTCCAGCCGGCTGGTCAGACGGTCCTTGTCCGATCGGCCATAGTCCAGCAGATAGGCGCGGTCCGAGACGGTCTCGCCGTGGAAGGTCAGCTCGAACCCCTTGGGCAGCTCGAACCGGCCATCGGCCGACAGAAGCCCCCGCGTCTGCCCCGGTTTCAGCGCATCACGCGACCCGACCGCCGTCAGCTCGATCTCGCCGGTGCGGAAGGCCTGCCGGTAGCGCAGTTCCAGCGTCCGCGCGCCCTTGGTGGCCAGGAAGGGCGTCACCGTCAGGTCGCGGCTGTCGCCGAGCGTGACGAAATAGGGCAGGCTCAGCCCGGTGCCAAGCGTGGTGGAGGACTGCAGCGACGGCATCAGAAAGCCGTTCGCCCGTTTCAGGCTCGGGTCGGGGATGCGCAGGCGCGGCAGGAACAAGACCGGCACGCCGCCGAACCGCAAGGAGGCGCGGTCAAAGTAGATCTGCCGCTCCTGCTGGTCATGCACCACCCGCTGCGCGCGGATTTCCCACAGCGGCGTCGGATCGCCCGCGCAGATCTTGCAGGACGAGGCGACGACGCGGCTCATGTCGGTATAGCGCCCGTCGATCCGGCGCACCTCGGCGGCGGCCATCTGCATCTGCTGGCTCATCACCACCCGGGCCGAGCGCAGGATGCCCTCGGTCAGGTCGGCCTTCAACTCGGCCTGCGAGGCCAGAATCACCGTGTCGCCGCCATCGGTCAGGGTGATCGGCCCGTCGATGGTCAGCGTGTCGGCGGCGCGGTCATAGACCAGCCGATGCGCGGTCAGCCTGCGGCCCTGATAATAGATCTCGACCGCGCCATCGGCCACCAGCCGGCTTTCGCTTTCGATGCGCAGCGTATTGGCGATCAGCGTCGCGGGGTCTTCGGCCCGCGCCGGAAGGCTGGTCCACAGCGCGGTGGCAAGAAGGCAGAGTGAGACGAGAAGGCGGCGCATGTCAGCCATCCTCCAGATGCAGAAGCAGGCTGAGCGACAGCAGCGCTGCCGCGACGGGCGGAGTCCATGCGGCGACAAGGACGGGAATTTGTCCATTCTCGCCAAGAACTTGCGCGAAGTTTCGCAGAAAGAAGATGAAGAACCCCGCCATCAGGGCATAAAGCACCATCTGGCCGGTCTTGCCAAAGCGGGCGTGCCGCATGGTGAAGCCTGCCGCGACCAGCACCATGGCGGCCAGCAACAATGGCAGCGCCAGTTCCATCTGGTGTTCCAGCCGGAAACCTCGCGCCGAAAACCCCGCGCGCTCCAGCGATTGCGCCTGCGCCGGCAGATCCCAGAACGCCACCGCCCCCTGTTCGCCCAGCCCCTCGATCAGTTGCGCGGGCGTCAGGTCGGTCGGCAGGCGCAGCGGGGCGGTGGCGAGGCTGGCGGAGGTCTCCGGGTTGTCGGCGTCGAAGGTCCAGACCTTGGCGCCCTCAAGCGCCCATTCGCCGGCCTGCAACCGCGCCCGCCCGGCCTCGATCCGACCCGTCACGCTGCCTTCGGGCGAGAAGAGGTGAAAGGTCACGCCGGACAGCTCGGTGCCTTCCGGGCTCATCTGCCCGGCGTGGATCACGGTCTGGCCCGTGGCATCGCCCTGCCGCAACCACAGCCCCTCGGCCGACAAGGACAGCACCGATCCGCCGGCCCCCCCGGTGAGGGCCGAACTGCGGCGCTCGTATTCCTTCGAGGTGGCGGCCACCAGCGGGTTGAACACCGCCACTGCGAGCAGTCCGATGCCCAGCGCCGTCGCCACCGGCGCCAGCAGGAAGCGCAGCCCGGCCCGGCCCGAGGCCCGCACCACCACCAGTTCGGACGACCGTGCAAGGCCCAGAAACAGCGTGATCGCCGACAGGATCATCAGCAAGGGCAGGATGCGGTACAGGTTCTGCGGCACGTTCAGCAGCGCCAGAAGCAAGGCCTGCGACAGGCCGATCCCGATGTCGGAAAACCGCCGGATCTGCTCGATCAGGTCAATCAGCAACAGCACCCCCAGAAAGATGCCGAACACCCGCAGGAAGCTGCCCAGAAACCGCCGCGCGATATAGAGATCCAGCGTCATGCCAGCCCGCCTTGCCCGGCTGCCACCCGGCGCGGGCGCTGCGACCACCACAACAGCGCCACCCCGAGGGCCGTGCCGAAAACCGGCGCGGCATAGGCCCAGATCCAGCCCCGGTCAGAGCGCAGCCCCAACCCGGTGGCGACCGAGGCCACCGCCTGCACCAGCACCAGAAGCCCCACCGCCAGCCCGACCTGCCGCCAAAGCCCGAAGCGGCTGAAATTGCCCATCAGCAGCGCGGCAAAGCCGATCAGCGCGGCGGCGACGGCCAGGAACGGCTGGGCAAAGCGGTTGTGCGCATCATAAAGGAACGCCGCCCGCGTCGCGCCGGTTTCGGCCAGAAGGGCGGTGTCGGCCGCCAGCAGCTCTGCCGTCGACAGCGCGTCGATGGTGCGCGTGCCGGGCGCGGCCTCGGGCAGAAGCCCGCCCAGATCATAGGTGAAATCGGCAAAGCGGGTCAGCGACAGCCGGCGGTCCGGCCCGGTCACCTGCTGCGCCATGCCATTGAACATCAAGAGCTTCGGCCCCGAGTCGGTGCGGGCAAACAGCGCCTTTTCCGCCGTATAGGTGGTGACGGCGGCGGCGTCGCGGGCGTCAGTCAGGAACAGGCCCAGCAGCTCGCCCGAGGGCGCCAGCTCGCGGATATAAAGCGTCAGCCCCGCGCCGGGATGGGTGATGGCGCCATCGGTCAGGAAACGCGCGGTGACGTTCTGGCGGATCTCGGCATAGCGCGCGCTCAGCGCCTCGCGGCTCAGCGGCACCAGCACATGCGCCAGCACCAGCGCCGCCAGCGTCACGATCAGCCCGAACCACAGCACCGGCCGCGCCAGCCGGAACGAGGAAAAGCCGGTCGCCTGCATCACCACCAGCTCGCTTTCCTGCATCAGCCGGTTGGCGACATAGACCGCGGCGGCAAAGGCCGCGACGGGCAGCACGACACGGATGACGTTGGGCAGGGTCAGCAGCGAGAACTCAAGGAAAACCACCGCCGTCTGCCCGTCACCGATCAGCTGGTCAAACAGCCCGACCGCCCGGTTGACCCAATAGACCGCCACCAGCACCAGCGCGAAAAAGCCGAAGACGGCCAGAAGCTGGGCAAGCAGATATCGGTCGAATCTTGGCAAGGGACGCTATTCCTAGGGGCGGGCGCGCGGCCAAGCTATCAACATTCGCCGGCATGGAAAACTGCTATCTGGCATTCGCCCGCCCCCTTCGCTAGCTTTCAGCGAAATGCCGCGCGCGCTGAAAGGATGCCTGATGAACCAGCCGGTCGCCCTGACTTTCACCGAAACCAACCTCGAGACGCTGGGCCAGACCGCGGGCCTTCTCGCGCTGGTCGCCGATGGCGCGGCACCGGCGACCCCGGCCGCCCGCAAGCTTGACCGGGTGACGCGCGGCATGCTTGCGCGCGCGCTGGCCAGCGCCGACTGGACCAAGCTCAAACCCGGCGAGGCGCTGAGCCTGGCCTTCCCGCCGGGCCTTGCTGCCGAGGCGCTGATGCTGGTGAAGCTGCCGCGCAAGGCCGATGCGGCGCAGGCGCGCAAGGCCGGGGCGGCGGTGGGCCGCGCGCTCGGTCCGGCGGGCGCGCTCGTCGTGACTGAAACCCACCCGCAAGCCGCCGAAATCTCCTTCGGCCTCGCGCTGCGGGCCTATGAGTTCACCGCCCACAAATCGGGCGAGCAGAAACCCCGCGGCCCGGTGGCGCTGGCCTGCGCCCGGCCCGAAGCGGTGGCCGCCGACGCGGCGCCGCTGGCGGCGCTGACCGAAGGCATCTTCTTCACCCGCGATCTGGTGAACGAGCCCGCCAACATCCTGACCACCGACGATTTCGCCGGCCGTCTGGCGGCAATGCAGGAGCTTGGGCTGGAGGTGGAAATCCTCGAGGAAGCAGAGCTGAAAAAGCTGGGCATGCAGGCCCTGCTGGGGGTGGGCCAAGGTTCGGAAAGCCCCTCCAAGGTGGTGGTGATGCAATGGAACGGCGGCAAGGCGGGCGAGGCCCCCTTCGCGCTGGTCGGCAAGGGGGTGTGCTTCGACACCGGCGGGATTTCCATCAAGCCCGCCGCCGGCATGGAAGACATGACGATGGACATGGGCGGCGCCGCCGTGGTCGCCGGCGTGATGCGGACGCTGGCGCTGCGCGGGGCGCGCGCCAATGTCGTCGGGCTGGTCGGGCTGGTGGAAAACATGCCCGACGGCCGCGCCCAGCGTCCCGGCGACGTGGTGCGCTCGATGAAGGGCGACACGATCGAGGTCATCAACACCGACGCCGAGGGCCGGCTCGTGCTGGCCGATGTGCTGTGGTACGCGCAGGAGCGCTTCAAACCCTCGGGCATGATCGACCTCGCCACGCTGACCGGCGCGATCATCGTGGCGCTTGGCCATGAAAACACCGGGGTATTTTCGAACGACGACGGGCTGTGCAACGCCTTCCTCGCCGCCGCGAGCGCCGAAGGCGAAGGCGCCTGGCGGATGCCGATGGGCGAGGGCTATGACGCCAAGCTGAAATCGCGCATCGCCGATATCGTCAACTCCTGCGGCCGCGATGGCGGCGCGATCACCGCGGCGCATTTCCTGCGCCGCTTCGTGAAAGATGACATGCCCTGGATCCACCTCGACATCGCCGGCACCGCGCTTTTGAAGACCGACACCACGCTGGCGCCCAAAGGGGCCACCGGCTGGGGCGTCCTGGCGCTGAACCGGCTGATCCGCGACCGCTTCGAAGCCAAGGCCTGACCATGGCCTTTCATACTGGCCCAAATATCCATGACCCGGCCTGCCGCGGCGGCGCGGCATCCTGATGGGCACGGCGATGTTCTACCACCTGACGCGCTCGGGCCCCGAGGAGGTGCTGGCGCTGATCCTGCCGCGCGCGCTGGCCGCGGGCTGGCGGGTGATGCTGCGCAGCCCCGATGCGACGCGCCGCGACCGGCTGGATGCGAAGCTCTGGCTGGAACCGGAGGACGGCTTCCTGCCGCACGGGGTCGAAGGCGGGCCGTTCGATGCCGAGCAGCCGGTGCTGATCGGGCAGGGCGCGGCGGCCAATGCGGCGCAGGGGGTGGTGCTGCTGGATGGGGCCGACCCCTTGCCGGGCGAGGAGGGCTGCGAGCGGCTCTGGGTGCTGTTTGATGGCGGCGACGAGACGGCGGTGCAGGCGGCGCGCGGGCTTTGGACCAAGGTGACCGGTCTTGGCATGGCGGCGCAATACTGGTCCGAAGAAACCGGGCGCTGGGAGATGAAGACCGAGAAGAAGCCGGCGGGGTAAGCAAAAAGCGGCGGGTCTCCCCGCCGCTTTCGATTTCTGCGTCAGAAATCGGTTCGGAATTTGTACAAATTCCGGTTCCGGTCTCAGCCGACCAGTTCGAGGCCCGAGAAGAAGAAGGCGATCTCGCGGGCGGCCGATTCCGGGCTGTCCGAACCGTGGACCGAGTTCTCGCCCTTCGACAGCGCAAACTCCTTGCGGATGGTGCCGGCATCGGCGGCGGCCGGATCGGTCGCGCCCATCACTTCACGGTTCTTGGCAATCGCGCCTTCGCCTTCCAGAACCTGCACCACGACCGGCTCGGAGGCCATGAACGCGCAGAGTTCGCCATAGAACGGACGGGCGGCATGTTCGGCATAGAAGGCGCCGGCCTGCTTGTCCGAAAGGTGAATGCGCTTCGAGGCGACGACGCGCAGGCCCGCGTCTTCGAACTTGGCGACGATCTTGCCGGTCAGGTTGCGCTTGGTGGCGTCGGGTTTGATGATCGACAGGGTGCGTTCGGTGGCCATGGGGCTCTCCAGTTGTAGGGGCCGGAAGTGGCCCGATGTGATGGCCGGGCGCTTAGCACGGGCAGATGACAAAGAAAAGAAGGGGGCGCTGCCCCCTTCGCGCCCTTGGCGCTCATCCCCCGGGATATTTGGGCCACATTGAAGGCACAGGTTGACCTTGGCGCGGCAGTGCGGCAAGCCCTGCCCATGCTGAAGATCGAAGACATCACTTATTCCGTCGAAGGCCGGCCCCTGTTCGAAGGGGCTTCGGCCACCATTCCCACCGGCCACAAGGTCGGCCTTGTCGGGCGCAATGGCGCAGGCAAGACTACGCTGTTCCGGCTGATCCGGGGCGAGCTGGCGCTGGAATCGGGCGCGATCTCGATCCCGTCGCGGGCGCGGATCGGCGGGGTGGCGCAGGAGGTGCCATCCTCGTCGACTTCGCTACTGGACACCGTGCTGGCGGCCGATACCGAACGCGCCGCACTTCTGGCGGAATCCGAGACTGCCCACGACCCGCACCGCATCGCCGAAATTCAGGCGCGGCTGGCCGACATCGACGCCTGGAGCGCCGAGGGCCGGGCCAGCGCCATTCTGAAGGGGTTGGGCTTTGATGCCGAGGCGCAACTGCGTCCCTGTTCGGATTTCTCGGGTGGCTGGCGCATGCGGGTGGCCTTGGCCGGGGTGCTGTTTGCCCAGCCCGATTACCTGCTTCTGGACGAGCCGACCAACTATCTGGATCTTGAAGGCGCGCTCTGGCTGGAAAGCTATCTGGCGAAATATCCCCATACGGTGCTGATCATCAGCCACGACCGCGGCCTCTTGAACCGCGCTGTGCAGGGCATCCTGCATCTCGACAACCGCAAGCTGACCTATTGGCAGGGCGGCTATGACCAGTTCGCCCGCCAGATGGCCGAGCGCCGGGCGGTGTTGCAGGCGGAAGCCAAGAAACAGGAGGCCCGCCGGGCGCATCTGCAAAGCTTCGTCGACCGCTTCAAGGCCAAGGCCTCGAAGGCGGTGCAGGCGCAGAGCCGCGTCAAGATGCTGGAAAAGATGACGCCGATCACCGCGCCCGAGGATGCCAAGAAGGTGGTCTTCACCTTCCCCGCCCCCGAGGAGCTGTCGCCGCCGATCATCAACATCGAAGGCGGCGCGGTGGGTTATGGCGGCCCGCCGATCCTGCGGAAACTGTCGCTGCGCATCGATCAGGACGACCGCATCGCGCTGCTGGGCCGCAATGGCGAGGGCAAATCGACGCTGTCGAAGCTCTTGGCGGGCAAGCTTGAGGCCTGCGAGGGCCGGATGGTGAAATCGTCCAAGCTGCGGATCGGCTATTTCGCTCAGCATCAGGTGGACGAGCTGCACATCGACGAAACCCCCTTGCAGCATGTCATGCGCCTGCGCCCGGCCGAGGGGCAGCCACGCTTGCGGGCGCGGCTGGCCAGCTTTGGCCTGATGGCCGATCAGGCCGAAACCGTCGTCGGGCGGCTCTCGGGCGGGCAGAAGGCGCGTCTCAGCCTCCTGCTGGCCACCATCGACGCGCCGCATCTTCTGATCCTTGACGAACCGACCAACCACCTCGACATCGAATCCCGCGAGGCGCTGGTCGAGGCGCTGACCGAATATTCCGGCGCGGTGATCCTTGTTTCCCACGACATGCACCTGCTGTCGCTGGTGGCCGACCGGCTCTGGCTGGTGAAGGGGGGCGCGGTGACGCCCTATACCGAGGATCTGGAGGCCTATCGGCGGCAGCTTCTGGCCGGCGACGAGGTGGAGAAACCCGCCGCGAAACCCGTTGAAAAGCCGAAGAAGGCCAGCCGGGACGAGATGCTGGCGCTGAAGGCCGAGGTGCGCAAATGCGACGAACGGCTCGGCAAGCTGAACGAGATGCGCGACAAGCTGGCGACCAAGCTGGCCGATCCGGCGCTCTATGAGGAGGCCCGCAAGGGCGAGCTGGAAACCTGGAACCGCAAATATGCCGAGGTCATGGAGGGTCTGGACCGCGCCGAGGCGATGTGGATGACGGCGCAGGAAAAGCTGGAGGCGGCGGGATAGGCCCCGGCGCCGCAGCGGAAAAGGCCCCGCTAATGGCCCCGGGCAAATTTTCACCGTTTCTGTGCGCTGATGCGCAGATGTGACGGTTGAGCCAAAGGCATTGTGCGATCATATAGGCCCCAGCACAACACGCAAAGGGCCGATCCCATGACCAACGCTACGCTGACCACCCTGAAGAATCGCCGCACGCATTACGCCCTTGGCAAGGCGCTGCCCCAGTCCGAAGCCGCCGTCGAGGCGCTGATCAAGGAGGCCGTGCGCCTGTCGCCGTCCTCGTTCAACTCGCAATCCTCGCGCGCCGTGATCCTGTTCGGCGCCGCCTCGGAGCGGTTCTGGGGCATCGTCACCGAAGCGCTGCGCGCCATCGTTCCGGCCGAAGCCTTCGCCCCGACCGAAGCCAAGATGCAGGCCTTCGCGGCCGGCGCCGGCACGGTGCTGTTCTATGAGGATCAGGCCACCATCAAGACCCTGCAGGAAAAGTTCGCGCTGTACGCCGATGCCTTCCCGGGCTTTTCGGAGCATTCCTCGGGCATGGCGCAGATCTCGGTCTGGAACGCGCTGGCCGATGCCGGCATCGGCGCCAGCCTGCAGCATTACAACCCGGTGATCGACGAGGCCGTCGCCCGCGCCTTCGACGTGCCGGCGGAGTGGAAACTGCGCGCCCAGATGCCGTTCGGCGCGATTGCCTCGACGGCGGGCGAAAAGGCCTTCATCGCCGACGAGGGCCGCTTCCTGACCTATGGCAACGCCATCGCCGCCGAATAAGGGCGCGTGCAGCTTGCGGGAAAGGCCGTCCTTCGGGGCGGCCTTTTGCCTTGCATGGGCGCGGCAGGGCGCCTGGCCTGTGCAGCAGCAGCCCAAGGCCAAGGTTGCGCGCCGGCGCAAGGGCGTCTAGCCTTGAGGCATGACCAGCGCCTTCCTCATCACTGCCTTTGCCACCATGTTCGTGGTGATCGACCCGCCGGGGCTGGTGCCGCTGTTCATCGCGCTGACGCAGGGGATGGACACCTCGCGCCGCCGCGCCATGGCGGGCCGGGCCTGCCTGATCGCGGCCAGTCTGCTGATGCTGTTCGGCGTCGCGGGCGAGGCGATCCTGACCTTCATCGGCATATCCATGCCCGCCTTCCGCATCGCGGGCGGCATCCTTCTGTTCCTGACCGCGCTGGACATGCTGTTCGAACGCCGCACTCAACGGCGCGAGGGCCAGCATGCCGACCCCGACCATGACCCTTCGGTCTTTCCGCTGGCAACACCGCTGATTGCCGGGCCGGGCGCGATTGCCACCATGATCCTGCTGATCGGTCAGGGCGGCGGCGACTGGGCGGCGACGGGGGTGGTGATCGGGCTGATGGGGGTGATGATGGCGGTGACCTATGCCTTCCTGCTGGCCTCGCCGCCGCTGGAGCGCATGCTTGGCCGCACCGGCACCATTGTCATCACCCGGCTGCTGGGCATGTTGCTGGCGGCGCTTTCGGTGCAATTCGTCATCGACGGCGTGCGCGGCACGGGGCTGATCGGATGAATGGCGACGATTTCGGGCGGCTGCTGTACCTTGGGCTGCTGCTGGCCGCCGTGGCGGGCTGGGGCATTGCCGAATATCGCGGGCGTCTGGGGCAGGGGCTGCGCAGCTTTCTGGCCTGGGGGATGATCCTCGTCGGGCTGATGGCGGGCTATGGCCTGTGGCAGGACATCCGCCATGACGTGACCGCCACCCAGCGCGAGACGGCGGAGACGGTGGAGATCCCGCGCTCGGACGATGGGCATTACTACATCACCCTGACCATTTCGGGCCGGTCGCTGACCTTCATGGCCGATACCGGGGCGACAGGGGTGGTCCTGTCGCAAGCCGACGCCGCCCGGCTGGGGATTGACCTGCAAAGCCTTGTCTACGCCGGGCAGTCGCAAACCGCCAACGGGCTGGTGCGCACCGCGCGGGTGCGGCTGGCCGATGTCACGCTCGGCCCGTTTCACGATGACAGCATCGGCGCCTCGGTCAACGAGGGCGAGATGGACGGCTCGCTTCTGGGGATGGACTATCTTGGCCGCTACGCCATCGAAATCGCGGGCGACCGCATGATCCTGCGGCGTTAAGGGCGTTTCGGCACGACGCCGATC
The DNA here is from genome assembly GCF_011008935.1 of Tabrizicola oligotrophica. Taxonomy (GTDB): domain Bacteria; phylum Pseudomonadota; class Alphaproteobacteria; order Rhodobacterales; family Rhodobacteraceae; genus Tabrizicola_A; species Tabrizicola_A oligotrophica. Next base: position 534,551 of record NZ_JAAIVJ010000001.1, on the reverse strand, counting down.
GCCGCCAGCGCTGCATCCAGCGCATGATCGGCCCCGCCCGAGGCCGCAACCGAGGCGCGGGCCTGCGCCTTCAACCGGTCGAACTTTACCCGCAGCGCCTTTTTCTCTTCGCCCTGGCAATCGTTCCAGGGCCGGCCCTGCAAGCCCATCACCAGCACATAATAGCCGATGAAATGCGGCTGGGTGCCGGCCTCCATCAGCCGCAGATAGGCGGCATCGGCGCCCATCTCGCGGATTTCTTCGGCCGAATGGATGCCCGCGCGGGCAAAGGCCGCTTCCGAGGCCGGGCCAAGGTTGAGGATCGAGGAAACCGGGTCAGCCATCGCCAAAGCAAAAGGGCCAGCGTTCCGGCTGGCCCCCTGATCTCAGATCGACGCCCAGTCGCGGAAGATCGGCTGGCCGCCCTGTTGCTGGCTGCCCTGCTGCTGGCCTGGCGCCCCGCCCGACTGACCCTGTTGGGGGGCCGGCGTAGTGCTGCCGCCTTGCTGGGCGGTGGGGGAATTCGACATCTGACTGCTCCGCTCAAACTTGTGCTGATCGTCCCGGCTTTCTGCCGATGACCATCCTGATCCGCGATCCGGGCTGCATCGCGCCGGAAACACGTTCGGATTGCGACCATTTAACGCGACTTTTCGCCATCTTCAACGGGGCGGCGCCCCGCGAGGCCGCATCAGCCGATCAAGCCCGCGTGACTGTGGAGATCAGGCAACTTCCCGGGCCGGAAAGCCGATGGCATCCAGCGCTTTCACCGCCTCGGAGGCCGGTCCTGCCACGGTCACCTGCCGCTTGGTCAGGTCCACCTCGACCGGGGCCATGCCGGGCAGGGGGGCAAGGGCGGCCTCGACCGAGGCCTTGCAATGGCCGCAGGACATGTCGGGAACGGAAAGCAGGGTCATGGGATACTCCTTTTGCGGCAATATGGGGTGGCAGGCGGGGGCTTCGCAAGGGGGCGAGGGCCGGGACAGATTGGCGCGGGGGTCTTGCCTTGACACGCCCGCGAGGACCATATGGGGGCATGACCCAGACAATCCGATTTCAGCTTGACGGCATGACCTGCGCCTCTTGCGTGGCGCGGGCCGAGCGGGTGCTTGCCGCGCAGGACGGCGTGACAAGCGCCCATGTCAATCTTGGCACCGAAAGCGCCGACGTGCGCTTCGACGCCCCCGCGACGCCCGAGGCCATGGCGAGCGCACTGGCCAGGGCCGGCTATCCGGCGCGGCAACGCCAGGTCGTGCTGGCAGTCGAGGGCATGACCTGCGCCGCCTGTACCGGCCGGGTGGAGCGCGTGCTGCGCGCCCAGCCCGGCGTGGCCGAGGCCAGCGCCAATCTGGCGACGCGGGCGGCGACCGTGACGCTCTGGGGCGAGACCGATGCCGGCACGCTGGCCGCCGCCGTGGCCCGGGCCGGCTATCAGGCCGCGCCGATGGCCGAAAGCTCCGACCACGACCCACGGGCCGAGGAGACCCGGCTCTGGCGTGACGCCACGATTGCCGCGGGGCTGACGCTGCCGGTATTCGTCGCGGAAATGGGCGGGCATCTGGTGCCGGCCTTCCACCACTGGCTGCACGGGCTGGTGGCGATGCAAAGCCTCTGGCTGGCCGAATTCCTGCTGGTGACGCTGGTCCTGCTCTGGCCCGGCGCGCGGTTCTTCCGCAAGGGCCTCCCGGCGCTGGTGAAGGCTTCGCCCGACATGAACAGCCTTGTCGCCTTGGGCGCCGGCGCGGCCTGGGCCTTTTCGACGCTGGTGACCTTTGCCCCGGCGCTGATCCCGCCCGCCTCGCGCGCGGTGTATTTCGAGGCCGCCGCAGTGATCGTGACGCTCATCCTCTGCGGCCGCGGCCTTGAGGCGCGGGCGCGGGGGCGGGCGGGTGCGGCAATTGCCCGGCTGGTGGCCTTGCAGCCCAAGACCGCGCTGCGGCTGTCGCCCGATCCGGTCGAGGTGCCGATCGCCGCACTTCTGGCCGGCGACCGGGTGCAGGTTCGCCCCGGCGAGCGGGTGCCGGTCGACGGGGTGGTGGTCGAGGGCGCCTCGGCGGTGGACGAATCCATGCTGACGGGCGAGCCGCTGCCGGTGGCCAAGGCGCCCGGCGACGGGCTGACCGGCGGCACGGTGAACGGCACGGGCGGGCTGGTCATGGAGGTGCGCGCGGTGGGGGCGGCGACAGTCCTGTCGCGCATCATCGCCATGGTGGCCGAAGCGCAGGGCGGCAAGCTGCCGGTGCAGGCGCTGGTCGACCGCATCACGCTGTGGTTCGTGCCGGTGGTGATGGCGCTGGCGGCTCTCGCCTTCGCCGTCTGGCTGGCCGTCGGTCCCGGTCTGGCCGAGGCGCTGGTGGCGGGGGTTGCGGTGCTCATCATTGCCTGCCCCTGCGCCATGGGTCTGGCGACCCCGGTGTCGATCCTTGTCGGCACTGGTCGCGCGGCGGAAATGGGGGTGCTGTTCCGCAAGGGCGAGGCGCTGCAACGGCTGGAAACGGTGCGCCGCATCGCCTTTGACAAGACTGGCACGCTGACCATGGGCAAGCCGGTGGTGCAGGCGGTGCATGTGCTGCCGGGGCTGGACGCCGACCGGCTGCTGGCGCTGGCCGCGGCGGTGGAGCGCGGCTCGGAACATCCCCTGGCCGGGGCGGTGCTGGCCGAGGCCACCCGTCGCGGGCTGGCCCTGCCCGAGACGACGGGCTTTCAGGCCCACCCCGGCCGCGGCGCCGCGGCGCTGGTGGCGGGCGAGCCGGTTCTGGTCGGCTCACACCGGCTGTTCGGGCCGCTGGAAGACGGGCTTGCCGAGACGTGCAGGCTGGCGCAGGCGCAGGGTCAGGGCGTGTTGCTCGTGGGCCGCGGCGACCGGGCCGAGGCGGCGATCCTCGTCGCCGACCCGATCAAGCCAAGCGCCGCCGCTGCCATCGCCCGACTGCAGGCCATGGGGCTGGAACCGGTGATGATCACCGGCGACGCCCGGGCCACCGCCGAGGCCGTCGCCCGGGATATCGGCATTGCCACCATACATGCCGAGATCATGCCTGCGCAAAAGGCCGAGGTGATCGGCAGCCTTGGCGCCGGAACGGTCTTTGTCGGCGACGGGCTGAACGATGCGCCGGCGCTGGCGCTGGCCGATGTCGGCATCGCCATGGGCACCGGCACCGATGTGGCGATCGAGGCCGGCGATGTGGTCTTGATGCGCGGCGATCCGATGGGCGTGGCGCAGGCCATCGGCCTGTCGCGGGCGGTGATGCGCAACATCCGGCAGAACCTGTTCTGGGCCTTTGGCTACAACACCGTGCTGATCCCGGTGGCGGCGGGGCTTCTGGTGCCCTTTGGCGGGCCGCAGCTGTCACCGATGCTGGGCGCGGCAGCCATGGCGCTGTCGTCGCTCTTTGTGCTGGGCAATGCGCTGCGGCTGAAACGCTGGCGCGGCTGAGACGGCCCCCTCGTCGCGCGACGAGGAGGGGCGGGGTCAGGCCACCTTCAGCAGCGTTTGCAACCCGGTGTTCTCGGACACCAGCTCGGCCAGCGTCGCGCGGTCAAGCCGGGCATAGAACGCATCCAGCGCCTCTTGCAGCACGCATTTCAGCCGGCAGCAGGCGGCCAGCGGACAGGTCGCCTGCCGCTCTTCGGTGCATTCGGTAAAGGGCAGCACCGCCTCGAAGGCCCGGAACACCTCGCCGACGCCGATCCTTTCCGGTGCTCTCGCCAGCATCAGCCCGCCCGAGCGGCCGCGCTGGGTCTTGATGAAGCCCTTGCGCGCCAGAAGATGGATCACCTGCGCCAGATGGTTTTCCGAGGCGCCGCAGGCCTCGGCCACCTCGTGTTTGCGCACGATCTGCCCGGGGTTGACGGCGCAGAACATCAGCGTCCGCATTGCCAGATTGGTTCGTGTCGTCAGTCGCATGCCACATTTCCCCGGGAAATCCGCTTTTGCGCACCATAGCCGGGCCGGCGGCCGCTGTATTTGATGCAGATCATAAACCGATTTTCCCGGCCCCCTTTTCGTTTCGCTTGCATTGTGCATGAAGGACAGGCATAGCGATAAGGAATGGTAGCGCTAACATGACTCTCTTTGCCCCGGATTTCCCCGTGATGCACCTGACCAAAGACACTCTTCGCGCCGATGTCCTGCGTCATCTGACCTACACGCTGGGCAAGGACGCACCGCATGCCAGCGCCTATGACTGGCGCATGGCGCTGTCTTACGCGGTGCGCGACCGGATCATGGGGCCGTGGTTCCAGTCCACCCGCCGCACCTGGGCCGAGGGGCGCAAGCGGGTCTATTACCTGTCGATGGAATTCCTGATCGGGCGGCTGTTGCAGGACGCGGTGGTCAACCTTGGCCTTGACGATCTGGCGCGCGAGGTGATGGCGGGCTTCGGGCAGGACTTCATGGGTCTGGTCGAGGGCGAGCCGGATGCAGCACTTGGCAATGGCGGGCTGGGCCGGCTGGCCGCCTGTTTCATGGAAAGCATGGCGACGGTCGGCTGCCCGGCTTATGGCTATGGCATCCGCTATGAGCATGGCCTCTTTCGCCAGCGCTTCGAGGGTGGCCAGCAGGTTGAAAGCCCGGAAGACTGGCTGACCCAGACCAACCCCTGGGAATTCCCGCGCCCCGAAAGCGCCTATACCATCGGCTTCAAGGGCCAGATCGAGGGCGAGCGCTGGGTGCCGGGGGAAACCGTGGTGGCCAGCGCGCATGACACGCCGGTGATCGGCTGGCAGGGCGGCTGGGCCAACACGCTGCGGCTTTGGGCGGCGAAGCCGACGACGCTCTTTGATCTGGACCGCTTCAACCGCGGCGATCACACGGCGGCGGCGGAACCCGAGGCGCTGGCCCGCACGCTCTCGCGCGTGCTTTACCCCGATGACACCACCTATCAGGGCAAGGAATTGCGGCTGAAGCAGGAGTATTTCCTGACCTCTGCCGCCTTGCAGGACATCCTGCGCCGGCATCTGGCGGCGGGTCTCTCGGTGGCCGATCTGCCCGCCCATGTCGCCATCCAGATGAACGACACCCACCCGGCGATTGCCGGGCCGGAACTGATCCGGCTCTTGGTGGACGAACACGCCATGGCGTTCGACACCGCGCTGGAGACCGCGCGGGCCTGTCTGGGCTACACCAACCACACGCTCTTGCCCGAGGCGCTGGAGAAATGGCCGACCTACATGTTCGGCACCGTGCTGCCGCGCCACATGCAGATCGTTGAAAGGATCGACAGCTGGCATCGCCGCACCTTCCACCCGCCGCATTACGTCGGCATCGTCAAGCACCACGAGGTGCGGATGGGCGAGCTCGCGTTCATCATGTCGCACAAGGTCAACGGCGTCTCGGCGCTGCATTCCGAACTGGTCAAGACCTCGCTCTTTCCCGAACTGCACCGCACCCATCCCGGCCAGATCGTCAACCAGACCAACGGCGTGACGCCGCGGCGCTGGCTGGCCATGGCGAACCGGCCGCTGTCGGGGGTCATCACGCAGGCCATCGGGCCGGGCTGGGAAGCCGATCTCGACCGGCTGAAGGGGCTAGAAAACCATATCGAGGACAAGGGCTTCCGCGATGCCTTTCAGGCCGCCAAGCGGCAGAACAAGCAGGCGCTGGCAGGCTGGATCGCCGCGAGCCAAGGCGTGCAGATCTCGCCCGATGCGCTGTTTGATGTGCAGGTCAAGCGCATCCACGAATACAAGCGCCAGCTTCTGAACATCCTGCAAACCATCGCGCATTGGCACCGGCTGCGGGAAACCCCGCATGCGTCGGCGGTGCCGCGCGTCAAGATCTTTGGCGGCAAGTCAGCGCCGGGCTATGCGGCGGCAAAGGAAATTATCCACCTTATCAACGATGTGGCGGCGGTCGTGAATGCGGACGCTCAGGTTGGGGATCGGCTGAAGGTGGTCTATCCGGCGAATTACAACGTCTCGATGGCCGAGCGGCTGATCCCGGCGGCCGATCTGTCGGAGCAGATCTCGACTGCCGGGATGGAGGCTTCCGGCACCGGCAACATGAAGTTCATGATGAACGGTGCGCCGACCATCGGCACGCTGGACGGCGCCAATGTCGAGATATTGCAGGAGGTCGGGGCGGAGAACTTCTTCCTCTTTGGCCTGACCACGGACGAGGCGATCCGCAGGCGGGAAACGCCGAACCAGTCGGCGCGCGCGATCGAAGGCTCGGAAATGTTGAAGATCGTCCTGCAACTCATTGCCGAAGGCCGGTTTTCGCCAGATCAGCCCGACCGCTACCACGGGCTGTTGCACCGGATCTGGCATCACGACCACTTCCTCGTCGCCGCCGATTTCGACGCCTATGACGCGGCGCAGGCCCGCGTGGATCAGGCCTATGCCGACCCGGAAATCTGGGTCAGGATGGCGGCACGCAACACCGCGCGTTCGGGGTTCTTTTCCTCGGACCGCACCATTCGCAGCTACATGAAAGACATCTGGAACATTCCCCCCGCTTTGTGAGGCAGCCATGACCCATCAGCCGCCCGACCGTGATACGGCGCGTGCCCTTGTCGAAGGGCGGCATGGCGATCCCTTTGCCCATCTGGGGCTGCATGACCGGGGTGGCTGGGGGGTGACGGCGCTGGTGCCGGGGGCCGACCGGGTCTGGGTGCTGGCCGGGGCCGAGGTCGAGGCAAGCCCGGTTGCCGGGGCCGAGGGGCTGTTCAGCGCGCCCTTGCCGGGGCGGGTGGCCTACCGGCTGCGCGCCGAGGCGGGCGGCACGGTCTGGGAGTTTGACGACGCTTTCCGCTTTGGCCCGGTGCTGGGCGAGATCGACGAATACCTTCTGGCCGAGGGCACGCACAACCGGCTCTGGGCCGCGCTCGGGGCGCATCCCTGCACGCATGAGGGGGTGCAGGGCACCCGCTTTGCGGTCTGGGCGCCGAATGCCGGCCGGGTGTCGGTCGTGGGCAGCTTCAACCTTTGGGATGGCCGCCGTCATCCGATGCGCAAGCGCGGCGCGACCGGGGTCTGGGAGACCTTTATCCCCGGCGTCGGCGAGGGGCTGGCCTACAAATACGAACTCAAGGGCGCCGATGGCGAACTCAGGCTGAAGGCCGACCCGGTGGGCTTTGGCAGCGAGCATCCGCCGCAGAATGCCTCGGTGGTCCGGGCCTTGGGCGCGGGCACCTGGACCGACGCCGGCTGGATGACACGCCGCGAGGTGGCGCAGAACGTCGCCGCGCCGATGTCGATCTACGAGGTGCATCTGGGAAGCTGGAAGCGCAAGGATGGCCGGCGGCTTTCCTATACCGAACTGGCCGAAGATCTGGTCGCCTATGCCGCCGACATGGGCTTCACCCATCTCGAACTCCTGCCGATCAGCGAATATCCGTTCGACGGCTCCTGGGGCTATCAGCCGGTGGGGCTGTTTGCGCCTACCATCCGCCATGGCACGCCCGAGGAGTTTCGCGCGCTGGTCGATGCGGCCCATGCCAAGGGGCTTGGCGTGATTCTCGACTGGGTGCCGGGGCATTTCCCGACCGATGCCCATGGCCTTGCCCGCTTTGACGGCACCGCGCTTTATGAACATGCCGACCCGAAAGAGGGCTTCCATCAGGACTGGAACACCCTGATCTACAACTATGGCCGGGTGGAGGTGAAGAACTTCCTTGTCGCCAACGCCTTGTATTGGCTGGAGGAGTTTCACATCGACGGGCTGCGGGTGGATGCCGTGGCAAGCATGCTCTACCGCGACTATTCCCGGCAATCCGGCCAATGGGTGCCGAACAAGGACGGCGGGCGCGAGAATTACGAGGCGATGGAGCTTCTGCGCGCCATGAACATCGCGGCTTACGGCGGGCACAAGGGCATCGTGACGCTGGCCGAGGAAAGCACCGCCTTTCCGGGCGTGTCGAAGCCGGTGCATGAGGGCGGCCTTGGGTTCGGGTTCAAGTGGAACATGGGCTGGATGAACGACACCCTGTCCTACATGTCGAAAGACCCGATCCACCGCCGCCACCATCACAACCAGATGACCTTCGGGCTGGCTTACGCCTGGTCGGAAAACTTCGTGCTGCCCTTGAGCCATGACGAGGTGGTGCATGGCAAGGGCAGCCTTCTGGGCAAGATGCCGGGCGAGGGCGACGAGAAATTCGCCAACCTCCGGGCCTATTTCGGCTTCATGTGGGGCCATCCGGGCAAGAAGCTGCTGTTCATGGGTGGCGAGTTCGCGCAGGGGCGCGAATGGAACCATGACGCGGGGCTGGACTGGCAACTTCTGGACCATCCGCAGCACCGAGGCATACAGGCCTGGGTGCGCGATCTGAACCGGCTTTACGCCGCCACGCCGGCACTGCATGCGAAAGATGCCAGCCCCGAGGGCTTTTGCTGGCTCGAGGTCGACGACGCCAGCCACAGCACCTTTGCCTGGGCGCGCTTTGGCAATCCGGGCGATGCGCCGGTGGTGGTCGCGGTGAACATGACGCCGGTGGAGCGGCGCCAGCGCATCGGCCTGCCGGCGCCGGGACGCTGGGACGAGGTGCTGAACAGCGATGCCGCCAGCTATGGCGGGCAGGACCGGGGCAACATGGGCGGCGTTACGGCAGAGCCGCTGGGCTGGCAGGGACAGGCGCAATCGGCGCTGGTCACCTTGCCGCCCTTGTCAGCCGTATTTTTCAAGGCGGCAGGGGACGGGCCGTCCAAAGGGGTCATTGGGGGAGAAACCAGATGAAAGCCAGACCGAACCAGAGATTGTCCAGTCAGGCCATGGCCTTCGTGCTGGCCGGCGGACGCGGCTCGCGCCTGAAGGAGCTGACTGACCGGCGGGCGAAACCGGCCGTCTATTTCGGCGGCAAGACAAGGATCATCGACTTTGCCCTGTCGAACGCGCTGAACTCGGGCATCCGCAAGATGGCGATTGCGACGCAATACAAGGCGCATAGCCTGATCCGCCACATGCAGCGTGGCTGGGGCTTTTTCCGGGCGGAACGCAACGAATACCTTGACATCCTGCCCGCCTCGCAGCGCGTGGATGAGACGAAATGGTATCTCGGCACGGCGGACGCGGTGGCGCAAAACATTGATATCGTTGACAGCTACAACGTCAAATACGTCATCATCCTGGCCGGCGACCACATCTACAAGATGGATTACGAAATCATGCTGGCTCAGCATGTCGAAACGGGGGCCGATGTGACCATCGGCTGTCTGACGGTTCCCAAGGCCGAGGCTTCGGCCTTTGGCGTGATGGCGGTGGACGCGCAGATGCGCATCACCTCGTTTCTTGAAAAGCCGAAGGATCCACCGTCGATTCCCGGCGATCCGGCCAACAGCCTTGCCTCGATGGGGATCTATGTCTTCGACTGGGCCTTCCTGCGCGACCTTCTGTTGCGCGACATGGCGGATGAATCCTCCAGCCATGATTTCGGCAATGATCTGATCCCGGCCATCGTGAAGGGCGGCAAGGCGGTGGCGCACCGCTTCGCCGACAGCTGCGTGACGAGCGGTCTGGAGGACGAACCCTATTGGCGCGATGTCGGCACCATCGACGCCTTCTGGCAGGCCAACATCGACCTGACGGATTTCGTGCCGAAGCTGGATCTATACGACAACAGCTGGCCGATCTGGACCTATGCCGAGATCGTGCCGCCGGCGAAGTTCATCCATGACGAGGACGGGCGGCGCGGTTCGGCGGTGTCGTCGCTGGTGTCGGGCGATTGCATCGTCTCGGGCTCGGAAGTGCGCAACTCGCTTTTGTTCACCGGCTGCCGGACGCATTCCTTCTCGACGCTGGATCATGTGGTGGCGCTGCCGCAGGTGGTGGTCAACCGCAAGGCCGAGCTGACGAAATGCGTCATCGACCGCGGGGTGGTTATCCCCGAGGGGCTGGTGGTGGGCCAAGACCCCGAGGAAGATGCCAAATGGTTCCGCCGCAGCGAAGGCGGGGTTGTGCTGATCACCCGCGACATGCTGGATGCGTGGGAGCGGGCGCACTAGACGCCCGCAGCCGCTGCCCGGATCGGGCGTCAGGAAGGGAGGGCCGCGATGGGCCGGGTTCTGTCAGTTGCCTCGGAATGCGTGCCGCTGGTGAAAACCGGCGGCCTCGCCGATGTGGTGGGCGCGCTGCCGGCGGCGCTGACCGGGCAGGGCTGGGAGATGCGGGTGCTGCTGCCGGCCTACAAGTCCCTGCGCGGGCGGCTGAAAGCCATGACGCCGGTTCTGGAGGAGCCGGAGTTGTGGGGTGGCACGGGCCGGGTGTTTCATGGCCAGCTCGACGGCCTGTCGGTCTATCTGCTGGATGCAGCCCACCTGTTCGACCGCGATGGCGGGCCCTATGCCGGGCATGGCGGCGACTGGGCCGACAATGTCCAGCGCTTTGCCGCGCTGAGCTGGGTCGCGGCCCGCATGGCGCGGGAGGGGGTGGCGGGCTGGAAACCCGATGTGCTGCACGCCCATGACTGGCAGGCGGGGCTGGCGCCGGCCTATCTGCGCTATCACGGCGCGGGCGGGGTAACGTCAGTGTTGACCATCCACAACATCGCCTTTCAGGGCTGGGCGCCGGCCAGTGCCCTGACCGATCTTCGCCTGCCCGCTGCCGAGTTCCACCCCGGGGCGCTGGAATATTACGGCAATCTCTCGACGCTCAAGGCCGGCCTCGTGACGGCGGACCGCATCACCACCGTCTCGCCCAACTATGCCGCCGAGCTGATGCGGCCCGAGTTCGGCATGGGCCTGCAAGGCGTGATCGCGGCGCGTGCCGGGGTGGTGTCGGGCATTCTCAACGGCGTGGACGAGGCGCTCTGGTCGCCCGAGGCGGCGGCGCATCCCTATTCGGTGGGCAAGTTGAAGGGCAAGGCCCTGAACCGGGCGGCGCTTTGCGCCGAGTTCGGGCTGGAGGTGCCGGGGCCCTTGGCGATTCTGGTCAGCCGGCTGACCGACCAGAAGGGGATCGACCTGTTGCCCGCCGCCATTCCCGGCTTTGTCGCGGCCGGCGGCGGGCTGGTGGTGCTGGGGTCGGGCGATGCGGGGCTTGAGGCGGCCATGCGCGGGCTGGCTGTGGCCCATCCGGGGCGGGTCGCGGTGCGCATCGGCTATGACGAGGCGCTGAGCCACCGGATGTTTGCCGGGGGCGACGCGGTGCTGGTGCCCTCGCGGTTCGAGCCTTGCGGTCTGACCCAGATGTATGGCCTGCGCTTCGGCACTGTTCCGGTGGTCTCCAGCGTGGGCGGGCTGGCCGATACGGTCATCAACGTCTCGCCCGCCGCGCTGGCCTCGGGCGCGGCGACGGGGGTGGTGTTCCAGCCGGTCGACGCGCTGGCCCTTGCGCAGGCTCTGGCGCGGCTGGGGGCGCTCTACCGCGACGCAAAGGTCTGGACATCCGTGCAAAAGGCCGCGATGCGCCAGCCGGTCGGCTGGCAGGGCTCGGCCGCCGCCTATGCCGGGCTTTACGCCGGGATGGCCGGGTGATGGACCGGGTGACGGCAGGTCGCCCCTATCCGATGGGGGCGACGATCGACGGCGCCGGGGTGAATTTCGCGGTGTTCTCCGCCCATGCCACGGCGCTGGAGCTGTGCCTTGACGGGCAGGCGCCGTTGCCGATCACCGCGCGCAGCGGGGATATCTGGCATGTCCATGTCGCCGGTCTTGGTGCGGGCGCCCGCTATGGCTTTCGCGCCCATGGCCCGTGGGAGCCGGCGCGCGGCCACCGGTTCAACCCGGCCAAGCTGCTGATCGACCCCTATGCCCGCGAGATCACCGGCCGCATGCGCTGGCATCCCGATCTGGCGGGGCCGGCCGACAGCGCCGGGCTGGGTCATTGGTCGGTGGTGACGGACGGCGCCTTTGACTGGGGCGCGGACCGCGCGCGCTGCGTGCCGCTGGCCGAAACCGTGATCTACGAGGCCCATGTCAAGGCGCTGACCCGGCTGCACCCGGCCATCCCCGAGGCCGATCGCGGCAGCTACCGCGCCCTTGGCCATCCGGCGATTATCCAGCACCTGCAAGACCTTGGCGTCACCACGCTGGAGCTTTTGCCGGTCCATGCCTACATCGACGACCGCTTTGTCACCGAACGCGGTCTGGTGAACCACTGGGGCTACAACTCCATCGGCTTTTTTGCCGCTGAAAGCCGCCATGGCAGTCTGACCGACCTGAAATCGGCGGTGAAGGCGCTGCATGCCGGCGGGATCGAGGTGGTGCTGGATGTGGTCTACAACCACACCGGCGAGGGGGATGCCTTTGGTCCGACGCTCAGCCTGCGCGGGCTGGACAATGCCAGCTATTACCGGCTGGCGGGGGGCCATGACCTGAACGACGCCGGCACCGGCAACACGCTGAACCTCAGCCATCCGGCGGTGCTGCGGCTGGTGATGGACAGTTTGCGTTACTGGGTCGAAGAGGTCCACGTCGACGGCTTCCGCTTTGACCTTGCGCCGGTTCTGGGCCGGGCCGGGCATGGCTTCGATCCGAACGCGCCGTTCTTCGCCGCCCTGATGCAGGATCCGGTGCTGGCCCGCGTCAAGCTGATCGCCGAGCCTTGGGACCTTGGCCCCGGCGGCTATCGGCTGGGGCAGTTTCCCGGGCGGTTCGTCGAATGGAACGACCGCTTCCGCGACGGGGTGCGCAAGTTCTGGCGCGGCGATGCCGGCATGGCGGCCGATCTGGCCGAGCGGCTTCTGGGCAGCGCCGGGCAGTTCGATCATTCCCGCCGCGCGCCGCAGGCTTCGGTGAATTACCTGACTGCGCATGACGGATTCACGCTGGAAGATGTGGTTTCGTATAGACAAAAGCGCAATATGTCCAATGGCGAGATGAACCGCGACGGCCATCACGAAAACCAGTCCGACAATCTTGGGGTCGAGGGGCCGAGCGCCGAGCCCGGCGTGCTTGACGCTCGCGCCCGCCGCAAACGGGCCATGCTGGCGACGCTCATGCTGGCGCAGGGCACGCCGCTGCTGCTGGCGGGTGATGAGCTTGGCCACAGCCAGCGCGGCAACAACAACGCCTATGCGCAGGACAACGAGACGACATGGGTCAACTGGGCGGGCGAGCGCGGCCTCGCGCGGTTCATCGCCCGGCTGACGGCCCTGCGCGCGGCCCATCCGGTGCTGCGCCAGACCCGGTTTCTGCATGGCGAGGTGCGGCCGGACGGTCTGGCCAATGTCATCTGGCGCCGGGCCGATGGCGCAGTGCCGGGGCCGGAGGACTGGCGCGGCGATCTGGCCTGTCTCGGGCTGGAGCTGCGCGCGGGCGACGGCGGCGCGGGCGCGCTTTACTGCGTGTTCAATGCCGGCGGCCCCTGCCGCCTGACCCTGCCCGACACCGCGCCGGGCTGGACGCTGATCCTGTCCTCGGCCGATCCCGACCTTGCGCCGGCCCTGCATCACGGCGCGCTTGACCTTCCCGGCCAATCTGTTTTCGTCCTTGAACCCCAACCCTGAGGTCCGCCATGACTGAGCGCATCCATCCGACCCAACCGATCGCGGGCCAGAAGCCCGGCACCAGCGGTCTGCGCAAGAAAACCCCGGTGTTCATGGGGCCGCATTATCTGGAGAATTTTGTCCAGTCGATTTTCGACGTGGTGGGCACGGCGGGCAAGACCTTTGTCCTTGGTGGCGACGGGCGCTATTTCAACGACCGCGCGGCGCAGGTGATCTTGCGGATGGCGGCGGCAAACGGCGCGGCGCGGGTGATTGTCGGGCAAGGGGCGATCCTGTCAACTCCGGCGGCCAGCCATCTGATCCGGCTGAACAAGACCGATGGCGGCATCATCCTGTCGGCCAGCCACAACCCCGGCGGCCCGCATGAGGATTTCGGGGTGAAGTTCAACATGCCGAACGGTGGCCCTGCACCCGAAGCCGTCACCGAGGCGATGTATCGCCGCACCACCGAGATCACGGAATACCGCATCTGGGAGGGGCAGGACATTGATCTGTCCCGCCTTGGCCGGCAGGAGATCGGCGCGATGGCGGTCGATGTGGTGGATCCGGTGGCCGATTACGCCGCGCTGATGGAAAGCCTTTTCGACTTTCCGGCAATCCGGGCGATGTTTCAGGGCGGCTTTGCCATGCGGATGGACAGCATGTGCGCCGTGACCGGCCCCTATGCGGTGGAAATCCTTGAAAACCGGCTGGGCGCAGCAAAGGGAACCGTGGTCAACGCCACGCCCTTGCCCGACTTTGGCGGCATGCACCCCGACCCGAACCCGACCTGGGCCAAGGCGCTGATGGACGAGATGATGGGACCGGAGGCCCCCGATTTCGGCGCGGCCTCGGATGGCGACGGCGATCGCAACATGGTGGTGGGGCGCGGCATCTATGTCTCGCCCTCCGACAGTCTGGCAGTGCTGGCGGCCAATGCCCATCTCGCACCCGGTTATGCGCAGGGGCTGGCGGGGGTGGCGCGCTCGATGCCCACTTCGGCGGCGGCGGACCGGGTGGCGGCGGCCTTGGGGATAGCGCATTTCGAAACCCCGACGGGGTGGAAATTCTTCGGCAATCTGATGGATGCGGGCCGCGCCACGCTCTGTGGCGAGGAAAGCTTCGGCACCGGCAGCGACCATGTCCGCGAGAAGGACGGGCTCTGGGCGGTGCTGTTGTGGCTGAACATTCTGGCAGCGCGCCGGCAGTCGGTGGCGACGATCCTTGCCGAGCATTGGGCGCGCTTTGGCCGCAACTACTACAGCCGCCATGATTTCGAGGCGATCCCGGTGGAGAAGGCCGATTCCATGATGGCCGCGCTGCGGGGGCAACTTGCGGCGCTGCCGGGGCGGACGGTCGAAGGCATGCAGATCGAGGCGGCGGATGATTTCGCCTATACCGATCCGGTCGACGGCTCGGTGTCGACGGGGCAGGGCGTGCGGGTGATCTTCGCGGGCGGCTCGCGCTTCGTGATGCGGCTCTCCGGCACGGGAACCGAGGGCGCGACGCTGCGGCTTTATCTGGAGCGCTATGCGCCGGGACCGGAGGGGTTGACGCTCGACCCGCAAGAGGCGCTTGCCCCGGTGATCCGGGCCGCCGAATCGCTGGCGCGGATTTCGGGCTTTACCGGGCGCGACCGGCCCGACGTGGTGACCTGACGGCTCAGGCCTTCAGGCCGGTTTCCCGCAAGAGCCCCTTGCGCTTGGCCTCGTAGTAATAGCCCTTGGCATACCACATCATCGCCTTGTCCTCGCTGCCGCCCGACACCAGCCACGCGCCGCGCAGGTATTTCCCGGCGTAGCGCAGGTTGGTTTCGGCATCCAAGAGCCCCTCGGGGGCGCCGTCATAGCCCATGGTGCGCGCGGTTTGCGGCAGGATCTGCAACAGCCCGTAATAGGGGCCATTGCGGGCCGCCGGGTTGTAGCCGCTTTCGCGCTGGATCTGGCGGTGCAGCAGGCTTTCGGGGATCTGGTGGATGCCGGCCCATTTGCGCACCAGCGCCCGCATTTCCGGAGTTGCACCGGGGGCCATGGCGCTGCGGCTTGGGGCCGAGTCGGACCTGCGCCCGCCGCAGGCGGCAAGCACGAAGGGCAGGATCAGCGCGGCGCGACGGGACAGCATGGGCAAGGCTCCTGAGTTTTTCCCGGTGATAGCGGGCCGGGCGGGCTTGCGAAAGGGGCGGGGTGCGGCATCGGCGGAATGCGACTTTCGCCGGGATGGATTGGCCTTGGCCTTTGGTGCTAGCCTTGGCGCAGCAAGCGAGGTCTGCCGATGCCGGATGTCCAGAGCCGAACCCTGATGCGCGCGATGATCGTGGACGATCACCCGCTGTTTTGCGACGCCCTTGCCATGACGCTGAAGGTGCTTGCCGGGTTGCAGACGGTGGAGACTGCGGGGTCGCTGGAGGAGGCGACGCGGCGGCTGGATGCCGGGGTCAGGCCCGATCTGGTGGTGCTGGACCTGAACTTGCCCGATGTCGACGGGCTGGACGGGCTGGTGCGGCTGCGGCTGGCGGTGCCGGAGGTGCCGGTGCTGGTGGTGTCGTCCATGGCCGATCCGCGCATCGTGCGGGCGGCACTGCGGGCGGGGGCGGCGGGCTTCGTGCCGAAACACGCCCACCGCGACACCTATCGCGCGGCGCTGGAGGCGGTGCGCGAGGGCCGCGCCTACCTGCCCGACGGCATGCAGGCCGAGGGCGAGGCCAGCGCCAGCGAAGAGGCGATTGCCCGGCTGGGCTTGCTCACCCGCCAGCAGGCGCGCATCCTGCAACTGATCTGCGAGGGCAAGCTGAACAAGCAGATTGCCTTTGAACTGGCGATTGCCGAAACCACGGTGAAGGCGCATGTCACGGCGATCATGCGCAAGCTTGGGGTTCTGAGCCGGACGCAGGCGGTGCTGATGGCCAAGGAGGCGCGGTTCTCGGCCATGGTGCCGGAGGGTTGATCCGGGCTTGGGAGGGCCTTGAGTGGAGGAAATCGGCAGTCTTGATCTGATGCCGCGCGCATCGGTGGCGGCCCGCAGCCCGAATGCGGCGGCGGCCCTGGCGCGCAGGCTTGGACCGGGGCCGTTTGCCTGCGTCTTTCTCTTCGTCTCGCCCGAGGCCGATCTTGCGGGCCTTGCCCACAGCCTGCCCGCGGCCTTCGGGGCCACCCCGGTCATCGGCTGCACCACGGCGGGCGAGATCACCGGCGCGGGCTATGCCGAGGGCGAGATCGTCGCCGTGGCGCTGCCGTCGCGCCTGTTCGCGGCGGCGCCGATGCTGATTCCCGACCTTGGCCGGATCGAGGCGCAGGCCCTGATCGGCCAGCTCATCCGCGACCGGCAGGCCCTGGCCCGCGCCCGGCCCGGCTGGGAGGGCGAGTTCGCCTTCCTGATGGTCGACGGGCTGTCGGTGCGCGAGGATGAACTGACTTCGGCCCTTGCCCGCGGTCTTGGGCCAGTGCCGCTTTTTGGCGGTTCAGCGGGCGATGGCACGCGGTTTCAGGCGACCTTCATCCTGCATCGGGGCGAGATCCTGCAAAACGCCGCCGTCGTGACGCTGGTGCGCACGGCGGCGCGGGTCCGGGTGTTCAGCCTTGACCACCTGCGCCCGACCGAGGCCCGCATGGTGGTGACCGAGGCCGATCCGGCGCGGCGCATCGTGCGCGGGATCAATGCCGAGCCGGCGGCGCGGGAATATGCCCGCATTCTGGGCAAGGACCCCGGCCAGCTGACCACCTTCACCTTTGCCGCCCATCCGGTCGTGGTGCGCATCGGCGGCACCCACCATGTCCGCGCCATCCAGCAGGTCGATGCCAATGGCGATCTGGTGTTCTTTTCGGCTATTGACGAGGGCGTGGTGCTGACCTTGGCCGAGCCGCAGGACATGGCGGCGCATCTGGCCGACGCGCTGGCGGCGCTGCAAGGGCAGGGGCCGGCCCCGGCGATTCTGGCCTGCGACTGCATCCTGCGGCGGCTCGAGGCGCTGGAAAAACAGAAGACGGGCGAGTTGTCGGCGCTGCTGCGCGCGCATGGGGTCGTCGGTTTTTCCACCTATGGCGAGCAGGTCAATTCGATGCATGTCAACCAGACCATGACCGGGGTGGCGATCTATCCGCCGGACAGCCCATGACCGACACCATCCTCAACCCCGCCGATCCGCCCGCCCGCCAGATCGAGAAGCTTCTGGCGATCTCGCGGGTGCTGATGCGCCGGGTGGAGCAGATCACCGATGACGGCGGCGCGGCCTATGCCCAGTTTCAGCGCGCCGCCATGCTGGAAGATCAGGTGCGCGAGCGCACGCGCGAGCTGGAACGCGCGCTGGACCTGCTGAACGCCTCGAACGCCGCGCTGGAAGACGCTAACCGCGAAACCGAACGCGCGCGCCAGAACCTCGCCGATGCGATCGAAACCGTGCAGGAGGGTTTTGCGCTATTCGGCCCCGACGATGTGCTGGTGATGTCGAACAGCCGGTTCTGCGTGCATCTGGCGGACGTGCGCCCGCATCTGGCCCCGGGCCTGAGCTTTGCCGCCTATGTCGATCTGGTCAGCCGCTCCGCCGATCTCGATCTGCCCGAGGGCGAGACGCCGGGGAACTGGGCGGTGCAGCGGCTGCGCCGGCACATGGACCAGCATGTGATCGTCAATGTGCGGATGCGCCGGGACCATTGGGTGCAGGTCAGCGAACACCGCACGGCGGATGGCGGCACGGTGGTGTTGCAGACCGACGTGACCGACCTGATCCGGCTGGAGCGGCAAGAGCGGGGCCGGCTTCTGGACGATCAGGAGCGGCTGGTGCGGGCCACGCTTGACCATATAAATCAGGGGGTGGCGATCTTCGACGCCGGGCGGCGGCTGGTGGGCTGGAACACCCGGCTGGGGGTGCTGCTGGCGCTGCCCATGGTGCGGATGCGGGTCGGGGCCGAGTTCGACACGCTGTTCGACGATCTCGCCCGGCAGTTCCGCTTTGGCGAGGCGATGACGGCGGACCGGCTTGCGACCTGGGTCGATGGCCGCAAGGGCCGCTCGCCGCTGAGTTTCGAGCTGCGCCGCGATCCGGGGCTGATCCTGGACGTGTTCGCGCAGGAGATGCCGGACCAGACCAAGCCGGACCAGAACAAGTCGGACCAGACCAAGCCGGACAAGGGCTTTCTGTTTTCCTTCACCGATGTCACCGCCGAGCGCCGGGCGGTCGAGGACATGGCGCGCGCCAAAGAGACGCTGGAGGCCCGCGTGGTCGAACGCACGCTGGATCTTGAGGACGCGCTGGCGCAGGCCGAACGCGCCAATGCGAGCCGCTCGCGCTTTGTGGCGGCGGCAAGCCACGATCTGCTGCAGCCCTTGTCGGCGGCCAAGCTGTTTCTCTCGTCGGTGCCGGAAACCGGAGTGCCCGCGCCGGTGGCCGAGGCGCTGGCCAAGGCGCAGAATGCGCTGGTGTCGGTCGAGGGCATCCTTGCAGCGCTTCTCGATATCTCCCGCCTTGAATCCGGCAAGGCCGCCGTCACTGTGGCGCCGGTGCGCATGGGCCGGCTTTTGGGGCAACTGGCGGAGGAATTCGCCCCGATGGCCGCCGCCAAGGGGCTGCGCCTGACCTTCCGTCCCTGCGAGGCGGTGGTGCTTTCCGACCCTGGATACCTGCGCCGCATCCTGCAAAACCTGATCGGCAATGCGGTGCGTTATACCGAACGGGGCCGGATTCTGGTCGCCGCCCGACCGCGCGGCCGGATGCTGCGGCTGGAGGTCTGGGACACCGGCCCCGGCATTCCCGAGGAGGAGCAGGACAACATCTTCAAGGAGTTCCACAGGGTTGCGGCGCGGGCCTCGGCTTCGGAGGGGTTGGGGCTGGGACTTGCCATCGTCGACCGCGCATCGGCGCTCTTGGGGCATCCGCTGGGCCTGTCGTCGCGCCCCGGCCATGGCACGGTGTTCATGCTGCAGGTGCCGCTGGCCGACGCGGGGCTTGCCCCGGAACCGCTGTCGCAAGGCAGCTCCGCCGTCGGCCCGGTCGAGGGGCGCATCGTGCTGCTGGTCGAAAACGACGCCGAACTGCGCCGCGCCATGGTGCTGCTTTTGGAAAAGTGGGGGGTCGCGGTGATCGAGGCGGCCAGCGGCGAAGAGGCGCTGGCGCTGCTTGACGATCTCGGCATCCTGCCCGACGCGGTGATTGCCGATCACGGTCTGGGCGAGGCGATGACAGGGCTGGATCTGCTTTGCCACCTGCAGGCCCGCGCGCCCGGCCTGCCGGCCCGGCTGATCTCGGCCGACCGGGGCGAGGGGCTGCGACAGGCCGCCGGCGCCGCCGGGGTGGGCTTCATGATGAAGCCGGTCGAGGCCGACGCGCTGCGCGCCTTTCTGGCCCAAACCCCGCCGGCGCCCCTGCCTGCGACTACGACCAAGGGAGAATAGCGCGGCATTTGGGCACGCCCTAGTCTGGTCCCGGAGTGAGGAGCCAGCCAATGCAACTGTCCGATGTGAAAACCATCAAGGCCAGCCCGGAAACCGTCTGGGCGGCCATCCTGAACCCTGAAGTCCTGAAGCTGTGCGTGCCGGGTTGCGAAGCGATGTCCGGCAGCGTGGAAGACGGTTTCGAGGCCACCGTCAAACAGAAGATCGGCCCGGTGAGCGCCACCTTCACTGGGGTTGTCAAGCTGTCGGGCATCGAGCCGGGCCGCGCCGTGACCATCACGGGCGAAGGCAAGGGCGGGGCGGCGGGCTTTGCCAAGGGCGGCGCCAAGGTGCGCCTTGCGCCGGTCCCGGGCGGCACGGAACTCGCCTATGAGGTCGAGGCCGCAGTCGGTGGCAAGATCGCCCAGCTTGGCAGCCGGCTGATCGACGGCTTTGCCAAGAAGATGGCCGACGAGTTTTTCACCCGGTTCCAGGACGCCTTGGAGGGCCCTGATGCGGCCGACGAAGAGGCGGCTGCAAGCCCCGACGAGGCCCCGAAGAAGGGCTGGTTCAAGCGCCTGCTTGGCGCCTGAACCCAACCAGACACCACGACTACCCAGGAATTTCCAAGGGAGGAAACCCATGACGCAAGTCAGTATGACCGTGAACGGCAAACCCGTCTCGGGCGAGGTCGAGGGCCGGACGCTGCTGGTGCAGTTCCTGCGCGAAGGCCTTGGCCTGACCGGCACCCATGTCGGTTGCGACACCAGCCAATGCGGCGCCTGCGTGGTGCATGTCGACGGCAAGCCGGTGAAAAGCTGCACCGTCTTTGCGCAGGACGTGGCGGGATCGTCGGTCAAAACCATTGAGGGCATGGCCAATGCGGATGGCTCTCTGGGCACGCTGCAACAGGCGTTTCAGGACCATCACGGGCTGCAATGCGGCTTCTGCACGCCCGGCATGGTGATGTCGTCGGCCGCCCTGCTGGCGGACAACCCGAACCCGACCGAGGCCGAGGTGCGCCACCATCTTGAAGGCAACATCTGCCGCTGCACCGGGTATCACAACATTGTCAAAGCCGTTCTGACCGCATCCGGCCAGCCGGTCGCGGCGGAATGAGGGGGGATCAGATGCCGAAGGATTACGGAATTGGCGCGTCCTCGAAGCGCCGCGAAGATGTCCGCTTCCTGACCGGGCGCGGAGTTTACACCGATGACATGGCGCTGCACGGCCAGACCTACGCGGTCTTTGTCCGCTCCACCGTCGCCCATGGCCGGATAAGGTCGGTCGGCACCGAGGCGGCGTCGAAGATGCCGGGGGTGCTGGCGATCTTCACCGGCGAGGATTTCAAGGATGTCGGCGGCAACCCGGCCGGTTGGCTCATCAACAGCCGCGACGGCACGCCGATGCACGAGCCCAAGCGCCCGGTGCTTGCCCATGGCAAGGTGCGCCATGTCGGTGACGCCTATGCTGCGGTGATTGCGGAAACCTATCAACAGGCCAAGGACGCCGCCCAGCAGATTTCCGACGATACCGACATTGAAGAACTGCCGGCCATCGTCGACATGCGCGCCGCCTTGGCCGACAGCTCGAACCGCGTCCATGACGAGATTCCCGACAACCAGTGCTATGACTGGGGCTGGATCGAGGACAACCGCGCCGCCGTCGACGCCGCCTTCAAGTCGGCCCCGCACGTCACCACGCTGGAACTGGTGAACAACCGGCTGGTGCCGAACGCGATGGAGCCGCGCGCCTCGATTGGCGAGTATTTCCCCGGCACCGGCGATTACAAGCTGACCACCACCAGCCAGAACCCCCACCTGACCCGGCTTCTGGTCGCGGCCTTCGTGCTGGGCATTCCCGAAAACAAGCTGACGGTTGTGGCCCCGGATGTGGGCGGCGGGTTTGGCTCGAAGATCTACCACTACGGCGAAGAGGCGCTGGTGTTGGCGGCGGCGAAGAAACTTGCCCGTCCGGTGCGCTGGACGGCGGAACGCTCGGAAAGCTTCCTGTCGGATGCCCATGGCCGCGACCATGTGACGAAGATCGAACTGGCCTGCGACAAGGAAGGCAACTTCCTCGCCTTCCGCACCGAGACCATGGCCAACGTCGGCGCATACCTGTCGAACTTCGCGACCGTGACCCCGACCTTCCTGCACGGCACGCTGATGGCCGGCCCCTACAAGGTGCCGCATGTCTATGTGAACGTGAAGACGGTGTTCACCAACACCGCCCCGGTCGACGCCTACCGCGGCGCAGGCCGGCCTGAGGCGACCTATAGCCTTGAGCGGGTGATCGACAAGATGTGCCGCGAACTCGGCCTTGACCCGTTCGAAGTGCGTCGCAAGAACTTCCTGACCACAGACATGTTCCCCTACACCACCCCGGTCGGGCTGGTCTATGACACCGGCAACTACCACGCCACCTTGGACAAGGCGATGGAAATGGCCGACGTCGCGGGCTTTGCCAAGCGCCGGGCCGACAGCGCGGCGCGCGGCAAGCTGCGCGGCATGGGGCTGTCGACCTGGATCGAGGCCTGCGGCATCGCGCCCTCCAATCTGGTCGGCATCCTTGGCGCCCGCGTCGGGCTTTATGACGCGGCGACGGTGCGGGTGAATGCGACCGGGAACATCTCTGTCATGGTCGGGGCCCATAGCCACGGGCAGGGCCACGAGACGGTCTTTGCACAGATTGCCGCCGAAAAGCTCGGCATCCCCGAATCCTCGGTGGAAATCGTGCATGGCGACACCTCGAAGATCCCGTTCGGCATGGGCTCATACGGCTCGCGCAGCTTGGCGGTCTGCGGGGTGGCGATGACCAAGGCCATCGACAAGATCGTCGCCAAGGGCAAGAAGATCGCCGCGCATATGCTGGAGGCAGCCGAAGGCGACATCACCTTCGAGGACGGCAAGTTCTCGGTCGCCGGCACCGACAAGGCCAAGACCTTTGGCGAGATCGCCTTCTCGGCCTATGTCCCGCACAACTACCCGCTTGAGACGCTGGAGCCGGGGCTGGAGGAAACCGCCTTCTACGACCCGGCCAACTTCACCTATCCCGCCGGCGCCTATATCTGCGAGGTCGAGGTGGACGAGGGCACCGGCAAGGTGGATGTGGTGGCCTTCCACTGCGCCGACGACTTCGGCAATGTCATGAACCCGATGATCGTCGAGGGGCAGGTGCATGGCGGCGTGGGGCAGGGCATCGGGCAGGCGCTGCTGGAAAGCACGACCTATGACGAGAACGGCCAGCTTCTGACCGGATCGTACATGGATTACGCCATGCCCCGCGCCGGCGACGTGCCGTTCTACAACGTCGACTATTCCTGCCAGACCGCCTGCACCCACAATGTTCTGGGCGTGAAGGGTTGCGGCGAGGCCGGCGCCATCGGCTCGCCGCCGGCGGTGGTCAACGCGGTTCTGGATGCGCTGCACAGCGGCGGGCACAAGATTGCCCATATCGACATGCCCGTCTCGCCCGGCCGGGTGTGGCAGGCGATCAACGGCTGAGGGAGGGACAAGCCATGTTTGACTTCGAATTCGTGAAGCCTTCCTCGATTGTCGAGGCGGCAAGACTGCTGGGCGGCGAGGGCGCGCAGGCGCTGTCGGGCGGCCAGACCCTGATGCCCACCATGAAGCAGCGGCTGGCGGCGCCGTCAGTTCTGGTGTCGCTGACCGGGATTGCCGAGATGAAGGGCCTGTCGGTGGCGGCCGGTACGCTGACCGTCGGGGCGGCGACGCCGCATGCGGTGGTGGCGGCCGAGGCGGCGCGGGTCTTTCCGGCGCTTGCCGCTCTGGCGGGCGGCATCGGCGACCCGGCGGTGCGCAACCGCGGCACCATCGGCGGCTCGATCGCCAATAACGATCCTTCGGCCTGCTATCCTGCGGCGGTGCTGGCCTCGGGCGCGACGGTGGTGACATCGAAGCGCAGGATCGCGGCGGACGACTTCTTTCAGGGCATGTTCTCGACCGCGCTGGAGGAGGGCGAGTTCGTCACTTCCGTCGCCTTCCCGATCCCTGAAAAGGCGGCCTATGTGAAGTTCAACCAGCCCGCCAGCCGCTTTGCCCTGACCGGGGTGTTCGTGGCGAAATTCGCCGGCGGCGTGCGGGTTGCGGTGACGGGAGCGTCGAACAACGGTGTGTTCCGCTGGGCCGAGGCAGAGGCCGCGCTGGCGAAATCCTTCACCGCCGACGCGCTGCAAGGGTTGGGCGTGGATGACAGCGACATGATCACCGACCTGCACGGCACGGCGGCCTATCGCGCCAATCTGGTCAAGGTGCTGACCGGCCGCGCCGTCAGCGCCGCAGGCTGAGAGGCTGAAATTCTGGCCAGGGCCCCGGGCAATCCGGGGCCTTTGTCATGCGCGCGTCACGCAGTCCCGGCAACATGCCGCATATCTGGGCCTTGCCTTCAAACAAACCCAAGATATAGTTCTAGGCAGGAATGCCGATAAGACGGGGACACCTCGGAATATGGACGGCAATTTCAGAACCCAGTTCGTGCGCGACCCGGCGGCGCTGAAGCACTTTCCGGCGCTGGTGCTGAATGCCGATTATCGCCCGCTGTCCTATTATCCCCTGTCGCTCTGGCCCTGGCAGGAGGCGATCAAGGCCGCCGTGCTGGACCGGGTGCAGATCGTCGCCGAATACGACCATGTGGTGCGAAGCCAGAGGCAGGAGTTCCGCATACCTTCCGTCGTGGTGCTGAAGGATTTCGTCAAACCCCAAAAGCGCGTGGCCTTCACGCGCTTTAATCTTTTTCTCAGGGACGAGTTCTGCTGCCAGTACTGCGGCTCGAAGGGCGATCTGACCTTTGACCATGTAGTGCCGCGGGCCAAGGGCGGCATCACCTCGTGGGAAAACGTCGTGGCGGCCTGCAGCCCCTGCAACCTGCGCAAGGGCTCGCGGTCGCTGCGGCAATCCGGGCTGGCGCTGCGCCGCCCGCCGCGCGCGCCCACGGCGGAAGAGATGCAGGGCCACGGCCGGCGCTTCCCGCCGAACCACCTGCATGAAAGCTGGATGGACTACCTCTATTGGGACGCCGAGCTGGAAGCCTGAGCCGGGGATTTCCCGGTTTGCCTGCGGGCACCTCCGGCGTCTCGTCCCCGCCTTGCCGATGCGCGACGAAGAGGGGCTTTCCTTTCGGCCGCCCTCATGCTTCCTTGCGGGCTTTGACAGGAGGCATCGCATGGTCCCGATCGAAATGGCGGCCCTGAACCTTGGCATCGCGCTGTCTTGCGGGGCGGTGATCGGCTCCGAGCGGCAGGTGCGCCAGCGCATGGCGGGTCTGCGGACCAATGCCCTTGTCGCCCTTGGCGCCGCGGCCTTCGTGATCTTTTCGCAACTGGTGCCGAACGAGGTCTCGCCGACCCGGGTTGCCGCGCAGGTGGTGTCGGGCATCGGCTTTCTCGGCGCTGGCATCATCTTTCGCGATGGCTTCAACGTCCACGGGCTGAACACCGCCGCGACGCTGTGGTGCGCGGCGGCGGTGGGGCTGGTGGCGGGGATCGGGGCCTGGGAATATGCGCTCTTGCTCACGGCCGGCGTGGTCTTCGTGAACCTTGGCCTGCGCCCGCTGGTCAAGTTCCTGAAAAAGCACACCAAAGCCGGGGTGCAGATCGGCCGCGCCTTTCGCGTCGACCTGACCTGCGCCGCCGCCGAGGAGGCGGCCATGCGGGCGCTGCTGCTGCGGCATCTGCCCCTGCACGGGCTGCACCTGTCAGAGCTTTCCGCCACCATGGGCGAGGGCGAGGTGACGCTTGGCGCGGTGGTGCAGGGCGAGGGGGTGACGGATGCCGCGATGGAGCAGGCCATTGCGCGGCTGGGTGCCGAGCCCGGCATCCGCCGCCTGCGCTGGGTGGCGGTGGACGAGGTCTGATCGCGTCAGGCGCGCGCGGCATTTGAGATGGCGGCAAGCAATGCTAGACATTGCGGGATTACGGGGGTAAAAGGTCGCCGTTAGCGCTAACATATCTCAGGCAACAACAGGCAGGACACCGCCATGGCCCCTCGCGTCATACCCGTTGACCCCTTCGATCTGGTGATCTTCGGCGGAACCGGCGATCTCGCCCGCCGCAAGATCCTGCCGGGGCTCTACCGGCGCTTTCAGGCCGGCCAGATGACCGATGCCGGACGGATCATCGGTGCCGCCCGCGCCGATCTGACGGAGGAAAGCTTTCGCGCCTTCGTCCGCGAGGCGGTGGAGGAATTCACCCCAGCCGCCCGCCGCGACGAGGCGAGCCTTGCCGAATTCCTCAAGCATATCCGCTATGTGGCCATCGACGCCAAAGGCGAGGGCGGCTGGCCGCAGCTGAAGGCCCTGATGCGGGCCGATGTCGTGCGGGCCTTCTACTTCTCGGTCGCGCCGGCGCTCTTCGGCGATCTGGCCGAACGGCTGCACGCCCATGCCATCGCCGACGCGCAGTCGCGCATCGTGGTCGAAAAGCCCTTCGGCCGCGATCTGGAAACCGCCCGGGCGCTGAACGCCGTGCTGGCGCAACATTTCGACGAACACCAGATCTACCGGATCGACCATTATCTCGGCAAGGAAACCGTGCAGAACCTGATGGCGGTGCGCTTTGCCAACATCCTGTTCGAGCCCTTGTGGAAGGCCGAATACATCGACCATGTGCAGATCACCGTGGCCGAGACTGTCGATGTCTCGGGGCGTGGCGCCTATTACGACAAGTCGGGCGCGATGCGGGACATGGTGCAGAACCACCTGATGCAGCTTCTGTGCCTGATCGCCATGGAACCGCCCTATCACTTCGACCCCGATGCGGTGCGGGACGAAAAGCTGAAGGTGATCCGGGCGCTGGACCCGGTCGCGCCCGAAGACATCGTGCGCGGCCAGTATCGCGCCAATGGCAAGGCCGGCGACAGCTATGCCGACCATGCCGAAAACCCCGAGAGCCGCACCGAAAGCTATATCGCGCTGAAGGCGCATATCTCGAACTGGCGCTGGAAGGGCACGCCGTTCTATCTGCGCACCGGCAAGAAGCTGCGCGCCCGGTCGTCGGAAATTGCCATCACCTTCAAGGAACCGCCGCATTCGATCTTTGACGACGAGCGCGGTTGGCGCGAGAATGTGCTGGTGATCCGGTTGCAGCCGAATGAAGGCATGAACCTGATGGTGATGATCAAGGAACCCGGTCCGGGCGGCATGCGCCTGATGCAGGTGCCTCTGGACATGTCTTTTGCCGAAACCGTGGGCGCCGATCTTGATGACGTGCCGGACGCCTATGAGCGGCTCATCATGGACGTGATCCGCGGCAACCAGACCCTGTTCATGCGCGGCGACGAGGTCGAGGCTGCCTGGGCCTGGGCCGATCCGATCATTCAGGGCTGGGAGACCCGCGGCGACCGGCCGCAGCTTTACGATGCCGGATCGTCGGGGCCGGAAGATGCCCTGATGCTGATGCACCGCGACGGGCGGCGCTGGCGGGATATCCGCGAATAGAAGGGGGAGGCTGGCATGAAGCTGATCGAATACCCTGACCGCGAGCTTCTGTTCCTGTCGCTTGCCAATGACATCGCGGCCCAACTGGCCGATGCGGTGCGCCAACATGGGCGGGCCTCGTTCTCCGTGCCCGGTGGTACGACGCCGGGGCCGGTGTTCGACACGCTCTCGGGCACCGAATTGCCCTGGGACCAGATCGCCGTCTTTCTGAATGACGAGCGCTGGGTGTCCGAGGATAGCCCGCGGTCGAACACCCGGCTGTTGCGCGAAAGGCTGCTGCGCGGCCCGGCGCACCGGGCGCATCTGGTGCCGCTCTATGCCCCGGCAGAGGCGCCCGAAGAGATGCTGGAGGCGCTGTCGGACGGCATCCGGCCGCATCTGCCGATTTCGGTCCTGCTCCTGGGCATGGGGGCGGACATGCACACCGCCAGCCTGTTTCCCGGTGCCGACCGGCTGGCGCAGGCGCTGGCCCCCGATGCGCCGGTCCTGATGGCGCTCAGGGCCGAGGCGGCGGGCGAGCCGCGCATCACCCTGACCGCCCGCGTGCTGTGCGATGCGATGAACATCCATATTCTCATCACCGGGGCAGAGAAACGGGCAGCGCTGGAACGCGCCCGCCACCTGTCCGCCGAACAGGCCCCGATCCGGGCCGTTCTCGACAACGCAACCGTGCATTGGGCGGAGTAAGCCTTGGACAACAAATGGCAGGGTCTGCAAGACCATCACGCCGCGGGCGCGCCCCGCATTCTTGACCTTTTCGCCGCCGACCCCGACCGCGCGACGCGGTTTTCGGCCCGTGCGGACGGCATGCTGTTCGACTATTCCAAGACTGGCCTCGACGACCGGGCCTTGGCGCTGCTGCTGGATCTGGCACGGGT
This sequence comes from Tabrizicola oligotrophica, assembly GCF_011008935.1. GTDB lineage: Bacteria > Pseudomonadota > Alphaproteobacteria > Rhodobacterales > Rhodobacteraceae > Tabrizicola_A > Tabrizicola_A oligotrophica. The sequence goes on along the minus strand of NZ_JAAIVJ010000001.1, from coordinate 506,512 downwards.
GTCGGGCGTGGCGGAAAAGCGCGCCGCGATGTTTGCCGGCGACAAGATCAACGACACCGAGGGCCGCGCGGTGCTGCATGTGGCGCTTCGCGCGGGCGAGGGCGAGGAGATCCGGGTTGACGGCGCCGACGTGCTGCCCGAAATCCGCGCCACCCGCGCCCGCATGGCGGCCTTTGCCGAGGACGTGCGGCAGGGCCGCGTCACGGGGCAGGGCGGGCCGATCACCGATGTGGTGAACATCGGCATCGGCGGGTCGGACCTTGGCCCGGCCATGGCGACGCTGGCGCTGGCGCCGTTTCACGACGGGCCGCGGCTGCATTATGTTTCGAACGTCGATGGCGCGCATGTCGCCGACACGCTGAAGGGGCTGGATCCGGAAACCACGCTGGTGATCGTTGCCTCCAAGACTTTCACCACCATCGAAACGATGACCAATGCCGACACCGCGAAGGCCTGGATGGCCGGCAAGGTGGCGAACCCCGGCGCCCAGTTTGCCGCCGTCTCGACCGCGGCCGACAAGACTGCCGCCTATGGCATTGATCCGGACCGAGTTTTCGGGTTTGAGGATTGGGTCGGCGGGCGCTATTCGATGTGGGGGCCGATTGGCCTGTCCTTGATGATCGCCATTGGCCCCGAGGCGTTCGATGAGTTTCTCGCCGGCGGCCGGGCGATGGACCGCCATTTCCTGACCGCCGATTTCGGCCGGAACCTGCCGGTGCTGCTGGCCCTTGTCGGCATCTGGCACAACCAGATCTGCGGCCACGCCACGCGCGCCGTCCTGCCCTATGACCAGCGCCTGTCGCGGCTGCCGGCCTATCTGCAACAGCTTGAGATGGAGAGCAACGGCAAGCGCGTGGCGGTGGACGGCAACGACCTGCCCACCCATTCCGGCCCGGTGGTCTGGGGCGAACCGGGCACCAATGGCCAGCACGCCTTTTACCAGCTGATCCATCAGGGCACCCGCATCGTGCCGTGTGAGTTCCTCGTGGCCAAACAAGGCCATGAGCCCGGTCTTGCCCATCAGCACCTGCTTCTGGTGTCGAATTGCCTGGCGCAATCCGAGGCCCTGATGCGCGGCCGCAGCCTTGACGAGGCCCGCGCGATCATGGCGAAAAAGGGCGCGACCGGGGCCGAGCTGGAGCGGCAGGCCCGCCACCGGGTCTTTCCCGGCAACCGCCCCTCGACGACGCTGGCCTATGCGCAACTGACACCCTTCACGCTGGGCCAGATCATCGCGCTTTATGAACACCGGGTCTTTGTCGAGGGCGTGATCCTTGGGCTGAACTCCTATGACCAATGGGGGGTGGAACTGGGCAAGGAACTGGCGCTGGCGCTGCAACCGGTGCTGGAGGGCAAGACCGGCACCGCCGGCAAGGACGGCTCCACCGCGGCGCTGGTGGCCTTCCTGCGGGGGTAAGGCCGCCGGCCAGGCCGGTGCATTTTTCTTGACTCCCGGCCGGCGCCGATCATGACTGGTGCCGCTGCTGCCTACAGCCTGTTCATCATCTGCCTCTCGGGTCTGCGCCATGGCTTGCCGGGTCTGCGTTTGCCTCTCGACAACCCGTCGCGGCCCTGTCCGCATCGGGCGAGGACTGGCCTTTCGTGGACCATTCAGCCTGCCCTTTGGCCCGCCGCAGCCAGTCGGGCGATGCGGCAGCATGACTTTCCTCCCTGCCATCGGCCTCCGCTGCCCCAGAGCCACGGCAGGGGCTTCACGTCGAGTATGGGGCAGGGGTGCAACCTTGGCAAAGCGGGAGTGAGCCATGCCGTATTTTCCGACCACTGACATTACCGGCGTATCCGATGGCATTACGGATTTGAATGTTACAAGCGGCGACATTGTCATCATCGACACCGATATCGATGTGATCGCCTCAGATCGGGGGATCTTTATCAACCATGCCGCCATGGCCGTTCAGGTGGACGGAACGGTCTATGGGACTTACTACGGCCTGCGGCTCGATGCCACGGTCACGACCGGCTTCAGCTATGAAGTGGCGATCGGCGAGACCGGGGCCGTCGCGGCCTTGAATGACTACGCCGTCTACCTTGGCTCGAACACGGACGCCTCCGTCTTTGACGGCAACCGGATCACCCTAAGCAATGCCGGCACCATTACGGGCTACAACTGTGGCGCGGTCTTCCTGTTCGATGCGGAGACCGTGAGCGTGGCCAATTCCGGCACGATCGAGACTTTGGCGAAGGGCGAGTTTTACGAAGCGGCTCTGGCCTTGTATCACGTCACCACGGCCGATGTCGTGAACACCGGCACGATCCGGTCCCACGGCCTTGCGCCCGAAACCACCTCGGCCGCGGTCTGGTTCGGTAGTGGCAGCGCGACATTCGCCTTGCGGAACTACGGCGAGATTCTGGCTCCGGTGCTGGCGATCTACTCCGAGGCGAGCCTCTCGGACCGGGTCGAGAACTTTGGGGTCATCAATGGGGATGTCACCCTGAGCAGCAGTGCCAACTCGTTTCTGCGCAACCACGGTCTCATCAATGGCACGGTCATGCTGGGCGCCGGCGATGACGAGTTGCGCTCCGGGGAAGCCGGGCTTGTGACTGGCGCTGTCTATGGCGAGATCGGCGCTGACCGTCTGGTCGGCGGGGCCCAGGGTGACGAACTCTTCGGCGGAGACAGCGGCGATATTCTTGTCGGCCACGGCGGGATCGATTCGTTGTCGGGCGACATCGGGCTCGATTTCATCGACGGCGGCGCTGACAATGACGTGCTGGCCGGCGGTCTTGATGCCGATACGATCTGGGGCGGCTCGGGCGATGACAGCGCGCAGGGCGGCGACGGCGACGACCGGGTAAGCGGCAATGCCGGAGACGACAGCCTGTCCGGCGACGCGGGCAATGACAGTGTCAGCGGCCAGCTTGGCGACGATTCACTTTCGGGGGGCAGCGGGGCCGACACGCTTGCGGGCGGGGCGGGCGACGACACGCTCCTTGGCGATCTGGGCAAGGATCGGCTCATTGGCGGGTTGGGGTTCGATGTGTTCCTGTTCCAGGCGCCGATGGAAAGTCCGAACTCCAATCAGGCCGACGTGATTGGAGATTTCGTCAGCGGGGTGGACCTGATCAACCTCGCTGCGCTTGCGGCCGCGCCGCTGGTGTTTCAGGGCGCCGCGGCCTTTGTCGGGGGCGGCACGGCCAGCCTCAGGGTGACGACGGGGGCCAGCCAGACCACGGTGCTTGTCGATGTCGATGGCAACGGCAGCGCCGACATGCGGATCAACCTGACCGGCAGCCTGACGCTGACTGCAGCAGATTTCGTCCTTTAGCTGCGGGGCGGGGCCGGGTGCATCTTGCGGACAGGCTGAAGCGGCTGAACCCCGCAACCACGCTGGTGAACAAGGCGGGGACCGAGGGCAAGGACGGCTCGACAGTGGCGCTGGCGGCCTGTCTGCGGTGCCTTGATGGACATTGATCTCCCGGCCCCTTAGGACAGAACCAAACCTGAGGGAACGGGCCATGGATCATCGGCGGGATATCGATGGGCTGCGCGCGGTTGCGGTGCTGCCCGTGATCCTGTTTCACGCCGGATTGCCGCTGCTTCCGGGGGGCTGGCTGGGCGTGGATGTGTTCTTCGTCATCTCGGGCTATCTCATCACCGGCCTGCTCATCGAAGCGCATCGCGCAGGCGGCATTTCGTTGCTGGCCTTCTACGAACGCCGGGCGCGTCGCATCTTGCCGGCCCTGTTCGTCATGCTGGCGGTCACGACTGCCATGGCCTTGCTGTGGTTGCCGCCGCAGGATCTTGCCGACTATGGCGCAAGCCTGGGCCTGACCGGGGCTTTCCTGTCAAACCTCTGGTTCATGACGCAGACGGGATATTTTGCCAATGCGGCAGAGGCCCATCCGCTCCTGCACACCTGGTCGCTCGCGGTGGAAGAGCAGTTCTATCTGGTGTTTCCGCTGCTGCTGGCCGGGCTGTTGCGGTGGCGTCTGCCCGTGCTGCCGGTGTTGACTGGTCTTCTGGCCCTGAGCCTGGGGTTTGCAGTCTGGGCGGTTGGCCCCTATCCCGAGCAGGTATTCTACTTTCCGGCGGCTCGGGCCTGGGAACTGCTGCTTGGGGCTGTGCTGGCCCTGCCATCCGGGGCACTTCCGCCGAAAGCCCTGCCCGGCGATGCCGGCCTCCTGCTGGTTCTGGCGGCGATGGTGCTCACCTCGGGGTCGGAGGCATCGCTGTTTCCCGGTGTGGGGCCGGTGGTTGCTGCACTTGGCGCCGGATTGATCCTGCGCTTCGGCGCCGGGCGATATGGGCGGGTTCTGCTGACGTCGCGCCCCGCAGTCGGGCTGGGTCTGATCAGCTATTCCGCTTATCTCTGGCATCAGCCGCTGCTGGCACTGGCAGAAGCGCGGCAGATTGATCCCTTGGGTCCGCGCGTCCAATTGGCGCTGCATCTGGGTCTGGCGGCCCTGTCGATCGCCGTTGCCGCAGTGTCCTGGGCCCTGATCGAGGAGCCGGTCCGGCACCGCAAAGTGGCGTGGCTTGCCGGGCGTGCCCGCGCGTTGTGGGCCTCGGCGGCAGGCAGCGTAGCGGTCTTTCTGGCGGGTCTCGGCCTCTACGCCGCCGACGGCCTGCCAGGTCGCGTCACGTCCGAGGTGGCGGGGGTGTCGTCGGCCCAGATCTTCAACCCGTGGCGCGGGCGCTGTGATGCCAATCAGGCTGGTGAGGTGCCGCAGCATCCGGTGTCCGCCTGCAGCCTCGCAGGGCGCGCGCCGCTGGTCTACCTCTACGGAGACAGCCACGCGGCAATGATGTGGGGCAGCCTGCGGCGAGAGCTGATGGCGGCAGGACGGGCGGGCTATGTGGCCACTCAAGGGGGCTGTCCGGCCCTGCCGGGGCTGGCGGTCAAAGACGACCCGCGGGCCCTGTCTTGCGATGCTTTCGCGCGCGCTGGCATGGCGGATATGACCGAACGTCCGAAGGACAGCGTCATCGTGCTTGCGCTGCGCTGGCCGGTCTATCTGGAAGGCGCGCGGTTTGACAACGGACTGGGCGGCGTTGAACCCGGCGCAAGCCGGGTTGCCATGCCGTTGCCGATGCTGGAGGCGACCCTTGACGACGCGGAACGCCGCGCGGAAGTCCTGAAGCTCATGGCGAAGGGCATATCCGAGTTGGCACGGACCCACCGGGTTGTGCTGATCTATCCGGTCCCCGAGGCGGGATGGGATGTGCCGGGGCGGCTTGCCCGAATGGGCATGTTCGGCAACTTCCCGCAACGGTTGAGCCTGCCGCAAGACCTCGCCGAGCGCCGGGCCGCCGCGGTGGAGACCATGCTGGACGGTGTCAGAGGCCCGAATGTGCTGCGGGTCAGGCCGCGCGATCTGTTCTGTGACGGCCAGACCTGCGCCCTCAATGACGGTGGCGTCAGTTTCTACGCCGACAACAACCACCTGTCCGCAGAAGGCTCTGCGCTGGTGGCCCAGGCGGTGATGCAGGCAATCAACGGGCTGTGACGAAGGCCCGCGGGACGGGCAGAGCAGCGCCGAAGCGATGGCCGCTGCTCTGCCCCGGCGCTTGGCGCTTATTTCAGCGCGGCGGTGACGATGACCTCGACCTTGTAGTCGGGCGTGGCGAGCTTTGCCTCGCCGGTGGCACGCGCCGGGGTGTGGCCGGCGGGAACCCAGGCGTCCCAGACCTTGTTCATCTCGGCAAAGGTCGAGATGTCGGCCAGCCAGATCTGCGTCGACAGGATGCGGGTCTTGTCGGTGCCGGCCTCGGCCAGGATGCGGTCGACTTCGGCCAGACAGGTGCGGGTCTGTGCCTCGACGCTGTCGCCCGGGTTGCCGACCTGACCGGCCAGCCAGACGATGCCGTTGCAGCAGACCGCTTCCGACATGCGGGCGCCGACGCCGATACGCTTGATTTCATTCGCCATGGGGATGCTCCATTGGGTTAAGCGGATGGATGGGCTTTGCTAGCCTGCGGGGGGCGAAAAGGAAAGCCGGTTGCCGGTGGTCCAGACGATGCGCAAGCTTTCGCCGACGTCGCGCCGATCGGCTTGGCCGCGGCGCTGCGGCATGGCAGGAAGGCCGGCGTTGAAACCAGACCGGACCGACCCGATGACTGCAAAGCCGCTGACCCTTGCCCTTGCCGCCCTGATGGCCGCCACCCCGATCACCGGGGCCCTGGCCGCAGAAGTCGCAGCAACGGATGTGGTGGCTCCGGCGCAAGCAGTGGCAGAAGCCCCGGCAAGGAAGCCGCTTTTCGCCTTCCTTGCCCCCAAGACCGCCGAAGAAAAGGCCGCGCTGCGGGCCGAACGGCAGGCCGCGCGCGACGAGAAGAAGCTGGCCCGCGGCAGCAATCACGCCCAGTCCGCCTCGGCCGGCGAAGCGGCGCGGGCCGAGGTGAAAGAGGCGGTGGCCGTTGCCGTCGCCAACCGCCCGAAGGGCCGGCTGTGGTGCGTGCCCTTCGCCCGCGCCGTCAGCGGAGTCGAGATTCGCGGCAATGCGCGCACCTGGTGGGAACAGGCCAAGGGGCTTTATGCCCGGGGCCAGGAGCCGCAGGTCGGCGCCGTGATGGCCTTTGCCGCTAGCCGCGCCATGCCCAAGGGCCATGTCGCCGTGGTGTCGAAAGTGGTGTCCGAGCGCGAGATTCTGGTCGATCAGGCCAATTGGGTGAAAAACCGCGTGACGCAGGACACGCTGGTCGTCGATGTCTCGGCACAAGGCGACTGGAGCGCGGTCAAGGTGGCCAACGCCAACGGCACGCTCGGCCGGGTGAACCCGATCAACGGCTTCATCTACAATTGAAAATCCTCACCAGACCGGAGAAGGGCGCGCAGGGAAACCCGCGCGCCTTTGGCTTTTCGGGACGGGGAGTGGGGCGGGTGAAGGGAATCGAATCCTCGTATTCAACTTGGGAAGCAAACCCAAATCAGACGAAAATATCGTCTGCAAACCGCTGGATTGCGTTTCGAGTGAATTGAGCAAGTTGTCTCAGAACGGGAATGATCGGCTGACCCGTGACCGGGTCGTCTTCACCGAACGCTATCTCAAAGTTGAAGCGGATATCGCCGTGGATATTACTGCTCATCGCGGAAATTGTTGTTTGTAGAAGTATCGCACCATCCTTAAGGGGAAACTGACGATCCGCAGGTCTCAAGAATATCGTAGGCGGCTTGATCTGCGGCCCTAGAATATCCGACATTTGTGCGCCGACATCGAAACCAAAACTTCCGTAAGCTGCGCCGACCGGGATAATCGCGCGATGTTTGTCTATGATATCCAGCTTATGAATCTGCCACAATGCTGCATTACTTGCACTGTAGTATGGTTGGAACTGTTCGATTATTTCGACAGCAAGCTTGGGCGCCCCCTGTATGTAGCGGCGATGGTTGGCTTTAAAGAGTTCGCAGGTAGAGAAGACGGGAAATTGGGTTTTGGTTATGTCCCCTGCGCCAAGGGTCACGATTTGGCAGGCAAGCAGGTCGAACGCAGCGCGGAGGTTGTGTATGGCATCGCCGATAGGGCCGCTGAGGAAGGCAGGTACGCCTTCCCTTATTCGAACGCTAAAGAAACATTCCCCGGTTTGCAGATTGTCATTTCGAACGACTTCAAAGGGGTTGCGGCTGAAGAAAGCGTTGATTGCATCTTGCACTTCACCGATGTACCTTTCGGCTCGACTGACCTTTAACATCGATCCAAAAAGAGGGTGATCAGGTCTAAAAGATAACAAATCAGCCTTTGGATTCATAATCAAAAACTTCTCCAACTTGATCCGAATTCTGCGCCAAGAATGGTGCGCAAGATTGTACAGATTCGCCCTTTAGTAATGGGGAAAGTGTGCACAAGAGTATTCATATTGCAACTCCGCTTTCTTGTGAAGGAAGATGGACGAGATAGCGCCATACTGCCACAAAGTTGATCGGACGACCGAACGAAGCGGCAATCTGCCACCAAGGCCCCCCTCGGGGCTATCCGGAAGCTTTTGTCATTTTGGGCCGTGGACCGCTTTAGGACTCCGTGACCCAAAGCGTACTTAAGTGGCGCTTGTTATCCGTATGTTCCAAAAGTCAAACAGCATCAAGCGTCCGCAATCTGCGGCTTAGCGCGATAATAACAGGACGTTGCATGGTGCGGGGATGGAGCGGGTGAAGGGAATCGAACCCTCGTATTCAGCTTGGGAAGCTGCTGCTCTGCCATTGAGCTACACCCGCGACGCCTTCTGACCTAAGCCAAGGGGCGCGGCGCGTCAAGACGGGGGCGCGGGGTTTTCGGCGCTGGCGCGGTGGGCGGGGTGCGTGCTCCGCAGGAAGGTCTCGGCCGCGCCCCAGGCCGCGGCGCTTTCGATTTCGCCGGGCGCGTCGGCCACGCCATGCAGCGCGCCGGCCCAGCTCATGCCCAGCCATTCCGCCGACCGGCGCAGCAGGGTCTCGGCCGGCTGCGGCACAGTCGGGTCAGGGTCGGCGCGGGTGGTAAGCAGGAACACCCGCTTGCCGCGCAGCGTCTCCATCACCCGCAGTTCCGGCACGTCAAGCCAGCCCGACAGATGTGACAGCATCAGGTGCAGCGGCGCGGGGAAGCCATACCAGTAGATCGGGGCGGCAAAGACCAGATCGCTGGCCAGCATCACCTGCGCAAAGACATCGCCCAACCGCCCCATCGGCACGCCGGGATTGCCGGGGCGCAAGTCGCGAAAGGCGGGCAGGGGCGGGGCGTTCAGGTCAAGCCAATGGGCCTTGGCGCCGTCAGGCAGGAAGCGGGCGGCATGGCCGGCAAGCCGGCTGCTGTTGCTGCCGGGGCGGGGCGAGGCGGTGAGGAACAGGAAACGCCGGGTCATGGGCACAGCAAAGCACGCCGGGCCGGCAAAGCAAAGGGGCCGGGCATGGCTCTGCCCGGCCCCGGCAAGGCGCAGTTCAGCTGGCCGGCAGCAGCACCGAATCGATCACATGGATCACGCCGTTCTTCTGCAGCACATCGGCGATGGCGACGGTGGCAACCCCACCCTGACCATCCTTGATCTGCACCTTGTCGCCCTCGACCATGGCGGTGAACTCGCAACCGCCCACCGTCTTGACGGTATGCATGCCGCCGTCATCGGCCACCATCTTCTGCACATCGGCCGCCAGCGCCTTGGCGCCGACCACATGGCAGGTGAGGATCTTGGTCAGCTGATCCTTGTTTTCCGGCTTCAGCAGCGTCTCGACAGTGCCGGCGGGCAGCTTGGCGAAGGCCTCGTTGGTGGGAGCAAAGACGGTGAAGGGCCCTTCGCCGTTCAGCGTCTCGACCAGACCGGCGGCCTGCACCGCGGCGACGAGCGTGGTGTGATCGGCCGAATTGACGGCGTTTTCCACGATGGTCTTGTCCTCATACATCGCCGCGCCGCCCACCATGGGGTTTTCGGCGATGGCAAGCGTGGTCGAGGCGAGAAGCGCAAGCGCGGCAAGACGGATTTTCATGGATCATCTCCCTTGGCGAAGCCGGGCCAATCCCGGTTTCATGTCAGGGATACGGGGCGCCGAATGCCGCGGTTCACCCCGCTCGCGCGGGCGTGACCGGGCGTGAGAACCGGGTGATCCGACCCGCCCGCCTCAGTAGCCGAAGGCCTCGTAATCGCTGGCAAAGATGGTGGCGATGCGCGCCTTCTGCGCGGGCGTCGCCGCAAAATCGCTGGGGCGCGAGCGGTTGTGGCGCTGCTTCAGCAAGCTCTCGGGCGGGAAATCCGGGCGGCCGATGGCGGCGAAAACCCGGGCGATGTCGGCCTCGAAACTCTCGACGCGCCCGATCAGGTCAAAGCTGAGGTCGGCCAGCGCGATGTTGTCGACCTGCAGGCGCCAGTGCGTGTCACAGCGCACCGGGTCCACGGCAAGCGTATGGGCGACATAGTCGAGAAAGACATCGAAATTGCGCTCGGGGGAATTCTCAGCCGAAAAGCCATGCGCCTGCATCGGGCCAAGGTGCTTGTGCCGGGCGATGTTGTCCTGATCGAGAAAGAAGTTGCGAAAGGCCGAGACGGCGCGCGCGACCGGATCGCGCACGAAGGTGAACAGGAAGGCGGAGTGGCTCTCCAGCACCGGCTTGATGGTTTCCCAATGATAGCGCGCCGGATAAAGCCCCTTGTTGGCACGGTGGACATTGCCGGCATAGGTCTGGCCGCCGTTGCCATAGGCGTAAAGGAATTGCGTGGTCTGCGTGCAGGCGCATTTCTGGTTGCGCAGGAACAGCAGCCGCTTGTCGTGGCTGAGGATCAGGTTCCGGTAGGGCGCGCGCAGATGCGCCGGTTCACCCGCCAGCGCGCGCAGCACGCGGTAGCGCGGAAAGAGCGGCGCCAGCAACCGGGTGAGCGGGGCGTTGTGCTCATCGGGGGCAAGAAACACGCGGGGGTCCGACATCCGGCAGCCTTTTCAAGAAGGGAACCGGCGGCTTGCGCCTGCCGGTCCGGTCGATCTTCGGCCACGGCGGAACGCCCGAGGGCTTGCCTGCAGCCGGTCCTTGCTTGGGGCCAAGACCGGGCGGTCGTCAAGGCTGGAAATGGCGCGGATGCCGCCCCACCTTACCCCCGCCGCCGCTTGCGGCCGCCCTCGCCGCCGCCATGCCCCGAGGTGTTGAAGCTGACATCGGGCAGGGTGACGATCTGCGCCAGTTCCGGGAAGGCCTCGACGGCATTCGGAATGGCGGAAGCATTGACGAAATGCTCCTGAAAGCGCGGCTCGATGGCGGTCTCGACCTTGTGGATCTCATGCACAGTGGCCTCGATCGCATTGCGCGCGGCCACGTTGCACAGCGCAATCCGCGCCCCGGTGCCGGCGGCATTGCCGGCCGAGATCACCTTGTTCAGCGGCACATCGGGGATCATGCCCAGCACCATGGCGTGCTTGGGGCTGATATGGGCGCCAAAGGCCCCGGCGAGCGTCACCTTCTCGACCTTCTCGACGCCCATCTCGTCCATCAAGAGCCGGGCGCCTGCATAAAGCGCCGCCTTGGCCAGCTGGATGGCGCGGATGTCGCCCTGCGTCACCATGATCTTCGGCCCGCCCTCGGCGCTGGCGTCGTGCAGGATATAGGTATGGGTGCGGCCATAGGGGATGCAGCGCGGCGTGCCGACCTGATCGGGACCACCGATCAGCCCGCCCTGATCCACGATGCCCGCCATCCGCATCTCGGCCACCGCCTCGATGATGCCCGAGCCGCAGATGCCGGTGATGCCGCTGGTCTTGATGGCCTCGGCAAAACCCGGCTCGGTCGACCACAGGTCGCTGCCGATGACCTTGAAGCGCGGCTCCTTCGTCACGGGATCAATCTCGACCCGCTCGATGGCGCCGGGGGCGGCGCGCTGGCCGCTGGAAATCTGCGCGCCCTCAAAGGCCGGGCCGGTGGGGCTGGAACAGGCCAGAACCCGGCTGGTGTTGCCCAAGAGAATCTCGGCATTGGTGCCGACATCGACGATCAGCACCATCTCCTCGGATTTACCCGGCTCCTCCGACAGCGCCACGGCGGCGGCATCGGCGCCGACGTGACCGGCGATGCAGGGCAGGACATAGACCCGCGCGGCGGGGTTGATGTTGGACAGGTCCAGATCGCGGGCATCCAGCGACAGGCTGCCCGAGGTCGCCAGCGCGAAGGGGGCTTGCCCCAGTTCCACCGGATCGATGCCCAAGAGCAGGTGGTGCATCACCGGATTGCAGACGAAGACCACCTCATAGATGGTCTTGACGTCGATCTTCGCCTCATCGGCGATCGAGGCGGCAAGGCTGTTGATCGCCTCACGCACGGCCCGGGTCATCTCCACATCGCCGCCGGGGTTCATCATGGCATAGGAAACCCGGCTCATCAGGTCTTCGCCAAAGCGGATCTGCGGGTTCATCAGGCCGGAAGAGGCCAGAACCGCCCCGTCGCGCAGGTCGCACAGATGCGCGGCGATGGTGGTGGAGCCAAGGTCGATGGCCAGTCCGTAAAGCCCGCTCTCGTCGTAGCCCGGCTTCACATCCAGAATGCGCGGCCGCACGTCATGGTTGCCCTTGTTCAGCACCACCGTGGCCTTCCACTCGCCCTTGCGCAGAAGGGTCTGCAGCCGGGCCATCAGGTCCAGCCCGGCCAGCGGGTCTTCCACGCCCCATTGCGCCTGCAGCGCCTCCTTCAGCCGCTCGAAATCGCCCGAGGGATTGTGCATGTCGGGCTCGGCCACCTCGACGAACAGCTTGCGGCTGGCCGGGTCCATCACGATGTCGCGCTGGGTGGCGGATTTGCGGATCACCTGCTTGTGGACCTGGGATTCGGGCGGCACGTCGATCACGACATCGCCCATCACTGTCGCCTGACAGCCCAGCCGCCGACCCGGCGCCATGCCGCGCTTCGACTTGTAGCGCTCCTCGACGGCGTTCCACGGCGACAGCGCGTCATCCTCGACTGTCACGCCATGCTTGGGAAACTCGCCATAGCCGGGGCTGATCTGGCATTTCGAGCAGATCCCCCGCCCGCCGCAGACCGAATCAAGGTCGACGCCAAGCTTGCGGGCCGCCTGCAGGATCGGCGTGCCAATGGCAAAGCGCCCCCGCTTGCCCGAGGGTGTGAAAATGACCAGCGCGTCTTCGGACATGGGATCCCTCCTGTTCGCCCCCCTGTTCTAGCCGGGGACCGGGCAGGAGCAAGGCCGGAAAGCGTCGTCTTTCCCCCAAGTTGCGGCGCAATCGCCCCCCTCGGGCGGGTGCTGCGCCTGTCGGCCGGGGCTTTGCCTTTCAGACTGGCCCAAATATCCCCCGCGGAGCGTCCGGTATCGGCGGCAGGAGCCTCCGGCGGGGATATTTGCACCAGTATGAAAGCAGCGATGAGATCAGGGGGCCGAGAAGCGATAGGTGATGTCGTCAAAGCTGTCGGCGGCGAAGGTGTAGAACCAGCGCAGGGTTTCATGGGCCTCGGGGATGCCGTGTTCGGCGTTGCCAGGGATGAACAGCGCGACCCCGGGGGAAAGCTCATGGGGCTGGGCGTCGATCACCACGATGCCGCGGCCTTCCAGCCCGAAATAGACCTCGGCCTGGGCGTGGCGATGGGCGGCGAAATGTTCGCCCGGCCGGATCGTCGCGACACCGCAGGTCAGGCTGTCGGTCGCGGTCTCGCCGCGGGAGAACAGGCTTTGCCAGCTGAGCGTGCCCTTGGCCGGGTCGTCCCAGCTGACATGCGGCAGGGTGGCGCTGTCGCGGCGCTGCGCGGTCATCGGGTCAGCCAATCGAGGATCGCCTTGCGGTCGGCGTCGAGACCGGGGGCGGGGCGGCGGTGGTCGATCTCGGGCAGGCTCGACATCTTGATCGGGTTGCCGGGGGCGGTGAAGGTCGTGCCGCCGGCGTCGGGCAGCACGGGCAGCACCATGGCACGGGCGAGAAGCTGGGGGTCGCGCAGCACTTCGGCCATGTCCTGCACGCGGGCGGTGGGCAGGCCGGCGGCCTCCATCCGCGCGATCCAGTGCGCGGCGGGATGTTCCAGCGTCACCGCCTCGATCAGGCGTTTCAAGAGCGCATGGTTGTCGCAGCGCGCGGCATTGGTGGCAAAGCGCGGGTCGGCCGGATTGAGCGGCAGCGCGAGCGTCTTGCACAGATGGGCGAACATCGCGTCATTGCCGGCGGCGATGACGAAGAAGCCGTCGGCGGCGCGATAGGTGGAAAACGGTGTGATCGTTGGATGGCGCGCGCCAGTGCGGCCGGGCGCAACGCCGGTGGCCGAGGCGAGCGCAATGGCATGTTCCTGAATGGCAAGCTGGCTGTCGAGCATGGCGACATCGACCTTGGCGCCCTCGCCGGTCCTTTCGCGGTCATAAAGCGCGGCCAGCACGCCTTGGGCAAGAAACATCCCCGCCACGATGTCGCCGATCGAGGCGCCGACGCGGACGGGTGGGCCGCCTTCCTCGCCGGTGATGCTCATCACCCCGCCGCGGGCCTGCACCACCATGTCATAGGCCGGTTTGCCCGCCTCCGGCCCGGTATGGCCAAAGCCCGAGACTGCACCGTAGATCAGCCGCGGGTGCCGGGCGTGCAGGGCCTCCCAGCCGTAGCCCAGCCGCTCCATCACCCCGGGGCGGTAGTTTTCCAGCACCACATCGGCGCGCGCCAGCAGCCGGTCGAGGATGTCGCGGTCGGTCGGGGCCTTGAGGTCCAGCGCGATTGACTGCTTGCCGGCGTTCAGCGTGGCGAAATAGGCGCTGGCCCCGTTGACGAAGGGCGGGAAGGCGCGGGTGTCGTCGCCGGTGCCGGGGCGTTCCACCTTGATGACCTTGGCGCCAAGGTCTTGCAGCGTATGGCTGCAATAGGGGCCGGCGAGGACATGGGTGAGGTCAAGGACAGTGATACCCGAAAGCGGCGCCATGGCTTACTCCATGCGGAACTGCTTGGCGAGTTTCAGGCCTTGTCCTTGATAATTCGAGGAAATCCCCGCGCCATAAAGCGTATCGGGCCGCTCGCTCATCCGTTCGTAGACCAGCCGGCCCACCACCTGCCCGTGTTCCAGCACGAAGGGCGCCTCGTGGCAGCGCACTTCCAGCACCCCGCGCGAGCCGGAGCCGCCGGCGGCGGCATGGCCAAAGCCGGGGTCGAAGAAGCCGGCGTAATGCACCCGGAACTCGCCCACCATGGCCAGATAGGGCGCCATTTCGGCGGCATAATCGGGCGGGATCGTCACCGCCTCGCGGCTGACCAGGATGTAGAAGGCGCCGGGGTCAAGGATGATGCGGGCGTCAGAGGCGCGCACCTCTTCCCAGAAGTCGCGGGCCGGGTATTGGCCGATGCGGTCAAGGTCGATCACCCCGGTATGGGGCTTGGCGCGGTAGCCGAGAAGATCGCCCTTGGCGGGCTTCAGGTCGACCGAGAAACCCAGCCCCTCGGAGATCACCGCCTCGCCCGAGACCAGCGGATCGAGGGCATGCAGGGCGCGCAGTTCGGCGTCAGACAGCACCGACTGACCCTGCCGGAAGCGGATCTGGTTCAGCCGCTGGCCGGCGCGGACCAGCACGCTGAAGGAGCGCGGGCAGACCTCGGCATACAAGGGGCCGGCATAGCCTTCGGGGATGCGGTCGAACTCCGTGCCGCCGTCGGTGATGGTACGGGTCAAGAGGTCAAGCCGGCCGGTGGAGGATTTGGCATTGGCGACGGCCGTGATGCCGGGCGGCAGCGCAAGGCTTTCCATCAAGGGCACGACATAGACGCAGCCCTTTTCCAAGACCGCGCCATGGGTCAGGTCGACGCGGTGCATCTCGAACTCGGCCAGACGGTCGGCCACCTTGGCACCATTGCCGGCAAGGAAAGAGGCGCGGACGCGGTAGGCGACGGTTCCCAGCCGCAGGTCAAGGCTGGCGGGCTGGATCTGATCGGGCAGGATGGCGGGCTGGCCGGCAAGGGCGCCGGCGGCGATCATCCGGCGCAGGGCCTGGGCCGGCAGAACCCCCGGAGCCAGCATGGTCTTGGTTTCCGCCATCTCAGGCCCCTTCACGAGAACGAAACCGCCCGCGCTGCCGGTGGGCAGGCGGGCGGCTTTGTATTGGTCGGGCCGGAGAGATTCGAACTCTCGACCTCCCGCCCCCCAGACGGACGCGCTAACCAGACTGCGCTACGGCCCGACGAATAGGCGCTTTCATAACGATATTCCGGCCGGTCGCAAGCGGGAAAGCGCATTTTCGCGCGCTCAAAACGGGGCGGGCGGGGGCGGGGATGCGAGCCGGGCGGCAAGATCGGCCAGCCTGTCGCGCAGCGCCCGCGCTTCGGGCGAGGCGAGACGGCCCGCGGGCAGGGCGCGCAGGCGGTCGCGCAGCGGGGCATCGGCAGGCAGGGCCGCGCGGGGCGCGGGGTCCGGCTCTGCCGCCGTTTCCAGCGCGGTCAGCAGGGTTTCGACGGCTTCCTCGGCGCTTTGCGCGGGCGGCGGCTGCAGTGCGGCTTCGGGCGCTTCTTCGGCGGCGAAATGGTCGAACAGCGGCAGCACGTCGGCGGGCGCGGCGGCGGGCACCTCGGCGACCGGGTCGGGCTTTTCGGCCTCGGCATTGCGGGCACGCAGCGCGTCTTCCAGCGCTACGATCTGGGCGGTTTCGATCTGGTCCTGCGGGACGGGATCAGCCTCGGGCGCGCGGCCGAAATTGGCGGCGAGGGCCGCTTCAAGCGCCGCCTCGGCGGTTTCGGCCTCATCGCGCGTCTCTTGGCCCGACATGCCGGAGACATGGCGAACGCCTTGTTCGCGCAGGATTTTCTGCACGCCCCGGATGGTCAGGCCTTCGTCGTGCAAGAGATGCTTGATGCCCAGAAGCAGCGACACATCGGCGGGCCGGTAATAGCGCCGGCCACCCGCCCGCTTGACCGGGCGGATCTGCGGGAAGCGGCTTTCCCAGAACCGCAGCACATGCGCCGGGGTTTCCAGAACCTCGGCCACTTCGCTGATGGTGCGGAAGGCGTCAGGCGACTTGTCCATCCGCCGATCCTTTCCTTATTTCTTCTTGCCGACCGCCACGCGATCTTTCATCAGATGCGAGGGGCGGAAGGTCAGAACCCGCCGCGGCGAGATCGGCACTTCGTCGCCGGTCTTGGGATTGCGGCCGACGCGGGCCGTCTTGTCGCGCACCGAGAAGGTGCCGAAGGATGAAATCTTGACGGTTTCGCCCGACGCCAGCGCGTCCGACATATGGGCCAGCACCGATTCAACCAGATTGGCCGATTCGTTGCGGCTGAGGCCAACTTCACGGAACACGGCCTCGGAAAGGTCCATCCGCGTCAGAGTCTTTTCGCTCATCATATCCCCCCCGGGTTATGGGGCCAGATTGAGGGGGATGGATTTACGAGTCAATATCAAAGACTTGGGACCGCGACTTAATGCAGGTTTTTGCCGGGTTCACCAGCGCAGCACCACCGCGCCCCAGGCCAGCCCGCCGCCAATGGCTTCGGTGACGATCAGGTCGCCCGGCTTGATCTGGCCGCGGGCCTTGCCGACGGACAGCGCCAGCGGGATCGAGGCGGCCGAGGTGTTGCCGTGGTCCTGCACGGTGACGATGACGCGGTCCATCGACACCTGCATCTTCCTGGCGGTGCCTTCGATGATGCGGATATTGGCCTGATGCGGCACGATCCAGTCGACATCGCCGGCATCAAGCCCGGCCTTGTCCAGCGCGCGATGGGCAGTTTCCGCAAGCTTTTCAATGGCATGGCGGAAGACTTCCTTGCCCTCCATCCGCAGGTGCCCGGTGGTGCCGGTCGAGGTGCCGCCATCGACATAAAGGATGTCCTTGTGGCGGCCATCGCTGTTCAGGTCGGTCGACAGGATGCCGCGGTCGGCGGTGGTTCCGGTGCC
Organism: Tabrizicola oligotrophica; assembly: GCF_011008935.1. Lineage (GTDB taxonomy): Bacteria > Pseudomonadota > Alphaproteobacteria > Rhodobacterales > Rhodobacteraceae > Tabrizicola_A > Tabrizicola_A oligotrophica. The sequence continues at coordinate 489,247 of NZ_JAAIVJ010000001.1, read as the reverse complement.
GTCCTGCGCCTCCAGCACCAGCGCGCCGGCGCCGTCGCCGAACAGAACGCAGGTGCCGCGGTCAGTCCAGTCCATCAGCCGCGAGAAGGTTTCGGCCCCGATCACCAGCACCCGGGCGGCCTGACCCGAGATGATCAGCGCATTGGCATTGGTCAGGGCAAAGGCAAAGCCGGCGCAGACCGCCTGCACGTCAAAGGCAAAGCCGCGCGTCATGCCAAGTCCGGCCTGAATCATCGTGGCGCAGGAGGGGAAGGTCAGATCGGCGGTCGAGGTGGCGACGATGATCGCGTCGATGTCGTCGGCGGCCAGCCCGGCATCGGCCAGCGCGGCCTGCGCCGCGCGGGTGCCAAGGTCGGCGGTGGTCTGGCCTTCAGCCGCGAAATGCCGCCGCTCGATGCCGGAGCGGGTGCGAATCCATTCGTCGGAGGTGTCGATCAGCGCCTCGAACTCGGAATTCGGCACAACCCGCTCGGGCAAGTAATGCCCGACGCCCTTGACCACGGCGCGTATCGTCATTCAGCGGTTCCTGCTTCTGCCCCTGTTGCGGCGGCATCCTGCCCCGCGAGGCCGGTTGATGCAACCCGTGCCGCGATGCGGTTTGCAAGGTCGGCCCGGGCAAGTTGATGCGCCAGCCGCACCGCCGCCGCGATGCCGGTGGCATCGGCCGAGCCGTGCGATTTGATGACCGTGCCGTTCAGGCCCAGAAACACCCCGCCATTGGCGCGGCGCGGATCGGCGCGGGCCTGCAGGCGTTTCAGCGCCCCCATCGCCAGCAGCGCGCCAAGCCTGGCGAGGAGCGTCGACCCCAGCGCCTCGCGCAGGAAGCCCGAAATCAGCTTTGCCGTGCCTTCGCCGGTTTTCAGCGCCACGTTGCCGGTGAAGCCGTCGGTCACGATCACATCGACGCGGTCCGAGGGAATGTCGGAGCCTTCGACAAAGCCCACGAAGTCGAACTCGCCCGCCGAAGCGGCGGCGCTCATCTGGGCATAGGCCTGATGCAGTTCGGCCCGGCCCTTGTGTTCCTCGGTGCCGACGTTCAGCAGGCCGACACGCGGACGCGCCAGCCCAAGGCTGTTGCGGGCGTAAGAGGTGCCCATGGCGGCGAATTGCAGCAGGTCGGCGGCCTCGGCCTTGATGTCGGCGCCGACGTCGAGCATGACGTTCAACCCCGAGGGATTGCGCGAGGGCCAGTAGCAGGCAATGGCCGGGCGGTTGACGCCGGGCAGCTTGCGCAGCCGCAGCATGGCCACCGCCATCAGCGCCCCGGTGTTGCCGCAGGACACCGCCACCGGCGCCTCGCCGTTCTTCACCGCGTCGATGGTGGAAAACATCGAGGTGCCTTGCCCGTGGCGCATCACCTGGCTGGGCTTGTCCTCCATCGTCACCACGCGCTCGGCGTGGCGCAGATCGACCCGACCCGCGAGCGTGGGAGCACGGGCCAGCAGCGGCGACAGCACCGCCTGATCGCCATGCAGGATGAAGCGGGCGTCCGGCAATTCGGCGGCGGACAGCACAAGACCGGCGACAACTGCCGCCGGCCCGCGATCTCCGCCCATCGCGTCGATGGAAATGACCGTGGAAAGAGCCCCCTTGCGCCCTGCGACCGTCTCAGCCGGAATTTCGGTTCCGCTTGCCATCAGTCAGGCGCGAGGGAGGGGCGGCTTACGCCGCGTCCTCGTCCATGTCGACAGCCTTGGTCGCCACGACTTCGCGGGCGTCGTAATGGCCGCAGGACGGGCAGACGTGGTGCGGGCGCTTCAGCTCGCCGCAGTTCGAGCAGTCTTGCGGGTTGCCGGCAACCAGAGCGTCATGCGAACGGCGCATGTTGCGGCGCGATTTGGTGGTGCGGTTCTGCGGGACAGCCATGTCTCGACCTCGAATTAAGGGGGGCAGGCCCCGGATTTTGCTTTGATTCCAGAAGTTTCCGCCAAACCAGAAGGCCCGGCCCGAAGACCCCGAATGAGCCGCGGAACATAGCCGGATTCTGCGGACGCGCAAGCCCCTTTCTTCAGCCTTCCGAAGAAGACCCGGAATCGGGCTTTTTCAACTTGTCGGCCAGCCCCGCGAGACCGGAAAACGGCTTCAGATCGGCGTCGGCCAGCGGGGCGACACCCGGCCCGGCAAAGACCGCCTCGCCCAGCTCCACCCCCGGCGCGCGCGGGTAAAGCGGCAGCGCCAGCGCCAGCGCCTCGGTGGCAATCTCGGCGATGTCGAGCACTTCGGGCAGGGGATCGGTTTCCTCGTCGGCCATTTCCACCTCGTCGCCCTCGGGCGTGGTGTAGCCCGCGACGAAGCGGCGGTGCAGGGTTTCGCGCAGGGTGCAGGGCACCGGGGCAAGGCTGACCGAACAGGGCTGCACTGCCTCGGCGGTCAGCTCGGCCACCAGATCGAAGTCCTGCCGGCCGACTGGCCGGATTTCGCCCGAGACCCGAAAGGCCGGCAGATCGAGCAGCCCCAGCGCTGCCGCAATGGCAGCCCGGCCCGCCGCATTGGGGCGGAAGTCGAACCGGGTAGGCTTGCGGCTGGCCAGCGTCTGGGTGCGATAGGCCAGGCTTGGCATGGGGTGGTTCGCATCGGTCATTCTTCCGCCTCCTGCCCGGCCGGGGGCCGTTTGCATTCTTGAACCGGACCCGTTCCCACTGTAAGCCTTTGGCCAAGGGGCGCGATCCTGCCTGATCCCTTGTCGATAGTGCCGCGCGACGGTGCTTGCAAGGCCGGGCAGGGCAAAGTGCCGACACGGGCAGGGGAAGGGCAGGGGATAGGCATGTCGGGAGCAGTTCACGCGCGGTTTGCGGGCCTTGGCCGGATGCTTGCCCTTGCGGTGGCGACGGTGCTGGCGCTGGCCTCCTGCGCGCCGGTCTATCAGAACCATGGCTATGTGCCGACCGATGAGGAACTGGCGCTGATCGAAGTCGGCAAGGACACCCACGAAACCGTGGCCGCCACGCTGGGCCGCCCGTCGGGCGAGGGGCTGTTGAATGAGGTCGGCTGGTTCTATGTGCAAAGCCGCTGGAAGCATTTCGGGGCCATGGCGCCGAAAGAGATCGACCGGCAGGTGGTCTCGATCACCTTCACCGAAGAGGGCGTGGTCGAGAATGTCGAACGCTTCGGCCTTGAAGATGGCAATGTCGTCGCGCTGTCGCGGCGCGTGACCGAAAGCAACATCAAGGGCATCGGCTTCCTCAAGCAGCTTCTGGGCAATATCGGGCGGCTCAGGGCCGATCAGTTCGTCGACTGACGCGGGACGGGCCGCAACGATCAGGGCCGCCCCCGGGGGCGGCCTTTTGCATCACGCCTCCGGCTCGAACCGCACCGCCACGCCGTTGATGCAATAGCGCAGGCCGGTGGGCGGCGGGCCGTCGGGAAAGACATGGCCGAGATGGGCATCGCAGCCCGTGCAGGTCACTTCGGTACGGCGCATGAAATGGCTGAGGTCTTCGTGTTCGGCCACCATCCGGTTCGGCAGCGCGGCATTGAAGCTCGGCCAGCCGCAGCCCGATTCGAACTTGGTCGAGGCATCGAACAAGGCCGCGTCGCAGCAGACGCAGCGATAGGTGCCGGGGCCCTTGGGAAAGCCCTGATGGCTGAACGGCCGCTCGGTCGCGGCCCGGCGCGTCACCTGAAAGGCCAGCTCGCCCAGTTGCGCCAGCCATTCGGCGTCGGTCTTGGTCACTTTGTCCATCTCAGCGCCTTTCTGTCATTGCCCTGTCACCCTTGCGTGGCGGGCTTGGCTGACGCAAATCTAGGGCGGGCTTGCGGGTTTTCCAAGCCGGGGAGTGGGGCAATGCGGCTGGAAAAGGGGCAACTGGTGGCGCGTCTGGCCGAAGGCCCCGCCGACATCGCCCGCGCGCAGGAGTTGCGCCACCTGTGCTTTCTGGCCGCGCGCGGGCTGTGCCGGCCCGGTGGCCGCGACGCGGACCGCTTTGACGCCGCCTGCCGCCATGTGCTGATCGAAGGGCCGGGCGGCCAGCTTCTGGGCTGCTTCCGCCTGCAATTCCTGCCCGCTGCCCGCATCACCGACAGCTATTCCGCGCAATTTTACGACCTTGCGCCGCTGACGCGGTTCCATGGCCCGGTGATGGAGCTTGGCCGCTTCTGCCTGCATCCCGCCGCGCAGGGCCCCGATCTTTTGCGGCTTGCCTGGGCGGCGATCACCCGGCTGGTCGATGCCGAGCGCGTCGGCCTGATGTTCGGCTGCACCTCGTTTCCCGGCGCCGATCCGGCCCTGCATGCCGAGGCGCTGGCGCATCTGGCGCGCAACCATGCCGCACCGGCTGGCATGGCCCCGCGGCAAAAGGCGCAGGCGGTGGCGCTGCCCGACATCCCCGCCGACCCGCGCCGGGCGCTGGCGGCGATGCCGGCGCTGCTGCGGACCTATCTTGGCATGGGCGGCTGGGTCAGCGACCATGCGGTGATCGACCCCGATCTCGACACGCTGCATGTCTTTACCGCCGTCGAGGTGGCGCGCATCCCGCCGGCCCGGGCGCGGGCCTTGCGGGCGCTGGCGGGTTGACGCCGCCCGCCCGCCCGCATACCTGCGGGCCATGGCACGCGCACCCCTTCTCCAGCTTTCCGGCATCTCGCTGACCTTCGGCGGCAATCCGGTGTTCGACAACCTCGACCTCGTGGTGCAACCCGGCGACCGGGTGGCGCTGGTCGGGCGCAACGGCTCGGGCAAATCGACGCTGATGAAGGTGATGGCGGGGCTGGTGGAGCCCGATGCCGGCCTGCGCGTCGTCCCGCCCGGTGTGACCGTGGGCTATATGGAGCAGGACCCCGACCTCTCGGCCTACGCCACCTTGGGCGATTATGCGGCAAGCGGTCTGCCCGAGGGCGAGGCCTACAAGGTTTCCGTCGTGGCCGAGGGGCTGAAGTTCAACCCCGAAACCCCGGTCGCCACCGCCTCGGGCGGCGAGCGGCGGCGGGCGGCCTTGGCCAAGCTGATGGCCGAAGCGCCGGAACTGATGCTCCTCGACGAGCCGACCAACCACCTTGATATTCAGGCGATCGAATGGCTGGAGGCCGAACTGACCGCCACCCGCTCGGCCTTTGTGCTCATCAGCCACGACCGCGCCTTCCTGCGTGCCCTGTCGAAGGCGACGCTCTGGATCGACCGGGGCGAGGTGCGCCGCCGCGAATCCGGCTTCGAAGGCTTTGAGGACTGGCGCGAGACCATCTGGGCCGAGGAGGACGAGGCGCGCCACAAGCTCGACCGCAAGATCAAGCACGAGGCGAAATGGGCGGTCGAGGGCATCTCGGCGCGGCGCAAGCGCAACATGGGCCGGGTGCGGGCGCTGCAGGCGCTGCGGGCCGAGCGCGCCGGACAGATCCGCCGGCAGGGCACCGCCGCGCTGGAACTGGAAAGCACCACGACCAGCGGCAAGAAGGTGATCGAGGCAGTCGGTATCTCCAAGACCTATGGCGACAAGACCCTGATCCGCAATTTCGATCTGCGTATCCTGCGCGGCGACCGGGTGGCCTTTGTCGGCCCGAACGGCGTCGGCAAGACCACGCTGCTGAAAATGCTGGTGGGCGAGATTGCTCCCGATACCGGCAGCGTCAGCCTTGGCACCAACCTCGAGATCGCGGTTTTCGATCAGACCCGCGCGCAGCTCGACCCCGAGGCGAGCCTGTGGGAGAACCTGACCGGCGATCCCTTGATGAAGGTTTCGGGCACCTCGGATCAGGTGCTGGTGCGCGGCACGCCGAAACATGTGGTGGCCTATCTCAAGGACTTCCTGTTTGACGAACGCCAGGCCCGCGCTCCGGTCAAGGCGCTGTCGGGCGGCGAGAAGGCACGGCTTCTCTTGGCCAAGCTGATGGCGAAGTCGTCGAACCTTCTGATCCTTGACGAGCCGACCAACGATCTTGATGTCGAGACGCTGGATCTGTTGCAGGACATTCTGGGCGAGTATGACGGCACAGTGCTGCTGGTGTCCCACGACCGCGATTTCATCGACCGGGTGGCAACCGCCACTGTGGCGCTGGAAGGCAAGGGCCGCGCCACCGCCTATCCCGGCGGCTGGTCGGACTATGCGGCGCAGCGGCCGGCGCCGGTTGAGGAAGTTGCCGTGAAAACAGCGGCTTCCCAGCCTGTCTTGAAAGCGGATGTGAAGAAGGTCGATGGCCTTTCTTTCACCGAGAAGAAGCGGCTGGAAGCCTTGCCCGGGGTGATGGAAAAGCTGGAGTCCGAGATTGCCAAGCTCTCGACCCTGATCGCCGATCCCGATCTTTTCAGCCGCGAACCGGCGAAATTCGCCAAGGCCACCGCCGCGATTGCCGAGCGCCAGACCGCGCTGGCAGCGGCGGAAGAAGAATGGCTGGTGCTGGAAGAGAAGAACGGCTGAGGCTTACTGGCAGGCCTCGGCGCTGGCGCGGGGAATGGCAAAAACCGTGTCATCGCTCTGCCCGCCGCCAAGGGTGACAAAGCCGGTATCGGTTTCGAACCCGATCCCGTCGCGCCCCACACTGGCACGCAGGCCCCTGGCCGTCGGCTCCAAGGTCAGCCAGCCCGCGTCGCCTTCCAGCCCGCAGGACAGGCTGCCGCCGGTGTTCTCGCAATAGGCATTCGCGAGCAGTTCGTCGTCGCTGCCCCGCAGGCGGACCTGCACCTTCAGCACCAGATACCGCGCGTCCAAGACCGCCTTGTCTGGCGAAAGCCGTATCTCGCGCACCAGCTGGTCGGGATGGGTGGCCAGATGGCCCGCATCATAGTCACGGCGGTAACAGCCCTCATCGCCCGGAAACAGCGCCTCGCGCGGGCTTTCGGCAAGGGCAGGGCTGGCGAGCAGGCACAGGGCAAGAACCGGGCGCATGGGAAATCCTTCTGAGACAATACGCCGATCTTGCCGCCGGGCGGCCCTCCCGTCCAGCGCTACATCAACTCGGCCACCACCTGCGGAATGGTCATCACATCGTCGCGCGTGCAGTCGAACTGGCCGACCTGCACCCGGATGACATAGGCGCCCTTGTGGCGGGTCTGGGTCAGGTAGATCCGGCCGTCATCGTTGATCTTGTTGAGCAAAACCTCGGTCGCCGCGTCATCCTTCAGCGCGAAGGTAAAAAGCGACAGCCGCGGTTCGGTGACGATCCGCACGCCGGGCAGGGCGCGCAGCGCCTCGCAGGCCTCCTTCGCCCAAGCCACATGGTTGCGGATGCGGGCGCGCAGCCCCTCCAGCCCATAGGCGCGCAGGGTGAACCACAGTTTCAGCGCCCGGAAGCGGCGGCCGAGCGGCACTGTCCATTCGTTGAAGTTGACGATGTCCTCTTTCCCGGCGGTTTCCAGATAGGAGGGCCGCAGGCCAAGGGTTTTCACCTGCGGCGTCGGATCGCGCAGGAACTGCACCGCGCAGTCGAACTGCACACCCAGCCATTTGTGCGGGTTGAAGACGATGCTGTCGGCCGCCTCGATGCCCGCCCACATTTCGCGGAACTCCGGGCAGATCATCGCCGATCCGGCCCAGGCGGCATCGACATGCACCGGCAGGCCGGCGGCATGGGCGACTGCAATGCATTCGCCGATGCGGTCAAAGGCGCCGACGCTGGTGCCCCCGGCGCAAAGGATCACCCCGGCGGGCAGCATCCCGGCTTCGCGGTCGGCGGCGATGGCACCCGCCAGCGCGCCGGGCTTCATCGACAGGCCTTGGTCGGTCGGGATCTTCACCAGATTGTCCTGCCCGATCCCCGCCACCCGCGCCGCCTTGTCGACCGAGGAATGCGTCTCGGCGCTGGCATAAAGCCGCAGGCGAGGAAGCCCGGAGAGCCCGTTGATATTGCCGTGAAATTCCAGCGCCTGCTCGCGCATGGTCAGCACCGCCGACAGCGTCGCCGTAGTGGCGCTGTCATGCAGCGTGCCGGTAAACCCTTCGGGCAGGCCAAGCCCCTGGCGCAGCCATTGCACCATCACCTGCTCGATTTCCGTCACCGCCGGCGAGGTCTGCCAGATCATCCCCTGCGCCGCGATGGCATTGGCCAGCTTCTCGGCCAGCATCGAGGCCGGTGAGGCATTGGCCGGGAAATAGGCGAAGAAGCGCGGGTGCTGCCAATGGGTCAGGCCCGGCGGCACGATGCGGTCGAAATCGGCAAAGATCGCCTCCATCGGCTCGGCCGTTTCGGGCGGGGCCGTGGGAAGCTGCGACGAGATCGCCCCCGGCACCAGGGGCGCGCGCACCGGGCGGCCGCGCAGGCCGGCGTGATAGTCGGTGGCCCAGTCGGCGGCGCGTTTCGACCAGAGGTTCAGATCGTCGTGATTCATGGCTGCCCCATTTGCTTGACCCGTCAAGCCATCGCCCATCGGGATTCGCGCAAGTCTGGCGAAAAGGCTTGGCGGAGCAAGGGAATTGCGCTAGGGCAGGGGCATGAGACAACCGGGCACCATCGGCATTTGCTGCATTACCTGCTGACATAGGTCACGCGGGCCCGTCTCCATTCCCACAAGGATCAGATGACAGACCCGCGGCAGGCGGTGCCTTTCGACGGGATAGAACATGGTCACGATCAGGCTGCACAATTCGAAAACCCGGAAGAAAGAGGCGTTTTCGCCTTTGGATCCGGCCAATGTGCGGATGTATGTCTGCGGCCCGACGGTCTATGACCGCGCCCACCTTGGCAATGGCCGCCCGGTGGTGGTGTTCGACACGCTTTACCGGCTGCTGAGGCATGTCTATGGGGCGGAACATGTGACCTATGTCCGCAATTTCACCGACGTCGACGACAAGATCAACGCTACCGCGCTGGCGCGCAAGGAGGCCGGCGATCCGCGCAGCATGGAGGCGCTGATCCATGAGCGGACCGAGGAAACCATCGGCTGGTATCACGCCGACATGGACGCTTTGGGCGCGCTGCGCCCCGATCACGAGCCGCGGGCGACCGCATATATCGGGCCGATGGTGGCGATGATCGAAGGGCTGATCGCGGGGGGGCATGCCTATGCCCGTGCGGGCCATGTGCTGTTCCGTGTACGGTCGTACAAGGCCTATGGCGCGCTCTCCGGCCGCTCGGTCGATGACATGATCGCCGGGGCGCGTGTCGAAGTGGCGCCCTTCAAGGAAGACCCGATGGATTTCGTGCTGTGGAAGCCGTCATCCGAGGAGGAACCGGGCTGGAGCAGCCCTTGGGGCCGGGGGCGGCCGGGCTGGCATATCGAATGCTCGGCAATGAGTTACGAGCTTTTGGGAGCGTCGTTCGACATTCACGGCGGCGGGCTGGACCTGCAATTCCCGCATCATGAGAACGAGATAGCGCAAAGCTGCTGCGCCCATCCCGAGGCCGGCTTTGCCCAGGTCTGGCTGCACAACGAGATGCTGCAGGTCGAGGGCAAGAAGATGTCGAAGTCCTTGGGCAACTTCTTCACCGTGCGGGATTTGCTGGATCAGGGCGTGCCGGGTGAGGTCATCCGTATGGTCTATTTGTCTACACATTATCGCAAGCCGATGGACTGGACGGCGGAGAAGGCGCGAGAGGCGGAGGGGACGCTGCGAAAAATTGCTCAGTTCTTGTCGCGCGATCCGTTCACCAAGCCATGGGTTGACGTTTCGAAGGCCGTCCCTCCGCAAGAGGTTGTCGATGCGCTTGCAAATGACCTGAACACGTCGCTGGCGCTTACACATGTCAGCAAATACCTGAAGGACGAGCAGGAGATGCAGCTTGTCGGCGCGCTCGACCTGCTGGGATTTGATGTCGAAGCGTTGAAAGCAAAGTTTGCCGGATTCGAGTTGCATGCTTGGGATAACGGTTTTGCGTCTGGTCATAGCCTAAGGGCATCCGGCATTGCGCCCGCCCCTTGGCAGGATCAGCTGAGAGCGTTGCGCGACACCCTTTCCAAGTTGCGGCAAGACGCAATGCAAACCAAAAACTTCGCCCCCGTCGATGCCCTGAAATCCGCGCTCACCGCTGCCGGGGTCGAGGTGCGCATGTCCAAGGCGGGGGTGGAGCTTCTGCCCGGTCCCGGCTTTGACCCGGCCAAGCTGGAGGGGTTGAAATGAGGGCTGTGCTTTCTGCCGCCCGGAGGCCCCAAGCTTCCGGGCCGCGCCCGACCCGCCCCATGGGCGGGCGCGATGGCGCCCACCCCGGGTCGGTCGCGGCCCTCGGTTGCACGAAAGGGTAAGGAATGACCCGCGAACGCCTCTACCTCTTCGACACCACGCTGCGCGACGGGCAGCAGACCCAGGGCGTGCAGTTCTCGGCGCTGGAAAAGCGCCAGATCGCCGAAAACCTGGATGCCCTTGGCGTCGATTACATCGAGGGTGGCTGGCCGGGGGCGAACCCGACCGACAGCGAGTTCTTCGCCGCCGCCCCGAAGACCCGAGCGACAATGACCGCTTTCGGCATGACCAAGCGGGTGGGGCGGTCGGCGGAGAATGACGATGTGCTGGCGGCGGTGCTGGATGCCCGCACCCCGGCGGTCTGTCTGGTCGGCAAGACGCATGATTTCCATGTGAACACCGCGCTTGGCTGCACGCTGGAGGAAAATCTGGAATCGATCGGGGCCTCGGTGGCGCATTGCGTGGCCAAGGGCCGCGAGGCACTGTTTGATGCCGAGCATTTCTTCGACGGCTACAAGGCGAACCCGGACTACGCGGTGTCCTGCCTGAAGGCGGCGCAGGAGGCGGGGGCGCGCTGGCTGGTCCTGTGTGACACCAACGGCGGCACGCTGCCGTCCGAGGTCGGCCGCATCGTGGCCGAGGTGATCGCGGCGGGGATTCCGGGCGACCGGCTGGGGATTCATTGCCATGACGACACCGGCAACGCGGTGGCCAATTCGCTGGCCGCCGTCGAGGCGGGGTGCCGGCAGATTCAGGGCACGCTCAATGGTCTGGGCGAGCGCTGCGGCAATGCCAACCTGACGACGCTGATCCCGACGCTGCTCTTGAAGGAACCGTTCAGATCCGCTTTCGAAACAGGGGTTTCCGAGGCGGGGTTGACGCAACTTCTGAAGATCAGCCGCACGCTGGACGATATCCTGAACCGGGTTCCGCTGCGCTCGGCGCCCTATGTCGGGGCCTCGGCCTTTGCCCACAAGGCGGGGCTGCACGCGAGCGCCATCCTGAAGGACCCCACCACTTACGAGCATATCCCGCCGGAAAGCGTCGGCAATGCCCGTGTCATCCCGATGTCCAATCAGGCGGGCCAGTCGAACCTGCGCGCCCGGCTGGCAAGCGCGGGGATCGAGGTGGAGGCCAAGGACCGCCGCCTTGGCCGCATCCTTGAAATCATCAAGGAGCGCGAGGATCAGGGCTATGCCTATGACGGGGCGCAGGCCAGTTTCGAGCTTCTGGCACGGCGCGAGCTGGGCCTCTTGCCGCAGTTCTTCGAGGTCAAGCGCTATCGGGTGACGGTGGAGCGGCGGAAGAACAAGTACAACGAAATGGTCAGCCTCTCCGAAGCGGTGGTGGTGGTGAAGATCGGCGAGCGCAAGGCGATGTCGGTTTCCGACAGCATGGATGAGACCGGGCAGGACCATGGCCCGGTCAACGCGTTGTCCAAGGCGCTGGCCAAGGATCTTGGCCCCTATCAGGCCTGCATCGACGACATGAAGCTCGTGGATTTCAAGGTGCGCATCACCAATGGCGGCACCGAGGCGGTGACGCGGGTCATCATCGATTCGGAAGACGGGCAGGGCCGGCGCTGGCAGACGGTGGGGGTGTCGGCCAACATCGTCGATGCCTCGTTCGAAGCACTTCTGGATGCGATCACCTGGAAGCTGGTGCGTGACAGGCAGGTGCCGGAATGAGGGCCGGGCGATGAGCCTTGCCGCTTGCGCCGGGATCGTCGAGCGCGGCGATCCCGACCGCTTTGCCGCCGTCATGGCCGCGCCGCCCGCCGCGCGCGCCCGGTTGCTGCCGCTTTACGCCTTCAATCTGGAGGTGGCGCGTGCGCCCTGGGTGTCGAAGGAGCCGATGATTGCCGAAATGCGCCTGCAATGGTGGCGCGATGTGGTGGCCGAGCCGGTGGCGCGGGCGCATGAGGTGGCGGCTCCGTTCCATGCCGTGATCCGGGAGGCGGGCTTGCCGCTGCCGGTGATCGACCGGCTGATCGCGGCGCGGTTGCACGATGCCTGGGGCGAGCCTTTTGCCGATGGCCCGGCGTTCGAGGCCTATCTGGACGACACCGCCGGAGGGCTGATGTGGCTGGCCGCGGTGGCCTGCGGTGGCCACGATGAGGCTGCGGCGCGCGCCCTGGGCTGGGCCTCGGGGCTGGCCAATTACCTGCGCGCCGTGCCGGAGCTGGAGGCGCGGGGGCGGATGCCCTTGCCCGATGGACGCGCCAGCGCAGTGCAGGCGCTGGCAACTGAGGGGCTGGCGCGGCTGGATGCGGCACGCGGCCGGGTGCCGAAGGCCGCCGCGCTCGCGGCCTGGCAGGCGCGGGGCCTCTTGCGGCAGGTCCTGGCCGACCCGGGCGTGGTGGCCGGCGGGCGGATGGGGCTGTCGGAGTTTTCCCGCCGGGGCGGGCTTTTGTGGGTGAGTGTCACCGGGCGGCTCTGACCGCAGCGACACGTCCGCGCCATACCGCCACCCCGAGCCCCTCCCCACGGGGGGGAGGTGACAGGTCGGCTGGCGGCGGGACAGGGCGGAGAGTTCGGGGGCGGCGGCAGGCCGGCGGGCGGATGGGGCTGTCGGAGTTTTCCCGCCGGGGCGGGCTTTTGTGGGCGAGTGTCACCGGGCGGCTCTGACCGCAGCGACACGTCCGCGCCATACCGCCACGCCCCCACCCCCAGCCCCTCCCCACGGGGGGGGTGACAGGTCGGCCCGGGGGGGGGCGTCTAGCGGGTTTCCAGCGGCTTCGGCCACAGCCAGCGCGTGTTACGGGGCGGCTCTGAGCGCAGCGGCAAGGCGTGGGGTGGGGCATTGACCCACCGCAGGGGCAGGGTTTCGCGGCTGCGGTGGGTGAACCCGCGCAGGGGCGCGCGGAACCACCCACCCTACCGCGTCTCTTTCGGCTTCAGCCACAGCCAGATCAGCGCGCCGCCGGCCAGCACGAGGAAGGGCAGCATCGCCAGGTTGACCAGTTGCCAGCCGGTCTCGACCGAGCCGCCCGAGCAGTTCATCAACCCGCCCGACGAGAACGAGGCCAGCGTCACGCCGCCGAACACCACAAGGTCGTTCAGCCCCTGCAGCCGCCCGCGTTCCTCGGGGCGTTGGGCGTTGGCCAGCATGGTCGTTGCGCCGATGAAGCCGAAATTCCAGCCAAAGCCCAAAAGCATCAGGGCGATGAAGAAATTCTCCAGCTCCACCCCCGACATCGCCACCGCACCCGATCCGGCGAGGATCATCAGCCCGATGGCGATCACCCGCTCGACCCCGAGCCGGGCGATGACATGGCCGGTGATGAACGAGGGCGCATACATCGCCAGCACATGCGCGGTGACGACGTCGGCCGCATCCCCGGTTTCAAAACCGCAGCCGACGACGGCCAGCGGCGAAGAGGTCATCACGAGGTTCATCAGCGCATAGGACACCGTGGCGCAGATCATGGCGACAGCGATTACCGGGGTGCGGATCAGCTCGGCCCGGCTGCGGCCCTGAGGCGCGCCGGCGCTGGCGGGGCGGGGTTTCGGGATGCGCAGGGCGATGAACAGGAACATGCCCAGCAGGTTCAGCGCGATCACCGCCAGATAGGTGCCAAGGAAGGGCACCACCATGGACTGCGCCGTCACCTTCACCAGCTGCGGACCGAGCACGGCCGACAAGAGCCCCCCCGCCATGACCCAGGAAATCGCCTTCGGCCGGAAGGCGTCCGAGGCGGTATCGGCGGCGGCGAAGCGGTAAAAGCCCTGCGCGCTCATGTAGACGCCCGTGAAGAGCGAGCCGATGAGGAAGATCGGGAAGGACGCCAGCATCAGCCCCGCCGCGCCGATGGCCGCCCCGAAGGCGCCGCCGATCGCGCCAAGCACGAAACCCGCCGTGCGGCCCTGCCGGGCCATGAAGCTGGAGATCGGCGTGGCCGTCAGCATCGAGCCGATGACGATGAAGCTGATCGGCAGCGTCGCCCAGCAGGCGTTCGGCGCAAGGCTCTGACCGGCCAGCCCGCCGATGGTGAAGATCATCGGCATCTGCGCGCCAAGGATGGCCTGCGCGGCCACCAGCACGAGCACATTCCGCTTGGCGAGAGTGTCGTTGATGTCATGGGTCATGGTGGCAAAGGGCTAAGGGCGGGCGCGGGGCAGGGCAAGAGGGAAAATGGTTCAGGGCCTTGGGGATGGCACCGGCGCTCGCGGTCGCGCCCCGGAAGGCGGCGGGGCTCCTCCCGCCATGGCCGCGGGAAGGCCGGCGCCGGGGCTTGCCTTTCCCCCGGCCATGGCCATGCTGGCGCCATGGTGGGACGGATCATCGAAACTCTGGACTGTGTGGCCGAAGGCGCCGGCTGGCTGGCGCAGGCCGAGCCGCGCTTTGCCCTTGCGCTGGCCGAGGTTGGCCCCTTGCCGCTGCGGCGCCAGCCCGATGGCTTCACAGCACTTCTCGATGCGATTGTCGGCCAGCAGGTGTCGATCGCTTCGGCAGACGCGATCTGGCGGCGGATGGAGGCGGCTGGGTTGGTGGCGCAGGCGGCGGTGGCCGAGGCCAGCGACGAGGCGCTGCGCGGCGCCGGGCTCAGCCGGCAGAAGGCGCGCTATGCCCGGGCGCTGGCACTGTCGGGGATCGATTTTGACGGGTTGCGCAGCCTGCCCGATCCGCAGGTCGTCGCCACCCTTACGGCAGTTCCGGGCATTGGCAGCTGGACTGCCGAGATCTACGCCATGTTCGCGCTTGGCCGGGCCGATGTCTTTGCTCCCGGCGATCTGGCGCTGCAAGAGGCGGCGCGGCTGCTGTTCGACCTGCCCGAGCGCCCGAAGGAACGTGCCCTGCGCAGCATGGCCGAGGCCTGGAGTCCGTGGCGCTCGGTTGCGGCGCGTATCCTTTGGGCCTACTACCGGCTGGCAAAATCACGGGAAGGCATCAGATGACGCGCGAGTTGAAATTCGGTCGGGTGGCGGCGCAGAGCGGGCAGGCGAAATCGCTGGTGGTGTTCCTGCATGGCTATGGTGCCGACGGGGCCGACCTGCTGGGGCTGGCCGATCCGCTGGCCGCGCATCTGCCCTATACGGCATTCGCCGCCCCGGATGCGCCTGCGCCCTGCGCCGGCAATCCCTTTGGCCGGCAATGGTTTCCGATCCCGCGCTTTGACGGGTCAAGCGAGGTTGAGGCGGCGGTCGAGATGAACCGCGCGGCCGAGGATCTGAACGCCTTCCTCGATCAGCGGCTGGCCGAGGAGGGCCTGACCCCGGCCGCGCTGGCGCTGGTCGGCTTTTCGCAGGGCGCGATGATGAGCCTGCATGTCGCCCCGCGCCGGGCACAGGCGATTGCCGGCGTCGTGGCGATCTCGGGCCGGCTTCTGCGGCCGCAGGTGCTGGCGCAGGAGGCGCTGGTCAAGCCGCCCGTGGTGCTGATCCACGGCGACCGCGATGACGTGGTGCCGTTTCAGGAAATGCAGACGGCGGGCAACGCGCTGGTCGCGGCGGGGTTCGAGACTTTCGGCCATGTCATGCATGGCACCGGCCACGGCATCGCGCCCGACGGGTTGGGCGTGGCGATGCAGTTCCTGAAGGAACGCCTGCCGGGGTGAGCCAAAATCTGCGCCAGATTTTGGCGCCGCCTCCCGGCCTTGCGCTCAGCCCCGCCCGCCGCCCGCCAGATAGGCGGCGCAGCCGGTCAGCGCGGCATAGTCGTCCTCGACGATCTCGACCGAGAAGCTGCCCATGAATTCGGCAAAGCGGCCCTTGTCGCGGAAATGCGCCGCAAGGGCCATGCGGTCGAACCAGGGCTGCATGGCGCGGGCGACACCGCCGATCAGGTAGATGCCGCCGAAGGGCAGGTGGATCAGCGCGAGGTTGCCCAGTTCCTGCCCCAGCAGGTGAATGTAGAGTTGTGCCGCGGTGCAGGCGAGCGTCTCGCCCGCCGCGACATCGGCCATGATCTCGGCCCCGCGCTTGTCGGCCGTCCGGCCCGCCTCATGCGCTGCAAAGGCATAGACCCGCTCCAGCCCGCGCCCGGCCAGCACATCCTCGACCCCGGCAAAGCCATGGGCATGCGGGCCGACTTCGGCGACGAACTTCGCCAGACGGTGGTCTTCATCCGTCCGCACCGGCATCGAGATATGGCCGCATTCGCTGGCTGCCACCACCCGGCCCCAAGGGGTTTCATGCACCGGCGCGGCGTTCATGCCGGTGCCAAGGCCGACGACCAGCATGGCGCCGCCGGGTTTCTTCGGCCCGGCGATGACCTGCCGCAGATGCGCCGGCGCGATGCGGCCAAGCGCGTGGCCCTGCGCCTGCAGATCGTTCAGGATGGCGGTCTGCGCCGCCCCGGTCGCGGCGGTCAGCCCGGTGCCGGTGATCGTCCAGTCAAGGTTTGTCATGGTGGCGACGCCGTCGCGCACCGGCCCGGCAGCGGCGACACAGACCCCCGAGACGCCGGGGTTCCCTGTCTCGTCCAGATAGCGGCGCAGCACGGTTTCCAGATCGGCAAAGCCCGCATTGGCATAGCGCCGGATGCTACCGTCGCGCACCACCTCGCCATCGGCCAGCGCCACGCGGGTATTGGTGCCGCCGATATCGGCAACGAGGGCGAGGGCAGAGCGTTGGGACATGGGCGGAAACCTGCGCTGGAGATGGTTTGCCTTCTAGCGGCTTTCGGCGGAATCACAAGCTGGAAGGGCATCGGGGAAGGCCGGCGCGGCGATCAGCCCGGGCAAGAGCCGGGCCAGCAACCGCCCGCCCTCGGTGACCGGGTTGGCAGCCAGCCGCGCCAGCACGATCGCCTCGGCGCCGGCATCGACCAGCGGCCGCGTGTGCAGCGGCTTGCCATCCTGTGAAAGCCGCGCGGCGGGGTTGGTATAGGACAGGCCCACCCCCAGCCCGTTGGCGGCAAGACTGCGCATCAACTCCAGCGTCGCGGCGCGCTGCGCGATCCGCGGCTGCAGCCCCGCGCGGGCGAAGAGCGCCCGCATGTGGCTGATCGACAGCCCCTGATCGGTCAGGATCAGCGGCTGATCCGCCAGATCCCGCAAGGTGATGCGGGGCTGCGCGGCCAAGGGGTGTCCCTCGGCCAGCACGGCATGGGGCGGGATGCGGGCCAGCGTCAGGCGGTCGACATCGGCCTCCAGCCCCAGATCCCAGGTCAGCGCCAGATCGGCCCGCCCCTGATGCAGCGCGGCGGCAAGCGGTTCGAACCCCATCAGCAGCGGCAGGATCTGCAACTGCGGCGCCTCGACTGCGACCGCGGCGAGCACGGGGGCCAGGCAGGCCGGGGCCAGATCCTCGAACACCGCCAGCCGCAGCGCCTGCTCGGCCAGCCGCCCCGGATGGGCCAGCGCGCCCACCCGCTCCAGTGCCTCTTCCGCGCTGAAAAGCCAGCGCTGGCCGAAACTCGTGGGCACCAGCCGCCCGCCCGGCCGGCGCAGGAACAGGGGCTGGCCAAGATGCGCCTCAAGCTGGCCAAGCGCCACCGACAGCGCCGGCTGGCTGACATGCAGCGCCGCCGCCGCCGCGCTCATGCCGCCATGGGCCGCGACGGCCACGGCATATTCGATCTGGCGCAGGGTCAGGGATAGCATCAGCCTATGACCTTCATTGAAAGGTATGATTTGAACAAATGATAGGGCCGGGATTAAGCATTTGCAAAGCTCAATGGAGGCGCGAATGGCAACGGTTGTAACCGAACAGATGGTCGAGGATTTCCAGCGCGACGGAGTCGTGCTGGTCAAGGGGCTGTGGAAGGACTGGGTGGAACCGCTGCGCGCCGGGATCGAGCGCAACATGGCCGAACCGGGGCCTTACGCGGCCGAGAACCTGAAACCCGGCGAAGGCGGGCGGTTCTTTGACGACTATTGCAACTGGACGCGGATTCCTGAGTTTGAACGGGTCATCAAGGGCTCGGATGTCGCGCAGGTGGCCGCCAGCCTGATGCGGTCCGAGCGCGTGCAGATGTTCCACGATCATGTGCTGGTCAAGGAACCCGGCACCTCGAAACCGACACCCTGGCATCAGGACGGCCCCTATTACTTCGTGCAGGGCCGCCAGACCGTGTCGTTCTGGTCGCCGCTCGATCCGGTGAAGGAAGCCAGCCTGCGCTGCGTCGCCGGCAGCCATCGCTGGGAAAAGGAAGTGCTGCCGACGCGCTGGCTGGCGGAAACCAGCTTCTACCCCGACAGCGAGAAATACATGGCGGTGCCCGACCCCGATGCCGAGGGCATGACGGTGCGGGAATGGCAGATGGAGCCGGGCGACGCGGTGGCCTTCGACTATCTGACGCTGCACGGCGCGCGCGGCAACAATGCGGCCAGCCGCCGCCGGGCCTTCTCGCTGCGGCTTCTGGGCGATGACGCGCGCTATGTGACCCGGCCGGGGCGCACCTCGCCGCCCTATCCGGGCCATGACATGGTGGACGGCCAGGTGCTGCGGCAGGACTGGTTCCCCTTCCTGCGCTGACAGGCAGGCCCGGTCCTGCCGCCTGCGGCAGCAGGACCGCTTGCCCCGGCGACGGATTTGCGCTGAAGCTGGCGGCCAAAGGAGCTTGCCCGATGTCCGCCCCCGTCAAAGACCGCCGCCCGCGCGCCTATCCCGCGCCCGAATTTCCACCGCGCAAGCCAAGGCTCTTCGCACGCACGCCCCCAGCGATCTTTCCGGTGATCCTGGGCGTGCTGGGCCTTGGCCTTGCCGCGCGCAAGGGGGGCGCAGTGCTGGGGCTAGCCGGCTCTCCCCTGGGCGGACTGGTCGAGGCTGCCCTCGGGGCGCTGATGATCCTTTGGCTTTTCGCCACGCTGGCGCTGGTGGCGAAGCTGGTCCGCCGGCCGGGCGCACTGGCCGAGGACATGCGCGTCCTGCCCGGCCGCGCCGGGCTTGCCGCCGCCACGATGAGCGGCATGGCCGCGGCGGCGGTCCTGGTGCCCTATGCGCCATGGCTTGCGCTGACGCTGGCAGTGGCGGCGCTGCTCGCTCATGGCGCCATGACCGCGGCGCTGGTCGCAGTCCTGACCCGCCTGCCGCCCGATGCCCGCCGCATCAGCCCGGTGTTTCACCTTGCCTTTGTCGGCTTCATCGTCGGTGCGGTGCCGCTGGCACAGCTGGGCTACGACCGGGCCGCCGCTGCGATCTTCTGGCCGACGCTTGCCGCCGCCGGCGCGATCTGGGCGGTCTCGGTCCTGCAACTGCTGCGTAATGCGCCGCCCGCGCCGCTGCGCCCGCTGCTGGCGATCCACCTTGCCCCGGCAGCGCTTCTGTCGCAGGTCGCAGGCCTGACCGGCCAGCCGCTGCTCGCCACGGCCCTTGCCGGCCTCGGTGCCGCGATCTTCCTCGCGCTCCTGTCCGCGGCGCGCTGGATCACCGTCACCGGCTTTTCCCCGCTCTGGGGCGCCTTCACCTTCCCGCTGACCGCCCTTGCCGCCGCCCTCCTGACGCTGGGCGGCAGCTGGGAGCTGCCCGGCATCGTGGTGCTGATCCTGGCCCTGGGCCTTGTTCCCGCCATCGCCTGGAACGTGCTGAAGCTGTGGCCGGGAAACCGGCTGGCGGCAAAGACCAACGCCGCCGAGGCCTGAGGCGCCGGTCTTTCATACTGGCGCAAATATCCCCGCCGGAGGCTCCTCCGGCCGGGCGTCGTGCGCCTCCGGCGGGGATATTTGCGCCAATGTGAAAGGGCTCAGATCAGCTTGACCCAGGCCCGGGCGATGGCGAGGCCGTGGGCATCGGCGGCGGGGCCGTGGGCCGCGGCATGGGCGTCGAAATCGCCGACCCAGCCGGGGCGGGCGGCTTCGAAGGCCGGGGCAAATTCGCGCGCCCAGTCGGCGGCGACGGCGCGGTTGGCTTCGAAATGGAACTGCGTGCCATAGCCGGCGCGGCCATAGCGGAAGGCCTGCACCGCGGCCTTGGGCGAGCTGGCAAGATGCACGGCGCCGGGCGGCAGGCTGAAGGTATCGGAGTGCCACTGCATGATCGGGAAGGTTTGCGGCACCTGCGACAGGACCGGATCGGTCCGGCCCGCCTCGGTCAGGCTGACTTCGGACCAGCCATATTCCCCCGCCGTGCCGATGTGGTTGTTGGCACCGATGCCGCGCGCAAAGACCTGACTGCCGAGGCAGACCCCGAGTGTGGCAATCCCCATCGCCGCGCTTTCCTTCATCAGATGGGCCAGGCGCGGCAAGTAGGGGTGGCTCGCATCCGCCAGCGCGGTCTGTTCGCCGCCAAAGACCACCAGCGCGTCATAGGCGCCAAGATCGGGCAGGGCCGCCGCACCATCGCCGGCGCGCCAGGGTTTCCACAGGTCGATCCGCGCCCCGGCCTCGTGCAGCGCGACGCCGAGCTGACCGTGATGGGTGACATGGGTATTCTCGACAATGGCAACGCGCATTTCCGGCTCCTCTTCGCCGGGCGCATCAATGCACTTCGGCCAAATCGCCGCAAGGGGGCCAAATGGCTCTTGCGCTCGGCCCCGCCGCGTGAAAAGGGGAGCCGTCAAACGAACACTCCCAGCCAAACCCCATGGAGGCCCAATTGGAGATTCGCGAGGCGCTTACCTTTGACGACGTGCTTCTGGTTCCGGCCGCATCCAATGTGCTGCCGTCGGATGCCGACACCTCGACCTTCGTGACCAAGTCGATCCGCATGAACATTCCGCTCTTGTCCTCGGCGATGGACACGGTGACGGAAGGCCGCATGGCGATTGCCATGGCGCAGTCCGGCGGGATCGGCGTCATTCACCGCAATCTCGACCTGCAGGCGCAGGCGCGCGAAGTCAGCCGCGTGAAGCGGTTTGAATCGGGCGTGGTCTATGCGCCCGTCACGCTGACCCCGGAGCAGACGCTGGCCGACGCCAAGCTGCTGATGGAGCGTTACCAGATCACCGGCTTTCCGGTGGTCGACCATCAGGGCCGGGTCTTGGGCATCGTCACCAACCGCGACATGCGCTTTGCCTCCGACGACAAGACCCCGGTGTCGGTGATGATGACCTCGGAGAACCTTGCGCTCCTGCGCGAGCCGGTGGACCGCGACGCGGCGATCAGTCTGATGAAGGCGCGGCGGATCGAGAAGCTGCTGGTCACCGATGGCGCGGGCAAGCTCACGGGCCTGCTGACGCTGAAGGATACCGAGAAGGCGGTGCTGAACCCGCAGGCCTGCAAGGACGAGATGGGCCGGCTGCGGGTGGCGGCGGCCTCCACCGTCGGCGATGCCGGATTCGAACGCTCGCAGGCGCTGATCGAGGCGGGCGTCGACATGGTGGTGATCGACACCGCGCATGGCCATTCCGAAGGCGTGGCAAAGGCGGTCGAGCGGATCAAGAAGCTGTCGAACACCGTGCAGGTGGTGGCGGGCAACGTCGCCACGGCGGAAGCCACCCGCGCCCTGATCGGCGCCGGCGCCGATGCGGTGAAGGTCGGGATCGGGCCGGGCAGCATCTGCACCACGCGCATCGTCGCGGGTGTAGGTGTGCCGCAGTTGACCGCGATCATGGATGCGGCGCGGGCAGCGGGCGACATTCCGGTCATCGCCGACGGCGGCATCAAGTTCTCGGGCGATTTCGCCAAGGCGATTGCCGCCGGGGCCTCCTGCGCCATGGTCGGCAGTGCCATTGCCGGCACTGACGAGTCCCCCGGCGAGCTGATCCTTTACCAAGGCCGCAGCTTCAAGGCCTATCGCGGCATGGGCAGTCTTGGCGCCATGGCGCGCGGCAGTGCCGACCGCTATTTCCAGAAGGATGCCGCCTCTGACAAGCTGGTGCCGGAAGGCATCGAGGGGCAGGTGCCCTACAAGGGGCCGGTGGCGACCGTGCTGCACCAGATGGTCGGCGGGTTGCGCGCCGCCATGGGCTATACCGGCAACCGCACGGTGGCCGAGATGCGGCAAGGCTGCTCTTTCGTGCGCATCACCGGGGCGGGGCTGAAGGAAAGCCACGTCCATGACGTGCAGATCACCCGCGAAAGCCCGAATTACCGGGTTGGCTGAAACGAAAGGCCCGCTCGGATCGAGCGGGCCTTTTCATTTCGCGTGCGCGTTTCGCTCTTACTGGACGTAGGGCAGCGGGTCGAGGCTGTCGACGCCCTTCCTGACCTCGAAATGCACGAAGGCCGGATCGGCGCTGCGCACTGTGGCGATGGTCTGGCCCTTCGACACTGTGTCACCCTTGCCGACCTTCAGCCCGTCCACCCCGGCATAGACCGTCAACAGCCCGTCGGCATGGCGGATGACCACGATCGGCGTGCCGGTGGTGTCCTTGGTCACGGCGGCAACTGTGCCGTCGGCGGCGGATTTCACCGCCGTGCCGGGCGCGGCGGCGATGTCGATGCCGTCATTCTTGCCCTTGGCATAGCTGCGGATGATCTTGCCCGATACCGGCATGGCGAATTTCGATCCGGTGGTGCGCTGGCTGGCCATGTCGGCCACCGGCTCGTCCTTGGGGGTTTCGCTGGCGGGGGCGACCTTTTCGTCGGGCAGCGGTTCCTTGGCCGAGGGCGGCGTCGGCGTCGGGCTGGCACTGCCGGGCGCGGTGGCGACTTCATCGGCGGGCTCGGGCGGGGCGCCGCTTGGTGTCGGGATCATCAGATATTGCCCCTCGCGCACGGCGAGATCGGGGCCAAGCCCGTTCCAGTCGGCCAGCGCCTTGGCGGAGACATTGTAGCTACGGGCGATGGAGAAGGCGGTTTCGCCGCGCGCGACGCGGTGGCGCGTCGGTTCCATGCCGCTGCCGATAGTCGCGGCCGGCGCCGCACTTGCGGCCGGGGCGGTTCCCGCGGCGTCCACCCGGTCAAGCGCCGTCGTGGCGATGGTGGAGACGTCGATGCCGCCCGGCGCGGCCCCGCTGCCGATCACCGCCCCGGTGGCGGAAGGCGCCGCCGCGACACGGGCCGGCAGCGCCAACACCTCGCCCTCGCGCAGGCTGTCGCCGGGTTTCAGCGCGTTGTAGCCGGCAAGCTCGGTTGCCGGCAGGCCGACGCGGGCCGCGACCGAGGCGACGGTGTCGCCCTTTTTCGCCACGGCGACCTGATAGCCGGGATAGGAAATCACGCCGCGCCCGTCGGCGCCGGGGCGGGGTCCGGTGGCCTGCATGGCCGCGCCCGAGGTATCAAGCGCCCCCGTGCCGCTGCGCAGGTCCCAGTCAAAGGAGCCGCCGCCGCAAGCCGACAGGAAAAGCACCGCCGTCAGACCCAGCCCCGGTTTCCGCGAAATCGCCATCACTGCCTCATTCCTGTCGCGCCGGGTTGGCCCCGGCTTTGCCGTCATTCATTGCCCAGACCTTCAACCAGAGGCACGAAGCGCACTGCGCGCAACTCCTCATAGTCAAAGCCGGTTTCGTGCCGCGTCACCTTGATGAGGCTCTGCACCGCGTCCGACTGGCCGACGGGCAGCACCATGATACCGCCGATCTTCAGTTGCGACAACAGGGGCCCGGGCGGGTCTTCTGCTGCGGCGGTCACGAGAATGCGATCAAACGGGGCGACATCGGGCAGGCCGAAACTGCCATCCGCCGTCATGGCGACGACATTCACCAGACCGAGCTCGCGGAACAGCTCCGCCGCCTCGCGCACCAGCCGCTTGTGGCGGTCGACGGTATAGACCCGCCGCGCCAGCTGC
The DNA here is from genome assembly GCF_011008935.1 of Tabrizicola oligotrophica. Lineage (GTDB taxonomy): Bacteria > Pseudomonadota > Alphaproteobacteria > Rhodobacterales > Rhodobacteraceae > Tabrizicola_A > Tabrizicola_A oligotrophica. The sequence continues at coordinate 465,651 of NZ_JAAIVJ010000001.1, read as the reverse complement.
GACAGGATCGCCGCCTGATAGCCCGAGCCGGTCCCGACCTCCAGCACCGTGTCGCGCGGCTGCACGTTCAGCGCCTGCGTCATCAGCCCCACCACGGAGGGCTGGCTGATGGTCTGGCCGCAGGCGATGGGCAAGGGCATGTCCTCATAGGCACGCTCGGCAAACAGGCCGCGCACGAAATACCCGCGGTCGATCCGCTCCATGGCGGTCAGCACGCGGGCATCGGTGACGCCTTTTGATCGCAGGGCAAACAAGAACCGCATCTTCCGCTCGGCCGCCGTCTCGTCGTCGGGCTGGCCGTTTCCGCTCATGCCAGGGCCGCTTCCAGCTCGGCCAGCCGGTCATGGGCCGTCAGGTCGCAGCGCAAGGGCGTGACCGAGATGTAGCCCTCGACATTGGCGGTGACATCGGTGCCGGGCAGGGTGGGCCGGCCCTGCTCGCCGCCCTTGATCCACATGAACTGCCGCCCGGTGGGCGAGGTATGCGGCTCGATGCGGAAGCCGGCATAACGGCGGAAGCCCTGCGCCGCGACCCTTGTGCCCTTGACCGCACTTGCCGGCAGCGGCGGGAAGTTGACGTTGTAGAACAGCCGGTAATCGGCCTCGTCCCACAGGCCCTTGTCAAGAAGCCCCCGCACCAGACCGGCGCCAAGCCGGGTGGCGGCATCGAAAGGGTCGTCGAGATGCACGTTCTGCGGGCCGTAGAACTGCGACAGGGCAATCGCCTTGATGCCATGCAGCGCCGCTTCCATCGCGCCGCCGATGGTGCCGGAGTAAAGCACGTTCTCGCCGGCATTGTTGCCGCGGTTGACCCCCGACAGCACCAGATCGGGCGGGGCGTCCTTCATCACATGATAGATCCCCGCCAGCACGCAGTCGGCCGGGCTGCCTTCGGCGGCAAAGCGGCGCGGGCCAAGCTCGGCGATCATGGTGGGGTGGGTGTAGCTGATGCAATGGCCGACACCCGATTGTTCAAAGGCCGGGGCCACAGTCCAGACTTCGCCCTGCGGCCCGGCGATTTCCGCCGCAATCGCATGCAGCACCGCCAGCCCCGGAGCGTTGATGCCGTCGTCATTGGTAATCAGGATGCGCATGTCGGGGCCTTTCGTTCTCCCTTGGATAGACCAGCCTTTGGGGTGGGGCAAGCCTTGCCCGCAAGGGAAAGTGTGGGCCTTGCCGGCTGTGGCGCAGCGGACGCATCTGGTGGACGGCCCGCGGCTTTCAGGCTATGAGGCCGCCATGACCGCTGACCCCGCCACCGCCCATCGCCTCTCCGTCGCCCCGATGATGGACTGGACTGATCGTCATTGCCGCGTGTTCCACCGGCTGATGACGCGCCGGGCGATGCTGTATACCGAGATGGTCACGGCGCCTGCCATTGTCCACGGCCCGAAGCCGCGGCTGCTGGATTATTCCGACGCCGAACACCCGATTGCGCTGCAACTCGGCGGCTCGGACCCGGGCGAACTGGCGCAAGCAGTGCGGATCGCCCGGCCCTGGGGCTATGACGAGGTGAACCTGAATTGCGGCTGCCCCTCGGACCGGGTGCAGTCGGGCTGTTTCGGCGCAGTGCTGATGGAGCGCCCGGCGCTGGTGGCCGATTGCGTCAAGGCGATGCAGGATCAGGCCGATGTGCCGGTCACGGTAAAATGCCGGATCGGGGTGGACGAGCAGGACCCCGAAACCGTACTGCCGGAGTTTCTGGAACAGGTCTCGGCGGCCGGCGTGCGCCATTTCATCATCCACGCCCGCAAGGCCTGGCTTCAGGGCCTGTCCCCCAAGGAAAACCGCGAGATTCCGCCGCTGAATCACGATCTGGTGCTGCGGATGAAGGCGGCCTTCCCGCATCTGACGATCTGCCTGAATGGCGGCGTCACGACGCTTTCGCAGGCGCAGGGCCTGCTGGACGGGGGGCTTGACGGGGTGATGCTCGGCCGCGCCGCCTATCATGACCCGGCCTCGGTGCTCATCGGGGCCGATGCGCTCTGGGGCGAGGATCACGCGCCGGAGGCGGCCGCGGTGGTCGAGGCGATGAAACCCTATGTCGCGGCGCATCTGGCGGCCGGCGGGCGTTTGCACCAGATCACCCGGCACATGCTGGGCCTGTTCACTGGTCGGCCCGGCGCGCGCGGCTGGCGACGGGTGCTGTCCGAAGGCGCAAGCCGTCCCTGTGCGGGGCTGGCACTGCTCGATCAGGCGCTGGCCGAGGTGACGGACGCGGCGGCGGTTGCCGGGGTTGCTTGACGCTGCCCGCAGGCGCGCGCAATCTCGCGCCAAACTGCCGACAAAGGACGCCGCATGCCCGCAGATCTCGTCACCCTCTTGCCGATGGCCGTGGTCCTTGTCCTGATCGGCGCCTTTGCCGGGGTGGTCGGCGGGCTTCTCGGGGTCGGCGGCGGCATCGTGCTGGTGCCGGCCTTCTTCTATGCCTTTCAAAGCCTTGGTCTTGGCGGCGACCATCTGATGCAGGTCTGCGTCGGCACGTCGCTGGCCACCATCGTCGTGACCTCGATCCGGTCGGTCAACGGCCACAGCCGGCGCGGCGCGGTGGACTGGGAGGTGCTGAAGCGCTGGGGCCCGGGGCTGGTGATCGGGGCGGCACTGGGGGTTCTGGTTGCCGCTCAGGTCAAGTCGCTGGTGCTGCAGGCGGTCTTTGGCGGGCTGGCGGGGGTGGCCGGGCTTTACATGGCCTTCGGCCGCGAGCACTGGCGGCTTGGCGCGGCCATGCCGGGGCTTGCGGGGGCAGGGATCCTGTCCTCGGTCGTCGGGTTCTTTTCGGCGCTGATGGGGATTGGCGGCGGCACCTTCGGCGTGCCGCTGATGTCGCTTTATTCCCTGCCGATCCACCGCGCCGTCGGCACTGCCTCGGGCTTTGGCATCCTGATCGCAGTGCCTGCGGTGCTGGGCTTCCTGATGATGCCGCTCCGCGATGCGCCGCCGCTGAGTATCGGCGCCGTCAACCTGCCGGCCTTTGCCATCGTGATCGGATCGACGCTGGTGACGACACCCTGGGGCGTGGCGCTGGCGCACAGGATGGACCCCAGGCCGCTGAAACGCGCCTTCGCGGTGTTCCTGACGCTGGTGGCGCTGAACATGCTGCGCAAGGTGGCTTTCGGATGACGGGCTGGCGCAAGATCGGACCGGACCCGGCGATCCTGCGCTGGAGCCAAGCCGCCCATCCGCTTGCCGTGGCGGCGCTGGCCGAAAGCGCCGAGCCGCTGCGCTGTGGCGGCACCTGGGCCGTGGGGCTGGACCTGCTGCCCAACGCCGCAGATGGGTCGGTGGCGGGCGTTGCCCTGCCGTGGCAGGTTCTGGGCCTGACGCCGCAGCCCCTGCACAGGGCGCAGCTCTCCACCGTTCACCCCGGCTATCCGCAGCCCTCGCCGGACGAGACCGAGGCCGCCTACGGCTTTCGCCTGCGCCGCGATTCCGCCCATCTCGACGGGCTTCTGGCGGTTGGACCCGGCAAGCGGCGGATGGTCAGGGAGCCGCATGCCTGGATTCTGGGCCTGCCGCTGACCACGTCACCGGCCGCGCCGCTGGTGGTCTGGGAGGGCAGCCATCGGCTGATGCAGGCCGCACTGGCCCGGGCCTTTGCCGGCCATGCGCCCGAGAGCTGGGGCGAGGTGGACATCACCGAAGCCTATCAGGCCGCCCGGGCCGACGTGTTCCGCAGCTGCCGGCGCGTCGAATTGCCCGGGCGCCCGGGGGAGGCGGTGGTGATGCACCGCCACCTGATCCACGGCGTCGCACCCTGGAGTGCTGCGGCAACCGCCCCGCCCGAGGGGCGGATCGTGGCCTATTTCCGGCCGCTGATGGCCTCGGTCGCCGATTGGATGGTCCCGGCGCAGCCGGGCGATTTCTGACGCAGAAATCGGCGCGGAATTTGTGCCAAATTCCGGCCTTATCCTGAAATCCGGCCCAGCCTGCCGCCGCGGCGCTTGGCCAGCTGGCCCGCGCGACCGGGCAGCTGCGCCATGATGGCCCGCCGCTCCTCGGTGCTTTTGCGCGACCAGCTGCTGATCTCGTCGACGGTCCGCTTGCAGCCGACGCAAAGCTGCGCCTCGGGATGCACCACGCAGATCTTGATGCAGGGGCTTTCGATCTCGGCGCGTTTCCAGATCTCGTCGTTCATGGGGCCCCCATCATGCGCATCCGGTCCAGCGCACCTTGCAGAATATATCCTGCCGCCACCTGGTCGATCACCTCTTTGCGACGTTTGCGTGACGTATCCGCCTCCAGCAGTGCGCGTTCGGCGGCGACGGTGGACAGGCGTTCGTCCCAGAAGGTGATCGGCAGCGCGGTGAGCTTTTCCAGATTGCGGGCAAAGGCGCGGGTCGATTGCACCCGCGGACCTTCGGAGCCGTCCATGTTCAGCGGCAGGCCAAGGATCAGCCCGGCCGCCTCTTTTGCTGCGACGATCGCCAGCAACCGCTGCGCGTCCAGCGTGAATTTCTCGCGCCTGATCACCTCGATCGGCGTGCCGACGGTGCGCGTCAGGTCCGAGACCGCGACGCCGATGGTCTTGTCGCCAAGGTCAAGGCCGAGAATGGCCCGATAGGGCGGCAGCAGGGCGGCAAATTCGGCAACGTCGGTCAGGATCACGGCGCGAACCCCGCGGCGGCGGCGGCGGTGCGCACTTCGGCCAGCGCCGCCGGATCGGCCGCGAGCGCCTGTTCCGCCGCCGCCAGCGCGGCGCGGCCGCGGTCGGGCTGGGCCAGAACGCCAAGCACGCCCATCAGCTTGACCCAATCCTCCACCGGGCCGCCGTCGGACATCAGCCGCGCTTCAAGCTGGCCCACCATGCCCTCGATCATCGCCTGGCGATCCGCCGCGCTCATGTCGCTTGCAGCGGCCATGTCGGCGGCGCTCGGCCCCTGCAAATCCGGCCCCTTGGCGTCGGGCAGGGAGAACCGGATTCCGGCCTGTTCGGCCACGGCCTGAATGTCGGTGCGGATGGCCTGAGCCCAGGGCGCCTCTGCCGGACCCTCGGCGAGAAGCGGCTGCCAGAGCGCAAAGCTGCGGTCGGGCCGGCCGACCTGGGCGAACATCAGGCCGGACAGGTAGCGTGCCATCGGATGCTGCGGGTCCTGTTCCAGCGTGCGGATGATCCAGCCCTCGGCCTCGGGCGAGACATAGCCGCCGGCCTGCGCAATCAGGATTTCCGCCATCATCAGCTGCTGGTCGGCCGTGGCGGCGTCACCCTGCACGTCGAGCAGCCTGGTTTGTGCGGCAAGGGCGGCGTCAAAATTGCCAAGCGCGCTTTCGTTGCGGGCCAGAAGTTCCAGCCCCGTGACATCTTCGGGCCGCGCCGCCACCGCCGCGCGCAGCTTGTCCATCAGCGCCGCAAATTCGGCGCCCGCCGGGGCCGCCGGGGCTGCGGGCACCGCCGCCACCGCCTCGGCCTGCGAGGGGCGGGTCTTGTAGGCGTCCTCGGCCATGTCCAGCCGCAGCGCCAGAGGCAGGTCGGGATAGCCCGGCGCGCCGATGCGGTTGTAAAGCCAAAGCGCACCCGCCAGCACGATCAAGACAAACCCGACGGCCAGGACCAGACCCCGCCGATCAGTACGCGCGCCGGGGCCGCCGGCCTTCTGCACGGCGCGATCCGCCTCCAGCAGCCGCCGCGATACCTCGACCCGCAGCCGCTGCGCCTCGTCCGCGGCCAGCGTGCCGCGGGCCAGATCGCGGTCCACCTCGGCCAGCTGGTCGCGGTAGACCTTGAGGTCGGGATGCTCGACCGCAGTCTCGGCCCCGCGCCGCAGCGCCTGCACGAGTATCGCCGCGACCACCGCAGCCAAGGCCGCCGCAACTGCCCAGAAGAGCCACTGATCCATCATCTTCCCCGCGAAATTCTCGGCCTCATGTAGCCCTTTCCCCCCGGTCGCAAAAGGGGCCAAGCCGCCGCATGGGACATTCCGACCAGCAATGTCGCAATTTTCCCGATTGTGCCGTTCAGGGGAAGGGTTAAACCGGCATTTCGAAGGACAAGCGGATAAGACGCAAAGGGGCCTCCCAATGAAACGCTATTCGGTCTTTGCCATCGCCAAACAGGCGATGAACTATCACCTCGGTTGGGAAAAGGCCTGGGCCTCTCCGGCGCCGAAAAAGGAATACGACGTCGTGATCGTCGGGGCCGGCGGGCATGGTCTGGCGACCGCCTATTACCTCGGCAAGAACCACGGCATCAAGAACGTGGCGATCATCGAGAAGGGCTGGCTTGGCGGTGGCAACACCGGGCGCAATACGACCATCATCCGGTCGAACTACCTGCAGGACCCTTCGGCGGCGATCTATGACAAGGCGCTGCAGCTTTACGAGGGCCTGAGCCAGGACCTGAACTATAACGTCATGTTCAGCCCCCGCGGGCTTCTGATGCTGGCGCAGACCCATCACGAGGTGCGCGGCTATCTGCGCACGGTGCACGCGAACATGCTGCAGGGCGTGACGACGGAATACATCTCGCCGGCCCGCGTCAAGGAGCTGGTGCCGATCATCAACATCGACGGCCCGCGCTATCCGGTTCTCGGCGCGCTTTACCAGCCGCGCGGCGGCACCGGGCGGCATGACGCCGTGGCCTGGGGCTATGCGCGGGCCTGTTCGGCGATGGGGATGGACATCATCCAGCAGACCGAAGTCACCGCCGTCCGCCAGGAAGGCGGCGTGGTCAAGGGCGTGGAGACCACCAAGGGCTTCATCGGCTGCAAGAAGCTGGGCGTTGTCGTTGCCGGCCATTCCGGCCAGCTTGCCGAAATGGCGGGCTTCCGCCTGCCGATCGAAGCGGTTGCGCTGCAGGCGCTGGTTTCCGAGCCGATCAAGCCCTGCATGGATGTGGTGGTGATGGCCAACACCGTGCACGGCTACATGAGCCAGTCCGACAAGGGCGAGATGGTGATCGGCGGCGGCACTGACGGGTTCAACAACTTCACCCAGCGCGGCTCGTTCCACCATGTCGAGGAAACCCTGCGGGCGCTGATCGAAACCTTCCCGATGATCTCGCGCCTGAAGATGCTGCGGCAATGGGGCGGCATCGTCGACATGACCGGCGACCGCTCGCCCATCCTGTCGAAGACGCCCTTGGGCAATTGCTTCTTCAATTGCGGCTGGGGCACCGGCGGCTTCAAGGCGATCCCCGGCTCGGGCTGGGCGATGGCCGAGCTGATGGCCAAGGGCGAACCGGGTCCGCTGACCGAGGAGTTCTCGATGTGGCGGTTCAAGGAAGGCAAGTTCATCGACGAGTCGGTGGCTGCCGGGGTGGCGCACTGATGGCTGGAACAACTGATTTCATGGGAGAGATCAAATGCTGATCCTCGAATGCCCCTATTGCGGCGTGAAGGCCGAAGAAACCGAACTCAGCCCCGGCTATGAGGCGCATCTGAAGCGCTTTGGCCCCGGTTCCTCGCCCGAGGAATTCGAAGCCTACATGTTCGCGCGGAAAAACCCCAAGGGCGTGCATTTCGAACGCTGGCGGCATGCCTATGGCTGCGGCAAGTGGTTCTTGGCCGCGCGCTGCACCGCCACGCTGGAGGTGTTCGGCACCTATCCGGCGCAGTCGGGCGAACCGCCTGCCGATCTGCAGGCCAAGATCAAGGCCAAGCGGCCCAACTGGGAGGGCTACAAGTGAGCACCCGTCTGCAAAAAGGTGGTCGCCTGATCGACCGCACGCGCTCCGCGTCCTTCACCTTCAACGGCAAGCGCCTGTCGGGCTTTGCCGGCGACACGCTGGCCTCCAGCCTTCTGGCCAATGACCAGATGCTGGTGGGCCGTTCGTTCAAGTATCACCGCCCGCGCGGCATCGTCGCCAGCGGCGCCGAAGAGCCGAACGCGCTGGTCAACATGGGCGAGGGCGGCCGGTTCGAACCGAACCAGCGCGTCACCACGACCGAGCTCTTTGACGGTCTGACCGCCACCTCGCAGAACCACTGGCCTTCGCTGGAATTCGACGTCGGCGTCGTCAACAACTATGCCGCGCGCTTCCTGCCGGCCGGGTTCTACTACAAGACCTTCATGTTTCCGCGCTTCGCGTGGAAACATGTGTTCGAACCGATCGTGCGTCAGTCGGCGGGTCTGGGCAAGGTGCCGCAGGGCCCCGAGGTGGACCGCTACGAATACGCCTATGCCTTCTGCGATCTGTTCATCGTCGGCGGCGGCATTGCCGGCTTGCAGGCGGCGCTGGTCGCAGGGCAGGCGGGGAGCCGTGTGATCTTGGTCGAGCAGACCGCCCATTGGGGCGGTCGCGCGCCGGTGGATGGCGATGTGATCGACGGCAAGCCTGCCGATCAATGGGTGAAAGACACCGTCCAAGCCCTTGAAAAGCTGCCGAATGTCACACTGCGCCTGCGGACCATGGCGTCCGGCGTCTATGACCACGGCTATGTGCTGGCCGACGAAAAGGTCGCCGACCATACCCCCGGCGACGGGCGTCCGCGCCATCGTCTGTGGCGCATCCGGGCGGGCAAGATCATCTCGGCGCAGGGCGCGATCGAGCGGCCCTTGTCCTTTGCCGGCAACGACATTCCCGGCGTGATGCTGGCATCCGCCGTGCGCGACTATGTGGTGAACTTTGCCGTCTCGCCCGGCGACCGCACTGTGGTTGTGACCAACAACGACGACGCCTATCGCACCGCCATCGCCTTGAAAGAGGCCGGGCTTGAAGTGCCGGCGATCATCGACGCCCGCACCAGCCTGACCGGCGATCTGCCGGCCAAGGCCAAGGCCATGGGAATCCGGGTTGAAGCGGGCCGCGCGGTGGTCAAGGTCAAGGGCGGCAAGCGCGTGACCGGGGTTTCGATCGGCCTGCAAGCCGGCGAAGGTGCGGTTCTGGAAGACATCGCCTGCGATGCGGTGGCGATGTCGGGCGGCTGGTCGCCGGTGGTCCATCTGTGGAGCCATTGCGCCGGCAAGCTGGTCTGGGACGAGGCGCAGGCCCATTTCCGCCCCGACCCCAAGCGCCCGCCGACCAATCAGGACGGTGCTGCGATGGTGGCCATTGTCGGGGCCGCCAACGGCAATCTGTCGGCCGCAGCGGCGCTGGCCGATGTGGCGGCGCAGCTTGGCGGCAGCGCCGTGACGGCCGTCGAGGTGCCCGAGGCTGCGATGCTGGCGGTCTGGATCATGCCGCAGGGCGCCGGTCCGGCGCTGAAGATGAAGATGTGGCTCGACTACCAGAACGACGTGAAGGTGTCCGACGTTCAGCTGGCCGCGCGCGAGGGATATACCTCCGTCGAGCATACCAAGCGCTATACCACGCTTGGCATGGCCACCGATCAGGGCAAGCTGTCGAACATCAACGGCCTGGCGGTTCTGGCCGGGGCCTTGAACGACCAGATCCCGAATGTCGGCACCACCACCTTCCGCCCGCCCTATACCCCGGTGCCCTTTGGCGCACTGGCCGGCGAAAGCCGGGGCGAGATCTTCCAGCCCCTGCGCAAATCGCCGATGCATGGCTGGCACGAAGCCCATAACGCCTATCTGGAGCCGGTTGGCCTGTGGCGCCGGGCCTATTGCTACCCGCGTGCCGGCGAGAACCATGAGCAGGCCGTCAACCGCGAGATCCTGAACGCGCGGGCCAATGTCGGCATGCTGGACGCCTCGACCCTTGGCAAGATCATCGTCAAAGGGCCGGATGCCGGCCGCTTCCTCGACATGCTCTACACCAATGTCATGTCGAATCTTGGCATCGGCAAGTGCCGCTATGGTCTGATGTGCAACGAGCAGGGATTCCTCAGCGATGACGGCGTGGTCATCCGCCTGTCGGAAGACTCATGGCTGTGCCACACCACCACCGGCGGCGCCGACCGCATCCACGGCTGGATGGAAGACTGGCTGCAATGCGAATGGTGGGACTGGAAGGTCTACACGGCCAACGTGACCGAGGAATATGCCCAGATCGCCGTCGCTGGCCCCAACGCCCGCAAGGTCTTGGAAAAGCTCGGCGGGATGGATGTTTCCAAGGAAACGCTGCCCTTCATGACCTTTGCCGATGGCACGCTGGGCGGCCTTCCGGTGCGGGTGCATCGCATCTCGTTCTCGGGGGAGCTGTCCTATGAAATCGCCACTCCGGCGAGCCACGGCCTTGCCCTATGGGAAGCGCTGATCGAGGCCGGCCAAGAGTTCGGCGTCATGCCCTATGGCACTGAGGCCATGCACATCATGCGGGCCGAAAAGGGCTTCATCATGATCGGTGATGAAACCGACGGCACGGTCATTCCGCAGGATCTCAACCTTGGCTGGGCGATTTCCAAGAAAAAGGCGGATTACCTTGGCAAGCGGGGGCAGGAACGCACCCATCTGGCCTCGCCTGACCGCTGGAAACTGGCCGGGTTCGAGACCCTGACCGGCGGCGTGATCCCCGATGGCAGCTACATCATTGCCGACGGCCACAACGCCAACGGCCAGCGCAACACGCAAGGCCGCGTCACCTCGACCTATTATTCGCCGACCCTGAAGAAGGGCATCGCGATGGGTCTCATCAAGGGCGGCATGGACCGTCTGGGCGATGTGGTGGAGTTCAACACCGTGGCCGGCAGCACCGTGAAGGCCAAGGTGGTGGACCCGGTGTTCTATGACAAGGACGGGGAGAAGGGCAATGCGTAATCCGGTTTCGCCTCTGGGCAATGCCACGTTCGACGGCTTCTGCAAGATCCGGGAAATCGGGCCTTTGGGCATGATCTCGCTGCGCGCCAAGCCCGATGTCAAGGAACTGGCCAAGGCGGTCAAGACGGCCGTCGGCACCAAGCTTCCGGCGCAGCGCCGCATCGAGGTGGCGGGCGACAAGGCTTGCGGCTGGATGAGCCCCGACGAATACCTCCTGATCCTGCCCTATGCCGAGACCGGGGCCGCGATGGAGGCCATCGCCCGCGAGATGGGCGCGGCGCACCATCTGGCCGCCGCGGTGTCGGACGCCCGCGCGGTGTTCCGCGTCGAGGGCGAGAAGGCGGATCAGGTGCTGGCCAAGCTCTGCCCGGTGGACTTTGAAACGCTGGCCGAGGGCGAGTTGCGCCGCACCCGCGCCGCACAGGTGGCGGCGGCCTTCTGGAAGGACGGCGACGGGTTCACCGTGGTCTGCTTCCGCTCGGTTGCGGGCTATGTGATGGGGCTTCTGACCCATTCCGCCGAAAAGGGCAGCGAGCTGGCCTGATAGAGCCACGAAGCATAGGAAGCATAGAAAAACAGGGGCTGGCCTTCGGGCCAGCCTTTTTCGCTTGGGGGCGCGCAGCTCAGGGCGCCAAAAGCCGCGCGAACAGGGTTTCCAGAAACTCACCGGCCTCGGCAAAGGGGTCATGGCCCGGCCCCAGCACGGCACAGACCTGCATGTCGAAATCGGCTTGGTGTCGGGTAAGCGACCGGTTCCGGAAGGCTGGGCCAGCCGGGCGCAAGCGGCCCCCCACCCCCAGCCCCTCCCCACGGAGGGGGAGGGGAGGGATCATCCATCGGGCGTGGCGCGGGTTACGGCGCCAAAAGCCGCGCGAACAGGGTTTCCAGAAACTCGCCCGCTTCGGCAAAGGGATCGTGGCCTTCGCCCAGAACCGCGCGGACCTGCACGTCGAAATCGGCGTAATGCTGGGTCAGCGACCAGATCGAGAAGATCAGGTGATGCGGCGACAGCCGCGCGATGCGGCCCTGATCCATCCAGGCCGTCAGCACCGCGGCCTTTTCGTCGACCAGCGCCTTCAGGTCGGTTTCGATCACCGCCTTCATCCGCGGCGCGCCCTGCAGGATCTCATTGGCGAAAAGCCGGCTTTCGCGCGGGTAGTCGCGCGACAGTTCCAGCTTGCGGCGGACATAGGCCAGGATCTCGGCCACCGGTTCACCCGCGGGGTTCATGGCGCGCAGCGGGTCAAGCCAGGTGGTCAGCAGCCGGCTGAGAAGCGCGGCATGCACCGCATCTTTCGACGGGAAGTAATAGAGCAGGTTGGGCTTAGACAGCCCCGCGACCTCGGCGATCTGGTCCAGCGTCGCGCCGCGAAAGCCCTGCGCCGAAAACACGTCCAGCGCCGCCTCCAGAATGGTGGCGGAGTTCTTTTCCTGAATGCGGGTGCGGGGTTTCTTCATCGTCCGGGGCCGTTCTGTCGCGCCTGTGGGGGGCAAGAATGCTGCGGAAAGTGGCAGGTTGTAAACAGGCGGCTGCGTGTCCGGCGGGCCGGGCCGGTGAATTTCCGGGGAAATCCGGGGCGGGGCCTAGATTCCCGCGATCAGCGCCTGCAAGGCCCTGACCACCAGCCGGTGATCGTCGAGCTGTGGCAGGCCCGAGACGGTGGCCACCGCCACCACACCCACGCCGGTGACCCGGATCGGCACCGCGCCGCCATGGTCGGCATATTGCGCCGGGTCCAGCCCGTGCTTTTCCAGCGTCTCGCCCTTGGCGCGGTTGCGCACCCCGACGGCGAGCGAGGAGTCCTGAAAGAAGAAGGCCGTGGCCGACTTCCGCGCTGCCCAGCGGTCGTTCGCGGGCGCAGCACCGGGCAGGGCGGCGTGAAACAGCGTGCGGTCAGGGGTGCGGATGTCGATGACCACCCCCAGCCCGTCGGCCAGATCCATCAGGATGCGCCCCAGCGCCAAGGCCTCGGGTTCGGCAAAGCGCGGCAGCTGCAGTTCTGCCGCCTCGGCGGCGAGGGCTGCGGAATCGGGAAAATCCGGGGTCATGGCGCCCTCCTTGTTGCCGCCAGCCTAGCGCGGCCCGGCGGGGCGGAAAAGCCCGCAAGCGGTAGCTAAAGCGCCCCGATTCCCCGCAGGATCATGGATTTGACCGAGTCCTTCGCCGCCCGCCATTGCGCCTCGGTCAGCGGCTGGCCGGCGTTCAGGGTTTCGATCTGGTGGCCGAAGTCGGCATAGTGCTGGGTGGTGGCCCAGAGCATATAGAGCAGGTGTTCGGGGTTGACGGGGGCCATCTTGCCCTCGTCGATCCAGCGCTGGATCAGCGCGGCCCGCCCCGTCGTCCAGTCGCGCAGCGTGGTTTCCAGATAGTCCTGAATGACCGGCGCGCCATGCATCACTTCCGACGCCCAGACCTTCGAGCCGTCGGGGTGGCGGCGGGAGATCTCCATCTTGGCCTCGATATAGGCGCCGATGCCCTCCACCGGCCCCGGCGCGTTGTCCATGCTGTCGGCGGCATGCAGCCAGATCTCGAAGATGTTCTGCACGACGCGGCGGTACAGGTCTTCCTTGGTCGGGAAGTAGTAATGCAGGTTGGCCTTGGGCAGACCCGCCACATCGGCGATGAGCTGCATCGTCGCACCGCCGAAACCCGCCTCGGCAAAGACCTTCTCGGCCGCCTGAAGAATGAGCGTTTCATTCTGCTGACGGATTTCCACGCGGCGAAGGGGGCGGGCTTGTTCGGACATGGTTCAGATTTTCGTTGACCGTCTGGTCAGGGTGTGGTGCGCTTCAACCTGACCATACGGTCAGGAAAAGATTCGCTGCAAGGGGCATCAAGACCCCGGCAGTTCAGGGAGAAGAGCGATGGCCGCACCGGGTGAGAACCTGCGCATCAATTCCGCGCGTCTGTGGGACAGCCTGATGGAGATGGCCTTGATCGGGCCGGGCGTGGCGGGCGGCTGCAATCGCCAGACCCTGACCGATGCCGATGGCGAGGGGCGGCATCTCTTCAAGCGCTGGTGCGAGGCGGCGGGCATGACTTTGGGCGTCGACAGCATGGGCAACATGTTCGCCACCCGGCCCGGCACCGATCCGGCGGCACTGCCGGTCTATATGGGCAGCCATCTCGACACCCAGCCGACGGGCGGCAAATATGACGGGGTGCTGGGGGTCTTGGGCGCGCTGGAAGTGGTGCGCTCGATGAATGATCTTGGCATCAAGACCCGGCATCCGGTGGTGGTGATCAACTGGACCAACGAGGAAGGCGCGCGCTTTGCCCCGGCAATGCTGGCCTCGGGGGTCTTTGCCGGCATCCATACCGAGGACTATGCCAAGGCGCGGCGCGACCTTGACGGCAAGGTCTTTGGCGAGGAACTGGCGCGGATCGGCTGGGTCGGCGACGAGGTGGTCGGCGCCCGCAAGATGCACGCGATGTTCGAATTGCATATCGAGCAGGGGCCAATTCTGGAGGCCGAGGGCCGGACGATCGGCGTCGTCACCCACGGGCAGGGCTTGTGGTGGCTGGAGATTACCCTGACTGGCAAGGATGCCCATACCGGCTCGACCCCGATGACCATGCGGGTGAACGCTGGCCTTGGCATGGCGCGGATCACCGAGCGGGTGCATCAGATCGCCATGAGCCACCAGCCGGGCGCGGTGGGCGCGGTGGGGCAGGTCAAGGTCTTCCCGAATTCGCGCAACGTGATCCCCGGCAAGGTGATCTTCACCGTCGACATCCGCAGCCCCGAACAGGGCAAGCTGGACGCGATGAAGGCCGAGGTGATGCGCGCCGCCCATGCCGTCGCCGCCGAGCTGGGGCTGGGCTGCGCGATCGAGGACGTCGGGCATTTCGACCCGGTGGCCTTTGACCCAGGTCTTGTGAAGATCGTCCGGCAATCAGCGGAAAAGCTTGGATATTCCCATATGGACATCATCTCGGGCGCCGGGCACGATGCCTGCTGGATCAACCGGGTGGCGCCGACGGTGATGGTGATGTGCCCCTGCGTGGATGGCCTGAGCCACAACGAGGCCGAGGAGATTTCGCCAGACTGGGCGGCGGCGGGCACCGATGTGCTCTTGCATGCGGTGCTGGAAGTGGCCGAGGTGGTGGACTGAGGCTCCGGACTGAGGTTCCGGACTGGGGCCGGCGGCGGACCATGGATATTTGAGCCAGTATGAAAGGCAGGGGCGCGTGCAGGGAATGGCGGGGCAAGGAGGCGAGGCGATGAGGCAGGCTCTGCCGCTTGACCCCATGCTGCCGCTGGCCGGGCGCATCCGCGAGGTGGCAGGCGCGCTTCTGGTGCCGCCGGCGGGGCCGGAGCGGCCGCAGCCCTGCGGCGTCTTCGTCGGCGGGGAGCCGGTGGCCGAAAGCCTGTGCTATGGCGGTCATGCCCATGCGCCGATCAACGTCTTTCCCGAGCCCCGCGCGGCCGAGCGGCATCTGGCCGGGACTTACCTGTTCGGTGGCATCCTCTCGGGGCATTTCGGGCATATGCTGGTCGAGGGCACCGGGCGGCTCTGGGCTTTGCACGGACGTACGGATGTCGCGGGCGTGCTGTTCTTTGCCCGCCCCTTCGACAAGGCGCGGCAGTGCAGCAAGATGTTTGCCCAGATGGCGGCGCTTCTGGGCCTGCCGCCGGTAACGGTGCTGGAGGCGCCGGTGACGGTGGACCGACTGGTGCTGGCCGAGCAGGGGCTTGGTTCGGGCGAGCTGATGCTGGGCCGGCCGGAGGCGCGGGCCTTGCTGCGGGATCGGCTGGCCGAGGTTCCGGCCGAGGGCAAGGGCCGACGGTTCTACATCACCCGCAGCGGCCAGCCGGCGCGGCGCGGGATGATCCTGGGCGAGCAGGGGCTTGAGGCGCTGTTTGCGGCGCAAGGCTATGAGGTGATCCGGCCCGAGGAGTTCAAGCTGGCGCGTCAGGTGGCGATGCTGCGGGGGGCAAGCCATGTGGTCGGCACCGAAGGCTCGCCGTTTCACCTGCTGGCGATGGCGGGACAGGCGGGCTGCAAGGTGGCGGTGATCCAGCGCCGCCGCTCGCCCACCTTTGCGCAGATCTGCGCGCATCTGGAGTGGTTTCTGGGCGGCCCGGTGACCGGCCTTGACCAGATCGCCTCGATTCACGCGCCGAAAAAGACCCGCAATCCGAACCTGATCTATCTGGAGCCGGACCGTCCGGCGCTTTGGGCTGCGCTGGCGGAGGCCGGGTTCGTGAGCGGCGCCCCTTGGGCGAACATGACCGCCGAGGAACGCCGGGCGGCGCTGCACGGACTGGAGACCGAGACCGACCAACGCCTGCGCCCGGTCGCGGCAGAAGATCTGCCCGAGGATCACGGGGATGAGGAAAAGGATGCGGCCTGAAACGGCCTTGGCCGCGCGTGCTGAACCCTCGGACTGGGGCGCTGCCCCAGACCCCGGGATATTTGAGAACAGATGAAGGGGAGAGTGCCATGGCGTCGACGGTGATCAAGGGCGGAACAGTGGTGACGGCCGACCTCAGCTATGAGGCCGATGTCAGGGTCGAGGGCGGCATCATCACCGAGATCGGCACCGGGCTGACGGGCGAGCGGGTGCTGGATGCCACCGGCTGCTATGTCATGCCGGGCGGGATTGATCCGCACACCCATCTCGAGATGCCCTTCATGGGCACCTATTCCACCGACGACTTTGAGTCCGGCACGCGGGCGGCGGTGTCGGGCGGCACGACGATGGTGGTCGATTTCGTGCTGCCGTCGCAGGGCCAGGGGCTGATGGATGCCGCGCAGATGTGGCACAACAAGTCGGGCCGGGCGCATTGCGATTATTCTTACCACATGGCGATCACCTGGTGGGGGCAGAAGGTTTGGGAGGACATGGAGGCCTCGGTCAAGGCCGGGATGACCAGTTTCAAGCATTTCATGGCCTACAAGGGCGCGCTGATGGTGAACGACGACGAGATGTATCAGTCGTTCAAGCGGGTGGGGGACCTCGGCGGTCTGGCGATGGTGCATGCCGAGAACGGCGATGTGGTGGCGGAACTGACGGCGAAGCTTCTGGCCGAGGGCAATACCGGCCCCGAGGCGCATGCCTATTCCCGCCCGCCGCAGGTCGAGGGCGAGGCGACGAACCGCGCCATCATGATTGCCGACATGGCGGGGGTGCCGCTTTATGTGGTGCATACCTCGTGTGAGGATGCGCATGAGGCGATCCGCCGGGCGCGGGCGCAGGGCAAGCGGGTTTGGGGCGAGCCGTTGATCCAGCATCTGACGCTGGATGAGAGCGAATATTTCAACCCCGACTGGGACCATGCCGCGCGGCGGGTGATGAGCCCGCCCTTCCGCAACAAGCGCCATCAGGACAGTCTCTGGGCCGGGTTGCAATCGGGCTCGCTGTCTGTGGTCGCCACCGACCATTGTGCCTTTACCACCGAGCAGAAGCGCTTTGGCCTGAAGTCCTTTGCCCAGATCCCGAACGGCACCGGAGGCCTTGAGGACCGGATGCCGATGCTCTGGACCCATGGGGTGAACACCGGCCGGCTGACGCCGAACGAGTTTGTCGCGGTGACGTCGACCAATATCGCCAAGATCCTGAACTGCTATCCGAAGAAGGGCGCGGTTCTGGTCGGGGCGGATGCCGATCTGGTGGTCTGGGATCCGGAGAAGGAGAAGGTGATTTCGGCCAAGACCCAGCAATCGGCGATTGATTACAACGTGTTCGAAGGCCAGAAGGTGAAGGGCCTGCCGCGCTATACTCTGAGCCGGGGCCGGGTGGCGGTGGAGGATGGCACGGTCATTCCGAAGGAGGGCCATGGCGAGTTCGTCGCCCGCGCGCCGCGCCCGGCGGTGAACCGCGCGCTTTCGGCGTGGAAAGACCTGACTGCGCCGCGCCCGGTCGCGCGCAGCGGCATGTCGCCGACGGGGGTGTGATGAAAGATACAGCGACCAGCGCGCCGGTGATCGAGGCGAAGAACCTCAATCTGGTGTTCGAGACCGGCGACGGGCCGGTGCAGGCCCTGAAGGATGTGAACCTGACCATCAACCGGGGCGATTTCGTGTCCTTCATCGGGCCGTCGGGCTGCGGCAAGACCACCTTCCTGCGCGCCATTGCGGCGCTGGAAACGCCGACCGGCGGCACGCTGACGGTGAATGGCATGACCCCCGATCAGGCGCGGCAGGCGAGGGCTTACGGCTATGTGTTTCAGGCGGCGGGGCTTTATCCGTGGCGCACGATTGCCGGCAATATCAAGTTGCCCTTGGAGATCATGGGGTTTTCGAAGGCGGAACAGGACGAGCGGGTGAACCGCGTGCTGGAACTGGTGGAACTGGCGGGGTTTGGCAAGAAATTCCCCTGGCAGCTGTCGGGCGGCATGCAGCAGCGGGCCAGCATCGCGCGGGCGCTGGCCTTTGATGCCGACATTCTTCTGATGGACGAGCCGTTCGGCGCGCTGGACGAGATCGTCCGCGACCGGCTGAACGAGGAGGTGTTGAAGCTTTGGGCGCGCACCGGCAAGACCATCGGCTTTGTCACCCATTCCATTCCCGAGGCGGTCTATCTGTCGACCAAGATCGTCGTGATGAGCCCGCGGCCGGGGCGGATCACCGATGTCATCGACTCGCCCCTGCCGAAGGAGCGCCCGCTCGACATCCGCGACTCGCGCGCGTTCATCGAGATTGCCCACCGGGTGCGCGAGGGGCTGCGGGCCGGCCACGGAGACCACGAATGAGCGGCGGGGCGCTGATCTTTCTCGCTGGCGCCATGGCGATCTTCCTGACCGCCGCCAGTGCCTTGCGCGGCTATGTGGCGACCGGGCAGGTCTGGCTGATCGTCGCCTCGCTGGCGCTTTACGGGGTCGGCAACCTCTTGATGGTGCGCTTGATGCGGGAAAGCGGCATGGCGGTGGCGATTTCCATCTCGGCGGTGCTGCAACTGGTGCTGGCGACGCTGGTTGCAGTCATGTTCTTTGCCGAGCGGCCAAGCCAGCTGCAATGGGCCGGCATCGGACTTGGCGTGATCGCCGTGGCGCTGATCGGCTGGCCAAAGGGGGCGGTGCAATGAGGCATGTGCTGCCGGTGCTGACTGTTCTCATCGCCATCATCGCGCTGTGGTATGGCGCTGCGGTGGGCTTGAACCGGGCCTGGGTCTACGATCAGGCGAGCCGGGCAGGGGTGGAGCCTGCCTCGGGGCTGGCGCTGGTGGCCGAGACCTGGAACCAGGAGCGGCCGGTGCTGCCGGCGCCGCACCAGGTGGCGGGGGAGTTGGTGAAAACCACCTTCGGCATGGCGCCGACCTCGAAGCGGTCCTTGGTCTATCACGGCTGGGTGACGCTGTCGGCGACGCTTCTGGGCTTTGTCATGGGCACGGTGCTGGGCATTTTGCTGGCGGTCGGCATCCTGCACAACCGGGCCATGGACATGAGCGTGATGCCTTGGGCGATTGCCAGCCAGACCATTCCGATTCTGGCGATTGCGCCGATGATCATCGTGGTGCTGAATTCGGTCGGCTTGCAGGGGCTGGTGCCGAAAGCGATCATCTCGGCCTATCTGTCGTTCTTCCCGGTGGTGGTCGGCATGGTCAAGGGGCTGCGCAGCCCCGACCAGATGCAGCTGGACCTGTTGAAGACCTATAATGCCAGCGCGGGCGCGGCGTTCTGGAAGCTGCGGCTGCCGGCCTCGATGCCCTATCTGTTCACCTCGCTGAAGGTCGGCATGGCGGCGAGCCTTGTCGGCGCCATTGTCGGCGAGTTGCCGACCGGGGCGGTGGCGGGGCTGGGGGCGCGGCTCTTGTCGGGCAGCTATTACGGCCAGACCGTGCAGATCTGGGCGGCGCTTTTTGCGGCGGCGATCGTGGCGGCGGGGATGGTGATGCTGATCGGCCTGATGGAGCGGCGAACCTTGCGGAAGATGGGGATGGCACGATGAGCTGGGTTCTGATCGCGCTTGCCGCCTGGGTGCTTGGCTGGTGGATCAACACCCGCCTTGCCGCCGCGCCGCTGGCGCGAACCCGCGCGGGCAAGCTGGCCGTGCCGGTGATCTTCGGACTGACGGTGCTGGTGGTCTGGGAGGGGCTGGTGCGCGGGCTGGACGTGTCGCCGGTGATCCTGCCGCCGCCTTCGGCGGTGCTGGCGGCGCTGGCGGGCAGCTTGCCGGTGCTGTGGGAGGATTTCGTGCAGACGGCGGTGAAGGGCGCGCTTTCGGGCTATCTGATCGGCTGCGGCGCGGCCTTCCTGACGGCGATCCTGATCGACCGCTCGCCCTTCCTGCAACGCGGGCTGCTGCCGGTGGGCAATTTCGTCGCCGCCCTGCCCATCGTCGGCATCGCGCCGATCATGGTGATGTGGTTCGGCTTTGACTGGCAGTCGAAAGCGGCGGTGGTGGTGGTGATGGTGTTCTTCCCGATGCTGGTGAACACGGTGGCGGGGTTGAAGGCCAGCGACCACATGCAGCGCGACCTGATGGCGACCTGGTCGGCGAGCTACGGCCAAAGCCTTTTGAAGCTGCGCCTGCCCGCCGCCATGCCCTTTGTCTTCAACGGGCTGAAGATCGCCTCGACCCTTGCCCTGATCGGCGCCATCGTTGCCGAATTCTTCGGCAGCCCGACGCGGGGCATGGGGTTCCGGATCAATGCCTCGATTGGCCAGCTGGCGCTGGACATGATCTGGGCCGAAATCGTCGTGGCGGCCATAGCGGGGTCGGCCTTTTATGGTCTCGTCGCCATGATCGAGAAGCGGGTAACATTCTGGCACCCGTCGCAAAGACATTAACAAAGGCCCGGGATACGGGTCGCAACCTGGAGGTTTGGAATGAAAAAGCTACTGACTTCGGCGCTGTTCGCGGCCATGGCCACGGGCGCTCAGGCAGCCGATGATGTGACCCTGCAGCTGAAATGGGTCACGCAGGCGCAGTTCGCCGGTTATTACGTCGCGCAGGCCAAGGGGTTCTATGAGGCCGAGGGCCTGAATGTCACCATCCTGCCGGGTGGCCCGGACGTCGCCCCGACGCAGGTGATCGCCGGCGGCGGCGCCGATGTGGTGATCGACTGGATGCCCTCGGCGCTGGCGGCGCGCGAAAAGGGTCTGGCGCTGGTGAACATCGCCCAGCCGTTCAAATCCTCGGGCATGATGCTGACTTGCCTCAAGGAATCCGGTGTCGCCGCCCCGGCGGACTTCAAGGGCAAGACGCTGGGCGTCTGGTTCGGCGGCAATGAATATCCGTTCCTGAACTGGATGAACAAGCTGGGCCTGAAGACCGACGGCACCGATGTGACGGTGCTGAAGCAGGGCTTCAACGTCGATCCCTTGCTGCAAAAGCAGGCGGCTTGCGTGTCGACCATGACCTATAACGAATACTGGCAGGTGATCGACGCGGGCGTGGCGCCCGAGGATCTCGTCACCTTCAAGTATGAGGACGAGGGCGTGGCGACGCTCGAGGACGGGCTTTATGTCATGGAAGACAAGCTGGCCGATCCGGCCTTTGAAGACAAGATGGTGCGCTTTGTCCGCGCTTCGATGAAGGGCTGGAAAGAGGCCGAGGCGAACCCCGATGAGGCGGCGATGATCGTCCTGGAGAACGACGCCACCGGCGCGCAGACCGAAGGCCACCAGAAGCGGATGATGGGCGAGATTGCCAAGCTGACCGCCGGCTCGAACGGCGCGCTGGACGAGGCTGACTACCAGCGCACGGTGGACGCGCTGATGTCGGGCGGCTCGGACCCGGTGATCACAAAGGCCCCGGAAGGCGCCTGGACGCATCAGATCACCGACAAGGCCCTGCAATAACAGCGGCTTGAGCGGATTTGCGGGCGCGGGGGCAACCCTCGCGCCCGTTTTCATGGGCCGAAGGCGGGCCGGGCGGGGCAAGTGGCTTGCCTGCCGCGGGCGGGTAGCTGTAAAGTAATTTACAAGCCCCAGACGGAGATCCCATGCTGCTGTCCGCCCTGACCGGAACCCGCCTGCGCGAAAGGCGGCTGGCGCTGGGGATGCGGCAGGGCGATCTGGCGGCGCGGGTCGGAATTTCCGCAAGCTATCTCAACCTCATCGAACACAACCGCCGCCGGATTGCCGAGGACCTGTTGGCCCAGATGGCGCGGGCGCTGGACGTGCCCTTGGCCACCTTGCAGGAAGGTCCGGCCGACGGGCTGCTGGACGGGCTGCGGGCGGCCGCGGCGGCGGTGCCGGCGGCGGCGGCCGAAGTGGAGCGGGTGGATGACCTGATCGGGCGCTTTCCGGGCTGGTCGGCCGCGCTTGTCGAACTGCACGACCGCAGCCGCGCTCTGGCCCGCGCGGTCGAGGTTCTGAACGACCGCATGGCGCATGACCCGCACCTGTCGGCCAGCCTGCACGAGGTGCTGTCGGCGGTCTCTTCGGTGCGCACCACGGCGGCGATTCTGGCCGATACCGATGACATCGACGCCGAGTGGCGCATGCGCTTTCACCGCAACCTGCATGAGGACAGCGAACGCCTGGCGCAGGGCGCCGAGGCGCTGGTGGCCTATCTCGATGCTGCGGGGCAGGGGCAGGATCAGGCGATCACCACGCCGCAGGACGAGGTCGAGGCCTGGGCCGAGGCCTGCGACTGGAACCTTGCCGCGGCCGAAGACATCGGCCATTCGGCGCATCTCGCTTCGGGGGCGGGGCGGGTGCTGGCGGCGGCCTTGCAGGCCAGCCATCAGGACGACCTTGCGCGGCTGCCCGAGGACGCCTTGCAGCAGGCGCTGGCGCGGCACGGACCCGATCCGCTGGCGCTGGCGCGGGAGTTCGCGGTGCCGGTGCTGTCGGCCTTTCGCCGCCTTGCGCTCCGCGCCGGTTCGGGGCTGGGGCTGGTGATCTGCGACGGCTCGGGCACGCTTCTCCTGCGCAAGCCGGCCCTGGGCTTTTCGCCGCCGCGCTTTGGCGCCTCCTGTCCGCTCTGGCCCTTGTTCACCGCGCTGGCCCGGCCGGAAACCCCGGTCGAGGCGGTAATCTCGCTGCCCGGTCCGCAAGGCGCGCTGCTGCGCGCGCGGGCGTTTTGCCATGTCAGCTATCCCGGCGGCTTCCGCGGCCCGGAGCTGCGCCACAGCGCCATGCTGCTTGCCCCCGAGCCGCCCGGCTCCGAGGCCGTGCTGGAGGTCGGGCCGACCTGCCGCATCTGCACCCGCGCCAGCTGCCCGGCGCGGCGCGAGCCGTCGATCCTGCAGGGATAGACCGGGCCTTTTCGCGATCAGACGTTTTGACAGCGCCGGAATTTGTCGTGATAGTCAGCCGCAGGGGATCCGTGCCGGACGGGAGTGAAGATGGCGGGCCGCGTGCTTCTGATCGAAGATGAGCCCAATATCGCCGAGGCGATCCGCTTCATCCTGTCGCGGGAGGGCTGCGAGGTTCTGGTGGAAAGCGACGGGGCCAAGGCGCTCGACCGGGTGGCCGAGGCGCGGCCCGATCTGGTCATTCTGGATCTGATGCTGCCGGGGATGAGCGGTCTGGAAATCCTTGGCGCGCTGCGGGCCGACAGCGAGACCCGGGAGCTCAAGATCCTGATGCTGACGGCCAAGGGGCAGGGCCGCGACCGCGAGGCGGCCGAGCGCGCCGGAGTGTCGGCCTTCATGGCCAAGCCCTTTGCCAATGCCGAGATGCGGGCGCAGGTGCGCGCGCTGCTGGAGGGCTGAGCCATGCCGCAGGGGCCGTTGTTCCTTGCCCGCGCGGTCTATCGCCGCAGGCGGCTGCGCGATGCGGCGCGGCTCTTGCCGGTGTTCGGGCTGCTCTTGCTGTTGCTGCCCGCCTTCGGCGAGCAAAGCGGCAATCTGGCCCATACGGCGATCTATCTCTTCGCAGTCTGGGCCTTGCTGATTCTGGCCGCCTGCCTGCTGGCGCCGGCCCTGTCGCGCAGCGAGGCCGAGGGCGACCCCGAGACCGATCAGGGTCCGCAGGACATGGGCGACAGTTGAGATGCCGTTCAACCTGCTGGTCCTGATCTGCCTTGTCTATGTGATCTTCCTGTTCCTTGTCGCCTTTGTCGTTGAAAGCCGGGCGGCGCGCGGGCGGCTTGGATTCCTGCGCTCGCCCGTGATCTACACGCTGTCGCTGTCGATCTATTGCACCGCCTGGACCTTTTATGGCGCGGTCGGCTATGCGGCGCGCTCGGGGCTGGAGTTCCTGACGATCTACCTTGGCCCGACGCTGGTGTTTGTCGGCTGGTGGCTGGTGTTGCGCAAGCTGGTGCGCATTGGCCGGCAACAGCGCGTCACCTCGATCGCCGACCTGATCTCCAGCCGCTTCGGCAAGTCGAACTTGCTGGGTGTCGTCGTCACGCTGATCGCGGTGATCGCGGCGACGCCCTATATCGCGTTGCAATTGCAGTCGATCACGCTGTCCTTTTCGGTCTTTGCCCGCAACACACCCGAGGCCTGGCTGGTGCCGGGCCATGCCGACATCGCGCTCTGGGTGGCCGGCGGGCTGGCGGTGTTCACCATCCTGTTCGGCACGCGCAATCTGGACGCCAAGGAACAGCACCACGGCATCGTCACTGCAATCGCGGTCGAGGCGGTGGTCAAGCTGGTCGCCCTGCTGGCGGTGGGCAGCTTTGTCGTCTGGGGCCTTGCCGGCGGCATCGGGCCGATGATCGACCACATCGGCACCGCCGAAGTGCCGGGCTGGACCTTCCAGAGCGACCGCTGGGTCGGGCTGATCGCGCTGTCTGCCGCCGCTGTCATCAGCCTGCCGCGGATGTTTCAGGTCATGGTGGTGGAAAACATCGACGAAAGCCATCTGGCGCGGGCCAGCTGGGCCTTTCCGCTCTACCTCTTCGCCATGAGCCTGTTCATCCTGCCCATCGCGGTGATCGGGCTGGAGCGCATGCCCGAAGGCACCAACCCTGACATGCTGGTGCTGACGCTGCCCCTGGCCGAGGGGCAGGGGGCGCTGGCGATGCTGGCCTTTCTTGGCGGGTTTTCCAGCGCCACGTCCATGGTGATCGTGGAAACCATCGCATTGGCGACGATGATTTCGAACAACCTTGTCATGCCGCTCTGGCTGCGGCTGCGCCCCGCAGCGGCGCTGTCGGGCGACCTGCGCGGCGGGGTCCTGCTGACCCGGCGTCTGGCGATTGCCGGCGTTCTGGCGCTGGGGTTTCTTTACTATCGCATCTCGGGCGGATCGGCGGCACTGGCGGCGATCGGGCTCATTGCCTTTGCCGGCATGGCGCAATTCCTGCCTGCGATGCTGGGCGGCATCTTCTGGCGTGGCGGCACCAAGATCGGCGCTTTGGCCGGGCTGGTGACGGGATCGGCGATCTGGGCCTATACGCTTTTCCTGCCCTCGTTCGGGGTTGACGCGGTCATCCCGGCGCAGGTGTTTTCCGAAGGGCTGTTCGGCCTTGGCTGGCTGCGGCCGCGGGCGCTGTTCGGCACCGAGGGCATGGATCCGCTGGTGCATTCGGTGTTCTGGTCGCTCTCGCTCAACGTCATTGCCTTCACGTTGGGCTCGGTCCTGACCTTTCCCGACCCGGTGGAGCGGATTCAGGGCGTGGCCTTCGTCAACGCCTTCGACCGCGAGGCCCAGGCCGAACGGCTGGGCTGGAGCCATGGGCAGGCCGAACCCGAGGCGCTTTTGTCGCTGGCGCAGCGCATCCTTGGCGAAGAGGCGCTGACCTTTTTCGAGGCGCAGGCCCGGGCGCAGGGCAAGGAGGGCTTCCTGCCCGACCTGACTCCGGAATTTCTGGCCGAGGCCGAGCGCAAGCTGGCCGGTTCGGTGGGCGCGGCGACGGCGCATGCGATGATCAGCCAGCTGTTCGGCCGGGCGACGGTGACGGTCGAGGACCTGATGGCGGTGGCCAACGAGACTGCGCAGATCATGGAATACTCCGCCAAGCTCGAGGCCAAGCAGCTGGAACTGACCCGCACCGCCCGGCAATTGCGCGAAGTGAACGACAAGCTGACCCAGCTTTCGGTGCAGAAGGACGCCTTCCTCAGCCAGATCAGCCATGAATTGCGCACGCCGATGACCTCGATCCGGGCGTTTTCCGAGATCCTGACCGAGGGCGACCTGCCGCCGGGAATGGTGGCCGATTCCGGCCGCATCATCCATTCCGAGGCGGTGCGGCTGACCCGGCTTCTGGATGATCTTCTGGACCTGTCGGTTCTGGAAAGCGGCACGGTGCAGCTGAACCTTGAACTTGCCCATCTCGGGCGGATGCTGGACCGGGCGGTGCAGGCGGCCAGCCAGACCCGGCCCGAGCGCAGCTTTGAAATCCGCCGCGACGAGATGGCCGAAGAGCTGCATCTGATGACCGACGCCGACCGTCTGGTGCAGGTGTTCATCAACCTGATCTCCAACGCCCGCAAGTATTGCGATGCCGATCCGGGCCTGCTGCGCATCGTGGTGCGGCAGAAAGCAGGCCGTGTGACGGTCGATTTCATCGACAACGGCAAGGGCATTCCGAAGGAAGCCCAGCGGCTGATCTTCGAGAAATTCGCCCGGATGACCGACCAGATGCGCGCCGGCGGGGCCGGGCTGGGGCTGGCGATCGTGCGCGAGATCATGGTCAATCTCGGCGGGACGATCAGCTATCTGCCGGGCCAGAAGGGCGCGGCCTTCCGGGTGACGCTGCCGTTGCGGCTGGAGAAACCTGCGGCGAAATCGGCGCGGGCCGCGGCGCTGTAAAGGGTTTGGCAACCGGTGCCGGCCTAGTCTGTGGACAAGGAGTAGTCCACAGGCAGGGGGGTCCATGGCAGCCGAAGACACGGTGATCCGGCGCAAGCTGGCCTCGGCGCGGGCCGACGATCATGACGGCGGGCCGGGGGCCGACCGCGGCTGGCGGGTGGCGCTGGCGCGGGCGGCGCGCGACCGGCTGAAGCTGGCGCTGGAAGTGCGGGCGCTGACCCTTGGCCGCGCCGGTCTGGCCGAAGTGCTGGAACTGCCACCGGACCGGGCGCTGATCGCCGTGCTGGAAGGTCCGGGCGAGGGGGTGGGCGTGCTGATCCTCGCGCCCGAAGTGTTGCAGGCCATGGTCGAGGTGCTGACCATCGGGCGCGTCAACGCCGGCGCCTCGACGCTGGCCAGCCGCAAGCCGACGCGCACCGATGCCGCCATGGTGGCGCCGATGCTGGACGCAGCACTTGCCGATCTGGAACAGACGCTGGCGCAGGAGGCCGATCTGGTCTGGGCCGGGGGCTGGCGCTATGCCTCTTTTCTCGACGATCCCCGGCCGTTGGGCCTGATGCTGGAAGATTTCAGCTATCGCATCGTGAAATGCGAGGTCGATCTTGCCGAAGGCGCGCGCTCCGGCGGGGTGCTGCTGATCCTGCCGGCCGAGGGGCGGGGACGGCTGCCGCATCGCCCGGTCCTGCGCGCCCAGAACGACGAGGCGCAGACCCAGCGCGCCTTTGCCGAGGCGCTGGCCGAAGAGGTGGAGGCCGCCACCTGCTGCCTGGACGCGGTGCTGACGCGGGCCACGATGCCGCTGTCGCAGGTGGCCGGGCTGCAGGTCGGCGATGTCCTGCCGCTCGGCATGGCGGGGCTCGACCGGGTCAGTCTCGAGGCGCTGGATGGCCGCAAGCTGGCCGAGGGCAGGCTGGGCCAGAACCGCGGGCTGCGCGCCCTGCGGCTGGGCGAGGCGGTTGCCCCCGGCCGGCCGCAGCCGGTTTCCGTCGCGCCGGTCAGCGCTGCGGTGCAGGGCACGCCCGCCGCCCTGCGCCAAAGCGCCTGAGGGGCGGGCTTTGCGCCGGCAGCTCAGGTCTTGGCAAAGGCCTCGATCAGCGGGCGGAGCTGTTCATGCGAATAGCCGGCCTGCGCCGCAGTCTGCAGCATGTCGTCCACCGACAACCGGCCGGCATGGACCAGCTCCCACAGGATGGTGGAGCGGTTGCCGCTGGCGCAATAGGCCAGCACCGGGCCGCCCGCCGCCGCAATCGCCGCGCGCTGGCGGGCCACCAGATCGGGGGTGAACTGGCCCGGCGTCACCGGGTTGATGACGAATTCCAGCCCCGCCGCGCGGGCGGCAACCGCCATGGCATCCGATTGCAGATCTGGCGCAATCTCGCCGTCGGGGCGGTTGTCGATGACCATGACAAAGCCTGCGGCCTTGACGGCGGCCAGATCCTCCGGGCCGATCTGGGGGGCGACGCCATAGTCAGGGGTCAGGCGGCGAAGGTCGAGCGTCATGGGCAATTGTCCTTGCGGTTCAGGTCAAGACGTTGTGCGCGACGACAGCCACCCGGCCACCGTCGGCGCCATGACCATACCCGAGACCATCGCAAGGAAAAAGAGGGCACCACCCCAGCCGCCAATGGCAAAGGAGGCGAGCGCCGGTCCGGGGCAAAGTCCGGCCAGCCCCCAGCCCACCCCGAACATCAGCGACCCGATCACCAGCGCCCGGTCGAGTTTCGGCGGCGTGCGCGACGGAATCGGGGTGCCAAGGACTGAAACCCTGCGCCGCTCGGCGATGCGCCAGACAAAGACCATCGGCAGCACCGCCCCGCCCAGCACGAAGGCCAGCGTCGGGTCCCAGTCGCCGAAGAAATCAAGCCAGCCCTGCACCTTGCGCGTGTCGATCATCCCCGACACCAAAAGCCCCGAGCCGAAGATGGCGCCAGTGGCGAAGGCCACGATCTCGCGCGGCCCGGCATGGCCGGAAAGGCGGAAGCCTGTCATCAGATCACCCCCAGAATCTGGCGAAACAGCAAGACCGACACCGCCCCGGCAAAGAGGTAGAGCGCGGTCGCCGCAATGCCGCGCGGTGCGAGCCGCGAGATGCCGCAGACCCCGTGGCCCGAGGTGCAGCCATTGGCCAGCCGCGTGCCGATCCCGACCAGCAGTCCGGCGGCGATGATGACGACGGGGTTCGAGGTGATGCGGGTGTCGACCTTGTCATAAAGCGGCACGAGGAGCGGCGGCACCGCCAGCGTGCCGAACAGGAAGGCGAGCCGTTCGACCATGCTGTCGCGGCCCGTGCCATCGACCAGCCCACCAAGGATGCCAGAGGCGCCGAGGATCCGGCCGTTCACCAGCAGATAAAGCCCGGCCGCGGCGCCGATCATCAGCCCGCCGACAGTGCCCCAGATCCAGTCCTGCGGTATCATGCATCTCTCCCATATGTTTTTGGCCGCCTTGCGGATGGTCCGGCCGGCAGGGCAGGTTCAAAGCCCGTTGACCGGCACCCGCAGATAGCTGACGCCGTTGTCGTCCGGTTCGGGCATCTGGCCCGCGCGCATGTTGATCTGCAAGGACGGAATGATAAGCCGGGGCATGCCCAGCGTGGCATCGCGCGCCTGGCGCATGGCGACGAACTCCTCGCGCGATTTGCCGGCGCCGACATGCCTGTTCAGCGCCTTCTGCACCCCGACCGTGGTTTCCCAGGCATAGTGCTCGCGGCCCTCGGCCTTGTAGTCATGGCCGACAAACACCCGGGTCGCGTCGGGCAGGGCAAGGATCTTCTGGATCGACTCCCACAGCATCTCGGCTGAACCGCCCGGAAAGTCGCAGCGCGCCGTGCCGAAATCCGGCATGAACAGCGTGTCGCCGACAAAGGCCGCATCGCCGATCACATAGGTCAGGCAGGCCGGGGTATGGCCGGGCGTGTGCAGCACCTCGCCGCGCATCTGGCCGATCATGACGCTGTCGCCCTGCCGGAACAGCCGGTCGAACTGGCTGCCGTCGCGCTGGAACCTTGTGCCTTCGTTGAACACCTTGCCGAAGGTTTCCTGCACCACGGTAATGCGCTCGCCAATGCCGATCTTGCCGCCAAGCGCCTCCTGGATATAGGGCGCGGCCGACAGGTGGTCGGCGTGGACATGGGTTTCCAGCACCCATTCCAGTCGCAGGTCATGGGCGCGGATGAAGGCGATGACGGCATCGGCCGAGCGGGTGTCGGTCCGCCCCGAGGCATAGTCGAAATCCAGAACCGAATCGATCACCGCGCAGGCCCGGCCCTCGGGTTCCTGCACCAGATAGGTGATGGTGTTGGTGGCCTCGTCGAAGAAGGCGTGGACCTTGGGGGTCATGGCAGATTCCTGCGGAGGGGCTCTGGCGCCAAGGTAGGATGGATTGCGTGATATTTCAACGAATGAATATGTCTGTCGGCGGTGACAGGACACCAATCCGGCACCGGACGAGAAAAGGCTTCGTCATGGCGTTGATTTGCATCAAGGTGAAATCCTGCACGCCGGACTAGGCTTTCGGGGCAAACGGAGGACCGCCATGACATCGACATCCCAACGCAAGGCCCAGCTCGAGGCCCGGCTTGCCGACCTGAAGTCCCGGCTCGTCGGCATCGAGGCCGAGCTGGACAGCCACAATGCGCAGGATTGGGAAGACCTTGCCACCGAGCGCGAGACCGACGAGGTGCTGCAAGACCTTGGCAATGCGGGCCAGCTGGAAATGCGCCAGATCGAGGCGGCGTTGCAGCGCATCGAGGACGGGGAATACGGCTTCTGCGCCAAGTGCGGCGCGGAGATCAGCGAGGACCGGCTGGATCTTTTGCCGCAGACGCCGTTCTGCCGCAGCTGTGCGGCATAGGCTGAACAAACCTGGGGAGAACTTCAGATGCAGAAGAAGGACAATCCACTTGAACAGATGGCGCATCTGGCGGGCGAACTGACCGAGGTTGCCATCGCCGGGCAGGCGGTGGGGCTCAGGTTGCTGGCGGCCGAAATGCAGGCGCTCGCGCATCTGATGCCGGGAACGGTGGCGCCCGGTCAGCTGGCAAGCGAGGCCGAGATCGAGGCCGATTTCGACAACATGCCGGTCTGACCGGGAGCGGGCCCGCCGCGGCTTGCCCTGAAAGCGCCGGTTGCGGGTCGGGCGGGATTGCCTTTCTGGCCGGCCCTTTGCTTAATGGTCCGGGGTTGCGGTGCCCAAGGTCCTGATGCCGCGGCTGCGGTGCCGATGGCCGGGGTCGTGTGCCTTGTGCGGAAAGGGTGGTTGATGACCGAGGAAAGGCTGATCCAGCGACGGGCGCGCGGTGCGGTGCTGGTGCTGTCGCTTGACCGTCCCCCGGTGAATGCCCTGAACGCCCCGCTTCTTGCCGCGCTGGACCGCGCGCTGCAGGAGGCGGCGGCGGATGACCGGTTCACCGCCATCGTGCTGACCGGTGAAGGCGCGCATTTCTCGCTCGGCTCCGATCCGGCCGAGCTTGGCCGGGTCACGGGGGCGGCGCTGCCTGCCGTGGTGGCCCGGATCGAGGCGATGGCAAAGCCGGTGGTGGCGGCGCTGCACGGCAATGTGCTGGGCGGAGCGCTGGAACTGGCGCTGGCCTGTCATGGCCGGGTCGCCCACGAGGCCGCGCGGCTTGGCCTGCCTGAAATCTCGCTGGGCCTCTTGCCGGTGGCGGGCAGTACCCAGCGCCTGCCGCGGCTGGTCGGGGCGCCGATCGCGCTCAAGCTCTTGCTCGAAGGCCAGCCGGTCAGCGCTGTCGAGGCTCTCGCCATGGGCCTTCTCGATGCCGTCGTCGATCAGCGCCCGCTGCTCAGGGCCGACGCGCTGGCACGGGATCTGGCCACGCGGCCGCTGGTCAGGACAGTCGAGCGGCGCGAGGGGTTGCGCGACCCGGTCGCCTTTCAATCCGCCGTCACCGAGGCGCGCAAGCGGCATGACGGCTGGCGGCTGCCTGCGCCGCAGGCTGTGATTGCCTGTGTCGAGGCAGCCCAGCTGTTGCCCATCGAGTTGGGGGTGCAGTTCGAACAGGCCCAGGCCATGGCCATGGCCGGAACGCCCGAGGCGGCGGGGCTGCGCCATGCCTTCCGGGCCGAGAAGCGCGCCGTCTTGCCGCCTGCGGCGCTGGGGGCCGCTGCGCCACCGCGGCTTGCCGGCGTGACGCTGCTGGGAACCGCAGGCCCGGCTGCCGAAGTGGCGCGCCTTGCGCTGGCGGCGGGGCTGAAGCTGCGGCTGGTGGGCAAGGACCGGACCAGCCTTGCCAGGGCGCTGCAAGACCTGGCGGCCCGGCAGGCGGCGCTGGTGGCCGAGGGCCGGCTCAGCCCCGAGGCGCGCGAGGCGGACTGGGCGCGGCTGTCCGGCGTGCTGGCGGCGGACGCCGGCGAGGCGACCGATCTGGTGTTGCTGGCGCCAGAGGCTCCGCGTCTGGCCGAAATGCCGGGTCCGGTCGTCGTGCTGGGGGGGACCGGCCCGCTTGCCCTGCATCCGGCCGCTGCCGCAGGCGGGCTGGCCACGCTTGCCGTCACGCCGGGCGTTCCCCTTGCCCAGCAGGCGGTGGCGCTGGCCTTTGGCCGCAAGCTTGGCTGGAAGGTCATGGTGCAGGGGCCGGGCCTGCCCCTGGACCAGCGGCTGCGCCAGGCACTCTTGCGCGCCATTGCCGTTCTGGAAGACGAGGGCGCTGCCGACCGCGCCGCGGTTGCCGCCGCGCTCGCCTCTTATGGCCTGGGCGCGGGCATGCACCCAAGGCTGCCCGCCGCCCGCCCCGGTGCGGCCCCCATCCTTGACTTCTGCCTTGCGGCGCTGATGAACGAGGGGGCGCGGATCGTGTCGGAAAGCGCCGCCCGCCACCCGTCGGATGTCGATGCCGCGGCGCTGCTGTCGGGGCTGTTTCCGCGATGGGAAGGGGGGCCGATGTTTCAGGCCGACCGCATCGGGGCCATGGCGCTGCGCGCCGACCTGCGGAAGCGGGCAGAGCGCCACCCCGCGCTTTTCACCCCGGCGCCGGTCCTTGACCTCTTGCTGGCCGACGGCCAGCGCTTTGCCGATCTGAACCATGGCTGAGACAGGGGCTGAGGCCGGGGCTCAGGCCACGAACACCCCGAAGACCACGCACATCAGCCCGAGGCCCGAGACAGCCAGCGCCGCCATGTTCAGCACGACCACCCGCTGCAGAGCGGCGCGCATCTCGGCATCCGGCAGGCCGGCCCGCTTTGCCCGCATCGCAAGGACGATGCACCAGACCAGCCCCGCCACTCCCAGAAGCGTCAAAGCCGCCCCGATCCAGATCAGCCAGTCCATCGCATCCCCCGCCTTAGTCTGCGCCTTGTTTGCCGCTTCATGCCCGGCTTTGCGGCCGGTTTCAATCGCCGCGCGTGAGCGGCGGGCTCAGAACAGGATCTTGTAGCTGTTGCCCAGCGTATCGGTGGCCGTCCCGGTGCCGCTGGTGGTGCCGCTGCCCATGACGAAACTGCCCTGCACAATGGTGCCATCGCGGCAGACGGCATAGATCTCGCCGGTATTGACGCCCCCGACGGTTTCGGTGCTGCGCCCGATATTGCCGCCCAGATCGCGGATCGACAGGCTGATTCCGCGCTCGCGCACCTGAACGCGGGGGGCAACGCTGCTCCAGGTGCCCCTGCAGCGCGGACCCTTCGGGATGCGGAAGCTCAACTCGCCCGAATTGTCCTTGGTGTTCGAGGCTTTCGCCACGATCACCGGCGGCGGCGTCAATGCCGCGAGCGGCCCGCCGGTCGGATAAAGCTGCATGTCCTTGGACGCCCCGCAGGCCGCCAGAAGCAGCACCGCGGTCAAGGCTGAAACGGAACGACTGGACATCGATGATCCCCCGATGGACTTTGCCGCCGACGCATGACCCCGGCGGCCGGCACTGTCAATCCCGCCAATGAAACAAGAGCTCCGCCTCGCCCGGAAGTGAGGGCGTGGCAGCCGCACCCGGCAGGGCCAGACGCCCCACCCCGTCGCCTGCCACCCCGTCGCCTGCCGATTTGCATGGCCTGCCGGTCATTGTCATTGGGGGCGCTTCCCGGTGCTTTCCGACACCGCGGCGATACAAGCGCGCCAAGGTACGCCGCGTCGGCCGCAAGCCCCTTGCACCCGCCGGGCGCGCAAGACTACACAGCGAAGGCAAGCGGTTACATGAGCACATGATGAAGCGGCGACTTTTCATCCATATCGGAGCGCACCGGACGGCAACCACGTCGATCCAGACCTTTCTGCGCGACAATTTCGAAGCCCTTCAGCGCGCCGGCTATTTCAACCTCTACGGGGCCGGTCGCAGCGTTCAGCTGTTCAACCGGATCTTCTCAGGCGATCTTGATGTGAAAGAGCTGTCGGCCGAAATCCGGAAGCGCGCCGACAGCAAGAAATCCCCGATCCATTCGATCGTGCTGAGCGACGAGGATGTTTCGATGCGCCGCGATCTGTCGGTGCTTCAGAAGTTTGCCGATGACTTCGACGTGAAGATCCTGTTTTCGATGCGGCGGCAGGATCTGTGGCTGGAAAGCTGGCATCAGCAGAATGTCAAATGGCAGTGGAACGCCGCGCTGGCCCATCTGACCTTCCCGCAGTTCCTTGAGCGGCGCGAGGAGTTCCACTGGATCCATTATGACCGCATCACCACCCATCTCGCGGATTTGTTCGGTCCCGAGAACCTGATCCTGCGGGTGTTCGAACGCGGCGAAATGCCCGACGGGCCGGTCGTGGCATTTTGCAAGGATCTGGGGCTGGCCGATCTGACTACGTTCAGTGAACCGCCACATGTCAATTCCTCGTTGGCACCGATCTCTTCGGAGTTCATGCGCGCCATGCCGCTGGACGAAATCCCACCGAAATACCGCACGCTGATCGAAACCGCAGTCATTGCGATGGACCAGCAACTGGCGCAGCGACGGGGCAAATCGTCCGGATTCCTGATGGACTCGGCGACACGCGCTGCGGTTCTTTCCGCCTATGAGGTCGGAAATGCCACGGTCGCCCGCCAGTATTTCGGTCGCGACCAGTTGTTCCGCGAGCCGCTGCCCGCCCCCGATGCGATCGTGGCCGACCAGATCCTGCCCGCTGACAGCTACGAATTGATGCGCGACTTCGTGGCCCCGATGCTGCGCAAGCTGGCGCACCAGTATGAACTGGCCGACGCCGGGCTGTCCGATCCCGAGGCCCGAGCCCAGCGTTAGGCGGGCCGGGCGCAGGCGGCAGCCCGCAAGAGGCTTGCGCGCGGGCGAGGGCCGGCTATGACTGGCAGCCAATAACACCCCGGCTGTTCGCGCCGTGGCGAAACCCGAGACAGGCGGCTTGTGGCCCAAAGGGCCGCGCCGAGGACTTGCTGGAGAGATGTGATGGTTCAGGAAATCGTAATTCACCTTGGGGACTGCAAGACGGGCACGACCTCGATCCAGTCGGCGCTGGCCGAGGATCTGTTCACCGTTCAGGGGCGCAGCTACGTCTATCCTGCGCAGATGAACCACAATCCGATGGCTGACTGCCTGCGCGGCAAGGGCAATTCCGAACTGGTGCAGGAAAGATGGGGGCGGCTGTCTGACCGGATCCGCCACTCCGACAGCGAAATTGCCATCATCTCCGCGGAGAATTTCGAATTCGTGCGGCCGACGGCACTGGCCGAGGCGCTGGACCGCTTCTTTCCGGAGTTCAAGGGCAGGATTCGAATGATCGCCTATGTCCGCCCGCATGCGGAACGGCTGGTCTCGAGCTATGCCGAGCGCAGCAAGCAGGGCAAGTTTCATGGCGATGTGGAGGCAGCACATGACCATTTTCTTGCCAACGGTCTGCTGACCTATCTCCCCCGCTTTACCCGCTGGCGCGAAGTGTTCGGCGATGCCTTCCATGTACGCCCGATGATCCGCGATCGGCTGAAGGGCGGTGATGTGGTGCGCGACTTCCTCGACTTTGCGTTCGAAGGCGCCGAGATCGAGATCGACAGCAAGGCCATTGCCAACGAAAGCCTGTCGATCGCCGATCTGATGGCAATGCGGCGCCTGCACCAGCGCCTTGACGAAAGCAAGCAGTACGGCGACGAGTTGCCCGGGGCGGTCGGCTGGAACTTCGCGTCCTTCCTGTCGTCACTGCCCAAGACCGCCAGCTTCGCCAAGCCTTACATGCACAGGTCTTTGGCCGAGAAGGTGCGGTCAGCCTATATGGAAGATGCGAAGGCCATGGATGCCGCGTTCTTCCAGGGCAGCCCGTTGGCCGATGCGCTGGAAGCCTCGGTCAACAAGGCTCCATCCGAAATCCAGTCTCTGAAGATCGAGGATTATTTCAGCGCCGACGCGATTCGCGTGATTGACGGGATCGGACACCTGATGCGCCGGGTGATGGAGGCGGACCCAATGCATTTTCGCATGGCCGTGCGCCCGGAGAAACTGCGCCCGGCACAGATTCAGGGCGCGCTCTCGAATGTCGGCAAACGCCGCGCTGGCAAACGCCGCGCCGGTCGGGGGATGAACAAGCGGCAAGCCGAAGTTTGAGCAGCACCAGTCTGGCCTGTCAGACGGCAGAGCCATGATTGGGCAGACCTCGACTTGAAGGGACGATCAAGGGGCGCGGCGATGACCGCGCCCTTTTGCATTGCAGCGGTCTGGGATGGCGGAGTGGCGCAAAACAGGCCTTCAGACCAACCAGCGCATGCCTGCGGCACACCGCCAAAACCGGTGCAATTCCCGGCGCTGCGCGTGATTTCCAAAGGAGAAGGTTGGCTGGGGCGCTAGGATTCGAACCTAGGTATGGCGGTACCAAAAACCGCTGCCTTACCGCTTGGCGACGCCCCAACCGTGGGGGGGTGTTTAGCGAAGGGCTCTGGGGGGTGCAAGAGGGATTTCGCAAAAATCTCGGATGCTTTCCGGGCGGTTGTCCGTCTGGGCGGTTGCCAGGCCCGGAGGTGGCGGCTATGGCGCAGGGATGAAACAGATGGATGTGATCGTTCTGGGCGCGGGGGCTGCGGGCCTGATGGCTGGCATCGAGGCGGCGCGGCGGGGCCGGCGGGTGGTGGTCATCGACCATGCCGCGCGGGCGGGCGAGAAGATTCGCATCTCGGGCGGCGGGCGGTGCAATTTCACCAACCTTGGCATCGCCGCCGACCGCTTCCTGTCGAAAAATCCACGTTTTGCGCTGTCGGCGCTGAAGCGGTTCACGCAATGGGACATCATCGGCCGTCTGGATGCGGCCGGGATCGGCTGGCACGAAAAGACGCTGGGGCAGCTGTTCTGCGACGGCTCGGCGCGCGAGGTCGTGGCGCTGCTGACCGGTGATCTGGAGCGGGCGGGGGCGGAGCTGTGGCTGTCCTGTCCGGTCGGCGCGGTGCGGCGCGCGGGCTCGGGCTTCGCGGTGGAGACGGCGCGCGGGGGGCTGCAGGCGGGGGCGGTGATCGTGGCCACTGGCGGCAAGTCGATCCCGAAGATGGGGGCAACCGGGTTCGGCTATCAACTGGCTGAAAGTTTCGGCCTGCCGCTGGTGGAGACCCGGCCCGCGCTGGTGCCGCTGACCTTCGCCGAGCAGGAGCTTCAGTGGATGGCGCCGCTCGCCGGGGTGTCGGTGCAGGGCCGCGCCAGTTGCGGCAAGACCAGTTTTGACGAGGCAGTGCTGTTCACCCATCGCGGGCTTTCCGGCCCGGCGATCCTGCAGATCTCGAGCTATTGGCGCGAGGGGCAGGCGATATCGCTGAACCTCTGTCCGGGCGTGGATGTGGCCGCGGCGCTGCGGGCAGGCAAGCAGGAGAACGCCAGGGCGCTGCTGCGCAGCCATCTGGCGCGGCTGGTGCCGGAAAAGCTGGCCCGGCAGATCGAGGCCGACCTGGGCCTTGAGGCACCGCTCGGCACGCTGTCGAATGCCGCGCTGGAGCGGGTGGCGGCGCAGATGCGGGAGTGGTCGCTGATGCCGGTCGGATCGGAGGGCTATCGCACTGCCGAGGTGACGCTGGGCGGCGTCGACACCGCGGCGCTCGATGCCCGCACCATGGAGGCCAAGGGGGTGCCGGGGCTCTATTTCATCGGCGAGGTGGTGGATGTCACCGGCTGGCTCGGCGGCTACAACTTCCAGTGGGCCTGGTCGTCGGGCTGGGCGGCAGGGCAGGTAGCCTGAGCCGCGCCTCCTCGTCGACTTCGTCGCTCGTCGCCGGACGCCGCGACGAGAAGCCGGCGGCGCCCGAGGAGGGGCGGTCAGACCCGCAGCGGGTCGGCCTTGGCCAGCCGGTCAAAGCCCATCAGGCTGTCGATCAGCCCCGGCATGTCGTGCAGGCGGATCATGTTCGGCCCGTCCGAGGGGGCGCGGTCCGGGTCCTGATGGGTTTCCAGGAACACCCCGGCAATCCCCAGCGCCACCGCCGCCCGCGCCAGCACCGGGGCAAACTCGCGCTGGCCGCCCGAGCTGTCACCGAGGCCACCGGGGAAGGCGACAGCGTGGGTGGCGTCCATCACCACCGGATAGCCGGTGCGGCCCATGATCGGCAGGCTGCGCATGTCGGCGACAAGGCCGTTATAGCCAAAGGTCGTGCCGCGTTCGGTCAAGAGGATGCGCTCATTGCCAGTCGAGGCGATCTTTTCGGCGACATTGGCCATGCCGTAGGGGTCAAGGAACTGGCCCTTCTTCACGTTCACCGCCGCGCCGGTGCGGCCGGCCGCCAGCAGGAGATCGGTCTGCCGGCAGAGCAGCGCCGGGATCTGCAGCACATCGACCACGGCGGCGACTTCGGCGGCCTGCTCGGGCTCGTGGAAGTCGGTCAAGACCGGCATGCCCATGGCGCGGACCGCCTCCAGCACCTTCAGCCCTGCTTCCATTCCCATGCCGCGCTTGCCCTTCAGGCTGGTGCGGTTGGCCTTGTCGTAGCTCGCCTTGAAGACGAATTGCGCGCCGGCAGCCTTGCAGGCTTCGGACAGGACGCCGGCGATCATCTGGGCATGGTCCAGACTTTCCAGCTGGCAGGGGCCCGCAATCACCATGAGTGGACGGTCATTGCCCACCGTCAGCCCGCCGATTGCCACATCTTTCATCGTCATCACGCCGAAACCTGCTCTCTGAGGATCGCCACCGTCATCGAGACCATCAGGTAGATGCCCGCGAAGATCAGCAAGACGACCAGGGTGTTTTCGAAGGCGCGCGGATAGGCGGCCTCGTCGGGGGCCACCGGAGCCACCGCCACCGACAGATAGCGCGTCTGGCGGTTGGCTTCCACCCGTGCCGTTTCCATGGCCTGCAAGGACTGCGCGAGCAAGAGCTGGCGGGTCTGGGCATCGGCCTGCGCCACCAGAAGGTCGGACTGCACCTGCGCCAGCGAGAAGCCGTCCTTGCCCTCCTCGGTCAGCCTCGCCCGCAATTCGGCGATCTGGGTTTGCAGCGTGTCGATCCGGCGCTTCAACGGCTCCATCCGGGCCTTGTTGGGATTCTGGTTCGATTCCATCTGCGCCAGCGACAGCTGGTCCTGGGTCAACTGGGTTTCCAG
Organism: Tabrizicola oligotrophica; assembly: GCF_011008935.1. Classification (GTDB taxonomy): domain Bacteria; phylum Pseudomonadota; class Alphaproteobacteria; order Rhodobacterales; family Rhodobacteraceae; genus Tabrizicola_A; species Tabrizicola_A oligotrophica. Next base: position 427,000 of record NZ_JAAIVJ010000001.1, on the reverse strand, counting down.
CTGACCGATTTGGCTGGTAATCAGCCCGACCTCGGCCTCGGAGGACAGGACCTTGAACTTTTCCTGCAGCTCGACGACGCGGACATTCGCCTCCTGATACTTGCGCTCGGCATCCTCATAACTTTCGCGCGCGCCCTTCATCTGGTCCTCGCGCAGCCGCTGGGTCATCTGGTCGACCTGTTCCTCGGCATAGCCGATCAGCGCATTCGAGAATTCCACCGCCTTCTGCGGATCGGCGGCGATGATTTCCATCTTCACCACGCCCTCGGTCGGGTCATAGGCGATGCGGACAATCTTCTTGTACAGCTTGTAAGTCGCGCTTTCGCTGGCATCGGGCGACAGGCGCTGGATCACGTCGATGCCCGGGTCCGAGAAATGGCCGCGAAAGGCGTTGTCGGCCTCGAGCCGCTGCATGGCGACCTGACTTTGCAGATAGCCCTGCACCGCGATCGAATCCTGCGCCGTCGCCATCGGCGTCGAGGAAAACAGCCCGCCCATGGCCGAGGCGCCGGGGGCTTCGGCCTGCTGGATCACGAACTGGGTGCGGGCGGCATACATCGGCGTGGCGATGGAGTAGAAGTAAAGCCCGGCCAGCAGGGCCGGCAACAGCACGAACACCGAAAGCCGCGCCATCAGCAGCAGCGACTTGCGGCGGCGGCGGCGGGCAATGTCGCGCTGGATCTTCATCACCTCGGCCAGATGCGCCTGTTCGGTGCGCAACTCGGTCGAGGGCAGCTGCACCGGCTTGATGGTCTGCGGCAACTGGATGCCGTCGCCGCCGGGGGTGACGGTCAGCGCCCGCGAGGGGGTCTGGCCAGAGCCGTCGGCGCCGGAGACCAGCTCCAGCACGGAATTGGCCTGAAACGGGTCGATGCCGCGCGCCCTGAGCAGGCGCACCGCGTCGAAATCCGAGGTGGCGGGCAGGGCGTGTTTCTGCGCCAGCCGGCGGGCCATGCGCAATTGCCGCCCCGTCAGGCCCTCGCGGCGGATGGCGTCGATTACCAGCGGTGCCGCCTCGGGCGAGCCGGGGGGTGCCATCGGGCCGCTGGGGGCGGCGTTCAGCCGGGCGGTGTCGAAGCGGTCTGCCCCGAAGCCGTCCTCGTTGGCGGCGGCGGCGAAGGCATCGTCGGAGGGGCCGGTTTTCGGGTTGATCTGCGGGCGGGAAACGCTGCGCGGCGGCGGCAGCGGCGCAGCGGCGGCCTGCGCCGGTGCGGCGGCTGGCGCGGCTGCGGGCAGGTCAACCCGGCGGGTGCGGAACCGTTTAACTGTGAGCTTCGTAGTCATAAAGCCGCTTCGCCTCTTCCAGAGTGTCGAACATGTAAACCTGCCCGTTGCGCAGGACTGCCGCCGAGCGACAGAATTTCTCCAGCGTCTGCGGTGCGTGGGACACCACCACCACGGTTGCGTTCTTCAGCCGTTGGCGCAGCACTTGTCCCGCCTTGCGGTTGAACTCGACATCGGTCGAAGAGGGCATGCCCTCGTCGATCAGGTAGATATCGAACTCCAGCGCCAGCATCAGCGCGAACGAGAGCCGCGAGCGCATGCCCGAGGAATAGGTGCCGACCGGCATGTCGAAATATTCGTTCAGACCGCAGAGCCAGCGGCAGAAGCTTTCGACGTAGTCGGGGTCAAGGCTATAAAGCCGGGCGATGTAGCGGGCGTTTTCCGTGGCGGTGTGCTTGCTCATGATGCCGCCCATGAAGCCCAGCGGAAACGAGATGCGCGAGGTGCGCAGGATGGACCCCTCGTCGGGTTTTTCCAGCCCCGCCATCATGTTGATGATCGTGGTCTTGCCGGTGCCGTTGCGCGCGAGGATGCCCAGCGAATTGCCGATCTCGACCTTGAAACTCGCGCGGTCCAGGATGACCTTGCGGGATTTCCCGGTCCAGAAGGACTTGCTGACATTCTCGAACGCGATCATTCGCCTGCTTCTGCCCGTTCTCGTGGCCTGCCGCCGATACCCCCGCGGATCTCGGGATATCGCAACAGGATTACCGCCCGGCTGCCGTCGCCGCGGCACACCGTCTCTCCGGCCAAGCTCTAGCCGGGCTTTAGGGCATCATTATGTCGTTATTCGTGAATTGAAGACAATACGCCGCCGGGCCGCGATTGTTGCCAGAATCTCAACGCCGCAGCAGCCCGCCCAGCGCCACTGCAAGCGGGCCTGCAAGCAGCGACAGGGCAAGGCCCAGACGCGCCGCCTCGGCCATGCCGCCGCCGGGCAGGGCGCTTTCCAGCGCCAGCGCCGGTACGGTAAAGCCCATGCCCGCGACCAGCGCAATCAGCCCGACCTCGCGGCCGCGCAGCGCCGACGGCAGCTCGGCGGCGAAGGCGCGCACCGCCAGCATGACCCCGGCCATCAGCCCCAGCGGCTTGCCGATCCAGAGGGCCGCCAGCAAGACCAGTGTTGTCGGCGCAAAGGCCGCAAGGTCGATGCCGCCGCGCGTCAGGCCGAAGAGGAACAGCACCCCGGCCAAGGGCTTGACCAGCAGATGCGCCAGCCGGTTCAGCGGATCGTGCAGCAGTTCCTCGGCCTCGGCAAAGACGCCGAAGCTGTGGTCGGCATGCGGGATCACCGCGATGACCGGCAACAGTCCCAGCGCCGGCGGCAGGCCCGAAGCGGCAACCCCGAACCACGACACCAGCCCGACCAGACTATAGGGCCAAAGCGCCATCGCCCGACGGCGGCGCGATTCCGAGGCGGCTTTCGGCGCGCGCGCCAGCGTGAACCAGACGCCAAGGCAGGCCAGCAGCGGCAGGGCGAGCCAGGCCAGCCGCAGCGTGGCCTCGGGGTCGGTCAGCCCGGTCAAAAGGATGCCGAGGATATCCAGCCCGATGGTCAAGAGCAGCGACAGGTGCAGCGCCGGATGGCCGGCGCCAAACACGGCGCGGGCGGTGAAATAGGCCAGCACCACATCGCCGCCGACCGGCACCTGCCAGCCCAGCGCGAAGCTTGCCTCCTCGGCGGTTTCAAGCAGGGCCGCGACCAGAATCCAGACCAGGATTGCCCCGAGCGCGCCGCCCGCGATCCCCGCCGCCGGCGCAATCGCGCGCCGCCCCGACATTGCGCCGCGGCTCAGGATCAGGGCCTCCCAGAGTTCCTTGCCGATGAAGGCCACGAAAAGCGGCATCAACAGATGCGAGACGATCAACATCGGCGTCACCGAGACCGGCAAGGGCGCAAGCCAACCCGGCAGCGCCACATCGAACAGCCGCCATTCCAGCGCGTCGTAATAGCTGGCGGGCGACAGGTTCACCCAAAGCGTGGCAATCGCGATCCCGGCCAGAAGCGCATGGGCAAAGCGGCGGACGAAAGGCGAGACGCGATACATTGGGGTTCCGCAGCGGAGAATGGGCTTTATCTTGTTGAACCACGGAGTTGCGCCCGGTTCAATGGCGATGTCATGCTGCGCGCGACGCCGTTGGCTCTTGCCGCGCCGGGCGTTGCCGATTAGGCCGGCAAGCGGATGGCGACCGAAGGGGGCCGAAGATGACCGAGACAGCACTTGATGCCGCCCATGCCGCGCTGCAAGCCGGCGGCGAGGCCGAGGCGCTGCGGTTCTATCAGCTTCTCGCCGATGCGCCGCTGTCGCTCTTGTTGCGGCGCGAGGCCGAGGGCGCGGCGATCGAGCCGCAGGTCTTTGATCTCACCGATGGTCCGGTGGTGCTGGTGTTTGACAGCGAGGACCGGCTGGCCGGGTTTCAGGACACACCCGCGCCCTATGCCACCTTGCCGGGTCGGGTGATCGCGCAGGGGCTGGCGGGGCAGGGGCTGTGGCTGGGCCTGAACCTTGGCACCGGCGCGGCCAGCGAGACTCTGCTGCCACCCGAGGCGCTGGAGCATCTGCTGACGCTTCTTGATGTCCGGCCGCAGGAAACCGCCGCCCTGCCGCGCAGTTTCGCGGCGCCGCAGGTGCCGCAGGCGCTGGAGGCGGCTCTGGGTCTTGCATTGCAGGGCGCGGCCGGGTTGGCCGGCGGGGCGGTGCTGGCCGCGGTCGCCTATGACAGCGGCGCGCGCGGCCATGTGCTGGCGCTGGTCGGCGCCGATCCTGCCGCAGAAGCCGCCCTGGCGCGCTCGGTCGCCGAGGCGCTGGCCTTTGCGGGGCTGGAGGCGGCGGCGCTGGATGTCACCTTCCTTGCCCCCGAGGACCCGGCGCTGCGGGCCATGGCGGCGGTCGGGCGCAGCTTTGCCATTGCCGCGCCTGCACCAAGCGAAGCCGCCCCGATGCCCGCCGCCCCGGGCACCGATCCCTCGCGCCCGCCGCGACTGCGGTAAGCTTGTATGGGGTAAATTAATACCGCATATCGCAATGCATTGATTTCAAACAAAACTATTATCTCTGATCCGCTTGACCGCATCCGCCCCATCAGCGATAAGCCGCCATCCGAGTTTCCGGGGGGTCTCCCCCCTTATCCTTACGGGACCAACCACATGAAAACCTTTACCGCAACGCCTGCGGATATTGAGAAGAAGTGGATCCTGATCGACGCCGAAGGCGTTGTTCTGGGCCGCCTTGCCACCATCGTGGCCAATATCCTGCGCGGCAAGAACAAGCCGACCTTCACGCCGCACATGGACATGGGCGACAACGTGATCGTGATCAATGCCGACAAGATCCAGATGACCGGCAAGAAGCGCGAAGACAAGGTCTATTACTGGCACACCGGCCACCCGGGCGGCATCAAGCAGCGCACCGCGCGGCAAGTGCTGGAAGGCGCCCACCCCGAGCGCGTCGTGATCAAGGCGGTTGAGCGCATGATCACCCGCAACCGTCTGGGCAAGAGCCAGATGACCAACCTGCGCGTCTACGCAGGCGCCGCTCATCCCCATGAAGCTCAGCAGCCGACCGTCCTCGACGTCAAGGCGCTGAACCCGAAGAACACCCGGAGCGCGTGAAGATCATGTCCGATATCAAGTCTCTCGACGATCTGAAGTCGGCCGTCGCTGCCGCCCCGGCCGCTGCCCCCGCTGCCATCGTCCGCGCCCCGGTGCGTGACAAGCTGGGCCGCGCCTATGCCACCGGCAAGCGCAAGAACGCCATCGCCCGCGTCTGGGTCAAGCCCGGCTCGGGCAAGGTTGTGGTGAACGGCAAGGAAATGGCCGCTTACTTCGCCCGCCCGGTGCTGCAGATGATCCTGAAGCAGCCCTTCACGGTTGCCAACGTGGAAGGCCAGTTCGACGTCTACGCCACCGTGGTCGGCGGCGGTCTGTCGGGCCAGGCCGGTGCGGTGAAGCACGGCATCTCGAAAGCCCTGCAGCTTTACGAACCCGCCCTGCGCGGTGCGCTGAAGGCCGCCGGCTTCCTGACCCGCGACAGCCGCGTCGTCGAACGCAAGAAATACGGCAAGCCGAAGGCCCGCCGCTCGTTCCAGTTCTCCAAGCGCTGATCTGGACGAGTCATCAAATTGGGAAAGCCCGCCGTCTGGCGGGCTTTTTCATGTGCCGAGCCTTGCGCGATCTTGGCTCAGTCGCGCAGGTCGTCGGTTTCCTTGTCCGCAGCCTGGGCGGTGCCTCTGAGATGCTGTAGCACGGTTTCAAGGAGCGTAAAGACCTGCTCGGATGTCCAGTCGGCTGCGGTCTCTTCAGGATACATGCTATAGTCGTCGCTGAAGGCCACTGGCGTGCCGTCGCAGGAAAACTCGGCTGCCAGCCGGGCGTTGCTGTTGGCGAAGGCCGCCATGAACCCGGTCGCCTGCGCCCGCGTCGGCAGCAGCCTGGCGTCATGCGGCCCCATCTGGTCCGCGACTTCGGCAAGGGCGCTGCGCAAGGCGTGCCGGGGCAATCCGAGCCGCGACAGCGCCAACCCGGAGACAAGCTGTGCCGGCGTAAGCGCCGTGTTCTGGTCTGCCGCGGCGGAAGAAAGGCGAATCCCGGTCCGGTGCGAGAAATCCGTCACGACATCCTGACCGTGCAGGCGCTGGCGGTCATATGGGATGACACGCAAGGCCTCCATGCCGAAAGCGGCGGCCCAAAGACCGCTGAGCTTGGCATGGAAATCGAGGAAGCGGGAATGATGCGGCTCGAGTTCCGGCAGCGTCAGGAAGTCGCTCTCGTAAAAGGACCGTGCAGGCAATCCCATGGCGACCTGCTTGCGATGCGACAACACCATCTGGTCCTGCCGGCGGACATAGGCATAGATCTCGATAGTCTCGTAGCGGTCCTTCAGCAAGCGCGCGAGGCCGTCGACCTCGTCCGGTTCATGCAGAAAGAATAAACCCTCATCCGAAAAGACCGTCATTGCCGTAGTTGGGCGAAAGATCCGATCGGCCACCTTGCGCCGAACCCGCGTGGAAAATCCGGCTCCGGCGCCAGTGCTGACGGTGATGCTCGGGATCACCCGTTTCCGGTCGATGATGGTGACATCATCGCCTGCAGTGTCGCCGGCGGCGGCCCGCAGCGCGGCCTGCAGCGAGGTCGTGCCCGTCTTGTGCGATCCGATATGAAGAATGAGTTTGGACAATGCGGCGGCTCACTTGGTTTACCCAACGTAAAGCCGACTATTCGCAAAAGCTCTATCCGCGCAACAATTTTAAGTGAATGGGCGCAGCCGTTGTACCAGCCGCACCCGATCTTGCCCGCAAAAGTGGCAATGGCCGGCGATCAGTTCCACCAGAATGGCTTGTCCCATTCTTCCTGTGCCCTTGCGCGGTCAAGCCCGATGTCATGCAGCAGGTGATCGTCCAGCTTTTCCAGCGCGTTGCGGGTTCGCAGGTTCAATTCCCAGCGCGCGACGGTTACGGCAAGCCCCATCAGAATGCGCGAGATCGGCGGCAGGATCTGGTTCTGCGGCAGGGCGAATTCGATGCTTTTGGGCATGGCAAACCTCATTTGTATTGATCGGCGGGATCAATCCCGCTAGATGATTGATACAATGCCTGGGGACGCCTTGGCCAGCGGAGTATTGCCATGGATACAATTTGGTCAGGGCTGAGCGCCGAAGGCGACGGGCCGAAGTATCTCAACCTCAGCCGGGCGTTGCGGGACGGGGTGCGTGACGGGCAATTTGCCGAAGGAATCCAGGTGCCTACCGTGCGCGAGATGGCCTGGGCGCTGAAGGTGACGCCCGGCACGGTGGCGCGGGCCTACCAGATCCTGACGCAAGAGGGCATTCTGGCGGCGACCGTGGGGCGCGGCACTTTTGTCGCCGCCCGCACGCCGCGGCTTGGCCCGACCGAGCCGCTTTTTGTCGAGCGCGATGCCGGGACAACGCAGGGACGGGTGGACTTGCGGGTGCCGCAACTGCCCGATGTCGGGCAGGCCGAGGCGATCAGCGCGGCGCTGCACCGCATGGCCGATGCGCCGCTGCCGGACTGGCTGGGCTACACGACGCAAAAGGCCGAAGGCGCGCTGCGCGAGGCGGTGTGCGACTGGCTCGCCCCGCGCATTCTTGGCAGCTTCGGCCCCGATGACATCATGCTGTCGCATGGCGGGCAGAACGCCATCGGGCTGATCTTCGACTGCTGCCTGCGGGGCGAGCGGCCGGTGGTGCTGATCGAGGACCTGTCCTTTCCGGGCTTCCGCTATGCCGCGCGGCTGGCCCGTGCCGAGGTGGTGGGCGTCGAGATGGACGACGAGGGCCTATTGCCCGACGCGCTCGAGGCCGCCTGCCGCCGCCATGGCCCGCAGGTCCTGTGCCTGACCCCGGACACACAGAACCCGACGACGGCGCGGATGAGCGCGGCGCGGCGCGCGGAAATCATTGCGATTGCAAGGCGTTATGACCTGCAGATCATCGAGGATGAATGTTTTGCCCCCAGCCAGTCGGATCAGCCGACGCTGCGGGCGCTGGCGCCCGAGCGGGTCTGGTACATCGGCAGCCTGTCAAAATCGGTGTCGGCCTCGTTGCGCTTTGGCTATGCGATCTGCCCGACGGGCATGGGGGAGGCCGGGCGCCTGACGGCGCAGCATGGCTTTTTCGCATTGTCGCAGCCGGTGCATCGGCTGGTGCTGGACCTGATGCAGACCGGCGCGGCGGCCGAGATCCGCGACAAGGTGCAGCGCGAGATGGCCGAGCGGCTGCAGCTGATGGTCAACCGGCTGGGCGCCTTCGATCTGGCATGGCAATCGGGTCTGCCCTTTGCCTGGCTGCGGTTGCCGCTGGGCTGGCGGGCCTCAAGTTTCAGCCGGATGGCCGAGGACGAGGGGGTGCTGCTGCGCACCGCCGACCAGTTTGCCCTGATCCACGGCCGCGCGCCCCATGCGGTGCGGCTGGCGGTGCCGGGCAACATCCCGCGGCAGACGATGGAGGCCGGTGTCGCCGCGCTGGCGCGGCTGCTGCCGCGGCCGCCGGGCGATCTGACGGTCTGAATTGTGTCGGGAATGTGGCGCAATCCGGCCCGGCATTGCCACAATTCGGGTGAATTGTGGCAATCTTGCTGCGCGGTGTCGGGGATGTATCGGGCAATCTTTTGACAGGATTGACCGAAAGCCGGGGCAGGGCGCAATCTTGCGGGCAGAGCAGAACAAATCACAAGGTCCGAAAAATGGGACTCCAGACCACTTTCCACGCCCCTCATGGCGGGGCGGATTTTCTTGGCTGGCGCAAGGCGCGCAACGGGTCGACCGAGATCGTCTATGATGACGGCGTGACCCGCCGCATGGTCTGGCGGGTGGCCAGTGCCGCGAACGAGGCGCGAATCGTCGAGGCGCTGCGGGTATCGGTTTCCAGTCTGCGGGTGCTGCCGACGTTGTATGACGAGCTGAAAAAGCGGGCGATCGCCATCGAACGGGTAGGTGTCTGACCGGGCCTGCACAGGCCGCGCAGTCTCCGTCAAGCCGTTGATATCCAAGGCTGGACCTCGGTCCGGCCTTGTTGCATTTTCAGGGCTGGCGCGGGGCAGAGGCCGAATTCGCTTGCCCCGTCGCGCGGCTTGGGCTTAGAATTTGATCAAATGTCAAGACGACGTGCCAACAGGGGGCATGATGCAAAACAACGGACTTCTCGCGCGGATCCGCCGATCCGAGGGCGCGAGTGGATTGGCGATCATATCGCCCACGGCATTCTATGCCATCCTGCTTCTGGCAGCGCCGCTGGTGACGGTGATGCTGTTCTCGGTGCTGACCAGCGAGAACGGCCATATCGTCTGGGATTTCTCGCTGTCGAACTATGAGACGGTCTTCACCCATCCGGTCTATCGCGCCATCATGCTGCGCTCGCTCATGGTGTCGATGCTGGTGACGTTGGCGACGGTGCTGCTGGCCTATCCCTTGGCCTATTACATCTCGTTCAACGTGCCGGCGCATCGCAAGTCGATGTGGCTGTTTCTGGTGACGCTGCCGTTCTGGACCAGCTACATCATCCGCGTCTCGCTGTGGCGGGTGATCCTTGGCTACAACGGCGTGATCGACTCGGCGCTGATGGATCTCGGCCTTGTGGGCGAACCGCTGAACATCCTGTCGAACGGGGTGATGTCGATCGTCATCACGCTGGCCCATGCCTACGCGCCCTTCGCCATCCTGCCGATCTTCGTCAGCCTCGAAAAGGTCGACCGGGCGCTGCTGGAAGCCGGGCAAGACCTTGGCGAGACCAGGCTGCGCACCTTCTGGCGGGTGACACTGCCCTTGTCGATGCCGGGGGTGATCGCGGCGGTGCTGATCGTGTTCATCCCGACGGTGGGCGACTATGTGACGCCCGAACTGATTGGCGGCGGCAAAGTGCCGATGATCGCCAACATGATCGAAAGCCAGCTGCTGAAACAACGCGATCAGGCGCTTGGCTCGGCGCTGTCGGTGACGGTCATGGCCATTGTGGCGGTGGTGTCGATCATCTTCCTGACGCTCAACCGTCGCTTCCTTGGAGGACAGAAATGAAATCTCCGTCCTTGCGCATCTATGCCATCGCCTATCTGGTGTTTCTTTACGCGCCGATCATCCTGTTGCCGCTCTTTGCCTTCAACGACTCGAAAGTGGTGCAATTCCCGCTGAAGGGCGTGACGCTGGAATGGTTCCGGCAGATGGCGGGGGATGCCCAGCTGGGCATTGCGGTGAAAAACAGCCTGATCATCGCGCTGTCGTCCTCGATCCTGTCGACCACGCTCGGCATCTTTGCCGCCCGCGCCTCGACCCGGTTCCGCTTTCCGGCCAAGGGGGCGCTGATGGGGCTCATCATGCTGCCGATGGTGCTGCCCGAGATCATCGTGGCGATGTCGCTCCTGATCGTGCTGCTGGCCATCGGGGTGAAGCTGTCCTTGTTCACCATCATCCTTGGTCATGTGCTGGTCTGCACGCCCTTTGCCACCGCGATCCTGACTTCGGCGTTCCAGAGCCTCGACAAATCGCTGGAAGAGGCGGCCTATGATCTGGGCGAGACGCCGCTGTCCACCTTCCGGCTCATCATCCTGCCGCTGGTGCTGCCCGGCATCATCTCGGCCTTCCTGATCTGCTTCACCATCTCGATCGACGAATTCATCGTGTCGAACTTCCTCGGCTCGGGCGAGGCGATCCTGTCGGTCTATATCTTCGGCCAGTTCCGTTTCCCCGCCAAGGTGCCGTCAATGCTGGCGCTGGGGACGATCCTTGTGCTGATCTCCATCTGTCTTCTCACCATCGCTGAATATTTCCGTCGCCGTGGCATCGCCAAGACCGGCGGCAAGGATACCGGAGGCTTCCTGTGACGTTCTCGGACGACAAACCCACGATGATCGAATTCAAGGACGTCCATAAGTATTATGGCGACTACCACGCGCTGCGGGGGATCAACGGCACGATCAAGGCCGGCGAGTTCTTCTCGCTCCTGGGCCCCTCGGGCTGCGGCAAGACTACGCTTCTGCGCACCATTGCCGGATTCGAGGGCATTTCCTCGGGTGCCGTGCTGATCGACAGCAAGTCGATGGAGGGTGTGCCGGCGAACGAGCGCCCGACGAACATGGTGTTCCAGTCCTACGCCATCTTCCCGCACATGTCGGTGGCCGAGAACGTCGGCTTCGGCCTGCGCAAGGACCCGCGGTCGAAGGCCGAAAAGGCCCGCGCCGTGGAAGAGGCGCTGGAGATGGTCGGGCTCAAGGGCTACGGCGGCCGCGCGGCGCATGCGCTGTCGGGTGGCCAGCGGCAGCGCGTGGCGCTGGCGCGCGCGCTGATCCTGAAGCCCAAGGTGCTCCTGCTGGACGAGCCGCTGTCGGCGCTTGACAAGAAGATGCGCGAACACATGCAGGTGGAACTCATCAAGCTGCAGCGCCAGGTTGGCATCACCTTCATTCTGGTGACGCATGACCAGGAAGAGGCGCTGGTGATGTCCGACCGCATCGCCGTGATGTTTGACGGCGAGATCGCCCAGCTTGCCGACCCCGAGACGCTTTATCGCCGTCCGATGTCGAAGAAGGTGGCGGATTTCATCGGCACGATGAATTTCGTCCCCGCGACCGTGCTGTCGGAGGCGGGCGGGCAGGTCGAGGTGGAGGCCAAGGGGCTGGGCCGCGTGATGCTTGACGCCACGATCCAGCCGCCGATCAAGGGCGAAAGCCCGGTCGTCGGCCTGCGCCCCGAGACACTGACCCTGCTTTATGATGACCAGAAGGCGACCGAGCGCGAGACCGAAGGCGTGGTCGACGAGGTGATCTATTTCGGCGACATGACCTATTATGACGTCTATCTCGGCGGCACCGATGTCGAGGTGCGGCTGTCGATGCGCAACGTGCCGGGCCGTCCGATCCTTGATGTCGGCAGCAAGGTGCGGGTGGCGTGGTCGCCCTCGGCGCTGGTGTTGTTCCGGTAACGCGGCGCCTCCACTCGCAACCCCTCCCCCCTCGTGGGGGAGGGTTGGGAAGGGGGGCATGCTCCGCCACCCCCATGACGCCCCCCGCTTTCAGCGATCCGGCGACAACAGCCCCAATCCGCGCAGGTAGATCCCGATCCCGGTTTCCAGGAGATCCTCGGGCGGGAAAGGGCTGCGGTTCTGGCCGCGCATGAACAGCTCCACCACCCCGTGACTCATCGCCCAGACATGGGCCGAGAACATCGCGGCGGGCGGGCGGCGGCCTTCGGGCAGTTGGGCGGCAAGGCCGGCGGCGGCGCGGTCCTGCACCGCCTTGGCGCGCAGTGCCACGTCGCCGACCTGCGGATGCGCCGACAGGTTCAGCCCGCTTTCGAACATCGCCATGTAATGCCCGGGATATTTGCGGGCAAAGGCCAGATAGGCCCGGCCGGTCGCCTCGAACGCCGCCAGAGCGCTGGGTTGGCCGTTCGCATAGGCAAACTCCATCAGCGCGGCGAAGATGTCAAAGCCCTGCCGGGCAACCTCGGCAATCAGGTCCTCGCGGCCGGCGAAATGGCGGTAGACGGCGGCGGGGGTAACATCGGCGGCCTTGGCGGCCTCCGACAGGGTAAAGCCGTTCGGCCCCTGCGCCGCGATCAGCTCCAGCGCCGCATCGACCAGCGCCTGCCGCAGGTTGCCGTGGTGATAGCCCTTCTTCACGTGTGCCGCAGCCCCGGCCCGCCGCAGATAGTGCTGTCGACCTTGCCGATGGCCGCCTTGTCACGGCCCTTGTAATCGACCGCCAGCAACAAGGATTGTATCGCGGCAATCCGGGCGCGCTTCTTGTCATCCGACAGGATCACCGTCCAGGGCGCGTGACCGAACTGGCTGCGCTGCATGGTTTCGTCGATGGCCTTGCAATAGGCGTCCCATTTCGACAGCCCGTCGATGTCGATCTGGGAAAGTTTCCATTGTTTCAAAGGGTCTTGCTCGCGGTCCAGAAAGCGTTTCAGCTGTTCGGCCTGGCCGACCTCCAGCCAGAGCTTCAGGAAGGTGATGCCCTCATCGACCAGCATCCGCTCGAAATCCGGCAGCTGGCGGAAGAATTTCTCGCGGTTCTCGTCGCTGCAAAAGCCGAAGACATGTTCGATCATCGCCCGATTGTACCAGGAGCGGTCAAAGATCGCCATTTCACCCTTGGCCGGCAGCCAGTCGACATAGCGCTGGAAATACCACTGCGCCGCCTCGCGGTCCGAGGGTTTCGACAGCGCCACCACATTGGCCACCCGCGGGTTGAGGTTTTCCCGCAGCACGCCGATGGTGCCGCCCTTGCCGGCAGCGTCGCGGCCTTCGAACACCACGACCACCCGCTTGCCGCTGGCCTTGATGTCGGCCTGCATCTTCACCAGCTCGATCTGCAAGGCCTGCATATGGCTGTCATAGGCCTTGCCCTTCATCTCCTCGCGATAGGGATAATCCTTGTTCAGGATCTCGTCCTTGCCGGCCGACGCGATGGCCTTGCGCACCTTCTCGGGCGCGGCTTCACGGAAATACCGGCTGATTGCGCCGTCGAATGGCAGGTCCATGTTGCTCTCCCTTTGCGCCATTATGGCCAGTCCCCACGCCCCGAGGCAAATGCGGCGCGACCAATGCACAAAATTCGCCTAAAATTTTCTTTCACATTGGCGCAAATATCCCACGGGGGAAGCGGGGGTTGGCACAAGCCCCGCGCGGGGGTGTGAAACCCCCGCCGTCACCGCCCTATCTCATTCAGATCGAACGGGGTTCCCTGATAGATCTCGTTCACCCAGTTGCCGTAAAGCAGGTGCGCATGGCTGCGCCAGCGGTTCTTCGGCGGGTTGGCGGGGTTGTCATCGGGGTAGTAGTTCATCGGCACGTTGATCGGCGTGCCATTGGCGACGTCGCGGTCATATTCCTGTTTCAGCGTGTCGCTGTCATATTCGAAATGGTTGAAGATATAGAGCGCCCGGTGGCCGGGATCTTCGACCAGACAGGGGCCGACCTCGTCGCTGCCCAGAAGCGTGCGCAAGCCCGGCGCGGTGGCGATCTCGGCCTGCCGCATCTCGGTCCAGCGGCTGACCGGGATGATGAAATCATCGGAAAAGCCGCGCAGATAGGGCGAGGTCGGGTTCAGGTTCTGGTGGCGGAAGCAGCCAAAGGCCTTGTGGTCCAGCATATGCTTTTTCACGCCATGGAAATGATAGATCATCGCCATGCCGCCCCAGCAGACGCCGAAGGTGGAGAACACGTTGGTCTGGCTCCAGTCCATCACGCGCTTCAGCTCGTCCCAGTAAGTCACCTCCTCGAAGGGCAGATGCTCGATCGGGGCGCCGGTGATGATGAGGCCGTCGAACTTCTCGCCGCTTTCCTCCACTTCCGCGAAGGGGCGGTAGAAGGTTTCCATATGCTCGGCGGCGGTGTTCCTGGTCAGATGCTCGGTCATCCGGATCAGGCTGAGGTCGATCTGCAAGGGCGTCGCGCCGATCAGCCGGGCAAACTGGTTCTCGGTCTGGATCTTCTTCGGCATCAGGTTCAAGAGGCCAATCCGCAACGGGCGGATGTCCTGATGCGCGGCCCGGTCCGGCGACATGACCATGACGCCCTCGTTCCGCAGAACGTCGAAGGCGGGCAGGGTTTCTGGCAGGGTGATGGGCATGGATCGGAACCTTGAGGGATTTCGGAAAGTTAGGCGCGCGCCGCGCGCCGATCAAGGGCGCGGGCGATCAGCTGGTCAAAGGCGGCGGGGCTGTTGGCCGCGGCCACTTCTTCGGCGGTGACGGTGACGCCCCAGCGCGCCATGGCGTCATAGCGCGGCTGGCGGCTTTCCAGGAGCCGGGCATAGCCGAAGCGCAGGAAGGCGTCGGGATCGGCGGCCTCCGATGTCAGGCCGGATTGCGCAAGGTATTCGCCCCAGACCTGCATCAGGAAGTCAGGCCGGTAATACATCGGCTTCGGCGCCCGGTCGAAGCGGCGGCACAGCTCGTCGCGATGCGCCTCGGAGCCCTTGATCCAGACAGGCAGCAGATGGGCCGACACTTCCGTCATCACCGGATCGGCGGGGTTCTCGGCATCGACGACCTCGCAGATCGACCCCGAGGTGTCGCAGACGAAGTGATTGTAGCCGTAAAGATCATGCGCCCGGTCGATGAAGCGTGTGGTGTCGAGCATGGCGGCCACCTCGGCCTGCGCGTGCTGGGCCTGCCGGCGCTGGTATTCGGCAAAGGGCAGGCCACCGCGCGCGGCATCGCCCGGCTTGCCGAGATAGGTCGACAGCGGCGCCAGATTGTCGAAGGTGATGTTCGAGGCGATATAGACCGAATCCGACAGCAACAGCTCGCGCAGGAGCGGCACCTTCATCGCCTCGCGCTTGAAGTTGTCGGAAATGTATTCGCCCATGTAGCGGGTGCCGATCCGGTAATCGACCGAGTAGTGAAACCAGTCGCCGGCATCGCGCAGCAGGTTCGACAGCCGCGTCTTGCCAAGGCCGGACATGCCGAACAGCATCACCCGCTTGTGCGGGGCAGTCAGAAAGGCTTGGCCATCGGGGTAGATCATCGCGCGGCGCTCCATCGGTCACGGCCCTCTGTTACAGGGCCAAGGCCACGAGTTCACGCGAAAAATGCGGCCCCGCCGGGTGGGGCGGGGCCGCTGCAGGTTCAGAACGTCCAGCCGACTTTCACGCCGACGGCGACCGAGGTGTTGTCGCGGAAAACCCCGGTCGGCGCGACTGCGTCGCCAAGCTCGACATAGCGCACCCCGCCCGAGATCTTCATGTTGCCGCGGGTATAGCTGCCGCCGAGACCGATCCAGCGATAGCCATCCGTCGGCGACAGCGCCGAAGCCGGCAGCCCGTCGCCGGGTTCATAGCCGATGGTGACGGCCCCCGACCAGGTGTCGCTGAACTTGCGGCCAAGACCCAGCGAATAGCTGGTGGTGTCGTTGGTGTAATCGACGATGGTGCCGCCGCCAACGATGATGCTGGTTTCCGACCAGTTCACATGCCGCACCGAGCCGAACAGCAGCGTGTCCTTGGCAATCCCGGTCTGGAAATCGAGGTTGATCGATTCCGGTGCATTGTAGCTGCTGAAGGTCAGCGGGTCCTCATGCGTGGTCGCGCTGTTGTAGGTCAGCGCGACCCGCAGGGCGATTTCAGGCTTTTCATAGGCGATGCCAACCAGATAGCCGACATCGGTGTCATCGGCGATGCTGACGGTCGCCCCCGGCCCGACCGGGTTGAACGTGCCACCCACCGTCACGGCGCGCAGACCGGCATGGGCGCTGAACGCCTCGTTCAGCTTGTAGCGGCCCACGACATTCACGGAACTGGACTTCAGCTTGGCCCCAAGGCTGATGGCGGGGTAATCGATGTCGGCGCCATAGGGCTGGTCAAGGCTGACGCCCAGCGAAACCTTGGCGTTCAGATCGGTCTTGAAGGCCAGACCGAGCTGCCCGTAGTCATTGGCGACATTGCCGTAGAAATCCGGGGTGCTGCGCACGTCGGGCGTGATATGGCCGTAGCTCAGCTCGGCATAGGTGCCGGTCTCAAACAGCCAGCCCAGCGGTTGGCCCGAGCGGTCGATGCCACCGGCAAAGGCGGTGGTTGCGGTGCAGCACAAGGCCGCGGCCGCGAAATGCGGTTTCATGGTGGTTTCCTCCCCCTGTTTCCTGTCCCGGCCGTTGCGTCCCGTCTTTTGCGGGGTGGCTTGGGCCTTGCAATGATGCTGGGGCGAAGATGACACGGGCGTCAAAGGTGACGCAAGGGCAGTTCGGCGCGTGACGTTGCGTTCCGTCAGCCCCGGCGCCGGCCAAGCTCGGCCCGGACCGAGATCCAGATGCCAAGGAAGATCACCGCGCCGCCGCACAGCACGAAGGGGTCCAGCGGCTCGGCATAGACCAAGGCGCCGATGACCGCGATCAGCGGCAGGCGCAGGAAGTCGATCGGCATCACAAAGCTCACCGGCGCCAGCATCAGCGCCGAGGTCAGCGAGAAATGCGCCAGCACCCCGCAAACGCCGATGAGGCCAAGCCAGGGCAGGGTCTCGGCTGTCGGCCAGGTGATCTGCCCGTCATAGCCCGCCGCCACGATGCCGAACACCGCCTGAAACACCGTCAGCCAGAACAGGATGCCGATGATGGTCTCGCCCCGGGTCAGCCGTTTGGTCAGGATCGAGGTGATGGCAAAGCCGAGCGCCGCCCCGGCCGCCGCCAGAACGCCGGGGTTCAGGCTGGACACATCCGGCCGCGCGACGATCAGGATGCCGAGAAAGCCCAGCACGGCGGCACTCAGCCTTGGCCGGGTCAGCCTTTCGCCCAGAACCAGCGGCGACAGCAGGATCACCCAGATCGGCGCGGTGAACTCCAGCGCAAAGACCTGCGCCAAGGGGATCAGCGTCAGCGCCCAGAACCACAGGTTCTGCGCCGTGAAATGCACCACGTTGCGCAGGGCATGGCCCGACAGCCGGTCGGCGGTGATCCGGCCCAGCTGGCCTGTTGCCAGCCCCGCGACCAGCACGATGCCAAGCCCGATCACCGAGCGCGCCGCCATGATTTCAAAGCTGTCATGCGTGGCATTGATCTCGCGCGCGGCGATGGCCATGGCGGAGAAGGAAAAGATCGCGCCCGACATCCAGAGCGCAGCCTTGAGGGGGTGGTGGGTTTGGCGCATGGCGACGTTGCTGGCCCGGCTTGCGGGAAATGTCCAGCCGGGATTAGACTTGCCGCCGCGCAAACAGGAGAGCTTTCACATGGTGCAAGTGTTCCGGCAGGCCGGTGAGCGGGTGGGCTTTGCCGAGTTGTTCTTCGATCTGGTCTTTGTCTTTGCCATCACCCAGATCAGCCATACACTCCTGCATCACTATGATCTGGCGGGGGCCTTGCAGACCGGATTCCTGTTCCTCGCGATCTGGTGGGTCTGGATCTATTCGACCTGGGTGTTCAACCTTCTGGATCCCGAGCAGCCGCGGGTGCGGGGCCTCTTGTTCACGCTGATGGGGCTTGGCCTCTTCATGTCGATGGCGATTCCGACCGCGTTTCACGAACGCGGGTGGATCTTCGCCGCCGCCTATGCCGGCTCGCAGGTGCTGCGCAGCCTGTTCATGTGGCACCATGCCGAGGGACGGCTGCGCAACACCTATGCCCGCATCCTGACCTGGCTGACGGCTGCGGCGGTGTTCTGGCTTCTGGGCGGGCTCATGCACGACGGGGCGCGGGTGGCGCTGTGGGGCATAGCCTTGGGCATCGAGTATCTCGGGCCGATGACCGGCATGTATGTGCCGGGCCTCGGGCGCGACAGGTCGTCGGACTGGACGGTCCGCGGCGGCCATATCGCCGAGCGCTGCGGGCTGTTCGTCATCATCTGCCTTGGCGAGACGCTGCTGGTCTCGGGCGCGACCTTTGCCGGCATGGCGTGGGACGCGCCGGGGCTGATGTCCTTCCTCGGCGCGCTGGCGGGCACGGTGGGGATGTGGTGGGTCTATTTCCACTGGGGCCACCGGCGCGGCAGCCACCAGATCGAACACAGCGCCGATCCCGGAGCGCTGGCGCGGCTTGCGTTCACCTATCTGCATATCCCGATCGTTGCCGGCATCGTGCTGGCCGCCGTCGGCTCCGAGCGCGCCATTGCTCATCCGCTGGACCTCGGCAGTCCTGCCGAGGGCGCGGCGCTGATTGGCGGGCTGGTGTTGTTCCTGATCGGCAACGGGCTGTTCAAGCGGGTGTCCGCCGCCAATTTCCCGCTGTCGCATCTTGTCGGTCTTGGCCTGTCGGTCCTGGCCTTCCTCGCCGGGCCATGGCTGCCGCTCTGGGCGTTGAACGGGGTGGCGGCGCTGATTCTGGCCGTGGTGGCGGTCTGGGAAAACTGGTCGCTGACGCGAAACCTCAGCGTGTGACGGAGTAGACGCGGCGCAGCTGGCCGGTCGCGGCAAACCACAGGCTCGCGCGGGTGCGGGCCTGATGCGCGTCAAAGGCGGCCTCGTCCGCAAAGCTTTCCTCGACCGACCAGATCAGCGGATCGGCGGTTTGCCTCACCTCGAACGACAGGCAGCCCGGTTCGGCCCGGCTGAGGCGGAGGTGATCGGGCAGATGGGCGCGCAGGGTGGCAAGGTCTTGCACGTCCGTGCAGAAGATGTGGCCGGACAGACGGACCATCTCAATACCCCGCCGTCAGCCCGAAATCGAGCATCACCGCCGCCCCGGTGATCCCGGCGGCGGCGGGCGACAACAGGAAGGCCACGTTCTGCGCCACCTCGTCCGGGGTCAGGAACCGCGCCGCCGCACCTTGCGGATACTGCGCCAGCAGCCGGGCGAAATAGCCCGTCGGATCGTCGCCGCCATAGGCGCGGGCCTGATAGTCCAGCATGGGCGAGGCGATGTCGGAGGGGCACAAGGCATTGACGCGAATGCCTTTCGGCGCCAGTTCGCGGGCCAACGCGCGCGTCATGGTGGTGACGCCGCCTTTCGAGGCGCAATAGATCGCCGCCCCGGCATTGCCGACAACCCCGGCATCGGAGGAGAGGTTGACGATGGCGCCCCGCGTCGCCTCCAGCGCCGGGATGGCGCGGGAGCACAGAAAGAACGTCGCCTTCAGGTTCACGTCGATGCAGCGCGCCCAGTCGGCCTCGCGCGCCGCGGCGCTGTCGCCCTCCACCCAAAGGCCGGCGGCATTGACCAGCCCGTCCAGCCGGCCAAGCCCGGCCACGGCGCGGGCGATGATCTCCTCGCAGGCCGAAACCTGCGCCAGATCGCCCAAAAGCGGGATCGCCCCGGTCGCGGCGGCGGTCTGCGCAAGGGCGGCGGCATTGACATCGGTGATCGCCAGCCGCGCGCCAAGCGTGGCCAGCAGCCGGGCCGTGGCCCCGCCCACACCGCCCCCCGCGCCGGTGACGAGAAAGGCTTTGCCGGTGAACAGGTCGGGGGCGAAGATCTGGGTCATGCCGGCATGATGGGCCGGGGGTCGCGGGCAGGGCAAGGGCGATTTGTCGCCTTGCGGTGCCGGCACGGGCGGTCGATGCTGCGGCATGGATACCCTTACCCTTGCCCGCGCGCTGCATGTTCTGGCCATTGTCCACTGGATCGGCGGGGTGGCCATGGTGACGCTGGTGCTGCTGCCCGGCTTGATCCGCGCGGTGCCCGCGGGCGAACGGCTGGCGCTGTTCGAGATGATTGAGGGGCGGTTCGGGCGGCAGGCAAAGATCTCCACCGCGCTGGCCGGGGCAAGCGGGCTGTGGATGGTCTGGGAGCTTGACCTCTGGGCGGGTTTTGCCGACCCGGCGCGCTGGTGGCTCGGGGCGATGCTGGCGGTCTGGGCGATCTTCACGCTGGTGCTGTTCGTGGCGGAGCCGCTGGTGCTGCATCGCTGGTTCCACGCGCGCTCCTTGCGTGACCCGGACGGCACCTTCCGGCTGGTCCTGCGCTTGCACCGGGTGCTGCTGGCGCTGTCGCTGGTCACGGTCGCGGGCGCGGTGCTGGGGGCGCATGGCGCGATCTGACCGGGGAAGGGGGGCTTGTGACCGCCGCGCCGGACGCTAAGGTCGCGCCAAAGTTCCGGAGAGCCCTGCATGTCCGTCCGCCATCCCGATTATCCCGTCGATCCGCAATTTGTCACCCGCTGGTCGCCGCGGTCGTTCTTTGACACCCCGATGACCGAGGCGCAGGTGATGAGCCTTCTGGAAGCCGCCCGCTGGGCGCCCTCGGCCTCGAACCACCAGCCGGCGCGCTTTGCCTGGGGGCTCAGGGGCGATGCCGGTTTTGCGGCGATTCTCGGCGGGCTTTTGCCCGGCAACCAGGTCTGGGCCGGGGCGGCGGCGGCGCTGGTGGTGGTGGCCTCGAAGCCCTGGACCGAAAAGGAGGGCGTGCAGACGGCGAATGTCTGGCACGCCTTCGATGCCGGCTCGGCCTGGATGAGCCTTGCCTTGCAGGCGCAGGCGATGGGGCTGGTGGCGCATGCCATGGGCGGGTTCGATGCCGCAATCCTTGGCCCGGCACTTGGCCTGCCCGAGGGCTACGCGCTGCATGCCGTGGTGGCGGTCGGCACGCAGGGCCCGGCAGAGCTACTGCCGGAAAAGACCCGTGCGCGGGAATTTCCCAGCCCGCGCCGCCCGATCACCGAGCGGGCGGGTCACGGGACGATTCCGGCCTGACGAGGAGCGACGAAGTCGACGACGAGGCCTGCTCCTCGGGCGGCTTCGCCTTCTCGTCGCAAGAAAAAAAAGGCCCGCATCGCTGCGGGCCGTTTCCTCATTCCAGTTCGATGGTGCCCGGCGGCTTCGAGGTGCAGTCGTAGAACACCCGGTTCACGCCCTTGACCTCGTTGATGATCCGGGTTGCGGTTTCCGACAGGAAGTCATGGCTGAACGGGTAGTAATCCGCCGTCATGCCATCAACCGAGGTGACCGCGCGCAGGGCAAGCGCGTAATCATAGGTCCGCCCGTCGCCCATCACGCCCACCGTGCGCATCGGCAGAATGGCGGCGAAGGCCTGCCAGATCTCGTCATAAAGCCCGTGCTTGCGGATCTGGTCGATATAGACCGCATCGGCCCGGCGCAGGATGTCGAGCTTTTCGCCGGTGATCTCGCCGGGGCAGCGGATCGCCAGACCCGGACCGGGGAAGGGGTGGCGGCCGATGAAGGACTGCGGCAGGCCAAGTTCGCGGCCAAGCGCGCGCACTTCATCCTTGAAGAGCTCGCGCAGCGGTTCGACGAGCTTCAGCCCCATCTTCTCCGGCAGGCCGCCGACGTTGTGGTGCGACTTGATCGTCACCGAAGGGCCGCCCGAAAAGCTCACACTTTCAATGACATCGGGGTAGAGCGTGCCTTGGGCGAGGAACTCGGCGCCCTCGATTTCATTGGCGTATTTCTGGAACACCTCGATGAACAGCCGCCCGATGGTCTTGCGCTTCACCTCGGGGTCGGAGACGCCCTCCAGCTGGCCAAGGAACAGCGCGGATTCATCGGCGTGAATGAGGTTCAGATTGTAGTTCTCGCGGAACATCTTCACCACCTGCTCCGCCTCGCCCAGCCGCAACAGCCCGTGGTCGACGAAAACGCAGGTGAGCTGGTCGCCGATCGCCTCGTGCAGGAGGATGCCCGTCACAGAGCTGTCAACGCCGCCCGACAGCGCACAAATGACCTTCTTGTCGCCGACCTGCGCGCGGATCTTCTCGATCATCTCCTCGCGGTAGGCGCCCATGGTCCAGTCGCCCTTGAAGCCGGCCAGACGCACGAAATTCTCATAGAGTTTCGCGCCCTTCGGGGTGTGATGCACCTCGGGGTGGAACTGCACGGCGTAGAAGTTGCGCGCAACATCGGCGGTGATGGCGAAGGGCGCGTTGGGCGAGGTGCCATAGACCTGAAAGCCGGGGGCGATTTTCGACACATGGTCGCCGTGGCTCATCCAGACCTGCTCGTCGCCGGCCTCGAACCAGCCGTCGAGGAGCGGCAGGCGTTCGGCCGTCGGGGTGACGAAGGCCTTGCCGAATTCGGCGGTGCCATGCCCGCCTTCGACCTGCCCGCCAAGGCAATGCATCATCACCTGCTGGCCATAGCAGATGCCAAGGATCGGAACCCCGAGATCAAAAGCCGCCTTTGGCGGCATCGGCGCGCCGTCCCAGTAGACGGAGGCGGGACCGCCTGAGAAGATCACGGCCTTGGGCCCGAAGGCCCGAAGGAAGGCGTCGTCCACCTTGTTGTAGGGGTGGATTTCGCAATAGACCTTCAGCTCGCGCAGGCGGCGCGCGATCAGTTGCGTCACCTGAGAGCCGAAGTCGATGATGAGAAGGCGGTCATGATGGGTCATGGCCTCGCCTAGCTTTCTGCGAAGGGAATCGCAAGAGGCTGACGGCGGCGGGGGGGGTCACACCCCCGCACCCCCGTGGGATATTTATGAACAGATGAAGCCGGGGTTTCCGTCGCTTTTGACGGGGGTTTCTGTCGCTTTTGGCAGTCATGCGCCGCTTTTCCGAGACGGCTTTGGTCCGGTTCGGCGCATAAGGAGCAAAACAGCTTTCGGAGACTTATCATGAGCGATGTTGCAGCAGGGCGTCGGGCCCGTGGTGGTGGCGGGTCGGCCCGTCGGGCGGAGCGGACGGCGGTGTCGTTCGAGACCGCGAAGTTCATCCAGCGCAATATCCCGAACTTCGAGATTCTGAACGAAGAGGCGCTGCAGATCATCGAGCATAACGCCGAGACCGTGCTGGAAGAGATCGGCGTCAACTTCGTCGAGAACGAGGCCGCCCTGCAGCGCTGGCGCGATGCCGGGGCCGATGTGCGCGGCGAGCGGGTGCGCATTCCCCGTGGTCTGGCGCGCGAGCTGGTGAAAACCGCGCCGAAGTCCTTCACCCAGCACGCCCGCAACCCGGAGCGTTCGGTGGAGATCGGCGGCCGCAATCTGGTGCTGGCCCCGGTCTATGGCCCGCCCTTCGTGCATGACGCCAAGGGTGGTCGCCGCTACGCCACGATTGCGGACTTCCGCAATTTCGTGAAGCTCGGCTACATGTCGAAGTGGCTGCACCATTCGGGCGGCACGGTTTGCGAGCCGACCGACATTCCGGTGAACAAGCGCCACCTCGACATGCTGCTCGCGCACATGACGCTGTCGGACAAGCCCTTCATGGGCTCGGTCACCGAACCGTCGCGCGCCGCGGATTCGGTCGAGATGGCGAAGATCCTGTTCGGCTCGGATTTCGTCGACCAGAACACGGTGATGACCTCGCTCATCAACATCAACTCGCCGATGACCTTCGACGGTATCATGATGGGGGCCTTGGAAGAATACGCCAAGGCCAATCAGGCGGCGATCGTGTCGCCCTTCATCGTCGGCGGCGCCATGGCGCCGGTGACGGTGGCCGGCACGCTGACGCAGGTTCTGGCCGAGGTGCTGGCCGGCGTCAGCTATTCCCAGCTGATCCGCAAGGGCGCGCCGGTGATTGCGGGCGCCTTCGTGACCTCGATCGACATGAACTCGGGCGCGCCGACCTTTGGCACGCCGGAAGCCAGCCACATCACCTATGGCGTCGGCCAGCTGGTGCGCCGTCTGGGCCTGCCCTACCGGTCGGCCGGCGGCTTCTGCGGCTCGAAACTGCCCGATGCGCAGGCGGCCTACGAATCGGCCAACAGCCTGAACATGGGCCTGCTCAGCGGCGTGAACTTCATGCTGCACGCCTGCGGCTGGCTGGAAGGCGGTCTGGTGTCGTCCTACGAGAAATTCGTGATGGACGCGGACCAACTGGGCGCGCTGCACCATCTGGCGCAGGGCGTGGCGCTGGACGAGAACGGGCAGGGCATGGAGGCGATCCGCGAGGTCGGCCCCGGTGGCCACTATCTCGGCTGCGCCCATACCCAGGCCAATTTCAAGACCGCCTTCTGGCGCTCGGACCTTCTGGACTACAAGCCCTACGAGACCTGGGCCGAAGAAGGCGCGCGCGACACCATGGCGCTGGCTGGCGAGCGGGTGCAGAAGATGCTGGCCGACTATCAGGCGCCGCATCTGGACGAAGGCATCCGCGAGGCGCTGGAGGGATATGTGGCCCGCAAGAAAGAGTCGATGCCCGACGCCTTCCTGTAATCCGCGCGGATTGGTTCGGGATTGAGAACAGAAGGCCCGCCCGGAAACGGACGGGCCTTTTGCCATGTCAGACCGCCACGCGCCGCGGCAGCAGCCGGATTTCGGCAATCAGCGCCACCAGCACCTCGATGTGGCGGGCGACCGGATAGTTCAGGTCATCAGTCTTGCGGATTTCTTCCAGCCGGGCCTCTTCGGCCAGAAGCTGCGGCACATTGCGCTCGGCCGTAGTCGGAATCGCCAGCAAACGGCGCAGATCGCGGTCGCGGCGGTAATCCTGCAACCCGAATCGGGCAGCGCGGATCAGGAGGCGCGGGCGGCGCAGATTGGCAAGGATGGCGGCGAAATCGGTCATGGAAGGCTCCCTGGATGCGAGGCCTTCACTCTAACCGCACGCAACCTGACGTTGCGTTTCGCCAGTCGCGAGCGCGCGATGGTTACTGCTTTGTTTAAGAATTCGAAACAATTATCGTTTTCTGAACCGAAATTAACAATCGGGTAAGGAATGCCACTCAGGGTTGAACCCCGTGACCGGGCCTTTCCGATCTCGATTTGCTGAACGAGCCACGCGATGCCTGCCAACCTGTCCCCGCTGCATGCCCTGCCTGACTGGCTTCCCGATGCAGTGCGGCTTTATCTCGACCATACCGCGGACGGGCTGTCGCTGCGCGCCCTGGCGCGGCGCGACGGCTGTCACGCCTCGACAGTGCTGCGCACGGTTCGCCGTTATGAGAAACGCCGGGAAGACCCGCTGCTGGACGAGGCGCTTGATGCCTTGGTCCGGGGCAGGGCGCCGCGGCGGGAAGATCCAGCCAGAGAGGAGCCTGCCCCGATGACCGTCCTGTTGCGCCCGGAAACCAGCGCCGTTGATGACATCACCCTGAAGCGCGAAGGCTTGCGCATCCTGCGCCGGCTTGCCGAGCCGGGGGCGACGCTCGCGATTGCGCCGGACATGGAAAAGGCGGTGGTGATGCGGGAATTCCCCGATGGCCGCTGCGTGCGCCTCGCGGTGGTGGACCGCAGGGTGGCGCAGGCCTTTGTCCTGCAGGACTGGATCGCCTGCCGCAAGGCCGGGCGGGTCTCGACCTATGAACTCGGGGCGCCGGGCCGCGCCAGCCTGAAGCGGATGATCGACGAAGACGATCAGGCGCGGATGGCAAGCGGCATGGCCGAGGCGCCGATGGCGTTCGCCGACCAGCACCGGATCTGGGGCGACAAGCTGGTGGCGGGCGAGGAAGGCCCGCGCCGGGTGCGGCACAATCTGGCGGAAAGCCCGGTGGCAGTTCTGGGGCGGCGGCGGGAAAAGGATGGCCGGCCCTTTCTGGAACCGGGTTTCGTCGAGGCGGCCGAGCGGCTGCGCGAGGATTTCGAGCTGGCCCAGATGGGGCCGCGGGTGGCGCAGAACTGGGAGCGATTCCTGACCGGGGGCGATCGTGGCGGCTTCCACAGCGACGCCGGCCTGGCGCAGGGCCCGCGCGCGGCGCGCGACCGGGTGGCCGCGGCCTTGCGCGATCTCGGGCCGGGGCTGGGCGATGTCGCGCTCAGGGTCTGCTGCTTTCTCGAAGGCATCGAGGCGGCGGAGCAGCGCATGGGCTGGGCGGCGCGCTCGGGCAAGATCGTGCTGCGCATCGCGCTGCAGCGCCTGCGGCGGCATTACGACGAAACCTATGGCAAGCATGGCCCGTTGATCGGCTAGGCCGGTCAGGTGGCGATGTAGCGGTCGCGGCGGTGGTTGATGGCGAGAAACAGGTTGAACACCACCGCGCCGGCAAAGGACCACAAGAGCGGGCCGGTTTCCAGCATCAGGGCCGAGACGGCGAACAGCACCACATCAAAGGCCAACTGGGCATAGCCGGCCGGAAAGCCGCTGCGGTCCTGCAGGAGCAGCCAGAGGATCGAAATGCCGCCAAAGCTGCTGCCATGGCGCACCACGGCCAGGGCGGCAATGCCAAAGAGGACGCCGAACAGAAGTGCCGCAAAGGCGGGGTGGATGTGGGAAAACCCCAGCCAGCGCGGCAAGAGCGCAGTCAGCAGCGAAAGCGCGGCGACGGTGAGAAGGGTCTTCAGCGCAAACCGCGCGCCCATCCGCCGCCAGCCGAACCACAGGAAGGGGGCGGAGACCGCGAAATAGACCGCCGGAAAGGGCAGGCCGAAGCCATAGGCAATCAGCGCCGCAACCCCGGTGGTCTGACCGGCGACAAAGCCCATGAAGGTCAGGACATGCATGCCGACCGCCGCCATGCAGACGCCAAAGCCAAGGCCCTGGAGGTCTTCGATCAGGGAATGATGCGCGGGGTCGGTCATCATGGTCCATTACTCATTTTGAACGCATGCAGTCTTGCTCGAATAATGTCAATAATTATGACCTAAATCCCGCGCAAAACGGCGGGCACCCTCTCTCTTGCCCGGCGAAGCGGGCTATGCCACGATCACCGAAAGCCTTTTTGGGAGTTCGATTTATGGACGAACGGCGCGTTGCGCTTTTGGTTGATGGGGAAAACATATCTGTCGATCACGCGGGTTTTCTCATTATTACTGCTGCGAAATCCGGTGTTTTGTGCGTCAAGCGGGTCTTTGGCGCTGTAAGCCGCCTCGGAGGGTGGTCCACTGCCCCCGGGTTCAGGGTGGTGCATGTCCCGCCCGCCAAGAATTCGGGCGACATTGCCTTGTCACTGGACGCCCTTGAACTTGCGCTCACGGGGCAAGTGGATGAGATCGTGCTGGCGACCTCAGATCGTGACATGATTCTGGTAGCCTTGCGGCTCGCCGAGCTGGGGGTTCCTGTCACGGGGATCGGCGAGGAGAAGTGTTCTGTCGATTTTCGCAAGGCTTGTCGGAAGTTCGTTCAGGTCCCGGACAAGCCCGAAGTTTCTGCACAGCAAAAACTGCCCGCGCCAGCGGAGCAAACGGCAGGGGCATTTGAAGGTCGAATGCGCAAATTCGTGGCTTCCGAGGCAGACAATTTCGGCTGGGTGACGTTTTCGGCTCTGGGACAGCAGCGTGCCAAGGAGGCCGGAATATCGAAGGCGCAGGCCGGTATCGGCAAGTCGGCGTCTTGGACCGACTGGTTCAAGAAGCGCTCTGAGGTCTACGAGATAGAAGAGCGCGGAACTCAGTCCCGCGCTCGTCTGAAGTCAGGGAAACGCGCTTAGCCCTTCAGCGCCTTGTTCAGGTATTCGTCGACCTTTTCCAGATAGCCCATGGTGGTCAGCCATTTCTGATCGGGGCCGACCAGGAGGGCGAGGTCCTTGGTCATCCAGCCATCCTCAACCGTGTCGACGCAGACCTTTTCCAGGGTGGAGGCGAAACGGGCCAGCTCGGCGTTGCCATCCAGCTTGGCGCGGTGCTTGAGGCCGCCGGTCCAGGCGAAGATCGAGGCGACCGAGTTCGTCGAGGTCTCCTTGCCCTTCTGGTGTTCGCGGTAGTGGCGCGTCACGGTGCCGTGGGCGGCCTCGGCCTCGACGATCTGGCCATCGGGGGTCATGAGGACCGAGGTCATCAGGCCGAGCGAGCCAAAGCCCTGCGCCACGGTGTCGGACTGCACGTCGCCGTCATAGTTCTTGCAGGCCCAGACATAGCCGCCCGACCATTTCAGCGCCGATGCCACCATGTCGTCGATCAGGCGGTGTTCATAGGTGATGCCGGCGGCCTTGAACTTGTCGGCGAATTCCTCGTCATAGACCTTCTGGAACAGATCCTTGAAGCGGCCGTCATAGGCCTTGAGGATGGTGTTCTTGGTCGACAGATACACCGGCCAGCCCTTCAGCAGGCCGTAGTTCATCGAAGACCGGGCAAAGTCGATGATCGACTGGTCAAGGTTGTACATGCCCATGGCCACGCCGGCGGCGGGGGCGTTGAAGACTTCCTTTTCGATGACCGTGCCATCGTCGCCGACGAACTTCATCGTCAGCTTGCCCTTGCCGGGGAAGTGGAAATCGGTGGCGCGATACTGGTCGCCAAAGGCGTGGCGGCCGATGACGATCGGCTTGGTCCAGCCCGGCACCAGACGCGGCACGTTCTTGCAAATGATCGGCTCGCGGAAGATCACGCCGCCGAGGATGTTGCGGATGGTGCCGTTCGGCGATTTCCACATTTGCTTCAGGCCGAATTCCTCGACCCGCTGTTCGTCCGGCGTGATAGTCGCGCATTTCACCGCGACGCCGACCTTCTTGGTCATTTCGGCAGAATCGATGGTGATCTGGTCATTGGTGCGGTCGCGCTCCTCGATGCCGAGATCGTAGTAAAGCAGGTCGACGTCCAGATAGGGCAGGATCAGCTTTTTCTTGATGAAGTCCCAGATGATCCGGGTCATCTCGTCGCCGTCCATCTCGACGATGGGATTGGCTACCTTGATCTTGGTCATGGGCGGGCCCTTTCAGGTGTTGGGATTCGGGTTGCAGGGGTGATAGCCGAATTTGCGGTGCAAGGGAAGCGTTGTATGCGAATGTATACCGAAATGTCGCGCGAATCTGATTGGGGTGCCCACGAAAGGGCGGTCGAGGCGCATCTGGCGCGGGAAACGGGGTTCCAAATTCTGGCGGCGCCATAAACCATGCCGCGCCACCAAAGCGGGAAGCTGCCACAGAAGGACAATGGCCGCCCCGCAGATCAGCCTGAAGTTCGGCCCGCGCCCGCCGTCAACTGCCCGGATCGCAGTTCCTTATCTCGACAAGCCGCG
This sequence comes from Tabrizicola oligotrophica, assembly GCF_011008935.1. Lineage (GTDB taxonomy): Bacteria > Pseudomonadota > Alphaproteobacteria > Rhodobacterales > Rhodobacteraceae > Tabrizicola_A > Tabrizicola_A oligotrophica. Next base: position 398,056 of record NZ_JAAIVJ010000001.1, on the reverse strand, counting down.
CTGAATAGTTTGACGCCTTGTTCCTCAGCATCAACCCGAAGCTGCCGGTTTCGAAATACTCGACAGGATAGGGGGGGCCGTCCACCGGACCTGCCCTGACTTGAAAGCCAGCCCCCTTGGCGATGGTTTCGCTGACGATCTTCTGGTCGGCGCCACTGGAGTTCCGGTAACGATAGGTGCAACTGCCCACGATGTCGAAACAGCTATAGGGGCTGAACGTCTCCCAGTTGCCGTCGCTCCAGTCCTTGCGGATCATGCGGCCTTGGGCATCATAGGTCATCTCACGGACCGGCGTTTCGCCCGCAGTGACCCGCGTCCTGTGCTTGCCGCCCTTTCGGCCAAGGTATGTCTCGGTCACGACCTGCCCGCTGGAATAGCGTATCTTCCAGTTGCACCCCTCGGGCATCGCCGTGAAGTCGATTTGCGCCGATGCAGGCCCGGCAAGGGCCAAGGCAACAGCCGGAAGGACAAGGCGCAACCGCATCATCTGACCCCCATCGATACCCGGTATTCACGGCGTAGTGCACCGAATGCTCACAAAATGGCCTGAAGCAGCCAATTGAACAAGTGTCTTTGGCCTCGCGTCGGGGTCCGTGACGAGCCGGCCAGGCCGCGGCAGGAGGTCAGGCAAAATAGGCGCGGGTCTTGTCCCTGACCCAGGCCCAAAGCGCCGGCGCGCCCTTGGCGACCTTGACGCCGACGCGAGTCTCCAGCTGCTCGGCGGTGACGTTGTAGGTCTTCCACGTCCCGCCGCCTGACATCAGGTTGGCCATGACGGGCTGCACGCGGTCGAGCGATTTGGCAAACACGGCGTCCGGGGTTTCGGCCGCCTCGAATTCATCCCAAAGCGCGCGGAAGCCTTGCGCCTGATCCGGGGGCAGAAGACCGAAGATGCGGTCGGCGGCGCGGGCCTCGGCCATTTGCACATCCGTACTGCCATGCGCCTGCCCGTTGGCGGAATGGATCGGCACATCGCCGACGTCAATTTCCACCAGATCGTGCAGCAAGAGCATGCGGATCACCCGGTCGATGCTTACCCCCGGCGCGGCCTGATCCGCCAGCACCATGGCGTAAAGCGCCAGATGCCAGGAATGTTCACCCGAGTTTTCCGGGCGCGAGCCATCGACCAGCGTCGTCGCCCGCAGCACCGATTTCAGCCGGTCCGCCTCGTTCAGAAAGGTGAACTGGGCCTCAAGCTGGTCGCTCAATGCCCGCCGCCCTGATCCATCACCACGCGCGGCGCGGCGCCGCCTTCGCGCTTGGCCTTCAGGCAAGCCTCGATATAGGCCCGGCCGCGCTTTTCGGCCATCCGCACCCGGTAGGCGGTCAGGAAGGCCTCCTGCATGGTGGGCGAGGCGTCCAGCAAGACCTTGGACACCTTGTCATAGAACCGCTCGTCGCCCAGTTCTTCCATGGCGGCGATCACGTCGCGGGCAAGCGCGTCGCCCATATCCTCAAGCACCGACATTCAGCGGCTGGCCTCCCCGAGACGGCGTTTCACATAGGCCGAGACAGTGTCGATCATCGGCTTCATATGCGCCTCGTCATCCTTGAAGAAATGGTCGGCGCCTTCGATCTGTTCATGAGTGATGGTGATGCCCTTCTGCTCATGCAGCTTGTTCACCAGTGCGGTGGTGTCTTTCGGCGGGGCGATCTTGTCGGCAGTGCCGTTGATGATGAGACCGGAGGAGGGGCAGGGGGCAAGGAAGCTGAAGTCGTAAAGATTCGCCGGTGGCGCGACCGAAACAAAGCCGGTGATCTCGGGCCGGCGCATCAAAAGCTGCATGCCGATCCAGGCGCCGAAGGAGAACCCGGCGACCCAGCAATGCTTGGCGTTCTGGTTCATCGACTGCAGGTAATCCAGCGCCGAGGCGGCATCGGACAATTCGCCGATGCCCATGTCATATTCGCCCTGACTGCGCCCGACGCCGCGGAAGTTGAACCGCAGCACGGTGAAGCCGAGGTTGTAGAAGGCGTAATGCAGGTTGTAGACCACCTTGTTGTTCATCGTCCCCCCGTAATTGGGGTGCGGATGCAGGACGATGGCGATCGGCGCGTCACGTTCCTTCTGCGGGTGGTAGCGGCCTTCGAGACGGCCCTCGGGGCCGGCAAAAATCACTTCGGGCATTCGTGTCGCCTGCTTTCCTCGGGGTGCGATTCATTGACCTGACCGCACGGACAATCTAGAGCCAATCCGGAAAGGCTTTTTCCGGATGGTTTGCCAAATTCAGGTAAGACCAAGGGGCTTTGTCGTCAATGGCGAAGCGCGGGGCAGACAGGGGGCTTGCGATGAAACTCTCGACCAAGGGACGTTATGCCATGGTGGCGCTGGCCGATCTGGCGCTGGCGCAGAGCGATGATCTGATGTCACTGGCGGCGATCTCCAAGCGGCAGGATATTTCGCTGCCCTATCTGGAGCAGCTTTTCGTCAAGCTGCGCCGCGCCGGGCTGGTCGAGGCAGTGCGCGGCCCCGGCGGCGGCTATCGGCTGGCGCGCAGCCCGTCGGACATTCGCGTCTCGGAGGTGATGGAGGCGGTCGAGGAGACGGTGGACGCGCTGCACACCGGGGCCGGGGCCTCGGGCGGGGTATCGGGCAGCCGGGCGCAAAGCCTGACCAACCGCCTGTGGGAGGGGCTGTCAGCGCATGTCTATGTGTTCCTGCACCAGACCCGGCTGTCGGATGTGATCAAGAACCAGATGACGCCGTGCCCGGCCGTGCCGGCGCTGTTCCGGGTGGTGGACGAGGAATGAGCCGAGGGCCGCAAATTCTTGCAGAAAGAATTTGCGGGGGGCTTTCCGCCCCCCAAGCCGGCATTGCGGTGCAATGCCGGTCCCCCCGAGGATATTTGCGCCACATTGAAGGCAGGATCAGGTGAGCCGGATCTATCTCGATTGGAATGCAACCGCCCCGCTGCGCGCCGAGGCGAAGGCGGCGATGCTTGCCGCGATGGAGGTGGTGGGCAACCCCTCGTCGGTGCATGCCGAGGGGCGGGCGGCAAAAGCCTTGCGCGAACGGGCGCGCGGGCAGATCGCGGCGGCCCTGGGAGCGGAGGGGGCGGACATCGTCTTTACCTCGGGCGCGACCGAGGCGGCGGCGCTGGCCTGCGCCGGGCGCGGGCTGGTTTGCGCCGAGGTCGAGCATGACGCAGTTTCGGCCTGGTGCGACACAACGTTGCAGGTGGAGCCGTCCGGCCGGGTGATCGTGCCCGATCCGGGCCGGGCGGCCGTGCAACTGGCCAATTCCGAGACTGGAATCGTGCAGGATCTGCCCGAGGGGGTGGTGGTTTCCGACCTGACGCAGGGCTTTGGCAAGCTGCCCTTCGCCTTCAACTGGCTGGGGTGCCAGATGGGGCTGGTGAGCGCGCACAAGCTGGGCGGGCCAAAAGGCATCGGGGCGCTGGTCTTGCGTCAGGGTCTTGAAATCGCACCGCAAATGCGGGGTGGCGGGCAGGAGATGGGCCGTCGGGCCGGCACCGAAAACCTGATCGGCATCGCCGGTTTTGCCGCCGCGGCGGAGGCTGCGATGCGCGATCTGGCCAATGGCGTCTGGGAGGAAGTCGCCGAAATTAGAAATATTCTAGATTCAGCATTGTCGGCCCTGAATTTTGAGACTATTTCTGTCGGAAATGACGCCCGGCGCTTGCCCAACACCCTGTGCCTGATTGCACCGGGCTGGAAGGGTGAGACTCAGGTCATGGCGATGGATCTGGCGGGCTTTGCGATTTCGGCGGGCTCGGCCTGTTCCAGCGGCAAGGTCAGGGCCAGCCGGACGCTCAAGGCCATGGGCTTTGACGAGACCCGGGCCGGTCAGGCAATCCGGCTGTCGATCGGGCCGGGGGTGACGCGCGAGGAGGTTCTGCGCTTTGCCGAGGCCTGGGGCCGGGACTATGCGCGGATCCGTTCGCGCAAAACGTGAAGAAACAGGGATATTGCCCTGACAGGAAAGGATAAAGCCATGACGGCTGTAGATATGGAAGTGCGCGACGGCGTCGATCGGGACACCATCGAGACCGTTCAGGCCATGTCGGGCAGCTACAAGTACGGCTGGGCCACCGACATCGAGATGGACTATGCGCCGAAGGGCCTGTCAGAGGATATCGTGCGGCTGATCAGCCAGAAGAACAACGAGCCGGAGTGGATGCTGGACTGGCGTCTGGCCGCCTACCGGCGCTGGGTGCAGATGGAAGAACCCCGCTGGGCGATGCTGCATTACCCGGAAATCGACTATCAGGACCAGTATTACTATGCCAAGCCGAAGAGCATGGCGGTGAAGCCGAAATCGCTGGACGAGGTGGACCCGAAGCTGTTGGCCACTTACGAAAAGCTTGGCATCCCCTTGAAAGAACAGATGCTTCTGGCGGGCGTCGAGGCGCCGGAAGGCGAGCGCAAGGTGGCGGTCGATGCGGTGTTCGATTCGGTTTCGGTCGGCACCACGTTCAAGGCCGAACTGAAGAAGGCCGGCGTCATCTTCTGTGCGATCTCGGAGGCGATCCGCGAATACCCGGACCTCGTGAAGCAATATCTCGGCTCGGTCGTGCCGCAGAGCGACAACTTCTTTGCCACGCTGAATTCGGCCGTGTTTTCCGATGGTTCTTTCGTCTACATCCCCAAGGGCACCCGCTGCCCGATGGAGCTGTCGACCTATTTCCGCATCAATGCCGAAAACACCGGTCAGTTCGAGCGCACGCTCATCATCGCCGACGAAGGGTCTTACGTCAGCTATCTGGAGGGCTGCACCGCGCCGAAGCGCGACACCCACCAGCTGCATGCCGCGGTGGTGGAGATCGTGATCCTGAAGGATGCCGAGGTGAAATATTCCACGGTGCAGAACTGGTATCCCGGTGATGAAAACGGCAAGGGCGGGATCTACAACTTCGTCACCAAGCGTGCCGATTGCCGCGGGGCGAATGCCAAGGTGATGTGGACGCAGGTCGAAACCGGCTCGGCGATTACCTGGAAATACCCCTCCTGCATCCTGCGCGGCGACAATTCCCAGGGCGAGTTCTATTCGATCGCCATCGCCAACAACGCCCAGCAGGCCGATACCGGCACCAAGATGGTGCATCTGGGCAAGAACACCAAAAGCCGGATCGTCTCGAAGGGCATCTCGGCGGGCCGGGCGCAGAACACCTATCGCGGGCTGGTTTCCATGCATCCGCGCGCGACCAACAGCCGCAACTATACCCAGTGCGACAGCCTGCTGATCGGCGACAAATGCGGGGCGCATACCGTGCCCTACATCGAGGTGAAGAACAACTCCTCGCGCGTCGAGCATGAGGCGACCACCTCGAAGGTGGACGAGGATCAGCTGTTCTACTGCCGCTCGCGCGGGATGGACGAGGAAGAGGCGGTGGCGCTGGTGGTGAACGGCTTCTGCAAGGAAGTGCTGCAGGCCCTGCCGATGGAATTCGCCATGGAGGCGCAAAGCCTGGTGGCGATCAGCCTTGAAGGGTCGGTCGGGTGAAGGAGCGGCGGCAGAAGAACGCGTTGCTGGCCAGGCATGCCGCTGCCGCGGTGGCGCGCCCCGATCTGGTGGTCAGCCCCGCCGGACAGGTGGTGCGGGCCGAGATCGCCGGGCAGGCGGTGTTCTTCACGCTGACCAATCCCCGCGACGTGATCCAGAAGGAACACCTCGCCGGCCGGTTCTACGAACCCGAGGAACTGGAGATCATCCGCGCCCATTGCCCGCAAGCGGCGGTCTTTGTCGATATCGGTGCCAATATCGGCAACCATGCGCTGTTCGCGCTGAAGATGCTCGGGGTGCGCAAGGTGATCCCGTTCGAGCCGAATCCGGTGGCGCTTGCCGTGCTGCGGTCGAATCTCGGGCTGAACGGCGAACTGGGGCGCTGCGATCTGGCGCATCTCGGGCTGGGTCTGTCGGACCGGGCGCAGGGTGGGCTGGCGATGGAAGTCGACAAGCCCAACAAGAACCTTGGCGGCGGGCGGCTGGTCGAGGGCGGCGAGTTGCGGGTGATCCGCGGCGATGACGCCTTGGCCCCGGAGGCCGTCGACTTCATCAAGATCGACGTCGAGGGCATGGAGATGCAGGTCCTGCGCGGCTTGTCCCAGACGATCACGCGCTGCCGTCCAGTGATCTTCATCGAGGTTGACGAAGCCAATCGCGCCGAGTTTCTGGCTTGGGTCGCGGTCAGCGGTTATGCCATTGCCGATACGTTCCGCCGCTACCCGGTGAACGAGAATTTCCTAATCAAGCCCGCAAGCGCGGGACGACCTGCCTGAGACCAAGGGCGGGCTACGTCCCGCCGCAACAAGACTGCACGGTTGTGCAACACCCTGAAGGCCCAGCTCCCATGCGGGCCGCGACGAATGACCGAGGACAAGATGCTTGAGATCAAGAACCTGCATGTGAAACTGGCCGAAGAGGACAAGGTGATCCTTCGCGGACTGGATCTGAAGATCGGCGCGGGCGAGGTGCATGCCATCATGGGGCCGAATGGCTCGGGCAAGTCGACCTTGTCCTATGTGCTGTCGGGCCGGGACGGCTATGAGGTGACCGAAGGTTCGGCGACGCTGCTGGGCGAGGAGCTTCTGGAGATGGAACCCGAGGCCCGCGCGGCGGCCGGGCTGTTTCTGGCCTTCCAGTATCCGGTGGAAATCCCCGGCGTCGGCAACATGACCTTCCTGCGCACCGCGCTGAACGCGCAGCGCAAGGCGCGCGGCGAGGAGGAGGTCAGCGCCGGCGACTTCCTGAAACTGGTGCGCGAAAAGGCCAAGACCCTGAAGATCGACGCCGAGATGCTGAAGCGTCCCGTGAATGTCGGCTTCTCGGGCGGCGAGAAAAAGCGCAACGAAATCCTTCAGATGGCGATTCTGGAGCCGAAGATGTGCATCCTTGACGAGACCGACTCCGGTCTTGACGTCGATGCGATGAAACTGGTGTCAGATGGCGTCAACGCGCTGCGCGATGCCGGGCGCTCCTTCCTTGTCATCACCCATTACCAGCGCCTGCTCGACCATATCAAACCCGACGTGGTGCATATCATGGCGGCGGGCCGCATCGTGAAGACCGGCGGGCCGGATCTGGCGCTGGAGGTGGAGAACAACGGTTATGCCGACATCCTGGCCGAGGTGCAGGCATGACCATGCAACAGGCGAAGGCAGACGCCCTGGCGGCCCGGCTGGCAACGGGCCAACCGGGGCAGGGCGGCTGGCTCGGCGCGGCGCAGGCGGCGGCGCTGGCGCGGCTGCGGGGCATGGGCCTGCCCGGCAAGCGCGATGAATACTGGCGCTACACCGATCCGACCTCGCTGAACGCCCCGGACGCGCCTTCGGCCGCGCTGTTCGACAGCCGGGGCGAGGCGCCGCCGTTCTCGGGCCTTGACCGGCTGCGGCTGGTGTTTGTGGACGGGATTTTCGATCAGGCCCAATCCGACGATCCAGTCCTGGAAGGTATCGAGATCGAGCGGCTGGGCAGCGCCGCGCTGAACCCGTCGCACTGGGCGGCAGGGCTTTACGGCACGCTTGAGACCCGCGGCCAGACCCCGGTGGAACGCCCCTTCGCCGCGCTGAACACGGCGCAGGCTACCGAAGGGGTACTGATCCGCGTGACGGGCCGGCCCTCCAAACCGGTATCGCTGATTTATCTCCATAAATCCGAGCGTTCCGACGCCATTCTCCACCATTTTGTGAAGATCGAATCCGGCGCCGAACTGACGCTGCTGGAAAACGGCCCCGCTGCCGCGCGGTTGTCGAAGGTGCTGGAGGTCGAGGTGGCCGACACCGGCCGCTTCCACCACATCCGCACGCAGGGCCGCGACCACGAGCGGCGTGCCGTCAGCCATATCTTCGCCCGCATCGGGGCGGGGGCGCTGTTCAAGTCCTTTACCCTGACCGCCAATGGCCGGCTGACCCGCAACGAGGCTGTCCTTGAACTTGCCGGCGCCGATGCCGTGGCCCATATTGCCGGTGCCTCGGTTGGCGATGGCGATTTCCACCATGACGACACGGTGTTCGTCACCCATGCCGCCGAGCGTTGCGAAAGCCGGCAGGTCTACAAGAAGGTGCTGAAGAACGGCGCCGTCGGGGTGTTTCAGGGCAAGATTCTGGTGAAGCAGGGCGCGCAAAAGACCGATGGCTATCAGATCAGCCAGTCGCTCTTGCTGGACGAGGACAGCCAGTTCCTCGCCAAGCCCGAGCTGGAAATCTACGCCGACGACGTGAAATGCTCGCACGGCTCCACCTCTGGCGCGATCGACGATACCGCGCTTTACTATCTGCGCTCGCGCGGGGTGCCGCTGAAACAGGCGCAGTCGCTTCTGGTGCTGGCCTTCCTGGCCGAAGCCATCGCCGAGATCGAGGATGAGGCCATTGCCGAAGACATCCGCGCCCGGCTGGAGGCCTGGCTGCACCGGCACGAGCACTAGGGCAGGGCCATGGCGCTGATCGCCGACATCGTGGAAAGCTGGCGTGCCCCGGCGCGCGTGCTGCGCCGCCATCTGGCGCGGCCGCAGTCGGAGGCCTTTGTCTTTACCTTTCTGTTCACCTTCCTGCTGATCGCCTTTGTCGCGCAGACACCCCATGCGGCGCGCATGGCCTATCTGCTGCCAGAGGTGCCGATGCCGCAGCGCCTGTTCGCTGCCGGCCTCGGGCTTCTGGCGACGATTCCGCTGTGGTACGGGCTGGCGGCGCTGTCGCGGCTGATCGCGGGCGCGCTTGGTGGCAAGGGGACGTGGTATGGCGCGCGGCTCGCCCTGTTCTGGGCGCTGGTCGCGGTCACGCCGGCGATGTTGCTCATGGGGCTGTCGCTGGGCTTTCTGGGGCAGGGGGTGCAGACCAATGCGCTTGGCGGGCTGGTCGGGCTGGTCTTTCTTGTCCTCTGGGGCCTGATGCTGCGCGAGGCGGAACGCGGATGAGCGGCGTGGTTCAGGACCTGTTGCAGCTCACGCTTGTCAACCCGCGCGCCGCCGCCGCCCGGCTCAAGGCGCTTGGCCTGCCCATCGGCACCGGCTGGCTGGCAGTGCTCTTGATGTCGGTCCTCTCGGCCGCGCTCGGCTTTGCCGGGTTCCTGATCTCGCCGGTCGAGATGGATCCGGGCATGCAGGCGGTGTTTGGCAGCCCGCTGCGCACGGCGCTGATCCAGTTCGGCGCGCTGGCCCTGACCGGGGTGCTGGCCTTCTGGGTCGGCCAACGCCTGGGTGGCACCGGAACTTTGGCCGAGGCGCTGGTGCTGGTCGCCTGGGTGCAGCTGCCGCCGATCCTGCTGCAACTGCTGCAACTGGTTGCCATGCTGGTTCTGCCCGGTCTGGCCCCGCCGATCGGGCTGGCGGGCTTTGCGCTTTACGCCGTGCTGCTTTCGCTGTTCATTGCCGAACTCCATGGGTTCCGCTCTGGCCTGATGGTGTTTTTCGGCATGATCGCGGTCAGCTTTCTCGTGGCCCTTGTGGCGGCCATCCTGTTCGCCGCCCTGATCGGAGTGCCCTCCCATGTATGACGTCGCCCGCATCCGCGCCGATTTCCCGATCCTGTCGCGGCAGGTGAACGGCAAGCCGCTGGTCTATCTTGACAACGGGGCTTCGGCGCAGAAGCCAAGGGTGGTGATTGACGCGATGACCCAGGCTTACTCGATGGAATATGCCAATGTTCACCGGGGCTTGCACTACCTTTCCAATCTGGCGACCGAAAAGTACGAGGCGGTCCGCGGCACCATCGCGCGCTTTCTGAACGCCGGCTCCGAACACGAGATCGTCTTTACCACCGGCGCGACCGAGGGGATCAATCTGGTCTCCTACGGCTGGGCCGCGCCGCGCCTGCAGGCTGGCGACGAGATCGTGCTCAGCGTGATGGAGCATCACGCCAACATCGTGCCCTGGCACTTCCTGCGCGAACGGCAGGGCGTGGTGCTGAAATGGGTGGAGATCGACGCCAAGGGTGATCTGGATCCGCAGGCGGTGATCGACGCCATCGGACCGAGGACCAAACTTGTCGCAATCTCCCATATGTCCAATGTGTTGGGCACCGTTGTTGATGTAAAGACCATCTGCGCCGCGGCCCGGGAAAAGGGTGTGCCGGTGCTGGTCGACGGCTCGCAGGCGAGCGTTCACATGCCGGTCGACGTGCAGGACATCGGCGCCGATTTCTACGCCATCACCGGGCACAAACTGTATGGCCCCTCGGGGTCGGGCGCGATTTATATCCGGGCCGAGCGGCAGGCCGAGATGCGGCCCTTCCTTGGCGGCGGCGACATGATCCGCGAAGTGACGCGCGAGGCCATCACCTACAATGACCCGCCGATGAAGTTCGAGGCCGGCACCCCCGGCATCGTGCAGCAGATCGGGCTGGGCGTGGCGCTGGACTATCTCATGGGCCTTGGCATGGCCAATGTCGCCGCGCATGAACGGGGCTTGCGCGATTACGCCCGGCACCGGCTGGCTGGCCTCAACTGGTTGCAGGTGCAGGGAAATTCGGCGGGGAAGGGGGCGATATTCTCCTTCACCCTCGACGGTCCGGCCCATGCCCATGACATCTCGACCGTCCTGGACAAGCGCGGCATCGCGGTGCGCGCCGGCACCCATTGCGCCATGCCGCTGATGGAACATCTGGGCGTCACCGCCACCTGCCGCGCCTCCTTCGGGCTTTACAACACCGAAGCCGAGGTCGACGCGCTGATCTCGGCGCTGGAACTTTGCCACGAACTTTTTGCGTGAATCGCGTTGCAGGCCCGGACGTTGCGGGCTATACGGGGCGGCAGGCACCCATAGCTCAGCTGGATAGAGTGTTGCCCTCCGAAGGCAAAGGTCGCACGTTCGAATCGTGCTGGGTGCGCCACTCAACTGGACAGGTTTCGCCTTTTCTGCCGCGTTCCGGTTCTGGCAGAAACGCTCCGACAGAGACGACCAAGCGCTAAATCAGATCACCTTCCGGCAGCCCTCGCACAGAAAGCAGGTGGCAGCATGCAAGAGTCCGATCATGAGTTCGCGGGTTCGGTTCCGGAGAACTACGACCGCTATCTGGTGCCTTTGATCTTCGAGCCGTTCGCCGCAGATCTTGCCCGGCGCGCTGCGGCCCTGTCACCGGTCGCGGTTCTGGAAACCGCGGCGGGTACCGGGGTTGTCACCCGGGCGCTGGCGCCGCAGCTTGCCCAAGGCGCAAGCTATGTGGTGACCGACCTCAGCCAACCGATGCTGGACCACGCGGCCGCCCGGCAGGGCGCGGACAGCCGCCTCATCTGGCGACAGGCCGATGCGCTGGTGCTGCCGTTTGACGACGACGCCTTCGATCTGGTGTGTTGTCAGTTCGGCGCGATGTTCTTTCCCGACCGCGTTGCGGCCTACCGCGAGGCGCGGCGCGTTCTGCGGCCCGGTGGGCATTTGCTGTTCAACGTCTGGGACCGCATCGAGGACAACGTGCTTGCGCGCGAGATCACGGCGGCCCTGGCTACGGCGTTTCCGGACGATCCGCCGCGTTTCCTGTCCCGCGTCCCCTATGGCTACCACGATACGGCGCTGATCCGGCGTGACCTGACCGAGGCGGGCTTTGCCGCCGTGTCGATCGAGACGCGGGCCGAGCAAAGCCGTGCGGCATCGGCGCGCATTCCGGCTGTGGCCTTTTGTCAGGGCACGCCGCTGCGGGCCGAAATCGAGGCCAAGGGGGCGGGTAGGCTGGAGGCGGCGACCGATCACGTCGAGGCCGCGCTGAAACGCCAACACGGCACCGGCGAGGTGACCGCCAAGATTCAGGCGCATGTGATTGCGGCCACAGCCTGAAGGGCACGGGGGGGCTGCGCCCGTGTCAGGAGTGCAGACGCAGGCCTTCGGGGTCGAAAAACGCCCTGCGCGCCACGGTGGCGGGCTGATCCAGGACCGTAACCATTTGACCTTCCACAGCAAACTCGCGGTCGATATGGGCCGAGGCCAGAACGGCACCGACCGAGTGGCCATGGTCGGAATAGGTGATATGGCCAATCTGCCGCCCGTCAAGCAGCACCGGGGTCAAGTCCGGGGCAGGGGTTTCGCCCGCCAGTTTCAGACCGACCCAGGCGGTCGGCGCCCCGGTCTCGCGCAGGCGGAGCAGCGCGTCGCGGCCGATGAAATCGCCCTTGTCGAACTTGATGAAGGCATCAGTGCCGACGTGGAACGGCGTGTTGGTCTCGTCCATGTCGATGCCATGGGCGGGATAAAGCTTTTCCAGCCCCAAGGTGAACATCGCCTTCACGCCATAGGGCTTCAGACCAAAGGCACTGCCGGCGGCAAAGAGCGCATTCCAGACGCCTGCTGCCTCGTCGGCGGGAACGAAAAGCTCGAAACCCAATTCGCCGGTGACGCCAGTGCGCGAGATCATCACCCGGGTGCCGTCCAGTATACCATGGGTGAAAGTCCAGCGTTTCAGGGTGGTTAGATTGGCATCTTCAATCAGAGTCTGAAGCAACGCGCGGGCGTTCGGCCCCTGGATCGTCGGGAAAGCTACCGCCGCGGTCTGGTCGGTGACGTAGGCGCGGCGGCCCATGGCATGCTGCGTGAACCAGTCGCGCATCTTCAGCCGGTTGCGCGAGCCCGAGACCACCAGGAAATGCTCGGCCGCCAGCCGGAACACCGTCAGGTCATCCATGATCCCGCCATCGGGCGCGCAAACGCTGGCATAGCGCGCCTGACCGGGCCGCATCGCGGCGGCGTCATTGACGATCAGATGATCGACCAGTGCCTCGGCTTCCGGACCCTTGATGTCGATTTTACCCATGGTGGACAGGTCTTGCACGCCAACCTTCGCGCGGGTGTTCAGATGTTCGGCCCGCACGTCGCCATAGCTGTGGACATTGAGAAAGCCGCCACCGACCGGGCCCATCTGCGCCCCCATGGCCGAGGCAAGGGCGTGAAAGGGGGTGCGACGCAGGGTCATGACAGTCTCCGGGATCAGGGAGGCTCAGATTGACGCGTCAGCCGGCAGACGCACCAAGAAGGGCGACATTGTTTGTCGGAAATGGAACATTCAAGTATCGCATAATCAATATTATGCAATATACAAGATGACCCGGGCACCAGCCACAGGCCGATATCTGCGTCCGGAAAGCCTGAAAAAGCAGCGCCTTGCCGGATCTGAACACTCGACAGCTCAACCTTTTCAAGCATAAGCTTCATTCGGGGATGCGGGCAAGCGCGTCAGGCGGTCACGAAGGTCCGGTCCCGGTTTTGCAGAAGTCCAGGCCGGATTTCCTGGGGGGAACTTTGAACGACGTATTTGCGCTGATGTCGCGCATCGCCGAGGGACCAAGCGTGGCGGCGGTCTGGGAACTTGGCACAGGCTATTTCGGCAGGCTTGGCTTCCAGCGCTGCAATTATGGCTTCACCCGCTTTCGCGGCGAGAATTCGGTCGGCGATCCGGATGACGCGCTGTTCCTGACCACCTGCGATCCAAGCTATGCGCAGTTCTATTTCCGCAACGGCTTTTTCTCACGCACGCCGGCCTTTCGCTGGGCGCAGCACAATGTCGGGGCCTGCACCTGGGCTTGGGTGCGTGAGGCCTATCTTGCCGGCCGGCTCAGCACGGATGAGGCCGAGACGGTGCGGCAGAACGCGGCGATCGGCATTCTGGCCGGGATCTCGGTCAGCTTCCCCGAGACCTCCAGCCGGGCCAAGGGCGCGCTGGGGCTGATCGCCGATCCCGGCATCTCGGTCGAGGCGGTGGATGCCCTGTTCGCGCGCCAGAAGGACGAGCTGATCGCGGTGGCGAACATGATGCATCTGCGGATCATCCAGCTCCCCTTCCCCATCCGCCGCCGCCCCCTGACCGAACGCCAGCGCGAGGCGCTGGAATGGGTGGCCGATGGCAAGACGACGCAGGACGTGGCGCTCTTGATGGAGGTGTCGCCGGCCATGGTGGAAAAGCACCTGCGCCTTGCGCGTGAGGCGCTGGCGGTGGATACCACGACGCAGGCGGTCGCCAAGGCGGCGTTGATGAACCTGATCTTCCAGCAACCGCCGCGCCCGGCCAATGGCGCGGCCCTGTAGCGGGGCGGAATGGCAAGGTAGGGAATCCCTGACTTTCCTTACCCAAGGTAAATCTGCAATCTGCGCGGGTTCCGTGAGTGGTGGCTTCGGCTATTTGGAACGGCAGGCGGGGAAAGGTTGTATTTCCAACCCCGAGCCGCCTGCATTTCATGGTGCGCCATTTCGGCGCTGTTCCCTGTCGGTCGTGCCGCCAATTTCGGGCTGGTCTGGCTGATCCCTTCGTGCCCTTCCTCATCCCCTTTGGTGGGGCGCAGACGGTGCGGTCCCGGTGGGCCGCACCGTTTTTCTTTTCCCCGATCGCCTAAAAAGCTGCGGGGGGCAAAGCAAAAGGGCCAGCGCTGACGCTGGCCCCCTGCCCTGCACATCGGTGCAAAAGTCGATCCGGGCTTAGCCCTGAACCATCTTGGCGACTTCGGCGGCGAAGTCTTCTTCCTTCTTTTCAACGCCTTCGCCGACCATCACGCGGGCATAGCCGGTGATCTCGACGCCGGCTTCTTTCGCCGCGGCCTCGACCGTCAGGTCGGGGTTGATGACGAAGGCCTGACCGAGAAGCGTGTTTTCCGACAGGAAGCGCTTCATCCGGCCCGGGATGATGTTGTTGTGGATCACCGCATCGGGCTTCGGCTTGGCCGAGGAGGCGTTTTCTTCCAGCGCCTTGGCGGTCTGCACGGCCAGTTCGCGCTCGACCACGACCGGGTCAAGGGTGGCTTCGCTCAGCGACAGCGGGTTGGTCGCCGCGATGTGCATGGCGAACTGCTTGCCGATTTCCTGCGCCTTGGCGGCCGGGCCGTTCAGCGCGACCAAGACGCCGATCTTGCCCATGCCTTCGGTGGCGGCGTTGTGGACATAGGAGACCACGGTGTCGCCTTCCAGAATGTGCATGCGGCGGAAGGTCATGTTCTCGCCGATGCGGGCGATGGCCTCTTGAATCACTTCGTCCACGGTCTTGCCGTTCAGCGCCGCGGCCTTGACGACCTCAACCGAATCGCCGGTGGTCAGGGCAACCGAGGCCACGTCGCGCACCAGCGCCTGGAAATCGGCGTTCTTGGCGACAAAGTCGGTTTCCGAGTTGATTTCGACGGCAACGCCCTTGCCGTTCGACACGGCAACGCCGACGAGGCCTTCGGCGGCCACGCGGTCGGCCTTCTTGGCGGCTTTCGCCAGACCCTTGGTGCGCAGCCAGTCAACGGCGGCTTCCATGTCGCCGTTCACTTCGGTCAGCGCCTTCTTGGCGTCCATCATGCCTGCGCCGGTCGAATCGCGCAGTTCTTTCACCATTGCAGCGGTGATTGCGGTCATTTTTCAGACTCCTGAAATCTTGGAAAAAGTCATGGCGGGAGGTATCCCCCCCGCCCGATGTCAAAACCGTGACAAAGCCGGATCAGGCTTCGGCGACGGCTTCCTCGGCCGGAGCTTCCTCCAGCGCGCCAAGATCGACGCCCGCCGCACCCATCTGGGCCGACATGCCGTCAAGGGCGGCACGGGCGATCAGGTCGCAGTAAAGACCGATGGCGCGGGCCGCGTCGTCGTTGCCGGGGATGACATAGTCAACGCCCTTGGGCGAGCAGTTGGTGTCGACGATGCCGACAACCGGGATGCCCAGCTTCTGCGCTTCGAGGATGGCGAGGTCTTCCTTGCCAACGTCGATCACGAACAGCAGGTCCGGGGTGCCGCCCATTTCGCGGATGCCGCCGAGCGAAGCTTGCAGCTTGGCCTGGTCGCGTTCCATCATCAGACGCTCTTTCTTGGTCAGGCCTTCGCCGCCCGCGCCCAGAACTTCGTCGATGTGCTTCAGACGCTGGATCGACTTCGACACGGTCTGCCAGTTGGTCAGCGTGCCGCCCAGCCAGCGGTGGTTCATGAAATACTGCGCGCATTTCTCGGCGGCTTCGGCGACCGGCTTTTGCGCCTGGCGCTTGGTGCCGACGAACAGGATCCGGCCGCCCTTGGCGACGGTGTCGCGCACGACCTTCAGAGCGGCGTCCAGCATCGGGACGGTCTGGGTCAGGTCGAGAATGTGGATGCCGTTGCGGTCACCGTAGATATACTCGCCCATGCGGGGATTCCAGCGGGCGGTCTGGTGGCCGTAGTGAACGCCAGCTTCCAACAGCTGACGCATGGAGAACTCGGGAAGAGCCATGTCTTGTCCTTTTCCGGTTTGAACCTTGGCGCGGCCGTCTTCAGGGTTTCCCCCAACCGGCGGACATGACGGGATTTCTCCCCGGCAAGCCCAAGCCGCACCTGTGAAGTGGCGGCTCCTTACTCTGGCGCGCACCGGAACGCAAGCCCCCTTGCCACGCCGGCAGTCTAGCGCGCCGCCACCGCCTGTACCTTGATCTTGCCGTCAAAGGGAAGCCTCGCGGCCTGATAGACCGTTCGTGCCGGCCGCCGGCCTTCGGGAAACATCTCGGCGTAAAGACCATTGACCTCCTTCAGGTCGGCAAGGTCAAGGAAGGCCAGATCGACATAGACGATGTCGCCTCGGGAAAATCCAGCCGCCTCGGCGATTCGGAAGACATGGGCAAATGCCCGCTCGGCTTCTTCGCGGGCGGTGCCGGCGACAAAAGCTCCGTCCGGGCCGACCGACAACTGCCCGCTGATCCAGCACATGTTGCCGACGACCACGGCATTGCTGATCGGCGACGGCGATGGCGGCACGCCCTCGACCTCGACAATGTAGCGCTTCGGCATCTTGCCCTCCGGACAGGCTCAGGGCGCGCGTCCGCCATGGCCGGCGGGCGCGGCCGTCAGTGGCACTCGCGGCCGATGGCTGCAACATGGCGCAGATCGGTGCCGCAGCAGCCGCCCAGCACCCGCAGCCCCGGCAGACGCATCCGTATCGCGGCATAGGCGCGGGCCAGTTCCTCGGGGTCGCCGTCGTCGAGTTCGGTCGCCTCGTCCAGCTCGGCATGGCTGAGCCGCGAGGCATTGGCCCGGATCAGGCCAAGCCGCCCGGTCCAGGCGCCGCGCAGTTCGGCCGCGAAATGGTCGGGATGGGCACAGTTGACGCCGTACCAGGCCGGATAGCCCTTGGTCGCAGCATCGGTGACGCCGATCGCCTCGGCCAGCGTCATGCCGTCGATCAGCCGGCCGTCGGTTTCAACGGTAAAGGACAGCGCCACCGGCACGCCCACGTCCTGCGCGGCCTCGGCAATGCCGATCGCCTCGCCGGTCGAGGAAATCGTCATGGCCGTCACCAGATCGACCCCTTCGTCGGCCAGCACGCCGACCTGCCGGTGGTGATAGTCAAAGGCCTCTTCCGGCCCCAGCACGCTGTCGGGCCGGTAGGCGTCGCCGTGCGGGCCGAGAACGCCATTGACCAGCGCCTCGCCCGCACCATGGGCGTCGCGCAGGCTTTGGGCAAAGGCCACCGCCTCGCGGTTGAGCCGGTCGATCTCACCCGGTTGCAGGCCCATCGTCTCGCCCCAGCCCTCGCTCGCGCGCCAAGTGGCGGTGTCGAGAACGAAGCCCAGATCAAGCCGGGCCGCCTGATCGAGAAAGCCGGTGAAATAGCGCCGCATCGCCGCCCTGCCCTCGGGCCGGCCAAGCAGCGTGAAGGCGGCGAAATGCGGCAGCTCCAGCCCCTCGTGAAAGATCATCGCGGTCTCCAGACCGCCATCGGTCAGATGCAGCCGGTCGCCCATCCGCGACAATAGCGCCGCCGTCGCCGTGTTCGACATGTCGCCCTCCACCATCCCGGCCCCGTGATCGCCCCATGACAGCCAGCCGAGGGCCGCGATGGGCCGCGCCACAGCCTTCGGTCCGGTGCCGCGCTGCTGCCCCTGCCGCCGGGCGGAACCGGATGCCCCAGCCTAGCAGAAAATCCGCGCCGTTGCGACGGGTTTGGCCGCCGGTGCCCCCTTGCGGGCGCAGGGCTTGTCGGGCGATGTAGGGCCATGACACCGGACGTTCTCTGCATCGGCTCCATTCTGTGGGACATCATCGGCCGCTCGCCCGCCTCGCTGCGGCTGGGTTCCGACGTTCCCGGCCGCATCACCCGCCTGCCGGGCGGCGTGGCGATGAACATCGCCATGACGCTGGCGCGGTTCGGCTTGAAGCCCGCTATCCTGACTGCCATCGGTCGCGATGCCGAGGGCGATGAGCTGATCGCCGCCTGCGCCCGGATGGGGCTGATCACCGATCACGCCTACCGCTCGGAAGATCTGCCGACCGACCGCTACATGGCGGTCGAAGGCGCGAACGGGTTGATCGCCGCCATCGCCGACGCCCATTCGCTGGAGGCGGCGGGCGACAAGATCCTGCGCCCGCTGGCCAATGGCGCGCTTGGCACTGAACGCGCCCCATGGCCGGGCCTGATCGCGCTCGACGGCAACCTGACCGAGGGGCTTCTGGGCCAGATCGCCGCCTCGCCGCTTTTCGCCGCCGCCGATCTGCGGGTGGCCCCGGCCTCGCCCGGCAAGGCCGAGCGGCTCCTGCCCTTGCTGAAACACCCGCGCGCGACGCTGTATGTCAATCTGGAGGAAGCAAACCTCCTGACCCGCACCCACGCCGACACCGCGCCCGAGGCGGCGGCTGCGCTCTTGGCGCGCGGCGCGGCGCGGGTTCTGGTGACCCATGGCGGCAAGGCCTGCGCCGAAGGCACCGCGGGCGCGGGCGTGATTGCCGACCAGCCGCCGCCCGTGCTGGTGGCGCGCGTCACCGGCGCTGGCGATACTTTCATGGCGGCCCATATCGTCGCCGAACGCGGCGGCGCCGACCGCGCCACCGCCCTGTCCCGCGCGCTGCGTGCCGCGGCCACCTATGTTTCCGGAGAAATCGGCACATGAGCCTGCAAGACCTACTGACCTTTGCCCCCGAAGTCGCCGAGGCCCGCGCCACCGGCGCGGCCATCGTGGCGCTGGAATCCACCATCATCACCCATGGCATGCCGTTTCCGCAAAACGTCGAGACCGCCGCCCGGGTCGAGGCCGAGGTGCGCGCCCATGGCGCCGTGCCGGCGACCATCGCCATCATGGGGGGCCGCATCCATATCGGCCTGACCGCCGCCGAGCTGGACGCGCTGGGTCAGGCCCACGACGTCGCCAAGCTGTCGCGCGCCGATCTGGCCGCCTGCCTTGCCACTGGCGGCATCGGCGCGACGACCGTCGCCGCCACCATGATCTGCGCCGCCCTTGCCGGCATCAAGGTCTTTGCCACCGGCGGCATCGGCGGGGTGCATCGCGGGGCGGAGACCTCGTTCGACATCTCGGCCGACCTGATGGAGCTTGCCGCCACCCCGGTCACAGTGGTTGCGGCCGGCGCCAAGGCCATTCTCGACCTGCCGAAAACGCTTGAAGTGCTGGAAACCCAAGGGGTGCCGGTCATCGCCTTTGGGCAGGACGATTTCCCCGCCTTCTGGTCGCGCTCCTCGGGGCTGAAGGCGCCGCTCAGGATGGACAGCGCCGCCGAGATCGCCGCCGCCCACCGGATGCGCGGACGTCTGGGCCTGCCGGGCGGCCAGCTGGTCGCCAATCCGATCCCGGTCGAGGCCGAGATTTCCCGCGCCGAGATTGACCCGGTGATCGAAGCCGCACTGCGCGAGGCCGAGGCGCAGGGCATCGCCGCCAAGGCAGTGACGCCCTTCCTTCTGGACCGCATGTTCGAGATGACCAAGGGCCGCTCGCTTGATGCCAATATCGCGCTGGTGCTGGCCAATGCCCGGCTTGGCGCGGCAATCGCCAAGGCTTTGACCTGACCCCCATTGCCGCAGGGTGCGCCGCTGCCTAGATTGGGCGGACGCTCAGGAGCCACCATGTCCGAAGAACCGCGCCGTTCCGTCCTCGCCGCCTTCCGCGCCTCGTTCCTGACCGGGCTGGTGGTGGTGCTGCCCGTCGGCCTGACGATCTATGTCGTCTGGGGGGTGATCGGCTGGATCGACGGCTGGATCCTGCCCTTGATCCCCGCCGCCTATCAGCCCGAAGCGCTGATGCAGCGCTATTTCGGGCCGCAGGCGAATTTCCCGGTGCGTGGCGTTGGCGTGCTGGTGTTCCTGGTCGCCACCGCCATCATCGGCTGGCTGGCCCGCGGGCTGATCGGCCGGTCGCTGGTGCGCAGCGCCGAGGATATCGTCGACCGGGTGCCGCTGGTGCGTTCGGTCTATTCCGGGGTCAAGCAGATCACCGAGACCTTCTTCGCCAAATCGGAAAAAAGCTTCGAACGCACCTGCCTCGTCGAGTTTCCCCGCGAAGGCTATTGGGCGGTGGGCATGGTGGCGACCAAGCCCAAGGGCGAGATCGCCCAGAAACTGCCCGATGGCGAGGGCATGGTGGCCGTGTTCATCGGGCTGACGCCGCTGACCTCGGGGATGCTGGTCTTCGTGCCGGAACGCGATGTCATCCTCTTGGACCTCAAGGCCGACGAGGCGGTCAAGCTGATCGTCTCGGCCGGGCTGGTCTATCCCGCGGCAAAGGAGCAGGTGCAGGCGGCGCTGGCCGCCCGCTGAGCCAATTTCCGGGCGCTTACAGCGCCGTCCAGCCGCCATCGACGGAAATCGTCGTGCCGGTCACCTGATCGGCATGCGGGCTGCACAGATAGACCACGGTGCCGCCGATCTGTTCGGTGGTGGCAAACTGCCGCGAGGGCTGGCGCTGCAACATGACCTCGCGGATCACCGTCTCGCGGTCCATGCCATGCACCTTCATCTGGTCGGGGATCTGCGCCTCGACCAGCGGCGTCAGCACATAGCCGGGGCAGATCGCGTTACAGGTGATGCCCTGCCCCGCGGTTTCCAGCGCGATGGTCTTGGACAGGCCGACGACCCCATGCTTGGCCGCGATATAGGCCGATTTGAACGGGCTTGCCGTCAGGCCATGCGCCGAGGCGATGTTGACCACCCGGCCCCAGCCCTTTGCGCGCATGAAAGGCAGGGCCACGGCGGCGGTGTGGAAGGCCGAACTGAGGTTGATCGCCAGAATGAGGTTCCACTTCTCCACCGGGAATTCATCGACCGGCGCGACATGCTGGATGCCGGCGTTGTTCACCAGAATGTCGCAGCCGCCGGCCGTTTCGATCAGCGCCCGGCAGTCCTCGGCCTTCGACATGTCGGCGGCGATGTAGCGCGCCTTGACGCCATGGCGGCGGCCCAGATCGGCAGCAAGGTCGTGATCCTCGGCCCGGTCGGTGAAGCTGTTCAGCACCACATCCGCGCCCGCCCGCGCCAGTTCCTCGGCCACCCCAAGCCCGATGCCGGAATTCGATCCGGTGATGACGGCGGTCTTGCCTGCAAGCATGGTCATGGGGGCACTCCTTCAGGGGGCTGGGCGGTTTTCTGCAAGTGCAAACCTAGCCGCCCCGCCCCGGAAAAGGAAAGCCGCCCTCAGGCCCCCGGCGCCAAAAAAAAACGCCGGCGCAAGGCCGGCGTTAAGTCGTTGAGGCAGGTTTCATACAGGCAAGAAACCTATCGAGCAGTGCCACTCTTATAGCCCCCCTCGCGGGGCGATCCAAGCTAAAAGTTTGAATTGGCACGAAACCCCGCGTAGGAAGGGGACAAACAAGGCCGCCGAAAAGGAGTGTTGCCGGAATGAAACAGGGTTTTGCCCGCTCCCTCGCGCAGCTTCGTCGCGGTCTGGGGCTTGTCCTTCTTCAGGCATTCTTCGGCCAAACTGCGCTGGCCGAGCCGGCCCATGGCATAGCTATGTATGGCCAGCCAGCGCTTCCACCTGATTTTGTGTCCCTGCCCTATGCCAACCCCGACGCCCCCAAGGGCGGGCGGCTTACCCTGGGCGAATCGGGCGGCTTCGATTCGCTCAATCCCTTCATCGTGAAGGGTCAGGCGCCGGGCCAGCTGACGGCGCTGACGGTGGAAACCCTGATGGGCCGGTCGGTCGACGAACCCTTCACGCTTTACGGGTTGCTCGCCGAATCGGTGGAAACCGACGAGGCCCGCAGCTTTGTCGAATTCACCCTGCGCCCCGAGGCCCGGTTCTCGGATGGCAGCCCGGTGACGGTAGAGGACGTGCTGTGGTCCTTCGAAACCCTCGGCACGCTCGGCAGCCCGCGCTATCAGGGCGCCTGGAAGAAGATCGCCAAGGCCGAAGCCACCGGCGCGCGCAAGGTGCGCTTCACCTTCAACGTGCAGGACCGCGAATTGCCGCTGATCCTCGGCCTGCGCCCGGTGCTGAAAAAGGCGCAGTGGCAGGGCAAGGCCTTTGACGAGGCCAGCCTTGACGCCCCGATCGGGTCCGGCCCCTATGTCGTGTCCGAGGCCCTGCCCGGCCAGTCGATCACCTATGCCCGCAATCCCGACTGGTGGGGCAAGGATCTGCCGTTCAACCGGGGGCTGCATAACCTTGATGAAATCCGCATCGAGTATTTCGGCACTGCAGCCACGGTCTTCGAGGCCTTCCGCGCTGGCGAGCTGACGCTCTGGCGCGAGACCAACCCCGCGAAATGGCAGGTGAATTTCGCCTATCCCGCAGTCAGCGAGGGCAAGGTGAAACTTGCCGAGCTTGCCCATCAGCGGCCCTCGGGGATCGAGGGCTTCGCGATGAACACCCGCAACCCGCTGTTTGCCGACTGGCGGGTGCGCGAGGCGCTGATCCTTGCCTTCAACTTCGAACTGGTGAATGCCAACCTCAACGCCGGCGCCGTGCCGCGGATCGCCTCGTATTTCTCGAACTCGCCGCTTTCGGGCGAGGTGGCAGGCCCGGCAACCGGCAAGGTGCTGGAACTCCTGCAACCCTTCGCCGCCGATCTGCCCCCCGGCACGCTGGAGGGCTATGCCTTGCCCGTCTCGGACGGCTCGGAAGCCAACCGCAAGAACCTGCGGCAGGCCGTGGCGCTGCTGGAGGAGGCCGGCTGGCATGTCGTCGAGGGGCAACTGGTCGATGCGACGGGGGCGCCCTTTGCCTTCGAGATCCTGTTGCAGAACGGCGCCGATGACATGATCGCCACCGCCAACATCTATGTCGAGGCGCTGAAGCGGCTGGGCATCACCGCCCGCGTGCAGACGGTGGATGCGGCGATGTACAAGGAGCGCGTCAACGACTTCTCCTTCGACATGACCCACCTTGTCCGCGCCCTCAGCCTGTCGCCGGGCAACGAGCAAAAGCTTTACT
Organism: Tabrizicola oligotrophica; assembly: GCF_011008935.1. Classification (GTDB taxonomy): domain Bacteria; phylum Pseudomonadota; class Alphaproteobacteria; order Rhodobacterales; family Rhodobacteraceae; genus Tabrizicola_A; species Tabrizicola_A oligotrophica. The sequence goes on along the minus strand of NZ_JAAIVJ010000001.1, from coordinate 375,039 downwards.
GGGGCGCCGAGCAGGCCAGCCAGCCCGGGTCACGCAACCTGCCCGGCATCCAGTCCGCCGCGGTGGATGCGATGATCGACCAGATGCTTGCCACCACCGACCCCGAAACCTTCCGCGCCGCCACCATGGCGCTGGACCGGGTGCTGACCGCCGGGCGCTATGTCGTGCCGATCTGGTATGCCGACCGCGACCGCATTGCCCATGACGCCCGCTTGCACTACCCTGACCACCTGCCGCTTTATGGCTTCTACCCCGGGTTCAACCCCGAAACCTTCTGGATCGAAGAATGAAACGCATCGCTCTTGTGCTTGTCCTGACCAGCCTTGCCGCCTGCAACACCGTCGCCGGCGCGGGCGAGGATGTCTCGGCCGGCGCGCGCACCGTGCAGGGCTGGTTCGGCGGCTAGGCCGCCGACTCCTCAACCTCGGCCAGCGCCTTGCGCCGCTCGGGCAGCCGGATCACCGTAACCGAGCAATGCGCCTCGGCCACGACCCGCGCCGAAACCGAGCCCAGGAAGCGCCGCGTCGTCGAATGGCCGCGCGCCCCCATCAGGATGTGATCGGCCTCCACCGCTTCGGCATGGTCCAGAATGCCGCTGGCGGGATCGGAGTTCTCAAGGATCGAATAGGTCAGCCGGTCGTCCGGCAGGTCGAACCCCGTCGCCCAGGCCTTGAGCCCCACCAGCCGGCTGACATGCAGGTGATTGCCGGCCTCATCGGTCGACTGGTCGATGCCGATCCGCGCGGTCTTCAGCACATTGACGCAAGCCACCCTTGCATCGGGCTGGATGACAAGCATCCGCTGCACCGCCAGAAACAGGTGATGCGACAGGCTTTCCATCTCGGGCGAGAGGTCCACCGCAACGAGCAGGATCGGCGCCCGGTCGATCTGGCCCGCCATCGAGATCGGCGTGCCAAAGCTTTTCACCTTCTTCATCGCCCGCTTGCGCTTCCAGACTGTCCAGAACCCGTCCTGCGCCATCTTGTGCGCCCGCTCGGTCAGCCGCACCTGCAACGGGTGCGTCAGGTCAAAGATCAGCTGCGCCGCCGACTGGTAGCGCCGGCCCGGGTCCACCTCCAGCGCGCGCAGGATGATCTCCTGCAACCACTCGGGGATTTCGTTGCGCAGGGCGCGCGGGGGCACCGGATCGCGCCAGAGCCGCTGGCGCACCTGTTTCAGCGTCTCCGGCTCGCCAAAGGGCATGCGGCCGGTTGCAAGCTGGTAGATCATCGCCCCCAGTGCGTAAAGATCGCTGCGCAAGTCCCCGCGCTGGCGCAGATATTGCTCGGGCGCAATATAGGGGAAGGTGCCCATCGGAATGGTGAATTCCTCGGCCAGGAGGTCGGGAAGGTGGTCATGGCGCGACAGGCCGAAGTCGATCAGCACCATCTCGCCCGTCGGCCGCTGCAGGAAGTTGTCGGGCTTCAGGTCCAGATGGATGACATGCTGGCGATGCAGGTCATGTACCGCCTGCGCCATGCGCGCGGCCATCTCGATCACCGCGTCGATCGGCAGCGGCGCGCGCTTGAACGCCTGCCACATCGACCCGCCGGCAATCCGTTCGGTGACGATATAGGCCATCCGGGCAAAATCGCCCTGCGCCAGCACGCGCGCCACATGCGGGCCGGTCAGGCGCGGCATGATCATCTGTTCAACCTCGAAGCCCACGATGGTCGGACCGTCGAACCCGTCCAGAATGGTCGGCACCTTCATCACCAGCGGCGCGGGATGCTGCGGATGGGTCACTTCCCAAATGGTGGCAAAGCCCCCGGTGTGCAGCTTCTCGCCCAGCGTGAAGCCGTCAATCTCCAGCCCGGTATGCGGCCTCATCTGCATCGCCTGTCCTTTCAGATCCCCTTCACCAGCCGCGCGGCCAGGGCCTCGGGCAGGCCGGCCGACCGCACCTTGCGGGCGGTGGTGGCGCTGTCATAACCGACGCGGCGGAAGGTCAGCTCGTTTCTCTCGGTATCCATGATCGACCAGGACGCCAGCCCCGAGCCATCGCGCGGCTGGCCGACCGATCCCACCACCGCCAGCCAGCGCCGCGAGCGGATCAGCGGCACCCCGGTGCCATAGCCAAAGCCGTGGCCCATGACGCGGCCCGTCATGTCCTGGCTGTACAGCGCCGGCTTGTGGACATGACCGCAAAAGATCACCCGCGCCGTCGAGACCCGGAACGAGGGCATGGCGTGGCGTTCGCTTGTCACATAGATCCAGTCCTGCGGATCATTGGCGCTGGCATGGACAAAGAGCAGGTCCTCCTGCGCCACCGTCAGCGGCAGGCCCGACAGAAACGCCTTGTGCGCTGCCGACAGCCGGTTCACCGTCCAGTCGATCACCCGCCGGGCATTGGCGTTCAAGGCCCCGTCCGGCACGCCCACTGCCCGGTCATGGTTGCCCCTGACCGCCAGCGCGCCCGCCGCCTGCATCTCGATCAGCTTGTCGATGCACCAGTCCGGGTCCGGCCCATAGCCGACGATATCGCCAAGAAACACGAAGCGGTCGATCCGCATGCCGGCACAATCGGCCAGCACTGCCTCGAACGCCTCGCGGTTGGCATGAATATCCGTCAGGATCGCAAGCCGCATGAACCCTCCCCGCCGCGACCGGGGGATCACCCCAAGCGCACTGTCAGACTAATGATTTCCCGCGACCAGACTGTGATCTGGATCAAGCCGGGCGGCAAGCCTGCCTCACACCAGCGAGGTGACCCACAGGAGCGTGGCATCGTCATCCGAGATCGAGATCACGTTATGCCCCATCGAGGCATCATAATAGGCGCTGTCGCCACGGCGCAGATCGACCGGCTCGTAGAACTCGGTATAAAGCCGCACCACGCCCGTCAGGACATAGAGGAATTCCTCGCCGTCATGGCGCACCCAGCCGTCGAATTCGTCCATGTCGCGCGCCCGGATCACGGCGCGATAGGGCAGCATCTGCTTCTTGGTCAGCGCGCCGGCCAGCAGCTCATGCTCATAGGTCGTGGTCGCATGCCCCTGCCCGTCGCCCGCCTTGGTCACCGCCATCCGTGCTGTCGCCTGCGGCTTGGCCGGCTGCGTAAAAAGCTGCGGCACCGACATGCCCATGCCCTGCGCCAGTTTCTTCAGCGCCTCATAGGTCGGCGACATCTGGCCATTCTCGATCTTCGACAGCGTCGAGCGCGCCAGACCGGCCTGCGAGGCCGCCTGTTCCAGCGTCCAGCCCTTCGCCTTGCGCAGATCGCGCACGCGCAACCCCAGATCCAGCGCCTCGACGGCCCCGGCCCCACCGCTTTCGCGGGCAATGCGGATCAGTTTCTTCGGATCGGCGGACATGGGTTTCGCCCTAGCCCGAAAGACCTTTCGCTTCAAGCCCGCGCGACCGGCTTCCTTCATCTGTTCGAAAATATCCTCGGGGGGAGGCGGCCCGGCCCCGCCGGGGCGCCCGGGGGGCAGACGGCCCCCCGCAAAATTCTTCCTTCAAGAATTTTGCCGCTTGGGCTAGCAACGCCCCATGCCGAGCCCAACCGCCTTCACGCCCCCCGCCTTCAACCTCGCTGCCCATGCCCTGCGCCATGCCGCAAGCCTTGGCAACAAGCCGGCGCTGGAGATCGTGCAGGGCGAGCAGGCCGAGGTCTGGAGCTACGCCCGGCTCGAGGCCGCCGTTCGCGGCATCGGCACCGGGCTGGCCCAACTTGGCCTTCCCCCCGGCGCCCGCATCCTGCTCAGGCTCGGCAATTCGGCAGATTTCCCGCTGGCCTATCTTGGTGCCATCGCGGCGGGCTTCGTGCCGGTTCCGACCTCGGCCGCGCTGACGGCGCCCGAAATCACCCGGCTGGCCCATCTCGTCCGCCCGGCCCTCGTGCTTGCCGGGCCGGGCATTTCCTTGCCCGACCACCCTGCCCCGGTGCTTGTGACCGCGGCGCTGGCCGACATGCAGGGCCTGGCGCCCTGCGCCTATGCCCTGGGCGATGCGGACCGGCTGGCCTACATCGTCTTCACCTCCGGCACTTCGGGTCAAAGCCTGCCCGTCGCCCATGCCCATCGCGCGCTGCTGGCCCGCGCGTTCATGCATCAAGGCTGGGAGGGGCTGACGGCCACCGACCGGCTGTTGCACGCGGGCGCGATGAACTGGACCTATACGCTCGGCACCGGGCTGCTCGACCCCTGGACAGTCGGGGCCACCGCGCTGGTCCCTGCCCCCGGCAGCCTGCCCGCCGATCTACCGGCGCTTGCGGCCCGGCATGGTGCGACCATCCTTGCCGGCGCCCCCGGCATCTTTCGCCAGATGCTGAAATCCACCCTGCCCGCCTTGCCCGACCTGCGCCATGGCCTGTCGGCGGGCGAGGCCCTGCCGCCCGCCCTGCGCGCCCAATGGCAGGCCGCGACCGGCACCGACCTGCACGAGGCGCTTGGGCTGACCGAATGTTCCACCTTCCTCTCCGGCAGCCCGGAGCGGCCCGCGCCGCCTGGCATGACCGGGTTCCCGCAACCCGGTCGCCGCATCGCCGTTCTGGACGAGACCGGCCAGCCGCTGCCCGCCGGCCAGCCCGGTCATCTGGCGGTGCACCGCTCCGACCCTGGCCTGATGCTGGGCTATCTCGACGCGCCCGACCTCACAGCCGAGCGTTTCAGGACCGACTGGTTCCTGACCGGCGATCTGGTGCAGGAGACGGTCGAAGGCGCCCTTCGCCACCTTGGCCGCGCCGATGACATCCTCAACCCCGGCGGCTTTCGCATCGCCCCGCAAGAGGTGGAGGCGGCGATGGCCACCTGCCCCGGCGTCACCGACTGCGCCGTGACCGAAGTCGAGGTCGCCCCCGGCACCCGCGTCCTGGCCTGCGCCCATCTCGGAACCGCAAGCGAGGCCGCCCTTGCCGCCCATGCCGCCGCCTGCCTTGCGCGCTACAAGCAGCCCCGGCTCTGGTTCCACCTTGACCAGCTGCCGCGCAATGCCAACATGAAGCTCAACCGCCGCGCGCTCCGCGCCGCCTTGCAGGACCGTTTTGATGATCCGTCTTGATATCTTCTCCGACCCGGTTTGCCCCTGGTGCTACATCGGCAAGGCCAATCTCGACCGCGCGCTCGAGGCCCATCCCGACCATCCGTTCCGCATCGAATGGCATCCGTTCCAGCTGAACCCCGACATGCCGCGCGAAGGCGTGGACAAGCGCGCCTATCTTGCGGCCAGGTTCGGCGAGGCGCAACTGACGCAGGTGCATCTGCGGCTGAAGGAAATGAGCCGCGCCGCCGGGGCCGAAATCGACCCCGACACGCCGAGACGCATCCCGAACACGCTCGACGCGCACCGGCTGATCCATTGGGCGGGGCTTGAAGGGCGGCAGAATGCCATCGTGGCGGGCCTGTTCCGCGCCTATTGGAAAGAGGGCCGCGACATCGGCAATGCCGGCGTGCTGGCCGATATCGCCGGAGCCGCCGGGATGGACCGCACTGTCACCGCCCGGCTGCTCGCCTCCGAGGCCGATGCCGACGACATCCGCGCCCGCGACGAGGACGCCCGCCACAAGGGCGTCACCTCGGTGCCGACCTTCCTGATTGCCCAGCAATATGTCGTCACCGGCGCGCAGCCGCCCGAGGTCTGGGGCAATGTCATCAAGGAACTGGTCGAAACCGCCAAGACCTGACCGCGCATCGGATACTGCGATTCCAGGCACGGAAGCGCGACCGGGCGAGGTCTGCGGCGGGCGCATCGGGACCTGCGGTCCTCTTCGCCGCCCTGACGACGAGCGGACGCAGTCCGACGAGGAGACGCGCGGGAAATTTGACCGAACGGTCTGGACCTTGCCGCCGCTTCGCGTCACAACCCCGGGGCCGCGCTCTTGCGGTGGCCCAAGGTGTGACATGCCCCAATCCCCCTCGCGCGGCGAGTTCATCGCGCTGCTTGCCCTGCTCTTCGCCACCATCGCGCTGTCGATCGACGCGATGCTGCCCGCCTTGCCCGAGATCGCCCTCGCGCTGTCGCCCGACGATCCGAACAAGGCGCAGCTTGTCATCACCTCCTTCGTCCTTGGCATGGGGCTTGGCACGCTCTTTGCTGGGCCGCTGTCCGACGCCTTTGGGCGCAAGGCCACCATCCTCGCCGGCTTTGCGCTCTACATCGCCGCTGCGGCCGCCTGCTGGGCCGCGCCTAGCCTTGAAACCCTGCTCATTGCCCGTGTCCTCATGGGCATCGCCGCCGCCGCGCCGCGCACCGTGTCGATCGCCATGGTGCGCGACCGCTTCAAGGGGCGCGAGATGGCACAGATCATGTCCTTTGCCATGATGATCTTCACGCTGGTGCCCGCCATTGCCCCGCTGATGGGCCAAGGCGTCATTGCGCTGGCCGGCTGGCAGGCGATCTTTGTCGCCTACATCGTCTTTGCCCTGCTGGTCGCCGGCTGGCTGCAGCTGCGCCAGCCCGAAACCCTCGCCCCGGCGGACCGCCGTCCGCTGGCGCTTGGCCCGCTGGTCCGGGCCTGCGTCGAGGTGCTGTCGCTGCGCCTTGTGCAGATTTCCATTGCCACCCAGGCCCTGACGCTGGGCATGCTCTTTGCCACGCTCTCCTCGATGGAGGGCATCTTCGACCGGCTGTTCCACCGCGCCGAAAGCTTTCCGTCCTGGTTTGCGGTGATTGCGGTCGCCTCGATGACCGGCTCGATCCTGAACGCGCGGCTGGTGATGCGGGTGGGTATGCGCGGCATGGTCAAGGCAACCTATGCCGTGCTGCTGGCGGTGACGCTGCTTTACCTGGCGCTGACCGCCAGCCAGGCCCTGCCCGGCACGGCGGCCTTCGGCCTGCATATCCTGTGGTCGATCGTGCTGTTTGCCGTCATGGGCCTGACGCTGGGCAATCTCAACGCGCTGGCGATGGAGCCCCTGGGCCATGTCGCGGGCATGGCGGCCTCGGTCACCTCGTCCATTGCCACGGTGGCCTCGGTCATCCTTGCCGTGCCGGTCGGGCTGATGTTCAACGGCACGCAACTGCCGCTGCTGATCGGGGTCGCGGTCTATGCAGCGGGGGCGCTTGGCCTGTCGCTGATGCTGAAGGCGCGGGCCTAATCGGCCTTCGCCGCTTCCATCTCGGCGGCCTTGGCCTCGACCAGTTCGACGATATGGTCGATCATCCGGTCATTGCCAAGCTTGTGATCCTGCCGCCCCGCCAGATACACCATGCCCGACCCTGCGCCGCCGCCGGTAAAGCCGATGTCGGTCATCAAGGCCTCACCCGGCCCGTTCACCACGCAGCCGATGATCGACAGGCTGATCGGGGTCTTGATGTGTTCCAGCCGCTTTTCCAGCGCCTCTACCGTCTTGATGACGTCAAAGCCCTGCCGGGCGCAGGACGGGCAAGAGATGATCTGCACGCCGCGGGTGCGCAGGCCCAGCGACTTCAGGATCTCGAAGCCGACCTTCACCTCCTCGACCGGATCAGCCGAGAGCGAGACGCGAATGGTGTCGCCAATGCCGAACCACAGCAGATTGCCCAGCCCGATGGCCGATTTCACCGTGCCGGAAATCAGCCCACCGGCCTCGGTGATGCCCAGATGGATCGGCGCATCGGTGACGGTGGCCAGTTGCTGATAGGCGGCGGCGGACATGAACACATCCGAGGCCTTCACCGAGATCTTGTAGTCGTGAAAATCGTTGTCCTGCAGGAGCTTGATATGGTCGAGCCCGGATTCCACCATCGCATCCGGGCAAGGCTCGCCATATTTGTCGAGAAGGTGTTTCTCCAGCGATCCGGCATTCACCCCGATGCGGATCGAACAGCCATGGTCCTTGGCGGCCTTCACCACCTCGGCCACCCGTTTGGCATCGCCGATATTGCCGGGGTTGATGCGCAGGCAGGCCGCGCCCGCCTCGGCCGCCTCGATCGCACGTTTGTAGTGGAAATGGATGTCGGCCACGATCGGCACCGGGCTTTCCCGGCAGATCTCGCGCAGGGCGCGGGTGCTTTCCACATCCGGCGTCGAGACCCGCACGATATCGGCCCCGGCGATGGCGGCGCGGCTCACCTGCTCCAGCGTGGCCTTGACGTCATGGGTCAGGGTGTTGGTCATGGTCTGCACCGCAATCGGCGCATCGCCCCCCACCGGCACCTTGCCGACCATGATCTGACGGCTCACACGGCGGTCGATGTTGCGCCAGGGGCGGATCGGATTGTGCGACATGGGAAGCGCCTTTCTGTGTCGCCCCTAGATAGACGTGCAAAAGCCCCGGGGCAATGCCACCGGGGCCTGCGCAGGCCGCAAGGGCGGGATTATTCCAGCGGTTGTTCGTCGGCCGCCGGCGCAGTAGAACCGGCATCAGCGACGCTCAGCACCTCGGCCAGATCGGCATCGCCCGACAGATCGGCGGCGGCATAGCTGCCGGTCAGCGCCGCGGCCGAGAGCGCCACGTTCTTCACCACATTCGCCCCCGGCGCGGCCGGCCCGAAGGTCTGGCCGTTCACCAGGAAGTAGATAGAGCCGGAATTGCCCGAGCGCAGCTGCGGCGCGTCCTGCAACGGCGGAACGGCATAGCGTTCGCCGGCGTCAAGGATCTTTTCGAACAGCACCGTGCCATCGGCCGCCGAAACCTGCACCCAGGACGGGCGCACGGCAAGGATTTCCACGCCCGGATTGGCCGCGGCCACGACCTGCACCGCCTCGTCCGTCGCGGGCGCCACGGCAGGTGCCGCCGCCGCAACCTCGGTACCGGCAAGCGCCCCGGTGGTGCGCGGATCAATCGCGGCAATCGGGCCATCGCGCGAGGTCAGGACCGGAACCGACAGCGCCTGCGGCTGGGCCAGGCGGTCCAGCGGATCGGCGGTGACACCGGCAGCCGAGGCCACGGCGTTCGGATCGGCTGCGGGCTTGGCCGCGACCACCGGCTTGACATTGCCCAGGGGGTCGATCTCGGCCACGACAGTCGGGGCCTGATCGACGGGGGCAAGTTGCACGCGCTGCACTTCCTGCAACACCGACCAGCCGCCATAGCCAAGCGCAAGGATCAGCGCTGCCAGCACCGCGAAAGACCCCAGCGCGCCGGGTTCCACCCGGTGATGCCAGCTTTCGCGCGCCGGGCCAAAGGCCACCGCCGGGCTGGCGATCGGATCGCGGTTTTCGTCAAGCCGCGCCCGCTTGGCGTTCATCGAGGCCGAGGAAGCGGCGGCGGACATGCCATGCGCCACCTGAAAATTCGCCTCGCGGCAGAACTTGGCAAAGGCCTGATCGGGGTCCATGCCCAGATAGCGGGCATAGGAGCGCACGAAACCGGCAATGAAGCCCGGGGCTTCAAAGGCCGAGACATCGGCATTTTCGATGGCGGCGATATAGGTGGCCTTGATCTTCAGGTCGCGCTGCACATCCAGGAGCGACTTGCCCAAGGTGGCGCGCTCACCGCGCATCAGGTCGCCCAGACGCACGTCGAAATCGTCAAACCCCTTCGGCCCCTCAGCCTCAGGTGCGGGAGACTTGAACCTCCGCCCGATCATGCGTTCCGCTCCATTGCCCCGTCGATCCCAAGAAAGCCGCGTGAGCCGCGACTCATTTTTTGTCGTATTGGAGATTTTCTAACACGTGGCAAGCGATTCTGCATGCGCAGAAAGGCCTTAGGCGGAAACCTCGGCACGATTCAGCGCACAATGCCGCCAGAGGCTGTCCATGGCCTTGACCAGCGCGTCGATCTGGCCTGCGTCATGCACCGGCGAGGGCGTGAAGCGCAGCCGTTCGGTGCCGCGCGGCACTGTCGGGAAGTTGATCGGCTGGGCGTAAACCCCGTGATCTTCCAACAGCATGTCGCTCAGCATCTTGCAATGGATGGGGTTGCCGACATGCACCGGCACAATATGCGACCCGTGGTCGATGATCGGCAGGCCCAGACCGCGCAGCCGCATCTTCAGGATGCGGGCGTGCAGTTGCTGAGCGTCGCGCAGCTTCTGCCCCTCCGCCGTTTTCAGGAAGGCGATCGAGGCGGCGGCCCCGGCGGCCACAGCGGGGGGCAGCGAGGTAGTGAAGATGAAGCCCGGCGCATAGGAGCGCACCGCGTCCACCATCTTTGCAGATGCAGCAATATAGCCGCCGAACACGCCGAAAGCCTTGGCCAGCGTGGCGTTGATGATGTCGATGCGGTGCATCTGGTGGTCGCGCTCCGCCACCCCTGCCCCGCGCGGGCCATACATGCCCACCGCATGCACCTCGTCGATATAGGTCAGCGCGCCGACCTCCTCAGCAAGGTCGCAGATGTCCTTGATCGGGCCAAAGTCGCCGTCCATCGAATAGATCGATTCGAAGGCGATCAGCTTCGGCGCGGCCGGGTCGTCGGCGGCAATCAGTTCGCGCAGATGCGCCACGTCATTGTGCCGGAAGATGCGCTTGGCCCCACCATTGCGCCGCACGCCTTCGATCATCGAGGCATGGTTCAGCGCATCCGAATAGATGATGAGACCGGGAAACAGCTTCGGCAGCGTCGAAAGCGTGGCGTCATTGGCGTTATAGGCCGAGGTAAAGACCAGCGCCGCCTCCTTGCCATGCAGGTCGGCGATCTCGGCTTCCAGCCGCTTGTGATAGACCGTGGTGCCGGAAATGTTGCGCGTGCCGCCCGAGCCTGCGCCGGTGGCCTCCAGCGCCTCATGCATCGCGGTCAGCACCACCGGGTGCTGGCCCATGCCCAGATAGTCATTGCCGCACCAGACGGTGATGTCCTTTTTCGAGCCATCCGGCTTGGTCCAGACCGCGTGCGGGTAATGACCCTTCTCGCGCTCGATCTCGATGAAGGTGCGGTAGCGGCCTTCTTCGTGCAGGCGGTTCAGGGCGGCATCAAGGGCGGCGTCAAAGTTCATGGCGGTCTCCTGGGGTCCGGGCCTGAAAGGCAAGCCGGGAGCCTTGGTCTGGTCTTGCGTTGCCCTGTCGTTCGCACGGGCCGAAGCAGGTTTCCTTGACTTGCATCAAGATCGACCCGGCGCAACGGGACAAATTGTCTCTTCCCGATACATCATATCCGGACATAGCGTTTTCGCCATGCGGATCAAACCTCAGTGGGCGATCACCACGGCGCAGTCGGTGGCCTTTTCGTTCTTGGCGCCACAGTTCTGCACCGCCTTTTCGGCAGAGCCCTCGCCCGAGGCAGTGCCGAACGCCCCGGTCGCGGGCGAGATGGCCAGCGCCCCGGTGGTCGCATCATACTCTGCCAGGGCCGCCGTTGCATCGGACGACAGGCTGAACCCGGCCTCTTTCCAGCCTTCGGGGCGGATATAGGCGGCGATTACGCAGGCGGTTTCCGTCACTTTCTTGGCATCGCACTCGGCAAGCGCCGCAACGCCCGCCGACGCGGTGTCGTGGAAATTCGCCGCCGCCACCGTGGCTTCGGACATCAGCCCCTCGTCGGGCGCAATCGCCACCGCGCCATAATAGGGCTGGCCGACGCCCACCGATTTCAGCGCCTCGGCATGATCGGCCGACAACCCGGCTTCGGCCAGAATCTCGACCTCGGCCGTCACCGGCGCGAACAGCAGCGCCTTGGCGGCCTCGCCGGTCAACGGTTCGGCAAGGGCCGGGCTGGCGGCCAGCATGGCAAGGGCAAAGGCGGAACGGAACATGGCGGCAGTCCTTGGTGGTCTCGATCGCGGCCCTTCTAGCCGAAGCCGCGGCTACTGGACAGTCCCCCGGCGCCTGTTAGGGTGCCGCCCACGGATCACGAAACGGAGAGAGATCATGACCCTGGACACCGTCCTTGCCCGCATCGACGACCAGTTGCCGCAGGCGCTGGACCGGCTGATGGATCTTCTGCGCATCCCGTCGATTTCCACCGATCCTGCCTTCAAGCCCGATTGCGCCCGCGCCGCCGACTGGCTGGTGGCCGACCTGCAATCACTGGGCTTTGACGCCTCCGCCCGCCCGACGCCCGGTCATCCGATGGTGGTGGCCCATGGCGGCACCGGCGGGCCGCACCTGTTGTTCTATGGCCACTACGACGTGCAACCCGTTGATCCGCTGTCGCTCTGGGACCGCGACCCCTTTGACCCCGAACTTCAGGACAGCCCCAAGGGCAAGGTCATCCGCGCCCGCGGCGCCTCGGATGACAAGGGCCAGCTGATGACCTTTCTCGAAGCCTTGCGGGCCTGGAAGGCGGTGCATGGCGCGCTTCCCTGCCGCCTGACGATCTTTCTGGAGGGCGAGGAGGAATCCGGCTCGCCAAGCCTTATCCCCTTCCTCAAGGGCAATGCGGACGAGCTCAAGGCCGAGATCGCGCTGATCTGCGACACGGGCCTGTTTCAAGACACCGCGCCGGCCATCGTCACCATGCTGCGCGGGCTTCTGGGCGAGGAACTGACGCTCCGCGCCGCCACGAAAGACCTGCATTCCGGCATGTATGGCGGAGCGGCGCAGAACCCGATCCGGGTCTTGTCGCGCATTCTGGCGGGCATGCATGATGCGACCGGCCGCATCACCATTCCGCAGTTCTATGACGGGGTGAGCGAGCTGCCCGACGCCATCCGCAGCCAATGGCAGGCGCTGGCCTTTGACCATGCGCGTTTCCTTGGCGATGTCGGCCTGTCGGTGCCGGCGGGCGAGCAGGACCGCACGCCGCTGGAGATGATCTGGTCGCGCCCGACGGCCGAGATCAACGGCATCTGGGGCGGCTATACTGGCGACGGGTTCAAGACCGTGCTGCCGGCCGAGGCCCATGCCAAGGTGTCGTTCCGGCTGGTCGGCGATCAGGATCCCGAGGCGCTGCGGCGCCATTTCCGCGCCTGGGTCGAGGCCCAGCTTCCCGCCGATTGCAGCGTGGAATGGAAGGCACATGGCAATTCGCCCGCCGGCGTCATGGCGATCGACAACCCCGCCTTCGAGGCCGCCCGCGCCGCTCTGGGCGAGGAATGGGGTCGCGCTGCGGCCTATGTCGGCTGCGGCGGCTCGATTCCGATTGCGGGCTATTTCAAGACCTATCTCGGGATGGATGCCATGCTCTTGGGCTTTGGCCGCGACGATGACCAGATCCATTCGCCGAACGAGAAATACGACCTCGAATGCTTCCACAAGGGCATCCGCTCCTGGGCGCGGCTGCTGGCGAAACTGGCATGAAGATCCGCTGGGCAGAGGCCGGGGACGAGGCGGAATGGCGGCGGCTCTGGGCCGGGTTTCTGGCCTATTACGACATGAACCTCGCCTCGGAAGTCACGGATTTCACATGGCAAAGGCTGCTGGACCAAGCCTGCCCGATGAAGGCGCGCATGGCCTTTGACGGCGGCGCGCGGGCCTTGGGCTTTGCCATCCACCAACACCACCCCTCGACCTGGGTGATGGGGGATGACTGTTATCTCGAAGACCTGTTCGTCGACCCCGCGGCGCGCGGGCAAGGCGTGGGCCGGGCGCTGATCGCCGACCTTGCCGAACATGCCCGGGCGCAGGGCTGGAACCGGCTTTACTGGAACACCGAGATCACGAACGTCGCCGCGCGCAAGCTTTACGACAGCTTCACGCCAGATGACGGCCATATCCGCTATCGCCTGACGCTCTGAGCGGCGCTCCTCGGGCAACGAGGGAAGCAAACGCATCTTGCCTGCGGGCCAGAGAATCGCCCGAAATTCCGGAGGTCCAAAAACCAAAAAGCCCCCGCAAGGGGGGCTTTGAGGAAGTGGCGCGGTGGACGGGGCTCGAACCCGCGACCCCCGGCGTGACAGGCCGGTACTCTAACCGACTGAGCTACCACCGCGCATGGGCACGTTCAGGGGATTGGAAAAACTGGCGCGGTGGACGGGGCTCGAACCCGCGACCCCCGGCGTGACAGGCCGGTACTCTAACCGACTGAGCTACCACCGCGCATCGTCTTTCCGGGTCGCCCCGGCGTGGGGTGGGTATTACGGAAGGGGCGCGGCGGCGTCAAGCGGGAAAGCGGTTGGAAAGCCGGGGAAAATCACCGCTCGGGCGCGGGGATGAATTCGGCCGCATCGCCGGGCGGCAGGTGGAAGCGGCCATGCGCCCAGTCGCCCGCCCGCCAGGCCTCTTTCGCCGCCTCGATCCGCTCTTTCGAGGAGGCGACGAAGTTCCACCAGATATGCCGCGGCCCTTCCATCGTGGCCCCGCCCAGCACCATCAGCCGCGCGCCCTGCCCGCCTGCCGTGACCGCAACCGCATCGCCCGGACGGAACACCAGCATCCGCCCCGCCTCATAGGGAACCCCGCCCGACGTTACCGAGCCGGACAGGATATAGACCCCGCGGTCCTCGTGATTGTCCGGCAGGGGCAGGCTTGCGCCGGGCGCAAGGGTGGCATCGGCATAGACAGTTTCCGAGGCAGTCGGCACCGGTGCGGTTTCGCCCCAGGCGCTGCCCAGAATCAGCCGCACGGTCTTGCCCTCGCCCTCGAGCAGCGGAAGCGCGGCCTCGGGCGCGTTGTGGAAGCCCGGCGCGCGGTCCTCCTGATCCAGGGGCAGCGCCAGCCAGGTCTGCAGCCCGAACATCGCATGCGGCGCGGTGCGCATCGGCCCGTCAGTGCGTTCCGAATGGGTGATGCCATGACCCGCCGTCATCAGGTTCACCTCGCCGGGGGTGATCCACTGGTCGGTGCCAAGGCTGTCGCGGTGATGCATCCGGCCTTTCATGAGATAGGTGACGGTCGCCAGCCCGATATGGGGATGCGGCCGCACGTCGATGCCCTGCCCGGTCAGGAACTCGGCCGGGCCCATCTGGTCAAAGAAGATGAAGGGGCCGACCATCTGGCGGGCGACTGACGGCAGCGCCCGGCGCACCTCGAAGCCGCCAAGGTCGCGCGCCCGCGGCACGATCACGGTTTCGATGGCATCCACCGCATTGCCAATCGGCACAGTCGGGTCAAGAAGGGGGTTCCAGCTCATGGCGGTCTCCTGTCAGCTTTGGCGATGATATAGGAAACTGCACCCTGCGTCCCAGTCCGCGACAGCGCGCAGGTCTTGTGCAAAGCGGGACTGGTGGGCGGTGAGGGACTCGAACCCCCGACATTCTCGGTGTAAACGAGACGCTCTACCAACTGAGCTAACCGCCCCTGCGGACCACCTAGCAGAGCCGGAAAATCCCGGCAAGCGCATATCCGGCCGGTGATATTGCCTGGCGCCCCGGTGCTGCCCCAGTTTGGCCCAGCCTTCCTGGCACAAAGCCTTGAGCGGTTCCTGCCGAGGACGGGAACAACAGCGCAGACCACCCCGCGGGAGTGAACCATGGTCCAGACTCTGATCCGCCTGCCCTTCCTGGGCGCAACCACGGTGACGCAGACCGTCGGCGGCGGCTACAGCCATAGTGGCAGCCAATATTATTCCTACGATTTCGACCTCGATTTCGGCCAAGAGATTCTGGCGGTGGCACGTGGCCGGGTGGTGGCGATGAGCGAGGTCGTGGTGGATGGCGGGTCGGCCTCCTATGCCGGCGACCCCTCGCTCGGGCCGTCCAGCATCGGCAACTTCGTGACGCTGGAGCATGAGATCAACGGGCGCACCTTCTATTCGTCCTATTTCCACCTGCGCCAGGGCTCGGTGCCGCTGAGCGTCGGGGCGGTGGTGGAGGAGGGCGCCGTGCTGGGGCAAGTCGGCAATACCGGCGCGCGGTCGGGCACGCACCTACATTTCCAGGTCGCATGCAGCCTTGTGCAGTGGCAGGCCGGGCTGATTGCCGATGCCGCCGCCACGACCGCCAATGCGACGCTTGCCGCCGATCTGCGTTTTGAAGGCTATGACACGATTTCGGTGCTGGCCGCTGGCAGCAGCGTGGCGGCCGGGGCCGCGGGCGATATCGCCGCCAACACCGGCACCGGGGCGGTGCTGGCATTGAATAGCCCCGGCACGGGCAGCATCGCGCTGGCCCGCGACATGGACTGGTTCCGCATCGAAGTGCAGGACGGCCAAAGCTACGTCCTGACTGTCGATGCCGCCGAGGGGTCGGGGCTTGACGCCTATCTGCGGCTTTACGATGCCGATGGCGCCTTGCTGGCCGTGGATGACGACAGCGGCGCAGGACAGAATGCAAGGCTGAGCTTCGTCGCCAACCAGACTACGGACCTGTTTTTGTCGGCGGCGGGGGATGGCAGCTCGCTCGGGGCCTATACCGTCCGCTTCACGCCCAAGGGCGTGCTGCGCACCGGTACGGACGGGGCCGATACGCTGGACGGTGGGCTTGGCGCCGATACGCTGCGGGGCGGTTCCGGCAATGACCGGCTTTCCGGTCATGAGGCCGCCGACCGGCTGTTCGCTGGCCGCGGGGCGGACGCGCTTTTCGGCGGCACCGGGGCTGACCGGCTGGAGGGCGGACTGGGCCGTGACACGCTTGCGGGCGGCGCTGGCGCCGACATTTTCGTCTTCCGGCAGGGCGACGGGCTCGATTCCCTGCGCGATTTCCAGAACGGCACCGACCGGATCGCGCTGTCCGGAGTTGCGGGCTTTGCGGCCCTTGCCTTCTCTGCCGGCGAGGGTGGCCTCTGGCTGGATTACGGCGCGGGCAGCGTATTCCTGCACGATGTCACCCTGTCCCAGATGGATGCCGGCGATTTCCAGTTCAGCTGAAAGCCGGCCCTGCAACGCAAAAAGCGCGCCCGGTGCGGGGCGCGCTTTCGCTAGGATGGTGGGCGATAACGGATTTGAACCGCTGACATCTTCGATGTGAACGAAGCGCTCTACCGCTGAGCTAATCGCCCGATGGGGCGGCTTTTAGCTGGCTTCCCCGGGCTCCGCAAGGGGCTCTTTTTCCGCTTTTTTCTTGCCCGCCACCCCGGCCCCGCGATGCAGTTTCAACCGCATCGGGCCGTCGCCGCCCTCGGCCTTGCCGGGGGCCACGCGCAGCTTGCCCAAGGGCGGCAGCACCAGCGTTTCGCCGGCGTCGAGCGATTTGCCAAGCTCTTCCAGCGTGGCGGCCACTGTGCCGCGGATGTCCTTGATCTTGCCGCCCGTCGCCTCGGCCACGCGCGCAATCAGATCCTTCGGGCGCAGCGTGCCGCCGGCGGTCGGCTTGGAAACCTCAACCGGCCCCGCGGCGGCCTTGGCGGCGCCTGCCGGCTTGGCGCCGGTCCGGGCGGGTTTGGCACCGGAATTCGCCGCGGGTTTGCCTGCGGCGGTCGCGGCCTTGGCGGCGGGCTTTTTCGGGGGGGCGCTTGGCATGCGGTCCTCTCTCATGGCGTGATGATGCGATCTCTGGCGGTGACATTGACAGTGAGTCGTCTGAATTGTCTATATTTTGGCAACGGCGGCCCGAGAAATTCTTCACAAGACAAACAAAAGGGGCGCGAAGATGCCGATCGTCGCGCCCCTTTCCAGTCCTGTGGCCGCTCAGTGCGCCGTCTGGCCGGCGGCGAGTTCCGCCGCTGCATTGCGCGCCGCCGCCGCCGCCTCTTCGGCGGCCTCGTCCCATTCCACCGGCTCGGGCTGGCGCACCAGCGCCTGGGCCAGAACCTCGCGGACATGGGTGACCGGGATGATCTTCAGGCCTTCCTTCACATTGTCCGGAATCTCCGCCAGATCCTTGGCGTTTTCCTCCGGGATGAAGACAGTCTTGATCCCGCCGCGCAGCGCAGCCAGCAGCTTTTCCTTCAACCCGCCGATGGCGCTGGCATTGCCGCGCAGCGTCACCTCGCCGGTCATGGCGATGTCCTTGCGCACCGCGATGCCGGTCAGCACCGAGACGATGGCGGTGACCATCGCCAGACCCGCGCTCGGCCCGTCCTTGGGCGTCGCGCCGTCGGGGACGTGGACGTGAATGTCCATCGTCTCGAACTTCGGCGGCTTCACCCCAATCTGCGGGCTGATCGAGCGGACATAGCTCGACGCGGCCTCGATCGATTCCTTCATCACCTCGCCCAGCTTGCCGGTGGTCTTCATCCGGCCCTTGCCGGGCAGGCGCAGGGCCTCGATCTGCAGAAGATCCCCGCCGACCGACGTCCAGGCCAGACCGGTAACCACGCCGACCTGATCTTCCTTTTCAGCCAGGCCATAGCGGTGGCGCTGCACGCCAAGGTATTGCTCGACCTTGGCTTCATCGACCTCGACCGCCTTGGTGTTCTTCTTCAGGATGTCGGTCACTGCCTTGCGCGCCAGTTTGGCAATCTCGCGCTCAAGGTTCCGCACGCCCGCCTCGCGGGTGTAATAGCGGATGACATGGGTCAGCGCCGCGTCGGAGACCGCGAATTCGCCCTTCTTCAACCCGTTCGCCTCGACCTGCTTCGGCAACAGGTGCTGCCTGGCGATCTCGCGCTTTTCGTCCTCGGTGTAGCCGGCGACCGAAATGATCTCCATCCGGTCCAGAAGCGGGCCGGGCATGTTGTAGCTGTTGGCCGTGGTGATGAACATCACGTTCGACAGATCGTATTCCACTTCCATGTAGTGGTCGACGAAGGTCGAGTTCTGTTCGGGGTCCAGCACCTCGAGCATCGCGCTTGCCGGATCGCCGCGGAAATCCTGGCCCATCTTGTCGATTTCATCGAGCAGGATCAGCGGGTTGGTGGTTTTGGCTTTTTTCAGCGCCTGAATGATCTTGCCGGGCATCGAGCCGATATAGGTCCGCCGGTGGCCGCGGATCTCGGATTCGTCACGCACCCCGCCAAGCGAGATGCGGATGAACTCGCGCCCCGTCGCCCGCGCGACCGAGCGGCCGAGCGAGGTTTTCCCGACACCGGGCGGGCCGACGAGGCACAGGATCGGGCCTTTCAGCTTGGCCGAACGGGCCTGCACCGCCAGATATTCGACGATGCGTTCCTTGACCTTGTCCAGACCGTAGTGATCGGCATCCAGCACCTTCTGCGCCGCGTTCAGGTCTTTCTTGACGCGGGATTGCTCGCCCCACGGCACGCCCAGAAGCCAGTCGAGATAGTTGCGCACGACGGTCGCCTCGGCGCTCATCGGCGACATCGACTTCAGCTTCTTCAGCTCGCCCTCGGCCTTTTCGCGCGCCTCTTTCGAGAACTTGGTGGCCTTGATGCGGTCCTCCAGCTCCTTCAGCTCGTTCTGGCCTTCCTCGCCGTCGCCCAGTTCCTTCTGAATGGCCTTCATCTGCTCGTTCAGATAGTACTCGCGCTGGGTCTTCTCCATCTGGGTCTTGACGCGCGACTTGATCTTCTTTTCGACCTGCAGGACCGACATTTCACCCTGCATGTGGCCGTAGACCTTTTCCAGCCGTTCGGCCACGTCGAGCGTTTCCAGAATGGCCTGCTTCTGCGCCACGTCGATGCCGAGATGACCGGCGACCAGATCGGCCAGCCGCGCCGGTTCGCGGGTTTCGCTGACCGCGCCAAGCGCCTCTTCGGGAATGTTCTTGCGGATCTTGGCGTAACGCTCGAACTCGTCGGCGACCGCCCGCACCAGGGCCTCGACCGAGGCCTTGTCGCCTTCAACCTCGCCCAGCCGCTGGGCGCGGGCCTCGAAGAAGGCGGGGTTTTCGACGAATTCGGTGATCTTCACCCGGGTCTTGCCCTCGACCAGCACCTTCACGGTGCCGTCGGGCAGTTTCAGGAGTTGCAGCACATTGGCCAGAACCCCGGTGCGATAGATGCCCTCGGTCGTCGGGTCATCGACCGACGGGTCGATCTGGGAGGACAGCAGGATCTGCCGGTCCTCGGCCATCACCTCTTCCAGCGCGCGGACCGACTTTTCGCGGCCCACGAAGAGAGGGACGATCATATGCGGGAAAACCACGATGTCGCGCAGCGGCAGAACCGGGTGGGTCGTGGCGCTGGCAGTCGGGGCGATGGTGTCAGTCATTTTCGCGTTTCCTTGTCGGCAGGAGGGCCCCGCCCCGGCAATCGGCAGCGTTCCGGCCTTCCCCTCGGCCTGTTTACTTGGGGGCGTGGCGGCCCTGAGTCAACCACGCCGGTCGATCACATTTTGCGCTGATCCCGTGGCGGGAACAAGGCGGGATATCGGGCGCATTCGATGCAGACCGGCCGGGCCGACCCTGCCTCAGATCGGCTCGATATCGCCTGCCGCCCGTTGCGCGTGGAACCCGGCGACGAATCCGGCCAGCCGCCCCTCGCCGATGGCATCGCGCAGGCCCTGCATCAACTCCTGAAAGTAATGCAGGTTGTGCCAGGTCAGCAGCATCGAGGCGATGATCTCGTCGGCCTTCACCACATGGTGCAGATAGGCGCGGGAATAATTCCGGCAGGCCGGGCAGGTGCAATCGGCATCGAGCGGCCGCGGGTCGTCCTTGTGGCGGGCGTTCTTCAGGTTCACCGCGCCCATCCGCGTCCAGGCCTGCCCGGTGCGGCCCGAGCGCGAGGGCAGGACGCAATCCATCATGTCGATGCCGCGCTCCACCGCGCCGACGATGTCGTCGGGCTTGCCCACCCCCATCAGGTAGCGCGGCTTGCCTTCCGGCAGGAAGCCCGGCGCATAGTCCAAGACCGAGAACATCGCCTCCTGCCCCTCGCCCACCGCCAGCCCGCCGACGGCATAGCCGTCAAAGCCGATGCCGGTCAGCGCCCGGGCCGATTCCTCGCGCAGATCGCGGTTCACGCCGCCTTGCATGATGCCAAAGAGCGCATGGCCCGGTCGGTCGCCGAAGGCATCGCGCGAGCGCTGCGCCCACCGCATCGACAGCCGCATGGACTTGGCCACCACCTCGTCGGTTGCCGGCAAGGCCGGGCATTCGTCGAAACACATCACGATATCCGAACCCAGGAGCTTCTGGATCTCCATGCTGCGTTCGGGCGACAGCATGTGTTTCGATCCATCGACGTGGCTGGAAAACCGCACGCCCTCCTCGGTCAGCTTGCGCAGCGAGGCCAGCGACATCACCTGAAAGCCGCCGCTGTCGGTCAGGATCGGGCGGTGCCAGTTCATGAAGCGGTGCAGGCCGCCCAGATGGGCAATCCGCTCGGCCGTCGGGCGCAGCATCAGGTGATAGGTGTTGCCCAGAAGAATGTCGGCCCCGGTGGCACGCACCGAATCCGGCATCATCGCCTTCACCGTGCCCGCGGTGCCGACCGGCATGAACGCCGGGGTCCTGATCTCGCCGCGCGGGGTGGCGATCACGCCCGTCCGCGCCGCGCCGTCTGTTGCCTTCAGGGTAAAGCCAAAGCCCGTTGCCATGTCGCCTCTCCGGTTCAGGTTGCCCTTCTGGGCGAATGGGGGCAAAAAGCCAAGAGGGAAGCGGGTTTCCCATGGGTGCAAGATGGATGACGCCGAACCGAAGGACCGCCGCAAGGCGGGCGACCGCCGCCGCGAGATCGCGCAGGCCGCGCTGCGCTGTCTGGAACGGGTGGGCTATGCCGAGCTGACCGCCCGCAAGATCGCCGCGGAAGCGCAGATGTCGCTTGGCCATATCAGCTATCACTTCACCGGCATGGACGAGGTTCTGGCCGAGGCCTGCCGGCTGGCCTCCGAACAGTTCCAGGTGGCGGCCGAAGCCCGGATCAGCCTGCCCGGCGCGACGCCGGCCGAGCGGCTGGAGGCGTTCCTGAAGGCCGGCTTCACCGAGGATTTCCTGTCGCCCGGTCCCCTGCGCACCCGCATCGACCTGTGGTCGGCCGCCATCGCCCACCCCGCCGTCGCCGCGGCCGAGCGCGCGCTGCACGACCGCTACCGGGCGCAGGTCGAGGCGCTCTTGCATCAGGTCTCCGACCCCTGGAAGACCGACCGCATCCCGATGGTGAGCGATCTCATCATGGCCACGCTCGACGGGCTCTGGCTGGACTGGATGCGCCGGCGCGACGAACAGGCGGTCAGGAACGGGCTGGAGGCCTGCGTGCTGTTCGCGCGCCTGCGGCTGGGCGGCACCTGACCGGTACGGGGTGCGCGAGCATAAGGCGCGCGCTGCCCTTGGCGAAGGTGCTGCAGACAGTTCACTTTTCTTGCATGAAGCTGCATTGCAATGCTAGCGTTCAACCCAAGGGCGCATTCCGGCTCGTCAGGCCAGCCCGTTCGCAGGAAGTGACGGATGCCGACGACCTTTGAGACCGATCTTTCCGGCGATGCCCCCGCCAGCGCCACGACGGCCTTTCTGATCGACATCGGCGGCACCGCGCAGGGGGAAATCGGCACGGCGGGCGACACGGATTTCATCGCCGTCGATCTGGTGGCGGGCGAAAGCTACTGCTTCGCCATGGTCGGCATCGGCCTTGAATGCCTGACCAACCCCCTGCTGCGGCTGATCGCGCCGGATGGCAGCACGGAACTTGCCCTGAACGACGACGGCCTGCCCAACCTGAACGCGACATTCTCCTTCACCGCGACCGTGACCGGGCGGTATTATCTCGCCGCCTCGGCCACTGGCACCGGAACCGGCAGCTATGGAGTCGCGGCCAGCGCGGGCGACAAGGCCAATGTCGATCTGGCGATGATCGCGGGCGTGCTGGACAGCCACGCCGCCTGGACCGACACCCGCGGCAGCGGGGTCAACCTGAGCTTCGGGTTTTCCGACAGCATCGACCATGGCCAGACCGGCTTCCAGCACTTCACCGAGGCGCAGAAGGAGACCACCCGCGCCGTCCTGGCGCATTTCGCCGAGATCACCGGGCTGAGCTTCACCGAGGTCAATCCCGGCGGCTATACCGACGAGGCGGTGCTGCTTTACGGCAATTACAGCGCCGAGGATGGCAGTGGGGCCTGGGGCGGCCTGCCGGCGGACCCGGACTTTGCCTCGACCTCCGGCGATGTCTGGGTGAACACCGCTGCGCCGCCGACCGAGGCGCCGCAGCCCGGCAGCTGGTATTACCAGATGATGCTGCACGAGATCGGTCACAGCATGGGCCTGACGCATCCGGGGCTTTACGATGCCGGGGGTGGCAGCGCGATCAGCTTTGGCGCGGACGCCCGGTTCTGGCAGGACAGCGCGCAGTTCACGGTGATGAGCTATTTCGCCGCCGATGAGCCGCAAGGCGCGGGCCTGCCCGAAGGCGTCGGCGGCTCGGGCTTGCAGGCCGACACGCTGGGCATCTGTGACATGCTGGCCCTGCAACAGATCTACGGCGCAAACAGCGCGACGCGGGCCGGCGATACCGTCTATGGCTTCGGCGCGACGGCGGGCGGGGTCTATGACTTCGTGCAGAACCTCGATCCCATGCTGACGATCTGGGATGGCGGCGGCCATGACAGGCTGGACCTGTCGCGCTATGCCGCCGATCAGCAGATCTCGCTGGCCGCCGGCAGCCAGTCCAGCGTCGGCGGCTTCGTCCTGAACCTCGGCATCGCCTTCGGGGCGGTGATCGAAGAGGCGCGCGGCGGGCGCGGCGATGACCGGATGACCGGCAATGCGGTGGCCAACGACCTAAGTGGCAATGACGGCGCCGATGTGATCGACGGCGGGGCGGGCAACGACAGCCTTTATGGCGGGGCGGGTTCGGACAGCCTTTACGGCGGCGCGGGCGATGACCTGTTGGCGGGCGATGACAGCGCCACCGGCGTCGCCGCGCCAGAGGTGTTCCGGCTGGTCGCCACCGATGCAGCGGCGGGTGCGGCGCTGGACCTCGGCTCGGCCACGCTCTTTCCGACGCAGTCCTTCACGCTGGAACTGGTCTGGCAGCAAGCGGCGCTTGGCAATGAACATTATGTCCTGCAATTCGGCAATTTCGCGCTTTACCGCCATGCCGACGGCGCGGCCTCGATCCTGTTCGGCGGCGCCGAGGTGGAGGACTGGCACTATGGCATCCTGCCCCCTGCCCTGACCGACGGCGCGGCGCATCGCCTGTCGATCAGCTTTGACGACCTGACCGGGGCGCTGAGCATCTATCTTGACGGCGTGCGCACTGCCGAGCGGGTGTTTCCGACGACGACGCGCGGTCTTGACGTGGTGGCGGGCATCGTGATCGACGATCAGGCGGCCGTCGGCGACATCCGGCTGTTCGACCATGCCCGTTCGGCGCAGGATATCTGGGACAATGCCTGGACCCACCTGCCCGACCCGCTGAACACCGCGGGGCTGTTGCACAACTGGCAAGGCGACGGCAGCGGCAATCTGGTCAATGTCTTCGACATCCTGCCCGACCTGACCGGCACCGGCCCCGTCGGGACCCTTGATGTCACCCTGCAGGCGCAATCGGTGGGCAACGTGATGCAGGGCGGGGCCGGCAATGACAGCTACCATGTGTTCTCGACGCTCGACACCGTGCAGGAACTGGCCGGTCAGGGCACGGACGAAGTGCTGGCCCATGTCGATTTTGCGCTGGCCAGCGGTCAGGCGGTGGAGCGGCTCACCGTCGCCGAAGGCAGCGGCGGCATCACGCTGGCAGGCAACGGGGCGGCGAACCGGCTGACCAGCTCGGCCAGCGATGCCGACACGCTGGCGGGCGGCGGCGGCAATGACAGCTATCACCTTTACCACAGCGAGGACCGGGTGGAGGAGGCGGCGGGTGGCGGCACGGACACGATCTTTGCCCATGTGAACCACGTTCTCGCCGCGGGCTCTGCTGTCGAGACCCTGCGCGCGCTGGGGTCGCAGGCGCTGACCCTTGTCGGCAACGGCCTTGCCAACCGGCTTGTCGGCAGCACGGGCCATGGCGACACGCTGGCGGGCGGCGCCGGCAATGACCGTTTCTATCTCTACAACGCTGCCGCGCGGGTGACAGAGGCGGCGGCGGGCGGGCTGGACCGGCTTTATGCCTATGCCGACTGCAGCCTTGCCGCCGGCAGCCATGTCGAGGAACTGCACGCCATGGGCAACGCCGGGCGCGATCTGACCGGCAATGAACTGGCCAACATCTTCTACAGCAATGCACTGCGCGCCGACACGCTGCGCGGGGGCGGCGGCGATGACATCTACCACCTGCGCCATCTCGGCGACCGGGTGATCGAGGCGGCGGGCGGTGGCCATGACATCCTGTACGCCGCCGTCAGCCACAGTCTTGCCGCGGGCAGCCAGGTCGAGGAGCTGCACGCCGCCGGCCCGGCCGCACTCAGCCTGACCGGCAACGCGCGCGCCAACGCGCTTTATGGCAGCGCCAGCCATGCCGATACGCTGGCGGGCGGCGATGGCAATGACCTGTATGTCATCGCCGCCGCCGGGCAGCAGGTGATCGAGGCCGCGGGCGGTGGTCTGGACTGGCTTGACGCCGCAGTGGATTACGCCCTGGCCGCCGGCGTGGCGGTCGAGGAGATCCGGTCAACCGGCGCGTCGGGCCTGCACCTGACCGGCAACGGCCTTGCCAATCAGCTCCACGGCAACGCCGCCTTTGCCGACACGCTGGCCGGCGGCGCGGGCAATGACACCTACTGGCTTTCCCATGCCGGCGCCGCAGTGATCGAAGCGGCGGGTGGCGGGCGGGATGTGGTGATGACCTCAGTCAACCACACCCTCGGCGCCGGCATGGCGGTCGAGGAACTGCGCGCCACCGGCACCGCCGGGCTGCGCTTGACCGGCAACGCGCTGGCCAACCGCATCTTCGGCGGCATCGGCGCCGACAGCCTGAGCGGCGGTGCAGGACTGGACCATCTTTATGGCGGCGAGGATGTGGCGGCCGACCGGTTCGTGTTCGCCAGTCTCGCCGACAGTCTGGTCGGGCCGACCCGCGATGTGATCCATGACTTCACCACCGGCATCGACCAGATCGACCTGCGCACGCTTGACGCCAACGCGGGCCTTGCCGGCAATCAGGCCTTCGGCTTCAGCCCAGCCGGGCCTTTCGCCTTTGGCCTCTGGCTGGTGGTGGAGCTGGCGCAGGTCATCGTCAGCGGCGATGTCACCGGCGACGGGCTGGCCGATTTCGAGATCGGGCTGGCCGGGATCACCGGCCTTGGGGCGGGTGATTTCCTGCTCTGAGCCCCCTGCCCTGAAAATCGCACCGGAACGCAGATCGGCCCCCGCTTGCGCAGGGGCCGACCTGTCGGATTGCCCGAAGCTTACTTCATCAGGTCGGCAACCGGGATTGCTTCCGAGATCGTCCATTCATCCACCACGCCGGGCTTGCCCGCATTGGTCTCGACGATCAGATAGCGCGCCTGGTTCTGGTGGTGAATCTCGGAGGTGAAGGTGCGCGGGCCAAAGAGCGTCGGCTCGCCGGTCATCTTCTCCAGTTCCGCCACCACGGCAGAGGTTTCCACGGTGCCCGCCCGCTCCACCGCCTTGGCCCAGACGTCAATCATCACATAGCCCGGATAGACATACTGGGTCGACGGATCGCCGCCGGTCGCTTCCTTGTACTTGGCGTTGAAGGCGGTGACTTCGGGGTTCGGGTCATCGCCATAGATCGAGCCCTGCACAGGCACGAAGAAGTTCGACAGGTCCGGCACGGCGCTGAGCCAGTAGCTGCCATCCACGCCCGAGCCGTTGAGGATCATCGAGTTGATGCCCGCAGCGCGGATCTGCTTGATGGCCGAAACCGCGCCCGGCATCATGGTGCAAAGCATGATGGCATCAGGCTCTTCCGGCAGCGCCTTGATGCGGGTGATCTGCGCGGCAATCGAGGCGTCCTCGTTCAGGAAGGTGTCCTCGCCCGCCAGCGTGGCATCGGCCAGCCGCGGCAGCATCCAGTCGAAGCCGTCGCAAATGCCCTTGTTGTATTCGGTCCAGGTATCGAGCAGGCGATAGAAGGTCCGGGCTTCTTTCTTGGTATAGGCCCATTCCGCCATGGTCGCGCCCTGCACCGCGGCCAGAACCGAAGCCGAGAAGCTGTTCGGGCCAACGCCCTGAATGCCCGCCTTGATCGATTCCGCGCAGAGGAAGAACGACGGCAGGCCGGCGCTTTCGGCGGCAAGGGCTGCCGGCGAGCCGAAGTCATAGTCGCAAGACACCACCACCATGTCGGCGCCGGCGTCGATCACGCTGAGGCCCGCCTTGGCGCCTTCGGCGCGGTCAGTCTTGGTATCGGCGTTCACCACTTCGATCTGCTTGCCCAGAAGCCCGCCCGCCGCATTGATCTCGGCGATGCGGATCATCGCGGCATCCTGCGCGGGCTTGTCATATGCCTGCATGAAGCCGGTTTCGGCCGTGGCAAAGCCCACGACGATCTTTTCGTCATCGGCCAGCGCCGGAGCCGTCAGGCAGGTGGTGGCGGCAAGGGCTGCAATCAGTCTTTTCATTTGGTCTCTCCTTGTTGGGTCGTCTTTTTCAGGTTTTGGGGCCGGTCTGGCCTTGGCTGTCCGAAGCCGCCCCGCGGGGCAGGCTCAGGTCGCGGTTGCCCATGATCCCGGCAGGCCGGAACATGAGGATGAGGATCATCACGGCGCCGAGGGCGATTTCCTGCACGCCGCCCGGCAGGGCAAAGGTGGTGGTGCCGATCTCGATGCCTGCCTCCAGCCAGCGCAGGATCTGGATCAGCGAGGACAGGATGAGAACGCCCAAGACCGCGCCCGACAGGCTGCCCATGCCGCCGACGACCAGCATCGACAGCGTGATGAAGGCGAGGCCAAGGTAGAAGGTGTCGGGCGTGACGATGCCGATGGAATGGGCGTAAAGCGCCCCGCCCATGCCCATGATGGCGCCGGAAATCACGAAGGCGATCAGCCGCGCGCGCGGAATGTCGATGCCGCTGGCCGCCGCTGCGGTGGGTTCATCTCGCGCGGCGCGCAGGGCAAGGCCGTGGCGCGAGATGCCATAGGCCCAGGCGGCAAAGACCGCGATCAGGGCGGCGATCAGGTAGGGCCAGATCGACCGCACAATCGGGATGCCGACGACCGAGGAGGTCGCCGCCGTGACGCTCTCCCAGTTCGAATAGATCGAGTTCACCATGGCCAGCATGGCAAAGGTGGCGATCGAGGCGGCAATGCCGGACAGCCGCATCAGCACGGCGCCGAAGATCAGCGCCCAGAGCGCGGCCCAGCCGGCCGCCAGCACCGCCGAGGCCCAGAACGGAATCTCCATTCCCATCAGCCAGTCCGGCAGGCCCGGCATCGCGGTGCCCTTCAGCATCGGCTTGATCGTGGTCCAGGCCGCAATATAGCCACCAAGGCAGGCAAACGCGGTGTGGCCAAAGGAAATCACCCCGGAATTGCCGATGAACACCCAAAGCCCGACCACGAAGATCACCTTGAGGAAGATGTCGATGATGGTCTGGTTGAAGGGCTTTGACCCTACCACCAGCGCCAACAGCGCGAAGGCGACGAGCAGGAGGCCCAGCAGGATCGGCGTGGTGACGGTGCGGCGGGCGACAGAAAGGGACATTACACGCGCTCCTTGGTGCCGCGGGCCGAGAGAAGGCCTTGCGGCCGGAAGATCAGGACAAGGATGACCGCGCCGTAAACGAAGGCATCGCGGAAGGCGCGGGCGTCGGGCGGCAGGATCACCTGCATGACCGTTGCTACCGCCCCCAGCAGGAACCCGGCCAGCACCGCCCCGGCAAGGCTGCCCATGCCGCCGATCACCGTGGCGATGAAGGCCATCAGCATCACGTTCGCGCCCATCATGATGTTGGCCGTGCCGGTCTGCGACCCGAGGATCAGCGCAATCGCCGCCGCCAGCGCCCCTGACAGGGCAAAGGCCCCCATGATGACCCGGTTGGCCCGCACCCCCAGCATCCGGGCCATGGTGAAGTTCTCGGCCGCCGCCCGCATCTCGAGGCCAAAGCGCGTGCGGCGCAGGAAGGCGATGAGGCCAAGAAGCACGGCGATGGTCACCGTGATGGTGATGAGCTGCAAAAGCGGAATGCGCGCGCCCATGATTTCAACGGGTTGGCTGAGGGCGGGCAGCAGCGAGATGCTTTTCGGCCGGCTGGAAAACAGCATCAGCAGGAAATAGCGGATGACGAAGCCAAGCGCGAAAGAGGCGATCATCATGGTGGCCGGATTGGCCCGCCGGAACCGGCGGAACACCACGATTTCCGACAGCACCGACAGCCCTGCCCCGATGGCCAGCACGAAGGGGATCAGCAGAAACCACGGCAGGTTGCCGGCAAAGACCACGGCCACCGCATCGACCGAGGGCCAGAGAAGCGCAAAGACCGAGAAGGCGATCACATCGCCATGGGCGAAGTTCACCAGCCGCATCACCCCGAAGATCAGCGCGATGCCAAGAGCGGCAAGGGCATAGAGCGAGCCAAGCGCGGCTGCGTCGAAGATGACCTGAAGCAGCGATCCCATCAGTGCTCTCCATATCCGAAATAGGCGGCCTGCATGGCCTCTGATTGCCCCAGCGCGCGCGCGTCGCCGTCGAGCAGGATTTCCCCGCCCCGCATCAGCATCATCCGCCCGCCGGCCATCATGGCGCGGGTGGAGGATTGCTCGACGATGAGGAGGGTCAGCTTGCGTTCCGCCTGCAGGGCGATCAGGCGTTCGTAGACCTGATCTGTGATGTTCGGCGCCAGACCCAAGGACGGCTCGTCAATCGCCACCAGCCGCGGATGGGTCATCAGCGCCCGGCCGATCACCAGCATCTGCTGCTGGCCGCCCGACAGAAGCCCCGCCTGCGTGTGACGGCGGTCCTTCAGGATCGGGAAGGTGGCATAGACTGCCTCCAGTTCCGTCGCGGCGCGGGCCTTCCAGCCCCGCTCGCGGGCATGCATGCCAGTGCCGACCATCAGGTTTTCCTCGATGGTCAGCCCGCCGAACACATCGCGCCCCTCGGGCACCATCGACACGCCCAGCCGGGCGATGTCCTCGGGCGAGCGGCCGGTGATGTCATGGCCTTCAAAGTCGATGCGCCCGCCGGCGGGCGGCGTCACCCCGGCAATGGCGCGCAGGAGCGAGGATTTCCCGGCGCCGTTCGGCCCGGTGATGAACAGGATCTCGCCTTCCGCCATGGAGAAGCTGACATTGCGCACGGCGGTCAGCCGGCCATAGCGGACCGAGACATTGGACAGGGCAAGCAGGCTCATGCGCTGACCTCCAGCACGGGCAAATGGCTGTCGGCGGCGGTGCCCATATAGGCGTGGCGCACCCGTTCGCTGGCGCGGATCGCCGCCGGACCGCCGGTTTCGATCACCGCGCCGCTGTCCAGCACGACGATGTGGTGGCAAAGGTCCAGCACCAGCCCGACATTGTGTTCGATGAGCAGGACACCGCAGCCCATCTCGCCCGCAATGCGGCGAATGAGATCGGCAAGCTCGGCGGCCTCCTGTGCGCTCATGCCGGCGGCGGGTTCGTCGAGAAGCACGAAGGAAGGTTTGCCCATCAGTGCCCGGCCAATCGCCACCCGGCGCTCGTCGGTATAGGGCAGCGTGCCGGCGATGCGGTCGCCCAAGGGCGCGATGCCGACCCACTCCAGCATCGCGGTTGCCTCGGCAATCGCCGCCGCCCGCGACTGGCCAAGGCCGACGCCCGTCACCTCCAGATTGTCGATGACAGGCAGGTCACGGAACAGCCGCCCGCCCTGAAAGGTGCGGGCGATGCCGCGACGGCGCAACTCATGCGGTTTGAGGTTCGACAGGGGCTGGCCGTCCAGCCGGACAGCCCCCTCGGTCGGGGCCTGAAAGCCGGTCAGCACGTTGACAAGGGTGGTCTTCCCCGCCCCGTTCGGGCCGATCAGCCCGACGATCTGGCCGGGTGAGACCGTGAGGTCAACCTCTGACAGGGCGCGCAGCCCCGCAAAGGCGACCGAAACCTTGTCGGCGTGCAACTGGCTCATTTTGCCCCCTTCTTGTCGCGGGTCATGAGGTAAGACCCGCTTTCATCCAGCCGGGCCGTCCAGCCCGGTTCCACGACGATGGTGGTGGTGACTTCCTCGATCACGGCCGGGCCATGGATCGTCGCGCCCGCGCCCAGCGGCGTGCCGTCATAGATCGGGGTCTTCACCCGCTTGCCGTCGGCCGAGAACACAGCATCCCGATGCGCCTTGATCGCCTTGTCGGCCGAAACACCCTTGCCGATGGTCATGCGGGCAGGCTTTTCCACCACGCCGTAGACCGTGCTTTCGATGTTCACGACCTCGACCACCGAATGCGGCTCGGAATAGGTGTAAAGCTGCTCGTGCCGCTTGTGGAAGGCGGCGATCACCTTGCCGATCGACTTGGCATCGACCTTGAAATTGTCGATTTCCACCGTGCATTCATGGACTTGCCCGACATAGCGCATGTCAAGGCTGCGCTTGATGACGATGTCCTTGCCCTTGAAGCCGTCATCTTTCAGATGCGCGATGCCCTGCGCCTCGATCTGGTTGTAAAGCTCGTCGATCCGGGCATAGGCGGCGTCGGATTCCAGCCGCAGGGGCGCCGTGGCCATGTAGTTGTATTTCACGTCCGAGATGATCTGGCCAAAGGCGCAGAGACCCGAGGCGAGCTTCGGCAGGACGATGGTGTCAATGCCGATGGCATCGGCCAGCGCAGTGATATGCGCCGCCGTCGCGCCCCCTGCACCCACCAGCACGAAATCGCGCGGGTCATAGCCGCGCTCCACGGTGACGCGGCGGATGCCGTTGACCATGTTGGCGTTGACGATGGTGAACATGCCATAGGCGGCGCGTTCGACCGAAAGGTCCAGCGGATCGGCCAGATTCGTTTTCACCGCGTCATGGGCCTTTTGATAGCTCAACGGCAGGCGACCACCGACCAGACCATCGGGATTGAGATAGCCCATCACAAGGTTGGCGTCCGACACGGTGGGCAGTTTCCCGCCCTGCCCATAGCAGGCCGGCCCCGGATCGGACCCCGCCGATTGCGGCCCCATCTGCATCAGCCCCATCTCGTCGATCCAGCCGATCGAGCCGCCGCCCGCGCCCAGGGTTTCCACCTGAATCATCGGCACACCAATGCGATAGCGCAGGAAGTCGATGTTCTTGTTGATGTTGGTGGAGCCGTCCTTGGTCAGCGTGATGTCGAACGAGGTGCCGCCCATGTCGACGGTAATCACGTCCTTCTTGCCGAAGGGCTCGCAGACATATTGCCCGGCGGCCGGGGCCGAAGCCGGGCCGGAGTTGATGGCATAGACCGAGCGGTCGGTCATCGCCTGCCCGATGGCAAGCCCGCCGTTCGACTGGTAGTAGCGGACGGGTTGCTTCGCGCCGAGCGATTGGAAATAGGCATCCACCGCCGTCACATAGCGCTTCATGATCGGCGCGAGATAGGCGTTCACCACCGCCGTCGAGGTGCGGGTGTATTCGCGGACCTGCGGGTAGAGTTCCGAGCCAAGGGTCAGCACCACCCCCGGCAGCATTTCCCGCACGATCTCGCCGGCGCGGCGTTCGTGGTCGGGGTAAAGCACCGACCAGACGAAGGAAATCGCCACGGTTTCCACGCCCTCGGCCTTGAACACCTCACAGGCGGCGCGGACATCGGCCTCGTTCAGGGGGGTGCGCACTTCGCCCGTCGACAGCACCCGCTCCTGCACGCCACGGCGCAAATAGCGCGGCACGAGCATGGTGGCCGGCGGATATTCCGGGTCATAGCGATAGCCGTCTTCCTTGTGGCCAAGCCGGATTTCAAGGCTGTCCTCGTGACCTGCGGTGCAGATCAGGCCCGCTTTTGCGCCCTTGTGGGTAATCAGCGCATTGAGGCCAACCGTCGTGCCGTTGATGCACAGATCGCAGTTCGGGATGATCTGATTGGCCGGAACGCCGAGTTCTTCAGAGATCAGCGCCAGACCGTTCTTGATGGCCAGCGTCGGATCCTGCGGTGTGGAAAGTGCCTTGAACAGCCGCACTTGGCCCGATTTGTCGGCCAGAACGAAGTCGGTAAAGGTGCCGCCGGCGTCGATGCCCAGACGATATTCGGATTTCATCTCAATTCCCCCTTATTTCGCGGCCACAGCACGCTTGGCGCGCAGGGCATTCGTTGCGGTGTGGTCCACGTCCAGCGTGGTGGGGTCCTTGATGATGACGCCGTAATCCTCCCTTGCCCCGTCAATCGAGACGAGGCCGTTCTTCACGTCCCAGACCACCTTGTCGATCTGGCGCTCCATCGGATTGCCATAGCCGCCGCCGCCGGGGTTCATGTTGGTGATGCGGTCGCCGGGTTTGATGACCTTGATGACGTTCTCGCGGATGGTTTCCTGCCGGTCTCCCTCCACCAGTTCCAGACGGCCGACCTTGGTGTCGATCATGGTGCTGGCCGCGCCCGCTGCGCCAACGGCCGGGATGCGGCGGCCTTCACCGAAGGTGATGAAGGTCATGTCGTCGCTGAGCGGCTCCACTTCCCAGGCCGTGCCGGAGCCGCCGCGGAATTTCCCCGCGCCGCCCGAGTCGGTCATCAGGCTGTAGCGGTGGATGATGATCGGGTAGGAGTATTCCAGAAGCTCCACATCGCCCGAGGTCAGCGCGCCAAAGCAGCACTCCGGCCCGCAGGCGTGCCAGCCGTCCTGAGACGGCGTGGCGCCGGCACCCGAGATGATGGTGGCCAGCACCATCGTCACATATTCCTCGTCGTGGCGCTTGTCCCAACCGGCGATGTTCAGCCCGTTGGCATGACCCCAAGATGCCGAAACCTTCGACGGCACCGCCTTTTCAAAGGCCAGCCGCACGGCGTCGGTCAGGGTTTCCATCGGCGTCGTGGTGCAGTTCATATGCGGCGCGGGTTCGGCCGCGTTGCAGATCGTGCCCTTCGGCCCCATGTTCACCGAGACGCAGCGATAGAGCCCCTCGTTATAGGGTGGCGGCAATTGAGCGAACATCATCAGTCCGAGATAGACGCCGGAATATGAGTTCCCCTCATAGCTGTTGATGAAATAGGGGATCTGCGGCGGGCTGGAAATCTCGATATGGCAGGTGTCGGCCTTGATCGTGACCTTGGCCTTGATCTCGAAATCGCCAAAGCCGTGCCCGGCGTCTTCCAGAATGGCGCTGCCCTCATAGGTGCCGTCCGGCACGTCCGAAATCAGCGCACGCATCTGCTTTTCGGCCATGTTCAACAGGGTGTCGATGCAGGCATCGACCATCTCCTCGCCGTATTTCTCCAGCATCGCCAGAAGCGCGCGCTCGCCCACCTGACAGGCGCCAATGAGCGCGTTGAAGTCGCCTTCCTGATCGCGGCGCGCCCGCATGTTGGTCAGGATGAAGTTCAGGACATCCTTGCGCGGCTGGCCCCGGTCCCAGACCTTCACGGGGGGAATGCGCAGGCATTCGGCGTAGATTTCCTTGGCGTTCGGGTTGTAGCCCGCCGGCACCGGGCCGCCGACATCGGTCAGGTGGCCTTTGCAGACGGTCCAGTATTTCAGGCGGCCCTTCCAGAACACCGGCTTGTAGAAACAGGTGTCGATGGCATGGCTGCCGCCCCAGGCCGGGTCGTTGTGAATGAGCAGATCGCCTTCGTGGATGTCGTCGCCGAAATAGCCCGCGACCACCTTCATCGCCGGGATGAGGCTGCCGAGGTGGATCGGAATGTCCTGCCCCTGCAGGATCATCTCGGGCGTCGCGTTGAAGAGCGCCGTCGAATAGTCATGCGCGAGGTTGAACACGCTCGACCGCGCGGTTTTTTCCAGCGAAAGTGTCATCTCGCGCTGGGTGGTCTCGAGAATGCCACGCACCACCGACAGGGTGATGGGGTCAACCTCGACCTTGGGTTTGGCTTTATGCGCCACTACGGAGCCCTCCGGTTGGGGCCGCGCAAAAGAGGGGCGTTCGGGCAAAAGGCCCGTCCGAATCGCCGGAACTCCCTGTCACGCGGCATCTGTTGTGCCTTTGTGACAGCAACCGTAGTTGCGCAGGACGCATGCCGTCTTTGCGCCGGGCGCATAGCGTTTTGTCTTTCCGTGCAGTCGGGCCGCGGGGCCAAACGCGGCGCTTTACAGGATGCCCAGGCCGTGGCCTTCTGTGAAAAACGGGGAAACACGCGATGAAATCCACCATCAGCACGCGCGGGGTCGATGTGGCGGGGCGCAGCCGGCACTGGCACGAAACCATCGCCCGCGCCTATTTCCCGCTTGACCTGACCTTCCATCGCCCCGAGGCCTTTGACGGCGAGCTGACCAGTTGGGATCTGGGGGGCGTGTCCTTGTCGCGCCTCACCTCGGACGCGCTGATGTATCGCCGCCTGCCCAAGCATTTCCGCGAACCGGGGCCGGAGGAGTTTCTGGTCACCCTGCCCACCAAGTCCGAGTTGCGCTTTGCCCAAGGGGGAAAAGAGGTGCGCGCCAATCCCGGCGCGTTTTTCATCGAGCGCAGCCATGAACCCTATGAGTTCAGCCATTCCGATCCGGCGGATCTGTGGGTGATGAAGCTGTCGAAGGAAATGCTGGGCGGCCGCATCCGCGCGCCGGACCGGTTTTGCAGCCTGCAATTCGATGCCACCAATGGCGCGAATGGCCTTTTCGTCGACATGGTCCACCTGATCCCGGCGCGCTATGACCAGATGACCGAGGAAACCCGCTCCATCGTTGGCCGGCAGTTGGTGGATCTCTTGGCGCTGGCCATCCAGTCCGATGAGCGGGTGCTGACCAGTGGCAATTCCACGGTGCGCACGGCGCATCTGGCGCGGATCGAAAGCTTTGTCCGCCGCCATATCGACGATCCCGATCTTGGCCCGGAGGAAGTGGCGGGGGGCTGCGGCATTTCGGTGCGCTATCTGCACGAGTTGCTCCGCGACACCAATACCACGCTCGGCCAGTGGATCCGCGACACCCGGTTGCAGGCGGCGCATGAGGATCTGAAGAACCCCGCCGACCGGCGCGCGATTGGCGAGATCGCCTATGCCCGCGGCTTCACAGATCAGGCGCAGTTCTCCCGCGCCTTCCGCGCGCGGTTCGGCGTGACACCGAAAGAGGCGCGCGGGCGGGGGTAGGCTCATCGTCGCCCTGCGGGCGCTCCTCGCAAGGGGGCGAGGAGACGCCGCAGGCGCACGAGGAGCGGTGTCTTGCATCACCGGCCCAGATGGCTGCGCAAGGCGGCAAGGGCTGCCTGCCGGTCATGGCGGGCGGCCAGCGCCTGATCCATCGTGACCTCGACAAAGCGCGCCGGGGAATGCGGCTGCAACTGCCCGATCAGATCCATGTCGGCACTGATGACGCAGCCGAGCATCATGTAGCCGCCGCCCGATACCGCATCGCGGTGCAGCACGATCGGCTCCGTCCCGCCCGGCACCTGAATCGAGCCATAGGGATAGCAGGCGTCCACAATGTTCGACGGGTTCGACCCCGCGCCAAAGGGCTGTTCGCGCGGTACAAACTCCAGCGCCGTGCCGCCCTTGAAGCGATAGCCGATGCGGTCGGCCTCGGGCGCGACCTTCCAGGTGTCGGCAAAGAACTGCTTGCCCGCCGCCGCCGTGATCCGGTGCCAGTACAGCCCCGGCAGCATGCGCAGTTCGGCGGGGTTGCCGGGCTGGCGGCGCAGATTGGCCGGAATCGCCCCCTTGCCGGGGATGCCCTTGCCCAAGGGCAGGCTGTCGCCGGCCTTCAAGGCTCGCCCCTCATGCCCGCCCAAGGCCCCGAGCGTGTAGGTGGAGCGCGAGCCGAGCTTCACCGGCACATCAATGCCGCCTGAGACCGCGATATAAGCCCGCGCGCCGGATTTCAGGAAGCCGAACGTCAGCCGGTCGCCGGGTTTGACCGGGAAGGCCTCCCATGTGGGGCGATCATCGCCGTTCAGCTTCGGCGGCAGCTCGCCCCCCGCCACCGCCACGGTGGCGGCCTCGGTGAACTCCAGCTCCGGCCCCATGAAGACCGCCTCCAAGACTGCCGCGCCCTCGTCATTGCCGACCAGCATATTGGCGGCGCGCAGGGCAAAGCGGTCCATGCCCCCGGAAAGCGGAATGCCGAGGTGGTAATATCCGGGGCGGCCAAGGTCTTGCACGGTGGTCGACAGGCCGGGGGAGATGACATTAACGGCCATTCAAGACCTCCATCAGCTTGGCATTGGTGCCCGCCATATCCTTGTTGAACGCGGCCAGGCTGAAGGACGCGGCGCGGATCACGGGTTCATAGCGGTTGGCATCCACCGCCTCGATCGCGGCGTCGTATTCGTCGCGGCTGACCGGCTTCCATTTCACGATGTCGCCGGGGCGGAACAGGCACATCTCGTCGGTCAGGTAATTCACCTTCTGCGACGGGTCATAGATCGGCATCGGGGTGACGCCGAACATCTGGTAGCCGCCCGCGCCGCGTACCGAGTAGATGCAGGAGAAACACCCGCCATGGCCGATGGTCAGCTTCGGCGTGTCGGTCCGGGGCCGGAGGTATTTCGGCACCTGCAATTGCCGCTTGCGCTCGACCATCTGGTAGAGGAACGGCAAGCCCGCGACGAAGCCCACCATGGAAACAAACCACGGCTGGCTGGAATGCGCCTTGATGAAGTCCTCCACCCCGCCCAGGCCATTGACTTCGGCGGCATATTCCAGATCGGTGGCGTTCGGGTTCTGGTGCCGCTCGCGGAAGCGCATCAGCGTCTCATGGGTCCAGGGGTCTTGATACAGCACCGGGATTTCCATGATCCGGGTTTGCAGCGTGGCGTCGGATTTCGACGCCGCCCCTTCCATGGATTGCAACTCCTTCAACAGATCGCCCGGCTTGATCCGGTCCGGGTCGAACTTGATCTGAAAGCTGGCATTGGCCGGGCAGATCTCGGTCACGCCCTTGATCCCCGCCGCCTTGACAGCATTGGTCATCGAAAGCGAGGTAAAGAAGGCCTCAAGCGACATGTCCTCGCTGACTTCCGCGAAGATGTGTTCGTCGCCCCCGAAGGAAAAGCGGATCGACATGGTTCCTCCTATGGTTCCAGATCCGGCACCAGCCGGGCGGAATGGGTGTCCAGCCAGCCTTCCAGCCAGCGGGTGTGAACGGCATTGGCGCGGACGGCCTCGTCCTCGGCGAGCGCCAGAAACAGCGGTTTGGTGGTGCGCAGCCCTTCGATCCGGGTCTCGCCAAGCGCGCGGACCAGCCGGGTGATAGCCGCCTCGCGGGTTTCGGCATGGACCACCAGTTTCGCCAGAAGCGAGTCGTAGAACGGGGGCACGGTGTAGCCGGCGTAAAGCATCGACTCGAACCGCACCCCCGGCCCGCCCGGCACCCGCAGGGAGGAGACGGTGCCGGGAAACGGGGCGAAATCGCGGGAGGGGTCTTCGGCGTTCAGCCGCACCTCGATTGCATGGCCGCGCGGGGTGATGTCGGATTGCTTCAGCCGCAGCGCCTCGCCCCCGGCAATCCGCAGCATCTCGGCCACAAGGTCGATGCCGGTGATCATTTCGGTCACCGGATGCTCCACCTGAATGCGGGTGTTCATCTCGATGAAATAGAAGCGGTCGGCTTCGTCGTCATAGAGATATTCGATGGTTCCGGCGCCGGAATAGCCGACCGCGCGGGTCAGCCGCACGGCGCTGGCGCAAAGCTCGTCGCGCACCCGGTCCGACAGGGCGCGCGAGGGCGCCTCCTCCCAGACCTTCTGGCGGCGGCGTTGCAAACTGCATTCGCGCTCGAAGCAATGCACGGCATCGGTGCCGTCACCCAGAACCTGCACCTCGATGTGCCGCGCCTTGGTGATTACCTTTTCCATGTAAAGCCCGCCGTCGCCAAAGGCGGCCAGCGCCTCGGCGGCGGCTTGCGGGAAGGCGGCTTCGAATTCGGCAAGGTCGTTGGCAATGCGGATGCCCCGGCCCCCGCCGCCGGCGGCAGCCTTGATCATCACCGGAAATCCGGTGTCGATCAGGATGTGGCGGGCGGCCTCGATGTCGGCGACGCGCCCCATCGACCCCGGCACCACCGGAACGCCCGCCGCATGGGCGGCAGAGCGCGCGGCCACCTTGTCGCCCATGGTGCGGATGGCATCGCCGGAGGGGCCGACGAACACCAGCCCGGCGGCAGCGCAGGCATCGGCGAACTCGGCGTTCTCGGCCAGAAATCCATAGCCGGGATGCACCGCGTCGCAGCCGGTCTCCGCCGCAGCCTTCAGCAGAACCGCCTGATTGAGATAGCTTTTCTTCGCTGCCGGCGGGCCGATATGCACCGCCTCATCGGCGATCTGCACATGCAGGGCGTCGCGGTCGGCGTCGGAATAGACCGCCACAGTCGCAATCCCCAGATCCTGCGCCGCGCGGATCACCCGCACCGCGATCTCCCCGCGATTGGCGACCAGAAGTTTCCTCAGCATCAGTCCACCTGCGCCAGAACCGCGCCCGCCATGACGGGCTCTTCATTGTCGCACTCGAACCGGATGTTCGCGCCGGCGACCTCGGATCTGATCTCGTGGAACGATTTCATCACCTCGATCAGCCCGATCACATCGCCCACCGCCACGGCATCACCGTCGGCCTTGAACGGCGGTTTGTCGGGCGAGGAGGAGCGGTAGAAGGTGCCGGGAAGCGGCGAGTGGATCTGGGCCATGGGAACCTCTCAGGTATGGGGTTGGACGGCGGTGCGCACCGCGCGGGCGATATCGACGGCGTTCGGGGTGTCCGAGTGAATGCAGATACTGTCACAGCGCACGGCGATGTCCGAGCCATCCGTCGCCGTGCCCTTGCCCTCGGTGATCGCGCGCAGGCAACGGGCGGCCATCAGGGCGGGGTCCTTGGCGTCATGCTCGCGGGTGACGATCAGGCTGCCGTCGGGGCGATAGTCGAGATCGGCATAGAACTCCGCCACAAAGCCGTGGCCACGCGCCGGATAGACCCGTTCGTGCAGCGTGCCGGTCATGCCCAGAAGCGGCACCCTGAACACATCGGCCGCATCGCAGACTGCCTGCGCGATGTCTTCCTGCCGCGCGGCCATGCCGTAAAGGCTGCCGTGGGGCTTGATGTGATTGAGCTCCATCCCCTCGGCCTTGAGGAACCCGCAAAGCGCGCCGATCTGGTAGATCAGGCAATTGGCCATCTCCTCGCGGCCCATCTTCATCTCGCGCCGGCCAAAGCCCTGCAGGTCGGGCAGGCTGGGATGCGCCCCGACCCTGACCCCATGCGCCTTGGCCAACCGGACGGTGGCGCGCATGTGGTCGAAATCGCTGGCGTGAAAGCCGCAGGCGACATTGGCGATATGGATGAACGGCATGATCCCCGCGTCATCCCCCATGCGCCAAAGCCCATAGCTTTCGCCCATGTCACAGTTCACCGTGACAGGCATCAGAACCCCCTTCTGCTGTTCAGATTTGAGCCGATGCTGGCGTGAGTCGGATTCATTTGCAAATACGGATTTCTGCAATACGTTATCCAAAATTTCGATAAGAGGCATATGATGTCGCTGACCCTGAAACACCTGCGCTATTTCATCGCCGCCGCCGAAACCGGCCAGATCAGCCATGCCGCGATGGAGATGAACATCTCGCAATCGGCGGTGACGGCGGGCATTCAGGGGCTGGAGGCAACGCTTGGCGCGCGGCTTCTGGCACGCCGCGCGCAGGGCGTTTCGGTGACGCCGCAGGGTGCGCGGTTCCTGTTGCGCGCCAAGGCGATCATCGCGGCAGTGGAGGAAGCGACGCGCAGCCCGCTCGGCGAGGACAGCGAGGTCACGGGGCAATTGCGGCTTGGGCTGACCTATACGGTGGCCGGCTATTTCATGGCCCGCCACTACGCCGCCTTTCGCCGGATCTATCCCGGCATCACGCTGGAGCTGTCGGAACAACCGCGCTCGGCCATCGAGAACGCGCTGGTCGGCGGCGGTCTGGACATGGCGCTGATGCTGACCTCGAACCTCGCCAATGTCGGCGATCTGGCGTCCGAAACCCTGTTCCGCTCGCGCCGCAGGCTTTGGCTGCCCTCGGAACACCGCCTGCTCGCCGCGCCGGAAATCCCGCTGGCCGACGTGGCGCGCGAACCCTATGTCATGCTGACGGTCGACGAGGCAGGCCACACCGCCGGCCGCTACTGGGAGCATTACCGCCTGACGCCGAAGGTGGTGTTCGCCACCTCGTCGGTGGAGGCGGTGCGCTCGATGGTCGCCGCCGGCATGGGGGTGACGATCCTCAGCGACATGGTCTACCGCCCCTGGTCGCTGGAGGGCCAGCGGATCGAACAGCGCCAGACGGTGGAGGCGATCCCCTCGATGGACGTGGGGCTGACCTGGCCCAACGCCCGCCCGCTCTCCGCCCCGGCCCAAGTCTTCCGCACCTTCCTCAGCGCCGCCCTCGGCGCAGGCAGCTGAGGCCCACCGGGCCAGCCCGCCACCGGCAGACGGCGAAGACATGGAAACCTGGTGCCCCCAGAGGGACTTGAACCCCCGACCCCCTGATTACAAATCAGATGCTCTACCAACTGAGCTATAAGGGCACTTGGTCTGAAATAGCGGGCCGAACGGGGGGTTGCAAGCCCTCTGCGGGCGGCTCACCTGTCGCGGTGGGCGTGGGCGAGGAGCGCCGTGGCGGCAAGGCCCAGCAGGGCGACGACCAGGGCGGCGGGGGCGGCTTCGCCGAGGCGTTCGAGGCTGGCGAGTTCGTGGACGCGGGTTGCCAGCGTGTTGAAGTTGAAGGGCCGCAGGAGCAGCGTCGCGGGCAGTTCCTTGACACAGTCGACAAACACCACCAGGAGCGCCGAGGCGACCGAGCCGCGCATCAAGGGCAGGTAGAGCCGGCGCAGCGTGCCGCCGGTGGTCTCGCCCAGGGACCGGGCGGCCATCGGCAAAGAAGGCGAGATGCGCCCGAAGGCGGCATCGACCGCGCCCTGGGCGATGCCGAAGAAGCGCACGACATAGGCCAGCACGATCGCGGCCGAAGTGCCGGTCAGCAGGAGCCCCGGATCGCTGCCGGTCGCCGTCAGGATCGCATCAGCCAGCCGGTGATCCAGCGCGGCCAGCGGCACCAGAAGCCCCACGGCCAGCACCGCCCCCGGCGCGGCATAGCCGAGCATCGTCACCGGCAGCACCACCCGCGCCACCCCCCTGCCCGCCATGCGCACGCCATAGACCAGAAACAGCGCCGCCCCCACCGTGACCAGCGCCGCTGTGCCGCCGACGACGAGCGTGTTCAGCGCGGCCTCGATCAGGCCCTTGGCCAGCCACACCTCGGGGTTGGCGAAGGCATGGGTCAGCATGACGCCGACCGGCAGGACAAAGCCCATGGCAAAGGGCAGCAGGCAGAGCGCGAAGGCCAGCCCCCCGCGCCAGCCGCGCAGTTGCAGCGGCTCGATCGGCCGGGCGTGACGGGCGGCGCGGTGGAAGCGGGCGTTGCGGCGGCTGACGCGCTCGACCGCCACCAGCGTCAGGATCAGCGTCATGATGACCCCGGCGATCTGCGCCGCCCCCCCGGCATTGCCGCCCGAAAGCCAGGTCGAGAACACCCCCGTCGTCAGGGTCTGCACGCCGAAATGGGTGACGGTGCCGAAATCGGCGACCGTCTCCATCAGCGCCAGCGCCACGCCGGCGGCGATGGCGGGCCGGGCCAGCGGCAGGCCAAGCCGCCAGAACAGGCCCCAGCCGCCGGTGCCAAGGGCGCGGGCGACTTCATAAACCCCGCCCGACTGCTCGCGCAGCGCCTGCCGGGTCAGAAGATAGACATAGGGGTAAAGTGCTGCCGCCAGCAC
The DNA here is from genome assembly GCF_011008935.1 of Tabrizicola oligotrophica. Classification (GTDB taxonomy): domain Bacteria; phylum Pseudomonadota; class Alphaproteobacteria; order Rhodobacterales; family Rhodobacteraceae; genus Tabrizicola_A; species Tabrizicola_A oligotrophica. The sequence goes on along the minus strand of NZ_JAAIVJ010000001.1, from coordinate 332,909 downwards.
AAGGATCGCAGCCCAGGTGCTGCGGATTTCCGGAAACCAGTAGTCGCGGGCATCCTGCCAGCCGAAGGCCACCCGCATCGCGGTCTGCAAAGGGCCGGAATAGTCAAGGAAATCCACCAGCGCATAGGCGCCGACATAGGCCGGCAGGGCCAGCGGGAACAACAGCGCATGGGTCAGCCAGCCGCGCCCGGCAAAGCGATACATGGTGACCAGCCAGGCCGCGCCAGTACCCATCGCCGCCGCCAGCACCCCGACCCCGGCCATCAGGGTCAGCGTGGTGGTGAAATAGCGCGGCAGCACAGTGGCCATGAGATGCGGCCAGATGTTTTCCGTCGGGTGCAGGGCGATCCAGACCACCGCCAGAAGCGGAGCCACCACCACCGCCACAATGGCCAGCGCGGCCAGCGTCCAGCCATCGGGCCACCAGGCCCGTCCCGCTATCCGACTGTTTTGCTGGGTCATCATGGGGTCGGGCATAGAGGAAAGCGGTTTCCCTGTCCAGAAAACCGACTATACTTGCGGCAACGAAAACAAGAAGCAGATCAGGCAAGCCATGCGGATCGTCTACCACCTCGGCGCGCATTTCACCGATGACGAGCGCCTGTTGCGCTGCCTGATGAAAAACCGCGATCTTTTGGCGCAGCATGACATCGTGGTGCCGGGGCCAAGTCGCTATCGCAAGCTGCTGCGCGAGACGGCGACCAAGCTGAAGGGACAGGCGGCGACGGTGGATGACCAGGCGCTGATCCTGGAACAGATCATGGAGGAAGACCGCGCCAGCCGCCTGATCCTGTCCTGGGAAAGCTTTCTCTCCTTGCCGAACTATGTGCTGAACGAACGGCTTTATCCGGCGGCGGGCGAGCGGGTGCGGGCCTTTTGCCAGATCTTTCCCGAGATCGAGGCCGAGTTCTTTCTGGCCATCCGCAATCCGGCGTCGTTCCTGCCGCTTTTGTACGAACGTCTCAACCCGGAAAGCTACCGCGATTTCCTGGGCGGCACGGACCCGTTCGACCTCTACTGGTCCGACGTGATCGAGCGCATCGTGGAGGCCAATCCCGGCGTGCCGCTGACAGTGTGGTGCGACGAGGATACACCGCTGGTCTGGCCCGAAGTGCTGCGGGCGGTTGCGGGCCTGCCCAAGGGGCCGGCCATGCAGGGCGAGGACGATCTGCTGGCCAGCCTGATGTCCGGCGAGGGGCTGGCGCGGATGCAGGCCTATCTCGAAACCCATCCGCCGCAGACGGTGATGCAGCGCCGCAAGATCGTCTCGGCCTTCCTCGACAAGTTTGCCCTGCCCGAACGGGTCGATCAGGAGATCGAGATGCCGGGCTGGACCAGGGAAATGGTCGCCGAGCTGACCAGCCTTTACGACGAGGACGTGGCGCGCATCGCGCGGATGGCCGAAATCACCTTCCTCGCGCCGTAATTCCTGGCGTCCTGACCTTCGCGCCCTGACGCGCCTCAGCTCATCCCGAGGGCGGATTTGTACATGTCGAGAACCGCCTCTTCCTCGGCGATGTCGTCGGGCTTGCGTTTGCGCAGCGCGATGACCTTCTTCATCACCTTGGTGTCATAGCCCCGGCCCTTGGCCTCGGCCATCAGCTCTTTTTGCTGTTCGGTGACGTCCTTCTTCTCGGAGTCCAGCTGTTCGTAGCGCTCGATGAACTGGCGCAATTCGTCGGCGGTGACATTGTAGGCGTCGTTGGCGTCGCTCATCCTGGGTCTCTCGGAACGGGATTGTCGGGCCTTTACCTAGCCCGACCGGGGCAAGCCGCGCAAGGCATGTCGGCACAAGTTTGCCATTTCCGAAATTCCATTGCGGCGCCTAGACTTGCGAAAGATTTCGCAGGTTTTGCCTTAACGGCGCACCTTGAGCGCGTCGGTCAGAACTCCGGACACGACATCGCGCGGAACCTCATCGGCAACAAAGGCCTGACCGATGCCACGGGCCAGGATGAAGCGCAGCCGGCCGTCGACCACCTTCTTGTCCTGCCCCATCAGCGCCAGAAGTCCCGCCGCATCCGGCAGATCGCCCGGAATGTCGGCCAGATCGGTCTTCATGCCCATCGCCTTCAGATGCGCCCTGACCCGGCTTGGCGCCTCTTGCGAACACAGGCCCAGCCGCTGGCTGAGCTCGAAGGCCAGCGCGCAGCCGATCGCCACGCCCTCGCCGTGCAGCAACCGGCCAGAATAGCCGGTGGCCTTTTCTAGCGCGTGACAGAAAGTATGGCCAAGGTTCAGCAGGGCGCGCTCACCCTCTTCAGTCTCGTCGCGCTCCACGATCCCGGCCTTCATCTGGACCGAGCGCTTGACGGCATGTTGGCGCGCGCCCTTGTCGCCCGCAGCCATCGCCGGGCCATTGGCTTCCAGCCAGTCGAAGAACGCCGCGTCGCCCAGAAGGCCGTATTTCACCACCTCGCCATAGCCGGCCAGGAAATCGCGCGGCGGCAGGGTGTCCAGCACGTCGATGTCGGCCAGCACCAGCGACGGCTGATGGAAGGCGCCGATCAGGTTCTTGCCCTGCGCCGTATTGATCCCGGTCTTGCCGCCGACCGAACTGTCGACCTGCGCCAGAAGCGTCGTCGGGATCTGCACGAAGCGCACGCCGCGGCGCAGCGTCGCGGCAGAAAACCCCACCAGATCGCCCACCACGCCGCCGCCGAAGGCGACGACGATGTCGCGCCGCTCGACCTTCTGTTCCAAAAGCCAGTCCGAACAGCGGACGAACTGTTCCCAGCCCTTCGAGCCCTCGCCCGGTGGCACCGAAAGCGCGGCCATGGCGATGCCCTGCGCCTCGAACGCCGCCGAGAGCGCCAGCAGGTGATGCGCGGCCACCGTGTCGTCGGTGATGACCGCCACCCGCTTGCGGCGCAGCAGGGGCGCAATCTCGACCCCGGCCCGCGCGATCAGCCCGGAGCCGATGCGCACCTCGTAACTGCGCGCGCCAAGCGCCACCGGCACCACGTCAATGGTCATGTCTCAGTCCTCTTCCAGCACGTCCGGGCGCGTCGCCAGCGCCGCCAGCACCCGCCGCGCCATATCCTCGACCGACAGCTCGGCCGCGCCTTCCACCACGATGTCGGCCTGCTCGTAAAAGGGCAGACGCGCGTCGTAAAGCCCGCGCAGCGTCTCACGCGGGTTTGGCGTGCGCAACAGCGGCCGGGTGGTCTTGTGGCGCACGCGCTGCCACAGCAGGTCAAGGTCAGCCTTGAGCCAGACCGCAACCCCGTGATCCGCAATCAGCTTGCGATTGGTTTCCGACAGGAAGGCGCCGCCGCCGGTGGACAGGATCGCGGGCGGGCCTTTCAGCAACCGGCCGATGACCTCGGTTTCGCGGGCGCGAAAGAACGGCTCGCCGTCGCGTTCGAAAATCTCGGCGATGGAGCGGTCGGCGGCCCGGACGATCTCTTCGTCCGAATCAAGAAAGGGAACGCCGAGAAGTCGGGCAAGGGCCGTGCCAACGGCGGTCTTTCCCGCCCCCATCATGCCCACCATCACCGCGGTTTTCTTCAGCCGCACCAGATTTCCCCCATTCCGCACCGCCTGATTTCGGGCAAAGCCCCGCCGACGCCCAACTTTCTTCCCTGAATGGCGTGAACTCTGCGCAAATGCCATATATATATTCGACAACATGAGGCGCGCGGGATAGCTCCGCGTCAGGCACAAAGGCAACGCCCCGGCAGAACCGGGGGGAGAAGGCAGGCAGCACAATGGCACGGCTGTTCAAACTGTTGGTGATCTTGGGGATTCTGGGCTTTGCGGGGCTTGCGGGCTATGCCTATCTGGGCGATCTCAGCCCGACCCCACAGGAAATCCGCCAGCCGGTCACGCTGGATGCGGGCTGATCGGCCCCCGATGCGGCGGCAGGCGCTGATCCTTGGCACGGCGCTGGCCCTTGGGGTCGCGTCACCAGTGGTCATGGCCGAATCACGCAAGAAGCAACCGCTGTCCGCGATCGACTGGCTGTCGCAGCCCGTCACCGCCCCGCCAGAAACCGCAGTGCCGGCAAAGCCCGCCTCCGCGCAGCGCCCGCGGATCGACGAGGCCCCCGTCACCAAGGACGGCGGCCTTCCGGCCGATGTCTCGGTCTCGGTGCTGGGCGGGCCTTCGCCCGATGCCGTTGGGTTGCTCACGCCGGCGCAGACCGGCTTTCCGCATGCGCTCTGGGGCATGGGCCTGACGGACGAGGCCGCCGCGGCGCTGACCCGGGCGGATCCGGTCGGGTTGCCGGCGCTGCAAAGCCTGCTCAACACGCTGCTTCTGGCCGAGGCGCTGCCGCCGGCCGATGCGGGCGACGAAGGCCGGCTCTTGATGGCGCGGATCGACAAGCTGCTGGCGCTTGGCGCGCTGGATCAGGCGCAGGCGCTTCTGGATGCCGCGCTGCCGGCGCGGACGGCCGAACTCTTTCGCCGCAGCTTTGATGTGGCGCTCTTGACCGGCAACGAGGATCGCGCCTGCGCCGCGCTGGTCGAGGCGCCCGATCTGTCGCCCACCCTGCCGACACGGGTGTTCTGCATGGCGCGCGAGGGCGATTGGGCGGCGGCGGCGCTGACGCTGCGCACGGCCGAGGCGATCGGCCATGTTTCCGAGACCGAAAGCGCGCTCCTGTCGCGGTTTCTCGACCCCGACCTTTACGAATCCGACCCCGCCCCCGCGCCGCCCAAGCCAGTGACGCCGCTGATCTGGCGGCTTTACGAGGCGATTGGCGAGCCCTTGCCCACCGCCACCCTGCCGCTTGCCTTTGCCCATGCCGATCTGTCGGAACGCGCCGGCTGGAAGGCGCAGGTCGAGGCGGCCGAGCGACTGGCCCGCGCCGGGGCGATCTCGCCCAACCTGCTGCTGGGTCTGTTCACCCAACGCGATCCGGCGGCTTCGGGCGGGGTCTGGGACCGGGTGGACGCGTTCCAGCGGTTTGACGCGGCGTTGCAGGCCGGCGATCTGACGGCGGTGGAGCAACGCCTGCCGCTGGCCTATGCCCGCATGGCGGATGCCGAACTGGAAGTGCCTTTCGCCACGCTTTTCGCCGGGAAACTGGCGCAGATGGCGTTGACCGGCGATTCGGCGCGCATCGCCTATGACCTTGGCCTGCTCTCGCCCGACTTTGCACGCCTGTCCAGCAGCCGCCATGCACCGGGCGACCTGCGCGGCGCCTTTCTTGCCGGGCTGGCGCAGGGCAGCGTCAAGGGGCTCATGCCGCCCGACAGCATGGCGCGGGCGATCCAGCCGGCCTTTGACGGCTCCGAGCCGGTGCTGTCCGACGATGCCAAGCTCTTGCTCAACCAGTCCCGCATCGGCGAGGCGCTGCTCTTGGCCATGGCGCGGATCGAGGTCGGCCTGCACGGCGAATTGGCCAAGCTGGCCGAGGGGCTGGCGCTGTTGCGCAAGCTGGGCCTTGAGGACACGGCGCGCCGCACGGCGCTGGAGCTGATGCTGCTGGAACGCCGGGGCTAGGTGATGACGGATGCCGACCGCTGGATTTCCACCTTCCTGCAGGCGCAATCGGCCGAGGCCAACGCCGCGCGCAACACGCTGCTTGCCTATGGTCGCGACCTGAAGGATTTCGCCGGCTGGGCGGCGCATCGCGGGCTTGATCTGGCCACCCTGCCCCGGTCTGCGATCGAGGATTACCTGATTTCCTGCGAGGCCGAGGGCCTGTCGAAATCCAGCCGGGCGCGGCGGCTTTCATCCGTCCGCCAGCTTTACCGCTTTGCCCATGACGAGGGCTGGCGGCCCGACAATCCGGCGCTGCGCATCTCCGGCCCCGGCGCCAGCCAGCGCCTGCCCAAGACCCTGTCGCATGACGAGGTGGACCGGCTTCTGGACGCCGCCCGCAGCAAGGGCCGCACATCGGGGGGAAAGCTGCGCAACGCGGCACTGGTGGAACTGCTCTATGCCACCGGCATGCGGGTCTCGGAACTGGTCGGCCTGCCGGTTGCCGCGGTGCGGGGCGATCCGAAGATGATCCTTGTGCGCGGCAAGGGCAACAAGGAGCGCATGGTGCCCTTGTCCGCTCCGGCCCGGCTGGCGACGGCGGCATGGCTGGCGCAACGCGACGCCGAGGAGGAGGCGGCGCGCAAGGCCGGCAAGCCCGGCTCCAAGGCGCTTTTCCCCGGTTCCGGCAGCGACGGCCATCTGACGCGGCAGCATTTCTACCTGCTCATCAAGGATATCGCAGTGCTGGGCGGAGTGGACCCGGCCAAGGTCACGCCCCACACCCTGCGCCATGCCTTTGCCACGCATCTTCTGGCGGGCGGCGCCGATTTGCGGGTGATCCAGACGCTTCTTGGCCACGCCGATGTTGCCACGACCGAGATTTACACGCATGTGCTGGAGGATCAGCTGAAGGACCTGGTCCTGACCCACCATCCGCTTGCCAAAAAGACCTGACCCCACGAAGATTTCCGCCCATGCATCGCCTGTTGAACCTGCTCCCTGCCGCCCTGCGCCGGACCGACGCCGACCGCGCCGAAGGTCTGCGCGAGGATCTGACACAGGCGATTGCCGCCAGCCATTCGGGCGGCGGCATGGAAAAGGAAGACCGTGACCGGCTGCTGGGCGCGCTGGATCTGGGCGAGCGGCGGGTGGACGAGATCATGACCCACCGCAGCCAGATCGAGATGATCGACGCCGACCAGCCGCCCGATACGCTGATTTCCGGAGTCCTCGCCTCGGCCCATTCCCGCCTGCCGGTGTTTCGCGCTCAGGAGGAGAACATCCTTGGCGTGATCCACGCCAAGGAACTGCTGCGCGAGGTGGACCGGCTGCGCCGCAGCGGCGAGGGGCTGGAGGCGCTGGACATCGTCAAGGTGGCGATGAAGCCCTATTTCATCCCCGACAGCACAACGCTGGATGAACAGATGCGCGCCTTCCTGAAGCGGCGCACGCATTTCGCCATCGTGGTCGACGAATACGGCGCGATCATGGGGGTCATCACGCTGGAGGACATCCTTGAGGAAATCGTCGGCGAGATCACCGACGAATTCGACGTGGTGGCCCGCGATGCCGGATTGAGCCGCGACGAGACCGGGGCCTGGCTGGTGGACGGCTCGATGACAATCCGCGACCTCAACCGGGCGATGGACTGGGCGCTGCCCGACACCGAGGCCAACACCATCGCCGGCCTTGTCATTCACGAAGCGCAGATGATCCCGGTGGAGGGCCAGTCCTTCGCCTTCCACGGCTTCCGGTTTCAGGTGGTGACGCGGCGGGAAAACCGGCTGGCCAAGCTGCGCATCCGTCCGGTCTGATCCGCCGGGATCAGACCAGCACGATCCGGGCTTCCAGCGCGGCAAGATCGCTGAACCCCTCCAGCCGCAGCGACTGGCCGTTCATCAGGTCGATCAGCACATCGCCCGCCACGACCTGCGCATGGTCGGCAACAAGCCCGGCCGCCGTTGTCACCGTCCCGCCCCAGAGACGGTCATCCAGCCGCAACCGGTCGGTCAATTCGAAATCGGTGATGACATCGTCGCCCGCCCGCAGGGTGAAGACAAAGCTGTCCGCCCCGGTGCCGCCGGTCAGCTGGTCATCGCCCGTCCCGCCGCGCAGCAGATCGTTGCCGGCCTTGCCCTGCAACAGGTCATTGCCGGCAAGCCCCGACAGGACGTTGCGGGCGGCATTGCCCTCCAGGCTGTTGGCGGCGGCATTGCCGCTGGCATCCAGCGCCCCGGCGCCAAGAAGTCTTGCGTCATGCAGACCAGTCAGCAGCGTCACATCGGCCGAGACCAGCACCTCGGCGCCGTTCACCACGTCAAGCTTGGCGTTCTGGCCTTCGACGGCAATCCGCAGCGCGAAATCCAGACCGTCGAGCGTGCCGGTAATCAGGACCGGTCCGCCCTCGACCACGTCCAGCGCGTAGCCACCCGCTGCGGCGCTGGTCGTCGCATTGCCTGCGCTGGCAAAACTTGCCCCACCCCGGCCCTCGCCGATGGAATAGAACCGATCACCGTCGTTGTCGTCGTAGACGACGCCGGTGACATGGAACACCCCGGCTTGCGCGCCGAAATTCTGCGTCACCATCGAGGCGTTGTAGGTCGTGCCGTTATAGGAGAACTGCCCTGCCTCCTGCGCGAGGCCGATGTCGCGGTAGCTGGCCTCAAGGATGTTCAGCCGGTGTCCGGGCGACAGGAACAGGCTGGCGTGTTGCCGGGCAATCGCGGCTTCAAGGTTCAGCGTGCCCGTGGTGCCCCACCAGCTGATGTTTTCCCCCACGCCCCCGCCCTGATAACCCGCCGCAAGGGCGCGGGCGGAGGGCGTGCTGCCGTTGATCCCGGTGTGGGAAAAGGTGTCGGTGGCCAGCATCCATTGCGAATGGCCGATGGCCGCCTGTTCCAGCGCGCCCTCAAAGGCCAGAACCCCGCGCGGCGCGCTGCCCAGTCGTCCCGCCTCAAGGCCGTCGTTCAGGCTGATTCCAAGGCGCTGCGCCTCGCCCAGCGGATCCAGCCGCGCCCGGTTGATGAGTTCCAGCATATACTGTTCCGCGGCAGAAATCGCCATCGGCAGGCCCCTCGCAGTCATTCGCCGGCGAGAGGCCTAGCTGCCAAATGCGGCGCGGGCTAGGCGGTTTGTGGACCGCTGCGCCGGATCGGCGGATTGTCGTCAGATCTCAGCGCTTGCCGAAGATCGAACCCAGAACACCGCGGATGATCGCCTGCCCCGACTTGGTGCCAAGCTGGCGGGCAAAGCTCTTGGCAAAGGCCTCGCCGACGGAATCGGTGCGGCTGGTGGAGGTTTTGCGCGACGTGCTGCGGTCCTCGCCATCATAGCGCCGGGCGCGGGAATACTCGCGCTCCTCCTCGCTGGCGCGGGCCTCGCGGGCTTCGGCATCGGCCGCCTCGCGGGCGGCGCGTTCGGCCTTGGCGCGCAGCCGTTCATAGGCCGAATCGCGGTCGATGGCGGTGTCGTATTTTGCCGCCATGCCCGAGGCGGCCATCAATTGCGCCCTGAGCCCCGGATCAATCGGCCCCAATTGCGACGATGGCGGGCGCACCAGCGTCCGTTCGGCAATGCCCGGCACGCCCTTGGCCTCAAGGAAAGAGGTCACCGCCTCGCCGGTGCCGACATCGCGGATCGCGTCCTCGATGGCAAAGCGCGGGTTGGGCCGATAGGTCTCGGCCGCCATTTTCAGGTCTTTCTGGTCCTTGGCGGTAAAGGCGCGCAGCGCGTGCTGCACCCGGTTGCCCAGCTGGCCAAGGATCATCTCGGGCACGTCCGCCGGGTTCTGGGTGATGAAATAGACCCCTACCCCCTTGGAGCGGATCAACCGGGCCACCTGTTCCACTTTAGAAACCAGCGCCTTGGGCGCATCGGTGAACAGCAGATGCGCCTCGTCGAAGAAGAACACCAGCTTCGGCTTGTCGGGATCGCCCACCTCGGGCAGTTCCTCGAACAGCTCCGACAGAAGCCACAGCAGGAAGGTCGCATAGAGCCGCGGGCCGGAATTCATCAGCTTGTCGGCGGCCAGGAGGTTGACCATGCCGCGCCCCTGCGCATCACAGCGCATCAAGTCGGCCAGTTCCAGCGCCGGCTCGCCGAACATCTGCGCCGCCCCCTGATTTTCCAAGACCAGCAGCCGGCGCTGGATCGCCCCGATCGAGGCGGTGGAGACCAGCCCGTAGCGGGCGGAAATCTCGCTGTCATGTTCGGCGATGAAGGTCAGCAGCGCCTGCAGGTCCTTGAGGTCCAGCAGCGGCAGTTCCTCCTCGTCGGCCAGCCGGAAGGCGACGTTCAGCACGCCCTCCTGCGGCTCGGTCAGTTCCAAGAGGCGGCTGAGCAGGAGCGGCCCCATCTCGGCCACGGTGGCGCGGATCGGGTGGCCCTGCTCGCCGAAGAGATCCCAGAAGGTGACCGGGAAGGCCTGATAGTGCAGGTCAAGCCCGATGGTGGCGGCGCGTTTGGCAAAGGCCTCGTGCAGCTTGTGGCTGGCCGATCCGGCGGCCGCGATGCCGGCCAGATCGCCCTTCACATCGGCCATGAACACCGGCACGCCGGCGGCGGAAAACCCCTCGGCCAGAATTTGCAGCGTCACCGTCTTGCCGGTGCCAGTCGCCCCCGCGATCAGCCCGTGGCGGTTGCCGTATTTCAGAAGCAGGTTCTGCGCCACGCCATAGCCTTCTCCACCGCCACCCACAAAAATCGCATCCGACATGACCAACCTCGTCGCCTGAACCCGCTATGCCGGCCGCACCGCGCGCCCGTTGCCGGCCAAGATACAGCCTTGCCCCTGTCATGCCAGTGCGAACTTGCTGGTTTGGCCTTGCCTTGCCGCTGCCGCCAGCCACTGCGGAGCCCGCAGCCCCGGCAGCATTGTCACGGGCACAATTTCAGCGAAATCCTGTTGACGCGCGCGTGAAACCGCAATAGCGTCTGGCACATGACGTCGGCCAGTCCGACAGGGAGCATAATAATAATGAAAAGGGTCGGGTTTCCGGCCCTTTTTTCCTTTTTATTCCGCGGTTTGCGCGGGAAGCTGCCGGGTTTGCGCTTTCCCACCTGACTTGGGCGCCGCGCCGTGCTAATCCGCGCGCAATTCATTGCAAGGAAAGACGAGATGTCGATGCGCAGCCTGCTTCAAAGCCTCACCCTTCCCGCCGTCCTGATCCTGACCGCGCTGCCGGTGCTGGCCCAGGAGACCACCACCGAAGAAAAGCCCGAAGATCTGTCGATGGGCGTCGAAGCCGGCGCCGCCGCCCCCGTCATCCTGACCCAGGAGACCGCGCAGGTCGGGCAAGGCTATCTGGCCACCAATTTCGAGCTGTGGGAACAGCGGTGCGAAAAGACCGAGGACGGCAAGGATCCCTGCCAGCTGTTCCAGCTCTTGAAGGACGCCGACGGCAACGCCGTGGCCGAGTTCTCGATCTTCGCGCTGCCCGCCGGCGGCAAGGCCGTGGCCGGCGGCACGGTCGTCGCTCCGCTTGAAACCCTGCTGACCGAGGCGCTGACCATCGCCATCGACACCGCGCCGGCCAAGCTTTACCCCTTCTCCTTCTGCACCATCGAAGGTTGCGTCGCCCGCGTCGGCTTTACCGCCGAAGAGGTCGAGCAGTTGAAGAAGGGCGCCAAGGCCACCGCCATGGTGGTTCCCGCCGCCGCGCCCGACAAGCCGGTTGCGCTTGACATCTCGCTGAAAGGCTTCACCGCGGGGTATGAGGCGGTCGCCGCCACGCTTCCCACGCCGTAAGCGATTGAAATTCAGGCGAAGGCCCGCCGGCAAACGGCGGGCCTTTTGCGTTCAGGCCCGCGCCAGCGCCAGGACGGCGTTCAGCCCGCCGAAGGCGAAGGCATTGGAAAGCGCCACCGCCACATCCGCCTGCCGCGCCGCCCCCGTCACCAGATCGACCGGGCAATCCGGATCGGGGCCAAGATAGCCTGCCGTCGGGGCGATGATCCCTTCCTGCAGCGCCAGAAGCACCGCCAGCAGCTCCACCGCCCCCGCCGCCCCGATCAGATGGCCATGCAGCGACTTGGTCGAGGTCAGCGGCACGTCGCGGTCGCCGAATACCCGCGCGATGGCCTGCGCCTCCGAGCGGTCATTGGCCGCAGTGCCGGTGCCATGGGCGTTGATGTGATCGACCGCCCCCGGCTCCAGCCCGGCATCGGCCAGCGCGCCCGCCATGGCGCGCGCCGCGCCGTCGGAGTTCGGCAGCACGATGTCGCTGGCATCCGAGGTCATGGCAAAGCCGACGATTTCCGCCAGAATCCCGGCCCCGCGCGCCAGCGCCGCCTCGCGCGGTTCCAGCACGAACACCGCCGCGCCCTCGCCCTGCACCATGCCGTTGCGCCCCAGCGAGAACGGCCGGCAGGCGTCCGGCGCCATGACGCGCAGGCCCTCCCAGGCCTTCAGGCCGCCGAAGGACAGCATCGCCTCCGAGCCGCCGGCAAAGGCCGCCTCCACCATGCCGGAGCGCACCATCTGGAACGCCAGCCCGATGGCGTGGTTTGAGGAGGCGCAGGCCGAGGACACCGAAAACGCCGGCCCGGTCAGCCCCAGGTCCATCGAGATATGGCTCGCCGCCGCCGAGGCCATCAGCCGCGGCACGGTGAAGGGATGCACGCGGTTGCGGCCCTCGGCATAGACCGCGCGAAACGCCTCGTCCGAAGTGATGAGCCCGCCGCCTGCCGTGCCCATGATGACCGCCGTGCGCCCCGGATCGGCGGTCAGCCGGGCCTGGGCGCCGGCCTGCCGGGCCGCGGCCAGCGCAAATTGCACATGGCGGTCAAGCAGCCCCAGCTGCGCCCGGTCAAAGTGGTTTTCCGGTTGCCAATCCGCCACTTGCGCGCCGATCTTCACGGAAAGTCGATCGAGGTCGGCGATCTGAAGCGCCGCAATGGCGGACACCCCGTCCCGCAGTGCCCGAAAGCTTGACGCCACATCCTGGCCCAGCGGATTGACGGTGCCCGCCCCGGTGATGACCACCCGCCTCATCGGGCCGCGATCAACCCCTCGACGCCGGCAATCACCGCCCGCACCGTCGACAGGTCGAACCGGCCGGCCGCGGGGTCATTGGCGTTGAACGGCACCGAGATGTCGAAGGCCTCTTCCAGCGCGAACAGCGTTTCGACCAGCATCAGGCTGTCCAGCCCGAGGTCGGACAGCGCCGCCCCCGGTGTCACATCGTGCGGCTCCAGCATCGCCTGTTCGGCGATGATCGCCCGCACCCGGTCGGCGACCGAAACCTCAAACCCCAATGCGCCGTCCATCGTCACCCCCATCTGGCTAGTCTTCCTCCGGCCTATCAGCCGCGGATGACGGGGAAATGACAGCTTCCAGCGCGGCGACCCGGCTACCCAGACGCGGCAGGCGGCGCAGCGCCTTCTGCATCTCGACATGGGTTTCCATCTTCACCGCCGGATAGCCCAAGAGCACCCGGCCCTTCGGCGCATTGGTAAAGATCTTGGTGCCGCCGCCCGCGATGACATCATCGCCGACAAAGATGTTGTCGTTGACCCCGACCTGCCCGGCCAGCACCACCCGGTTGCCGATGCGGCTTGATCCGGCGATGCCGACCTGACCGCACAGCAGCGTATCCTCGCCCACCTGCACGTTATGGCCGATGTGCACCTGATTATCGAGCTTGGTGCCGCGCCCGATCACCGTGTCGCGGATGGTGCCGCGGTCGATGGTGCAATTGGCGCCGATCTCGACATCATCGCCAATGCTGACCGAGCCAAGCGAGTGAATCCGCACCCAGCTTTGTTCGTGAATTTCGCTGCGTTGTGAAAGGGTTTTGCGGATTTCCTCAACCCCCGATTTCTCGGGCGTGACAAAGGAAAACCCGTCCGAGCCGATCACCGCGCCGGGCTGGCAGATGAAGCGGTGGCCGATCCTGACCCGGGCGCCGATGCGGGCGCCGCACAGGATCAGGGCGTCGTCCCCGATCACCGCGCCTTCGGCGATTGCGACATGCGAGGCAATCCGCGCCCGCGCCCCGATGCGGGCGCCGCGGCCGATGCTGACAAAGGGGCCGATGGCCGCACCTGCGCCGATCTCGGCCGTCGGGTCGATCACGGTCATCGCATGCAGGCCGGGGGAAATCTCCGGCCCCGGGTCCATCATCGCCGACAGCCCCGCCATGGCAAGCCGGCCGCGCGGCGCGAAGATCGCGGCCTTCAGCCCCAGCGCCTGCCAATCCGCCCCCGGCCAGAGCATCGCCGCCCGCGCCTGCCCCTTGGCCAGACCGTCGGCATAGCGCGGGTCCATCGCCAGCGCGAGATCGTCAGCCCCGGCCATTGCCGGTTCCGCCGCGCGCACCACGCGCAGCGACAGATCCCCCGCAGCCTCGGCGCCAAGGGCGCGGGCAATCTCGGCGATGGAATGGGCCATGGCGTTCTCCGGTTCCTGCCCGAAAAGCCTTACCCGCGTTCCGCGCCCAAGACCACCCCGGCCTCGGTCAGGGCCTGGTAAAGCCGCGCGTCGCGACCATAGACATCAGCGCGGAAGCCCACCTGCCCGCGCAGCGACGGCCAGGCGGTGAAATAGACCAGATGCACCGGCACCTTCTGGTCCAGCGACACCGAGCTTTCCTGCGCGCTGTCAAGTTCCGACTGGAAAAGCCCCTTCGGATCATCGGTCTGCCGCGCCAGCAGAACATGGGCAAAGTCGATCGGATCGCCCAGACGGATGCAGCCGTGACTATAGGCCCGCACCTCGCTTTCAAACAGGTTTTTTGCAGGCGTATCATGCAGATAGATGTTGTATTGATTGGGGAACATGAACTTCACCTTCCCCAGCGCATTGCCGTCCGACGGCGGCTGGCGCAGCCCGAAGGGGAAGCTGGAGGCCGAATAGGCGGCAAAGTTCACTGCCCCGCGCGGCACTACGCGGCCATTGCGGTCGACCACCTGCAGATGCCCCACCGCATTGCTGTTCTGTTGCAAGAGCGGCAGGTATTCCTTGACGATGATCGAGCGCGGCACCCCCCAGGACGGGTTGACGACCATATACTCCATCTCGTCGGAAAATTCGGGGCTGCGCTGGTCCTCGACGTTCTTGCCGATCACCACGCGGGTCTGAAAGGTGGTGCGGCCGTTGTCCACGATGCGGGCGACGAAATCGGGTTGATTCACCCAGATGTGGCGCGCGCCGCGCGGGGCATTGCCCATCCAGCGCAACCGCTCCAGCGCCACGACGACGGATTTCAGACGCTCTTGCAGCGGCACGTTCAGCGCCGCGATGGTCGAGGGGCCAGCCTGCCCGTCACCGACGATGCCGCTGTCGGCCTGGAAGCGCTGCACCGCCCGCATCAGCGCCCGGTCATAGGAGGCCGAAGCGGTCTGCACCAGATAGCCGCGCGAGATCAACTGGTTACGCAATTGAACGACGGCCGGGCCGGTGGCGCCAAGCGCGAGGGCATCGGCGGCAATCGCCTCACCCCAGCCGGGATTCGTTTCAAGGCGCAGCTTTTCCTTGACCAGACGGGCATATTCCGGGGCCGCCGGGACCAGATCGCGCAGGAAGCGCGCCGGCGACGGGCTGGCGGCCAGTCCGCGCAGCAGCACCGCCGGATCGGGCCGCACGATCTCGCGCACGATGCCGGGATCGACCTTGTTCGGCGTCAGCACCCCGGACGAGACGTCGCGGGCATAGGCGAGGAAAGCCCGGCTCATCGCCGCCTCGACCCGGCCACGGTCGCCTTCGGTTTCGGCCGCGCGATAGGCGGCGATCAGAGCCGCGGCGTCATAGCGGGCGGCGGGAAGCCCCTGATCGGGGGCGGCGGCAAAGACAGCAAGGGCGGCACCGCGCCGGGCGGCATCATCCGCGCCGGTCCACAGATCTTCATAGCCGCGCTCGCGGTAGAAGGCGGCCAGCGCGTCATCCTCGGCCACGGTTTCGGCCAGCGCCCGAACATAGGCGGTGCCGCCCGCGTCCCTGGCAAGGGCCGCCTGACCGGAGATCAGAAGAATCAACGCAGCGGACGACCAGAGCCCCTTGCGGACATCCGCCCTCAACAATTTGAAAAACCCTGCCACTTCAATCCTTTCGCGGCGGTCAGCCCTGATCGCCTGTTCCGATGGGATATTGTCGGCGAAATTCGGCAAAGTGTAAACAAAGCCCCGCAAAGGCCGATGTGCGCCGCGCGTCCGGGCCCTTTCATTGTTGCCCGCGGGCAATCAATCAAATGCCGGGCAGATTTGCTCCGATGCCGGCGGGCGGATTCAGCAAAAATTTGCCGATGCGGTCGAAGGTCGGCCCGAGGCGGTCATTCTTTGCTTTGGTCCTGATGCTGTTTGTGCCATAACGGCCTTGCACTTGGGGATGAGTAGCGAAACGAACCGCCGGCACAGGCGGTCGAAGACCAGCGACGGGACAGGCGCACAGAATGGCGATCATATCTTCGAACGGATTCACGCGGCGTGGGCTGCTTGGTGCCTTTGCTGCCACGGCGATTGTCGCCGCCCCGGCCTTCACAGCAACCGCGGGATATCTCAAGGGCGCCGGCGACATTCGCCGCATCCGGATGTATTCGGGCCGAACCGGCGAAAGCATCGACACGATCTATTGGGTCGAGGGCGAGTACATTCCCGAAGTTTTGAAGGAAATCAATCACTTCATGCGCGACTGGCGCAACAGCAAGACCTTCAGGATGGACCCGCGCAATTTCGACGTGATGGCGGCGGCGCATCGGCTGATGGACGTGAACGAACCCTACATGCTCTTGTCGGGCTATCGCAGCCCCGAGACCAACGCCATGCTGCGCTCAAAGTCGGGCGGGGTTGCCAAGAACTCGCTGCACATGAAGGGCCAGGCGGCGGACCTGCGGCTGAAGTCGCGCTCGGTCGGCCAGATGGCCCGCGCGGCCAAGACCTGCTCGGGCGGCGGCGTCGGCACCTACTCGCGGTCGAACTTCGTGCATATGGACTGCGGTCCGGTGCGCACCTGGGGCGGCTGAGCCGCCCATCGGCAAGATTCCGCTTATTCAGGGGCGCCGCGCGGCGCCCTTTTGCATGGTGCAGCACAACGCCACTGTTTCGGTGGGGCGATCAGTCCTCGGCCTCGGGATGCGGGTCTTCGTCCCGCGGGTCCTCTGCCCGCCCCCGGAACCCCATGGCGACGACGAATTTCTCGGAACTGTCGGCCCGGCTTGACGGCGGCTTCACGTTCGCCACCTTGCGGAACGACCGCTTCAGCAGCGCCTGCATCTCGTTTTCCGCGCCCCCCGCCAGCACCTTGGCGACAAAGGTGCCGCCCTCTTCCAGCACGTCGAAGGCAAAGGCCAGCGCCGCCTCGATCAGCGCCACGATGCGCAAATGGTCGGTGCCCTTGTGGCCCGAGGCGGCCGCCGCCATGTCCGACATCACCACATCGGCACGGCCCCCGAGCCAGCCCTTCACCTTGTCGTCGGCATCCTCGTCCAGAAAATCGAGCTGGTGGATGTCGCAGCCGGCGATCGGCTCCACCTCTTGCAGATCGACGCCCAGAATGGTGCCGACCGGCTTTTTCGGGTTCTGCCCCAGCGCGTTGACCCGCGCCGCCGCCACCTGACACCAGCCCCCCGGCGCGCAGCCAAGGTCAACCACCCGCGCGCCCGGTTTCAGGAAGCCATAGCGGTCGTCCAGCTCCATGATCTTGAAGGCGGCGCGGCCACGATAGCCCTCGCGCTTGGCGCGCTGGACGTAGGGGTCATTCAGCTGCCGCTCCAGCCACAGCGTCGACGAGAGCTTGCGCCCCTTGGCGGTTTTCACCCGCACCCGCAGATCGCGCTGGCCGCGCCCCGAGGTGTTTTTGCCGGAGGTGGGTTTTTCGGTCATAGATAG
Source organism: Tabrizicola oligotrophica (assembly GCF_011008935.1). GTDB lineage: Bacteria > Pseudomonadota > Alphaproteobacteria > Rhodobacterales > Rhodobacteraceae > Tabrizicola_A > Tabrizicola_A oligotrophica. Next base: position 315,656 of record NZ_JAAIVJ010000001.1, on the reverse strand, counting down.
GGTCCGTCTTCCAGAATGCCGTCGGCGTTCATCTGCGCATAAAGCAGTCCCTCGCGCAGGCCGCGGTCGGCCACCGAGAGACGATCCGTCGGCCATATCCGCATCAGCGCCTGAAGGATAGCCGCGCCGGGCATGATGAGCGTGTGGCGGTCGCGGCCGATGCGCGGATCGCTGCGGCGGCCTTCGGGACCAAGGGCAAGGTATTCGCGGATCACCAGGTCGATCTGGTCCGAGGTCATCTGCAAGCCATCGACCTTGGTGCGGTCATAGCGGCGCAGGTTGAGGAAGCTGGCCGCCACTGTGGTCACCGTGCCCGAAGTGCCGATGATCTGGAACCCCTCGCGCGGCTGGGCGGCGTTGTAGGGGCTGAAGGCCGAAAGGTTTTCCTCGAAGAACCACGACATCAGGGCAAAGCGCGCCGAGTCGTCCTCGACGTCCTGGAACTGGTCCTTCAGCGTGGCAACGCCCAAGGGAACCGAGATCCAGTCCACCACCCGCGCCCCGCCTTCGGGCTGGCCGGAAAAGCCGCGGTGCAGGCCCATGATCGCCCGGCCCCGGTTTTCCGGTGCAACTGCCGACAGGTCCACCCAGACCAGTTCGGTTGACCCGCCGCCGATGTCGACCACCAGCAATTGCTCGGTCGAGCGGTTGACCAGCGGCGCACAGGAAATCACCGCCAGCCGCGCCTCTTCCTCGGCCGGAATGATTTCCACATGCAGCCCGGTCTCGCGCTTCACCTGCCGCATGAAGTCGCGCGCGTTGCGGGCGCGGCGGCAGGCCTCGGTCGCCACCAGCCGCATCCGGCCGACGCCATGGGACTCGATCTTCTTCTGGCAGATCCGCAACGCCTGCAGCGTGCGCCCCATCGAGGCATGCGACAACTTGCCCGAGGCCTCCAGCCCCGCGCCCAGATGCACCGCCTTGGAGAAACTGTCCAAGACCTGAAACTGGTTGCCCGCTGGCCGGGCAATCAGCATGCGGCACGAATTCGTGCCAAGGTCCACGGCGGCATAAAGCCCGGCCGTGGCTGTGTCAGGGGCTGACGGCAAAGCCTTGCGGGAAGCACCTTTCGGAGCCTCGACCGCAGCTTTCTTGGCGTCCGCCCCTCGGGGACGCTCGGGCGTCATGTCGCCCTCCATACGTGGTTGTCCCGAAGGTATGCGCAAACCGGGGACCGTGCAAGCGCCCTGCCCCCTCCCGGTCATGAAATGCCGCGCAAGATGATCTTGAAAACTTCGCGTCATCACAGGTCGCTCGCAGACTGGCGAGAGCGGCAGAACCGGCCTATTTTCGCGCCGGCAAGAGCGGTCCAGCCGGGGCCTTCCGGCGCGGGGGTCGCATCCGCCGCGCGTCATGTCGAAAACCGACCCTGCCTGTCGCAAGCAGGCGACTAGAACCGGGGTTGAACTTACAGGGGAATCAGCCGCAATGGCCGAAGTTGTCATCGTCTACTGGCGCGACATTCCCGCCCAGGTGATTGCCGGAAAAGGCCGCCGGGGCGCGAAAAAGCAGCTTTCGGAACGCTTCGAACAGGCCATTGACCGCTGCGCCATGAAGATCGGCGCCAAGGATGCCGACGCCTATCTGGCGGAATGGCGCAAGGCGACCCCCTATGAGGTTGAGGGCGAACAGGAGGAGGTGGCCGACAGGATCGCCGCCGATCTGGAAGCCGAATACGACACCGAGCGCCTGAAAGCGCTGATTGCCAACGAAGGCTGGGCGCAAGCCTGAGGAGCCAAGTCTAGGAGAGCCACATGGCCCTGAGTTTCTTCCGCAAGGACACCAAGGAATCTGCGACCGGCGCGCAGGCCGCCGAGATGGAGGCCTTCCTGAAGGGCTATTCCATCGAAGTTATGCCGCGCACCGCCGAAAAGGTGGAGGATTTCCGCGCCCTCCTGCCGAAAGGCACCCGCGTCTATATCGCCCATATCGACGGCACCCCGATCGAGGACATGGTGGCGACCGCCAAGCGCATCGGCGCCGAGGGCTTTGACGTGATGCCGCACTTCCCGGCGCGCATCATCAAGGACAAGGCGACGCTGGTGGATTGGGTCGGCCGCTACAAGGATGTCGGCGTCAATCAGGGCCTCTTGCTCGCTGGCGGCGTTGCCACTCCGGTCGGCAACTATGCCACCTCGATGCAACTGCTGGAATCGGGCGCCTTCGCCGGCTTTGAGCGGCTGAACGTCGCCGGCCACCCGGAAGGCAACAAGGACATCGACCCCGACGGCTCGGACAAGATGGTGATGGAAGCGGCGCGCTGGAAATCGGCCTTTGCCGAGCGCAGCGATGCCAAGATCGCCATGGCCACCCAGTTCTGCTTTGAGGCCGCCCCGGTGATCGCCTGGGTTGACCGTCTGGCAGCCGAAGGCATCAAGCTGCCGGTGCATATCGGGGTCGCCGGCCCGGCCAAGCTGCAGACGCTCATCAAGTTCGCGATTTCCTGCGGCGTCGGCGCCTCCTTGCGCGTGCTGCAAAAGCGGGCGATGGATGTGACCAAGCTTCTCCTGCCCTACGAGCCGACCGAGTTCGTCGCCGATCTGGCCGCGCACAAGGCGAAAAACCCCGGCTTCGGCATCGAACAGGTCCACTTCTTCCCCTTGGGCGGCATCAAGACCAATGCCCAATGGGTGACTGACAATGGCGGCGCCTCGGGCGTGCCTGCTAACGCTTAAGAAAAAGGTTGAAGAATGACCCGCACCGTTGTTGAATCCAAAACGAAAACCGTCATCATCGGTTTTGACGAACCCTTCGCCGTGATCGGCGAGCGCATCAACCCCACCGGCCGCAAGAAGCTGGCGGCCGAGCTTGAGGCCGGCAATTTCGAGACCGTCATCAAGGACGCGCTGGAACAGGTTGCCTGCGGTGCGACCATCCTCGACATCAACTCGGGCGCGGTCTTCACCAACAAGATGGCGCAAGACCCGCGCTATGCCGACAACAACTTTGTCGAGCCGCCCTTGATGAAGGCGCTGATCGAGATCGTGCAGCAGACTGTCGACGTGCCGCTGTGCATCGACAGCTCGGTTCCCGGTGCGCTGGAAGCCGGTCTGATGGCCTGCGAAGGCCGGCCGCTCTTGAACTCGGTGACGGGTGAGGAAGAGCGGATGGAACTGGTCCTGCCGCTGGTGAAGAAATACAACGTGCCGGTCGTGGCAATTTCCAACGACGACACCGGCATCTCGCCCGATCCCGATGTCCGCTTTGCCGTGGCGAAAAAGATCGTCGAGCGCGCTGCCGATTTCGGCATCCCGGCGCATGACATCGTGGTCGACCCGCTGGTCATGCCGGTCGGCGCCATGGCCTCGGCCGGTCAGCAGGTGTTTGCACTGGTGCGCCGCCTGCGTGAGGAGCTGGGCGTCAACACCACCTGCGGCGCCTCGAACATCTCCTTCGGCCTGCCGCACCGTCACGGCATCAACGGCGCCTTCCTGCCGATGGCGATTGGCGCCGGCATGACCAGCGCGATCATGAACCCGGTGCGCCAGCAGGAGATGGAGGCGATCCGCGCCGCCAACTTCCTGATGAACCACGACGCCAACGGTGGTGAGTGGATCCGCTTTGCCAAGGTTCTGGAAGCAGTCGAAGGCGGCATGACCTTTGCCGAAGCCTCGTCTGCGGCCAGCCAAGCCGCCGGCGGCCGTCGCGGCGGCCGTCGCGGCCGGGGCTAAGCTCCTCCTCGCGCGCCGCCCCGCCGAAGAGCGGCGGCGGCGGCGACAAGGCGCCCGATCAGAACAGTTTGCGAGAGGCGCGGGACATCTTCCGCGCCTTTTTTGCCAGATCCTGCCCGGCGCGGGCCTGCTGGCGTTCGGAATCGCTCATCTGGGCCGGGTCCTTGCCGCGGTTGGCGACAAAGCTGATCCCGGTATCAATCGCACGGTTCATCAATCGGCCGAGAAAGCGGTTCAGAAGCTGCTGGAGCATGCGGTCCATGGTGGCTTAGTCCTCGAATAGTTCGCTCTGGCCGGTCTGGGCTTCGTCTTCCTCATCCGATGTGGGCTGGCCAAGGCCCATCGGCAAGGGCCGGCTGTCCAGCAGCCCGGCCGCGCGCAGCTCTTTCAGCCCCGGCAGGTCACGCGCCGATTCCAGCCCGAAATGGTCAAGGAAATGGTCGGTGACGACAAAGGTCACCGGGCGCCCCGGTGTCATGCGGCGGCGGCCAAGGCGAATCCAGTCCAGCTCCATCAGCAGGTCGATCGTGCCGCGCGACACCGCGACCCCCCGGATTTCCTCGATTTCCGCCCGCGTCACCGGCTGGTGATAGGCCACGATGGCCAGCGTTTCGATGGCCGCGCGCGAGAGTTTCCTTTGCTCGACATGTTCCTTCTGCATCAGGAACCCCAGATCGCCGGCCGTGCGGAAGGCATAGGCATCGCCAACCTTGACGATCTGCACGCCGCGCCCTTCGTAGCGGCGGCGCAGCGTCACCAGCGCCTCGGCCGGGTCGCAACCATGCGGCATCCGGGCCGCGAGGTCGGCCAGCGTCACCGCCTCGGCACTGGCAAACAGGATCGCCTCGACCATGCGTTCCTGCTCGCCCATCGGCGGGGCTTCGAACAGCGACTGTTCTACCGGCTCATTCATCCGCCATCGGCCTTTCGGATCAGGATCGGGGCAAAGGTCTCGCCCTGTTTCAGCCGGATCTGGCCGCGCTTGGCCATTTCCAGCACCGCGGCGAAATGCGCGGCGGTGGCCGAGCGGCGCCGCGCAGGTGAGGCATCCCAGCCCTCGGGCAGGAAAGAAGTCAGGTCGGACCATTCGCCGGCATAGCCCAGAAGCCCGCGCATCCGCTCCAGCGCCTGCTCCATGGTGTAGACGTCCTGCCGGTCAAAGGCATAGGGGCGAAATTCGTCGCGGGTGCGAATGCGGGCATAGGCGCGCATCAGGTCCAGCAGCGTCGCCTCATAGGTGATGTCGCGGGTGTGGGTGATGTCTTCGGGCAGGCCGCGGGCAAAGAAATCGCGGCCAAGCTGGTCGCGTGCCATCAGCCGGGCGGCAGCCTCGCGCATGGCTTGGAGCCGCTCCAGCTGGAACGCCAGATGCGCGGCGAGGTCTTCGGCGGACGGCCCCTCCTCGCCCGGCTCGGGCGGCAGCAGCAGCCGCGATTTCAGGAAGGCGAGCCAGGCCGCCATCACCAGATAATCGGCGGCCAGCTCGATGCGCAGCGCGGCGGCGCGGCGGACAAATTCCAGATATTGCTCGGCGAGCTGCAAGACCGAGATCTTGCGCAGATCGACCTTCTGGGTGCGCGACAGCGTCAGCAGCAGGTCGAGCGGGCCTTCGAAGCCGTCGACATCGACGATCAGCGCCTCGGCCTCCAGCCGTTCGGCAGTCGGCAGGCGTTCCACCCCGCCCCAGTCGTCTTGTCCCGCCTCAGCCATCGAGCGCACCTTGCCCCATGGCGGCAAGGTCGGCCGCAAGGGCGGCAATGTCAACAGAATTGGCCGGGCGGCGCCGGGCCAGCGCTGCTCCGGCCCGCGCGCGCGTGTCGGGGCGCATGTCGCCCGCCTCGGCCGCGACCTGCAGCATCTCGGCCATGTCGCCCTTGCAATGCAGGGCAATGTCGCAGCCGGCGGCCATCGCGGCCCGCGTGCGCTGGCCCAGATCGCCCGACAGCGCCTGCATGTTCAGATCATCGGTCATCAAAAGGCCCTGAAAGCCGATTTCCTGCCGGATCACCCGGATCATGTCGGGCGATTGCGTGGCCGGGCGGTCGGGGTCATAGGCGGCAAAGATGATGTGGGCGGTCATCGCCAACGGCAAGTCGGCCAGCGCCTTGAACGGGGCGAAGTCATGGGCGGCCAGTTCGGCCCGGCTGGCGGTGACAGTGGGCAGATGCAGGTGGGTGTCGGCAGTGGCGCGGCCATGGCCCGGCAGATGCTTGACCACCGGCAACACGCCGGCCGCCAGATGCGCCTCGGCCACGGCGCGGGCGCGTTCGTACACCTGTACAGGCGTCACGCCATAGCAGCGATTGCGCAGGAAAGGGTGGGTTTCGGGCCCGGCGATGTCGGCCACCGGGGCGCAATTGGCGTCGATGCCAAGGGCGCGCAATTCCTCGGCCATGATCCGGGCGCGCAGGCCCAGCACGCGGGCGGCGTCCGCCCCCGCGGTCTCGGCGGCGTCGAGCGGTGGGATCCATTCGCGCCAATGCGGGCTGCGCAGCCGTTGCACGCGACCGCCCTCCTGATCGATCAGGATCGGCGCATCGCGCCCGACCGCTTCGCGCAGGGATCGCGTCAGGCGTTCAACCTGATCGGGATTGTCGATGTTGCGGGCAAAGAGGATGAAGCCGAATGGATCGGCCTCGCGGAAGAAGGCACGCTCCGCGCCGCTCAGATCAAAGCCGTCACAGCCGAAAATCGCGGCCATGCGGCCGATGGCGCTCATCCCCGGCGGCTCATCTCTGGGCGACGGGAATACAGGTGGCATTCTCGGCCAGCATCGCGGTGCAGAAGCGGCGGGTGTCGTCGTCATTGGCAAAGCCGTGGGCGCGCAGCCGGTAGAAGGTCTTGCCGCCGCTTTGCGCCGGCTGGATCACCAGCGCCTTGCCGCCCATCAGTTCCGCGAATGTGCCGGTCAGCCGCGCCCATTCGGCACGCGCCTTTTCCTGATCGTCAAAAGCGCCCAGCTGCACCAATAGCGTGCCGGGGGCGATGGATTCCGGCGCGATTTCCGTTGCCGATGCAAGGGTTTGCGTGACGTCTTCCAGATTTGCCACCACCGCGCCATCGCTGGCGGCGGCCGGCGCCTCCAGCCCCAGCGCCTCGGCCAGCGCGGCGGCGACGGCATCTTCCTGCGTGGCGGGCAAGGCCTCGGGCAAGGCCGCCGCCTCAAGCTCGGTCGTGGAAGTCAGGGCGACGACCTCCGCTCCGCCGACCGGCTCCAGCGGTTCCAGACCGGCCAGATCCTCATCGGCCAGTTCCATCGCTTTCGGCGCAAGGGTCAGGGTTTCCGGCAGCGGCAGCGCAGTGCCCGCCGCGGCCACGGCATTGACCGACAGGCCCTGATGCGAGGTTTCCGAGCCGCCGGGATTGGCGGGCGCCAGCCGCATCGGCCCGCCGACGGCGCGGATCACCGGAATGCCGCTGACATCGCGCATCGCCAGCTGATAGCCCCAGACGCCCGCTCCAAGCAAGAGTGCCAGCGACACTGCGGCACCGCCCAGATGGGCAAACCGCCCGGCCCGCGGGCCATAGGCCGCCGGATAGCCGCCGTCGAAATGATCGTAATCCAGATCCGCCATGCCCTATGCCTCGCCAGCGCCCCGCGATACATGCCGCCGGGGCTTGTTCTTTGCCTGCTCGACCGGCGGGAACTGTCTTAGCGCATTTCCTCGACCGGAGTGACGCCCAAGATACCCAAGCCGCAGCCGATCACAACGCCCGTGGCGCGCGCGAGGGCAATTTTTGTCGCAGATGTTGCCGCATTGCCCTCTTGATAGAATCGCAGGGATAGGTCGTCGTTGCCGCGATTCCACAAGCCATGGAGGTCGGAGGCCAGTTCATAAAGGTAGAAGGCCACGCGATGCGGCTCGTTGCCCTTGGCGGCGATTTCCACCAGACGCGGCCATTCGGCGATCTTCTTGGCCAGCTCGATTTCCGCCTCGTGGGTCAGGCCCGACAGGTCCAGCCCGGCCAGCGTGGCATCGTCACAGGTGATTCCCGCCTCGCGCGCCTTGCGGATCACCGAGTTGATCCGGGCATTGGCGTATTGCACGTAAAAGACCGGGTTGTCTTTCGACTGTTCCAGCACCTTGGCAAAGTCGAAATCCAAGGCCACGTCATTCTTGCGCGTCAGCATGATGAAACGGGTCACGTCGGCGCCCGCCTCCTCGACCACGTCACGCAGGGTGACGAAGGTGCCGGCGCGCTTCGACATCTTGAAGGGCTCGCCGTTCTTGTAAAGCTTCACCAGCTGGATCAGCTTGATGTCGAGCGGCACCTTGCCATTCGACAGCGCCGAAACCGCCGCCTTCATGCGCTTGACATAGCCGCCATGGTCGGCGCCGAAAATGTCGATCAGCTGATCGAAGCCGCGCCGCACCTTGTTGTAGTGATAGGCGATGTCGGGGGCGAAATAGGTCCAGCTGCCGTCGGATTTCTTCACCGGACGGTCAACGTCATCGCCATGCGCGGTAGAGCGGAACAGGGTCTGCTCGCGCGGCTCCCAGTCTTCCGGCGTCTTGCCCTTCGGCGGCTCCAGCACGCCGTCATAGATCAGGTCCATGCCGCGCAGGGTCTCGATTGCCGCCTCGATCTCGCCCGTGCCGTAAAGCGCCTTTTCCGACGAATAGATGTCCATCCGGACGCCCAGCGTCGCCAGATCCTCGCGGATCATCTGCATCATCAATTCGGTGGCGAAGTTGCGCACATCCTGCAACCAGACCCCTTCGGGCTGATCAAGCAACCGGCTGCCGAATTCGGCCTTCAGCGCCTCGCCGACCGGAATGAGGTAATCGCCGGGATAAAGCCCCTCGCGAATCTCCGGCTCCAGCCCATGCGCCTCGCGGTAGCGCTCATAGGCCGAGCGCGCCAGCACATCGACCTGCGCGCCGCCGTCGTTGATGTAATATTCGCGGGTGACGTCCCAGCCGGCAAAGGCCAGAAGGTTCGACAGCGCATCGCCCACCACCGCGCCGCGGACATGGCCGACATGCATCGGGCCGGTGGGGTTGGCCGAGACGAACTCGACGTTGACGCGGGCGCCCTGCCCGATCTGCGACCGGCCGAAACCGGCGCCCTCGGTCAGCGCGGCCTTGACGACACCCTGCCAGACCAGAGGCGACAGCCGCAGGTTCAGAAATCCGGGGCCGGCCACGTCGGCCTTGGTGATGCGGGGATCGGCGGCGAGTTTGGCGGCCAGTGCCTCGGCAATGGCGCGCGGGGCCATGCCGGCGGGCTTGGCCAGCACCATGGCGGCGTTGGTGGCCATGTCGCCATGCGCCCCGTCGCGCGGCGGTTCGACCGAGACGGCGGAAAGGTCAAGACCCGCGGGCAAGGCGCCCGAGGCAGCCATCTGGCCCAGGGCATCGACGACAAGCGCGCGGATTTCGGCGAAGAGGTTCATTTGATCAAGTCCTTTGCTTGGCCACAGGCCATGCCAGAGGCCAAGCGATTGGTCAAGCGAGGCTCGTTCTGCCACCGGTCGCCTCCCCTGCCCCGTCGTGGGGAGGGGCCGGGGGTGGGGGGCGGCCTCAGGCCCGCTTCAGCCGGGCTTTCAGCGCGGTTTCCACCGCCGGGGGCACGAATTTCGACACATCACCGCCCAGCCGGGCGATTTCCTTCACCAGCTTCGAGGCAATCGCCTGCCGCCGCGCATCCGCCATCAGGAACACGGTTTCAATGCTGGCATCCATCGCCCGGTTCATCCCGACCATCTGGAATTCGTATTCGAAATCGGCCACCGCCCGCAGGCCGCGGATGATGACCCCTGCCCCGACGTCGCGGGCGCAGTCGATCAGCAGGTTCTCGAACGGATGCACGACAATCTCGCCACCGGCCTTGGCGGCAATCGGCGCACATTCGGCCTCCACCATGGCCACCCGTTCCTCCAGCGTGAACAAGGGCCCCTTGTCGCGGTTGATCGCCACCCCGATGACCAGCCGGTCCACCAGCGCCATGGCGCGCTGGATGATGTCGGTATGGCCCATGGTGATGGGATCGAAAGTGCCGGGGTAAAGACCGATGCGCATGGAGCCTCCGAAAGCCGTGCGGGCACACGCAACAATATTGCGCAGGCCCGCGCAAGCCCCTTTCTGCCGCAGCGCGAGCCGGATCAGAACCCCTTGATCATGCCTTCCAGCGCATCCTTCTCCATCGACAGTTCGGAAAGCTTGGCCTTCACCACGTCGCCGATGGAAATCAGGCCAACCAGCTGGCCGCCTTCGATCACCGGGATATGGCGGAACCGGCCGTCGGTCATCTTCTGCAAGACCGCGTCAGTCTGGTCGGCGCGCACGCAGGTCACCACCTTGGCGGTCATGATGCTGTCGACGCTGTCGTTCAGACAGGACGGACCGCGCCGCCCGACCTCGCGCACGATATCGCGCTCGGACACAATGCCGGCAAGCGTCTTGCCATCCTTCGAAATCACCAGCGCGCCGATCTTCTTCTGCGACAGCACTTCGGCGGCCTGCGCGACCGTAAGACCGGGTTGCACGGTGACAACCCCTTCAGACCCCTTGGATTTCAGGATTTGGCTGACAAGCATGGGCACCTCCCTTGATGTCAGACAAAGCGTTGCGCCCGCGCAAGATTCTGTCAAGCAATACCTTGGGTTGTCAGCGCCATTGCCGGCGCCTCCAGCCGCGCCATTTCAGCGCGGGCCTCGCGCACCAAGGCCTCGGCAAAGCGGTTCAGGCGCGCAACGCGGGCATCATCGGCATGGCGGATCAGCCAGAAGGCGCGGGTCAGGCTGATCTCATGGGGCAGGATGCGCATGAGGTCGGGGGCCGAGGGCAGCGCGAAGTCATGCACCACGCCCACCCCAGCGCCCGCGCGCAGGAAGTTCAGCTGCACCGAGACAGAATTCGACGCCAAGGGCGGTGCGGCAAGGCCCAGTTCGGCCAGATAGTCGAGCTCCTTGTCGAAGATCATGTCGGCGATGTAGCCGACCAGCCGATGCCCGGACAGATCGGCGCGGGCGGTGATCGGCGGATGCGCCGCCAGATAATCCCGGCTGGCCGCCAGATGCAGCCGGTAGTCGGTCAGCTTCTGCACCGTCAGCCGCCCCGCCTCGGGGCGCGACACGCCGATGGCCATGTCGGCCTCGCGTTTCGACAGGTTGAAGACGCGGGGCAGCGCCACAAGCTGCACCTCAAGGCCGGGGTTGGCATCGCAGATGCGCGTCAGAACCTGCGGCAAGAGGTAATTGGCGCAGCCGTCGGGCGCCCCGATGCGGATCTGGCCGGTCAGCCCCTCGGGCCCGGCCATGGTCTCGCCCACCCCGCGCAGCGCCGCTTCGGCGGCCTCGGCATGCGGCACCAGCCGCAGCCCGGCCTCGGTCAGCCCGTAGCCCTGCGGCGATTTCACGAAAAGCCGGGCGGCGATGGCCTCTTCCAGCCGGGCGATGCGGCGGCCGACGGTCGCCGGGTCGATCTTGAGCCGCTTGCCCGCCGCCGACAGGCTTTCGCTGCGCGCGACGGCCAGAAAGATGCGCAGATCGTCCCAGTCCACCGAAGCCTCCTCCTGCGCTGTCGCGTCTCGTCGTGCGCCCCCCCGAAGAGCGCATGGAATGCGACGAGGAGGGATTTGCAGAAATGCAAAACCCTTTTGCCATACTGGCGCTTTTCGCAGCATTTCCGCAAGACTAAACTCGCGCCAAATCAGGAGGACTTCCCATGAAAGAGATCGGTCACTGGATCAACGGCAAGCTGGTTGCGGGCACGTCCGGCCGCTTTGCCGACATCATGAACCCCGCCACCGGCGAAGTGCAGGCCCGCGTGGCGCTGGCCACCGTGGCTGAACTGAACGCCGCCATTGCCGATGCCGCCAAGGCGCAGGTCAAATGGGCCGCCACCAACCCGCAGCGCCGGGCGCGGGTGATGATGGCTTTTGGCGCGCTCATCAACCAGAACATGGACAAGCTGGCCGAGCTGGTCAGCCGCGAACATGGCAAGACCCTGCCCGACGCCCGCGGCGACGTGCAGCGCGGCCTTGAGGTGATCGAGGTCTGCATGGGCGCCCCGGCCTTCCTGAAGGGCGAGATGACCGACAACGCCGGTCCGGGCATCGACATCTACGCCATGCGTCAGGCGCTGGGTGTGGTGGCGGGCATCACGCCCTTCAACTTCCCCGCCATGATCCCGCTGTGGAAGATGGGTCCGGCGCTGGCCTGCGGCAACGCGATGATCCTGAAACCGTCGGAGCGCGTGCCCTCGACCTCGCTGTTCCTCGCCGAGCTTCTGAAAGAGGCCGGTCTGCCGGATGGCGTGCTGCAGGTGGTCAACGGCGACAAGGAAATCGTCGACGGCATTCTCGACAGCGAGACCATTCAGGGCGTCGGCTTTGTCGGCTCCACCCCGATCGCGCAATATATCTATGGGCGCGCCGCCTCGAACGGCAAGCGCGCCCAGTGCTTCGGCGGCGCCAAGAACCACATGATCATCATGCCCGACGCCGATCTGGACAAGGCGGCCGATGCGCTGGTCGGCGCCGGGTTCGGCGCGGCGGGCGAACGCTGCATGGCCATCTCGGTCGCGGTGCCGGTGGGCGAGAAGACCGCCGATGCGCTGGTCGGCAAGCTGGTGACCCGCATCGAAAAGCTGAAGGTCGGCCCTTATACCGCCGGCGACGACGTGGATTTCGGCCCCGTCATCACCGCGCAGGCGCGCGACCGGATCAACGGGCTGATCGGCTCGGGCGAAGCGCAGGGCGCCGATCTGGTGGTCGATGGCCGCGGCATCAAGATCCAGGGCTATGAGAACGGCTTCTTCGTCGGCCCGACCCTGTTCGACAAGGTCACCCCCGACATGGACATCTACAAGCAGGAGATCTTCGGCCCGGTTCTGTCGACCGTCCGCAAGGACAGCTACGAAGACGCGCTGAAGCTGGTGATGGACAACGACTACGGCAACGGCACGGCGATCTTCACCGCCGACGGTGACACCGCCCGTGATTTCGCCTCCCGCGTCAATGTCGGCATGGTCGGCATCAACTTCCCGATCCCGGTGCCGCTGAGCTATTACTCCTTCGGCGGCTGGAAGAAATCGGCCTTCGGCGACCTGAACCAATACGGCCCCGACGCCTTCCGCTTCTACACCAAGACCAAGACTGTCACCGCGCGCTGGTTCTCGGGCATCAAGGAAGGCGCCAGCCTGAACTTCAAACAACTGGATTGATCAAATGCCGGGGTTGTGCTGAAATTTCGACCTCAGGGTCAAACATGGCGCAACCCCATCATGCCAGTTCATACCGAAGTCTTGCCCCGCTTTAATCTGGCGCTGTTCTTCTATTCGGGGCAAGTCACCTTTGACGAGGCGCGCGGCGCCGTCGCCGCCGTGTCACGCCACCCCGACCACCACGACACCATGCGGCAGCTTTGCGATCTGTCCGAAGTGACGGGGGTAGAACGCGATTTTCCCGAACTGATGAAATTGCAGGCCCGCATGGCCGAAGACCTGATGTCGCACCGGGGCGAGCGTCTGGTGGTGTTCTACGCCCCGACCAGCGCCGGGCAGGCCTTGGCGCAGATGGCGCGCAAAAGCTGGGACGGGCTGGACATCGTGCTGGTGCGGGTGGTGGAACGCGAAGATCAGGCGCTGGCGCTGCTGGGCCTGAAACACGCCGCCATTGCCGAGCTTTTCGAACTTGGCGCCTGAACCAGGAAGGCCCGAGCCCTCCTCCCCTGCCCTCCTTGATCCGAGCTTCTTGATGCCCGTTGATTTTCACATCTTCCCCGCGCGCAATCTGGTTCTGGCGCGGTTCAGCGGCCATATCCTGCTGGCCGATTGCCTCGCCTCGGCCGAAGCCTATGCCCGTCACCCTGACGCCAATCCGATGCAGAACCAGCTGATCGACCTTGGCGGCATCACCAGCCACGAGCGCGACTTCGTGCAGCTGATGTCCACCATGGCGCAGCTGCCCGATCACCTGTTGCAACCCGGCTGCGAGCCGATGGTGGTCTACATCGCGCCGCACCGGCTGTCGCAGGAGATTGCCGGGATGGTGATGAAATCCATGGCGGGCATTGGCGGGCTGGTGGTGCGGATCTATGAGGACGAGGCTCAGGCGCTTGAAGTCCTTGGCCTGCGCGAACGCAGCCTCTCGGCGCTTCTGGCCGGCGCCTGACGCAAAAAGGGCGGACCAAAGGCCCGCCCTTCGTCTTGGTGAAGCCGGCTTACTTCTGCCCGGAGCGCAGCGCGAAATAGACCGCGCCGCCCACCGCCACGCCGACGAACCAGCCATAGGTACCCCACCAGGCCGGCAGGATCGTCGTGAAGGTCGGCAGGAGCGACGAGAACACAAGACCGACGCCAAAGGCGATGAAGGCCTTGCCGTGCCAGCCGTTCTGGAACCGGAACTCGCCATCCTCCTGATAGAGCGCGTTCACATCCAGCTTGCCCTGCCGGATCAGATAGTAGTCGACCATCATGATCCCGAAGATCGGCCCCATGCCCGACCCGATGAAGTTGACGAAGCTTGCCGCACCCGTCTCCCAGGGCGACCAGGGAAACAGGATCAGGCTGATGATCGCCGCGATATAGCCGCCGCCCTTGAAGCTGATCTTCGAGGGGAAGGTGTTCGAGATGTCGAAGGCGGCCGAGACGAAGTTCGCCACGACGTTGATCCCGAGCGTCGCCACCGCGAAGGTCAGCGCCGCAAGGATCGACAGCGTCAGGCTGTCGAACTTGGCCGAGATCTGCTCGGGGTGCAGCAGCACTTCGCCATAGACCGAATAGGCGGCAGTGGTGGTGACGCCCGCGACAAGGCAGAAGGCCAGCAGGTTGACCGGCAGGCCCCAGAGGTTGCCCGTCCGCAGCGCCTTTTCATCCTTCGCATAGCGCGAGAAGTCGCAGAAGTTCAGGTAGAGCGCGGCGAAATAGGTGATCCAGGTCGCCGCAACCGCGGCAAGGGCGGCAAAGCTGCCCGGTGTCGCAGTCACGCCCGCGCCGGCAGTGGCCTGCACCAGCACATCCTGCGGAATCTCGGACCCGAACGAGAAGGTACCGGATTTCACAACGAGATAGATCGCCAGCACCAGCATGACGGCCCAGACCGCCGGCCCCGCCCAGTCCTGAAACCTGCGCACCGTCTCCATGCCGTTCTGGATGATGACGAGCTGCGCCGCCCAGACCACGAGAAAACAGATGAAGGTCAGGCTGGAATGGCCAAGGAAGGTGCTGGTCTGGTGGAACTCCAGCAGACCGGGGCTGCGCACCAAGAGCGCCACCAGCGCGCCGGCGGCGGCGGCCGTCTGCGCGCCGTACCAGAAACAGGCGACGATCGCCCGCACCAGCGCCGGTACGTTGGCGCCGAAAGTACCGAACGAGGCCCGCGCCAGAACCGGGAACGGCACGCCCGTCCGTACCCCGGCATTGCCGACCAGCGTCATCAGGAAGAAGATCACCAGCGAGCCGATGCCGATGGCGATCACGAAGTTGAGGAAACTGCCGCAGAGCAGGAAAAGGCTCGCGGCCAGATAATAGCCCCAAAGGCTGTGTACGTCCGAAGTCCAGACGTTGAAGATGGAAAACGCGCCCCATTTGCGTTCGGCCGCGGGCGCCAGATCCTCGTTGTGCAACGAGGGTGACGGGTTCGTAAGCTGCATGGTTTGTCCCTTCCCAGTGCTTGGACGTGACATGGCGGTTTCATGTCTGCTGATTATTTGGTCCGCGCGGGAAAGCTGCGCCCATTTGACGGGCAGGACAACCAAGGGTTTGGAGATAGGATTTTTCGTGATTATTTGAAAAAGTTTCGGATTTTTTCTATTTGGCGAATATGTTGAGCGGGCGGGCGACTCGCGGGAAGCCCACAGACCCGGCGCCACAGCAAGAGGAGACAGTCATGTTCACGACCAATGAAGGCACCGCCGACCGCGCGCTGCGCATTCTCGTCGGAATCGCCCTTCTGGCCTGGTTCTTCATGGAAAACGGGGCGGGTTTCTGGCATTATGCCAAGCTCTTTGGCATCGCGCCGCTGCTGACCGGCCTGATCGGTTATTGCCCGGTCTATACGATCTTCGGGGTCTCGACCCGCCAAGGCAAGTAAACCCGGCAACGGTGCCGGAAGCCTGGCGAAACCGGCGCAGTGGCGCTGCCGCACCTGCCGCCGTTTCGCCCTGCGCCGACGCCGCTGCCCCTTGCAACGGAGTTCCGCCATGACCTTCACCCGCCGCCAGTTCACCCGGCTTTGCGCCGCCGCCGGCCTGCTGCCGCTGGCTGCCGGCCCCGTCCGCGCCGGCTCGCATCAGGTCAACATCAAGTCGATGGAATTCATCCCCGCCGATCTTGCCATCGCCGTCGGGGACACGGTGACTTTCCTGAGCGAAGACAGCCCGCCGCATACCGCCAGCGCCAAGGACGAGAGTTTCGATACCGGCAAGCTGACCAAGGGCCAGTCGGCAACGATCACCTTCGCGCAGGCGGGTGAGTTCGACTATTTCTGCAAGTTCCATCCGTCGATGAAGGCCCGCATCACAGTGGCCTGACGGCGGAATTCGGCACGAATTCCGGGCCGATTTCTGTATCAGAAATCGGGCGCGATGCGGCGGTCGCGCCGGCCTATTCGGCGGCGTGCCGCTTGGGTTTCAGCATGTCCTTCAGGTAGCGCCCGGTATGGCTGAGTTCGACCTGCGCCACCTGCTCGGGCGTGCCGGTGGCCACGATCTGCCCGCCGCCGTCGCCGCCTTCCGGCCCGATGTCGATGATCCAGTCAGCCGTCTTGATGACATCGAGGTTATGCTCGATCACCACCACGGTATTGCCCTGCTCGACCAGCGAATGCAGCACTTCCAAGAGCTTCCTGACGTCTTCGAAATGCAGGCCCGTGGTGGGTTCATCAAGGATATAGAGCGTCCGGCCCGTGGCCCGACGCGACAGCTCCTTCGACAGCTTCACCCGCTGCGCCTCGCCGCCCGACAGCGTGGTCGCCTGCTGGCCGACCTTGATATAGCCAAGCCCCACCTCGCAGAGCGCGTCCATCTTCTCGCGGATCGCCGGAACCGCCTGAAAGAACTCGCGCGCATCTTCACAGGTCAGTTCAAGAACATCGGCGATGCTCTTGTTCTTGAACTTGATTTCCAAAGTCTCGCGGTTGTAGCGATGGCCCTTGCAAGTCTCGCAGGTGACATAGACGTCGGGCAGGAAATGCATCTCGATCTTGATGACGCCGTCGCCCTGACAGGCCTCGCAGCGCCCGCCCTTGACGTTGAAGGAAAACCGCCCCGGCTGATAGCCGCGCGCCTTGGCCTCGGGCAGGCCGGCGAACCAGTCGCGGATCGGGGTGAAGGCGCCGGTATAGGTGGCGGGGTTTGACCGCGGGGTGCGGCCAATGGCGCGCTGGTCGATGTCGATCACCTTGTCGAGATGTTCGAAGCCCTTGATCGTCTCGCAGGGCGAGGGCGTCTCATGCGCGCCGTTCAGCTTCATGGCGGCGGTCTTGAACAGGGTTTCGATGGTGAGCGTCGACTTGCCGCCGCCGGAAACGCCGGTGACGCAGACGAACTTGCCCAAGGGAAACTCGGCTGTGACGTTCTTCAGGTTGTTGCCGGTGGCCCCCACGACCGCGAGTTTCTTGCCATTGCCCTTGCGCCGGACCTTTGGCACCGCAATCTCGCGGCTGCCCGAAAGATACTGGCCAGTCAGGCTGGCCGGGTCCTCCGCCACCGCCTGCGGCGTGCCATGCGACACCACCATGCCGCCATGCACCCCGGCCCCCGGTCCCATGTCAAAGACATAATCCGCCTCGCGGATCGCATCCTCGTCATGTTCCACCACCAGCACGGTATTGCCCTGATCGCGCAGGTTCTTCAGGGTGGTCAGCAGGCGGTCATTGTCGCGCTGGTGCAGCCCGATGCTCGGCTCGTCCAGCACATACAAGACCCCCGTCAGCCCCGAGCCGATCTGGCTTGCCAGCCGGATGCGCTGGCTTTC
Organism: Tabrizicola oligotrophica; assembly: GCF_011008935.1. GTDB lineage: Bacteria > Pseudomonadota > Alphaproteobacteria > Rhodobacterales > Rhodobacteraceae > Tabrizicola_A > Tabrizicola_A oligotrophica. The sequence goes on along the minus strand of NZ_JAAIVJ010000001.1, from coordinate 298,063 downwards.
GCCGCCCGACAGCGTGCCGGCATTGCGGCTCATCGTCAGGTAGTTCAGCCCGACATTGACCAGAAACCCCAGCCGTTCGCGGATTTCCTTCAGGATGGCGCGGGCGATTTCGTTCTTCTGCGCGCTCAGGCTGTCCGGCACCGTGCCGATCCAGTCGAACGCCTCCTGAATCGACATCTGCACCACCTGACCGACATGCAGGCCGGCGATCTTCACCGCCAAGGCCTCGGGCCGCAGCCGGTAGCCCGAACAGGCGCCGCAGGGCCGGTTGTTCTGGAACCGCTCCATCTCCTCGCGGCTCCAGGCCGAATCGGTCTCGCGATAGCGCCGCTCCATATTGGGGATCACGCCTTCGAACACGCGGGAGACCTGATAGATCCGCCCGCCCTCGTCATAGCGGAACTCGATCTCCTCGCCACCCGAGCCGCGCAGGAACAGATCCTTCACCTTTTCCGGCAGATCCTTCCATTTCGCCTTTTTATCAAAGCCATAGTGCTTGGCCATCGCGTCGATGGTCTGGGTGAAATACGGGCTTTTCGACTTGGCCCAGGGCGCAATCGCCCCCTGCATCAGCGTCAGCCCCTGATCGGGCACCACCAGCCGCTCGTCAAAGAACAGCTCCATCCCCAAGCCATCGCACACCGGGCAGGCGCCGAACGGCGCGTTGAACGAAAAGAGGCGCGGCTCGATCTCGGCGATGGTAAAGCCGGAAACCGGGCAGGCGAATTTCTCGGAATAGGTGGTGCGGGTGCCCTCGCCCTCCGAAGGCGCGGTTTCGATCACAGCGATGCCGTCGGCCAGATTCAGCGCGGTGCGGAAACTGTCGGCCAGCCGGGTCTCCAGCCCCTCGCGCACCACGATCCGGTCGACCACCACGTCGATGTTGTGGCGGAATTTCTTATCGAGAACCGGCGGTTCTTCCAGCTCATGGAAGGCGCCATTCACCTTGACCCGCTGGAAGCCCTGCTTGCGAAGGTCAAGGAACTCCTTCTTGTACTCGCCCTTGCGGTCGCGCACGATCGGCGCCAGCAGATAGGCGCGCGTGCCCTCCGCCATCGCCATCACCGCATCCACCATGTCCTGCACCTGCATCGCCGTGATCGGCAAGCCGGTGGCCGGGCTGTAAGGCGTGCCGACGCGGGCGAACAGCAGCCGCAGGTAGTCGTAGATCTCGGTCACCGTCCCGACGGTCGAGCGCGGGTTCTTCGAGGTGGTCTTCTGCTCGATCGAAATCGCCGGCGACAGACCCGAGATATGGTCGACATCCGGTTTTCCCATCATATCAAGGAATTGCCGGGCATAGGCCGACAGGCTTTCGACATAGCGGCGCTGGCCCTCGGCATAGATGGTGTCAAAGGCCAGCGACGACTTGCCCGAGCCGGAAAGACCGGTAATCACCACCAACCGGTCGCGCGGAATGTCGACATCCACGCCCTTGAGGTTATGCTCGCGCGCGCCCCGAACCTCGATGAACTTCTGTTCAGCCATGATCCACCCCACCAGACCCGCACAGATGTAGGGGGAATCCCGCGGCATTCCAACCAGAAAATGTGAACATAGGGTGAACTTGCGCGGTCCGCCGCCCGAGCGCTTTACAAATTCCATTAATAGAATATATTGACGGAAACCCTCTCCGAAAGGCTTCCCGATGTTCTCGTTCTTCGGCTCCTCCGCCAAACGCTTCACCGCCGCCGATGCCGTGGCCATGGCCGCGAGGGGGGAAATCACCCTGCTCGACGTGCGGGAAGCCGGCGAGATTGCCGCCTCCGGCACAGCGCGGGGCGGCGTGCATATCCCCCTGGCCATGGTGCAGCTCAAGGCCAACCCGCAAGGCCCCGACCATGACAAGCGGCTCGACCCGGCCAAACCCGTCGCGGTGTTCTGCGCCGTCGGCGGCCGCGCCGGTCAGGCGGCGCAGGTACTGGAACGGCTGGGCTATACTGCCCACAACATCGGCGGCTTCGGCGATTGGCTCAGCGCCGGGGGAGCGGTTCAGCGCTGAGCCGGCGCCGTGCCTGCACGGCGTGAATCGCCACGCCAAGCGCCGAAAACCCGATGACGAACAGGGCAAGGCCGATCTCCCCGGCCCTGGCCGTGATCCAGACCAGCAGCGGCGTTCCAACCGTAGTGCCAAGATTGCCAAGCTGGGCAATGGCCCCGGCGGCGCGGGCGCGATCCGCCGGCCCGGGGTTCAGCTCGGCCAGCGCGGCAAAGCTCGCACCCTGCACGATGCCAAGACTGGCCGCGACACCAAGCGCAAAGACGCTGGCCAGCCCCCCGCCCCAGCTCAGCCACAGCCCGCCCGCCGCCAGCATCGCCGCGGCAAAGCCGCGCTGCACCAGCCGCACCGCGCTCATCCGGCCCAGCAGCCAGATCCCCAGCGTCAGCGACACCGCGATCGAGACAAGCGGCATCGCCACGCCGATAAACCCACCCATATCTCCCATTTGTGCAGGCAAAATCGTCAAAACCGCGACATAGGTGACGGTGTAACAGACAAAGCCCATCGCCGGAGCCGCCAGCCGCGGCGAGGCATAGATCGCGCGATGCTCGGCCCAGAGCGAGGCCCGCCGCTTCACCTGCGCCTGCCCGCCCTCGCCGGGCAACAAAAGCCACAGGACCAGCGCGGCAACCGCCATCCAGATCGCATGCAAGCCGAACAACAGGCCCGGCCCGTGATCTGCCAGCAGATCCGGCCCGACATAGAACAGCACGGCATAGGCCACGCCGAAAAACGACGACCACAAGGTCATCGCCGCTCCCTGCCCGCGCCCCGGCGCCAGCCCGGCAATCGCCGTCGGCCCGACCACCACGATCACCAGATGCGACAGTCCTTCCAGAACCCGCGTCGCCAGCATCACCGGATAGGGCGGCAGGCCAATCTGCAGCGCGCTGGCCACCGCCCCCAGCGCCAGCGCCGCCACCAGCGCCCGCCGCGCCCCGACGCGGGCCACCCAAAGCCCCGCCGTCGTGCCGAACACCAGCCCGACTGTGCCGACGATCGACAGCATCACCCCGATGCCGATGCCGGCCTGCCCGGCGTAAACCGCCTCCAGCGCCGGATAGGCCACCGACATCTTGCCAAACTGCGCCGCCGCGCCAAGCCCCGCCGCCCAGATCGCAAAAATGGTCACGGCAGCGCGCATGCGAGGTCTTTCATCTGTTCAAAAATATCCTCGGGGGGAGGCTGCCCCGCAGCCCGGGGGGCAGACGGCCCCCCGCGATTTCTGCCACAGAAATCGTTTCCGGTCAGATATGCAAGGCCCGGCCATAGGCGTCGAGCACCGCCTCGTGCATCATCTCGCTCAGTGTCGGATGCGGGAAGACGGTGTTCATCAAGTCTTCCTCGGTGGTCTCCAGCGACCGGCCGACGACATAGCCCTGGATCAACTCGGTGACTTCCGCGCCGATCATATGGGCGCCCAGAAGCTCGCCGGTCTTGGCGTCGAACACGGTTTTGATCATGCCCTCGCTCTCGCCAAGCGCAATCGCCTTGCCGTTGCCGATGAAGGGGAAGCGGCCCACCTTCACCTGATAGCCCGCCTCCTTGGCCTTGGCTTCGGTCAGCCCGACCGAGGCCACCTGCGGGTGGCAATAGGTGCAGCCGGCAATCGAGTTTGGCTTGATGGCATGCGGATGGCCGCCCGCGATCAGTTCGGCGACCATCACGCCCTCGTGGCTCGCCTTGTGCGCCAGCCAGGGCGCGCCGGCGATATCGCCGATGGCATAAAGCCCGGGAACCCCGGTGCGGCAGAATTCGTCCGTCACGACATGGGTGCGGTCGATCTTGACGCCAAGCGCCTCCAGCCCAAGGTTCTCCACGTTGCCGACAATGCCGACCGCGGAAATAACCGTGTCGAATTCTGCGGTTACCGTGCCTTTTGCATCCTCAAGGTGAGCGGTCACCCCGACGCCCGGCTTGCGGTCCAGCTTCTTGACCGTAGTCTTTTCCAGAATCTTCATGCCCTGCTTGACAAAGGCTTTCTTGGCAAAGGCAGAAATCTCGGCATCTTCCACCGGCAGCACGCGGTCCATCACTTCGCACACCGTAACATCGGCGCCCAAAGTGTTGAAGAAGCTTGCAAATTCTATGCCGATGGCCCCCGATCCGATGACCAGCAGCTTCTTCGGCATGCGCTTGGGTTGCAGGGCGTGCTTGTATGTCCACACGAGATCACCATCGGCCTCCAGCCCCGGCAGTTCGCGGGCCCGCGCACCGGTGGCAAGGATGATCGCCTTGGCGGTCAGCTCTTCCACGCCCTTGTCAGTCTTGACCGACACCACGCCCGCCTTCGGCAGGCTGGCCGCGCCCATGAACACCGTGACCTTGTTCTTCTTCATCAGATGGCCGATGCCGCCCGACAGCTGTTTGGCCACCCCGCGCGAGCGCGCCACCACGGCGTCAAGGTCGAAGGAGGCGCCCTCGACCTTCAGGCCGAATTCCTTGGCGCGGTGCATCAGGTGAAACACCTCGGCCGAGCGCAGAAGCGCCTTGGTCGGAATGCAGCCCCAGTTCAGGCAGATGCCGCCCAGATGTTCGCGTTCGACGATGGCAACCTTCTGGCCCAGTTGCGCGGCCCGGATGGCGGCGACATAGCCCCCCGGTCCTGCCCCGATCACCACTACGTCAAAGCTCTGGCCTGCCATCTTTCCCTCCCTCAGAAAAAGTAGTTTGCCATTAAACTATCTTGTTCAACCAAGCAACGATATCAACGCCCGCCCCCTATGCACCCGATGCATGGCTGGCGCGCAGCCGGTTCACCTCGGCCATGTAGCCGCCTTGCGCCATGAAATCGGCCTCGGCCGGCGTGGTGGCGCGCCCCAGTGCCGCGTTGCGGAACGGGAATCGGCCGAAGCGGGCGATGATCGCCTGATGCGCGCGGGCATGCAGCGCCATCTCGGGGTCGGAGGGCATCCGCTCGGTCAAAAGCCGCACCGCCTGCGCCTGATCCTCGGGGGTTTCGGAATGTTCGAAGGGCATGTAGAAGAACTGCCGCTCGGGCTCGGGGGCCGCCATGTCCCAACCCGCCTCGACCGCGCGCTTCGCTGCGGCGAGCGCCCGGGCATCGGTGGCAAAGGCCAGCGCCGAGCCGCGGTGCATGTTGCGCGCCAGCTGGTCGCAGATCACCAGATAGGCCAGCGTTCCCGCTGCGCCGTCGATCCAATGCTCCAGCCCGCCGTCATGCGCCGCCTGCCACAGCTCGAGAAACTGCATCCGGCACTCGCGGTCGAGAACCTCGCCCCCGGCATACCAGCCTTCGGGACCGACCTCGCCCAGCCAGAAATCCAGAACCGTGACCGGATCAGACATCACACGCCTCCGCCATTTCGGCGAAAGCTGGCAGGTTCAGCCCGGCTTGGCCAGCAGAATTCGCTCAGTCGCCGTTGTCGCGCCCGATGCTGGCCTCGACCGCGACGGGCGAGGCCCCCGGCGCCAGCGTCCGCAGCCGCCGGCGGAACAGCCGCCGCCGTCCGCGCGTCATCCGCCACATGGCGTAAAGCGAAATGGCAAGGAACATCAGCGCGATGAACAGGAAGAACCCCGAAGGCCCGACCTGCCCCATCAGCCAGCCGGTCGCCATCGGCCCGCCGATCGAGCCCAGCCCGTAGATGAACAGCAGCCCCGCCGACGCGCCGGCCATCTCGTTTTCGGCCAGATAGTCGTTCACATAGGCGACCAGCAGCGAATAAAGCGGGTTGGCGATGCCGCCGGCCAGAAAGCCAAGCGCGCTCAGCACCGCCATGTTCCAGGTCAGGATCAGCCCGGCGCTGGTGGCCACCGCCCCCGCGACTGCCATCCACAGGATCATCGCGCGCCGGTCCCAGCGGTCCGACGCCCAACCGACGGGATATTGCAGCACCAGCCCGCCGACATAGATCGAGGCGATGAAGATCGAGATGTTGCGCACCGAAAGCCCGACCTCCGATCCCCAGACCGAGGCCATGCCGAACAGGGTGGAAAACAGCGCGCCCAGCAGGAACAGGCCGACGCAGCCCAAGGGCGAGGTCTGGAACAGATGCCGGATCGGCAGCGGCTTGATCTCGTGAAACGCCGGGGCGCGGGCGGCCGACAGCAGGATCGGCGTGAAGGCAAGCGAGACGAGGATCGAGGAAAACACGAACAGGTCGAACCCGCCCGGATCGCGCAGGTTCATCAGCACCTGCGAAGCGACGATGCCCAACATGGTCACGATCATGTAGGCCGACAGCGCCTGGCCGCGGTTTTCATTGGTGGACGAGGCGTTCAGCCAGCTTTCGGCGCTGATGTAGACCCCGGCGAAACAGTAGCCCAGCAAGACCCGCATCGCGGCCCAGGCCATCCAGTCGGGGGCGACCGGAAACAGGATCATCACCGCCGAAATCAGCGAGCCAAGCGCCGAGAACACCCGCACATGGCCAACCCGCTGGATCATCTGCGGCGCGAGCCGCGAGCCCAGAAGGAAGCCCACCGAATAGGCGGCCATGACATAGGACATCTCCAGCGTGGAAAAGCCCTCGATCTTGCCGCGGATGCCCAGAAGCGTGCCTTGAATGCCATTGCCGAGCATCAGCAGCATCATGCCCAAGAGCAGGGCCCAGGAGTTGCGCATCACCGAAAACATCGCGGTCCTTTCCTGCGGTTTTTCGAACCATAGCACGAGTTTGCGCCGCCGCACCCGGCTCGCGCCGGTTTCAGCGCCAAAACCGTCATCGCGGGATCAGCAGGCTGGCATCGCCATAGGAAAAGAACCGGTAGCCCGCCGCGATGGCATGGGCATAGATGCGGTCGATGCGCTCCTTGCCCATCAGCGCCGAGACCAGCATCAGCAGCGTCGATTTCGGCAGGTGGAAATTGGTCATCAGCGCATCGGCCACGCGGAAGCGGTAGCCGGGATAGATGAAGATGTCGGTGGTGCCCCGCCATGCCGCGATGCGCCCGCCCAAGGCGGCGCTTTCGATCAGCCGGAGCGCCGTGGTGCCGACCGGAATCACCCGCCGGCCCTGATCCTTGGCGGCAGCGATCCGGGCGGCGGCGGCTTCGGTCACTTCGCCCCACTCGGCATGCATGCGGTGGGTGGTCACATCCTCGACCTTGACCGGCAGGAAGGTGCCGGCGCCGACATGCAGCGTCACCTCGACGAACTCCACCCCGCGGTGCCGCAGGGCGTCGAGCAGGGCGGCATCGAAATGCAGGCTGGCCGTGGGCGCTGCCACGGCGCCGGAATGGCGGGCAAAGACAGTCTGGTAATCGTCGCGGTCGGCCGCGTCCGCCGGGCGCTTGGCAGCGATATAGGGCGGCAGCGGCATGGCCCCGGCGGCGTTCAGTGCCGCGTCGAAATCGGCGCCCGTGCAGTTGAAGGCCAGCTCCAGATCGGTTTCGGATTTCGCCACCACTCGGGCGGAAAGCGCATCGGAGAACACGATCTCCTCGCCCGCCTGCAGCTTGCGCAGCGGTTTGGCCAAGGCCCGCCAGCCCTGCGCCGTGGGTTCCAGCAGCGTCACCTCCACCTTCGCCACCGCCTCGCCGCGCTGGCGCTGCCCGAACAGCCGGGCCGGAATGACGCGGGTGTTGTTCAGCACCAGCAGATCGCCCGGCTGGAAGATCTGCGCCAGATCCGACACCCGCCGGTCGCTGATCCGGTCGCCCTCGGCCAGCAGAAGCCGGGCCGAGCTGCGCGGTTTTGCCGGCCGCGTCGCAATCAGCGTCTCGGGCAGGTGAAAATCGAAATCTGAAAGCTGCATGCCTAGTCCCTGCCCTGTTTCGGTTTCGGCACCGGCCCGCCCTCGCGCGGCGTTCCGGGCCGGAACAGCTCGCGGAACATGCCCGGCGTCAGGATCGACAGCGGGTTGACGCCGACCTCGGGCGTGTCCGCCGTGCCTTCCAGCGTGTAGTTGAACCCGAAAACCCCCTCGCCGCGCTTGGTCAGGATCGCGCCGATGCCGTTCAGCAGATAGACCGGCGAGATCACCCCCTGCATCGCCAGTTGCCCGGTGGCCGAGGTGTAAAGCCCCGCCATCGACACGCCAAGGCTGGCGCCGGTGGCCGATCCGCGGCGCAGATCGACGAAATCCGGGGTCAGAAGGAAGTCGCCCTCCACTGCGTTGAACACCAGCCCCTGCCCGTTCAGCTGCTCCAGAAGCCCCACGACCGAAATCGCGTTCAAAAGCTCGGCCAGCACATTGGCGTTGCGCACCCGCACATTGGCGATGGTCAGCCGCCCGTCGTAATGCCCCGGCGTCTCGCGCGGGGTCAGCGTCATGTCCAGATCGCCGCCGCGCGCCGAGGCAAACAGCCCTGCCGCCGCGATGGTTGCGCCGCCGTCCTGCGATTGCAGCCGGACCGCCGTGCCATGGCGGCTGGGAACCACAGTGCCGTTGACTGCCGGCCCGCCGTTCATTGCCGCGGTGAAATCGCCGCTAAAACCGCCCGACAGGCCGAAGCGGCCGCGGAAATCGGTGAGCGCGATGGTCGAGGTCACGACAAGCCGGTCCAGCGCCAGCGTCAGCGGGCCGCTGCCCTGCCCGCTGGCGCTGCTGCCGCGCTCCTCGGCGCTGGGGATGCTGCGGATGTCGACCTCGCCGCCAGTGACGCCGATGGCCACCGGCTCGCCCGGCCCCCGGCCGGTGAATTCCACCGTTGCGTCCAGCCAGTCCTTCAGTGTCACCCGGTCGAACCGCGCCACGTCCAGCCCGCCGCCCGCCCGCAGTGCCACCTTGCCGGTGGCCTTCAGCCCCGCCGCCTCCAGCGCCAGCCGGTGGACGGCGGGAACCGCGCCCAGCGTTACTTCGGCCTCAAGCCGGCCCTTCGCGTCGCGCCCCTTGGTCCAGCCGACCTCGGGCAGCGTGAGGCCGATGCCCTGCAGATCGGACGTCAGCCGCAATTCGCCCGGTTCGCCCTTTTGCAGGTCGATCTCCACCGCCGCGCGGCCCTGCCCCGAAACCATGCCGGCGGGCAGGCCCAGACCGAATTCCTCGGCCGCCACCTGCGACAGCATCACATCGCCGCGAATGGTCGAGCGGCCCTTCTGGTCGGGGCCGAAGCCCTGGGCAAAGGTCACGTCGAACGGCACTGCGCCCAGATGCCCCTTGCCGGTGATCTCCAGCCCGTGCGGCGTCGCCGTCACATCCAGCGCCTCGGCGACGATCTCGCGCCCGGCCACCAGCTTGTCCGAGCGGAAGTCCAAGACCCGGCCCTTCACGTCATAGTTCACGTCGGCCAGCGCCACCTTCTTCTGCAACGGCAGCGTCAGCCGGGTTTCCACTTCGGCCCGGCCCTCGCCCAGATCGACCGGGCGGTCGGCCTTGGTCATGAAGTTGAAGGGTGGCAGGTTGAGCAGCGACAGTGTCGCCGTCAGGCTGGAGCGGGTGGACAGCCGGATCTCGGCGCGGGCGGGCTTGGCAGTCACGTCCGGCACGGCAAAGACCGAGCCGGCCACGTCGATCGCCCCGCCCTGCGGCGCCGTCACCTGCCCTTTGGTCATCACCATGGTATAGGTCAGGCCCTCGATGGTGGAATAGCCCTTGCCGCCCTGAACCGGCGGCAGAGTGGCCAGAAACCGCACGTCAGCCTTGTCGAAGGTATAGGACAGGTGCAGGCGCGGCTCGGCGCCGGGGGCGATCCGCAGCGCGGCCTTGATGTCCTGCAACGTGCCTTGCAGGATGTTCCTGCCGATCCAGTCGCGGGTTCTGGCCAAGAGCTTCTTCGGCCAGAGCGCCACCAGCTTGTCATGGGCAATCTCGTTCAGCGTCAGGTCCAGCGATGCGGCCCAGCCCTTGGCATCGGCGCCGACCCGGCCTTTCAGCACCAGCCGCCGCCCCTCCTCTGCCAAGGCGAGCTGCCCGATTTCCACCTGAAACGGATCAAGCCGCAGCCGGGCATCCAGCGCCCCGGACGAGAAATGCACCGGCGCCTCGAACATCCCCTCGGGGTCGATGCGCACGTCGTCAAAGCTGATCTGCGACACGAAGGCGGCCGGCAGCGCGCCGCTCAGCGGCCCGGTGATCCGCGCGCCGTCAGCGCCAATCAGGAAAGCCTGCCCGGTAGACGAAGCGCGCAGCGTCGGGCTTTCCACTTCAAACCGCGTCAGGCGCATCTCGCCGCTGTCGGGCTGGTAGGCCATGGCAAGGCTGGCCCGGTCAAAGACCACCGGCTGCGCCGCCTCGGTCGGGCGCAACGCGCCCTTGCCGATCTCCAGCGCGCCCTCCAGCGCCTCGACCCCGCGGTCGGTCAGGCCAACCGCAAGGCGGCCCGAAATCGGCGCCTCAAGGCTGGCCAGCGGCGCCATGAATGGCGCCTGCACCGCCAGATCGGCGGCGGCGATGTCGTTGAACTCCACCGACAGCCGGGCCTTCGACGCGCCCTTTTCCGACACGAGCTGCATCACCGCCCGGCCGGGCTGCGCCGCAGAGCCCTGGATCGACACTGCCAGCTCTGCCGCCAGCGCATCGGCGCGGTTCTCCACCCGCAGCCGGCCGTCGCCCAGTTCAAAGACGCGGCCCGAGCGCTTGTCGGTCAGCCGCAGGGTCAGCGCCTCGGCCTCGATCCGGGTCAGGCCGACAAGGCCGGGCGCGGCCAGCGCCCGATCGGCAAGGTCGAACAGATCGGCAAAGCGGTTGACCTGCGGCGAGAACCCGCCGTCGCCCATGGCGAAATCGACGCGCCCCGCACTGTCGCGCGTCATCGCCACCCGCGCCCCGGTGATCCGCAACGAGGCCACCCGCGCCTCGCCCTGCAAGAGCGCCCGGCCCTGCAGCGCCAGCCGCACCTCGGGCAGCGTCAGCAGCGCCTCGCCCCCCGCCTTCAGCACCCGCACATCCTCAAGCCGGAGACGGGGCACATAGTCTTCGTCCAGCGTCAGGTCCACCGCGCCAAGCGCCAGCGCCGCATCGGGAAGGCTGGGCGCCAGCGCCCGGTTGAGCCGGGCTTCCACCTCGGCCACCATCCAGACCGGCAACGGGATCGACCGCCCGATCAGGCTGTAGCCGCCAAGGATCAGCCCAAGCGCAAGGGCAAGGAACAACAGCCGCCAGCGCAGCCCGGTGCGCGAGCGCCGCCGGCGACCTGCGTCCCCGGCCCTCGACGGCTCGGCGGTCTGCGCGACGGCGGCAAGCTCTGCCGCTCCGCCCGCCGCCGGTTCCCCCTCTGTCGCGCCACCATCCATGCGCCGTGTCTGCCCTTTCAACCGCCCGCGTGCCGGGTCTTGCCCGTTTTGCCGGGCTTGCCTTTATCTTTGCCGAAAGGCAACTAGATCGCCAAGGGATTTGACCCGAAAGGCAAGGAGCCGCCCATGATCGTCGCCGGAACCCCCGCCCCCGATTTCACACTGCCCCGGGATGGCGGCGGCACTGTCACGCTGTCGGCCTTCCGCCCCGGCAAGGTGGTGCTGTATTTCTACCCCAAGGACGACACCCCCGGCTGCACGCTGGAATCGCAGGACTTCACCGCCCGCGCGGCCGCCTTTGCCGCCGCCGGCACGACGGTGATCGGGGTCTCGAAGGACAGCGTCAAGGCGCATGACAAGTTCTGCAAGAAGCACGGGCTTTCGGTGATACTGGCCTCGGACGAGGCCGGGCAGACCTGCGAGGATTACGGCGTCTGGCTTGAGAAAAGCATGTATGGCCGGACCTACATGGGCATCGAGCGTACGACGGTGCTGATCGACGGGACCGGGCGCGTGGCGCGGGTCTGGAACAAGGTGTCGGTGGCCGGCCACGCCGACGAGGTTCTGGCCGCCGCACAGGCCTTGCAGGGCTGATTGGCAGCATGCAGACGCTGGCAGAAATGGCGGTCGAGGTGCTGCGCTGCGCCGATGGCCGCGCCAAGACTGCGCTGTCGCACAGACACGCCGCCGCGTGGTTTGCGGCGCGCGCTTCGGGTCAGCCGCTGCCCATCGGCCGGGCCAGCCCGCCGGATTTCCCCGCCCGGCCCGCAAAGCCCGACCTGCTGCCGCCGCGCGACGTGCCGCGCCGCCGTCCCGGCTCGGCACAGGGCCGGATCGCGCTCTTGCACGCGGTGGCCCATATCGAGTTGAACGCGGTCGACCTGCACTGGGACATCCTTGCCCGCTTTACCGACCAGCCGATGCCCCTGGGCTTTTACGATGACTGGGTGAAGGCGGCGGATGAGGAATCGCGGCATTTCAACCTGATCTCGGACCGGCTGGAGGCGCTTGGCAGCCATTACGGCGCGCTGGCCGCCCATGCCGGCATGTGGAAGGCGGCCGAGGATACCGTCGCCGACCTGAAGGGCCGTCTCGCCGTCGTGCCGATGGTGCTGGAGGCGCGCGGGCTGGATGTGACGCCTGGCATGATCGAGGTATTCAGCCGCGCCGGCGACAGCGAAACCCGCGCCGCGCTGGAGGTGATCTATGCCGAGGAAGTCGGCCATGTCGCCTATGGCTCCAAATGGTTCAACTGGCTGTGCGGCCGCGAGGGGCTGGATCCGAAAGAGGCGTTCCATGATCTTGTACGTTTGTACTTTCATGGCGGATTGAAGCCGCCCTTCAACGAGGAAAAGCGCGCCGAGGCGGGCCTGCCGCCCGATTTCTACTGGCCGCTGGTCGAGGCACAGGCCCCGCGGGACTGACCCGGTCGGCAGAATTCTGCCGATCAGCGGCGGGATTGCGTCTGTCAGGGCCCGCCTTTCCGCAAATCTGTTGCAGGCTTGCCCCCTGCCCGCTAATCAGGACGGGCTTTTGCCAAGCCGCCATATCGGGCGGGCTTTCACCCCGCCCTTTCCATCAGTAACCGGAACCGTCCCTCGTGCTGACGCGCCTTGCCTATCGGACCCACCAGACGCTGGAACGGTATTTTCCCGAACAGCGGCTGTTCCTGAAATCCGACACGGAAACCCGCTTCATCCGGCTGCGCCCGGTGACGCAGGCGGTGGCCGTCGTGGTCGGCGGGCTGGCGTTGGCCTGGACCATTCTGGCCACTGCGATCCTGCTGTTCGATTCCATCTCGGCCGGCTCGTCGCGCGATCAGGTGCTGCGCCAGCAGGCACTTTATGAAGAGCGGATGAACGCCCTGTCCAAGGACCGCGACCTGCGCGCCGAAGAGGCCGCTTCGGCGCAGGAACGCTTCAATCTGGCGCTGGAACAGGTGGCCACCATGCAGGGCCGGCTTCTGGCCTCGGAGGACCGGCGGCGCGAACTGGAGACCGGCATCGACGTGATCCAGAACACGCTGCGCCACACCATCAAGGAACGCGACGAAGCCCGCGCCGATCTGGACAGCGCCACGCTGGCCAGCACCGAAGGCTCGGGCCGCAGCGAGGCAAGCCGCGCCGAGGATACCGTGGCGACGCTGGAATTCCTGGCCGCCAGCCTTGACGGCACCGCGAAAGAACGCGACCGCATGCAGGGCGTGGCCGACAAGGCGGCCGAGCGGACAGCGGCGATTGCCAAGGAAAAGCAAGAGCTTGAGCAGCGCAACAACGCCATCTTCGCCCAGCTGGAAGAGGCCCTGACCGTCTCGGTCGAGCCATTGGAAAAGATGTTCACCGAGGCGGGCATGAACCCCGAGGATCTGTTGAACTCGGTGCGCAAGGGCTATGGCGGCCAGGGCGGGCCGCTGACCCCGATCTCGCTGTCGAGCAAGGGCGCCCCCTCGGCGGAAGAGGTCCGCGCCAATGCGATTCTGGCCGGGCTGGACCAGATGAACCTGTACCGGCTCGCGGCCTTCAAGGCCCCCTTCGCCACCCCCATCACCTCGAAAGGCGTGCGCTGGACCTCAAGCTTTGGCCGCCGCGACGACCCGCTCGGGGCGGGCTCGCGGATGCATGAGGGCACCGACATCGCCGGCCCCTACGGCACGCCGATCTATTCCACTGCCGACGGGGTCGTGACCCATGCCGGCTGGGCCTCGGGCTATGGCCGTCTGGTCAAGATCCAGCACGCTTTCGGCATCGAAACCCGCTATGGCCATCTCGCCCAGATCCGCGTTTCCGTGGGACAAAAAGTATCGCGCGGCGACCAGATCGGTGATATGGGCAACTCAGGCCGGTCCACCGGCACGCATCTTCACTACGAGGTCAGGATCGGCGGCGATGCTGTCAATCCGATGACGTTCATAAAGGCAGCGAAAAATGTTTTCTAAGAGCCGCATCAACGAACCCGGCCCCGCAAAAGCGGGCGATGCCGACAAGCCCAAAGCCCCGGAGGCCCCTGTGACCAAACCCTCGATGGATTTCACCCCGGCGGCGCCGAAGGGCAAGGTGGCTGCATCTGTACTGTCGTCCGACCTGACTGTGGTCGGCAACCTGCGCACCACCGGCGACATTCAGGTCGAAGGCACCGTCGAAGGCGACATCCGCGCCCATCTTCTGACCGTCGGCGAAACCGCCACCATCCGCGGCGAGATCGTCGCCGATGACATCGTGGTCAACGGCCGCGTCATCGGCCGCGTCCGCGGCTTGAAGGTGCGCCTGACCTCGACCGCCAAGGTCGAAGGCGACATCATCCACAAGACCATCGCCATCGAATCCGGCGCGCATTTCGAAGGCTCGGTGCAGCGTCAGGATGACCCGTTGTCGACCGGCCGCGCCCCGGTGGCGCCGTCGCGCATCGCCTCCCCCGGCCCGGCGGCCGGCGAAGAGCCCTGATTCAGCGCGCCCTTGCGGCAGACGGCGGGCACCCGACCACAGGTCGCGGTGCCCGTTTGCATCTCAGGCCTCCCAGGCGATTGCCCGGCGATAGAGGTGCCAGGTCGCGTGGCCCAGAATCGGCAGCACCGCCAGCAGGCCAAGGAAACCCGGCAGCATTCCCAGAAACAGCAGCGCCCCGATCAGCGCGCCCCAGCCCAGCATGACGACAGGGCTTTGCTTCACCACGTCGAGCGAGGTCAGCATGGCGGTGACGAAATCCACCTCGCGCTCCAGCAGCATGGGCAGGCTGACCACAGTCAGGCTGAACAAGAGCGTCGAGAACACCGCGCCGACTGCCGTGCCGACGGTCAGCATCGCCAGCCCCTCGGGCGAGGTGAAGACCGTCAGCGAGGAGGAAATATTGGTCAGCGTCGCCTGGCCCAGAAACAGCGCGAAGATCATGTGCGACAGGAAATTCCAGAACAGGAAGAACACCACGATCACGGCGGCCATCGAGGGGATCTGCCGGTCCTTCTGACTGAAGATCACCGAGACCACCCCGCGCCAGTCCAGCCCTTCGCCCGCCTCCAGCCGCCGCGACACCTCGTAAAGCCCGCAGGCGATGAAGGGGCCGAGGATGGGAAAACCGGCGGCGGCGGGCAAGGTCCACCAGATCTGCCCCTTGGCCATCACTGCCCAAGTGACCAGCCAACCGCCGACGACGTAGAAACCGGCGAAGAACAGCCCGTACTGCGGGGCCTTCAGGAAGTCGCGCCAGCCGGCGGCAAGGGCGGCGCGGATGTCCTCGACTTCGACCTGCAGAACCTCTGGCCGGTCCGCCTCTTGCACGCGCATTGCCATCCTCCCGAGCTTTTGGCAAAGCCTATGCGGGAGATGCAGCTTTCCGAAAGATGTATTTTTGCCAAAGCTTTGCCAGGCTCTCGTCGGGCTCCTCCGGCTTCTCCCCGGCCCGGCGCGAGGAGCGTCGCAGACGACGACGAGTGCGCGGTCAGTCTTCGGCAGTGGCCTCGGCCCGGCCCATGCCATGCACGCCAAGCGCCAGCGTCGCGGCCATGAAGCGGTCAAGATCGCCGTCCAGCACGCCGCCGGTGTCGCTGGTCTCGACCCCGGTGCGCAGGTCTTTCACCATCTGATAGGGCTGCAGCACATAAGAGCGGATCTGGTTGCCCCAGCCGGCATCGCCCTTGGATTCATGCGCCTCGTTGATCGCGGCATTCCGCTTGTCCAGTTCCAGCTGGTAAAGCCGCGATTTCAGCGCCTGCATGGCGATGTCGCGGTTCTGGTGCTGCGATTTCAAGGACGAGGTCACCACGATGCCGGTCGGAAAGTGGGTGATCCGCACGGCCGAGTCGGTCTTGTTGACGTGCTGGCCACCGGCGCCGGACGAGCGATAGGTGTCGATGCGGATGTCCTTGTCCTGCACCTCGATCTCGATGTTGTCATCCACCACCGGATAGACCCAGACCGACGAGAACGACGTATGCCGCCGCGCCGCCGAGTCATAGGGCGAGATGCGCACCAGCCGATGCACGCCGGATTCCGATTTCAGCCAGCCATAGGCGTTATGCCCGGAAATCTTGTAGGCGACGGACCGGATGCCCGCCTCGTCACCTGCGGTTTCCGACTGCATTTCAACGGTATAGCCCTTCTTCTCGGCCCAGCGGACATACATCCGCGCCAGCATCGAGGCCCAGTCGCAGCTTTCGGTGCCGCCGGCGCCGGCGTTGATTTCAAGGTAGGTGTCATTGCCGTCGGCCTCGCCGTCGAGCAGCGCCTCCAGCTCTTTCTGGGCGGCGGTCTCGACCAGTGCCTTGATCGCGGCTTCGGCCTCCGCGACCACCTCGGCATCGCCCTCCATCTCGCCCAGCTCGATCAGCTCGACATTGTCGCGCAATCCGCCGTCGATCAGCTTGTAGGCCTTGACCGCGTCCATCAGACCCTGACGTTCCTTCATCAGCTTCTGCGCCTTGGCCGGATCGTTCCACAGGTTCGGATCTTCGATCAGCGCGTCAAATTCCTCCAGCCGGTGCGGCGCGGTTTCCCAGTCCAGCCGCTGCGCCAGAAGCTTCAGCGACTTTTCGATCTGGTCCACATGGTTTTGAACTTCGGCGCGCATGACGGATTCTTTCGGGGTTCAGGCAGATTTCGCGGCCTGCGTGATAGCGCGGGCCAAGCCGCTCGGCAAGCGCGCTGCGCGGGCGGTGGATCAGGCGGTCAGTAAAGACCGCCTGAAGACAGGGTGCCGAAATTGGCCTTCTTCGGCACGGCCTTTTGCTGGCCGTCCGAGGTGGTCAGCGTGTCCACCAGCTCGCCGTCGGTTTCCCCCGCCGCAAAGAGCGGCAGGTTCGCCCCCATGGCAAAGCCGCCGTCGACCAGCGCGTCGAGGCCAAAGATCACCTCCTCGCCCTCGCGGAAGTATTCCGAGATCACATTGGCCCCGGTGGCATTGGCCGGCAGCTTGGCGCCGGTGAAGCGGTCGATCTTCTGGAAATAGCCGCCCGAGGGCACGTCGAACTCGGTGCCACCGTATTTCGCGACCACTTCCTTCATGAACTCCTGAAAGATCGGAACGCAAAGCGTGCCGCCATAGGCCCCTTCGCCCAACGAACGCGGCTGGTCAAAGCCCATGTAGCAGCCCGCCACCACTTCGGAGGTGTAGCCGATGAACCAGACGTCCTTGGCATCGTTGGTGGTGCCGGTCTTGCCTGCCACCGGAACCGGCAGCTTGACGCCGGTGCCCGAGCCGCGCTGGATCACCCCCTCCATCATCGAGGTCAGCTGATAGGCGGTGATCGCGTCCATCACCCGCTCGCGGTCGGACTTGATCGTCACGCCGCGGCCTTCCGGCAGCGTGGGCTGGCTGCAATCCTTGCAGTTGCGCTGGTCGTGGCGATAGATCGTCTTGCCGAAACGGTCCTGTACCCGGTCGACCAGCGTCGGCTCCACCCGTTCGCCGCCATTGGCGAACATGGCATAGGCCGCCACCATCTTGAACAGCGTCGATTCCTGCGCGCCAAGCGCATTGGCAAGGAAGGGGTTCATGTTTTCATAGACCCCGAAGCGTTCGGCATAGCTGGCCACGAGATCCATGCCGATCTCCTGCCCGATGCGGACGGTCATCAGGTTGCGGCTCTGCTCGATGCCGGTGCGCAGGGGCGTCGGGCCGTAGAACTTGTTCGAGGCGTTCTTCGGCGTCCACAGCCCTTCGGGGGTTTCGATCTCGATCGGGGCGTCGACGACGATGGTCGCGGGGGTAAAGCCCGAATCCAGCGCCGCGGCATAGACGAAGGGCTTGAAGCTCGACCCCGGCTGCCGCGTCGCCTGCGTCGCGCGGTTGAACACCGAGGACTGATAGCTGAAGCCGCCCTGCATGGCGATGACGCGGCCGGTCTCCACGTCCATCGCCATCAGCCCGCCCTGCACTTCCGGCACCTGCCGCAAGGACCAGCGCTGGAAACTGCCATCCTCGTCGCTGGTCACGGCGCGGACCATGACCACATCGCCCACGGAAATCAGATCGGCCGGAACGCGGGCCTTCTTGGCCAGCTTGCCATCGGCCAGGCGCTTCCTCGCCCAGGTCACATCCTCGGCCGGGATCACCGGATCATGGCCCTCAAGATCGCCCTCGGCGCCGAAACGGGCAGTCTCCTCACCCAGTTCCAGAATCACCGCGGCATGCCAGCCCTCGACATCGCGCGGCAGGTCGGCCACCTCGGCCAGCGCCGCCCGCCAGTCCTCTTCGCTCCCCAGTTTCTCGATGGCGATGGTCTTGCCCGTGCCGCGCCAGACCCCCTGCCCGCGGTCATATTTCTCCAAGCCCCGGCGCAAGGCGCGGGCGGCGATGGCCTGCAACTCCGGCTCCATGGTGGCGCGGATCGACAGGCCCCCGCCGAAGAATTCCTCCTCGCCGAAAGTGCCGGAAAGCTGGCGGCGGATCTCGTCGGTGAAATAGCCGCGCGGCGGCAGCGCCTCGCGGAAGGCCGGGTAATCGCCGTTCTGCACCGATTTCAGCGGCTGGTCCTTTTCGGCAGTATAGGTCGCCTCGTCGAGATAGCCGTTCTGCCACATCTCGCGCAGCACATAGTTGCGCCGCTCCAGAAGCCGCTCCTTGCCGCGCACCGGATGAAATTCGCCCGGCGCCTTGGGCAGCGCGGCCAGTGTCGCCGCCTCATGCGGGGCAAGCGCGGTCAGCGGCTTGTTGAAATAGGTCTGGGCGGCGGCGGCGACGCCATAGCTGTTCTGGCCCAGAAAGATCTCGTTCAGGTAAAGTTCAAGGATCTTGTCCTTCGACAGCGTCTCCTCCAGCCGGGTCGCCAGAATGATCTCCTTGATCTTGCGCTCGACCGAGCGCGAGCCATCGAGCAGGAAGTTCTTCATCACCTGCTGGGTGATGGTCGAGGCCCCCCGCACATTGGCGCCGCGCGAAATGATCGCATCGCGGAAGGCCGCGAAGATGCTGGTGACGTCATAGCCCTTGTGGCTGTAGAAATGCTTGTCCTCGGCCGAAACGAAGGCCTGTTTCACCAGCTCCGGGATATCCTCGGTCGGCACGAACAGCCGGCGCTCATGGGCAAATTCGTCGATGATCCGGCCCTCGCCGGAATAGATCCGGCTGATCGTCGGCGGGGTGTATTGCGCAAGGCTCTCATGGCTCGGCAGGTCGGCGGAATAGATGTAGAAGATGCCACCGATCGTCAGGGCTCCGAACAGAAGCCCCATGGTCAGCAATGTGAAGATGGCCCCGAAAAAAGAGCCGACAAACCGTATCACGCTGAAACCCCCGCGCTCGCCTGCGCACTCTATAGGCGCGCGATGCGCAAAGGTCAAAACACGTTGCCGCGGGAATTGCCGGATGCGCGCCCGATTGCCGCCGTCAGTTGCCGCCTGCGCCAAGACTGCGGATCGCCACCTCTTCCTCGGCCCAGGACAGGATGCCCTGCCGCAAGGCTTCGGCCATGCTGGCCCGCCACGCCGGATCGTTCAGCCGCGCCAGATCGCCTTCTGACGACAGGAAGCCAAGTTCCACCAGCATCGAGGGAATGTCGGGGGATTTCAGCACCGAAAACCCCGCCGTCTGATGCGGGATGCGGTGCATCTTCAGATCCGCCGCCTTGATCGCCGTCTCCAGCCGCGCCGCCAGCCGGTCGAGTTTCGGCGTCGTCTCGGCCCGCGCCATGTCCATCAGCACGGTGGCCACCAGATCGTCCTGCGCCGTCAGGTCGACGCCGGCCAGCAGATCGTCACGGTCATGCCGCTCGGCCAGCGCTTCCGAGGCCGCATCCGAGGCCTCCTCGGACAGGGTGTAAAGCGTCGCCCCCACCGCTTCGCCCTCGGCCAGGGCATCGGCGTGGAACGACAGGAACAGATCCGCCGCCGCCGCCCGTGCGATGGAAACCCGGGTCTCCAGCGGCACGAAATGATCGCTGTCGCGCGTCATCACCACCTGAAACCGGCCGTCGCGCAGCAAAAGCTCCTTGAACTCGCGCGCGAAGGTCAGCATCAGCGCCGCCTCACTCTGCCCGTCGCGCTCGGCGCCGGGGTCGATGCCACCATGGCCGGGGTCGATCACCACCACCAGCTTGCCCGCAACCCGCTCCGGCACTGCCGCCAGATCGCGGACCTCCGGCATGGCCCAGCCCGGCGGCTCGGGCTGCGCCGCGGTGGCCCGGAAGGCCGCCTCGCCCGTCGGGTCCAGCCGCAGCACAAGCCTTGTGTCAGGCTCGGTCGACATCTCGGCCAGGGTCAAGGCCATCGGCCCCGAAAGATCCAGCACCAGCCGCGACCAGCCGGGACGGAACACCCCGGCCCTGAGCCCCGTCACATGCCGCGATCCGCGCAGCAGCGCCGCCACCCCGGTCCAGTCCACCTCCTGCACATCCAGCACCATCCGCGGCGGGCTATCGCGGAACCCCACCCGCCACGGCACCGGCTGCGACAGCGAGAACCGGATTTCCACCCCGCCGCCCTGATCGCTGATCGCCGATTCCGCCGGCTCCAGCCGCGCCAGCGCCGACAGATCCTGCGCCGCCGCTGCAAGCGGCAGTCCCAGCAGGAGGCCAAGAAGAACTGCGGCAAGCCCTTTCATACTGGCACAAATATCCAAATTCCCCGGCCCGCGCAAATCACCGCCCCGTCATGTAGAGGCGCAGCCGCTCCAGCCCCTCGGCAATATCGGCCGGGCTGCGGGCATAGGAAAACCGCAAGGTCCGCGCGCCGCGCCGCGGATCGAAGTCCAGCCCCGGCGTTACCGCCACCCCGGCGCCATGCAGGATGTCGCGGGCAAATTGCAGGCTGTCGGTGGTCAGCTCCGAGACATCGGCATAGACATAAAAGGCGCCATCCGGCGGCGCGATGCGGGTGAAACCGGCCTTCGGCAGCCCCTCCAGCATCAGGCGGCGGTTCTCGGCATAGGTGGCGCGGTTGGCTTCCATCTCGCCTTCGCAGTCCAGCGCCGCCAGCGCGGCGACCTGCGCCACATGCGGTGGGCAGATGAACAGGTTCTGCGCCAGCCGCTCGACGGTGCGGATGTGATCCTCGGGCACCACCATCCAGCCCACCCGCCAGCCGGTCATGCTGAAATACTTGGAGAACGAGTTGATGACATAGGCCTCGTCGCTGATCTCCAGTGCCGAGACCGCGCGGGCGCCGTAATGCAGCCCGTGATAGATCTCGTCCGAGATGAAGGAGATCCCGCGGGCTGCGACATGGTCGATCAGCGCCTTCAGCGCCGCGTGGTCCAGCATGGTGCCGGTCGGATTGCCGGGCGAGGCCACGATCAGCCCCTGCATGTCGATGCCGTCCAGATCGGCCGGCACCGGCTGCAGGCGGTTCTCGTCGCGTGTCGGGATGCCCACCGGCTCTAGGCTCAGCGCCCGCAGGATCTGGCGGTAGCTCGGATAGCCCGGCTCGCCCAGGGCCACCCGGTCGCCGGCGTCGAACAGCGCCGAGAAGGCCAGCAAGAACGCCCCCGAGGAGCCGGCGGTCACGATCACCCGGTCGGGGTTCAGATCGACGCCATACCAGCGCCGGTAAAGCGCCGCGATGCCCCGGCGCAGCTCGGGCAGGCCCAGCGACACGGTATAGCCCAAGGGCTGGTCCAGCGCCGCCGCCACCGCCGCCCTTGCGCCGGCCGGCGCCGGCGTGCCGGGCTGGCCCACCTCCATATGGATGATCCGCCGCCCCGCTGCCTCCAGACAGCGGGCCTCCTCCACCATGTCCATCACAATGAAGGGATCAACCTGCCCCCGCCTTGATCTTTGCATCGCCTGCCCCTTAAAGTCCGCGCCCATGAACCCCAAGCCGGGCCTGATGGTCAAGCCCGCGCTCCAGAAGGATCGCCCGATGCGCCGCTTGCCCGTTGTCCTTGCCGCCTGCCTTCTGGGCACCTCCGCCCTTGCCGGGGGCCTTGGCGAGATGACCGAGGCCGAGCGCGCCGCCTTCCGCGAAGAGGTCAAGGCCTATCTCTTGGAAAACCCCGAAGTGCTGGTCGAGGCGATGAACGTGCTGCAAGGCCGCGAGGATCAGGCCGCCGCCAACCGCGATCTGGAAATGCTGGCGGCCAACAAGGACGCCATCTTCAACGACGCGGCCAGCTATGTCGGCGGCAACCCCGAGGGCGACATCACGGTGGTCGAGTTCGTCGACTATCGCTGCGGCTATTGCCGCAAGGCGCATGACGAGGTGGCCGAACTGGTGAAATCCGACGGCAACATCCGTTTCGTGCTGAAGGAGTTCCCGATCCTTGGCGAGGACTCGGTGATCTCCTCGCAATTTGCGATTTCCGTGCTGCAACTGCATGGCGCCGAGCCCTACAAGCAGGTGCATGACGCGCTCATCACCCTGCGCGGCAGCCCGGACGAGGCCACGCTGACCCGGCTCGCCGGCGATCTCGGCCTTGACCCGGCCCCGCTTTTCGAACGGATGAAATCGCCCGAGGTGCAGGCGGTGATCGAGGCCAATCACGCGCTGGCCACCACCATGGAAATCTCCGGCACGCCGACCTTTGTCGTCGATCAGACCATGGTGCGCGGCTATGTGCCGCTTGACGGCATGCGCCAGATCGTCGCCGGCCAGCGCGGCTGAGGTTCAGTCACAGGGACGGCTGCACAGGTTCTCGCACGGGATGCCATCGTTGTCGCCGTCACGTTTTGACTGGCCGCATTGCTGCAGCTTGTAACAGGCCTCCTCGCACGAGCCGAGCGCCTTGCAGGAAACATCGGCGCAATCCCAAGCCTGTGCGGTCTCGATACGGGGGGATTGCGGCAAATCTTCCGCCTGACTCAAGCCCGTCAGGGCAAACAGCAGGATCCACATGGCACATTGGCTCCGGAAAGGCGGCGTTAACCTTTCTTAACGCTTTCGACTGCCGTCGTCCTTGCCTTTTCCGCCAGAGCCTTGGCGATATTGAAGGCGCCCTTGATGCGGTCGCCCTCCGATTTCATCTCGCCCATCAGCACCACCTTGTTGCCCTGCACCTTGGCCGCCGGCCCCTGGTCGCGCAGGAATTCCACCAGCCCGGCCGGGTTGGCGAACTTGTCGTTGTGGAACTGCAGCGTTGCCCCCTTCGGTCCGGCGTCGATCCGGCTGATCCCGGCGCGCTTGCACATCGCCTTGATCCGCACGATCAGCATCAGGGTGTTGACCTCTTTCGGAATGGCGCCGAACCGGTCGATCAGCTCGGCGGCAAAGCCCTCCAGCTCCACCTTGGTCGCCAGAGACGACAGCCGGCGGTAAAGGCCAAGCCGGATGTCGAGGTCGGGGATATAGTCCTCGGGGATCATCACCGGCACGCCGAGGTTGATCTGCGGCGACCAGCCGTCATCGACCTGCGCCAGCCCCTGCAACTCGCCCGATTTGATCTTGGCAATCGTCTCCTCCAGCATCTGCTGGTAAAGCTCGTAGCCGACTTCCTTGATGTGGCCGGATTGTTCCTCGCCCAGAAGGTTCCCCGCCCCGCGCAGGTCAAGGTCATGGCTGGCAAGGTTGAACCCGGCGCCGAGGCTGTCGAGCGAGGCCAGAAGCTTCAGCCGCTTCATCGCCTGCGGCGTCAGGGGCGCGCGCGGTTTTGTCGTGAGATAACAATAGGCCCGGGTTTTCGCCCGGCCGACGCGGCCGCGAATCTGGTACAATTGTCCAAGGCCGAACATGTCAGCGCGATGCACGATCATGGTGTTGGCGGTCGGAATGTCGAGGCCGGATTCGACAATCGTCGTTGCCAAGAGCACATCATATTTGCCGTCGTAGAACTGGTTCATCCGGTCGTCGAGATCGCCCGCCGCCAGTTGCCCATGGGCGGTGATAAACCTCACCTCCGGCACATGGGTTTTCAGCCAGTCCTCGATTTCCGCGAGATCGGAAATCCGCGGCACCACCCAGAAGCTTTGCCCGCCCCGGTAATGTTCGCGGAGCAGCGCCTCGCGCAGGGTGACAGAGTCGAATTCCGAGACATAGGTGCGGATCGCCAGACGATCGACCGGCGGGGTGGCGATTATCGACAGGTCGCGCACCCCGGTCAGGCTGAGTTGCAGGGTGCGCGGAATCGGCGTGGCGGTCAGCGTCAGCACATGGATGTCGGAGCGCAACTCTTTCAGCCGCTCCTTGTGGGTGACGCCGAAATGCTGCTCCTCGTCGATCACCATCAGCCCGAGGTTCTTCAGCTTCACCCCCTTGGCGAGCAAGGCATGGGTGCCGACGACGATATCCACCGTCCCCGCCGCCATCATCTCGCGGGTCTGGGCGGCCTCCTTGGCGCTGACAAAGCGGCTGAGCGGGCGCACCGAGATCGGGAAGCCCCGGAAGCGTTCGGCAAAGCTGCGGTAATGCTGGCGCGCGAGCAGCGTCGTCGGGCAGATCACCGCCACCTGCATGCCCGAGAGCGCGGCGACAAAGGCCGCGCGCATGGCGACCTCGGTCTTGCCAAAGCCGACATCGCCCACCACCAGCCGGTCCATCGGGCTGCCCTTTTCAAGGTCCGCCACCACATCGGCAATTGCCGTCAGCTGGTCGTCGGTCTCCTGATAGGGGAAGCGGGCGGCGAAGGCCTCCCACAGCGAATGCGGCGCCTCCAGAATGGGCGCATGGCGCAGGGCGCGCTCGGCGGCAATCCGCATCAGCCGGTCGGCGATTTCCTTGATGCGTTCCTTGAGCTTGGCCTTCTTGGCCTGCCAGGCCCCGCCACCCAGCCGGTCCAGAAGCCCTTCCTCATGGCCATAGCGGCTGAGAAGCTCGATGTTTTCAACGGGCAGGTAAAGCTTTGCCCCTTCGGCATATTCCAAGGACACGCAGGCATGCGGTGCGCCAAGCGCGGTGATGGTCTCCAGCCCCAGATAGCGGCCGACGCCATGTTCGACATGTACCACCAGATCGCCGGGGCTGAGGCTTTCGGCATCGCGCAGGAAATTCTCGGCCTTGCGCTTGCGTTTGGGTTTGGCCGCCAGACGGTCGCCCAGCACATCCTGTTCCGAGATCACCGCCAGTCCCGGCGCGGTGAATCCCGCCTCCAGCGCCCAGACCATCAGGAACAGTTTGCCCTTGCCGTCGGGGACGTCGCGGAAGTCCTTGACCAAGGCCGCGCCCTTCAGGCCCTGATCTTCCAAGAGCCCCTGCAAGCGTTCCCGCGCCCCTTCCGACCAGGAGGCGATGACCACCTGCCCGCCTTGAAGCAATGTGCGAACATGATCCGACAAGGCCCCGAAAAGGCTGATGTTTTCCTGCTGCCGCTCGGGCGCGAAACTGCGGCCCAGCCGCGCCCCGGCGTCCAGCACCCCCGGCCCCGGCGATTGCGGCAGCGGCGAAAGCTGCACCACCTTCTGCGCCGCCGTCGCGGCAGCCCATGCCGCATCGTCGAGATAGAGCAGGCCGGGCGCCACCGGCTTGTAGACCGTATCGAGCCGGCCCTTGGCACGCATCGCCTCCAGCCGGGCGTCATACTGGTCCTCGATCCCTTCCCAGCGCGCCAGCCGCGCGGGCGTCACCTGATCGTCCACCATGACGGCGGCGGCGGGCAGATAGTCGAACAGGGTTTCCAGCCGCTCGTGGAAGAAGGGTAGCCAATGCTCCATCCCGGCATGCTTGCGGCCCGCCGACACCGCTTCATAGAGCGGATCGTCCGACCCCGCCGCGCCGAACTCGCTGCGGTAATTCTGCCGGAACCGGGTGATCGAGGCCTCGTCCAGAATGACCTCGGACATCGGCGCAAGGTCGATCGCCGTCAGCTTTTCGGTGGTGCGCTGGCTGACCGGATCGAAGCGGCGCAACCCGTCGAGCGTGTCGCCGAAAAAGTCCAGCCGCACCGGCCCGCTGATCCCCGGCGGCCAGATGTCGACGATGCCGCCGCGAATGGCATAATCGCCCGGCTCGGCCACGGTCGAGACTGGCGAGAACCCCATGCGGGCAAGAAACGCCTTCAGGTGCTTTTCATCGACCCGGGTGCCGACCCGCGCGGAAAACGACGCGCCGCGGATCACTTCGGCCGCCGGCAGGCGCTGCATGGCGCCGCCGAGCGTGGTCAGCAGCACGAAAGGCCCCGGCACGCCCTGCGCCAGCGCCGCCAGCGTCGCCATGCGGCGGGCGGAAAGCTCGGGGTTCGGGGAAATCCGATCAAAGGGCAGGCAGTCCCAGGCCGGCAGGTCCAGCACCAGAAGGCCGGGCGCCATGACGGCGAGCGCCGCCCGCATCGCCTCCATCCGCTTGTCGTCGCGGGCGATGTGGATCACCGGGCCGGTCGCCGCCTCGCGCGCCACGAGACGGGCATCGAATCCCTCGGGCGCCCCGCCAAGAATGAACCGCGCCCCTGCCATGGCTCAGCCCAGAACCCCGATATGCATGTTCTGATACATGCCAAAAAGCGAGGTGACGAAGATCGACACCATACCCAGCACCTGCGTCGCCACCCGATGCCGGAGCAGGCGGCGGTGCAAGAGATCGCCCCGCCCCTCGCCCGCCTCGATCAGGATGGCGCTGCGCAGGGACAGCGCCATCAGCAGCGAAAACGGCAGGTAGAGAAACAGCACGGCCTGGGCGAATTCGATGTCATAGACGAAACCGAGCAGCAGCAGCATCGTGGCGACCAGCGCCCAGATCGCCACCAGCCAGGATCCGGCCGCGCGGGTGATATACAGCATCCGCCCCGTGTTGATCCGCACCATGGTTTCCAGATCTTCCTGCGCTGCGCCGCCGTGACGCTTGGCGCGGCTGATCATGTCGAAGGGCACGCCCAGCACCCAATGGCTTGCCGTGGACCACAGCACAGCCAGAACGATCCAATACCACAGGTTCGAAAACGACCGCATGTCGATCAGTTCGAAGATGACGTTGTACCAGTCCACCGGAACCCAGGCCTCTTGCAACAGACGCGCCCAAATGTCCGCTTGAGGCGCTGGCATTTCCATGGCAGGCAAGGCAGGCATTCGCAAGCCTTTTCCGCCCGCAGACCCAGCCGCCCGAGGACCCCATGCAGCCTGTCGCCGCCCCTTCCCACCGCTTTCGCCGGCTGAAACGCTCGGTTGCCCTGCGCTCGATGGTGCAGGAGAACACGTTGTCGCTGGGCGATCTGATCTGGCCGGTGTTCCTGTGCGACGGGGTGAATACCCGCCAGCCGGTGGCCTCGATGCCGGGGGTGGAGCGGCTGTCGCTGGATCAGGTGGTCAAGGCCGCCGAGGAGGCCGCCGGCCTTGGCATTCCGGCGATCTGCCTCTTTCCCTACACCGACCCCTCGGTCAAGACCGTGGGCTGCGAAGAGGCGTGGAATCCCGACAACCTGACCAACCGGGCGATCCGGGCGATCAAGGCCGCCGTGCCCGAGATTGCGGTGATGACTGATGTTGCGCTTGATCCCTACAACGCGCTTGGCCATGACGGGCTGGTGGTCGACGGGGTGATCCTGAACGACGAGACCGTCGAGGCGCTGGTGAAGATGGCGCTGGTGCAGGCCGAGGCGGGGGCCGACATTCTGGGCCCCTCCGACATGATGGATGGCCGCATCGGTGCAATGCGGGCGGCGCTGGAAGGCGCCGGGCATCAGGGGGTGGCGATCCTCAGCTATGCCGCGAAATACGCCAGCGCCTTTTATGGCCCGTTCCGCGATGCAGTGGGGGCGACGGGGGCGCTCAAGGGCGACAAGAAGACCTATCAGATGAACCCGGCCAATGCCGAAGAGGCGCTGCGACTGGTCGAGCGCGACCTGCGCGAGGGCGCCGACATGGTGATGGTCAAGCCCGGCATGCCCTATCTCGACATCTGCCGGCGCGTGAAGGACGCCTTCGGCGCGCCCACTTTCGCCTATCAGGTCTCGGGCGAATACGCGATGATCATGGCCGCGGCGCAGAACGGCTGGATCGACGGCGACAAGGCGATGATCGAAAGCCTGATGGCCTTCAAACGCGCTGGCTGTGACGGCGTGCTGACCTATTTCGCCCCGCGCGCCGCAAGGATGATCCGGGCGGGGTTGTGACGGCGCAGGCGACTTCCCGCGCGAGGGCATCGCGGCGCGTGACAGCGCCCGGCTTCGCCGCTAAGCTGCGGTGAAACGGGGAAGATACCCCGACATGAGGCGGAGCGAGAAGATGACCCAGATTTCCAGACGGACGGTTTTGGCGCTTGGCGGCGCGGGCCTGCTTTCGGCCTGCAATGGCGCGCTGATGGGCAATGGCGTGGGCTCCAACGGGGCAGCGCAGATTGATGCCCGCGTCGAGGCGACCAAGTCCTACCTGTTCGGCAATTACCCCGGCACCCGCGATCTGGCGCAAAAGGCGATGGGCGTGCTGTACATGCCGCTGCTGACCGAGGCCGGCTTCGGCATCGGCGGCGGCTATGGCCGGGGCGCGTTGCAGGTCGGTGGTGCGACGGTGGATTACTATGCCGCCACCCGCGCCACGATCGGTTTCCAGATCGGGGCGCAGCAATATGCCCATGCGCTGTTCTTCATGACCGACGCCGCCTTGCAGGAGTTCCGCCGGGCCAGCGGCTGGGCCGCCTCGGCCGACATCCGCTATGCCACCCCGCAGGAGGGCGGCTCGATCGGCAAGGAAACCACCGAGCTTGACCCGGTGATCGGCCTGATCTTCGGCCAGCAGGGGTTGATTGCCGGGGCCTCGCTGGCCGGCGTGAAATACAGCCGCATCATCCCGTAGACCGGGCATCGGCCCGGCAGGATCGCACCAACGGCTCGCTAGATCACCTCGGCCAGCGTTTTGCGGCCGGTTGCCAGATCGGCCAGAACCGCGGCGTGAACCTCGAGCGCGTCGATCACCGGAAAGCCGGGGTCGCGGCCGTCGAAGGCCAGCAAAAGGTCCGTTCCGGCCAGCGCCACCGCCTCGGCTCCGCGCCGCATCATGGCGCGGCCGGCGGCAAACAGCCGCTCCCGCGTCGGGTCATCGCAGCGCCCCGCGACGGCCATGTCCTGATAGGCCGTGCCGACTGCCACGGGATCATCGGGCAGCACAAGGTCGCAGCGGCGCATCTGGCCGAACAGCCGGCTCTGCATCGCCCGCGCCGTGCCCAGAATCCCGACCCGGGCGTAGCCCTGCCCGGCGCAGAAATCATCGAGCGGCTTGATCGCCGACAGGAGCGGCAGCGGGCTGAGCGCGCGCGTCTCCTCCCAGCAGAAATGCGGGCCGATGGCGGTGATCGAGGCGACCTCGGCCCCGGCGCGGTGCAGCCGCTCCAGCAGGCCGGCAAAGACCTGCGCCTGCTCCTGCGCCCGCCCGGCGAGGTTGTTGGCCAGCACCTCGCGGATATTGGCCTCGACCATGGTCAGCTCCAGCACCGAGCCGCGGTCGGCGGCGGCCTGAGTCAGGCGCTGGTAATAGACCACGCTCGCGGCAGGCCCAAGGCCGGTGATGAGGCCCAGATGCACCGGGCTAACGCAGCCGACGGATCAGGCTTGACGTGTCATTGCGCCCGCCGCCCATCAGCTGCACATCCTTGTAGAACTGGTCGATCAGCGCCGTCGCCGGTAGCGCCGCGCCGATCTGGTCGGCGGTTTCAAGGCAGATCTTCAGATCCTTGCGCATCCAGTCCACCGCAAAGCCGAAGTCGAACTTGTCCTCCAGCATGGTCTTGTGGCGGTTGGCCATCTGCCAGCTTCCCGCCGCGCCTTGGCTGATCACCTCGACCACCGCCGCGCCGTCAAGCCCGGCCTTCTGGCCAAAGGCCAAGGCTTCGGACAGGCCCTGCATCAGACCGGCGATGCAGATCTGGTTCATCATCTTGGCCAGTTGCCCGGCCCCGCTGTCGCCGATGCGGCGGCAGATCCGGGCATAGGCGGCCATCACCGGCTCGGCTGCGGCATATTGCGCCTCCGGCCCGCCGCACATGATCGACAGAACGCCATTCTCGGCCCCCGCCTGCCCGCCCGACACCGGCGCATCGACAAAGCCGAAGCCCATGGCGCCGGCCACTTCGGCCAGCTCGCGCGTCACCTGCGCCGAGACCGTGGTGTGATCGACAAAGACCGCGCCCGGCTCCATGCCGGCAAAGGCCCCGTCCGGCCCAAGGCAGACCGAGCGCAGATCGTCGTCATTGCCGACGCAGGCCATCACGAATTCGGCCCCTGCCGCCGCTTCGCGCGGAGTGGGCGCCGACGCGCCGCCATGCTGGGCGACCCAGGCTGCGGCCTTGGCAGGCGAGCGGTTGTAGACCGTAAGCGCATGGCCCTTGGCCGCCAGATGCCGCGCCATGGGAAAGCCCATCACGCCCAAGCCAAGAAACGCCAGCTTCGCCATTTTCCGCCCCATCCGATTGCCGATTGCGCACCGATGCACTAGGACTGCATCCGGTTCCTGCCGTCAAGAACGCCGCTCAAGGATGTCCCTCATGTTGACCGCTTTTCGCTGGATGGTGCGGATCGTTACCGGCCTTGTCGTTCTGACGCTGCTGCTCGGCTGGATGACCTATTACATCCTGTCGCGCTCGTTGCCCGACTACAACGAAAGCTTCGAGATCGCCGGGCTGACTGCCCCGGTCGAGGTCGTGCGCAACAATGCCAATGTGCCGCATATCTTCGGCAAGTCGGAGGCGGATGTGTTCTTTGCCCTTGGCTTTGTCCATGCCCAGGACCGGCTCTGGCAGATGACGATGCTGCGGCGCACGGCGCAGGGCAAGCTTTCTGAAATCTTCGGCGAGCGCACGGTGAAGATCGACGAGCTCTTGCGCCGGCTCGACATCTACACGCTGGCGCTGCAGTCGGTCGAGGCGCAGGACGCGCGCACCAGGGCAGTGCTGGAGGCCTATGCAGCCGGGGTGAACGCCTGGATCGGCCAGGTGAACGCCGGCGCGCGCGGACGCGGGGCGCCCGAGTTCTTCCTGTTCTCGCGCGAGATTTCCGCCTGGTCGCCGGCCGATTCCATCGCGATCATCAAGCTGATGGCACTGGACCTGTCGGCGCATCTGGAGACCGAGGTCGAACGCGCGCAACTGTCGCAGATCCTTGCGCCAGAGCGGCTTGCCGACCTTCTGGCCGACGACCCGACCCAAGGGGTCATGGCGCTGCCGCCCTATGCCAGCCTGATGCCCGGACCCTTCCCGGCCGCGGCGCAGCAGAAGATGGCCTATCTCGACACCCCCCTGTCGCCCTTCCATTCCCGCGCCTTTGCCGGGGCCTCGAACGCCTTTGCCGCCCTGCCCTCGCGCTCGGCGGCCGGCGGCAGCCTTCTGGCCAATGACCCGCATCTGGGCCTGACCGCGCCCTCGATCTGGTATCTGGCGCGGCTGGACCTGCCCTCGGGCGGCATCATCGGCGGCACGATTCCCGGCATGCCGCTGATGCTGGTGGGCCGGTCCGACAAGCTCGGGTGGGGGCTGACCTCCTCTTATGTCGACGATCAGGATGTGGTGATGGAGCGGGTGAACCCGGAAAACCCCGAGGAATACCTGACGCCCGACGGCCCGAAGCCCTTCCGCACCGAGCAGACCATCCTCACGGTGAAGGATGCAGCACCGGTGACGATCACCCAGCGCTGGAGCGAAAGCGGCCCGATCCTGCCGGGCAGCCATTACGATCTGGCCAGCGTGACGCCGCCCGGCAGTGTCGCGGCGCTGGAATGGACTGCGCTGTCGCCCGCCGACACCTCGATGATGGCGGGGCTCAGGCTGATGACCTCCCAGACCGTCGAGGAGGCGATGGAGGCCGGGCGGCTTTACATCGCGCCCAGCCAGAACCTGACGCTGGCCGATGGCAAGACCATCGCGCTTCAGACCATCGGCGCCATTCCGGCGCGCGATGCCGCGCATGTGACGAAGGGCCGGATGCCCGCGCCGGGATGGGAGGGCAAGAACCGCTGGACAGGCGTGCAACCCTATGAGCAAAACCCGCGCGAGGTGAACCCGGCAAGCGGCATCATCGGCAACACCAACAACAAGACGGTGGACCGGCCCTTCCCGAACCATGTCTCCTATGACTGGGGCGATACCCAGCGCATCCAGCGCTGGCTGTCCTTGATGCAGGCGCGCGAGGTGCATACCCGCGACAGCTTCATCGAGGCGCAGCTTGACACCGTCTCGCCGACCGCCCGCAACATCCTGCCGCTCATTGGCGCCGATCTGTGGTTCACCGGCGAACCGGCGCCGGAAGGCACGCCGGAACGGCTGCGCCAGCGCGCGCTGACGCTGCTGGCCGAATGGAACGGCGAGATGAACGAGCACATGCCCGAACCCTTGATCGCCGAGGCCTGGCTGCGCAGCCTGCAGGACCGGCTGGCGCGCGACGAGATCGGCCCCCTTGCCGATGGCTTCACCCATCCCGAGCCCTTGTTCATCGAGCGGGTCTACCGCAATGTCGGCGGCGCCTCGGTCTGGTGCGACGTGATCCAGTCGGCGGCGGTCGAGACCTGCACCGACATCGCCCGCATCGCGCTGGACGAGGCGCTCTTGGGGTTGGTGGAAACCTACGGCCCCAAACTGGAAAGCTGGCGCTGGGGCGACGCGCATCAGGCCACCCATGACCACCCGGTTCTGGGCGAGGTTTCGGGTCTTCGCTATTTCGTCAACATCCGGCAATCGACCAGCGGCGGCGACACGACGCTGATGCGCGGCCGCACCAAGGGCGACGGGCCGAACCCCTATCTCAACGTCCATGCCGGAGCTTATCGCGGCGTCTATGACTTTGCCGATCCCGACAGTTCGGTGTTCGTCATTTCCACCGGCCAGTCGGGCCATCCGCTGAGCCGGTTCTACGACGACATGTCCGAGCTTTGGCGGCGCGGCGAGTATATCCCGATGAGCCTTGACCCCGAACTGGCACGCGGCGGCGCAGTCGGCATCACCACCCTGACGCCGGCGCCATGACCCGGCTTGTCACGCCCCGTCTGACCCTGCGCAAGCCGCGGCCTACGGACGCCGCGGCGCTGCATCTGGCGATGCGCGAGCCTGCCGCAATGCGCTACTGGGCGCATCCCGAACATGCGGTGCTGGCAGAGACCGAGGCCTTTGTCGCCAAGATGATCGCGGCGGATCAGGCGGGCGGCGACGAGTTCGTGATCGAACATCAGGGTGCGGTGATCGGCAAGGCCGGGATGTGGCGGCGCTGGGAGATCGGATTTCTTCTGCACCCCGACCACTGGGGCAAGGGGCTGGCCCGCGAGGCGCTGGGCGCGCTGATTGCCCATCTTTTCGCGGCCCATGACACCGACCATCTGACGGTAGAGGTTGATCCGCGCAACGCGGCGTCGCTGGGGCTGCTAGCGCGGATGGGGTTTCGCGAAACCCATCGGGCTGAACGCACGCTGCAATGGCGCGAGGAATGGTGCGACAGCGTCTATGTGCGGCTTGGCAGGGAGACGGCCTGACGCCCGACCTACAGGTCGCGGTAGCGTTTTTCCTGCCGGGCGGTCCAGAAGACCGAAATCTCCCAGCCGTCCTCGACCATCTCTTCGGCCTCGATCACGCCCTCGTCATGCAGGAAGGCGCGCTTGCGGCCTTCGGCAAAACCAAGATGCAAGCGGCGCAGGGTCTTTTCCTCGTCAAAGGCCTGACTGACGGCGGCCAGCACCCCCTCGATCCCCTCGCCGGTCAGCGCCGAAACCGGAAACACCCCCGCCCGGTTCTCCGCCTGCTGCAGCAGCGCGGCGCGTTCCGAGCCTTCCACCTGATCCAGCTTGTTCCAGACCTCGAACATCGGCACGGCGGGGTTGACCTTGAGGCTGGTCAGGATCTCGGCGACGTCGGCGGCCTGTTCGGCGCTTTCGGGATGGCTGATGTCGCGGACATGCAGGATCAGATCGGCCTCCAGCACCTCTTCCAGCGTGGCGCGGAAGGCGGCGACCAGCTGCGTCGGCAAGTCCGAGATGAAGCCCACCGTGTCCGAGGCGATCACCTTGCGGCCCGGCCCGCCCTTGGCGTCGGGCAGCGTGACCCCGCGCATCGTCGGGTCAAGCGTGGCAAAGAGCATGTCTTTGGCCAGCACGTCGGCCCCGGTCATCCGGTTGAACAGCGTCGATTTGCCGGCGTTGGTATAGCCCACCAGCGCCACCACCGGAAACGGCACCTTGCGGCGCGCGGCGCGGTGCAGCTCGCGCGTTTTCACCACCTTGTCGAGCTGGCGCTTCAGCCGGATCACCTGATCGTCGATCGCCCGGCGATCGGCCTCGATCTGGGTCTCGCCCGGACCGCCGACAAAGCCGAAGCCGCCGCGCTGGCGTTCAAGGTGGGTCCAGGCCCGCACCAGCCGGGTGCGCTGATAGCTGAGCGCAGCCAGTTCCACCTGCAACACGCCTTCGCGGGTGCGGGCGCGGTCGGCGAAGATCTCAAGGATCAGCCCGGTGCGGTCCAGAAGCTTGACGCCCCATTCCTTTTCCAGATTGCGCTGCTGCACCGGCGAGACCGGGCCGTCGACCAGCACCAGATCGACCTCCAGCTCTTTCAGCCGGGCCGCCAGTTCGTCAACCTTGCCCGAGCCGAACAGCGTGCCGGGTTGCAGCTTCGGCAGGCGCACCACCTCGGCCCCGAGAACCTCAAGGTTGGGCAACGCCCCGGCAAGGCTGACCGCCTCGGCCAGCCCGTGTTCGGGCAGGCGGCGGCTGCGGGCAGATTTCAGATCGGGATGCAGCACATAGGCCCGCGTGGCGGGGCCGGCGGTGTCATGCGCCTCGGGCCCGCGGTCCTGAAACAGCGGGTCATCGTCAAATTCGTCGTCGTTCGGGTCGCCGATCAGTCTTCACCTTCATAAAGGCTGAGCGGTCCGCCCGGCATGATGGTCGAGATCGCGTGTTTGTAGACCAGTTGCGACTGTCCATCCCGGCGCAACAGCACGCAGAAATTGTCAAACCAGGTGATCATGCCCTGCAGCTTCACCCCGTTGATAAGGAAAATGGTGACCGGAACCTTGGACTTCCGCACCTGATTGAGAAAGGCATCCTGCAAATTCTGCTTATCGGCGGCCATTTTTTTGTCCTTGTTATCCGTCGCGCTTTCCGCATTCGCCATCGTTGACGGGCGAACGCCGCAAGTATCGCCCGACCGGCCCCGAGTTTCCAGAGGAAAATCCGCCACAGATCGGGTCACTTTCCGGCTTTTTCATTGGTTTTCGGCCAACTTGGGCGGCTGGTGTCCGGGCAGACCTGCCTTAGCCCCGCAGATTTTCCGGCAAGAGAATCGCCAGCACCGCCAGCGTTTCCAGCCGTCCCACCACCATCGCCAGCCCCAGAACCGCCTGCACCGGCCCCTCCTGCCCGGCAAAGCCCGCGGCAATGCCGCCCGACTGCGCGGCCAGCGGGCCGGTGGTGGTCAGCGCCGACAGAACCAGCACCAGCGCCTCGTCAAAGCCAAGGCCAAGGATCGTCAGCACTGCGGCAAACACCGCAATCGACAGGCCGAAGATCATGAAGAACACCCAGGCCATCGCCGCCCCCTGCAAGCCGGCGGCGCGGGAAATCCCCGCGCCCCCCCGGCTGCGCCCGACGGCGTTCGGGTGGATCACCCGGTCCAGTTCTTGCTCGCCATAGCGCAATAGCGCATGGACCCGCAAAAGCTTGACCCCTCCGGCGGTGCCCGCCACCCCGCCGCCGACGATCGCCAGCCCCCAGAGCACCACGTCGGGCGAGGCCATGCCGGACCAGTTCACCATCTCCTGCCAGCCCGAGCCGACAAAGCCGGTGGTGGTCAGGAAGGACAGGCAGGTGAAGAACAGCGCCCAGAGCGCGGCCAAGCCGTCTTGCAGCCCGAGCGATGCCGCCTGGCCGATGGCCCCGGCCAGCGCCACCAGAAACAGCCCCAGCGTCGCCAGCGCCACAAGCACCGCCGCCAGCCCAAGCTCGGGGTCGCGGCGCAGGCTGCCGGCGCTGCGCTGGCCCATGAGACGCAGCAGGGGGCGGCGGCTGAGGGCGAAGATCAGGAAGGCCGCCATGGCCAGTTCGGCCAGCCACCCGCCGTCCGCCATCGCCGTTCCGCCCTCGACCGGGCTGATCCCCGATGTCGACAGCACCGCCATGGCGTGACAAAGCGCGACAAAGCCATCCTCGCCGGCCGCGAACATCACGATCCAGAGGCTGAGCGTCAGCCCGGTATAGACCGGGAAGATCTGGGCGGCAAAGCGGGCCATGCGTTCGGAGGGGTCGGCAACGCGGGTGATCTGCTGGGTGGCGGGGCTGGCGCGGCCGGGGATGCGGCCCGTCTCCACTTCGACCCCGCCAAGGTTCAAGGGCATCAGCACCGAAAACACCATGACCAGCGCGAACAGCCCGCCGAGCCAGCCGACCAGCGCGCGCCAGAGCTGCACCGAGGGTTTCAACGGCCCCTCCAGCACCGGGGCGCCGGTGGTGGTGAAGGCCGAAAGCATCTCGAAGGTCGCCGCGCCGAACTCGGCCCCGCCGGCGCTGCGCTGGATCAGCGGCAGTGCCAGAACCGGCGGCAGGATCGCATAGGCCAACGCCAGCGACACCAGATGATTGCGCGCGACATTGCGCGGAACGGCATTGGCCCGGGCCAGGCCCAGCATCCCCGCCGCGACAAGCACCAGAAGCGCCATGTAGACAAAGGCCCGCGCCAGCGCGTGATCGCGCATGACGAAGGCATGGCCGGCCGGCAGGAACATCGCCAGCCCCGCCAGCCCCAAGAGCAGGACCAGCAGCGGCAATTGAAGCAGGCGGCGCAGCATCGGCCCCCTCCCTCAGAAGAACTCGACCGAGACCTGCAACAGGCGCTCGACCTCGGGCCGGTCGCCCGCCATGGTGAAGAGCGCGATGACATCGCCCGCCTCGATCCGCAGATCGCCGGTGGGTTTCATCACGGTGTCGCCCTTCATCACCGCGCCGACCAGCACGCCTTCGGGGAAATCGACATCGCGCACCAGCTTGCCGGCCAGCGGCGATGTGGCCAGAACCTGCGCCTCCACCAGTTCCGCCTCGGCATCGCCCAGCGAATAGACCGCCCGCACCTTGCCATGCCGGATATGGCGCAGGATCGACGACACCGTGGTGGCGCGCGGGTTGATATAGGCGTCGATGTCCAATGGCCCCATCAGGGGCGCCAGCGTCGGGTCATTGACCAGCGCAATCGCCATCGGGCAACCGGCCTGCTTGGCGCGCACAGCGGCCAGCAGGTTGGTCTTGTCGTCATCCGTGACCGCCAGCACCGCATCGGCGCGGTCAATGGCGGCTTCGGCCAGAAGATCCATGTCCAGACCGTCGCCGTTCAGCACGATGGTCCGGGTCAGCCCGTCGGCGGCGTTTTCCGCCCGGCTGCGGCTTTTCTCGATGATCTTGGCGCGAATGCGGTCGGTGCGCGCCTCCAGGGCGCGGGCGACTGCAAGGCCGACGTTGCCGCCGCCGATGATGACCACGCGCTCCTGCTTCTTGGTCCGCTTGCCAAAGACCTCGAGCGTGCGGTTCACGTCCTCGATATGGGTGAAGACATAGATCCGGTCGCCCGCCATCAGGATATCCATCGGCGAGGGGGCGAAGAGCTTGCCGGTCTCGCGCCGCACGCCGACAACAATGGCGCGCAGCGAGGAGAACAGTTCATTCAACTGCCTGAGCGGCGTCATCAGCACCGGGCAATCCTCGGTCAAGGCGATGCCCAGAAGCTGGGCGCGGCCGTTCATGAAGCTTTCGGTGTCAAAGGCGGCGGGCGCGGCAAGGCGCTGCAATGCCGCCTCGGCCACTTCGCGCTCGGGGCTGATGACCACATCGATCGGCAGGTGGTCGCGGCGGTAAAGGTCGGAATAGATGGCATCCAGATAGGACTGGCTGCGCAGGCGGGCGATCTTGCGCGGCACGGCAAAGATCGAATGCGCCACCTGGCAGGTGACCATGTTGACCTCGTCGGAATGCGTGGCGGCGATGATCATGTCGGCATCGCGTGCGCCCGCCCGCTCCAGCACGTCGGGGTAGCTGGCAAACCCTGCAACCCCCTGAACATCCAGCGTTTCAGAGGCCCGGCGGACCAGATCGGCGTTCATGTCGACCACTGTCACGTCGTTCTTTTCGCCCGACAGGTGGCGCGCGATCTGCCAGCCCACCTGCCCTGCGCCGCAAATGATGACTTTCATCGACAACTCCCGCCTGCGGTTGGTCTTGGCTTGGCACGGGCCGCGGCGGGGGTCAAGGTTCTGACGACAAGGCGCAGCCCCCCACCCCCGGCCCCTCTCCGCGAAGGGGGAGGGGAGGAGACAGTTCTGCATCCGGAGCGCCGGCGGAACGCTGCGCCTCCGGCGGGGATATTTGGGAACAGATGAAGGCGGATCCGGGCGGGCGCGCGCCGGCGCTATTCCTCGTCTTCCTCGCCGCCGTTGCCGTTCTTGTGGCCGCCGACCACGCCCAGCGACTTCAGCTTGCGGTGCAGCGCCGAGCGTTCCATGCCGACGAAGCCCGCGGTGCGGCTGATGTTGCCGCCAAAGCGGTTGATCTGGGTGATGAGGTATTCGCGTTCGAAGACCTCGCGCGCCTCGCGCAGCGGCAGCGTCGCCATGGCGCCGCCCAGCACCATGCGGCCGCCGGTATCCGCCCCGGTCTCCTGCCCCGGCAATTCGCGGGTTTCGATCGGGCCGGTGCCGTCGCCAAGGATCAGCACCCGTTCGATCACGTTGCGCAACTGCCGCACATTGCCCGGCCATTGCATGGTCTGCAGCATGGCCTCGGCCTCGCCCGTCAGGTCGCGCAGCGGCAGGCCCTGACTGCGGTGGAACATGTCGATGAAATGCGAGGTGAGTTCGGGAATGTCCTCGCGGCGCTCCTCAAGGCTGGGCACCGCAATCGGCACGACGTTCAGCCGGTCGAAAAGCTCTTGCCGGAAGCGCCCCGCGCCGATCTCGCGGCGCAGATCCTTGGTGGTCGAGGAGATCACCCGCAGGTCGACCCGCACCCTGTCATTGCCGCCGACCCGGGTGAACTGCTGTTCGGTCAGCACCCGCAGGATCTTCGACTGGGTGCCAAGCGGCATGTCGGCAACCTCGTCGAAATAGACGACGCCGCCATGGGCCTGTTCGAGAAGCCCCTTCTCGACGCCCCGGTCGGCGGTTTCGCGGCCGAACAGCACCTCTTCCATCCGCTCGGGCTCGATGGTGGCGGAGGAGACGGTGACAAAGGCGGCCCCCGCGCGGTTGGAGTGCTGGTGGATGAAGCGCGCGGCCATTTCCTTGCCAGAGCCGGCCGGCCCGGTCAGCATCACCCGGCCATTGGATTTCGTGACCTTTTCCAGATGCGATTTCAGCGTCTTGAAGGCAGCGGACGAGCCGAGCATGTCGGTCGAGGTCACATCGCGGCGGCGCAGGTCGGCGTTTTCGCGCCGCAAGCGGCTGGTTTCCATGGCGCGGCTGACAACCACCATCAGCTGGTCGATGTTGAAGGGCTTTTCGATGAAGTCATAGGCCCCCTGCTTGATCGCCGCGACCGCGATTTCAATGTTGCCATGACCCGAGATGATGACGATCGGAATGTCCGGATTGTCGCGCTTCACCGATTTCAGGATGTCGATGCCGTCCATCCGGCTGTCTTTCAGCCAGATATCAAGGATCATCAGCGCCGGCGGTTCGGCGTTGATCTCGGCCATGCATTCATCCGAGTTCGAGGCCAGCCGAACGGCAAAGCCCTCGTCCTTCAGGATGTCGCCGATCAGTTCGCGGATATCCTTTTCATCGTCGGTGATGAGAATGCTGGTCATTTATCCTCCTTGCCCGCCGGGGGCTGAATGCTTGGCGCGCCGGGCGCGAGGCGCGCGCGGCAGGCGGATCACCGCCATGGCGCCGTGATGGGAATTGCCGTCGAAGGTCGGGGCGTCTTCCAGCGACAGCGTGCCGCCGTGTTCCTCGATGATCTTCTTGACGATGGGCAGGCCAAGGCCAGTGCCCTTCTCGCGGGTGGTGACATAGGGTTCGAACAGCCGGGCGCGGTCGGGCGGCAGGCCGATGCCGTTATCCATGATGCGGATCAGCGCCTCTTGCCCGTCCACATCCATTTCGACGCGGATCTCGGGGACATAGCCGGAAGACGCACCGTTTTCCGTCATGGTTTCCGTGGCTTCCCCGGCGTTCTTGATGAGGTTTGTTAAGGCCTGCCCGATCATCGTGCCGTCGAATTCCAGCATTGCCGGGGCGGTGGGCAGCCGGCTTTGGAAGCGCACGCCAGGCTGGCCGTTTTCCTGCAGCATCACGGCGGCGCGCACCAGCGCCACCAGATCGCCCTCGCGGCGGTCGGGCTCGGGCATGCGGGCGAATTTCGAGAACTCGTCGACGATGCGGCGCAGGTCATTGGTCTGGCGCACGATGACGTCGGTATATTGCTCCAGATCCTCCGGCTCCTGCACCTGGGCGCGGAACTTGCGCTTGATGCGTTCGGCCGAAAGCTGGATCGGGGTCAGCGGGTTCTTGATCTCATGGGCGATGCGGCGGGCGACATCGCCCCAGGCGGCCATGCGCTGGGCGCTGACCAGCTCGGTGACATCGTCAAAGGCCACCACATAGCCCTCCAGCCGCCCGCCCTCGGTCGCCCGGCGCGAGACGCGGACGAGAAGGCTCTCCAGCTTGCCCTGCCGCGTCAGGCCGACTTCCTCTTGCACCGCGGCGCCGCCACCCTCTTGCAGGCGGGCAAGCAGCGGCGCGAACTCCGGCACCACAAGGCCAAGCGGCATGTCATGCGCACCGCCCGCCATGTCCAGCAGCCGCTCGGCGGCGCGGTTGGCGAAATCCACCCGGCCCTCGGCATCCAGGCCGATGACACCGGCGGTCACGTTGGTCAGCACCGAATCGAACAGCCGGCGGCGGTGTTCGGTCTGGCGGTGGCCTTCGACCAACTCTTCACGCTGCACTTTAAGTTGCTGCGTCATCTGGTTGAAAACACGGCCCAAGGTGGCAATCTCGTCATCGCCCTCCTCTTCGATCACCCGCACGTCGAGATCACCTTCCCCCACCCGCGCCGCGGCAGAGGCCAGACGCCCGACCGGCCGGCTGAGCCGCTCGGCGAACCACAACCCCAGCCAGATCGCCGCCAGCACAAGGATCAGCGCAAAGCCGAGGTACAGGAGGCCGAAGTTGAACAGCACCCGGCCGCGTTCGGATTCGAGTTGCTGGTACAGCGAGACAGTCTGCTTGGTTTCATCCAGGAGCGACAGCAATTGGCCGTCCACATCGCGGCTGACATAAAGATAGCGGTCCGGGAAGGCCTCCAGCCGGATCAGGGCGCGGAACTCGTCATTGGTCCAGTCCTCGATCACCACTGTCTCGCCGGCCTCGGCACGGGTCAGGTCTTCGGCAGAGGGTTCTTCGAAATCAAAGAGATAGCTGCGCTCGCCCCGGGTTTTCAGCACCCCCGCCCCGTCGGTCAGATAGACCTCGCGCAGCCCCCGCTGCACCGCCTGCTGGCCCTGGCTCAACACCTGCCGGATCTGGCCGTCATCCATGAAGAAGCGCGATTGCTTGGCGACGTTCAACAGCCCCGCCAAGGCCTGCGCGTCCTCGGTCAGCGCGTCGCGGTGTTCCTTTTCATAGGCCTCGGCGGCGGAAAGCGACGAGCCGACGACATTGCGGACCCGTTCGGAAAACCAGCCCTCAAGCCCGATGTTCAGGTTCAGCACTGCGAAGATGGCGACGAGAATGGTCGGCACCAGCGCGACAAAGGCGAACACCCCGGTCAGCCGCAGGTGCAGCCGCGAGCCGGCCGACTGGCTGCGGCGGTCGGCCACCATGCGGATCACCCGGCTGAGGATCAGCGCCGCAACCACCAGCACATAGACCAGATCGGCCAGCAGCACGACCCGCAGGAAGCGCGAACCGGCCCCGAGATCATAGGGGCCAAGCGCCAGAAAGGTCAGAACCGCCAGCAGCGGGCCCAGAAACACCAGCCCGAAGCTCAGCGCCCCCTGATAGGCCCGCGCCCGGCGCAGACGTGCCAGCCGGACCCAGGTTGCACTGCGATAGGAACTCGACGCCACGAACCGCTCCCCCCGAACGGGCGGCGTTCGTGCCATTCCCGCCACAGGCCTGTGACTGAATCACCTAAGGCAATCAGGTCACGCCGCCTGTGGCTGATTTACATCAACTTGCGCCGCCGTGTCACGCGGATATCAAGGTCGGTGATCTTTTTGCGCAAGGTATTGCGGTTGATGCCCAGAAGATCGGCACA
This sequence comes from Tabrizicola oligotrophica, assembly GCF_011008935.1. Taxonomy (GTDB): domain Bacteria; phylum Pseudomonadota; class Alphaproteobacteria; order Rhodobacterales; family Rhodobacteraceae; genus Tabrizicola_A; species Tabrizicola_A oligotrophica. The sequence goes on along the minus strand of NZ_JAAIVJ010000001.1, from coordinate 255,934 downwards.
TTTTGCCTGATTGCCGCCGGTGGCATCCAGCGCAATCTCGATCAGCGGGATCTCCATTTCGCGCAAGACCCGGTCATAAACGCCGGGCGGCGGCAGTTGCCCGCCATGCAGATCGAAGTAGCGCTGCAGATGGCGGGCGATGGATTGCGACAGTTTTTCGCCGTCGAATCCGCCCTTCGGCGCCGCGCTGACCTGCGCCTGCCCCAGCGCGGCCTCGACCTCGGGCCGGGAAATCTCGGCTTCCGTCGACGTCACCACCAGACGGCGCAGGCTGTTTTCCAGCTGCCGCACGTTGCCGGGCCAGGCATGGGCGCGGACAAAGGCCTTGGCCTCCTGCGACAGCTGGCGCGGCGGCCCGCCGGTCTCGCGCTCGTAGCGCGCAAGGATATGTTCGGCCAGCAGCGGGATGTCGTCGACCCGTTCGCGCAGCGCCGGCACCGCCAGCGTCACCCCGGCCAGCCGGTAATAGAGATCCTTGCGGAAGCTGCCCGCCTCCATCCGCGCCGCCAGATCGGCCTGGCTGGTGGCCATGATGCGCGGGCCGTGATCGCCCATCACATCCAGCATCCGCACCAGCCGGGCCTGGGCGTCCTCGTCATAGTCGCTGACCTCGTCAAGCACCAGCGAGCCGCCTCTGGCCCGGGTCAGCAGCGTGGAAATCCCGTCCACCCCCGCCAGATCGGCGGCCTGCGCCACCACGAAAGGCTGGGCGCGGCGGTCGGAGAAATCGTGGATCGCGCGGGCGATCAGCGATTTGCCGGTGCCGGATTCGCCAGTGATGAGAACCGCCAGATCGACGTTCACCACCCGCGCCACCAGCCGGTAAAGCGCCTGCATCACCGGCGTCCGCCCCACCAGCGGCAGCTCCTCGGCCGGCTCGCGCGGCGGGCTGGCTTTCGGCGCCACCCGCTTGCGCTCCAGCGCCCGGGCCGAGCGTTTCATCAGGTCCGGCAGGTCGAAGGGTTTCGGCAGATAGTCGAAGGCCTCGGCCTCGGCGGCCTGAATCGCGGTCATGATGGTGTTTTGCGCCGAAATCACGATCACCGGCAGGCCGGGACGCAGGCGCGAGATCTGCGGCAGGGCCTGCAGCCCGTTGCCATCGGGCATGATGACGTCGGAAATCACCAGATCGCCCTTGCCCTCCTCGACCCAGCGCATCAGCGTCATCAGCGAGGACGTCGCATGCACCTTGCAGCCCGCGCGCGTCAGCGCCTGGGTCAGCACCGTGCGGATGGTGCGGTCGTCGTCGGCGACAAGAACGGTGCCGTCCATGGCTTAGTCCTTCTTTTCCTTGAGGGAATCCTTGGGCGCGACTGGAAGCGACACGCGAAAGACCGTGCGCCCCGGTGCGGATTCGACCGAAATCCAGCCGTCATGGTCGGAGATGATCTTGGAAATCAGCGCCAGACCCAGCCCGGTGCCGTTCTCGCGCCCCGAGACGAAGGGCTCGAAGATATCGGCGGCGATGTCGGGCGGAATGCCGGGGCCGTCATCCTGCACCTCGACCGTCAGCGGCAGCCGCGCCGAAGTGCCATCCTTGCGGCGGATGCGCAGCGACTGGTCGTAGAAGGTGCGCAACCGGATGGTGCCGGGGCCGCGCGCCGCTTCGGCCGCATTCTTGATGAGGTTGAGAAACACCTGCATCAGCTGGTCGCTGTCGGCATGGGTGGGCGGCAGCGAGGGGTCGTAATCCTCGACAATTTCCATATGCGCGGCAAAGCCCACCAATGCCGAACGCCGCGCCCGGTCCAGCGCGTCGTGCAGGTTGACGGCGCGGCGCTCGGGCGGGCGCAGGTTGCCGAACTGCTCGACCTGCTCCAAGAGCTTCACGATGCGGCGGGTTTCGGCGACGATCAGGTCAGTCAGCTCGCGGTCCTCGGGGCCGGCGTTCATCGAGATGAGCTGCGCCGCGCCGGAAATCCCCGCCAGCGGGTTCTTGATTTCGTGGGCCAGCATTTCCGCCATGCCGATCGCCGATTTCGCCGCCGATTTCACCTGCATGGCGCGGCCCAGACGGTCGGCCAGATCGCGCGGCGAGATCAGCATCAGGATGTAGTCGGTATTGTCGTGCATCGGCGCAAGCTGGATGTTGCATTGCACCGGCGGGCGCTCTCCGGTCGTCACGTCCACGTCATTGATGAAGATCGCCGCCTGATTGCCGCGCGCCCGCTCCATCGCGGTGTCCATCTCGGCGTCGATCGCCAGGCGGTCCAGCACCGGCTGGCCCTTCAGCGATTTCAGCGAGGCGTTGAGAAAGGTCTCGCCCGCCGGGTTGACCTCGGCAATCATCCCCGCCCGGTCGATCAGCAGCGCCGGGACCGGCAGGCTGGCCCAGATCACGCCCGGAACCGGGTATGGCGGGCGATAGGCGCTCATGCCGCTTGCCGTTCGGGGTTGGCCAGCGCCGCGCCGATCAGGCGCAGGACGCAGGCAGGATCGGTGGCAGTCAGCACTTCGGCCTTGCGGGCGCCGGCGCGATCGAGATACCAGCCCAGATGCTTGCGGGCGACCTTGACGCCCAAGGGCGTGCCGTAAAAGGCAAGCATATCCTCGTAATGTGCAGACATAAGATCGGCCAGCGCCGCGCCCTGCGGCACCTCGGGTTTTGGTCGTCCGTACAAGGCATGGGCAATCTCTCCCAAGGCCCAGGGTGCGCCCTCGGCCCCGCGCCCGACCATCACGCCATCGGCGCCCGAGCGGGCCAATGCCTGCGCGGCGCTGGCTGCGTCGATGATGTCGCCATTGACGATGACCGGGATCGCCACTGCCGCCTTGACCGCCGCAATGGCGGCCCAGTCCGCCTGCCCCTTGTAGAATTGCTGGCGGGTGCGACCGTGGATCGTGACCATCGCCACCCCGGCCCCTTCGGCGGCCTGCGCAATCGCCGGGGCGTTCAGGCTGGCGTGATCCCAGCCGAGCCGGGTTTTCAGCGTCACCGGCACCTTGACCGCGCCCACCACTGCCTCGATCAGCCTGAGCGCCAGATCGGGCTCCTTCATCAGCGCCGAGCCGCAGGCGCCATTGCCGCCCGCGGCGGTGACGCGCTTGGCCGGGCAGCCCATATTGATGTCGATCACCGCCGCGCCCTGCGCCTCCAGATAGCGCGCCGCCTCGGCCATCCACCATGGATCGCGCCCCGCAAGCTGCACTGCGGTTGCCGCCTGATCGAAGCCAAGCTCGGCCCGCGCCCGTGCCAGCGGCTGGGCGCGCATCATGTCCTCCGAGGCCACCATCTCCGACACCACCATGCCCGCCCCGAACCGCGCCACGAGGCGGCGGAACGGCAGGTCGGTGATCCCGGCCATCGGGGCCAGAATCACGGGCGGGTGCAGGGGAAGTGTCAGTCGGGCCATGGGGGTTCCTTTGCGGGCAGTCTGCGCCCGGGCAAGGGCAAGTGCCATCGCCGGACACGCCCCTTATGCCGGAAATCCGGGCAATGCACAAATTTTGGGCATCTCTGCGCAAGAACGCGCCAACTCACGAACCTCCGGGCGGCGGCACCGGCGATTTTCCATGCGGAAATCGCCCCGGAAATCGTGCGATTTCCGTGCCGCGCCGGGGCCTTGGCTTTGCCTTGGCGCGGACCATGGGCTAGACCCTGTTGAAAGGAGCCGTCATGTCCACAGCCGTCATCATCGTCGCCGCCGGGCGCGGCAGCCGCGCCGGGGGAGAGTTGCCGAAGCAATGGCAGACGCTTGCCGGGCGGCCTGTCCTTGGCCATACGCTTGCCGCCTTTGCCGGCATGGACCGGGTTGTGGTGATCCATCCCGACGACCGGGCGCGGGCCGAAGCCATTGCCGACGGGGCGCTGCTGGTGGAAGGCGGCGCCAGCCGCGACCAGTCGGTCAGGAACGCGCTTGAAGCGCTGGCGGGCCGCGGCATCGGCCGGGTGCTGATCCATGACGGCGCGCGCCCGCTGGTTTCGGCGGCGCTGATCGGCCGGGTTCTGGCGGCGCTGGAGGTCTCGGCCGCCGCCGCCCCGGCGCTTGCCGTCACCGATGCACTCTGGACGGGCGTACAAGGTCGGGTCAGCGGCACCCGTGACCGCAACGGGCTTTACCGGGCGCAGACCCCGCAGGGCTTTCACTTCGAGGCCATCCTTGCCGCCCATCGCGCCCATCCGGGCGGAGCGGCCGATGACGTGGAGGTGGCGCGCGCGGCGGGCCTTGACGTCACCATCGTCGAGGGCGAGGAAGACAATCTGAAACTGACCTTCCCCGCCGATTTTTGGCGCGCGGAAACCATCCTGAAGGGGCGCGGCATGGACATTCGCTTGGGCAACGGCTTTGACGTGCATGCCTTTTGCCCCGGCGATCACGTCTGGCTTTGCGGCGTCAGGGTGCCGCATTCCAAGGCGCTGCTCGGCCATTCCGACGCCGATGTCGGCATGCATGCCCTGACCGACGCGCTTTATGGCGCCTTGGCCGAAGGCGACATCGGCCGGCATTTCCCGCCGTCCGATCCGCAATGGAAGGGCGCCGAAAGCCATATCTTCCTGCGCCATGCCGCCGAACTGGCCCGGGCGCGTGGTTTCACGATTTCCAACTGCGACGTGACGCTGATCTGCGAACGGCCCAAGGTCGGGCCACATGCGGCGGCGATGCAGGCAGCACTGGCTGCGATCCTCGGGATCGAGGCTAGCCGCGTTTCGGTCAAGGCCACCACCTCCGAGCAACTGGGCTTCACCGGCCGCGAGGAAGGCATCGCGGCGATTGCCACCGCGACGCTGGTGCAGCTGTGATCGGCCTGATCGTCACCTTCTGCGGCGTCGGCAACCTGCGCCCGGCCCCCGGCACCTGGGGCTCGCTGGCGGCCATCGTGCTGGGGGTCGGGGCCTATCAGGCGGGCGCGGGCTGGCTGGTGCCGGTGGGTGCGGGGCTGGCGACGGTTCTGGGGTTCTGGGCGGTGCCGCGGGCGATTGCCGGACAGGAGAACTCTGACCCTTCCGAGATTGTCATCGACGAGGTGGCAGGCCAGCTTCTGGCGCTGTCCTTCACCGTCATTCCGCTGCTGCGCCACGGCGCCCCCGATCTGCTGCTGGGCGCCTGGCCGGCCTGGGTCATGCCCTTCCTGTTGTTCCGCCTGTTCGACATCCGCAAGCCCTGGCTTGTCGGCCGGGCCGACCGGCGCGGCGATGCGGCGGGGGTGATGCTGGATGATCTCTGGGCGGGGCTGTTCGCCGGCATTTCCTCGGTTATTCTGGCGGGGCTGTATCACGGAGTCCTCCAGCCATGGCTGAACGGCTGAACCCTGCCGACATCCTGCAGGCCGCCCGGGTCTGGGGCTGGCGCCTGACCACCGCCGAAAGCTGCACCGGCGGCATGGTCGCCGCGGCCTTGACCGACAGTGCCGGCGCCTCCGATGTCTTTGACCGCGGCTTTGTCACCTATTCCAACGCCGCCAAGGTCGAGATGCTGGGGGTCAGCCCGACGACGCTCGACACCCATGGCGCGGTTTCCGAAGAGGTGGCGCGCGAGATGGCGCGCGGGGCGCTGGCCCATGCCGATGCCTCGCTGGCGGTGGCGATCACCGGGATTGCCGGGCCGGGCGGGTCCGGGGTCAAGCCCGAGGGCCGGGTGTGTTTCGCCCTGGCGCAGGACGGGCACGCGCTCTGGTCCGAGACGGTGGAGTTCGGGGCCCTTGGCCGGGCCGCGGTGCGCAAGGCCGCCCGCGACCATGCGCTGGCGCTCTTGATGCGCGCCATGGTGCCATAGGTTTTTCGCCCGATTTCGGTCAAACACCCCCGGCAATCGCCCAAAATTGCGGCAGTTCATGAATTGCTGCAGTTTTTGGCGGCCGGATTGCACAATGACACTTTTCAAGGCGGGCCGGTGCCGCTTTTTCAGGCGCAACCTGCGCGCATCCTGTCTGAAAGGCCCGCCATGAACGCCGCCGACACCGCCTTCATCCTGATCGCCACCGCGCTTGTCCTTTTCATGTCCCTGCCGGGGCTGGCGCTGTTTTACGGCGGGCTGGTGCGGGCCAGAAACGTGCTGTCGGTCTTCATGCATTGCTTCGCCATCGCCGCGCTGATGAGCGTGTTGTGGCTGGTCTTCGGCTATTCCATCGCCTTCGGCGGGGAGGGCGCGCTCTGGGGCGGTTTCGGCAAGACGCTGCTTCTCGGCGTGACGGCGGACAGTCTGTCGGGCGCCCTGCCCGAGGTGCTGTTCTTCGCCTATCAGATGACCTTCGCCATCATCACCCCGGCGCTGATCGTCGGCGCCTATGTCGAGCGGGTGGGCTTCGGCTTCGTGCTCTTGTTCTCGGCGCTGTGGATGCTGGTCGTCTATGCCCCGGTCGCGCACTGGATCTGGGGTGGCGGCATGCTGGCCGATGGCGGCATCTTCGGGGAAACCGGGGTGCGCGATTTCGCCGGCGGCATCGTGGTGCATGAAACCGCCGGGCTGGCGGCGCTGCTGGTGGCCTGGGTGCTGGGTCCGCGCCGGCACAAGACCACCCCGCCGCACAATCCCGGCATGGTGATGATGGGGGCGGGCATGCTCTGGGTCGGCTGGTTCGGCTTCAACGGCGGCTCGGCGCTGGCGGCCAATGGTCAGGCGGCGATGGCGATCGCCGTCACGCATCTCTCCGCCGCCGCGGCGAGCCTTTCGTGGGCGGCATGGGAACGCATCAAGTTCGGCCGCGCCAGCCTTGTCGGCATCGTCACCGGCACCATTGCCGGGCTGGCCTCGATCACCCCGGCCTCGGGCTGGGTCGGCCCGGTCGAGGCGCTGGTGATCGGCGCCGTCGCCGGGGTGCTGTGTCAGGAGGCGGTGCTGCTGGTGAAGAACCGCATCCGGATCGACGACACGCTCGATGTCTTCGCCGTGCATGGCGTCGGCGGCATCTTCGGCACCCTCATGATCGCGGCCTTTGGCCACGGCACATGGGCGGCGCAGCTTGGCGGGCTGGCGGTGGTGGGGCTCTGGACGGTCGCGGCGAGCCTTGCCCTCATCAAGCTGTGCGCGCTGGTCACGCCGATCCGGGTCGATGTCGAATCCGAGGTGAACGGGCTGGATCTGTCGTCGCATGGCGAGCGGGCTTACGATCTGAATTCCTGATCGCCCCTCGTCGTCGGTTTTCAACCGCTCGTCGGGTCAGCCCGGCGATGAGCGGTCGAAGACCGACGAAGAGCCTCAGCGGTAAAGCGCCTCGGCCCGCGCCTCGAAGGCCCGCACCACGCGGGCCATCGCCTCGTGAAACACAAGGCCAATGATCCCGGCCAGAATCGCGTTCTTGAATTCGAAATCCACCTCGAAGGCCACCTCGCAGCCGCCCTCGGGCCGGTCGGCAAAGCTCCAGACCGATTTCAGATGCTTGAACGGGCCGTCGATATATTCGGTCAGGATCCGGCTTTCGTCCCGGAGCAGTGTCACCCGGCTGCCGAACCTTTCGCGGAACACCTTGAAGGAAATCACCAGATCCGCGAGCATTTCCTCGCCCCCCGGCACCGGCCGGACCGAGCGCACGCGCGCCGCCGCCGTCCAGGGCAGGAATTCGGGATAACGGGCGACATCGGCCACCAGATCGAACATCTGCCGCGCCTGATAGGGCAGCACCTTGGTTTCACTGTGATGCGACATCGAATTCCTTCAGGCGTGACTTCTGGCGGCGATTTGGTCTAGGAAGGGGGGCAAAATCAAGAGGCCCGCATGCCACACCGCCCCTATGTGATCGACCAGATGATTTCCGCCAAGGCCATTGCCGCGCGGGTTGAATCGCTGGCCGCCGAAATCACCGCCTTTTACAAGGATTGCGACAAGCTGGTGGTGGTGGGGCTGCTACGCGGCTCCTTCGTGTTCATCGCCGATCTGGTGCGCGAGATCAACCTGCCGGTGCAGGTGGATTTCCTTGAGGCCTCCTCTTACGGCGATGCCATGCATTCCTCGCGCGAAGTGCGCATCCTGAAGGACCTGCGCGACGAGATTGCCGGCCAGGATGTGCTGGTGGTCGAAGATATCGTCGACACCGGCTTCACGCTCTCCCATGTCAAGCGCCTGCTTCTGTCGCGCGAACCGCGGCGGCTGGAGGTTTGCGCGCTGCTCGACAAACCCTCACGGCGCGAGGTGGACATCAGGGCAACCTGGACCGGGTTCGAGATTCCCGACGAATTCGTTGTCGGGTATGGCATTGATTTTGCGCAGAGAAACCGCAACCTGCCCTATATCGGCAAGGTGCGCTTCACCGATCCGGCATGAACTTCATCTGGCTGATGCGGATGTCGAGATGGGCGCGCAAGCCGCCGTCGATGGGCCGTGTCAAATTCGTGCTGGCCATCGTGGCAGTCTGCTTTGCGCTCTGGGGGATCGAACGGGTCTGGGGCTGGCCCGAGGCCCTGACGGTCAACGGCAAGTTGCGGCCCTAGGCCGGTCATGCCGGCAGGAACCGCTTTGCGCCGGGCCGCAATCCTGTAAGCTGCCCCTGGCCCAAGTCCGGACAATCCAAAGAGGCCCCCATGCCGCGCCGCGCCCGCTTTGCCGCCCTTGGTCTGGCCTTTCTGGGTTTTGCCGCCTTCCTGCTTGTCACCCAGCCGCGCCCGTCGAGCACCGAAGACCTGCAGGGCATCGCCGCCGATGCGGCGCGCGGCGAGCGGGTGTTCACCGCCGCCGGCTGCGCCTCTTGCCACATGGCGCCGGGGGCCACGGGCGCGGCGCAGCGGGTGCTGGCGGGCGGCATGGCGCTGGCCTCGCCCTTCGGCACCTTCTTTGCCCCGAACATCTCGCCCGATCCGGCGGCCGGGATCGGCGGCTGGTCGCTCGAGCAATTCGCCACCGCCCTGCGCGACGGCATTTCTCCCGAGGGCCAGCATTATTACCCCGCCCTGCCGTGGAACGCCTATAACAAGATGACCGGGCAGGATCTGGCCGACCTCTGGGCCTACATGCAGACCCTGCCGCCCTCGGCCGAACCGTCAAGGCCGCATGAGGTGGGCTTTCCCTTCAACATCCGTCGCGCACTTGGCGGCTGGAAGCTCCTGTTCCAGAACCGCGGCTGGCAGATGGCCGAGGTGCCGACGCCCGAGCTGGAGCGCGGCCGCTATCTGGTCGAGGCGCTGGGACATTGCGCCGAATGCCACACGCCGCGCAACATGCTTGGTGGGCTGGACCGCAGCCGCTGGCTGGCCGGGGCGCCCGCGCCCGATGGCAAGGGCAGAATCCCGAATCTCACTCCCGGAAAGCTGACCTGGAGCGAGGCGGAGATCTTTGCCTATCTGACCACCGGCTTCACGCCCGAGTTTGACAGTGTCGGGGGCCATATGGCCTATGTGGTGGACAACATGGCCAGATTGCCCGAGGCAGATGTCCGCGCGGTCGTGGCCTATCTCAAGGCGGTTCCGCCGGTGCAATGAGGGGCAAGCGATGATCCTGATCGGCCAATATGACAGCCCCTTCGTCCGCCGCGTCGGCATTGCGCTGACCCTTTACGGGATGGCCTTCGAACATCGGCCCTGGTCGGTCTTTGGCGAGGGCGAAAAGGTGCGGGCGGTGAACCCGCTGATGCGGGTGCCGGTTCTGGTGCTGGACGACGGCACGGCGCTGGTCGAAAGCCACATGATGCTGGATTATCTGGACAATCTGGTGGACGCGCCGCTGTTTCCGCGCACCGAACCCGACCGCCACCGCGCCCTGCGCATCGCCGCGCTGGCCACGGGTCTGGCGGAAAAGGCGGTGAGCCTGTTCTACGAACGCCGCCTGCATCCCGTGGCCAGCTCGGTCTGGGAGGCGCGCTGCCGGGTGCAGATCGGCTCGGTGCTGGAGGTGCTGGAGGCCGAACGCCCCGACAGCCCCTGGTGGTTTGGCGCGACGCTGGGCCATGCCGACATCGCATTGGCCTGCGCGCTCGGGTTTGCGACCGAGGCGCTGCCCGGGCTGATCGACATGACCGATCACCCGCGCCTTGCCGCGCATGCCGACCGGGCGGAGGCGCTGGACGTGTTCCAGCGCATCCGCCAGCCCTTTGCCGCCCCGGCCTGACCTCAGATCAGCAGGATGTCCAGCCGGGTGAATACGGCCGTGTCCTGAAGGTCGGCCACCAGCACTGCCGCCTCTGCCCCGCTGCCATCGGCATCGAACCACAGCGTCTTGTCGCCGGTGCGCAGGATGAAGCGGTCATCGGCGTCCTGCGCCACGTTGTCGGCGCGGGCGCGATACATCGTCGACAGGACTTCGCCACCGCCAAAACCACCGCCGAACCCGGCGGTGTCGATCACGATCCGGTCGTCGTTGCCGATCCCGGCGCCGAAATCGCTGATCTTGTCGCCGGTCTCGGCAAGGCTGTTGAACCGGAACTGATCGTTGCCAAGCCCGCCCGAGAGCACATCCGCCCCGGCATTGCCGATCAGCGTGTCATTGCCTGCGCCGCCTTGCAGGGTGTCGACGCCACCGCCACCACTGAGGCGGTTCGCCGCCCCGTCGCCGGTGATCCGGTCGGCATAGCCCGAGCCGTTGACATGTTCGAAGCCGGAATAGCTGTCGCCCGCCGCAGCGCCAGCATTTTCGACCGAGCCATCCAGCGCCACCGTCACCGCCGGGCCGGGCCGGAAGCCGAGCGTGTCGCCCGTACCGTCGCCACCGTCGAAGACCTCGTCCATCCCGGCGTTGCCGCGCAGCGTGTCATCGCCCGCGCCGCCCGCGACGGTGCCGGTCACGATGCTCCAGCGCCCGTCAAAGGTGTCATTGCCGGCATCGAGATGAACATTGCCCTCGATCCGCCCCCAGCGGGTGTCCAGAAGATCCGCGCCCTCGCCCAGCCAGACCTCGCCCCAGATCGCCCCGCGGTTGACCAGCGTGTCGGCGCCCGCGCCGCATTGGATCGCGGTAAGGCCCCGGATCTCGCCGGTATTCTCGATGCGGACCTCGTTGGTCAGGCCGGAAATCCCGGTCACCGCGCTCGAGATGGTTCCGCTGTTGAAAATCGCCCCCTCGTGGCCGGTATCCAGCGTGACCGCGGCGACACCGCCTAGAATTATCCCGCTGTTGGTCAGCGTGATCTGGGAGTGGACCGTACTATCGGTCATGCCGCTGAAATAGACGCCATAGCTGTGCGACTGGATCAGGCCAAGGTTGTCAATCCGGGAGGCCCCGTTTGCGGCCAGCATTGCCACCGCGGAGCCACCGCTGACCGAGCTGGAGATCAGCGCCCCCTCGGCCCCCACCACAAGCTGCAGATTGATGGCCTGTGACAGCACCGCCAGACTGTTGGTCGTCAGAACCTGCCCCATGACCGTCAGGAGTGCCGAGCCGTCGCCGTTGGTCCCGGTCACCGCGACGCCGGCCATCCCGTCCGTCGCGATCAGCCCGTCGGCCCCGACAATGCCGACGTCCCCCAGCCCAAGTGTCTGTCCGACCGACGTGGTTCCGGAGACAACAAAATTTGCCATGATACCCCCCGTCCGTTGTGCGGGACTGACATCAGGCCCGCAGCCTGCCGGAGCCGTCCGGCAGATCTCAGGGCGCCGGCTTTGCAAAAGCCGGGCCTTGTCGTAACGCCTTGAAGCGCCGGCCGATCAGCCTTGGCCGATCAACCTTGGCCGATCAGCCTTGGCCGAGCTTTTCCATCCTTGCCGCGCGCAGCCGGGCGAAATCGTCGCCGGCGTGGTAGGACGACCGCGTCAGCGGCGTCGCCGAGACCATGCCGAAGCCCTTGCCATAGGCGGCGTCCTCATAGCTCTTGAATTCGTCGGGGGTGACAAAGCGGTCAACCCGGTGATGTTTCGGCGTCGGTTGCAGATACTGGCCGATGGTCAGGAAATCGACATCGGCGGCGCGCATGTCGTCCATCACCTGCAGCACACCGGCGCGGGTTTCGCCAAGCCCGACCATGATGCCCGATTTGGTGAACATCGTCGGGTCCAGTTCTTTCACCTTCTGCAACAGCCGCAGCGAGTGGAAATAGCGCGCCCCGGGGCGGACCTCGAGATAAAGCCCCGGCACGGTTTCAAGGTTGTGGTTGAACACGTCGGGACGCGCCTCGACCACCTTTTCCAGTGCCGAGGGCGGGCATTTCAGGAAATCCGGAGTCAGGATCTCGATCGTGGTCTGCGGCGAGCGGTGGCGCACGGCGCGGATGGTCTGGGCAAAGTGTTCCGCCCCGCCGTCTTCCAGATCGTCGCGGTCGACGCTGGTGATGACCACATGCTTCAGCCCCAGTTCGGCCACCGCATGCGCCACCTTGCCCGGCTCGAAGGCGTCAAGGCTTTGCGGCTTGCCGGTGGCGACGTTGCAGAAGGTGCAGCCGCGGGTGCAGATCTCGCCCATGATCATCATGGTGGCATGCCCCGCGCTCCAGCATTCGCCGACGTTCGGGCAGCCGGCCTCTTCGCAGACCGTCACCAGCTTCTTCGACTTCAGGATGTCGCGCGTCTGCTTGTAGCCCTCCGAGGTCGGGGCCTTGACCCGGATCCATGACGGCTTCTTCGGCTGTTCCTGATCGGGCCGATGGGCCTTTTCGGGGTGGCGCTGGTCGGGCAGCTTGAGGTCGCGCACCGGATTTTCCCCCTGACGCAAGATTTTCCCGAAGATAGGCTTTCCCCGGCCCGAAGGCAACCGGCGCAGCCCTGAGCCCTGCGGGACGGGCGTTGCATGGCGGGCAAGGCTGGGATGCTCCCGCCGCCCGGATAGATGGTTACAGGAGGAAAAATGTCGATGAAACTGTTCGCCGAGGTGCTGGGCACCTTCATTCTTGTGCTTTTCGGCTGCGGGGCGGCGGTGATCGGCGGCGCGGCCATCGGCCACACCGGCATCGCGCTGGCTTTCGGTCTGGCCATCGTGGCCGCCGCCTACGGGCTTGGCGCGATCTCGGGTGCGCATCTCAATCCGGCGGTGTCCTTTGGCATGGTGGCGGCGGGCCGGATGACGCTGCCCGATGCAATTGCCTATGCCGTCGCGCAGACGCTTGGCGCCATTCTTGGCGCCGGTGCGCTTGTCCTCATCACCTCGGGCAGCGCCGGCTGGACCGGGGGGCTTGGCGCGAATGGCTATGGGCCGGGCTATCTTGGCGAATATTCCCTGACCGCCGCGCTGGTGTTCGAAGGCGTCATGACCTTCGTTTTTGTCACGGTGATCCTTGGCGCAACCGGCCGCGGTGCGGCCACCGGCTTTGCCGGGCTGGCGATCGGCCTGACGCTGGCGGCGATCCATCTCGTCGGCATCAATGTCACCGGGGTTTCGCTGAACCCCGCGCGCTCCATCGGCCCGGCGCTGCTTTCCGGCGGCGCGGCGCTGGCGCAGCTCTGGGTGTTCCTCGTTGCGCCCGTGGCGGGTGGACTTGTGGCCGGCGCGCTTTACAAGGCGGGCCTGACCCGCGCCGACTGAGTGGCAAAACACGGCAAGGGGCGCGGTGGATTTCTTCGCGCCCTTTTCCTTTGCCCTTGATCTATGTCAGAGAAGCGCAAGCCCTGCCCCGCCATAAGCGGCCCCATGACCGTGATCGAACTGACCTTCGCCCTTCTGGCCCTGCTGGCCACCCCCGGCCCGACCAACACGCTTCTGGCGCTGGCCGGGGCGCAGGGCGTGGCCCGCCCACTGCTCTTGCCGCTGGTGGAACTGGCGGCCTATCTGGCCACTGTCATTCCGCTGTCGATCTGGGGCCATCGCTGGCTTGAGGCCGCGCCCGGGCTGCGGCTGGCGCTGACGCTGGCGGCGGCGCTCTGGGTGGCGGTGTTGGCGGTGCGGTTGTGGCATGCCTCGACCCGGCCCTCGGCTGCCGACGCACCCGGCGTCACGCCGATGCAGGTCGCCATTACCACGCTGCTCAACCCCAAGGCGCTGGTTTTTGGTCTGGTGCTGATCCCCGAGGGGCCGAACCTGCCCGCCGGGATCGGGCTTTTCGCCGCGCTGGTGCTGACCGTCTCGCTGGGCTGGCTCTGGCTTGGGGCGCGGCTTTCGGGCCGTCTTGCGCCGCTGGTCAACCGGGGCGGCGCAGTCTGGCTGGGCGTGCTGGCCGCAGTTCTGCTTGGCCGGGTGCTGACCGCCTGACATGACCGAAGCTGAAACCCACAGCCTGACTGAAGATGCCCAGGGCATCGCCTACGGCGCCGGCATGGCAGCCTTCGCCATCACCATCCTGACCCATCTCGGCCTTATCACCGGGCAGACGGCGGGGCTGGCGGTGCTGCTCTCCTACCTGACCGGCTATGGTTTCGGCCCGGTGTTCTTTGCCGTCAACCTGCCGTTCTACTGGCTCGGCTATCGCCGCATGGGGCTGGCGTTCACGCTCAAGACCTTTGCCGCCGTGGCGCTGATGTCGGGGCTTGCCGTCCTGATGCCGGCCTGGGTGCGCTTTGACAGCCTCTCGACCCCGGTCGGCGCCCTCCTGTTCGGCGCCATCTCCGGCTCGGCGCTGCTGGCGCTGTTCCGCCACGGTGCCAGCCTTGGCGGCGTCGGCATCCTTGCCCTGCTCCTGCAGGACAAGACCGGCTTTCGCGCCGGCCACACGCAACTGATCTTCGATGCGGTGCTGTTTGCGGTGGCGCTGACGGTACTGCCCGCCGTCACCGTGATGTGGTCGGCACTTGGCGCGCTGGTGGTCAATCTGGTGATCGCCATCAACCACCGCCGCGACCGTTACATCGCCACCTGAGCCGAAGCGGAAAGGTTCCTCTGGTCTTTCCGGCCCGCCTCCTGTAAGGGGCGCGGCAACACACGGACAAGTGAAAGAGACCCCTCCGATGGAGCTTCGCAACATCGCCATCATCGCGCACGTCGACCATGGCAAGACCACGCTGGTGGACGAACTGCTGAAACAGTCGGGCTCGTTCCGCGACAATCAGGCGGTTTCCGAACGCGCGATGGACAGCAACGACATCGAACGTGAACGCGGCATCACCATTCTGGCCAAGGCCACCTCGGTCGAATGGAACGGCGTGCGGATCAACATCGTCGACACCCCCGGCCACGCCGATTTCGGCGGCGAGGTGGAGCGCATCCTGAACATGGTCGACGGCGTTTGCCTGCTGGTCGACGCCGCCGAAGGGCCGATGCCGCAGACGAAATTCGTCACCTCCAAGGCGCTGGCCCTTGGTCTGCGCCCGATTGTCGTGGTGAACAAGGTCGACAAGCCCGATGCCGAACCCGACCGCGCGCTGAACGAGGTTTTCGATCTCTTCGCCAACCTCGGCGCCAATGACGACCAGCTGGATTTCCCGCATGTCTACGCCTCGGGCCGGTCCGGCTGGGCCGATCTGGAGCTGGACGGGCCGCGCAAGGACCTCTCGGCGCTGTTTGACCTGATCGTGCGTCATGTGCCGGCGCCGAAGCAGATCGCCAAGCAGTCCGAACCCTTCCGCATGCTGGCCACCACGCTCTCGGCCGACCCGTTCATCGGCCGCATCCTGACCGGCCGGGTTGAATCCGGCACCCTGAAGGTGGGCGAACAGCTCAAGGCGCTGACCCGCACCGGCGACCGGATCGAGCAGTTCCGCGTCACCAAGATCCTTGCCTTCCGTGGGTTGAACCAGACCGCGATCGACGAGGCGGTGGCGGGCGACATCGTCACCATCGCCGGCATGACCAAGGCGACGGTGGCCGACACGCTCTGCGCGCTGGAGATTGACACCGCGCTTCCCGCCCAGCCGATCGACCCGCCGACCATCACCGTGACCTTCGGCATCAACGACTCGCCGCTCGCCGGCAAGGACGGCAACAAGGTGCAGTCCCGCGTCATCCGCGAGCGCCTGCTGAAAGAAGCCGAAGTCAACGTGGCCATCAAGGTCGCCGACACCCCCGGCGGCGACGCCTTCGAAGTCTCGGGCCGTGGCGAATTGCAGATGGGCGTGCTGATCGAAAACATGCGCCGCGAAGGCTTTGAGCTGTCGATCAGCCGCCCGCGCGTGATCTTCCGCGAGGTCGACGGCGTGCGGATGGAACCGATCGAGGAAGTCATCGTCGATGTCGACGACGAATATTCCGGCGCAGTCATCGACAAGCTGACCGGCGAGCGCAAGGGCGATCTGGCCGAAATGCGCCCCGCCGGCGTCGGCAAGACCCGGATCATCGCCCATGTCCCCTCGCGCGGGCTGATCGGCTATCACGGTCAGTTCCTGACCGACACCCGCGGCACCGGCGTTCTGAACCGCATCTTCCACGACTGGGCGCCGCACAAGGGCCCGATCCAGGGCCGGCGTCAGGGCGTGATGATCTCGATGGAAAACGGCTCGTCCGTTCCCTACGCCCTGTGGAACCTTGAAGAGCGTGGCCGCATGTTCATCGGTCCGCAGGAAGCGGTTTATGAGGGCATGATCATCGGCGAGCACTCGCGCGACAATGACCTTGAGGTGAACCCGCTGAAGGGCAAGAAGCTGACCAACGTCCGCGCGAGCGGAACCGACGAAGCGGTGCGCCTGACGCCGCATGTCCGCATGAGCCTGGAAGAGGCCATCGCCTATATCGACGATGACGAACTGGTCGAGGTGACGCCGAAGATCATCCGCCTGCGCAAGCGGGTGCTGGACCCGCACGAACGCAAGCGCGTCAGCCGGAATGCCTAAGGAAAAACCGCCCCTCGGGGCGGTTTTTTCATGGATGGCGGGTAAAATTACCTCCTCTACGGGGGCCACTGTACGGTGGGTGATTCACCCACCCCCGCCCGCACTTCACGCCGCCGCCGCCGCCGCCAACCGGCAGGGCATGAATTCCTCCACCTTCACCTGATCGCCGTCAAAGGTGCAGAAACTCGCCGTCGGCACTTCGTTCCAACCGCCCTCCTCGGCCTCCAAGGGCTCCGACACCACCGCCATGCCGCCGCGCGTCGCCGACCAGCGGTAGTAGAGCGAGGGCGCCGCCTCATCGGTCGCGTAGCGCACGGCATAAAGCCGGTGGCCGTCCGACAGCGCCGCCGTCATCCGCAGATGCGGCGCAGCCCCCTTCGCCCGCGCCAGCCGGATGAACCGCGCCGCCGCCCGTTCCAGCGCGCCGCGCGGATCGCCGTCCAGCCCCTCGGCCACCGCCACCAGAAACAGCGCCTCGGAATCGGTTGCCCCCTTGCGCGCGCCGTAAAGGCTGTCCGGCACCATCATGTCGGCATCGCGGCGGAACTGGTCATAGCCGCCGACCTGCCCGTTGTGCATGAAGCTCCACTGGCCATGCACGAAGGGGTGGCAGTTGTTGCGGCTGGTCGCGGTGCCGGTCGAGGCCCGGACATGCGCCAGGAACAGCCCCGATTTCACCTGCGCTGTCAGGCTGCGCAGGTTCGGGTCGGACCAGGCCGGCATCACGTCGCGGTAAAGCCCCGGCTCGGGCCGGTCAGCATACCAGGCGACGCCAAAGCCGTCGGCGTTGATCGCCGAATGGCACTGCGTCGCGCAATGGCTTTGATGAATCAGCGAATGGCCCGGCCGGCTGATGATCTCCTCAAGGAAGATCGGCGCCCCGGAATATGCGGCCCAGCGGCACATCAGTGCTGCCCTCTCACGGTAAACATGCCTGCCTCATGGTGTTTTTTGCAACATTACCATGAAATCAGCGATTTGCGCGGGGAAAATCCGCGCAAATCTTTCATTCGGCCTCTTCCACCACCATCAGATCGCGCACCGAAGCACCGCGGGCATGGGACAGCGCCGCCTGATAGGCCTCAGAGTGATAACACTCCACCGCCTTTTCAAGGCTGGGGAAGCGCGCCACCACGTTGCGCGGCCGGTCATTGCCCTCAAGCTGGACATAGCGGCCGCCGCGGGCGAGGAAATAGCCGCCATGCGCGGCAATCGCCGGGCCGGCGAGGGCGGCGTATTTGCCGTAAGCCTCGGCGTCGGTCACCTGCACATGGGCAATCCAGAGCGCGGTCGGCATCTCAGGCCTCCAATGCGGCTTCGACCGCCTTCAAAGCCGCATCGGCCAGCGCAATGTCGGCCCCGCCGCCCTGCGCCATGTCAGGCCGGCCGCCGCCGCCCTTGCCCCCCAGCGCCTCGACCGCCGCCTTGGCCAGCGTCACCGCACTGATGCGCCCGGTCAGGTCGGCCGTCACCCCCGCCGCCACCGCCGGCTTCGCCCCGGTATCGGCGATCAGCACCACCGCACCCGAGCCGATGCGGGCCTTCATCTCGTCGATCAGGCTGGGCAGATCCTTGCCGGACACGCCTTGCATCACCTGAGCAATCAGCTTGATGCCATTGATTTCCTTGGCATCCGGCCCACCGGACTTGCCGCCCATGGCGAGTTCGCGCCGCAGGGTCGCCACTTCGTTCTGCAAGCCCTTGCGTTCCTCGACCAGCGCCTTCAGCCGCTCGACAATCTCGGCCGGCGCGGCTTTCAGCACCGCCGCCGCCTCGACCAGTTTCGCTTCCTGCGCCTTGAGATAGTCCACCGCCGCCTGCCCGGTCAGCGCCTCGAAGCGGCGCACACCGGCGGAAGACGCGCTTTCCCCCAAGCTTACGAAGGCGCCAATATCGCCGGTGCGCCGGACATGGGTGCCGCCGCAAAGCTCAAGGCTGTAGGTGTTGCCCTCGGCCCCCTTGCCCGAGCCGTCAAGCTGGCCCATCGACACCACGCGCACCTCGTCGCCGTATTTCTCACCGAACAGCGCCTGCGCCCCCAGCGCGCGGGCGTCGTCGGGCGTCATGATCCGGGTCTCCACCGGCGAGTTCTGCCGGATGAAGCCGTTCACCTCGGCCTCGACCTGGGCAAGTTCCGCCGCGCTCATGCCGGTGGCGTGGCTGAAGTCGAACCGCAGCCGGTCGGGGGCGTTGAGCGAGCCCTTCTGCGCCACATGGTCGCCAAGCGCCCGGCGCAGCGCCTCGTGCAACAGGTGCGTCGCCGAATGGTTGGCGCGAATCTGGCTGCGGCGGGCATGGCTTACCTCCAGCTTGGCCGGCTGGCCGCGCAGGATGGTGCCTTCGGTCACCGTGGCGACATGCAGGAACACGCCGGCGGTCTTGCGGGTGTCGGTCACCTGCGCCAAGCCGGTTTCGGTGCGGATGAAACCCTGATCGCCGACCTGCCCGCCGCTTTCGGCGTAGAACGGCGACTGGTTCACCACGATCTGTACGGATGTCCCAGCCTCAGCCGCGCCGATTTCCGCCCCGTCGCGGACCAGCGCGTTGATCTGGCCTTCGGCGGTTTCCAGCTCGTAGCCGAGGAATTCGGTCACGCCATGCGCCTCGGCAATCTCGAACCAGACTTTGGCATCCGCCGTGCCGCCGGCGCCAGACCACGAAGCGCGCGCCTTGGCCTTCTGCTCTTCCATCGCGGCGTCAAAGCCCTGCACATCCACCGCCCGGGCCTTTTCGCGCAGCACGTCCTGCGTCAGATCCAGCGGGAAGCCATAGGTGTCATAGAGCTTGAACGCCACCTGCCCCGGCAGATCGGCGCCTTCGGGCAGGCGGTCCAGCTCGTCAGTCAAGAGCCGCAGACCGCGGTCCAAAGTTGTCTTGAAACGGGTTTCCTCCAGCTTCAGCGTCTCTTCGATCAGGCTTTGCGCCTGGGTCAGTTCCGGATAGGCCCCGCCCATCTGCCGCACCAGGGCCGGCACCAGCTTGTGCATCACCGGGTCCTGCGCCCCGAGCATATGGGCATGGCGCATCGCCCGGCGCATGATGCGGCGCAGCACATAGCCGCGGCCCTCGTTCGACGGCGTCACGCCATCGGCGATCAGGAAAGAGACCGAACGCAAATGGTCGGCGATCACCCGGTGGCTGGTCTTGCCCTTGCCGTCCGGATCCGAGTTCGTCGCATGCGCCGAAGCCTCGATCAGGCTGCGCATCAGGTCGGTGTCATAGTTGTCGTGCTTGCCCTGCAGCAGCGCGCCGATCCGCTCCAGCCCCATGCCGGTGTCGATCGACTGCATCTCCAAAGGCACCAGCCGCCCGTCGGCGAACTGTTCGTTCTGCATGAAGACGTTGTTCCAGATCTCGATGAAGCGGTCGCCGTCCTGTTCGGCACTGCCGGGCGGGCCGCCCCAGACGCTCGGGCCATGGTCATAGAAGATCTCGGTGCAGGGGCCACAGGGCCCGGTCGGCCCCATGCGCCAGAAGTTGTCATCCGAGGCGATGCGGATGATCCGCTCCTCCGGCAGACCGGCGACCTTTTTCCAGATCGCCGCCGCCTCGTCGTCCGTATGGTAAACCGTGACCGTCAGCTTGTCCTTGGCCAGACCGAAATCGCGGGTCAGAAGCTCCCAGGCAAAGGCAATCGCCTGATCCTTGAAATAATCGCCAAAGGAGAAATTCCCCAGCATTTCAAAGAAGGTATGGTGCCGCGCGGTGTAGCCCACGTTGTCGAGATCGTTGTGCTTGCCCCCCGCGCGGACGCATTTCTGCGCGGTGGTGGCGCGCTTGTAATCGCGCGTCTCGACCCCGGTGAAGCAGTTCTTGAACTGCACCATGCCGGAGTTGGTGAACATCAGCGTCGGGTCGTTGCGCGGCACCAGCGGGCTCGATTCCACATGCCGGTGGCCGTTGCGCACGAAGAAATCGGTAAAAGTCGAGCGGATGTCGTTCAAGGACGCCATGGGAACCCCTTCGGGAATACGGTTTCGACCCCGTTTAGCCCCCGGCGCCCGCCCTGTCCACGGGCTTTTGCATGAGCAGCAAAAAGGCCGGAGCCTCTGCCCCGGCCTTTGATTTGTTGATCAAATTCGCGCTCAGTCGTCCAGCACGTCGTCCTTGTCGGTCATGGTGAAATCCAGACCGTTGGCAGCGCGGATCCTGTCCTCGATGTCCATGGCAACGCCGGGGTTCTGCTTGAGGAAGGTCTTGGCGTTTTCGCGGCCCTGGCCGATGCGCTCGTCCTTGTAGGAATACCAGCTGCCCGACTTCTCCACCACGCCGGCCTTGACGCCGATGTCCACCAGCTCGCCCACCTTCGAGATGCCCTCGCCATACATGATGTCGAATTCCACCTCCTTGAACGGCGGCGAAACCTTGTTCTTCACCACCTTGACCCGGGTGGTGTTGCCGATCACCTCGTCGCGGTCCTTGATCGCGCCGGTGCGGCGGATGTCCAGACGCACCGAGGCATAGAATTTCAGCGCATTGCCCCCCGTGGTGGTTTCGGGGCTGCCGAACATCACGCCGATCTTCATGCGGATCTGGTTGATGAAGATCACCATGCAGTTCGAGCGGCCAATCGAGGCGGTCAGCTTG
Source organism: Tabrizicola oligotrophica (assembly GCF_011008935.1). Classification (GTDB taxonomy): domain Bacteria; phylum Pseudomonadota; class Alphaproteobacteria; order Rhodobacterales; family Rhodobacteraceae; genus Tabrizicola_A; species Tabrizicola_A oligotrophica. The sequence goes on along the minus strand of NZ_JAAIVJ010000001.1, from coordinate 234,861 downwards.
CGCATCGCCTGGCTCATCAGACGCGCCTGGCTGCCCATCTGCATGTCGCCCATGTCGCCCTCGATTTCCGATTTCGGCACCAGCGCCGCCACCGAATCGACCACGATCAGGTTGACCGCCCCCGAACGCACCAGCGTGTCGACAATCTCCAGCGCCTGTTCGCCGGTGTCGGGTTGGCTGATGAGAAGCTCGTCAAGGTTGACGCCCAGTTTCTTGGCATATTGCGGGTCGAGCGCGTGTTCGGCGTCGACAAAGGCGCAGACCCCGCCCTTCTTCTGGCTTTCGGCCACCACATGCAGCGTCAGTGTGGTTTTGCCAGAGCTTTCGGGGCCGTAAATCTCGACGATCCGGCCCTGCGGCAGCCCGCCGATCCCCAGCGCGATATCAAGGCCCAAGGATCCGGTCGAGGTCGCCTCGATGTCCATCACCGCATTGTCCTGGCCGAGTTTCATGATCGAACCCTTGCCAAATTGCCGTTCGATCTGTGCCAGCGCGCTTTCCAGCGCCTTTGCCTTGTCCATGCCCTGCTTCCCGTTCAACTCGAGGAGGTTCGCCACCGCCACCATTGCCGTTCTCCTTATCACATGGCCGCGCTTCGGCGGCAATTGCCTGCATGTTCCGGTTTTGTTTTCGATATATGAATACAAAGCAAGAACATTTCAATCCAAATCTCGCAATCCCAGCTTTTCCCGGTCTGGATTAAGGAATAGTGAACGGCCACGGGCCTCCGGGGCAATTTCAAGGGATTTTTCACCATGATGGTGTTCTGGCAGCAGCGACTGGCGTTCCTGGCGACGCCGAAAACCGCGTCAACCGCGATCGAGGCCGCCCTCGGCGCGCTGGCGACGCTGGTGATTCTGCGCCCGCGGGAGTTGAAGCACACCGACGCCACGCGCTTTGAACGCTTCCTGCAGCCCTATCTGTCCGAAGGCGGTGAGGGGCCTTTCGAAGTCGTGGCCCTGATGCGCGAGCCGCGCGACTGGCTGGGCAGCTGGTATCGCGACCGCCAGCGCGAGGATGTCGCGCCCGAGCTTTCGACCAGGGCCATGAGCTTTGATGACTTCGTGCGCGCCTATTGCCGCACCACGGCCCGCCCGGCCTGTGCCGATGTCGGCTCGCAGGCCGCGTTTCTGACCACGCCCTCGGGGGCGCAGATGCCGCATCTTTTCCGCTACGAGTCGCTGGGGGATTTCGTGCAATTCCTGGAAGACCGGCTCGGCTGCGAGATCACCCTGCCGCGGCTGAATGTCTCGCCCAAGGGCAGCACCGCGCTCAGCCCCGAGACCGAGGCGCTGTTGCGCGCCACCCTGGCCCAGGATTTCGCGCTCTATGACAGTCTGAAAGGCTGATCAGCCCCGCTCAATGCAGCAGCTGGCCCTGCACCGTTGCCGCAAGATCTGACAGCGAAAACGGCTTCGGCAGGAAGACCGAGTTCGGAATCCGCGCCTGCATTTCGGAAAGCGCATCCTCGGCATAGCCGGAGACGAAGATCACCCGCACGTTCGGGCGCATCTCCAGCGCCTGCTTCACCCAGGACGGCCCGTCCATGCCCGGCATCACCACATCGGTGACGAAGATGTCGACCTCAAGCGTCGGATCCTCCAGCTTGGCCAGCGCCTCTTCGGCACTTTCCGCCTCCAGCACGGTATAGCCGCGCATCCGCAGCGCCCGGCTGGCAAAGGCCCGCACCGGCGCCTCGTCTTCGACCAGCAGCACCACGCCTTCGCCGGGACGCATCACGACACTGGGCCGCGGCGCCGGCAGCTCGGCCGGTTCCTCGCCTCCGGTCCCTTTGAAGACCGGGAAGTAGATCTGGAAGATGCTGCCCTCGCCTTCGGTCGAATCCACGAAGATGAAGCCGCCCGACTGCTTGACGATGCCATAGGCCGTTGACAGGCCAAGACCGGTGCCCTCTCCCTGCTTCTTGGTGGTGTAGAACGGTTCGAAGATCTTTTGCAGCCGGTCCTCGGGGATGCCGCAGCCGGTGTCGCTGACCCGGATCAGCGCATAGTCGCCCGCCGGCACCAGCGCCCGGTCGCGCCGCATGTCGTCCCGCAGCGTCAGGGCCTCGGTCTCGATGCGGATAGCGCCGCCGTCGGGCATGGCGTCCCTTGCATTGACCACGAGGTTCATCACCACCTGTTCCAGCTTGCGCCGGTCGGCGCGGACGGTTTGCAGCCCGGCGCCATGGCTGAGGCGCAGGGTGATCCTTTCGCCCACCAGCCGGTTCAGCAGGTGCGTGAGATCGGAAAGCAGGTCCTCCAGCTCCAGCCTTTCGGGCTTCAGCGTCTGCTTGCGGGAATAGGCGAGCAACTGGCCAACCAGGGCGGCCGCGCGATTGGCGTTCTGGTGGATCTGGATCAGGTCGGCATAGGCCGGATCCTCGGCCCGGTGGCGCAACAGCAAAAGGTCGCAATGCCCCGAGATTGCGGTCAGCAGATTGTTGAAATCATGCGCAATTCCGCCCGCCAGCTGGCCGATGGCCTGCATCTTCTGGCTTTGCACGAATTGCGCCTCGAGCGTCTTCAGCGCGGTGGCGTCCTGCAGGATGGCCAACACGCCGGGCCGCCCGCCCTCGACGATGCGGCGCAGCGTGACCTGCACGAAGGTTTCATGGCCCAGCTGGCGGGCAGTCAGAACCTCGGCCCCGCCGGGCTTGCGCTCGGCCACCACATCGGCGAGCCAGTCGCCGACCGGGCGGCCCAGACCGTCGAACAGGTCGTGGAAGGCCGGGCTGGCGGCTTCGTCCAGCTGCAACTGTTCACGCGCCGCCGCGTTGGCCGCCCGCAGCCCACCGTCGGGGGCGAACTTGAGAAGCGGCACCGGAACATGTTCGAAATCCGCCTGCACCTGGGCGGGACTGTCCTGCGCGGGCAAGGGCAGCAGGAAGATCTCGCGCCGCTCGGCCATGCCCTCCACCTCGGCCAGAATGGCGCGCAGGGGGCCGTCGATGCCGTTCACCTCCACCTCCTCGCCCGAGCGCAGAGTGGGCGAGGTGAACACCCGGTCCAGATGCTTGGGCCGCCCGCCCAGAAGCCGCCGCATCGCCTCGTTGGTGAACAGCACCACCCCGGCCTTGTTGGCGGTCAGCATCGGCAGGCTGAGCGTCTCGGCCCCGCGGCCAAGCGCCGTGCGGTCGGCAAATTCCTCAAGCCGCCAGAGAAAGCGGTTGTCCGACAGACGATGCACCGCCAGCCGGGTGTGACCGCGGCGGCTGACCACATCCTCGCGCGCCGCCCCCACATGTACGGCGCGGGCCTGCAGCCGGTAAAGCACCGCCGCCGGCGCCGCGAAGGCCTCCTGCAAGACGGCGACGAGCGTATGGCCCGCCACGCCGCCGAAGCGGTCGCGGGCGGCGTCATTCTGAAAGCGGATCTGGCCCTGGGCGTCGGTGGTGAAACTGGGCGTCGCGTCCTGGCCCGTCATCAGCACAAGCTGCCGGTCCAGCCGGCGTTGTTCCAGCCCCTTCAACCCGTCAAGCCCGCGCGCGATCATGACAAGCGCGACAAAGGTCAACCCGATGAGCGCCGCCCCGATCTGCACCGCGCGGCCATCGGCCAGCCCGGCCACGGCAAGCGCCGCAACCGACAGCAGCAAAAGCAGGACCACGGCCTGCATCCGCCCGCGCCGGTTGAACAGCTGTGCCAACTCATCGAGCGCTTCGCCTGCCAAAACCCTTCCCCCGCAGATTCGTCTCTCTCTGCTTCACTAGGCCGGGCAATGGTTAATCTTGGCTTAACATCCTCGCCCCCTGTCGCAAGATTAGCGGCTTCGCGGGGGCGATGTCATGAAAATTCTCGTTAAGGTTGCGCCTTGCGCGTCAACTCCGTCGTTCAAGCAGGGCGAGGAAGAACCCGTCGCCGCCGATGAGCGGCGAGAACCGGCGTTGCAGACTGCAGACCCAGCCGGGCTGGCGCGACAGGAAGGCGGCGATCTGATCCTCGTCTTCCTCGGCCAGAAGCGAACAGGTCGCATAGGCCAGCACGCCCCGGGGCGCGACCATCCTGGCGCAGCGGTCAAGGATCTGGGCCTGAATCGCGCAAAGCTCGGTCAGGCGGGCCTCGGTCAGCTGCCATTTGCCCATCGGATCGCGCCGCCAGCTGCCGGAACCGGAACAGGGGACGTCTGTCAGGATCAGGTCATAGGGCGCTGTTTTCTCGGGGCTTTCCGTCAGATGGACCTTGACGCCGGCCCGCGCTGCCCGCGGTGGCAGATCGCGCAGGCGCTGCGGCGCCGCATCATGGGCGTAAAGCCGCAGGCCGGCCCGGGCGGCCATGGCCAGCGTCTTGCCGCCACCGCCTGCGCAATGGTCAAGCACCCGCATGCCGTCGCGCAGCGGCAGGGCTTCGACCACGGCCTGCGAGGAGGCATCCTGCAATTCGACCAGCCCCTCGGCGAAGGCCGTGGAATTCTGGATTTTCCGTGCGTTTTCCGTAACCTCAAGACCGAAGTGCAAACCGGAAACCGGCTGCGCCCCAATACCCTCCTGCCGGAGCCGCGCCTGTGCGGTGGCGAGATCGGCCTTGCGCGCATTGACGCGCAGGAAAACCGGGGCGCGGTGGCGCAACGCTTGAAGCGTCGCCTCAACATCGGCCTGCAACACCCTTTCAAGACGGGGAAAAATCCAGTCTGGCACATCCAGCGCCTCAACCCGCTCCGGGAGACGGCCCTGATCGGCCTCGCTCAGCGCGGCAGGGGCGTGGCCCGTGCCGGTGAAGAGCGGCGCCGGGTCAACCCCTGCGGCGCGCAGCCCGCCCAGCACCAGCCCGCGGCCGGTCATCGCCCCGCCAAGTGCGGCGAAGGACCGCTTGCAGCGCAGGGCGTCATAGACCAGATCGCGCACCGCGTGGCGGTCGCCCGAGCCGGCAAAGCGGCTGGCACGGCCCCAGTTGGTCAGGGCCTGCTCGGCAGGCTCGCCGGCAAGAGTGCGGTCCAGCACGGCAATGGCGGCGGCGGCGCGGGCGGCGGGGGTCATGCCTTGCGCTCCTGCAGGATGTTGCCGCCGTCGACCACCAGCGTCGCACCGTTGACGTAAGATGCCGCGGGCGATGCGAGGAAGGCCACGCAGGCGGCGACCTCGTCAGGACGGCCGGCGCGGCGCGGCGGGGTGGCGGTGGCAGCGATCAGTTCCTCGGGGGTGGAGGCCTCGGTTGCGATCCAGCCGGGGGCGACGGCGTTCACCGTCACGCCCTGCGGCGCAACTTCGAGTGCAAGGGCGTGGGTCAGCCCGACCATCGCCGCCTTGGCGGCCGAATAGGCCGTCTCACCGGGGTTCGACACCTTCGGCCCGGTGACCGAGGCCATCATGATGATCCGCCCCCGCCCGGTGGCCACCATGGCCGGCAGATAGGCGCGCGTCACCAGAACCGCGGTGGTCAGCGTGGTGTCCATCTGCCGCCGCCATTGCTCGGGCGTCATGTCAAGGAAGCTGCGCTGCACGGCCGGCGACAGGACCGAGCCCATGCCGGCATTGTTCACCAGAACCTCGGCCGGGCCGGTGGCGTCGTGCAGCCGCGCGACGGTGGCCGGGTCGGTCAGGTCGCCCTGAAAGGCGAGGACGTGGTAGCCTTCGGCCAGAAGCTCGGCCCGCCGCGCCTCGATCCGGCCCGAGGTGGCGGTGATTGCCAGATCGAACCCCGCCGCCCCCAGGGCGCGCGCGCAGGCCATGCCGATGCCCCCCGGCGCCCCTGCCCCCGTGATGACTGCCAATGCCATGCCGTCCCCCCTGCCTGCGACCTGCCCCGCGACCGGACAATATCGCGCCTTCGTCAGACAGGCTCTAGCCGTCCGCCAGCGATCCTGCAACGCGAGGGCTGGCAGAATCGCCGCCGCCGCCCCATGTCAGTGGCATGGATAAGCCAGAACCTGACCGCCTGTCGCAGATTCTTCCCCGCCTGGCCGCGGGCACCGGCGAGCGGTTGACCGTGGGGGAACTGGTCAGCCGGATGGGCGAGCGCGCCCATACCGCCCTTCTGGTGCTGTTCGCACTGCCGAACACCCTGCCCTCGATCCCCGGCACCTCGGCGATCACCGGCGTACCGCTGGTCTATCTGTCGCTGCAACTGGCGCTGGGCCGCACGCCCTGGTTACCCGCCTTCATCACCCGCCGCAGCTTCTCGCGTGAGGCGTTGGCGGCACTGCTGGAACGCGCCCAGCCCTGGCTGGAGCGGGGCGAGCGCTACCTGCACCCGCGGCTCGCGGCGCTGACGACCGCGCGGGCGCAACAGGGGGTGGGGGTGCTGATGCTGATCCTGTCGCTGGCCGTGCTGCTGCCGATCCCCTTTGGCAACATGCTGCCGTCGCTGGCAATCATCTTCTTCGCGCTTGGGTTGATCGAAGAGGACGGGGCCTGGATCATCGGCGGCCTTCTGGTCATGCTGGTCGGCGTCGTGGTGTTTTCCACCGTGCTTTGGGGGCTGTTCAAGGCGGCGGTGTTCGTCTTTCTCGGCGCCTTCGGCTACGCGCCCTGAGGCGCAGACCTCAGACCGCCGTCACCAGCACCTTGTCGATGCGCAGCCCGTCCAGGTCCAGCACTTCGAAGCGGTGGCCGTGCGCGGTGAAGCCTTCGCCCAAACCCGGCAGGCGGCGCATCTGGTGCAGCACAAGCCCCGCCACCGTGTCGTAATCGCCCGCCATGTCGCGCGGCAGGTCGAGCCGGTCGCAAAACTCGTCGGCCGGCATCCAGCCCGCGACCAGCAGGCTGCCATCCTCGCGCGTCACCATGGCCGGTTCGTCATCGTCATTGGCCGCCACTGCGCCGGTAATCGCTTCCAGCACGTCGCCGCTCGTGATGATGCCTTCGAAATGGCCGTATTCGTCATAGACCAGCGCCATGGAATGCGGCGCGGTGCGCAGGATTTCCAGCACGTCCAGCGCATCGGCGCGGTCGGAGACCACCGGCACCTCCTGCATCAGCGCCCGGATGTCCAAAGCCTCGCGCCGGGAGACGGCGTTGAAGGCGTCCGACAGGGTGACGATGCCCAGAACCTCGCCCGTCTCGCGGTTTTCCACCGGCACGCGGGGGCGGCCGATGCGGCGCATGGCGGCGACGGCCTCGGGGCCGGTCATCGCCAGGTCCAGCATCTCGACATCGCGGCGCGGCGTCATCAGAGCCTTGGCCGAGCGGTCCGAGAGCCGCATGACGCCCTTCATCATCTCGCGTTCCTCATCCTCCAGCACGCCGCCCTCATGGGCTTCGGCAAGGATGGTGTGGACTTCCTCCTCGGTGACGCGGCTGGCGCTGTCGCCGCGCTGACCCAGAAGCCAGAGCAGCACCTTGCCCGAGCGGTCCAGCACCCAGACCACCGGCGCGGCGACCTTCGAGAGCACCGTCATGGCCGGGGCCACCGCGATGGCCAGCCCCTCGGGATTGCGCAGGGCAAGCTGCTTCGGCACCAGTTCGCCCACGATCAGCGAGACATAGGTGATCGCGACCACCACGCCGCCGACCCCGATGTTGCCAGCCCATTCCGGATCAACCCCGCGCGCGACGAGAAGCTGGGTCAGACGGCTGCCAAGGGTCGCGCCGGAGAGCGCCCCGGACAGGATGCCGACCAGCGTGATGCCGATCTGCACGGTCGACAGGAACCGGCCCGGATGCTCGGCCAGCCTGAGCGCCGCCGCAGCGCCGCGGCTTTTGGCTTCCATGGGTTTCAGGCGGGCCGGGCGGGCCGAAACGATGGCCATTTCCGACAGGGCCAGCACGCCGTTCAGGCAGATCAGGCCAAGGATGGTCAGGAGTTCAACGATCATGATGGCGGCAAAATCGGCCCTGCCCCCGGCAATTGCAAGGGGCAAAGCCGGCAGAGGTCAGATTCGCACCCCTTCGCGGGCAGCAAGGTCACAGAAGAACTGCCAGGCGACGCGGCCCGAACGGCTGCCGCGGGTGGCCTGCCATTCGATCGCCTCGGCGCGCAGCCGGTCCTCGGGGACGCGCAGCCCATGCGCCGCGCAATAGCCGCGGATCATGTCGAGATACTGGTCCTGATCGCAGGGATGGAAGCCCAGCCACAGCCCGAAGCGGTCGGAGAGCGAGACCTTTTCCTCCACCGCCTCGCCGGGGGTGATGGCGGAGGAGCGTTCGTTCTCGATCATGTCGCGCGGCATCAGGTGGCGGCGGTTCGAGGTAGCGTAGAACAGCACGTTCTCGGGCCGGCCCTCGATGCCGCCGTCCAGCACCGCCTTGAGCGACTTGTAATGCTGGTCGTCATGGCTGAACGACAGGTCATCGCAAAACAGGATGAACTGAAAGGGCGCGGCACGCAGATGCGCGAGGAGGCGACCCACCGAGGGCAGGTCTTCGCGCGACAGCTCCACGATCTTCAATGCCAGCCCTTCGGCCACCACCTTGGCATGGATCGCCTTGACAAGGCTCGACTTTCCCATGCCGCGCGCACCCCAGAGAAGCGCGTTGTTGGCCGGAAGCCCGCGGGCGAAATGCCGGGTGTTTTCCAAAAGCGTGTCGCGCGAGCGGTTGATGCCGACCAGAAGGCCGATGTCGACGCGGCTGACCTTGGCCACCGGCTCCAGCCGGTCAGGCGCGGTGTGCCAGGCAAAGGCCTCGGCCGCGGTGAAATCGGGCGCGGGCATCGGCGCGGGGGCCAGCCGCTCCAGCGCTTCGGCGATGCGGATCAGGGCGTCAGTCATGCCTTGCTTTCGGTCTCGTCATCCAGATCGTCCAGATCGACCCAGGTGCCGTCGGCGCGCATCCGCGCCTCGCGTTCGCGTTCAAAACGCGCAACGAGGAAGATCGAGATTTCGTAAAGCGGGTAGATCACCGCGAACAGGATCAGCTGGCTGGTCACATCGGGCGGCGTCACCATTGCGGCAACGAACAGGATCGCCACGACCGCATATTTGCGCGTGTTGCGCAGCCCGTTCGACGACACCAGCCCCGCCCGGCCCATCAGCGACAACAGCACCGGAAGCTGAAAGCACAGGCCAAAGGCCAGAACAAAGCTCATGGTCAGCGCCAGATAGGCCTCCATCGAGCCGTTGAACACCACGCCACTCGGCGCGGCAGCCCCGGCGGTTGCGGCAGCACCTTCGTTCACGGTGGCGGCAAAACTGTCCTGATACGACAGGAAGAACTCGAACGCCCAGGGCAGGATGACGAAATAGGCCACCGCGCCGCCAAGCGCGAACATCACCGGCGAGGCGACGAGGAAGGGCAGAAAGGCGCTTTTCTCGCTGCGATAAAGGCCCGGCGCCACAAAGCGCCAAAGCTGATAGGCAATCGCCGGAAAGGCCAGCACGAAGCCGCCCCACAGGCCGATCTTCATCGAGACGAAGAAGCCCTCTTCCATCTTGATCAGCACAAGCTGGCACTGCTGGCCCCGGCCCTCCAGCACGGCGCAGAGCGGTTCCTTCAGAACGTCAAAGACCGGCTTCCAGAACACCCAGGCAAAGAGAAACGCCAGCGTGAAGGCCGCGATGGCGTAAAGCAGGCGATTGCGCAGCTCTGTCAGGTGCTCGACCAGCGGGGCCGCGCTGTCGTCGATGTGATCAGCGGTCTTGGGCATCAGCTTTGCGCCTCATCGGTCTTTTTCTTGCGCGGGGCGCGTTTGGGTTTTGCCGGCGCGGCGGGCTGGTCCAGCGCTTTGATCTTTGCGGTGGCCTCGTCCATGATCGCCTTGCGCGCCGCCTGTTTGGCGTAAAGCGCCTGCGTATTGGTCCCGGCCGCGACAGGAGCGGCCGACACGGGAGCGGCAGTCACGGGCTCGACCGTCACGGGGGCGGCAGTCTCCAGGGCGGCAGCGGTGGCTGCCGGTGACACCACGGGCGGCATTGGCGGCGGCACCAGCGGGCCGGTGACCGGCCCCCCAGCCTTCAGCGGCTGCGACGGCTTGGCCGCGTTCTTCATCGGATCCCATTTTTCGAACTTGTCGACAGCGCCCTTGACCGAATTCATCGCGGTGGACTTGGGATCGGTGATGGCGTTCAGATCGCGCACCGCGTCCTTCATGCCGCTTTCATTGGCCGCCTGTTCCATCGCCCGCGAAAACTCGCGCGCCATGGATTTCAGCTTGCCGGAGAAGCGGCCAAGCTGGCGGAACATTTCGGGCAAATCCCGCGGGCCGACGACAATCAGCGCCACGATGCCAATCACCATCAACTCCGTCCAGCCGATATCGAACATCCTCGGGCCTTCCTGCCTGGATCAAACGCAAAAGGCGACAGGCTCAGGCCTTGTCCTTGTCGGAGGTTTCGGCCGGGGTGACATCCTTGGCAACCTCGGCGGGTTTGTCGGCGTCTTCCTGACCTTCCTTGACGCCCTTCTTGAAGGCGGTGATGCCCTTGCCGAACTCGCCCATCAGGCCGGCGACCTTGCCGCGGCCGAACAGCACCAGAACCACGATGGCAATAAGCAAGAGCTGAAGCGGGCTACCCAGGTGCATTTCTAGCGTCCTTTTCCAATGGCCCGCGCGGGGCCGTGATCTTTGTTGCAGTCTACGACCAAACGGCCCTGACAAAACAGGGGGACCGACGGCAATCAGGGCTGGAATCCCCTAGTAACTGACAGTATTCTGTCAGCAACACGGGGGAACCATGCACCGCACCGACCGCCTGTTCGAACTTGTGCAGGTCCTGCGCGACGGGCGGTTGCACCGCGCCGCCGATCTGGCCGAGGCCATGGGCGGCGTCTCGGTGCGCACGATCTGGCGCGACATGGCCACGCTGATCGCCAGCGGCATGCCGATCGAAGGCGAGCGCGGCGTGGGTTACGTGCTGCGCGTGCCGACCACGCTGCCGCCCCTGATGCTGACGGCGGCCGAAATGGAGGCGTTGCGCGCCGGGTTGCGGCAGGTGGCAGGCGGTGCGGACGAGCTGCTGTCGCGCGCCGCGCGCAGCCTTGCCGCCAAGATCGGGGCCGTGGCCCCTGCCCCGCAAAGCCCTGACGAGGATGACCTTTTCGCCTTCACCCGCGCCGCCTCCCGCCCGGCCGAGGCGCTTTTGCCCGACTTGCGCGCGGCCATGGCCAAGGCCGAATGGCGGCTGGTGACGGCACTTGACAGCCACGACCAGCCGCGCCGCGAACTGGTCTTGCCGGTCGGGCTGGTGCAGGCAGACGGTCAACGCGTGCTTGTGGCGCTGGCCGGCGCGGACCGGGCGGAGCGCCGGATCGGGCTGGACCGGATCCTGGCGGTCGATCCCGCCTGAGGTCACGCCGCGGGAAACACGAAACAGCGGTCGCGGCGGATCATCAGCCAGAGCGCCGTGCCGGGTTTCGGCAGGAACACGCCGGGGACCGAAGCCGTCAGCACCAGCCCGCCATCCGCCATGGCGAAATCGACAAGGCTTTCGCGGCCAAGAAAGCGCGCCCGCGCCACGGTGCCGCGCGCCGGGGTGCCGTCCTGCACCGTCGGGTTCGGGCCGCGCCCGGCGCGGTCGAAGTCGATCTTCAGGTGTTGCGGGCGGATGATGATGTCGACAGGCGTGCCGTCGGCATGGCCGGGCGTCAGGAAGTCGCCGAACGGCGTCGCAGTCAGGGCGCCTTTTGACACCCCCCGGATCACGTTGATATCGCTGAAAAAGGCCGCCGCCGCCCGGTCCACCGGCGCGTTGTAGATGTTGTAGGGCGCCCCGCGCTGCACGATCTCGCCCGCGCGCATCAGGGCGATCTCGTCGGCCATCCGCATCGCCTCGTCCGGCTCATGCGTGACCAGAAGCACCGCCGCGCCCTCTTCCTTCAGAAGCGCCAGCGTCGCATCCCGCACCCCGTCGCGCAGCCGGTTGTCGAGGCCGGAAAACGGCTCGTCCATCAGCATCACCCGCGGCCGCGGCGCAAGCGCCCGGGCCAGTGCCACGCGCTGCTGTTCGCCGCCGGACAATTCATGCGGGTGCTTCTGGGCAAAACCGCAAAGGTTGACCTTCTCCAGAAGCTCGCCCACCCGCCGCGTCTTGGCCGCGCTGTCGCCCTTCAACCCGAAAGCCACGTTGCCCGCCACCGTCAGATGCGGAAACAGCGCGAAGTCCTGAAACATCAACCCGACGCCGCGCGCCTCGGGCGGCAGGGTCGGGCCGGCGCCAAAGACCGGCACCCCGTCGATGCGGATCTGGCCCTGATCGGGGCGCTCCACCCCGGCGATCATCCGCAAGGTGGTGGATTTGCCGCAACCCGAAGGCCCGAGCAGGCACATCACCTCGCCCGCCTCGATCGACAGCGAGACATCCGCCACCACCTGCCGCCCGCCAAAGGCGCGGCTCAGGGCATCAACGGTCAGACGGGTCGGAGAGGTCACGCGCGGGGTATCCGAGTGATTTATTCGGGTTTTGTTGCGGGCGATACCTAGCAGCCCCGCCCCCGTGCGGCAAGACCGGGCTCACAACGTTGAATTCAGCGCCCCGCCGTCGAGAAGGAGGTTCTGCCCGACGATGAATCCGGCGTGCTGGCTGCACAAGAAGGCGCAGGCGGCGCCAAACTCGGCGGCGGTGCCATAGCGCCGCGCCGGGATCGAGGCCATGCGCTCGGCCCGGGCCGCGTCCATCGTGATGCCGCGCGCCTTGACCACACCGCCATCCAGCGCGGTGGCGCGGTCGGTGTCATGGATGCCGGGCAGAAGGTTGTTGATCGTCACGCCATGCGGGGCCACCTGCCGCGCAGTGCCGCCGACAAAGCCGGTGAGCCCGGCGCGGGCGGCGTTCGACAGGCCAAGCTGCGGGATCGGCGATTTCACCGATTGCGAGGTGATGTTGACCACCCGGCCCCAGCCGCGCTCGATCATGCCGGGCAGGCAGGCCTGCATCAGCGCGATCGGCGTCAGCATGTTGGCGTCGATCGCCTTGATGAAATCGTCGCGGCTCCAGTCGCTCCACAGGCCCGGCGGCGGACCACCGGCATTGGTCACCAGAATGTCGAAGGGGCCATGGGCCAGCACCGCCGCCCGTCCCGCCTCGGTGGTGATGTCGCCCGCAACCGTGACCACCTGCACGCCATGGGCGGCGCGGAGCGCGGCGGCAGTGGCCTCCAGCGCCTCGGCGCCGCGGGCGTTCAGCACCAGATCGCAGCCCGCCTCGGCCAGTGCCTCGGCGCAGCCCCGCCCCAACCCCTTGGAGGCCGCCGTCACCAATGCCCGCTTGCCGCGAATGCCCAAGTCCATCGCCCGGATCTCCCGTTGTTTCCCCGCCAAGCTTAACAGGCCAAAAATCCGCCGCAATACCATGGCATCACGCATCAATCCCGGCTTGAGCCATGGTCCGCCCTGGCCTATGGCTCAGCCCGATTTTTCAAAGGCCGCGCCCGATATGACGCCAGACGATTGCCGCCCGCTTCCCGGCCCGCCCCTTCCCGGCGCAATCCTTCCCGGGCACGCCTGTCAGGTGCTGGCCGCAGAGGACATCTACGTCAGCCACGGGGCCAATCAGGGCGACGGGCTGATGGGGCCGGCCGAAGTCTGCCCTGGCGACATCTATTGCCTGGAAGATGACCACCTGCCACAGCGGCTCGTGGTGACACGTGCGCAGGGCGCGGGCCAGCGGGTCGGCGCGGGCTCGGCGGTGGGCCAACCGGGCGACGCGATCCGGCTGGAGGCGCGCTATGCGCTGATGGGCGAGGAAGGCGACCGGGTGGAGCTTTTGCTGCTCGCGCTGCCCGATGGTGGCCGCTTTGCCCTGCCGCTGTCGCCGATGGCGGCCGCGACCGAATACACGCTGTTGCGGGTCGAGGAGGCGCCCGAGGACAGCGGGCTTTCCGACCTGCTCTGCATCTCCTTCGCGCGCGGCACGATGATCACGCTGGCCACCGGCGCCCAGAAGCCGATCGAGGACCTGCGCCCCGGTGACCGGGTGCTGACGCGCGACCATGGCGGCCAGCCGATCCGCTGGATCGGGCGGGCGACGCTGAAGGCGGTCGGCCCCTTTGCCCCGGTGGTCATCACCTCGGGCAGCCTTGGCAATGCCGGCGACCTGATCGTCAGCCAACATCACCGGATGTTCCTCTACCAGCGCGAACGCAAGGCGGGCCTGCCGACTTCGGAGTTGCTGGTGCAGGCCATGCATCTGGTCGACGGCGAGCGGGTGTTCCTGCGCGAGGGCGGCTTTGTCGACTATCTCAGCCTCGTCTTTGACCGCCACGAGATCATCTATGCCGAAGGCGTGCCGGCCGAAAGCCTGATGGTGAACGACGCCACGGTGAACCGGCTGCCAGCCGAATTGTCGGTCGATGTGAAGGCGCGGTTTCCGGGGCTGAGCCAGGTCCAGCACTTTGGCACCGAGGCCGGGCGGCAGTTTCTTGACGAAATCGGCCCCGAAACCCTGTTCCGGACCGAACGCCGCCGCCGGTAAGCCGCGCGCCCCTGCCCCCCCTGCGGTTGCCAATGGACGAAGCCCGGCCTTTCGGCTAAAGCCCCGGCCCATGACCAACATGCCGACCCTCCCGCCCGAAATCGCCAGTCCTGAAATTCGCAGGCGCCGGACCTTTGCGATCATCTCGCACCCCGACGCCGGCAAGACCACGCTGACCGAAAAGTTCCTCTTGTTCGGCGGCGCGATCCAGATGGCGGGTCAGGTGCGCGCCAAGGGCGAGGCACGGCGTACGCGGTCGGACTTCATGAAGATCGAAGCCGACCGGGGGATTTCGGTTTCGGCCTCGGCGATGTCCTTCGACTATCGGCAGTATCGCTTCAATCTGGTTGACACCCCCGGCCACAGCGATTTCTCCGAGGACACCTACCGCACGCTGACCGCCGTCGACGCCGCGATCATGGTGATCGACGGGGCGAAGGGCGTGGAAAGCCAGACGCAGAAACTGTTCGAGGTCTGCCGCTTGCGCGACCTGCCGATCCTGACCTTCTGCAACAAGATGGACCGCGAAAGCCGCGACACGTTCGAGATCATCGACGAGATTCAGGAAAATCTGGCGATTGACGTCACCCCGGCCAGCTGGCCCATCGGCGTCGGGCGCGACTTCATCGGCGCCTATGACCTGTTGCATGACCGGCTGGAGATCATGGACCGCGCCGACCGCAACAAGGTGGCGGAATCGATCAAGATTTCCGGGCTGGATGACCCGAATCTGGCCGATCACGTCCCTGCCGACCTGTTGCAGAAGTTCCGCGAAGAGATTGAAATGGCGCGGGAACTTCTGCCGGCCTTCAACCGTCAGGCCTTCCTTGAAGGCCACCTGACGCCGATCTGGTTCGGCTCGGCGATCAACTCGTTCGGGGTCAAGGAGCTGATGGACGGCATGGGCGAATACGGCCCCCAGCCGCAGCCGCAGAAAGCCGCCGAGCGGCAGATTTCGGCGGATGAAAAGGCGGTTGCCGGTTTCGTCTTCAAGGTGCAGGCCAATATGGACGCCAAGCACCGCGACCGGGTGGCCTTTGTCCGCCTTGCCTCGGGGCATTTCGAACGCGGCATGAAGCTGATCCATGTGCGGTCCAAGAAACCCATGGCCATCACCAACCCGGTGATGTTCCTTGCCGCCGACCGCGAGCTGGCCGAAGAGGCCTGGGCGGGCGACATCATCGGCATTCCGAACCACGGGCAATTGCGGATTGGCGATGCGCTGACCGAAGGCGAGATGCTGCATTTCACGGGCATTCCGTCTTTCGCGCCGGAACTCTTGTCCGGCGTGCGGGCGCTCGATCCGATGAAGGCCAAGCATCTGGAAAAGGCGCTGATGCAGTTTGCCGAGGAAGGCGCGGCCAAGGTGTTCAAGCCGATGATCGGCTCGGGCTTCATCGTCGGCGTGGTCGGGCAGTTGCAGTTCGAAGTGCTGGCCAGCCGGATCGAGCAGGAATATTCCCTGCCGGTGCGGTTCGAGCCGTCGAACTTCACCTCGGCGCGCTGGGTGGCCGGGGCCAAGGACGAGATGGACAAGATGATCAACGTCAACAAGGGCCATATCGCGCTCGACAATGACGGCGACACGGTTTTCCTGACCCGGCTGAAATGGGACATCGACCGGATCGAGCGCGATTACCCCAAGCTCAAGCTGACCGCGACCAAGGAAATGATGGTCTGAGGCAAGTGCGCGGGCCGGCCCTCGGCGGCCGGCCCGGCACGGTCAGAGCACTGTCAGCGCCAGCGTGATCTCGGCCTTCAGGAGCTTGGAGATCGGGCAGCCAGCCTTGGCCTTTTCGGCAAAGTCGCGGATCGCATCGGCCTCGGCCGGCGCCTTCACCTTCACATCCAGATGCGCGGCCTTTACCGTCGGGCCGCCTTCGGTCGTCGCATCAAGCTTGACCGTCGAGCGCGCCTCGACGGTTTCCGGCACGATCCCCGCCCCCGACATCAGCGCCGACAGAAACATCGCGTAGCAACTGGAATGCGCGGCGGCCACCAGCTCTTCGGGGTTGCAGCCCTTGCCGTTCTCGAACCTTGTGGCGAAGGTATAGGGCGTGTCGGTCAGAACGCGGCTCTGGCTGCTGACCTTGCCGCTGCCCTCCTTCAGGGTGCCGGTCCAGAGGGCGGTGCTGTATTTCTCGATCATGGAATCCTCCTGTTCACGCCCCCCGATTGGGCACCCGATTGCAGCAAAAGGCAACCGGCAGGCTTTCGGGCCGGCGCGGGGCGCGCTAAGGATTGCCTCCGCGCCGTCAGCCGAGAGGAGAGGCCATGCCGCTGCACGAACTTGCCGCCCTTGGCACCGCGACCTGTTGGGCGACCACCGGGCTGATGGCCGCCGATGCGGTGCGGGCCTTGGGGCCGTTCTGGTTCAACCTGATCCGGCAGGGCTTTGTCACCGGGCTGCTGGCGCTGATCCTGACGGCGACCGGGGGCTGGCAGGGGCTTGAGCCGGCCTCGGTTCTGGTGCTGTCGGCCTCGGGGATCATCGGCATCCTTCTCGGCGACACCTTCAACTTTGCCGCCGTCGGACGGCTGGGTCCGCGCCGCGCCGGGGCGATCTTTGCGCTGAACGCGCCGATGGCGGCCGTGATGGGCTGGGCCTTTCTGGGCGAGCGGCTGCCGGTGCAGGCCGGGCTTGGCATTGCGGTGACGGCGGCGGGGGTGGCGCTGGCCATTCTCGGCCGGCCGCGCGCCGATGCGCACCGGCTGGAGACCCTGCAGGGCGGGCTGATGATCGGCGCGCTCTTCGGCCTTGCCGCGGCAGCGGGTCAGGCGGCGGGCAGCCTGATTGCCCGGCCGCTGATGACCGGCGGGCTGGACCCCTATCTGGCCTCGCTGTTCCGCGTCGGCGCTTCGGGTCTGGCGATGGGGCTGGTCGCCGCCCTGCCCGCCGCGCCCCCCAGACCCGCCGCCATTTCACGCCTGACGCTGGCGCTGACGGCGGCCACCGCGATCATCGGCCTTCTCATCGGCATGACGCTGTTTCTCTACGCGCTGCAGGGCAGCCAGACCGGAATCATCGCCACGCTCTCGGCCACCTCGCCAGTCATCATCCTGCCGCTGCTGTGGCTGCGCACCGGCCAGCGCCCGACCGCGATGAGCTTTGCCGGCGGGCTGCTGGCGGTTCTGGGGCTGGGGCTGATCTTCACGCGCTGAGACGGCGACAGACAAGATTTTCTTGTCGTTTGGCAGAAGTTCTTACCCGGAAACTTTCTCGCGTCAGGCTGCCGGATTGCAGCGTCAATCCGCAGCATTCCGGCGGCTTTTATCAGGCATTCTGCCGTAATAATGCGTCACTTCGCCCGTTTTCCCGTGCTTTCGCCCATTTTTCGGCCTTTCCGCCCCCCTTGCGTGAGCGGACGCACTTCGGCCTTACTGCTGGCAACCGCAGCTTTCCCGCCTGCCTGAACTCCTGATGAGGCCCCCCATGACGCTTGCCAATGAAGTCCCCGCCCTTCTCGCCCGGATGGGTGTCACGCTGACCTCGGGCGCCCTGCCCGCCCATTCGCCGATCACCGGCGAGCGGCTGGCGGCGATTGCCGAGAACTCCGCGGCAGAGGCCGGCGCGGCCATCGACGCCGCGCAGGCCGCCTTCCGGCAGTGGCGCAACGTGCCGGCGCCGAAGCGCGGCGAGCTGGTGCGGCTCTGGGCCGAGGAGCTGCGCGCCCACAAGGCCGACCTTGGCCGGCTGGTGTCGATCGAGGTCGGCAAGGTGGTATCCGAAGGGCTGGGCGAAGTGCAGGAGATGATCGACATCTGCGATTTCGCCGTCGGCCTGTCGCGCCAGCTTTACGGCTATACCATTGCCTCGGAACGCCCCGATCACCGGATGATGGAAACCTGGCATCCCTTGGGCGTGGTGGGCGTGATTTCGGCCTTCAACTTCCCGGTCGCGGTCTGGTCGTGGAACACCGCGCTGGCGCTCGTCTGCGGCAATGCCGTGGTGTGGAAGCCCTCGGAAAAGGCCAATCTCTCGGCGCTTGCGGCCCATGCCATGCTGGAGCGCGCCATCGCCCGGTTCAACGCCGAGGGCGGCAAGGCTCCGGCCGGGCTGAACGGGCTGCTGATCGGCGGGCGCGCCCTGGGCGAGGCGCTGGTCGACAGCCCGAAAGTGGCGCTGGTGTCGGCCACCGGCTCGACCCGGATGGGCCGCGAGGTGGGGCCGAAGGTCGCCGCCCGCTTCGGCCGCTCGCTTCTGGAACTTGGCGGCAACAATGCCGCCATCGTCTCGCCCACCGCCAGCCTTGACCTGACGCTGCGCGGCGTGGCCTTTGCCGCGATGGGCACCGCCGGCCAGCGCTGCACCACGCTGCGGCGGCTGTTCCTGCATGACAGCATCTATGACGCCTTCCTGCCGCGGCTGAAGGCGGCCTATGCCTCTGTCAAGGTTGGCAACCCCTTGGAGCAGGGCGTGCTGGTCGGCCCGCTGATCGACCAGGGGGCGCTGGACGCGATGCAGAAGGCGCTGGCCGAGGCGCGGGCCGCGGGCGGCACGGTGCATGGCGGCGAGGTGGTGCAGACGATGGGCGGCGCCTATGCCCGCCCGGCGCTGGTCGAGATGCTCGACCAAATTGGCCCGGTGCTGCACGAAACCTTTGCGCCCATCCTTTATGTGATGAAATACAGCGACTTCGACGCCACTCTTGAGAAACACAATGAAGTTCCGCAGGGCCTGTCCTCGTCGATCTTCACCAATGACATGCGCGAGGCGGAAACCTTCCTGTCGGCGCGCGGCAGCGATTGCGGCATTGCCAATGTGAACATCGGCCCTTCCGGCGCGGAAATCGGCGGCGCCTTTGGCGGCGAGAAGGAAACCGGCGGCGGGCGCGAAAGCGGCTCGGATGCCTGGAAGGCCTATATGCGGCGGGCGACCAACACGCTGAACTATGGCTCGACCCTGCCGCTGGCCCAAGGTGTCACCTTCGACATTGGCTGAGGGGCTGCCCCCGCGCCAGAACCCGGAAAACCCGCCGCAACCGGCGGGTTTTCTGCGTTTTTTCCGGCTTGCTTGACGCAAAGCCCGTTTTCCAGTATCGGCCCCTGAGATGGGGCACTGGCCCCACGACGCCGGGACGCCCGGAATGCCGCGTCCCCCCTATTCCCTTGCGGGCCGATCCCGCAGTTTCAGGACGCTGATGACCAAATTCTCTGACCTTGCGCTGGATCCGCGCGTGTTGCAGGCCATTTCCGAGGCCGGTTACGAAACCCCGACCCCGATTCAGGCCCAGGCCATTCCGCATGCCCTTGCCGGGCGCGATGTCTTGGGCATTGCCCAGACCGGAACTGGCAAGACGGCAAGCTTTACCCTGCCGATGATCACGCTTCTCGGGCAGGGCCGCGCCCGCGCCCGGATGCCGCGGTCGCTGGTTTTGGCCCCCACGCGCGAACTGGCCGCGCAGGTGGCGGAAAACTTCGACGTCTACGCCAAGCACACCAAGCTGACCAAGGCGCTTCTGATCGGCGGCGTCAGCTTTGGCGAGCAGGACAAGCTGATTGACCGCGGCGTCGACGTGCTGATCGCCACCCCCGGCCGGCTTCTGGACCATTTCGAGCGCGGCAAGCTGCTCTTGACCGGCGTGCAGATCATGGTGGTCGACGAGGCCGACCGCATGCTCGACATGGGCTTCATCCCCGATATCGAGCGCATCTTCTCGCTGACGCCCTTCACCCGGCAGACCTTCTTCTATTCGGCCACCATGGCCCCCGAGATCGAGCGGATCACCAACACCTTCCTGTCGGCGGCGGTCAAGATCGAGGTGGCGCGGCAGGCGACGACCTCGACCACCATCGAGCAGAAGCTGTTTCAGTTCACCCCGACCCGCAAGGACAAGAGCTTTACCGAAAAGCGCGCCGTCCTGCGGTCGCTGATCCGGGCCGAGGGCGAGGCCTGCACCAATGCCATCATCTTCTGCAATCGCAAGATGGATGTGGATGTGGTGGCCAAGTCCTTGAAGGCACATGGCTTCAACGCCGCGCCGATCCATGGCGATCTGGAGCAGAGCCTGCGGATGAAGACGCTGGACGCCTTCCGCGACGGCAACCTGCAACTGCTGGTCGCCTCGGATGTGGCGGCGCGGGGCCTCGACATTCCGGCGGTCAGCCATGTCTTCAACTTCGACCTGCCCTCGCATCCCGAGGACTACGTCCACCGCATCGGCCGCACTGGCCGGGCCGGGCGGCAGGGCAAGGCGTTCTCCATCGCCACCCCGGCGGATGGCAAGTATCTTTCCCAGATCGAAGCGCTGGTAAAGCTGGAAATCCCGCGCGGCGAGGTGCCGGAAGGCGCGCTGGCCGATGTGGCCGACCGCCCCGATCGTCCGCGCCTCGCGGAAAGCCGCGGGCCGCGCACCCGCGGTCCGCGCGGGGCCGATCGCCGCGAGCGCCCGGTGAAGCCGCATGACGAAATGGCACCGATGGAACCGATTGCCGCCGAGCCGGTGGTGGTGGCCGCGGAGGCAGAAGAGGCACCCGCCCCCCGCCGGGACGAGCGCCGGGACGACCGTCGGCGCGATGACCGCCGCGAAGGCGGACGCCGCGACGAGCGTTCCGAGGCGCCGCGCCGTGAGGACCGCCGTGAGGAGCGCAAGGACGACCGCGGCGAAGAGCGTCGCCGCGAGGAGCGCCGCGACCGCGGCAGCCGCGACCATGACCGCGGCGAGCGTGTCGTGGGCATGGGCGACCATGTGCCGGATTTCATCCTGCGCAGCTTCGCGCTGAAGCCCGCCCCCGATACCGCGCCAGACACTGATGAGGCGCCGGAGACGACCGAAGAGGCCAGCGCAGAATAAGAAAAAGCCCCGCCGAAGCGGGGCTTTTTTTACTCTGCCGACAGCCGGCTGATGACCACCCGCACCTCGGGTTTCTTGCCGACCTCCTCCATGGCGACCTGCCGCACGATGCGCTTCAGGGCCTCGTCCAGCCGGTCGTCATCCGACAGGATCTTGCCCGAGGCGGCGTCGAGGAACTCGGTCAGCTCGGTCTCCATCGTCTCGTTCAGCGGCCGCTCGCCCAGCCCGGTCGCGGGCAGGCCCAGCAGCTCCACCCAGGCCTCGCCCAGAGGTTCGTTCTGTTCGTCAAGGATCACCGAGACCATGGCCACGCCGTTCAGCGCCATGCGGATGCGGTCGCGCACCACGCCATCCAGCGCCCCCACCAGCGCCGTGCCATCCAGATAGACCCGGCCAGTCTCGACATGTTCGGCAAGCTTCGGCACCTCGCCGGTCAGGTCGATCATCATGCCGTTAGTGGCGACCATGCCGGCGATCCCGGCCTCATGTGCGATGCGGACATGTTCGCGCAGGTGGCGGTGTTCGCCATGCATCGGGATCAGCATGTCGGGCAGGAAGACCCGGTGGGCATGCTCCAGATCGGGCCGGTTGGCATGGCCCGAGACGTGATACTTGCCGCCCGCGTCGTCAACGATGTCGACGCCGGTTTCCGACAGCGCGTTCATGATGCGCAAGACGCTGCGCTCATTGCCCGGAATGGTCTTGGACGAGAACAGGAACGTATCGCCCGGTTTCATCTCGAAGCCCAGATACTTGCCGCGCGACAGCGCCGCCGAGGCCGCGCGCCGCTCGCCCTGACTGCCCGTCACCAGCAGCATCAGGTTGCGGCGCGGGATTTCCAGCGCCTCCTCCGGGGTCACATGGCGCGGAAAGCCGGTCAGGACTCCGGTTTCCTCGGCCACTGCGACCATGCGCTTCATCGCCCGGCCCAGAACGCAAATCGACCGGTCCGCCGCCCGCGCCGCCTCGGCGAGGGTTTTCAGACGCGCGACGTTGGAGGCAAAGGTGGTCGCCACCACCATGCCCCCGGCCTTGGCAATCAACTCGGTCAGGGGTTCGGCCAGCGTGGCCTCCGACCGGCCCGGCAGCGGCGAAAAGACGTTGGTCGAATCGCACATCATCGCCTTGACCGGCGCTTCGGCCGCGACCGCCTCCATCACCGCGTCATCCCAGCCCTCGCCGACGATCGGCGTCGGGTCGCGCTTGAAATCGCCGGTGTGCAGAATGCGGCCCGCCGGCGTGTCGATGACAAGGCCGGCGCTTTCCGGGATCGAATGCGACAAGGGCAGGAACTGCACCTTGAAAGGCCCGATCTCCACCGCGGCCGGCCGTGGCTCGACCGTGATGATGGCATCCAGCGGCAGCCCGGCCTCTTCAAACTTCAGCCGCCCGATGGCGGCGGTGAACCGGCGGGCATAGACCGGCTTTTTCAAGAGCGGCCAGAGATGCGGCAGGGCGCCGATATGGTCCTCATGGGCATGGGTGATGATGATCCCGTCCAGCCGGTCGAGGTTGTCCACCAGCCAACTGACATCGGGCACGATGACATCGACGCCGGGCGAGGTGTCCATATCCGGGAAGGCGACGCCCAGATCGACCAGCATCAGCCGTTCCTTCCCCGGACGGCCATAGCCGTAGACATAGGCGTTCATGCCGATTTCGCCGGCCCCGCCAAGGGGAAGATAGATCAGACGCTCACCACTCATGGAGTTTCCTTGTTGTAATCGTTGATGAGGACGAGGCCATGCATGGTCAGGTCATCCTCGATCGCATGAAACAGGTCGGTCCCTTGGGCAAAAAGGCTCGCCAGCCCGCCGGTCGCAATCACTTTCATCGGCCCGGCCCATTCGCGCCGCACTTCGCGGGTGATTCCCTCGATCAGGCCGATATAGCCCCAATACACGCCGGACTGCATGCAGGCCACCGTATTCGTGCCGATGGCTTTCGCCGGTTTGGTCACGTCGACGTGGGGCAGCGCGGCGGCAGCCATGTGCAGGGCTTCAAGACTGAGATTGACGCCCGGCGCGATCACCCCGCCGACATAGGCGCCGTCATGGTCGACCACATCAAAGGTGGTCGCGGTGCCGAAATCGACGACGATCAGGTTGCCGCCGTGGCGGTCATAGCCGGCCACGGTGTTGACCAGCCGGTCGGGACCGACCGTAGTGCCCTGATCGACGCGCGGGGCGACGGGCAAGCGGCATTCCGGCTTGCCGACGACCAGCGGGCGGCAGCCGAAATAGCGGTCACACAGCACCCGCAGGTTGAACACGACGCGCGGCACCGTGCTGCTGATGATGGCCTCCGAAATCTGCGCCTCGGTCTTGGTCAGGGCCAGCAGGCTGGAGAGCCAGACGAAATATTCGTCCGCCGTGCGGGTGTGGTCGGTGGCGATGCGCCATGTGGCCAGAAACCGCGTGCCGTTCCAGATCGAGAACACCGTGTTGGTGTTGCCGCAGTCGATGGCCAGAAGCATGCCCGCCCCTTTCAGAAGAACACCTCGGCCGCCGGAATCGCCAGTCGCCCGGTGGCCGTCAGGAGAATGAGGTTACCTTGTGAATCAATCGTGTCGAACACCCCGAAATGGGTGTCCTTGCCGGTGCGGGCGCGGATCGGCTCGCCGATCTTCGCGGCATGGGCCAGCCAGGCCGCGCGCAGGGGCGCAAAGCCCTGGGCAGTGAACATCGCCTCCCAGCGGGCATAGGCCGGCGCCAGCGCGTCAAGGAAGGTCTCGGGAGCGATCCGCACCCCGGTTTCCGACAACAGCGAGACTGCCGGCAGCGCGCCCGCCTCCATCACTGACGGATCGGGATGAGCGATCAGGTTGACGCCGATGCCGATGGCCAGCGCCTGCACCCCTGCCCCGGCCGAGGTGGCCTCCAGAAGAATGCCCGCCACCTTGGCGCCGTTCAGCAGCACATCGTTCGGCCATTTCAGGCTGAATGCCGCCGGCAGGCCGGTCAGCGCCACGAAGGCGTCGCGCAGGGCCAGCGCGGCGGCAAAGCTGCGCAGCGCCACCTGCTCCGGGCTTTCCGTCGGCGCCAACAGCAGCGTGGCGTGGAAATTGCCGCGCGGGCTGGCCCAGGCCCTTGCCCGCCGCCCCCGCCCCGCCGTCTGTTCCAACCCCAGAAACCACGCAGGCCCCTGCAGGACAGGGGCCTCCCGCAGCGCATGGGCGTTGGTGCTGTCGGTCACCGCCAGCACATGCCGCCCGGTGCCCTCGGGCCAGTCCTGACCGCTCATCTCCCGGCCTCGCTTTCATGCTGGCGGAAATATCCCACGGGGTATGGCATTGGTTACGCCATTGGTCCGAGAAACCAATGCCGTGGGGGGTGTGAAACCCCCGGGGGTGCCGCAGGAGATCCCTTACCCAATCAGCGCCTCGGCGGCGTCGAGGGCAAGCGCCTCGATGCCGAAAAGGTTGACGACACCAAGGATCATCACCGCCGCAACCCCCACCAGCATCAGCCATTGCACCGCCGACATCCGGCTTTGCACCGGGTCCTGCTCGGCCCCGAAATACATGAAATAGACGATGCGCAGGTAGTAGAAGGCCCCGATCACCGAGGCCACGGCACCGGCCACGGCCAGCCAGACCAGGCCTGCGTCGACGGCGGCCCTCAGGACATAGAACTTGCCGAAAAAGCCCAGCATCGGCGGCACGCCGGCCAGCGAGAACAAGAGCACCAGCATCGCCAGCGCCTTCAGCGGCTCGGCCCGCGCGAACTGGTTCAGCGCGCCGATCTCGGTCACCGGGCGGCCGTCACGCTCCATCGACAGGATGAAGGCGAAGGTGCCAAGGTTCATGGTGACATAGATCGCCATGTAGATCAGCGTCGCCTGCACGCCCTGCGGCGTCGCGGCGGCGAGGCCGACCAGCGCATAGCCCATATGCGCGATCGAGGAATAGGCCATCAGGCGCTTGATGTCGCGCTGGCCGATCGCGGCCACGGCGCCAAGGAACATCGACAGCACGGCAAGCGCCGCCAGAACCTGGCTCCAGTCGCCCGGGATGCCGCCAAAGGCGTCCTGGATCACCCGGGCAATCAGCGCCATGGCGGCCACCTTGGGCGCGGTGGCGAAGAAGGCGGTCACCGGGGTCGGGGCGCCTTCGTAGACATCGGGCGTCCACATGTGGAACGGCACGGCCGAGACCTTGAAGGCCATGCCCGAGATCAGGAAGACCAGACCGAACAACAGGCCCAAGGGCGCATGCCCCTCAGTCAGGGTCGAGGCGATGCCGGCAAAATCGGTGGTTCCGGCAAAGCCATAGACCAGCGAGGCGCCGTAGAGCAAGAGGCCCGACGACAGCGCCCCGAGGACGAAGTACTTCAGGCCGGCCTCGGTCGATTTCGCCGACTCGCGCCGCATCGCGGCCATGACGTAAAGCGCCAGCGATTGCAGCTCGAGCCCCATGTAAAGCGCCATCAGGTCGCCGGCCGAGACCATCACCATCATGCCGATGACCGACAGCGTGGCCAGGATCGGGTATTCGAAGCGGGCCAGGTCGCGCCGCGCCATGTAGTCCTGCGCCATGACCAGGACGCCGGCGGCCGAAATCAGGATCACCACCTTGGCAAAGCGGGCAAAGGCATCATCGACGAACATGCCGCCAAAGGCTTCGGCCCCCACGCCGCCGCGCAGCGCGATGAGCAGCGCCAGCGCCACGAAAAGCCCGGCCGTGGCCCAGGTCACGAGGCCCGCCAGCTTGTCCTTGCCGCCATAGACACCCAGCATCAGCGCCGCCATCGCATAGACCGCAAGGAGGATCTCGGGCAGGAGGATCGGAAAATCAACACCAGTCATCGGATCGGTCCTTCAGTGCGTGGCGGCCTCTGCCACGACGGGCAGGGCAGCATGGTAGTCGGTCACAAGCTGGGCCACCGAAGGCCCGATGATGTCGGTCACAAGCGCCGGATAGACCCCGAGCAGCAGCGTCATCACGATCAGCGGCGCGAAGATCGCCCGCTCGCGGCGGCTCATGTCCTGAATGGTCTTCAGAGCCTCCTTCACCAGCGCACCGAAGGCGACGCGGCGGTAAAGCCACAGTGCATAGGCCGCCGACAGGATCACCCCCGAGGTTGCCACCGCGGCGACCCAGGTGTTGACCTGGAAGATGCCGACCAGCACGAGAAACTCGCCGATGAACCCGGAGGTGCCCGGCAGGCCGACGTTGGCCATGGTGAAGAACATGAACACCAGCGCATAGGCCGGCATCCGGTTCACCAGCCCGCCATAGGCGTCGATCTCGCGGGTGTGCATCCGGTCATAGATCACGCCGACGCACAGGAACAAGGCACCCGAGATGAAGCCGTGGCTCAGCATCTGGAAGATCGCGCCGTCGACGCCCTGCTGGTTGGCCGCAAAGATGCCCATGGTGACATAGCCCATGTGCGCCACCGACGAATAGGCGATCAGCTTTTTCATGTCCGATTGCGCCAGGGCGACGAGCGAGGTGTAGACGATGGCAATGGCCGACATCCAGAACACCACGTCGGACATGACGTAGGAGCCGACCGGGAACATCGGCAGCGAGAAGCGCAGGAAGCCGTAGCCGCCCATCTTCAAGAGCACCGCCGCCAGAATGACCGAGCCCGCGGTCGGCGCCTGAACGTGCGCGTCGGGCAGCCAGGTGTGGACCGGCCACATCGGCATCTTCACCGCGAAAGAGGCGAAGAAGGCGAGGAACAGCAGCGTCTGCAGCCCGCCGGTCAGCGTCAAGCCCAGCACCGCCATCGGCTCGGAGGAGAACTCGAAGCCCATCAGCGTCGGAATGTCGGTGGTGCCGGCCGCGACATACATCGCGATCATGGCCACCAGCATCAGGACCGAGCCGAGGAAGGTGTAGAGGAAGAACTTGAACGCGGCATAGATCCGGTGCTGCCCGCCCCAGATGCCGATGATGAGGAACATCGGAATGAGGCCGGCTTCGAAGAACAGGTAGAACAGCACCAGATCCAGCGCGCAGAACACCCCGAGCATCAGGGTTTCCAGCAGGAGGAAGGCGATCATGTATTCCTTGACGCGGGTGGTGACGCTCCAGGTCGACAGGATGGTGATCGGCATCAGGAAGGTGGTCAAGAGCACGAAGAGGATCGACAGACCGTCGACGCCCATCTTGTATTTCAGCCCGGCGATCCAGGTGAATTCCTCGACGAACTGCATGCCGGTATTGGCCGGATCGAAGCCCACCAGCAGGAACAGCGACACCAGAAGCGTGGCGATGGTGGCCAGCAGCGCCAGCCACTTGGCGTTGCCTTGTGCGGCCGCGTCATCGCCGCGCAGGAACAGCGCCATGATGGCGGCGGCCACCGCCGGGATGAAGGTGATGATCGAAAGGAGGTTATCCATGGTTCAGTGACCCCCGAGAACCGTCCAGGTGAGGAGCGATGCGATCCCCAGAACCATGGCAAAGGCGTAGGTGAAGACATAACCCGACTGGGCCTTGCCCGCGAGCCTGGTGAAGAAGGGGATGATCCCCATGGCGATGCCGTTCAAGGCGCCGTCGATGACCGAGCCATCGCCCTTTTGCCAGAGGAACCGGCCAAGTGCTTTCGCCAGGCGCACGAAGATCACCTCGTAAAGCTCGTCGAAATACCACTTGTTCAGGAGGAACAGGTAGAGCGGGCGCTGCTGGGCGGCCAGCTTGGCCGGCAGCTCGGGGCTGCGGATGTAGAACTTCCACGCCAGCGCCAGCCCAAGGATCATGGCGATGAAGGGCGAGACCTTGACCCAGACCGGCGCCTCATGCGCGGCATGAAGCGTGGGGGCGCCCTTCACATCCATGAAGATCGCGCCGGCCGGAGCCGCGCCGGGGGCGGCATGGCCTGCCTCGGGCGCGGCTTCGGCCGTCACCGCGGCCTCGTCGTGGCCAGCCTCGGTGGCGGCGACAGCCTCCCCTTCGGCCGGAGCGGCTTCGGTGGTGGCGTGTTCGGTGGTGGTGGCCTCACCCTCGGCCGCAGCCTCTTCGGTGCCGTGTTCGGTGCCATGCGCGGCAGCCGGGGCCATGGCGAACCACGACCGCATCTTCGCCTCGTCGCCGAAGAAGACGCCATACCACAGCATGCCCGCGAACACCGCGCCGGCGGCCAGAACCCCGAGCGGCACCAGCATGGTGGCCGGCGATTCATGCGCATGGTCATGGGCATGATGGTCGCCGCGCGGCTTGCCCCAGAAGGTGAGGAACATCAGGCGCCACGAGTAGAACGAGGTCATGAAGGCGGCGACCACCAGAAGCCAGAAGGCATAGCTGGAGCCGGCATAGGCGGACTCAATGACCGCGTCTTTCGACAGGAAGCCGGCAAAGCCGTAATGGGTCAGCGGAATGCCGACGCCTGTGATGGCAAGCGTGCCGATCAGCATGGCCCAGAACGTGAGCGGGATCTTCTTGCGCAGACCGCCGTAATTCCGCATGTCCTGCTCATGGTGCATGGCATGGATGACCGAGCCGGCGCCAAGGAACAGCATGGCCTTGAAGAATGCGTGCGTGAACAGGTGGAACATCGCCACCGGATAGACGCCCACCCCGGCGGCCACGAACATGTAGCCAAGCTGCGAACAGGTCGAATAGGCGATGACGCGCTTGATGTCGTTCTGCACCAGACCCACGGTCGCGGCGAAGAAGGCGGTGGTGGCGCCAAGGACGGTGATGAAGGCCGAGGCCTCGGGCGCGTATTCGTAAAGCGGCGACATCCGGCAGACGAGGAACACCCCCGCCGTCACCATGGTCGCGGCGTGGATCAGCGCCGACACCGGGGTCGGGCCTTCCATCGCGTCCGGCAGCCAGGTGTGCAGGAGAAGCTGCGCCGACTTGCCCATGGCGCCGATGAACAGGAGAACGCCCAGCAGGTTGGCGGCATTCCATTCGGTCCAGAGGAAGCGCAGGTTGGTTTCGGCCAGCACCGGAGCGGCGGCGAACACGTCGTCGAACTTGATCGAGTCGGTCAGGTAAAAGAGGCCGAAGATGCCAAGGGCAAAGCCGAAGTCACCGACGCGGTTGACGACAAAGGCCTTAATGGCGGCGGCATTGGCCGAGGGCTTGCGGTAGTAGAAGCCGATCAGGAGGTAGGAGGCGACGCCCACGCCTTCCCAGCCGAAGAACATCTGGACAAGGTTGTCGGCCGTGACCAGCGACAGCATGGCAAAGGTGAAGAACGAGAGGTAAGCGAAGAAGCGCGCCCGGTAGGGCTCGCCATGCGCCCAGTTGTCGTCATGCGCCATGTAGCCGAACGAGTAGAGATGGACGAGTGCCGAGACCGAGTTCACCACCACCAGCATGATGGCGGTCAGCCGGTCAAGCCGGATGCCCCATTCGGTCGACAGCGCACCGGATTCAATGAACCGTAGCACGGTGATGTGCTGGGTCACGCCGTCGAAGGTCAGGAAGATGTTCCACGACAGCGCGGCGGCGAGGAAGATCATCGCAGTGGTCAGGATCTGCGCCGGCTTCTCGCCGATCAGGCGCCAGCCAAAGCCGCAGAGGATGGCCCCGATCAGCGGAGCAAAGAGAATGATCTGAGCCATCGCGTCAGCCTTTCATCACGTTGACGTCTTCGACGTCGATGGTGCCGCGGTTGCGGAAGAACACCACGAGGATCGCCAGACCGATCGCCGCTTCGGCGGCGGCCACGGTCAGCACGAACAGGGTGAAGACCTGCCCGACGAGATCGCCGAGGTAGGAGGAGAAGGCGACGAAGTTGATGTTCACCGCCAGAAGCATCAGTTCGATCGACATGAGGATGACGATGACGTTCTTCCGGTTCAGGAAGATGCCGAAGATGCCGATGACGAACAGCGCCGCTGCCACCGTCAGGTAATGTTCAAGTCCTACCATTCTCATGTCCCTCAGGGCTTGGTGCCCATTGTCTTGTCTGGATGGTGGGTCAATGACCCACCCTACCTGTCGTCCTATCGGCGCAGGGTAGAGCCCCACCCTGCCCGTCATTGCGTAGGGTGGGTCAATGACCCACCAAAGTCACAACCCCTGCCCCGGTTTCACATCCTTCAGCTCCAGCGCCTTGGCCGGATCGCGCCACATCTGGGCCAGCACGTTCTGGCGCTTGACGTCCTTCCTGTGCCGCATGGTCAGAAGGATCGCGCCGATCATGGCGACCAGCAGGATCAGGCCGGCAAGCTGGAATAGGAGGATGTATTTGTCATAGAGCATCAACCCCAGCGCGCGGGTGTTCTCCACCTGATCCGCCGCCGGCGCCACCGCGGCGCGCAGGCCCATGGCGCCCTCGGCCTGAGTCCACGCGCCGACGCCAAGCGCCAGTTCCATCAGGATCACCACCCCCACCAAAAGCGCCAAGGGCATGGTGCGCGCCATCTCGCCCTTAAGTTCGGTGAAGTCGACGTCGAGCATCATGACCACGAACAGGAACAAGACCGCCACCGCGCCGACATAGACGATGATGAGCAGCATGGCGACGAATTCGGCGCCCAGAAGCACGAAGAGCCCGGCCGAGGACAGGAAGGCGAGGATCAGCCACAAGACCGAATGCACCGGGTTGCGGCTGACGGTAACCATCAGGCCCGCGGCCACCGTCACCACGGCAAAGGCATAGAAGGCGTAATCTGCGACGGTCATGCGTCTTTCTCCTCGGTCTCGGCAAAGACGGACTGGGCGATTTCCAGCGCCTTTTGCATGGCGGGCAGGCCGCCGAACATGCTCATTTGCCAGATCACCTCGGCGATCTCGCGTTTCGTGGCCCCTGCCGTCAGCGCCTGCCGGATGGTCAGCCGCATCTGCGGCTCGGCCTGCGCGCCCAGCACCGTCAGCGCCGCAATCGTCACCAGAAGGCGCGTGCGGGCGTCCAGCCCCTCGGGGTTGAAGGTCTTGCCGAACCAGGCCTCGATCCACTCTTTCGGCATGGTCGGAAAGAGCTTTTCAAAGCCCTTCACATCCATGCCCTCCAGGGCCGGACGGAAGGCAGCCGCCATCTTCTGGCCCTGCTCCATCATCTGCTGGAAGATCTGCGTGAAGGCTTCGGTCATGTCAGATCACCGGTACGGGGCGTCGAGTTCAAGGTTGCGGGCGATCTCGGCCTCCCAGCGGGCGCCGTTCTCAAGGAGTTTTTCCTTGGTGTAGAACAGTTCCTCGCGGGTCTCGGTCGAAAACTCGAAGTTCGGCCCCTCGACGATGGCATCGACCGGGCAGGCCTCCTGGCAGAAGCCGCAATAGATGCATTTGGTCATGTCGATGTCATAGCGCGTGGTCCGGCGCGAGCCGTCGTCGCGCGGTTCGGCGTCGATGGTGATGGCCTGCGCCGGGCAGATCGCCTCGCAGAGCTTGCAGGCGATGCAGCGTTCCTCGCCGTTCGGATAGCGGCGCAGCGCATGTTCACCGCGGAAGCGCGGCGACAAGGGGCCCTTTTCATGCGGGTAGTTCAGCGTCGCCTTGGGGGCGAAGAAATACTTCATGCCAAGGCCGAAGCCCTTGATGAAATCCATCAGCAGGAAGTATTTGGTGGCGCGGCCAAAGTCGATGCTCATTGCTCGCTCTCCTCGTCAGAGCTTTTCTTCCACTTGGTCTCGTAGTCGGCCTGCAAGGCCGCTCCGCCCAGGTGGCTGTCCGCCAGTTTGCGGACCTCATAATACAGGAACACGCGGCCCGGAGGCAGCTTGTCGTCATATTCGCGTCGCCGCGACGCGCCCTTGTTGTCGGGCAGATCGAAGGACCGCATTTCAGGATCATTCGGCAGGGCGATGCAGCGCACCACTTCGCAATGCGCCATGTATTTCCAGAACGACCAGACAAGATCGGGCTGGAACTGATAAAAGCCATGCCCTGGCCAGCCGTTGAAGGGCGTTGCAGACACGAAGGTGCCGCCCGCCCGCAGCATGTGGAAGATGTTCTGGAAGGACTGCGCGACGTTGAACACATGTTCCAGCGTGCCGCCGTCGAGAATGAAGTCGAAGCGGCCGTGCAGATCCTTCGGCACCGGCTGGTTCAGGTCGTGCAGGATCTCGGCGCCTTCGTAGGCGGAAAAATCCATGGTCTGCACCGCGCCGAAGCCCAGCTTTTCCAGCATCGGCTCGGCAAAGCCGCTGTCGTCGAACAGCTCGTCCACCTTGGCCTTGTGGCCGTAATCCTTCAGCGCCGTCTTGTAATAGGCGCGGTTGCGGGCTTTCAGCACCGACTTCTGCCGGCCAAGCATGACCGAGGCCTCGGGACGCGCGATGCGCGGCCCAAGCTCGGCCAGTTGGCGGAAAAGGGGAACCGAAATGCCCATGGATCAGCCGCCCACCGTCCAGCGCGCCCAGAAGGTGCCGAACACTTCGTACTTCGCCAGGAAGGACACAATCACGACCCAGGCCAGCGACATCGGCAGGAAGACTTTCCAGCCGATCCGCATCAGCTGGTCATAGCGGTAGCGCGGCACGATGGCCTTCACCATGGCGAAGAAGAAGAAGAACACCCACATCTTCGCCACCATCCACCACCAGCCATCGGCGATGCCGGGGATGGGCGACAGCCAGCCGCCGAAGAACAGCAGCGAAATCAGCGCGCACATCAGGAAGATGGCGATGTATTCGCCGGCCATGAACAGAAGGTACGGGGTCGAGGAATATTCCACCATGAAGCCGGCGACGAGTTCCGATTCCGCTTCCGGCAGGTCGAAGGGCGGGCGGTTGGTTTCCGCGAGCGCCGAGATGAAGAACAGGAACACCATCGGGAAATGCGGCAGCCAGTACCAGTTCAGAAGGCCCAGATCGCCGTCCTGCGCCGCCACGATGGACCCAAAGCTCATCGAGCCGGTCGAGATGATGATGCCGATGATGATGAGGCCAAGGCTGACTTCGTAGGAGATCATCTGCGCCGCCGACCGCAGCGAGCCGAGGAAGGGGTATTTCGAGTTCGAGGCCCAGCCGCCCATGATGACGCCGTAGACCTCAAGCGAGGAGGCGGCAAAGACGAAGAGGATCGCCACGTTGATGTCGGCCAGGACCCAGCCCTGATCGAAGGGCACCACCGCCCAGGCGAGGATGGCGAGGACGAAGGACAGCATCGGGGCAAGGAAGAACACCGGGCGGTCGGCGCCGGCCGGGATGACGATTTCCTTGACGACATATTTCAGCGCGTCGGCCACCGATTGCAAAAGCCCGAAGGCCCCCACCACGTTCGGCCCCTTGCGCATCTGCACCGCCGCCCAGATCTTCCGGTCGCCGTAGACGAGGAACAGAAGGCTCAGCATCACGAAGGCGATGATCGCAAGGCTTTGCAGCGCAATCAGCACCGCAATTCCGAGGCCCGTTTGAAAGAAGTCAGCCATGATCCCTCACGTCCCTTTAGCCTTTTGGCCTTAAACCGTTGGTATACCTTGCGCAGCACAGTCGCGCACGGTCACTTCGGCATCTATCGTTTTCAACCCTTCGGGCAGCGCCGCCGAGATGGTGTAAACCGCATCCCCGCGCCAAGTTCCACCCTGATTATCGACATTTGTCCGCACATGACGGGCAAATCCAAAGCCCCGGATCAGCGCATATTGCGCCGCAGCACAGGCCGCATAGGCGGCCACGTCCCGATTGTCGCGCGCGCCGGTCATCTCCACCCGGAAATTCACCAGATCGCCGTCCAGCAGGATGGTCTCGATCCCGGTGTAGCGGGGCGCGACCGTCCCTTGCGAAGCCTGCTCGCTGCCCCCGCCGCAGCCGACCAGAACCGCCGAAGCGATCCCGATCAGGCCAAGCGTCTGGCAGGTAGCGCGCATGGGCCGGTTACTCCGCCGCCAGTTTGCCGGAGGCGCGGGCCGACGCCATCGCCGCCAGCTCGCCCATCACGGCAGAGGCCCGCGCGATGGGGTTGGTCAGGTAGAACTCGCGGACCGCGGGCCGGAAGGTGGCCTTGGCCGGGGCCTTGACCGCCAGCGGCTGCCAGTCATTCGCCGCCACCTCGTCGATGCGCCCGAGGTGCGGGTGCTTGGCGACAAGCGCGGCGCGCAGGGCCGCAAGGCTGTCCCACGGCAGGGTCTGGCCGACCTCGGCCGACAGCGCCCGCAGGATCGCCCAGTTTTCCTTGGCCGCGCCCGGCGCGAAGCCGGCACGCATCGCCAGTTGCGGGCGGCCCTCGGTGTTGACGAAGAGCCCGTTTTCTTCCGTATAGGCGGCACCCGGCAGGATCACGTCGGCGCGCAGCGCGCCGCGGTCGCCATGGCTGCCCTGATAGATCACGAAGGGACCGGCGGCGATGTCCACCTCATCGGACCCGAGGTTGTAGATCACCTCGGCCCCTTCGGTGGCCTTGGCCAGACCGCCCTCGGTGACGGCGCCGACATCCATCGCGCCGACACGACCCGCAGCCGTATGCAGCACCATGAACTTGGCCCCTGCCCCCGTCGCATAGGCCATGGCCTGCGACAGAACCGCCTCGCCGTCCGCCTCATTGATCGCGCCCTGGCCGATGATGACGACGGTGTTGTCCTTGGCCTGCACCTTGGCCACCAGATCGACCAGCGCGGCGCGGTCAGTGCCCATGTGCTTGTAGTCATAGGTCAGATCGGCGGCTTCGCCGATCAGCCCCACCATCGCGCCCTTGGTCCAGGCCTTGCGGATGCGGGCGTTCAGAACCGGGCTTTCGACGCGCGGATTGGTGCCGATCAGCAGGATCACCTTGGCCGAGTCGATGTCCTCGATCGCGGCGGTGCCGACATAGGCCGAGCGGTTGCCCACCGGAAGCTTCGCATTGTCGGTGCGGCATTCCACCGAACCGCCGAGCGATTCCACCAGCGTTTTCAGCGAATAAGCCGCCTCGACCGGGGCGAGATCACCCACAAGGCCGGCCACCTTCTTGCCCTTCATCGCGGCGGCGGCGGCACCCAGCGCCTCGCCCCACGACGCCTTGCGCAGCTTGCCGTTCTCGCGGATGTAGGGCGTGTCCAGCCGCTGCCGGCGCAGACCGTCCCAGATGAAGCGCGACTTGTCGGAAATCCATTCCTCGTTCACGCCGTCATGGTTGCGCGGCAGGATGCGCATGACTTCGCGGCCTTTGGTGTCGATGCGGATGTTGGCGCCAAGCGCGTCCATCACGTCGATCGACTCGGTCTTGGTCAGCTCCCACGGGCGGGCGGTGAAGGCATAGGGTTTCGAGGTCAGCGCGCCGACCGGGCAGAGGTCGATGATGTTGCCCTGCAGGTTCGAATCCAGCGTCAGGTTCAGGTAGCTGGTGATCTCGCTGTCCTCGCCCCGGCCGGTCTGGCCCATCTGGGTGATGCCGGCGACCTCGGTGGTGAAGCGCACGCAGCGGGTGCAGGAGATGCAGCGCGTCATCTCGGTCTTGACCAAGGGGCCGAGGTTCAGGTTGTCGCTGGCGCGCTTCGGCTCGCGGTAGCGCGAGAAGTCGACGCCGTAGGCCATCGCCTGATCCTGCAGGTCGCATTCGCCACCCTGATCGCAGATCGGGCAATCGAGCGGGTGGTTGATGAGCAGGAACTCCATCACCCCCTCGCGGGCCTTCTTCACCATCGGCGAAGTGGTCTTGACCACCGGCGCCTCGCCGTTCGGGCCGGGGCGCAGGTCGCGCACCTGCATGGCGCAGGAGGCGGCGGGCTTCGGCGGGCCACCGACGACCTCGACCAGACACATCCGGCAGTTGCCCGCGATCGACAGCCGCTCGTGGTAGCAGAAGCGCGGAATTTCCACGCCCGCCACCTCGGCGGCCTGAATGATGGTCATCGCGCCATCCACCTCGACCTCGATGCCGTCGATGCTGATCTTCTTGAGGTTGGTCATCTGCCTACCCGTCCTTCACTGGTTCCGCCTCCGGGCCTTCCCGAAACCGGCAATCTCTTTCCCGCGCCCTTACTCGTCGGACCGCAACAGCTGCCCGATGAGCGTATCCTTGGCGATTTCTTCCGCACCCACCGTGCAAAAGGCCGCACCCTGCCCCGGCACCGCGCCGCGCGCCGCAAGCCAGTCGGCGGCGGCGGCCTTGCGGCGGGTCTTTTCGGCCTTGTCCTCGACAAAGGCCGAAACCTCGTCACGGCTATAGCCCTTGTCGAGCGCGTAATCCCGCAGCGACATCAGTTCTCCCAGCGCCCGCAGCTTGCGGGCCGAGATGGTGTCGCAATTGTCGTCAATGGCATCGGCAATGAAGCCCATGAGCAGGGTTTCATTGATGTGCTTTTCCGCAGTGATCGGCTCCAGCGCCAAGGCGGGGGCGGCGATCAGGGCGAAAGCAAGGGGCAAGGTGGTTTTCATGAGGGCCTCCAAAGGTTTGCCTGCCCCTTCAGATGGGGCAAACCCCTTTGATATGCCATGACGGGCGGCTGTCATCGTCATGCGCAGCCCCCGTCGAACAGCCAGTTTCCGCCGACAAAGCGGCCAAGCGCCCGCGGATCGACCCGGCCGCCGCGCCCGGCGCAAAAGCGTTCGGCCACGCGCTTGGCAGTCAGGCCCTGATCGAAGGCCAGCGCGTCGGTTTCGGCCGAAATCGTCATCTGCGCGCCTGTGAGCGTCGGCTGCAGGTCGACGAGATAGGCCACGCCCTCATGCGACACGGACACCGGCCCGCTGGCAGCCAGCGGCATCGGGCGCGAGCCCGGTGCGACGCAAGCGGTCAGAAGACCCATGGACATGATCGCAATCCCCTTCACTTACTCGGCCGCCAGCGCGCCC
This sequence comes from Tabrizicola oligotrophica, assembly GCF_011008935.1. Lineage (GTDB taxonomy): Bacteria > Pseudomonadota > Alphaproteobacteria > Rhodobacterales > Rhodobacteraceae > Tabrizicola_A > Tabrizicola_A oligotrophica. The sequence continues at coordinate 198,169 of NZ_JAAIVJ010000001.1, read as the reverse complement.
ATGCGGCCGGTCTTCTTCGCCTTGATGCGGTCCTCGATCTCCTCGCGGAAGGCGCGGACAAGGCCCTGGATCGGCCAGGCCGCCGCGTCGCCAAGGGCGCAGATCGTGTGGCCTTCAACCTGCTTGGTGACGGAAAGCAGCATGTCGATTTCCTCGACCTCCGCCTCGCCGCGCACCAGCCGGTCCATCACCCGCATCATCCAGCCGGTGCCTTCACGGCAGGGCGTGCATTGGCCGCAGCTTTCATGCTTGTAGAACTTCGACAGCCGCCAGATCGCCTTGATGACATCGGTCGAATTGTCCATGACAATCACCGCCGCGGTGCCAAGACCCGAGCGCTGCTCGCGCAGCCAGTCGAAATCCATCAGCGCATCGTCGCACTGGGCCTGCGTCAGCAAAGGCACCGAAGAGCCGCCCGGAATGACCGCTTTCAGGTTCTTCCAGCCGCCGCGCACGCCGCCGCAATGCCGCTCCAAAAGCTCTTTCAGCGGGATCGACATGGCTTCTTCAACCACGCAGGGGTTATTCACATGGCCCGAGATGCCGAAAAGCTTGGTCCCGGCGTTGTTCGGGCGGCCGAAGGAGGCGAACCAGTCGGCCCCGCGGCGCAGGATGGTCGGAACGACGGCGATGGATTCGACGTTGTTCACCGTGGTCGGACAGCCGTACAGACCCGAGCCAGCCGGGAACGGCGGCTTCATCCGCGGCATGCCCTTCTTGCCCTCAAGGCTTTCCAGAAGCGCGGTTTCCTCGCCGCAAATATAGGCGCCGGCGCCGTGGTGCAGGTAAAGGTCGAAATCCCAGCCGGATTTCGCGGCGTTCTTGCCCAGAAGCCCCGCCTCATAGCATTCGTCGATCGCCGCCTGCAGCGCCTCACGCTCGCGGATGTATTCGCCGCGAATGTAGATGTAGCAGGTGTTCGCCCCCATGGCGAAAGAGGCAATCAGCGCGCCTTCGATCAGCGTGTGCGGGTCATGCCGCATGATCTCGCGGTCCTTGCAGGTCCCGGGCTCGGATTCGTCGGCGTTGATCACCAGATAGGACGGGCGGCCATCGGACTGCTTCGGCATGAAGGACCATTTCAGACCCGTCGGGAAGCCCGCCCCGCCCCGGCCCCGCAGGCCGGAGGCCTTGACGATCTCCACCAGCTTGTCGCGGCCGAGCTTGATGAGGTCGGCCGTGCCGTTCCAGTGGCCACGCTTCTTCGCGCCCGCAAGGGAGCGGTCATGCATCCCGTAGAGGTTGGTAAAGATGCGGTCCTGATCCTTGAGCATGATGCCCCTCTTCCTAACCCCGGCGCTTGCGCCAGATCTGATACGTCACGGCCAATGACCAGATGAACCCGGCCAGCGCCGCAAGATCGACGAGCAGGGTGTATTTCGCCGGCCACCCCATCTCGCCGCCCACAACCTGCGCCCCCATCCACAGGATCATGGTGCCGGCCAGCACAATCGCGGCCAGCCGCGCCTGTTTCGCCGTTTCCTGATCCCGCCCGGGGCCGCTCACCGCATCGCCCTTAATGATGCGCGTGACCATGGTCATCGCCATGGTCGTCGAATTCCGCCCGCTCGACGCCGCCCGATCCGAGCAGCACGCCGAAGACGCCGAAGGTCACAAGGCCGACCAGCACCGCCGGCGACAGGGCGACATCGCCGATCGCCCGCGCGGCCACGGCAGCCAGAAGCCCCGCGCCCGCCGCCACCAGCCAGCCGCCGGCCCAGGGGCCGTCAACGGGTTCGTGTTCGTGATGATGGTCAGCCATCCCCTGCCCCCGTCAGTAATTGTTGGTCTTGGCGCGGGTGAGGAATTCCTCGACCCCCACCTCGCCGATCAGCCGGGCCTGCGCCACCCAGCGGTCGCGGCTGGCGCGGCCCTTGAAGCCCTTGAGGTTGCCGTCGATCCAGGCAATCTCGGCCTCACCCCAAACGGCGATCTGGTCGAAGTGGAAGATGCCCAGATCGTTCAGCAGCTTTTCCAGCGCCGGGCCGATGCCTTCGAGGGTCTTCAGATCATCGGCCTTGCCCTTTTTCGGCGCCTTGAGCGCCTTGGGCTGCTTGCCCGCTTCGGCCTTGGCCACGACTTTGGCGGCCACTTCGGCAACCTTGGCCTTCACGGCCTTTTCAGCCTTGGCCACGCCCTCGGCGGCCTTGGCGGCCACCGCGCCGGCAGCTTCCTTCACCGCCGCCTTGGCCTTGGTCGCCACCGGCACCCCAAGCCAGGGCGTGGTCAGCGGCACTTCGGTGCCGTCGATGCGCTTCACGGTGTCGCGGATGTCGACGGCCAGCTGGGCCGAGGCATTGTATTGCTTGCGCCCCGATTCAAACTCTTTCAGGCTGGTCAGCCCGGTCAGCGGCTCGGCGGCATAGCGGCCGTTCTGCGGCCCCGGCACCGGAACCTCGCCCTTGGAGAAGCGGCCGATCAGGTCGCGCAGCTTTCCGGCCGTCAGGTCTTCGTAATAGTCCTTGCCGATCTGCGCCATCGGGGCATTGGCGCAGGCGCCCATGCATTCGACTTCTTCCCAGGAAAACTTGCCATCCGCCGACAGGGCATGCGGGGCTTTCGAGATCAGCTCCTGGCAAACCGCAATCAGCTCCTCGGCGCCGCAGATCATGCAGGACGTCGTACCGCAGATCTGGATATGGGCAACAGAACCAACGGGTTGCAGCTGGAACATGAAGTAGAAGGTCGCCACTTCCAGCGCCCGGATATAGGCCATGCCCAGCATGTCGGCGACATGTTCGATCGCCGGGCGGGTCAGCCAGCCGTGCTGCTCCTGCGCGCGCCACAGCAAGGGAATGACCGCCGAGGCCTGACGGCCCTCGGGGTATTTGGAAATCTGCCCCTTGGCCCAGGCAAGGTTCGCCGGGGTGAATTCAAAGGACGCAGGCTGGTCTTTGTGCAGACGGCGCAGCATTAGCGGTCAACCTCCCCGAACACGATGTCCATCGTGCCGATGATCGCGGAGACGTCTGCAAGCTGGTGGCCTTTGCAGATGTAGTCCATGGATTGCAGGTGCATGTAGCCCGGCGCGCGGATCTTGGCGCGGTAGGGTTTGTTCGAACCATCGGCCTTGAGATAGACGCCGAATTCCCCCTTCGGGGCCTCGACCGCGGCGTAAACCTCGCCCGCCGGAACGTGGAAGCCCTCGGTGTAAAGCTTGAAATGGTGGATCAGCGCTTCCATCGAGCGCTTCATCTCGCCCCGCTTCGGCGGGCTGATCTTGCCGCGCGCCATCACGTCGCCTTGGCCCTCGGGCGCGCGCAGCTTGGCAATCGCCTGATGGATGATCTTCAGGCTTTCGTCCATCTCGGCCATGCGGCAGAGGTAGCGGTCATAGCAGTCGCCGTTCTTGCCGACCGGAATCTGGAAGTCGAATTCCGAATACAGCTCATAGGGCTGGCTGCGGCGCAGATCCCACGGCAGGCCCGAGCCGCGCACCATGACGCCAGAGAAGCCCCAGTCGGAAATGTCCTTCTCGGTCACGATGCCGATATCGGCATTGCGCTGCTTGAAGATGCGGTTTTCGGTCAGAAGCCCGTGCAGGTCGGCCAGAACCCGCGGGAATTCCTTGGCCCACTGCTCGATGTCGTCGATCAGCGCCGGCGGCAGGTCTTGGTGAACGCCGCCGGGGCGGAAATAGGCGGCGTGCAGCCGCGCCCCGCAGGCCCGCTCATAGAACACCATCAGCTTTTCGCGTTCCTCAAAGCCCCAGAGCGGCGGGGTCAGGGCGCCGACGTCCATCGCCTGCGTGGTGACGTTCAGGAGGTGGTTCAGGATGCGGCCGATTTCGCTGTAAAGCACCCGGATCAGGCTCGCCCGCCGCGGCACCTCGGTGCCGGTCAGCCGCTCGATCGCCAGACACCAGGCATGTTCCTGGTTCATCGGCGCCACATAATCCAGCCGGTCGAAATACGGCAGGTTCTGCAGATAGGTCCGGCTTTCCATCAGCTTTTCGGTGCCGCGGTGCAACAGCCCGATATGGGGGTCGCAGCGTTCGACAATCTCGCCGTCAAGCTCCAGCACCAGACGCAAAACACCATGCGCGGCAGGGTGTTGCGGGCCGAAGTTGATGTTGAAGTTGCGAATGCGATGCTCGCCGGCCTCTGCGTCGCGGCTGCCGTCGTCGTAGGAGTTCTGCCGAATGTCGCCGTCCATGGCTTACCCCGCCTTCTTTTCGTCGCCCGGAAGGATGTATTGCGCACCCTCCCACGGCGACATGAAATCAAACTGCCGATATTCCTGCACCAGACTCACCGGCTCATAGACCACGCGCTTTTGCGCCTCGTCATAGCGCACCTCGGTATAACCGGTGGTCGGGAAATCCTTGCGCAGGGGATGGCCGCGGAAGCCGTAGTCGGTGAGAATCCGGCGCAGGTCGGGGTGGCCCGAGAACAGGATGCCGAACATGTCGAACACCTCGCGCTCCAGCCAGTTGGCGCCGGGATGCAGCGCCACGATCGAGGGCACCATTTCTTCCTCGGAGGTCGCCAGCTTCACCCGGATGCGGATGTTCTGGTACATCGACAGGAAGTGATAGACCACGTCAAAGCGCGGGTCGCGCTCGGGGTGGTCGACGGCGGTGATGTCGACCAGCGAGGTAAACCGGCAGGCGGCATCGTCGCGCAGGAATTCGACAAAGCTTTCCAGATGCGCAGGCTGCACGGTGACGTTCAGCTCGCCAAAGGCGATCTCCGTGGCCACCACGGCATCTTGCCGCTTCAGTTCCAGATAGGCGCCAAGTTCTGCAAGGGCTTCCGACATTTGAACCTCTCAGCGCACAAGGGTGCCGGTGCGGCGGATCTTCCGCTGCAACTGCAAGATACCGTACAGGAGCGCCTCGGCCGTAGGAGGGCAGCCCGGCACATAGACGTCGACCGGAACGATGCGGTCACAGCCGCGCACCACCGAATAGCTGTAGTGGTAATAGCCGCCGCCATTGGCGCAGGACCCCATCGAGATCACATAACGCGGCTCGGGCATCTGGTCATAGACCTTGCGCAACGCCGGGGCCATCTTGTTGGTCAAGGTGCCGGCGACGATCATCAGGTCGGACTGGCGCGGGCTGGCGCGCGGCGCGGTGCCGAACCGCTCAAGGTCATAGCGCGGCATCGAGGTGTGCATCATCTCGACCGCGCAGCAGGCCAGACCGAAGGTCATCCAATGGAGCGAGCCATTGCGCGCCCAGTTGATGATGTCCTCGGTGGTGGTGAGGAGGAACCCCTTGTCCTGCAACTCGCGGTTCAGGGCCTGGGTGGCCACCTCGCGGTCGGCCCCCGCGGTATTCGCGCCGGTCATCACGCCCATTCCAAGGCCCCCTTCTTCCATTCATAGGCAAAGCCCACGGTCAGAACGCCAAGGAACACCATCATCGACCAGAACCCCAGCATCGAGATTTCGCCAAAGGCCACCGCCCAGGGGAAAAGGAACGCAACTTCAAGGTCGAAGATGATGAACAGGATCGACACGAGGTAGAACCGCACGTCGAACTTCATGCGCGCATCGTCAAAGGCGTTGAACCCGCATTCATAGGCCGAAACCTTCTCCGGGTCGGGGTTGCGCACGGCAATCACGGCGGCGGCGAGGATCAGCACAAGGCCAAGTCCGACAGCAATGGCAAGAAGAACGAGGATCGGCAGGTATTCTCGCAACAGCGGATTGTCCACGAGCGGTCTCCTTTGGCTGGCAACGGGCGAGCCACGGCCCTTGTGGCCGCTTGATCTCTTGGCTTCGTTTACCCTGCCCCCTTGGCGGGGTCAACGCAGGAGCGGCGGAATAAAGCGCCTTGCAGCGTGGATTTGTGGCGACCGTATGCAATTGTATGCCGAAATTTCCGCGCCACGTTTTCCCGGGCGGACCAGCGCGCGCGGCCCATGGCCCCCGACGCCCCGACTCGCCCGCCTCCGGCCTTCATCTGTTCGGAAATATCCTCGGGGTTTGCCATTGGTTTCGCCATTGATCCAAGGAACCAATGGCATGGCGCGGCACGCGCGAGGGGGCTGAGGCCCCTTCAGCCACACCAGCCACCGCGCGCGCCGCCATGATAGGCCCGCGCCAGCCCCTCGGCCACCAGCACCGCGCCCACATCGCGGCCCGCAACAGTCAGCACCACCAGATCGCGGCGATATTTGTCGAAGCCCTGCCGAAAGACCGCCACCGGACCGGCAGCCAGCAGCGCCCGCAGCCGTTCGGTGGCCTTGCGGCCAAGGGCGGCCTCTGCCGGGCATTTCGGGTCATGCGTCTCGGGGGTGTCGACGCCCACCAGCCGGGCGCTGCGCCGCTCGGCGCCGCAGCGAAGCTCCACCGTGTCGCCGTCGATGACATGGCCCACCCGGCAGGCCGCGGCCGCGCCATGGTAAGGCGCCCAGCGATCGGCGGCCGACCACAGCAGGAGGAGCGTCAGCGCCACATAGGCCGCCAGCGCCGGGTCGCGCCTCACTGCACGCGCGGCGGGACGACCGTTTCCGGCTCCGGCCCCTGCCCCACCGCCAGCGCCTCGGCGCGGATGATGCGGCCGATCAGCGCCACATCCGCGGGGCTGAAGGTCAGCGGCAGGCGCATGTCGACCAGGCCTTTCAGGATGCGGTCGGTCTGCGGCAGGCTTTGCGGCGCGGCATAGCGCCAATGGTCATAGCGCGAGGTGAAGGCCACCGGCTCATCGGCGCCAAACCATTTCAGCTCCACCCCGCGGGCGATGCAGCGCGTCAGGAACAGCCCGATGCGGGCATCGGACCAGCCCGGCAGCTGGAACTGGAACGAGGAGCCGACATAGGTTTCCTCAGTCGGGCGTGTGACCAGCCGCAGGCCCGGCGTGTGCTGCAGGCCCGCCTCCAGCGTCTGGTAAAGCGCGGCCCAGCGGTCCACCCGCTCGGCCAGCGTCGGCAGTTGCGGGCGCAGGATCGCGGCGCGCAGGTTGTCCATCCGGCCCGAGACGTTCGGCGTTTCCATCCGCACCCGGTCAAACACCTCCGGCCCCGGAGCGGCGCGGTGCTTGGCGTAAAGCATGTAGCTGCCGGACAAGAGGATGGCGCGGGCCATGACTTCGGCATCGTCGGAAATCAGAAAGCCGCCCTCGCCCGCATTCATGTGCTTGTAGGTCTGCATCGAATAGCACCCCACCAGCCCCTGCCGCCCCGACGGCACGCCCTTCCACGCCGCCCCCATGGTATGGGCGCAATCCTCGATGATCGTCACGCCCAGATGGTCGCAAAGCGCCGCCAGCGCCTCCATGTCGCACAGATGCCCGCGCATGTGGCTGAGCATCAGAAGCCGCGCCCCGGTCGCTTTGGTCTTGGCCGCAAGGTCGGCGAAATCCAGCGTCAGATCCTCGGTCACTTCGACGAAGACCGGCTTGCCGCCCGCCGCCGCGATCGCCCCCGGCACCGGGGCCAGCGTGAAGGCATTGGTCAGCACCGGCTCGCCCGGCGCCAGCCCCACCGCCCGGAGCGCGCAGCCGAGCGCATAGCCGCCCGAGGCCACGGCAAGGCAGTATTTCGCGCCGGTCAGCGCGGCGAATTCCTCCTCGAGCAGCGCGGTTTCGGCAATCTCGCCCGGCGCCTCGTTGTAGCGGTGCAGCCGGCCATGGCGCAGCACCGCGAGCGCCGCCGCGATTCCCGCTTCCGGGATCGGCTCCTGCTGGGTGAAGGAGCCGGTGAAGCGTTCCTCGCTCATGACTGTTCCTTCCGCGTCGCCCGGATCATCGCCAGAAGCGTCAGCACCAGCCCCGCGCCGGCGACGAAATAGGGCACATCGGGTGTCGGGTTCGCCGCCTCGGGCCGCATGAACCAGCCGAAGATCTGCGCGAAGAACACCGTCCCCGCCAGCATCGCCAGATTGGTGATGGCGCTGATGCCGCCCTGCAACTCGCCCTGGGCATTTTCCGGCACGCGGCTCGACAGGATGGCGGTCAGCATCGGATGCACGAAGCCTTCCGGCCCATGCACCAGCATCAGCACTACAACCATGCTGAGCGAGCCGACAAAGCCATAGCCCGTGGCCGCGATGGCCGCGCACAGAAGCCCGATCACCGCCACCCGAAACTCGCCCCAGAGCTTCACCGCAGGCCCCGTGAGCAGCCCCTGAAACACCGCCATGACCACGCCAAAGACCGCCAGCGTCAGACCGACCATCGCCTCGGACCAGCCGAAATTCGCCTTGCCCCAGAACGGCCAGATCGCCGGGTAGACCGAGGAAAAGAAGAAGAACATCGCCATGACGGCACAAAGCGGCAAGACGCCCGGATAGCTGCGGAACACCTTGAAGGCGCCAAAGGGGTTGGCGCGGCGCCAGTCGAAGCGGCGGCGGTTTTCCGGGGCCAGCGTCTCGGGCAGCACGAAAAGCCCGTAGATCAGGTTCAACCCGGACACCACGGCCGCAACATAGAACGGCACGCGCGGCCCGAACTCGCCCAGAAGCCCGCCCAGAGCCGGGCCGATGACGAAGCCAAGGCCAAAGGCCGCCCCCATCAGGCCAAAGGCGCGGCCGCGCTCCTCGGGCGGGGTGATGTCGGCGATGAAGGCATTGGCGATTACCCAGCTTGCGCCGCAGAACCCGGCCAGAATCCGGCCCAGAAACAGCCAGCCCAGCGTCGGGGCCAGCGCGTGCAGGAGGAAATCCACTCCCAGCCCGAAGATCGCCAGCAACAGCAGCGGCCGCCGGCCGTAGCGGTCGGACAGGTTGCCAAGGAAGGGGCCGGAGAGGAACTGCGCCAGCGAATAGCCCGCCGCCATCCAACCGCCGATCACCGCCGCCTCGCCAAGCGTGACATGGCCGACTGCGCCGATCAGCGCCGGCAGGACCGGGATGATGATGCCAAAGCCCACCATGTCGAGAAACACCGTGATCAGGATGAAGATCACGGCGCGGTTGATCCGGGCCTTGGGCGGGTGTTCTGTCGCGCTTTCAGTCATGGCGGGGCAACCTAGGTCCGGCCCCGGCCCATGTCAAACCGGTGGCCGGACGGCGTCAGCCGAGGGGCTTCATGCCGGCGGCAAAGCGCCGGGCATTGGCCTGATAGCCAGCGGCGGATTTCAAGAGCCGGGCCTGCGCCGCTTCGTCCAGTTCGCGCACCACCTTGGCGGGTGCGCCCATCACCAGCGAGCCGGGCGGGATGTCCTTGCCTTCCGTCACCAGCGCGCAGGCGCCGACCAGCGAGCCGGCCCCGATCTTCGCGCCGTTGAGCAGCGTCGCGCCCATGCCGATCAGGCTGCCGTCGGCGATCGTACATCCGTGCAGCATCGCCTTGTGGCCGATGGTGCAATTGGCGCCGATGGTCAGCGGATAACCCATGTCGGTATGCAGCACCGAGTTTTCCTGAATGTTCGACCCTTCGCCCACCACGATGGGTTCATTGTCACCGCGCAAGACCGCGCCGAACCAGATGTTCGCCCGCGGGCCGACGATGACGTTGCCGATCAGCACGGCGGTCGGGGCGATCCATGCCGTCGGGTCGATCTCGGGCTTCACGCCGTCCAGTTCATAGATCATCGCGCTTCGAACTCCCTGTTGAGACCGCGGACAAACTCGGCCAACCCCGGCTGGCGGTCACGGCGCATCCGCTCGGCCTGAAGGATGGTCAGAAGCTCGGCGAAGGCCTTGTCGATGTCGGTGTTGACGATCACATAGTCATATTCGGCCCAATGGCTGATCTCGGCCTGCGATTTCGCCATGCGCCCCGCGATCACCTCGTCCGAATCCTGCGCGCGCGACCGCAACCGGCGCTCCAGCTCGGCGATCGAGGGCGGCAGGACGAAGACCGACACAACGTCACGGCCAAGGGCCGAGTTGCGGATCTGCTGGCCGCCCTGCCAGTCGATGTCAAACAGCGTGTCGCGGCCTTCCTTCATCGCGGCCTCGACCGGGCCTTTCGGACTGCCATAGAAATTGCCGAAGACCTCGGCATGTTCCAGCATCTCGCCTTCCGCCACCATCGCCTCGAACTGATCGCGGGTCTTGAAATAGTATTCCCGCCCGTCCGCCTCGCCCGGACGGGGGCTGCGGGTGGTGGCCGAGACCGAAAAGCGCAAGGTCGGGTCCCAGTCCATCAGCCGGCGGGCAAGGGTGGATTTGCCCGCGCCCGAAGGCGAGGAGAGGATGAGAAGTAGCCCGCGGCGGGGCTGGGTCTGGGCCATTGTCATTCCACGTTCTGAACCTGCTCGCGCATCTGATCTATGACCGTTTTCAGGTCAAGCCCGATCCGCGTCAGGGCCAGCGACTGCGCCTTGGAGCACAAGGTGTTGGCCTCGCGCATGAATTCCTGCATCAGGAAGTCGAACTTGCGCCCCACGGGGCCGGGTTCGGCCAAGAGCGCGCGGGCCGCGCCGATATGGGCGGCCAGACGGTCCAGCTCTTCGGTGACATCGTTCTTCACCGCGATCAGCGCCAGTTCCTGCGCCAGCCGGGTTTCATCCACGCCCTCGGCATTGGCCAGCACCTTGGCCAGCGCCTCGCGCAGGCCGGCGGCGGTGGCCTCGCGGCGGGCGGCGGCCTCGCGCGCTGCATCGGCGGTCAGGCGGGCAAGCGCCTCGAGCTGCCCCGCGATCACCCCCTGAAGCGCTGCCCCCTCGGCGGCGCGCATGGTGGCGAAATCGGCCAGAAGCCGGGCCAGATCGGCAAGGATCGCGGCGCGCAGGGGCGCGGTGTCGATCTCGACAGCGGTGGTGTCCAGAACGCCGCGCACCGCCAGCACATCCGCCGCCGTGCCCTGCGCCAGCGTGACGCCCGCCGCCATGGCCGCCTGCTCCACCTCGCTCATCGCTGTCAGCACGGCGGCGAGGGCCGGGGCGTTGACCCGCAGCCCTTCGGCCCCGTCGCCCATGCCGTCGCGCGCCACGCGCAGCGACAGGCTGACATTGCCGCGGCTGAGCGCCTTGGCCAGTTCGCCGCGCAAGGCAAGTTCCAGCCCGTCGATCCAGTCCGGCACCCTGAGCCGCAGGTCCAGCCCCTTGCCGTTGACGCTGCGGATGTCCCAGCCCCAGCTGTGCCCCGCCCCCTGCCCGCGCCGCGCGGCAAATCCGGTCATGGAAACGGTCATCCGAGGCCCCCTCTGCATATCCCGGCGATGTTTACCATTTGTCGAGATTATCCGCAAAAGGCGTTTCAGATCGGCTATGTTAAGAAAATGGTAACGACGATGACGCGGCATCCCCCCGGACGGGCAGTCCGGGGCGGCTTGGGTCATTGTCAGGTCAGCAAGGGGCGAGGTCGCAGATGGTCTGGTACATCGACGGCAAGACCGGGGGCGGCCTGCGCGGCAGGGATGGCGATTTCCGCCAGCTGCAAGAGGTGCGCGCCTATTGGGAAGCGATGCGCAGGGATGGCCGGTTGCCGCGCCGCGCCGACATCAACCCGCGCGGCATGGCCTCGGCGCTGGAACAGGTGTTTCTGGTCGAACAGGTCGCCCCCGGCCACGCGCGGCTGCGCCTTGCCGGCATGGCGATCTCCGACCTTCTGGGCATGGAGGTGCGGGGCATGCCGCTCACCGCGCTGCTGGAGCCGGTGGCCCGCACCCGGCTGAACGAGGCCATGGGCGGGCTGTTTCGCGGCGAGCAGGTGCTGGATCTGTGGCTGGTGGCCGAACGCGGCATCGGGCGGCCGGCGCTCATGGCGCGGATGCAGCTGCTGCCGCTGATCGGATCGCAGGGCGAACCGGATCTGGCGCTGGGCTGCCTGTGCGTCCGCGGCGAGATCGGCCGCGCCCCGCGCCGCTTCACCATCAGCCGCCTGCTGCGCGAGCCTTTGCCGATGCAGTCGGCCCCGGCCCTTGCCGAGCCGGCCTTTGCCGAGCCGCCGCGCCCCTTCACGCCGCCGGGCGGCAGGCCGCACCTGCGGCTGGTGGTGTCGCGCTAAACGAAAAGGGCGGCCCCACGTGAGCCGCCCTTCTGCAGTCTGCAATCTGCCTTACAGCGCGGCGCGGCGGGCATCGGCGCGCTGGGCCGACAGTTCTTCCGACACAAGGAACGCCAGCTCCAGCGCCTGGCTGGCATTGAGCCGCGGATCGCAGGCGGTGTGGTAGCGGTCCGCCAGATTTTCATCCGACACCGCACGCAGGCCGCCGGTGCATTCGGTCACATCCTTGCCGGTCATCTCGAAATGCACGCCGCCGGGGATAGTGCCCTCGGCCTTGTGGATCGCGAAGAACTCGCGCACTTCGCGCAGCACCGAATCGAAGGGCCGGGTCTTGTAGCCCGAGGCCGCCTTGATGGTGTTGCCGTGCATCGGGTCGCAGGACCACAGCACCGATGCGCCCTCCTCCTGCACCGCCTTGATGAGGCGCGGCAGGTGGTCGCCGACCTTGCCGGCGCCGAAGCGCGCGATCAGGGTCAGCCGGCCGGCCTCGTTTTCCGGGTTCAGCTTGGCCATCAGCACCTTGAGGTCTTCCGCCGTCGTGGTCGGGCCGCATTTCAGGCCAATGGGGTTCAAGACACCCCGGCAGAATTCGACATGCGCGCCATCGGGCTGGCGGGTGCGATCCCCGATCCAGATCATGTGACCCGAACCCGCCACGTTCTGCCCGGTCAGGCTGTCGACCCGGCACAGCGCCTCTTCATATTCCAGAAGCAGCGCCTCGTGGCTGGTGTAGAAGTCCACCCGGCTCAGCACTTCGGCATTGTCCGAAGTCACCCCGGCGGCGTTCATGAAGTCGAGCGCATCGGAGATGCGGTTCGACAGCTCGCGGTAGCGTTCGGCCTTGTCATGCTCGGCAAAGCCAAGGGTCCAGGAATGCACCCGGTGGATGTCGGCAAAACCGCCGGTCGAGAAGGCGCGCAGCAGGTTCAGGCTGGCGGCAGCCTGGGTATAGGCCTGCAACATCCGCTTCGGATCGGGAATGCGGGCCTCTTGCGTGGCCTCGAAGCCGTTGATGATGTCGCCGCGGTAGCTGGGATATTCCACCCCGCCGATCACCTCGGTCGGCGCCGAACGCGGCTTGGCGAACTGGCCCGCCATCCGGCCGACCTTGATGACCGGCACCTTGGCGCCGAAGGTCAGCACCACGGCCATCTGCAGCATGACGCGGAAAGTGTCGCGGATGTTGTCGGCGGAAAACTCGGCAAAGCTCTCGGCGCAGTCGCCGCCCTGCAACAGGAAGGCCTTGCCCGTCGCCGCCTGCGCCAGTTGCTTCTTCAGCCGCCGCGCCTCGCCGGCAAAGACCAGCGGCGGATACTTGGCGAGCTGCGCCTCGACGGCGTTCAGCGCGGCGGTATCGGGATAATCCGGCATCTGCACGCGCGGGCGGGCGCGCCAGTCCGACTTTTTCCAACCCTGAGTCATGGCATTGGCCTTTCGTTAGCGGTATCGCCGCGCGGTATAGGGAAAATTGCGGCGGAAGCAAAGGCGGAAAGGATGTGTTTCCGGGCGGAATCGCCTTGCGGAGCGGCGAATTTCCTGTTTCCATCCTCTGATTCCGACACAAACAGGTCGCAAGATGCCCAGCCCCCAGCGCAAGGCCACCCCGGTTGTCAAGACCGCGACGCCCAAGCGTTTCGTCTTTCTGCTGCTCGATCGTTTCACCATGATGTCCTTCGCGGGCGCCATCGAGCCCTTGCGCGTGGCCAACCGGGTTGCCGGCGAGGAGCTTTATCGCTGGGTGCTCGCCGGCGAAGGCGACATGGTGACCTGCTCGAACGGCGCGGCCTTCAAGCTTGACATCGGGCTGGAAGAGATCGACCGCGACGACGTCGTGCTGGTCTGCGGCGGCCTTGACGCGCAGCGCGCGGCCACCCGGACAGTGCTGAACTGGCTGCGGCGCGAGGCGCGGCGCGGCGTCACCATCGGCGGTCTGTGCACCGGGGCCTATGCCGTGGCCAAGGCCGGGCTTCTGGACGGCAAGAAGGCGACGATCCACTGGGAGAATCAGGACGGTTTCCTTGAGGAATTCGAACAGGTCAAGCTGACGAAATCGGTCTTTGTCATGGACGGCAACCGCTGGACCACGGCGGGCGGCACCTCGTCCATCGACCTGATGCTGAAGTTCATCGCCGCCGATCAGGGAGAAGAACTTGCCAATACGGTTGCCGACCAGCTGATCTATTCGGCCATCCGCACCGATCAGGATACCCAGCGCCTGTCGATTCCGACCCGCATCGGCGTGCGCCACCCCAAATTGAGCCAGGTCATCCAGATGATGGAGGGCAACATCGAAGACCCGATGTCGCCCGCCGATCTGGCCGAAGAGGTCGGCATGTCGACCCGGCAGCTGGAACGCCTGTTCCGCCGCTACCTGAACCGCAGTCCGAAGCGCTATTATATGGAGCTGCGGCTGCAAAAGGCCCGCAACCTGTTGATGCAGACCGACATGAGCGTCATCAACGTGGCGCTGGCCTGCGGTTTCGCCAGCCCGTCGCATTTCTCGAAATGCTACCGCAGCCACTACAACACCACCCCCTACCGCGAGCGCGGCACCCAAGGCCTGCCCGCTGCGGCGATGGCCGGGCGGTTGTCGATCTGACCCACAGCCAGAGCGGGAATCCGTGTATTTGCACGTGGAATCCGCAATGGACAACTGGTTCAAGCTTGAAGCTTCAACGGGAAATGACTACGGGGTCGGGCGGCAAGCTCGCCCGGCCGGCCGCGAACCTTTCCGGCCCATTGGCAATCTATTCTTGTCGCCATCGCACTGCCTCTTGTCGCCACCATGTCGACACAAAGGGGCTTCCCTTTTTCGGCACGCCCCTCTAACGTGCCCGGCAGGATTGCGATCCAACAAGGGAGATACCAATGAAAAAAATGCTTATGGCTTCGGCTGCGACGCTGGCTCTTACCGGCGCGGCTTCGGCTGAAGACGTGAAACTGGGTATTCTGATCGGCTTCACCGGCCCGATCGAATCGCTGACCAGCCACATGGCGGCGGCGTCGGAACTGGCGATGGCGGAAGTGAACGCGTCGGGCAAGGCGGCCAATGCCTATGCCTCGGTGCGCGGCGATTCGACCTGCGTTGACGCGGCGGCGGCCACGGCTGCGGCCGAGCGCATGATCACCGCTGACGGCGTCAAGGGCATCATCGGCGGCGACTGCTCGGGCGTGACCGGCGCGGTCCTGCAGAACGTCGCCCGCCCGAACGGCATCGCGATGGTGTCGCCCTCGGCCACCTCGCCGGCGCTCTCGACCGCCGAAGATGACGGCCTGTTCTTCCGCACCGCCCCGTCGGACGCCCGCGAAGGCGAAATCATGGGCGAGATCCTGTCGGAAAAAGGCGTCAAGACCATCGCGCTGACCTATTCGAACTCGGACTACGGCAAGGGTCTGGCCGAAGCCATCGCTGCCGGCTTCCAGGCCAAGGGCGGCACCGTTTCGATCAACATCCCGCACGAAGACGGCAAGGCCGACTATTCGGCCGAAGTCGCCTCGCTGGCCGCGGCTGGCGGTGACCTGCTGGTCGTTGCGGGCTACCTCGACCAGGGCGGCAAGGGCATCATCCAGGCCTCGCTCGACTCCGGCGCCTTCGCGACCTTCGGTCTGCCGGGCGGCATGGTGGGTGACTCGCTGCCCGCCGCCATCGGTCCGGCGCTTGACGGCTCCTATGGCCAGGTGGCCCAGTCCGACAGCCCCGGTGCTGCGATCCTGACCGAAATGGGCAAGACCGCTGCGACCGCGTTCGACGCCACCTCGCCCTATTCGATGGAAAGCTATGACGCCGCTGCGCTGATCATGCTGGCGATGGAGGCCACCAAGTCGACCGACTCGAAGGTCTACTCGGCCAAGATCATGGAAATCGCCAACGGTCCGGCGGATGGCTCGGGCGTCAAGATCCTTCCCGGCGAGCTGGGCAAGGCGCTTGAACTGATCGCCGCCGGCACCGCCATCGACTATGACGGCGCCTCGGGCGTGACGCTGGTCGGCCCGGGCGAATCCGCCGGTCGCTACAAGCAGTTCGAGATCAAGGGCGGCAAGTACGAAACCGTCACCTTCCGTTGATCGGTTCGAACTGAGACCATTGGCGCGGCCCGGGGCACAACCTCGGGCCGTTGCCTTAAAGAAAGGCGGCCCGCGCGCGCAGGCGTGACAAGAGGCCCGTTTCAAAGGGGGAAGACATGATCGTTGTCGAAAACCTTCACAGGCATTTCGGCGGTTTCCGGGCCGTTGACGGTGCCTCGCTGAAGATCGAGACCGGCTCCATCACCGGGCTGATCGGCCCGAACGGTGCGGGCAAGACCACGCTGTTCAACGTCGTCGCCGGACGCCTGCCGCCCACCTCGGGCCGGGTGGTGATGGACGGCGAGGACATCACCGGCATGGCGCCGCATGAGCTGTTTGCCAAGGGGCTGTTGCGCACCTTCCAGATTGCCCATGAATTCGGTTCGATGACCGTGCGGGAAAACCTGATGATGGTGCCCGCCGCGCAATCGGGCGAAAGCCTGTGGAACGCCTGTTTCCGCCGCGGCGCAGTGGCGGCCGAGGAAAAACGCCTGCGCGACAAGGCCGACGAGGTGCTGGAGTTCCTGACGATCTCGCATCTGGCCGACCAGCGCGCGTCCAACATCTCGGGCGGGCAGAAGAAGCTTCTGGAACTGGGCCGCACCATGATGGTCGATGCCAAGATCGTCTTTCTGGACGAGGTCGGCGCCGGCGTGAACCGCACCCTGCTGAACACCATCGGCGATGCCATCGTGCGGCTGAACAAGGAGCGCGGCTATACCTTCTGCGTCATCGAGCATGACATGGATTTCATCGCCCGCCTGTGCAACCCGGTGATCTGCATGGCCGAAGGCAAGGTGCTGGCGCAAGGCACGGTCGAGGAAGTGAAGAACGACGAGCGCGTGATCGAGGCCTATCTCGGCACCGGCCTGAAGAACAAGGTGAAAGAGGAGGCCGCGCATGGCTGACACGCCGTTCCTGATCGGCGAGAACATGACTGGCGGCTATGGCCCGGTCGACATCTTGCACAACTGTACTATTGCCGTGAACAAGGGCGAGATCGCCGTGATCGTCGGCCCGAACGGCGCGGGCAAGTCCACCGCCATGAAGGCCACCTTCGGCATGCTCAACCTGCGCGGCGGCCGGGTGATGCTGGACGGCGAGGACATCACCAAGCTGTCGCCGCAGGCCCGCGTCCGCAAGGGCATGGGCTTTGTGCCGCAGACCCACAACATCTTCACCGGCATGACGGTGGAGGAAAATCTGGAAATGGGCGCCTTCATCCGCGACGACGAGGTCGGGATCAAGGAGACCATGGAGCAGATCTATGGCCTGTTCCCGATCCTTCGCCAAAAACGCTATCAGGCGGCGGGCGAGCTTTCTGGCGGTCAGCGTCAGCAGGTGGCCGTCGGTCGGGCGCTGATGACCAAGCCTTCGGTTCTTCTGCTGGACGAACCCACCGCCGGCGTGTCGCCCATCGTCATGGACGAGCTTTTCGACCGCATCATCGAGATTGCCCGCACCGGGATCTCGATCCTGATGGTCGAACAGAACGCCAGACAAGCGCTTGATATTGCGGACAAAGGTTATGTCCTCGTGCAGGGCGCCAACCGTTTCACCGACACCGGCGAGGCCCTGCTGGCCGACCCCGAGGTCCGTCGTTCCTTCCTTGGGGGCTGAGACATGGATTTCCTCAACGCCCTTGTGGCCCTTCTGAACTTTGTCGTGATCCCCGGCGTCGCCTATGGCAGCCAGCTGGCGCTCGGCGCGCTTGGCGTGACGCTGATCTTCGGCGTGCTGCGGTTTTCCAACTTCGCCCATGGCGACACCATGGCCTTCGGCACCGCCATCGTCATCATGTTCACCTGGCTGTTCCAAAGCTGGGGCATCTCCTTCGGCCCCTTGCCGACGGCGCTTCTCGCCCTGCCCTTCGGCATCGCGGCAACCGCGGCGCTGGTCTTGGCCACTGACGCCGGGATCTACAAATTCTACCGCCGGCAAAAGGCCGCGCCGATCATTCTGGTGATCGTCTCGGCGGGCGTGATGTTCGTAATGAACGGCCTCGTCCGTCTGATTATCGGCGTCGAGGAGCGCAACTTTACCGATGGCGCGCGCTTCCTTCTGGATGGCAACACCTTCAAGGCCGCCACTGGCCTTGCCGAACCGCTGGTCATCAAGACGACAGTTGCGGTGACGGTGGTGGTCGCGGTGATCTGCGTCGCCGCGCTGTTCTGGTTCCTGCAAAAGACCCGCACCGGCAAGTCGATGCGCGCCTTTTCCGACAACGAGGATCTGGCGTTGCTGTCGGGCATCAACCCTGACCGGGTGGTGCAGGTGACCTGGATCATCGCCGCCGCGCTGGCGGTGATCGCCGGCACGCTTTACGGGCTTGATAAATCGTTCCGTCCCTTCGTCTACTTCCAGCTCTTGCTGCCGGTCTTTGCCGCGGCCGTGGTGGGGGGGCTGGGCAGCCCGCTCGGCGCCATTGCCGGGGGCTATATCGTCGCCCTCAGCGAAGTGGTGCTGACCTATGCCTGGAAGAAGGTGGCAACCTATGTGCTGCCCGACAGCCTTGCGCCCGATGGGCTGATGCAGCTTCTGTCCACCGATTACAAGGTGGCGGTCAGCTTCTCGATCCTCATCATCGTGCTGCTTTTCATGCCGACCGGCATCTTCAAGGGGAAGTAAGATGGCAACCTCTACCCGCAACCTTCTTCTCTTTGCCGGCGTCGCCCTGCTGTTCATCCTGACCGGCCTGTTCCAAAGCTGGAACCTCAGCCTGCAGATCCTGAATATCGGCATCCTGTCGGCCATCATGGCCTTGGGCGTGAACATGCAATGGGGCTATGCCGGCCTCTTCTCCACCGGCATCGTCGGCTCGGTGGCGCTCGGCGGCCTTGCCGTGGTCGTGGTCTCGGCCAAGCCGGTGCCCGAGGGCTTTGCCGCCGGCGGCTGGGCGGTGCTGGGCGGTCTGGCGCTTGGCGTCGCAGTGATCGTGGCGGCAACGCTGCTGTACCGCGCCATGAAACCGGGCCGCCTGCGCGCGCTGGCGGTGACGGCGCTGGTCGTCGCCGGCTTCTTCCTCTACCGCTATGTCTTCGATCAGGGCGTGGCGGCGGTCGAGGCCTTCAACCCGGCCACCTATGGCAATATCGGCGGCTTCGGCCTGCCCTCGCTGCTGGCCTGGCCGGTGGGCGCGATCTTTGCCGGGCTTGGCGCCTGGGTCATCGGCAAGATCGCCCTTGGCCTGCGCTCGGACTATCTCGCCATCGCGACGCTCGGCATTGCCGAAATCATCGTGGTGGTGCTGAAATCCGAAGACTGGCTGGCCCGCGGCGTCAAGAACGTCACCGGCCTGCCGCGGCCCTGGCCCGTGCCCTACGAGGTCGACCTGCAGGCCGACCCCGAGTTCGTGGCCCGCGTCACCGGCTGGGGGTTCGACCCGATCACCGCCTCGACGATCTTCGTCAAGCTGCTCTATCTGGCGATCTTCGGGGCCGTGCTGCTGGCGATCATCTGGGCCTCGGAACGCGCCTTGAACAGCCCCTGGGGCCGGATGATGCGCGCCATCCGCGACAACGAGGTCGCGGCTTCTGCGATGGGCAAGAACGTCACCCGGCGCCACCTGCAGATCTTCATCATCGGCTCGGCCGTGGTGGGGCTTGCCGGCGCCATGCTGACTTCGATGGAGGGCCAGCTGGTGCCCGGCGTCTATTCGCCGCTGCGCTTCACCTTCCTGATCTGGGTGATGGTCATTGTCGGCGGCTCGGGCAACAACTGGGGCGCGGTGTTGGGCGGGCTGCTGCTCGGCTGGCTCTGGCTGGCGGTGGAATACCTCGGCCCCGGCCTGATGGGCTGGCTGACTGCCGCCCTGCCCGCCGGCGACCTGAAAACCCACCTGATCGACAGCGCCCAGCACATGCGCCTTGTCACGCTTGGCATCGTGCTGCTGCTCGTGCTGCGCTTCGCGCCCAGGGGGCTCATTCCCGAGAAGTGAGCGACAGCCAAATCAGACAAGGGGCGCCTTCGGGCGCCCTTTTCATTTCGTGCCACCCCGGCAGGGACAATCCATTTGCGACGGATTTTGTCGCAAATCCGCATGACCACCCCGCCCCGCCCCGCCATTCTGCCTGCAAATCTGTGAATGGAGTCTCCCACATGAAAACCCATGCCCGCGTGGTGGTGATCGGCGGCGGCGTTGTCGGCTGCTCGGTGCTTTACCACCTGACCAAGCTCGGCTGGTCCGACGTCATGCTGATCGAACGCTCGGAGCTGACCTCGGGCTCCACCTGGCACGCGGCGGGGGGGTTCCACACCCTGAACGGCGACACCAACATGGCCGCCCTGCAAGGCTACACCATCCGGCTTTACAAGGAGCTGGAGGAAATCACCGGCATGTCCTGCGGGCTGCACCATGTCGGCGGCATCACCCTTGCCGACAATCAGGCGCGCTTTGAACAGTTGAAGGCCGAGCGCGCCAAGCACCGCTACATGGGGCTGGATACCGAAATCCTCGGGCCGGAGGAAATCCGCAAGTTCACGCATGGCATGGTGAACCTAGAAGGCATCATCGGCGCGCTTTACGACCCCCTCGATGGCCACCTTGACCCTTCGGGCACCACCTATGCCTATGCCAAGGCCGCGCGGATGGGCGGGGCCGAGATCGTGCTGCACAACCGCGTGCTGGAAACCCGGCCTACCCGCGACGGCTGGGAAGTCGTCACCGAAAAAGGCACTGTCACCTGCGAGCATCTGGTCAATGCCGGCGGCCTCTGGGCGCGAGAGATCGGCGCGATGGCCGGGGTCTACCTGCCGCTCTTGCCGATGGCGCACCAGTATCTCGTCACCGACGACATTCCCGAAATCATGGAGATCCTGAAATCGGGCAATGAATTCCCGCATGTGATGGACCCCGGCGGCGAAAGCTATCTGCGTCAGGAAGGCCGCGGCCTCTGCATCGGGTTCTACGAAAAGCCCTGCGAGCCGTGGTCGGTCGACGGCACGCCCTGGGACTTCGGCCATGAACTGCTGAACGAGCAGTTCGACAAGATCGAAGACTCGGTCAACTTCGCCTACCGCCGCTTCCCGGTGCTGGAACGCTCGGGCGTCAAGCGGGTGATCCACGGCCCCTTCACCTTCGCCCCCGACGGCAACCCGCTCATTGGTCCGGTGCCGGGCCTGCGGAACTACTGGTCGGCCTGCGCGGTGATGGCCGGCTTCAGCCAGGGCGGCGGCATGGGTCTGGCGCTGGCGCAATGGATGATCGAGGGCGAGGTCGAACGCGACCCGCGCGGCTTTGACGTGGCGCGCTTCGGCACCTGGACAAGCCCCGGCTACACCGTGCCGAAGGTGATCGAAAACTATCAGATGCGCTTCAACGTCTCTTATCCGAACGAGGAACGCCCAGCCGCCCGCCCCTTCCGCACCACGCCGATGTATGAGGTGTTCGACGGCATGAACGCGGTCTGGGGCCAGCAATACGGGCTTGAAGTGGTGAACTACCACGCGCTGCCCGGCGAGCCACGCCATGAAGACCCGACCTTCCGCCGCTCGAACGCCTGGGAAGCCACCCGACAAGAGGTGATGGCGGTCCGCGAAGGCGTCGGCATCAACGAGTTGCAGAACTTCGGCAAATATCTGGTCAAAGGCCCGAACGCCCGCGCCTGGCTTGACCGGATCATGGCCGGCAGCATTCCGAAGCCCGGCCGGCTGTCGCTGACCCCGATGCTGGCCCATTCCGGCAAGATCATCGGCGATTTCACCGTCTCCTGCCTTTCGGAAACCGAATTCCAGCTGACCGCCAGCTATGGCGCGCAGGGCTGGCACCAGCGCTGGTTCGAGCAGAACCCGATGGAGGGCGTCGCGGTTGAGAACATCTCCGACTCGCGTTCCGGCTTCACCATCGCCGGCCCGAAGGCGCGCGAGCTTCTCGCCCGCTGCACCCGCTCGGATGTCTCGGCCGAGGCCTTCCGTTTCATGGACGTGAAGAAGATGACCGTCGGCATGGCCAATTGCCTGATCCAGCGCGTCAGCTACACCGCCGACTTGGGCTATGAGATCTTCTGCGATGTCCATTCGGTCCGCCACCTCTGGGACACGCTGAACGCCCACGGCGCCGACCTTGGGCTGCGCCCCTTCGGCATGCGCGCCATGATGTCCCTGCGTCTCGACAAATGGTTCGGCTCCTGGGGCCGCGAATTCTCGCCCGACTATACCCCGATGGAAACCGGGCTCGACCGGTTCATCCGCTGGAACAAGGAGGCCGACTGGATCGGCAAATCCGCCGCGCTCGCGGAAAAGGCCACAGGGCCGAAACGCCGCCTCGTCTCCTTCGTGGTCGATGCCGATGAGGCCGATGTCGTCGCCTGGGAGCCAATTTGGCTTGACGGCGCGGTGGTCGGCTTCTGCACCTCGGGCGGCTTCAGCCACTGGACCGGCAAATCCGTGGCCCAGGGCTTCCTGCCGGCCGAGGCGGTGAAGGACGGCCTCGAGTGCGAAATCGAGATCCTCGGGATGCGCCGCAAGGCGACCGTCCACCTCGCGCCGCTATGGGACGACGGCGGGCGGATGCGGGCCTGACCCCTCGCCGCCTTCAATGTGGTGAAAATATCCTCGGGGGGATGCCATTGATTTCGCCATCGCTCCGAGAGACCAATGGCATGGGAGCAACGCGACGAAGGGGGGCAGACAGCCCCCCTTTTTTCATGGCATCACCCGTGCCATGACACCCGAAATCCTCCTCCTCGCCGCCGGCTCCTCCTCGCGCATGCGCGGCGGCGACAAGCTTCTTGAATGCATCGACGGCGAGCCGCAACTGGCCCGCATCGCCAGGGCGGCGCTTGCAACCGGCTGCCCGGTCAGCGTCGCCCTGCCCCCCGACCGGCCCGGCCGCGCGGCCTGCCTTGCCGGCCTGGCCCTGCGCCTTGTCGCGGTGCCGAACCCCGAGGCGGGCATGGCCGCCAGCCTGACGGCAGGTCTGGGCGCCCTGCCCGCTGCCGCGCCGGTTCTCCTGCTCCTCGCCGACCTGCCCGAAATCACCGCCGAGGACCTGCAGACAATCCTCGCCGCCTGGCAGATCCGCCCCGACTGCATCGCGCGCGGCGCCGCGGCGGACGGCACCCCCGGCCATCCGGTCGGTTTTCCCGCCGACCTGCGCCCCGAGCTTCTGGCCCTGACCGGCGATCTCGGCGCGCGCGAGGTGATCGGGCGCCACAAGGACCGGCTCATGATCGTGCCGCTGCCCGGCACCCATGCCACGACCGACCTTGACACGCCCGAAGACTGGGCGCGCTGGCGGGCCGGCCGGAATTCGTGACGAATTCCGCCCCGATTTCTGCCTCAGAAATCGGCGCCCTTCAGTGGCCCAGCAGCACCCGCGCCTCGCGCGCCTTCAGCGCCAGTCTGGCGGTCGGAAAGGCGGCCTTGTCGGTGGCAAGTTCGGGGAACAGGTCGAGGATTTCGGCGCGCTGGCCGTCGTCCATGGCTTCCAGCGTCAGCTCGCCCGGCTGGAAGCTTTCCGACCAGGCCCCGTCGGCCCGCAGGATCTCGTGGTTGTCGAACAGGATGTGGATGTAGGACACCCGCCTTGCCAGCCGCTGCTCGATCCCGGCCAGCCCGACCAGATGCCGCGCGGCCACCAGAACCTCATGCTCGCCGAACAGCAGTTCCGCCTTCGGACCCGAGATCAGCATGCGGTGCTGCGGGCTGACCTGCATGTCGCGCTGCGGCAGGCCCGCGCCCAATGCCCCCGCCGCAATGAAGACCGGGTTGAACCGCGGCTCGGCGGCGAGGTCTGCAGCATCCAGATCGCGCCGGCCAGCCCAGCGGATCACCTGATAGCCGTTGTCGCGCGTCAGCACCCGGTCGCCCGGTTGCAGCCCCTCCACCGCCACCTCGCCCCGGTCGGTCAGGATCATCGTCCCCGGTGTGAAACAGGCCACGACCCGCTCGATGTTGGCAAAGCTCATCGTGCCGATGACATTGCCCGCCCGGTCAAGGAACTCGACAGTGCCGTTCTCGGGGTTGTTCGCATCATAAAGGATATTGGTCGCCGGGTGGCCCCAGGCGGTCAGATCCAGCGTGTCAAAGTCATCGCCGCCTTCGCCGCCGTCCACCACATCGCCGATGCCGGCGACCAGCAGGTCGCGATCATCGCCGCCGAGCAGGGTATCGGCCCCGCCGCCGCCGATGAGGCTGTCATTGGCCAGGCCACCCGTCAGGAGGTCGGCCCCCTCGCCCCCGCTCAGCGCATCATGGCCACTGTCGCCCTGCAATGTGTCGGCCCCGCTGCCGCCGCTGATCGTGTCATTGCCACCCAGCCCCGAAAGCGTGACGCCCGTGGTCGTCGCCGCGCCGTTCAGGTTGTCGGCATAGGCCGTGCCGCTGACCGCCTCGATTTCGCTGAAACTGCCGGTGGTGCCGGAGGCTGTGCCCTGAAAGGCGTAGCTGCCGGCCTCGTTGCCGGAAAAGGTCACGGTGACGCCATTGGTCGAGACAGTGTTGGCAAAGGCGATCTGGTCGCGGTCCACCCCGCCTTCGCCGCCAAAGATCGTGTCGCCCTGATGGTCGTCGGTGACCGCGAAGAGATCGGCGTCATCCTCGCCATAAAGCGTGTCGCTGCCGACCCCGCCCGACAGCGTGTCATTGCCGTCGCCGCCAAACAGCCGATCATTGCCGCCGCCGCCGACAAGGCTGTCGCGCCCGGCCTCGCCATAGATGGTGTCATTGCCGGCGCTGTCGGCGCCGTAGGTGCCGAAGCTGTCATTGCCGTCGCCAAGGCTGGCCCAGTCGTCGCCCGCACCGCCGAACACCGTGTCGTCACCGGTGCCGGCATAGATCACGTCATTGCCAAGGTTGGCGCTGACGCTGTCATTGCCCGCGCCTGCCATGATGTAGTCGGCATCCCCCGTGGTGCCGCCGACGCCCTGCCCGTCATTGTTGTCGATACGGTCGCCGTCCGGATCGCCCAGATAGCCGGTCTGGATGACATCGGCCCCCGCCGTGCCCTGCACGATGCCGTCCGGCCCGGTCACGGCAACGGTTTCGATGAAGATGTAGCCGACGTCGGTGTTGCCGGCGGCATCGCGGACCGAATAGGTCAGCGTGTTGGTCCCGAGATCGCCATCGGAAAACACCGTCACCGTGCCGTCGGCGTTCAGCCGCACGCGTTCGCCCGTCGGCAGCGTCACAGTCTGGCCGGCCACCACCGCCGTGCCGTTCAGATGGGTGATGGTCAGGCCGCTGTCCAGCATGTCGCGGTCATTGGCCAGAATGTCGAAGCTGCGGCTGGAGTTCGCCGTCAACTGCACCGTGTCATCCATGGCCAGCGCATAGGTCTGCACGCTGTCGCCCATGATGAGCAGGTTGGAATCGTAGATCGCATCGCCGCCATCTGCGATACCGATCTTGATCGAGTTCACCTCCCCCGCGTTGACCGGCGCCTTGAAGGACAGGACATAGGTGAAGCCGTCCATCTCGGTGTTGAACTGGTCGGCCGTATTGTCACGGTAGAGATTGCGGTTGGCGTTGGCGTTGACGTTGTCGATCGAGATGTTGCCCGCGACCGTGATCGTCGCCTGC
Source organism: Tabrizicola oligotrophica (assembly GCF_011008935.1). GTDB lineage: Bacteria > Pseudomonadota > Alphaproteobacteria > Rhodobacterales > Rhodobacteraceae > Tabrizicola_A > Tabrizicola_A oligotrophica. Next base: position 172,741 of record NZ_JAAIVJ010000001.1, on the reverse strand, counting down.
ACGAACTGGCCGTTGACCCAGACGCCGAAAGCATCATTCACGCCGCCATTGACGTATTCGGGATATTCCTCCGAGGTGAAGACGAATTGCATCGTCAGCATGTCACCCGTCGGAATGAAACTGGCGCTCAGGATCGACCCGTCATAGGTCTGCATGCCCGCGACGGCATTCAGTTGGCTGTCGCCGTTGATGCCACCCGCCGTATCGGTCGTGGCGCCGGCGTTGAGATTGGTGTCGGTCGTGCCAGAGGAATTGGTGAAATCGGCGACATTGCCGGTGGACAGGATCACGCCGCTGTCACCGGGCACGATGCCGGGGATGGCGGACTGGGCGCCGCTGTAGATCCCCGACGACAGCGCGTCGCCGCTGTAGCTGGCGGAAACCACCTGAATGCCGCTGCCGAACATGGCATTGGCCATATCCAGCGCCGTGGCGGTGGTGTTGATGGTCAGTTCATTTGCAATAGCCATGGCCAGGCCCCCCCTCAGGCAACAAACACGCGACAAAAAGGCGCGGCCGGAACGGGGAATTCAGGGGGGTGTCGGGCAGGGGCGCGGCAGAAATCCCGCACCTTCCAGGGTCAAACCGGACCGTCACCATCATCGTTCCATCCCGAACAAACGCGACCCGTGCCCCGTCCCGACGGAAGGACACATTGCGCCAGCCCCGGTTGTGCCAGAACTTCGTGAGGAAACCGTGGACGGATTTCGGTCAATTCGAGAAGGATTGTGGCAAGGGTCTGTCCTTGGCGGCGCCGGCGCCGAGGCGCTTCCGCCTGTGGTTGCGGTCCCTGCGCGGCAAGCTGCCGTGCGGCGCCCGTTACCGCAGCCAACTTAGGCCTTCCCGCCCCGGACCGCGGCGTCCAGCATGAAAAAGGGGCCCGCAACGGGCCCCTTTTCCTTTGCAACCGGGGACAGACTGCCAACCCGGCTGCGCTGCATAACCGCTTATTTCGCCAAGAGCCGCGCTTCGTGCTTTTTCAGCGTCCGCCGCGCCGCCTGATAGTCGTTCAGGCCCGCCTCGGTCCTGAGGTCCGGGAACAGCTCGAAAATCTCGGCGCGCTGGGCGTTGCCCATCCCCTTCAGCGTGAAGTCGCCGGGCTGGAAGCTTTCAGTCCAGGCCCCGTTCGACAGCACGACCTCGTGGCGGTCGAACATGAAGTGGATATAGGTCGTGCCGATCGAGTCGATCGACTGGATGCCCGCCGCCGCCACCAGATGCTTGGCCGAGACCAGCACCTCGTGTTCGTCGAAGTAAAGCGCGGTGCGGTCATTGGCCACCAGCATGCGGTGATTGGGCGAGACCATCATGTCGCGCTCGGGCAGGCCGTTGCCAAGGCTGCCCTGACGGATCAGCACCGGCTTCAGATGCGGGTTGGTGGCCAGATCGCGCCAGCCAAGCGCCTTCTGCCCGGTCCAGCGGATTTCCTGAATGCCGTTGTCGCGGGTGATGACGCGGTCGCCGGCCTTCAGATGCTCGACCGGAACCTCGCCCTTGGGCGTCGCGATCAGTGTACCGGGTGTGAAGCAGGGCACGATTTCCTCGATGTTGCTGAAGGTCAGGCTGCCGGTCACATTGCCGTCGCCGTCCAGAAATTCGACCCGGCCGTCAATGCCGTTGCCGTCGCTGTCCTCGACCACGTCGCGCAGCCGGTAAGGCGTGGCGCCCGACAGGATCAGCCGGTCAAAATCGTCGCCGCCGTCGCCGCCATGGACGGTGTCGCCCGTGCCCTGCGCCGCGCTGCCGACATGAAAATCGTCGCGGTCGGCATCGCCCGACAGAAGGTCGGCATTGTCGCCGCCGGTGATGGTGTCATTGCCCTGCCCGCCCGAGACGGTGTCGCTGCCCTGATCGCCGAAGATCCGGTCGTCGCCGACATTGCCGCGGATCGAATCCTCGTCGATGCCGCCATAGATCAGGTCATTGTCCTGACCGCCGTCCAGCGTGTCATCGTCATCCATGCCGAAAAGCGTGTCATTGCCGAGCCCGCCGACAATGCTGTCGCGGCCGTTGTCGGGGCGCAGGTCGGTGGCGTCGGGGATGTTCACCGCCTCCGGCACCGCCGGGCCATAGCCGCCATAGACCAGATCATCGCCCCAGCCGGCGTCGACGGTGTCATTGCCTTCAGCGCCGACGATGGTGTCATCGCCCTGATTGCCGTTGACGAAGTCGTCGTCGAAGCCGGCGTCGATCAGGTCATTGCCATAGCCGGCCTCGATCAGGTCGGCATCATCGCCGGTCAGGATCGTGTCATCGCCCTCGCCGGCGCGCACGGTGTCGCGGTCGTCGTCGGGATTGGCGTCGGCGCCGTAAAGCCCGGGATAATCCTGATCGGGCAGCGGCGTGCCCTCGCCGCGGGTGTCGATCAGGTCGTCATCGGTGCCGCCGCGCACCGAGTCATTGCCGTTGCCGCCGTAGATCGTGTCATTGCCGTTCTGGCCGGTGATCGTGTCATCGCCGTCCTGGCCGTAGATCGTATCCTCGCCGTTCTCGCCGTTGAGGAGATCGTCGCCGGCGCCGCCTTCGATGGAATCGTCGCCCTGCCCCGCCGCCACCGTGTCATTGCCATCCCCGGCGAGAATGCGGTCGTCGTCGGGCGCGTCGCCCGGCAGGATCGCATCGTCGCGGTCCACGAAATCGCCGTCATTGTCATGGGGGTAAGTGACGTCGATCAGATCATCGCCCGCCGTGCCGCGCACGATGCCGTCGCGGGTGATGTTGTCCACGGTATCGGACAGCTGGAAGAGCGTCACCGAGCCCTCGAAATGCTGATCGACGTTGTTCAGCAGACCGGGGTCGGAACTGGCCTGACCGGCACCGATCATCCAGGGCTGGCTGAGGCCCGCGCCGCTCATGTCCATGGTCAGCGTGTTCGGCACGGCTTCGGTAAAGCTCGCGCCAGAGGTGGCGTTGTCGATCACCAGAATGCCGCCCGCCCCGCCCTGATACCAGGAATAGCTGAGGCTGATCGTGTCGCCCGGATTGGCAAAACCGGGAGCGGTTCCGAAAGTTTCGGTGCCGGTCGCGGTTTCATGGCTGATGACCACCGAGCCATCGGCAAGGATTTCAATGCGATAGCCGCCGTCCGTCGTGCCCGCGCTGTCGCGCGACAACAGCGTCTGGGTGCCGCACAGCGGCCCTTCGCCCATGGTGAAGCTGATGTCGAGCGTGCCGCGATCCATCTGGAAACTGGGATCGGGAAAGATCTTTACAAGGTCATTGTCGCCGTCAAGCACCGCCTGACCGCCGGTCGCCGTCGCACCATTCAGATAAAGCCCGTTCTGCGCCCCGTTGCCGAGCGCACTGTCCAGTGCGGTCGACGTCAGGTCGTCGAAATCATACAGGGCGAAAACCGGCACTCTCTCATCCTCACTTGCTCGGAACCGCTCCGCGATCCCCGACCACCTGCCCCCGCTCCGACTGGAAAACAGGGACTGACGCCAACCCGATCACCGGATCCTGCGCCCAGATGCCTGCCGCCGCTGGAGGGATGAGAGAAAGCACCACCGTTCGGGGAAAACCCCGTTCACGACACTGATTTTAATGATGTCGCACCAGATCCGCAGAGACCCGATGAATTGGCGGCAATTCCTTCAAACCCAAGACGTCTTGCGACGCCCACCATGCAACAGCCGCCCCCACGGCCAAACTGCCCTTCGCAAAGGACCCCTTCTGAATACCGCCGCTCTGGACGCAGGTGAAGCAAAAAAGACGACAATGTGGCGCAACTTTGTTCCCGCCTGCCGCAATGGCACGGGAAACCCGGAGGTTTGCACAATCCAGTGGCGATGCAGTGTTTCCGACATCGCATCAGCGCCCTGAGCTTTGTGCCGTAACGCCTTAAAGCTTCACATGTTTTCAAATGGCGCCAAGTCAGGTTTCCGCTTGCTGTTTCTGAAACGGAAACACCGGCACCCCCGCCACTGCTTTCCTTGTTTCCGCCTGATTTTAGACAAACTTCCTGAGAGGTTGTTTCAACCTCGGCGCCAATCCCGGGAAATGCCGGAAATCTTTGCTGCCGCGCAGCCGGTCACGCAAGATCAAGCCGAATCATGCCACCGTGCCGCGCCGGACCTTCCCGCGCAAAAGCCGGGAATGTGGCGAAAATCTGGCAGATGTTGTTAAAGCTGGTGCCCGAGGCGAGACTCGAACTCGCACGACTTGCGTCGGAGGTTTTTGAAACCTCTGCGTCTACCATTCCGCCACTCGGGCCAGCGGGTTTCGTTTATCCGGCCCCGCGGGCGGCGTCAACGGTCACAAGTCGGGCGCCTCGAATGTGTTGCAGGCCGCGATCTCGCCAGTCTCCAGCCCGGTCTGGAACCAGCCCGAGCGCTGCTCGGCCGTGCCATGGGTAAAGGTGTGCGGCATCGGGCGCTGGCCGGCGTTGCGTTGCAGCGTGTCATCGCCGATCTGGCGGGCGGCGTTCAGCGCCTCCTCGAAATCGCCGCGCTCGATGGCGCCGAACTCCTCCTGCACGCCCCGCGCCCAGACCCCCGACAGGCAATCGGCCTGCAATTCGATCATCACCGAGATGCGGTTGCTTTCGGCTTGGCTAACCTGACTGCGGATCTGGTTGGCCTGGCCGAGAATGCCCAGTTCGTCCTGCACATGATGGGCCACCTCATGGGCCACCACATAGGCCATGGCGAAATCGCCCCGCGCGCCAAGCTGGCGTTCCATCGTCGCAAAGAACTCGGTGTCGAGATAGATCTTGCCATCGCCGGGACAATAGAACGGCCCCGTTGCCCCTGACGCAGACCCGCAGGGCGAGCGCGTGGCGCCCTTGAACAGCACCAGCGTCACCGGCGCATAGTCGCGGCCAAGCTGCGCGGCGAATTCCTTGGCCCAGATCGTCTCGGTATAGCCGAGCGACACCGCGACAAACTCGCCCGCCGCCCTGTCGGCCTCGGTCAGCTCTGCCCCGCCCGTCTGCGGCGCCATCCCCGGATCGTTCAAAAGCGGCGTGACGTCGATGCCAAGGAAATAGCCGATGATCAGCACCGCCACCAGACCAAGCCCGCCGACCGCCCCACCGCGCCCCGCGCTCATCTGGCGGCGATCCTCGATGTTCCGGCTTTGCCGTTTGCCACGCCATTCCATCCCGCACCCTTTCACCAAACCCCACGCCGGATCATAAGACCGTCGCCGACGGGGTGGCAATCGACATACTGTGTGTTGACCTTGCCGCCGCCGCGTGGCCAAAGGACAGCAAACCGCAGGCAGGACCGCCGATGTTTCGCAGGCTTTACGACTGGACGCTGAGATGGGCCGCCTCGCGCCATGCCGAAAAGGCGCTGGGCGCGGTGTCCTTTGTGGAAAGCTCGGTGTTTCCCCTGCCGGCGGACGTGCTGTTCATCCCGATGGTGCTGGCCCGGCCCGAGCGCGCCTTCCGGCTGGCGCTGATCGCCTCGGTGACCTCGGTGCTGGGCGGCGTCTTCGGCTGGCTGATCGGACATTACGCCTTTGACCTGATCGCCCGCCCCTTGCTGGAGTTCTACGGCAAGACCGCCGCCTTTGACGCGCTGAAAGACGCCACCGGCACCGGCACCATCCTCCTGCTGCTGGTCACCTCGGGGTTTTCGCATCTGCCGCCGATGAAAGTGGTCACAATCCTGTCAGGTCTGGTGTCCTTTGACCTGACACTGTTCATCCTGTCTGCCATCGTGGCGCGCGGCGGGCGATTCTACCTCCTGGCCTGGCTGCTGAAACGCTATGGCAGGCCGATGGCCGAATTCGTCGAGCGCCGTTTTACCCTGATTGCCGCCGTGGTGCTGTGTGCCGTTGCGGTGATCTGGGGCACCTTGAAATATGTCTGAGGCCCGCATGACCCGCACCCACCTTGCCCTTCTCGCCGCCGCCGGTTCCGCCGGACTTTTGCTCGGCGCGCTGGCCTTTCAATACATCGGCGGGCTGGCGCCTTGCGTGCTGTGCATCTGGCAGCGCTGGCCGCATGTCGTGGCGCTGGCCTTCGCCGGGCTGTACCTGTGGCGCGGCGGACCTGTTCTGGCGGCCCTCGCCGGGCTTGCCGCACTGAGTTCTGCCGGGATCGGCGTGTTCCATGTCGGCGTGGAACAGGGCTGGTGGCAGGGTCTGGCGCAATGCAGCGTCAACACGCTGGCGGCCGTGTCGTCGGCGGACCTTTTGAACACCGAGGTCAATGTCGGGGCCCCGGCGGCCTGTGACAAGGTGGCCTGGTCGCTCATGGGCATTTCGATGCCGGGCTGGAACGTACTGGCCTCCACCGCCGTTGCGGGTCTTTGGGCGCTGGTCGCCCGCAAGGGCTGATCCGGTGGCGGCGAGCCTGTTCGCCCGCGCCCGGTTCATGGCCGGGCTTTTGCTGCGCGTGGCAGGCCGCACCCTGCCGCAGGGCCATCCCGCGCCCCCACCCGCCGAAAACCCCGAAGCCCTGATCGAGGCGCTGATGACCGGCGATATCGCGGCGCTCGACGCCCGGGGACCGAGGCTGGCCCGCGCCAGCGAGGCCCGCGGCATCCCGTGGTTCTTCATCGCGCTGGAGACCGGCAGCCCTTCGGCGGTGCAGTGGTTCCTGGCTCACGGTGCCAGCCCCACCGACCCCGACCGCACCGGCCGCCTGCCGCTGGAAGCGGTGATCCAGCGCAGCGCCCTTGCCGACGAATTCGACGACCATCTGGAGGACTGCCCGGCCATGGCAGCGGCGCTGATCGCCGCCGGAGCCAGCCCCGGGACGCGCAACCTGCAAGGCCAACCCCTTGCCGAGCTGGCCCGGACAGTCGGGCTTGACCTGCCACAGACCGCGCCCGCCAGCCCCCCACCCCCCTCCCCTCCCCACAAGGGGGACGGGTGAGCCAAGGCGACAGGGGCGCCGCCCTAGGCCACATGGCGCCTCCCTCCCCCCTCCGTGGGGGAGGGTCGGGGTGGGGGGGCCGGGTCCTCGCCCAGCAGTCTCTGCCCCTGTTGCAGCGCGAAGCGGTCGGTCAAGCCCGAGAGGTATTCCACGCTCTACCCGCCGCGCGCCCTGACCAGACACCGGGGCCCTAGGCCCGAAGGGTCGCGGGATACCAGCCGCTCCCGCCAGCCCCTCCCTGCAAGCGGGACGGGTGAGCCAAGGCGACACGGGGCGCCGCCGCCCTTGGCCGCATGGCGCCTCCCTCCCCACTCCGTGGGGGAGGGTCGGGGTGGGGGGACGCGGGCTACCCCAGCAGTCTCAACCCCTCTTGCAGATCAAAGCGGTCGGTCCCGCCCGAGAGGTATTCCACGTTCCACCCGCCGCGCCCCATGACCGGACGCCGGGACCCAAGGCCCGCAGGGTCGCGGGACACCAGCCGCGCCCACCAGCCCCTCCCCACAAGGGAGACGGGTGAGCCAAGGCGACAGGGGCGCCACCCTTGCCCGCATGGCGCCTCCCTCCCCCCTCCGTGGGGGAGGGTCGGGGTGGGGGGACGCGGGTTACCCCAGCAGTCACTGCCCCTCTTGCAGCGCGAAGCGGTCGGTCATGCCCGAGAGGTGTTCCACGTTCCACCCGCCGCGCACCCTGGCCAGACACCGGGGCCCAAGGCCCGCAGGGTCGCGGGACAAGAGCCGCGCCCGCCGGCCCCTCCCTGCAAGCGGGACGGGTGAGCCAAGGCGACAGGGGCGCCACCCTTGCCCGCATGGCGCCTCCCTCCCCCCTCCGTGGGGGGGGACCCGGACTACCCCAGCAGTCTCTGCCCCTCTTGCAGCGCGAAGCGGTCGGTCATGCCCGAGACGTAATCGGCCACGATCCGCGCCAGTTCGGTCTCGCCTTGCGCGGCCTCGACGTCCTGCCGCCATTCTTCCGGCAACAGCTCGGGCCGCGACAGGAACAGCGGGAAAAGCCCGTTCACCACCTGCGTCACCTGCGTCCGCATCACCACCACCGAAGGCGCGCGATACATCCGGGTGAACAGGAACGACCGGATCGCCTTCAGCTCCTGATAAAGCGGCTTGGAAAAGCGGATGATGGTGGTGCCCATGGCCCGGATTTCCTCCACCGATTTCGGTTGCGCCGCCTCCAGCCGGCCCTGCGCCACCGCAATCACATCCTCGACCATGCGGCCAAAGACCCGGCGCAGCGCCTCGTGCCGGCGCCGCATCTTTTCCAGCCCCGGATAAAGCCGGTCGACCTCGGCAAAGGCCGGGCCGGTGACCGGCAGCTCCATCAGGTCGCCTTCCGTGAACAGGCCCGAGCGCAGCCCGTCGTGCAGGTCATGGTGCGAATAGGCCACGTCATCGGCAATCGCGGCCACCTGCGCCTCGGCGCTGGCATGGGTGTGCAGTTCCAGATCCCAGAGCGCATTCACCTCGGCCAGCGCATAGGGCAAGGGACCGGCATGTTTTGCATCGGCGTTGGGGCCGATGACCGGGCCATTGTGCTTGGCAATCCCTTCCAGGCTTTCCCAGGTCAGGTTCAGCCCGTCGAAATCGGCATAGTGCCGCTCCAGCCGGGTGACGATGCGCAGCGCCTGCGCATTGTGGTCGAACCCGCCATAGGGCGCCATCAACAGGGCCAGCGCATCCTCGCCAGTGTGGCCAAAGGGGGTGTGGCCCAGATCGTGGGCCAGCGCGATGCATTCCGAAAGATCGGTGTTCAGCCCCAGGACCCCCGAGATCGTGCGCGCCACCTGCGCCACCTCGATCGAATGGGTCAGCCGCGTGCGGTAGTAATCGCCTTCGTGTTCCACGAACACCTGCGTCTTGTGCTTCAGCCGGCGGAAGGCCGAAGAATGGATGATCCGGTCGCGGTCGCGCTGAAAGGGGCTGCGGAACGACGACATCGTTTCGGAAAACAGCCGCCCGCGCGAGGCATCGGGCAGGCAGGCAAAGGGGGCAAGGGACATCTTCCGCCGTTCTTGTTCAGGTCTTTGCCCTACCCTATATTCAATGCAGCGGCCTTGAACAGGGCCGGACCTGCAAAGGGATGCACCGATGAACCTGCCGCCCCGCGTCACCGACCGCGCCTTCGCCCGTCTTGCCGAGATCGCCGCCCTGACCGGCGAGGCCCGGGCCTTGCGTGTCGGCGTTCTGGGCGGCGGCTGCTCGGGGTTTCAATATGACATCCGGCTTGACGATCCGGCGGCGGACGATCTGGTGATCGAGAAATCCGGCGCGAAGGTGCTGGTCGATCCGGTCTCGCTGCCTTTCCTGGCGAATGCCGTGGTGGATTTCACCGAGGAACTGATCGGCGCGCGCTTTGTCGTGGAAAACCCCAATGCCTCGTCCTCCTGCGGCTGCGGCACTTCGTTTTCGATCTGAACCCGGCCAGTCTCCGGCTTGTGATTTGCGCTTTGCCGGCGCGGGCCGCAGAACGCGGGGCAGGATCACCGGATCAGGACTGTCCCCATGCTGCGCCGCCCTTTCCTCGCCTGCGGTTTTCTCTTGCTCGGCAGCCTCGCCTCGGCCCAGACCGCCCCCAACGCCGCCGAGCTTGCGGCCTATGACGGCCTGCTGCAGGCCGCGGCCGAAGGCGACGCCGAGACGATCCGCAGCCTCGCCGCCGCCGGGGCCGATCTGGAAACTGCGGACAGCGCCGGTCGCCGCGCGGTGCATGTCGCGGCCTTCGCCTCCTCCGAAACCGCCCTCGCCGCCCTGGCCAGGGCTGGAGCCGACCTGAACGCGCTCGACGGCGAGACTTATGACGCCGTGACCATCGCCGCCGTCGCCAATGACCCCGAGTTCCTCTCCGAGGCGCTGCGCCTCGGCAACCGCGCCGATCTGGTGACCAGCCGCTGGGATGGCACCGCGCTGATTGCCGCCGCCCATCTCGGCCACGCCGAAGTGGTGCGCCGGCTGATCGCGGCCGGAGCGCCGCTTGACCATGTCAACAACCTCGGCTGGACCGCGCTGATCGAGGCGGTGGTGCTGGGCGACGGCGGGCCGGACCATCAGGCCACGGTCAAGGCGCTGGTCGCTGCCGGGGCGAACCGCGAGATCGCCGACCGCGACGGCAAGACGCCGCTCAGGCTGGCCGAAGAGCGCGGCTACGGCGAGATTGCCGCGCTGATCCGCGGCGAGTAACGGCTTTCCCCCGGCCGCCAACCGCCCTACTCTGGCCGGCGTGACCAGCGGAGCCGCCCCGATGAAACTCGCCACCTTCAACATCAACGGCATCAAGGCCCGGATCGAGGCCCTGCCGGCCTGGCTTGCCGCGGCCAGCCCCGACGTGGTCTGCCTGCAGGAGATCAAATCCGTCGACCAAGCCTTCCCGCGCGAGATCTTCGAGACGATGGGTTACCGGGTAGAAACCCATGGCCAGAAAAGCTTCAACGGCGTGGCGATCCTGTCGAAACTGCCCTTGGAGGACGTGACCCGCGGCCTGCCCGGTGACGAGGCCGACGAACAGGCGCGCTGGATCGAAGCCACCGTCATGGCCCACCGCCCGATCCGGGTCTGCGGGCTTTACCTGCCGAACGGCAACCCCGCACCGGGACCGAAATACGACTACAAACTCGGCTGGATGGCGCGGATGGAGGCGCGCGCCCGGGCGCTGCTGGCGCTGGAAGAGCCCACCGTGTTCTGCGGCGATTACAACGTCATCCCGCAAGACGCCGACGCGGCCCGGCCCGAGCTGTGGACCACCGATGCCCTCGCGCTGCCCGCCTCGCGCGCCGCCTTCCGCCAGCTCATGGCGCTTGGCCTCACCGACGCCTTCCGCGCCCGCAACCCCGCCCCCGGCCACTACAGCTTCTGGGACTATCAGGCCGGCGCCTGGGAGCGCAACAACGGCATCCGCATCGACCACCTGCTGCTCAGCCCGCAGGCCGCCGATCTCCTGACCGAGGCGCAGATCGACAAGCAAGTGCGGGCCGGCGACAAGCCCTCGGATCACGTCCCGGTCTGGGTCAACCTCGACATCTGAGCCTTTCAGACTGGCCCAAATATCCCCCGCGGAGCGTCCGGCATCGGCGGCAGGAGCCTCCGGCGGGGATATTTTTCCCAGTATGAAAGATCAAAGCCCGAGCGCGCGGAAGACCTTGGGCAGTTCTTCCGGCAGATCCTCGGCGATCAGCCCCGGCCCGAAGGACCGCGCGCATTCGACATGCAGCCAGGCGCCGGTGCAGGCGGCGTCGAAGGGCGCAAAGCCGCGGGCGAGAAGCCCGGTGAGGAAGCCTGCCAGCACATCGCCCGATCCGGCGGTGGCGAGCCAGGGCGCGGCGCGGTCATAGACGGCGGCGTTGATGGCAGCGCGGCCCGAGGGGTCGGCGATCACCGTGTCGGGGCCTTTGAAAAGCACCACACAGCCCGCGCGGGCGGCGGCCTCGCGGGTGGCGTCGAGTTTGGAATAGGCGGGGCCTGTGGTGGCGGGGGCGTTCAGTCTTTCGGCGATGTCGGGGAACAGGCGGGCGAACTCGCCGGCATGCGGGGTGAGGATGCAAGACCCGTGCAGGGCGGCGAAAAGCTCAGGGCGCTGCGACAGGATCGTCAGCGCATCGGCATCCAGAACCAGACGCCTCCCCTCCCCCTTGTGGGGAGGGGTGGGGGGTGGGGGGATATGGCTTGGTGGGGGGCGGCCTAGCGCCGCCGCCAACATCTCCGCCTCCCGCTCCCCCGTCCCCATCCCCGGCCCGAGGCAGAGGGCGTTGATGCGGGCGTCCTGCAAGATTTCAGTCAGCGCCTCGCCCCTCGCCACCTCGCGCAACATGATGGCATCGAGCCGTGCGGCGTTCTCGGCCATGGCACCGGGGGGCGAGGCCAGCGTCACCAGCCCTGCCCCAATCCTGAGCGCCCCCCGGGCGGCAAGGCGGGCTGCGCCAGAGCGCCCGTGGGTGCCAGAGACGATCAGGGCATGGCCGTGGGAGAATTTGTGAGTGTCCCGCCTTTTTCCAAGACGTTCGGTGTGACAGGTGGTCAATTTCAACGGGGCGTTACCGTTCCCTTTGAGGCCGATATCCACCACCACCACCTTTCCGCAATGGCGCGGACCGTCCTCAAGAAGATGTCCGGGTTTCAGGCCGTGAAATGTTACGGTCAGGCCAGCCTCTGCCACATAGCCATCCAGCGCAGGCCACGGTGCGACTGCCCGCTTTTCAGTACGATAGCCGTCGGGTTCCAGAGGGCGGCCACTCTGCGAACACAGCCCCGACGGCAGGTCGACCGCCACGACGGGTCCGCAAAGATAGCCCATAAAGAGATTGTAATGGGCACAGCCAACATCTTCAGGCACGGAACGAGCGAGGCCAATACCGAAGAATGCATCGACGATTAGGTCTGCCACTTTGCCGCCGCGCGCATCTACCACGGCATTTAGGACGGCTAGCGCAGTCACCTCCCCCATCCCCACCCACCGCTCATAATTCACCCGCGCGTCCGGGGGCAGCTTTTCGGGGTCGCCGTAGAGAAACACTTCCACCTCCCAGCCCCACTCCTTCAACAGCCGCGCCACGACGAACCCGTCGCCGCCATTGTTGCCGGGGCCGCAGAGCACTACCGCGCGGTGCGAGGTGGCGCGCAGCTCTGGCCATTCCTCGAAAACCGCCTCGACCACGCCGCGTCCGGCGCGTTCCATCAGCTCAAGGCCCGTCACTTCGCCGCTGGCAATCGCCGCCTGTTCAATGGCGCGCATCTGGGCGGCCGTCAGAAGTTCGGTCATTTTCGCGGCACCCCGTTCGCAATCCGCCTGTTTTCACGGCCATATGACTAAATTTTGTGCAGCCGCCCCAGATTCCTGCGGCGCTTTGCCCCTGCTCCAGCCTAGCCAATTGTCCCTGCGCGCGGGAAGTGGTGAATGACCGCAGAACCAACCGGGGGAGTCGGCCGTGAAGAAGATCGAGGCGATCATCAAGCCCTTCAAGCTGGATGAGGTGAAGGAAGCGCTTCAGGAAGCCGGGATCCAGGGCCTCAGCGTCACCGAGGTCAAGGGCTTTGGCCGCCAGAAGGGCCACACGGAACTCTATCGCGGCGCCGAATATGTTGTCGACTTCCTGCCCAAGGTGAAGATCGAGGTCGTGCTGACCGACGACATGGTCGATCAGGCGATCGAGGCGATCATCTCGGCGGCGCGCACCGACAAGATCGGCGACGGCAAGATCTTTGTCTCCCCCGTCGAACAAGCCATCCGCATCCGCACCGGCGAGACCGGTGATGATGCTGTGTAACACCAGACCTTGAAGAACACGGGCACTCGCCCGGAACGAAACCTGAAACCGAAAGGCAGCATGATGAGCGCAGTTGCGAAGGCTCTCAAACTGATCAAGGACGAGGAAATCGAATATGTCGATATCCGCTTCACCGATCCCAAAGGCAAACTCCAGCACGTCACGCTGATCGTCGACCTCGTCGATGAGGACTTCTTCGAGGAAGGCTTCATGTTCGACGGCTCGTCCATCGCGGGCTGGAAGTCGATCGACCAGTCGGACATGAAGCTGATGCCCGACGCCTCCTCGGTCTACATCGACCCCTTCTATGCCGAAAAGACCCTCTGCGTGCATTGCGACGTGGTCGAGCCGGACACCGGTGAGGCCTATGACCGCTGCCCGCGCCAGATCGCCAAGAAGGCCGAAGCCTACATGAAGTCCTCGGGCATTGGCGATGCGTTCTACTGCGGCCCCGAAGCCGAATTCTTCATCTTCGACGACGTGCGCTATTCGGTCTCGCCCCGCAAGGTGTCGTATGAGATCGACGCCGAGGCGGCCTCGTGGAACACCGACACCGTGTTCGAAGGCGGCAACTCGGGCCACCGCGCGGCGCACAAGGGCGGCTATTTCCCGGTCAACCCGATCGACGAAGCGCAGGATCTGCGCGGCGAGATGCTGTCGACCATGAAGCGCATGGGCATCAAGGTGGACAAGCACCACCACGAGGTTGCCACCTGCCAGCATGAGTTGGGCATGATCTTCGGTGGTCTGGTCGAACAGGCCGACAACATCCAGAAATACAAATACGTCATCCACAACGTGGCCCATGCTTACGGCAAGACCGTGACCTTCATGCCGAAGCCGATGAAGGGCGACAACGGCTCGGGGATGCACGTCAACATGTCGATCTGGCGCGACGGCAAGCCGCTGTTCGCCGGCGACAAATATGCTGATCTGTCGCAGGAAGCCCTGTGGTTCATCGGCGGCGTCATCAAGCATGCCAAGGCGCTGAACGCGCTGACCAACCCCGGAACCAACAGCTACAAGCGCCTGATCCCGGGCTTCGAAGCCCCGGTGCTGCTGGCCTATTCGGCCCGCAACCGCTCGGGTGCGGTCCGGATTCCGTGGACCGAATCGCCGAAGGCCAAGCGCGTCGAGGCCCGTTTCCCCGATCCGTCGGCGAACCCCTATCTGGCCTTCGCGGCGCTGCTGATGGCCGGCCTTGACGGCATCAAGAACAAGATCGACCCGGGCCCGGCTTCAGACAAGGACCTCTACGACCTGCCGCCCGAGGAACTGGCCGAAATCCCGACCGTGTGCGGTTCCTTGCGCGAAGCCCTTGAGTCGCTTGAGAAAGACATGGACTTCCTCTTGGCCGGCGGCGTGTTCTCGCGCGAGCAGCTCGAGGCCTACATGGCGCTGAAGTGGGAAGAGGTCTACGCCTACGAACACACCCCGCACCCGGTGGAATACGCGATGTATTACTCCTGCTGATCGCGGCATGAGACAAGACAGCGGGCCGCCCCTTCGGGGCGGCCCGATTGTTTTTCCGGGTTCAGACACAATTCCCGCGCGATTTCGCAGCATTATGGCCAGACCATGAAAGGCCGCCTTAAAGCTTTAATCAATTACCCTGATTTCTCCCATTTTTGGACACAGCAGGGCTGTCTCGTTGCCGGGATCCATTCGAGATCGGGAGAGCATCATGTCGTATCAGCCCCGCTTCGATAAAGAGTTTGACACGGTTTGCTTCAAATCCTCCCGCACGGTCGGGACGCCCGCCGAGACCACCGGCACGCCGTCCCTGACTGCGGCGATTGCACAACTGGATTGTGCGATCTCGATGAGCCCGTTGCCCGAACTGGCCGCTTTCGACAGCCGGGACGAGGTCACGGACGCCAATCTTTTCCTGTCGGGCACGGAAGACGAAACCGAGGCGCCCGCCAATTTCCTGCGCGTCTCGCCGCGTTCGCGGCTGGCGCGAAGCCGTGTCGTGGCGCTGCGCCGCCGCCAGATGCGCTCGCACCTGCAGCGCGCCCAGGTGCAATGGCCGCTGGCCGGCGGTCAGGACGAGGGCGAGCTTGCCCGCCTGCGCGACTGCCTCTACCCCGAGGTCGAGGAGATCGTGGAAGAGCGGCCCTCGACCCAGATGCGGCTGGCGACCCATGCCATCAGCCTGTCGCTGGTGGCCACCGCCCTGCCGATCGGCGCCGCGGTGATGACCTACAACCTGCTCAAGGGCGAAGACATGCGCGTCACGGCGCGGCTGACCACCCTGACCGGGCTTGCCCTGGCCATCTTTGCCGGCAACCCGGCGCTGGGGCAATTGGTCGGCCTTTGAGGCGGCTTCCCGCCTTGCTGAACGGGCCCCGCTTGCGGGGCCTTTCGCATTCTGGCCCCGCGCGCTTCAAGTGTTTCTGTAACTTGACAAATCCATGAAGATGCCGGGCATTTGAATTGGGGCAGAAACAGACTGCAACCTGTAGTTTTTTTCACGCATTAGACACAATCAGTCCCCCAATGCTCCACAATCTTTATGCATGCTCCGATCAACCCAGAGCGGAGAACTGCGATGCCAGACGCCGGTTTGAGTACCATTGCCCAGTTGTTGTGTCATGACACTCCCGCCGCCAACTTCGCTCGCCTTGTCGGTGATCTGGAAGAGGCGGTTTCACGCCTGAAGCCCATGCCGTGCAAACTGAGCTGGGATTGCGATGACGTCGCCACCTTTGACCTGCCCGGCATGCGCATTCTTCTGGCCTGGTCCGAACATCCCGGCGGCAATCTTGCCGGCGTGCTGACGGTTTCGGTCGGCCCGTCGCCGGAAATGCCGGCGCGCGGCAAGGTGCCCGATCCACAGGCGCTGTGCCGCAAGCTGGTCGCCCGGGTGCGCGAACGAATCACCACGACCGAGGTGTTGTGGCGGCAGATCGACTGCGCCATGGATGCGGGCTGGGTCGATCTTCTGGTCGAGGCGCTGCCGGGGCTGGAACACACCAACACCTTCCGCCATGCGCCCGCGCAGGATGCCGATCCGCCACCCCTGACAAGCAAGCGCAAGCAGCAGGCCGATGCGCGCACCAGCTCCGAGGTGGTCTCGCTGTTGCGCGAGGATTCCGACCTGGTCAAGCTGCGCATGGTCTTTGCCCATGAACAGCCGCGTGGCGACACGACCTACAGCGTTCCGATACGGCTGGCGGTGCATTCGATGAATGCCACGCTCATCATGGTCTGGACCCCGCTGGGCGTCGCGGCCATGGCCTATAGCGTGATGCGCGGCGAGGACATGCGCCGTTCGGCCCAGCTGATGGTGCTGACCGGCATGGCCAGTGCCGTGCTGAACAGCCCGACCGGCCAGCAGTTCCTGGCGATGCTGCCGTCGCTATGACTGGGCCGCCACCAGCCCGGAGCGGTCTTCCGGGCTGAGCGCTGCAAGCGGCACCACATAGGTATGGATCGAAAACAGCACTGCCCGCGTCTGGGGCAGGCGCACAAGGCATTGCCGTTCGGACCGCACATAAGACCCGCCGCGCCGGTCGGTGCGGGGGGCGTTTTCGCGTCTTGGCTGGTGCAGGGTCGGGTCGACATAGATCAGCGCATTGGCCCGCCACAGCGGCTGTTCGGGGCGAATCGCATCGAACAGCCGCTGCACCCGCCGGGCCACGTCGGCATCATAGCTTGCCACCGGCACATGGATGCCCAAGAGCGGCCGACCCAGCTTTTCGCCCAGCCACCAGCTTGCCGGAAAGCACAGCGCGGCGGCGGTCAGCACATGCTCATCGCCCTGCTTTTCCAGCAGGCAGAGGTCTTCCTGGACCAGCCGGCCAAGCGTTCGCATCGGCGGCTGCACCGGATCAAGCGGCACGATGACGCCATCCGGGCGCTGCACCTCGGTCTGGCCCACGCGATACCCGGCAGTCCGCGCCAGACGCGCCAGCACCATGGCGTAAAGCTCTTCCGCCGCGGGGCAGGCGCTGTCGAGCATGCCCAGCACCTGATCTGGCCTGGCCGCAATCAGCCGGTCGCGCTCGGCCATCTGCCCGGCAAAGGCATCGTCCATCCGCAGCCAGTCATCGGCCTCCAGTGGCAGGATGCCGGGAAGCCGCGCGGTCTTGGGGTCCATCCAACAGGCGAAAGGCAGGCGGGATTGCAGGATCGGTTGGGTCATGGCCCTGTCTAGCAAGCCCGCGCACCGGGGGTGAACCAGATTAGCGACGCCGGTTGTCGCAGATGGTGCAGCGCACCGCCATCGGCCCGCGCCACTGTGCGGGGCAAAGGGAGTGCCCCATGACCGACTATCACCGCGACCGCCGCAAGATCGACCCGACCCGCGCCGACCGGCTGGGCGACGGCAGCCCGAATGACAATGACCGGGTGGAGATCGGCCCGACGCAACTGGCTTTCCGCGAATGGCAGGCGGCGGGGCTGGCGCTGCCGAACCTTGAGCGGATGCGCGAGTATCGCTGGAATCGGCTCACGCAGGGGCTGGTGGACCGCGGCTATGGCGGGCTTCTGATGTTCGATCCCTTGAACATCCGCTACGCCACCGACACCACCAACATGCAGCTGTGGAACACCCACAACCCGTTCCGCGCCTGCCTCTTGTGCGCCGACGGCCATATGGTGATGTGGGAATACAAGAACTCGCCGTTTCTGGTGACGTTCAACCCGCTGGTCAAGGAACTGCGCTCGGGGGCGACGTTCTTTTACAACTCGACCGGCGACAAGGGTCGCGAGGCCGCCGCCGGCTTTGCCGCGCAAGTGGATGAGATCATGCGGGCGCATGCCGGCTCGAACCGTCGGCTGGCGGTCGACAAGATCATGGTCCACGGGCTCAGGGCGCTGGAGGCCATCGGCTTCACCGTCGAGGAAGGCGAGGAAGTCACCGAACGGGTGCGCGCCATCAAGGGGCCGGACGAGATCTTGGCGATGCGCTGCGCCCATCACGCCTGCGAGGCCGGGATTGCCGAGATGGAACAGGCGACGCGCGCCGGCGTGCCGAAGGGCGGCATGAGCGAGGATGATATCTGGTCGGAACTCCACAAGGCCAACATCAAGCGCGGCGGCGAGTGGATCGAGACCCGGCTTCTGGCCTCCGGCCCGCGCACGAACCCGTGGTTTCAGGAATGCGGGCCGCGCATCGTGCAGAACAATGAAATCGTCGCCTTCGACACCGACCTGATCGGCTGCTATGGCTTTTGCATAGACATCTCAAGAACATGGTGGATTGGCGACCAGCGGCCGACCAATGCCATGATCTCGGCTTTCCACCATGCGCGCGACCATATCGCCGACCATCAGGCGCGGCTGAAGCCGGGGGTCAGCATCCGCGAACTGGTGTTCGGCGGTCACCAGCTTGACGCGCAATACTGGGCGCAGAAATACTCCTGCAAGATGCACGGGGTCGGGCTGTGTGATGAATGGCCCTATGTGCATTACCCCGACGGCTGGATGGAAGGCGCCTTCGATGCCGTGCTGGAACCCGGCATGGTGCTTTGCGCCGAGGCGCTGGTCAGCCCGGAAGGCGGCGATTTCTCGATCAAGCTGGAAAACCAGATCCTGATCACCGAGACTGGTTGCGAGAACCTGACGCGCTATCCCTTCGACGCGCGACTGATGGGCTGACGCCCCGCCCCTTTTGCGCAAGGATCCCCGATGAAGCTGACCCGCCCCGACTACGCCGCCCCCGCCGATGCCGCCGGCCGCAAGGGCCTTGCCCCGGTGATCTGCTACCCGGTGGAAACCCTGCCCCGCCCCGACCTTGCGGCCTATCGCGCCGCGCGGGCGGGCTGGCAAAAGACTGGCGAGACGCTGGTGCCGCCGCGCGAGGGGCGCTGCTTCACAGTGCCGGCCGGGCATTTCTTCCGCATCCGCAGCATCGAGGGGCCACAGGTCGGCGATCTGAACCTGTGGAACGCGGCAAACCTGTCGGAACGCTTCTATTCCGGCAAGACCCGCGCGCTGCACGGCACGCATCTGTCGACCGGCGATCAGCTCTGGTCCTCGCACCCCTATCTGCGGCCGATGGCGACCATCACCGACGACACGCTTGACTGGTACGGGTTCGATGCCTTTGGCGGCTCGGTGCATGACGTGATCGGCACGCGCTGCGATCCCTATACCCACAACCTTCTGTCGCATGGCGGGCAGTATCACCATTGCTGCCATTCCAACCTGACCCGCGCCCTTGCCGATGCCCGCGCGCTGGCCCTGCCCGCGGCCGAAGCGCTGGTGCATGACGTGCTGAACGTGTTCATGTGTACCGGCTTCACCCGCGACACCGGGCAGTATTTCATGAAGGCCAGCCCGGTTCGCCCCGGCGACCATCTGGAATTCTTTGCCGAAATCGACCTGCTCGGCGGGCTGTCGGCCTGCCCCGGCGGCGATTGTTCGGCGGAACATTCCTCGGACACCGCCGCCTGCCATCCGCTGCTGGTCGAGGTCTTTGCCCCGCCCGCCCCGCCTGCCGGCTGGCAAAGCCCGGCTGAAAACGGATATGACCGCAGCCACGGGCGATAAGCGGCCCCTCAGGGTTGCGCGGCGGCGGCCTTGGCGATAAGGGCAGGCCAACCCCTGCCCTCCCGTGAAAGGCCGTTTCCGATGATCCCGCGCTATTCCCGCCCCGACATGGTTGCCATCTGGGACCCCCAGACCAAGTTCCGCATCTGGTACGAGATCGAGGCCCATGCCTGCGACGCGCAGGCCGCTCTGGGGGTCATTCCCAAGGCCAATGCCGAAGCGGTCTGGCGGGCAAAGGATGTCACCTTCGACGTCGCGCGCATCGACGAGATCGAGGCCGTCACCAAGCATGACGTTATCGCCTTCCTCACCCATCTGGCCGAACATGTCGGCAGCGACGACGCCCGTTTCGTGCATCAGGGCATGACTTCGTCGGACGTTCTCGACACCACGCTGAACATCCAGCTGGTGCGCGCCAGCGACCTGTTGCTCACGGGCATGGACCGGGTTCTGGCCGCGCTCAAGACCCGCGCCTTTGAACACAAGGACACCGTCCGCATCGGCCGCAGCCACGGCATCCATGCCGAGCCGACCACCATGGGCCTGACCTTCGCGCGCTTTTATGCCGAGATGGACCGCGGCCGGAAGCGTCTGGTCGCAGCACGCGAGGAAATCCGCACCGGCGCGATTTCCGGCGCCGTCGGCACCTTTGCCAACATCGACCCGGCCGTCGAGGACCATGTCTGCGCCGCGCTTGGCCTGATCCCCGAGCCGATTTCCACGCAGGTCATTCCGCGCGACCGCCATGCCATGTTCTTTGCGACCCTCGGCGTGATTGCCTCGTCGATCGAGAATATCGCCATCGAAATCCGCCACATGCAGCGCACCGAGGTGCTGGAGGCCGAGGAGTTCTTCTCGCCGGGGCAAAAGGGCTCGTCCGCCATGCCGCACAAGCGCAACCCGGTGCTGAGCGAAAACCTCACCGGGCTTGCCCGCCTCGTGCGGATGTCGGTTGTCCCGGCGCTGGAGAACGTGGCGCTTTGGCATGAACGCGACATCAGCCATTCCTCGGTCGAGCGCGCCATCGGCCCCGACACCACCATCACGCTGGATTTCGCGTTGCACCGGCTGGCCGGGCTGGTGGAAAAGCTGGTGGTCTACCCCGAGAACTGCCTGAAGAACATGAACAAGTTCAAGGGTCTGGTGATGAGCCAGCGCGTCCTGCTGGCGCTGACCCAGGCCGGCGTTTCGCGCGAGGACAGCTATCGGCTGGTGCAGCGCAATGCCATGAAGGTCTGGGAAAAGGGCGCCGATTTCAAGACCGAGCTCTTGGCCGACGCGGAAGTGACCGCCGCGCTCACGCCCGCCGAGATCGAGGAGAAATTCGACCTTGGCTATCACACCAAGCATGTCGACACGATCTTCAAGCGGGTGTTCGGCGCCTGACATTTCAGTCACCGGACCCGACCGCTTTCATGGTATCCTTCTCTGGCGGGCCGAACTTCGGCCCGCCCTTGAACCGGAGGGGAGACCATGACGAAATGGATTGTTGCTACCCTTGTGATTCTGACGCAAGGCGTGTTCGCCGCCGCGGCGCTGGCCGAATGCCGCGAAAAGAGGGACGTGTCCTGCGTCGAGGGCACGGTCTGGGACAGCCAGACCCATAACTGTGCGCCAAAGCCGGCGGCCTGAGCCAAGAACCCGACGCGCGCGGAAACCCGCCGTTAACCGGTCCGTGTCACCCTGCGGAGCATCAGGAATCGCAGGAGACGGGAATGGCAGGCGGTGCTTTGGCCATGGCGCGGACAGAGGGGCGTTTGGCCGGCCGGGCGGCGGCGACACCGCCGCCACCCACCCCGGTACGCCCGCTCACGCCGCGCGAAAAGGCCGCCGTCATCGTGCGCTTCCTGTTGTCGGAAGGCACCGCGCTCCCCTTGGCCAAGCTGCCCGAACACATGCAGGCGGCGCTGACCGAGCAGATCGGCCAGATGCGGCTGGTAGACCGCTCGACACTGGCGCAGGTCGTCGAGGATTTTCTGACTGAACTTGAGCAGGTCGGCATTGCCTTTCCTGCCGGGATCGAGGGCGCCCTGCAGGTAATGGACGGCCACATTTCGGCCAATGCCGCCAGCCGGTTGCGCCGCCTCGCCGGGGCCAGCGCCAAGGCCGATCCCTGGGACCGGCTGACCTCGCTGCCGGTCGAGCGGCTGGTGCCGGTGCTGGCCGAG
This sequence comes from Tabrizicola oligotrophica, assembly GCF_011008935.1. Classification (GTDB taxonomy): domain Bacteria; phylum Pseudomonadota; class Alphaproteobacteria; order Rhodobacterales; family Rhodobacteraceae; genus Tabrizicola_A; species Tabrizicola_A oligotrophica. The sequence continues at coordinate 150,984 of NZ_JAAIVJ010000001.1, read as the reverse complement.
GAAAGCATTGAGGTTGCCGCCGTCATGCTGTCAAAACTTCCGGTCGCCAAATCGGCAGAGCTTCTGGGCAAGCTGCCCGGCGACAAGGCCCGGCGCGTCGCCTATGCGGTGTCGCTGACCGGCAATGTCGATCCCGAAACCGTGCGGCGGATCGGCGCCTCGCTGGTGGCGCAGCTTGATGCCCAGCCGCCCCGCGCCTTCGACAGCGGCCCGGTGGAGCGGGTGGGCGCGATCCTGAACGTCTCGGGCGCGCAGACCCGTGACGAGGTGCTGGCCGGGCTTGAGGCGGAAGATGCCGGCTTTGCCGCCGAAGTCCGCAAGGCGATCTTCACCTTCGTCCACCTGCCCGCCCGCGTGCTGGCCCGCGACGTGCCAAAGATCATCCGGCTGGTCGATCAGCCGGTGCTGGTCACGGCGCTGACCGGATCGCAGGGCAATGCCGAGCAGGCGGCCGCGGCCGAATTTCTGCTCGTCAACATGTCGCAACGCATGGCCCAGGGCCTGCGCGAGGAAATGGCCAGCCGCGGCAAAGTCCGCGAAAAGGACGCCGAGGAGGCGATGGCGGCGGTGATCTCCGCCGTGCGCCAGCTGGAAGCGGCCGGCGAGCTGGCGCTGGTCCGCGACGAGGAGTGAGCCGCGGACAGGCGATTTCCGGGGCGGGAATCGGCCCCCGGAATTCGGCACGATTTCCACCCCGAATTCCATGCGGAATTCGCCACTGGTTCCCCCGATGAGGCCCGACGCCTTGGCGGGCGATTTCCGGGGCGGAAAGCGGCCCCCGGAATCTCCACCAAATTCCGGCCCGAATTCCGTGCCGGAATTCGCTACCGCCGCACCCCCTGCGGCACGCCCGGCAGTACGCAGAGCATCTCGTAAAGCAGGTTCGCCCCGATCAGCGCAGTATTGCCCGAAGGATCATAGGGCGGCGAGACCTCCACCAGATCGCCGCCGACAAGGTTCAGCCCCGCCGCGCCGCGCACGATCTCCAGCCCCTGCCAGATCGTCAGCCCGCCCGGCTCTACCGTGCCGGTGCCGGGCGCAAAGGCCGGGTCCAGACTGTCGATGTCATAGCTGAGGTAACAGGGCGCATCGCCGATCTGCGCGCGCACCTCGTCCATCAAGGGTTTCAGCGACTTGTGCCAGCAGTCTTCGGCCTGCACCACCGTCCAGCCGTTCTTGCGCCCCCAGTCGAAATCCTCGGGGCTATAGCCGGTGCCGCGCAGCCCGATCTGGAACACCTTGTCATTGATAAGACAGCCATCTTCCCAGGCCCGGCGGAACGGGCAGCCATGCGCCACCTTCTCACCGAACATCGTGTCGTTGATGTCGGCATGGGCATCGACATGGATCAGCGCGACCGGCCCGTGCTTCTTCTTCATCGCCCGCAGGATCGGCCAGGTCAGCGTGTGATCGCCGCCAAGGGTCAGCGGAATGGCGCCTTCGGCCAGCACGCCGTCATAGTAATCGGTAATGATATCAACGGTCTTCTTCAAATCGAAGGTGTTGATCGGCACGTCACCGATATCGGCCACCTGCAAGTGGTCGAACGGTGCCGCGCCGGTGGCCATGTTGTACGGGCGCAGCATCCGGCTCTCGTCGCGGATCTGCCGCGGTCCAAGCCGCGTGCCCGAGCGGTTCGAGGTGCCATGGTCCATCGGAATGCCGATGAAGGCCACGTCCAGCCCCTTTGCCCCGACCTGCGCCGGCAGCCGCATCATCGTCGCCGGCCCGCCGAAGCGCGCCATCTCATTGCCGCCCAGAGGTTGATTGAATCCGCTCATTTCCCCATCTCCTGCCGTGCCAGAATGCCGATGGTGCCGGCCAGAAGCTGCGCCGCCACCAGCGCGCCCTGCCCGTCGACATCGCGTTCGGGCATGAATTCCACCATGTCGAAGGCGACGATCCGCGCCTTCTTCGCCACTCCGGCGATCAGTTCGAACACCTGCCAATAGCTTAACCCCCCGGCGGTGCGGCCAATGACGGCGGGCATTACGGACGGGTCCAGCGCGTCGACATCCAGACAGATCACCACCTTTGCGCCCTCCGGGATCAGCGACAGGGCGCGGGCGATGCCGCTTTCCGCCACCTCGCGCGCCGGCACGAAGGTCACGCCCGCATCCAGCGCCGCCTGATGGTCCCCCGGTCGAGCCGAGCCGATGCCGCGGCTCCCGACCTGGATGATCTGCCGGACATGACCCATTTCCGAGGCCCGCCGCATGGTTGACGACAGGCCCCAACGCTCGCCCGCCACCTCGTCGCGCCAGTCGATATGGGCGTCGATCTGCAGGATGGTCAGCGGTCCATGGCCCGCGAGCGCCTCCAGCATCGGGATCGGCAGGGAATCATCGCCGCCGATCAGCACCGGCACCGCGCCCGCCGCCAGCACCTGCGCCACCGCCGCCCGCAGCCGGTCGCGGTTGCCGGGCGCGTCGGCCGCGTCCATCGCCAGATCGCCGGCGTCAAGCGCCTTGGCGCCATAGGGCAGCACCGGAGCGCCAAGATCGAAATTCATGTGGGCAAGGTTGGCCGCATAGGCCGCCGCCCCGGCCCGGATCGCCGCCGGCCCGCCGGCACAGTAAAAGCCGACCGTCGGATAGGGCGTGCAGCCGGGCGCGCCCAGAACCACCACCTGCGCCCCGTCCAGAGCGTCCAGCCGCGCCTCGGGCAGGCCCATGAAGCCCGCCACCTCGCCCGCCCCGAACATCGCGCCCAACGCGCCACCCTTGCCCGCCATCTCCGCCCTCCGGTTTTGCCCGATCATGGCTGAGGGGCCGGCAACCGCAAGGCCTGAAAACGAAAAAGGCACCCCGCAGGGTGCCCGTTCCGTTAACCTGTCCTGAACGATCAGGCGGCCGAGGAGATGAACTTCACCGCATCGCCAAAGGTCTGGATGGTTTCAGCGGCGTCATCCGGGATCTCGATGCCGAATTCTTCTTCGAAGGCCATGACCAGCTCGACGTTGTCGAGGCTGTCAGCGCCCAGATCGTCGATGAACGAGGCGTTCTCGGTCACCTTCTCGGCGTCAACGCCAAGATGTTCCACCACGATCTTCTTCACGCGATCGGCGATGTCGCTCATGTCACTTCCTCTTTCACGGTTCGCGGGGTTGTTCCCGGCTGTCAAAAAATCCCGCCGGGTCTCCGCCGGGTGGTCCCGCGCGCCTATAGCAAGGGCCAAGCCGCGTGGCAATGGTTTTGCTGTGGGCGCTTCGATGTTAAAGCATATCCCCGCCGCCGTTGATGTCCAACGTCGCGCCAGTGACATAGGCCGCCTCGACCGAGGCAAGGAACAGCACCCCGGCCGCAATCTCCTCGGGCTTGCCGATGCGCCCGGCCGGAACGCCGGCCAGGATCTTGCCGCGCTGCTCGTCATTGAGCTTGGCCGTCATCGCGGTCTCCACCAGCCCCGGCGCCACGCAATTGACCGTGATCCCCCGGCTCGCCACTTCCTGCGCCAGCGAGCGGCTCATGCCGGCAACGCCCGCCTTGGCGGCCGAATAGTTCACCTGACCGGGGTTGCCGGCCTGCGCCACCACCGAGGTCACGTTGATGATCCGGCCCCAGCGCGCCTTCATCATGCCGCGGATCGCCGCCCGGCACAGCCGGAAGGTCGAGTTCAGGTTGACCTCGATCACCGACAGCCAGTCGTCGTCCGACATCCGCATCGCCAGCGCATCGCGGGTGATCCCGGCATTGTTGACCAGAATGTCGACCGAGCCCATCGCCTCGGCCGCCTGTTTCACCAACTCCTCGACCGCCGCCGCATTGCCGAGATCGCAAGGCAGCACATGCGCCCGGTCGCCCAGTTCCGCCGCCAGCGCCTGCAACGGCTCGACCCGCGTGCCCGACAGGCCCACGGTCGCCCCCGCACCATGCAGCGCCTTGGCCACTGCCGCGCCGATCCCGCCCGAAGCTCCGGTCACCAGCGCATTCTTTCCGGTCAAGTCAAACATGAAAAACTCCCGATCCATCCGAAGCCCGCAGGCCCCTTTCATCTGTTCCCAAATATCCTCGGGGGGTCCGGGGGGCGAAGCGCCCCCGGGGTCAGCCCCAGTCGAACCCTCAGCCTTTCGCCGCCGCGACATCCTCGGGCGTGCCGATGGCCCGTGTCGTCACTTCGCCGGTGGCAATCCGCTTCACCATCCCCGACAGCGCCTTGCCGGCGCCGATTTCCCAGAATTCGGTGACGCCCGCGCCTTCCATCCACATCACGCTCTCGCGCCAGCGCACCGAGCCGGTCACCTGCGCCACCAGAAGCGCGCGGATGCGGTCGGGTTCGGTCACGGCCTCGGCGCGGACATTGACCACCACCGGCACTTTCGGGGCATGGATGGCCACGGCCGCCAGCGCCTCGGACATCACGGCAGCGGCGGGCTGCATCAGGGCGCAATGGAACGGGGCAGAGACCGGCAGCAGCATCGCCCGCTTGGCGCCGCGTGCCTTGGCGATCTCCACGGCGCGTTCCACGGCGGCCTTGTGGCCCGAGACCACCACCTGTGCGGGGTCATTGTCATTGGCGGCCTGACAGACCTCGCCCTGTGCGGCCTCGGCGGCCACCTCCATCGCGGCCTCGAACCCCATGCCCAGAAGTGCTGCCATGGCGCCGACGCCGACCGGCACCGCCTCCTGCATCGCCCGGCCTCGGGTGCGGAGCAGCCGCGCGGTGTCGGAAAGATCCAGCGCCCCCGCCGCACAAAGCGCGGAATATTCGCCCAGCGAATGCCCGGCGACAAAGGCCGCATGCTCCAGCCCCAGCCCTTCGGTCTCAAGCGCCCGCAGCGCGGCGATCGAGGTCGCCATCAGCGCCGGCTGGGCGTTCTGCGTCAGGGTCAGCTCGGCAATCTCGCCATTCCAGATCAGCGCCGACAGCTTTTCGTCCAGCGCGTCGTCCACCTCGTCGAACACCGCCTTCGCCGCCGGATAGGCCTCGGCCAAGGCCCGGCCCATGCCGATGGTCTGGGCACCCTGCCCCGGAAAAACGAATGCGCGGCTCATGGCGGCCCTCCCTAGGTCTTTCCTCCGATTAACGCGGCCGGCGGCGCTGCGCAATCATTGAGGGGGGCTTTGCACAGCCGATGTGCGGCCCGGGGCGCTGTCTTGCCGCCCCAGACCTGTTAGGCTGGCCTGCCGCACAACCGGAGCCTGTGAATGCCTGCCCAGAATACCCCGACCAGTTTCGGACTTGTTACCCGCACCTTCCATTGGCTGACCGCCCTTCTGATCCTGACCGCGATTCCCCTTGGCCTGATTGCGAACGGGATCGAACCCTCGCCCGAAACCATCGCCCGCAAGGCGCAGCTTTTCTCGCTGCACAAGACCCTGGGGATTGCGGCGTTTCTGCTTGGGCTGTCGCGCATCCTCTGGGCGCTTGGCCAGCATCGCCCGGTGCCGCTGCACCCCCACCGCCGCGTCGAGTTGACGCTGGCCGAGCTGGTGCACTGGCTGCTCTATCTGTCGCTGGTCATGGTGCCGCTGACCGGCTGGGTGCATCACGCCGCCGTTGACGGTTTTGCGCCGATCCTCTGGCCCCTTGGTCAGGGCCTGCCCTTCGTGCCGAAATCCGAAGCCGTCGCGGGGCTGGCCGCCGGGGCGCATTGGGTGTTCAGCAAGCTTCTGATCGCCTCGGTCGCGCTGCATATCGCCGGGGCGCTGAAGCATCATCTCTTCGACCGCGACGCGACGCTGGCCCGCATGGCCTTTGGCACCGCCGCGCCGGAGGCCCCCTTGCCGCAGGGCAAGCGGCTGGCGCCGTTGCTGCTGGCGCTGGGGCTTTACGGTGCGGGAACGGCGCTGGCGCTCAGCATGGCGCCCGGTCCCCAGCCCGCCAGCGCCGCGCCGCTGACTGCGGCGACGGGCGGCAACTGGCAGGTGCAATCCGGCACGCTCGACTTCACGGTGGCGCAGATGGGCGCCCCGGTGACGGGCAACTTTGCCGGCTGGTCGGCCGAGATCAGCTATGACGAGACGGTGACGGACGGCATCGCCGGCAAGGTGGTGGTCACGGTCGATCTTGCCAGCCTCGCGCTCGGCTCGGTCACCGATCAGGCCAAGGGGCCGGAGTTCTTCGACATCGCCGCCCACCCGGCCGCCACCTTCACCGCCGATCTGAAGGCCGGACCGCAGGGGCTGGTGGCCGAGGGGACGCTTGATCTGCACGGGGCAAGCGTGCCCGTCACCCTGCCTTTCACGCTGGAGATTGCCGGCGACAGCGCGACGATGACCGGCACCGCCAGCCTCGACCGCCGCGACTTCGGCATCGGCGCGGGCTATGGCGACGAGGAAACCGTGGGCTTTGCCGTCGAGGTCAAGGTCGCGCTGGCGGCAACGCGCCTGTGACACCCCGCCTGTGACACCGGGCCGGGTGCGATGAGCGGCCGCAGGCCGACGAAGAGCGCATGAAAAAGGCCGCGAGGGGCACCCCTCGCGGCCTTTTCCTTTCGGGCTAAAGGCTTACTCGGCCGCCTTCTGCGCCTCGACCGAGATCTGCACCTGCACCTCGTCGGCGACATAGGGCGCGAACAGGCCAAGGTTGTAGTCCGAGCGGATCAGCGTGGTGGTCGCCGAAAAACCCGCCCAGGGGGTCTTGGCCATCGGATGCTCGCCCGCCTGATTCAGCACCGCATCCAGCACCACCGATTTGGTCACGCCGTTCAGCGTCAGGTCGCCGGTGATCTTGGCGGTCTTTTCGCCGGTCACTTCGATGCCGGTCGAAGTGAAAGTCACCATCTCGTCCTCGGTGGCGTCGAAGAAGTCCTTGGTCATCAGGTGGTCAAAGCGCTCCTGCCAGCCGGTCAGCATGGTCTTGACCGGGAAGGACACCGTCACCGACGAGGCAGCCGGGTCGGCCTGATCGAACAGGATCTCGCCGTTGAAGCCCGAGAACATGCCGTAAGAGGTCGAGAAGCCCAGATGGTTGTAGTTGAACACGATCTGGCTGTGGCTGGGGTCGAGCGTGTATTTCTCGGCTTCGGCAAAAGCCGGAGCGGCAAGCAGCGCGGCAGCCAGCGCGACGGGGGCCAGCGCAAAGGGGGCGAAACGGGTCATGGAAACTCCTGCAAGGCATCGCCGGACCATCCCGGCTTGGCGCCGTCATGGACTGCCCGGACCGCGTGGCTCAATTCGCAGCCGCCAAACAACCTTTGCGCGCCTGCGCACAATCACAAGGGCGTGGGCCGGGGTCCGGCGCGAAATTGCCTAAGCAGAGATGGCGTAAATCCGGCCTAAGCACCTGCTTACGACCCTAAGGATTGCGCCCACGCGAGGCGGGGCGCAGGTCTTGGGCTTCTCCAACAACTTCCGGCCCCCGCCCATGACCCTGCCCGACGCCGACCTTGCCGGTCGGCCCCGAAGCCGCCTTGCCCGGATCGTACCCGCTGGCCGCCCGGCGCTGTCGCCGCTGACGCTGAACCTTCTGGTGGCGGCCTTCCTCGCGGCCAGCGCCAATTTCACCTATTACACCCGGGTCGCCGACTATCTCGCGGGCCGGCCGCTGCTGATCGGCGTGGCGGGCGTACTGGCCTATGGGGCCATCCTGTTCTGCATCTCGGTCTTTGCCCTGCCCGGCCTTGTGCGCCCGGTGCTGGCCGTTGCGCTGGTGCTGGGCGCGGTCGCCTCGCATTTCCAGGAACGGCTGGGCGTGGTGATCGACCGCGACATGCTGCAGAACGCGCTGAACACCACCGGCAATGAATCGCGGCACCTGATGACCGCCGATTTCCTGCTGCACCTGACCGGGTTCGGGCTGATTCCGGCGGCGCTGGTCTTGTGGACGCGGGCCAAGCCGATGCGCTGGTGGGTCCGCGCGCTGCATTACCCGCTGGCGATCGGTCTGGCGCTGGCGCTGTTCTTCGGCGCGATGATGGCCGATTACCGCAGTTTTTCCTCGATGTTCCGCGAACGGCGCGAAATCGCCTCGGCGGTGATCCCGGTCACGCCGATCGTGGCCGGGGTGCGGTTTGCCAAGCAAAAGCTGGTGACCGCCAACCTCGTGGCCGCGCCAATCGGGCTGGACGCGCACAAAGGCCCGCGCATCCTTGCCGCCGGCAAGCCGACACTGACGCTGATCGTGGTCGGAGAAACCTCACGCGCAGCGAACTGGAGCCTTGGCAGCTATGACCGGCCGACGAATCCCGAACTGGCGCGCCGCGACATCGTCTATCTCGACAAGGTGACAAGCTGCGGCACCTCGACTGCAGTGTCGATGCCCTGCATGTTTGCCCATTACGGCATGGAGCAGCATTCCGAAACTGCCGCAAGATCGCATCAGAACCTGTTGGACCTGCTGAAACAAACCGATTTTGATGTGCAATGGTTCGACAACAATACCGGAAGCCTTGGCATCGCCGCCCGCCTGCCCGAAACCCGGTTCAAACCCGCGGACGAGCCGAATGCCTGCGCCTTGGGCGAATGCACCGACATGGTGTTCCTGCCGACGCTCGACAGGCTCTTGGCCGGCATCACCCGCGATACGGTGATCGTCTACCACCAGATCGGCAGCCATGGCCCGGCCTATTACCTGCGCTATCCCGAAAGCTTCCGTCCCTTCCCCGACGACTGCCGCAGCGGCGATTTCGGCGCCTGCAGCCCCGAGCAGATCACCAACGCCTATGACAACACCATCGCCTATACCGACCTCTTCCTGGCGACGCTGATCGACCGGATGGGGGCGCAGGACCGGGTGGCGGCCTCGATGCTCTATGTCTCCGACCATGGCGAAAGCCTGGGCGAGAACGGGCTTTACCTGCACGCCGCGCCCTATTTCATGGCGCCCGAGGTGCAGACGCAGGTGCCGATGGTGCTCTGGACCTCGCCGGCCTATCGCCGCGCGATGGGGCTGGATCAGGACTGCATGAAACGCAAGGCCGCCGGTCTGGCGGGCAAGGCCAGCCATGACGAGGTTTTCCATACACTTCTGGGCCTTGCGGATGTCACGACCAGCCTGCACAATGCGGACCTTGATCTGACGACAGGGTGCCATGGCTGAACCGGCAAAACCGGCCCGCAAGACCGGGCTGGCGCATTTCTTCGCCGCCGCGGGCTATTCCGCGGCCGGCATCCGCCGGCTCTGGCGCGAATCCGCCTTCCGGCAGGAGATGCTGGGCCTCGTCGCGGTGCCGGTCCTGCTCTGGGCGCTGGAGGCGACGCTGCTGCATTATCTGGTCTTTGCCGGGCTGGCGCTGCTGGTCGTCGCGCTCGAGGCGCTGAACACCGCGCTGGAATGCCTTGTCGACCATCTGACGACCGACTGGGCCGAGTTTGCCCGCGACGCCAAGGATCTCGGCTCGCTGGCGGTCCTGTGCGGGCTGTTGTGCCACGGGCTCCTCATCGCCCATGCGGCCTTGGCCTGAGCCATGTCCCCGGCCCTACGCAAGATTCTTTATGCGGTCAGTTTCGAAACCCTTGGCGTGGCGGTGGCCTCGGCCGGGCTGATGGCGATGTCGGAGGCGAGCGCCGCGCAATCGGTCAGCCTGTCGATCCTTGCCGCCAGTGTCGCGCTGGGCTGGAGTTTCGTCTTCAACAGCCTCTTCGAGCGCTGGGAGGCCCGGCAATCCCGCCGCGGCCGCTCGCTTGGCCGCCGCTCGGCCCATGCGCTGCTGTTCGAGGGCGGGCTCGTCGTCATCCTCGCCCCGGTCACGGCCTGGTGGCTGGGGGGCGGGCTCTGGAAGGCGCTGGCCTATGAGGCCGGGCTGATCGCGCTGTTCGTCGTTTACACCTATCTTTTCACCTGGGCCTTCGACCACGCCTTCGGCCTGCCCGCCTCGGCCCGCTGAGGCGGGCAGGCCCGGATGCCGGGCCGGAGTGCCGGCGACAGGCCGCGATGGATATTTGGGCCAGTATGAAAGGCAAGTTGCGGTTGCATCTGCGGGCGGGTTCTGTATAAGGCCCCATCTTTCCGCAATATCCACCGAACCGGCGCAGCCTCTCGTGGACGGGCGGCGGAAAGAGATGCCCGGCCTATGAAGTGCGCCTGAGACCGAACTGGAGTGCACATGCCGCTTTATGAGCATGTTTTCATCTCGCGTCAGGACCTGTCCAACGCGCAAGCTGAAGGCCTTGTGGAACACTTCTCGACCGTTCTCGCAGACAACGGCGGCAAAGTCGTCGAAAGCGAGTACTGGGGCGTGAAGACCATGGCCTACAAGATCAACAAGAACCGCAAGGGCCACTATGCCCTGCTCAAGTCCGACGCTCCGGCCTCGGCGGTGCAGGAAATGGAACGCCTGATGCGCCTGCATGACGACGTGATGCGCGTCCTGACCATCAAGGTCGACGTCCATGGCGATGGCCCGTCGGTGCAGATGCAGAAGCGTGACGACCGCGAGCGTGGCGACCGTGAAGGTGGCTTCGGCGGCGGTGAACGTCGTGAGCGTCCGTCCTTCGGCGGCGACCGTGGCGAGCGTGGCGACCGCGGTGGTGACCGCGGCGGCTTTCGTCGCTGATCTGAGAAAAGGACCATAACCCATGGCGAACAAACCGTTTTTCCGCCGCCGGAAAGTGTGCCCCTTCTCGGGCGACAATGCTCCGGCGATCGACTACAAGGACACCCGTCTGCTGCAGCGCTACATTTCCGAGCGCGGCAAGATCGTTCCGTCCCGCATCACCGCAGTCTCGGCCAAGAAGCAGCGTGAACTGGCGCAAGCCATCAAGCGCGCCCGCTTCCTCGCCCTGCTGCCCTATGCCGTGAAATAAGGAGACCTGCCATGCAAGTGATCCTTCTTCAGCGTGTGGCCAAGCTGGGCCAGATGGGCGACGTGGTGAACGTCAAGGACGGCTTCGGCCGCAACTACCTTTTGCCGCAGGGCAAGGCGCTGCGGGCCTCGGAAGCCAACATCAAGTCGTTTGAGGCCAAGAAAGCCCAGCTTGAGGCCACCAACCTCGAGACCCGGAAAGAAGCCGAAGCCGTTGGCGCCAAGCTGGACGGTCAGAGCTTTGTCGTGATTCGCTCGGCCTCGGACGCCGGCGCGCTTTACGGCTCGGTCACCGCACGCGACGCCGCCGATGCGGCCACCGATGGCGGATTCACCGTCGGCCGCGGTCAGGTCGTGCTGGACCGTCCGATCAAGGACCTCGGCCTGCACGCCGTCACCGTGACGCTGCACCCCGAAGTCGTGGTGAAGATCCAGCTGAACGTGGCCCGTTCGGTCGAAGAAGCCGCAATCCAGGCTTCGGGCAAGTCGATCCAGGACCTGGCTGCCGAAGCCGAAGCGGCCGCCGATTTCGAGATCGCCGAGCTGTTCGACGAAATGGGCGCTGCGGCCAGCGAAGAATAATCCTTTCGCAAGAAAGGTTGGCAAACCGCGCCCCGGGCAACCGGGGCGCGGTTTTGTTTTTGGCGGGGCCATGGCCGACATTGCGCTGCAATCTGGTGTTTTGTGGAGCAAAATCTTGTGCCGTACAAAATTGCACAGAGTAGAGCACGCCATGCCCCCTTCCCGCTCTCCCCGCGCGCATTGGAACGCCGCATCGGGTGCTTCGCAACGGCCGGCCTGAAACGCCTGCCCGAGACGGCGCACACCCTTGCCGGGCTTTGACACTTTCTGTCGCGGATAGCCTAGCCTGACCTTGCCGAACGGCTAGCTTGGCCGGCATCATGACCCAGAATTCCGCCCTGAAGGGCATCCTCGCCCTTGTTGCCGGCATCGCCATTTTCTCGGTGCAGGACCTGATTCTGAAGCTGATCTCCGGGGATTATCCCCTGCATCAGGCGATGCTGATCCGTAGCCTGACCGCCATTCCCTGCCTGCTGGCCATCACATGGGCCTTCGACGGCACGCTGCGCACGCTCGTCAGCCCGACCTGGCCGGCGATGCTGCTGCGGGGCCTGCTGAACTTCCTTGCCTATACGCTTTACTATCTGGCGCTGGCGGCGCTGCCGATGGCGACCACTGTGGCGCTTTACTTCACCGCGCCGCTGATGATCGTGGTCATGTCGGTCTTCCTCCTCAGCGAGCGGGTCTCGGCCGCGCGCTGGCTGGCAGTCGCGGCGGGGTTTGCCGGCGTGCTCCTGATGGTGCGGCCGGGGGGCGAGTTGTTCGACTGGGCGGCACTGCTGCCGGTGCTGTGCGGTGTTGCCTATGCCGGCTCGATGATCCTTGCCCGCGTCATGGGCACCAGAGACAGCGCCGCCGCCATGGCCTTCTGGGGCAACCTGGCGTTTCTCGCCTGCGCCGCCGCGCTGGCGCTGGTCTATGGTCGGGGCGGCAATGCCGAGGGGGTGCATCCCTCGCTGGCCTTCTTGACCCGCGGCTGGGTCTGGCCTTCGACCTGGGATCTGTTCCTGATGGCCTCTTGCGGGGTCATCGCCGCTGTCGGGCTGACGCTCTTGACGCAGGCCTATCGCATCGCGCAAGCCTCAATCGTGGCGCCCTTCGAATTCAGCTTCGCCTTCTGGGGCATCCTCTGGGGCTGGCTCATCTGGGGCGATCTGCCCGATGCGCTGGGGTGGCTGGGCATTGCCACCATCGTCGCGGCGGGAGTTTACGTGCTGCGCTCCGAGGGGGTGTCCGACAGCCCCTCGGACGCGGTCAAGCAAGCCTAGCCCAGATCGCCAAAGGCGCCGCGCAGTGCCGCGACATGGGCGGCAAGCGCCGGGCGCTTGGCCCAATCGGCAAGCAAGTCCGCCCAGCGAAGCGGCACGAACACCACCTGATCGCCCTTCACCAGTCCCGCGAACTGCGCAAGCTCGTGGCGGTGCAGCCGCACCCGCTCCGGGTCCACCGGCTTGCCGGATTTGGCCCAGACCTTGGGCTCGGCGTAAAGATAGGCCAGCACCGCCCCCTTGGCCTGCTTTTCCGCCTGCGTGCGCAGCGCGAGGGCATCCTTGACCAGCTGCACCGCATCAAGCGCCTGAAACGCCACCCGCCCGGCAACCAGATCGGCCATCAGCCGGGTGTAGCGGCCCATCTGCGCGCCCCAGACCGGGCGGTCGTAGACCTCGGCAAAGCCGGTGGCCTTGGCCGGGCGGAACGGTTCATAGCGCCGCGCCTCCACCCCCACCAGTGTCGTCGCCGTGGCCAGGCCGACATCCAGCCAGGGATTGCGCCCGCCAGACCACGGGAACCGCATCTCGGCCTCCAGCTCCACCGACAGGACCGGCCCCATCGGCACACCCGGCAAGGGCGGCAGGTCGGCCGGGCGGGTCAGGAAGGCGCCAAAGCCATTGGCCACCAGCGCGGCCGAGGATTCGGGGCTGTCGAACTTGCCGGTGCGCAATTCATTGCCGGGGCTGCGCGAGAGCGCGGCAAGGATGCGGTCGGCGGGAAGGTGGGGAAGGATGTTGGTCATGGCGCTTCCCTATCAGAGGCAGGCGGATTGGGCGAGAGGCCGCGGAGGTTTGGCCAAGGCCATCGCCTTGGCCATGCGGCGCAGGGTCAGGTTGACCGCCGGGGCCCAAAGCCCCGGCCAGCGCCCGCCCCGCCCTCGGCGGGCGCTTCTCGCCCGCCAGGTCGGGCGCTGGCCTTAGGTCGTGAAGGCGGACCCGTCTCTTGCGGACCCGTGATCGCAGCCGGGCGGGGAAAGGCGATGCCTTTCCCCGCCCGGACCTGAGGACGCAAAACCAAAGGGCCGCAGCTTGCGCCACGGCCCCCGGGAATTGCCTTTGGCGGTGGATTACATCTCGTCCAGCGCTTCGACCAGCTTCTGCAGCTCGTCTTTCGAGACGTCCTTGTCGGTGACTTTCGCCCCGGCCACGATGTGATCGACAACCTTGTCCTCGAACACCGGCGCGCGCAGCTGCTGCTGCATCTGGGCGTTCTTCTGCACGAATTCGAAGAAGGCGCGCTCCTGGCCCGGATACTGACGGGCGGCGGAGAGAACCGCCTGGGTCATCTCGGCGTCGGTGACGGTGACTTCGGCCTTGCGGCCAACCTCGGCCAGCACCAGACCCAGGCGCACGCGGCGCTCGGCCAGCTTCTTGTGCTCGTCGGTCGGCTCCATGGCGCCGTGGTTGTGGTCATGCACGTCGGGGTTTTCCTCGTGCCAGAGCTGGTGGGCGATCTGCGCCGCCTCGGCGTCAACCAGAGCCGACGGCAGGTCGAACTTCACCTGCGCGTCAAGCTGGTCGAGCAGCGCGCGCTTCAGCACGGCCCGGGCGGCGCCCTTGTATTCGGCTTCCAGACGCTCGGCGATCTGGCCCTTCAGGGCCGCCAGATCCTCGGCACCGAACTTCTTGGCCAGCTCGTCGTCGATCTCGGCTTCCTTCGGTTCGCGCACTTCCTTGACGGTGCACTCGAACACCGCGGCCTTGCCGGCCAGATGGGCAGCGCCGTAGTTTTCCGGGAAGGAGACCTCGACCTTGACCTCGTCGCCGGTCTTGGCGCCGATCAGCTGGTCTTCAAAGCCCGGGATGAAGGAGTTGGAGCCGAGAACCAGCGGGTAATCCTCGCCGGCGCCGCCTTCGAAATATTCGCCGTCAACCGAACCCTTGAAGTCGATCACGACCTGATCGCCCTTCTTGGCCTTCTGGGCCTTCTTCTTGGCCTCAAAGCTTTGCGACGAGGAGGCGAGGTTCTTCAGCGCCTCGTCGATCGCCGCGTCGTCGGCCTTCACCGACAGCCGGTCGAGCGTGATCTTGGCCGCGTCCACTTCCGGAATTGGCGGCAGGCATTCGTAGGTCATCTCGACCACGACATCCTGACCTTCTTTCCAGGTCTCGCCGTCAACCATCTTGACTTCGGGCTGCAGCGCCGGACGGTCGCCGGTCTGGTCGAAATGCGCTTTCATCGCGCCGTCGATGGCGTCCTGCATGGCATCGCCCAGAATGCGCTGGCCGAACTGCTTTTTCAGGATCGCCAGCGGCACCTTGCCCTTGCGGAAGCCCTTGATCTCGACCTCGGGCTGCGCCTCGATCAGTTTCTTCTGCACTTCGGCGTCAAGCTCCGCCGCCGACACCGTGATGGTGTAGCCGCGCTTGAGGCCGTCTTTCAGGGTCTCGGTGACCTGCATGTCGTCGTCCTTTTCATCCCAATCTGGTGCGGGTGGAGGGACTTGAACCCCCACGCCTTGCGGCGCTGGAACCTAAATCCAGTGCGTCTGCCAATTTCGCCACACCCGCAAATTCACCAAGGCGCACCCGACCCGCCGCAAGGGCAGGACCGCGCACGCCTTGAATTCCGCGCCCTTCTAACAAAGGCCGAACCGGGATGCGAGAGGAAAAAACGGGCCTGCAGCAGCCGGGGTCGATTGCGGGGATCCCGGCTGCCCGCCGGGCCATGGCCGCGAAAAAAGCGCGGGTCCACCCCAATCTCGCCACAATCAGGCGGAAAGAAGGCACAGCGCAGGGGCGCGGACAGCACAGGGGGACTTCGCGATGGCACAACTGGCTGAGGCTTCCTTCGCGGCGGAAACCAGCGCGCAAGAGATCTTCGCCGGCACCGGGCTGGTGCAGGGCACGCCGGTGCTGACACTGGACGGCGAATTGCCGGTGGAATTCCTCATGCCCGGCGACCGCGTCATCACCCGCAACGGCATGCGCAAGGTGCTGCAGGTCGAGGTGACCCGAGTGGAAAACGCCCGCGTGGTGGCGATCTCGCCCGACAGCCTTGGCGTCGGCCGCCCGGACGCAGTGATCTTCGTGGCGCCCGCGCAGGCCGTCCTGATCCGCGACTGGCGGGCCAAGGCGCTCTACGGCCGCACCGAGGCGCAGGTTGCCGCCGCCAGCCTGTGCGACGGCGAATTCATCCGCGCCGACATCCTGCCCGAGGCGCGCTTTGTCGCCCTGCGCTTCGCCGGCCCCGAGGTGATCTTTGCCGGCGGCACGGAACTGGCCTGCGCAGCGGTTCCGGTCGCGGCCTGACCCGCTCGCCGCAACATCCGGCCTGACCGGGAAGGTCTTGGCGGTTGCCGCCCTCCAGCCCCTCCCCTCGCCCCTTGGAGAGGGGAACCGCGCCCCGACTCTGCATCGGTCTGACAAAGACCGCCGATCTGCACCGATGGCCCCTCCTCTCCCCCTAAATGGGGCCGGGGGTGGGGGGCCGCCTCAGGCCCGCGTCACGTCATGGCCATAAAGCCAGTCATAGCGTGACAGCGCAAAGCCCGGGCTGAGCGCGCTGCCGATCTTCAACCCCAGATGCGCCACGCCGCGCAGCGGGCCTGCCAGATGATAGGCCCGTGCATTGCCGTTGGCCGCCGCCACGATGCGCGCGCAGCGCGGGCGGCGCGCCGCCTGCCAATGCGGCAGGGCCTCGGCCGCGGGGGCCTTGGCCAGATGGGCGGCAAGCGTCCAGGCGTCCTCGATTGCCATGGCCGCCCCTTGGGCAAGGAAGGGCAGCGTCGGATGCGCCGCATCGCCCAGGATGGCCACCGCCCCCTGCGGCATCGCTTTGTGCCAGACCTCGGCCACCGGATGGCGGAACAGGCCCCAGAGGTAGACATCCTGCACCTGCTCCAGCCAGCCCTGCACCCGCGGGGAAAACCGTTCGAAGGCGAGCCGCATCTCCATCGGATCGTCGCGCAGCGACCAACCCTCTTCGACCCAGCGCGCGCGCTCCTCGACCGCGACGATGTTGCGCAACCGGCCGCCGCGCAGCGGATAGCTGACCAGATGCCGCCCCGGCCCCATGTGAACCTCGGCCACGGGCGCAGCACCGGGCCGTTCCGGCACCAGCGCGCGCCAGGCGACCTGCCGGGTGAAGAACGGCGTCTCCACCCCGTTCAGCGCCGTGCGGGTTTTCGACTGCAACCCGTCGGCGCCGATCAGCAGATCAGTCTCCACCTCGGCACCCTGCCCGGTCACCAAGCGCGGACGCGGGCCGGACAGGTCAACCGTCTCGATCCGCTGCAAGAGCCGGATCTGCACCCCGGCGGCACGCACCGCCGCCGCCAGCATGTCGATGAGGTCGGCCCGATGCAGGAAGTGGTAGCCCTGATCGGGACGCAGCCGCATCAGATCCATGTTCAGGACCGTCTCGCCGGTCAGCCCGTCGCAGAGCCGCACCGCCTGCGCCCGGCCCTGCGCCGCCTCCAGCGCCGCGCCAAGGCCAAGCGCTCGCAACACCACTGCGGCGTTCGGGCTGATCTGCAGGCCCGCCCCCACCTCGCGGATGGCATCGGCCTGCTCCAGCACGGTGACGGAAAAGCCTTTTTGCGCCAGCGCCAGCGCCGCCGTCAGCCCCGCCACACCTGCCCCGAGAATCGTGACCTCTTGCGCCATGTCCTGCGCACCCCCGAATGAAAAAGCCGGGCGCAGCGGCCCGGCCTCAGCTTCACGACATCCGTGCCGGCGCACAAGCCCCGGCACCGGCGGTCATTCGTCGCGGTGCACCTTCTCGCGGCGCTCGTGCTTTTCCTGCGCTTCCAGCGTCATGGTGGCGATCGGACGGGCGTCCAGCCGCTTGAGGCTGATCGGCTCGCCGGTCATCTCGCAGTAGCCATATTCGCCCTCGTCGATCCGGCGCAGCGCGGCGTCGATCTTCGACACCAGCTTGCGCTGCCGGTCACGGGTGCGCAGCTCCAGCGCGCGGTCGGTCTCCTCGCTGGCACGGTCGGCCAGATCGGGCACGTTGCGGGCGGAATCTTGCAGATTCTCGATGGTCTCGGACGACTGGTCCAGCAACTCCTGCTTCCAGATCAGCAACTTGCGGCGAAAATACTCCAGTTGCCGCTCATTCATGAAGGGCTCGTCCTCGGCCGGACGGTAATCGTCGGGCAGGAACACTTCGGCTTTCATGGCAACACTCTCCAATCTTGCGAACCTCGCATCTGGGCGGGCCATACCCTGACACGGGCCGGAATGGGCGGTGCAATACCGGAATGCAAAGGGATTGTCACTAGCGGTTGCGACAAATTCCGGTGACGGATAGTGTCTCTCGCGAACACAATTCAGGGCCTTGATCCGATTATGAAATTCGCCTCGACCTCCTCTTATGTCGCCGCCGACGATCTGGCGGTGGCGGTCAACGCCGCCGTGACGTTGCAGCGCCCGCTTCTGGTCAAGGGCGAGCCGGGGACCGGCAAGACCGAACTGGCCCGGCAGGTGGCGGCCTCGCTGGACATGGAGCTGATCGAATGGCATGTCAAATCCACCACCAAGGCGCAGCAGGGGCTTTACGAATACGACGCCGTGAGCCGCCTGCGCGACAGCCAGCTGGGCGAGGCGCGGGTGCATGAGGTCAGGAATTACATCCGCAAGGGCAAGCTCTGGCAGGCCTTCGAAGCGCCTTCCCGCGTCGTCCTCCTGATCGACGAGATCGACAAGGCCGACATCGAGTTCCCGAATGACCTGCTGCAGGAACTCGACCGGATGGAGTTCCACGTCTACGAGACCGGCGAGACGGTGCAGGCGGTGCATCGCCCCGTCGTCATCATCACCTCGAACAACGAAAAGGAGCTGCCCGACGCCTTCCTGCGCCGCTGTTTCTTCCACTACATCCGCTTTCCCGACGCCGAGACGCTGGCGGCCATCGTGCGGCTGCATTTTCCCGGCATCAAGGAGCAGCTTCTGACCACCGCGCTGACCCAGTTCTTCGACCTGCGCGAGGTGCCGGGGCTGAAGAAGAAGCCCTCGACCTCGGAGGTGCTGGACTGGCTGAAGCTGATCCTCGCCGAGGATCTCGGTCCCGAGGATCTGCGGCGCGAGGGCAAGCACAGCCTGCCGCGGCTCTACGGGGCGCTGTTGAAGAACGAACAGGACGTGCAGCTGTTCGAGCGCCTCGCTTTCCTCAGCCGCACCGGACGCAATTGAGCGGGGCGCAGTTGAGTGGGGCGCAGCTGAAGCCATGGCCTCTTGCGCCAACTGTTTCGATATTTGATACAATCAGCGGATGAATCGGCGATTGTTTCCATCCCGGCACCAGACAGCGGCAGGGCGGGCGCGGCGCCTTTTCCGGGCAGGCTGTCCGGTCAACAATCCGTGCCCCTGACGCCGACTGTTGAGCCAATTTTCTCGAATCGGGCGATTCTGCCGATATTTAGCCATAGTGTTGACACATTATCCTCACGAACTGCGTATTTTTGAAATGTATTGAAATGTTTGGTGATATCTCTTGCGCAGATCTGGCGTTTCCGGCCCGGAACATATCCATGGGTAGATACAGCCATTGGCTGCAGAAACCGCAAGATTGACATGAACATGCCCCGTTAACGACACTGCCCCCATGTTGTCTTGTCTTCAGTGACGGTGTGATTTCGAAGACGGTTTTTGTCCCTCTGCCCCCGGCCTCCAGACAGGCCGGGGGCCGTCGGTCCCGGCCTTCTGCGGCTGGTCGATCGGGAAGAAGGGGGGCCTCGGCGCGGCCTGCTCGACGCGCGGGGAACCGGAAGCGAAGCCAGACCGCCACGCCTGAAGGCAGGTCGCGGTGGGGATTGCGTCCGGCCTTTTGTCCCAGAGGCGTTCCGGTGCGGTGCGGCATCGGCGGGTCTCGGGGTGCGGCGACGGAACGGGTCTTGCCCGGATCAGCAAAGCCCTTGGGGTCAGGTGCGGGGGCACCTCGCGCCCCAAGGGCGCTGAACCTCGGGCGGGCACGGGGCGGAGGCGGCACCTTGCCTGTCAATCCGGGGGAAACCCCACCTACATAGGTTCAGCTGCCAAGCCATGCGCCGTCTTTCCGTTTTCGCCCTTTGCCTGCTTGCGGCCTGTGCAGCAGCACCCAGCGCAGAAGTCACCAAAAGCTCTGCCACCGACGCCGGGGCGCTGACCGCCCTGCCCGCCTTGACCGCCCTGCCCGCCGGCAGCCCGGTCGCCACCCGGCGCGGCAATGTCGAGATTGTCCGCGATTTCCTCGATCTCACCTTCCGCATGGAAAGCGGGCGGGCCATCCCGGCGATGAGCCGGTTCGAAGGCCCGATCACCCTTGCACTCACAGGCGATGTGCCGGCGACGGCGGGGGCAGACCTTGCGCGGCTGATGGGGCGGCTGCGGTCGGAGGCCGGGCTTGACCTGCGCCCGGCGACCAGCGGCGAGGCCGCCTCGATCACCATTCAGTTCCTGCCGCGCGCCCAGATGCGCCGCGTGGTGCCGACGGCGGCCTGTTTCGTGGTGCCGGGCGTGCAGAGCTTTGCCGAGTACAAGGCGGCGCGCGGCACGGCGGCGGTCGACTGGGGCCAACTGACCCGGCGCAGCCATGTGGCGATCTTCATTCCCTCCGACACCAGCGCGCAGGAAGTGCGCGATTGCCTGCACGAGGAAATGGCGCAGGCGATGGGGCCGCTCAACGACCTTTACCACCTGCCCGATTCCGTCTTCAACGATGACAATTTCCACACCGTGCTGACCAGCTTCGACATGCTGATCCTGCGCGCCTATTATGCGCCCGAGTTGCAGTCCGGCATGAACGAGGCCGAGGCTGCCAAGCGCCTGCCGGCGCTGATGGCGCGGCTCAATCCCGGTGGCGAGGGGCGCGGCGGCACGCTGAAATCCATCGCGCCGCGGTCTTGGGTGGCGGCGGTGGAGCAATCCTTCGGCCTGCGCGGCGGCAGTGCCCGGGCGGCGGCGGAGCGGATGGTTTCGATCGCCATGGCGCAGGGCTGGAGCGACGGGCGGCTGGCGTTTTCGTGGTATGCACTTGGCCGGGCGCAGATCACCTCTGATCCTGCGGCCGCGGTGCGGGCCTTTGGCGAGGCGGGCCGCATTTACCGCGCGCTGCCCGGCGGACAGGTGCATGCGGCCCATGTCGACATGCAGCTCGCGGCCATCGCGCTGTCGACCGGTCAGCCCGCCCAGGCCATCCAGTTCGCCGACCGGGCCATTCCGGTAGTCACACGCGCCGAAAACGCCGCCCTTCTTGCCACGCTGATGCTCATCAAGGCCGAAGCCTATGAGAGCCAGGGCCTGGTGGCCGAAGCGAAGGCGCTGCGTCTCGACAGTCTGGGATGGGCGCGCTATGGCTTCGGCTCGGACGCGCAGGTGCGCGCGCGGATGTCGGAAGTGGCGGCACTCGGCGCGCGCGGACGCAAGGGATAAGGGGCGCGGCAAGGTCCGGCCCCGGCAAGAAGGGGTCGGATCGTGTACATTCCAGTCTTGGTTCTGGCAGCGCTGGTCATCGGGGCCGCTATCGGCGTCTGGCGGGCGAAACGCCGCGGGGGCAAGCTCTTGGACCTGCTGCAATACGCCGCCGCCCATGCCATCCCGCTGATGATCCTTGCGCTGTTCGTGACGATCTTCCTCGACCGTTCCGGACACTAGCGCGATGTTCCTGCCCTTCTTCCTTGCCTTGCGCGACGAAGGGGTGCCGGTCTCGCTGCGCGAATACCTCGCCTTTCTGGAAGGGCTGGAGGCGGGTCTGGTGACCCATGACCCCGAGGGGTTCTATTACCTTGGCCGGGTGGCCATGGTGAAGGACGAGCGCCACCTTGACCGCTATGACCGCGCCTTCGCCAAGACCTTCAAGGGGTTGGAGACGATCTCGGGGGCCGAGGTGCTGGAGGCCATCGACCTGCCGGCCGAGTGGCTGGCGAGGCTGGCCGAGAAATACCTGACCGCCGAGGAGCGGGCGCAGATCGAGGCGCTTGGCGGGTTCGACAAGCTGATGGAGACCCTGAAGGCGCGGCTTGCCGACCAGAAGGGCCGCCATCAGGGCGGCAACAAATGGATCGGCACCGCCGGCACCAGCCCGTTCGGCGCCTTCGGCTACAACCCCGAAGGCGTGCGGATCGGGCAGGACGAAAGCCGCCACCAGCGCGCCGTCAAGGTCTGGGACAAGCGCGAGTTCCGCAATCTGGACGACACGGTGGAGCTTGGCACGCGCAACATCAAGGTCGCGCTGCGGCGGCTGCGGAAATGGGCGCGCGACGGGGCGGCCGAGGAGCTTGACCTTGACGGCACCATCCGCGCCACGGCCGAACATGGCTGGCTGGATGTGCAGGTGCGCCCCGAGCGGCGCAATGCGGTGAAGGTGCTCTTGTTTCTCGATGTCGGCGGCAGCATGGACCCTTACGTCAAGGTGATGGAGGAGCTGTTCTCGGCCGCCCGGGCCGAGTTCAAGCATCTGGTGCCGTTCTACTTTCACAACTGCCTTTACGAAGGCGTCTGGCGCGACAATGTCCGGCGCTGGAACGCGCAGACCCCGACCGCCGAAGTGCTGCGCACCTATGGCGGTGACTACAAGTGCATCTTCGTCGGCGATGCCTCGATGAGCCCCTATGAGATCCTGCATCCCGGCGGCGCCAACGAGCATTGGAACCCCGAGGCCGGGCAGGTCTGGCTGACCCGCGCCTGCACCCAATGGCCCAGCCATCTGTGGATCAACCCGGTCCCCGAGCAGCACTGGCATCACACCCAGTCGATCCGGCTGATCCGCGACATCTTCGGCGGGCAGATGGTGCCGATGACGCTGGAAGGCATCGCGCGCGGCATCAAGGCGCTGCGATGATCCGGCTCTGGCAGGCTCATCCCCGATTGCTTCTGGCCTTCGCTCTGGCCGCGGGGCTTGCCATGTTCTTTGCCGGGCGGCTGGTCTGGGCCACGTTTTACTGGGCCGGCCACCGCGAGGAAGCGGTGCAGCCCTGGATGACGGTCGGCTATATCGGGCACAGCTGGCAGCTTGACCCGCGCGAGATCGACCGCCGCGCGGGCCTGCCGCCGCCGGAGGGCCATCCGCTGACCTTGCAGGAGATTGCCCGCGCGCGCGGCGTGCCGGTGGCCGGGGTCATCGCGCAGGTCGAGGCCGCCATCGCCGCGCTGCGGGCCGAAGCGGGCGGCGCGCCGTGACCGACTGGCTTCTGGCGCTGGTGCCGGCCTATGGCGCGTGGATCATCGCGGCGGCGACCTTCCTGTCCTGCCTTGCCCTGCCGATTCCGTCCTCGGTGCTGATGCTGGCAGCGGGAGGTTTCGCGGCGGCGGGCGATCTTGGGCTGACCTCGCTCGGGGTTGCGGCGCTGGCGGGTGCCGTTCTGGGCGACCAGCTCGGCTATGCCGCCGGGCGGCACGGCGGGGCGGCCTTGCTCGCCCGGCTGGAAGCGGCCCCGGCGCGCGCGCCCGTCATCGCCCGCGCCCGCCAGATGATGCGGCAGCAAGGCGCCGGCGCGGTGTTCCTGACGCGCTGGCTGTTCAGCCCGCTTGGCCCCTACGTCAACCTGATCGCCGGGGCGACAGGCCAGCCGCTTGCCGGCTTTACCCTCTGGGCGAGCCTTGGCGAGGCGCTCTGGTGCGGCGGCTATCTGGCGGCGGGATACGGCTTTGCCGGCAACCTTGCGGCGGCCTCGGACTTCCTCGGCGCCATCCTTGGCCTCATGGCCAGCGGCGCGGTGGCGGCGGGGCTTGGCGGGCTGCTGTGGCATCTGGCGCAGCGCGACCGGCCGTCATGAGCCTTGCGGGCGCGGCGATCTGCGCCATATTCAGGGCATGACGCTGAAGCTTCTCCCTTTTCTTCTGGCCATCGGCTACGCGCTCTTGATGCTGCGCTTTTCGGTCTGGCAGACCAAGCGGACGCTGGATGCCAATTCACGCCCCCTGAAGGGCGATGTGTTGAACGATCTGGCCGAGCGCATGGCTGCGGCGCTGGGGGTGACGGAAATCCGGCTGAACATCTTCGAGATCGACGCGGTGAACGGGCTGGCCGCGCCCGATGGCCGGATCTTCCTGACGCGCGGCTTTCTGGCGGCGCGGGCGCGCGGCGAGGTGACGAGCGAGGAACTGGCCGCCGTCATCGCCCATGAGCTGGGTCATGTGGCGCTGGGCCATATCCGGCGGCGGATGATCGACTTTACCGGGCAGAACGCGGTGTTCGTCGTGCTGTCGGCGTTCCTCAACCGCTTCCTGCCCTTCATCGGCATCTGGATCGCCAATGTCATTTCCACCGCGCTGATGGCCAGGCTGTCGCGCCGCGACGAGTTCGAGGCCGATGCCTATGCCTCGGCGCTGCTGACCAAGGCCGGGATCGGCACCGGCCCGCAGAAATCGCTGTTTCACAAGCTGGAGACGCTGACCGGCGCGCAGGGTGCCGAAATCCCGGTCTGGCTGCGCAGCCACCCCAAGGTGCCCGAACGGATCGCCGCCATCGAGGCCATGGAAACCCGCTGGAACGCCGTCCGGTAGCGCGGGGTTCCGTCCATTGGTGGGGCATGCCCCCCATCCGGCGCTCGCAGCGGGGGCTTTCAACCCGCCTTCCCCGCCCTCACCCCGCCGCCGTCTCCAGCGCCTTGCCAAGCCGGCGCAGCTGCGCCCGTTTCATCAGCGCCTTCAAGGGGATCGCCTCGCCCAGCATGCGCTCGGCCGTGGCGTGGACGTCGGCCACCACCTGCGCCACTTCGGCCGGATGGCGGGCGTGCAGCGCGCAGAGGAACTGGTCGGGGTCAAGCCGCTCCAGCCCCTCCTCGGCAAGGAGGTGACGCGGGAAGTCCTGCGCGTTGAAGGTGACGATGGCATCGGCATGGGCGGCGATGGCAATGGCCAGCACATGCAGGTCATTGGGATCGGGCAGCAAGAGCCGCGCCTCGATGCCGGGCTGTTCGCGGCACATGGCCTGCGGCAAGGCCAGCCGCGCGAGCGTGGCCTGCGCCTCGGCCTCCATCGCGGCGACCTCGCCCAGCTTGGCGGTGGCGCGCACCCATTCGCGCAGGATGCGCTCGGACCAGAGCGGCTGGTAAAGCCCGCGCCCGGCGACGCCCAGCAGAATCTCGCGCAGCACGGTGGGAAACAGCACGCAGGCGTCGAGAACCGCCTTCATCTCCCCGGCCTCCGGCACATCACGCCCCGCCGGGGCAGTCGGACGAGGCGGCGCGGCTCAGCCATCCAGATGGAACACCAGCGACTTCAGATAGCCGCTTTCGGCCAGCTGCGGCAGGATCGGGTGATCGGGGCCGGCAAAGCCGGTGTAGATGATCTGCCCCCGCCGCCCACCGCGACCGATGCCGCGGGCGCAGGCGTTGCGGAAGGCCGACAGGTCAGCCGCGTGCGAGCAGGAACACAAGACCAGATAGCCCCCCGGCGCCACCAGCGGCGCGGCCAGCCGGGCCACCCGCTCATAGGCGCGCAGCCCCGCCTCAAGCGCCGGTTTGGCCGGCGCAAAGGCCGGCGGGTCGCAGATCACCAGATCAAAGCGTGCGCCCTCGGCGCCAAGCGCCTCAAGCACCTCGAAGGCGTCACCCTGCCGGGTGGCAAAGCGCGGCGCAAAGCCCGAGGCCTCGGCGCCCTGCCCGGCCAGCGCCAGCGCGGCGGCAGAGGCATCGACAGACAGCGCACTGGCCGCACCGCCGGCAAGCGCGGCAAGGGCAAAGCCGCCGACATGGCTGAACAGGTCCAGCACGCGCGCGCCCTTGGCCAGCCGTGCGGCAAAGGCATGGTTCGGGCGCTGGTCGTAAAAGAGACCGGTCTTTTGCCCGCCCATGACATCGGCCAGATAGGTCGCGCCGTTCATCGGCACGGCAATCGGGGCCGAGACTGCGCCGGCCAGCAGCGTGGTTTCCTCGGCCAGCCCTTCCAGCCCGCGCGCCCGTCCGGTGCCGTTCTTGACGACATGGGCAACGCCCGTGATCTCAACCAGCGCCGCCACCAAAGCAGGCAAATGGGCTTCGGCCCAGGCGGCGTTGGGCTGCACGACGGCCGTGTCGCCGAAACGGTCGATGACGATGCCCGGCAAGCCGTCGGCCTCGGCATGGATCAGCCGGTAGAACGGCGCGTCGAACAGCCGCTCGCGCAGCGCCAGTGCGCGGCTCAGGCGGGTGGCGAACCAGGCCGCGTCAATCACCGCCTCGGGATCGCGGTCAAGCATCCGGGCGATGATCTTGGACCGGGTGTTGACCGTCACCAGACCCAGCGGCCGGCGGTCGCCGTCCTCCAGCACTGCCAGCGCACCGGGCGCCAGCCCCTGCGTGCGCCGGTCGGTGACCAGCTCATCGGCATAGACCCAGGGAAAGCCGTGGCGGATCGCCCGCGCCTCGGCCTTGGGTTTCAGGCGCACCACGGGGCGGCCCGTGAGCGGGGCGCCGGCGGGCGGGATTTCGGTCTGGGCGGGGGCGTCAAACGAGGAAGGGGAGGTCATCATGACCTCCCCTTACCCTGTTTCGAAGTCACCGGAAAGCGCCTTACTCGGTGACACCCGCCACCGGGGTCTGCAACCGCGCCACGATCATCTCCTGGCTTGCCGGTGCCGAGAGTTCGCGCCGGATCACCTGCGCCAGCCGCTCCACCGTCACCACGCGCTGGGTGCGGCCCATGCGTTCTTCCTCGATCGCCGCCGAGCCGCCCGCGGCCTTGACATCGGCCACCACCTCACGCGGGCCGTCCAGCACCACGCCAGAGGCGCTGTCGCGCACCGTCAGCACGAAGCGCATCTCATGCACGCCGCCGATGGTATAGCGGGTCTTTTCGGTCAGGGCGTGGAAGCGCGTCACCTCCACCTCCAGATCCACCTGGCGGCCGGCATGCATCGAGGCCGTGCCCGTCGTCATCGCGTCCTGAAAGATCGCGGCCACCTGCGCATAGCGGTCGCCAAGCGCCTCGCCGCGCCAGACGATGTCGGCGCGCGGCTTGAAGGTATTGGCCTCGGAAACCTTCAGCGCGCGCGGCACCGACACCCGGATCGCCGCCACCTCATATTGCGCCGCGAGATAGATGGCCGAAGGGTCCGCGACGCTGCCGGCCGACTGCGAATTGGCCGCGCCAAGGTTCGACGCAATCGGCGCCCCCCGCGTGGCCGGGTCATTGGCGGAAACGCAGGCCGACAGGCCGAGCGCGGCAAGCATCATGGTCAGATGACGGAACGAGATCATTTTTCGCACCCTTTCTTCAGCCCCGCCTGCAAGACAGGCCGGGCGCTTTGATCGGTTAATGCCGGGTAAATGTGGCTGCTTTGCGCCGATCCTTGTGCATTTTCGGGGAGATCCCGCGGCGCTGGCGGCTCGTCTTGCGGCGATTTGGCTTGTTTCCGCGGGCCACTGGCCGCAAAATCGCGCCAAGGCCCGGACCACGCATCCTGCAGGCAGGACACCGCTTGAAGGAGCTGCCTGGCAAAGCGCAGCGTCTTGAACTGCCCTGTCGCAGAGTTCCACTTGTTAGCGCTAACATGATGTGCTATCCATCGGCCGTTCCGCCCAGGTTATCCGGGCGCTCCCGAAGAAGTGAGGGGCCATGCCGTTGCATCCGACCATCGCGCGCGTCACCGACCGCATCCGCACCCGCTCTGCGGCGACGCGCAGCGCCTATCTGGCGCGCATCGCCGCGGCAGGCAAAGCCGGCCCTGCGCGCGGGCATCTGACCTGCGGCAATCAGGCCCATGCCTATGCCGCCATGGGCGCGCAAAAGGCGGCGCTGGCCGAAGCGCGGCTGCCGAACATCGGCATCGTCACCGCCTACAATGACATGCTCTCGGCCCACCAGCCCTATGAGGACTACCCGCGCCTGATCCGCGCCCATGCCGCCGAGGCCGGCGCCACGGTGCAGGTCGCGGGCGGCGTTCCGGCCATGTGCGATGGCGTGACGCAGGGCCAGCCGGGGATGGAGCTGTCGCTGTTCTCGCGCGATGTCATCGCGCTGGCGGCGGGGGTGGCGCTTTGCCACAACACCTTCGACGCCGCGCTGTTCCTTGGCGTCTGCGACAAGATCGTGCCCGGCCTCATCATGGCCGCCGCGACCTTCGGCCATGTCCCGGCGGTGTTCGTTCCCGCCGGCCCGATGGTCTCGGGCATTCCGAACGACGAAAAGGCCCGGGTGCGCAACCTTTACGCCGAGGGCAAGGTGGGGCGGGCCGAGCTGATGGCGGCGGAAATGGCCAGCTACCACGGCCCGGGCACCTGCACCTTCTACGGCACAGCCAACACCAACCAGATGCTGATGGAGATCATGGGCCTGCACCTGCCCGGCGCCTCCTTCATCAACCCCGGCACCCCGCTGCGCGAGGCGCTGACCGTGCAGGCGCTGCGCCGCGCCGCCGAGATCACCGCCCTTGGCAATGACTATCGTCCGGCCGGCGAGATTCTCGACGAACGCGCCTTCGTGAACGGCATCGTCGGGCTGATGGCCACGGGCGGCTCGACCAACCTCGTGCTGCACCTGCCGGCCATGGCGCGGGCGGCCGGCGTGCTGCTGGATCTCGAGGACTTTGACGAGCTGTCGGGCGTCGTGCCGCTGATGGCCAAGGTCTATCCGAACGGTCTGGCGGACGTGAACCATTTCCACGCCGCGGGCGGCATGCAGTTCCTGATCGGCCAGCTGCTCGATGCCGGCCTTCTGCACCCCGACGCCAAGACCGTGGCGGGCGACGGGCTGGAGGCCTATCGCCAGGAACCCCGGCTGCAGGCCGGTCGCCTGGCTTGGGTCGATGGCCCGCGCCAAAGCCAGAACAACAAGATCCTGCGGCCGGCGGCAGAGCCGTTCCAGCCCACCGGCGGCCTGCGCCAGCTTTCAGGCAACCTGGGCCGCGGCGTCATCAAGGTCTCCTCCGTCGCGCCCGAGCGCCATGTGATCGAGGCCCCGGCGCGGGTCTTTCACGATCAGGACGCCGTGAAGGCGGCGTTCAAGGCAGGCGAGTTCACCTCTGACACAGTGGTCGTGCTGCGCTTCCAGGGACCGCAGGCCAATGGCATGCCGGAACTGCATTCTCTGACCCCGATGCTGACGGTGCTGCAGGACCGCGGGCTGAAGGTGGCGCTCGTCACCGATGGCCGGATGTCGGGGGCAAGCGGCAAGGTGCCCGCCGCCATCCACGTCTCGCCCGAGGCCGCCTGCGGCGGGCCGCTCGCCCGGGTGCAGGATGGCGACGTGATCCGGCTTGACGCCGTGGCCGGCACGCTGACCGTCAAGGCCGACCTCGCCGCCCGCCCCACCGTCCGCCCCGACCTGTCGGCCAATGGCCATGGCATCGGGCGCGAGCTGTTCGAAGCCTTCCGCCGCACGGTCGGCCCGGCCGAGACCGGCGCGGCCGTGGTGGTCTGATGCCCCGCCGCGCGCCCTGCCCCGGCCCGAAACCTTTCTCGCCTCCGGCGGGGATATTTTAACCAGTATGAAAGGGTTTTCCGGTCAGGATCACCTCACGGTACAGGCGGGGACGCCGATGACCGTCCAGTGTGAAAGGCCCCCTGCCTCCCCCGGTGTTCCGGCCCGAGGCAGGGGTGTCCCGACTGGCCCTTTCATACTGGCGCAAATATCCCCGCCGGAGGCTCCGACCGATTCCGCCCGCGATCCGGGCGCAGACACAGGAGCCTGCCGATGACCCCCGCCGAGCAATCGCTGAAAGCCGCCGAGATCTGCCGGATGGCCCCGGTCGTGCCCGTGATCGTGGTAGAGGATCTGGCCCATGCCGCGCCGCTTGCCCGCGCGCTGGTGGCGGGCGGGCTGCCGGCGCTGGAGGTGACGCTGCGCACGCCCTGCGCGCTGGAGGCGATCCGGGCCATGGCCGAGGTGCCGGGCGGCATGGTCGGCGCCGGCACGCTGCTGACGCCAGCCGATGTCCGGGCGGCCAAGGCGGCGGGCGCGAAGTTCGGGGTGTCTCCCGGCGCGACCGAGCGGCTGCTGGACGCCTGTGCCGAGCATGACCTGCCGCTCCTGCCGGGGGCGGCAACGGCAAGCGAGATCATGGCGCTTCTGGAACAGGGCTATACGGTACAGAAGTTCTTTCCGGCCGAACAGGCGGGCGGTGCGGCCTATCTGAAATCCATCGGCTCGCCCATTCCGCAGGTGAAATTCTGCCCGACTGGCGGCATCAGCCTGAAGAACGCCCGCGATTATCTCGGGCTTTCCAACATCCTGTGCGTCGGCGGGTCCTGGGTCTGCCCCAAGGACAAGATGGCGGCCGGCGACTGGGCCGGCATCGAGGCGCTGGCCCGCGAAGCGGCAGGTTTGCGCCCGTAGGGCGGGGGTCTACCCCACCTTGCCTACACCCCCACCCGACCGATGCGCCCGCCCCGGCGGCGCGGCGCCTGCGGCGCGACCAGAGCTTCAGTCAGCACCGAGGTCATCGGATGGCCTGCATTCTCCGGCCCGTAATGCGCGATCAGGCTGCGCAGGGCATCCGGCGTGTCGATGCTCAAGGGCACCGACAGCGCCCAGTCCATGAAGATCGACCGGCATTCGCCAAGCGTGATGCCGTCGATCCGGTAGCTTTCCCGCACCAGCCCTTTCGGATCGGCCTCTTTCAGGTCCAACGCGCGCCTCCCCATTCCCTTACCCCTGCAAATGGGCCGCGATGACCCGTTCGGCCCGGGCCGCCGCCTGTTCCAGCCGCACCGTCAGCGCCTCTGCCCCCTCTGCCCCGCATTCGCGCAGGACAAAGGCCCGACCGCCTTCGCCCAAGGCATCGGGCGAGACGGTCCGGTCGGTCAGAAGCCGTGCCGCCGAGTGCAGCCGCCAGCACAGCCTATAGGCATCCATCAGCGCCGCTTGGTCCGCTTGCGACATATTGGGTCGTTTCGCGCCAAGGCTGATCTGGCGTTCGACCTGACGGGCCGGTACGGCGGCCTGCAGGGCGAGCGTCTGGGCCAGAAGCTCGATGTCCATCAGCCGGCCGGGTCCGAACTTGGCGTCCCAGCCGCCGCTGCCCGGTTTCGCCTCGGCCAGGCGGCGGCGCATGTCGGCCACATCGGCCAGCACGTGCGCCCCCTGCCCTTTCTCGGCCAGCACTGCGCGACGGAAATCGTCCACCTCGGCGGCAAGGCCGCTGTCTCCGGCCAGCACCCGGGCGCGGGTCAGCGCCAGGTGTTCCCAGGTCCAGGCCTCGGTCTGCTGATAGCTGTGAAAGCTTTCGATCGAGGTCGCCACCGGCCCCTGCCGCCCCGAGGGGCGTAGCCGCACGTCCACCTCGTAAAGCCGGCCCTCGGCGGTTTGCGCCGACAGCGCCGTCACCATGGCCTGCGTCAGCCGCGAATAATAGGCGCGGGCCGCGAGTGGCCGGGCGCCCTCGGACATTTCCACCCCGGCGGCGTCATAGATCAGGATGAGATCAAGGTCGGAGCCGGAATTCAGCCGCCCCGCCCCGAGGCTGCCCATGCCCAGCACCACCGCGCCGCGTCCGGGCATGGCCCCGTGCCGCACCGCGAATTCGGCCGCGACCACCGGCCACAGCGCGGCAATCACCGCTTCGGCCAGATCGGCATAGCTTTTCCCCGCCTCGAAGCCGTCGATCAGCCCGCGCAGGTGATGCACGCCCACCCGGAAATGCCATTCCTTCATCCAGGCGCGGGCGGCGTCGAGCTTGCGTTCGTAATCCGGCGTCTCGGCCAGCCTGGCGGCCAGATCGCCGGTCAGGCTCGCCAGTCCCGGCCAGGGGGCGAAGAACGACCCGCCGATCACCCCGTCCAGAACCCGGGCGTTGCGCGCCAGATAGCGCGCCAGCGCCGGGGCCGTGGCGGCGATGTCGATGATGAGATCGACCAGCGAGGGATTGGCCTCGAACAGCGAGAAGATCTGCACCCCCGAGGGCAGGCCGGCCAGAAAGCCGTCCAGCGCCACCAGCGCCTCGTCGGGATTGGCGGCACGGGCCAGACGTTTCAGCAGCACCGGGCGCAGGCGGCGGAAGATGGCCTGCGCCCGGTCCGAGCGCAGGCAGGGATAGATCGACCAGCCGTCGACGATGGTGCGGGCATGGTCGGAAAGGTCGGGGCCGTCCTCCACCTCGGCGGGCGCGAAGAAGCCTTCGGTCAGCCGGTCGGTGGCCAGGAGCCGGTCGAGAAGATCGCGGCGGAACTCGGCCTCAGGCTGGCCGCAGAAGGCGGCGATGCGGGCGACGCCCTCGGCGGTTGCCGGCATGGTGTGGGTCTGCTCGTCGCGCACCATTTGCAGCCGATGCTCCACCTCGCGGTGGGCGAGGTACAGCGCCGTCAACTCGTCGGCGGCCAATTGCGACACCCAGTCCTTTGCCGCCAGCGCCTGAAGCCCGCCCAGCGTAGTGCGGTCGCGCAACGAAGGGTCGCGGCCCCCGGCAATGAGCTGGCGGGTCTGGGTGAAGAATTCGATCTCGCGGATGCCGCCCTGACCGAGCTTCATGTTATGGTCCTCGACCATCAGCCGCCCGTTCAGGCCGCGGTGTTCGCGAATGCGCAGGCGCATGTCATGGGCGTCCTGGATCGCCGCGAAATCAAGGTGCTTGCGCCAGACGAAGGGGGTGAGCGATTTCAGGAACCGGTTGCCCGCCTCCAGATCGCCGCCGCAGGGCCGGGCCTTGATATAGGCGGCGCGCTCCCATGTCCGGCCCTCGGCCTCGTAATAGCCGTAGGCGGCGGCCATCGACAGGCAGACCGGCGTGACCGAGGCATCGGGGCGCAGCCGCAGGTCGGTGCGAAAGACATAGCCGCCGGCCATGGTGTCGCTGAGAAGCGCGGTCATCTTGCGGGTGACGCGGATGAAGGCGGCGCGGGCGTCTTGCCAGTCCGCGCCGTAGCGGTCCTGATCGAACAGGCAGATCAGGTCGATGTCGGAGGAATAGTTCAGCTCGCCCGCCCCCATCTTGCCCATGGCCAGCGCGAACATGCCACCGGCGGTCATCGCATCGTCCGGCGTGGCGCCGGGCAGCTTGCCGCGGCGGATTTCTTCGGCGACCAGCCGCGTCAGGCAGAGCTGCACCGCCCGGTCGGCCAGATCGGTCAGCGCCTGCGTCACCTGCATCGTGCTCCAGACGCCGCCGAGATCAGCCAGCGCCGTGAGAAGCGCCGCCCGGCGCTTGGCCTCGCGCAGGGCGCGGCCAAGATCGTCGGTCGGGATGGCGTCCAGCCCCGCCAACAGCGCGGCAAAGGCCGTTTCGGGCGCCGCGTGCAGGGTGGGCCGCAGCCAGTCGGCCTCGCGGCTCATCAGGTCTTTCAGGTAGGGGCTGCAACCGGCGCTGGCCGCGAGCAGGCCGCGCAGCTCGGGGGCAAGGTCGGCGAACAGTCCGGCAATCTCTCCCGCAGGGACGGGATCGAAGGCAAGGGGCTGACGGGTCAGGCGCGAGGCGAAGGGCTGCATGCGGTCATTTTGCCCGCAAGCGCGGCGGGGTCAACCTCCTCGGGCGCGGGGCCCGCGCCTCGTCGGGCTTGCGCCCCGGCCGCCGATCGGCACACTCGCGCAAAAGCCAACTCGCGGAAGGCCGAGGCCCCATGTCGAAATCACTTGCCCGTGTCACGCTTGCCCTGCGTGCGGGCGGCGTTGATGCCGTGCCGCTGGAAATGCCGGGCGAGACCCGCACCGCCGAGCAGGCGGCGGCCGCCGCGGGCTGCGCGCTGGATCAGATCGTCAAGTCGATCCTGTTTCAGGGCGCGAGCGGGCGGCTGTATCTGTTCCTGACCGCCGGCGGCAATCAGGTGGACCCGGTCCGCGCCGGCGATCTGGCAGGCGAGACCCTTGGCCGCGCCGATGGCCGCACCGTGCGCGAGATCACCGGCTTTGCCATAGGCGGCGTGGCGCCCGTCGGCCATCTGACGCCCTTGCCGGTCTGGATGGACCCCAAGCTTCTGGAGTTCGCGCAGATCTGGGCCGCCGCCGGCACCCCCCGCCATATCTTTGCCATCACGCCC
Organism: Tabrizicola oligotrophica; assembly: GCF_011008935.1. Classification (GTDB taxonomy): domain Bacteria; phylum Pseudomonadota; class Alphaproteobacteria; order Rhodobacterales; family Rhodobacteraceae; genus Tabrizicola_A; species Tabrizicola_A oligotrophica. The sequence continues at coordinate 117,634 of NZ_JAAIVJ010000001.1, read as the reverse complement.
GAGGCGCTGCAGCGGCTGTCCGGGGCCGGAACCGCCGATTTCACCGCCTGACACACTGCAATCTCTTGCGTCTTTTCAGCGTCTTGCGGGTGCGACGCGAGGATTATGTAAAAAACATTAACATACCCTCTTGATTGCGGGCGCCTCCAGGTCCATCTTGGCGATGTGAAGCGCCTTCACATGCAACCCGAACCCGAAAAGGCCCCTGCCCATGACCTCCGCTTCCCCTTCCGCCGCCCCTGCCGCCGCGTTTGGCGGACGGCCCAATATCCTGCGCCGTGCCGAGGCCTGGCTTGACAGCAAGGGCCGCAAGGCCTGGATCGCCGCCATGGTGGTGAGCTTTGTCTTGTTCTGGCCGCTGGGCCTTGCCTTCGTCATCTACATCACCGCAACCAATCGCTGGAGTTCTGACACCATGTTCGGATGTGCCGCCCGCCGCCACCGCCACGGCTCTCACCATGACCGCTACGCCGCCTTCCGCGCGGCCCAGCCTTCGGGCAATTCGGCCTTCGACAGCTACAAGTCGGAAATGCTGAAGCGTCTGGAGACGGAGCAGACCGCCTTCGAGGCCTTCCTGCAGCGCCTGCGCGCCGCCAAGGACAAATCGGAGTTCGACGCCTTCATGGAAGATCGCGCCCGGGAAAACCGCGCCACCGATGCCGCCCGCGACGAAACGGCGCCCGAGGCCCCGAAGGCCGACCTGCCCCGCGCCGGCGAATACTGAGCGCGCCGCACGGCCCGCCCCCGCCCTTGCCGGCGGGGGTTTTCCATTTTGGAAACTTTCCCTTGGCGTGGGGCCTGCGCCTTGCTAACCTTTGGGCCGATCAAGGCCTTTCTCCCATGCGTCATACCCTTCCCATCGCGCCGCAGTTCTATGTGACGGCTCCGCAGCCCTGCCCCTACCTCGAGGGGCGGATGGAAAGGAAACTGTTTACCGCCCTGCAGGGCGATCAGGCGCAGCGCCTGAATGACGCGCTGTCGAAACAGGGCTTTCGCCGCAGCCAGAACGTGCTGTACCGCCCCACCTGCGCAGAATGTTCAGGCTGCCTTTCGGCCCGCATCCGGGTGGCCGATTTCGTGCCAAGCCGCACCCAGCGCCGGGTCCAGAAGGCCACGGCCCACCTGCGCCGCAATGCCACCAGCCCCTGGGCGACAGAGGACCAGTTCACGCTGTTTCGCCGCTACCTCGATGCCCGCCATGCCGACGGTGGCATGGCCGACATGGATGTGTTCGAGTTTGCCGCCATGATCGAGGAAACTCCGATCAAGACCCGGGTGATCGAATATACCCGTCCCGCCGGCCCCGGCGAAAAGGGCCGGCCGCTGGCCGCCGTCTCGCTGACCGACGTGTTCGACGACGGGCTGAGCATGGTCTACAGCTTTTACGACCCCGACCTTGCCGATCTCAGCCTTGGCACCTTCGCCATCCTCGACCATATCGAGATCGCCCGCGAGGCCGGTCTGCCCTATGTCTATCTTGGCTACTGGGTGCCGGGCAGCCGCAAGATGGGCTACAAGGCCGGGTTCGCCGCGCTGGAAATCTACAAGGGTGGCGAGTGGCAGCCGATGCGCGATCCGGCCGATCATCGCGCCGAGCTGCACCCGCTCTCCGTCGACCCGATCGCCGAGCAGGTTGCCCGCATCGCCCTGCCCGAAGCGCGGCTGATCCGTGACTGAGCCACGCGGCCTTTACGCCCTGTCGCTGATCGTTCCCGACTATGACGAGGCCATCGGATTTTTCTGCACCGGCCTTGGCTGGACGCTGTGCGAGGACATCCCGCAGGGTCACAAACGCTGGGTCACAGTGGCCCCTGCCGGCTCTGGCGCAAGGCTGGTGCTGGCCCGCGCCGAGGCGGCCGGCCAACGCGCCGCCATCGGCGCGCAGGGCGCAGGCCGGGTCTGGCTGTTCCTCGCAACCGACGATTTCGCCCGCGATGCCGCGCGCATCACCGCCGCCGGGGGTCACTTCGAAGAACCACCGCGCGACGAGCCCTATGGCCGCGTCGCCGTCTGGCGCGACCCGTGGGGAAATCGCTGGGACCTGATCCAGCACCGCTGATCCGCCATTGCGCCGGGCTGGCGCGGTGCAAAATTTAGCAATTGACCGGTCGGCCCTTTCCGCCATAATTGGATAAGTTTTCTTACCACTTTCCACAAAGTGCCAAAATCAAGAACACAAGAACACCACAGGGGAGGAGATACGCATGCAAGGAGCCCTCGGGCTGTCGCGCGCCATTGACCGGCTGAGCGAAGCCATAGGCAAATCGGTGATGTGGCTCATTCTGCTGGCTATCATCATCAGCGCCATCAATGCCGTGGTGCGCAAACTGTTCAACACCTCGTCGAACGCCTGGCTTGAGGCGCAATGGTATCTCTTCGGCGCAGCCTTCCTGCTGGCCTCGGCCATGACGCTGAAGCAGAACGAACATATCCGCATCGACATCGTCTATGGCATGTTCTCGCGCCGCAGGCAGCACTGGATCGACCTGTTCGGCCATGTGGTCTTTCTGTTGCCCTTTGCCGTGCTGATGGCCTGGATGCTGGTGCCCTATGCCTGGCAGGCCTGGCAGATCGGGCAGATTTCCACCAATGCCGGCGGGCTCATCATCTGGCCGGCCCGCGCGCTGCTGGCGGCGGGTTTCATCCTTCTGGTGGCGCAGGCGATATCCGAGATCATCAAGAAAGTCGCCGTGATGCGCGGGCTGATCGAAGACCCGCATCCCTTCGTCTCGGCCCATGCGGCGGCCGAGCAGGAGGGCGCAGCGCTGGCAGCCGAAGTGGCGCGACTGGCCGAGGAAGACACCGGCGCGGAGGAGCGCAAATGATCGAGTTCATCGCCATCAACATGGCTCCGATCATGTTCGCGAGCCTGGTGCTGTTTCTGCTGCTGGGATATCCGGTCGCCTTTTCGCTGGCGGCCAACGGTCTGGTGTTCTTCGCCATCGGCGTCTGGCTGGCGCCCTATTCGGAAAACTCCATCACGCTTGACTGGCCGCTTCTCTTTACCATGCCCCAGCGATTGTGGGGGGTGATGTCGAACGAGACGCTTCTTGCCATTCCCTTCTTCACCTTCATGGGGATCGTGCTGGAACGCTCGGGCATGGCCGAGGATCTGCTGGACACCGTGGGCCAGCTGTTCGGCCCGATCCGGGGCGGGCTGGCCTATGCCGTCATCATCGTCGGCGCACTGCTGGCGGCGACGACGGGGGTGGTGGCAGCCTCGGTCATCGCCATGGGGCTGATCTCGCTGCCGATCATGCTGCGCTATGGCTATGACCGGCGGGTGGCGACGGGGGTGATCGCGGCCTCTGGCACACTGGCGCAGATCATCCCGCCGAGCCTTGTGCTGATCGTGCTGGCCGACCAGCTCGGCCGGTCGGTCGGCGACATGTACAAGGGCGCGATGCTGCCCGGTCTGGTGCTGACCGGCTTTTACATGATCTATGTCTTCATCGTCTCGGTAGTCCGCCCGTCCTGGGTTCCGGCCCTGCCCAAGGAGGCGCGCACGCTGGGCAATGGGGTCTTGTCGCTGCTGGTGGCAATCCTGGTCGTGGTCGCCCTCGCCTATGGGCTGCACCCCTACCTGACTGCGCATTTCGGTGAAAATGCCGACATGATGGGGGTGACGGCGGGCATCAGCGCTATCTATCTCTATGCGATCGTTGACAAATCCACCGGGATGAACCTGATGAGCCGTCTGGCGCAACAGGTCATCATGGTGCTGATCCCGCCGCTGGCGCTGATCTTTCTGGTGCTTGGCACCATCTTCCTTGGCATCGCCACGCCCACCGAGGGCGGCGCGATGGGGGCGGTCGGCTCGCTTCTGCTGGCAGGGCTGAAGGGGCGGCTCAATCTGGGCGTGATCCGGCAGGCGCTGGAATCGACCACCCGGCTGTCGGCCTTCGTCATGTTCATCCTGATCGGCGCGCGAGTGTTCTCGCTGACCTTCTACGGGGTGAACGGCCATGTCTGGGTGGAACACCTGCTGGTGGGCCTGCCGGGGGGCGCGACGGGCTTCCTGATCTTCGTCTCGATCCTGGTGTTCCTCTTGGCCTTCTTCCTCGACTTCTTCGAGCTGGCCTTCATCATCGTGCCCTTGCTGGTGGCGCCGGCGATGGCGCTGGGGATCGACCTGATCTGGTTCGGGGTGATCCTTGGGGTCAACATGCAGACCTCGTTCATGCACCCGCCCTTCGGCTTCTCGCTGTTCTACCTGCGCTCCGTGGCGCCGAAAGGGGCCTATACCGACAAGGTGACGGGCAGGCAGATCGCCGGGGTGACGACCGGGCAGATCTACTATGGCGCCATTCCCTTTGTCGTCATTCAAGTGGTGATGATCGGCGTGGTGATCGCCTTCCCGCAGCTGGTGATGCATTACAAGGGACCGGTGGTGGATGCTTCGGCAGTGGAAATCACCGTGCCGACGCTGAACACGTTGAACCCGGGCGGCGCCCCGATCCTTGGCGCACCGCAATTGGGAGTGCCGCAACTGGGGGCACCGCAACTCGGGGCACCGCAACTGGGGGCCCCGGCAATTCCGGGGGCGCCCAAGCTGGGGGCGCCGCAACTGGGGGCACCGGAGGTCAACCCGTAAGCCCCCCCCTCTCCCTCCGCCACAGGGGGGAGGGAAGCTCGCAATCACGAAAGGCCCCGAGGTTCCCCCCGGGGCCTTTTGCATGGCGCGCGTCACCTCGCCGGACGCGCCGGCGCCTCCCCTCCCCCTCGTGGGGAGGGGCCGGGGGTGGGGGGCTACCCGCGCCGCCCCCCGAAAGCTCCCAGGCTTCCCCGCCCCCCCCCGCATGGCGCGCGTCACCTCGCCGGACGCGCCGACACCTCCCCTCCCCCTCGTGGGGAGGGGTCGGGGGTGGGGGCCAACCCGCGCCGCACCCAGAAAGTCCCGAGGCTTCGCCCCCCCCGCATGGCGCGCGTCACCTCGCCGGACGCGCCGACACCTCCCCTCCCCCTCGTGGGGAGGGGTCGGGGGGTGGGGGGCAACCCGCGCCAGCCGGCAAACGCAAAAGGCCCCGAGGTTTCCCCCGGAGCCTTTTCCTTTTACCTTGAAAGCCTTACAGCTTGGCAGCCTGCTGTTGCACCATCATGAAGGTGTCATAGTTGTATTCGGCAATCTGCGCCCAGAGATAGGCGTCGCGCTTGAAGGCGTCCTGGCTGTCCTTGATCTTCTTGAACGCCGGGTTGGCGGCCGAAATCTCGGCATAGGTCGCCTGTGCCGCGTCAAACGCCGCCGACAGCACGTCCTGCGGGAAGGGACGCAGCTGCGCGCCACCAGCCACCAGCGTTTTCAGCGCGGTCGGGTTCTTCTGGTCATAAGAGGCCATCATGTTGCCATTGGCGGCCTCGGTCGCGGCGCGGATCACGGCCTGATAGGCGGGCGGCAATTCGTTCCACTTGTCAAGGTTGACCATCGTGGCCAGCGTCGGGCCACCTTCCCACCAGCCGGGGTAATAGTAATAGGGCGCGACCTTGTAGAAGCCGAGCTTCTCGTCGTCATAGGGACCGACCCATTCGGCGGCGTCGATGGTGCCTTTTTCCAGGCTGGGATAGATGTCGCCGCCCGCGATCTGCTGCGGCACGATGCCGATCTTTTCGGCCACCTTGCCGGCAAAGCCGCCGATGCGCATCTTCAGGCCCTGCAGGTCAGCCAGAGAGTTGATCTCCTTGCGATACCAGCCGCCCATCTGCACCCCGGTATTGCCGCAGGGCAGGTAATGCAGGTTCTGGGTGTGGAAGAATTCGTTCAGCAGGTCGATGCCGCCGCCGTAATACAGCCAGGCGTTCATCTGGCGCACGTTCAGGCCAAAGGGCGTGGCGCAACCCAAGGCATAGGTCGGGTCTTTGCCCCAGAAATAGTAAGAAGCGGTATGGCAGGCCTCGACCGTGCCGGCCGAAACCGCATCGGCGGCTTCAAGGCCGGGAACCAGTTCGCCCGCCGGGAAGACCTGCAGGGTGAAATTGCCGTCGGTGGCTTCCGAGACATGTTTCGACATGGTCTCGGCGGCGCCGAAGATGGTGTCCAGGGCCTTGGGGAAGGACGAGGTCACGCGCCAGGTGATCTTGGGCGCGGCCTGGGCGATGGCCGGGGCCGCAAGCGCTGCTGCGCCGGCAGCGGCGACACCGCCAACGGTGGCCTTGGTCAGAAAGGAACGACGATCCATTAGTAGCTTTTCCTCCGCTCATGGCCCCGTGAACCGGGGCCGTTGTCAGTGCGGAAAGCCTATCGGGCGAATGCGGGGTTGAGAACCTCTTTCTTCGCGGATCGGCGGATTTTGGTCATTTTTCCTTACCAGAAGTGACCTCGCGCCGCGGCTGCCCGAAAAACCGGCAGGACGGGCCAAGGTGACGTTGCGTCACTCTGGCCACGACCCGGCAGCGCCGCTGCTGCGCGGGTGCCAGCGCAGGGCAAGGCCCGGCCCCTGCCCCGCCGACGCACACCGTCCCGCGGACCGCCTGCGTGGCCCGGCGGTGTTCTGGTCCGGGCCAAAGCCGACTCAGGACGGCATGAGCCCGCCGCGGTGGCGCGGAATTTGCGAAAGTTGCGCAAAGGCCAGCGCCACCCGCAAGAAAACTTCAATTTTCCCACATCCAGCGACATTTTCAGCGTCGATTTGCGGTTGACGCCTCCTGCCCCGCACCATAAGGTCCGGCCCGAAGGCAAAGGGGGCGGCAATGCGCGCACTAGTCGTAATTCTGGAGACATGGCGCATGGGTCGGTAACGACAGTCCATAACGGCTCCCATGCGCCCCCGGATCACCCCCCGGGGGCTTTTTGTTGAGAACGGCGCCCGATGATAGAAGCGAGGGCGCAAGATGAGGAAAGACCGATGACCAAGGCGATGACCGGCGCGAGGATGGTGGTTCAGGCCCTGAAGGATCAGGGCGTGGATGTCGTCTTCGGCTATCCGGGCGGCGCGGTGCTGCCGATCTATGACGAGATCTTCCAGCAAAACGACATCCGGCACGTTCTGGTGCGCCACGAACAGGGCGCCATCCACATGGCCGAGGGCTATGCCCGCTCGACCGGCAAGGTCGGCGTGGCGCTGGTGACCTCTGGCCCCGGCGCGACCAATGCCGTCACCGGGCTGACCGATGCGCTGCTGGATTCCATTCCGATCGTCGTGCTGTCGGGTCAGGTTCCGACCTTCATGATCGGCACCGATGGCTTTCAGGAGGCCGACACGGTGGGCATCACCCGGCCCTGCACCAAGCACAACTGGCTGGTGAAGGACACCGCCCGGCTGTCGGAAGTGATTCATCAGGCCTTCCACGTCGCCAAGTCGGGCCGCCCCGGCCCGGTGCTGGTCGACATTCCGAAGGATGTGCAGTTCGCCACCGCGGAGTATACCCCGGCGCCGAAGGCCCGCGTGGACCATTACCAGCCGCGGGTGAAGGGCGACATCGAGGCCATCACCCGCATGGTCGAGATGCTGGAAACCGCCGAGCGGCCGCTGTTCTACACCGGCGGCGGCGTCATCAATTCGGGCGTGGCGGCCAGCCAGCTCCTGCGCGAATTCGTCGAGGCCACGGGCTTTCCGATCACCTCGACGCTGATGGGCCTTGGCGCCTATCCGGCGAGCGGCGACAAATGGATCGGCATGCTGGGGATGCACGGGCTTTACGAGGCCAACCTTGCCATGCACGACTGCGACCTGATGCTGAACATCGGCGCGCGCTTTGACGACCGCATCACCGGGCGCATCGCCGATTTCAGCCCGCGCTCGAAGAAGGTGCATGTCGACATCGACCCCTCCTCGATCAACAAGGTGATCCGCGTCGATCTGGGCATCGTCGGCGATGTCGGCCATGTGCTGGAAGACGCGCTGCGGATCTGGAAGGCGCGCGGCCGCAAGGTGAACAAGGACGGTCTGGCGAAGTGGTGGAAGCAGATCAACGAATGGCGGGCGGTGAAATGCCTGTCCTACAAGCCCTCGGACAAGACCATCAAGCCGCAATACGCGCTGGAGCGGCTTGAGGCGCTGACCAAGGGCATGGACCGCTACATCACCACCGAGGTTGGCCAGCACCAGATGTGGGCGGCGCAGTTCCTCGGCTTTGACGCGCCGAACCGCTGGATGACCTCGGGCGGGCTTGGCACCATGGGCTATGGCCTGCCGGCCTCGATCGGGGTGCAGATCGCCCATCCGGACGCACTGGTCATCAACGTCGCCGGCGAGGCGTCGTGGCTGATGAACATGCAGGAAATGGGCACCGCGATGCAGTTCCGCGCACCGGTCAAGCAGTTCATCCTGAACAACGAACGGCTTGGCATGGTGCGGCAGTGGCAGGAACTGCTGCATGGCGAGCGCTATTCCTCGTCCTGGTCCGAAAGCCTGCCCGATTTCGTGAAACTGGCCGAGGCCTTCGGCTGCAAGGGCATCAAATGCGCCGACCCCAAGGATCTCGACGACGCCATTCTGGAGATGCTGCGCTATGACGGCCCGGTGATCTTCGACTGCCTTGTCGAGAAGCACGAGAACTGCTTCCCGATGATCCCGTCGGGCAAGCCGCATAACGAGATGCTTCTGGGCAATGCCGAGACGCAAGGCGTCATCAAGGCCGCAGGCGCGGTGCTGGTGTAATCAGGCGGAGCGGGGGCCAGCCCCCGCGCCCCCGGGATATTTATGAACAGATGAAAGAGGACCAAAGATGTCCGCACTGAACATCAAGAAGGGCGCGACCAGCCATTCCGCCTATGACCTGCGCGATCCGCATTCCGAGGCGGTGGAAAGCCATACGCTGGCGGTGATCGTCGAGAACGAGCCGGGCGTGCTGGCCCGCGTGATCGGGCTGTTTTCGGCCCGCGGCTACAACATCGACAGCCTGACCGTGGCCGAGGTGGACCATACCGGGCACCGCTCGCGCATCACCATTGTGACGAGCGGCACGCCGGCGGTGATCGACCAGGTCGAGGCGCAGCTTGGCCGCATGGTCTCGGTCTATGACGTGCATGACCTGACCGCCGAGGGGCCCTGCGTGCAGCGCGAACTGGCGCTGTTCAAGGTCGCCGGCAAGGGCGAACACCGCATCGAGGCCTTGCGGCTGGCCGAGATCTTCCGGGCGCATGTGGTCGACAGCACGCTGGAAAGCTTTGTCTTCGAGATGACCGGCACGCCGGAAAAGATCGACAGCTTTGCCGAGCTGATGCGCCCCCTGGGCCTGCGCGAACTGGCGCGGACCGGGGTGGCGGCGCTGTCGCGCGGGGTCTGAGCCCGGCTGACAAGGCTGTGACATATCGGCCAAGGGGCGCGACGGGGCATTCCCGCCGCGCCCCTTTCGCTTTAGGATGGCGCGCGAAACTGGAGACCGCCGATGATCGTCGAACTTGGCCATTTTGCCCTGATCCTGGCCTTTGCCGTGGCGCTGGTGCAGGCAACCCTGCCGCTTTACGGCGCGGCACAGCGCGATGCCCGGCTGATGGCGCTGGCCGAGCCGGCGGCGCTGGTGCAGCTCATCCTGATTGCGGCGGCCTTCGGGGCCTTGACCTATGCCTTTGTGGTGTCGGACTTTTCGCTGCGGCTGGTCACGCTGAATTCGCATACCGACAAGCCGATGCTCTACAAGGTGGCGGGGGTCTGGGGCAACCATGAGGGCAGCCTCTTGCTCTGGGTCCTGTCACTTGCGCTGTTCGGGGCCTGTGCGGTCTGGTTCGGCGGCAATCTGCCGGCGACGCTGAAGGCGCGGGTGCTGGCGGTGCAGGGCCTGATCGGCGCGGCCTTTCTGGCCTTCCTGCTCTTCACCTCGAACCCGTTCCTGCGGCTGGCCAACCCGCCGATGAACGGCGACGACCTGAACCCCTTGCTGCAGGACCCCGGCCTCGCCTTCCACCCGCCCTTCCTCTATCTCGGCTATGTCGGGCTTTCGATGAGCTTTTCCTTCGCCGTCGCCGCCCTGATCGAGGGCCGGATCGACGCGGCCTGGGCGCGCTGGGTCAGGCCCTGGACGCTGGCGGCCTGGATCTTCCTGACCATCGGCATCGCGCTTGGCTCATGGTGGGCCTATTATGAACTCGGCTGGGGCGGGTTCTGGTTCTGGGATCCGGTGGAAAACGCTTCGTTCATGCCCTGGCTGATTGCGGCGGCGCTGTTGCATTCCGCCATCGTGGTGGAAAAGCGCGAGAGCCTGAAGGCCTGGACCATTCTCCTGGCCATCATCGCCTTCGGCTTCTCGCTGACCGGCACCTTCATCGTGCGCTCGGGCGTCATCACCTCGGTGCATTCCTTTGCCAATGATCCCGAGCGCGGGGTGTTCATCCTAATGATCCTTGCAGTCTTCATGGGCGGGGCGCTGACGCTGTTTGCCTTCCGCGCCGGGGCCTTGGAGGCGAAGGGGATGTTTTCCACCATCAGCCGCGAAAGCGCGCTTCTGGCCAATAACGTGCTGCTGGCGGTGGCCTCTTTCGTGGTGTTCATCGGCACGATCTGGCCGCTGGTGGCCGAAATGCTCTGGGCGCAGAAGCTGTCGGTGGGCGAGCCGTTCTTCAACGCCGCCTTCACGCCCTTCATGGTGCTGCTGGCGCTGATCCTGCCCGTCGGCGCCCTGATGCCCTGGAAGCGGGCCGAGATCGGCAAGGCCATGCGCCCGCTGCGCGGAGCGCTGGCGCTGGCGCTGGCGCTGGGGCTTTTGGCTTTTGCGCTACAAACCGGCAGGTCGGCGCTTGGCCCGGTCGGGCTGGCACTGGGGGCCTGGGTGGTTCTGGGGGCACTCATCGACCTGTGGAACCGGGCCGGCCGGGGCGGTCTGGCGGATAAATTCGCCCGCCTTGGCCGTCTGGGCCGGGCCGACTGGGGCAAGGCCACGGCGCATTCCGGCCTTGGCGTCACGATCTTTGCCGTCGCCGCCATGCATGCCTGGGCCATCGAGGACATCCGCGTGGTCAATGTGGGCGAGACCTTCGCCGTCGGCCGCTATGAGGTGCTGCTGAAAGACGCGACCGAGGTGCAGGGGCCGAACTACACCTCGACCATGGCCGAGATGGTGGTCAGCCGCGCCGGGGCCGAAGTGGTGACGCTGTTCCCCGAAAAGCGCGTCTACCCGGTGCAGGCGATGCCGACGACCGAGGCCGCCATCGACTATGGCTTTGCCCGCGACCTCTATCTGGTGATCGGCGATGCGCAGGACAGCGGCGGCTATGCCGTGCGCGCCTATGTCAAACCCTTTGCCAACTGGCTTTGGGGGGGCGCGCTCATGATGGCCTTTGGCGGGATGCTGAGCCTGACCGACCGCCGCTATCGCCTTGCTGCCGGCGCCCGCCGCGCGCCCGCCGCGCAACCGGCGGAGTAGACCGATGCGCGCGCTTGTCCTGTGCCTGATGCTCTTCGCCTCCCCCGCCCTTGCGGTGCAGCCGGACGAGATGCTCTCCGACCCCGTGCTGGAGGCCCGCGCCCGCGACATCAGCCGCGATCTGCGCTGCCCGGTCTGTCAGGGTGAGGCGATCGACGATTCGAACGCGCCGATCAGCCGCGACCTGCGGCTTCTGGTGCGGGAACGGCTGGTGGCGGGCGACAGCGATGCCGAGGTCGTCGACTATATCGTCGCCCGCTACGGAGAATTTGTGCTGTTCAAGCCGCGCGCCAGTGGCACCGGCCTGATCCTGTGGCTGGCCGGGCCGGCCATGCTGCTGATCGGCGGCGGGCTGGCCTATGCCATGACCCGGCGGCGGGCAAGGCCCGAGGCCGAGCTGACCGAGGCGGAAAAGGCGCGTCTGGCCGAGCTGATGAAGGAGTGACGCGAGGTTCGGCTTTCGCCCCCTGCCCCGCCGGCTATGCTGGCCGAAAGGGAGACGGCCATGGATTACACCGCGATCACCTATGACCTGACGGACGGCATCGCCACCATCACGCTGAACCGGCCAGAGGTGATGAACGCCCTCACCACCGGCCTGCGTCGGGAGTTGCTGGATGCGCTGTTGCGGTCCCATCACGAAGCGCGGGTCCTGGTCCTGACTGGCAGCGGCCGGGCCTTCTGCTCGGGGCAGGATCTGCAGGATGCCGGGCAAGTCGGCGCTTTCGATCTGGAGCGCATCCTGAACGAAGAATACGTCCCGATGATCAAGGCAATCACCGACAGCCCGATCCCGACAATTTCAGCGGTGAACGGCGCGGCGGCGGGGGCCGGGGCCAATCTGGCGCTGGCGGCCGATATCGTGATCGCGGCCGAAAGTGCCTCGTTCATTCAGGCCTTCACCCGCATCGGTCTGGTGCCCGATGCCGGCGGCTCCTATTGGCTGCCCCGGCAGATCGGTCTTGCCCGCTCGATGGGCGCGATGCTGCTGGGCGACAGGATCAGCGCAGGCCAGGCCGCCGACTGGGGCATGATCTATGAATGCGTGCCGGATGCGGAGTTCGCCGCCCAGGTCCGCGCCCGCGCCGCGCAACTCGCCGCCGGGCCGGGGGTGGCCTACCGGGGCGTGAAGACGATGCTGCGCGCCAGCTTTGGCAACGATCTTGACGCGCAACTGGCGCTCGAGGCGCGGTTGCAGGGCGGCTGCGGCCAGACCCAGGATTTCCGCGAAGGCGTGGCGGCGTTTCTGGAAAAGCGGCCCGCCAAATTCGCCGGCCGCTGACGCGGGCGAATATTCTGTCACAGAATTTTGCCCGATTTCTGCGAAGAAATCGGCGGCAGCCCGACCATCCGGCGAACATCCTCGGGCGTCGCCCCTTCCGCCCGATACTTCGCCAAGGCCCGCGCATCGTCGCGCTTGGCCAGCCGCTTGCCTTGATCGTCGCGGATCAGGCGGTGGTGGTGATAGGCGGGCGTCGGCAGGCCCAAGAGGCGTTGCAGCACGACATGGATCGCCGTCGCCTCGAACAGATCCTCGCCCCGCGTCACCTCGGTGATGGCTTGCGCGGCGTCGTCGACCACTACGGCGATATGATAAGAGGTGCCGATATCACGGCGCGCGAGAGCGATATCACCAACTTTTTCAATCATTTGCGCGACGGAATAGATGTGCTCCCCCGCCCGCACTCCGGTCTCGTGAAAGCCGATCTCGCCCAGCCGTGCCATGGCCGCGGCCATGTCCAGCCGCAGCGCGCCCGCCCGATGCCCCTTGCCCCGGCAGGTGCCGGGGTAGACCGGCCCGTCCGGCCCGATCATGGCGGCGCCTTCCTGCGGTGCCGAAAGCGCGGCCTTGATGTCGCCGCGCGTGCAGGTGCAATGATAGGTCAAACCCGTCTCGTACAGGCGTGCAAGCGCGGCATCATAGGCCGGCAGCCGGTCCGATTGCCGCATCACCGGGATCTCCCAGCTCAGGCCCAGCCAGCGCAGGTCGTCCAGAATCGCGGCCTCGAATTCCGGCTTGCAGCGCGCCCGGTCGATGTCCTCGATGCGCAAGAGAAAGCGGTCGCTGCGCCCCGCGGCGACAAGGGCGGCGTAGGCATGGCCAAGGTGCAGCGGCCCGGTGGGCGAGGGCGCAAAGCGGGTTACGCGCTCAGCCATGCGGTGAAGGCGTCTTTGGCGCGGTCGGTATAGGCCTTGTAGCGGTCCTTGCGGCCGCGCCGCCCCCCCTTGGCGTCAATCGGCGGGAAGAGGCCGAAGTTGACGTTCATCGGCTGGAAGGTCCTGGCCTCGGCCCCGCCGGTGATGTGGGTGACAAGCGCCCCCATCGCGGTTTCGGGCGGCGGGGGCGGCAGGGTTCTCCCAAGGATTTCCGCCGCCGCCATCCGGCCCGCAAGCAGCCCCATGGCGGCACTTTCCACATAACCCTCAACGCCAGTGACCTGCCCGGCAAAGCGGATATTGGGCCGCGAACGCAGCCGCATCTGGTCATCCAGCAGCGTCGGAGAGTTCAGGAAAGTGTTGCGGTGAATGCCGCCAAGCCTTGCAAAACTTGCGTTCTCAAGTCCTGGAATCATCTTGAAAACAGCGGTTTGCGCGCCATACTTCATCTTGGTCTGGAAGCCGACGATGTTGTAGAGCGTGCCCAGCTTGTTGTCGCGGCGCAACTGTACCACGGCATAGGGTTTTACTGGGTTATGCGGGTTGGTCAGCCCCACCGGCTTCATCGGGCCAAAGCGCAGCGTCTCGCGCCCGCGCTCGGCCATCACCTCGATCGGCAGGCAGCCGTCGAAATAGCCGGCGGTTTCGCCGTCGTGAAACTCGGTCTTGTCAGCGGCCAGCAAGGCGTCGATGAAGGCCTCATACTGGGCCTTGTCCATCGGGCAGTTGATATAGGCCTTCTGTTCTTCCTCGGTCTCGCCCTTGTCATAGCGCGATTGCAGCCAGGCGGTGCCCATGTCGATGCTTTCGGCATAGACGATGGGGGCGATAGCGTCGAAGAAGGCAAGGCTTTCGGCCCCGGTCTCGGCGCGGATGCTTTGCGCCAGCGCGCCAGAGGTCAGCGGGCCGGTGGCGATGATCCAGTGGCCGTCGCGCGGCAGGTCGGTGATCTCGCCACCTTCCACCGCAATCAGCGGATGCGCCCGCAGGCGTTCGGTGACGGCCTCGGCAAAGGGATCGCGGTCCACCGCCAGCGCGCCGCCGGCCGGCAGGCGGTGGCGGGTGGCCATTTCCATCACCAGCCCGTCCGCCGCCCGCATTTCCCAATGCAGAAGACCGACGGCATTGCGCTCGTCATCATCCGAGCGGAAGGAATTCGAGCAGACCATTTCGGCAAAAAGCCCGGTCCGGTGGGCGAAGGTGCCGACGGCGGGCCGCATTTCGTGCAGCACTACGGGAACGCCCATCCGGGCGGCCTGCCAGGCGGCTTCCGATCCGGCCATGCCGCCGCCGATGATGTGAAGGGTGTCGCGCATGTCGCCTGATCTAAGGCCATCCGCGGTAAAAGGAAAGGGCGGGGAAATCCCCGCCCCGCCGGATTACTTGTCGACCGCGTAGGCGCCCGCACCATGGGCGAAGATCATCAGGAAACCGCCGGCAATGGCAAAGTTCTTGAAGAACATGATCATCTGCATCTGATCGGCAAGGTTGTTGTGGTAAAGCAGCGCCGCGACGACGCTGAAGGCCGCGCCCGCCAGGGCCACGAGATTGGCCCGAAAGCCCGCGATCATCGCAAGGCCGACGGCGATTTCAAACAGGATCGCCGGCCAGGCAAGAAAGGCCGGAAGCCCGCCCGAGACCAGATAACCGGTGAAGCCCGCCACGTCCCCAAGTTTGCCCAGACCGGACAGGAGGAAGAAGCCGCCGATGAAGAGACGCGCAATCAGGGGCGCGAAGTTCTGAAGTTGTTGCATTGCACATTTCCTTTCCCATGCGCCCCTCTGTCGGAAGCGTGGACACAAGAAATCACGGAATGGGTTGTGCATAAACCTCAGTGGGCGCAAGCAGACTATGCAAAATTGCACAGGTTTAGGGTTTGCCGACCCGAAACAGCATGGCGCGCTGGCTCGCGGCAAAGCCTGCCGGGTCGGTGACGTCAAAGCCAAGCGCCGCCGCCTTCAGGAAGAACCCCTGCGCCGGCAAGCCGCCCGCAAGCCGCCCCTCGCACAGCGCCGCCCGCAGCGGAAGACCGGCGCGGGCGTCATTTTCTATCAGGATTTCAAGGGCTTCGGTAAGCGCGCCCATCCGCCAGCCCAGATCACGCGCCAAGGCCCCGTAGGTAATTGTCGCGCCCCGGCCCGCCAGATCGGCAAGCCGGGATTCGAGATCACTCATCCTCGCCCTGTTCGGCGACGCGGGCGACGGAGACGACTTCCTCGTCCGCGCCGACGTTGAACACCCGCACCCCGCCGGCGCTGCGCGAGCGGAACGACACCTGATCCACCGGCACCCGGATCGACTGGCCGGTGGAAGTTGCCAGCATGATCTGGTCCGACAGCTCCACCGGGAAGGAGGCGATGATGCGTCCGCCGCGCGGGCCGGGCGAGATCGCCTTCACCCCCATGCCGCCGCGCCCGCGCACCGGGTAGTCGTGGCTGGACGACAGTTTGCCCGAGCCGCCCTTGGTGATGGTCAGGATCAGGTCTTCGGCCGCCGACATCTCGGCATAGCGTTCGGGCGACAACTGCCCGGCGGCGACGGTTTCTTCCTCGTCATCCGCCTCGTCCTCGGTCACGCCCGCCATCAGGCGACGCTGCTTGAGATAGGCCTCGCGTTCTTCCGGGTTCGCCTCGAAATGGCGGATGATCGCCATCGACACCACATGGTCGTTCTCGGCCAGCCGGATGCCGCGCACGCCGGTCGAACCGCGCGACTTGAAGACGCGGATTTCCTGCGTCGAGAAGCGGATGGCGCGGCCGCCTTCGGTGACCAGCATCACATCGTCATTTTCGTCGGCAATCGCCGCGTTCACCAGCGTCACGCCCTCGGGCAGCTTCATCGCAATCTTGCCGTTGCGCATGACATTGGTGAAGTCGCTCAGATCGTTCTGCCGCACGTCGCCGTCCGAAGTGGCAAAGACGATCTGCAGGCTTTCCCATTCGGCTTCCGGCACGTCCACCGGCATCAGCGCAGCGATGGAGACCCCCTGCTGGATCGGCAGGATGTTCACCATCGCCTTGCCCTTGGCGGTGCGCCCCGCCAGCGGCAGGCGCCAGGTTTTCATCTTGTAGACCATGCCATCGGTGGTGAAGAACAGCAAAGGCGTGTGGGTATTGGCGACAAAGAGCGTCGTCACCACATCGTCTTCCTTGGTCTGCATCGAGGCCAGACCCTTGCCGCCGCGATTCTGGGCGCGGAATTCGGCCAAGGGGGTGCGCTTGATATAGCCGCCCGAGGTGATGGTCACGACCATATCCTCGCGCTCGATCAGGTCTTCGTCCTCCATGTCGCCCGACCAGTCGACGATCTCGGTCCGGCGCGGCACGGCGAACATGGCTTTTACTTCGCGCAGCTCGTCCGAGATGATCGCCATGATCCGGTCGCGCGAGCCCAGGATTTCAAGGTAATCCTTGATCTTGGCGGCCAGTTCTTCCAGCTCGTCCGTCACTTCCTTGACGCCAAGCTGGGTCAGGCGTTGCAGGCGCAGGTCCAGAATGGCGCGGGCCTGAATTTCCGACAGGTTATAGGTGCCGTCCTCGTTGATCGTGTGGCTGGGGTCGTCGATCAGCCGGATGAAGGGCGCGATTTCATGCGCGGGCCAGCGCCGGGTCATCAGTTTCTCGCGCGCCTCGGCGGCATCGGCAGAGGCGCGGATGGTTTTCACCACCTCGTCGACGTTGGACACCGCCACAGCGAGACCGCAGAGCACATGGCTGCGCTCGCGCGCCTTGCGCAGTTCAAAGGCGGTGCGGCGCGCCACCACTTCCTCGCGGAAGGTAATGAAATGGCTGAGGAAATCGCGCAGCAGCAGTTGCTCCGGCCGGCCGCCGTTCAAGGCGAGCATGTTGCAGCCGAACGAGGTCTGCATCGGCGAGAAGCGGTAAAGCTGGTTCAGCACCACATCGGGCGTTGCGTCGCGCTTGAGTTCGATCACCACCCGCACGCCGATGCGGTCGGATTCGTCGGCGACATTGGCGATGCCTTCGATCTTCTTGTCGCGCACCATTTCCGCGATGATCTCGATCATGCGGGCCTTGTTGACCTGATAGGGCACCTCGTCGACGATGATGGCAAAGCGGTCCTTGCGGATCTCCTCGACATGGGTTTTCGCCCGGATGATGACCGAGCCGCGGCCCTCAAGATAGGCCTTGCGCGCGCCGGAGCGGCCCAAGATCGTCGCCCCGGTCGGGAAATCGGGGGCGGGGATGATGTCCATCAGCGCTTCCATGCTGATGTCGGGATTTTCGATCATGGCGAGCGTGCCGTCGATCACCTCGCCCAGATTGTGCGGCGGAATGCGGGTGGCCATGCCCACCGCAATGCCCTCGGCGCCGTTGACCAGCATGTTCGGAAAGCGCGCCGGCAGAACCGTGGGCTCGCGGTCCTTGCCGTCATAGTTGTCCTGAAACTCGACGGTTTCCTTGTCGATATCGGCCAGAAGGAAGGCGGCGGGCTTGTCCATCCGCACCTCGGTATAGCGCATCGCCGCCGCGGTATCGCCGTCCATCGAGCCGAAGTTGCCCTGACCGTCCAAGAGCTTCAGACTCATCGAAAACGGCTGCGCCATGCGCACCAGCGCGTCATAGATCGCAGAATCGCCGTGCGGGTGGTATTTCCCCATGGTGTCGCCCACCGGACGCGCCGACTTGCGATAGGGCTTGTCGTGGGTGTTGCCCGATTCCTGCATCGCAAACAGGATGCGGCGATGCACCGGCTTCAGCCCGTCGCGCAGGTCGGGAATGGCGCGGGAAACGATCACGCTCATCGCGTAATCGAGATAGGCCGTCTTCATCTCGTCGACGACATCGACCTGCGGGCCGTGATAGGGCGCGCGCTCGGGCTTTTCACCAGTCGCTTCAGGGGTTTCCGGGCTGTCGGTCATGTGTCCTCGCGCCCCCGTCGAGGGGGTCTAGATTTGGTTGGCTGGACCTTACAGCATACCGCCCATGGGGGCAATGCCGGGGCTTGCCCTTTGGGCCGGCATCTGGGAAAAGCACGCGCTTCAAAAGGGGGCAAGATGCAGGATCTGGGGGACCAAACCGGCTTTCCGACACGGCTGACGCCCGAAATGCGGGCCTTGGCCGATCGTCCCGGCGTGGCGGCACAATTCCTGCCCGACCTGCGCGAGCTGGGCTCGGTCGCCGGCCTTGCCGACCCGATCGGCGATGCGGTGCATTCGCCGACCCCCGGCCTGACGCATCGCTACCCCGACAGGGTGATCCTGCGGGTGACACTGTCCTGCCTTGTGCATTGCCGGTTCTGCTTTCGCCGCGAGGTGGTGGGCGATGCCGGCCCCTTGCCCGAACCCGATCTGGCCGCCGCGCTGGCCTATGTCGCCGCCCGCCCGGCGATCCGCGAGGTGATCCTGACCGGCGGCGACCCCCTGTCGCTGTCGGAACGCCGGCTTGCCGAGGTGATCGACCGGCTGAACGCCATTCCCCATCTCGACACGCTGCGGATCCATTCCCGGATTCCGGTCGTCGCGCCGGGGCGGATCAGCGAAAGCCTTGCGGCACGGCTTGGGCAGGGCAAGCCCCTGTGGTTCGTGCTGCATGTCAACCATGCTGATGAAATCACCCTCGAGGCCGAGGCGGCGCTGGCCCGGCTGACCCGCGCCGGGGTGCCGATCCTGTCGCAATCGGTGCTGCTGCGCGGGGTGAATGACCGCGCCGAGGTGCTGGAGGCGCTGTTGCGCCACCTGCTGCGGCTGAAGGTCAAGCCCTACTACCTGCATCATTGCGATCTGGCGCGCGGCGCCGAGCATTTCCGCACCACGATTGCCGAGGGCCAGGCGCTGATGGCGTCCTTGCGCGGCCGGCTGCCCGGCACCGCCCTGCCGACCTATGTGCTGGATATCCCGGGCGGTCACGGCAAGGTGCCGCTTGGCCCGGAGTATCTGGAAAAGACCGCCGAAGGCTGGCAGGTGCGCGACCCGAAGGGCGGGCTGCATATCTATCACGATCCCTGACGCGGGGCTCGTCGTCGACTTCGTCGCTCCTCGCCAGACCCCGACGAGAAGACGAAGTCGCCCGAGGAGGTCAGGCCGCCCGCATCAGCATGCCAAACAGGTCGCGCGGATCGTCGGGGTCGGCGATCATGTCGAGCTGGTCACACAGGCCCAGCGACTTCAGCTTGCCATGGACATAGCGCAGGGCGCTGAAATCCTCGATGGCAAAGCCCACGGAATCAAACAGCGTGATGGCGCGGGCATCGGTGCGGCCCGGCGCCTGTCCGTTGATGACCTGCCACAGCTCCGTCACCGGGAAATCTTCCGGCATCTGCTGAATCTCGCCCTCGACGCGGGTTTGCGGCGGGTATTCGACAAACACCCCGGCCCGCGAGAGGATATCCTTGTGCAGTTCCGTCTTGCCGGGGCAATCGCCACCCACCGCGTTGATATGTACCCCCGCGCCGACCATGTTGTCGGTCAGGATCGTGGCGTTCTGCTTGTCCGCCGTCACCGTGGTGATGATCTGCGCCCCAAGGATCGCCTCTTCCGGCGTGGCGCAGGCCACCACCGTCAGCCCGCGACCCGCCAGATTGGCCGCGCATTTGCGGGTGGCCTTGGCGTCGATGTCGTAAAGCCGCACTTCGGAAATGCCGCAGACCGCCTTGAAGGCCAGCGCCTGAAATTCAGCCTGCGCCCCGTTGCCTATGAGCGCCATGGTGGTCGCCCCCTTCGGCGCCAGCCATTTCGCGGCCATGGCCGAGGTGGCCGCCGTCCGCAGCGCGGTGAGGATGGTCATCTCCGACAAAAGCAGCGGATAACCTGTTGACACATCGGCCAGAAGGCCAAAGGCGGTGACCGTCTGCAACCCCCGCTTCATGTTCGAGGGATGGCCGTTCACATATTTGAAGCCATAGGTCTCGCCGTCCGAAGTCGGCATCAGCTCGATCACCCCGATCTCGGAATGGCTGGCGACGCGGGGGGTCTTGTCGAACAGGGGCCAGCGGCGGAAATCGGCCTCGATCTCGGCGGCAAGGTCCACCATCACCTGCTCGACGCCGATGGCATGCACCAGACGCATCATGTTGGCGACGGAAACGAAGGGCACGAAGGCCTGTTTGGAAGGGGCGATCATCATCAGAAACTCCGGGTCGGGCGGTCGAACACCTTGCGGCCCATCATCGAGCCGACAAGTTCGACCATCAGCTTGGCGGTGCGACCGCGCTCATCAAGAAAGGGGTTCAGCTCCACAAGGTCGAGCGAGGTGACAAGCCCGCTTTCATGCAAGAGCTCCATCACCAGATGCGCCTCGCGGAAGGTGGTGCCGCCGGGAACCGTGGTGCCGACGGCGGGCGCAATGGAGGGATCGAGGAAATCGACATCCAGCGACACATGCAGCATGCCGCCCGCCGCGCGGACCTTTTCCAGAAACTCGCGCAGCGGCGCGACGATGCCGCGCTCGTCCAGCACCCGCATGTCGTTGATCGCAAGGTCATGGCGCAGAAGCGCGGCATGTTCCGCCGGATCGACCGAGCGGATGCCGAACAGGCAGACCCGTTCCGGCGGGATCACCGCGGGGAAGGCCGGGAAGGCGTCAAACCCCTCGCGCCCGGTGATATAGGCCACCGGCGTGCCGTGCAGGTTGCCGCTTTCGCTGGTCAGGGGGGTGTGAAAATCGGAATGCGCGTCCAGCCACAGCAGGAACAGCGGCCGGTCCTGACGCGCGGCAAAGGCGGCGGCCCCGGCGACCGAGCCGAGCGCCAGCGAATGATCGCCGCCAAGGATGATCGGCAGGGCGCCCGCGCTCAGCGCATCGTCCACCTTGTCACACAGCACCTCGGTCCAGCCGATGACCCGGGCCAGATCGTGAACGGCGGGGTTCGGGCAGGCCACGGTCCGCAGCTCGGGCAGCGACAGATCGCCCCAATCCTCGACCCCGTGGCCCAGATCGCGGATCGCCTGCGCGATGCCGGCCACCCGATAGGCCGCGGGCCCCATGACGCAACCGGGGCGGCGCTGGCCTTCGTCGATGGGGGCTCCGATCAGGATGCAGTTGGGCATGGGTCACTCCGGGGTTTTGATCATTTCTCGGGGGAAGCGGTGACGAATCCTAGCGGCATTTCGCGCGTTTTGCTAAAGGGATTGCGCGAAGCGTCAGAAGGATTGCCCAAATGGACGAAACCGACCAGCGATTGATCGCGGAGTTGCGGCGCGATGGCCGGGCCTCGCTGTCGGAACTGGCCGAACGGCTGGACCTGAGCCGCGCCACGGTGCGGGCGCGGATGGAGCGCTTGCAGGCGAAGGGCGAGATTGCCGGCTTCACCGTGCTGACCCGCAGCGACGTCACCGCCGCCCCGGTGCGCGGCCTCATCATGATCGGGATCGAGGGCAAGGGCGGCGAGAAGGTGATGGCGCGGCTGGCCGGGATTCCGGCGGTGCTGGCGGTGCATTCGACCAATGGCAAATGGGACCTGATCGCGGAACTGGCGACGCAGACGCTGCTGGAGCTGGACGAGGTGATCTACCGCATCCGCTCGATCGAAGGGGTCGTGACCAGCGAGACCAACCTGCTGCTGTCTACCCGCAAGGCGGGACGGAAGTAGATCCTTTCGAAAGATCCCGGCTCACGCCATCGGCGTGAGGATCTCCACCTCCGCACCATCGCGCAAGCTGGTGTAGAAACAGGACCGCCGGTTGGTGTGACAGGCCGGGCCCTCTTGCGTCACCAGCGCCAGCAGGCAATCGCGGTCGCAGTCGATGCGCAACTCCACCAGCCGCTGCACATGGCCCGAGGTTTCGCCCTTGGCCCAGAGGGCCTGCCGCGAGCGGCTCCAATAGGTGACATTGCCGGTCTCCAGCGTGCGGGCAAGGCTCGCGGCGTTCATCCAGGCCATCATCAGGACTTCGCCCGTCGCATGGTCCTGCGCAATGCAGGGGATCAGGCCGCCGGCATCATACTTTAGGCTGGTCGGATCAAAGCTCATCGGGTTCCTCCTTGGCGGCGGGTGAATTGCGGCTTATCTCAAGGGGGCACAAAGGGGAAGGCCATGGCCGAGAACGACCTCATCAAGCTTTATTCGGGCCGGATCCTGGAGCTGGCGGCCTCGATCCCGCATCAGGGCCGGCTGGCCGCACCGATGGGCACGGCGAAGAAGCGCTCGCCGCTATGCGGGTCGACCATCACGACGGATGTGGTGGTGCAGGACGGGCGGGTGGCGGAGTTCGCGCAGGATGTGAAGGCCTGCGCGCTGGGGCAGGCCTCGGCCTCGATCCTGGGCCGGGTAGTGCTGGGCCGCAGCCGGGCAGAGCTGGAGGCGGCGCGCGAGGCGCTGCGCGCCATGCTGAAGGACGGCGGCCCGGTCCCCGCCGCACCGTTCGATGGCTATGAGGTGCTGGTTCCGGCGCGCGAGTACAAGAACCGCCATGCCTCGATCCTGCTGGCGCTGGAAGCGGTCTGCGAGGCCATGGCGGCAGCCGAAGCCGCATGAAAAAGCCGCCGTCCCCGGAAGGGAACGGCGGCAAGTGGCGTATCTTTCATCGGCGGCGGGCTGGGCAAGCCCGGGTGGCACATCCCTTGGGGACGGATGGGCCGGACCAGAGGGACTGGGGCCGATGGGCAAAGATCGCAGGCAGAAACGGTCAGAAAGCGCCGGAAATCGCCAGCCCGGCATAAAGCATCACGAAGAGCGACAGCACGCCGACGGCATCCTCGACCAGCGTGGCGCGCGAACGGTTCACAATCTCGGCAATCTCGGTCAGCATGGCTGTCTCCTGTGCTTTGTTGCTGAATTGTTCTCATGGCCTTAACGATGCGTCAAGAACTTTATGAGAACATTTGTGAACAAAGTGAGGTATGGGGGTTTCACACCCCCAAGCCGGATTGTGCCAATCCGGCTTCCCCCGTGGGATATTTGCGAACAGATGAAGGGGTCAGCCGACGGACAAGAGCCGGATCGCCCGGTCCTGATCGAGCAGCCAGAGGAGGTTGCGCACCGCACGGCCGCGCGGGCTGGCAAGGCCCGGATCATCGGCCAGAAGCCGGCGGGCGTCGGATTGGGCGATGGCCATCAGCCCGGCCTGCCGCTCCATATCCGCGACGCGAAACCGCGGCAGGCCGGATTGCGCCGTGCCAATGAGATCGCCGGCGCCGCGCATCGCCAGGTCTTCCTCGGAAATGCGAAAGCCGTCCTCGGTGTCGCGGATCACCGTCAGACGCCGCTCGCCGCTTTCCGACAGCGGCGCCTGATACATCAGCAGGCAGGTCGAGGCCGCCGTGCCGCGCCCGACCCGGCCGCGCAGCTGGTGCAACTGGGCCAGGCCGAAGATCTCGGCCCGCTCGATCACCATGATCGAGGCATTTGGCACGTTGACGCCAACTTCGATCACCGTGGTCGCCACCAGAACCTTGGTTTCCCCCGCCACAAAGCGCGCCATGGCGGCGTCTTTCTCGGCGGGCGGCATCTGGCCATGCACGAGGCCGACCCCGTCGCCCAGAGCTGCGCGCAGGCTGGCAAAACGCGCCTCGGCGCTGGCGTAATCGACGACTTCGGAATCCTCTACCAGCGGGCAGACCCAATAGGCCTGCCGGCCTTCGGCCACGGCCCGCGCGAGGTGGCCCACCACCTCGTCGATCCGGGTCGAGGAGACCAGAACCGTCCGGATCGGCTGCCGCCCCGCCGGCTTTTCATCCAGCACCGAGACATCCATGTCGCCATAGCTCGCCAAGGCAAGGCTGCGCGGAATCGGCGTGGCCGTCATCACCAGCACATCGGCCATCGCGCCCTTGGCCCCGAGTTCCATGCGCTGCGCCACGCCAAAGCGGTGCTGTTCGTCGACGATCGCCAGCCGCAGGTCGCCGAACTGCACATCCTTCTGGAACACCGCATGCGTGCCGACCAGAATGCCGATCTCGCCCCCGGCCAGCGCGGCAAGCTTGGCCGCCCGTTCAGCCCCCTTGTCGCGCCCGGTGAGCAGCTCCAGGCGCACTCCGGCGGCGGCGGCGAGCGGCTGCAGCCCTTCCAGATGCTGGCGGGCAAGGATTTCGGTCGGGGCCATCATCACCCCCTGCCCGCCCGCCTCGACCGCGATCAGGAGCGCGAGGAAGGCCACCAGCGTCTTGCCGGCGCCGACATCGCCTTGCAGCAGACGGTTCATCTTCAGCGGGTTTTCCATGTCGAGCGCGATCTCGGCCACCGCACGGGTCTGGGCCGCGGTCGGCGCATAGGGCAGGCTTTGCAGCACCCTGGCCTGCAAGGCGCCGGTGCCGCGCGTCACCTGCCCCTTGGCGCGGCGCAGCTGGCTGCGTGCCAGCGCCAGCGTCAGTTGATGGGCGAAAAGCTCGTCATAGGCCAGCCGTTGCCGGGCCGGCGCGGTGAAGGCAAGCTCGGCCCCCCCCTCGGGCGCATGGGCCTGACGCAGCGCAGATTGCCAATCCGGCCAGCCTTCGCGGGTCAGCAGCGGGCCGTCGATCCACTCCGGCAGCAGCGGCGCACGGGCGAGAGCGCCCGCGGCGGCCCTGGCGATCACCCGTTGGGTGATGCCGGCGGTCAGCGGATAGACGGGTTCCCATTGCGGCAGGTCGCTGGCCTCGTCAGGGCGCAGAACGTGATCGGGATGAACCATTTGTGCAATGTTGTCAAAGAGTTCCACCCGACCCGAGACAAGCCGGCGTTGGCCCGTGGGCAGGAGTTTCTGCAAATAGTCGCCGCGGGCATGGAAGAAGACCAGCTGGAATTCGGTCAGCGCATCGCGCACCATGACCCGGTAGGGCCGGCCCTTCTGCCGGGGGGGAAAGTGGCCGCCGACCTCGACCTCGACCGTTACGGTGGCGGGGGGCACCACTTCGCGGATGCTGGCCTTGCGGCTGCGGTCCACGATGGAATGCGGCAGCAGGTAGAGCAAGTCCTTTGGCCGTTCGACCCCAAGCGCGGCAAAGGCCTGCGCAGTTTTCGGGCCGACGCCTTCCAGCGTTTCGAGATCGGCGTAAAGCGGGAACAGCGCCTCGGGGCGGCTCATGGCATCTCCAGCATGGCCAGCCATTCATCCTCGGTCAGCATCGGCACACCCAGCCGTTCGGCGTCCTTGGCCTTGGACCCTGCCCCCGGACCGGCCACAACGTAATCGGTCTTGGCGCTGACCGAGCCGGCCACCTTGGCACCCAGCGCCTCGGCCCGGGCCTTGGCCTCGGCCCGGGTCATGCGTTCCAGCGTGCCGGTGAACACCACGGTCTTGCCGGCGACCGGACTGTCGGTCTTTGGCTTTTCAACGGGTTGCGGCGAAAGCTGCGCCACCAGCGCATCCATCGCGGCGCGTTCGGCGGGGTTCTGGAATGCCTCGGTCAGGCTGGTGGCCAAGACCGCGCCCACCCCGTCGATGGCGGTCAGCTCGGCCCATTCGGCGCTGCCGGGAACCGCTGCGGAGATGCTGGCTTCGAATTGCGGCCAGTCGCCGTAATGGCGGGCCAGCAGCCCCGCCGCCGCCTCGCCGACATGGCGGATGCCAAGCGCGAAAATCAGCCGGTCGAGCGGAATGGCGCGTTTGGCCTCGATGGCGGCGAAAAGTTTGGTGGCCGAGGTCTTGCCATAGCCGTCGCGGTTTTCAAGTTTCGCCAGATTGCCGCGGTCGCGGGCGGCCAGCGTGAAGATGTCGGCCGGGGCGTGGATCGGCAAGAGATCGTCCTTGAAGAACATCTCGATCTGCCGCGCGCCCAGCCCTTCGATGTCGAAGGCGGCGCGCGCGACGAAATGCTTCAGCCGCTCCACCGCCTGCGCCGGGCAGATCAGCCCGCCGGTGCAGCGCCGCACCGCATCGCCCTCGGCCCGGTGCGCCTCGGAGCCGCATTCGGGGCAAGTGGTTGGAAAGGCGAAGGGAATGGCAGTGTCGGGGCGCTTTTCAAGGTCGACATCGTTGATCTTCGGAATGACGTCGCCGGCGCGGTAGACCTGCACCCAGTCGCCGACGCGGATATCCTTGCCCGCGCGGATCAGGTTGCCCTTGGCGTCGCGGCCGGCAATGTAGTCTTCGTTGTGCAGGGTGGCGTTCGACACCACGACGCCGCCGACCGTGACGGGCGCCAGTCGGGCCACCGGCGACAACGCCCCGGTGCGGCCGACCTGGATGTCGATGCCTTCCAGCCGGGTCCAGGCCAGTTCGGCGGGGAATTTATGGGCAATCGCCCAGCGGGGGGTGGAGGAACGGAAGCCGAGCCGGGCTTGCAGGGCAAGGTCATTGACCTTGTAGACCACGCCGTCGATGTCATAGCCGAGCGTGGCGCGGCGCTCCTCGATGCTGCGGTACTGCGCCAGCAGCGCCTCGGGGCTGTCGCACAGAACGGTCAGAGGATTTGTCTTGAATTCCATGGCGTTGAGCCGCGCAATGGCGCCGATCTGGCTGTCCGACAGCGGCTCGGACAGCGCGCCCCAGGCATAGGCGAAAAAGCGCAGCGGCCGGGCGGCGGTGACGGCGGCATCCAGCTGGCGCAGGCTGCCGGCGGCGGCGTTGCGCGGATTGGCAAAGGGCTTGTCGCCTTTTTCCGCCTGCCGGGCGTTCAACGCGGCGAAATCGGCGTGCGACATGTAGACCTCGCCGCGCACCTCCATCACCTCGGGCGCGCCGGCGACGAATTGGGGAATATCGCCGATGGTGCGGGCGTTGTCGGTGACATTCTCGCCCACCGCGCCGTCGCCGCGCGTGGCGGCCTGCACCAGAACGCCCCGCTCGTAGCGCAGCGACAGCGACAGCCCGTCGATCTTCGGTTCGGCGGTGAACGACAGCGGGCCGGCATGGCCAAGAAAACTGCGGACCCGCTCTTCGAAATCGGTCACGTCGGCGTCGTCGAAGGCGTTTTCCAAAGACAGCATCGGCACGGCATGGGCCACTTTGCCAAAGCCTTCGGCCACAGTGGCACCCACCAGATCCGAGGGGCTGTCGGCGCGTTTCAGCCCGGCAAACCGGGCTTCGATCGCGGCATTGCGGCGCTTCAGCGCGTCATAGTCGGCGTCCGAAATCTCGGGCGTGTCCAGCGTGTGATAGGCGCGGTTGGCCTCGGCCAGCGCTCTGGCCAGCCGCGCAAGTTCCTCCCCGGCCTCCGTCTCGGTCAGCAGCTCCACGTCCTTTTCAGCAGCCTTCTGTGCGGCCATCGCCCTCTCCCCGGTTCGCCGCCCAAGGTTAGGCGGCGGCGCGGGAAAGGTCTAGCAGGCTCAGGCGCTTGCCGCGAGGTTCGGCAGCGCCATCCCCGGCCCCGGATCGCGCAGCACATAGCCGCGGCCCCAGACGGTTTCGATGTAGTTCTGCCCGCCCGTCGCCTCGGCCAGTTTCTTGCGCAGCTTGCAGATGAAGACGTCGATGATTTTCAGCTCCGGCTCGTCCATGCCGCCGTAGAGATGGTTCAGGAACATCTCCTTGGTCAGCGTCGTGCCCTTGCGCAGGCTGAGCAGCTCCAGCATCTGGTATTCCTTGCCGGTCAGATGCACGGTCTTGCCGCCGACATCCACGGTCTTCGCGTCCAGGTTGACATTGACTGCGCCGGTGCGGATCACCGACTGGCTGTGGCCCTTGGAGCGGCGGATGATGGCATGGATGCGCGCGACCAGCTCTTCGCGGTGAAAGGGTTTGGTCAGGTAGTCATCGGCGCCGAAACCAAAGCTCTTGATCTTGTTTTCGGTATCATCGGACCCGGTCAGGATCAGGATCGGGGTTTCGACGCGCGCGAGGCGCAGCTGGCGCAGCACCTCATGGCCGGACATGTCGGGCAGGCTGAGATCCAGCAGGATCAGGTCGTAATCGTAAAGCTTGGCCAGATCGATCCCGTCTTCGCCCAGATCGGTGCAAAAGACGTTCAGGTTTGCATGGGTCAACATCAACTCGATACTGCGGGAGGTGGTGGGATCGTCTTCAACCAACAGGATGCGCATCGTTCAAAACTCCGGTGTTCAGGCATCATCGTTAACGACTTTGGCGGTCAATGGTTAACACCCGGTTACTCTGCCAGAACGAAAGTAGAAAACAATCTAAAGTTGTCTATATTTCTGCAGCGTGGTCACCCGCAAGGCCTTGTCGCCATGCTTTTCGACGGCCTCGCGCCAGAGGGTGAATTCCTCCTCCGACAGCCGGTAACGCTCCAGCGCTTCGGGCTGGGCGATCAGCCCGTAAACCACGGCCTTGACCACAATCGCCTTGCGGCTGGCAACCCAGCGCCGGGTATCGGCCGGGGGCAGGTCGGCGCGCGTCAGGATGCTGCCATCGGGCAAGGTCACCTGTCGCGGACCATCAACACGCTTGAGAAACATGGGCACTCCCTTCGTCATGGCCGCAAGCATGGCGCAGCGTCCTTAAGGATGGGTGAAGCCGGGGGGTTGAGACTGCGTGGCATTTTCCTATATTGCCCACGAAACCCCGAAAGGCTGCCCCATGCTTGACCAAAGGCTGAATTCGCTTGGCCTGCCGAAACCGCCATCCGAAACCCGCGTGGTCGTCGCCATGTCGGGCGGGGTGGATTCGTCGGTGGTGGCGGCAATGCTGAAGGACGAGGGCTATGACGTGGTCGGCGTCACCCTGCAGCTTTATGACCACGGCGCGGCGCTGGCGAAAAAGGGGGCCTGCTGCGCCGGGCGCGACATTCACGATGCGGCCCGCGTCGCCGAGACCATGGGCTTTCCGCATTATGTTCTGGATTACGAGAACACCTTCCGCGAGGCGGTGATCGAGGAGTTTGCCGATGCCTATCTGGCGGGGGCAACTCCGGTGCCCTGCATCCGCTGCAACGAGCGGGTGAAGTTCAAGGACCTGCTGGCCACGGCGAAGGACCTGAACGCCGATTGCATGGCGACCGGGCATTACATCCAGCGCAAGATGGGCGCGGGGCCGGAGCTGCACATGGCCACCGACCCGAACCGCGACCAGAGCTATTTCCTGTTCTCGACCACGCCCGAGCAGCTGGATTACTTGCGCTTTCCGCTGGGCCATCTGGCGTCAAAGGCGGAAACCCGGGCGCTGGCGGCGAAATACGGGCTTTCCGTGGCCGACAAGCCGGACAGTCAGGACATCTGCTTTGTGCCGAACGGCAATTATGCCGCCGTCATCGAAAAGCTGCGCCCCGGCGCGGCGGATCCGGGCGAGATCGTCGACATGGCCGGGACTGTGGTCGGCCAGCATCAGGGCGTGATCCATTACACCATCGGGCAACGCAAGGGGCTGGGCATCGGCGGCCTTGGCGAGCCCCTGTATGTCGTCCGGCTTGAACCTGAAACCCGCCGGGTGATCGTCGGGCCGAAGGCGGCGCTGTCGACGCGGGTGATCCCGATCCGCGAGATCAACTGGCTGGGGGACGAGCCCTTTGACAGCCGCGCCGAGTGGCAGCTGAACGTCAAGGTCCGCTCCACCCGGCCGCCGCGCCCGGCGCTGATCCGGCCCTTGTCGGCCACCGAAGCGGAAGTGGAGCTGTTCGACGCCGAGGACGGGGTCAGCGCGGGGCAGGCCTGCGTGTTCTATGCCCCCGAAGGCAGCCGGGTCTACGGCGGCGGCTGGATCTGGCGCGGGCGGTGACGGGGCCGGAATTCTGCAAAATTCCGGACCGATTTCTTGCAAGGAATCGGGGCCTATAGCACCGAAAGCACCGATCTTGCCGCCCGCAGGCCCGGAGCCTCGCCGCCCTTGCCCAGACGCTCCATCGTCAGCGCCATGGCGCGGTTCTGGCCGGAGGGGTCGGCCAGCAGGGCCTCGAGCGCCGGGGCGATCAGGTCAGGGCGGCAGGCTTCGCCAATGAATTCCGGCACGACGCGGGTTTCCGACACCAGATTGACCAGCGTCACCGTGTCCACCATCGCGGCGCGGCGCATCAGCCACAGCGTCAGGCGGTTCATGTCATAGGCGATGACCATCGGGCAGGCATTGGCCGCCAGTTCCAGCGACACGGTTCCCGACGCGGCAAGCGCCACGTCAGCCATGGCAAAGGCGGCGCGTTTCAGGGCTGGATCGGTGATGATCTGCGGCGCCACTGCCCAGTCGCGGGTCCGCTCGCGGACCAGCGCCTCCACGCCCCGCACCGTGGGAAGCGCCACGCGCAAGGCCGGGTGGCGGGCCTTCAGCCGGGCAACGGTCTGCCCGAAGACCGGACAAAGCCGGCTGACTTCGCCCTTTCGACTGCCGGGCAACGCGAGGAGAAGCGGGCCATCCCCCGCCAGCAGGGCGCGCTCCTCGGGGCTGGCCAGCGGTTCGGCGACGACCGGATGACCGACGAAATCGCAGCTCATGCCGGCGGCCTGCATATGGGGCGGTTCGAACGGCAGAAGCGCCAGCACATGGTCGATGTGGCGGGCCATCTTTGCCGCGCGGCCGGGGCGCCAGGCCCAGACCGAGGGCGCGACATAATGGATGGTGCGCAGGTCGGGGCGGGCGGATTTCACCCGCGCCGCCACCCGCAGGCAGAAGTCCGGGCTGTCGATGGTGATGAGCGCGGCGGGTTGTGCCGCCAGCGCGGCGCTCGCCGCCTCCGCGATGCGGCGCTTGAGGTGGCGGTACTTCGGCAGCACCTCGATGAGACCCATGATGGACAGCTCTTCCATCGGGAACAGGCTGACCAGCCCCTCGGCCTGCATCAAGGGGCCGCCGATGCCGTGGAACTCCACTCCGGGTGACAGGGTTTTCAGCCCCGCCATCAGCGCCGCACCAAGGCGGTCGCCCGAAGGCTCTCCGGCGATGAGGTAAAGCCTCAGCGCGCCCACAGGAACAGGCCCCGCGCGGCCGCCTCGGCCTGCATGGCCGGCAGATCGAGACAGATCACCCCGCCCGCCTGCCAGACAACGCCGCCCAGCCCGGCGGCGGCGGCATTGCGGACAGTCTGCACACCCAGGGCCGGCAGGTCGATGCGACGGTCCTGCGCCGGTTTCGGGGCCTTGTAGAAAAGGCCCTTCACCGGGCGCAGCGCAGCGGGAATCCGGGCGGTGAAGGCCAGCATGGCATCGGTGCCGGGCAGGGTTTCGACCGCAAGGCAGAGGCCCCCGGCCACGACACAGCCCTGCCCCACGTCGGCGGCACCAAGGGCGGCGAGGATGGCCTCGGCGCGGGCGGCGTCGGTTTCGTCCTGCGGCCCCGGTGTTCCGGCGTAGACCCCTGGCCCCGGCACCAGATGCGGGGCAATGTCGGCGACACCTTTCAGCGCAAAGCCATGCTCGGCAAAGATCGCCAGCACTTCGCGCAGCGTGGCATCGTCGCCCTGCCCCATCGCGGCCAGAAGCCGCGGCACCATGGTCGCGGTGGCCGGGTCGAAGAGCAAGGGGTCAAGCCTTGGGCGCTGCACGCTGCCGGCAAAGCAGACCTCGGTCACGCCCTGATCCTCCAGCCAGCGCAGGAACAGCGCCAATCGCTCGACGCGGAAAGTCTGGTCCGGCATCAGGCCCGCAGGGGCAAAGCCCTCAAGCGCGCAAATCAGCGGCCGGTCCGGCAGCGCGGCCACCAGTGCTGCGGGCAGCCCCCCTGCCCCGGCAACAAGCGCCAGCTTTCCAGACTCGGGCCGGCTCATTTCGGCGTCAGGAAATTGCGGTCCGAGGCGCCAAGGATGAAGTCGGTCATCTCGCGGACATAGGGGCTGTCGGTCTCCTCGGCCAGCTTGCGGGCGCGGTCAAGGAACGAGCCCTCGCCCTGCGCCAGCATCTGGAAGGCGGCGCGCATGGCGGTGATGTCGCTGCGCTCCACCCCCCGGCGCTTCAGCCCGACAAGGTTCAGCCCGTCCAGCTCGCCCCGCGGCGCCTGCACGAGGCCGTAGGGAATGACGTCATTCGTCACCATGGTGACGGCGCCTATGATCGCGCCCTTGCCGACGCGCACCCATTGGTGGATGCCCGACAGCCCGCCGATGATGACATCGTCGCCGATTTGGCAATGGCCGGCGATGGCGACCTGATTGGCGAGGATCACCCGGCTGCCGACGCGGGCGTCATGGCCGATATGGGCGCCGGTCATCAGAAGGCAGTCGTCGCCGACCGAGGTCAGCCCGCCGCCGCCCTCGGTGCCGGTGTTCAGCGTCGCGCCCTCGCGGATGCGGCAGCGTGCGCCGACGGTCAGGCGGGTGCGTTCACCCTTGAACTTCAGATCCTGCGGAATCTCGCCCACCGTGGCGAAGGGAAACACCACGGTTTCGTCGCCGATCTCGGTCCAGCCCGTGACGACGACATGCGATTTCAGCATGACGCCGCGGCCCAGCGTGACCTCGGGGCCGACCATCGAGAACGGGCCGATGTAGCAATCCGGGCCGATTGTCGCGCCCTCCTCGACATAGGCCGAGGGGTGGATGACGGCGGTTCCGTGAATGGCCATGGCTCAGGCCTTCGGCACGTCGAACATGGCCATGAATTCGGCCTCGCAGGCAAGCTCCCCGTCAACCATGGCTTTGCCGGCAAATTTCCAGACCCGGCCGCCGCCGCGCAGCGCGGTGACATGCAGCTCCATCACGTCGCCCGGCACCACCTTGCGGCGGAACTTCACGGCATCGACGCCCATGAAGAACACATTGGCGTTCTTGTCGACAAGGTCCATCGACAGGCCGACGAGGATGCCCGAAGTCTGGGCCATGGCCTCGATGATCATCACGCCGGGAAACACCGGCATGCCGGGGAAATGGCCCTGAAATTGCGGTTCGTTGAAAGTGACGTTCTTGATGCCGATGCAGGATTTGTTCAGGTAGATGTCGCGCACCTTGTCGACCAGCAGGAACGGGTAGCGGTGCGGGATGATGCGCTGGATCAGGGCCAGATCGGCGGAAAGCGGGGCGCCAGAGGCTGCGGCGGCGGTATCGGTCATGGTGTCTCCTCGCGGGCGTTTCGCGCCGGGTTCTTGCAGGCCGGGGCCTTGCATCCTGACTAGCAAGGCAGGCGGCGCGGGGCAAGCGGCCCGCGTCTCAGGGCGCCGCGGGTTTCAGGCTGCCATCGGCAAAAGCCGCGTCCAGCCGGGCAATCGCCTCGTCGGTGACGTCGATGTTTTCAAAGCCGACCAGCACCGCACGGCGGTCGATGATGGCGCTGGCGCCGGCGTCCACCATGACCTCGGCCAGAATGGGGCGGGCGGCCTGCAGGAAGCTTTGCCGGTCCTCGTCGATGGCACGGGTCAGCTCGCGCGATTTGGCGTCCTGCGCCTTGCGGATGCCTTCGACCTTCTTGTTGAACGCCTCGGACAGCGGCAGGAAATTCTCGCGCGTCATGGCCGAGCGGCGGGCGGTCAGCTCTTTTTCCTCGGTTTCAAGCGCGGCCTCGATGCGGCGGTTCTCGTCGATCAGCGCCTGCGTCGCCGCATCATGCCGGGCGATCACCGCCTTGCCGAAGGCCGAGCCTGAGAACAGCCGTTCATCATCCAGCGTCAGGATCGGGGACGGTGCCTTGACCACAGCGGCAGGGGCATCCTGACCCGCGCCGGGCTGGCCGGACAGGCCAAGCAGGGCGCAGGCAAGAACAAGGGCATAGCGCATCAGAACTTCGTCGTGATCGTCAGGTCGAAGCGCTGTTCCTTGTCATAAGCCTCTTTCTTCAAGGCCTTGGAGAAGTTGAAGCGCAAGGGGCCAAGCGGCGTTTCCCACAGAACCGACAGACCGATGGACGAGCGCAGCTTGGCCGAATCGTCGATCGTGCCGCCCAGAGTGTTGTCCAGCCCCCAGACCGAGCCGACGTCCAGGAAGGCCCCGCCCTTGATGCCGTATTCTTCCGGCAGGCCCAGCGGGAAATCGGCCTCGAAGCGGGCGACGGCGAACATGTTGCCGCCAAGCGCATCTTCGTTCGCAACGCCGGTCAGGTCACGCGGGCCAAGGCCGTTCGGTTCAAAGCCGCGAATCTTGCCATTGCCGAAATAGCGGTCGGTCACGCGGCTGGTGTAGCCGCCCGAAGTGGCAATCGCACCCCCCTCGACGACAGCGCGCAGGGTGACTTCCTCGTTCAGGATCTTGGTTTCGGCAAGCGCCAGCGCCTCGGTCTTGAGGTACTTCACATCGCCGCCAAGGCCCGCGAGATCCTGGCTGAAGCGCAGCAGGAAGCGGTTGTTGGGGTTCAGGCCGCCGATCTTGTTGTCGTAGGAATAGGAATACCCGATGGAGCTGCCCAGCGGCGACCCCATCGCTTCTTCCGCCACCAGAACGGCAGAGGAATCGGCATCGACATTGGTGATCTTGTCGTCGAACACGCGGTAGCGCAGTTCCAGACGGCCAAATTCGCTGACCGGGAATTCCAGCGCCGGGGAAATGGCAATCTGCTTGGTGTCGTAGAAGGCGTCGGCGTAATCGCTGGTCTTGTAATAGGCACCGAATTTCAGCTTGAGATCGCGGCCCAGAAGCGACGGTTCGACAAAGGTGAGCGAGCTGTCCACGGTGTCGGAACCGGTGGTGATGTCGATCCCGACCTTCTGGCCGCGGCCAAGGAAGTTGTCCTCGCTGAAGCCGAAGGTCAGCCCGGCCCCCGAATTCACGCTGAACGACGCCCCGACCGACAGCGACCCGGTCGGCTTTTCCTCGACATCGACGTTCACCACCACCTGATCGCCGCCGCTGCCCGGCGCGGCCTCGACATCGGCATTGCCGAAATAGCCAAGGGCGCGGATGCGTTCGGCCGCCTGACGGATTTCGCGCGGGTTGAAGGGGTCGCCTTCAGCGGTGCGGAACTGGCGGCGGATCACCTGATCCAGCGTCGTGGTGTTGCCTTCGATGTCGATGCGCTCGACAAAGACGCGCTCGCCCTTCGACAGGACAAATTCGATGTCCAGCGTCTGGTTGGCCTCGTTGCGCGTCACCACCGGCTCGACCCGGATGAAGTTCAGGCCCTTCTTCAGGGCCAGCGTCTCCATGCGGGCGATGTTGTTCTCGATCAGCGCCGGCGAATAGACCGTGCCCGAGCGCAGCTTCTGCACGTCGATGAATTCATTGGCGTCAAGGCCGTCGACGGTAGAGACGGTGGAGACCTCGCCAATGCGGTATTGCTGGCCTTCCTGCACGGTGACGGTGACGAAGGAGGCATCGCGTTCGGCCGAAATCTCGCCCGTGGCGTCCAGCACCTCGACGTCGATGTAGCCGCGCGACAGGTAGAAATCCTTCAGCAGCTGCTTGTCCAGCTCCAGCCGGTCGGTGACGAAAGTGTCGCGCCCGATGATCTGGCGCAGCAACCCGGCCTGTTTGGTTTCCAGCACCTGCCGCAACCGCCGGTCGGAATAGGCGCGGTTGCCGACGAAGGACAGCCGCTCCACCTCGACCACCTTGCCCTCGACAATCTCGAACACCAGATCGACCCGGTTGTCCGAGCGCCGGATCAGCTTCGGCGTGACCGTGGCCGCCAGACGGCCTTCGGTCCGGTAGGCATCGGCAATGGCCGCGGCGTCAGCCTCGGCGGTGGCCGGATTGAAGACATTGCGCGATTTCGACTTGATGAGCCCGGCAAGCCGGTCATCCTTCAGCCGCTTGTTGCCCTGCAGATCGACCGTGTTCAGCATCGGCATTTCCTGCACGACGATCTTCAGCGTGCCACCCTGCGGTTGCAGCTCCACGGTTTCGAACAGGCCGGAATTCACGATGCGCTGGTAGGCGTCATTCAGCTGGCCGGTGGTCAGCGCCTGCCCCTTGCCGATTCCCGCATAGGACAGGATGGTCGCGGCATCGACACGGTCATTGCCCTCGATCACGACGTTGGAAAAGCTGTAGTCCTGCGCAAAGGCCGGTGTGAAGAACGGCGTGGAAACGACTGTTCCGCAAAGCAGAAGCGCCATGGCGGCCGGGCGCACAACACGGTTCCCCACGCGCCCGCGCGCCCCAATCGCCTTTGCAGAAATACGCATTCGCAGCCCCCGGGTGTCACAAATTGTTGTGTCCCTGACTAGCTTGAACCGCAAGCCTTGTCAAAAGGGCATGGCGCAAGGGACATGGGCATTTCGCCAGTTTCCGGCCATTCCGGCCGGTCGGGCGCCAGCGCCTCAGGGCTGCAGGATCGCCGAGCCCAGAAACGCCCCGGCCAGAAGCCCGAGAATGACCGTCCCAAGGGTGAAGAGCCGGTCGGCGTTCAGCCAGACCAGCAGCGAAACGGCTTTGTAGCCACTCACAACCGCGTCCATCCTGTTACCCTCCGATCTGCGATTCCGATGCCCCTTCTTGCCACCGGATTATGGCGGCAATTTGGCAGGGCAAGCAGGGACGGCGGATCAACCGCAGGTTACATCATTGCGCAGCGCATAGGCCATGAAGGTGATCACGACGAAAAGCCCGATCGTCATCAGAACCCGCAGTACCCCTTCCGGCGGCGGGCGCCGCATCACCGCCTCATAGGCGTGGAATACCAGATGTCCGCCATCCAGCACCGGAATCGGGAACAGGTTGATAAGGCCGATGCCCAGCGACATCACCGCCAGCATGGTGATGTAATATTCCGCCCCCAGCGTCGCCGCCTGCCCCATCACCTGCGCCATGCCGATCGGACCTGAGATGTTGCACGAGCTGATCGCCCCGGTGATCACATGCCACAGCCCCGACAGCGAAGTCGTCGCCGCGAACCAGCCGTTCTGGACCGCCAGGCTCAGCGCCTCGAACACCCCCGGCTGACGCACTTCGGGCTCAAAGACCAGCCCGCCCGAAAGCCCGATCAGCCAGCGGGTTTCAAAGCCGCCCTCGGCCTTCGGAATGTCGCGCCGGTTGGGGGTGATGGTCAGGTCAAAGGTCTGGCCCGCGGCCGAGCCATCGGCCCGCCAGATGGTCAGCGGCACCGGCGCCCCGGCCAGCCCCTCGACGATCGGCGGCAGTTCGGAAAAGGCGGTGACGGGCTTGCCGGCCGCAGCAAGGATCACGTCACCCGACTGCAGGCCCGCAGCAAGGGCGGCGGACTTGAGCTGCACCGAGGCCACCAAGGGCGGCATCGGATGCGGGGCGGAAACCTCGGTCTGCGCGCCGTCGCGCAGGATCAGGTAACGCACCAAGGCGGCGGCGGGCAGGTCGCGCGCCACGGTGAGATAGCTTTCCAGATCAGGCGTCGGCGTGCCGTTCAGCGCCAGAACCTCATCACCGGGCCGCAGCGTGTCGGCCAGCCCCGGCAGGGTGGCCACCGTGCCGACCACGGGCCGGTCGGTGGCGACCCCGCTCCACAGGATCAGGCCCCAGTAGACGGCAATGGCGAGCAGGAAGTTGAACACCGGCCCCGCCGCAACGGTCGCCGTCCGCGCCCAGAGCGGCGCGCCGTGCATGGTGTGGCGACGCTCTTCGTCGGTCAGGCTGGCAATCAGATGGGCATCCCGGCCCGAGGCCGCATCGGCATCGCCGAGGAACTTCACATAGCCGCCGATCGGGATGAGCGCGATCTGCCAACGGGTGCCGCGCTGATCGAAGCGCGAGAACAGCACCGGGCCAAGGCCCAGCGAGAACACCTCGGCATGGATGCCGGCCAGGCGACCGACGATGTAATGGCCATATTCATGGACAAAGACGATGATGCCCAGCGCAAGAATGAAGAACACCAGAGTCCACATCAGGCCGCCGGTGCCCAGAATCGTCGTCAGGAAATCCACTTAGCCACCCCCGAGTTCCCGGGCCACCTCACCGGCACGAATGCGGGCGAGATGGTCCATTGCCAACACATCTTCAAGGCTCTCGGCGGCGATTCCAAGGCGGGAATCCGCCGAAAGCCGGGACAATGTCTCTTCAACCAAGGCAGCCATCTGCAGAAATCCAAGCCTGCCCGCGATGAAGTGATCCAGCGCGATCTCCTTGGCGGCGTTGAAAGCCGCCCCGGCCAGCCCGCGCACCTCCATCACCTCGCGCGCGAGCCTGAGCGCAGGA
This sequence comes from Tabrizicola oligotrophica, assembly GCF_011008935.1. Taxonomy (GTDB): domain Bacteria; phylum Pseudomonadota; class Alphaproteobacteria; order Rhodobacterales; family Rhodobacteraceae; genus Tabrizicola_A; species Tabrizicola_A oligotrophica. Next base: position 79,454 of record NZ_JAAIVJ010000001.1, on the reverse strand, counting down.
TAGCGCGCTTCGTCGGGGGCGCGGAAGGTCAGCTGTCCGAGGGCGGCCAGATCCAGCCGGGCCACTGGCAGCGGCTGGCGTTCGGGCCAGTTCAGCGCATAGCCGATCGGGTGGCGCATGTCGGGCATGCCCAGATGCGCCATCACCGCCCCGTCGTTGAAGCCGACCATGGAGTGGATGATCGATTCGGGGTGGATGATGACCTCGATCTGCTCCGGGCGAACCCCGAAGAACTCGCGCGTTTCGATGACTTCCAGCGCCTTGTTGAACATTGAGGCGGAATCGATGGTGATGCGCTGCCCCATCGACCAGTTGGGGTGGGCCAGCGCCTCGGCCAGCGTGGCATGGGCCAGCCGCTCCATCGGCCAGTCGCGCAAGGCACCGCCCGAGGCGGTCAGGATGATCCGGTCGACGGCAGTCAGATCCTCGCCCACCAGCGCCTGAAAGATCGCGGAATGCTCGGAGTCCACCGGCAGGATGGTGGCGCCATGCGCGCGGGCGGTAGACAGCAGAAGCTCGCCCGCCGTCACAAGGCTTTCCTTGTTGGCCAGGGCCAGCGCGCTGCCATGCGCCAAGGCCCGCATCCCCGGCACCAGACCGGCAGCACCGACGATGGCCGACATCACCCAGTCGGCCTCGCGGTCGGCGGCCTCGATGAGGGCGTGGGGGCCGGCGGCGGCGTGGACACCCGAACCGGCCAGCGCCGCGCGCAGCGCCGGCAGGTTGGCCTCATGCGCCGTCACCGCGACCTCGGCCCGCAGGGTGCGCGCCATTTCGGCCAGCCGCGCCACATTGTTGCCGCCGGTCAGCGCGACAGTGCGGACCGCCTCGGCCCCGCCCATCCGGCAGATCAGGTCATAGGTGCTTTCCCCGATCGAGCCGGTCGCGCCAAAGATCGAGATGCGCCGCATGGGTCAGCCTTTCAGGACGGGAAGGTCGGTGACGAAGGGCACCCCGGCGCGGACCTCCTCGTCGGCTTCGCCGCTCGTCGGGGAGCCGGCGACGAGGGGCCGAAGGCAGCCGAGGAGCGTCGGGCGCATCGGATCAGCCCTTCACCAGCGGAAAGAGCGGCACCGCCACCTGCAGCAGCACGCTCAGGATCGCCGCGAAGGCCAGCCCGTCGAAGCGGTCCAGCAGCCCGCCATGGCCAGGGATCAGGCGCGAGCTGTCCTTCACCCCCGCACGCCGCTTGATCGCGCTTTCGGCAATGTCGCCCATCTGCCCGGCAAAGGCCAGCAGGGGCGAGGCCCAGAGGAGATGGCTGGTGCCAAGGCCCGCCGCCCAGAAGCCAAGCCCGACCAGCGCCGCGCCGACCCAGCCGGCGGCGGTGCCGGACCAGGTCTTCTTCGGGCTGACGCGCGGCCAGAACTTCGGCCCGCCGAGGCTGCGCCCCGCGAAATAGCCCAAGACATCCGAGGCGACGACCACCGCCAGAACCCACAGCACCGGCACCAGCCCCAGCGACTGCCGCAGGATGACCAGCGACAGGCCAGTGGCCATGATGACAAGGGCATAGGCAAAGAACACCGCCCGGTCACGGCGCGGCAGCAAGGCCCCCGCCACGGCCGGCAGCGCCAGCGCGGCAAGCGGCCAGGGCGAGGCCGACCACAGGTTGAGCGCCAGCATGCCGGCCGCCAGCGCGCCCAGCCAGAGCGACAGGTCGCGCGCGGGATCGGCGGTCATGCGCGCCAGTTCCCACATCATCCCGCCGGTTACCAGCACCACCAGCAGCGCGAAAGGCGCCCCGCCCACCCAGACGGCAAGCCCGCCGACAAGGATCATCCCCAGCCCCGACAGGACCCGCGGCCCGAGATCGCCCCAATCGGCGCTCATGCCGGCACGACCCCGCCGAAGCGGCGTTCGCGGCTGCCGAAACGGCCGACGATCTCGGCCAGATGATCGGCGGTGAAATCGGGCCAGAGCGTGTCGGTGAATTCATACTCGGCATAGGCCGCCTGCCAGGGCAGGAAGTTCGAGGTCCGCGTCTCGCCCGAGGTGCGGATCACCAGATCGGGGTCGGGCAGATCGGCCGTGTCGAGGTGCTGCGAGATGAGCGCGTCGGTGATCTGGCCGGGCGCCACCTGCCCGGCGGCCACGGCGCGGGCGATGTCGCGCACGGCGCGGGTGATCTCGTCGCGGCCGCCGTAATTGATGCCCACCGTCAGGTGCAGCCGGTCATAGGTGGCGGTGCGGTTCTCGATCGAGGTCTGCAGCCGCTGCAGCCGCGGGTTCAGCATGGAACGGTCGCCGATGAAGCGCATCCGCACCGATTCCGCCGCCATCCGGTCGGCCTCGCGCTCGATATAGCGCGAGAAGATCGCCATCAGGCCCAGCACTTCTTCGGTGGTGCGCTTCCAGTTTTCGGTCGAGAAGGCGTAGATCGTCAGGTATTTGACGCCCAGATCCGGGGCAGCGTTGACGATTTCCTTGACCCGCTCGGCGCCCTTGCGATGACCGACAAGGCGTGGCCAGCCGCGCTGGGTGGCCCAGCGGCCGTTGCCGTCCATGATGATGGCGACATGTTCGGCCTTGCGGGGGCTGGTGCTGTCTGCGGCCACGTCCGGTCTTTCCCTCGGCGCCCCGGAAGGGGCAAAAAATACTCAATCCCAATACTGCGGGCGCCAATGCGCCCGAAGACAACCGTGTCAGATCTGCATGATCTCGGCCTGCTTGGCCTCAAGCGCCTTGTCGACGGCGGCGACATGCTTGTCGGTCATTTCCTGCACTTCGTCCGACCACATCTTCTGGTCGTCCTCGGACATGCCGGCGGTCTTGGCCTTCTTGATCTGGTCCATGCCATCGCGCCGCACGTTGCGGATGGCGACCTTGGCGCTTTCGGCGTATTGCGCGGCAACCTTGGTCAGTTCCTTGCGGCGCTGCTCGTTCAGCTCGGGGATCGGCAGGCGGATCAGCGGGCCGTCGGTCACCGGATTGATGCCGATGCCCGACTCGCGGATCGCCTTTTCCACCTTGCCGATCATCGCCTTGTCCCAGACGTTGATGACGACCATGCGCGGCTCGGGCACGTTCACCGTGCCAAGCTGGTTGATCGGCGTCATCTGGCCATAGGCGTCGACATGGATCGGCTCGACAAGCGCCGCCGAAGCGCGGCCGGTGCGCAGCGAGGCGAATTCCTGTTTCAGCGCGGTCATTGCGCCATCCATCCGGCGCTGGATGGCATCGAGGTCGATATCGAGATCGTCGGACATGGGGTCTTCCTTCAGGTCGTCCAGCCCGCGTCGCACCGGGCCGTTTGCGCACTTCTAGCGAAAGCGGGCGCGGAAATAAACCGGGGCGTTGCGGGGAATATTGCCGGTCGGCACTCACGCGCCCTGCGGCGGGCGCAGCCGTGAGGGGCGCGTGCCGGGCTCAATCCTGCACGCGGGTATAGGTGCCCATGCCGGCGAGGATGCCCTTGAACCCGCCGGGCTCATCCAGCGAGAACACGATGATCGGCAGGTTGTTGTCGCGCGCCAGCGCAATGGCCGAGGCGTCCATCACACCAAGGTGTTTTTGCAGCACCTCGTCATAGGTCACATGGTCATAGCGCACCGCGTCGGCGTGTTTCTTGGGGTCCTTGTCATAGACCCCGTCCACCTTGGTGCCCTTGAAGATTGCCTGACAGGCCATTTCCGAGGCGCGCAGCGTGGCGGCCGTGTCGGTGGTGAAATAGGGGTTGCCAGTGCCGGCGGCGAAGATGCAGACCCGCTTCTTCTCCAGATGGCGCACGGCGCGGCGGCGGATGTAGGGCTCGCAGACCTGATCCATCGGGATGGCGGAAATCACCCGGGTAAAGACCCCGATCTGCTCCAGCGCCGATTGCATGGCAAGGGCGTTCATCACCGTGGCGAGCATGCCCATGTAGTCGGCCGTCGTCCGCTCCATCCCCTGCGCCGAGCCGGCCAGACCGCGGAAGATGTTGCCGCCGCCGATCACCATGCAGACCTCGACCCCCATGTCGCGGACCGACTTCACCTCTTCGGCGATGCGCGCGACAGTCGGCGGGTGCAGGCCGTAGCCTTGGTCGCCCATCAGCGCCTCGCCCGAGATTTTCAGCATCACGCGCGAATATTTCGCGCCGGAAGTGGGGGCGGTGTTGGCCATGGGAGTTCCCTGCATCTGGGTGGTGTCTTGGATTGCGCCGCAAAATGTCGCAAAACGGGGGCAGGTTCAACAGCGGAAACGGCAGATCGGGGCCAGCCCGCAATCTGCCGGGATATTTAGGCCAGTATGAAAGGCATCAGCGGAATTTCGCGCGAGGCGCCGGTGCTGATCGCCGGACCGACTGCCAGCGGCAAATCGGCGCTGGCAATGGAGATTGCCGCGCGCGACGGGCGGGTGATCGTCAATGCCGATGCGCTGCAGGTCTATGACTGCTGGCGCGTGCTGTCGGCGCGGCCTTCGCCGGAGGACGAGACTGCCCTGCCCCATGCGCTTTATGGCCATGTCGGGCGCGGCGAGGTCTATTCCACCGGGCGCTGGCTGCGCGAGGTGATGGCGCTGCTGGACCGGCCGGTGGTGATCGTCGGCGGCACGGGGCTGAATTTCACGGCGCTGACCGAGGGGCTGGCCGATATTCCCGCCGTGCCGGCCGCGGTGCGGGCCGAGGCGGATGCACGGGCGGCCGCCGAAGGTTTCGGCGGGATGCTGGCCGAGCTTGACGCCGCGACGGCGGCCCGGATCGACCGGCAGAACGGCGCGCGCATCCAGCGCGCCTGGGAGGTGCTGCGCGCCACCGGCCGGGGCCTGGCCGCCTGGCAGGACGAGACGCCGGCCCCGGCGCTGGCCCTGGCGCAGGCCGAGGCGCTGGTGCTGCGCCCGGACGTCGGCTGGCTGGACGCCCGAATCGCCCGCCGCTTCCATGCCATGCTGGAGGCCGGCGCGCTGGACGAGGCGCGGGCCGCCCTGCCGGACTGGAACCCGCGCCTGCCCTCGTCCAAAGCCATCGGCGCACCCGAGCTGATCGGCCATCTGCAGGGAAAATCGACGCTTTCCGAGGCGGTCGAGGCAGCAATCCTGCAAAGCCGCCGCTATGCCAAGCGCCAGCGCACCTGGTTCCGTTCACGCATGGGGGGGTGGCGCGAACACCCCTGCGGCTGAGGCGGGCGGACAGACAATCCACAGATTTGTCCACAACCTTTCCGTGCCCGGACCGGATTTTCGGCACGTGCCGCCATCTTTTTGCTTGGGTTGCGTGAGAAGGCCTGCCAGATTGCGCGCAAAAGAAAAAAACGAGCCAGTATGAACGCCCCCATCGAATCCTCGCAAATGCGTCTTGTTGCCCTGCCCCGTCTTGCCGCCGCCGGCCGCTGGCGGGTGGAGGCGATGCGCACCCTGAGCGAACCCTGCTTCCTGTGGTTCACCAAGGGTCAGGGCCGCATCACCGTGGCGGGCGTCACCCGCGGCTATACCGCGCACAATGCGATCTACATTCCGGCAGGCGTGATGCACGGCTTTGAAGTCGGCCCGCAGGTCTTTGGTACGGCTGTGTTTTTCGGCCGCGACACTACGGTCACCCTGCCCAGCCAGCCCCAGCACCTGCGCATCCGCGAGGTACATGCCCAGCAAGAGGTCAATGTCATTCTCGACATGATCCAGCGCGAGATGGACAGCACCACCCCGGCGCATGAGCGGGCGACGCGGCATTATCTGGGCCTGCTCGGGGTCTGGCTGGAGCGGCAGTCGGTCAAGGCCGCCGCCGAAACCGCGCCGCCCGATGCCGCCCGGCGGCTGGTGGCGCGCTTCACCCAGCTAATGGAGCGCGAGTTCCGGCAGGGTCTTGGCGTCGGGGACATGGCGGCCCGGCTTGATGTCACGCCCACCCATCTGACGCGCTGCTGCCGCCAGACCTGCGGCCGCTCGGCCATCGACCTGCTGCAGGACCGCCGCATCTTCGAGGCGCTGCGCCTGTTGTCGGAAACCGATACGCCGGTGGGGCGCATCGGCGAGAGCCTCGGCTTCAACTCGCCGGCCTATTTCACCCGCGCTTTCCAGAACATGACCGGCGTGTCGCCGACGGCCTTCCGCCGCTCGCTCTGACCGGCGCTTTCTGCATCGCAGAATCTTCCAGTCTCGGGGCCCTTCCCGCAACCGGGTGCAAAGAATCACCCGGTTTCTCCGCATTGACGGAATTCCCTCCGACGGAGCGGAATTTCCCGCGGAAAACCCGACAGGGGTGTCGAGCGACAATTTGACCGTCAAAATGTCGCATACGGCACACTGATTGCCGAATCTTGTCGTTGACGGATGGCCGGAAAAGGTGCCGAATACCGGGGTGACACGGATGCAGCAAAGGAGAGACTCCTCACGCATTTCGGCAGAGACCGCCCGCAAGACGGCGGCCTGCATGGGGGTGGCGGATGCCGCACCGCAATCGGAGATTGGCCCCCGACGTCCAACCATTCGTCAATAATCAAGGCAAAGCCTGACAGGGAGACAAGCATGAAAGACACGTTTGAAACCGAAACGCTGCATCCGGGCGCGGTGATGTATGCCGCCGAGGTCCGTGACGGCACGCTCAGCCGCCGCGAATTCCTCGTGCGCTCGACCGCGCTCGGCGTTTCGGCCGCCGCGGCTTACGGCCTGCTGGGCCTTGAGGCCCCGGCCGCCGCACAGGACGCCCCCGCGATGGGCGGCACGCTGCGCATGGCGATGGAAACCAAGGCGCAGAAAGACCCGCGCACCTTCGACTGGTCGGAACTGGCGAACTTCTCCCGCGGCTGGCTGGAATATCTGGTCGAATACAACAATGACGGCTCGATCCGCGGCATGCTGCTGGAATCGTGGACCGTGAACGACAACGCCACCGAGTTCACCCTGAACGTCCGCAAGGGCGTGAAGTGGTCGAATGGCGACGATTTCACCGCCAAGGACGTGGTGTTCAACATCACCCGCTGGTGCGACGGCAATGTCGAGGGCAACTCGATGGCCGGCCGCATGGCCAGCCTCGTCAACCCCGACACCAAGACCGCGCGCGATGGCGCGATCACGCTGGTCGATGACTACACCGTCAAGCTGGTCACGCCGGCGCCCGACATCACCATCATCGTCGGCATGGCCGACTATCCGGCCGCGATCGTGCATTCGGCCTATGACGGCGGCGACCCCTCGGCCAATCCGGTCGGCACCGGCCCCTACATGCCGGAAACGAACGAAGTGGGCGTCAAGCAGGTGCTGGTGAAATCGCCGAACCCGTGGTGGGGCACCGCGGTTTATGGCGGCCCCTATCTGGACCGCATCGAATACATCGACTTCGGCACCGACCCCGCCGCCGTGGTGGCTGCCGCCGGCTCGGGCGAGATTGACGCGACCTACCAGACCACCGGCGATTTCATCGCGCAGTATGACGCCTTGGGCTGGACCAAGTCCGAAGCCGTCACCTCGGCGACGCTGGCCCTGCGCTTCAACCAGCAGCAAGAGCCCTACACCAAGGCCGAAGTCCGCAATGCGCTGATCAAGGCCGTGGACAACAAGGTGGTGCTGGAGCTTGGCTATTCCAACCTCGGCACGGTTGCGGAAAACCACCACGTCTGCCCGATCCACCCGGAATACTTCGCCCTGCCGCCGCTGGTCGTCGATCCGGCGGCCGCCAAGGCCGGGATCGAGGCGGCCGGCCTGATCGACACCGAGTTCGAACTGATCTCGCTCGACGACGCCTGGCAGGCTGCAACCAGCGACGCGGTCGCCGCCCAGATCCGCGACGCCGGCATCAAGATCAAGCGCACGGTGCTGCCGGGCTCGACCTTCTGGAACGACTGGACCAAATACCCGTTCTCGGCCACCGAATGGAACATGCGCCCGCTTGGCGTGCAGGTTCTGGCGCTGGCCTACCGCACGGGCGAGGCCTGGAACGAAACCGCCATGGCGAACCCGGACTTTGACGCGGCCCTTGCCGAAGCGCTGTCGATCAACGACGCCGCGGCGCGCAAGGTGGTGATGGAGAAGATCGAGAAGATCATGCAGGACACCGGCGTGATGGTGCAGCCCTACTGGCGCTCGCTGTTCCGCCATGCGGATCCGAAGGTGCATGGTGCCGAAAAGCACGCCACCTTCGAGCATCACCACTACAAGTGGTGGGTTGACGCTGCCTGAGGTCTGCATCCGACCTTGAAATCGGGCGCGCGGGACATCCCTCGCGCGCCCTTTCTTCTGAGCCACACCGCCAGCGGTGCAGCCGGGTCTCCCGTCTGCGGCCCGCCCGGTTTGCCCTGACGGGACCAGCCATGCTCCTTTTCATCCTTCGCCGCCTTGGTGTCATGTTCCTGACCGCCTTTGCGCTGACCTTCATCGTCTTTTCCCTGACAAACCTGCAACCGAACCTCGAGAAGCTGGCAAAGTCCGAAGCTTCGGTGCGGATGACGGATGACCAGGTGGTCAGCTGGATTGCCAACAACGGCTATGACACGCCGATGCTGTCGCGCTATGCGCAATGGCTGGGGGTCTTGCCAGGCTGGGTCAAGACCATGGAAGATGGCGAGGTGCGCGGGCGCTGCATCGCCAAGGGCGCCGATCCGGCCGCCGCGCCGCGCTATTGCGGCCTCGTGCAGGGCGACTGGGGCAGCTCCACCGTGTTCAAGAAGCCGGTGAGCGAGGTGCTGGGCCGCTCGCTTGGCCAGACCGGCTGGCTGATGCTGACGGTCATGCTGGTGATGGTACCGACGGCGCTCATGCTGGGCGTGCTGTCGGGCATGCGCGAGGGCTCGCGCACCGACCGGGTGCTGTCGACCTTTGCCATCGTCACTACGGCGACGCCGGAATATGTCTCGGGGGTGATTTTCATCGCGCTCTTCGCTTCTGCCACCGCCGGCCTCTCGCCGCTTCTGGCCGACTGGGGCTGGATCAGCGGCAAGACACTGTTCATGGGCACCGCCACCAGCGCGATGGATGACATCACCTTCTGGAACTTCGCCCTGCCCGTCATGACCATTGCGCTTTATGGCATCGGCTATATCGCGCGGATGACGCGGGCCTCGATGACCGAGGTGATGACGGCGCAATATATCCGCACGGCGCGGCTCAAGGGCGTCGGCTTTACCCAGGTGGTGCTGAAACATGCGCTGCGCAACGCGCTGATCGCGCCCTTCACCGTCATCATGCTGCAGTTTCCCTGGCTTTTGAACGGCGTGGTGATTGTCGAAACCCTGTTCAACTACAAGGGCTTCGGCTGGACGCTGGTGCAGGCCGCCACCAACAACGACATCGAGATGCTGCTGGGCTGCTCGGTCGTCGCCGTCTTCGTCGTTCTCGTGACGCAGCTGATCTCCGATGTCGGCTATGTCTTCCTGAACCCCCGCATTCGTCTGGCCTGAGGGATCACACATGGAAACGCTCTCGTGGTTTCAGATCATCGCCGCCATGGCCGGCCGCTTCCTGCCGGTCTGGCTGGCCCTTGTCGTGACCTTCGGCCTGTCGATCAGCTTCCGGCGCCGGCTCGGGCTTTACGGCAAGCTCTTTGACAGCCCGGTCGGCATGGTCGGCTTCGGCATCGTGATGTTCTGGGTCTTCACGGCGATTTTCGCCAACTGGATCATCACCATGGACCCCCTGGCGCAGTTCTCGGGGTCAAAGAACGCCGTGCCCGGCTCGGCGCTGAGGGCGCCGGTGGACGGCGGCTACACCCACCTCCTCCTCGGCGCCGATCACGTCGCCCGCGACGTGTTCTCGCGCATGGTGATGGGCTCGCGCGTGGTGCTGCAGATCGCGCCCGCCGCCACGGTCTTCGCCTTCATGGTCGGCATCACGCTCGGCCTGCCGGCGGGTTATTTCGGCGGCAAGCTCGATACCGGGCTTTCCTTCCTTGCCAACCTTGTGCTGGCCTTCCCGGTGATCTTGCTGTTCTACCTCCTCGTCACGCCCGAGATCGTGCAGACCGGCATCCCGATGTGGTTCGCTGCCGTGCTGTTCGTCTTCCCGATCATCTTCTTCGTGATCCTGTTCAACTCGCGCTTCTTCACCAATCCGGCCCGGCGCAACCTCTATGTCGGCGTCGTGCTGGTGCTTGGCCTCTGGGCCTATTCGGGGCTGGCCTTCAACCTCGATCCGCTCGGCGTCTGGTCGATGGACCCGAACCTGCTGAACGTCTTCGTCTCGGTGGTCTTCGTGAACGCACCCGGAACCTTCCGCATCGTGCGCGGCATGGTGATGGACATCAAGACCCGCGACTATGTCGCCGCCGGCCAGACCCGGGGTGAAGGCCCCTGGTACATCATGCTGTGGGAAATCCTGCCCAATGCCCGCGGCCCCTTGATCGTCGATTTCTGCCTGCGCATCGGCTATACGACCATCCTGCTCGGCACGCTCGGCTTCTTCGGCCTCGGCGTCTCGCCCGAAAGCCCGGACTGGGGCTCGACCATCGACGATGGCCGCAAGCTCCTGTCGATCGTGCCTCACCCCGCGCTCGCCCCGGCCCTTGCCCTGATGAGCCTCGTCCTCGGCCTCAACCTGCTGGCTGACGGCTTGCGCGAAGAAAGCCTGAAGGACTGATCCCCTTCATCTGTTTGCAAATATCCCGGGGGTCCGGGGGCTGGCCCCCGGTCCCGACCTCTCCACCAAAGCGAGGCCCGCCATGACCGACACCACCTGGGACCCGTCCAGACCCATTCTTGAAATCGAGAACCTCTCGATCAGCTTCTTCACCCGCCTGCGCGAGATTCCGGCGGTGATGGATTTCTCCTGCACCGTCATGCCCGGCGAGGCGATGGGGCTGGTCGGGGAGTCGGGCTGCGGCAAGTCGACTGTGGCGCTGGCGGTCATGCGCGACCTTGGCAAGAATGGCCGGATCGTCGGCGGCAAGATCCGCTTCAAGGGCCGTGACCTGACCACCATGGGCGATGAAGAGCTGCGCCACATCCGCGGCTCGGAAATCGCCATGATCTATCAGGAGCCGATGGCCTCGCTGAACCCGGCCATGAAGGTCGGGGCACAGCTGGCCGAAGTGCCGATGATCCATCAGGGCATGTCCAAGGCCGACGCCTGGGCGCTCGCCCGCCAGATCGTCGCCGATGTCCGCCTGCCCGACCCCGACCGCATCATCAATTCCTATCCGCACCAGCTCTCGGGCGGCCAGCAGCAGCGCATCGTCATCGCCATGGCGCTGATGTCGAAACCGGCGCTCCTGATCCTCGACGAACCCACCACCGCGCTCGACGTGACGGTCGAGGCCGGCATCGTCGATCTGGTCAAGGATCTTGGTCACAAATACGGCACCTCGATGCTGTTCATCTCCCACAACCTTGGCCTTGTGATGGATGTCTGCGACCGGCTCTGCGTGATGTATTCCGGCGAAGCGGTGGAAACCGGCAATGTGGTGCAGGTCTTCGACAAGATGCGCCACCCCTATACCCAGGCCTTGTTCCGCTCGATCCCGCTGCCCGGCGCCGACAAGAACGCCCGGCCGCTTGTGGCCATTCCCGGCAACTTCCCCCTGCCGCACGAACGCCCGCCGGGCTGCAACTTCGGCCCGCGCTGCGACTATTTCGAAAAGGGGCGCTGCGATGCGCATGACATCGAGATGGAGGACGTGCCCGAAGGCGACCGCCACCAGACCCGCTGCCTGAAATGGCAGGAAGTCGACTGGGACGCGCCGATCGCGGCCCGCGTGGCCAAGGAAAAGGCCAGGATCGGCAAGGTCGTGCTGAAGATGGAAGACCTGCGCAAGTATTACTCGGTCTCCGGCTCGGCCTTCGGTGGCGGCATGAAGAAGGTGGTCAAGGCCAACGAGACGCTCAGCTTCGAAGCGCGCGAAGGCGAGACGCTGGCCATCGTCGGCGAATCGGGCTGCGGCAAGTCGACCTTCGCCAAGGTGCTGATGGGGCTGGAGACCGCGACCTCCGGCTCGATCATGCTGTTTGACGAGAACGTGCAGTCGACCCCGATCACCAAGCGCAATGTCGATACGGTGTCGGCGGTGCAGATGGTGTTCCAGAACCCCTTCGACACGCTGAATCCCTCGATGACAGTCGGCCGCCAGATCATCCGGGCGCTGGAGATCTTCAAGCAGGGCAAGTCCGATGCCGAGCGTCACGCCCGGATGCTGGAGCTTCTTGACCTCGTGAAGCTGCCGCGCGCCTTTGCCGACCGCATGCCGCGCCAGCTTTCCGGCGGGCAGAAGCAGCGCGTCGGCATCGCCCGCGCCTTCGCCGGCGGGGCCAAGGTGGTGGTGGCGGATGAACCGGTCTCGGCGCTCGACGTCTCGGTGCAGGCCGCCGTGACCGATCTCTTGATGGACATCCAGCGCGAGAACGGCACCACGCTCTTGTTCATCAGCCACGACCTGTCGATCGTGCGCTATCTCTCGGACCGGGTGATGGTGATGTATCTCGGCCATGTCGTCGAGATGGGCACCACCGACCAGGTGTTCCAGCCGCCCTACCACCCCTATACCGAGGCGCTGTTGTCGGCGGTGCCGATTGCCGACACCCATGTCGAGCGCAAGCGCATCGTGCTGGAAGGCGACATCCCCTCGGCCGTCAACCCGCCGCCCGGCTGCCCGTTCCAGACCCGCTGCCGCTGGAAATCCCAGGTGCCGGGGGGCTTGTGCGACCGCGAGATGCCGCCGATGCGCGACTTGGGCGGCGGCCACCAGATCAAATGCCACCTCGCCGCCGACATCCTCGCCCGGATGGAGCCGGTCATCAAGATCGCCGCCGAATAGGTCTTTCATACTGGTGAAAATATCCCCCGCGGAGCGTCCGGCATTGGCCACCGGCGCTCCGGCGGGAGGCCGCAGCTCCGGGTTCCCCCTGCCGCCTGCGCCCTACCCGAGGATCGCCCCTACCCGAGGATCGCCTTGACGTAGTTCCGGGTCTCGGCATAGGGCGGGATGCCGCCGTGCTTTTCCACCGCTTCCGGCCCGGCGTTATAGGCCGCCAGCGCCAGACGCCAGCTGCCGAACCTTGCAAACATCATCGCCAGATAGCGCGCGCCGCCGTCAAGGTTCTGGTGCGGATCGTTCGGATCGACCCCCAGCCGGGCCGCGGTGCCGGGCATCAACTGCGCCAGCCCCGTCGCCCCGGCATGGCTGACCGCCTGCGGGTTCCAGCCCGATTCCTGCTGCACCAGCCGCAGGAACAGGTCTTCCGGCACCCCGTGCTTGCGGGCGGCGGCCTTGGCGACCTCGAGATAGGCGCCCTTGTAATTGCCCTTGTAGCGCGGCAGCGCCGTGCTGTCGGAGCCGGATGTCTCCTTGGGCGCGTTGGGTTTCAGCCGGGCGGAAAATTCGTATTGCCGGGACAGCTTGCCATCAAGCAGCGCGGTCTGCGACTTGAACAGCGCGTTGCGGCCTTTGGTCGACCCCGAAAGCTTCAGCCCTTCGGCCGCCGCAATGCCAGAACAGGCCAGCGACACCGCCAGCGACAGGGCAACAATCGGACGCAAAGGCAGCATTCGGAAACCCGATAAGGTCGGACGCCGGCCACTATAGGAAATTGCCACGCAATTGCCAGAGCCAAGCCGGCCTGCGCGGCGAAATACCGCCCGAGGCCGGCCGCCGGCATTGGTTGCAGCCCCGGATGGGCCGCTTTATAGCTTTTGTTAACCAGCTTGCGGCAACCTGCCGGGGCAAACGAGAATCAGGGAGCAAGTCATGGCGGGGTCGGTCAACAAGGTCATTCTGGTGGGCAATCTCGGGCGCGACCCCGAGGTGCGGACCTTCGGCAATGGCGGCAAGGTGGTGAACCTGCGGATTGCCACCTCGGAAACCTGGCGCGACCGCAATTCGGGCGAGCGCAAAGAGCGCACCGAATGGCACACCGTGGCGATCTACAACGAAAACCTCGCCAAGATCGCCGAGCAATATCTGCGCAAGGGCTCGACCGTCTATATCGAGGGCCAGCTGGAAACCCGCAAATGGCAGGACCAGTCGGGCGCCGACCGCTATTCGACCGAGGTGGTGCTGCGCCAGTTCCGCGGCGAGCTGACGCTGCTTGGCGGGCGCGGCGAGGGTGGCGGTTCTGCGGGCGGCTATGACGACCGCGCCTCGGGCGGCGGTTATGACGACTATCAGGGCGGCGGCGGTCAGGGCGGCAGCTTCGGCGGCGGGCGCAGTGGCGGCGGCCAAGGCGGCGGCGGCATGGGCGGCGGGCGCCCGGACCTTGACGACGAAATCCCGTTCTAAGACGGGCTAGCCCGGAGCGGCCAGATCCGGAACGGACATGGGATGCAGGGCATCGGGCGGGCCTTCGGGCCCGCTTTTGCGTTGCGGGCACTGGACCTTGGGGCGTCAATTCCCTATATAATCGCTCAACTAACGCCGCGAGACCGCAATGAACCACCCGCAGGACCACATCGAAGGCGCCCCGCTGATCCGCCCCTCGACCACCGACCACCCGCTTTACGAGGCGGTGGTAGACGCCTGCCGCACGGTGTTCGACCCGGAAATCCCGGTCAACATCTTTGATCTGGGTCTAGTCTATACCATTGAAATCACCGCAGAAAACGACGTCGAGATCCTGATGACCCTGACCGCGCCGGGCTGCCCGGTCGCCGGCGAGATGCCGGCCTGGGTGCAGGACGCGGTGGAACTGGTTCCGGGGGTCAAGCAGGCCCAGGTCGGCATGACCTTCGACCCGCCCTGGGGCATGGAGATGATGTCCGACGAGGCGCGGCTGGAACTCGGGTTCATGTGACGCCCCGGCGGTCTTGAGAAATCGCGGCCGAAAACCTATATTCCGGCCAAAGCAAAGAGGCCCCCATGTTCGGCATCCCCGGAAAAGCCGCCGTCACCCTGACCCCGACCGCCGCGCGGCAGATCGCCCGCCTGATGGCGCAGAAGGACTCGGCCGGCCTGCGCATCGGCGTCAAGAAGGGCGGCTGCGCCGGCATGGAATACACCATGGACTATGTCGCGGCCGAAAACCCGCTGGACGAGGTGGTGGAACAGGATGGCGCGAAGGTGTTCATCGCGCCCATGGCGCAGATGTTCCTGATCGGCACCGAGATCGACTATGAGGTCGACCTGCTGCAGGCCGGCTTCAAGTTCCGCAATCCGAACGTGGCCGAGGCCTGCGGCTGCGGCGAATCGATCAAGTTCAAGGACGCGCCGGCCGCCTGAAGCCGGTCTTTGCCGAAAAATCATGGCTGCGGCCCGCCCCGGCCTTTTGTCCCCGCGCAAGACCCGCTAACCCTTGGTCAAAGGCAGGAGACGGACATGCGCAAACTGGCGGCGGGCAACTGGAAGATGAATGGCACCCGGGCGGGGCTGGCCGAGGTTCAGGCGCTTCTCGCCGCACAGCCGGACCCGGCCTGCGAGATGCTCTTGTGCCCGCCGGCAACCCTGATCGCCGCCATGGCCGCCCTGACGCAGGGCAGCCGCCTGCAGGTCGGCGCGCAGGATTGCCACGCCAGGGCCTCTGGCGCCCATACCGGCGATCTGTCGGCAGCGATGCTGGCCGATGCCGGGGCAAGCCATGTGATCCTTGGCCATTCCGAACGCCGCGCCGACCATGGCGAAACCGATGCCCAAGTGCGAACCAAGGCCGAGGCGGCCATCGCCACCGGGCTGGTGGCCATCGTCTGTCTGGGCGAGACCGAGGCCGAGCGCGATGCGGGCCAGACGCTTGAGGTGATCGGCGCCCAGCTTGACGGCTCGGTGCCCGAGGATGCCACGGCCGCCAATCTGGTGATCGCCTACGAGCCGGTCTGGGCCATCGGCACCGGCCGCACCCCGACCATCGCGCAGATTGCCGAGGTTCACGGCTTCCTGCGCGCGCGCCTCACCGCCCGCATCGGCGCCGAGGCGGCGGGCGTGCGCCTGCTTTACGGCGGCTCGGTCAAGCCCGGCAATGCCGCCGAGATTTTCGCCGTGCCTGATGTCGACGGCGCGCTGGTCGGCGGGGCCAGCCTGAAAGCCGCCGACTTCGCGCCCATCGTCGCGGCGCTTTCCGCCGCCTGACCCCGCGATGTCGCAAACAGAAGCGCGGGGGCAAGGCGTCCCTGCGAGAAACGCCCCATGACCGATGTTTCGCACAGCCACCAGTCCAGCCTCCTGACCGCCAACCTGATCTGCATGGCCTCCATGCTGATCTGGGCCGCCGGTCTGCCCGCGGCAGACATGCTGATTCCGCTCCTGATCCCCGAACAGCTGAACGCGTTGCGCATGGCGCTGGCGGGTGGATTTCTGGTGTTGCTCTGGGCTGCACTGGAGGGCTTCGGCCCACTCCTGCGGGTGAACTGGCTGAAGGGCATCGCCGTCGGCAGCCTGATCGGGCTTGGCGCCTGGTTCCTGATCCGCGGTCAGGCGCTTGGCGGGGCGGTGACGGCGGCGGTGATTTCGTCAACCCTGCCGGTGGTGGGCATTGCGCTGGAGGTCATTCTGGATGGCCGCAAGGTGACGCTGGCGCTGATCCTCGGGCTTGTGCTGTCGCTGATCGGCGGGGTGATGGCGCTGGATCTGGGCGCGGGCGGGGCGGCGGGCCAGATGTCGCTGGCCTGGGGGGCGCTCTTGTGCTTCGGCTCGGTCGTCAGCTTTGCCATTGGCTCGCGGCTGACGGTGACGGCCTTTCCGCGCCAAACCCCGGTCGGGCGCACGGCGGTGACGCTGTTCGGCGCGGCGGTGGCCGCGCTCGCCGTGGCGGGCGTGCAGGCGGCAACCGGCGCCGCGATGCCCTCGTTTGCCGCATGGGGCGCCCGGGAAATCGGGGCCATGCTGCTGTTTTCCGTCGGCGCGCTTGGGATCAGCCAGGTGATGTGGATCATGTCGGTCGAGCGGCTCGGCATCGGTCTGTCGGCGCTGCACATCAACGCAGCACCCTTCTATGTCATGCTGATCCTCTTTGCCCTTGGTGCGGCGTGGAACTGGCCGCAGGCGCTGGCCGCCGCCCTTGTCGGGCTTGGCGTGCTGATCGCCCAAGGCATCCTGCCCCTGCCCTTCGGACGCCGTGCATGAAGACGCTGCACCAGTCTCCGACCGAGCCGGGCTTCGTCCAGAACCCCTATCCGTTCTATGAAAAGGCCCGCAAGGAAGGCCCGTTCTTTCACTGGGCCGAATACGACCTGACCTGCACCGGCAATGCGGCGGCAGTGAACGCCATTTTCCGCGACCGCCGCTTTGGCCGCGAGGTGCCGCCCGAAAAGGCCCCGGCGATCCCCGAGCATCTCGCGCCCTTCTACGCGGTCGAGGCGCATTCCATGCTGGAGCTGGAGCCGCCGCGCCACACCCGCCTGCGGTCCCTGGTGCTGCGCGCCTTCACCTCGCGGCGGATCGCGGCGCTGCAGCCCGAAATCGCCGCCCTCGCCCATGCGCTGATCGACGGCTTTCCGGCCGGCGAGTTCGATCTTCTGAAGCAGTTCGGCCAGCGCCTGCCGGTCATCATCATCGCCCGGCTTCTGGGCGTGCCCGAGGAGATGTCGGACGACCTTCTGCGCTGGTCGAACGCCATGGTCGGCATGTACATGGCTGGCCGCACCCGTGAGACCGAGGATCGTGCCGTGGCCGCGACCGAGGCTTTCGTCGCCTTCATGCGGTCTTACGTCGAGGCCCGGCGGCAAGACCCGCGCGACGATCTCATCACCGAGCTGATCGCCGCCGAGGCCGGCGGCGAGCGGCTGACGACGGATGAGTTGATCACCACCTGCATCCTCCTGCTGAACGCCGGCCATGAGGCGACGGTGCATACCATCGGCAACGGGGTGAAGACGCTGCTCGAGACCGGGCATTCGATCACCGAGGCCACGGCGGAAGACACGGTCGAGGAAATCCTGCGCTTCGATCCGGCGCTGCACATGTTCACCCGCTGGGCCTATGAGGACATCGAGGTCATGGGCCAGACCTTCCGGCGCGGCGATCAGGTCGGGCTGTTGCTCGCCGCCGCCAACCGCGATCCGGGGCAATGGGAAGCGCCCGCGAAGTTCAAACCGACCCGGCCGGTGAAGCCCATCGCCACCTTCGGCGCCGGCCTGCATTTCTGCGTCGGCGCCCCTCTGGCGCGGCTGGAACTCGTCACCGCCCTGCCGATCCTGTTTTCCCGCCTGCCGGGGCTGAGGCTGGCGGGCAAGCCGGTCTATGGCGACGTCTATCACTTCCACGGCCTGACCCGGCTGATGGTGACGCGGTAACGCCAGGCAATCCCCCCTCCCCATCCCTCCCTCACGGCGGGGGGAGGGAGGTTCTCCCTTTCCACTCGACCCGCCCCATGCCCTTCCGGTGCTTCCCCATCCCTCCCCCGCCGAAGCGGAGAGGGCGGCTCCACCTTTCCAGCCGAACCACCCCTTGCCACCCGCACCTCCCCTCCCCCTCCGTGGGGAGGGGCCGGGGGTGGGGGGAGTAGCGCAATATGGCCCATGACCAGCGCCGGGGTATAAACCGGCGAGCGTATCCATCACCTGACACCAGCAGGCAAAGCCCCCCTCCCCGTCCCTCCCCCACAAAGGGGGGAGGGAGGCTCTTCCCGCCCGGCCACTTCTCGATCCTCTCGCTCCACGCCCACCAGCACGGCCACCTCCCGTCCCCCTTCGTGGGGAGGGGTCGGGGGTGGGGGTATCCCTCAGACCGGCAGCACCGTCGTCGACTTGATTTCTTCCATGCTCAGCAGCGCGGTGACGTTGTGGATCTTCACCTCGGAAATCAGCGCCTGATAGAAGGTGTCATAGGCCCGCGCGTTCTTCACCCGGACCTTCAGGATATAGTCGATGTCGCCCGCCAGCCGATGCGCCTCCAGCACTTCGGGGCGGCGTTTCAGCACGTCGAGGAAGCGGCGCTGCCAGTCGGCCTCATGCTCCGAGGTGCGGATCAGCACGAAGAAACAGGCCTCCAGCCCCAGCGCCTCGGCATCGAGGATCGCCGTCTGCCGGGTGATGACGCCGGTCTCCTTCATCCGCCGGATGCGGTTCCAGACCGGGGTCTTGGAACTGCCCACCTTGCGGGCGATTTCATCCAGCGACTGGCTGGCATCGGCCTGCAACTCGACAAGGATTTTCCGGTCAAGATCGTCGATCCGGTCAGACATTCGCGTGAACCCCGTTTTGGCGGAACCCCGTTCCGGCGGGCGGGAATATCGGAACAAATATCCTTATTGGCAAGGGTGTCTGGCGCAAAAGGGGGAAAATATCCTATATTCGGAGGTGAATTCAGAGGATCCTATGACCAGCCCGCAACCCCTCCAGCCAGGTCACATCGTCGGCGCCGGTTCCGGTGCGGCGCGGCCTGCGCGCCCGAAGGCCGTTCGGGCGCCGATTGCCCCCACCCGGCCCGGGCCTGCGGCCTGTTGTGATGGTCCTGCTGTCCTCCTATACGGCCTGACACCCCGCGCCGCCGCCCCCGCAATCTCTCTCCTGAACGAGGCCACCGCATGAGCCGCTTCACCCCCAAGGTCATCACCGCCAACCGCCTGCGCGAAGGCGATGTGGTCTATCTCACCGCCGACGACCGCTGGTCGCCCTTCCACCACGAGGCCGAGCTTCTGGAGGACGAGGCCCATGCGCAGCTCCGGCTGGTGGAAGCCGCCGCGCAGAAGCTGGTGATCGTCGGCGCCTATCTCGCCGATGCCAAGGCCGGGCCGAATGGTCCCGAACCCACCCATTTCCGCGAGGCGTTCCGCACCCGCGGTCCGTCGAACTATCCCCACGGCAAGCAAGCCGACCACGCACGCTGAGGCCCCTGATGTATTCCTATTCCGACTTTGACGAGGCCTTCATCCGCGCCCGCGTGGCGCAGTTCACCGATCAGGTGGAGCGCCGGCTGGACGGCTCGCTGACCGAGGACGAGTTCCGGCCGCTGCGCCTGATGAACGGGCTTTACCTGCAACTGCACGCCTACATGCTGCGCGTGGCCATTCCCTATGGCACGATTTCCCCGCGCCAGA
Organism: Tabrizicola oligotrophica; assembly: GCF_011008935.1. Taxonomy (GTDB): domain Bacteria; phylum Pseudomonadota; class Alphaproteobacteria; order Rhodobacterales; family Rhodobacteraceae; genus Tabrizicola_A; species Tabrizicola_A oligotrophica. The sequence continues at coordinate 59,658 of NZ_JAAIVJ010000001.1, read as the reverse complement.
TGCGGCAACTGGCCTATATCGCCGACACTTTCGACAAGGGCTATGGCCACTTCACCACCCGGCAGAACATCCAGTTCAACTGGCCGAAGCTGCCCGACGTGCCGGCCATCCTTGGCGCGCTGGCCGATGTCGAGATGCACGCCATCCAGACCTCGGGCAACTGCGTGCGCAACGTCACCGCCGATCATTTCGCCGGTGCAGCGGCGGACGAGATCGAAGACCCCCGGCCCTATGCCGAGCTTTTGCGCCAGTGGTCCACCGACCACCCGGAATTCCAGTTCCTGCCGCGCAAGTTCAAGATCGCCATCACCGGCGCGCCGAATGACCGCGCCGTGACCAAGGCGCATGACATCGGGCTCCGCATGGTGAAGAACGCCGCGGGCGCGACCGGGTTCGAGGTGATCGTCGGCGGCGGCCTTGGCCGCACGCCCATGGTCGGCATGGTGGTGCGTGACTTCCTGCCCGTCGAAGACCTGCTGCCCTATGTCGAGGCCGTGCTGTCGGTCTACAACGTGCTCGGCCGGCGCGACAACAAGTACAAGGCGCGCATCAAGATCACCCTGCACGAGACCGGCCGGGAAGAAATTACCCGCATGGTCGAGGAGCGCTTTGCCGAGCTGAAGCCGCTGTTCGGCGGCAATGACCAGAAGCTTCTGGCCGAGATCCGCGAGGCCTTTGCCGCGCCCGCCTTCCGCGACGCGCCGACTGCGGCCTATGACGCCTTCTACACCGCCGACCCGGCGTTCCGCGCCTGGGCCGACACCAACCTTGCCGCGCATCGCAACGGGCAATACGCCATCGTCACCGTCTCGGTCAAAGCCCATGGCGAGACCCCCGGCGATGCGTCGAGCGCCCAGATGCGGCTCTTGGCCGATCTGGCCGAAACCTATGGCCACGGCGATCTGCGCATTTCCCATGAGCAGAACGTCATCCTGCCGCATGTCCACAAATCCGACCTGCCCACGATCCATGCGGCGCTGGTGAAGGCCGGGCTTGGCACGGCGAACGTCGGGCTGATTTCCGACATCATCGCCTGCCCCGGCATGGATTACTGCGCCTTGGCCACCGCCCGCTCGATTCCGGTCGCGCAGGAGATTGCCTTGCGCTTCAAAGAGTTGAAGCTGGAACATGATGTCGGCCCCTTGAAGATCAAGATCTCGGGTTGCATCAACGCCTGCGGCCATCACCATGTCGGCCATATCGGGATTCTGGGTCTCGACCGCGCCGGGGTGGAGAATTACCAGATCACCCTTGGCGGCGACGGCACCGAGGATGCGACCATCGGCGAAAAGACCGGCCCCGGCTTTGCCTATGATCAGGTTGTGCCGGCGATCGAGCGGATCGTTCTGGCCTATCTCGACCTGCGCGAGGCGCCCGAGGAAACCTTCCTTCAGGCCTATCGCCGGATCGGGATCGGCCCGTTCAAGGCCGCGCTTTATGAGACAGGCGAACGGGATGCTGCTTAAGGTGGAACAGGGCACGATTGCCGAGCGGGTGGCGGCGCTGAATGCGCGCTATCGCCACCATTCGGCAACGGCTGTGCTGGAACATGCGCTGAAAGACCCCGACCTGGGTCAGGTGGCGCTGGTGTCGTCCTTCGGGGCGGAATCGGTGGTGCTTTTGCACCTTGTGTCGGTGATCGCGCCGGAAACCCCGGTGATCTTCGTCGATACAAGGATGCTGTTTCAGGAGACGCTCGACTACCAGCGCGAGCTGGCCGAAAAGCTGCCCCTCTGCGACATCCGCACCATCCGCGCCCGCAAGACCCGGACCGATTTCGAAGATCCCGACGGCACGCTGCACCAGTTCTCGACCGATGCCTGCTGCAACGTGCGCAAGGTGGAACCGCTGGAGCGCGCGCTGCAAGGCTTCGACGGCTGGATCACGGGGCGCAAGCGCTTTCAGAACTCCGACCGCGGCGCCATCGACTTCTTTGAAAACGAAGGCGATTTCCGCATCAAGGTCAACCCGCTTGCCCATTGGGGCCGCGAGGACCTTGAGGAGTATTTGGTCAACAACAACCTGCCCCGGCATCCTCTGGTTGCCAAGGGCTACCCCTCGATCGGCTGCGCGCCCTGCACCAGCCCGGTGAAGCCGGGCGAAGACCCGCGCGCGGGCCGGTGGCGGGGTCAGGACAAATCGGAATGCGGGATCCATTTCATCAATGGCAAGCCCGTCAGAACCACGAAGGACAATGCGCTATGAGCGTTCTTGTGACCGACAAGGGGTTTCAGCCCCTTCCCGAGCTGCCGGCAACCGGCGTGGCCGATCTGGCGCATACCGATGACCCGGCGGCGCTGGATCTGGCGGGCTTGACCCTGATCCGCGTGCATGTGCCCGCCTTCAGCGACGGGCGCGGCTTTACCATCGGCCGCCGGCTGCGGATGCTGGGCTACACCGGCGAGTTGCGCGCCGTGGGCCCGGTGATTGCCGACCAGTACCCGATGGCCCGTCGTGTCGGCTTTGACGCGGTGGAGATCCCCGACGAGATCGCCGCCCGCCAGCCCGAGGCACAATGGCTGAACCGGGCCAACTGGAAGGCGCATGACTACCAGTCGCGGCTGAAAGCGTGACAAATCCGCGCCAGGGCCGCCCTGCGGCTTTCCTCTGAGCCAGATCAAAGCTAATCAAAGGATACCGGTTTAGACGCCGGGCACGCCCCCCATGACCGAAGTGAACTTGATGACCGAAGCTTCCGCCGCCCCCGCCGTGACCAAGCCGCATCTGCCTGACGCCCAGACCGTCACGCAGGTCCGGCACTGGACCGACCGGCTGTTTTCCTTCCGCGTGACGCGGCCGCAATCCCTGCGCTTCCGCTCGGGCGAGTTCGTGATGATCGGGCTTCTGAACGAGCACGGCAAGCCCTTGCTGCGGGCCTATTCCATCGCCTCGCCCGCCTGGGACGAGGAGCTGGAGTTCTATTCGATCAAGGTGCCGGACGGCCCGCTGACCTCGAAGCTGCAGCACATTCAGGTCGGCGACGAGATCATCCTGCGCCCCAAGCCCGTCGGCACGCTGGTGCATGACGCGCTGCTGCCCGGTAAGCGGATCTATTTCCTGTCCACCGGCACCGGCTTTGCCCCCTTTGCAAGCCTGCTGCGCGAGCCGGAAACCTATGAGAAATATGAAGAAGTCATCATGATGCACACCTGCCGCGAGGTGGCGGAGCTGGACTATGGCCGGCAACTGGTGGAAAGCCTGCAGGACGATCCGCTGATCGGCGAGATGATGGCGGGCAAGCTGAAATACTATCCGACCACCACGCGCGAACCCTTCCACCACATGGGCCGCGTCACCGACAACCTGAGCAGCGGCAAGGTCTTTGCCGATCTCGGCCTGCCGAAGATGAACCCGGAAGAAGACCGCGCCATGGTCTGCGGCTCCTTGGCGTTCAACGTCGATGTGAAGGCCATTCTCGAAGGTTTCGGGCTGGTCGAGGGCGCCAATTCCGACCCCAGGCAGTTCGTCGTGGAAAAGGCCTTCGTCGGCGACGGGATCTGATCGCGGCCCGAGAGTCTTGCGGCGCCACCGGAATTGACCTATATTTTCGTCATTCCTCGTGGAGTCCGCCATGAACATCGCCGCATTCACCGAAAGCAGCCTGTTTTCGCCACGCAAGCTGGCGGATGGCCTGCTGACGTCTCAGGAAGATATCGCGCGCTCGGCGGGGCTGGGGCGCGATGCGATTGCGCGCAAGGACCGGCTGGCTTCGGCCAAGACCCAGACCCGGTTGCGCGAGATGGTGGAAATCCTGAACCGGCTGTCACCGCGGTTTGGCGGCGATCTGGTGGCCTATGCCTGGTATCGCAGCCAGCCCCTGCCGGGCTTTGCCGGCAAGACCTGTGCCGCGCTGGTGGCCGAGGGCCGGGCGCAGTTGGTGATGGACTATCTTGACGCCGTGGATGCGGGCGGCTTTGCCTGATCCTGCCGTCCTGCCCCGCTTGCCGGTCTATCGCGCGCTGAACCCGGTCTACGCCCGCGATCCCCTTTCGGGTGCCGGTGCGGCGCTGCATGGCGGGCGGTTCAACCGCAAAGGCCGCGCCGCGCTTTACACCGCGCTGACGCCTGTTGGTGCGGTGAACGAGGCCAATCAGGCCGGGCGCCCGTTCGAACCTGTCGTTCTGGTGGCCTATGACGGGCAGGTCGGCCCCTGCCTTGATGCCTGCGACCCGACCCAGCTGGCAGCGGTGGGACTGGCCCCGGCCGATCTGGCCGCGCCGGACTGGCGGCTGGTGATGGCCGCCCAAGGCATCACTCCCCTGCAAGCGGCTTGCGAGCGGCTGATCGCCCTGGGCTATCACGGCATGATCGCGCCATCCTATGCCGAAGGCGCCCACAGCGCGCGCAATCTGGTGCTCTGGCGCTGGGAGGGGCTCAGCGCCATTGACCATGAGGGCCGGTTGTCACGCTGAGCCCAAGAAAAAACCGCCGTGGATCGCTCCACGGCGGTTTTGTCCTGCCCTTTCAGGCGATTACATGCCCAGAGCGGCTTTCACGGCAGCGACGGCCTCGGCCACTTTGGCCGGGTCGGCGGCAGCGGCGTCAACGCCGGCCTTCAGGGTGGCCTTGGTCGCGTCGTCCAGCGCCGAGGCGTCGATCAGCGCGGTGACCTTGGCGGCGTCGAAGGCGGCCGGGTCAAGGACGGCAGCGGCATCAGCCGCGGCGTCGGTCGCAGCGGCGGCAGCGTCGCCGGCAGCTTCAGTGGTGGCGGCAGCAGCGTCGCCTGCAGCTTCAGTGGTGGCAGCAGCAGCGGCTTCCGCAGCAGCGGCGGCGTCCGCGGCGGCCTTGGCGGCAGCTTCCTCGGCAGCCTTGGCGGCGTCTTCAGCGGCCTTGGCAGCAGCTTCTTCCGCGGCCTTGGCTTCGGCAGCAGCAGCTTCGGCTGCTTCCTGCGCGGGCTTGTAGGAGAATTGGTAGTAGCCGCCAGCGACGGCGAGGATCAGCACGAGGCCGATGAGGACGTTCTTGTTCATGTCACTTACTCCCATGACCGAAACTTTCGGATGGGGTTCGTATGGCAGAATAGCCTGCACTTGAAAAGGGTCTGCCTGCGGCAGTGCAGCAACGCCGAGGAACGACTGCCCGGTTTGCAACGGTTTTCCGGTTGAAGCCCGCCCGCCCAACGCATAGATTGCGCGCGCACAGATCAACTGGACAAGGACCACGACCATAGCCCGCCGCCCCCACAATGCCCCGCCGCAACGCGAAACCGGACCGCGCATCAATGAGCGCATCCGCGCCCCGGAAATCCGCCTGATCGGGGCGGATGGCGAGAATGTCGGCGTGGTCACCCCCGCCCGTGCCATGGCAATGGCCGAGGAAGCCGGGCTCGATCTGGTGGAAATCTCGCCGAATGCCGAACCGCCGGTCTGCAAGATCATGGACTTCGGCAAGTTCAAATACGAGACGCAGAAGCGCGAGGCCGAGGCCCGCAAGAAGCAGCACATCATCGAGATCAAGGAAATCAAGTTCCGTCCCGGCACCGACACGCATGACTATGACGTGAAGATGCGCTCGGTGCTGAAATTCCTTGGCGAGGGCGACAAGGTGAAGGTCACCCTGCGCTTCCGGGGCCGCGAAATGGCGCACCAGGAGCTGGGTCTGGAACTCCTGAACCGCGTGGCCGCCGATGTGGCCGAGGCGGGCAAGATCGAATCCATGCCCAAGCTGGAAGGCCGGCAGATGGTGATGATGGTCGCGCCGAAGTAAGCGCGCGCTGTCCGCATCAGGGACAAGGGGCCGCGAGGCCCCTTTTTCATTGGCCGAGCAAGCCCTGCAGGCAGGCGCTGGCCGCCACCGCCTCCGGGTCAGCCAGCGCCCCGGAGCGCAAGAGGTGCCGCATCACCTCTGCCGCCTTCGGGCTTTGGGCATAGCGGTTCGGGTCGATCAGGCTTTCCGCGGGCGGGCCGATCCAGGCCAGCGCCCAGAAGCCGCCGGATTGCGCCAGATAGGCGGCGAGATCCTCGGCCGGAGTCGGGCTTGCCGGGCAAAGCTGCCGCAGCGTGGTCAGCAGCCGTGCCGTCGCGGGCGCGGCCTGCGCCCATGCCAGCAGCGCCTCTGGCGTGGGTTTGCCCGCGCCCACGAGGGGCCGGCCCGGGTGGCCCGCCCCCAGCGCCGCCAGGGCTTCGGTCGCGCGGGCAGGATCATCGCGCTGCCAGTCGCGGATTGCCAGCGGCATCAGGCTGGCGGGAAAGGCCGGGTCATCGGCAATCGCGCCGAAGCCGCGCTTCTCGCGGATGAAAAGCTGCCGCGCCGCCATATGCGCCGCGCGGCCCTCGCCCAGCCGGGCAAACTCCAGCACCAGGGCGGCAGTGGCATTGCCGTCGCGCAGGGCGACCCAGGCGCGGGCCAGCGGATCGGCTTCGCCGTCGATCCAGTTCTGCCCCGACAGCCCGCCCGGCGCCCGCATCAGTGCGATGCGGCGATCACGGGGCAGGCCCGCCAGCCAGTCGCCGTGATAGGCCGGGGTGGTGTCGATCAGCGTCAGCAGGATGCGGGCGGCGGAATTGCCGGCCTGCGCCTGCGCCGCCAGCGCCTGCAGCGCCGGTTCCTCCCTGCCCGCCAGCCAGTCAGTGACAGCGGCGGCAAAGGCCGGATCCTCCTGCCCCGCGACCCCGGCCCCGAGCGGAGCGCCAAGTGCCGCGAAGACTGCCAGAAGCAAAGCCCGAACGATCGCCATCCTCCGCCTCCAGACCGTTTGCCGCGCGCGCCATCCTAGCACGAAACGACGCGCCTATCGCCCCTCGCGCAACTGCGGCCGGCTGGGGATTTCCTTCAAAAGCCCGCCCACCCCCATGGCGGCAATTTCCTCGTCGCCCACGGCAAGGCCACAGGCCGGCCCGCGAGATGGCCGACAAACAGCAGGTTGCCGGGATCGACCGGCATGCCATTCCCGCTGCCCCGCGCTGACGCCGCGCGCGCCATCCTGGCACGAAACGGGCCGCCTATCGCCCCTCGCGCAGCTGCGGCCGGCTGGGGATTTCCTTCAAAAGCCCGCCCACCCCCATGGCGGCAATCTCCTCATCCCCGACAGCCAGACCACAGGCCAGCCGCTCCAGCACCCAGTCCGCGCCGTTCAGCGCCGGAGAGCGGGCGCAGCCGGGCAGGCCCACCACCGGCCGGCCCGCGAGATGGCCGACAAACAGCAGGTTGCCGGGATCGACCGGCATGCCAAAGCGGCAAACCTCTCCGCCGGCGCGGCGCAGGCCCTGCGGCGCGGTGTCGTGCAGGTCGGAGGTGGCGCTGCCGGTCAGGATCAGCGCCATGTCGCCGGGCAGGTCCTGCAGCGCGGTGGCGATGGCGGTCTCGTCATGGGCGACCTCGCGGCACGCGGCCAGTGTCATGCCCAGGGCCGCGAGCCGCGCCTCGATCACCTTGCGGGCCTTGGCATTCAGCTTGGGGTCCTGCCCCGGCACCGCCGTCAGCAAGAGCCCGGCATCGCGCAGGATGACCGGCTGCACCCGGATGGCGGCGCGGGCCAGCGCCGCGGCCTGTTGCAGCGCCGCCCCCGCGACCGAATAGCTGATGATCTTGACTGTGCCGACCAGCGTGCCTCTGGTCACGCGGCACAGCGGCGGCAGGGTGGCAAGCGTGATTGCCGGATCCACCCGGTTCAGCGCATGGATGGCCGCGGCGTCCAGCACCACCACCCCCGGCCCCTTGGCGTTCAGGTTCACCCGCCCGGTGAAGGCCGGAGCAAGTGCCAGCCCCTGCCCGTCCGGATCGGGTACCAGCGCCGCGGCAAGCCCGCCCGCCGCGGTGTTCTCGTCCATGTCACCGGGGTCGAGCCGGGCCACCGTGACCTGCGTCACCCCTGCGGCGGCAAGGGCGGCGAGGTCTTCGGCCACCAGCACCCGGCCCTTGCGCAACCGCTCCTCGCCCTCGCCGTGGGAATGCGCAAGGATCGCGCCCAGCGCCTCGGTCAGGGGGACGGCGCCGAACCTCATGCGCCCGTCCGCAGGGTGGCGGTGATCTGGGCCATGATCGAGACCGCAATTTCCGCCGGAGTCCGGGCGCCGATGTCCAGCCCGACCGGCGCATGGATGCGGGCGATCTCCGCTTCGGCAAACCCGGCCGCCTGCAGCCGCTCCACCCGTTTGGCATGGGTCTTTTTCGAGCCGAGGCAGCCAAGGTAGAAGGCGGGCGAGCGGAGCGCCAGCCGGATCGCCGGATCGTCGAGCTTGGGGTCATGGGTCAGCGTGACGATGGCGGTGCGGGCGTCGGGGGCAAGGGCCGCCAGCGCCTCGTCGGGCCAGTCATCCAGCACAGTCTCGCCGGGAAAGCGTTCGGCCGCGCCAAAGGTGTCGCGCGGGTCGATGAGCGTCGGGGCATAGCCGCAGGCCCGGGCGATGGTCAGCAAGGGCTGGGCGATATGCACCGCGCCGACCACGATCAGCCGCAGCGCCGGGTTGTGCGGCGCGATGAAGCGGCCGTCCTCCTCCATCCCCGCCTTGTCCGAGCGCAGCCGCAGATCGGCGGCGCCATCTTGCCCGGGGCGGTAAAGCGCACGCACCCCGCTCGTCGGATGCACGGCATAGGCGACGGGATGCTTGGCCGCGCGCGCCGCGACCAGATCGGCCAGCAGCGCTTCGGGCAGGGCGCGGCCCACCGGCTCCACCAGCACCCGGATCGTGCCGCCGCAGGCCAGCCCCACCGAAAACGCCGTCTCGTCGCTGACCCCAAAGGTCAGCAGCCGCGATTGGCCATCCGCCATCGCCTCGAGCGCCTCGGTGACCACCGCGCCTTCGACGCAGCCGCCCGAGACCGACCCCATGATCTGCCCCTCGCCCGAGATCGCCAGCTGGCTGCCCGGCTGGCGCGGCGCCGAGCCCCAGGTCTCAACCACAGTGGCCAGCGCCGCCTTGCGCCCCGCCCGGTGCCAGTCCAGCGCGATTTCAGGGATCTGGTCGTGGTCCATGGCTCCTCCTTGAACGCCCATCATGCGCCCGCTCCGCCCTGCCTTACCATTGTCCAAAGGTCGCGGGGTTGGAAGCGGGATTTGCCGCACCGTCGCCGGGGACGGAGCAGAGCGGACCGGCGGCCCAGTGGCCCTCTCCCCTCCGTGGGGAGAGGCCGGGAGTGGCGGCGCCCCCGGAGAGCGCCGGAACACCCGCTCCCCGGCGGCCCGTGGCACGCCTCCAAGCGCCACGGCCCGCCACTGCACAGCAAGCGCGAGACGGGTGCAGAGCGACCCCACTCCAACCGCAAAGTCCCCTCCCCCTCCGCGTGGAGGTGCCGGGGGTGGGGGCGCCCCGGAGATCGCCGGAACACCCGCCCAACTCCGCCCATGGCACATCTCCAGGCGCCGATGCCCGCCACTGCCCAGCAAGCGCGAGAGAAACGCACAGCGACCCCACCCCAGCCGCAGGGCCTCTCCCCTCCCCCTGCGTGGGGAGGGGCTGGGGGTGGGGGCGCCCCCGGAGGTCGCTGGAACACCCGCTCCCCGCAGCCGCCCGTGGCGCATCTCCAAGCGCCACGGCCCGCCCCTTCGCAGCAAGCGCGCGAGAGAGAGAGACCCAGCGACCCCACTCCAACCGCAGGGCCTCTCCCCTCCCCGTCCGTGGGGAGCGGCCGGGAGTGGCGGGCGCCATCGGAGATCGCCAGAAAACGCCCCCCCCCAACCGCCCGTGGCACGCATCCAAGCGCCACAGCCTGTCACTGCGCAGCAAGCGCGAAAGAGACGCACAGCGACCCCACCCCAGCCGCAGGGCCTCTCCCCTCCCCTTCCGTGGGGAGGGGCCGGGGGTTGGGGGCGCCGCCGGAGATCGCCAGAACACGCGCCCCCCAGCCGCCCGTGGCGCATCTCCAAGCGCCACGGCCGCCCCTTCGCGGCAAGCGCAAGAGAGACGCACAGCGACCCCACCCCGGCCGCAGTCCCTCTCCCCTCCCCCTCGGTGGGGAGGGGCCGGGGGTGGGGGGCAAGGGCCAGCAGTCAAAGGCCCCGGATCTCTCCGGGGCCTGCATTCCTTTATCTGTCTGCGACGATCCGCTCCGGCCCGGCGCTCATTCGACCTTCGCCGCCGTGCGCAGCAGGGGGGTGATGAGGCGCACCGCCACGCGGCGGTTGCGGCGTTCGTCGGCCTCGGTCGGGACCAGAAGTTCGGTCTCGCCATAGCCCTGCACCACCATGTTTTCCGGCGGAATCTGGAAATACTCGGTCAGCGCCAGCGCCACCGATTCCGCCCGGCGGTCCGACAGGGCAAGGTTCATCGCCGCCCGGCCCACGGCATCGGTATGGCCTTCGATCAGGAACACTTCGGCGGGATTTTCGGCCAGCAGATCCTGCATCAGGCCGCCAAGATCGGCCAGCGCCTCGGCCTGCCCGGCCTTGATCGCCGCCGAGCCGGTGTCGAAGGTCACGTTGCCGGCATCAATGGTCGCGGCCAGCGCCCGCACCTCGGCAATCTCGCGCACCTGCCGCAGGCTGAACTTGCGGCCAAGCTTGGCCACATCGCGGGCGGCAAGCCGGGCCTTCAGCGCGGCGTTCTCGTCTTTCGACGAAATGTTCACCCGCTCGACCGGCGGCGGCAGGCGCGACACGATGACGGGCTCTTCCTCGGCCAGATCGTCGATCAGCACCATCTCGCGGCCATAGCGGTCATAGGCGGCGCGGCGCAGCACCCGGCCAGTGGCGTCGCGGATGGTGACAACCTGCGAGCCGTCCGTGCGTTCGACAATGGTGCGGGTCGAGCCGTCGCGGAAGGTCTCGGTCCGCACGGTGGAGCCCGGCCGGCGCAACACGGTGTCGTCATCCTTGTAGAGCGAATAGCTGCCGTCGGGATTCAGAACCACCACCCGGTCGCCAGTGTTCGACACCACCTGCCGGTCCTCGCGGTCGTTCACGCCCTTGATGATGGCGCCGATCGCCAAGGCGCCCAGCGCGAAAAGCCCGACCTTCTCCAGATCCGACAGCCGGTCCTTCTTGCCCGGCGCAACCTGCACCGGGGCCGCGGCGAATTCCTGCGAGGAGCTGCGGGTGTCGTCCTCGGTCAGCACGGTGATGACGCTTTGCACCGCCTCGGGCGAGACCGGGGCCTCGGCCACCGGCACCTGTTCCTGCGTGGTCTGCCCCGACGCGTCCTGTTCGCTCTGCTGGCCCGCCAGCGCTGCCGCCGCGCCAAGCGCGGTCGGGTCGATCGCCTCGGGCTCGGTCAGAATCTCGCTCAGGGTCTCGACCTCGGTTTGCGAAACCTGCGGGGCTTCGACCGGCACGGCGTCCGGATTGACCTGAACCGGCTCGGTCTTCAGTCCGGCGGCGGCGTCGATGATTTCGCCCGAGGAGTCCACGACGATCTCCTGTTGCGCGGCTTCCAGCGCTGCGGCTTCGGCGGCGATTTCCTCGGCGGTCTTTTCCACCGCAGGACGCTTCTTTTTCTTCTTCGGCTGCGCGGCGGGATCCTGGATCACCGCCTCGGGGCTGGCCTCATCCGCCGCAACGGCAGGCGCCTGCCCGGTCGCCTGTTCCTCGGCGGCCTTCTGCGCCTCGGCTTGCGCAGCGGCCTGCTCGTCAGCGGCTTTCTGGGCCTCAGCCTCCGCCGCGGCCTGCGCTTCGGCGGCCTGCTGGGCCTCGGCCTCTGCTGCGGCCTGCTCCTCGGCGGCCTGCTGGGCCTCAGCCTCTGCCGCGGCCTGCTCGTCAGCGGCTTTCTGGGCCTCAGCCTCCGCCGCGGCCTGCGCTTCGGCGGCCTGCTGCGCCTCAGCCTCCGCTGCAGCCTGATCCTCGGCGGCCTGTTGGGCCTCGGCCTCTGCTGCGGCCGCAGCAGCCTTGCGGGCCTCGCGCTTGGCCTTCTTCTCGGCCTTGGTGGCTTCGGTGTCAGCGGCGCCCTCGGCGTCTTGCTCCGTCGTCATGGCCGGATCCTGGGTCATTGCCGGATCCTGGGTCATGGCCGGATCTTCGTCCAAAGTGCCGTCCTGCGTGGCAGCCACGCCGCCGGGCAGGTAATCCTCCAGTTTGCAGGGCTTCTTCTTGGTCGGTTTGCACAGGATCGTGCCGTCCTCGGCCACGACCGCCCCCTTGTCATTCAGGGTCTGGGCCATCACGGGCCAGCCGTGCAGGGGAGTGAGCGCAATCGACAGCGCCGCGGTTGAGGTGAGCAAGCGTTTCATCTTGATCCTTTCAGGCGGGGCAAACCCGCCGAGCGATTCCAAATCCGGGCCAGTTTGAAGGACCGGTCCCCCCAATGCGAACCGAAAACCCCGCGATAGGCGATAACAAGCCTGCGTTCACAGGCGGTTATCTGCCAACAGCCGCATCAGCCGGGCCTTTTCGCCGCCCTCGTCAGAGTCCGAGATCACCCGGCCCAGCGCCTCCAGCGAGGCCACCGAATGACCGGCGCGAAAGCTGTCGACATGGGGCAACATGGCCCGGATTCCCGCCGCTTTCGGGGCAAATCCCTCCCAGCGCAACAGCGGATTAAGCCAGATCAGGCGGCGGCATGACAGGTGCAACCGCTCGATTTCCTTGGCCAAAAGCCCGGCATCGTCGCGGTCCAGCCCATCGGTGATGAGAAGCACCACCGCCCCCTGCCCCAGCACGCGTCGCGACCAGTCGCGGTTGAAGGTGGCAAGCGACGCCCCGATTCGCGTGCCGCCCGACCAATCCTGCGCCTGCGCCCCGGCGGCGGCCAAAGCGGAATCGACATCGCGGGTGCGCAGGTGCCGGGTGATGTTGGTCAGCCGAGTGCCAAAGGTGAAACCATGCACCCGCGCCCAGCCCTGCCCGCGCTGATTGGCCACCGCATGCAGGAAATGCAGCACCATGCGCGAATACTGGCTCATCGACCCCGAGATGTCGCACAGCACCACCAGATTGGGCCAGCGCGGGCGCGGCTTTTGCATGCGCAGCTCGGTCACCTCGCCGCCATGGCGCAGCGCCGCGCGGATAGTGGCGCGCGGGTCGATCCGGTGGCCATTGACCGCCGCCTTCATCCGCCGCGACAGAAGCGGCTTCACCGGCAAGGTCAGCCGCGCCAGCATGCGCCTGGCCTCGGCGATCTCCTCCACCGACATCTGCTCGAAATCGAGCGTCCTCAGCCGCTCCTCGGCCGATTGCGTGGCGCTGGCGTCGATCTCGATGCCGGGGTCCTCCTCCTCCAGTCCCGGCGGCAGGGGCGGCGGCTCGGGCCGCGCCTCGCCCAGAAGCGCTTGCGCCGCGCGCTTCTCGGCCGGCTCGGCCCGACGCTCGTCCTGCACGCCTTTCAGACTTGGCAGCAGGAAAGACATCATCTGTTCCAGAAACTGCGGATCGCGCCAGTAAAGCCGGAAGCACTGGTGAAAAATCCTGCGCTGCTCGGGGCGGCTGACGAAAACGGCGTGCAGCGTCCAGTAGAAATCCTCACGCTCGGCAAAACCCGCCGCCGCCACGGCCCGGATGGCATCGGCCACCCGGCCCGGCCCCACGGGCAGACCCGCCCGGCGCAGGGCGCGGGCGAAATGGGCGATGTTTTCCGCCAACCGCCCGGTTTCCGGCAGGGTCTGAGGCAGCTCAGCGGTCACGTCAGCGCCTTTTTCACCTCGTTCAGGATTTTCGTCGCTTCCAGCCCGTTCAGCTTCTGGATGTCGTCCTGATATTTCAGGATCGCCCCCAGCGTATCGGCAATCACCTCGGGCGACAGCGCGATGACGTCCAGCGCCAGAAGGCATTTTGCCCAGTCGATGGTCTCGGCCACGCCGGGGCGCTTGAACAGATCGGCGCCGCGCAGGGCCTGGACAAAGGCCACCACCTCGCGCGTCAGGGCTGCGGCGGCGTCCGGCACGCGGGATTTCAGGATGGCAAGCTCGCGGTCAAAGGCCGGGTAATCGACCCAATGGTAAAGGCAGCGCCGTTTCAGCGCGTCATGCACCTCGCGCGTGCGGTTCGAAGTCAGGATGACGATCGGCGGCGCGGGGGCCTTCACTGTGCCAAGTTCGGGGATCGTGACCTGAAAATCCGACAGCGCCTCCAGCAGGAAGGCCTCGAACGGCTCGTCGGCGCGGTCCAGCTCGTCGATGAGCAAGACCGGCGCTCCGCCCGGCTGCGGCCGCATCGCCGCCAAGAGCGGACGCTCGATCAGGAATTCCTCGGAAAACACCCCCGCCCGCCCGCCCGCCTCGCCCGCCCGGATGGCGATCATCTGGGCGGCGAAATTCCATTCCGACACCGCCGCGCCCGCATCCAGCCCCTCATGGCATTGCAGCCGGATCAGCCGGCGGCCAAGACCCGCCGCCAGCACCTTGGCGATCTCGGTCTTGCCGACCCCGGCCTCGCCTTCCAGAAACAGCGGCTTGCCCAGCCGCAGGGCCAGAAACACCACGGTCGCCAGCGCGCGCGAGCCGACATAGCCCTGCCCTTCCAGCAACGCCTCGACAGCGTCAATCGAGCCGGGCAGATCGGTCATCACGGGGCCTCCCTCAAAGCCTGCCCACGTTGGCGGCCCGGTCTGGCCCGGTCAAGCGCGTCCAACGCGGCATGCGACTAAGGAAGGGGGTGCGATTTCCCCTTCCCTTGGCCTTTCATACTGGCGCAAATATCCCCGCCGGAGGCTCCTGAACCTTCCTCTGGCGCGAAAGGGTCAGGATGAAAGCGCTGGCGATCCTCGGGGTCAAGAACGAAGGGGCCTTCCTGATCGAATGGCTGGCCCATCACCGCGCCGTGGGCTTCACCGATTTTCTTGTCTATTCCAACGACTGCAGCGACGGCACCGACGCGATGCTTGACCGCCTGCAGGCGCTGGGCTGGCTTACCCATGTCCGCAACGACGGACCGCATGCCGAAGGCCCGCAATGGGCGCTGCTGAAGGCCGCCGAGCAGCATCCGCTGAAGGCCGCCGCCGACTGGGTGCTGTTTTGTGACATCGACGAATTCGTGAACATCCATGCCGGCGACCGCACGCTGGGCGCCCTGCTGGCCGCCCTGCCGGAGGCCGATGCCATCACGCTTACCTGGCGGATGTTCGGCAATGCCGGCGTGATCGAGTTCGCCGATCAGCCGGTCACGCAGACCTTCACCCGCGCCGCGCCGGAAACCCTGGCCTGGCCCTGGCGGGCGCAGCTGTTCAAGACGCTGTTTCGCAATGACGGGCGCTGGCGCAAGCTCGGCGTGCATCGCCCGCGCAGCCCGGCGCCCGGCGTTCCGGCGCGCTGGTTTGACGGCTCGGGCCGCGAAATTGCCGATCTGGCGGCAGGCCAGCGGATCTTTTCCGACTACACCCGTCCGAATTACGGGCTGGTGCAGCTCAACCATTACGCGCTTGGCGCGATGCAAAGCTATCTGGTCAAATGCGACCGCGGCCGGGCCAACCGCGAGGCTTCGGGCTTTGACATGGGCTATTGGGTGGAACGCAATCTCTGCGCGGCAGAGGACCGGACGATTCTGGCGCTCGACAGCAGCGCCCTGCGCGACGGCCTGCATGCCGATCCGGTGCTGGGCGCCTTGCACGCCGGCGCCGTCCGCTGGCGGCAGGACCGCTTTGCCGCGCTGATGGCCGAAGAGTCCTGGCGGGCGCTGTTCGGGCGGCTCCTGATGTGCCCGCCGTCGCAGGCGCTGGACCGGGCAGCGGCGGCGGCCCTCTTGGCCCATCAGCGCCCGGCGCCGGCGAGAGGGCCGGGCTGAGCCGGGGCCTAATCCCGCTGGAAACGATCGCCGCCGACTGTTTACCGGATCGGAACAAAGCGCCACGATCCTGCCTTGCTTCCACCGCGCCTGCGCGGGACAATATCGGCAAGGCGGGACGTGTTGTCGCGCTTCAGGCCACCGCCTCTGGCCCTGCCGGAAAGTTTCAAGATGACCGATATTGATTCCTCTTCTGAAACGGCTGTCAGTGCTGCGCGTGCGGCCCTGTTCGAACGGCTGGAAGACCTGACCGCCGAGGAAGGGCATTTCGAAGCGCTGGGCGCCCGGCACTGGGCGCTGTTCGAAGATGCCGGCACCACGCTTTTCGTCACCTTCGAACAGCTGGACCCGATTCTGTCCAGCGAGGCTGGCATGCCCTGGGGTCATGGCTTTGCGCGGGAACGGGGCTGGTCGCATCTGTGCCTGATCGCCGACGGCGACAGCCATTATCGCGACGAGACAGTCTACCGCCATTTCGACCGCCTGGTCGATGACGCCTTCTTCGAGGATTTCGACCGGGTGCTGTTCTATGGCCATGGCCATGGCGGCCACGCGGCCTGCGCCTTTGCCGTCACCGCGCCGGGAGCGCAGGTTCTGGCGATCAGCCCGCGCGCCACGCTGGCCGGCCCCGAGGTTGCCTGGGACCGCCGCGATCTGGCGGCGCGGCGGCTGGATTTCACCTCGCGCTATGGCTATGCGCCGGACATGCTGGAAGGGGCGGGCAATGTCGTGGTGATCCACGATCTGACCCTGCGCGAAGAGGCGATGCATGCGGCGCTGTTCCGCGCGCCCTGGGTGACGCGGCTGAATGCCCCCCTGATGGGCGAGCGCATCGAATGGGGGCTGCGGAACATGGGCATCCTGGCGCAGCTCATTGATCTGGCGATGGATGGCAAGCTGACCCGACAGGCCTTTGCCCTTGCCTGGCGCAAGCGCCGGGCGTTCTCGCCCTATCTGCGCTCGCTGCTCGACCGGGTCGAGAACGCCCGCAAGCGCGATCGCGCCATCGCGATCTGCCGCTCGGTCACGCGGCGGTTGAAGGCCCCGCATTTCGCGCGGCGTCTGGCCAAGCTGACGGGCGAAGGGCAGGCATGACGGCGCTGCAGCCGTAGCGCACGGGCAATCCGGACCAGATCACCTCGCCGCTCGGCACCCCGGTTTGCCGCGCGGCGTCACGCCAGCACTGCAGGGTGGTCCACAGTGCCAAAGGCCGCCGCCGCTCTCACGCCGCCCCCGCCCGTTGCGACAGGCGGCGGGCATTGGCCCGGGTGCGCCGCCGCACCGGCTGCATCGCCGCCAGCGCGATCTCGGCCGGGCTGCCCCCGGCAAGGCCGGCGCGCATGGCCGCCTGTCCCGCCAGCACCCCCGCCGTCAGCTTCTCGCCGATCATCCGGCCCGCCTCGCCCTGCCCGATCGGCCAGCAGCCGGCAAAGCCCGCCAGCCGCAGGCCGATGACCATCTGCGATTCGACAAGGATCTGCCCCGCCTCAAGCGAGGCACGCCAATAGTCGAAAGGGCTGGGCAGGAACATGGGCAGGGCTCTCCGGTTGCGCTGCGGCCAGATTGCCCTGCTCCGGGCGCCCGGCGAAAGGGGGAAATTGGTCGCAATCGCGCCCTGCCATGGCAACGGGCTGGAAAGCGATCCGGCTTTGGCTTAAGGGCTTTGGCCATGACACAAAGCCTGACCCTCCGCCGCCCCGACGACTGGCACCTGCACCTGCGCGATGGCGCCATGCTGCGCGCCGTCTTGCCGGAAACCACCCGGCATTTCGCCCGCGCCATCATCATGCCGAACCTGGTGCCGCCGGTGGTGACCGCGGCCCATGCCGCCGCCTACCGCGAGCGCATCCTCGCCGCCCTGCCCGCAGGCGCGGTGTTCGAACCGCTGATGACGCTTTACCTGACCGAAGACACCGACCCGGCCGATGTCGCCGCCGCCCATGCCTCAGGCCTTGTGAAGGCGGTCAAGCTGTATCCGGCCGGCGCCACGACCAATTCGCACGGCGGGGTGCGCGACATTGCCCGCGTCATGCCGGTTCTGGAAAAGATGGCCGAGATCGGCCTGCCCTTGTGCACCCACGGCGAAGTGGTGACGGCAGAGGTCGACATCTTCGACCGCGAGGCGGTGTTCATCGACTCTGTGCTCGATCCCTTGCGCCGCCGCCTGCCCGAATTGCGGGTGGTGATGGAACATATCACGACCGAGGAAGGCGCCGATTATGCCCGCGCCGGCGGCCCCAATCTGGGCGCGACGATCACCACGCATCACCTGATCATCAACCGCAACCACATCCTCGTCGGCGGCATCAAGCCGCATTACTACTGCCTGCCGGTCGCCAAGCGCGAACATCACCGGCTGGCCCTGCGCCGGGCGGCGACGGGCGGCGAGACCTGCTTCTTCCTCGGCACCGATTCCGCCCCGCATGTCGACGCGCTGAAGGAACATGCCTGCGGCTGCGCCGGCTGCTTCACCGCGACCAACACCATGGCGCTTCTCGCCCATGTCTTCGAGGAGGACGGCGCGCTCGACCGGCTGGAGGGCTTCGCCTCGCTCCATGGCCCGGCCTTCTACCGCCTGCCGGCCAATGACACGACGCTCCGGCTGGTGAAACACGAACTGCCGCAAGCCTTCCCGGAAAAGATCCTGACCGAGGTCGGCCCTGTCACCGTCTTCAACCCCGGCTTCCCCGTGCATTGGCATGTGGAAAGCTGATTTCGCACTGGCCCAAATATCCCCGCCGGAGGCTCCTGCGGCCAAGGCCGGACGCTCCGCGGGGGATATTTGAGCCAGTATGAAAGCCTTACCCGAAAGAGAGCTGCCATGATCCCCACTGCCTTCCCGCCCGCAGAAGAAATCGCCCGCCTGACCGCCCGCGCGCTTCTGGAAATCAAGGCGGTGCATTTCAACGCCGAAACGCCCTTCACGCTGGCCTCGGGCCTGCCCTCGCCGACCTACATCGACTGCCGCAAGCTGATCTCCTTTCCGCGCATCCGCTCGGCGCTGATGGATTTCCTGACCGTCACGGTGATGCGCAACGCGGGCTTCGAGGCCTTTGACAACATCGCCGGCGGCGAGACGGCCGGCATCCCCTTTGCCGCGCTGGTGGCCGAGCGCATGGCGCTGCCGATGACCTATGTCCGCAAGAAACCCAAGGGCTATGGCCGCAACGCCCGCATCGAAGGGGCGATGACCGAGGGCCAGCGCGTGCTACTGGTCGAGGATCTGACCACCGACGGCGGCTCGAAACTGTCCTTCGTCGATGCGATCCGCGAGACCGGGGCGACTTGCGCCCATACCGCGGTGATCTTCTACTACGGCATCTTCCCCGAAACCACCCAGCGGTTGGCCGACCACGGCGTCGCGCTGCATCACCTGTGCACCTGGTGGGACGTGCTGGCCGAGGCCCGCGCCCAAGGCTCGTTTGACGAAAAGACCCTGACCGAGGTTGAGGCGTTCCTGAACGATCCCCGCGCCTGGCAGGCAGCGCGCGCCAGATAACCCCCTGCGCGACGGCGGCACAGCGGCGCAAATGCCCGGTGGACACCCTCCGGGACAGCGCTGTGGATGAATTGGGGACAAGCCCGGCTCGAATCGCGCGGCGCCGGAAGTTCCCCCCTTCGGCCACAAGATGTGGTAGGCTTGCCGCGCGCCACCACCATGACCCCGAGGCCGGCGCCGGCTTGTCCACAGGCTTTTGAGCCGATTGCCTTGACCGGTCCGATGCGGATAACACAGGCGCAGCCCGAGGATCCCCATGAACGACGTCGCCCGCCTGCCGATCTCTGCCCATCCCAATGCCGAACCCGAGGCCCTGCCCCACAACATCGAAGCCGAGCAGCAGCTTCTCGGCGCGATCCTGACCAACAACGATGTCTATGACCGCATCGCCGCGCTGGTGAAGGCCGAGCATTTCTTCGACCCGGTCCATGCCCGCATCTTCGAAAAGGCCTCGGCGCGCATCCAGAAGAACGCGCTGGCCTCGCCCGTCACGCTGAAGCCATTCTTCGAGGATGACGAGGGCCTGAAGGAACTGGGCGGGCCGGCCTATCTCGTCCGTCTCGCCGGTGCGGCGATTTCGGCCTTTGCCGCGCGCGACTATGCCCAGATGATCTATGATCTGGCGGTGCGGCGCGAACTCATTTCGCTGGGCCGCGACATCTCGGCCAAGGCCGCCAAGGTTGACCTCGCCTCCGAGCCGCGCGAGCAGATCACCGAAGCCGAACAGGCGCTTTACAAGCTCGGCGAACAGGGCGTGGCCGAACGCGGCTTCCAGTCCTTCCTGAAGGCGGCAGTCGAGGCGGTGAACACCGCCAATGCCGCCTACCAGCGCGGCGGCGGGCTGTCGGGGATTTCCACCGGGCTGATCGACCTCGACAAGAAGCTTGGCGGGCTGCACCCTTCCGACCTGCTGATCCTCGCCGGACGCCCGTCGATGGGCAAGACCTCGCTTGCGACCAACGTCGCCTTCAACATCGCCAAGGCCTACAAGCGCGGCCGCACCCATGACGGTGGCGACGGCGCGGTCGAAGGCGGCGTCGTCGGGTTCTTCAGCCTTGAAATGAGCGCCGAGCAACTCGCCGCCCGTATCCTGTCGGAAGCCTCGGAAGTCCCCTCCGAACAGATCCGCCGCGGCAACATGGAAGAACACGAATTCCGCCGCTTCGTCGATGCCGCCAAGGCGCTGGAATCCTGCCCCTTGTACATCGACGACACGCCCGCCTTGCCGATTTCGCAGGTCGCCGCCCGTGCGCGCCGCCTGAAGCGCACCCATGGCCTCGATTGCCTGGTGATCGACTACCTGCAACTGCTGAAAGGTTCGTCGTCAAAGGGCGAAAACCGGGTGCAGGAAGTGTCGGAAATCACCCAGGGGCTGAAGGCCATCGCCAAGGAACTGAACATCCCGGTGATCGCGCTGTCGCAGCTGAGCCGGACCGTGGAAAGCCGCGACGACAAGCGCCCGCAACTCTCCGACCTGCGCGAATCGGGCTCGATCGAGCAGGACGCCGATGTGGTGATGTTCGTCTACCGCGACGAATACTATCACGAACGGCTGAAGCCGCCGGAAGACGATCCGCGCTTTCCCGAATGGCTCGACAAGATGAACCGGGTGCATGGCACCGCCGAAGTCATCATCGGCAAGCAGCGCCACGGCCCGATCGGCACGGTGGAGCTGTCGTTCGAGGGCAGGTTCACCCGCTTCGGCAATCTGGCGCGCGACTACCAGAGCGACGGCCACCGCGACGTCGGGTTCTGACCGCGGCCCCCCTGTCGGGCCTGCGCCTTCAACGTGGTCAAAATATCCCCGCCGGAGGCATCCGCGGCGGCAAATCGCCCGCGCCATCCGGTCTTACCGTGGCAACGCCGCCGAGCGGGGGCTCGATGCCCCCCGAGGCGGCCCCCGTATTTGAAATTTCTCTTGACCCTACAGCCCCGCCTGTCAAAACCCCTGCCCATGTCCACAGCACACCTCACCATTGATCTCGACGCCATTGCCGCCAACTGGCGCGCGCTTGACCGGGCTTCGGCCTCGGGCGTGCAGACCGCCGCCGTCATCAAGGCCGACGCCTATGGCCTTGGCGCCAAACGGGTCGCGCAGGCGCTGGCCCGCGCCGGCGCCCGGCGCTTCTTCGTCGCCGCCGCCGAGGAAGGCGCCGTCGTCCGGCAGGCGCTGGGCCCCGGTCCGCAGATCAACATCCTGTCGGGCCACATGGCGGGCGACACCGACATGATCGGCGATCTTGACCTGACACCGATGCTGAACAGCCTCGATCAGGTCACGCGGCATCTGGAGGCCCTGCCCGGCCACGCCTTTGGCGTTCAGCTCAACACCGGGATGAACCGGCTCGGCATGGACGAGATGGAGTGGGAGGCAGTCGCGCCCTATGTGCTGGACGCCGGGCCCGAGCTTCTGATGTCGCATCTCGCCTGCGCCGATGACCCGGATCATCCGCTGAACGAACATCAACTGGCGCGGTTCCATGCCATGACCGACGGCAGCGGCGTGCCGCGCTCCTTTGCGGCGACCGGCGGCATCCTGCTTGGTCCGCGCTATCACTTCGACCTGACCCGTCCCGGCGTCGGGCTTTATGGCGGGCGGCCCTATGAGGCGGCGCTGCCGGTCACCACGCTGTCGCTGCCGATCATCCAGACCCGCGAGGTCGCCGCCGGCGAGCCGGTGGGCTATTCCTGCGCCTGGGTGGCAGAGCGGCCCTCGGTCATCGCCACGCTGGCCGCGGGCTACGCCGACGGGTTGATGCGGACGCTGTCAAACGCCGCGATCCTCTGGGATGGCTCCACCCCCTGCCCGCTGGTCGGTCGGGTGTCGATGGATCTCATCACCGCCGACATCAGCCATCTGACCGAGATTCCGCGCTATCTCGACATTCTCGGGCCGCATCAGGGCGTTGACGATCTGGCCGACAGCGCCGGCACCATCGGCTATGAAATCCTGACCCATCTCGGCGCCCGCTATTCGCGGCGCTATGTCGAGGGCGGCGCGTGACAGGCTTTCTCGCGGCCCTCGGCCGTCCGGTTCTGGCGGTTCTGGCCGCCTTTGGCCGGGTGGCGCTCTATGCCGTCCAGACGCTGGCAAGCCTGGTGCGCCCGCCGTTCTACACCCGCGAGTTCCTTGCCGCGCTCCTGCATGTCGGCTGGCTGTCGCTGCCGGTGGTCGGGCTGACTGCGATCTTCACCGGCGGTGCGCTGGCCTTGCAGATCTACGCCGGCGGCCAGCGGTTCAACGCCGAGGCGGTGGTGCCGCAGATCGTCGCCATCGGCATGGTGCGCGAACTGGGCCCCGTGCTGGTCGGCCTGATGATCGCGGCGCGCGTCACCTCCTCCATCGCCGCCGAAATCGCCACGATGAAGGTGACAGAGCAGATCGACGCCCTGGTAACCTTGTCTACCAACCCGTTGAAATACCTGACGGTTCCGCGCGTTCTTGCAGGGACGCTGACGGTGCCGCTGCTGGTTGCCGTCGGCGACATCATCGGCATCATGGGCGGCTTTCTGGTGGCCACGGGGCAGCTTGGCTTCAACAAGGCGACCTATATCCAGAACACGCTGGATTTTCTGGAAAGCGCCGATGTGGTCTCCTCGCTCATCAAGGGCGCGGTGTTTGGCTGCATCGCCACGCTGATCGGCTGCTATCACGGCATGGCCTCGGGGCGCGGCGCGATGGGGGTGGGTCAAGCCACCAAGACCGCCGTCGCCGCCGCCTCGATCCTGATTCTCGCCGCCAACTTCCTGCTGACTTCGGTGATGTTCGGATCATGATTGCGCTTTCCCATGTGACCAAGGCCTTTGGCCCGAAGCAGGTGCTGACCGGCGTTGATCTTGTCGTGCCCAAGGGTCAGTCGATGGTGGTCATCGGCGGGTCCGGCACCGGGAAATCCGTGCTGCTGAAATGCATTCTTGGCCTCGTGCAGCCCGATCAGGGGCTCATCACGCTTGATGGGCAGGATGTCCGCACGGCCGAGCGCGAGGCCTTTCTGGCGCGGTTCGGCATGCTGTTTCAGGGCGGGGCACTGTTCGACAGCCTGCGGGTCTGGGAAAATGTCGCCTTCCGCCTGCTGCGCGGCCCCTTGAAGCGGCCCAAGGCCGAGGCGCGCGCGATTGCGGTCGAAAAGCTGCGCCGGGTCGGCCTGACGCCGGAAACCGCCGATCTGTTCCCGGCCGAGCTGTCCGGCGGCATGCAAAAGCGCGTTGGCCTTGCCCGCGCCATAGCTGCCCAGCCCGAGATCATCTTCTTCGACGAACCGACCACCGGGCTGGATCCGATCATGGCCGGCGTCATCAACGATCTGATCCGCGAGATCGTGACCGAGATGGGCGCGACCGCCATCACCATCACCCATGACATGTCCTCGGTCCGCGCCATCGCCGACCGGGTGGCGATGCTGCATGACGGGGTGATCCAGTGGACCGGCCCGGTGGCCGAGATGGACAACGCGCCCGACCCCTATCTGCAGCAGTTCATCCATGGCCGGGCCGAAGGGCCGATTGCCGCCATTCGCTGAGGCCGGTTCCCCTGCCATCGCCCCAAGTCCGGCCGGCGCCTGGCCATGCCTTCACTCCGGCAGAGTGCCGCGCGCCGAAGGTGCGGGGCTGCCGGAACCGGGACAGCAACCGCGCTTGACTTTGGCTTGCGCAACCGGCGAGGTCGGGCCATGCGCTATCTGAACCTCTCGCTCCTGATCCTGTTCCCTGTCGCCTGGTTTGCGCCCCTGATGCGGGCGGCGGTGCTGCCGATCTTCGGGATGGAGGAAATCTCGGTCCTCACCGGGCTGCAATCGCTGTGGGAGACCGATGCGGCGCTGGCGCTGGTGGTCACCTTTCTGGCGGTCTTTGCCCCCATCGCCAAGGTGATCGGGCTGGCGCTGGTGGATTTCGGCCTGATGCTGCCGCGCACCTTGCCGGCGCTGCAGGTGCTGGGCAAGCTGGCCATGGCCGATGTGTTTCTGCTCGCCATCTATATCGTGCTGGTGAAAGGCGCCGGGCTGGTGACGCTTGAAACCGCCTGGGGGCTTTATCTTTTCACCGGCTGCATTCTGGCCTCGCTCCTGCTGTCGCATCGCGGCCACGGGTAAAGGCTTGCCGCGGCCGGGCTTTCGCGGCAGGAAGGGGCCATGAGCAAAGCCGGCCCCTCCTTCACCTGTTCGTCCTGCGGGGCGGCGCATCGCAAATGGGCCGGGCGCTGTGACGCCTGCGGGGCGTGGAATTCCATCATCGAGGAAGCGCCGCTCTCGGCCGGCCCCAAGGCCTTGGGCGGCAAGGGCCGCACCATCGCCCTCACCGACCTTGCCACCGAAGAAGCCCCGCCGCCGCGCGCCTCCTCGGGCATCGACGAGCTGGACCGGGTGCTGGGCGGCGGTCTGGTGCCGGCCTCGGCGATCCTAGTCGGCGGTGATCCGGGGATCGGCAAGTCGACGCTGCTGTTGCAAGCCGCTGCAAGTTTCGCCCGCAAGGGTCTGAAATGCCTCTATATCTCGGGAGAGGAGGCCAGCGCGCAGGTGCGGATGCGAGCCCAGCGGCTGGGGCTGGCGAACGCGCCCGTCGCCCTTGGCGCGGAAACCAACCTGCGCGACATCCTGACCACGCTCGAGACCGAACGCCCCGGCCTTGCCATCATCGATTCGATCCAGACCATGTGGCTCGACAATATCGAAGCCGCGCCCGGCTCAGTCAGTCAGGTCCGGGGCGCCGCGCATGAGCTGGTGACTTTCGCCAAGAAACGCGGCGTTGCGATCATCATCGTCGGCCATGTGACCAAGGACGGCCAGATCGCCGGCCCCCGCGTGGTCGAGCATATGGTCGACACCGTGCTGTATTTCGAAGGCGAGCGCGGCCACCAGTTCCGCATCCTGCGCGCAGTGAAGAACCGCTTCGGCCCGGCCGACGAGATCGGCGTCTTCGAGATGACCGGCGGCGGGTTGGCCCAGGTGCTGAACCCCTCGGCGCTGTTCCTGTCAGAACGCGGCCAGCCCAGCCCCGGCAGCGCCGTGTTCGCCGGCATCGAGGGCACAAGGCCCGTGCTGACCGAGATTCAGGCGCTGGTCGCGCCCTCCCCCCTTGGCACCCCGCGCCGCACCGTGGTCGGGCTGGATTCGGGCCGGCTCTCCACCATCCTTGCCGTGCTGGAGGCGCGCTGCGGCATTCCCTTCACCGGGCTTGACGTGTTTCTGAACGTCGCCGGCGGCATGCGGATCACCGAACCGGCCGCCGACCTGGCGCTGGCCGCCGCGCTGGTTTCGGCGCGCGAGGATGTGGCGATCCCGGCCGAATGCGTGCTTTTCGGCGAAATTTCCCTGTCCGGCGCGCTGCGTCCGGTGGGGCAGACCGAAAACCGGTTGAAAGAAGCGGCAAAACTTGGTTTCTCACAGGCGATTGCGCCCAGTCGTTCCAAGCTGGCCGCGGTGGAAGGCATGAGCGTGCGGGACATGCCCGACCTTACCGCCTTTGTCGGAGAGATGTTCGGCGCAGGCTGACGCACAAAGGAGTGACGGATGGAAGGCTTTACCTTGATCGACGGCGTGGTCGCGGTCGTGATCGTGCTTTCGGCGATCCTCGCCTATTCGCGCGGCTTCGTGCGCGAGGCCATGGCGATTGCCGGCTGGATCGGCGCGGCCATCCTCGCCTTCGTCTTTGCCGAAAGCGCGCAGCCGCTGGTCAAGGAAATCCCGGTGGTCGGCGAATTCCTGAAGGACAGCTGCGAATTGTCGATCATCGTGGCCTTTGGTGCCGTGCTGGCAGTCGGGCTGATCCTTGCCTCGCTCTTCACGCCGCTCTTGTCCTCGGCAGTGCAGGCCACCGCGCTTGGCGGGCTGGATCAGGGCCTTGGCTTTGCCTTTGGCGTGTTGCGCGGCATCATCCTCGTCGGCGTGGCGCTCCTGGTCTATGACCGGGCCGTGGCCGACAACACGGTTGCCATGGTGGACAATTCGCGCTCGGCCAAGGTCTTCGCTTCGTTCCAGGCCAATATCGACGCCGCCGTTCCCGATGACGCGCCGGGCTGGATCCTGTCGCGCTACAACACCCTGACCAAGGCCTGCGCCGACCCCGAGGCCGGCACGCCCGAGGCCACCGCCCCGGCGGAGACCGCGCCCTCGAACTGAGCGCGCGGGTCCGTCAGCGCGCACAATGCCGCGATGCGGCGGCTTTGGGGGTGACAGTCGGGCACATTCGGCCTAAATGGGGCGCAACTGCCCCCTCAGGATTCGGAGAGCCCATGCGCCGCTTCCCCGCCCACCCGTTTTCCCCGCTCGATGACCCAAATTTTGACGGGGACAAGCTGAAGGAAGAGTGCGGCATCTTCGGCGTGGTCGGCGTGAATGACGCTGCCAATTTCGTCGCCCTTGGCCTGCACGCCCTGCAACACCGCGGGCAAGAGGCCGGCGGCATCGTCGCCCATGACCCGGAACAGGGCTTCAACTCGGTCCGCCGCTTTGGCTATGTGCGCGACAATTTCACCAAGGCCGAGGTGATGAAAGACCTGCCCGGCCCGCTGGCCATCGGCCATGTGCGCTATTCCACCGCCGGCTCAAAAGGCGCGACTGCAATCCGCGACGTGCAGCCCTTCTTCGGCGAGTTCTCGATGGGCGGCGCGGCGATTGCCCATAACGGCAACCTCACCAACGCCGCCGCCCTGCGCCGCGAGCTGATCGAACGCGGCTCGATCTTCCAGTCCTCCTCGGACAGCGAATGCATCATCCACCTGATGGCGCGCTCGATCCAGAAGACCCTGGCCGAGCGCATCAAGGACGCGCTGCGCCGCGTCGAGGGTGCCTTCGCCATCGTCGCCATGACCCGCACCAAGCTCATCGGCGTGCGCGACCCCTTGGGCGTGCGCCCGCTGGTGCTGGGCCGGCTTGGCGACAACGCCTGGGCGCTGGCGTCCGAGACCTGCGCGCTCGACATCATCGGCGCGGACTTCGTGCGCGAGATCGAGCCGGGCGAGATGGTGGTGATCGAAGACGGCAAGGTGAATTCCTCGCGCCCCTTCGCCCCCGCCGCCAGCCGGTTCTGCATCTTCGAACAGGTGTATTTCTCGCGCCCCGACAGCATCATCGGCGGCCGCTCGGTCTATGAGACCCGCCGCCAGATCGGCGTGGAACTGGCGCGCGAAGCCCCGGTCGAGGCCGATCTCGTCTGCCCGGTGCCCGATTCTGGCACCCCGGCCGCCATCGGCTACAGCCAGGAAAGCGGCATCCCCTATGCCATGGGGATCATCCGCAACCAGTATATGGGCCGCACCTTCATCGAACCCACCGAGCAGATCCGCAACATGGGCGTGCGGCTGAAGCTGAACGTCAACCGCGCGCTCATCAAGGGCAAGCGGGTGATCCTTGTCGACGACTCGGTGGTGCGCGGCACCACCTCGCGCAAGATCAAGGACATGATCCTTGAAGCCGGTGCCGCCGAGGTCCACTTCCGCATCGCCTCGCCCCCGACCGCCTGGCCGTGCTTTTACGGCGTCGACACGCCGGAACGCGCGAAACTCCTCGCCGCGACGATGACCGAAGACGAGATGCGCGACTGGATCGGGGTGGACAGCCTGAAGTTCATCTCGCTCGACGGGCTTTACCGCGCCGCCGGCGAGGCGGCGGGGCGTGATCCGAAGGCGCCGAAGTTCTGCGACGCCTGCTTCTCGGGCGATTACCCGGTGGCCCCGGCCGACAAGATCGCCGAAGGCTTCGAGATGAAGGCCGCCGAATGACAGGTCGGGCCGAGGTCGACGCCTATATCGCCGCCCAAAGCCCTGCCTTCGCCGCCGCCCTGACTGCGCTGCGCGCCCGATTGCGGGCGCTTCTGCCCGACCATGTCGAATGCCTGTCCTACGCCATGCCCGGCTTCCGCCAGCCGGGAGCAAAGGGCCGCATGGTGGTGGGCTATGCCGCCTTCACCCATCACCTCGGGCTTTACCCGCATTCCGGCAGCGTGATCCCGCAGATCGACTGCGCCCCGTTCAAGACCTCGAAATCCGGCGTGCTGTTTTCGCCCGACACGCCCCTGCCCGATGCGCTGCTGACCGCCATCCTCGCCGCACGGGCTGCCGAACTTGTCGCAGCTCGCGCGCGCAAAGCCTGATCCCCGCCCCTTGCCCCTTCATCTGTTCTCAAATATCCCACGGGGGTCCGGGGGTGTGAAACCCCCGGGGCAGGCCAGCCACGGAGACCCCGATGTCCGACAAACTCGCCCTTATCACCGGCGCCTCGCGCGGCCTTGGCGCGGCCATGGCCGAACAGCTGGCGCAGAAGGGCTGGGACGTGGTGGCGGTCGCCCGCACCGTGGGCGGGCTGGAGGAGCTGGACGACCGGGTGAAAACCCTTGGCCTGCCCGGCGCGGGCAATCTGACGCTGGCGCCGATGGATGTGACCAACGAAGACGCCATGCGCCACCTCTGCCGCTCCATCCATGATCGTTGGGGCGGGTTGCAGCTTTGGGTCCATGCCGCGGTGCATGTGGCGCCGCTGTCGCCGGCCGGGTCGATCGACATGAAGGACTGGGACAAATCCGTCGCCACCAATGTCCGCGCCACCGGCAGCCTCATTCCGCTGATGGAGCCCCTGTTGCTGGAAGGCAGGGGCACGGCGCTGTTCCTTGACGATCCGCGCGGTGGCGAGAAATTCTTCGGCGCCTATGGCGCGACCAAGGCGGCGCAGATCGCGCTGGCGCAAAGCTGGCAGGCCGAGAGCGCCAGGCACGGCCCCCGCGTGGTCATCGCCGCCCCCGGCCCGATGCCGACCGCCACCCGCGCCCGCTTTTTCCCCGGCGAAGACCGCAGCAAGCTTCTGGACCCGCAGGCCGAGGCCGCGCGGATTCTCGCCAGCCTCTGACCGGCCGGCGGGCGCTTCGCTGCCCCCGCCCCCGTCCCCGCTTCAGCCCTGGACCTTCGTGCAACGGCCCGAGTTGGAAAAGCTGTTGTCATAGCCCAGCGGCTGGGCCGACAGGCTGGCCTGCGCCCCGCCCCGCACGATGTTCAGCCGGTATTTCATCCGGGTGTGCTGGTTGCGGGCGTTCTTCAGCTTGAACTCCCAGCCCGCCAGAAACTGCTCGGGCTTGTCGATCATGATCCGCGCCGCGATCGGCTTGCCGTGCAAGGCCTCGATCAGCGGACTGTTCACGCTGGCCTCTGCCGCACCGGCCTCCTGGCGGATCAGCACCTGCCCGGTCACGATATTCTGGCCCTGGGCCTTGTCGGGAAATCTGCAATCCCACACTGTTTCCACCGCCGCGGGAAACGCACTGGCGGCAAATGCCACAAAACACAAGGTTTTCAATCAATTCTCCAGATCGGATTACTCTCCCGCCAGTTGATGCGACGGGCCTGGCCCCGTCAAGCCCTGACCGGCGGTGTCAGCTCGCCCAGCACCTTCGCGGCGATTTCAAAGCTGCGCTTGCGCGCGCCGTGGTCGTGGATCGCCCCGGTCAGCAGGATCTCGTCGGGCTGGAAGCGGTCGATCAGCGCGCCAAGCTGCGTCCGCACCGTCGCCGGGCTGCCGACCGCGGCGCAGGCGAGCGCCGCCTCGATCTCCTGCCGCATCCCGTCGGGAATTTCGGACAGATCCGCGGTCGGGCGCGGCAGTTTTCCGGGCCGGCCCATCCGCAGCCGGGCAAAGGCCAGCACCTGCGAGGAGCGGAGCAGCCGGGCCTCGGCGTCGGTCTCGGCCGCGGCCAGCCCGACCGCCATCATGAAACGGGGCGCTTCGGCCATCGCCGAGGGCCGGAATGTGGTGCGGTAGATCTCCGCCGCCTCCTCCAGCTGCGCCGGGGCGAAATGGCTGGCGAAGGCATAGGGCAGGCCGAGATAGGCCGCGAGCTGCGCACCATAGAGGCTGGAGCCGAGGATCCAGACCGGCACGCCGCAGCCCTCGCCCGGAATGGCGCGCACCCGCGCCTCGGGCCGGGCGGGGCCGAGATAGGCCAGAAGTTCGGCGACGTCGTCAGGGAAGCGGTCCGAGGCCTCCAGATGCCGGCGCAGCGCGCGGGCGGTGGCCATGTCGGTACCCGGCGCACGGCCAAGGCCAAGGTCGATCCGCCCCGGATAGAGCGTCGCCAAGGTGCCGAAGGCTTCGGCCACCTGCAGGGGCGCGTGGTTCGGCAGCATGATGCCGCCGGCCCCGACGCGGATGGTCCGCGTCGCCGCCGCGACATGGCCGATCACCACCGCCGTCGCGGCACTGGCGATGCCGGGCATGTTGTGATGCTCGGCCAGCCAGTAACGGGTGTAGCCAAGGGCTTCGGCATGACGCGCCAGATCGGCGGCATGGGCCAGCGCATCGGCGGCCGTGCCGCCCTCGGGGATCGGCGCAAGGTCGAGAAGGGAATAGGCCGGAGCCATGGCTGCCTCGTCAGGGGAAACGCCGGTTCCTTGGACCACGTTCGCGCCCCGCCTGCCAGCCCCGCCCGGCGCTTAGGTCACGAATTGGACGAGGCCGAAGTTGAAATCAGCGACGTTCAGGTTTTCGATGTAGATGGTGCTGTCCAGATACGTCAGCAGGGTGTGGCTGGTGTCGCCCGTCACGTCCAGCGTGGATTCCTCCAACCCGCCAACGGACCGGAACAGAATCCGGTCGCCCAAAGCCGCATCGAACCCGACCAGCATGTCATTCCCCCAGTCGAACCCGAACTCGAACACCTCATGCGTGATCGGGGTGGAGGACAGCCCGTTGATCGTGTCGTTCCCGGCGCCCCCGATCACCGTGACCGTCGGGCCAGTAATCTGGGAATCCACCGTGATGCCGGTCATGTTGATAATGTCATCGCCAGCCCCGCCATCGACGCCGCAGCTACCGCCCGCAATGACAAGACAGAAGATGTTCATCAGGTCATCACCCTCGCCACCGAAATAGCTGCCGAAGAAGGAGGAGCCGGTGATCTCGTCATTGCCAGCCCCGGCCAGAACCGATATCTGACTGGTTGCGCTGATGACATCCACATCCACCAGATCATCGCCGTCACCGGCGTCAACGAACGTCAGGCCGAAATTGCTGAGATGGATTTCGTCGCTGCCAAGCCCACCATAGACATGCGCACCGTAGTAGTGGCCGAACCAACTGATGACATCCACAAGATCATCCCCCTCGCCCAGCACGAGATCGGCCTCCATCGACGCCCCCGAAACCGTGTCATCGCCAGTGCCGGTGTCGACGTCGAACCTCATTCCGAAGCCGGTCAGCGTGAGGCTGTCAGCGCCTCCGGCAAAATCGGCGAGGAATGTCACCCCGTCCCGCGAGGTCAGCGTCACCTGATCGGCGAAGTCCGTGAAGATCAGCCGGTCGCAGTTCTGCAAGGTATCCCCCGACAGCACGCCGGTTTCATGCAGCACACCGTCCACCGCAGCGCTGAACGCCACGCCCGCTGCCATGGCGCTGAAATCGACCAGCGCCATGCCGATGAAGGTTTCAACCCCGGTGCCGGCAAGCGCGTTCACGCTGGCGCCAAGCCCGGCCTCCACCGTCATCGCCTGCGCGCTGCCGACATAGTCGTGCAGGCCCTGCGCCTGAAACACCACATGTTCGACGTCGATCAGCCGGTCGTTCAGCGCATCGCCCGTGGAAAGCGTGCGGTCGGTCATGTCAAGCCGCACTAGGCTGGTGTAGATCACCCGGTCATTGCCGGTGCCGCCGTTCAGCACATCGGCCCCGGCCCCACCGACCAGCGTGTCATCGCCCGCCTCGCCGCGCAGCAGGTCCCGGCCCTCGCCGCCGTCCAGCATGCCGTTGCCCAGACCGCCATACAGCGAGTCATTGCCAAGGCCGCCATAAAGCTGATCAAGTTCGGCGCTGAAACCCGGAGTGAGAATGCCGCCGTAAAGCCGGTCATTGCCCGCCAGCCCCTGCAACCGGTCTTCTCCGGCGCCGCCATATAGCGCATCGCCCAGCGCCGCGCCTGTCAGCGTGTCGTTGCCCGCGCCACCTTCGACATGGGCGATGGTGCCAGCCAGCATCACCAGATCGCCAAAGGCCGAAAGCCGCAGGCCCTCGATGGCGATCCACTGGTCGCCCTCCGCCTCGCCGTTCAGCAGGCCGTCAACAAGGTTCAGCGCAAGCGCCGCGTTGGCCCCGGCATAAGAAGCCAGATCGAACCCCGCCCCGCCGTCGAGAACATCGGCGCCGGCCCCGCCCTCCAGCGTGTCGACCCCGGCATCGCCGAACAGCAAGTCGGCATTGCCGCCACCCGACAGGAAGTCATTGCCGCCGCCGCCGCGGATGTTGTCGGAGAGCCTGCCGCCAAGGGCGATGTCGTTGAAGCCGGTCAGCACGAACTGTTCGATCGAAAAGAAGAAATCGCCTGTCGCCTCGCCCGTCGACAGCGACGGGTCCACAAGGTTCAGCGTCAGCCCCGCGGCGCCGCTGCGATAGCTCAGCGTGTCGATGCCCGAGCCGCCATAGAAGAAATCCTCGCCCGCGCCGCCGTCCAGCGTGTCATTGCCCGATCCGCCGTTCAGCGTGTCGTCGCCGGCGCCGCCCTCCAGCAGATCGTGGCCATCAAAGCCATAAAGAATGTCATCGGACAACAGTCCGCGAAGGGTGTCGCTGTCGACCGTGCCAGTCAGAATGTCCGGCAGGTCGGTCCCGGTAATCAAGGCCATGACGATGTTCCCCCTGTGCGGGCGGGCCCCTGAAATCCGCCGGGCCACCCGGTCCAAATGCTGAAAGATTAGCACGGGATTGGCAAATTCCTAGCCACCCGCAGCCGGACAATTGCGGCGGCCAGTCAGAGGAAATCGACCCTCCCGATGTCGAAAGCGGACAGTGCCAGCCCGACGATTTCGACGCTGTTGCCGTCAAAGGACAGCACCGTGTTGCCGGCAAGGTTTTCGGTGACAGCCAACGTGCCGGCATCCAGCCCGGTGATGCCGTCAAACACGATCCGATCGTCCGAGGCCATCTCGAAGCCGTTCAGTTCGTCGATCCCCCAGCCGGTTTCAAAGACGAAATGTTCAAAGGCCAGCCCCAGCGCGCTGAACAGCCCGTTGATAGTGTCATCCCCCGCCCCGCCCCGCACTTCGGTCGCTTCGGCCGGCAGCACCGAGTCGGGCGCGTCACTGTCCAGCGTGATGATGTCATTGCCTGCCCCGCCATCGACGATGACCCGGCCCGCCGAGACCAGAAGCGCCGTGACAGTCAGGATGTCATTGCCCTCGCCGCCAAGAAAGCTGCCGACAAAGGCGGTGCCGGTGATCGAGTCATTGCCCGCGCCGCCATCGGCCAAGGGCAATCCGGCCAGGGCATTGGCTGAGATCAACGTGAGGTTGTCGTTGCCGATGCCGCCCGTCAGCGTCGCCGAGCCGCCAGTGGCGTCGAGCGTATCATCGCCGGAACCGCCATCGATCATGGCACTGTCGAACAGGCCGGCCGAAATGCTGTCCGCGCCCGCGCCTCCCTGAATGGTAAAGCTCGCCCCGACGCCCCCCAGACTGACGAAATCGCTGCCCTCGCCAAGATCGAATGTCGAGGTGCCGGCGCCGCCGAGGATGCTGTCATTGCCATTGCCGGTCACGAATTCGCCGAACTGCGAGTCCAGAACAATGCGATCGTCGCCGTCGCCCGTGGTGGCATTGAAAGTGGCAAGAAGTGAGCCGGTCAGATCCACCTCATCGTCAAAGCCTGACAGCACAAGCTCTTGCGGCGCCCCCTCCAGCACGTCGCCCGCCGCGCCACCGCCGCCGACAAGGGGGATGGTGCCGGCAACGCAGGCGAAGGTGATACCCGTCGTGGCGTTGCCGTAATCGACGACCTGCACATTGACGAACGTTTCGGCCCCCGCCCCGGCAAAGGCGGCAAGACTGCCTCCCGAACCATCGACCCTGACCGCCTGCGTGCCGCCGATGTAGGTGCCGCCGCCCGCCAGCGTCAACGCTTCGATCGAGATCAGCCGATCGCCAAGCGCCGCCCCGGCATTGCCGGTCTGATCGGCCATGTTGACCGTCGCCTCCTCGTCATAGGACACGCTGTCGATCCCGGCGCCGCCGTTCAGCGTGTCGGCGCCAAAGCCGCCGATCAGCGCGTCATTGCCGCCTTCGCCGCGCAACTGGTCATTGCCGGCATCGCCCATCAGGATCGCCCCGCCCACACCGCCAAGAAGCGTGTCATTGCCCGCACCGCCGAGCAGCTGTTCGAAGAACTGGGCAGCGCCGCCGCTGGCGTGACCGTCCGCGCTGAGCAGGTCATCGCCGCCGAGGCCCTCAAGGATGTCGACGCCCGCGCCGCCAAAGAGCGAATCCGCCCCGTTCCGGCCCAGCACGGTATCGTTGCCCGCCCCGCCCTCGACATGGCCGACCGCCCCGGCCAGCGTCACCGCATCGGCAAGGCTCGACAGCACCAACCGCTCGATTGAAACCAGCGTGTCCCCTGCCGCTCCGCCCGAAAAGGCCAGCGTGCCAAGGTTGATCACCACCGCCAGATCGGCGTCGAGGTAGGAGGCCACGTCGACGCCGGCTCCGCCTTGCAGTCGGTCGGCCCCTGCCCCACCCATCAGAGTATCGGCCCCGCCATCGCCCGACAGCGTGTCATTGCCGGCCCCGCCCTGCAACAGATCCTTGCCCGCACCGCCGCGGATCACATCGGCCCGCGCGCTGCCGATGGCGATGTCGTTGAAGCCGGTCAGCAGGTATTCCTCGATCGAGATCGTCACATCCCCCGCCGCATCGCCGGTGGAAAACGCCGGCTCCACGAGGTTCAGCGTCAGCCCCGCCGTCGCATTGGCATAGCTGGCGATATCCCAGCCCGAGCCGCCATAAAGGAAATCCTCGCCTGCGCCGCCTTCCAGCACGTCATTGCCGTCAAAGCCATAAAGCACATCGTCGGCCAGCAGGCCGCGCAGCGTGTCGTTTTCGATGGTGCCGGTCAGAATATCCGGCAGGTTCGTTCCTGAAATCAAAGCCATGTCCGCCCCCCTCGTCATGCGACCCGCCAGAGCGGGCCAAATGCCGAAAAGGTTAACATGGCTTGCGCTTTTTCCTAGCCCCCTCCCCGGCCTTGACCGGGGAGGGCGAAAGGTCTTACTCCGCCGCCCGTGCCGACGGATTGTTCGGATGCGTCGTCCAGTTGGCGTAGTCGCCCACCGTGCGGCCGGTGCGCTCGTCCAGCGCGCCTTTCGGCAGGGTCTTCATGGTGATGCAATTGTCCACCGGGCAGACGTTGACGCAAAGGTTGCAGGCGACGCATTCGTCATCTTTGACCGTGAAGGTGCGGTCCTCGGACATCGCAATCGCCTGATGGCTGGTGTCCTCGCAAGCCGCAAAGCAGCGGCCGCACTTGATGCAGTCATCCTGATTGATCACGGCCTTGGTGACGTAGTTCAGGTTCAGATACTGCCAGTCGGTGACATTCGGCACCGCGCGGCCCACCAGATCGGCAGTGCCGGCAAAGCCCTTGTCGTCAATGTATTGCGACAGGCCCGAGATCATCTCCTGCACGATCTTGAAGCCATAGGTCATCGCCGCGGTGCAGACCTGCACGTTGCCCGCGCCAAGCGCCATGAATTCGGCCGCGTCGCGCCAGGTGGTGATGCCGCCGATGCCGGAAATCGGCAGGCCTGCGGTGGCCGGGCTGCGGGCAATCTCGGCCACCATGTTCATCGCGATCGGCTTCACCGCCGGGCCGCAATAGCCGCCATGGGTGCCCTTGCCGTCGATCATCGGCTCGGGGCTGAAGCTGTCGAGATTGACCGAGGTGATCGAGTTGATGGTGTTGATGAGACTGACCGCATCGGCGCCGCCGCGTTTGGCCGCTTCGGCGGGCTTCCTGACATCGGTGATGTTCGGCGTCAGCTTCACGATGCAGGGCATGCGCGAATATTGCTTCACCCAGCGCGTGACCATCTCGATATATTCCGGCACCTGCCCCACCGCCGAGCCCATGCCGCGTTCGGCCATGCCATGCGGACAGCCGAAGTTCAGTTCCACCCCGTCGGCCTCGGTGTCCTCGATGCGGTGCAGGATGTCTTTCCACGACTCCTCGTCGCAGGGCACCATCAGCGAAATGACCAGCGCGCGGTCCTTCCACTTGCGCTTGACCTCCTTGATCTCCTGCAGGTTCACTTGCAGCGGGCGGTCGGTGATGAGTTCGATGTTGTTCAGCCCCAGAAGCCGGCGGTCCGCCCCCCAGATCGCGCCATAGCGCGGGCCGTTGACGTTGACGACCGGCGGGCCTTCGGAGCCGAGGGTCTTCCACACCACCCCGCCCCAGCCCGCCTCAAACGCGCGCTCGACGTTCACCTTCTTGTCGGTCGGCGGCGCCGAAGCCAGCCAGAACGGGTTGGGGGATTTGATGCCGACGAAATTCGATTGCAGATTTGCCATGATGTTTCCCCCTTAGCCCATCAATGCCGCATGAATGCTTTCCGCCGCATCGCGGCCCTGCTTGACGCCGGTGACGGTCAGATCCTCGCCCCCCGTCGCACAGTCGCCCCCCGCCCAGATGCCCTTGAGGCTGGTCGCGCCGGTGGCATCGACCGCAATCTTGCCGCCCTCCAGCCTCAGCCCCTCCGGTGCGCCGGCAAGGGTCTGGCCGATGGCCTTGAACAACTGGTCCGCCCGCAGGCGGAAGGTTTCCTGTGTCAGTTCAAGCCCGCCCAGCCCTTCGGCGGTATAGGCGAACTCCACTTCGTTGCCGCGCACCGCGACCGGCGCGGCATGGGTGACGATCCGCACCCCGGCGCTGGTGGCGTGTTCCTGCTCATGGCCCGAGGCGCTCATCTTCTCTTGCCCCCGGCGATAGACGATGGTGACAGTCTCGGCCCCGAGGAGTTTCGACTGCACCGCCGCATCCACCGCCGTCATGCCGCCGCCGATCACCACCACGTCGCGGCCGATGGCGAGCTTCGCCCGGTCCGGCTGCTGGCGCAGTTCGGCAATGAAGTCGACGGCGGTGCGCACGTTCGGCCCGTCCTCGCCGGGGCAGCGCAGGGCATTCACCCCGGCCAGACCCATGCCCAGAAACACCGCGTCATAGTTCTTTTGCAGTTCGGCCAGCGACACATCGCGCCCCAGCGCGGTGCCGGTTTTCACCGTGATGCCGCCGATCTTCAACAGCCAGTCCACCTCGCGCGCGGCAAAGTCATCCGTCGCCTTGTAGCTGGCGATGCCGTATTCGTTCAGCCCCCCGGCCTTGGGGCGGGCGTCATGGATCACCACCTCATGCCCCTTCATCGCCAGCCGGTGCGCGCAGGCCAGCCCCGCCGGCCCCGCCCCGACCACCGCCACCGTCTTGCCGGTCGCCGGCGCGCGGGTGAAGGGATGCGCGCCCTTCGCCATCAGCGTATCGGTGGCAAAGCGTTGCAGCCGGCCGATCTCCACCGGCTTGCCCTCGGCGGTCTCGCGCACGCAGACCTCCTCGCACAGCGTCTCGGTCGGGCAGACGCGCGCGCACATGCCGCCAAGAATGTTCTGGCCGAAGATGGTCTTTGCCGCCGCCTCGGGCGTGCCGGTGGCGATCTGGCGGATGAACAGCGGAATGTCGATTCCGGTCGGACAGGCCGTCATGCAGGGCGCGTCGTGGCAGAAGTAGCAGCGATCGGCCGCCACCCGCGCTTCGTGACGGTCAAGCGCGGGCTCGTGATCGGAGAAATTGCCGGCAAGGGTCGCGGCGGGCAGACGTCCGGCAACGACTCCGGGGGTCAGCGGGCTGTTGGACAAGGTGGAACCTCCCATTGGCTTGGCTTTTATGGCATCAGGCTGCCACAGGTCGATTTTTTTATCAAATGGTAAAATGCTAGCGGCACCAGATTGGGCCGAACCCATTCGGGGCTTCCTTCCCCCGCCCCGAAGCCCTATAACGACGGCTGATCCAAGGGCGGCCCAAGCAAGGCCCCGACACGTCAACAGAGGACGGCATGAGCAAGAACACGTCTGAGGCCGATGTGGCCTTCATCTCGGCGCTGGCAGAACTTCTGAACAAGAATGAACTGACCGAGCTTTCCGTCAAGCGCGAATATGGCGAAGATGACAGCCTTGATGTGCGCGTCGTCAAGCAGGCGACCGTAGTGCAGATGGCGCCCGCGCCGGTGGTGCATGCCGCCCCGGTGGCCCATGCCCCCGCTGCCGCCCCGGCTGCTGCTGCCGCGCCGGTTGCCCATGAGGACCCCGCCCAGCACCCCGGCGCCGTGACCTCGCCGATGGTCGGCACCTGCTATCTGTCGCCCGAACCGGGTGCCTCCGCCTTCGTCACCGTCGGCGCCACCGTCACCGAAGGCCAGACCGTGCTCATCATCGAGGCGATGAAGACCATGAACCACATTCCCGCGCCGAAATCCGGCACGGTGAAGCGGATTCTCGTCACCGACGGGCATCCGGTGGAATATGGCGCGCCCTTGATGATCATCGAGTAAGCCCATGTTCGACAAAATCCTGATCGCCAACCGGGGCGAGATCGCCCTCCGCGTGATCCGCGCCTGCCGCGAGATGGGGATCAAGTCGGTCGCGGTGCATTCGACGGCCGATGCCGACGCCATGCATGTGCGGATGGCCGACGAAAGCGTCTGCATCGGCCCGGCGCCCAGTTCCGAAAGCTACCTTTCCAAGGCCGCGATCATCTCGGCCTGCGAGATCACCGGCGCGCAGGCGGTGCATCCGGGCTATGGCTTCCTTAGCGAAAACGCCAGCTTCGCGCAGGCGCTGGAAGATCACGGCATCACCTTCATCGGACCCTCGGCGGAACACATCCGCATCATGGGCGACAAGATCACCGCCAAGGACACCGCGAAAAACCTTGGCATTCCGGTAGTGCCGGGGTCAGACGGCGGCGTGCCGGATTTCGAGACCGCGCTGAAAGTGGCCGCCGAGATCAAGTATCCGGTCATCATCAAGGCCACCGCCGGCGGCGGCGGACGCGGCATGAAGGTGGCGAAATCGCCCGAAGAGCTGGAAATCGCCTTCCGCACCGCGCGGGCCGAGGCGAAATCGGCCTTCGGCAACGATGAAGTCTATATCGAGAAATACCTGCAGAAACCGCGCCATATCGAGATTCAGGTCTTTGGCGACGGCCGCGGCAAGGCGGTGCATCTGGGCGAGCGCGACTGCTCGTTGCAGCGCCGCCACCAGAAGGTGTTCGAAGAGGCCCCCGGCCCCTGCATCACGCCCGCGATGCGGGCGAAAATCGGCAAGACCTGCGCCGATGCCGTGGCCGCGATCAACTATATCGGCGCCGGCACCATCGAGTTCCTCTATGAGGACGGCGAGTTCTATTTCATCGAGATGAACACCCGCTTGCAGGTGGAACACCCCGTCACCGAAGGCATCTTCGGGGTGGATCTGGTGCGCGAGCAGATCCGGGTCGCCTCGGGCATGGAGATGTCGTTCGGGCAGGATGACCTTGAGATCAACGGTCACTGCATCGAAGTGCGGATCAATGCCGAAAAGATCCCGAACTTCTCGCCCTGCCCCGGCAAGGTGACGCAGTACCATGCCCCGGGGGGTCTTGGGGTGCGGATGGACTCGGCGCTGTATGACGGCTACCGCATCCCGCCCTATTACGACAGCCTGATCGGCAAGCTGATCGTGCATGGCCGCGACCGGCCCGAGGCCCTGGCCCGCCTGAAGCGCGCTCTGGGCGAAATCATCATCGACGGCATCGACACCTCGATCCCGCTTTTCCACATGCTTCTGGCCGAGCCGGACATCCAGACCGGGGAATACAACATTCACTGGCTGGAAAAATGGCTGGAGAGCCAGTTCTCGAAATGACGGTATCCTGATGTTCGGGGGGCGCCTTCGGGCGCCCTTCGCCTTTTCTGGCCGTCTTTCTGCCGCAGGGGGGTTTGACAAAGCCCGCCGAAACGCTCTTGCATCGCCCCATGTCCGACCCGACCCTTCGCATCACCCCCGAGCTTTTGCTGCGCGCCTATGCCATGGGGGTGTTTCCCATGGCCGAAACCCGTGACAGCGCCGAGATCCACTGGATCGACCCGCGCCGCCGCGGCGTCTTTCCGCTGGAGGGCTTCCACATCTCGCGCAGCCTTGCCCGCACCCTCAGGCAGGGACGGTTCACCATCACCACCGACCGCGATTTCTCCGGCGTAGTGGCGGGCTGCGCCGACCGGCCGGAAACCTGGATCAACGCCGAAATCCTGAAGCTTTACCAAGAGTTGCACGCCATGGGCCATGCCCACAGCCTTGAAGTCTGGCAAGAGGGCGCGCTGGTGGGCGGGGTTTACGGCGTCACATTGGGGGCGGCGTTCTTTGGCGAGTCGATGTTTTCACGGGTTCCCGATGCCTCGAAGGTCGCGCTTGCCCATCTGGTCTTCCGGTTGCGGGCGGGCGGGTTCCGGCTGTTCGACACCCAGTTCCTCACCCCGCATCTGGCCAGCCTCGGCGCGCAGGAAATTTCGCGCGCCGCCTATCACCGGCAGTTGCAGGCCGCCTTGCAGCTGACGGCTGAGTTCGATCCGCCCGAGGGTCAGCCGCCGTCGCCCTCGACCGGCGCTTCGCCCTCAACAGGGGGCTCGACTTCGGGCGCGGCCGCCTCTTCGACCGTGGGCAGCGCCAGATCGGGCACGTCGCAGCGCAACACCCAGACATCATAGCGCGGGTGATCCAGCGCCGACAGCGCCGGCGCAGTGGCCAGCATCCAGCCGGCAAAGACCGGATCCGGCGAGGCGGCGTCAAGAATCGTCAGATGTGCGTCGGCTTCGGCCACGGTGTTGTCGGCCGGCGAGCGGCAGGCATCAAGCTGCACCGTCAGCCGCCCCGTGACCATGGACTGCCCGCGTCCCAGCGTGACGTCCTGGACCTCGCCAGTCAGCTTGTCCAGGATGCGCAGTTGCGCGCCGGGGGCGTCGGCCATCTCTTGCGCCAGCGCGGGCGCGGCAAGAAGGCAAAGCAGAAAAGTCAGCCGTTTCATTCGGTTGCCGCCCCGGTTGTATCCGACTCCGCCTCCGACCCGCCGATCCACTTCATCAAGAGGTTCAACAGGCTGACCGCCCCTTGCGTATCCTCGATCTCCTCTCCGGGAGCGAGGATCTCTTCGGCTCCGCCCGGCACCAGCTCGACGAAATTGCCGCCAAGCAGGCCCTCGGAAGAAATCAGGATGGCGGAATCGGTCGGCAATTGCAGCTTGGAATCGACCGAAATCACCGCATCGGCATAGAAGGTCTCGGGGTTCAGCCTGAGCGCGGTGATGGTGCCGACCTTGACCCCCGCCAGCCGCACATCGGACCCGGCCCGAATGCCCTCGACCGAACGGAACGAGGCGGTGAGCGTATAGCTCCCCGCGCCGACGGCCAGCCGGTCACCGCCCAGCGACCAGCCGAGAAAGCCCAAGGCGGCGGCCAGAACCGCAGCCCCTGCCAGCACTTCTGCGCGATTTTCAGCCATTATTCGGGCTGCCATGCCTCGTAATCGGCGCGCGCCAGCGGCGCACCGGCCCGGATCGAGCCGGGGGGCGCATAGGCGGCCTGCGTGCCGGTCAGGTTCTCCTGATGCGGCTTTTCCCAAACCTTGTGCGCCAGCGGCGCCTTGGTCGGCGGCTCATTCCAGGTGAAGTGCAGCCAGCCGTGCCAGTCGGGCGAGACGCGGCTTGCCTCGCTCTCGCCGTTGTAGATCACCCAGCGCCGCTTGCCGTCGCGGGTCTGGTAGAACACGTTGCCCTGATCGTCCTCGCCGACCTTCACCCCCTTGCGGGCGGTGAAAAGCTGGGTGCCAAGGGTCTGGCCGTTCCACCAGGTCAGAAGGCGCAGAAGAAAGTTCATCGGGAACCTCACGGGCTGTTTGGCCCCTTATAGCAGGCGGGTTTGCCGGGTCTAGGGCCGATTGCCCGCCCCCCTGGCCGATGCGCGGGCCAGCGCCGCGACAAGATCGCCCGCCGCCCGGCAGACCCTTGCGCCCTCGGCGGCCAGCGTATCGGCCACGTCCATCGGCAGCGAGGAGTTTGACCCCTCCGGGATCTGGTTCAGCCGCCCGCCGATCAGCACCGGGATATGCAATCCCTCTGCCGCCAAGGCCGCCTTCAGCGCCCGGAAATAGCCCAGGGCGACGCCATTGTAGGTCGACAGCGCAATCGCATCCGGCCGCTCGCGCGCCGCCAGCGCCGCCAGCGGGCCAGGATCGACCGAAGTGCCGCCATCCAGCGCCTCGGCCCCGAGACCCTTCAGCATCGCCTCGATCACCATGCGGCCATGCTCATGCACGTCCGTCGTCGCCACCAGCACCCGCAGGCCGCGCACCGCCGGGATCAGGGCCGGATCGGCGGCCCCGAGCGCCGCATGGGCCATCTCGGCAATCTCTGAAAGGATGGTCGCGGCCACCACGGGCGCCCGGCCCCCGGGTGCCGCAGGGTCGGGCGGCCCCGCGCCATAGGCCGTCTCGATCCGCCGCCCGCCCATGCGCCGCAAGGCCAGCAGCACCGCGAAAACATCCGTGCAATCAATGCCCTCTGCCGCAAGCCCGGCCCAGAGCGCGGCGCGGAACCGCGCGGCGCCTTCGCGCAGGCGGGCGGTCAGGGTGCCGACCAACTCGCCCGAGATCATCGGCGGAAACCCCGCCGATTGCTCGATCAGCCGCCCGGCAAACACCTGCGCCTCGATCACCTCCTCGACATCCGGGATGCGCTCGTTTTCCGTCACCGGCACCGGGTTGATGGCATGGCCCGAGGGCGTCAGCCGCTGGCCCAGCGCATCGACCATCAGATAGCTGGCGAGCGAGGCCCAGTTCTGCGCCGGGCTACCCCGGTAACTGGTAGTATTGCCGTAAACCATGGTGCCGGGGCTGGCGCCTTCTTCTGCCAGCGCGCGCTGAAAGGCCATGCGGGCCAGAG
The DNA here is from genome assembly GCF_011008935.1 of Tabrizicola oligotrophica. Lineage (GTDB taxonomy): Bacteria > Pseudomonadota > Alphaproteobacteria > Rhodobacterales > Rhodobacteraceae > Tabrizicola_A > Tabrizicola_A oligotrophica. The sequence continues at coordinate 16,820 of NZ_JAAIVJ010000001.1, read as the reverse complement.
GATCGCTGAAATGGTGGCCGAAGGCATGGCCGATCGGCGCCCCGACGAGACCCTGCACGATGTCGCGCTCGACCAGAATCATCCCCAGCGCATTGGCCAGATCGGTGAACTGCGCGGCAAAACCGTCGTCGATGTTGGAATGCACCATGACCGGCTGGGCCTGCGCCGCGATCAGGCCAAGCGCGGTGACGGTCGCCGCCGTCGCCTCGACATCGTCGTCATGGCCCGGCACGCGGAAGGTGAAATACTGCCCGAGATTGCCAATCGCCGTCGCCCCCGCCGCCAGCGCGGCTTGCGTGTTCTCCAGCGCTGCCGGAAAGCCCAGCACGAAATCGCCGAAATGCGCCGCCACCGGCGCGGCATTGGCCAGCGCCACGAAATCCTCCACCCCGCGCAGGATCATGCCCGTGCCGCGCATCCCCCTGTCGCGCAGCGCGCGCGGCAGGGCCATCGACCAGTCAAGGCACAGGCCGTAGCGGTCAACCCGGTGGCCCTGCGCCGCGCTTGCCTCCCAGATCCGGGCATAGGCGGCAATCGAGCGCGCCGGCTCGCGCCAGCCGATCTGGGCATGGCACATGATCCGCCCCGCCGCCATCGCCTGCCGCTTGTAGTCCAGTTCCGAGGTCACGCCGTTATGGGTGAGAAACGCCGAGGGCCCCACCGTCCAGTCCTGCGTCAGCCGCCGCCCCTCGGCCAGAAGATCGGCGCCTTTCGGCAGGTCAGGGGTTTTCCCTTGGTCGTCCATAGTGCCCCTCGCAGATCGTCGGCCGGCAAAGTCTGCCACCCAGCACGGCTTGCCGACAAGCAAGGAACGCTTGATGGCGCCCGCACTGGTAACTCCCGAAACGCAAAAGGCAGGCCCGAAGGCCTGCCCCTTTTGCCGCGCGGGTCCGGGCCTCAGCCCGCCGCAGCCGGTTCTTTCTTCTTGGCCTCGGTGTGCACGATCAGCGGTTTGGCGCCGTTGTTCACCGCTTCCTCGTTGACCACCACTTCCTCGACGCCTTCCATGCCCGGCAGTTCGAACATGGTGTCCAGCAGGATATCCTCCATGATCGACCGCAGGCCGCGCGCGCCGGTCTTGCGCTTGATGGCGCGCTTGGCGATGGCCGAGAGCGCATCGGTGGTGAAGGTCAGCTTGACGCCCTCGATCTCAAAGAGGCGCTGGTATTGCTTCACCAGCGCGTTCTTCGGCTCGGTCAGGATGATGATCAGCGCCGCCTCATCCAGATCGGTCAGCGTGGCAATCACCGGCAGACGGCCGACGAATTCCGGGATCAGGCCGAATTTCAGCAGGTCTTCCGGCTCCAGCTCCTTGAACAGCTCCCCCGCGCCGCGCGCATCGGGGTCTTTCACCTCGGCGCCAAAGCCGATGCCCGAGCCCTTGTTGCGATGCGCAATGATCTTTTCCAGACCCGCGAAAGCCCCGCCGCAGATGAACAGGATGTTCGTGGTGTCCACCTGCAGGAATTCCTGCTGCGGATGCTTGCGCCCGCCCTGCGGCGGCACCGAAGCGACAGTGCCTTCCATGATCTTCAGCAGCGCCTGCTGCACGCCCTCGCCCGACACGTCGCGGGTGATCGAGGGGTTGTCCGACTTGCGGGTGATCTTGTCGACCTCGTCGATATAGACGATGCCGCGCTGCGCCCGCTCGACGTTGTATTCGCTGGCCTGCAACAGCTTGAGGATGATGTTCTCCACATCCTCGCCGACATAGCCGGCTTCGGTCAGCGTGGTGGCGTCGGCCATGGTGAAGGGCACGTCGAGAATCCGCGCCAGCGTCTGGGCCAGCAGGGTCTTGCCGCATCCGGTCGGGCCGATCAGCAGGATGTTCGACTTCGACAGCTCGATATCGGTCTTCGAGGAATGATTGAGCCGCTTGTAATGGTTGTGAACCGCGACCGACAGCACGCGCTTGGCATGTTCCTGCCCGATCACATAGTCGTCCAGCACCTTGCAGATGTCGCGCGGCGTCGGAACGCCATCGCTGGATTTCAGCCCCGTGGCCTTGGTCTCTTCCCGGATGATGTCCATGCAGAGTTCCACGCATTCATCGCAGATGAACACGGTGGGGCCTGCAATCAGCTTGCGCACCTCATGCTGGCTTTTGCCGCAGAAGGAACAGTAAAGCGTGTTCTTGCTGTCGCTGCCCGAGTTCGTCGCCATGGGTATCCTCTGCAAATTCCCGTCACCGGGCTGTCATGTGAAGTCTAGGCCAAGCCCTGGGCCTTCACAACCAGAAATCCCCCCAAGGATAGCGGCCCCGGGGGGAGGCGCTGTCATCACGCCGGGGCGTCGGACTTGTCGCGCGGGGCGACGATCTCGTCGATCAGACCCCAGTCGCGGGCCTCGTCGGCGGACATGAAATTGTCGCGTTCCAGCGCCTTGACCACCGAGTCATAGTCATTGCCGGTATGCTTGACATAGACCTCGTTCAGCCGCTGCTTCAGCCGCTCGGTTTCCCGCGCGTGAATCAGGATGTCGGTCGCCTGACCCTGATAGCCGCCCGAAGGCTGGTGGACCATAATCCGGCTGTTCGGCAGCGAGAAGCGCATGCCCTTTTCGCCGGCGGTGAGGAGGAGCGAGCCCATCGAGGCGGCCTGCCCGATGCAGACCGTCGAGACCTTGGGCTTGATGTATTGCATGGTGTCGTAGATCGACATGCCGGAGGTCACCACGCCGCCGGGGCTGTTGATATACATCGAGATTTCCTTCGAGGGGTTCTCCGCCTCAAGGAACAGGAGCTGCGCCACGATGATCGTCGCCATCTCGTCATGCACGGGGCCCGCGACGAAGATGATCCGCTCTTTCAGCAGGCGCGAGAAGATATCGTAGCGGATCGAGCCCCGGGCGTTGGTTTCTTCAACGGTCGGGATGATGAAGTTGTAGAAGGTGGAAACCGGATCTCTCATGTCAAACCTGCCTGTCTCGTGTTCGAAGCTTTATCGCCGGATACTTGCCAGAGTCTTAGTGTCGCGCGCCGGGGGCTGCAAGGGCGCGCGGTCACCGAGGGCCTCGCCCCCCACCCCCTCCCTCCCCACGAAGGGGGAGGGAGCCGCCCATTCCTGACGCGCCGGCGCCGGGTCCCGATCACCTCCCCTCCCCCTCTGTGGGGAGGGGCCGGGGGTGGGGGGTCGCGCCGCCACTTCCGCAAAGCCCGCCGCTGCCGCCAGCGCCGGATCGCCCCGGACCAGAGGCCGAAGTCGCAAGACCCGCCCGTACCCGCCACGCGCCACCCCTCCCCCTCCGCGGGGAGAGGTCGGGGTCGGGGGGCCGCGGCCGGAGGGTTCCTACCGCAACACCCGCCACGCCAGCGCCAACCGCGCCCCGGTGGTGAAAAGGCACAGCGCGCCAAAGATCACGGCAAGCGGCCGGAACGCCTCGGGCCAAAGACACAGCGCCACGAAAAAGCCGATGGTTTCGGTGCCCTCCAGCAGCCCCGCCGAATAGTAAAGACTCTTTTCCCCCTGCGCCGCGGTCTCGATCCCGCGCTTTTCGGCCATCACGGCAAAGCCCAGAAACGACGCGCCGTTGATATAGAAGGTGGCCAGCAGAAAGGCCGCCGCAACAGCATTGCCGCCGTCGCGCAGGGCAAAGGCCAGGGGGATCGCGGCGTAGAAGGCGAAGTCGCAGACGATATCCAGCAGCCCGCCGAAATCGGTCTTTTCGCTTGCCCGCGCCACCGCGCCGTCCAGCCCGTCGGCCAGCCGCCCGATCAGCAGTGGCACCAGCGCCAGCACCCCCGGCCCCCCTGCGGCGATCATCCCGGCTGCAAGAAGCCCCATGAACAGCGCAAGGCCCGTCACCTCATTGGCCGTAATGCCGCGGTCGGCCAGCGCCGCCCCCGCCCGGTTCAACGGCCCGTCGATCAGCGGTCTGATCCTTGCATCCAGCATCGCTCCCCCTCACTTTTGCGTATCGCGGCTTGCCAGCCCGGCCTTGCCCCGCCTATCCCTGCGGAAAGACCATTACCAACAGGGGTTACCATGAACCGCCGCGCCTTTGGCAAGACCGCTTTGTCCTCGCTCGCGCTGATGGCCGCCGCGCCGCGCCTCGCCCTTGCCGCCGACTGGGACGCGGTTCTGGCCGAGGCCAGGGGCCAGACGGTCTATTGGCACGCCTGGGGCGGCGACACCAAGATCAACGATTTCATCGCCTTCATCGGCGCCGAGGCCAAGGCCCGCCATGGCGTGACGCTGGAACATGTCAAGCTTGCCTCCACCGCCGATGCCGTGGCGCGGGTTCTGGCCGAACGCGATGCGGGCCAGACGACGGGCGGGGCGGTCGATCTCATCTGGATCAACGGTGAGAATTTCGCCGCGATGAAGGCCGAGGGTCTGCTGCACGGCCCCTTTGCGACCGACCTGCCGAACTGGCCGCTGGTCGACACCCAGGGCAAGCCCGCCACCGTGACCGATTTCACCCTGCCGACCGAGGGCTTCGAATCCCCCTGGGCCATGGCGCAGTTCGTCTTTGAATATGACAGCGCCAAGCTGCCCGCACCGCCGCGCAGCATCGCGGAGCTGGCGGCCTGGATCCTCGCCAATCCCGGCCGGTTCACCTATCCGCAACCGCCGGACTATCTGGGCCTCACCTTCCTGAAACAGGTGCTTTACGGCGTCCTGCCCGATGCCGCGATCCTGCAGGCGCCGGTGGACGCGGCCACCTACGACACTGCGGTCGCGCCGCTGTGGGCGCTTCTCGATGCCATTCACCCCGCGCTCTGGCGCGAGGCCAAGGCGTTTCCCGAAAACGAACCGGCGCTCGGCCAGCTTCTGGCGGATGGCGAGACGCTGATCTCCTTTGCCTTCAACCCCGGCCGGGCAAGTGCCGAGATCGCCGCCGGCCATCTGCCCGACACGGTGCGGACCTTCGTGCTGGACGGCGGCACCATCGGCAATGCCAGCTTTGTCGCCATCCCGTTCAACGCCGCCCATCAGGCCGGGGCGCAGGTGATTGCCAACCTGATCCTCGATCCCGCCATTCAGGCCGCCGCGCAAGACCCCGCGACGCTGGGCTTTCAGACTGTGCTGAACCTTGCCGCCCTTGCCCCCGAGGACCGCGCCCGCTTTGACGCGCTGCAACTCGGCCTCGCCACCCTGTCGCCCGCCGATCTTGGCCCGGTGCTGCTGGAGCCGCATGCCAGCTGGATGGGCAAGGTGGCCGAAGACTGGGCCGGCCGCTACGGCGTGGCCCCGTGAGCCTGACCGTCCGCCCCCTGGCGCTGGCCCCCTGGGCCCTCGGCCTGGGGTTGGCCCTGCCGATTGCGGCGGGGCTTGCGGGCACGCTCGCCCCAGCGCTGACGGGGGGCGGATTTCAAAGCCTGGTCGACTGGCCCGGCCTGCCCCGCGCCATGGCGCTGTCGCTTGGCACCGGGCTGGTCTCGACGATCCTTTCCCTTGCCATCACGGCACTTCTCATCGGCTGCCTGCATGACACGCGCGGCTTTTCCATGCTGCGCCGGGCGCTGTCGCCGCTCCTGTCGCTGCCCCATGCCGCCGCGGCGCTGGGGCTGGCCTTCCTGATCGCGCCCTCGGGCTGGATCGCGCGGGCGCTGTCGCCCTGGGCCACGGGCTGGACCGACCCGCCGGATCTCCTGATCCTCAATGACCCGATGGGCCTTGCCCTGACCGCCGGGCTTGTGACCAAGGAAGTGCCCTTCCTGCTCTTGATCGCGCTTTCCGTGCTGCCGCAGACCGACGCCCCGCGCCGGGCCGAGATCGCCGCCGGCCTTGGCTATGGCCGCGCCATGGGCTTTGCGCTTGCCACCTTCCCCGCGCTTTACCGCAGCCTGCGCCTGCCGGTCTTTGCGGTGCTGGCCTATGGCATGACCAATGTCGACATGGCGTTGATCCTCGGTCCGTCGCTGCCGCCGCCGCTGGCGGTGCAGGTCGCCGACTGGATGGCCGACCCGCGCCTCGCCCGGTTGCCGACGGCCGCAGCCGGGGCGGTGGTGCAACTGGCGCTGGTCGTCGCCGCGATTGCGCTCTGGCTTGGCGCCGAGCGGCTTGCCGCTCCGCTGGTCCCGGGGCTGGCCCTGCGCGGCTGGCGCGGGCGGGTGCTGGATGCTCCGATGGCGGCGCTGGCGCGCGCGTCAGGGCTGACCATCGCGCTTGGCCTTGGCGCGGGCATGGCGGGGCTGACGCTGTGGTCCTTTGCCGGGCTGTGGCCGTTCCCCGCCGCCCTGCCCGACAGCCTGACCCTCAAGACATGGGCCAAGGCCGCCCCCGATCTGACGGCCACCAGCCTGACCACGCTTGCCATCGCCCTTGCGGCAAGCCTCGCCGCCCTTGCCCTGACGCTGGCGACGCTGGAGGCCGAGACCCGCCGTGGCCGGCCCCTGCGGCTGGAAGGGCTGATCTACCTGCCGCTCATCCTGCCACAGATCGCCTTCCTGCCGGGGCTGCAGGTGCTGGCCCTTGTCCTTGGCGCCAAGGGCAGCGCCGCTACCGTCGCCGCCGCGCATCTGGTCTTTGTCCTGCCCTATGTCTGGTTGTCGCTCGCCCCCGCCTTCCGGGCCTGGGACGACCGCATCGGACTGACGGCGGCGGCGATGGGCGCCTCGCCCGGCCGGATCTTCTGGCGGCTGCGCCTGCCGATGCTGCTGGCACCGCTGCTGACCGCGCTGGCCGTCGGCATCGCAGTGTCGGTCGGGCAATACCTGCCCTCGCTGATGCTGGGCGGCGGACGGGTGGAAACGCTGACCACCGAGGCCGTGGCGCTGGCCTCGGGCGGCAACCGCCGGCTGATCGGAGCAGTCGCGCTGATGCAGATGGCGCTGCCGGCGCTGGGGTTCGGGCTCGCCGTGGCGCTGCCCCGGCTGGCCTTCGCCAACCGCCGCGCCCTGCTGGCCGAGAGGCGCGCGCCATGAGCGGGTTGCAGATCGACGCCCTTCAGATCGACCGCGCGGGCATCGCGATGGCACGGCTGACCGCCCATATCCCCCGCGGTCAGGTCCTGAGCGTGATGGGCCCTTCGGGCAGCGGCAAGTCAACGCTGCTCGCCGCGCTGATCGGCGCCTTGCCGCCCGAATTCACCGTGACCGGCCGTGTCAGCCTGAACGGCCGCGCCGTGATGGGCCTTGCCACGCAGGACCGCCGCATCGGCCTGCTCTATCAGGACGACGTGCTGTTCCCGCATCTGTCGGTGGCGCAAAACCTCGGCTTCGGGCTGCGGGCGGGGGGAAGCAAGGCCGAGCGGATGGCCCGGATCGACAGCATGCTGGCCCGCATCGGCCTTGCCGGCTATGGCCCGCGCGATCCGGCCACGCTGTCGGGCGGCCAGCGGGCGCGGGTGGCGCTTGCGCGCACGCTTCTGGCCGAACCCGAGGCGCTCCTGCTCGACGAGCCCTTTGCCCGGCTCGATCAGGCGCTGCGGGCGCAGATCCGCGAACTGGTCTTTGCGCTGGCAAAGGATCTGCCGGTGATCCTTGTCACCCATGACCCCGAGGACGCCCGCGCCGCGGGCGGGCCGGTCGTGGATCCGATGGGCAGTCCGCTGGCGCTTTGACGCCGGCGTGACCGGCGCCGGAGGCAAGCCACGCGACGGCGAGGCTCACCCGGAGCAAGTCGGCGATCTTGCCCTTGTGCTGGCACGGGAGCTGCCGGCGATCCCTGTCCGGCCGGCCCACAAGGGCGCCCGCCCCTGCGCCGGCGGCCTGCTGGCCGAGCCCGGCACGCCGTCAGCGGGCCAGCGACACTTCCGCCCGCAGACCGCCCAGGGCCTCGCTCTCGCCCAGCCGCAAGGCCCCTCCGTGGCTGCGCGCCACATCGGCGGCGATTGCCAGACCCAGCCCCACGCCGCCGCCCCGGTTCGGGTCGCGCGCCGCGTCGAGCCGGCGGAATGGCTCCATCGCCGCCTCGCGCGCGGCCTCGGGGATGCCCGGTCCGTCATCCTCGACCACCATCCGCACCAGCCGCTCGCTCGCGGTCAGGCTGACCAGCGCCCGGCCGCCATGGCGCGCGGCATTGCCAAGCAGGTTCTCCAGCGCCCGCCGCACCGCCTGCGGCCGGAGCCGCATCCGCCCTCCGGGCCAGTCGAGCGCGCCGAGCTGCACAACCTGCCCGGCCCGCGCGGCATCAGCCACCACCTGCGCCAGAAAGGCCGCCGGGTCCACCTCTTCGGCCGCCTCCATCGCATCGCCGCGGGCGAAGGACAGGAACTCGTCCACCATCCGCTCCATCTGCGCCACGTCGCGCTTCAGCGCCTCGACCTCGTCATCTTCGGGCAGGAAGGACAGCCCCAGCTTCAGCCGCGTCAAAGGCGTGCGCAGGTCATGGCTGACGCCCGACAGCATCTGGGTGCGCGCCTCGATCTGCCGTTCGATCCTGAGCCGCATGTCAAGGAAGGCCTGCCCCGCGGCCCGCACCTCGGTCGCCCCGCGCGGGCGGAACGGCAGCACTTCGCCCTTGCCAAAGGCCTCGGCGGCGCGCGCCATCCGGGCAATCGGCGTCAGCTGGTTGCGCAGGAAGACATAGGCCACACCGGTCATCAGCACCGAGGCAAAGACCATCAGCACCAGCAGCTGATGCGGGTTCGACGCCGACAACCGGCGCCGGTCGATCGCCACCAGCATCGGGCCGTGACGGGTCTGGAACCAGGCCCGCACCTCGTTGTCGCCCGAGATCAGGTCGGCTGCCATCAGCTCGGGGATCTTGGCCCGCAGCGTCAGGATCACCTCGCGCCCCGACCAGTCGATGAAGCCCCGGATATCGGCCGGCGGGGCGTTGCCCTCGGGCAGGACCGTGCGCAATTCCAGCGCCTTGCCCAGCTCCTCCGCCCGCCCCCGGGCCATTTCCATGTCGGCGGCCTCGTTCACGATGCGCAGCACATGGCTGATCTCGATCTGGATCGAGGTCGTCATCTGCCGCGTCACGCCTTCGAAATGGCGCTGGATGAACACCACCGAGACTAGCAGCTGGATCGCCACCACCGGCACCACCAGAATCAGGGCGGCCCGGCCGAAAAGGCCGCGAGGCAGAAGGGACTTGAGCCTGAAGCGCATGGGGCTAAGACTAGCGGCAACAGGCAAGAAGCGAAAGGGCCGGCAATGGCGAACTGGCTGCGGCATGTCAGGGCGGCCAATGCCTCGCCCATGACCGGAACGGGAACGAACAGCTGGCTTGTCGGGCGCGGTCAGGTGGCCGTGATCGACCCCGGCCCCGACGACCCGGCGCATCTGGCCGCCCTTCTGGGCCAGCTTGCCCCCGGCGAGGAGATCGTGGCGATCCTTGTCAGCCATGCCCATCTCGATCACACCGCCCTTGTCCCGCGCCTTGCCGCGCTGACCGGCGCGCCGGTCCATGCCTTCGGCACCGCCGGGGATGGCCGGTCCCCCCTGATGCAGCGTCTCGCAACCGAGGGGCTGCAGGGCGGCGGCGAAGGGGTGGACCTCCGCTTCACGCCCGAGCACCGGCTTACCGATGGGCAGGCCCTGACGCTGGGCGGCTTCACCATCGAGACGCTGCACACCCCTGGCCATATGGGCGGGCATCTGGCCTTTGCCTGCGAGGGGTTGCTGTTTTCCGGCGATCACGCGATGGGGTGGGCCACCTCGCTCGTCTCACCGCCCGATGGCGACATGGGGGCCTATATGGCCTCGCTGGACAAGCTGGCGGCGCGACGCTGGCAGCGCATGCTGCCCGGCCATGGCGAGGCGGTGGAAAACCCGGGCCAGCGGCTGGCAGAGCTTGCCACCCACCGCCGCACGCGCGAGGCACAGGTGCGCGCCGAACTTGCCCGCGCGCCGGGCACCGCCGCCGAGCTTGCGGCGCGGATCTATACCGACACCGCACCGGCCCTCTTGCCCGCCGCCGCCCGCAACGTCCTTGCCCATCTCATTGATCTGTCAGAAAGAATGCTCGCCATCCCCGAAGGCGACATCGCTGCGCAGACCCGGTTCACCGCCCCCTGACAGCCGAAAAGTTTTTTCCCGCTTTCCGTCGCAATCCCCCTTGCCGCCACCAAACCCCATTGCTATAGACCCCCCGTGTTCCGGCGTAGCTCAGCGGTAGAGCAGTTGACTGTTAATCAATTGGTCGTAGGTTCGATCCCTACCGCCGGAGCCAGTTTCCCACCAGAGACTGGAAATATATCAAGAGGTTGAGTGACTTGCTGTCCCTTCCGGTGCACATAGCGGCACACGCGAGGCACACATGGGGCTCATCTTGAAGCACGTCGAAGTCACCAAATCGGGCAGCTACCAGTATCGGCGCAGGGTCCCGAAAGAGGTCGCGGCGGTCATCACCAAGCGCGAGTTCAAGGCCAAGCTGGGCGACTCCCAGAAGGAAGCCCTTGTGGCGTGGCCGAAGCATCATGCGCGGGTGGAGAGGGAGATTGCCGAGGCTAAGGCCGCGATTGCCCGGTCAGCCCGTGCGGTCAGCCCAGTTGCATCGGACAGGGAAGCCTATGCCGAGGCCCTGCGTCGTCGTGCTGATCTGGTCGCAGCCGGGGCGACTGAGGAAGAACTTGCCATGATGGGTGAGGCCATGATGGACAGCTACCCGCAGGACGATTGGCAGCCGGTCGATGTGCCGCCGGTCGAGGCCCATGCGATCAACCTGCTGCGTCTCGGGCCGAAGAAGTATCCCGCCCCTGCCGCCACGCTGGAGGACGCCAAGCGGCTCTATCTGGCCGAGAGGGCGAAGGGGGATGATCCTGCCGAGGTGGTCGAGAGATTCGAGGGGCAGATTGCCCGGATCATCGGACATGTGAAGGACGCGCTGGGCTGCGACCCCGTGCTGGTCGATCTGACCCGAGAGGACGCCCGCAAGGTGCGCGACCACATGCTGGACCGGATCAAGGACAACGGCCAGAAGATCAGCCCTGCCTCTGTTGCGCGCGACATGAACGGCCTCAAGGCGGTGATTAACTTCGCCGCGACCGAGATGCCGTTACCGGCCACCTTCCAGAGCCCGTTCAACAAGCTGTCGGTGGGCACCGAACGGGGCCGGGCATCGGATGGGGAGAAGCGCGACCCCTTCCCGCCAAAGATTCTGCGGCAGGTGCGGCAGCGGATCGTCGGCCATGCAAAGCGGGACTTGGGCTTGATCTGGCGTATCTTGGAGGGGACGGGGTGCCGTCTAGCCGAGGTGTCGGGGCTTCGGGTCGAGGACGTAGAGACCGGCGGAGAGTTCCCGCATATCCGCGTGACGTGGCACGAGAACCGGCGGCTTAAGACGGAGAGTTCCCGGCGGTCGGTGCCGCTTGTCGGAGACGCGCTGGAGGCGGCCAAGGAAGCCCTGACCCTGCCCCGCGAAGGCAACCTGCTGCTCCCCGCCTATGGCACCCCACGGGGCGCAGATGCGGCCTCTGCGGCGATCATGAAGCATGTCCGGGCTGTGACCACGGACCCCAAGCATGTGGTTCACTCCCTGCGGCACAACATGAAGGACAACCTGATTCTGGCTGAGGTGTCGTCACTGGATCAGAACCTGATCCTTGGCCATGCCCTCGGTGGCGTCGGTGATCGGGTCTACGGTGGCAGCGTCGCAAAGCTGCGGATGACCACGCGGGCGATGAAGAAGGCGCTGGGCGTTCCGTTGTCAGAGACGGACACGAAGCCGGTCAGCGAAGACGAGGACGACTGAGAGAGGTATCGGCCATAACGAATCCGGCTTTACTCGCAGTCCCGTGTCCCTCTAACTGTATGGGCGAAAGCGAAAAAGTGAAGGATTTGAAATTGCTGAAACCTATTCTTGCCCTTGGTGCGGTCTGTTTTGTGCTGACGGGTTGCTCGATGTCGCTCCCGGTTACGGGCCAGACTGAAACCGGCTCCGAGACGTTCACCGGACAGGCGACAGGCTATGCAGACGGCGGCGGGACGCTGACCCTTGTTAGCAGCAAGGGGCGCTCGTGTTCGGGTAACTTCGTCTATGTGACCAGCAGGAACGGCGAAGGCACCTTCACCTGCACCAATGGGCAGAGTGGGTCCTTCAAGTTTGTCTCCACAGGGACGCGGGGGACCGGGACCGGGAGAATCGGCAACGAACCGTTCACCTTCATCTTCGGCTGATAAGGCCCGCAGGACTCATCAGAGCCCCGCACATGGCACCTTTCCGTTCCTGATGGGCGAACCCGTCGAGAGGTGGAAGGGGGCCTGTGCGGGCGTCCTGTGGAGTCTGGCGGGCTTAGGGCTTCCCGAGGAGGAACCGTTCTGCCGCGTTCGGCAGTCTGTCGTTCATCTCCACAAACCGTGCTGTCTCGGCGGCGATCCGGGCGTGGCGCTCGGCGCGGGACCCTTCGATCAACTTCTTGGCATAGAGGTTCGCGGCGTCCTTGACCGACTGTGCGGTGCCGTTGTTCAGGGCTTCCCAGTGGCGGATGATCTGAAAGCGCAACTTGGCGTCATAGGCCGATGCGATGAACAGCAGATAGGTTCCGGGCAGGACGTAGCAAGGACTCACCTTACCGCTGCGGTCGCGGTAGCTGGCCCCAAATTTGGGGAGAGCTTCGCCGATCTTCTCCAGTTCTCGTTCAATGTCCCGTAGAACGTGGTCGTGGCGCTTGCCGGTCATGTCGGCAAGTTCCAGCGAGGACATGAACGGCACGTTCCGACACCTTGCCGGGATCGTCTCCGGGATCGGGACCGGAAGGAGAGAGGTGTCGGCGGAGTTGGGCAGGTAGTTGGTGATGTTGGTCATGGTGGATTCCTTGATGATGTGAAGCCGCGTTCTGTGGCGAGGTCTGCGGCACGATCCCTCGGAGAAGCCCCGCCCGGTCGCCACAACCACCAAGGGGCGGGCATCAAGGAACTGGGACCCGGCCAAGGCTGGCGGGACTTCTCGGAAAGATCGGGACGGGGAGAGGCGGGGCACGATGGGCATGCCCCTGAGAGGCCCGGAGAGAGTCGTGGAGCGGCCCTCTAAGGTCTCGGGTGGGTGGCCCACGGCGGGCTTGGGTTGGCCCGTAGCGACCCTGTCGCGAGGTCTTAGCCTATACTGCCGGGGGCGCTGGGAGGGACTTCTGGAAAACGATTCTTGCGGGCAGCTATCGCGGCTTCGACCTCGGCCTGATCCTGCCTCACCTTCGCCACGAAGGCCCGTTGCTTTCGCCCTGTGACAGCCCCCGCGAGCCAAGATCACCGAAGAGGCCGCCCGCGTCCTGGCGCAACATGGCAGGGTCGCGCCGGTCAACATCGCGCAACGGGTCAGCTATGCCGAAACCGGGGCAACGGGGCAGCCCGCCCTTTAACTTCTGGGTACTGAAATGTGCCCGTCATCACCTTCTGAAAGAGCATCCGGCTGCACCCATCGTTGGCCGGCCGGCTTGCTTGCCCAACTCGAAGCAAATTGCTAGCGTTGTGAACCAGGAACAGAAGGGACCGGTCGACGATAATGGTATCAAATCTTCATAGATCATAATGATAGAGACAGTCCTTGGCTGGCAGATATTCGTTGCCGTCACCATCATCGTTGCGCGGATATATTCTGCACAAGCTATGACCGCAGTTGTCTTCGTCTGGACCGCATTCACCTTCTTGGCCGCCTGGGCGACCTGGCTGGTCCTTCTCCAACTAGCCACCGCCTGGGGTACGGCTTGGCTCATGTCTTCGCTTTTCGGCAAGCAGGGCAGTACCGGCAAGAATCCCGAAAGATCGGGAAAGGTGCCTGTGGCCACGCAGCAGCCCTTGGTTCCATGGGCTCCAATTAGCTCATCCAAACCAGCCAGCGTTGCTCTGGAGGCCAAATCTCTGTCCCATCCAGACGATGGCGGTAGAGATATCCAGCAGCCTTCCATGAGAAAGCCAGGTTTTCTGGAAGAAACAAACTCCAAGTTATTGATGGAGATAGAAAAGCTAAAGACGAACGAAGACTTCCGCCGCCAGTTGTATGGGCTTCGAATTTCCATTGAAGTAGTTCTGGAATGCGGCGAGAGGGAAAAGAGGATCGCGATTGATCCTGAATTTGCGGAAGAGTTTGAAAAAGTTAGGCAGATAATAGGATCGGGTGAACCGGAGGGGCTGGAACTTTCTGGTGTGTCACTACTGCCGGTTCAAAGGAGCAGCCTGCCTCCGCTAGTAGCCCAGGACAGGATCCAGAAATTGAAGGATATCTTGGATTTCTTGGAAAAGACTCACCGACGGGCCAGTCAGGACGTTGTACTTCTGGAGGGAGTCAATAAGCGAGCTTCCGAGCCCTTTCTGCCGTTCATCAAGGCACAGATCGACCTTCTGAGCCAGCACCTTTTATTGCTCTCGCCGCCGGAGGCCCCTCACACGGCCAGCCCTACGACAGGATCTTCCGAGGGACCTAACAGGAAATCGGGACTTTTTCACGTTGCCAATCGCACCACCGTCTCCCTTCTGGACACCGTCACCCGCATGGCGGACGAAGCCCACCCCACTACCGTTCGGACGGATTCCTGCGCATTGGCAGGAGCTTCCAACAGCCTTGAGCAGGTGACCGGCTCCGTATCGAAAGCAAATTCTCCCACGGCGAAGCCCAGAGCGGTCAGCTCTAATAAAGTCACCGATGCCGTTCGGCCAACCGAACGGGCCAGAATTGAGCTCGTTGCCCGTGAGCTACGCATTCCGCACCTGGTGCATTTCACGCGATGCGAAAATCTGCTTGGCATCCTTCAGCACGGCCTGATGTCTATGACCGCTTGCGAGAAGAAGGGGCTTCTCCCGACCCGTAACGATACCAACCGTTTCGACGCACAGACTGACGGAACATCCTTATCGGTTACCTTCCCAAACTACCGCATGTTTTGGAAGTATCGTCAGATCATGCCAGATGCAGATTGGGCAATCCTGCTGATCTCACCCCGGGTTCTGTGGGAGAAGGATTGCGCGTTCTACAGCCACAACGCGGCCGATGCGCGAATGATCCGGCTACCCCGTGAGCAAATGAAATCCGTTCAGGCTCTCCGCGACATGTTTGCCGCAGGTGAAGGAGGCCGTGATGCATGGCTGCGTCCATACGATCCCACCGATCCTCAGGCTGAAGTTATGGTCTATGAGACCATCGAACCGGATCTTGTCGAAGCGATCGCATTCGAGACTGCGGAAGCACAGGCTAGGCATCTGCCGTATCTTGCGCACCACGAGAGCTTCCATGCGGGCCGCGGCAAGGGTCTTTTTGCGTCACGTAAACATGTTCGTATGAATTGAGCTGGAGAGCAGAGTGGCAACAAGGCCAGTATTCATAAGCACTATGGAGGGACCGGTCCTGGTTCGGGTCATGCCCGTGGACTTCGTCTGGCACCCTGGAATGGCCAGATCACGGAAGCAGATGTCGATCCGCTCGCTGCATGAGGCAATCAGGATTGCAGTGCCAGGCGCGCGGGTTCTCGAGGTATCGAGTGCGTCGGAAGATGCGCTAGGCGAGAAATTGAGCGCGTTCAACCTGACCTTCCACACTCGCGGTCGAGGAAGGGAAATCTCGGTCGAAAGCGCGTTTCAGGCATCAAAGGTGTTCGAGAACGGCGGTCCCTATACGGACCTGATGGACGCGCGCCCGTTGGATGCCAAACGTGATCCAAGGCTACAAAGCTCTGGGCGCCTGATACGATTCAGCTTCTCCGGTCAGAACTGGGCGCTGGAACCCCTGACCGCCTTCTACGACTGGGTCTATATCAACGCCCTACATCTACAGCGTGAGCTGGCCGAGGCTGTGATGGCCTATGACGCATTTACTGACATTGCGTTCAATCCTGAGAAATCCATCAACTGCCAAGCGGGCTCGGTGGCTCTTTATGTGTCGCTCAAACGTCGGGGCCTCCTGGAAGAGGTGCTTGGATCGCGGGACAACTACCTCACGCTGATTTCGGGCATTAATGGCACGGGAGTTCGAAACGAAGACGGCTCACAGGCACGGCTGCTGTAACACTTTGGGGTGATCCAGCCTTCCGGGGTCGTGGGGGCATCCCGACCATAGACTTGAAGGGGGCCATGCTGGCGGGCGATCATGTCCTGAAAGTAGCTCATGGAGGGGTCCTTGATGGGGTGAGGTCCTAGGCGGACCCCACGAGGGAGACCTCAGGGAGAGGCGTAGACGATGGGGCCTGTATCGGGGCACTTTAGGCATCCCTTATGGCCCCGTTCAGGGCACCGCAGGGGATGGGAGAGGTGATCTGGAACAGTGCCTTGGGGTGCATGGCGGGGTGCAGGTTCGTCGGGGCATTCCCTGAGAACAACCTACGGGGCTGCTACCTTGGGAGGTGGTCGGGGAGAGCGTAGACATGGGCTCACTGACGAGGACACCGGCAGGGCATCGGGCGGGCCCCATTTACATGTTAAGGTAATGTTTAGGGAGGCCCCCCTTCGAAGATAGGCCCTAATCGCCGTGACCACCCCGCCCCTAACTTCTATGCCGGAGAGACGAGCCGTAAGCGTCCGGCCTGACCGCTACCCGTTCCAGCGCCATGGCAGCAGGTCGTCGACCTTGGTGATCTTGTAGTCCGGGATGCGGGCGAGGGTATCGGCGAGCCAGGCGTGTGGATCCACGGCGTTCAGTTTGGCCGTTTCGATCAGGGTGTAGGCGATGGCGGCGGCCTTGCCGCCTGCTTCGGAGCCAACGAAGAGGTAGTTCTTCCGCCCCAAGGCAATAGCGCGCATGCCGCGTTCGGCGGCGTTGTTGTCCAACTCAAGGATGCCGTGGTCGAGGTAGGGGCGCAGGCGTTCCATCCGGGTGAGGGCGTATCGGATTGCTCCAGCCAGCGGGGATTTTCCTGAGATCGTGGTGAGTTGCATGGCTGACCTGCCCCCCGGTCGTCCCTCGTTCATAACGAGAGTCCTTGGGGTTGATAGGCATCGGTTTCAGGTCTGGCAAGCGCGCCGGGCGCGTTGCCATCAAGTAGCTCAAGCGTCCGGCGCGCTTCTG